>NZ_KE136363.1:156617-167532 GCF_000406965.1 Enterococcus avium ATCC 14025 | reverse complement strand
TTCAGAATGGTTCGCCAATATTTCTTAAGCTTGCGATACTTTTTCATGGCTTGCGGGTCGCTCTTTTTCAAGTGATTCATGGTTTTTATCCGTTGTTTGTTAAACGCACGATTGAGTTGTTGGATTACATGGAACCGATCAATAGAGATCCGAGCATTTGGGAAAACGACCTTTGTCACAGAATCATAGCCCGCATTCATATCCATCACGACATGAGAAACGTGTTTCCGTGCGTGATAAGTAAAGCGCATGAAATAGGCGATCAGCTTGAAGCTTCTTCGATCCTCTAAAATATCAAAGATTTTCCCCGTATCCGCGTCACTGAGAATAAAACACATGGCGCCCTGACAGTCCTTAGTTCCTTTGAATTCATCAATCAAGAGATGTTTGGGTAAGTAATTGGGCTTCAGTCGTGGTTCTTCAAAAAAAGAATCCAAGACCCGTTCGACCGTTTTAGCGGAAACCAAGTAACGTTGAGCGATATCTTTCATCGAAATTTTCTTCTTTAAATCAACAGCGATCGCAAACTTGAGCGCTTGGGAGAGATAACAGTTTTCTGCGACATAATAGGTTTTAGCTGAAAAGGTATGATGACACTGTTTACAATAAAACCGTTGTTTATAGAGATGAAGATAGGTAGACACTTCTTGATAAGGGAGTAATTGAATCCAGCTATCTTTGTAGCCATGATGGATGACGGAGTCGTAGCCGCAACACTCACACCGAGGAGAGGGATAGCTCAGTCGACCAGTAAAGACGGTGGCCATTCTGTCATGGACTTTTTCTTTTGAGACGGCGTCTTTAGGAAAAGTAATATTGGAATCATGAATATTTAGGATTTGTTTGATGGTTTTGTCTAGGCAATTATCTTTATATTTGATATTCTTAATACTGGACATTTGGTTCGCCTCCTATGATTGGGTTCAGCGATTTAATTATAGGACAACCAAATGTCTTTTTGTATAAAAAAATACTTGGTGTTCTCACTCAGAAAGAGTAACAACACCAAATATTATAGAACCGAAATACTAATCTATCGTTTTAGATAGCTCTAGTATTTCTCGACTTTTTTTTCTAACTAACAGTAATTGAAAACTCGGTTTTGAAGGTTTCTTTCGCAGCCAAGCGATTCATCCCTTCTTTGTCTTCCAACTGTCCATTGCTGTCGACTGTATCAGCAAAACCCCACCATGGTTCAATGCAAACAAATGGTGCTTCAGCAGGATACGGAGACCATAATCCGACATAAGGAATATTATTGTAGGCTAACGTGACACTGTGAGGTGATTCTTCACTCCCTAAAGTATATGCGTTCAATCCCTTTGTTTCATAGATTAAGGCATCTTCTCTGAACAAATCGTGACTCAATTGAATATTCGTATTGGTTTGTCCAATGGTTTTTTGATCCAAATTGGCAAATGGACCCTCTAAAGGAATTTTAACTCGTGATTTTTGTGGAGAAAATGCAATAAAATAATCTTCAAAACTTAAATCCTCTGTCAGAGGAATATTGAAGGCGGGATGTCCTCCTAGTGCAAAGATCATCTCTTCGGTACCCGTATTCTCAACATTGAAACGAATACGAATTCCTTCTCCCCAAATTTCATAGCTGATCAATAAAGCAAAATCAAATGGATAAATTTTTTTCGTTTCTTCATCACTTTCAAGTAAGAAGGAAACTTTATCCTCTGCTTGCTCAAGTACTTTAAACTCCTTATCTCGAGCAAATCCATGTTGCCCCATCGGATAAGTTTTACCTTTATAGGTATATTGATTATCCTTTAAACGGCCGACGAACGGAAATAAGAACGGTGCATGACGGTTCCAATACTTTGGATCTGCCTGCCAAATGTACTCAATCTGATTGGCGCACAAACTAGCCAGCTCCGCCCCTTTTTCATTGATCGTTGCTTCCAAAAAGCCATTGCTGATTGTTACTGACATAATTCCCCACTCCTTGTCCCTGCTAACGCATAGTTTTCTTGTAGAAAAGATTTGCTTTCCACGTCATGTATCTCCAATAGTGTAACGCAGACTCCTTTTATAAAAAAGGAATCTGCGTATTATGAGATTAAACCTATTTATGACGAACCAGTTCATCCTTGAATAATGGATTTAAAACCTTCAGATACGTCCCTTTCATACCTAGCGAACGAGATTCAATAATTCCAGCAGACTCTAATTTTCGCAACGCATTAACGATCACTGAACGCGTAATACCGATTTTATCGGCTATATTTGAAGCGGTTAAGCGGCCTTCATCGCCCTCCAATGCATCAAAAATCGCTTTAACTGCTTTTAATTCACTATACGAAAGTGTACTGATCGCCATTTGAACCGCCGTTTGACTGCGGATCTTCTCCTCGACATTCAAGAATTGCTGATAAAGGACTTCCATTCCAATAACTGTGGCACCATATTCAGCTAATACCAGATCATCGTCATCAAAAGCTCCTTCTGTCCGTGCTAAGATGATCGTTCCTAAACGTTCGCCTGAACCAAAAATTGGAATGACCGTCGTCAATCCATTTGGGTAAAGTTCCGCCCGCTCAGTTGGAAAGGCCGTCAACTCGTTTGCAACTGGTATGTTGGCCTCCGTTTTAAAAACTTCCTTCATTCCTGAAACATAGCTATCTGGAAATTGACGGTCAACCAGAAATGAACGGACGCGATCAGTATTGATATCGATCTTTTCATTTAATCCCAACAATTCACCTTCGGCTCCAATGATGTACGTCAAAGAGCCTAAGACGTCCCCTAAAATCCGCGCCATATTGTTGTAAGGTAACTCTGCAGCTGGTTCGAAGGCATTTTTTTGCTGCATCAACTTATTAATCTGACGTGTTTTCTCTAATAATGTTTCCACTTTTTCCCCTCCATTTTTACAGAATAAAACGACTTAAATCTTTATTTTGAGCAATTGAAGCTAATTTTTCATCCACATATGCTTCTGTAATCTTTATCTCACCCATTTGCATGTCTGGCGCTTCAAATAAAAGATCTTCTAATAATTTTTCCAAGATCGTGTGCAAACGCCGTGCCCCAATATTGTCTGTCTCCCGATTCACATCAAAGGCAATTTGAGCAATTCGTTCAATGGCTTCTTGCGTGAAAATAATTTTGACATTTTCGGTGCCGACTAAAGCGATATATTGCTTAATCAACGCATTATTTGGTTCAGTCAAGATTCGAACGAAATCTTCCGCTGTAAGATCGCTTAACTCTACACGGATTGGGAAGCGTCCCTGCAGTTCGGGAATCAGATCACTCGGTTTAGACAAACTAAACGCACCACTAGCGATAAACAAAATATGATCCGTTTGAATCGCGCCGTATTTCGTATTGACCTGTGAACCTTCTACGATTGGCAGAATATCACGTTGGACGCCTTCACGAGAGACTTCCCCGGAATTTTGCTGTGATTTAGATGTGATCTTATCGATTTCATCAATGAAGATAATCCCCGAGCTTTCTGCTAACTTGATCGCTGCTGTATAAATATCACCTTCATTAACCAGTTTGGCCTGTTCCTCTTTAACTAATAGCTCTTGGGCTTCTTTGACAGTCACTGTGCGTTGAACCTTTTTCTCAGGAGTTAACGCGCCTAATGTGTCTGAAAGGTCGATACCCATTTGTTCTAGCCCATTGTTCATCGGCATCGTTTTTTTCGGTTCAGTGATCTCAATGCTTACTTCTCGCTGATCCAATAGACCTTTTTCCAACTGATCAAGAACTGTTTGACGATTTACCTTGATATCCTCAGTTACTTCTTCTTTTGGTTCGGTTTGTGTTTGGTTGAAGATATTCATCATTTGTTCATAAGGGTTATTACTTTGTTTTTGCTCTTTCTTAATGCCAGGAACTAAAATCTTCACTAAGCGTTTATTAGCACGTTTTAAGGCTTGTGAATACACTTTTGAGTATTGTTCCTTTTCAACGATCGTAATCGCATTTTCGACAAGGTCACGAACCATTGACTCAACGTCACGACCAACATAGCCTACTTCCGTGAATTTAGTTGCTTCGACTTTAACGAAAGGCGCCTTGACGATTCGCGCCAAACGTCGAGCAATCTCCGTTTTCCCTACACCTGTAGGTCCGATCATTAAAATATTTTTGGGTGTTACTTCCTGCTGCATCGTTTCTTCTAACTGCATTCGGCGATAACGATTCCTTAAAGCAATCGCTACAGAGCGTTTTGCTTCATCTTGTCCAATGATGTATTGATCTAACTCGCTGACGATTTCTTTTGGTGTTTTATTAACTTCAGTCATCTGGATTCTCCTTGCTCCTAAATTGATTGTTTTGAAATTAAATCAGTCTACATTTCCTCAACAATAATATTATGGTTCGTAAAGACACAAATATCTGCTGCAATATTCAATGCGCTTTCTGCGATTTCTTTAGCAGACATTTCTGTATTGTGTTTTTTCATAGCACGCGCTGCGGCCAATGCATAATTTCCACCTGAACCGATAGCCAAAATGCCATCATCAGGAGCGATTACTTCGCCGTTTCCGGAAACCAGCAGCATTTCTTCATCATTCATGACAATCAATAATGCCTCTAGGTTTTTCATTGCTTGCTGTGTCCGCCATTCCTGTGCAAGTTCGACGGCTGCCCGTTGCAAATTACCATTATATTCATTTAGCTTGCCTTCAAATTTTTCTTCTAAGGTAAATGCGTCAGCCACACTGCCGGCAAATCCGACAACGACTTTGCCGTTATAGATACGACGAACTTTACGCGCAGTCCCCTTCATAATAACTTGCTCTCCCATGGTCACTTGACCGTCACCAGCCATTGCTAATTTTCCGTCTTTTTCAATCGCACAGATCGTAGTTGAATGAAATTGTGATTCTGACATCTTTTTCTCTCCTTTATTTTAAACTGTCCTCTAAGCTCTTGGATGAAATGAGCGATAACTTTTTTGTAGACTTTCTTTGGTCACATGCGTATAGATTTGTGTTGTAGACAAATTCGCATGTCCTAGTAGTTCCTGAACTGTACGCAAATCTGCGCCATTATTCAGTAAATGTGTTGCAAAGGTGTGTCGAAGCATGTGTGGATGAATATCACTATTTAAACTGCTCTTTTTAATGATTTGCTTCAGTACATACTCAATCCCAGTTGAAGTAATCTGTTCTCCACGGTGGTTTACGAATAAATAGTCATGCTCCTTGCCAAAACGTGTCATTAGCCTTTTACGTCCATCACCCACAAATTCCTGGATCGCATCCGCTGCGTAAGAACCTAATGGCACATAACGATCTTTATTCCCTTTTCCATGAATCAACAGAACACTGTTATCAAAGTCGATAACTGATAATTTGAGATTTGCACATTCACTAACCCGAAGCCCAGATCCGTAAAGTACTTCTAACAAGGCACGGTTCCGTTGGTCCAACGGTTTCGTACCGTCCACATTAGCAAATAATACTTCAATTTCCTTTTCGTAAAAAAAGCGTGGCAAACGAGCGTGTTTCTTTTTGAGATGCACGTAAGAAAAAGGATTTTCTTTAATTTTTTCATGCTTTAAAAGGTATTGATAAAAAGAGCGTAAACTGGCAATCTTACGACTAATGGTGTTGCGGCTGTATTTTAAATCATTTAAGTAAGACAAATAAACCCTTACGTCTAAATGATCGACTGTTAATAATGAAGACTCTCCTGAATTTTCTAAGAACTGACAAAAGTCATTTAAGTCGCGTTGATAAGCCTCTTTGGTCTTTTCAGAGTACCCGCGTTCAGTCATTAAATAACCCATAAACTCTTGCATGGCTGCTTCATTTTCCAAACTTTTTCTCACCTCACAAACATATCACAAATGTAGCATAAGAACTTTTTAATTACAATTGAATTGTCAGAATTTATTGACTTTTCACGAATATACTAACAATTCTTTACAGATATTTCATAATTGCCTTCAAATCAAACATGAATCCGATTTATTTTGTCAAAATAAAAAAATCCCATTGCCGAAGCAACGGAAATTTTTCTAAATATTCATTTCAGCGAGAGCGTTCAAAGCACGCTCTGCAAGTGTTTCATAGCGCAATTTTTTATCGCGAACTCGTTCTGGAAGACTAGGAAATAACCCAAAGTTTGCATTCATTGGTTGGAAATGTTTGCCTTCTGCATGGGTAATGTAATAGGCCATCGAGCCAATCGCCGTTTCATGAGGAAATTCGATCAATTCTTCACCCTTCGCCAATCGAGCCGCATTTATACCAGCGACTAACCCGCTACCCGCACTTTCGACATATCCTTCCACGCCTGTCATTTGACCCGCAAAGAATAAATCATCACGCTTTTTACTTTGATAAGTAGGTCTTAAAAGCTCTGGTGAATTCATGAAGCTGTTGCGATGCATCACTCCATAACGCAGGAATTCAGCATTCTCTAGGCCGGGAATCATCTGGAAGACCCGTTTTTGTTCGCCCCATTTTAAATGCGTTTGAAAACCAACTATATTGTACATTGATGCGGCTGCGTTATCCTGACGTAGTTGAATTACAGCATACGGACGTTTTCCAGTTTTTGGATCTTCTAATCCCACTGGCTTCATTGGACCAAACAACATCGTCTTGATTCCCCGCTTAGCCATAACCTCGATCGGCATACAGCCTTCAAAAAATTTTTCTTTCTCAAATTCTTTTTGTGGAGCAACCTCCGCAGTGATTAATGCTTCATAAAAACGCATGAACTCTTCTTCAGTCATCGGACAATTCAGATATGCGGCTTCTCCCTTGTCATAACGAGACTTCAAATAGACCTTATCACGATCAATAGTGGAGCTATCGATGATGGGCGCTGCTGCATCATAAAAATAAAAACCATGAGAGCCATTATATTCCGCTATTTCTTCTGCTAAAGCTTCTGAGGTCAAAGGACCTGTCGCGATGATGGTAATCCCTTTAGGAATTTTTGTAATTTCTTCTGAAATAACGGTCACCAATGGATGAGTTTTCAACTTCTGTGTAATCAATCCAGAAAAATCATTTCGGTCCACTGCAAGCGCACCACCCGCTGGTACCGCCGTTTCGTCCGCAGAGCTGATGACTAAAGAATTCAAGCGACGCATTTCTTCCTTCAGAACACCCACCGCATTCGTCAATCCATTTCCTCGTAAGGAGTTGCTGCACACAAGCTCCGCAAAATCAGCCGTGTGGTGTGCTGCTGTTGATTTCACCGGGCGCATCTCATATAAATTCACTGGAACCCCTGCTTCTGCTAACTGCCAAGCGGCTTCGCTTCCAGCAAGACCCGCTCCGATAACATTCACTGTTTTTACCATTTAATCCTCACTTAGTATCACTTATTTTTGTACTTTTTCTTCGTAATCACCATTCACACAGACAACCTGTTTCCCGCCTTTGACTTTCTTCTCAACTAGATAACCGCCGTCTTTCGGACATGTCCGGCCAATTGGTTTATCCCAAGAAGTAAAGTCACAGTCTGGGTACCGTGAACATCCGTAGAACAAGCGATTCTTCTTGGATTTCCGTTCAACCACTTGTCCCTTGTGACAAACAGGGCATTCAACACCGATTTCTTTGATGATTGGTTTAGTGTTGCGACAATCCGGAAAGTTGCTACAGGCATAAAATTTCCCATAACGTCCCAATTTGATCACCATTGGATGTCCACAGACATCGCAATCGAACCCCGCTGGCTCGTCTTTGATCTGAATTTTTTCAATACCTTCTTCAGCTTTTTCCAGTTCAATAGCAAAAGGTTTATAGAAACGGTCCACAACGGTTGTCCATTCTTCCTTGCCTTCTTCCACCTTATCCAAATCGTTTTCCATTTCTGCTGTAAAGTTGACGTCCACGATTTGCGGGAAGAAATCAACGATCAGATTATTGACAATCTCGCCAAGCTCTGTTGGTTCAAAACGCCGTTGCGTTAATTTCACATAATAACGACGTTGGATTGTATCTAAGGTTGGCGCATAAGTTGACGGACGACCAACTCCGTTTTCTTCCAATGTTTTGATCAGTGTTGCTTCACTAAATCGTGCAGGCGGCTGAGTGAAGTGCTGTTTATTTTCAATATTAACAGATTGAACAACTTCGCCCTTTTCAAGTTCAGGTAAAATATTTTCTTTGTCTTCTTTTCCGTCATCACGGCCTTCAATATATACCTGCATGAATCCTTTGAACTTGATTTTCGACCCGTTGGCGATAAAGATGACGCCGTTTTGTTCCAATGTCACTTTCATCGTATCAAGAATCGCTGCAGTCATTTGGCTAGCAACAAAGCGTGACCAAATTAAGGTGTATAACTTTAATTGATCCTTGTCTAAATATTGCTTCATTTCTTCAGGTGTCCGTCGTACACTTGTCGGACGGATTGCCTCATGAGCGTCTTGAGCCCCTTGAGGATTTTTCGCTTTACGGGCATGATGCTGCGAATACTCTTTACCATATTTTTCTTCAATGAACTCAGCTGCTTCAGCTTTTGCTGTATCCGAGATCCGAGTCGAATCTGTACGCATATAGGTAATCAGACCAACTGTGCCTTGTTTCCCAAGAGCGATCCCTTCATACAATTGCTGTGCTACCATCATGGTTTTTCTAGTACGGAAGTTCAACTTACGAGCAGATTCCTGTTGCATATTACTCGTGGTAAATGGCAATGCCGGATTTCTTTTGCGTTCCTTTTTCTCAACTTTAGTCACTTCAAAGTCCTTGCCGTCAATTCTAGCTGTAACTTCCTTCACTGCTTCGGCATTTGGCAATTTTTTCTTCTTGCCATCGACACCCCAGAAATTCGCTTTGAACTTCTTGGTTTTCTTCTTGAAGTTTCCATCAATGCTCCAGTATTCTTCTGGCACAAAATCACGAATTTCTTGTTCACGATCAATAATCATTTTTAAGGCGATCGACTGAACACGACCAGCGCTCAAACCTTTTTTGATTTTTTTCCATAAAATCGGTGAAATGGAGTAACCAACAAGGCGATCCAATGCCCGACGTGCTTGCTGTGCATCTACTAGCGAAACATCTATGGAACGAGGTTCTTTAAAGGCTGCCTTTACTGCATCCTTGGTAATTTCATTGAATACAACACGATTCTTATCCTTTAAGTCCAATCCTAATAAATAAGAGAGATGCCACGCGATAGCTTCTCCTTCTCTATCCGGGTCACTTGCAAGATAAACTTTTTGCGCTTTTTTAGCCGCTTGTTTCAAACTTTTGATAACATCGCCCTTGCCTCGAATAGAAATATAGTGGGGTTCATAATTATTTTCCACATCAATCCCCATCTTACTTTTGGGTAAGTCCCGCACATGTCCAACACTTGCTACGACCTTATAGTTTCTTCCCAAATATTTTTCGATCGTCTTTGCTTTTGCTGGTGATTCCACGATAACTAGGTATTTATAGGCCAAATGTTTTTGCCTCCTCAATTTTTTCTACTATTATATATCGGTAACTACTGACAAATCGTAGCCTATAATACGCTATTCAAATTTTGTTTGTCAAGTCGCGGCTAATGAATTTTATTCCATAAATCGTAGGAATCAAAAATATCTTGTGTTTTTTCAACACAGATTGCACCGTCTTGAATCAACTGATGACAGCCACTGGAACGCTCATCCAAAATCGATCCAGGAACCGCAAAAACATCTTTGCCATAATCCAACGCCTGTTGAGCAGTAATTAACGAACCACTGCGTCTCTTTGCTTCTACCACAAGCACACCACTGCTTAATCCGGCGATGATGCGATTGCGCATTGGAAAATGAAACTTCGCAGGCTTCGTACCATTAGGATATTCACTTAAAACTAAATGATGCTGACTCATTTCAATTTGTAAATTGCCACTAGATTTAGGATAACAAATATCTAGACCTGTGCCTACTACACCAATGGTTTTCCCCTGATTGCTGATAGAAAATTGATGAGCAAAGCTGTCAATTCCTTTAGCCAAACCGCTGACAATCACAAAACCGCGTTTCGTAAGCTCAGGCATTATTTTCTGCAGGACATGATACCCGTATTCCGTCGCTTCTCTAGCACCAACAATCGCCAGCTTTTCTCTTTCTAGTAATGCTAAATTTCCTTTGTAAAACAAGACCAATGGTGGCGTTGAAACCTGTCGCAATGTTTCTGGATAAGCCTGATCTTCAATCGTGATATATTGGTGCGTGCTTTCAATTTCTTGAAGCCGTTCCTTCGTCCATTCATCCCAATCATTTTTCTTCGTTGTCTGAGCCGTAAGCCTAATGTCTAATCCATTCAACTCCCACCATTGATGCTTTTTCGCAAACTGATAAATCCGCTGTTTTCCAAAAGCCCCTACTCCCTTGACTAAACGGTTCTATAATATTTTGTGTTGGTTGAAAATCGAAGGCGATTTTCTACTAACACTTTTTTCTTCGTTTCAACTCAAAAAGAGACTCACTTTTGGTAAAATTTAGTTGACCAAAACGTCACCCTACCAAAGGAGTCTCTCAATGGATAATCATACTAGAAAATTACTCGGATTAACAGATAAACATTTATTTTTTGATGAAGAATGGCTGATTGAAAAAGAATATAAAGGCGTTCAAGCGCAGTTTATTAAAGGGAGATTGGATGACTCACCTTCCCATTGTGAACACTGTGGATCGATTCGTATTATCCGCAACGGTTCCTATACGACACGCACTCAGATGTTGAAAGTCAAAGAAAAGTTAACTATTTTAGAATTAAAACGTACCCGTTTTCTCTGCCATGATTGTGGACGGACCTTTTCTGCGAAAACGGACTTAGTTGATGAACATCATCAACTAACAAAGGAACTGAAGCAGGCGATTCTCATGGAACTGTACGAAAATCAATCACGTAAACTAATCGCTAAGAAGTACTTCGTCTCGGATGGGACGGTGACACGGATCTTGCGTGAAGCAACGAAGCATTACCAG
>NZ_KE136363.1:112468-155767 GCF_000406965.1 Enterococcus avium ATCC 14025 | reverse complement strand
CTGAATAACAAGATCAAGCTGATTAAACGAATTGCGTTTGGTTATCGCAACTTTTATAACTTTCGGGCACGGATCTATTTACAACAAGGTCTGATCTTTGAAAACTAAAAAATATGCGGCGCACAGAACGCGTCGCATATCGGACTAAGTTTTATTCAAATTTGTCTTCACCAACACGATTTGACGAAGAGCCGACTAAACTCAATCGTAACAAAAATTCGTTCTTCAAAAAAATCCCTCTTTTCAGTTTCTTTATCAAAAAGATACAAAAAAAAGAAGGATTTTCTTTAGTATAAATTTTTAATTGGTGCAAATGTTTTGCGATGTATCGGTAAAATACCTTGTTCTTCAATTGCTTGTAGATGTTCTCTAGTTCCATATCCAGCATTTTTAGCAAAACCATAAGCCGGATACCTTTCGCCGTATTCAGCCATCCACTCATCACGATAGACCTTTGCGATGATACTGGCAGCCGCAATCGAAACCGATCTGGCATCTCCTTTGATAATTTTCTCCTGGGGTAACCCATTATCTAAAACCATTGCATCAATCAATAAACAGTCTGGTGTAATTTGTAGTTGATCAATTGCTCTTTGCATTGCAACTTTCGTCGCCTGATAAATATTCAACTGATCAATTTCTTCGGCCGTTGCTTCTCCAATGCCGATAGCCCGAGCGTTCTTCTTAATTTCCTTTACCAGCTCTTCCCGTTTATGCGCCGAAAGTTGTTTCGAATCATTCAAACCTAAAATTTCATGCTCATCATTCAGTATCACGGCTGCCGCTACAACTGGACCAGCCAGAGGTCCGCGACCAACTTCATCAATGCCGCAAATTGCCTGAAAACCTTGTGATTTCTTTTCATTTTCAAAAATCGACATTTCTCGATATTTTTCCGCTAATGCAACTTGCTTGTCCTGCTGCCTTTGCCATTGGCTTATTGCCAATTGGACACCTTTACGTGTATCCTGACGAAATTCTGCCAAACGATGATCATCTGCTGAAATGATTGTTTTTAACTCTGCTTTAATTGCACTAATTGATAATTTTTCCATTAAACACTCAACTCCTCGTAGCGATCCAAGGTGAAACGGCCCAATTTTCCTTGTCGCAATTCAAGAATCAGCATCTCACTGGCACGTTCATAATCATCTTTGAAACCTCGTTTTTCTGATATCAGCAATAATAACTCAGGCAACTCCATAAATAAGTCGTCTTCTGTTAATTTATAACGTTCTTTTAATTGCAATGGATAGAAGCGGCGAAAAACTTCTAACAGATAAAGTGCCAAATCATCTAAATGCAAAAGATCATCCTTAATCGCTCCAGTTAGCGCTAACTTTTTACCAACTGCTGGATCTTCAAATTTAGGCCACAAAATTCCTGGAGTATCTAATAATTCTAATTGCGAACCAAAACGCAGCCATTGCTGCCCTTTAGTGACGCCTGGACGGTTACCAGTACTAGCGATTTTTTTTCCTGCTAAATGATTTAGCAATGTTGATTTTCCAACATTCGGAATGCCAAGCACCATCGCCCGAATCGCACGTGATTTTAACCCTCTTTCTTTATCGCGAGCCATTTTTTCCGCCAATACTTTTTTACTAGCAGGAACAATTTGCTTCACACTTTTATCATTCTTAGCTGTTAACGCCAATACGTGATGACCTTGCTCACGGAAATAATTTACCCATAAAGTAGTTTGAGCTGGATCAGCTAAATCTGCTTTGTTCAATAAAATCAACCGCGGTTTTTGCTGTACAATTTGATCCAGCATCGGATTGCGTGAGGATAAAGGCAAACGCGCATCAATCAGTTCAAAAACAATATCTACAAACTTTAATTTTTCAGAAACTTCTCGACGTGCCTTCGCCATATGCCCTGGGAACCATTGAATCGTCATGTTGATATTTCCTCCTCAGCCTATCAACTTTCCCTTTAGGAGTCGTTAGGCGTTCTTTAGATATAGGCTCAACAGAGTAATTTTTTATAAATTTTCTCTGAACGAATGCCTCTTACTTAATATCTATCCGTTGATATTATAAGGGTTTCATTTCTTACAGTCCACTAAAGATTGAAATTATAACTCAGCTTAAATATCAATTACACACGCCTAACTAAATGAATAGCTTTATTTTCACTTCATTGTCACCTCTTTAAATTTACTCATATTTCTAGCTAAAGCATCCAGATTATTATAGTCATTTTTCTATTTTCTTTTAATCAGTTTAATTATTTTAATGATGATTTAAATAAATAATTAAAGACATTTTCAAAAAACAACATAAAATATATAACCGGTATATAGTTCAAAAGAAACTACTCAAGAAATTTGGTAAGTTAGAATAAGTTATTTTTTGATTATAATGTGTTAAAATGATTTATGGAGGGTGTATGCATCCATTTGATCTCTACTCTCAGCTTTTCTTAACAATGAAACTGAAGACCTTCATTTGATACACCCTCCCCACTGACTTTGTTCAGTGGTTTTTTATTTGCGACTAGTCGTGTAAAAAAGCAGTAATTATTTTTTCTCAGCGTTAGCCACATGTTTTTAATGACATGAAAATTTGATACTTCTTCTCGAAAGTATTCATGTCTAGTCGAAAGTTTCATGCAGTAAATCTTTTGTTAGCCGATCTGCTGATCATTTGAATCCTATTGCATGCACCTATTCTGCCAATTTTATTTTCCTCCTATAATAACTTACTCACAAAGAGCAACACTTACTTGAACAATCATAATCAAGAGCATTCAGCGCAAGGGAAATTGGCGCTTTATAAAATAACAAGATTCTATTTTATATGCACATTTAACCATCCACTTTTTTTATAGAATCAATGAAATAATTCAAAAAGAAAAGAAAAAAACTCTCAGACTTGAGTGCTTTTTTCTTTTTTCTTTTTTTAAGTTATATAAAGCCAGTAGCTGGCTTCTAATAATTTTAATTGATGAATGTGCTTGCTCCTGTTTATAATTGATTCAAAAATATTTTAGTGACACCAATCAGATAAGTGATTGTATACCATTACAAAAAGAAAAAATAGTCCTCAATCAAAAATCAAACCTCATATCTTCTTGAAATTTTTTCCGATTAGGATTGCCTTCGCAACGATAAACCCGTTTATTGCTTAAATCATAAATTGCTGACCAAACAGTATCTTTGCCCGTCTTCCGATCGTATTGACATAAAAAGCCAAACTCACCTGCTAATAATTTCTTTGCCTCAGACAAATCCATATGTTGGAAATTAGAAGATAAATAGTCCATCAACGTTTGATATCGTTCTTCCGCAAACCAATCATCGACAAGGTTTATTTTTCTTGAGAGCAGCTCTGGCAAATGAAAACTATTCGTTGCACAAAGGAATCCTTCATTTTCCAAAGTAGAATGAACTAATTTATCATTTGTAAATTCAACCAAACAGGCGTCTCCAGAAAGATCGGCAATTACTAACGTTCCAGCTGAACAACGAGGAATCCTTTTCAAAAGCTCAAGCGCTTCTTTGACTGTTTTACATTTTTCCAACAACATGCGCAAAATCATTCCAACATTGATTCCTGGCTTTAACTGATCTGGAAACACGGAAGTCAAGGCGATGGTAAGACCTGCTTGATTCACACCGTCTTCCATCTCCACAAAGGCCGTCGTGTTACCCGAAAATGCATAGGAATCAGACATTTTAAAAGAATACAAACAATTCATATATAATTTTTCAATTTCTGTCAAAAAGTCACTATTGCGGCCGAGTAAAAAGGACTGCTCATTCTTAATGACGAAGCTTGAGCAATTCGTAACTTTGACAAGTGCATACATCGAAAAGAGAATAGCATACAGAGAATCTGGTTTAATCTTTTGACCATCCGCAATGCCTTTGATTTCATCAATGATCTCTGGATAATATTCCTCATACACAGGATAGCATTGCTGTGCAAATTCCTTCATTTCTTTTGTAATATCAAAAGGTATGTTGTCTAACAATTGCTTACCATTTTTACTGAGCAGCATTCCCCATTTTTTTCCAATTGCATAATGTGTTCCATTGAATCTTGCATGATACATACATTTTCTCCTTCATCTTCAATTAGGAGTCGACTTCCTATCTCAAGAGTAACTCAATAAAAATTTTACTTCAATTGAATAAAATGAGAACTTTTCTCAATTTTTTTGAATCAGGATTTGCAAAGGATGCTTCGAAAAATGATAAAAGAATTTATTCTCGTCACGCATATCATCTTTCTAATCACGCTGAGGCTTGAAAAAAAAGATGGATTTCTCCATCTTTTACGAAATAATCTTAATATGGGTTAGTGGATAATAGACTGCTTGGGCTTTGCCTAAAATATCTTTACTTTGAACTGTGCCAAATGAACGACTATCCTTTGAAATCCTTCGATTGTCTCCTAAAACAAAATACTCATCTTTAGGTAACTTCTTTTCCCCAATCAATTCATCCAATTTGAAATCTGTTGTATAAGGAGAAACCTGGTGATCATGACTACGGTTGTTCGTCAAAAACGACTCAGCGATCTTTTCACCATTGATATAAAGCTGATCTTTTTCATAGCGGATATCATCTCCAGGCAGTCCAATCACTCGCTTGATGTAGATCGTTCCATCTGCCTGTTGAAACACAATCACATCAAATCGTTTGACCTTACTGAATTTCTCCATCAGAATCATATCACCCTGTGATAATGTTTGATCCATCGAATTACCAGTTACAGGAACAGGAATCAAGAGGAATCCACGAATAACTACACCAAAAAAGAGGGAAATCAAGAGATATTTAACACCTAACCATAGATGTGATTTTGTAACTAAATTTTTCAATTGCTTTTCCCCTCGCAATCAAAACCAACAGAATGAATCTGTTAGTTATTTTTTAACGTTTCTATAGCTTTAGCATAAGCAACATCATTGGATTTGACAAGCGCAAATACCTTTTCTTGAATAGCATCAACTGTTTTATCATCCAATGCCCCAGTTGCAGACAAATTGTTTTCCGTCTGAATTTCTATTACTGCATCCTTCGTTGCTTCATTGAACAAATCTCCTTCTGTAGGATAACCTAAAGCTTTTAGCATGGTATTGAGATTTTTGATCGTATCGTCTGTATCGCCAATACGCCAATTTGATTGCTTGGAGATAGGTGGCAACTTGGCGTATTCAGGATAATCGGCTTCAATCGTCGGTGACACACCCTTTCCTTCAACAGAAGAACCGTCTGGAGCAAACCATTTCATAATCGTCAGCTGAACGAAATTATCTTTACCGATTGGACTGAGTGTTTGAACACTGCCTTTTCCAAAAGTATTCACACCGATAATCGGATAATTTTTATTCTTAACTGCCGCTGCTACTAATTCTGCACCATATGAACTCTCTTGATCTACTAGAAAAACAGTGGGTTCTTTCACTTTGAAGCCCTGATCAATTTTTTTACCCGCTTTGTCAATTGATATCACCTTTTTATTGTTCGAAAACTGAGCAATTGTATCACCGTTGTCTAAAAAATAACTGGCAACCCGTTCTGCCTCAGCGATTAGCCCCCCAGAATTTTGACGAAGATCGATTACAAATGATTTCGCGCCGTCTTTACGGAGCTGTTCAATAATCGTGCGAAATTCTAATGCCGTTGTTTCACGAAAATTATCGATTTGAATTGAGCCAACCGTCGGATTATCTTTATCAACATTGCCCTTCACTGTATCTTCAGGAACAACATCTCGTTCCAGCGATACCTCAAATTGTTCACTACCTCGTTGAATCAGTAATTTTACCTGTGTACCTTTTTTACCTCGAATCATACTTACAATTTGATCTAGTGATTTATCCTTAGTTGTTTTGCCGTTTACTTCCAAAATAATATCTTTGGCTTTCAATTTAGCATTTTCAGCGGGAGAATTTTTCACAGGCACTCGATCAATCACGGGCAGCCGGTTTTCTAACTGTAGATTTGCTCCGATGCCTTCAAAACTTCCGGCCACTTTCGCATTCAATTCTTTGGTTTCCTTTGCGGTTAGAAATTCTGATTCAGGGTCTTGCAAGGACTCCGTCATACCTCTCAAAGCACCTTGAATCAACTGTTCTTTGTCTACTTTTTCAACATAATTTGTACTGATTAAATCATACAAGTCTTGAACGTCATCCAAATCATTACGAGTTATTTTAACGACTGAATCATTATCCATTGCTTGTTTTTGTTCAATAAAATGAGTCACTACCGCAGTAATCACGATAGTACATATGATCGATACGACAAAAATCGATACTGGTAACGTTTTTTTCTGCAAGGCGCATTTTCCTTTCACCCTTTTTTTCATGATAGCATGCTAGAAAAAAAAGGAAAAGCCTTCAACAACTTTTCCTTTTGAATTATTTATTATTTTCTAAGTATTTATCCCAAACTTGATCAAACAGATCCATCGAGTCTAAATAATCGACACTCAATTCTAGATAATCAGCAACCTCGTGATAATCCTCCGATTGCTTAGGAAACATAATGTCCTTAGCGACTGCTCCAGCAAATGCCTCGACTGAATCATGGGGATTATGTCCACGTTGGGTCAAGATATAATGATAAAAGCTTCTTCTCAATTGATTCACCTCGATGATTGTTGTACGTTTTATTGATTAATCATTGGCTTTCTTTTCTTTTGGTAAATACAGACTAAATTGAATGTCATCACCAACAAGATCAATGTGGTTCGCTTTAATAAACATGCCATTTTCTAGTTTGAACTCGTTTAACTTCAACACAATCGTTTGATCTTTAGGATCAATTGCTACCCATTTAGGGAATTTATAGCCGCGTTTTACTGTTGCCATTACTTGACTAACTGGCAAGTTTAAAGAACCAATGGATAAATCTCGCGCTTTTAATTGAATATTGCCATTATCCATAACAAACGGATCAAAGTAAAGATAAAAATCAACATTTGCACCTAATATTTTGAATTCGCCCTTTAGCATTGCTTGATTTTCCAAGTAGAACTCATATTTCACATCCGAACCTTTTTGCAAATCATTCAAAAAGTATTCCATTACGGTGTTTAATTTCTTTTTATTTGTGTTCATCGTCAAAACTGGTGAACCCTTTGGTACCGTTGTTTCACTGCTAGGTGGCAAGTTTGTTTCTCTGGCTGTAAATATACGGACGGTAGAGAAAATAATTCCGCCTAATAAGATGCCTACCAATACGAGAAACGCGATTTTCCAACCGTTGATTTTGTTATGAACGGTTTTCGTTGTTCTTGTTTCTGCCTTTTTCTTAGTATCTTTATGTTCTTCGATTTCTTTGTTTTCTTCCTTTTCTGTCATTAATTACGCTCCTTTGTTAACCATAAATCCTTCGTATCGACGATTTTCTCTTGAATCGCTGTCGCCATCAACTGGTAGCCTAAATTATTCGGATGGAAGTTATCTTCGTCGTATAGTGCATCATTCTTCACTTCTGAGGTAGAACTTGTCGATGTCTCAGCACTATCTTTCGTGGCGATTCCTTTATAAAGCAGATCATTGACGGGAACAAAGAAGCAATTCGACATTTCCTTGGTCAATCGCTCGGTCTCTTTATTCCAATTGTCTACAACCGTCTGCATCGCCTTGATATCTGGGAAATTCAAGTAATAAGGATTGTAGATTCCTACGACATAAATTGGAGCCTTCGGATTAAGCTCTCGCATTTCAGCTAAAATATCGGTCACATACTCGCCGTATTTTTTGATTGGACGATTGAACTGCTTAGCTGTTTTTGCGGTGAGATTTTTTTGAAAGGCTTGGAAAAGATCGTTCCCGCCAACGGTCATGGTGATTAGATCCGCACTGGCAAGACTGCTTCGTAAGTCTGAATCCTTTTTTACACGTTTTAAAATCTGATCACTGCGTTCGCCCGAAACACCATAGTTGTCTTTTTCAACCGAAGTCAATTCATATTTTTGTTGCAGCGCATCGGTCACTAAAGGTACATATCCACCGCGTTTTGTCTCATCGCCTACTCCTTCAGTCAGTGAATCACCTACTGCAACGAAGTGAACAGATTTCTTATAGTTCTGACTTTCATCTCGAACTACGCGGATTCGCGACTCGGCTTTAGGAATAGTTAAAAAAAGAATAGTCAAAGTAGCAACTGCTGCTACCAATGGAATCAGTAGTATTGAAAATCGTTTCATTCATCTGCTCCTTCTTCTGATTCATAGCTCGTTATAGATTACCTTTGATTAGAAAGGTTCTCTTTGGTAAAAAAAGCGCCTCTATCTCTAGAGGCAGGGACATCTAATCTGTATAATACATGATAGCAAAAGCACCAGGTCCCGTATGGGTAGCCACGATTGGGTTTGTGTGCAGAACTGGAATATGCATATCCGGGAACATCTCTTGTAAAGCTTGCTTAGCCTCGTCAATAAAATCGAGCTTTCCAGCGTAAGATATCCCGATTTGTTTCACATTAACTTTTGCTAACTCATCTTTAAAAGCCGCAAACCATTTGCTAAATGTCTTTTTGCCGCGCCCCTTCGTAATCGGCAACAATTCGCCATCTTCCAGCTCCATCACTACTCGCATATTTAATACACTGGAAATAACTCCAGCTACACGACTAATTCGTCCGCCCTTAACTAAATTATCGAGTGAAGAAATACCGATAAATAGCTTACTGTGATCTTTCACTTTTTCAACACCAGCTAAAACTTCTTCTAACGATGCACCCTCTTGTGCTAGCTTAGCTGCTTCAATTACTTGAAAGGCTTGTGATTGGTCGATAAATCCGCAATCAATAACTGTTACATTACTGCCGCTAAGAAACGTTGCTTGACGCGCTGCTTCGGCAGTCCCGCTTAAAGTATGTGACATATGGATCGAAACGATAGGACTTCCATCTTTTCCTAATTCATCATATAATTCTGCAAAATAGCCAATCGGTGGTTGACTTGTTTTGGGTAGATTTTTAGCCTGCGCCATCATCTCCATAAAGCGCTCGCCTGTTAATTCATCATCGTCAGGATAGACCACATCGTCAATCATCACTGACAAAGGGATAACAGTAATATTTAATTCATCTCGAACCGATTGTTCAATCGTACAAGATGAGTCGGTTACAATTTTAACATTTGGCATTCTGATCCTTCTTTCCATACCTAGTTTCAAATTAATTTCAGTATATCAAAACTAACGAAATAAATCATTGTTGAAACTACTTCTTTAAAATTCTTGAAAGAACCGCGTCCTTACGAATCAGTTCTTTGATAAGTTTCAAAATAATAATCATACGGGTTCTTTTCATCCCTTTGACCTTGATTTCGCTCCGTCAGCTGCCACTTACTCCATTCGATTTCTGGAAAATAAGCATCGCCCTCAAAGCTTTCTTCGATAAAAGTCCGATAAATTTTCTCACAGTATGGCAGAAATTCTGTATAAATCGCAGAACCACCAGCAATAAAGGTCTCTCCGTCATTCTCGCGAGAAAATGCCAAGACCTCCTCCAAAGAATGCATCACCACCACATTTTTAGCCTGATAGCTCTTATCTCGTGTTAAGACAATCGTTTGACGATTTGGTAGTGGTCGTTTTCCCATTCCTTCGAAGGTTTTCCGTCCCATGACTAAAGCGTGATTGATCGTTGTTTCTTTAAAAAATCGCAGGTCATTTGGCAAGTGCCATGGTAAATGATTATTTCTACCAATCAAACCATTTTTATCCTGCGCCCAAATTGCAATTAACATACCGTTCCTCCTACCACATAATAAAAATTTTAATTTTCCTCAATAATTTCGCTCAGATACTCCCAGCGGTTCATTTTCTCATCCAGATCCTGCTCCGTCTGATCAATTTCTTTTTGTAAATCCTGTAATTTTGTAAAATCATCGCCTTGATGATTCATCGCTTCCGTCAATTCGTCGATCTTACTTTCTAACAACGCGATATCATCTTCAATTGTTTCCCATTCTTTCTGCTCGTTATAGGAAAGTTTCTTCTTGCGCTCTTTTGGTTGAGGTTTTGCCTTAACAGCCTTCTCTTCTTTTACTGGTTTTTGCTGATCTAGATACTCCATAATCGAGCCAAAATAAGAAACAATTTTCCCATCTCCTTCAAAGATCAATAATTTCTCAGCTACCTTATCTAAAAAATAACGATCATGAGAAACAGTAATCACAGCGCCTGAGAATTCCTGTAAATAATCCTCTAATACTGTCAACGTGGCGATATCCAAATCATTCGTAGGTTCATCCAGTAATAAAACATTCGGTTGTTGAATCAGCAATTTTAATAGATAAAGTCGTCTTTTTTCGCCACCTGATAATTTTCCAATTAGTGTTCCATGCATAAATCGAGGAAATAAAAAACGCTCTAATATTTCCGCTACACTAATTTGTGAACCGTCTCGCTGCTTGACTTCCTCCGCCGCTTCTTGCAAATAGGCGATCATTCGTTTATTGGGATCAAGCGTTTCATTTTGTTGGGTGTAATAAGCCAAACGAACGGTTTCACCAATTTCAATAACACCGCTGTCTACTTGTAATCTTCCAGCTAAAAGGTTGAGCAAGGTTGATTTTCCTGCCCCGTTCTTTCCAGTAATACCTAAACGTTCCCTCGTTTGAATTAGTAAATCAAACTGATCCAGAATTGTTTTCCCTTCGATCGCATACGAAGCTTGCTTTACTTCCAAAACCTTCTTACCAAGTCGAGTCGTCGCAATGTTCATCTCAAGCTGTCCATCGGTCTTGACTTGATTTAGATTCTCTTTCAAGTCTTCAAACCGGTTGATCCGCGCCTGCTGCTTGGTTGTTCGAGCCTTGGCACCCGCACGCATCCAGGCTAGTTCCTGTTTGTACAGCTGTTTTCTTTTACCTTCCTGTTCAATGGCGATCCGATCACGTTCAGCCTTTTCAACTAGATACGCTTCATAATTTCCATGATATTCATAAAGATTACCAAAAGAAAGCTCAAAAATGCGATTTGTCACTCGATCTAAGAAATAGCGATCATGAGTGACCATCAACAGTGAGCCTGTATAGCTTTTCAAATAACTTTCCAACCATTGAATCGCATCGTAGTCTAAATGGTTCGTTGGTTCATCCAACAATAGGAGATCTGGTGCGTCAATCAGAACTTGAGCCAATGCGACACGCTTGATTTGTCCCCCTGAAAGCTCTCCGATTCGCTTATTCAATGTATCTATCCCTAACTTGTTCAAGATCGCTTTCGCTTCACTATCAGCTGTCCAAGCGTCTTGCTTGTTCATCGATTCTTCGGCTAGACTAAATTGTCGCTGAAGGTCTGCAGTATTCTCATGAGATAAGTTTAGTAAAGCCTTTTCATAGTCACGGACTGTCTGCATCAGTGGATTATTCCCTTGAAAAACAACATCCAAAACCAATAATTCTTCAGTAAAAGTCTGTTCCTGCGCTAAGTAGCCAATCCGATAATCGCTCGCTTTTTCGATTGCCGAAACATCACCATCTCCACTATCTTTACCGGCTAGAATTGTTAGCAGACTGGATTTACCAGTTCCGTTGACTCCGATCAATCCAATTCGATCTTTTTCGTGAATTAAAAAGGAAATACGATCAAATAACGTCTTATCTCCAAATGTTTTGTATAGCTCTGTTACTTTTAATTCTTTCATCTCAAACCATCCTCAAATTTCTCTACGTTATTGTAACAAAAAAAGACCGTAAAGGAAATTTTTCCTTTACGGCTTTCTCAACTATAAAAAAAGTATAAAATTTTTAGAAGAGTATATCGCTTTACAGGAGACATATCCATATCCGGCTTCACAAAATAGTTTTTTCGGCAATAAGCAAAAATATTTAGAAATATTTTGGTCTTATTGCTGAGACACACAGCGACTGCTTGCAAAGCTGATATGGAACAGTACCTACTTGGTGCTCAAAAGCTGAGCAAGTTCGCGAAGCCTTTCTTAATTCTTACCAATTAAAATCAGCAAAATCCAAGAAGTGACGTGAATGAGCCGGACCTCTTCCGTGTGGACCATGTCCATGCGGTGGTCGTGGACCATCGAAGCCTCTACCTCCACCAAAGAATTCCTCTGAATCTTCTTCGCCTAACTCATTTTTTAACCTTTCATTTAATTTCTCAACTAATCGTGTCCATTCTGCCTTCTCCTCATCGCTAAAATCAGCAAATAACTCTTCTCCAAAATCTGGCGCATCAGAAATCTTTTCAGCTTCTTCGCGACCTTTTTCAGTTAAACGAATGATCATCACACGACGATCTTGTTCTGAGGCTTCGCGGGTAATCAATTCTTTATCCTCTAGCTTTTGCAATAATTCTCCAACTGATTGAGCTCGCATGCCAAGGACGAACGTCAAATCTTTTTGACTAATCTCTGGATTCATCTTTAATAATGCTAGTACCCTTCCTTGACCTCGATGTGGACCGTAACCCTGATTTTTTGCCATTTGACGATGGTAATAACGTCGTAAGTCATGTTGTAGCTTCATAAATTGTTCATTCATTTGATTTTCCATAATAATCTCTCCTTATTTTGTTCAGGTACCTTACATTTATATAATACAGGTACCTGAACAATATATCAAGGAAGTACCCAAAATTATTCCGGTACCTTAGTAATTTCTTTAGAAATCTGCTTCAAATGATAAACTAATTGTAAAGTTAGTTCGAAATTCAGGGAATTCTTTTTCTGGTCACACCAACACAAAAAAGTGACAAAAAAACAAGCATCCTTAATTGAATGCTTGTCTTAAATATCTTTTAAAATTGATCGCCATATACATCATCCACATTTTTCATTGGATCAATTACGATATATAAGCTTTTTGTTTTTTCAGAAACTTTTGTTGATTGGTATACATTGTCAAGACCTTCAGTGTCTTTGTCCTTATAAGGGAAATACACAGAATCAGGATGCCCTGCACGATAAATAATATCCATCCGTTCGATGTCTTCGAATTTACGTGCACGTTCAAACATTCCTAGCTCTAGTCCGCCTAAGTTGATATCTGTTGTTTGAACATGGTCGCCTTCTTGATAAATTTCGATCTTGAATCCCGCACATGGATGAATTTCTACAAATTCACTTCCATGAATTCTTCCGAAGCTAGTGGTAATTTGTTTAATCCACAAATCGCCAATGTAACGACGATCAATCGTCCATGTTTCGCCATTACGAAAATAGAATTTTAACGCTGTCATTTCTCTTGCCATTCTACATTCTCCTCACTACTAATCTAAAACAAGTTTAGCATACCTTGAGTAAACGGTCACATGTTGTGCTCTCACTTCACTTTTTTTAGGAAAGCTGCTGTTTCTACAATCACTCGCTGATGATCAGCTTCCCCGATCAATTGCTTTCCGTCAAAGGCTTTAATGGAAAATGACACTCTGTTTCTTTCATTTTCAAGCATTTCTGCCTCAACTTTTACCTCTGCTCCCACAGTAGACGGTACTAAATGCTTTAACGTCATTTTAAAGCCAACACTGGTCTGCTCAGAAGAGAGTTCGGGTGCTAAGAGCTGCTTAGCACAATTCTCCATCATCGCTACTAAGGCTGGGGTCGCCAACACTTCTAAATCACCTGAACCCATTTTTAACGCTGTTTGTTCTTCTTTAACTTGATAAAGCTGGATTAATTTTTTCATGACATCTCCTTTTCTAAAAAATCTTCTGCAAAAGCAAGTAATGCTTCTTTTTCGTTTTTCAAATTCCCTTCAACAACTTCTTGCTCCAATTTGTTTAAAGTCATACTGATCCAAGGTCCGCGAGGATAATCAAAATGATCCTTCACTTCATTGCCCTTTAAAGCTAAATCCTTCAATGAATAGATCGGCAAAAATTGATAAAGCAAACGAATTTTTGCTAGGTTTGGTTCGCGATCAAAATAATAAAGTAAGTATTCTACAGACAATGCCAATTCTCTGCCAAGTTGATATAATGTCCAATTATCCCACTCAAATTTCAAACGGAATTGTAGAGCCGGTACCATCTCAGTTACTTCTCTAATCAATTGATTAGAACATTTCCATTCCTTCATGAAGTAGCGGATATCTGTGATATTCATATCCAACATGATCATTAAAAGCGTCCATGCTTGTCGCTCAGTTGGAACGGCAGGCCCGTGAAGCTCAGAAAAATTTAATAACGCAGTGCCGTAATCACGCAGCCCTGGACAATAAATATAGCATTCTGATTCGACAAAAGAACGCAAGCCTGCTTCTCTGAAGGAACCCATCATTAGTTTGACAAATTCTACGTTGATCCGTTCCACAGATATCTTAGCTAATAGTGAATGATATTCTTGAATCGCCTCGAAGGTATTAGGCTCTAATGTAAAGCCCAAATGGCTGACAAATCGTAGAGCACGCATCATCCGCAGAGCGTCCTCGTGAAATCGTTCATAGGGATTTCCCACTGCCCGTAAAACTTTATTTCGCAGATCGTCTAATCCATCAAACAGGTCAATCACCGTTCCGTCGATTCCCACGGCTAACGCATTAATGGTAAAATCACGACGCTTTAAATCTTCCTTTAGCGAACGAACAAATTCCACATGATCCGGACGACGATAATCCTGATAGGTCGACTCCGTTCGAAATGTCGTCACTTCATAGGTAGCTTCTTTTGTAATTACCATCACCGTCCCGTGATCAATGCCCACATCAATTGTACGGTGAAACAATTCCTTAACTTCTGCCGGAAAAGCACTGGTAGCTATGTCAACATCATGGATTGGTTTATTCAGTAGAATATCCCGCACGCTGCCTCCAACGTAGTAAGCTTCATACCCTGCTTCTTGCAATTTACGCAGAATCGGCATCGCACCTTGAAATTCTAATGGAAAAGCTTCTAATCTCATTGTGTCTCCCCTTCCGTCAAACCATCTTTGCGCTCGAAACGAAAACGATCGCGTTGGTTAAACTTCGCCATATTGCGATTGAAGGTCTCTGTTAAATCAATCCCTAAAGAGTTCGCCATGATAATCGTCACAACTAGGACATCTCCCAGTTCTTCTTCGACTGTTTTTGGCTTCTCTGTTTCTTTCTTTGGCTTTTCTCCATAATAATGATTAACCTCGCGGGCCAACTCCCCAACTTCCTCTGTTAAACGAGCCATTTGGCCAAGCGGGGAAAAATAACCGGTTTTAAATTGTTGAATATAATCATCAACTTCCTGTTGCATGATTTTCATTGTCTTTTCATTCATCAAACCACCTCAAACCTATCTTATCAAAAAACAGATTTGTTTCCTATCATGTTGTTGTAACTATCTGAATTTCATGCTATGTTGGTTGAGGACTGAAATTGTACAGAATCAGGTTTTACTCACTATCCAATCAGCAAATAAAAACAGGAGGTGTCGTATGGAAACGACTATGACTACACGGATCAAAGAAATTCTATTTATTGTGGTGGGAACAGCGATTTATGCATTTGGTCTCGTCTATTTAAATATTGCGAATCATTTAGCAGAAGGCGGCGTCACTGGTATTACATTGATTATTCGCGCTCTTTTTGGCATTGATCCCGCCTACACAACATTACTCATCAATATTCCATTGATTTTGATTGGCGGAAAAATTTTGGGAAAACGTTCTTTTTATTACACCATTTTAGGAACCGTTTGCTTGTCGGTATTCTTGTGGATCTGGCAAAGAATCCCTCTGCAGATTAACTTGGACCACGATTTATTTATCGTATCAATTTTGGCGGGGTTATTTGCCGGCTTTGGCAGCGGTTTGGTTTATCGTAATGGTGGAACAACTGGCGGTGCTGATGTCATCGCTCGAATATTGGAACAAAAGATCGGCTTCACCATGGGAAAATCATTGCTGATTTTCGATATCGTTGTGTTGATCTGTTCATTAACCTACCTAGACCTGAAACGAATGATGTACACACTAATCGTCTCATTTGTCTTTAGTAAAGTCGTGGATGTACTATCTTCAGGCGGTTATGCAGCCAAGGGTGTGATGATCATCTCAAACGAAAGCAATGTAATTGCTGAATTATTGATGGCGCATTTGGAACGAGGGGTAACTTATCTTCATGGTGAAGGTGGCTTCTCATCAGAATTAAAACGCATCGTTTATATTGTGGTTTCTCAACAGGAAATAAATGAAGTGAAAAAAATCATCCACTCTGTTGATGAAAAGGCCTTTATCCTAATTAGTAACGTCCATGATGTTGAGGGTGAAGGATTTACTTACTTAAGGCCTCAGCGACGAAGATTTACTTTAAAACGCTCCAATTAAAAAGCATCGCACGGACTGACATTCATTGCCAGTCGTGCGATGCTTTTAACTATTTAGCTTAAGTTTCAAGCGATTCAACTCATCTGATAACGTTAGAAAAGCTTCCTTATCACCATCTTCTAGAGCCATATCAATTTGTTTCTTGAGTAGATTCATTTGAGCTTCTTTTTCCTGGT
The DNA here is from genome assembly GCF_000406965.1 of Enterococcus avium ATCC 14025. Classification (GTDB taxonomy): domain Bacteria; phylum Bacillota; class Bacilli; order Lactobacillales; family Enterococcaceae; genus Enterococcus_A; species Enterococcus_A avium. Next base: position 139,360 of record NZ_KE136363.1, on the reverse strand, counting down.
ACTTCAAGAAATTCTCAACTTCTGAAATAATTTCCTCACTTACATTGTCATTCCATGAAAGAGCAGGATTGTCCTCAAGCACGGATAAGTATTGGGCATTTTGCCAAGAATGCGGAAACACACATTCCAAGTATAAAGGCTGTTGCCAATGCAGACGAATCTCATGAAAAATTTGATCACTATTAGAAAACTGATGACCTTCAATCGAAAATACCATCGGTTCTTCTCGTTGAGTGATATCGCGAAAAACCAATCCACGTTCTGTTTCTAAAGCTTGCTCCACAATATGGACATTTCGCAAAATCGCCTCATGATTAATTAGATAGTTCAAAATCCAGATCACTTCTCGCCGTTGAAAACTCACATTGTTGATCAACCAAACAAGAAATTCGCGTTTTTCACCTACATCGATCATTTTTCCTCACCTCTCTACTCTTCTAGTAATGATTGTACTTCCAAATCACCTGATTCCATTTCCAAATAGTTGGTTAATACAGCGCGGGCTGGTTCCAATTGCCCATCTTCTCGTAAAAAGATGCCGTAAGCTTTTAAGAAATCTGGTTCATGAGCTAAATCCTCATAAGCCTGTTTATAATACGTACCGGCAGCCGCGAAATCCTCTAATTCGTTATAAGCCTGAGCTAAATTCCATGCGGCATAAGGATTTCCCTTTTCCTCCATTTGGCTAATCATTTCAATCGCCTTATCCGGCTGATCCTCATTTAAATACAGATTACTTAAGGTTAACAGGGACTCATCCGTTTTATCCCCCATTTCAAGAGCTTGCAGCAATAATTCCTCTGCCTTTTTGCTATCACGTAAACGATAAGCAATTTCTGAAGCCAAATGCAAGAGCTCGACCTGATAAGGATTTTCCTTGATCCCTTCTTCAGCGGCAAGCAACGCTTCTTCTAGCAGCTCCTCTTCTTTCAAGCTGTCAGCAAGATAGTAATAGCCGCTTTGATATTGCGGATCAAGCGCAATCAGCTCTTGCAAATAGTTGATCGCTTTTTGATGATCGTGGATTTGATAGTAAGTAAAACCTAATTGGAATAAACGATCAGAGGTATGTTCCTGCTCTAAAGCACGTTCTAAAAACGGAATGGCTTCTTCAAAGCCCCCCATCATACTATAGGCTGTACCGATTCGCTCATCAATCGAGATGTTGGCAATTTCGTCGACTCCTTGTTTTTGAAGCTGTCCATATTCATTGATGGCTTCTCCTAATTGATTGGTTGTAAAGTGAAGTTCAGCTAAAGCAAAGGTAATCAACGGTTCCTCTGGTGCAATCGTTTTTGCCTGTAATAATTTTGCTTCACTCACTTCTGGAATGCCTAAGACCTGATACAAATCAGCTGTTACTAGTAGGCTTTCTAAATAATTATCACTTTCTGGTTCAATTTTTTCTAAATATTCAAAGGCACCATCAATGTCATCATTCTCGATGGCAATCTCTGCTAATGAAAGATAAAAGACATCCTCTTCTGGAAAATCCTTTAACAATTTCTCCAAAATACGTTTAGCTTCCTCTAGAAATCCCAATGCTTGAAGTTCTTCTGCTAAACTTGCCAGTATTTCTGGTTCGTCATTTTTTAGGGCCTCTTCGAACAGTAGATTGGCCTCGCCTAAATCTTCATCTTTTAGTGCTGCGAGCATTTTTTCACTATAACTTGACATCTATTCTCCCCTGATCTCTGTAACGATTTTTTGATATATTTCAAATGTTTGAAGTAATTCTTTTTGCGTCGGAACCTTTTTCATTCCGACTTCACCGACTTGAATTAATCCCGCCAGTGGTTTTTCTTTTGCTAGTGCAATCACCTGCTGACCATAATCAGCCAGCGAAATGCCTTCTGGTACAATGATTGGAAAACCTAATTGCACCAACCATATCATAAAATTTTTGAAATTGAAATGAAGATTACTTGCTGAAACATTCCATGCCAATTCAAACAATAGACCGAACATTGTTTTCATACTATTTGACAGCAGCGAGCCGTTTTCCGTTTGAAAAAAAGCTTTCTCAAAGGTTTTCCCGAAATCATTGAGCTGTTGACTGTTGGTTTGATAATAATTGATCAGTCTTTCGCTAAACGCCGAGAATGACTGCTGCAAAAGCGCCTCGCTGGTAGGAAAATTTACATACAGACTTTGTAAAAAAGGGTAATCACAAACGATTCCACAGCGAATCAACGTCAATAGATCCACCATTTTGCCGGTTTTTTGCTGATCTGCTAAGGTATGATCAAATAGGATGCTTTGAGGCACCTCTTCAATCTCCATGACTGTCATTAAATTTTTTTCTGAGAGAATTTGATCAACAAACGAGAGACTTTGAGCAAAGGATCTCAGCGAAACTGGTAAAAAGCACAGCTCGGTATCAAAGTTTGTCACATGGTGAGTAAATCCTAACAGTTCTATTACCCCTTCATTACCAATTCCAAGAAAAATCGTTTCCTTTTGCCGACTAAACCGTTCCAGAAAGTGAATCAGCTCTTGAAAATTATCCATAGTATTGCAATAGCGATTATTCGGCGTGATGAACCAATCATGTGTACTTGATTTTGGAATAAATTGTCTTAACTTTTCCGCGTATAAATCATAATAACGCTGGTTGCCGCAAAATAGAATCTGTTTATTTTCCAAATCTTTTTTGCGCATCATTGAAGCGACGGTTTCACCATACGTGATTCGCGTCTCCTGAAGTTTGTTTCGGTATGTTACTTCCATCACGTTCACCCCGTTTACTTCATTTTATACTACAAAAAAACCTCCCGCAACAAATCTGCGAAAGGCTGATAGTTATTTCTAGGATATTCCTCAAAATCTTTCAAGTTTCTATATTTTTGAATAGATTGAAAACTCACTACACATAAATTATATGACTTATTGATTTTGTGGTGTTTGCTGTTGGTCCTGGACTGGCGTTTCTTGATTCGAAGGGTTTTGTTCTCCATTTGATTGATTTGATTGAACGCCTTGATTTCCTTGCGGCGTTTGCTGTTGATTTTGTTCTTGCTGCGGGATCTGTTGTTGCTGATTGTTTTGACCCTGCTGCGGTGTTTGTTGCTGATAATAATTCTGTCCTTGTTGTGGTGTCTGTTGATACGGTTGTTGATTTGCCCGCTCTTCCACCTGAGACAATTCCTCAAAGGTGAGCACACCATCGTTATTTAAATCTGATGGCGAATAACCCTCCTTAATTACCCGTTCACCATTTGACAAGATACGCAGGACCGTTACCTGTTCTCCCCAAGGTGTAGTCAATACCTGTCCAATACTCGACGTATCAACTGTTGATGATTCAGCAGTTGTTTCTGTTGACACACCTGTAGAATCATTTAAACTTATTTCCCGCTTTGGAATAACTTCATCATCGGAGGACCCGTAGAAATATAATCCAACCATCACACCGATGAGTATTAGTGGAACTGATATTAATAATATGATAAAGTTGCGCCGCTTCCTCTTTTTATCTTCTCTTTCTATTTGTGCTTCTGCCTCCAAAAAAGCTTGTCGCCACTTAGGATCATTTTGTCTTTGTGCAAGAAATTCATATGAATGCCAAGAATCATTTTTTGGTACATAGTACAATTTCTCCTTCGACATCGCTTCACCCACCTTCTTCTTTTTCATTAAATCCTCTTTATTATTCTATCGTAAGCAAAGCCTTTCGTAAAATGAAAAATAAGTTAAAAATTGAGTGAAATAACGATTCTTCGCGGAAATAAGATTCAAATAATCTTAGTTCTATTTTTAGAGAAAAAAACCGTTGCGACTTTAGAGTCACAACGGTTTCAGCAGCAAAAATTATTTAACTGCATCTTTTAGCGCTTTACCTGGTTTGAATGCAGGTACTTTGCTTGCTGGAATTTCGATTTCTTCACCAGTTTGTGGGTTACGTCCTTTGCGGGCCGCACGTTCACGTACTTCAAAGTTACCAAAGCCGATCAACTGAACTTTTTCACCTTCAGCTAATGCGTCTTGGATAGTTGAAAATACAGCATCGACAGCAGCTGTAGCGTCTTTCTTAGTTAAGTCAGTAGCTGCTGCAACTTTTTCGATCAATTCTGCTTTGTTTGCCATGAATGAATTCACCTCCTGAGAAATGAGTATTGATGTTAAAAACATCAACTGATAAACTGAGTGGTCCAGTCATCAGTAAAGAAATATTGATTTGGTCAATATTCTGTTATAACGATAGCATAAGAACCTTATGTTAGCAAGGTTTTTAGCGATTAATGGCATAAAATTCATGGTTGTTTTATCATTCAGTGAAATCTGTTGTCAGCAAAATAAAAGTATGATAAAATACCTTATTTTCTTCTGCGGGCGATTATTTTTATCGGTGTTCCTTCAAATTCAAAAGCTTTTCGAATTTGATTCTCTAAAAAGCGCGCATATGAAAAATGCATCAGTTCTTCTTCATTCACAAATACAACAAAAGTTGGTGGCTTTACCGCAACCTGAGTAGCATAAAAAATCTTCAAACGTTTGCCTTTATCTGTTGGTGTCGGATTGATCGCTACCGCATCCATGATGATATCATTCAAGACAGATGAAGGAATTCGTAAGTTTTGATTCATGCTGACTTCTTCAATCATCATCGGAATCTTGTTCAATCGTTGCTTCGTTATAGCAGACACAAAGACGATTGGTGCATAATCTAAGTAGGCAAACTCATCACGAATCTCTTCCTCAAATTCTTTCATGGTATTGGTATCTTTTTTTACCAAATCCCATTTATTAACGACAATAATCACTCCACGGCCCGCTTCATGGGCATATCCAGCAATTCGCTTATCTTGCTCCCGAATGCCTTCTTCTCCATTTAAAACGACGAGAACGACATCTGAGCGATCGATGGCACGCATTGCACGCATCACAGAATATTTCTCAGTGTTTTCGTAAACTTTCCCACGTTTTCTCATTCCGGCAGTATCAATCATCGTAAACTCTTGGCCATTTTCACCAACAAATTTTGTATCAATCGCGTCACGAGTCGTTCCTTCAATATCAGAAACAATGACACGATCTTCACCTAAAATAGCGTTAATCAAAGAAGATTTACCAACATTTGGACGGCCGATCAAACTAAATTTGATTGACTGGTCTTCATCCTCTTCATTATCTGCTGGGAAATGTTTGACTGCTTCATCCAGTACATCTCCCAAGCCGAGCCCATGGCTTCCTGATACAGGGTACGGTTCGCCTAAACCCAGTGAATAAAATTCGTAGATATCGTTTCGCATTTCAGGATTATCGACCTTATTAACCATCAAGATAATCGGTTTTTTACTACGATACAAGATTTTAGCAACAGCTTCGTCGGCATCAGTGACGCCTTCTTTTCCGCTCGCAACAAGTAAAATGACATCCGCTTCATCGATAGCGATCTGTGCCTGTTGTTTAATCTGCTCCATAAATGGTTCATCACCAATATCAATTCCGCCGGTGTCAATAATTGAAAATTCGTGGTCTAGCCACTCGCCTTTTGCATAGATCCGGTCGCGTGTAACACCTGGAGTATCTTCAACGATCGAAATGCGCTCTCCAGCGATCCGATTAAACAATGTTGATTTACCGACATTTGGACGACCAACAATTGCAATTGTAGGATTTGACATAATTTAACTCCTCGTTTCTATTAATTACTTTTCTACTAGAAAAAAATCATCTGAGAGATACAGCAGATACCCGACATTCTAAAAATGCCGGTGCTTTTTCCAAATTCTCTTTAGTTTAACTAAGAAAACTCCTTCTTGCAAGAGAAGGAGCCATTTTCATTAAAATATAAGGTATTCATTTATGCTGAAAACGGACCAGACAAAAAAGACGTGCTAAAGCACGTCTTGAATGATTTCTATTCTTGTTCTTCTGAATCTTCATTTAAAGCATCGCCTAAAATATCACCCATTGTGAAACCAGTATTTTCTTCTGGCAACTCATATGAGTCTTCTTCCACCGGCTCTGGTTTTGCTTCTTCTGGTTTCTCTTCTAATGCTTTAATTGAAAGAGCCACACGATGGTCCTCAGGATGTACTTCTAAAACTTTCACCTGTACTTGGTCGCCTTCATGCAACACTTCGTGAGGAGTTGCAATATGTTTGTGAGAGATCTGAGAGATATGCACTAAGCCCTCAACACCTGGGAAAATTTCAACAAATGCACCAAAACTGGTCAAACGTTTCACAGTTCCTTCAAGTACAGAACCTGGAGCCGCTTTTTCTTCAATATCTGTCCAAGGTCCAGGCAGATTCGCTTTGATAGATAATGAAATCCGTTCTTTTTCTGGATCAACAGAAAGGACTTGAACTTCTACTTCATCACCAACGCTTAATACATCAGCAGGTTTTGCCACATGACTGTGAGAAATCTCTGACACATGAACCAATCCGTCGATGCCACCAAGATCAATGAACGCGCCAAAGTCTGTCAAACGAGCAACTTGTCCTTTGATAACTTGACCTTCATACAAGTCTGCTAAGATTTCCTTTTTCTTCTCAGCTTTCTCCGCTTCAACAACTGCTTTATGAGATAGAATCAAACGATTCTCAGAAGGTTCGATTTCAATAATTTTAAATTTCAATGTTTTTCCAGTATATACCGAAAAATCATCTACAAAATGGTCATCAATCATTGAAGCAGGTACAAATCCGCGCACTCCTACATCAACTACCAAACCACCTTTAACGCTGCTGGTTACTGGTGCTTCGATGATTTTTCCATCTTGGAATTCTTTCTCAATATCTTCCCAAACTTTCTTCGCGTCTAGGCGGCGTTTAGAAAGGAGATAACTTCCATTTTCTTTGTCTTTTCCAATAGAAGAGATAACGACTAAATCAAGAATATCGCCAACCTTGACTTCTTCATTGATATCTTCAACAGGTAAAGTTGAAAGCTCTTTAGCAGGAACAACACCTTCTACTCCCGCACCTTCAATACCAACGATAACTTGTTTATCTTCTAAGGCAAGCACCTCGCCTTTAACAATATCGCCAACTTGAACTTCATTCACACTTTCCATTGCTGCTTCCATGGAAACATTCTCGTTATCCATCGAATTTTGTTCTAAATCTGTCATGTCGTTTGTCCTCCTTACCAACAATTCTGCGTAAACTGCACTACATATCCTATTTTAGATGAATCCACATGAAAAATAAAGCGATTTCTTCTTTTTTTCTAAAAAATTGAAAGAAATTCGCTTTATTTATCGTTTTTATCCAAAATTTAGAAACCTTTTGACTGGATTACCTCTTTAATCTTCGTTACTACCTGTTCAATCGACATTCCAGTCGTATCGACCAATTCAGCATCTTCTGCCTGAATAAGAGGCGAAACTTCCCGATGCGAATCCAAATAATCTCGCTTAGCAATGGCCTCTTTAATCGCTTCAAAATCCATCTCTATTCCTTTTTCTTGATTTTCCTTATATCGACGTTGTGCTCGTTCGTCAACACTTGCGACTAGAAAAATTTTCACTTCTGCTTGCGGCAGTACGGTTGTACCAATATCACGACCATCCATGACAACACCGCCGACTTGAGCTAGCTTTCTTTGCGCTTCGACTAATTCTTCACGAACTTTTCCATGAGCGGATACCTCAGAAACAGCCCCCGTCACGTCCGGCTGTCTAATTGCCTGTGTGATCTCTTCATCATCAGCGAAGACAAGTTGTCCATGAGCAGATTGCTTGAAGGTGATTGGATACTTTTTTGTTAATTCGGCTAAACCATCTTCATCTGAAAATGCAATATTGTGTTTGATTGCTAAAAAAGTTATAGCTCGGTACATCGCACCCGTATCCACATAAATAAAATGAAAGTCACTCGCTAAAATTTTTGCTACGGTGCTTTTACCAGACGATGCGGGACCGTCGATTGCAATTGAAATTTTTTCCATGTTTCTGCCTCTTTTCAATAAATAAGCCGTAATCGCTAGCGATTACGGCAAAGTATTCAAATTATTTAATACGCACTTGTTGACCTGGATCAAAATAGAAATTGCTTCTATCCATCCCATTCAGTCTTAAAAATTCATCGACACTCAAGCCATAGCGTCCAGCAATTTGTTGTGGACCTTCACCTGCTTGAACTGTACCGTATTGTGCGTTTGCATCATTCGTTGTACTTGAAGATGGTGTTGTTTGTTGCGCTGCGGCTGCAGAACGTGATGCTTCTGCTTGCGCTTGTGCCTCTGCGGCTGCCTGAGATTCAGCTGCAGCTTGTTGCTGTGCTTGCTGATCAGCGGCTTGTTGCTGCTCTTGTTGATTTGCTTCTGAATCAGTTGAAGATGTGCTTTCTTCTGTACTACTTTCTTCGGTGCTTGACTTTTCTGTTGAAGAAACCTTTGATACCTGAGTCGTACTTTCAGGAGAGGCTGCTGGCTTGTCGTTATCACGAGTAATCCAGAAAAAGGCACCAGCTGGAATCAAAATAAGGGCTAATAATAATGCGACTAGAATCGTCAAGAATTTCGTATTTCCGCCACCTTTGTTTCCACCACCACTACGACGAGACTGGCTGCGTGAATAGGTTTCTTCTTCACTATCAGATTCGTAAATATGTTGATCCCACGGTTCGTTGTTCGTATCGTTATAGCGATCTTTTCTACTCAATTTCTCTAACCTCCTAAATGCTATCGCCATGTATTATACCATAGCTCTTGAAAATGTGGCGTCAATTTTCAATCTTTCTCATCATTTTTAAAAATTTTTTGAATAATTTTTTCCCAAGAAAGGTGGGCCTCACTGTTTAACTGTTTCACTGGTTTCGCCTTCAATAAAGCACCATCATTATCGCAGCAATTATGATTTTCCCCAGCGGATGTTTCACCAAAATAAGCGATCAAAAAAGCTCGACGACATTCCTTTGTCGAAATATAATCCAACATTTTTTGTAGTTGAATTTTTTTAGTCTTACCTCGTTGGCTTAATAAATCCATTAAGCGAGAGCTTTCGTTGGGGAAAAATTGCTCCCATTTTTTTATTAACGGATCTTCAAAGACCAAATCAGTCATTCGTTGCTTGATCTCAAATAATTTTTTGGATTGATCGGTTTGCTCCTGAAGAAAATGATGAATATACTCATCACCTGCTTCATATAACAAAATTGCTTGACTTGGCTGACCATCTCTACCGGCACGACCAACCTCTTGTAAATAGTTCTCTGGCGAATCTGGCAAATCATAATGAATTACAAAGCGAATATTTTCTTTGTTAATCCCCATACCAAATGCATTCGTTGCAATCAAAATCCGTAAATCGTCTGCTAAAAATTGCTGCTGAAGCATTCGTCGTTCTTGACCGCTTAAACCACCATGATAATAGGCAATCGCGTGCTGGTGTTTAAACGTTTGATACAGTTCTTCAACTTTTTTTCGAGTAGCACAATAAATAATACCGGAACCCTCTAAGGTCGTTATCAGTTCTTGTAGCTTTTCCAATTTAGTCTCTTGGTAGACAAAGTAACTGATATTAGGACGGTCAACAGAAAAAATAAATTCCTTTGCTTGATTTTCTCTAAACAATAGCCTTTGAATATCCATTCGAACTGCCGGTGTAGCCGTTGCTGTCAATGCCAAAACTAAAGGGCCGCCAATGAATTTAGTACCATCGGCTATTTTCAGATATTCTGGTCGAAAATCGATTCCCCACTGAGAGATACAATGAGCTTCATCCACCACGATCAACGCTAATCTGGCAGCCTGTAAAGCCTTTTGGACCTCGCTACTCAAAAACATTTCTGGACTCATGAAAATAAATTTATAATGGTGAATTTCACTTAAAATCCATTGCTTCTCCCAAGAAGAAAGCAAGCTATTGAGCGCTACAGCTCTTTTTTCGCCAAGTCGCTGCAACTGAGCTACTTGGTCCTCCATTAAAGAAATAAGCGGTGAAATAATGATTACTGTCCCATCTATTAAATAACCAGGCAGTTGATAACACAATGATTTGCCAGTTCCTGTCGGCAACATTCCTAACACTGATTCTCCATTTAGGATCGTCTCAATAATTTCCTGCTGGCCAGGTCTGAACTGATCATGATGAAATTTTTCTCTTAATAATTGTGTTAAGTCCATTGTTTTTCCCTCAAATAATAAATTTGTGACAAACGAAAATTTAAATACGGTATGTCATACTCTTGGTATCGTTGATCTAGTACCTCTTCACTGCTTAACTGGTTAAATTCAAGCAGCTCGAAACGTTCAAAGGGAAATGCTTTCTCTAGCAAAGCCCATTCAATAAAATGATCATTAATCGTACCTTGCTTTAAATGTCGAAGTCGTAAAATTTCAGCTTCTGTTTTACCAGCTAGAAAGTATTCTCTGGTTTTCAACATACTTTTATTAAGATTCTGCTGATCCAACGCTGATAATAATCTAGCCAGCTCTCCTTTTTTAACCTGAGCCAAAAAAAGATCAATTGCATGCTGTCGAAAAAGTTGATCCCATGGAGTATTTTGATATTTTTCAGGTAATAATTGAAAGGCTGTCTTCCCTTGAAAATCATAGCCAGAAAACTGATTAGCTAAAAAATCAGCTTCTTTAGAAGGCAATTGTTGAAAAATCGTCAGTAATTCTTGCTGGAAGTGTTTGACTAAATTTGGCCCAGAACCCACCAACCATTTTTTGATCTGCTGTAAATAGAAAGGTCGATTTTCAATTGGTATGTATTCTTTTTTACCATAAGATAAATGACTAATGACCTGCACCGCAAATAGAAGCAGTTGCCAAGAATTCTCCCGTGTGCGACCATAACGTAAATTATCCAATCCATTAAGATCATACTTTCTTTCAGCTAATTGCCTCTTGCCTCGAGAGGTCAGCATCCCAAAGCCTTTATCGATGATAATCCAATCAGCAGCAACTAATTTCTTAAGTTCTCTCTGAAAGTCAGCATCCTGTAAATTTGGCAGCGCTCCTAAATAAATTAAATTATGATAAAAAAAACCGTGCAGCAAGACAGAACTTGTTCGCTTTCCGACCAATAAATGATACAAAGTCGAGGTTCTTATCTTGTAGCCAGATTGAAATAACGTTAGAATAAAAAAAGTCATAGTAAAATCTCCTGTGGAAGGTGAAAAAATGAAATGCGAAATCATTCCTGAGCGCTGTATCGCTTGCGGGTTATGCCAAACGATCGCTCCAGAAATATTTGATTATACTGACGCCGGTCTCGTCCTATTTGTTGGAGAGCCTGAAGCCAATCACGAGTTTATCCCTGAAGATCAACAAGCGGCGGTTATTCAGTCAGCCAAACGATGCCCGTCTCATGCTATCTTATATCAAAATTAATGATAACATACTTTAAAAAAAGTACACGAAAACAAGCAAATTTCAAAAAAATCTCAGACAATTTTGTCTGAGATTTTTTACTTATACTGAATGATGTTGCGAGGTCATCGTCTTTTTCGATAACCACGGTAATAACTTGGCGTGTAAGACTAAGAAAACACCGCTGACAGATATACCTTTAAGAATATTGAATGGAACAATCCCTACTAAAATATAGCGTCCTAATCCCATTCCTAGCATTTGTCCGGCTGAAAGTCCAAATGCCTTCAAATAAAGCGGCGTAATCACAAAGTAATTTGCAATACTCATAAAAATCGTCATCGCCAAGATACCTAATCCTAAACCTAAAATCCGTTTCGAAGTTGTTCTTTTTCTAAACATTAGAAAAATCGGTAAGGTATATAAAGTTGAGGCGAAGAAACTAGCAAAGTCTCCAATTAAATTATCGATCGAAAAACCGGTCATTGTCAAATGCAGCAATGAACGAATAAAAGCTGTTGCAATCCCCGTTAATGGTCCAAAGATAAACATATTAATCAACACTGGAATATCGCTAAAGTCTAACTTTAGAAAAGGAAACATAGGGAGAATGGGAAATGCGATAAGTTGTAAAATTAATCCCATTGCTGCTGCCACTGCCACTGCCGTCATTTTTTGTAACCGTAAGTTCTTCATATGAAATCCTCCGTTTCGGAATCATCTTCAACGAACCATTTGAGCCAGACCTTGACACAAAAAAACTCTATGCTTCAGAAAAAAGCATAGAGTTACTTGAATACAATCTCACTCAAATAAGCTCTATCTTCTTTATCCAGACTGTACTGTCGGTATCGGAATCTCACCGATTCGGCTGCTTGCGCAGTTCGCGGACTATCACCGCCGGTCGGGATTTTCACCCTGCCCCTGAAGACGAACCATAAATTATTTTTTTATTGTGAATTAACTATAACAAGTTTACTTTCAAAAAACAAGTAAATGATTTTCTATTTTGACTGATTCAACAACGTATTGATTTCTTTTGTATTTAAACGACGATACTCTCCAGGACGCAATCCCTGTAAAGTTAAATCACCATAACGTTCTCGCTTTAATTTCTGAACCGGCAAACCAACTGCTGCTAACATGTTTTTGACTTGGTGGTTTCGGCCTTCGTGGATCGTTAATTCAACGATACTTGTTTCGGCTTTTTTATCTGCTGAAAGGATTTCAAAACGAGCCGGTGCTGTTTTCTTTCCCTCAATGCGGATACCTTTGGTCAATGGTAAAAGAGCTCTTTTCTCTGCGTATCCTTTTACTTTAGCTACATACACCTTGTCGATTTGGTGCTTTGGATGAGCTAATCGTTGTGAAAAGTCACCATCATTCGTAAGAATTAAAATACCCGACGTATCATAATCCAAACGTCCCACAGGATAAATTCTTTCTGGAACAGCTGCAAAATAGTCTGTCACAACTTTTCGGTTTTTATCATCACTAACGGCTGAGATTACACCGCGAGGCTTATAAAATAAATAATACACGGGCTCCTCTTGATAGATTGGTACACCATCAACTTCGACAATATCTTTCTTACCTACTTTTGTTCCAAGCTCCTTTATAACCTCACCATTTACTTTAACCCGACCGCCAGTAATATACTCTTCAGCTTTGCGACGCGATGCAATTCCTGCGTGGGCGATAACCTTTTGTAATCTTTCCATTTATTGTCCATCCTCTTCTTTAAAGCGATCATAAAATAAATCTAATGGTTCATCCTCATCAGCTAGATCTGCTTCCATCTTTTGTACATCCGGCAGTTCTTCCATATCTTTTAATCCAAAATAGTCCATGAAATAAGCGCTGGTTCCATATAAAATTGCACGACCCGGACCATCAACACGCCCTTTTTCTTCGATCAGCTGTCGTGCTACTAATGTTTGAACTGCTCCGCTTGATTGTACCCCGCGCAGTTCATCAATTTCTGATCGTGTCACTGGCTGTTTGTAAGCAATGATCGAGAGTGTTTCAAGAGCTGCTTGACTTAAACGGTTAGCCATTGGAGAACGTGCAAACTCTTTTAACAAAGGAGCAAACTCCTTTTTCGTGCTTAAAACAAAGTGATTTCCAACCTCTAACAAAGTTAATGCGGAAGCAGCATTCGTTTCATATGATTCCTTCAGATCTATAATGTTTTGATAGATTTCTGGAGTGGGGCGTTTTAAAGTAAAGGCCAGTTCTTCTAAACTAATCCCTTCTTCACCTACCACAAAAAGCATCGCTTCAATCTGGCTTAATTGATTCATACAATGACTCCTTTAAAAATCAAAATTGGTGCGTATGTTTCTTCCTGAGTTGCAGTAGCTTGACCTTTTTTCATCAATTCCAACAACGCCATAAAAGTTGTGATCATTTCATCCTTGGTATACTGCACAAAAAAAGACTCTAGTGGTAAGCCTTCATTCTCAGATAATTTTTCTAATCGACGACCAATCTCATTCACTTTTTGGTCAACCGTAATCGTCTCGGCGGTTACAGTTGTTTCGATTGTCTGATTTCTTTTCTTTCGTTGTAAAACATCATGCAAGGCTAAAAAGAGATCGATGGTATTCAATTGATTTTTCGGTAAAGGTAAGATTTCTTCCTCATATTCGGAAAGATCCATGGGGGCTTTTGTATAAAACAAGCTACGCTCTTCTTCCTTTTCCGACAATACCGAAGCAGCATACTTATATTTTCGGTATTCTAAAAGTTGCTGAACTAGAGCGTCTCGTGGATCTTCTCCTTCTTCGTCATCATACTCAAATGCCACCTCAGGCTTAGGCAAAAGCATCTGACTTTTGATTGACATTAAGGTTGCGGCCATAACCAAATATTCACCGGCCACTTCTAATTCCAATGTCTTCATGGCGTGGATAAAATTCATATATTGTTCTGTAACTGCTGCTATCGGAATATCATAAATATCAATTTCCAATTGCTGAATCAAGTGCAGTAATAAATCCAATGGCCCTTCAAAAACATCTAATTTTAAACTGATTGTCTCCATTTTATCCTCGCTTATGTTTCTGCCACTTCGCTAAGAAAGCAGATGTTGCTGGTGTTCCAATTATTGTTTGATCTGGATACAGCGCTTGTAGTTCTTCCATCATTTTTAGGCTCACACCTTCTCCTCGATAAGAAGGATTTAAGCTGATGTCATGCAAAACAATTTCTTGGTCTTCAAGCTGGCTGACTCCCACGACGCCTTGAACATTATCTGAATGTTCATCGTAATAGCAATAAAGCTGATAACGATCATTATCTTCATAGGTATCAATTTCTTTTAGCAAGTGCTGATGGTCCTTCAAACTTTCATGGAAACTTAAAAGGCCCATTGCGATTTTTCGTTGATTTTTTCGATAGTGACTAAGCATTTTCTTTCCTCCTATCAGGCCCGTGGAAAAAATTCTTTGTAGACTTCGGTCATTCTTCGTTTAGTAATATGGGTATAAATTTGAGTCGTAGAAATATCAGCATGGCCCAAAAGTTCCTGAACAGTTCGCAAATCCGCCCCGTTTTCTAACAAATGCGTCGCAAAGCTATGGCGCAGTGTATGAGGAGTGACATCCTTCATGATCTCGGCCTTGATTACATATTGTTTCAGATTTTTCCATATCCCTTGACGGCTCATCCCGTGTCCGTGGTTATTAACGAATAGAAACATTACGTTTGGTGTTTTCTTGGTTAACAAAGGACGCACTTCGGTTAAATAACGTTCCAGCCAATGAATTGCATAATCACCAAGAGGAACAATGCGTTCTTTATCGCCCTTCCCAACAGTTTGCAATAAACCCATCTCTAAATGGATATCTCCAAGCTTCAAACCAATCAGTTCGCTAACTCGTAGCCCCGTCGCATACATTACTTCTAAGATTGCACGATCACGGATTCCTAAGTCTGTCGTCGTATCCGGAGCGGCTATCAAACGTTCCACTTCTGCTAATGAAAGCGTCTGAGGTAATTTTTGAGCTTTTTTCGGACTATCTATATGTTGCATCGGATCATGATCCGTGTAACGCTCTTGACGTAAAAACTGATGAAACCGACGCAAGCTGGAAATCATTCGCGTGATCGTAGTTGATGCTTTCCCAGCTTCAGTTAAATTTGCCAAAAAAGCCACAACTATATAACGATCAACAGCCTGCCATTCGGTGACCCCTTGTTCACTCAAAAAGGACAAATACTGGTGAAGGTCTCTTTGATAACTGACACGAGTATTTTCTGAAAGACCACGTTCAATCGTTAAAAAATGCAAATATTCCGTTATTTGTTCATCCATGTTCTCACCACTTTCGCTTTATCATAACAAAAAGTCCCTTGAAATGATAGCACGTATCTTTGCAAGGGACTATATAAATTAATTATAACTTAATCCGTTTTTCTCAAGAAGCCTTACGCTTCTTTTTTTTCTTGACAGCTTTGACAAATGCCGTGAAAAGTTAAACGATGATCCTTCACTAAAAAGTGATATCGTGATTCTACTACACGTTCTACTTCGCCTAAAAGGTCTTCTTCAATCTCTTCAATATTTCCGCATTCAAGACACAATAAATGATGATGAAAATGCTCTGCTCCTTCTTTACGAAGATCATAACGAGCTAAACCATCATCAAAGCTGATTTTGTTGACGATTTGCAATTCAGTCAAAATTTCTAATGTACGATAAACCGTTGCTAAGCCGATTTCAGGACTTTTTTTCTTTACTAAAAAGTATATCTCCTCGGCTGATAAATGATCTTTTTCATTTTCCAATAATACGAGAACAGTTGCTTCGCGCTGAGGTGTCAACTTGAATCCCGAATCGTGGAGCTGCTTTTTGGTCTTTTGTAAGGCTAGGATTGCGTTCAAGAGAACCCTCCTTCATCTATTTTAGAATAATTCTAAACTAACAGTTAAGTAATTGCTGCTTTTCTTAGAATTATTATAGTTTATCACCTTTATTTATGCAAGGACATTCTCAATTAGCTTTTCAAACGAATTTGACCTTCGCTTTGTTCGATCAATTTTTCTTTCAGTAAGTGACCAATTGCCCGTTTAAACTGGCCTTTACTGATTCCAAACGCCTCTTTGATTTCTTCTGGCGCAGACTTATCCCAATAAGGTAATGAGTGGTCTGGATTTCTTTGCAGCATAGTCAAAATCATCGCAGCATCATCATTGATCATTTCATAGCTGCGTGGTTTCAAAGACATATTCAAAACACCATCTGGACGAACACCGATGACACGAGCTTCAACGACTTCTCCTAGGCGTGGTTCCTGATAACGTTCTGAGGGATGAACAAAACCAATATAAAAATCATCCGTAATTAAATATGAACCAGCAACTTTCAAGCGATAAATCGTTCCTTTTTTATTCTCATTCTGCATCTCAGCAGTACCTGAACGGCTTAATGAATGAAAAATCGCTTCATCTGCTAAAACACCCCACATCCGGTCCTTTTCATCAACACGTAAACTGATCATCAAACGATCACCTTTTTTAGGCCATAATTCTTTCATACTCGGCATTTCATCTAAAGAAACAACCATATCTTTGTCAGGTAATCCAATATTAACAAACGCACCTAAATCTCTGCGAACGTCTGTCACTTCTCCAAAAGCATAATGTCCAATCCGAACTTGGGGGATTATTGTGGTAAAAATCGCCTCTTTCTTTTGATTCACATACCCAAAACCTTCAACTGATTCTCCGATTTTATAAGAGGTATCCTCAGTCTTCAAAAAACGGAACGTTACCCCATTTTTTTGTACTAAATACATCATGTCATTTTCATCAATGATCAAGCCTGTAAAAACTTGACCTAATAATTCATTCATACCTGCTGCTCCTTTTGATTTTACTACATCTAATTTTCTACACACCATTTAAAACTAACTATCTCCCCTATTTTACCACAGCTCATGACTAAGGCTGGAAAGAAAACTTTCTTCCCAGCCTCTATTTTTTTTATTTTAGTTTGGCCCGTTTCCTTTGAACCATCCAGTTTTACAGTTGATCGTTACTAGGTACATTGGCAAGTCGCTATCCGAGTAGCCTTTTGTCAATGAAGCACGATTAGAAGTGGCGTATAAATTATAATACCCTTCTCCATTTTCAACTTTCACTGGTTCTAAGCTATATCCGCCTTCCACGATATATCCACGGGAAATACATGTTTGTATAACCTTCTCCCTGACGCCTGGCGCCCAAGCGTATGCATCACTACTTGTATCTCCTGCCTGACTAGTATCAGAAGAAGTTCTATCTCGGGCTTCTTGAGCTGCCTTTTCTTGTTCTGCTTTTTCTTGAGCGGCTTTTTCTGCTGCTGCTTTCTCTTCAGCAGCTTTTTTCTCTTTATCCTTCAACGTTTGATCAACCTTCGTTAATTCATCCTTTTGAGTCTGCACTAGCTCTTGATTAGCTACCGCTTTCACTGCATCGTTAGCCTTATTGTACTGATCACGATTGACAGAATCAATTACGTTGCCGTCCTTTAACAAACTATCAGCCGCTTTTTTCGCTGCTTCAAACTTGGTATATTGATCCTTTGCATTCGTGATGGCTTGACTCATTAAAGTATCAAACTCTTTATCTCCTGTATTAACAGTAAGATTCACAGGTTCGGCTGTTTTCAATAATGGTTTGTCTGCTAGTTTGTTCCCATTGATCGCAGGGCTTGTGAATAGCTGATTTACAGATTGCTCAGCCTTTTGCTTATTCGATAACTCATCGTACTCTTTTTTCAATTCATCGTATCGTTTGTGATCTTTATACTTGGATAATTCTTCATCAATTTTACCCGTGTTAAGATTCACTTTGTCGGCAACGAGAAATGTGTGTTGATCGTCCGTGTAATAACTATCAATACTTTCCTCAATCGTGTCAAGGACTTTATTTTCTTTTTTAACGGTTGCAATCCGCTGCGCTTCAACTTCCTTCTCGTGTTGATAGTAATAAGCGCCACCAATACCTAACACGGCAATTGCCGCAAGTGTGATATAAACCTTTTTGCGGCCTTTCTTGGGTTTTTCTTCTGAAGACTGTTGATCTCCTGGCGGAATAGCTCCATTATTTGATTCTGAATCAAGTGGTGTTTCTTCTATCTCTTCAGAAGCGGATTCTGTGTTTTCTTCGTCATAAGGAACTGCAGGATCTAACAGATATGCTTCCTTCGATTCATTCTCTGCTTCAATTGCATTTTCAGCCGTTTCTTCTATTGGTTCGTCCATTTCACTCTTTTGTTCTTCTGCAATTTCTTCATAGTCAGTCTCTGGAGCTTTGTCATTTGTTACTTCTTTCGTCTCTGCAATCTTATTTTCATCGATATTAACAGAATCTGTCTCATCGACTTCCTCTGATTTATTTTCAGTTTCACTATTTTCGGGTTTGTCCTGGCCTTCTTTATGCTCACGAATATACTGCGCTAATATCGGATTCATTTCAGGAGTTTCTTCCGTTGATTCTTTAGAGTTTTCTTCTTTCATTTTATCCTCGTTATCCTTAAACATTTTTTGCACAGATTCAATTGGCATATCTGCTAGATCAGACCATTCGATCGTATCATTTTTATCATTGATTTCTTTGGTATTTTCTTGATCATTTAACTGTAGTGAAAAGCCACACTTCGGACAAGTTGTGCATCCTTCGACTGGTTCATAACCACAGTTAGGGCATTTTTGCAATGAAATCGGCTCCTTTTTTTCAATCATATGCTTTAATCTATCATATGTTTAGGGATGTTCCAAGCAATTTTCGAACGAATTAATCAAAAATAATAAATTCCGTATGCTTTTTGGAAATTGCACAATCATGCAGTTTAGCTGTATTTTTGCCATAAAAAAGCTCCTCAAGGAAATCCTCGAGGAGCTTAAATGTTTTTTTATTCTAAAAAGTCTTTCAATTGCTTAGAACGTGATGGATGGCGTAATTTACGCAAAGCCTTCGCTTCAATCTGACGAATCCGTTCACGGGTAACACCAAATACACGGCCAACTTCTTCTAATGTACGTGTTCTGCCATCATCTAAACCAAAACGTAGACGTAAGACATTTTCTTCACGGTCAGTCAATGTATCCAAGACATCTTCTAGTTGTTCCTTCAACATCTCTGAAGCCGCATGTTCAGCTGGACTTGTCGCTTCTTGGTCTTCAATGAAATCACCTAAATGTGAATCATCTTCCTCACCAATCGGCGTCTCCAATGAAACTGGCTCTTGAGCGATCTTCAAAATCTCACGAACTTTTTCAGTAGGCAGATCCATTTCAGCCCCAATTTCTTCCGGTGTTGGTTCCCGGCCTAGATCTTGTAGTAATTGACGTTGTACACGAATTAACTTATTAATCGTTTCTACCATATGAACCGGAATACGAATCGTACGCGCTTGGTCAGCAATCGCACGAGTAATTGCTTGTCGAATCCACCATGTTGCATAGGTCGAGAACTTGAAACCTTTACGGTAATCAAATTTTTCAACGGCCTTCATCAAGCCCATATTTCCTTCTTGGATCAAATCTAAGAATTGCATTCCACGTCCAACATACCGCTTCGCAATACTTACAACTAAACGCAAGTTCGCTTCAGCTAAGCGTTGTTTTGCTTCTTGATCCCCTTGTTCGATCAATAATGCAAGCTCAACTTCTTCTTCGGCAGTCAACAATGAAACGCGTCCGATTTCTTTTAAATACATACGAACTGGGTCATTAATCTTAACGCCAGTTGGGGCCGATAAATCTTCTTTTTGTGCGGCTTTTGCAGTTTCTTCATTTTGTTTCAAGCTAGCCTTAGAAGGTTCACCATTTTCATCAACGACACTAACACCAGCATCTTCGACTTTTTGGATTAATTCATCCATTGCTTCTGCACCTAATTCATAAGGTGTCGCCAAACGATTGGTTAATTCATCGTAGACCACCTGTCCTAAAGGTTTTTTCTCCTTAATGAAGGCTGCTAAAGCTTTTTCGTACTCTTTTTTGTTTTTTACATCTGCCATAAAATAAATGCCCCTTTCACTTCTAGGCTTGTTTCAAGCGTTTTGTCAATTCGATAATTTGCACGGTTAATTCTAATTCCCGCTGCTGGTTTCCACTTTTTCTGGCCTCAAGCTGCTCTTCTTGTCGTTGTTTGATTTCCTCAGCAATACCAGATTGGGAAATTACCCGCATCAGATCATAGATTTCTCGTTCGTTACTATCTTCTGACATGGATATCATAGAGATGTCGATGACTAGCTGCTTCATCTCCTCCTCTTTTAAATAGTTCAGGAAGTCTGCTAAAATAAAATTTCCATGAACCATCATATAACTATCTAAGTAAAGAAGCAATTCTTGATACTGATCGTGGATAAATTGAAATTCCATCTGGACTAATTGTTCACGGATCGAACTTTCATTCATGCACCGATACAGTAACATTCGTTCGGCTTTTTCTTCTTTGGTCAATACTCTTTTGACCGATTGAGTCGGTGCCGTAGAAACCGGAGCTTGCTGCTGACGTCGCTCAGTACGGATTGTTTGGCGAACCATTTGCAATTGTTGCTTCAAACTTTCTCGCGTCAAATGAAACTCATTGGCTAATTGACCCAAATACAAATCTTGTTCTACTGGAGATTGGACTTTTGCCAAATCTTGCATTAAGACTTCCAAGTAGTTCAAACGATCCGCTTCATTATCCAGATTCAACCCTTTCTTCCGATAATGCATCTTAAAAGCAAAAGGAGTCTGGCGACCATGCTGCAACAAATTCTGCAACTCAGTCTCACCGTATTTTCGCAAGTATTCATCTGGATCAAGTTTTTCCGGCACAGTAACAGTGGACAGATTCAATCGACTATGTGCATCTAAAATTGTTAATGCACGTTCCGTCGCCGCTTGTCCAGGATCATCACCATCATAGGCGATTACCACTTGACCAGTCACACGCTCAATTGTCGCAATTTGTTGCTCCGTTAAACTTGTACCCATGGAAGCTAGTCCAATTTTGATACCGGCCTGCCAAGCAGCTAATACGTCCATGAAACCTTCAAATAGTATTGCTTCCCCCTGTTTACGAATTTCGTTTCGGGCTTTGTCAAAATTGAACAATACCTGCCGTTTATTGAATAGCTCCGTCTCAGGAGAATTCAGATACTTCGGCTGATCTTCTCCAGGAAAATCCTTTGTTTTCAACAAACGTCCAGAAAATCCGATCGGTTTCCCACGAAAATCATTCAGAGGAAACATCACTCGCTGATAAAAACGATCGCTAAAGCTACCGTCATCTCTACGAATAAATAATCCGCTGCGTTCCATCAAATCAGCATTCACCTTGTCTTGTTGTGTCACTTGAACTAAGAAATCCCGTTGACTAGGTGCAAAACCGATCTTAAATTCATTGATCAAATCATCACTTAAACCGCGCTCATGAAGATACTCTAACGCTTCTTCACCAACCTTCGTATTCATTAGCAGATGATGATACAAGTCTCCCGTTCGTTCATGCAACGCAATTAATTGTTGCTGCCCTGTTGACGTTTGGTTCACAGGCTCACTAGAAATCTCAATACCTAAAGGAATTTGTTCCATGTCGGCAACTTTTTTTACAGCTTCAGGAAAACTGATTCCTTCTAGCTCTTGTAAAAAAGTATAAACATTGCCGCCCTTACCGCATCCAAAACAATGAAAAATCTGCTTGTCTTCAGCAACCGAAAATGATGGAGTCTTTTCTTCGTGAAATGGACAAAGTCCCAAATAATTTTTGCCGGATTTTTTTAATTGAACATATTGCCCAATCACTTCAACAATATTTGTTTTCTCACGAACCTCATCAATCACTTGTTGGGGAATTCTTTGCGCCAAAAAAACCTCACCCCAGTTCCCAAAAATATGATAACAGCCGTAAAAAATCGCCCCAATTCATCTCTCGATCAGCGCGATTTTTTTAGACAAACTTATACGTCTATCATTTTAGCATATTTCTTTATTATTACAAGCTTTCCGCTCATTATTTTAACTATCTTGAAACCTTTGAAACATCGTAATGAAACGCTTATTCATTTGCACGATTTCAGCATAAAACATGTTTCCACCGTTTTGATACAGATACCCGCCATTGTATAACACAGATTGCAATTGCATATAACGATAAGTGTGCTGCTGATCATTGCCATAGCCTGGGGATAAAACGTCTCGCGAGTATTCTTCAGCAAGCTCCACACTATTTTTACCACCGTGCTCTTGCACATATTGAATATATTTTGTTCCAAAGTTATACGCTTGAATTGCAGTGTCGAGGTCGCATCCAGCAGCCTTCGCCTGCTTATAGCTTTCCGCAAAATGCTTAACGCCACTTTCGATACTCTCTTGTTGACTAATAATCTTTCCACGACTTCCATAAGCACTTTCGGAGCTTTGCATCAGGTCCGTCCCCTGACCCTTTGATTCAGTATACATGATTCCTAAAATAACGTCCGTATAATCTCCTACCCCTGCTTGATCCGCCAAAACTTGCACATCGTTGCGATAGCCGTTGACAGTATTTGTATTTTTATATATTCGAATTGCAAAAAATCCACCGACCACAAGGACCGTGAGAATTGCAACTATAATAATTATTTTCAAAAGTTTTCCAATTATCTTTAACATGAAATCTACCCATCTGTCTTCTTTTTTCTCTTTCCATACTACAAGAGTCAATCAATCTTTTAAAAGTAAAATATGATAGCTTTATATTTAATTAATCATTCTAAAGTTTTCATTTTATTCCATGATTAAATTAATGTGCAATACTTAAAAAAATCGGTATACTTAACACTGGTAGGTGATGTTGTGAAAAATGAAAAAAAAATCGCTCAAATGAGCGATGGTTCAGAAATTTATTACGAAAAATACGGAAAAGGGCCAGCGCTCTTTTTGCTTCACGGTAACGGCGGAAGCGGTCGATACTTTTCAAAACAATTAAACAGTTTCAGCAAACATTTCAACGTTTATGTTGTTGACAGCCGCGGACATGGTCGTTCAACTAATACGCAAAAGGAAACAAGTTTTCACTTAATGGCAGAAGATCTCGCAACCATTATGAAACAAGAAGGACTTAATCATGCCGATCTCTTGGGCTTTAGTGATGGTGCAAATTTGGCAATGGTTTTTGCGCGACTTTTTCCTGAAAAAGTGGATCATCTGGTTTTGAATGCTGGAAATACGGTTCCTAGTGGTGTTCGAACGCTTTATCATCTCTTGAGTTATGTACAATACGCGATCGTTTGGATCGGGGCGTTTGTAGATACAGGTATGCGAAATTTCTTACCCATTCTGCGTCTGCTTTTCCGCGATATCGGGTTGACAACTGAGGACTTGAACCAGATACAGGCTCCTACTTTGGTTATCGTGGGTAAACATGATTCAATTAAAACGCAACATTCAATGTATATTGCTCGTTCGATTCCAAACGCGAGTTTTGCAATCGTTTCAGGACAAGGACATATGTTCGCGCGTAGAAATCCAAAGCGTTTCAATCAAGAAGTCCTTCAATTTTTAATTGGTGAGGAGTGATTCGATGGAAAATCTTATCGGATGGATAAAAACACATTTAAGTAAATTTAAAACAATCTTTTTGATTTCAGTTATTATTATTGTCTTGTTCGAGTTATCCAATATTGCAAAAACAATTTCCTTTGATCAGCTTTCAACTATTTTTAGCGAAATCAGCATCTGGAATATTTTGCTAATGGCACTAATCGGATTAGTTTCTGTGGTCCCAATGATCGGCTACGATTTTACCTTAAATAACATCTTAGAACAGAGACCAAAGAAGTTATACATCTTTGAAACAAGCTGGTTGGTTAATACCCTAAACAATATTGCTGGCTTTGGTGGCTTCGTTAGTGCGGGATTACGCTCTGAATTTTATGGCAAACAAACATCTGGGAAAAAAGTTATTCAAGCATTATCAAAAATTTTAGTCTTTACAATGTCAGGACTTTCAATTTATGCACTGCTTTCTTTTTTCTTAGTTATGTTCGACGACCACAATCAATATCTACGACAATACTGGATTTGGTTAATTGGTGGTGGCCTCTATTTTCCAATTGTCTTTTGTTTAAGTCTTTTCGGTAAAGGAGAATATCTGGGCGACCTGAAAAGTTCACATCGTTTGGAATTGATCGCGACCTCCTTTCTCGAGTGGACGGGGACGTTAGTCAGTTTCATTTCAATTGGTTTGTTGATGGGTATCCATGTGAGTATTCGCGATGTTGTTCCGTTATTTATTGCTGCGACAGTAATCGGAATTGCTTCGATGATACCAGGTGAACTCGGCAGTTTTGATCTGATGATGATTATCGGTCTTTCAGCTCTGGGAACTCCTCGCGAAACAGTTGTCGCGTGGCTTTTATTATTTCGACTTTTCTATTACCTGATTCCCTTTGCTATCGGCCTGATTTTCTTCTTCAAGAATCTTGGTACAACGATTAATGCACGTTATAAAGGAATTCCAATTAGTCTATTAAAAGAATTGGCACACAAGTTCGAGGTTATTCTACTTTATTTTACGGGAATTATGCTGGTTTTATCAGCAACAATTCCTGAAGCATTTATCCGGTTGCCTTTCTTGCAACGGCTGAATCCTATTCATTCCCGTGTAATTGTAGTCTTTCCAGCTATTCTTTTAGGCTTTTTATTGATTGTTTCCGGTCGTGGAACCTCTGCACGAGTGAAGAGAGCTTATATTCCTACGATCATCATTGTAACCTTAACTTTTCTATACTCATTGTTAGCAGGATTTCGTTTCTCAACCGGAATATTCCTTGCGCTATTGTTGCTTTTTGTTATTTTTTCAAAGAATGAGTTATTTAGAGAACAACTAGTTTATTCTGCTGAATGGATGACGATTGATGGGATAATTATGGGCAGTTTAGCAATTCTATACATTATTATCGGTGTTTACAATAGTCCAAACATTCATCATCGTCATCGTTTGCCAGAATTTTTCTTGTTTCCAAGCGAAAGAATTTGGTTCGTTGGTTTTATCGCTATCCTGATAGTTGCTTTCATTATCCTATTATTAATCCGCTTTTTGAAAAATAAACGAATTCAAATTGGAGAAGCCTTAGATGAGTCTCGTATCCAACACATTTTATCAACATATGGCGGTAATCCTGACAGTCAATTGGTTTTTTTAAAGGATAAAAAGGTCTTTTACTACAACAACGGTGATGAAGACACAGTTTTCTTCCAATTATCGACCTTCAATAATAAAATTTTAGTAATGGGCGATCCTTCGGGGAAAGCAAGTGACTTCGAGGCTGCTACAGAAGCACTGATTAATGAAGTTGATCGCTACAATTATTTACCGGTTTTTTATGAAAATAGCGAAGAGATGGTCATGATTCTTCACGAGTTCGGCTATGATTTTATCAAATTCGGTGAAAGAGCCCATGTTCACCTGCCTGACTTTACGTTAAGCGGAAAGAAAATGAAAGGTCAGCGCTCTAGCTTCAACAAGGTTCTTAAGGAAGGGTATCAATTTGACGTGATCACACCACCCTTCTCGTCTGAAACCATTTATGCTTTAAAAACTGTCTCAGATGAATGGTTGGGAGGTCGCAAAGAAAAAGGCTTTTCCTTAGGTTTTTTCTCAGAAGATTATTTGCAACGAGCGCCAATCGCGGTGATTAGAAATAGCGATGAAAAGATTGTTGCTTTCGCAAATTTCATGCCTACTTATACCAACAGCATCGGCACGATCGACTTGATGCGCCACAGTCCAGAAGAGGCACCAAGCGGTACGATGGACTTTCTTTTCATCAACCTGTTCCAATATATGCGAGATGAAATGGGCATTGAATACTTCGACCTAGGCATGGCACCGTTAGCAAATGTTGGAACCTCCCGCAAAAGCTTCACCCAGGAACGAATTGCCTATTTAGTTTATAATTTCGGTTCCCGCTTTTATTCCTTTGGTGGGCTAAAGGAATACAAAGATAAATATGCCAATGAATGGCTACCTAAATACGTACTCTATTCCCGTGATAGTTGGATTGGTTATGTCATGATCGCCCTTTTGATTACAGATAACGCTCCAGTTCAAGCTGAAAAAAAGTATCATGGATTCCGTCGATTCATCTTTAGAGATTAGTTGTTTTCATATTAGTGATTATTTTGTAAATAAATATTCGCTTTTAAAAAACGGGCTCTTCGTCAAATCGTGTTGGTGAAGACAAATTTGAATAAAACTTAGTCCGATATGCGGCGCGTTCTGTGCGCCGCATATTTTTTTAGTTTTCAAAGATCAGACCTTGTTGTAAATAGATCCGTGCCCGAAAGTTATAAAAGTTGCGATAACCAAACGCAATTCGTTTAATCAGCTTGATCTTGTTATTCAGCCCCTCCGTGACACCGTTTGAGTGGGACACTTTAAAGGCATTTGAAATGCCCGATTGGTAGCGATGGAAGATCGTGAATTTCTTTTTAAACGACTGAGGTAACGTAGATGAAATTGTTTTAAGGGTTTCTTGAAAGCCTTCCGTATCTCGTTTAACGAAATAATAGCGTAATAATTGACAAAAATGATACGCTGTTCGCAATTCTTCGTTGTAGCTTAACAGTTCATCGACGATTTCTGTTT
>NZ_KE136363.1:0-111433 GCF_000406965.1 Enterococcus avium ATCC 14025 | reverse complement strand
GACTTTTACGAACGCATTGATCACTTACCTCCGATGCTTGATCCAGCATTTAAAAAAGCGATTCTTTACTTAAACAAACACAAACAAGCGATTATCAATGCGTTAAAATACCCCTATTCGAACGGAAAACTTGAAGGGAAGAATAACTTGATTAAAGTGATTAAGAGAGTGGCATTCGGTTTTAGAACCTTTCGCCACCTTCGTATGCGAATTCTGATTCAACAGAATCTTTGCGACATTATTTGAGCAAAAAAACAAAAAGAAAAAAGGAAACGCCGAAGCATTTCCTTTCAGTGATTTAATGAAAACAACACGATTTGACTTAGAGCCTAAATTACTCCAGACTCTTTTTAATTTTGATTTTACTCATTTCCTGATTCTTTTCTGTTCTAGCCTGGCGTTTATTTCTGCTAGATCAAAGGGCTTCCAAATTTCTTCTCCGCGAGAATCTTCAAACGGTGTATCCCCTTTCGCTTTTACACAAACAGCATACTGAAATTGCACAGCTTCATTCACAAGAACCTTTTCAACCATGATTTGATGTTCCCAATCACACCCAAAATCATAGATATATTCAATTTTTGCACCTTCTTGAAAATCCTCGTCAATCAATCGTCGCTCTTCAGAAAACTGTGACATTTCCAGTTCGCTCGGTCCAATCATTTTAGTCCGATCTACAAAGAAACTATGTAAATGACTGTCTTCCCACCCAAAACTAACTTGAAGAATTTGATGAAGTTGCTGATAAGTAGTGCCAGCCGGAATCTTTAAGCGACGCCAAATAGGTGGTTTAAACCCCTTCAAGTCCACTCTAACTAAATAACTTGTTATTTGGTTTTTAACTTTCTTCTGTTTAGGAAACGCTAAAATATTGTCAGGTGCTTTTTTTCTTGGTACTTCTTCAAGGTCATAGTATTCAACATTATAGGGGTCTTCAACTTCAAAATTTCCTTCACGCCACTCATCCATAATAGCTAATTTTGCTTTAGACCAATAATTCGGATTACTCATACGAGTCAAAAAGGCCGTTTTATTAAGATAAATGAAATAGTGCATATCCTTGCACTCATCCTCTGTGATAATTTTTTCATGATACAACGCACTATAAAGGTCTAATAGGATTTGATAGGCATAAAAGCTTTCATCAATAAATAGAGGCATATGTTTAGGCATATGATGAATCAATGCATCCTCTACAATTTGTTTATCCAACAGCTTACTACTCAGTTTCCCTTTGTCAACAAAGCTTAAAAAGAATTCAATTGTGCGAATTAGGCCATCCGGTTCTGCGAGTCCTCCCGCAATAAAGTAATGCATCATGTCTCTGGTCATTCGATCAAATAGCTTGTCCAATTTATCCATATGAACCTCCTTCAACACATATTCTCTTCTTACTAATAGTAAAAGAAAAAAGAGACTCAATCAACAGTGAATTGATTAAGTCTCTATAATTATTTCTTTCCGCCAAAGGCATCCTTCACCTTACCAAAGAAACCTTCCTCTTTTTGTTCACTAACCGTTTGGCCGCCAGCTTCTGCAAATGCTCGCAACGCTTCACGTTGTTTCTCATTCAAGTTCTTAGGCGTGACGATTTTTACTGTTACTTGCTGATCGCCATTTGTGTTGCCACGAAGTCTAGGCGCTCCTTTGCCGCGAAGCCTAAACTTAGCACCTGTTTGTGTTCCAGCTGGTATCTTCAATTTTACATCACCATGAACAGTTGGAATGTTAATCTCATCACCTAGCGCCGCCTGAACAAAACTTAGAGGCAACGTGTAATAGATTTCTGCACCATCACGATCAAAAATATCACTTTGTTTCACTTTAAAGACCACATATAAATCTCCATATGGTCCGCCATTGATCCCGGCTTCGCCTTGATCAGCTAATCGCATTTGTTGTCCATCTTCAACACCAGCAGGTACTTTTACCTTAACTGTATGAGGACGTTTTTCATGACCTGAGCCATGACAAGTCGGACAAGGATCCTTAATTTCTTTCCCAGTTCCATGACAAACATCACATGTTTGACGACTCATTACACGGCCAAGTGGTGTTTGGTGTTCCACATTGATTGAGCCAGAGCCATGACATTTATGACAGACTTCGGGTTGTGTCCCAGGTTTTGCACCATTACCGTTACATGTATGACAGGTTTCTTCACGATTGTATTTAATGTCCTTTTCCACACCAAAAATAGCTTCTTCAAATTCCAAGTTAATCGAATATTGCAAGTCAGAGCCTTGTCTTGGTGCTTTAGGATCGGCTTGACGAGAACCTCCGCCTCCGAAGAATGATTCAAAAATATCTTCAAAACCAAATCCGCCTGCTCCACCAAATCCACCAGCGCCTCCGAAACCGCCTGCTCCGCCGGCACCAAAGTTTGGATCAGTCCCTGCATGACCATATTGATCATAAGCAGCTCGTTTTTGTGGATCACTTAGGATTTCATAGGCTTCAGAAATTTCTTTAAACTTTTCTTCAGCATCAGCTTCTTTATTAATATCCGGATGGTATTGCTTGGAAAGCTTACGATATGCCTTTTTTATTTCATCATCCGAAGCACCTTTTTGTACCCCAAGGACTTCGTAATAATCCCGTTTTGTAGCCATTGGCTTCCCTCCATAATTTCATAGAATCGTTAGTATTGTATCACACTCAAAATCGATACGATACTTTTCTTAGATTTTTTCTAAAGGAATCACCAATCTTGAAAGAAAAAAGGCCAAAGCGATGACTTTGGCCTTTAGTAACGAATCAATTATTTGTCGTCATCGTTAACTTCTTCAAAATCAGCATCCACGACATCATCCGCGCCGCCTTGAGCTGCGTTTGGATCAGCCTCTGCTTGTTGTTGTGCTGCTTGTTCGTAAAGTTTAACCGTTAAGTTTTGTACGATTTCGTTCAACGCATCGCGTTTCATTTTCATTTCTTCGATATCATTTGCTTCAACTGCCGCTTTCAATTCATCACGTGCATCTTCCGCTTTCTTGACTTCATCAGCGTCTACTTTACCTTCTAATTCTTTCAAGGTTTTATCTACTGAGAATAATAAAGCATCGACATCGTTACGTAGATCTACTTCTTCTTTACGAGCTTTGTCGGCATCTGCATTCGCTTCAGCATCTTTCACCATACGTTCAATTTCTTCGTCTGACAAACCAGATGAAGATTTGATTGTGATTTTTTGTTCTTTTTGAGTTCCTAAATCTTTCGCAGAAACATTTACGATACCATTTTTATCAATATCGAACGTAACTTCGATTTGAGGAATTCCACGTGGTGCTGCTGGAATATCAGTTAATTGGAAACGACCTAAAGTTTTGTTATCCGCAGCCATTGGACGTTCACCTTGCAACACATGAATATCTACAGCAGGTTGGTTGTCAGCAGCCGTTGAGAATACTTGTGACTTGCTTGTTGGGATCGTTGTATTGCGGTCGATTAATTTCGTGAACACACCGCCCATTGTTTCAATACCTAATGATAATGGTGTTACGTCTAGTAATACGACATCCTTCACATCACCAGTGATAACCCCACCTTGGATCGCAGCACCCATCGCTACTACTTCATCCGGGTTCACTGATTTGTTTGGTTCTTTGCCAGTTTCTTTGCGTACCGCTTCAACAACCGCAGGGATACGAGTAGAACCACCGACTAAAATAACTTCATCAACGTCAGATTGTGACAATCCAGCATCCTTCAATGCTTGACGAACTGGAGCTTTTGTACGTTCCACTAAATCAGCAGTGATTTCGTCAAATTTCGCACGAGAAAGAGTTGTTTCTAAGTGCAATGGACCAGCGTCACCAGCTGTGATAAATGGTAAGCTGATTTGAGTTGAGCTAACACCTGATAAGTCTTTTTTAGCTTTTTCAGCAGCATCTTTCAAACGTTGCATTGCCATTTTATCTTTAGAAAGATCAATTCCGTTTGCTTGTTTAAAGTCAGCAACTAAGTAGTCGATGATCTTGTTATCAAAGTCATCCCCACCAAGA
This sequence comes from Enterococcus avium ATCC 14025, assembly GCF_000406965.1. Lineage (GTDB taxonomy): Bacteria > Bacillota > Bacilli > Lactobacillales > Enterococcaceae > Enterococcus_A > Enterococcus_A avium. The sequence goes on along the minus strand of NZ_KE136363.1, from coordinate 107,432 downwards.
CTGTTATCACCAGCAGTAGATAATACATCGAATACGCCATCTCCTAGTTCAAGGATTGAAACGTCGAAAGTACCACCACCAAGGTCAAATACTAAGATTTTTTCATCTTTATCAGTTTTATCTAAACCATATGCTAATGCTGCTGCAGTTGGTTCGTTAACGATACGTTCAACTTCTAAACCAGCAATTTTACCAGCGTCTTTTGTTGCTTGACGTTGTGAGTCATTGAAGTAAGCAGGAACTGTGATGACTGCTTTTTCAACTTTTTCACCTAAGTAATCTTCTGCAAAACCTTTAATGTATTGTAATACCATTGCAGAGATTTCTTGTGGTGTATATGATTTGCCGTCTGCTTCTACTTTATAACCAGCTTCACCCATATGACGTTTAATAGATGAAATTGTGTGTGGATTTGTCACTGCTTGACGTTTTGCTACTTCACCAACTTGAATCTCACCGTTTTTAAATGAGACAACGGATGGTGTTGTACGATTTCCTTCTGGATTAGTAATGATTTTAGCTTCTCCGCCCTCTAAGACAGCGACAGCAGAGTTTGTTGTACCTAAGTCAATACCGATAATTTTACTCATAGTTGAAAATCTCCTTTTCCATTATATGTTTAATATAGTAGTTTACATTTTATTGAGCTACAATCACCATTGCTGGTCGCAATACGCGATCATGTAGCTGATACCCTTTTTGCAGCACATTTACAATAGTGTCAGGTTTTACGTCATCTTCTGCTGGAACAGTTTGTACTGCTTGATGCAGATTTGGGTCAAACGTTTCACCTTCTGCTTTGATCTCTGTGATACCTTCTTCTTTTAATGCAACAGTCAAGCTTTCAAGGACCATTTCTACCCCTTTTTTTAGACTAGCGCCTTGATCGTCAGTAACTTCAGTTGCTAGGGCTCTTTCTAAATTGTCGATCGCTGGCAGTAATTTTTTGCCAAGATCTTGTGAACGGTAACGAACCAGTTGTTCACGTTCATTTTTGTTGCGGTTAGACATATTTGCGATCTCAGCGCGAGCTCGTAAAAATTTGTCTTCCATTTCGTTAAACTTATTCGTTAGTTCTTCAACTTCTGAAACTTCTGGAATATCAATATCTTCCGCTTCTTTTTCGGTCGACTCATTTTCAACTGATTCGACTTCTTCTAATTCTTCTTCAACTTCTTGTTTCTTTTCTTCTGCCACTGCGCGTACTCCCTTTCTTTGTAGGAATCGTTTCTAGTGATATAAACCCAAAGAACGATAATAATCGTCCAATGCGTTCGTCAACTCGTATCGGAAAACTTCCAATAGACCAAAAATCTTTGAATATGGCATCGATGTTGGTCCTAATAACGCAATTGTTCCGCGGCCATGTCCACGAATTTCATAGTTTGCTTGAATCATACTAAGATGATCAAACAGATCATTTCCCATCTCCGCGCCAATCCGAACATGAATATCGCTATCATAAGGCAACAGTAGCTGTGTCAGCTCATCTGAATTCTGCATCAATGAATACATTGATTTCACATGATTAAAATCTTGATCAGGATTAAAATTCAAAATATTCATTCGTCCGCTGACAAACACCTTATCCTCAAAAGCATCATTCAAAATCACGTCAAATAAGTGACTGATTCCTTCAGTTGTCTGGAAGTAACGATGCAAAATCATTGGAATCTCAGTTCTCAATTTTTGATAAACACTTACCAAAGGTTGGCCTACTAAACGATCGTTGATAATTCGAACCATTTTCTCCAAGTCCTGACTGTCTACATTCTCAGGAATGCGAAAAACTTGACTCTCAACATTTCCTTTATCTGTGACGATGATCGCCAAAATCTGACGATCATTTAATGGAACAATTCGAAAACCAGTCAATGTCCGATCCTTCATTTCAGGGCCAAGTGAGAACGCGGTATAGCTAGTAACTTGTGAAAGTATCTTGGCAGACTGCTGAATGATATCATCAATCTCATGAATATCTTTCTTAAGCGATCTGCGAATCTGGTCTACTTCTTGATTACTCACCTTCGCTGGCGTTAATAGATAATCCACATAATATCGATAGCCTAAAGCTGAAGGAATTCTTCCAGATGAAGAATGAGTCTTCTCTAACATGCCTAATTCCTCTAGCGCCTTCATATCATTGCGGATAGTTGCGGAGCTTGCTTTTACGCCTTCTTCCATCAAACTTTTTGATCCGACCGGTTGACCCGTATTGGTAAAGTTTTTGATGATTAAGCTGAGAATCAGTTTTTGTCTTTCCGTTAACATTCTTCTCATCCTTTAGTTAGCACTCTTTCTTTTTAAGTGCTAACTCGATTATTAATATACCAACAACTTCTATATAAGTCAAGGAAAAAATATAAAAAATTAGCACTCTACACACGAGAGTGCTAATTGGCGTTACTCAGTAAAAATTCTTCAAAAACATCATTCCCGCGAAATAGTCCCTCCTCAGTCAAACAAACCCTCGAATCCGTCTCTGTTATCAGCTTTTGCTGTTTTAATTTTTCAATCACATCCCCATACACATCCATCATACTGAAGCCAAAACGATTTTCAAAAACGGTTTTATCAACACCTAAAATTTTTCTTAAGCCCAGAAACATTTCCTCTTCAATCTGAGCTTTTTGAGTAAGGATTTCTTCCTCTAACACGGGGAGCTGATCATTTTTCAATGACTTTAAGTAATGCTGGATAGGTCCTCGATTTTTATAGCGTCGATTTCCAAGGTACCCGCTAGCACCTGCTCCGAGACCAAAATAATTTTGATTGTTCCAATAAACTAGGTTATGTTGACTTTCGAACCCAGGTTTTGCAAAATTACTGATCTCATATTGTTTACGCCCAGCTTTTTCCATCGCATCGATCGTTTCGGCATACATCTGTGCTTCTAATTCTTGCTCAGGAAGATGCATCTTCCCACGTCTAACCCAATTCATAAACATCGTTTGATTTTCTAAAATCAATGAATATAGTGCGTAATGAGGTAAATCTAAAGCCAAGGCTCGTGTTACCGTATCACGAAAACTTTCTAGGGACTGACCCGGCAATGCATAAATTAAATCGATCGTTACATTGCTAAAATCTTTTTCTTCTAGCAATTGGATCGTATCATACACATCCTGTGCGGTATGCTTACGACCAATTTTTTTCAGCAAACGATCATCAAATGTTTGAACACCCATTGATAAGCGATTGACTCCATAGTTTTTCATTACATCCAATTTATCAGCAGTTAAATCGCCAGGATTCGCTTCGACTGTAAATTCTCCATTATAATAAGGAAGGATTTCTCGCAATCCACTCAATAAACGTTCTAACTGACTTGCAGTCAATGACGTTGGGGTGCCCCCTCCAACATAAAGTGTTTCCATTTTTTCGACTGGGTTTTGTCTTAAAGCTAAGCGTGCCTCTTTCAACAACGCTTCGATATATTCATCTACAGGCTGACCTTCAAGAAAAACTTTGTTGAAGTCGCAGTAGTAACAAATATGTTCACAAAACGGGATCTGAATATAGGCTGAAGTAGATTTTGTCATCTCGTTCCTCTTTCTAAGTAGTAGTAACAGACGTATTCTAACATACATCTCTCTGCTAAAAACAAACACTTGCTTTTACCGAGCATTCCTAATGTAATTTTTACATTCAAAAAAAGACTCGATGATCCTGAATAATCTATTTCAGGTCATCTAGCCTCTTTTATTTGTAATATTTGCGTGTGTAGTAAAAAAAGATACTCCCAATAATCCCAAAGCCGATTAGCGAAAGTGAAGGATTCGCTTGATCATTTGTTTTAGGGTATTCCTTTACTTGTATATTTTGTTGCTGATCATCAGTCTTTTTTGACGTTGCAGACAGGGTCGTGGGCGTTTTTTCTCCCTCTTTTCCATCTGCCGAAAGGTCATCCCCCGCTGAATCGAGGACAGCCTTGATTCGATTGATACTGCCTTCGATATCGCCTGTGCGATTTTGAACATCTGAAACAGCTGCCTCTGCATTTTCTGCTCCTTCAGTAAACTGACCCTTCACTCTCTGCGCGCTGCTTTTGGCCTTTGAAATGCTTTGATCGAGCGTTGAGCGATCTGACTTTAATTGTTCTTGCAATTTTTCAGCTTCAGCAATCTTTTGTTTTAAATCCGCTCGCACTTGGTCTAATTGCTTTTGCGTCTGTGCCCATTGATCTTCAATTGTGGAGTGATCTGTTTGAATGCGATTATTCACCTCATTAAAATGGTTTTGAAAATCATTGTGCGTCTGATCTAATTGATCTTGAATCACAGCAAAATCATTATGCAGATCCTCATGCCGTTTCTGTGAATACTTCTGAGCCTCAGCAATATCTTGTGCAATCTGTTTTTGACGCGTTTCAAATTGTTGCTGAGCCAATTTGAAAGCAGCCTCTATTTCTGTCTGTCTATTTGTTAGTTCATTAGAAGCGGTTGTACTATCGGAAGTTTCTGATGCTTTCGTTACCTTAACTTCTGAATTAGCAACACTTGCGAAGGCGTCTGTGTTGAACCCAAAAAAACTCGTAGAAAAACCACTACATAATACGATCAAAGCTAATTTTTTCATTAGTTATTTCATCCCCTCGACAGGGATTATAGCTAAAATCATACAAATTTGTTAATAAACAAATTGATCGATTTGTCTAAAAAAATTAATGATTATTCGATTTTGGCAGGACACAAGAAAAAGCCAACGAGTATCCCATTGGCTTAAAAATAGTACGTTTTATTCGACTATTCTGTTAAAAACGTTTGAATTGCTTTTGCATTTGCTTCAGTATCTAGTTCTAAAACACTTCCACTTGGCGTATCATTATTAAATTCCCAAGTTTTATCGATTGGTACAGCAAGGGTTTCAATTTTTTTAGTATCGCCTAAAGCGAAATCTTTTCCTACGCTTAAAATCGTACTTTCAGATAAATTTGTATCGACATATCCCAATAGCTTTCCAGTTGTTTTTGGCAATTTACTTAATGAAGTAACATTTGTGACTTGCTGTGAGATGGCTGAGAGCACCTGCTGTTGTCTGCGAATTCGACCAAAATCGCCCTCCTCATCTTCACGGAATCGAGAATACTGCAACAATGTATTGCCGTCCATTTTTTGTTTACCCGCTTTAATAAATACTTGATCTAAATCTAGATCCTTTTCCGCATCAATGGTCACACCTTTTGGAAACAAATTATCAATAGCTTCTTTAAAATGGTCGAAATTGATTGTTACATAATATTCAATTGGGAGATCAAAGTTTTCTTTTAATGTTTTTCGGACCAGCTCAATGCCACCATATGAATACGCCGCATTGATTTTATCCTTCCCATAACCAGGAATATCAACATAGCTATCGCGCATAATTGAAATTAACTTGGGTTGTTTTCTTTTCTGATCATAATGAGCAACCATTAGGGAATCTGATCGACCTCGATCTTCTCCCCGAGAATCGGTACCAATAATCAAAATGTTCAAATCATTCTGATCTGGAGCTTCTTCTCCGTTAAAAGGGATCGTTTGCTTCGATTGAGCATTTTTTGTCGATTCATAACCCTGTAAAAATGAAAAAATTAAGTAACATTCAAAAACTAATAGTACTCCTAAAATAATTAAGATCAAGCGCTTAAAAACTTTCATTCGAAATCCTCACTTTAAAAATAAAAAAATTATAATTATCAAGCCTGCTGATTGATTCATAAAATATAAAAATAAATTCTCTAAACTACCTGTTCAGTTTATACTAAAACTATTCGTCTTCATCACTAGCATCAACTTTTTATGATTTTTTTATAAACTCTTTTTATTACAATTTATTAATGATCTTCAAATGAAAGAGCAACGACAAAAAAACCGTAATATGATACACGGTCAATCGTCACGTAGTTATTTTAGTCAAATTAATAGCTAAGAAAACAGCTCATTCTATTTATAAGAATAACAGTTACTTATTCCACTCAATCACCTTCGTTGTTGACTCTCCAACTTCAATCAGCGTATAGTTTCCTTGATCCAATGCGATTTCCCAAAATTCATATTCCGGAAACCAGTCTTTCAAAATGACTCGTAGTACGCCGAGATGTCCAACAATTACAAAATCTTGCTTTTTTTGAAGCATCACTTCCAAACAAGCTAAGACACGTTGCTGAAAATCCGAAAATTTTTCCGCATTTGCTGGAGTTACCTCAAAGGGAGAAATCAACCATTTTTCCCATTCTTCTGGAAATCTTTCGTTGATTTGATCCGCACTTAACCCTTCCCACAAACCAAAATCTTTTTCATCTAGTTCGTTTAAGGAAATTTTTTTTTGGTCTGGAAAGATCAATTCTGCTGTTTCGATCGTTCGTTTCAAACTACTCGTATAAATGGGTACCTCAAGTCTCATTCCAGCTAATTTTTCATTCAACAAATAAGCCTGTTGAACCCCGGTGTCGTTCAAGGAGATATCCGTCTTTCCATAAAATAAGTGTCTTCTATTATATTCTGTTTCTCCATGACGAATCAAAATGATTTTCATAAAAAACCTCGCATTAGAATTAAAGTCAATAAAAATACTACTTGTGAGATAGGCGAACAGGCGCCTAAAGTATCGCCATTAAGACCATTAACCTTGTTCATAACTAATTTGCGATAAAGCCAAACAATTAAAAGATTGACAATAAAGCATACAATCCCTACTCTACCTAAAAAAATGAACAACACAAAAAAAGAAAACAATTGACAAATTAAGATATTTTGCTTTTTTACATTCAAAAAGGTAGTACCTAATCCTTGAGAATTATTACCAGAATACTGCATCTGATAAAACAAAAGACTGATGCCATTTTTCCCTATAAGATTCAATAATAAAACAATTGTCGTCTGCAATTGAATATTGAGATTGGGGAGCAACACTAAAAAGCTAAAAACTAAAAGTAGATAATAAAAGACGATAGCCAAAACGCCATTACTACCAACGCGGCTGTCCTTCATGATTTCCAGCATACGATCTTTGTCACGAGAAGAAAACAGGCCGTCAGCCATATCCGATAATGCATCTAAATGAAAGCCACCAGTCAACATCACATCAAGAAACAATATCATAACCCAAGCGATACTGGGACTGAATAAATATTGTAAAGGCCAATAAACAACAGCCTCTAAAAAGCCAATCATTAATCCAAACAGCGAAAAAAAACGAACGCCTGAACGCATTTTTTCTTCAGGTTCATCAACCGCAATCGGAATCGGTATTCGCGTAAAGAATTGAAAATACAAAATTAGACTATCAATCATTTTATCTTCATAGGGATACCGGCGATCACGAAAAATACCGCATCCGCTTCCTTTCCTAAAGATTGGTTTACATGACCTAATACATCTCTAAACCAACGGGAAAAAGCATTTTCGGGAACGATTCCTAGTCCCACCTCATTTGTCACGACAACCAAATCCGTCTGACTATTCCGCGCTGCTGTAAGAATTTTTTGCCATTCATTGAGAATATCGGCTTCAATTGCAGCCTTCTCTTTTTGAGTTAGCTTAAGGATTTCTTCGTCAATTATTGTGAAGTCCTCACCAAATCGTTCTTTCATTAAGTCAAAAAAATAATTAGTCGATAGCATAGTCGCGCAATCCAATAAATGCGCTGACACTTGTGCTTGTTCGATTACGTCGGAGACAACTAAGTACGTTTCGGTGGTTTGCCAATTTTTAGGACGTCGCTGTTGATGGAGAGATATTCGGTTAGCCATTTCAGGATCTTGAGCCGAGCAATTCGTTGCAATATAATTAATTTTTGCCTCTGTATCCAATAAGCTCTCTGCAAAAGCTGATTTGCCGCTGCGTGCTCCGCCAGTAACTAATGTAATTTCTCCCAAACTTTGTCACCTCTTTTTATATTCACCGATTTTTTTCAACTCGGAATAACGAGATGTAATATCGGCTTCTTGTTCTGATTTAACTGCTATTAGAATAACTGTTGCCGGTCCCGCTGAACAATCTAGATTTTCTACCTCTGAAAAATGAATCTGGAACTCAGAGTCCTTCGCCATTAATTCTGCTTCATAACGAATACCTTTCGAACCAACGGGCAACATATCTATAACTCCAGGCTCTGATCTTAGGGCCTTTACCAAAGGATAGGAAAAAATTGTTTCCCGATTTTTCACAACCTGTTCCCCAACATAAGGCTGTCCTAATTGCAGGAGACTGCAGGCTTGCTGCATCTGAAAATTTTCTTTTCCCGCCTTAGTTTCCGCCACAACTGTGATTCCAACACTAGTAGTTTTAGTAAACATGTTTTCCTCTGTACTGCCATTGAGGGTGATATTAGAAAGTTCAGCTCTAGCCAATTCTTCCCTTATCCCTTTTAACATTCGTTCTCCAGTAGGAGCATATTCATTACCGATCAAATCAATCACAGCAATCGGTTCTGCTCCATAACATAATAATTCCATTAGGGGAACACGCAAACAAAAAGCGGCTGTTATTGCGGGATCAATTTCAACGGCATCGTGTTCCTTTTTCCCAATACCCGCACTAGAATCACAAGCGATCACCAGCGATTTTCCCTTCGAAATAGGTAAAATGGAAAGATCTCGGTATTCTTTTATCAAACTCACAGGCCGATCACTCCTTATTCTTTGAAGAAAAAATTAGCTTAATCAAAAGTGTCTGTTAATCAGCTAATTCCTCTCATAAAAATTCAACTCAAAAGTGGTGTAATTATTACAGAGAACTGACATTCTCTTGGTCAATTCTTCTCAATAAGCATTCATACAAATGCGGCATATCATAAATATCTGGTTGGATAGCCACATGCTGTTCTTTTTCTATCACTCTAGCTGTAACGGGGCCGATAGCGGCAATCGTTAACTGCGACCAAAAATTTTCGGGCAACTGCTTAAACGTTCTAATTGTTTTACTAAAAGAAGTCCAGGCTGAAGGACTAGCAAACAATACATAATCAATAGTTTCATTCATTATCAGCTTTTGCAACCGTGCTTGATCTTCTGGGAAAAATTCATTTCTGTAAATGACCTGCTCTAAAACTACATGTCCTTGTCTAGCTAAAGCATTATATATCACACGCCGGGCTTGAAATGAATGGGGCCAAAAAACACGCTGTTTCGCTCCGACTAGGCGAAGCCATTCCTCTACTAATCCCTCAGAAAAGCCTTCTTTCGGTTGAAAATCAACAGAGTACCCCAGCTCTTGCAACGTTTTGGTCGTTTGATTGCCAATTGCAAGTATTTTGGCCTGCTGATTCAATTGTGTAAAATCAAAATATTTTACGGCATTGACACTAGTGAAAAAAATCCAATCATACTCATGCTCCAGGCTTTTATGTGGCTGGAAAACCGTGCGATTCATCGGAATAGTAATAACCTCCACGCCTTTTTCTGCAAACACGTGTTGAATATCAATCGGCATACTTGCTTCTCTAGTGTATAAAAGTTTCTTTTTGATCGTTCTTACACTCCTCAATCAATGTAATTGCGCCTTGCTTGATCAGATTATCGGCAACAGCTCTTCCTAAAATCACCGGATCATCTCCCTGCAGCGTTTCTTTCAGAATGATTTTCCCATTTTCGCTCCCAATCATCCCTGTTAATTCATAAGAACCATTTTTTTGCCGACAGTACGCTCCAACAGGAAAAGTACAGCTTCCATCCATACTGTTTAAAAAAGCACGTTCTGCAGTTACTGCTATTGCTGTTTCTAAATGTTCCATTTTTTTGAGCATTTGAAGAATTTCAGTATTATCTTTACGACATTCCAAAGCAATCGCACCTTGTCCGATTGCCGGAAGCATGATCTCTGGAGATAGTTCTTGATGATAAACTGTTTGATCCAGTCCTAGACGTTCTAAGCCGGCTAGTGCTAAAACAATCGCATCGTACTGACCTTCATTCATTTTACGTATCCGTGTATCGATATTTCCTCGAATCGGCTGGATATCAAAATCCGGACGCACATGCAGCAGATGAGCCTTTCTGCGAAGACTGCTAGTTCCAACAACAGCATTTTTGGGTAAAGTCTCTAAGGTTTTCCCAGCTTCTCGAATAATCAGAGCATCTGTTGGTGAATGACGCTTCATTATACAGGCCAAGGCTAATTCTTCGTGAATCGTGGTTGGGATATCCTTTAAGCTGTGAATCGCAAAATCAATCTCACCTTCACGAAGCTGGTATTCTAATTCTCTTACAAAACAGCCCTGCCCACCGATTGCTTGCAAGTTATGTGTAGCTAAGTGGTCTCCTTTGGTTTTGATTTTTACTAACTCTACTTCAACCTCTGGAAAATGCTCTTGAAAAACAGCTAATGTTTGTTTTGTTTGCGTCGTGGCTAATTTACTACCTCGTGTGCCAACTCTAAGCTTTTTCATTTTCTTCCTTCTTTCACTCAATAAACCCTTTTTCAGACTCACTTCTTCCTATCAAAAACAGGAGCGCTATTCTCATATAAGATTTCGGTTTGCTTAGCTTGACCATTAACCCAACGAGCCAAAGCAAAAAAGTAGTCAGATAAGCGATTTAAAAACTTTAACGCCTCTTCGTTAATTGCTTCATTGTATTCCAAGAGAGCTACTGCATTTCGTTCAGCCTCTCTGGCAAAACAACGACAAAGATGTAGATTTGCGGCCGTGACCGTCCCGCCTGGTAATACAAACCGATCAATTTTTGGGGATTCCTGCCAATAAAAATCAATTTTTTCTTCCAACCAAACAATGACCTGAGATTGAACCTTATAGGGGCGTTTCTCCTCAGGGGTTGCAAAGTCACTGCCACAATCAAATACCCACTGTTGAATCTGAACTAATTCTTCATACAGTGAATCTTTTTGAGCTAAAGAAGCTACGGTGAGTCCAACCTGAGCGTTTAATGTGTCAATCGATCCATACGCTTGGACACGGGGAGCATTTTTTTTTGCTCTTCCTCCCCCAACCAATCTAGTAAAACCACGATCTCCGTAACGCGTATAGATATTCATACACTTACCCCCTGATTCATAATTTGATAAATTTTCTCCAAATCGACATTTTCACGAACTAAATTAGCCAGCTTATCATACTGCTGATTTTTATACTCATGATAAGGCAACGCAATTTTGTCAATCGGGGCTAACCCTTTTTCAGCTCGAACCTGATTTAACAGTTTTCTTCGCCAAACACTATTATCAAAAACACCGTGAAGATACGTTCCGATCACCTTTTTATCTGAACTAATTGCTCCATCTTTCTTCAAAACTGTTTGTCCATTAGCAGAAATAACTTGAGCAAAATACTGTTGCTCGTAATTTTCAGATCTACCCATGTGAATTTCGTAACCGTTAATCGTCTCATCATCAATTATTGCTTCTACCCTCGTAGTCGTTTTTTCTGCTTCAAAAAAGGTTTCTGTGTTCAATAGACCAAATCCATCAATACTGCCAATAGTAGATTCTACGTGATGAGGATCATGCAGTTTTTTTCCAAGTAATTGATAGCCACCACAGATTCCAAAAATCATTTTTCCTTCGGCTCTTATTCGTTCAATCTCTTTCGCTAATCCAGATTGCTGCAAGTAGAGACAGTCTTCTAAAGTATTTTTACTTCCAGGTAAAATAAGAATATCCGGACTTCCTAGTTGATCATTAGGAAAAACATACCGAACTGACACATCTGGCTCACTTTCTAAACTCTTAAAATCAGTAAAATTGGACATTTTAGCTAGTCCTATTACAGCAATGTCTAACTCTTTCTGCGTATTATACATTCGGCTCACCTGTGATAAAGCCACACTATCTTCATCTTCAATATTTAATTGTGCATACGGGATGACCCCAACCACCGGAACATCGGTCAATTCTTCAATCATTTTTAACCCTGGTTCTAACAAGGCGATATCGCCGCGAAATTTATTAATGATAATTCCTTTAATTCGGTTGCGTTCTTCAGGCTCTAATAAATGAATCGTGCCATAGATCGAAGCAAAAACACCGCCCTTATCAATATCCGCTACTAAAAGGACCGGAGCATCGGCAATTTTTGCCATTCCCATATTTGCAATATCACGACTATTTAAATTGATCTCTGCTGGGCTACCTGCACCTTCCAGGACAATCACGTCATTTTCTTCTAGCAACTCCTGATATAAATCAGATATTTTTTCTATCAGCTGAGGTTTAAAATTATGGTATTCCACAGCATCCATATCGCAAAGGACTTTCCCATTAAAAATCACTTGCGATTTGCGATCAGAAGTAGGTTTTAATAAAACCGGGTTCATTCGTGCATCTGGTTCAATCCCGGCAGCCTCTGCTTGGAAAACCTGTGCTCTCCCCATCTCTTTGCCATCTAATGTGATATAAGAATTCAATGCCATGTTTTGCGACTTAAAGGGCATTACCTTCATTCCGTCTTGATGAAAAATACGGCACAAGGCTGCCACCAAAATACTTTTACCTGAATCCGAAGCAGTCCCCTGAATCATCAAGCTTTTTCCCATCTTCTTCACCTCGCTCTCATTTTAACTTGCATAAGTTCTTGCTGATTTTTTACTAGCGGAAAACCTAATTGCTGATGAATTTTCACCAACCACGGCTGCTCCAATCCTGCAGCCTCAAGAAGCTTATCATCCAAAAATACTTGGTCAGCTTCTCCTTCTTTAATGATTATTCCTTTATCAAGAACATACAGATATTCGCAAATCTCATACATTAGATCCATATCATGACTAGAGAGAATAATTTTGGTCCCCTGTTGGATTAGACGAGAGATAATCTCAATCATCTGTTGTCTGCCGGCTGGATCTAACCCTGCAGTTGGTTCATCCAATAATAGCCATTTTGTTTTAAGCATTAAAACGCTGGCAATCGCAACCTTTTTCTTTTGTCCATAACTCAAGTATTGAACCGGTTTCTTTTTCAAATGTTCAATCTTCAGTAATGCGAACACCTCGTCCATTCTGGCTTTTATTTGCGTTGGTTCAATCCCCAGATTTTTTAGTGCGAAGGCGACGTCATCTTCCACGATCGAGTAAAAAATCTGATGTTCAGGTTCTTGAAAGACAATTCCAACTTCCTGTCGGTACTTATACAGCGCCGCTTTTTTATAATTCAGCGGTTGATTATCATAAATGATTTCGCCTTGACTCGGTCGTAAAAGTCCTACGATCGCCGCAAATAAGGTTGATTTCCCTGAACCGTTTGCTCCTAAAACGCCGATTGCTCGATAATCGCTAAAATCCAAAGAAAGATGATGCAAGACATCTGCTTGATTTTCGTAACTGATACATAAATCTGTTACCTTAAACACGGTAGCACCTTCTTTCATTTAGTAATCATAGTGGAAAATCACCATCAAAAAATTTCATTTCAAGCGAAAGAATCATCTTATTGAAGCGATCAAAGGTTTGAAAAAATAGAAGCTTAATCAATACCCCTAATGATTGATAGCTGTTTTTCAATCCTTTGAATCCAAAACGCATATCCTGTGCACGTTTAATAATCAGAAGTTCATCAATGAAAATAAAAATAAAGCGATACATTAACATGGTTAATTCAATCAATAGCGCTGGAAAATGAGCTTTTTTCATAATCAATAAAATTTGGTGGAAAGGAACAGTTAAAATGAAAAAATAGGTACAAATCACACAACTAGCCGACCGAAAAAACAAGCGTGTTCCTAAATAAAGTGATGCTTCAGATATACCTAGAAAATGATGAAATACTGGAATCTGAAAGATAAAATCTTTTGACTGTGAGCTGACGGAAAACAAGATTGTTAAGATACTAATCACAAGAAAAGGCGCCGGAACCAGCAGCCATTTGAAATACCTGCTTGCTCTCACTTTTGTAACAAAGATAGTTACTCCACCAATAATGAGACTTATTAGAACTTGAACTATTGGCGGCGATAGAAAACAACTGATCAATAGAAAAAGATACAAACAACCTTTTATTCCTGGAGATAGATCAAGTAGCCGGTTTTCATAAGCAATCTTATCAATTAACAGCATTTCTATTTTTTCCTTTGTAGTAACCTAAAATATAGGTAATGATTCCTACACCTAAGCTTCCTTGCAGAGTAAATAATAGGCTCTCAATCTCTCCGCTTTTAGGTTCTAATAATGAATTAAACCAAGGTTGGTAATCCGGATTAATCTCTGCTATTACGTTTTCTGCTTCCCCATCTGAACCGCCATACTCAGCATGTTGATTGATTAGTAGTGCCCCCACCATCAAAGCTACGACCGCTAATAATAGAATAATATTTATACCCGTTTTTGATTTATTTTTTTCCATTGTTCAAAACCCCTCTTTCATGAAAAGAAAAATTCGCTGAAATAAGATTATAAGCAACGACGGTCAAAAGCCCTTCGGCAATGGCAATTGGAATCTGAGTCATCATAAAGACACCTACAAATTTCATGATTGCTCCAAAAATACCTGATGAAGGATCGGGGAAAACTAGTCCAAGCTGAACAGAGGTGGTAAAGTACGTCGCTAAATCTGCAATGAACGCACACAAGAACAAACAAACAGACGTTGAAACATTCGCTTTTTTCAGAAGCACATAAACGCCATAACCAACAAATGGACCAACAACTGCCATCGAAAAGGCATTTGCTCCTAAGGTCGTTATTCCGCCATGAGCTAATAATAAGGCTTGGAATAATAAACAAATGGTTCCTAAAACACTGATCACTCCGGGTCCAAAGAGAGCTGTTCCGATTCCAACACCCGTTGGATGTGAAGTAGAGCCCGTAACTGATGGGATTTTCAATGCTGATAAGATGAAAATGAACGCCCCGCTAAAAGCTAACAGTACTTTGTTTTGTGGATTCTCAGCCACAGCTTTTCTGATACTGAATAATCCATAGAAAAAGAACGGAATGAATGCCGCATACCAAAACAAACACCAGCCAAGTGGCAAGAAACCTTCCATGATGTGCATCGCGTGTGCCTTTTGAGGGACAACTAGAATTAAAAGAAGCGCGACAAAGAGAATTTTTTTAACTGTTTTTATTTTCATCTTTTTACCTTCCTTTCAACGTTCTATTTTTATAAACAATCATGGTACTGAAATAGGAAAGGGAATCCTGTTCATCCAACTCATTTAGTCCAATCATAATTTTCTCTGACGACATTGAAGAATCACTGACCAATACCGTTTGTCCTAATAAATCTAGCTCCGTTAAGAGCTTTACTATTTTGGGCAGTGCTATCGAAACCTTCATTAAAATAACTGTAGAAATATTTTTTAAAGCGATTCGTAGTATTTCTTCATCAGCAGTCGCAGGTAAAACGGCATAACTCTCTTCATCAATTACCAAAGGAATCTGCAACTCATTAGAAATTTGGCAAAAAGAAGAAATGCCTGGAACTGTCTCTGTTTCTATTTGTTCTGTCATCCGTTCTAACAAATAACTGTAGGTACTATAAACCATAGGATCACCTAAAGTTATGAATGCTACATTCAACCCGCTCTTGACATCTGAAATGATTTCCTCAGCAATCTTGTCCCAAGCGTTTCGTTTTTCCTCCCAATTATTTACCATCGGGAAGTGACGTTGTTTAATCATTAGGTCTTCCTTTAAATAAGGCGTAACAATTTGTAAAGCTAAACTTTTACCAGCTTTTTTAGGTTCTGGCGTATACAGGCAGTCAACCATTTGCAAAACTTCTTTTCCACGAATCGTTAATAAATCTGATGCTCCCGGTCCAGTCCCAACTCCATAAAATTTAGTCATTTGTCGATCCTTCCATCATTGCTGCTGCATGCTCACAAAATTGCTGTTGTATTTCCTGAAATTCACCCATACCTCTAAGGTGCGCCTCAACAGTAAAACCAGCCTGTTCCAACTGAGATTTCCAAGAATCCTCTTCATCAGAAGCCATATCATTTGTTGCATGATCACCAGCCACCAACATTAATGGGTAAAGCTTGATCTTTTTATATCGGCTTTTTTTAAGTCGTTCAATCAATAAAGAAATTTCTGGATAGCTTTCCACCGCACAGATAAAGATTGGTTTTTCCAAAAGCATATGATCAAGACAAGCGTAAACTGTAAAAGCGGAATGCTGACTGCCGTGCCCCATTAATACTAGCGCCTCATTCTCATCGAGATCCGCTGCCATAGTCTTGAGCCAAGCAACGACCTTTTGATAATCTTCAATACTGCTAAGTAATGGCTTCCCAACTTTGACAAGCTCTAGCTGATTCTTATAACGCATTGCTTGATGCAGAGCTTTAGAATATTCAATTCCAGGAATGATGTGAAGTGGTTGAATATAGATTTCTTTGTACCCTTCAGTAATCAGTTTTTTCATCTGTTGTTCTACCGTTAAAACCGTTACATTTTCTTGCTCTTTGATCTTTTTGATCACCTTATTGGAAGTAAAGGCACGGAAAACATCTAATTCAGGATATTTCTCTGCTAACTTTTCCTCTACAGCCCCAATTGTTTTTTTTCGTGTCTCTGGATAACTTGTCCCAAAACTGACAGCAATTAATGCAGGCTTCATCGCTTCATCTCCTCTTTTATTTTTTCTACGACTTGATCAAATGTAGGTTCCGCCGTCTGAACCACAGCAAGCTGATAACTATCAAAGACCGCTTTTGTCTTCTGCCCCATAACAATCACTTTCTTTTGCGCGACAATTGCCAACTCCTCCTTACTTAATGCAGCTAGGAACAGGCGGGCTGCTTTAGAATTTGGAAAATACATCAGATCGGCCTTTTGCCAAAGATCAGGAATATCAACAGTGATTTTCTCCTCGTGTGTAAGCAGCTTTTCAACGGGAGATTCGTGATTCTTTAGCTCTGCTAACGTTAAAGAATCACCTAAGAATAGGCTGTCCGTGTTTTCTTCTAATCGCTGCAGGCATTCCGTTAAATCTGGATAATTCATATCAGGTCGTATTCCGGCCTTTTCCAGAACCGATCCAGTGTGATGTCCAACAGAAATAAAATACCAGTCGGCTAATTTCCGCCAGTCAATTTCCTGTGTTTTCATTGCTCGAATAAACATTTCTACACTTAGTGGATCAGTGAAAACTGCTTGTCGAGGTTCAGAAAAATCGATAATTGTATCAAAAAATACAATACTACTTGGTGGTAGTTCGATAATTTCCGCGCCTAAATCTGTTAAACGACTCACCATACGTTTCTTTTTTGAAAATGGAACGGCAATACTGATTGAATACAAAGGTCGTTCTTCAAAGAAGTTTAATTCTCTCCTTCGTGTAACCACCTCACCGATTACAATCAAACTAGGCGGCTGTAGTTTCGCGACACAGGCTTTTTCAAAAATTGTTTCTAATGTCCCGACTACTGTTTTTTGTTGTTTACGACTCGCCCATTGAATGATTGCCGCTGGAGTATTCTTATCCTTCCCATGAAGCATTAGCTGCTCGGTGATTTTCTTTAAACCAGACATCCCCATTAGAAAAACTAAAGTTCCTCCAACCTTAGCCGCTGTCTCCCAATCAATTTCACGCTCAGAATTATTTAAATGACCAGTATAAACATGAAAGTCTGCTGCCAAATCACGATGAGTAATTGGAATTCCGGCGTAAGCTAATCCTCCAATTGAAGAAGTAATTCCTGGAATCACTTCAAATGGGATTCCCGCTTGCTTTAAAGCCACTCCTTCTTCTCCACCACGACCAAAAACATAGGGATCACCGCTTTTTAGTCGGACTACATCAAGGTCTTGTTCAGCCTTTTCGATCATGATTTCTTCAATTTTTTCCTGTGGAACAGGATGGTAATCGGGCTTTTTGCCTACGTAAATTTTTTCACAGGTTGCTTTGCAGGAATTCAGAATCGCTGGATTTATCAAACGGTCATACACTATCACATCCGCATGTTTGATTTTTCTCAATCCTTTAACAGTCAATAATTCTGGATCTCCTAGTCCTGCACCAATTAAGGCGATACATCCAGTCATTTCATCGCTCCTCTTTTTTCGTTAATAATTGGTTTTCCTTACTTGTCTCAATTAGTCCTTCAATAGAAGAAAACTTTTCAGGATAGTCTAATTGCTCGCGTTGAATGACAATACACGGAATATTTAGCTCTCTACAGGCTTCAGTCTTCTCGAAAAAACCACCCGCATGACCGCTTTCTTTAGTAATCATTACCCCAGCCTGATTATGGATCAAAAGCTCGCGATTTAGTTCCTTTGAAAAAGGACCTTTAAGTGCTTCGACATTCCCTGTTGATATTTCCAGCTTTTCAACTACTTTTAACACCTCAACTGTTGGCAACACTCTGGCAACAATTCGTTTCTTAGGCAGATACTCTAAAAAATCTGCTAACGTCTTACTTCCAGTGGTTAAATAGATCTTTCCTGAATAATTTAAAGCCTGTTCACAAGCAGCTTTTATTGATTGAACTGTGATCATCTCATCAGTAATCAGTGAAGGACGTTCAAATCGAAGATAATTAGTTCCAAGCTGAGTACAAGCCGTCATGGCGTTTTTTGAAACCTCTATCGCATAAGGATGTGTCGCGTCAATCAATTGAGTGATTTGATGTTTCTTCATGAATTCAATCATTTCTCTTGTACTTAGACGTCCCTTAACCACATTGCTTGTTACTGCTGTAGCCAAATTCTCTCCGTAATCCGATACAACAGATAAATAAAAAGCTAAATTCGCTTTATTTAACTCCTGCGCAATTTTTAAACTATCAGAGGTTCCTCCAAGTAATAGAATCATAATTGATAACCTCGAGGAGTAATCATTCGGCCATCCGATAGATAAGTTTCTTTATTTCCAACTAATACAACCGTCGTCATATCTACTAAAGTTTCATCAATATCACCTATTGAAGTAAAAATTGCCTGTTCTTTTTTGCGTCCTACATCTTTAGCCAATCCGATGATCGTATCTTTTGATTTATATTGTTGAATAATTGCTAATGCCTTAGCTAAATGATTTGGTCTGCCTTTGCTTCGCGGGTTATATAGACAGATTACAAAATCGGCGCTGGCTGCTGCATGAAGACGTTTTTCGATCATTGTCCATGGTGTCATTAAGTCACTTAAGCTAATGTGACAAAAATCATTCATTAGCGGAGCACCCAACAAAGCCGCGCCAGCAATACTGGCAGTAATTCCAGGAATCACTTTGACTGCAAGCTCTTCATCCATTTGACTGACAAGTTCTAAGATCAGGCCTGCCATCCCATAGACGCCTGCATCGCCACTAGAAATGACAGCGACATCCTTACCTGTTTTAGCTATTTCAATCGCTTTTTTACAGCGATCAATTTCTTGTTTCATTCCTGTACTGACAATTTCTTTTTCACCAACTAGCTCTTTGATTAAACGAACATAGGTCGTATAACCAACAATCACTTCCACCTTTTTAATAACTTCAATCGCTTCAAGTGACATCTTTTCCTTCTCACCTGGACCTAATCCCACAACGTATAACATGTGTCGTTTTCATCCTTTCCCAATGCAAAGGTGACTCCCTTATTGGCGTAACGCTCAGTCACCACTTTTCCATTACTGGCTAAGTCAGCCGCTGCCAAACAAACACTTCCTACTCCTGTTACTTTTTTAACAAAAGCTGACTGCGGATATTTCTCTGAAACAGTTAATAATTCTGCTGCTGAATAGGTTTCAAAGGGAATTTCCAGCCATTCAGCTAATTGGCAGATTCCAGCTTCTTGTTGCTTAATATCGATACTAACGATTTTCTTAATGCTGCGAAAATGGATATTTATTGATTGACAAAAAGCAAGGTATTCTTCTTTGATGATTGAAAAATCAATTCCTTTTTTTGCCCCAATCCCTAATACATACCGTCTTGGCACAATTTGGATTATTTTTTCAGACTCCAGCTCTTCTCTTTTGTCAGAAATAAGCAATACCGCTTCATAAGAATTAAATGAATCTCCTTCTTTGAGCAAAGAAAGTCCTCGAAGATCCCTCACCCAATTTCCCCGCTGGATCAAACCAACTGCTTGATGCTCTGCTAAGAGTCGATTGACTCTCTTCGTTGTCTCTTTGAAATCTGCATACCAGCCATTCAGCTCTTTACTCAACAAATCAAGAGCCGTCACATTTTGTACATCCGTTGCAGTGGTAATCACCGGACAGCTGTTTAATTTCGCTGCGATTTCTAGCGTCAGTTGATTGCCGCCGCCAATATGACCGGATAAAAGACTGATCGTGTGCCGGCCTTTTTCGTCTATTACAACAATCGCTGGATCGTTTCGTTTGTCCTCCAATACTCCTGCAATACTGCGTACTACGATTCCAGTGGCCATGATGCAAATAAGCGCGTCATATTGCTTGAATAATACCTGAATCCCTGTGCTAAATTTCCCTGTCGGAAAAGGCAGTACTTCTTCATCCAAATTGTCTTCTGATACAAAGATTGGGATTTCCTGATCCCATTTACCTCGGAGTTCTTTGGCTAATTGGATACCTGTTGACGTCAAGGCTAAAATCGCTGCTTTATTCATTACGCTTCACATCACGGTATTCATGTTTAAAAGAGGCATCATACAATTTGGAGTAGTAAAACTCATTTCCTAAAAACTCCCCAACCATGATTAAAGCTGTCTTTGTAATATCCTCTGCTTCGATTTGGTCTGCGATTTTTTCTAATGTACTAATGATTTTCTTTTCTTCAGGCCAAGTAGCTTTATAAATAACCGCTACGGGTGTTGTAGGCTGATAACCTCCTGCTAATAATTCTTCGACTACTTGCTTGATACCTTGTATAGAAAGAAAAATGACCATTGACGTTTGATGTTGGGCAAAAGAGCGTAGACTTTCCTTATCTGGTACCGGAGTTCTTCCAGCCATACGAGTAATAATCACACTCTGAGAAATTTCTGGAACAGTATACTCCACGCCTAAGCTAGAGGCTGCGCCTAAAAAGGAGCTAACACCAGGTGTACAGGTAAATTCGATCTTGCGTTTTTTTAGCTCTTCAATTTGTTCACGAATTGAACCGTAGATAGAGAAATCACCTGTCTGTAATCGAATAACTTCCTTATTTTCTCGAACACCGTGCTCCATTTCATCAATGATTTCGGTTAGATTCATTGAGGCACTATTAAATATCTTGCATTCCTTTTTACAGTAATTTAGCAGTTCAGGGTTCACAAGTGAGCCTGCATAAATAACAACATCTGCTGATTTTAACAACTTATAGCCTTTAAACGTAATCAGTTCAGGATCACCAGGTCCTGCACCGACAAAATGAACCTTTGTCATATACTTAATCCTCTTTTCTCGTCTCAATAATGATTACTGGGTTTTGTGGTTTAAAATAGTGCCCTTGCCCTAGTTTGGTGAACTGACTAACGTGCATTTGAATCGTCTGGAAGGAGTGATGATTCGTTTCCAGCCATTCCATTGCACGAAGAGCATTTTCTAATAAAATGAAATTTAATACTAAACGACCGTCAGGCTTCAGCAGCTGGAAGCTCCAAGCAAGTATTTCAGCCATGTTTCCACCCGTTCCGCCAACAAAAATTGCATCAAATTTATCCTCTAATTCAATCGGTGCCTTGCCAAGAATACTGTGGATATTCGTTAACTGAAACTTTGCTAGATTTTGCTTCAAAACAGCTACAGCGGTTTGATTTGAATCAATTGTTGTCACTTCTAAATTTGGATGTAGCAATGCCGCTTCGATCGCAATACTGCCTGTTCCTGTGCCAATATCTAAAAACTTATCTGCTTTAGCTAACTGCAGCTTTGCTATACTGACCGTTCGGACTTCTTCTTTGGTCATGGGAACATTACCGCGAATAAAACTACTATCTTTCATTGATTATCACCACTGCATTCATTTGATAGTCTTCATTGGGAACCTCAGAAGCTTTATAACGCCTTATTTTCTCATCATAGTAGCTGAGATTTTCACCTATATAAAAAATTGAATCATTGCCGAGTTTTAGTGCTTCTTGTGCCAGTTGATAAGGACCTGTTCTTTTGTCTGTTACTATCCCGACCTTTGGCAGCTTGAAAATAAGAGAAAAGTTCGGAGATTTCCCATGACTACTAGTGATAAAACAATCCTCCATCGGAATATTTAGTCGATTGAATAAATACTGAAGGGAACTAATCCCCGGCAAAATCAGTAAATTTTCTCCTGAAAATCGTTTTAGGAGCCAGTTGCCAATGCCATAGGTCAATGGATCACCGGAAGCTAAAATTACTAGCTCATCCTTTTGATGATCGTTTAAAAAATCTTCCAGATCATCTAGTTTACGGGGAAGTAAATGAGTTTTGTGCTTCTTGTTTTTAGGAATAATCTCTAATTGACGCTGACTCCCGATAATCAAATCGGCTGCCTGAATAGCCGCTTGAGCTTTTCCAAATAAATAGTCTTGTGTCCCGCCTGGTCCGATACCTATAACAGTGATCATCGCCACTCCTCCTTTAGCTGCTCCAGAGGTTTTGTAGAAGCTAAGTATCCTCGTTGTGAAGAAAAAAGAACGGCTTCAATATTTGGCTCATGTTTCCGATATTTCAATAAATCTTCGGAACGTTTCTTAACTTTTTCTGCCAGCACTTGATAGACAGCTTCGTATCCTGCACTGGCAATAATCTCTCCAGCAGCCTCAGTCGTTAAACATCTTTCGATTTCTTGCAATTGGGGTACAGGCATACCTAGTAGGGCTAGATTTGCGATCAAGATTTCCGTTCGTGCATCTGCATCTTTACTGTGAGTTGAAAAAATTCCTGCAGAAACTTTAATCAATTTGCCTAAGTGCCCAACCATCAGAACCTTTTCAAATTCCAAGCGCTGAACTTCTTTTAAGACATAGCCGACAAAATTACTCATTGAAACGATATTCTCGCCATTGAGCTTCATTGTATTTAGAACAAACTCCTCACCATAGTTTCCTGGACATAAAATGACTGAAGAATATCCTTGGCTTTTCTTCATTTCTAGTTCCAATGAGATGGACTGCTTCCAGCCATCCTCAGACATAGGTGTGACAATACCGGTTGTTCCTAAAATGGAGATGCCGCCCACTATACCTAAGCGTCGATTCATTGTTTGCTTAGCGATTACTTCTCCTTCAGGAGCAAAAATAGTCACCTTTACTCCCTGATTCAGACCGATGATTTTGCGAACGGAAGCTTCAATCATTTTTCTTGGAACAGGATTAATTGCGGCCTGACCCACAGGATTTTGTAACCCTACTTCTGTTACTCGACCGATGCCGATTCCACCATCAATTAGAATTTGATTTCCATCAATTTTAACGACCTTTGCACCAATTAACATCCCATCTGTCGCATCCACATCATCACCGCCATCTTTTACAACAAAAGCTTGGCTACCATCTTCGGTAGCTTCAATCGAAGCGATTGGAATAGTTAGATTTTTTTTATCGGGTAATTCAATGCAAATCTCCTCTGTGGCTTCCTCTTCAAAAAGAAATGCTGCCGCAGCGGTCGCAGCTGCAGTTGCGCAGGAACCTGTTGTATACCCTTTTCGCAGCTTTTTCCCATTATAGAAAACGAACTCTTCCATCAGTTTTCCCTTTCAATCAATTGATATAACATGGCATTGATAATCGCCGCAGCAACATTACTGCCGCCTTTGCGACCCCTGGCAATGATTGCTGGGAGATCACTTTCAAACAATGCTTCTTTTGATTCTGCAGCTCCAACAAAACCAACAGGAGCACCAATAACAGCAACCGTATTTAATTCTCCTTGTTTATGTAGCTCCAGTAATTTAAAAATTGCCGTTGGCGCATTTCCAATAACAAATAATTTTGGGCCAGAAATTGTTGCTGCTCGCTCTATTCCTGCCATCGAACGAGTCATTCCCTTTGCCTTTGCTTGTTCAGCCACTTCTGGATCGGCAATATAGCATTCATAACGAATACCTAATTTATCTAAGAGACGTTTGTTAATACCGCTAAGTGCCATAGTTGTATCTGTAAAAATTGTGCCATCTCCTCCCAAGAAAAATTTCTCTAACTCCGAAATAACATCATTAGAAAAGACGAGATTTTTCAAATAATCAAAATCGGCGCTTGTATGAATCACCCGTTTAATAATTTTTTCTTCCTTCGTTGATGAGAAAATATAGTCAGGAAATTCTTGATCAATGATTCCTTGAATGATTTTGAAGCTTTCTGTTTCAATTAATTGAGGATTTCTTATATAGTCCACGCTTTTTTCTCCTTCTTATAAAAAGTACTTGTTGATGATGATTGCAGTAACACTAAATACAGTTACGCTCAAAATCGCTGTTGTATACAAAAGTTTATTAGCAGTTAATATATCCTTTGGCTTCGCTGAACGAAGTGAGACTCCGATTGTCGGTTTATAAATTTCCACACCATGATAAAGATGCGTGCCGCCAAGTTGGATTCCTAGTGCACCTGCGACCACTGCTTCGGGATAGCCGCTATTCGGACTTTTATGATTACGACAATCAGCTTTTCCAACTTTCCAAGCGTTTGAAGTATTTAAGCGCAGTATTTTAGTTGCTCCTAGTAAATAGAACCAAGTCAAACGAGCAGGGATAAAATTCCAAATATCATCCATTTTTGCGGAAAACCAGCCGATTGCGCGATATTTTGGTGTCACATACCCCACCATTGAATCCAGCGTGTTGACAGCCTTATACATCATAGCCAAAGTTGGTCCTCCGAGAAATAGACAGAGTAATGGAGCGATGACACCATCACTGGTATTTTCAGCGATTGTTTCAATGGTTGCTTTGGTAATTTCGTCTTTTGTTAGTTCTTTGGTATCTCTTCCGACAATCATTGCAACCTGTTTACGAGCATTATCGAGACTGTCGTTGACTAACTTCTGATAAACTTTTTTACCTTCTAGCGATAAACTTCTGGTTGCTAACGTTGTATAAGACAGATAAATGTAACAGACGATGCCAATAACAGGATGAATTAGAAAACTAAGTTTTAAAAGGATAAAAGTTACCAATCCTGATCCAAAAACAGTTACCAACCACAATAGAATCCCCCAACGATAGTTTTCCTGATCACTTTTTGTCTGGGTGAACCTCTCCTGAAACCAAGCGATAAAATTGCCAATCAGCTTAATTGGATGCGGCCAGCTGTAAGGGTCACCAATCAATAAATCTAAAATGAAAGCAACAATAATCCAGTAGATCATCTGTTATTCCTCACTTTCTCCAGCAGATTCTGAAGAAAATCTTCACTTTGATAAAAATGAAGGTGAAGATAACTGCCAAACGTATTCTTTTTCTGATAACCGCCAGTCCATCTCTTCACGACTTCTCCATCGCGTTCCTTTCGCATTTCCAGAACTGTTGGTTCATTACTTTGAAAAATTGAATGATGAAATTCATGCCCTACTACTGTTGTTCCTTTTTCCCCAAGCAAAGTCTCTTGATTCAGATCGCCATAGCAGTAGCCAAATTTTCGAAGACCTGATGTCATCTGACTAACTCCTTCAAAAATACCTACCATCTGATAGTTCTTCTCATCGTTAGTAAAGGCAGATCCTAGATACATTAACCCCCCACATTCAGCTAGTATAAAGGCGCTTTGCTCGTGTTTTTTCTTGATATTGCTGCGCATTGATTGATTTGTTGAAAGCTCCAGAGCAAATTCTTCTGGATAACCGCCACCAAAATAATACAAATCCGCCTCTGGAAGATGGTCATCCTTCATTGGGCTAAAGGTGAGCAGCTCCACGCCATGCGTCCTCAGCAAATCAAGATTGTCTTGATAATAAAAATGGAATGCTTCATCTAGAGCATATGCGACCTTGATTTCCGGAAATTGCGGATAATACGGCGGTGTATATCGGATTTTCTCATTCGGAAGCCGCTCTAATAACTGATCAAGCTCAAAGGTCGCTTCTAAGGATTCTGCTACCTGCTGAATTTTTTCTGTCACATCGTTGATTTCTCGATCAGGGACCAATCCTAACTGTCTAGAAGGCAGCTCTACTCCTTTTTCTCGCTTCAAATATCCGAAAACAGGAACATCGGTGTACAATTCCACTGCTTTTTTAATCAATTGATAGTGTGTTTCAGAGGCAACTTTATTAATAATGACTCCACAAATGTTTAGTTTCGGATCAAAATCGACGAATCCCTTAACCACTGCCGCCACAGATGTTGAAGCTGATTGCCCATTCACTACCAGCAATACGGAACAATCCAACTGCTTTGCGACTCCTGCACTGGAGCAAAAATCCTTGTCTACCCCTAACCCGTCAAAAAGCCCCATTACTCCTTCAATTACACAAATGTCTGCATTTCCCGCTTCTTTTTCGAAAAGTGTTTTCATTCGTGCATTATCTTGAACTAGAAACATGTCCAAATTCCGTGAAGGGTTTCCGGTAATACGCGTGTGGTATTCGGTATCGACGTAATCAGGACCGACCTTATAGGGTTGAACTCGATACCCGCGATTTTGCAAAAGTTTCATTAAACCAAGCGTTATCGTTGTCTTTCCTGAGCCGCTGGAAACAGCGGCGATCATCAGCTTCTTCATTCATTTTCCTCGCTTTTATCAGTTCTACTCCTCGGTAGCAGCTTTGATGAACACTGACCTTGGAATACCAACGTGACACATTGGATTTCTTTATCACCTCTAGAACTGCTGGAATATCTTCTGGTTTTTCAATCATGATTCCAACTACTGAGCCACTATGTGCAACGTTGACTCCTAACCACTGATGGTACTGTCTAAGCTTCATCAATTCTGAGAAATAGGGTTTAGCTAAAATTTCCTGATTTAATAGAGCGCTCTGTGTCGCCGCCTCTCCAAGCATTTGCAACGATTTTTCTCTCACTGCCCCTACATAACACTGATAAACTTCTGTAAAGAGTGCTCGCTGTTGAAAAATTAAGCGCTCGTTCACTTGTGAATGAAAAGCTTCGGTTTCTAAGGTTTCTTCTGGCTCCAAAACAACCACGTAAAAATGGGGAGCCCATCCGCTGCTCTCTCTAACTGACCCATTTTTCTGCTCAAACAATGTAAGTGTTGGGAAAAGAATACTGTCTGTACGTTCAATTGCCAAACAAATGTCGATAATTTCATCTCTGGTAATCTTTCTTCCATAGTAAGCAGTCGTTGCTTGGCAAGCTGCGGCAATATCCGCTGTACTACTGGCCATCCCTTTGGCTATCGGTAGTTCTGAATTGATCACGAAAGATAGCTTTTCTCTCTTAGCAGTCGGTATTCTTAAGTGATCCAGCGTTTTATTGATCGCTTTCTCGACTTTTGGTTTAGCTCCTTTAGAAGCAATTCCCGTTTGAAGCGTTACTTTAGAAAATCGATCAATCCCATAACTAACTAATTTTTGCGAATTACCTAGCCAGCCTTGAATTAATTCTCCGCATGAACCGGTACAAGAAGCCGTTACTCTCATAAAATCGCCTCCAATGCATCAAGTAAGGATTTGTTATCAACTCTTGATTTAACTGCAATTCGATAATATTTTTGAGACAAGCCATGAAAGCTATTACAATTTCGAATCAGAATATTTTTTTGGATCAATTTTTCTTGTAGACAACCCGAACCCTGATATCGCAAGAAAATAAAGTTTGTCTGACTAGAAAACGTTTCTAGCTCCTTAAATTGAGCCAACCCCTTTTCTAAAAACCTTCGTTCCTCTGCGATATAGCGCTGACTATCCTTAATAAATCTTGTTTCCTTCAATGCTTGCTGTCCGGCAATATCTGCAAAGGTATTAATGTGCCAAGGCACAGTTTTCGCTTCAATTTGAGCTAGAACAGCACGATTACTAGTTAGCAAGTAGCCTAAACGCAAACCTGGAATCGCAAACATTTTTGTCAACGATCGAAAGATGTAGAGGTTTTCATTAGTGCTGATTGAAGAAACAAGCGAATATTCCTCCCTTGTAAAATCTACAAATGCCTCATCGATAATTAAAGCTATCTCATTTCTCTGACAAAATTGAGACAATTCCTCAAGCTCTGATTGTTTCAGCATTTGACCAGTTGGATTATTTGGGTTACAGAGGCAGATGCCATCAACTTGTTGCTCCTTCGCTGATTGTATCAATTCTGCAATTGTCCATTGAAAATTGCGTTGCTCCAAATTAAAATAGCTAAATTCAGTCTTTTGTTGACTAAAAGCTGCTTCATACTCCATGAAAGTCGGTGCAAGCAATAATAGTCTTTTCAGCATAAGCGTTCTTCCCAACATAAAAATCGCTTCTGCAGCCCCATTGGCTGGATAGACAAATTCTGCTGAAATCTCGTGAAAATCAGCGATTGACTGGATTAGTGCATGGTATCGAATATCAGGATAATGAACTAGCTCCGCAATGCCCTTCGTTAGTGTTGCTTTGACTCCTTGGGGAATACCTAAGGGGTTGATATTTGCACTAAAATCAATTAGCTCTTTCTTATCTATCTGATATAATTCACTGATTTCTTGAATATTTCCTCCATGCTTCACTGCCATAACAACGACTCCGCTTCTTGATTATTTTAGAAAGATTGCTTCTTTATATTTTTGTGGAATTCCTAGAATCACAATCTCAGATAAAGTTAAATTCACGACTGTCGCCAAGGTCAGGGGGACGAAAAGCATGAAAACAACCGGCCCCATCAATGGATAAAGCAATAGCAAATCCAATGGTACATTGATTACGTAAGCCACCAGCATCGAAATTATCGAAGCTGCGACCTTATTTCTTTGCAACTTTTTGCGCGTCCAGCTATAAAAGAACATACAGGCCGCCATCAATACAGCAATAATCAGATGAATTGGCAAAGTATTAGGAAACCCTGACAGTAACGCTGAGATCATGTGTCCGAAAAATCCTAAAAATGCTCCTGCGGCAGGGCCAAGAATGATTGCACCAATAAATGCGGGAAAAGAGTCTAATGCGATTGAACCTAGGATTTTAATGTTTGCCCCAATCACACATAACGCCAGCAGAATTGCTAATGTTGCCAATTTCTTTGTTGAATACTTCATCATGTTTCACTCCTTATTCGTTTTAATGTATTAATTTTTCAAGTAAAATTAGTTCGATTCGAATGTCGTATATCATTCAACTAAAGTTCTTGAGCTTTATTTTGATTCTTATTGCTTAATATCCTTCTGTTTTAAGTAACCTGCGAAAAGTTGAACTGACATCCTTATTCGTTTTAATGTATTAATTTTTCAAGTAAAATTAGTTCGATTCGAATGTCGTATATCATTCAACTAAAGTTCTTGAGCTTTATTTTGATTCTTATTGCTTAATATCCTTCTGTTTTAAGTAACCTGCGAAAAGTTGAACTGACATCCTTATTCGTTTTGATATACTATTTGTTTTCTCAGTAAATTCTGATTGATAACCAAAAAAAATAAACGCAGCGAGTCCAGAAAAGATGGTCTCGCCGCGCTTTTTATTTGTCTAAATACACCAAATAATACCGTTAGCAAAATAATCTTCCCAATCCAATTATTTTTTAATCCCTGAACAAGGTATCCTGACTTTGCATCCATTTACTATCTCGCCTTCCCGAAAAGTGGCTTGTGAGAGTTCATCCGCATATACAGTAGAAAGGGGCTGTTGAGGATTTTCACCTCATTCCCTTGATCAGTTATTAAGTATTCAATTTTTCTTTATTATAGCAAACGTTTCTCCTTATTCTTGGCTATTTTCCATAACTCAGCCACATTGTGCTATTTTGAAAAAGGTAAGAGCAAAATATTACTATATTTAAAACTGATTGACGATTTAAAAAAATGATGATCGAAATATGTACTATCCTCACGGAACCAAGCAATCGTCATCATCATTCGCTCTAGAATGTAGAAGAGAACTGTGTCCTTCAATAATCTTGATATGTATTCTAAAAAGATAGTCTTCAGAATCTTATTTCCCTGCTCAAGCAATATAAAATACTGCTATTTTCAGATTTAACTACTGGTTAAAGGTTTTTCTTGAATTTTAATAAAGCAATCAAAGGAAAGCTATTCAATCGCTGAAGTTCAGCCAAATTTTGTTATTTCGAACCTAAAACAAAGCAATATATTGTTATTATTTATTATTCGATTTGAAAAATCATTGATTTATCAATCTTTTCATTCATTTTTATCTACTGCTTTTTTGATGAAGTAATTCTTTTAAATCAAAATTCATCTTGTCTTTTTATTTAAAAGAAAATAAGATGGAGAAAAGACTTTAAGGAGCGGACGATGACTAAAAAACAATCTTCACAAAATCTGATTTTGATCATTACCACTACTGTGTACTCATTTTCTAGTATGATCTCAGCATTTTTTATGCTGGGAAGTCAATCACTTATTTGGTTTTTTATTAGTGCCCTCTTTTATTTTATTCCCTACGCACTGATCGTAGCGCAGTATACCAAAAAGTACGCACATCGCTCAGGAGCGATCTATGACTGGTTAAAAGAGTCCCTTTCTCCTAAGGCAGCTTTCACAACTGTTTTTTTATGGTATAGCAGCTACTTCATTTGGATGATTAGTTTATTTATGAAGATTCTCATTCCAATCTCTATTCTGTTCTTCGGGCAAGATATAACTACGTCAATGAATTGGTTCGGTGTTTCTTCTCAAATATGGTTAGCGTTATTTTCTATATTGGCAGTAATAGGTATCACTTGGATGAACAAACGTGGCTTCCAAGTCATTTTCCGTTTTCTGCATATTAGCGGTTACGCTATGGTTGGTTTGTTAATCCTTTCGTTATCTGGTAATTTAATTTTGATTTTTAAGAATCCCGAGCTGGTTTCAATAAATATCCATCATAGTCTAACTGTGCCAAGCTTTTTTCAAGAATCATCGAGCCGCCTGCTTTCACAGCTGCCTTTTTTCATTTTTTCGATCACCGCATTTGGGGGATTGGATACGATTGCGAGTCTTGCCGATAAAACCAAAAAAAGCCGCAGCAGATTTCCGCGAGCCGTGATTATCAGTTCGTTTGTTGTGTTATTTTTATATGTTAGCGGCATTATCATTTGGAGCTGTGCAAATAACATTGACGGCTTACGGGAGGAAACGTCTCTTCATTTGGGAAATCTAATGTATGGTGTCATGGAACAATTGGCCAAGACATTGGCTGTCAGTTTCAACCTGTCAGTTAGTCACACGCACTTATTGACTCAGATTTTTATTCGTTACACCGCCCTGACAATGGGGCTGGCATATTTGAGTCTTCTTAGCTCAATAAGCTATGGTCCATTGAAAAGCTTGATAAAGAGTACCCCTAAAGTTTTCTGGCCAAAATTCTCAGCACTGAATAGGAATCAAATGCCTGAAAATGCACTTTGGATCCAAGCCTTGCTGATTTCTTTATTTATTGGGCTGTTGTCATTTAGTAATACTTTTTTATCAGATTTATTTAATCAATTAACCTACATGACGAATGTTTCACGAGCGATTCCATATTTTATTGTCGCAGCTAGTTTTCCTTTCTTTTTAAAGAAAAAAATCATCCAGAAACAGTCATTGATTATTAAAAATAATTACCTGAATTATTTTCTTTCCATAAGCGTTTGTGTCTGTATTTTTGTTGCAATTGCCTTTCAAATATATGAACCTTTAAAATTAGGAAATTATCTGAACTTTTCAACCTTGCTTTTAGGTCCAGTATTCTTTGGTGTTCTTTCCCACTTCATCTATTTTCGCTTTGAACAGAAAAAAGCTCTAGTGAATTTGTCTAAACAAAACAGCGAAAATCCGTAAAATCATTGACTAAGGAGTTACGCCTATGTACCCAATCTTAATTGATATCCAGCAGTTTTCTGTCCTAGTGATCGGCGGTGGGAGAATAGCCACTCGAAAAGTTTGCGGATTGATTGAAGCAGGTGTAAAACCCACGGTTATCGCGCCGAATTTTTCTGATACCTTACTAACAGCAAAGAAAAGTGGAAAAGTTTTATTGCGGGAACGTTCCTTTCAATATGGTGATACCATTGGTTTTCAAGTTATTTTTATTTGTACAGATAATCCAGCAGTCAACCAAGCTGTTTTGAATGAAACGACACCGCGACAACTCGTAAATGATACAACCAATCAAAGCAATAGCAATTTTTTCAACATGGCATGGATTAAAGAAAAGGATTTTGGGATTGCATTAACTACTAAAGGTGCCAATCCGCGAAAGACCAAGCTATTAAAAGAAAAAATCCGTTCATTTCTGAAAGGAAACTCATTAGAATAAAAAAACGCCTGAATACAAACTGTCCGAACAATTGAGCAGCGTATTCAGGTGTTTTTTTATTCGTATTCAAATGAGGCCATTAATAAATTGATCAATGGCATCAGAAATAAAGATTTCCACTTCCTTTTCATACTGATCGCTGCTAGAGTAGGCGTGCAGGAAAGCAAAGCCTATCATACTAGAAAAAATAATTTCCGCTGATTTTTTCGGATCATGGATTTTGACTTGCTTTTTTGACTTCATTCTAATCAAATAATCCTCCAGCGTCTGAATAAAGGCTGTTGGAATTTTCTCAATATAAGGCATCGTTTCTTGATAAATTTCTTGTGCGCGAAGGCCTAAGGAAAACCGGACAATCTCTGGCGTAACCTGTGTGAGATACGCTTCCATCATCAAACGAAGATCGCTGGTTAGATCCCATTGAAATTGATCATAAATCTCCTTATTTACAGAAGGAATCCACTCGGCTTCTTTTAATGTTGTCAACAGTAGTTCTTTCTTACTGCCAAATTGCCGAAACAGCGTCACTTCGTTTACTTGCGCTTCTTTTGCAACATCTTTTGTTGTCATGTCACTGTAGCCTTTTTCGACGATTAGTTTTCTTGTAGCAGCCATAATATTGCTTCGCGTATTTTTCATACAGGAAATACTTACTCCTTTATTAGACTTGCGATCGCCACACTTCCTCCCCGAATCACTTCGATTTCTTGAGAAATGCTTTGTTGGAGATCGATAATTAGTTGGTTATTTTGCGTATCAGTATTGATACACTCGATCAGCATTTGATCTGTTGTTTGATCAATAATGATAAATCTGTTTGCCTGAGTCAATCCATTTAGATCGTTTTCGAGACTTTCATAATAAGGCAGCTTAACGTACATTACCTCTTTAGTGTGAATGGGAATGTCGGTGTAATCAATCACTTGGATCACTTCGATCATATTGCTTAATTGATGTTTAATTTGTTCAAAAGTTCGCTCATCGCTAAAAAGGCTGATAGTCATCCGAGAAATATCTTTGACCTCTGTCTCACCAACCGTTAAGCTATTTAAATTATACAATTTTCCGGAAAATAATCCAGAGACTCTTGCTAATACGCCAACTTCGTTTTCAACGTAGACGCTTAACCATTTCTGTTTAATTGTCTGCATAAGTAATCATCTCCTTCAACCCTTGACCTGGCGGAACAATTGGTAAGACCTTTTGTTCTGTCTTAAGCATAAACTCCAAAATAAATGGTTGATTTTTAGCACCTTTTGCTCGGATAAATGCGTGGTCAAGCTCTTCTTCATCAGTGATTCTAATACCGTCTACTCCATAGCTGCGGCCTAAAGCGATGAAATCTGGTAGATAAGACATGTCGTCGTCCTTTAACTTCGTGTAAGAATAGCGTTTGTCATAGAACATTTCTTGCCATTGACGAACATTTCCTAAACTTTCATTGTTGAAAATGCAAATAATAATCGGAATTTTTTCTAGCATCACTGTCGCAAGCTCTTGAAGATTCATTTGAAAGCCGCCATCACCCGTAATTGTCAGGACATCCTTTTTCAGATTCCCTAATTTGGCCCCAATAGATGCTGGAAAACCGAAGCCCATCGTACCTAATCCACCTGAAGTCAGCAGTTGTCTTTCTTTTGTGACTTCAAGAAATTGGGTCGTCCATAACTGATTTTGTCCAACATCGGTTACCACGATTGCATTTGAGAAATGTTCGTTGATTTTCTGAATGATTTTTTCTGGTGTTAAACCTACTTCTTTCATGTGAACAGGCGAAAGTAGATCCTTATTTTTGATTTCTTGTAGCCATTTCTCATGATTTTTCGAATACAGCATGTAAGTGATTTTTGGCAATATTTCTTTAATGTCTCCTACTAACCCAATTTGAGTGTCGACATTTTTATCAATGGTTGCTGGATCAATATCTACATGAATCAGCTTTGTGAAAGGACAAAACACTGCGGCATTTCCAGTCACACGATCATTCAAACGTGTCCCTAAAGCCAAAAGAACATCACTGTTTAAAATTGCCTGATTTGCTGCATAGCTTCCGTGAATACCTACATTACCAATATAATTTGGGTGATTACTAGGTAAAGACCCTTTTCCCATAATCGTACTAACAACTGGCAGATTGTACATTTCAATAAAGGCGGCTATTTCTTTATACGCTCTAGCGCGATGAACACCACCTCCAAGCAGCAAGACAGGTTTTTTAGCGGCTTCGAGTATTTCAGCTGCGGTTTCTAGTTTTTCCAATGGGATCATTTGCGTTTTCTGACCACCACGAATTGCTACTTCTTTTGGGTATTTTTCTGAACCGAGTTCCTGCTGAATGTTTTTCGGTATATCAACGACTACAACTCCTGGTTTACCAGATTGCGCAATAACAAATGCTTTCTTCAGAATTTTTCCTAAATCCTCTCGATTCCTGACTGTTACGGCATATTTAGCAATTGAGCGACAGATTCCCACCATATCTACTTCTTGAAAAGCGTCCTTCCCAATCAGCTGTGTTGAAACCTGTCCTGTGATACAAACCAGCGGAGAGGAATCGTAGCCCGCCGTAGCAATCCCTGTTATCAGATTTGTTGCTCCTGGACCACTAGTGACTAGACAAACACCGACTTTTCCAGTAGATCGCGCATACCCATCTGCGGCATGAATCAATCCTTGCTCATGTCTAGGCAAAATAACGCGAAATTCTTTTCTCTGATAAAGCGCATCAAACAAATCAATCGCCTGTCCTCCCGGATAAGCAAAACATACGTCAACCTTCTCATCGATTAATGCTTTAACAACCAATTCAGCTCCCGAAATCATTTTACATACCTCCTAATAATGCAAGTGTTAACTTGCATTTTAACATATAAATTATGCGATTTGTAAATTGTTTTAAAAAAAAGACCGTCCACAATCGAACGATCTCTTGATGCATTACCATTTTTCTAATTTAACAGCCATTTCCCAAAAGGCGTATTCCATTTTACTACTGATCACGAAGGCGTCGATCATTTGCTGCTGTTCTTTGCTTGAACTTTCTTGATATAGACGATCTAAGAGCGCACACTCCTTTTTTATCCCTTCAGCAGCGGCCTCACCAGCATAGGTCTCAATCCAGCGCTGATACAAAGGATTAGGAGAGCCCGTGTCAATCAAACGAACACCGATTTCTTGATACAGCCAGGCACATGGAAGCATCCCTGCAAAAGCAGTATTTGGTGTACCGTCAATCAACTGTCGATACATATGCGAAACGTAATGATAAGCTGTAGGTGCAATCGGTGTAGTCAAAATCTCATGTTCAGTAATCCTTAATTCTGAAAAGAACTCCTTGCGAATTGCCATTTCACCTAGCTTAAGATTTTCAGCATTTTCTTGCAACTGCTCCTGCACTTCCCGATCATTTGTTTGTTCCGCAATTAAATGATAAAGCTTGCTAAAATGTTCAAGATAATAGCGATCCTGAAGTAAATAATAGCGAAAAATTTCTGGAGCCAAATTTCCATCTGCCAATGCCGTGATAAATGGATGCTCAAAGCTTCCTTTCCAAAATGATGCTGCTTCTTGACGCGCAATTTTTGTAAAATTCATTCTCTATCTCCTCTTATTAACTTTTTTAGTACGCCCACTTGATACGACTCTTCCAACGTCTCCTAGTCACAACATAAAAAACCTCCTTTATTCTCATAAGAATGAAAAGGAGGCTCTCTGCACAAAACACGCATACTGAAGAAAACCCGACCGCAAAAAAACGGTCGGGTGCAAAATTCTAAACATCACACATTCCCTGCGCCAGTACTAACTGTTTCAGGTTCAATGGGTATAATCTCAGCTTCAAAAGCACCCCTAGTGTCATTCAATTAGTAAAAGTATAGCATACTCTTTTTAGAAAAACGATTGCTATTTAAAATCTTCTAGCCTCTAATCAAAAATTCTTGATTCCTGAACAAGAATTCGACTGGGTGTCAAAGTCGCTTCAGCTATTGTTTTTCCAGTATTTTTCAAATAATTCTTTATGAGATGATAACCAATTGTATATCCAGCGTTTCTTGAGAGTCCTACAGGTTGATACCCCTGCTCACGGGCAACTTCATCCCCATACATATACGCAGAAACCTGATCAAAGCCGCGAGCATTACGTCCACCCTTCATTACTTCGATCGTATAGTCCAATTCTTCCTGGTCGTAATCTTGTACCCATGGTCCACGATGTTCGATGCCATAAAGCGTTTCGGCAAAAACCTCCGCTAAGCCTTCAATCACTAAATAATCTTCGACGCTCACATCTCCATGATTAAAGGGCTCATAGGTAAACCGAATATTATGATTAAACTCATGTGCCAAAGCAGATTTTAGTCGTGTGCGATTGAATTCATTCGGAACAACGATTAACAAAATATACCCAGGTATCCCGCCAAATCCGCTATACCCTTCACTTGCCATCAAGACGCTGTTTTCCGGATCACCGAGCAAGATATTTACAACAAAGTCTTCGATCGGTATTTGATAGCCAATGTCAGTGAAAAGCTGTGCGCTTTTTTCTATAACTTGACGACATTCTCCGAAAATATTCGTGTCTTTTAAAGGTTTTACCTTAGTTTCAATCAACTCTCTACGTTTTCGCGGCGTCCAGATGCCCATCATCTCTGATGCCATCAAAACATCATAGCCTCCCGAAGTTTTTGGCATGAGGGGAACACTTAAATACCGCCACATTTCCTCGAAAGGTTGCATCAACTCATAGCGGAAAGTATTTTCATCCTTCTGACCCTGCAGACACGCTTCATAATAAGACAAAGTATCAATTATTTTTACACTAAAATTATTCATTATGGTAACCTCCTTGATTTAATCATAATCGTTGACGTTACGTGAAGGTCAAGCACTTATCTTTATAAAACTTTAAAGACGTTTGCAACCTTATTTGCAAACTATAAATAAATATGTTAGCATTTAAATAGGAGGAATTATTATGAAGAGTGATTTAACCATCAAAGAAATAAAAAAAGGCTATTCAAAAAAAGGCGACTTTCTTTTCCAATGCTTGTATTGTGATCAAACCTTTGATGATCGCTTCGTCTACCCGCTTAATGAAGGCAACAGCCAACTAGCCCGAGCAGAAGGCGCAATGATTTATCATATAAAACATGAACACCACGGCCCTTTTGACGCGTTGATCAATCTTGATAAAAATCAAACAGGTCTAAGCGACACACAGAAAACCTTTCTGACGCTGTTTAATAAAGACATTGATGATCAGGAAATAGCCGAACAGCTGAATATTACAACTTCTGCCGTAAGGAATCATCGCTTCAAATTTAAAGAAAAGAAACGGCAGGCCAAAATTTTGTTAGCCTTATTGGAATCCATTGAAGAAAAAGATCAGGGAAATTTTATAGCGAATTCCATCATTGATTCTGATGAACGATTCATTTCCACAGAAAAGGAAAGAGAAAAAGTTTTTAAAACTTTTCTCGACGAAAATGGTAAAGCCAATCAAATTCCAAAAAAAGAAAAAAAGCGAATTATTCTCATTCAAAAACTCGCAGAAAATTTTACTTCTGAAAAACAATATAGCGAAAAAGAAATCAATGAGATTATTTCGAGGATGTTCGAAGATTATGTTACGATTAGACGATATCTCATAGAATACGGAATTTTAGGTCGAACTGTTGATGGCAGGACTTATTGGAAACTATAGCTTTTTTGAAGGGAGAGTTAAGAATGGCATTACCTATGAAAGTGGATCATCTGCAAGTTACGGTGAAGAATATTGATACGGCTGAAGTATTTTATGATGGGTTGATGGAGGCTTTGGGCTTTGATTTGAATAAAAAAATCAACGTCTATTTAGAAGATTTGGATATGAATGTTATCGAATATCTCGATCAATCCTATGATTTTGGTATCTGTTCACCTCTTAAAGAGTATCAAGAGGAAACAATCCATAGACGAAAACCCGGAGCGGTTCATCATATCGCCTTCCAAGCTCCTTCTAGAAATGAAGTCAATCGAATCTATCAAAAGGTACTTGAACTTGGTGCTGAGATTTTAGATGAGCCACAAATTTTTCCGCAACATGGACCAAATTATTATGCTCTTTTTTTTAACGATCCAGATGGAATCAAGTATGAGATCGTGAATAATGATGATCATGTTTAAAAAAGTCAGCGAATCCACGCTGACTTTTTTCATTCTTTAAATATCTCTACGTTCTCTAAAGTTTTGCGTAAATTGATCGCATCCCAAGGTAAATATTCACCGATACTAAACCCTACGATTTCAGCTCTTTCAGAAACATCCCTAATGATCCGGGCAATTTGTTCGAGTGTCATTGTTCCAATCGGGGCAAGAAATTTTTCTACATCCAAGTATGGTTTACCAGGATTAATCGACCGGTAGTCCAGAGGAGACAATACATCTAAATCAAAATGAATCGCCAAGTGCTTCAATTGATTTTGATTCATCCAATTAATGATTGCATAACTATCCTCCACCAATTTATCTGGTGTGAGATAATTCATCTTCAAATCATCGACTTGGTGGTCGCACGGACGCAGTTCTTCATATTTTAGCCCCGCGAGCATAACCTGCTCGACTGTGAAGGGGTGGCGAATTTTTTCGGCAAACTGTGGTGCTCCGTGACCTAAAAGATTCCCCAGTACATGCATGTGCCCTTTTTGACTGTCATTAATGGTCGACATATCGGAATGCGCATCCAACCAAAGAATTCCCAGCGAGTTAGAATATTTTCCATGTAAATAATCGAAGGGAGCTTGAGAAATGGAACAATCCCCACCCAAAGTAATGACTTTTTCAGGTTGCTTTTCCGTTAGAACCCTCGAAGCCTCTGACAGCTGTTTTAATAAACTATTCCCACCAATTACACCATTTTCAAGCAGTAATTCTTTTGAGGTATTTTCATCAACTGTGATTTGAATTGTCTCTGCTTTATTACTTTGCGGAACAATATGTCTCAACAATTCAGAACCAAAAAGATAATTTGGATTATTTCCTCCCTGCCATTGAGGAAATACTAATCGGAGCGTTTTGCTCATAAAATTTGCCTCCTTCAATTCCGTTTTCTTCACACCTTTACCCGATACGGATTTATTCCCTTAAGTATACAAGCCTTCTGCTATGAGAAGCAATTGCTCTTGAAAAGAAAAAAGAATCGGGACTAACAATCAAGTCCCAATTCTTCATGTACATACAAAGACATTTCTTCATTCTGATCAATCAAACGGTAGAAGTATTTAAGTTGTTCATCTTCTCTTGCCGCAACAAATGCTTCAGGCAAATCCATGCATTTTTGAATGGCAAAAATCCAGATATCTGCAATAAATTCATCACACATCTTTTGATGAATGAGGCTTAAATTAAAAGTATTCACTGGCATATTCTTCCACCTCCTGTTTTTCTTGCTCTGACCGAAAGACAATGACTAATCCTTTAGAATCCGCCGATAATACCATTTCTATTCCTGTTACTTCACTGCTGCGTGCCAAAACATAATAATATAACTGATCCACACTCCAGCCTTTTGCGGCTAATGTAACCATATCCAAACACAATTTATCTACTTTTAGTTCTACTTCTGGTGTTGCGTACACCATCATGGGTGCATAGCAACAGATATTTTTTAATCGATCCATCACAATCATCCCCTCTTAAGTATAACAAAAAAAGGCTTTCAAAAAGTGACAAATCCATCCAATATCTTTTAAAAAATGAAAGAATATTCACTAAGACTATTTGAACTTGTGGCCTTAAAAAAGTCAATCTAAACGTTTTTTTAACTTATAATCTGTGAACTGTTTTTTATCAAAGACTGGACCGCAAAAAATTAACCAATCCAAGTTCTGTTAAACAAAAATCTCCTGCTGCCTTAGCAGGAGATCGAGTTTTTGATCATTTCACTACTTTTCTTCAAGTATTCACCAGTGATCGTTCCGCTTTCTAATAAATCTTCAGGCACACCGCTAAAAACAACGTTGCCACCGTTCACACCACCATCTGGCCCAATATCTATGATCCAATCGGCTTGCTTGATAATTTCACTATGGTGTTCAATGATGATCAATGTATTCCCGTTTTCTACCATTCGTTGAAATAGTTCGTTTAATTTTTTAATATCTGATAGATGTAGACCAGTTGTCGGTTCGTCTAAAACAAACACAGACTCATTTTGTGTGATTGCTTTGGTTAGTTTTAACCGCTGACGTTCACCGCCAGAAAGTGTGACTAAATTTCGACCAATTGGCAAATAGGTTAGTCCTGTATCAATCATGGCTTGAAGTTTTTCGATTAATTTTCTACTGCCAAGCCCTTCATAGAAATCTTGCAGTTCTTTCGGTGTCATGTCTAGTACATCTAAAATTGTACAGCCTCTTAAACGGTAGCTTAACGCTTCATCGGAAAATCGGTTCCCTCCACAAGCTTCACATTCATTTACAATAGGGTCCATGAAAACTAACTCCACCAGTGTCTCTCCCTTGCCATGACACGTTGGACAAGCTCCAGTTGAATTAAAACTGAACATACCGGCTGGGACATTGTTTGCTTTAGCGAAGGTCCGACGAATTTCATCGTAAATACCTAAATACGTAGCTGGAGTGGCACGATTCGTCGCTTTGATTGGTGCTTGATTGATGATGGAGATTTCATTAGGAAATTGTTCGGGCAAGACTTTTGTAATTAGTGTAGATTTTCCTGAGCCAGCTACGCCAGTGATGACTGTCAATACATATTTGGGAATATCGACTGTCACATTTTTTAAATTGTGTAAATTCGCTTCTTTGATTGTCATTTTTTCATGCCAGCTGCGAGGCTCAGTATTGATGGGTAATGTCTGACAAATTTCTTTTCCCGTTAGGCTGTCTGATTGAAGTAGAGCTGGATAATCTCCACGAAAAATGATTTCTCCGCCCTGTTTCCCTGCCAAGGGACCAATATCAATGACTTCATCAGCAATTGCAATAACATCTGGGTCATGCTCCACCACAAATACCGTATTCTCCTTATCTCGAAGATCCTGTAGCAGCCGATTGATACGAGAAACATCACGCGCATGCATTCCGGTGCTTGGTTCATCAAAGATATAGAACATGCCGTTCAACGCGCTTCCCATATGTTTCACCAATTTCACTCGTTGTGCTTCTCCACCAGACAAGGTCGGAGTTTGCCGATCTAATTGTAAATAATCCAATCCTATATCGATTAGCCGTTGAACCTGTCGCTTAATTTCATCGATGACCTCTTTCACTTCAGGATAGTATAGTTGATTTAGAAACAGTAGTAGTTGATTCATATCCATCTGAACACAGTCTGCAATGGAGCACTCGTTAATTTTCACAGACAAGGTTTCCTGATTCAAACGGCGACCTTCGCAATCCGGACAAGGCGCTTCATACAACAATTCCTTCAATTTTTCCTCATACATTTTGCTGCGCTCGGACAGATCGCGCTTCAAAATAATCCGCTCATAATTGCGACAGATTCCTTCCAATTTCGGATTAAGTGGAATCGAATCCTTTTCTGGATGCCCATAGATTAACTGATTCCATTGAGAGACGGTTAAATCCTTTAACGGCTGATCGTTAGCAAAAAAGTCTGCCGCTGCATACTGCTTCCAGTACCAATTTCCAACCGCGTATCTAGTATCATTAACCGCGCCTTGATTCCAAGATTTTTCACGATCGATTAATTTTTCAAGATTGATTTGATTTACACGGCCTAGTCCAGAGCATGTTTGACACATGCCTTGAGGATGATTGAATGAAAACTGGCTCGCCGACCCAATGTGGGGTTGACCGATTCTGGAATATAACAAACGTAATAGAGAATAGGTCTCGGTAATCGTACCAACTGTAGAGCGTTGATTCCCACCTAAAGGAGTTTGATCGATCACGATTGCAGGATTCAGATTCTCAATCCTTTCTGCTTTCGGTTTGATGAACTTAGGCATCCGATTCCGTACAAATGCAGAGTAATTTGCATTCATCTGTCGTTGTGCTTCAGCCGCGATTGTATCAAATACTAGGCTAGATTTTCCCGAACCTGACACCCCTGTAAATACAATCAGCTTGTTCTTCTCGATCTCTAATGAAAGATGTTGCAAATTGTTTTGTGTGAGACCGATTAATCTCAATGGTTTCATCTGATTCCCCCCTTACCAATCTAGTCTAAACTCTTCCGCAACTGGAGAGTCAAGGCGGGATTGAAATTCTTTTTAAAACATTCCATCTAATTCTAATGAACCTTTAAAGTAAAAACTTCTTGCTTTAACAAAGCAAAAAACCAGCTCAATTACTGAACTGGTCCCCTCACTATAAATAATTCGCTTTTTTCAATTCATTTTGAGCAGCTATCAGATTTTTCTCATTAACTAAGATGATTGGCCCAGTGCAGCCCATTCCGCTTTCAGCATAAATCTCAGCTTCCCACAGAATTTTTACCGCATCCTCCAACTCCATGATTTCGATCCCAGCAATTTCACTGGTAACGATCTCCTTAGCAGGCGGATCAATCTCTTTCTTCGCTTCGGGTACTGCAGTTGCGGTTAGCTCTGAGCAAATTTGCTTCAGTCCAGCTTCATCAGCTTTCCGATATTCCGTCAAGCTTACCCTATCAAGTTTTCCTTTAGCCAACTCGTAAGCATACTCTAAAGCATTAGTAATCACAGGAGCGCCGCTAGCACGAGAGATGATACAAATATTGCGATCATAATTTCTTCCGATTCCTGGACCATAGCCTGAGCCTGTCGTTTCGTAATTTCCTCCGCTTGAACTTGCTGAGAAAAGCTTCATCAAAATATTGCCAGTCAAACTATCACAAACAACAACATCAACGCTGCTTAATAACAAATCGTTCCCTCGTAGAACTTTTCCGCCATCCTCACGTTGACTTTCGCCAAAGTTAATTTCATACCCCTTTTCTTGTAACTCAGTCAATGAACGTTCAACTGTTTTTGCTCCCTCAATATTTAAGATCCCAATAGTTGGTTGCTTGATACCGCAAGTTTTTGCTACGATAATTCCATTAATCGCATTCAACACCATCGCTTCGTTGCGAACACCGCTAGTCGTCCCGGTCGTTGTGGCAATAAACATTTCACGACCAAGAGCTGGAGTAACAACTTTTCCGACAGTGGAAACACCGATTGGAAAATTATAATGTAACGTGACACATCCTTGTATTTCTCCGCTGTCTAGCAATTCCTCCATTAACTCAGAGGATTCCTTTTGACAGTCGGCTGTCGAGTAGTGCTCGAAATCTTTCGCCCAGTCAACGTCACTTCCGATCAATACAACATCAAAAAGATTCTTTTGCTTACTGGTATAAGCAGCCTGTTTCATCACAGCCATACCGAGCTCACTGCCATCAATGGTCAAGCCAATTTTGAGTCTGGACTCCATTCGTCCGGTTTCTAGACTAGTCGCCAAATCTTCAAACACTTTCTTGACTGTTTCTTTTACTTGATCAGACATTGAATCCACCTCTATTCTACTGAAAGATTGGCAGCGAAACTTCTCAAGGCCTGCGCAACTTCTCGTTTAACTAGTTCCTCTAAATCCTGCTGATTCTCATCTGATACTTTTCCATTGTTTCGTTCAATTAAGATCGATACACCATCAAATAAATTTGTCATTCGTCCTAAAAAGAGCGAACCTTTTCCAACGATCATGGCACGATTTTTCTCACCAGCAACCAAATCTTCAGCGGCAAACCCTAAATAAGGAATCCCACTAGGAATATGTCCTTGCGTCGGCGCCCAACCAACTAGTGATTTTTCATTAACAAAAGTCATCAAATCTTTTTTCTCGATATCTTTCCGTAAAACGCCGATTGCGCCAATCATTTTTAAGTTTGCTAACGGAACATCCCCAGCTCCTGCTGGTTTCGTAATATCGGGATTTTGCATTTCTACTGAGTAAACATCGACATCTTTGATGGTTAATTGAGCCTTTTCTAAAATACTGGCGATCAAGGCCGTTGTCACCGCCTGAGGACTCGATCCACTGCCAACTTCATGTTTACCAGTCAAATCATGTCGCAAAATCGGATGCACGCCATCATTTTCACTGATCAGTGCGGCGAATCCACCTAAGACATCCTCCAAAATTGGAAAGCCTTTGCCAACATGTGATTTTCCGTTCATTCCTAGTTTGGCAGTTGCCCCGCCGGCTACTAGCACGA
Source organism: Enterococcus avium ATCC 14025 (assembly GCF_000406965.1). GTDB lineage: Bacteria > Bacillota > Bacilli > Lactobacillales > Enterococcaceae > Enterococcus_A > Enterococcus_A avium. The sequence continues at coordinate 63,109 of NZ_KE136363.1, read as the reverse complement.
CGTTTTTATGCGTACCCGCTGCTACTAGAGAAGCTGCGGTAATCAACGCATGTGTCGGGCCAGCACAGAAACTGCGAATATCGGAACCTGTCGCATGGACACAGCCGCATAACTCAGCGATCGATTTAGCGAAATTACCGCCACCTCGTTGATTCATATCCCCACAAGCTTCTTCGCTGCACTCGATCACATAATCAATTTCTTTAGGATCAAGCTGATGCTTTTCTATCAATTGTCGCAATGCCAAAACACCACTTGCCTTTACCACAAGATTTTCCAGCATCACATGAGCGTTTAAATTCGCGTCAATCTGGTGAGCAGGACTGACACAGCCGACTAATTTTCGATCATAGTATAATCCTTCGGCATCATTTTCAGCCAACTCATTTTCGATCCACTCAAGCGGTTTTTCACTTTTAATTTTATCTACATCCTCCTTAAAAAGCGAATGTGCCGCCAAAGCCGCTCGAACTTCTTCTGCAAAAGCTTCTTCTAAATGCACCAATTCAAAAACATCGGCAATCTGTAATAAGCCGTAAAATTCTAATTCCGGCATAATCTCGCCGAATTTCCCTTCACGTTTGCCTTCAATGGAATGATTTACCCATGGCTGTGGCAGATTTTTCAATTCTTGATAGCTTAGATTTCCAATAAATGTTTGGTTTGGTGCATAATTGACTACCTCATCATAACTACGGATATGATCATATAGATTTGCCAAATATGGACTATCTGGGGTTGTAATTTTCTCTGTTGTTTGTGTGGTGCCGTTGTGCTCGATCATATCTGGTGTATGAACTAAAACATAACTCGCTCCACGTAAAGTCGCATAATTCATAAGCATCCCGCCCTAAATGTATTTCTGAATCATTTCTTCGATGGCTTCTTTCGTGCAGTCATCCTTCGCTACTTCATCGACCTTTTCACCATTTTTATAAATCGAAATAACCGGCAGCCCTAAAATCTTATGTTGAATGCAAAAACGACGAACTTTTTTCTGCGAGGTATTAAATTTTGTAAAACGAATTTTATCTCCGTACTGGTCATACAGTTCTTCCACATCAGGCATCAAAGCTAGACAGTTTTCACAGGTCTCTCCCCACCAATCTACTAATACAGGCGTCTCCTGTTCCAATACTTCTACACCAAAATTATCAATAGTTAACTCGATCATGCTGTTGGTACCTCCCTTTTGATTTTTTCTACATATTTTTGAGCTGAGAAGGCGGCGATCGCACCATCACCAGTCGCAGTCACCACTTGTCGCAATACTTTTGGTCGCATATCGCCAGCCGCAAAGACGCCTTCAATTGGCGTACACATCGCCTCATCAGTAATCATGTATCCGTATTTATTTAATGGAACTTTGCCTTCATATAATTTGGTGCTGGGCACATTGCCGATAAAGACAAAAATTCCAAATAAGCCATCCTCTTCGTCTGCTTCAAAACGAGTGAACTCACCGGTCTTCGTATTACGAATTGTCATCGCCTCGACCATTCCGTCGCCTTCGATACTTTCTACTACGGAATCGAAAATATAGTCGATCTTGTCATTGGCCTTGGCTTGTTCGACAGCAATTGCGTCTGCCGTTAACTCACTCAGATTTTGAATAATGTGAACTTTGCGAGCAAAAGTGGTAATGAACATTGCCTCTTCAACCGCCGAGTTTCCTCCTCCGATTACATAAACTTCCATATCTTCAAAAAAGGCCCCATCACAGGTTGCACAATAGGAGACGCCTTTTCCAGCTAATTCTCGCTCACCTCTACAGCCAATTTCTCTTGGAAACGCACCGTTTGCACAGATAACTGCATGGGATTCGTAGACACTACCATCTTTACAAGTGATTTTTTTGATTTTCCCATCAAGTTCTAAATCCGTTACTTCTTTCCGAAGCTGAACCTCAGCCCCGAATTGTTCAGCCTGTTCAGCCATACGTTTGATCAATTCTGGTCCAGAGGTTTCTTCCTCAGTTTGTTTGATTGATCCGGGAAAATTGGCGATTTCATGGGTTGAAACGATTTGTCCCCCTAATTTTGTTTTTTCTAAAAGTAAAACATTCAAACGAGCTCTTGCATTATAGATAGCCGCGGTTAATCCAGCAGGACCGCCGCCGATGATTATTACGTCATACATTAAGTGAACTCCTTTCTGCTCAATTAACCGCCTGAGTGATGATTCACTCAGGCAGTATTCATTTATTCAAAAACGGTTTGTTCATCTACTGGTGTAGTCATTGCCTTTAAGGCTTTCTCGACAATGCCGCGACGTAGTTTTTGTTCTTCCTTCAAGCTTAGGCTTGGATTTCCTAAAGGATGAGGAATTGCAACTGCTGGTACGATTCGATTCGCGCCAACGGTTTGTGAAATTGGAACAACTGTACAAATGTGAATCACAGGTAAGCCTGTTTTTTCAATCTCTTTCACCATCGTTGCACCGCAACGCGTACAGGTTCCTCAGGTGGAGGTTAAAATAACAGCGTCGACTCCATCTGCTACTAATTTTTGAGCGATCTCAGCCGCATACTTCTTCGCATTGGCAACAGCCGTTCCGTTACCAACCGTTGTATAGAAGTAATTATGCAGGCTGCCGATCACGCCTTCTTTTTCCATTTCTCTCACTATATCTAATGGCAAAACACGGTTTGGATCTTGATTTGCATAAACAGGGTCATACCCGCCGTGAGCCGTTTCGTAAGAATCTGCCGTTAGTGTATCAACATTCTCGAGGGAATAGGTTCCATACTTTGATGCACTACTCGATTCAATTCGATCTGGATTGCCTTTAGGAACAATTCCGCCAGAAGTTACAAGCGCAATTCTCGCTTTTGACAGATCACTTATCGCGGTGGCTGGCGCGACGTTATCAAATTCAGGCATTGGGTATTCAGTCGTAAATTCCTCGTCCTTCAATTTACGCACGAGCATTTCAACGGCTCTTGCTGAACCACGTTTTTCATCCTGAAAATTTTTACGATAACGAACAAAGTAATTATCCGCTTCTGGCGAAACTTGTTCTTTTTTCAACAATTTCAACGCAAGACTGGCAATCACAGGTACCGCCTTTCTCATACCAGCCGCACTGTTTCTGGTCGGTACGATATAGGCAGCCTTTTTGTACATCTCAACTCCCGGATTTTCTTCATACATACCGGTCACTGCTGGAATACCAAGTTCAGACATGACTGCTTGAGCAACTTCCCCGCAAGCAATACCATATCTGCCTGCATTAAACGCTGGTCCTGCAATAACGATATCTGGTTCAAATTGTTTAATCCGATCTAATACATCCTTTTTGGCACTATCCAAGTTCTCATTAAAGAAACTGTCGCCACACACGACGGTGCCGACGATTTCTGCCTCATCGCCAAATGAATTCATAAAAGCAAGACCTGGTCCTACTACTTCAGCTTTTGAGAATGGTTGGATATCCGCCTTTTCTTCACCACCAATTCCAGCATAAAACTGGTTGATGTAGTGAACAACTTTAAACTTAGTCATAAGACGCTCCTTTATTATTAGTATTTCCCGTATTGATTCCTCATTTCAGAAACCTCTTCAATGATGTCATCAACATCTAAAACCATTTCCATCATGCCAATCTGCTCTTCAAAAACATCTGAGTCGACAACTTCTTTAAATTCTGGCTCTACAGCGTGATATACAGCTAAACCTAGCTGTTCATTGGTCAATGGACCTGCATACGTAGGGTCTCCGTTCGTTACAGTTTCAGCAGCTAATCCAGCTGCTTCTCCTTCGGCAGCACCGATCAGAACGACCACGTTCTCTGCTCCGAAGTTTTCTGCTGCTTCTTTTACTCTACGTTGATTTTCTAAGTCCATTGCCCCAGCGGCCGTTCAGACGAAACATTCTGTGGATGAGAATATTACGTCAGCTCCGGTACCCTCAATGCAAGCTTCGATTGCTTGACCTGGGATACCATCACGGTCGCCGATCACTAAGACTTTTTTATTTTTTAAATCTAAAGTCATTAGTATTTCCTCCCTATTATGATTTAAACGCCTTTTGCAGACATTTTGTTAAAACCAAGTTCATTTGTTGCACCGGTAATTGCCTGGATTTCAACTTCAATCGTGCCATCTTGTTTCAAGCTGCCATCAAAGCCGCCTGCAATGACATCGACATAATCTAATTGTCCGATCAAGCGATCCATTTTTGGTAATTGGATCGTTTCATTCGCGTTTCCGCCAGTAACGACTGCAGTGGCTAATTTATCCGCATCTGCTAACGACTGGCTAGCTCCGTCTCTTCCAGCATATTCATCTGTAACAATTACTGTTTTAATCCCTTTTTCTTCGACTTTCTTGCAATTCATAATCAAATCTGTATCCGGATTTCCAAAGCCTTCTTGAGAAATAATCACACCATCCAATCCAAGATACTCGCTCAATTTTGCAACAAAATCACTAGAACGATGTTTATCTTTTAAATAAACGGTTTCGTTGGTGACAATCACACCGACAAAATTGATTTCTTTCCCATGCTGCTTATACAAATCAGCGATAACTGGGTTGTTCAAATGGTGATACGTCGTGTTTTTATCACACGCAGACACGCAGTTACCACTGATAATCGCACCGTCCATGACTTCTGTTGGATAGAGGATCGTTGGTACAATATGCTTGACATCTGTTCCATAAACATACGTATCATGCAAAAGCCCTTGTGTTTGCAGCATGTACACATAACCGATTTTAGGCAGATCAGGATATTGCTGGATCTGTTCTAACAAAGGTAATGTTTCGAAGGTTTCAATGCTGTCGGGCTCAACCTTTTCACCTAACCTGCCGATATAATCAGCTATTTTGAGTCCCGCAAAACGTGCCGCTTCTTCGTATAAATGAGGATCTAACTCTTCTTGCGGTTTTAACACTAAACAAATTTCGATCAATTGAGAAAATGGCGTTAATTCAGCCCCAGGGCCTTGCATATCCACGATTCCTTCTTGAAAGCCGACAATTTTACCGACTGTCATAACGCCGCAGCCCTTCAATACATGGGTACGACCACTGCCAACCACATCCACTTTATTGATCACACCAGGAAAAATTCCGGTTGTTGAACCGACCTTGCACCTTGGTTCGATCACATCTTTGACTGGTGTGATACGGATACTATCGCCTGGTTTAGCGATTTCGATCTCACAGCTGATTAATCGATCGTCTTCCAAAACTAACTCTTTGATTTTCGAAGGATCGAGGGTTAATCTGCCATTTTCAATTTTCTCTTCTTCGCCTAAAACAACTTCCTTGATTTCAATGTTACCAATTTCGAGTTTCATTTATTCACCTCAGTTCTTATTGGTTGCAGACCGTTGAATCCTATCTAGCCACCCCCATTCTATCCAACGTACTCTGCGCGATATAAAAATCTACAAAAGCAAAATCGTTGAGCACCGCTAAGGACCAATTAGGGCGCTGTTTGTTTTTTATAAATTTTTCGTAGACGGCTATCGCTGATTCAATAAATTCTAAACTCTCAATATCGATGTATTGAGAAGTGGTCTCTGAAGCAAAAATCGTTTTATAATAGGTTTCGTTTGGTTTGATGCTTCCACTTAACGGGTGCGACAGCAAGCGGACATGCTTTTCGATGATCTGTTGCTTTACCTTTGCCAAAACGTCTCCATAATCGCCCTCTAGATAGCAAAAGACAGCAAGTTCACTCATTTTTTCCTTCACCATTGGATTATTTGTTATGATAATCATTTACTCACCCAGTTTCTGATTGTGTTTTTTTTCACATGATGGACGCTTATTAGCCCTTGAAGAATATGCTTAGACCCAAAAAAGAGGACAACAACACACTGTGCCGTTGTCCTCTGTCACTAGCCTGAAAGATTCCCTCTACCCTGAGGTTGCTTCTTCGGCGCATTTCTGCTCTCCAGAGTTTTATCCAATTACGGTCCGTTTACCTGAGATGTTCACTGTGAATTCAGCTTGTTTCACAGCTTATACCTTCGGTGGCAGATTAGCTGCACTCTCCCGCAATTTTCTTTTTTTGCAAACGCTTTCTACAATTGAATAGTAACAAGTTCATCCAGCAAAATCAACCCTAGATTTTTTTCAATCTGATAAAAATATTTCTATTGCTATAGACAAATGCTTTTTAAAATTTGATTTTAAAGAACTAGGCTAACTATTTTCAACCTTTAATTATTTTAAACTGCGTAGCTGAGCTCATTTTAGGAGTACTTCAAAAAAAATCAAATTAAGCTAAGAAGAAGCTACGTTATGACAACGCAGCTTCTTCTCATTACATATAATAAATTGTTTTATCATCAACTAAAATATTCTCTTCATAGCCATTCAAACCATTTTGTATCTCAGCAATGCTTTCCACAAATAATTCTTCTATCTCAAACTCCTTGCCTAAATACACATTTTCAAGCTGATTATAAAATTCAATGAAGTCCAATTTATTTTGTAAATTACTTATTTCAATGCCATAATAACCTAGCATTTTGTGGACAAACGCTTGAGAAAAGCCTTCTTCATAGTCAAACAAAAGACAAATAAACTCCATATCACGATCATAAATCGCTATATCGCCAAAATCAATCAAGCCGCAAATGGTGTTTGTCTTTTGATCATAATAAACATTACTAGCACCAAAATCATTGTGAATGAGACATTTTTTTCGTTGAAATTCTGTTGCAAGATTCTTTTATAAACCTCGTCAATCTCTTGTTGTACCGATTTTTTCAAAAGAGGATATGCTGCCTGCTGAATCACTTCATATTCATATGCCGCTTTGGTCTTTTTATCTACCTCAAGTCCTTCTAAGGATACTGAAAGCTCAATTTCATGAAGGGTTTTGAAAAAAGCAGCTAACTCCTTCGCGATTTCGTTCTTCTGTTCTTCAGTCAATGTTGTCAAAATTTTGGCGTCGAGTGGAACCCCTTTGATTTTTTCTTGTCCGACAAAATCTAGTTGATTCGGCTTTTCTGCCTTTCCAATAAAACATATTTCTGGAACCTTGAGGGGTAATTTGTCGTTTATTTCTTTTAAAACAACTACCTCTTTATATAGATTTCTAGCTGCTCTAGCATGTCTTGGAAATTTAAACACGTAGGATTTATTGATCAGAAATGCCTCACTATCAAATCCCTTACCTAAAATTTCCATTGTTTCAATCGTTAATTCCGGATACGCCTGTCTGATTCTCGTCTTTGCTTGTTCCTTATCCATTAGCCACCTCATTATTTAAGTCTAGTTTCATATACAATACTTCAATGGGAAATGCGTATAATTAGATTTCACGAGATAATTATCAATGGTTAAATTAACCATACTAAAAAAATAAAGCACGACCACCCTTAATATTTGCACAGCTAATATATTATAAGAAATTGTGCTGTTTCCGTTAGAATTCATTGGTTTAAACGATATATTCAAAGGGGTTGTGATAGAAATTCCTTTTGGAACATCGTTTGTTCGGAAAAAGAAGCAGTAACACAACTTTTATCACAGCTCCAGTCTTCCTCTTCCTGCTTTCAACGTTAAGCATGAAAAACAAGTGCTTTTTCACTTAAAATCATTATATAGAAATTTCAGCATTTTTTTTAATAAATCGCTGATAATTAATCTTTCGTCTTCATCTCCGATAGCCTGAGAGACATTCGCTTTTTTCGAAAAAGCTTCATAATAACGAATACCAAATTGTCTTTGTGATTCTGCATTAATATGAATGCCATCAGGATTTGCCTGAAAATTCTCAGCGCTAACCAAATAACAATTTTGCTCTTCCGCTACGACTTTGGACATTTCCTGATTGATTTCCTTAAACTCAATCGCACTTAAACCAAATCCAGTTTTTCCCAAAAAATCAGGAAGTTCCCCAACAATAATCGGCAAGTTTGCTAATCCAAGTTCTTTTCGGAAATGATTAAATACGGCTTTTAATTTTTCAGCGTAATCCTTATAGTATCCATTTAAGCTATCATTTTCACCCTGATGCCATAAAATAGCGATCAGTTCACTTGATTCCATCGCAAATTTCGCTTCAACGAGGGCATGACGAGTTAACGGCTGGTTTTCTGCCCACTCATCGATAGCGCTTCCTCCCTCCGCACAAGGAATTAAGCCTAGCTTTTCATCAGGATGATCTTGTGACCATGCGGCCGCAAACGATGCAGCTGGTCCAATCCCTGAGACTTCTCGATCAAAATGAAGCGGTTCAGTCATCATCTGCCACCGACCATTGCGCAACATTTCAGTATTTTCATTATAAATTGCAGGAACATCCGTCAGATAACCACGACCTGCCATGTTTGATTGTCCAATTAATAAAACAGATTTCATTGTCTTCTCCTTACAAAAACGATCATATACTAACATTTTTAGTTGAATTATACTCCTATGCTAAAAAGCCCTTCTATATGATTCATAGAAAGGCTAACTGACTTAATCACTCACTTCTTGAAAGTTATGATCTAAACATGTTGTTTTATTCGCAAAATCATAATAATCTGGTTTGCGATCATAAAAAAGTTGTAAGCTAAAATCAGCATTTCTAATAATTTCTGGAAATAATTCCGCATTTAAACAAAAATGATCTCTGCCTAAGTGATGCCAAAATAGGTAGGTTCCGCAGGTAGAGCAAAAACATCTTTCCACTTCTTCATTAGATCGATAATATGTCGCAGAATCTTCCGCTAACTTTAAATCAACATTCTCACTTTTTTCGGGATCGATCGCCATTACTGGACCAGCCGACATTTTTCGGCACATATCACAATGACAACTATAGACAAAATTTCCGTAGTGCTTGATTGTTACCTGATTCTTTCCACACAAACAAGTTCCCTTCACATTTTCCATTTGATCACCTGCACTTTGCTATTTTCAGTAAATTATAGCATACAGGTTTCTTTATTTGTTTTTCTTCAGAAGTGAAATCTGCTACTTATTTAATAGATAATATTCATTTTCAGTTGTTTCGCTCTCAAATCTGCTTTGATTCAAGCGATAGCCTTTGCCCCAAGTCGTCTCAATAATATCTTCTTCAATTCCCAGTTCTTTTAATTTCCATCTGATTCGTTTAACCAGAATAGACATTTGTGCAAGATGAGAGTTATTAGGACATTCACCCCAAATCGCCTCTGACATCTCAACCCTTGAAACAATCTCACCATTAGAATCAATTAATTTCTGGAAGAAGATTTTCTCTTTATTTGACAATACATGAAGAATTGTTTGTATTTCTTTGTGTATCAGTTCTCCGTGTTGACTAAAGACCAATGTCTTTTCTCGTTCTCCTTTGCGTACATCAGCTAATATTGTCACTAAATACTCTCTTAATTGATCAAGAGGTGAATTATCGCTGATCCATCCGTCAACCCCTAATTCCTCTATCCTGTCACGTTCAGTTTCACTAGGGATCATTGAAACCTTGCGAAAGAAAAGGTTGTTTTTTCGAAATTCAGAAATTAATTGTCGTGCCTCATCATCATTAATGGTATCACTGATAATAATTCCGGCGAAGGTATCGTCAATCTTAGTTGTATCAATTCGATGTAAAAGTTTTTCAAATAAAATTTTCGAGCAGAAAACTTCATAATTTAAAGTTTGTAAATTATTTTGTAGCGTTTGCTCAAATAATATATTTTTAGTTAAAATTAAAAGAGGTTTCATTTGAACCACACCTTTCCTTTTCTTAAGGATATTTTTTTTAATAGCGATGCGTAAATCAGACAAAAAAACATGGGTATTGGTCTTATCCTTTCAATTTTTTTACCCCCTAAATCTAATTATTTGTCATTCTCTAAAACTTCACTATAATAGCTATCTGTAGAGTGTTTATTTCTTATTAGATTACCTAATAAGAAATAGATATGTTTAGCCTTGGCAGATTAATGTCGATACGTAGTCATGACGTTTTTCATGACGGCTTATAGTCTTAAAAAAAAAGCTCATTCAGAGCTTTTTTAGCTTGCAATCGACGTATTTTCGAAAAGAGAATCAAGCTTTTGAACTGCTTCTCTTCTTTTTTCCATCATTGAATCTGTGTATGTATCTAGCGTCATCTTAACCGATGAATGTCCCAACAATCGACTAATACTAGCGACGTCTACACCATTTTCCAAACAACGTGTTGCAAAGGTGTGACGAAGTGAATGAAAAGAAAAATTATCTAAGCCGCTACCGGATAGTATCCGTTTGTACCGATAGCTTACTGTACGCGGTTCTATGCGTTTTCCATTAAAATTAACTACGTATTCAGAATTACTTTTGGCATGTAACTTAGTTAAGAAAGTAGTTAACTTCTTTGCTAACGGAATAACACGAATGGATTCTAATGTTTTAGGTTTTTCTTCGATAATTTGCGTGCGATGATCCAGCGAATTCTCATCTGACACTCTAATAATCGTTCGTCGAACAAATAGTATTTGCTCATTAAAATCGATATCACTCCACTTTAGTCCGCAAATTTCCCCGATCCGCATCCCTGTATAAAGAGCGATAATAACTGGCACTCCAGCGGGTGTATCAATAAACAAATTTTCCATCTGTTTTTGTTCCGTTATAGATAAAGCACGAACTCGATTCTTTGTCTTTTTGGGTAATACAGCCTGCTCACAAGGGTTTCTTACCAAGCAGCCTTCTTCGACTGCAATTTTTAAATTACTATTTAGTACAGTATAGATAAGGTGAATCGTTCCGACCGCTAGACCTTTCATCGTTAAGATTTCGATCAGCATTTGAATATTATCCTTCGTAAGCTTGCCTATTTTTATTGATCCAAGTAGTGGAAAAACATGATTCCTCAATAACCGAAAATAATTTGTATAGGTAGAAGGTTTCACTTCTTTTTTTATTTTTGTAGTCATACATTCTCGTATCCAATATTCTAACGATTCATCGCTTTTTGGACTTGTGATCAAGGATGTCTCTAAATGTTTGGCCTTTACCACTAGCAATCTTTCCTTAACTTCTCGATAGCTTTTTCCGTAGATGTATCCGTAAACGATTTGATTATGTTCATCGCGTGCTTTGATAAAACGGCCTTCCCAACGTCCGTCCTTTCGTTTATAAATATTTTCTCCTTTGCGTGGCAAATTAACCTTCCTTTCTGACGGTGATTTTGACGGCGCATTCTGTTTTGATAGAAAGTGCTTTAAATCAACGATTTCTTTTCTGCAGTAAACTCATTCTTATAAAAACAGCAAAAAAATGCTCCATATATTCATTTTTTTAATATAAAAAAATTTTTTTGCGTTTGACTTCATCAATTACGATTACTATAATTAATTTAAATATAAATAATATATTCGGAAATTAATGTAAATCTCTTTTTTTCTCGTTAGGTAATCTAATCGGAAAAAAGAGTTTTTTTACTGACAAAAGTATAGCAAATAGAAAAGTTAATACCGTTCAATTTTGGCAGGTTTAACAAGCCTAAAATGGACGATTAATAAATCACGCGAATGAATAAAAAAGAGGTTTAAAAAGATAATTGCAACGAGGAAGCGATTTTTTTGGTCTTATGCTCTATTTATCATAAGGGGATCGATTAGAAAAAGATTCGTCCTTATCGATTATTTAACGAGATTATACAGGCTAAATGTAGTCGCCTGCGAAATGATCGTGATCATAGATCGCGATTTCTTAATATTTAGGAAGTTTGACTAAAACAGAAAACAATTGAATGATTTATTCTTCATAATTATTATAACTAAAAAATTAGTAGTGATAAAAAAGCAAATGAACGACGAACACTTTTATCAATTCTCAGTCATATTTCTATCATAGTTATTTTTAGCAATTACAATAAAATCCAACATATCATGAAAATCCTTAAAAACATTATTATTCATAACGTTTAAAATTTTTAAAAGAAAAAAATACTCAAAGAAAGCCTTTTCATATACAGCGTCCAATGTTATTATAATCTCGAAAACATGATACATTAGGAAATAAGCAAATAACAAATCAATCGTAAGTGGAGGAAATCAAGGATGGATACTGTGAAGCTTGGACAAAGGCAGATTTTTGGAATGAAGAATACAAATCTTATGAAACGTGTGGCGAAATACTTTGAACAAACTAAGAATGCTTCACAGGTTGTTGAGTATTTGGTTGCGATTCTTTTGCGAGATGCTTTATGCGTCGGGGATTTTTCACTAGAGTCATTAACAGAGCTTATTCATCAGATTTTTCTTACCACAACACCGAACGATACATTGCGGAAGCACTGTGTCTTTTTTGAGTCGTTCTTTTCACTTGAAGAGTGGCAAAACGTCGTGAATCGTCTGTTTAAAAATAAAAACGAATACCACCAATTTACCAAGGAAACCTGTCTCTATCAAAAATTCCTAGAGAAAAAGAACCGTGAACAGCCAGACTCTTCCGAATACCAGTACACCTTGATATCAAGCTTCAATGATTCAAATGGCAAAAAACATACCTGGACGCTGCGTAATACCAAACGAATCCCTAAACATTTAGAAAATGAAACCGCTAACGTCTTGAAAATCTTAACGAGCTTAACAGTTTTTCAGTCTCCCACTGCTCGTCGCTTTGCTGAATATTTGAATTTTTATAGCCATGAAGGCCGGATTGATGCACAGCATAAAGAGATTCAAGAAGAGGAACTTGTTTCTAAAGAAACTATTGAAGAGTTAACAACCTCAAAAGCTTTGCTTGAAAATGAAAAGCCACAAAAACAAACTGTTGCTGCCTCAACGCCACCTTACGATAATGAAGTTATCACAAAAGTAGAATCCAAATCTCATTTAGCCAAAGAGGCTTTATCAAATTCGCCTTCTAAAGGAGAGAAAACGACAGTCGCCAATAACTCCTCTGCAAAAAAGGCTGCCGAGTATCTCCAGAAAGAAGACACCTCCTACTTACGATACGATAAATCTAAAGGAAAAAGTCACAACGGTCGGGAAAAGAACAAAATAGATAGGGACGCTAAAAAATCTCAAGGAAATAGAGGTAAAGTAGGTTCAAAAAGAAATAAAAATCGAAAAAAAAGGAAAAAGAAATGATTGTAGGGATTTGTGTCGAAGAATTATCGAATAAGTTCCCTTTAATTTTGACGTAGATTTATTTGGTATGTTCAGAAATTGGCTCAGGACATTCATTGCTCGGCATTAACTACCACAAAAAAGCTCCCTCTTCAATAAGAAGCAGCTCTTTGACAGTTCAATTATTTAAAATTGAAAACCAACATTATTCGAGAATCCTTTTTAAAAATTGAAAATGCTTGCTGCCAATCCAACTTTTGCGATTATTGATTCGCAATCGGCAGTTAGGATAACAATATTATTTTATCACCGCAGCGATTTCTCCAACCTGCTTTTCTCCAAGCGATGTCTCTAGCTCTTTGTCTTTCATTTCAGGAAAAACAACGATTACGATATCGTCCTTTTTGTGTTCCGCCAAATAATTTCGATCAATTTGCACCAAAAGATCTCCAGCTTTTACTTTTTGCCCTTCTTGAATAATAGAACTAAATCCGTTACCATTCAATTCCACCGTATCCAGTCCGATATGAATTAAGAGATCCAGCCCATCCTCGGCTTCGATTGTTAATGCATGCAGAGACGGAAAAACTGATTTGATTGTTCCTTTGATTGGTGAATGAATCTTCCCATCAATTGGCTTGACGGCAAAGCCTTCCCCCATCATCTTTTCGCTAAAAACCGGGTCATTTACTTTTTTTAGCTCAACCACCTCCCCATTCACAGGGGTGTAAATTTCACTACTTTTCTTTTTGAATAAACCAAACATTTGTCGAACATCCTTCCTTTATTTTAATTAAATATGATAAAATGACCAATTCTTTTTTTCTTTTTTCTTAGTGTATAATGTCAGAGTAAGGGCTTTATTACTTTCTTTAAGAGGTGGAGAAATGGATCTAGAAATAGTAACTAAAGGTAAACAACTATCGGATAACGATCGGATAATTTTGACTTATTTAGCGTCTCATGTAAATGAACTAGAGGGCGTTTCATTGAGAAAAATTGCTGCGACACTCTATACTTCACCAGCAACGATTGTCCGTCTAGCACAAAAATTAGAATTCTCCGGTTATCTGGAATTATTTTATTTTCTAAAAAATCAATACCAGCCACAAAATCAACTCGTGGAGGCGACTGTCGATATTTCGATTCCAACAGAGAAAATTGCACCTTCAATCCAAGCCATGAAAAAAATCTATCAAGAAAATCAAGGAAAATTTATTACAATTTATGCTACAGGTTTTTCTAGTATCATCGCTGAATATCTTTACAAAAAGCTACTCGTCAATGGAATCAAAACTCTTTTTGTCAGTGCTGCTGATTCTTCAGGGATCATCAACAACAATGCCGATAATATCAGCATGCTGATCGTCATTTCTAAATCAGGCGAGACACAAAAAGTGATCGAAAAAATGCATTTTTCACGAGAACGAATGATTCCGACGATTTTGTTTACTGGCAATAGTCAATCCCGCGCAACAGAATCTGCTACAATTATCTTTGAAGTAGCAGATGAACGTCCCTTAGACAGTCAAAATATTAAATACAATAGTTTTTTCGGCAAGCTGCTATTGTTGATGGAGTATATTGTTCAAGAATTTACTCAAAAATAATTAGATGAAATAATCCTGAGCAAGGTGTTTATAAGCAGCATTTTTTAGCGGATCAGGAAAGAACGTTTCTTGATCCTCCTCAAGCATTCGATTCGGTTGCTCTAACAAATAGTATAACCCATAAATCGGTTCATTTTGTTGTGCGTAATAACAAGTAGTCCCAAAGATGTTTGCCGCTAATTGTCCCAACACAGGAGTTTGAAAAAAACCTCCGCTAACAGATAGTGCTTCTTTTTTTGCCACGAGTTCAACTAACTGACGAATATTCAACAAAACGCCTTCAATTACACTTCGTATCATATCCATTCGGGTATGCTGCAGCGTCAAATCTTGAAATCCCCCTTTGATTTCATTACTCCAATATGGTGCACGCTCCCCATTTAAAAACGGATAAAAGCGTAATCCATTTGCGCCTATCTCTGTTTCTTTCAATAAATCTGGGAGTGCTTCATAGAAGGTTGCGGGATTCTCTGCTAAATGGTTCGCTGCCCAGGCTAAAACGATCCCACCATTATTCGAAGGTGCTCCGCATACCAACAACTCTTTTTTTAAATAGTAGCAGAAATTTTGTTTTTTTCGATCCAAATGAATCGTGTTCGTTATTTGACGAACCGCGGCACTTGTACCAATCGTTAAACTGGCGGAGCGCCCAGTAGAGTAATAGCTGGCATATGCTGCTAACGTACCATCACTGGCACCAACAATCACTTGGATATTTTCAGAAAAGTCAAATAGCTCACGTATCTCCTTCAGCATTGTAAACTTTTGACTCGTATCTGCCAACGTTGCCAACTGCTCTTTTTTTAAACCAAGATAATCGAGAATTTCCCCATTCCATTCCTGTTTTCTCAAATCAAACATTCCCGTAGCAGAAGCTGTCGCATAATCAATCACTGGTTTTCCTGTAAAATAATCCATAACCAGTTCTTTTATACCATACCAATGAGTTTCTGCCGGATATAAATTTTCTTCTTGAAAATAAAGCACCTTGGCAAAAGGAGACATCGCATGGATTGGTGTGCCTGAAATTTCATAAAAATGCGTAGCTAATTTCGTTTGTTTAAAGCGATCTATTGTCTCAGCTGCCTGTAAATCTGACCATAAAAAAATCTGTCTTCTACCATCATCAGGCATGAGACTATGCATCGCTGTGCTAAAACTAAGCTTGGTGATTTCTCGCCGTACGTTTAACGGCATCGCTAAAATTCCTGCCTGCAAAATCGCTAAAAGCTCATTTCCGTCTTGATACTTTATCCGATCATCTCCATAGGTTTGAAGCGGCAAATCGCTTGAATACAGCAACTTACTCTCTTGAATCACACCTAGCTTAATAGCGGTAGTTCCAATATCTATTCCTAAAAATACTGACAAAATCATTCATCCTTTACAAAGGCGTTTCCGCCAAAATGACTGTGCAATAATGCAACAAGCTTCTCACTTATCTTATCACAATCCTCCGAAGCAAAGCGCATCATAAGTGGTTGAGTAATTATTGGTACGTTTACTTTTAACCGTAGCACTTCCTCCGCTGTCCACTTTCCTTCGCCAGAAGATGGGATAATTTCTGTAATCTTCTCTATATCAACAGGTTCGCGATAGATTTTTCGATTAATTCCATTAGCCAAGAACGAATGCCTGACCCCTGATAAAAAACTTGAGCAATCTCTGCAAGCTCATTGTCATATAGACTGTGCCTGATGGTGATGTTGCAATAAATTCTTCAGTAATCCCCATTTTACCCTAATCAGTCATCTTGATTTCCATTTTGAATCCTCCTTAAATTCTTTAAAAAAAGGATTGTAACAGCAACGTACTCAATAGACGTTACTGCTACATCCTTATCATTAATATAATTCTGGCCAAGTATCGCCGTTTTCGGCAATCAAATCATCGAGTAAATCTTTGGCAACCTTTGCGCTAGGAACAGTCTTAGATAACGTTAGTGCCTGCCACATTTTTTGATAGCTGTTTTCTACATAGGCCTCAACAACTAATTTTTCAACAGTAACCTGTTGGAACATTAAAGCTTGTTGAAAAGCTGGAATTTGTCCTTGAGCCAATGCTTCTGGCCCATCCGTTCCAACAATACAAGGCACCTCTACCATCGCATCATCTGGGAAATTGGCGATCGCGCCGTTATTCTCAACGATCATCACCATCCGTTCATGAGTATTGAAAGCAATCGCGCGGGCTAGATCAACGATAAATGTTGCATGGGCATCAATATCAAACGCGATTCCTTCCGCGGATTGACTCGCGATAATTTGTCGCGCATGATCGAAGACATTTTTTTCTCTTCCTTCCATCACTTCATTGGCACGAGTAAAATCGGGATGATCCTTCATATGCTCAAAGACATAATCAGGATACAAATAATATTTCAAATAGGTATTCGGTAAGTATGCTGGCGTAACCGCTAAAATATCTTTAGCCTTTTTGTGGGTCTCCTGCCAGCTAGGATCTGTATGTTGTGTGTCTACTTCGATTTGAGTCAAATAGCCATGTTCAGAAACATATTTTCGAATCTGATCAAGATACTCATGTCCTTCTTTATCTTTCACGCTAGTCCACCAACCAAAATGATTCAATCCGAAATAGCGAACTTCTAGTTCCTCTGGTTTCTTGCCAATAATTTGTGACATCCGACGTAGTGTTCCTACCGGCATATCACAAATATTCAAGACTTTTGAATCAGGTCTTAACACACGACACGCCTCTGCCACAATAGCGGCTGGATTAGAGTAATTCAACATCCAGCATTCCGGCGAATATTTTTCCATGTAATCAATAATTTCCAGCATTCCGGTAATACTGCGCATACCATAAGCGATTCCGCCAGGTCCGCAAGTCTCTTGACCGAAAACGCCATGCCGCAATGGAACCTTTTCATCCTTCTCACGCATCGCATACTTTCCTACACGAATGTGAGCCATACAAAAATCGACATCCGTGAAAGCAACCTCTGGATCAGTCGTATATAAGAAGTCAATCTCCGGTGCCTGCTCCTTTAATAGAATCTCTAAAGCTTCACCAAGAATTCCTTGTCGATCTCCGTCATTATCATATAGCTTCAATGTTCGTAAAGGAAAACGTTCCAAATTATCTAACATCATCATGACGATTCCTGGAGTAAAGGTACTCCCACCGCCGGCAATCACTACTGAAAATTTTTTCATCACTATTCGTCTCCTCCATTGTCTCTGCCTAAATATTTTTCAAGTTTCTCTCGGATCTGCGGGACTGTTAACCCGTAAACCACGTGGACATTTTCGCCATTGCTGATGACCCCTTTTGCTTGGGTCTGATTTTTTAATAAGCCCTCATTCACTAACCCTGGTTTTTCCAGCTTCAATCTCAGACGAGTGTAACAATTATCAATCGTCTTAATATTTTCTGCCCCGCCTAATCCTTCCACAATCTTCCCTGATAACTCGTCATCTGATGTGGGAGCGACTAATCCACCATCAGCTGGAACCGAGGATTTTTTCTCGTTATAATCCTTTTTCGAATACAGCTTGGTCTCCTGATCCTCGTCTTCACGTCCAACAGTTTTAAAGTTGAATTTAACGATCAAGAATCGGAAAATGAAGTAATAAATGAAGAAGAAAGCAACTCCTACTAAAAGATAGATCGGCCAACGTGTCTTCTCTGTACCTAATGGAATGTTATAAAGTAAAAAGTCGATAAACCCATTAGGACCAATCGCCCGCGAGCCAAGGATATTTAATGCCACCATACTTAATCCGCTCAATGCTGAGTGAATGACGAACAACGCCGGTGCCACAAACATAAACGAAAACTCAATAGGTTCAGTTACTCCAGCCACAAACGAAGTGACTACTGCTGGAATCAGAATGGCTTTCACCTTGATCTTATTCTCTGGCTTAGCCGTTTGATACATCGCTAGACAAGCCCCGATCAAGCCAAACATTTTCGAAATCCCACGAGCATCCCAGATGACACTTTGGGATAACACTCTCACAGCTGGATCAGCAATTTCGGCGAAATAAATATTTCGTGCGCCTTCAAAGACCTGACCGCCGACTTCTGCCACACCGCCAAGTGAGGTGTACAGAAATGGTGTATAAATCAAATGATGCAACCCGGTTGGAATCAATAATCGTTCCAACGAACCGTATAGGAATATCCCAAAGTTACCTGTCTTTTGAATCACTCCGCCTAAGCCGTCAATTCCCTGCTGAATGACGGGCCAGATAAATGAAAGTAAAATAGCTGCCAATACCAATACTGGAATCAATACGATAAAAACAAAACGAGCACCGCCATAAACTTGAAAGGCATTATTAAAGGTCGTATCAATAAAACGATTGTGGATCAAGGCAACAACAATACCTAGAATAATTCCTAGAAAAACGCCCATATCCAACACTTGTACTCCTAAGACTAATGCCTGTCCCGATCCTTGTAATTGATCTGGTGCGACTAGCATATCTCTTAATTCCATAAATTTGTTCATTGCATATAAGAAAACTAGATACCCAAGTAATGCAGTAAACGCAGCTTCCGCTTTTTTCTTATTGGCTAATCCTAGAGCAATTCCTACACAAAAAATCACTCCAAGATTTGTTAACACTGGCAGCAAAGCTGCGGACAAGATACTACCGAATCCCATTGTGATCGGATTATCTAAAAAGCCAAATTTCTCGATCAAACGCGGATTCGTAAAAACGTTTCCAATCGCAATTAAAATACCGGCGATCGGTAAGATCAACACAGGAACAAACATGGCTTTTGAAAACTTTTGCATGCTATCCATGATTTTCGCTTTCATCATTCTATCTCCTTTGTTTTATGATGTGTTCAGTATACGAGGCACTTTTCTAAAAATAAACAGATACCGCTTACAACTCAACTCGTTTCACGATTTGAAACACGTTTCATGATTAGGGCGTATTAAAAAAGAGTTTCCAAGATAGGAAACTCCCAGACTGTAGACAAAGTCCATTTTATGGATGATGTCTACAGTCTTTTCTTTTATAATAGATTTATGAAAACGAATGCAAGGAGTGATAGTTATGATGTCTAAAAACAATACGAATGGTAGAAATCAATTTGCGATGCTTACGATTGATGATCTAGTTCCTCAAGATCATCTCGTTCGAAAGATTGATGCCGCGCTTGATTTTGAATTTATTTATCCAATCGTCGAAGCCACTTACTCCGATTTAGGTCGCCCAAGTATCGATCCAGTGATTCTGATCAAATTGGTGTTTATTCAGTATTTATTCGGTATCCGTTCCATGCGACAAACCATTAAGGAAGTCGATACCAATGTCGCTTACCGCTGGTTTTTAGGCTATTCCTTCGAGGAGAAAATCCCCCATTTCTCAACTTTTGGAAAGAATTATGTCCGCCGATTTAGAGAAACGACGGTGTTTGAGGATATTTTTGCCTATATTTTAGAACAAGCAGTTAAAGCAGGTTTTGTAACAGAGGATAATTTGTATCTTGATTCTACCCACATCAAAGCTAACGCCAATAAACATAAGTTTACGAAAGAAATGACCCATGATGAAGCGAAAGCCTATCAGGATGAATTAGAAGATGAGATCAATCGTCAACGAATAGAGGCCGGAAAACGCCCTTTTACTTTGGACTTAGAAAAGGAAGTGAAGCTGAAAGAAAGAAAAATAAGTAAGGCTGATCCGGAAAGCGGCTACTACGTCAAAGGCGAACGAGAAAAACAATTTGCTTATTCTGCCCATACTTCATGCGACGACAACGGATTTATTCTTAGCACAATCATCACTCCTGGAAATATTCATGACAGTCAAGTCGCCTTTCAGCTCGTCAAACAATCGAAGAGACTTTTTCCTGAAATCAACTGTGTTGTCGCTGATGCTGGGTATAAGACACCTAAGTTTGTTCACTTTTTGACTCATTTGAACCTTCGACCTTGTTTGCCTTATTCAAGGCCCAAAGGGAAAAAGGGGGTATTATCAAAAAACGAGTTTCTCTATGACGAGTATTATGATTGTTACATTTGTCCGCAAGATCAAATGCTCGCTTTTTCAACGGTTAATCGAGAAGGGTACCGAGAATACAAATCCAATCCAAAAGAATGTGTGAACTGTCCTCTGCTAAACCAATGTACCAAAAGTAAAAATCATCAACGAGTCATCACGAGACATGTTTGGGGAGATCTGATGGATGAAGTGGAACATCTTCGCCTAACGGATCTGAATAAATCAATTTACAAAAAACGGAAACAAACGATTGAACGAATATTTGCGGATGCAAAAGAAAAGCATGGGATGCGTTGGACCAAGTATCGAGGCTTGGAAAAAGTCGCGACGCATACGATGCTAGTGTTTGCTGCAATGAATTTAAAGAAATTAGCCACCTGGCTATGGAAAGGCAAGGAGCCTTTATTTTTTTGTTCAAAATTTCGAAAGAAATCAGATAAAAAGACGTCTCAAACTCAAATTACGAGTTCGAGACGTCTTTTGTCTACAGTCTGAGAGTTTCCAAGATAGGAAACTCCAGATAACTTTGGCTTTCAGATACGTTAATAAAAAGGAAGCTTTGTCCAGCAGCAAGCTATTTAGAAAGTAACTCCTTGATCGTTAATTGGATAACGTGATCAACTAATACTGGATTTCTCGTTCGGTAAGGCCACGCCCCACCTTCAAAAAGTGTATACAGCTGATCATCTACCGCTGTAATTTGTTCGACATACGGCGGTGTATCGATGGAAAATTCTGCATCCTTAAACGAGAAAAATTTATCCACTTTATCCAGGTTAAAGAAGTAAATTTTACCTGGACGATCAGGTCCCCAAGACTGAGACATCAATAAATAATCTTGATAAAAAGTCAAGCCTTGAATCATATCCAGCGTTTTCCACGAACCCAAAGAACGAGCAAATTGCGATGCAGGAACAGGTGTTACGCCTGAATGCACCCTTTCTCCTTGATCAAAACTAGAGATCTTTTCATGTGAAGCAATCGTTAAATCTCCCTGATCGTTTAACCGATAAGTCGCCATGCGTCCATATTCATTCAAAGTAAAATAGCCAACAACCAAAACACCAGATGTATACGTCAGCGCAGAAGCATGAGACACTTCTTTTAATGCTAGTTGCTGATGGTATGAAATGACACTGTCCTTTTTAAGCTGATAGTCTTCTAACTCCTTCAAATCAATGGACGCCAGACCGGCAAGCGGTCCACCAGTTGTGACCCACACTCGTTTATGCTTTGGATCATAGGCTATCCCGCCAAGATGCGGCCGTCCCGGCAAGACGACTGTCTTAATATAACGATGGGTTTGACGATCTAATACGTAGATTACGGAATGATCCTGATGATCGTGACTGTATGCTGAAATCAATAAATATTTTTCTGTCACGGCTATTCCCTGCGGTGTCATTGTACGACTATTAACAATCCCATTCGTTCCCAGATTAAGTGATTTCGTCTCATATAGTCCTGGAATCTTATACATACCAAAATCAGTATTCTCCTCTTTGTCAGAAAATGCCGCCTGATAAAAATGAGGATAGCGCTCAAGCGCTTCCTTCTGCTGCTCGATAGTCAGTCCCTGATGCGCGGCTTCTACTTTTACAGAAAAAAGCGAAAAAAGACACAACAAAACAATAATCCCGCAACTCTTCTTATACATTTTCATTCCACCTGATTTCATCGATAGATTATTCTACTAACCAAACATATCAAAATTTTTCCTATTCAACAATTAATCTGACATAGGATTAACCAGCAAAAAAATAAGCCTAAGAAGAACTCGCTTTTCTTCTTAGACTTATAAAATTTATAGACTAATACCAATCATCCATCATTTCTAGTGTCATGATCCCATCATCCACGCCAATTTCGAGTTGCTCTCGAATCTCCGGCATAGCTGATTCATTCACTTCCCCAGCTGCAATCAAAAATTGATAGAACTTCTTCATAGATGAGCCGGCCTTCTTAACCGCACTTTCACTGATCCAGACATTTTTTCTAGCTCCCCAACTAAAGAAGTCGCTAATCACCTCAAAATTAGATACTGCTAAATCATAGCCATAAAAAATTAAATACCCGCTGAGATAATCTTCAATATTGGTTAGATGCTTATTTACGGTCTTCTTTGTTAATTTTTCATGCTGTTCAAGGTATTGTTGAAACGCTGCAAGAATCAAGCGATTGTTTGCCAACGCCGAATCATATTCTTCATCAGAAAAATCAACTATTTTGAAGTCAGCTAGACTTTTCCAATTTTTTTCTACCACATATTTTTTCTCTACATCTTCTTGCGAAACATCGTGAAGAACTAAGGGCTTCTTAAAAACTTCTCGTAAATTATCTAGCGGAAACTCACTTTTATAAGAAGAATCTGCTAAGTAAAGACTATGCTTAACATCCACCAATATATCCAAATTAAACGTTCCATGATATTCCATGGATGTGATCATGTTATTAATGATTCCAGTAATCACACGATTATATCCGGCACTTACCTCTATATCACCAGCCAAATCAAGATATTCAGCAATTTTTGTCTGAGGAATTCCAGCAGTCTGGAATACTTCTTCGATTGCTGCGGGAATAATTTTCCCTAACTGCTTCTTAGTTTGAGCGTCGATTCCGATTAATACAATCGGAAAATACGTCAAATCATTAACCAATAATAAAACTTTCTTTCGTTTAACATTGAAGTAATTGGCATGCCAAGAAAAAAGCGGGTTCTTATCTGAAAAACTTCTCGCCCGTTTTTTATCCGCCACTTCAGGTAGCTGATTAAATAAAGGTAATGCCTTCTTCGATGAATTGATAATCATTTTCGCACCTCGCCTAATCATTTTAAACGTTCATTAAACACAGTACCAGTATAACAAAAATAATCTTTGAGGTATTCCAACAAATCAATTTTTTTGAATACACAAAAAACGAGCTCCCAATATAGAAAGCTCGCTAAAGTCTGTTTGAACAGAATTTTTATTTTTCCTCTGCGTTGGCGTCTTTGAGACCGTATTTCTTGTTGAAACGATCGACACGTCCATCTGCTTGAGTGAATTTTTGACGTCCAGTATAGAATGGATGAGAGTCTGAAGTAACTTCGACACGGATTACTGGGTAAGTGTTTCCGTCTTCCCATTCAACTGTTTCTTGTGAAGTTTTAGTAGAACCTGACAAGAATTTGAAACCTGTAGTTGAGTCCATAAACACAACTGGATGATATTCTGGATGAATTCCTTGTTTCATAGTTTTTTCGCTCCTTTGCCCTGAATCATTTGCTGGTTCAGAGTTATTTTTGCAATTTGCAACATGAATATACTATCATGAATGATTCGACAATGCAATTATCTTTTTTGATTTCTTCGCACGGTTTTTCCCCCGAATGAAACATCTTTGAAAGCTTTGAAAACTTGGTCGTTATTCTTTGTCTTTTTCAAGAAATTAACAAATTGTGACGTATATTCTAAGGAGTCGCCAGTCATATTATTACGTAGCTTAAAGATTTCCTCCAAACGAGATGGTGCCATTAATAATTCTTCTTTACGTGTACCTGATTTCTTGATGTCAATGGCAGGGAAGATTCGACGTTCGGATAATTCTCGAGATAATTGTAATTCTAGGTTCCCGGTTCCCTTGAACTCTTCATAGATGACATCATCCATCCGGCTACCGGTATCAACTAACGCAGTTGCTAAAATCGTTAAACTTCCGCCTTCTTCAATATTACGAGCGGCACCAAAGAATTTCTTTGGCTTATATAACGCAGCTGGATCGATCCCGCCGCTTAATGTCCGACCGCTTGGGGGAACGACTAAGTTATAAGCACGAGCCAACCGAGTGATACTATCCATCAAAATGACTACATCACGCTTATCTTCGACTAAACGCATCGCGCGTTCTAAAACTAATTCGGATACCCGAGTATGATTTTGTGGCTGTTGATCAAAGGTTGAATAAACCACATCGCCCTTCACGCTGCGTTCTAAGTCCGTCACTTCTTCTGGACGTTCGTCAATTAAGAGAACAATCAGTTCCACATCGGGATAGTTATCAGTAATACCATTGGCGATTTCTTTCAGGATTGTTGTTTTTCCGGCTTTAGGCGGTGCAACGATTAAGCCACGTTGACCAAATCCTACCGGTGAGAAGATGTCGATCATTCGTGTAGACAAACGACCGGGAGTTGTTTCTAAAACTAATTGTTTCTCAGGATAAAGAGCTGTTAATGCAGGAAAATGCGGACGTTCTTTGGCTTCTTCTGGATCTTTACCATTAACACTTTCCACATGCATCAAACCATAATAACGCTCTGATTCTTTTGGCGGACGAGCTTTTCCCGCCACTTTGTCTCCGTTTCGCAAACCAAAACGACGAATCTGTGAGGAAGAAATATAGATATCTTCCGCACTTGATCCATAATTGATCGGACGCAAAAAGCCGTAACCGTCTTGTCCAACAATATCCAAGACACCTTCCATATAAAAGAAGCCTTGTTTTTCTGCCTGTGCTCGAATCACAGCCAGCGATAATTCCTTTTTGTTCATTTGACTATAATAAGGAATTTTAAAGTCTTTTGCATAAGCATAAATTTCTTTTAGCGTCTTGTTTTCAAGTTCCGCCATTGTTAAATAATCGCTCATTATTCCGCCTCTTCCTCGTCGATCATTTCGATAGTAGCACCAAGAGCTGTCAGTTTTTCAATAATATGATCATAGCCTCGTAAAATGTATTCTACATTAAAAATCGTGGTTTTGCCTTCTGCCATTAATCCAGCGATAACTAAACAAGCACCTGCACGTAAATCAGAAGCTACTACTTCTGCACCATGTAATTTGTTCGAGCCATTTAATACGATCAAGTTGCCTTCCACGCGAGCATCAGCGCCCATGCGGACTAATTCTGGTATATGATTTACCCGTTTTGAATAAATCGTATCAACGATTTCAGCTGTCCCTTGGGCTTTTAATAATAGCGGTGTGATTGGCTGCTGCAAGTCCGTTGCAAAGCCTGGGTATGGAGATGTTGTGACATCGACCGTTTTTAAGTTCTTAGACGGCAGCACTTCAATACTGTCTTCTGAGATATTCATTTCCACACCAATTTCTTCTAGTTTTGCGATAAAGCTTTCGATGTGCTCATAGATCACATTATGAACAGTTACCCCTTCGCCCATCGCAGCAGCCAAGGCCAAATAAGTCCCTGCTTCGATCCGGTCAGGAATGATTGAATGGACACAGCCATGCAATTCCTCGACTCCTTCGATTCGAATCTCGTCCGTACCAGCACCGCGAATCTTCGCACCCATATTATTCAATAATGTTGCAACATCAATAATTTCAGGTTCTTTGGCAGCATTTTCGATAATCGTTTTGCCTTTAGCTTTTACCGCAGCAAGCATCACATTGATCGTCGCACCAATGGAAACCACATCCATAAAGATACGATCCCCACTTAAGCCGTCTTCATCTGTTCGCAAATAGATCACGCCATGTTCATTCGAAACTTCCGCACCTAAACTCTCAAATCCTTTGATATGCAGGTCAATCGGACGAGGTCCTAGGAAACATCCACCTGGTAAGCCGACAACTGCTTCACCGAATTTGCCCAATAAAGCACCCATGAAATAATAAGAAGCACGCAATGAATTGATTTTGCCGCTTGGCATCGGGATTGAAACAACATTGCTTGGATCAATCACCATTCGATTATCTTCAAAAGACACTTTTGCTCCCATAATCTCTAAAATCTCGATCAAGGAATGCACGTCTTGAATGTCTGGAACACCTTCTAAAGTTACTGGCGAATCCGCCATAATTGCTGCTGGAATTAATGCGACCGCGCTGTTTTTCGCGCCGCTGATTGTAATATTACCTGATAATGGCTTTCCACCATGAATTTCGATTTTTCTCATTTATTTTCACCTAATTAATTATTTTGAAGTTTATAGACCATTATCCATTCTAGCATATTATTGCCTGTATAAAAAGGAAGCTTTCTCAAATCTCACAAGAAAATAAGCAGCTTTTTCATGCTTCAATTAGATTCGGATATCAGGTAGCTATTTTTTATCTCCAAGCATTCTTACTTCGGTGAAATTATTTGTATTTTTAAAATTTTTAGTTTTTTAACTACTTACAAAAGCAGTAGAGAACTTCTCCGTGAAAACCTTCAATAAATTGATTGTACAAAAAAAGCCTCGGAACAGTTGCTCCGAGACTAAAAGAATCTAATTAAGCTTTGTTAGCTGAACCAAACCAGTCAATATGTTCTTCAGCATCTTTAACGATTGCAGCAACACCTGGTGCTAACAATTTACGAGGGTCAAAGCCTTTTCCTTCTTTATCTTTGCCAGCTTCGATGTATTCACGAGTTGCTTTAGCAAATGATAATTGGAATTCAGTGTTAACGTTGACTTTAGAAACACCCATTGAGATTGCTTTTTGGATTTGTTCTTGAGGAATACCTGATCCACCGTGTAATACTAAAGGAACATCGTTACCTACAGCATCAGCGATCGCTTGTAAGTGGTCAAATGCAAGACCTTTCCAGTTTTCAGGGTATACACCATGAATGTTACCGATACCGCATGCTAAGTAGTCGATACCTGTAGCAACCATTTGTACACATTCGTCGATGTCAGCTAATTCACCAGCACCGATGATTCCGTCTTCTTCACCACCGATTGAACCAACTTCACACTCAACAGAGATACCTTTAGCGTGAGCTTTTTCAACAACGTCTTTAGCCAATTTCAAGTTTTCTTCAAATGGAAGATGAGAACCATCAAACATGATTGAAGTGTAGCCAACTTCGATACATTCTAAAGCAGCTTCATAGTCACCATGGTCTAAGTGGATTGCAACTGGTACAGTGATACCCATTGAGTCTACTAAATCAGTGATGATGTCTTTAGCAACTTTGTATCCGCCCATGTATTTTGCTGCGCCCATTGAAGTTTGGATAAGAACGGGTGCTTTTTTAGCTTCTGCAGCCTTTAGAATTGCTTGAGTCCATTCTAAATTGTTTGTGTTGAATCCACCAACTGCATATCCGCCTTTACGTGCAGCTTTTAAGAATTCTGCTCCTGATACTACTGGCATAAAAAATTCCTCCTAAGGTTTTTTACTATTTGGTTAAGCCATGCTTAACTAACGTGTTAATTCTATCAAAGTTTTCCCATCTTTGCTACTGCTAACCATCCGATAAAACCTTTACATTTCAACTTTTTTGCTTTTTTAATATAAAAAAACTGAAAGGCGTCTATGCCTTTCAGTCAAAATTACTATTTTGCTTCTTTACTTTCCAATGACGCACCTACGAAGGCTTTGATCAATGGTTGAGGACGATTTGGACGAGAGATCAATTCAGGATGGAATTGACAGCCCACGAAGAATTTATTTTCTGGAATTTCAACAATTTCAACCAAACGATTGTCAGGAGAAACTCCTGAGAAAACGAGTCCCTTGTCTTCAAATAATTGACGGTATTGGTTGTTGAACTCATAACGATGACGGTGACGTTCTTGAATCACCTCTTCGTTTCCATACGCAGCAGCAGTTTTGCTGCCTTTTTTCAATTTACATGGATACAAACCAAGACGTAACGTTCCACCTAAGTTTTCAACGTTTTCTTGATCCGCCATCAAATCGATAATATTGTTTGGTGTGTCTGGCACTGTTTCTGCTGAATCCGCTTGTTCCAAGCCAGCCACATTGCGGGCAAATTCTACACATGCCATTTGCATCCCTAGACAAATTCCTAAGAATGGCACATCATTTTCACGAGCATAACGAATCGCTTCGATTTTCCCTTCGATCCCACGATCGCCAAATCCGCCAGGAACCAAGATACCATCCGCATCGCCTAGCACTTCCGCAACATTTTCTCGTGTAACATCTTGAGATTGAATCCATTCCACTTCGATATCTGAATCATAAGCAAAACCAGAATGTTTTAATGCTTCAACTACGGAGATGTAAGCATCTGGCAGTTCCACATATTTCCCAACTAAAGCAATTTTGACCTTCTTCTTAAGGTTCAGAACTTTTTCTTCCAATGCACGCCATTCCGTCATATCAGCTACAGGTGCATCGATTTTTAAATGATCACA
This sequence comes from Enterococcus avium ATCC 14025, assembly GCF_000406965.1. Taxonomy (GTDB): domain Bacteria; phylum Bacillota; class Bacilli; order Lactobacillales; family Enterococcaceae; genus Enterococcus_A; species Enterococcus_A avium. Next base: position 34,415 of record NZ_KE136363.1, on the reverse strand, counting down.
AACGATTTGATCCATTCCTTGTGCTTGTAACGCTAAAGGAATAGAATAAAGAGTTTCAACATCGCGAGATTCAATCACTGCTTCTGGCGCTACATCACAGAATTGAGCCAATTTATTCTTGGTACTTTGAGAAACCGGTGATTCTGTACGGACAACTAAAATATTTGGTTGGATTCCCAAACCACGTAACTCTTTTACGCTGTGTTGTGTCGGTTTGGTTTTCATTTCACCCGCTGCTTTTAAGTAAGGGATCAATGTAGTATGGATATACATTACATTATCCGCGCCAACTTCTGCTTTCATTTGGCGCAACGCTTCTAAGAATGGCAAGGATTCGATATCCCCAACCGTTCCGCCGACTTCCGTTATGATCACGTCTGAGTCTGTCATCTTCGCCGCACGCATGATTTTTGATTTAATTTCATTGGTGATATGGGGGATTACTTGGACAGTTGCCCCTAAGTATTCACCTTTACGTTCTTTGCGAATAACCTCTGAATAGATTTTTCCTGTCGTTACGTTGGAGTATTGATTTAAGTTGATGTCGATAAAACGTTCATAGTGACCTAAGTCTAAGTCCGTTTCAGCACCATCATCTGTTACAAAAACTTCTCCGTGTTGGTATGGACTCATCGTACCCGGATCGACATTGATATATGGATCGAATTTTTGAATCGTCACTTTCAATCCTCGATTTTTAAGCAAACGACCTAAAGATGCTGCTACGATCCCTTTACCTATTGATGAAACTACGCCGCCAGTTACAAAAATATACTTTGTCATAAATGAAAAAACTCCTTCATACTAATTTGCAGGAAACGTCTAGAAAAAACAAAGAAAGCTCCCTATCCAATCGAATAGGGAGCTTTGAATTCACTAAACACTTGACCCTACTAAAAGGGTGCCCAAGCAATATAATAGCGACACTTCGAGAAAATGTCAACTGTAATTTTTCGTTGCTTACAGTTATTTAATCAAACAATCTACCGAAAAAGCTCTTCTTTGGCTTTGTTTCAACTGTTTCATTGTCATTTTGAGACGAATATTTTTCTTCGATGTCGATAATTTCTTGATTCACCGCATGATCGGTCACTAATAATACCCCAATACTTTCTTCCGAATCTACGGTAGCATCATTAACGATCGTGAAGTCAACAGAATTTTTAGAAGCTAGAGCAATAAACTCATTCTGTAAATTCCCATCAACTGCCCCATTTATCAACAGCTTTCCTTCAGGATACTTTTGGATTTCCGAAATCAGGTGCTCGCGATCCTGTTGATTTCTCATCTCTTTTATCGTCATACTTGCAAAACAACGTTCACGAAATGTCCCCAAATATTTTCTTTGTTCGTCTGGATTCACGCGTGCCGCGCCAAAACGACCTTTGTCTAAATGCTGCTGTAATTCATCTTTTGCCATCTTTCTCACTTCCTCATAGATCTCTCTTTTGAATCTAGTATATCAAAGTACCATGAAAAATGCTGAATCTCTGCAAAAAAGCGCTACCTGCTTTAAAAATGATAAAAAAACCATTGTGCTTTTATTGCTACTATTTTATAGTAAAAGAGGTGTTTAAATCTTTACTAAAGCCCGTTGTTTAACGGGCTTTTATCGTATTTTGAAAAAGGAGTGTTTTAAGATTAAGCGTTATAAAAATTTATTACAACAGGAGTTTCGCCATTATTCCAAGGCGAAGCTTCAAAAGGACCTATTAGCGGGATTAACTGTCGCTGCTGTAGCACTACCGCTTGCATTGGCTTTTGGAGTTTCTAGCGGAGCCGATGCGGCAGCCGGGATGATCACAGCCATTATCGCAGGAATTGTGATCGGCAGTCTTTCCGGGGGCTTTTACCAAATTTCTGGACCAACAGGCGCTATGGCCGCCATTCTCATGGGGATTATTGCTACCCAGGGTTTAGCTGGTGTCTTAGTTGCTACTTTTATTGCAGGTGCCATTTTATTGATTGCAGGCTTATTCAAGCTGGGAAATCTCACCTCCTTCATTCCTTCACCTGTTATCACAGGTTTTACTTCAGGAATTGCTATCATTATTGCTCTAGGACAAATTGATAACTTTTTCGGTACGACCTCCGTTGGAGATAGTGCTTTAGCAAAATTGATGAGCTATCGCTTTAATTTTACGCCAGATTTACCGACTCTTCTATTGGGCATCATCGTTTTGTTATTCTTAGTTTTTTATCCCAAGAAATGGAGCCAATTTTTACCAGCGTCACTCGTTGCAATTATTTTAGCCACATTTGCTTCTATTCTTTTCCAGCTTCCTGTTGCAAAGGTCGGGAAAATTCCGACATCCTTATTAACAGGAGAACGGCTCCATATAGCAACGCTTAACTTCTCTCTGATCAAACAATTATTCTTCCCTGCTGTCAGTATCGCGATGCTGGGTATGATCGAAAGCTTGCTTTGCGGTGCCTCTGCTGGTCGCATGACAGGCAAAGATCTCGACAGTAATCAAGAACTGATCGCTCAAGGAATCGGCAATATGATTCTACCTTTTTTCGGTGGTATACCAGCAACAGCGGCAATTGCAAGAACCAGTGTCGCGATAAAATCAGGCGCTCAGACACGTTTGGCAGGAATTTTCCATGCACTTTTTCTATTTCTTTCTATGATCATTTTTGCTCCGATCATGTCCCAAATTCCTATGGCAGCTCTTGCCAGTGTTCTACTGATAACCAGCTGGCGAATGCATGAATGGACGACGATAAAAACGATGATTCAGCAAAAAAATCGAACAGCCATCCTTTTGTTTTTTGTAACAATGCTTAGTACGATTATCTTTGATTTGAGCATCGCGATTGTCATCGGTGTTATTTGCGGATGCATTTTCTTTATTGCAAAAAGTGCTCGAATTTCTATCGTCACTGAAGAAATTGATTGGCAAAGAATGGCACTGCCTCATTCTGATGTAAGCTCTGATTGGGCAGTCATCTACATCACCGGGCCATTATTCTTCATGTCTGCGAGTCAATTGAAACAAGAGTTAGACCAAGTGGTGGACAAAGAAGGAATCATCTTTTCCCTTCGCGGAGTACCAAGTATCGATGTAACAGCCCTTGACACATTTGCTGATTATTTCTCTGTAGCACGATTGAAAAACCAAAAACTGGTCTTCACTTCCATGCAGCCTGAAGTAGAAAAGCAATTCCAGCAGTTATGGGAGAAACAAACCAATTGCCCCATTCAACACCCAACTGTTGCACATGCACTTCAAGCATTGCATCAAGAGTAAATAAAAAAGCTGTGAGGAAATTCCTCACAGCTTTTTATTCACTACTATTTAGCGATGAATGGGTTGTTTTTTAAGTTGTAGAAAGATTTGATTCCTTTGTATTCTGCAACATCACCCAATTGGTCTTCGATACGTAATAATTGATTGTATTTAGCAATACGGTCAGTACGTGAAAGAGAACCAGTTTTGATTTGACCAGCATTTGTTGCAACAGCAATATCAGAGATTGTTGAATCTTCTGTTTCACCAGAACGGTGAGAGACAACTGCAGTGTAGCCCGCTTCTTTAGCCATTTCGATAGCGTTGAATGTTTCTGTTAAAGTACCGATTTGGTTAACTTTGATAAGGATTGAGTTTGCAACGCCCATATCGATTGCTTTAGCTAATTTTTCAGTGTTTGTAACAAACAAGTCGTCACCAACTAATTGAACTTTATCGCCTAAAGCTTCAGTTAATTTCTTAGTACCTTCCCAGTCGTTTTCGTCTAAGCCGTCTTCGATTGAGATGATTGGGTATTTAGCAACTAATGATTCGTAGAATGCGATCATTTCTTCAGTTGTTTTTTCGCCTTCGCCTGAATCAGCTAAAACGTAAACACCTTTTTCTTTGTCGTAGAATTCTGAAGAAGCAGCATCCATAGCAAGAACGATGTCTTTACCAGGTACATAGCCAGCTTTTTCAATTGCTTCGATGATTACTTCAAAACCTTCTTCGTTAGAACCAAGGTTAGGAGCGAATCCTCCTTCGTCACCAACTGAAGTAGCAAGACCTTTAGCTTTTAAGATTGAAGCTAAAGCGTGGAATACTTCTGCACCATAACGTAAAGCTTCTTTGAATGTAGGAGCGCCAACAGGCATGATCATAAATTCTTGGAAGTCGATAGAGTTATCAGCATGTGATCCACCATTGATGATATTCATCATAGGAGTAGGCAAAACTTTTGTATTGAATCCGCCAAGGTAGTTGTACAATGGGATTTCTAAGAAGTCAGCAGCTGCACGAGCAACAGCAATAGAAACACCAAGAATAGCGTTCGCACCTAATTTACCTTTGTTAGGAGTGCCATCTAATTCGATCATAGCAGCATCAATAGCAGCTTGGTCACGTACGTCGTAGCCGATGATTGCTTCAGCGATGATGTTGTTTACATTATCAACTGCTTTAGTAACACCTTTACCGCCGTAACGAGCTTTGTCGCCATCACGTAATTCAACGGCTTCGTATTCACCAGTTGAAGCACCTGAAGGAACCATACCGCGGCCGAATGCGCCGTCTTCTGTATAAACTTCTACTTCGATTGTTGGGTTACCACGTGAGTCTAGGACTTCGCGTGCGTAAACGTCTGAGATAATTGACATGTTTTGTCTCTCCTTTAAAATTTGTTTTTATTAAAGGGTTAAAAACCCTTATAACCAATATTAGTGAAAATCGCCGGCAGTTGCAAACAAAAGCCGCAATTTTCTATAAAAATTATTTTGCGCCTTCTAATAAAGCTAAGAATGAGTCAGCTTTCAAGCTTGCTCCGCCGACTAAAGCACCGTCAACGTTTTCTTTTGCCATGTATTCAGCGATGTTTTCAGGTTTCACAGAACCGCCGTATTGGATACGAACAGCTTCAGAAACTTCTTTGCCGTAGATACCTTCAACTGTTGAACGAACAACGCCGCAGATTTCATCAGCAATTTGTGCGTCCGCAGATTTACCAGTACCGATAGCCCAGATTGGTTCATAAGCAATGACCATGCTTGAAACTTGTTCAGCAGAAAGGTCAGCTAAGCCAGCTTTGATTTGTCCTTCGATCCATTCAGCTGTTTTGCCAGCTTCATAGGTTTCTAAAGACTCACCGCAGCAAAGAATTGGCAACATGCCGTTAGCAAAGATCGCTTTGGCTTTTTTGTTGATTTCTTCGTCTGTTTCGTGGAAGTATTCACGACGTTCTGAATGGCCGATGATGACATAATCCACACCAAGATCAGCTAAAGCGGCAGGTGAAGTTTCACCAGTGAATGCTCCAGCATTTTCCCAGTAGCAGTTTTGAGCAGAGATTTTTAAGTCAGTGCCTTTAGCTGCTTCAACTAATTCTTGTAAGAATAAAGCAGGAGACCCGATCACTGAATCTACTTTATCATTAGCAGGAATGTTGTTTTTCACTGCTTCAGCAAAATCTTTTGCTTCTGATGCAGTTAAATTCATTTTCCAGTTACCAGCGATAATTGGTTTACGCATTTAAAAAAACTCCTTTTTGAATTTTTATTGTCTAGTATTACGAGCTAGCTCTCTTCAACAATAAGCGGAGCTAATGTAGAACAGTGCCTACTTACTGCTTGAGAGCTGAACGAGCTCGAAATACTTTTCTGATTATTTGTCGTTGATTGCTGCAAGACCTGGTAATTCTTTACCTTCTAGTAATTCAAGACTTGCACCGCCACCAGTTGAGATGTGAGTGAATTTGTCAGCAAAGCCAAGTTGTTCAGCTGCAGCTGCAGAGTCCCCACCACCGATGATTGTTGTAGCATCTTTCAAGTTAGCGATTGCTTCACAAACACCGATTGTTCCGCGAGCGAAGTTGCTCATTTCGAACACACCCATAGGTCCGTTCCAAACAACTGTTTTAGCGCCTTCTAATGTTTGAGCGAATAAAGCGATTGATTCTGGTCCAATGTCAAGACCCATTTGTCCAGCAGGAACATCACCAGTATGTTCTTCAGTTGGAACATCGTTTGAGAATTCAGCCGCTGTGATTGAGTCAACTGGTAAAACTAATTTGTCGCCAGCTGCTTCGATCAATTCTTTCGCCAAATCCACTTTATCAGCTTCAACTAATGAGTTACCGATTTCCATGCCTTTAGCTTTGTAGAATGTATAAGTCATTCCGCCGCCGATTAAGATTTTGTCAGCTTTAGGAATCAAGTTTTTGATTACGCCGATTTTGTCAGAAACTTTCGCGCCACCTAAGATCGCAACCATCGGGCGTTTAGGTTCTTCCACAGCTTCGCCGATGAATTTAATTTCTTTTTCCATTAAGAATCCAGCAACAGTTGGAATTCCAGTAGAAGCGATACCTACGTTTGAAGCGTGCGCACGGTGAGCCGTACCAAATGCGTCATTAACGAATACATCGCCTAATGAAGCCCAGTATTTACCCAATTCAGCGTCATTTCCGCTTTCTTTTTTACCGTCGATATCTTCAAAACGAGTGTTTTCAAAGACAACCACGTCGCCGTCTTTCATGTCTGCGATTGCTGATTCCAATTCAGAGCCACGAGTTTCAGGTACAAACGTTACATTTTTACCCAATAATTCGCTTAAACGTTCAGCAACTGGTTTTAATGATTTGCCAGCTTTATCTTCTTCTGTTTTCACACGACCTAGGTGAGAGAACAAAATTGCTTTGCCGCCTTGTTCTAAAATGTAGTTGATTGTTGGTAACGCCGCTTTGATACGAGTGTCATCAGTAATCACGCCATCCTTAACAGGAACGTTAAAGTCCACACGAACTAAAACTTTCTTGTCTTTCAAGTCAAGATCTTTAACTGTCATTTTTGCCATGAAAGAAAACCTCCAAATAATTTTTTTAAATCTTTATTATTATACAACTCTTTTTGACAAAAGAGCCAATGATAAACTTACGAAAAAAACGGAGAAGCGCGTCGCTTCCCCGCCTTGTTCAGACAATGTTCTTTTTCGTTTAAAATAAATCTTATAGGTTTGCGAAATATTCTAAAGTACGAACTAATTGAGCAGTGTATGACATTTCATTGTCATACCAAGCAACTGTTTTAACTAATTGTTGGTCGCCAACAGTCATAACTTTAGTTTGAGTTTCGTCAAATAATGAACCGTAAGTCATACCTACGATATCTGAAGAAACGATTTCGTCAGTGTTGTAACCGAATGATTCGTTAGCAGCTGCTTTCATTGCTGCATTTACTTCATCAACGGTAACTTTTTTGTCAAGAACTGTTACTAATTCAGTTAATGAACCTGTTGGAACAGGAACACGTTGAGCAGCTCCGTCTAATTTACCGTTTAATTCAGGAATAACTAGACCGATTGCTTTAGCAGCACCAGTTGAGTTAGGCACGATGTTTGCTGCAGCAGCACGCGCACGACGGAAGTCGCCTTTAGGGTGAGGTCCATCAAGAGTCATTTGGTCACCAGTGTAAGCGTGGATAGTTGTCATTAAGCCTTCAACAACGCCAAATTCGTCATTTAAAGTTTTAGCCATAGGAGCTAAACAGTTAGTAGTACATGAAGCACCAGAGATAACTGTTTCGTCACCAGTTAAAGTTTCGTGGTTAGTGTTGTAAACGATTGTTGGAACATCGTTACCACCAGGAGCTGAGATAACAACACGTTTAGCACCAGCTGTTAAATGTTTTTCAGCAGCAGATTTTGAAGTGAAGAATCCAGTACATTCTAATACGATATCTACTCCTAGTTCTCCCCAAGGTAATTCTTCAGGGTTGCGGTTAGCAAGAACCTTAACTTCTTTGCCGTTCACGTTGAATGAACCTTCGTGAACTTCAACAGTTCCGTTAAAGCGACCTTGAGTTGTATCATATTTTAACAAGTGAGCCAACATTTTAGCGTCTGTTAAGTCGTTGATAGCTACAACTTCCAATCCTTCTACATCTTGGATACGGCGGAATGCTAAGCGTCCGATACGTCCAAATCCGTTAATTCCAACTTTTACTGTCATTTAAGATTTCCTCCTTATGGAATCAAAAAATATATTTATTTTAAAGGGGATGTCCCTTTTAAAATCTCGTTTGCCGCAGCTTCATCGGTGATGAGCCACGTTTGTTGTGGAGCATTTTTCATATACGCTGTAATGGCTTTGGCTTTACTCTTGCCACCAGCGACTGCAAGAATCGTCGGCATCTTTTGAATATCCTCTAAGGATAATCCGATACGCGGCACCTTATGAACGATCTCTCCGTTCTCGTCAAAAAAGTACCCAAAGGATTCTGCAACGGCATTTTTTTGTTTCAGACGAACAATCTCATCTTCAGACATTTTTCGTCTTGCTGCCATGTGCAATGCTCGGCCAATACTGTGAACTACACAATTGGCTTCTTTAATCATCGCCAAGACACTTCTGATAGAAGGTTCTTTCAGCAGAGTATGATACGCCTCTTCGCTTAATTGCTCTGGGACATATAATGCACGATGCTCCCCATGAGCATTGGCTGCCATCAAGGCACTGACTGAATTTGCTTGAATTGATACGGCTTCGCCGATACCTCCTCTAGCTGGAACAAAAAGATTATGTCGTTTGACTGTTTCTAATGGACTGACATGTCTGGCAACTTCCGCCATCGTAGTTCCGCCCATCACTGCGATAATATTTCGGCCTTCTGGCAGTTGACGCTGCAAAGCCTCATCAACTAACTCACCAAATTCACCAATTACCTTTTCCTGCTCATCACTGTTACCAGAAACGATCAAGCATCGTTCGATCTTAAAAAGTGAAGCAAGTTGTTTTTCTAACTGATCCATTCCGGTAAACTGTTCCATCAATAGTTCTAAATGCTGTAACAGCCCCTCGCCCTTTTCAGTTAATAACATGCCGCTCTTCGTTGCATCAATCAAACGCTGATCTCTAAGATAATCCGTCTCCCCACGTAATACTCGCTCGGTAAGACCTAATGAATCAGCTAAGTTTCTTCGACCGATTGGTTGCATCCAAAAAATATTCTGCATAATGCGATATCTCTTTTTGACAACCTCTAGCACATCAGGGGCGATTGCTTCAAGTACTCTTAATTCACTTAACAAAGGAATTCCTCCGTTGGACTTAAGTAGTCCCTCATAGACTTTTAGCGACCCATGAATTTTAAAAAAAATGCAAGAAACTCAAATTACTGATTTGAAATTTGCTGATTTCTTACATGACAAAGTGTAACAGTTTTGCGCCTTATACGCAAGGAAAAAGCCAAGTTTTTTTACTTGGCTCAATCAAAACGTTTTCTTTTCGAAGAGCTGGGAATATTTAACGCATCTCGATACTTTGCGACCGTCCTCCGAGAGATTTTTTGCTCTTTTTCTGCGAGTAATTCCACTATTTTTTGATCAGATAACGGTTTACGTTTATCTTCTTGCTCAACGAACGATGCAATTAATTGCTTGACCTCATCCGCAGAGGTATCCTCATCATTGACTTTATTGACAAAAAAGCTGCGCAGTTCGAAAACACCAAAGTCAGTTTCAATATATTTTCCATTGACCGCACGACTGATCGTTGATTCATGAACTTCCAATTGTTTCGCCACATCTTTAAGCATCAACGGCTTTAATGCCCCCTGCTTTTCTTCAAAGAACGCGGCTTGATGCTGAACAATGATTTTTCCAACCTCTAAAATGGTATCTTTTCGCTGTCCCAGCGTTTTGTTCAGCCATTCAAATTGCTGGAGTTTTTCTTTCAGGTAAATTTTGGTTTCTTCGTCCGCTTGCTGTTTCAAACGATTAAAATAATTTTCCTGAAAATTCAGCCTTAGCTGCCCTCGCTTATTTGATAATACAACTAATCGTCCTTCTCTTCTTACTAAAGTGAGATCCGGAATGATAAAATTGGAATCCTGCCCGCCAAAGCTTGCTCCTGGGAATGGATTCAATGTCCGAATATAATCTAAAATTTGCTGAACCTGCGGCAAGCTGATTTGATATTCTTTAGCAATCTGCTCGAATTTCCTCTTTGCAATCGCATCAAAGGATTCTTCTAATAATAGATAAGCTAGTTCTGGCGCATAATCATCTTGCTCAGTCTGGAGCATCAAGCATTCCTGTAAATTTCTTGCACCAACACCCGGCGGATCTAATTGCTGCAAAAGCGTTAAAGCATCCAGATATTGAATATCTGTCGCGTTTAACTCATCCTTTATTTCTTCTTCATCAACTTTCAAATATCCATTAACATCGATATACTCTACCAAGACCAGCATAATCTCACGAATAAAGGTATCACGATAATTCAAATGTATCTGATTGATTAAATGCTCAAATAACGAAACAGGGTGATCGGCAATTTGAATGAAGGATTCTTCCTTAACTGCACCACTGTGCATTTGCATTAAATCACTTTGTATTTTCGGAGCAACTACGTCAAACAATGGATTCTCTAAAGAAACTGTTTCAACATAGTCCTGCAACTCCTCAGTATTAAATTGTAATATTTGAATCGCCTGCTGCAGCTCCTGTGTCATCGCTAATTTTTGGGTTTGCTGCTGCTTTTGCGAATAACCTTGTTGAAACTTCATATACTTTCCCCTTGTTTTTTTAAAATAATATGCTAAACTAATAATCGTGCTTGCGCCCTTAGTGTAGTGGATATCACGTAAGATTCCGGTTCTTGAGACGGGGGTTCGATTCCCTCAGGGCGCATACTTATTATAGTAGGTTTTATGACACTTTTCATCTTTGATGGAAGGTGTTTTTTTTGAAATCCCCACCATTTTCCCCACCATTTCCCCACCTATTTCGCTGCGGTACTCATTATTTCATCATATGCAAAAGAAGCTGGAGTTAATTCAATAACACTATTGTCATTTACATATATTTTAGTAGTAGCAATTTCTGAATGAGTTAATCCTTCGGAAATCTTTTCTAAGGACATCCCTTTCATTTTGGCTAATGTAGCAGAAGTATGTCGCAGTTTGTGAGGTGTGCAGTTGGTTAACTCTGGATGACGATTTTGAATGACCTGCATGCGACGATTTAAATAGTCTGTATGCAGCCTTTGATTAATTTCTCCCTTACGATTGGTGTAAGTAAAAAGAAACTGGTCGCCCTTCTGCTTAATCCCAAACTGAAAAAGCTCTTTTTTCTGATATTTTTTCCAGTCCAATAAAATCCTTTTTAAAGGAGCTGGAATCATCATTACACTCTTTTTATTTCCCTTTGTCGCTTTAACGTTAGCGTAACGATCAAGGGCTTGGGAAAGATAGATACGATTTTCATTTAAATCAACATGTTTCCATTGAAGCGCATAACTTTCTGATTTACGATCCGATAAGAAAAAAGTCGTCCAAAATAATGTATATTCTTGAATATTCAATAGCCCATCTACATAATCTTTTTCAACAGCATCGAACCATAGCAGGAGTTCTCTTTCACACAGATACTTTTCTTCCTCTTTTTTTAATTTTTTCAATTGATTCTTTTTAGAGGACTTAATTTTTCTTAACGGCTTTGTCAATCGATTATAGTCGATATAATCATATTCTTCCGCCAAATCCATTACCTGTATAAAATAGCTTCTGACTGATTTAAAATTCGCATACTCCTTAGCTTTCTTATTCATTTGTTTTACTACAAATTGCTTATGTTCATTCAAATAGTCAAGAGAATATTTTCCAAACATTGGCAACAAGTGTAAACGAAAAATATCTTCAGTATTTCTAATTGTAGCTGGCGTAGGAGCGGTTGGATGAGAACTAGTTAAACCATCCTTGTAATCACTCCAATACTCACTTTCAAAAAAATCTTTAAAAAGCAAATCTCCGAGTGATTTGTTAAAGATTTTTTCTTTATTTTCGCGTACAGAAGCTACTTTAATTTCAAAATCAACCTCTGCTTGCTTTGCTTCTTTCCTTGTTGAAAAAATTTTGTCGTATGACGCACTACTCAATTTCAAAATACTTACAATGTCTTTAGGGTATTTTTTTCGTACCCGATATGAGCCGCTCTTTGTTTTTGAAATACTCATGTGTTACTATCTCCTTCGATTGCGAGTCAAAGATGATATGAGCCTATTATACTCGTTCATCTAACCACTTATCAATCGCAATCCGATCAAATCTTAATACGCCGTTAATTCGTAGCACAGGAAAACCTTGTAGAATCCATTTATCCAGCGTATTATTTGAGATTTTTAAATACTTACATGCTTCTTTTTTAGCTAAGTATCGGTTCTCTAATTTGAGATTGAGTGCTACCAATATTTCTTGAACAATGTTGGCTTTTAAATCATTGAGATCCTGTTTAGTGATTACGTTATTAATTTTAATTGTCACCACCTAGCATTATCTTACCATTAGTAAAAAACAACACTTAACTATATGGCACTTGCTTTAAATTAAATTATTCTATTTAGTTTTCACTTTTAAACCGCTCTAGGTAAAGCGCATAGGTTTTCACCTCTCCTCAGTCTACGGGAGCCTTGCGGAAGTATTTATCCTCTATCATCATCGTTGCAACCTAATTACCAATATCAGGTTCTATGTTAGTTTTTAGTCGCTCTTCAAGGTCATGGCGAAACTACACAATAGCTCAAATGACAGAGCATATAATTTAAAAGTATAGTATTCAGTTTTCAAGGAACAAAAGGCATTATTTTCGCCTTCACTAAATAAATAGATAAAAGCAAATATTTTGAAACCAAAGGTATCAAAATATTTGCCTAAATTCTCTAATCGTCTAAATATTTATCTAAATCAAATGCTTGAACTGCTAGAATAAATTGCAACGATAGCTCTTGATAACAGTCTTTATTCATTCTTTTTGATGAATCAACTGAGTTTTTTATAAGTAAAGGCTTGAAAGATTCGAAGAGAGTATTCATTGCAATTTCATCACCTGTTTTAGCTTTTTTTATCAATGGAACTAGATTCTTTGTCATTAAATCACTCCGTTCAAAGAAATACTGGTTAAGGTACTTCTTTGGCGGAGATTTGTTACGCAAATCACAAGTTAAGTGTAAAATATATTTTTCAATTTATTCAAGATCTTTCTCTTTCTCTTCGAAATCGTTTGACTACTAACTGAATAATCTTTTCCGATGTCCATATCTGATCGACAATTCCAAAACTTCTCAAATAGTATATGTTTCTCCATATTATTAAGCGTATTTAGTCCCTCAGAAAAAATTTCTTGAAAAGTCAATTTTTCTTCAATGTTCTTATAGAATGATCTTGTCGAATTCCAATCGTTTTCGGAACTTACTTTCTCTACTATATTGTTCTCAATTAAATCTTCATTTTCGTAATAAATGGTCCTATTATGTTTGCTAAAAAAAGTATTCGCTTGTCTCCGTATTGTCACTGAAATATAGCGAATAAAAATATATGTTATATCCATTTCAGTCATAGGATTTGTCTCCCTTCTTTAATAATCAATTTGTACTGCCAATAACCACGATAGTCTCTCTGATCTGGTAACGAACACTCGTTATTCATTTTTAATAGAAATAGTACATGTCAAATTCTTCAACGTAATAGAAAGCTCATTTTTATTAATTAGCTTACCTATGATTTGTTTTTTACTTAACGGTACTGAGAGTTGCTTTAAAATTGATACAATAGTTCTTGAAACTTGATCAAATGAATTGTAATGTTGCATTTTATTTTTTTCATGATCTAAAATTGTAAGAACGCTTTTCAGTTTTACTGGCCCATTATTTTCTCTTTCATTAAGCTGATAAAGTTCTGTTTTTAAATCATAATACTGCTTAGATAGGTCGCTCCTTTCTTTGATTATTTCTTTCATGAACTGATAAATAGCTAACCTCTCTTTATCATTCGGCAAAAAAATCCCTCCTACAAAATAAATAGGAAGGATTACAAAATTTGAAACCAAATAAATTAAAAATACTGTCACTTTGAATTAATTTAAAATAGTAAATTCTCATTAAACTTTTGAAATACTGATACCAAAAAAAGAAGCACTTTTCGTTCATACCAAACTTAAAGTACTTCGTTATCTATTTATTTCTTCATTTGACTTATCTCTATAATCTCATGATTTGGACCGTAGAAATTAAAGTACCTGATTCCTTTCTCCCAGAATGGTAATTCCACAATGTTCTTATCCAATAATTCATATCCTAAATCTTGAATCGAATTGAATACCTCATCTATGTCATCCGTATCTAATGCTAGATGATCAATGGCTCCTCTACACTCAGTAGTTTTATCTTCCCATATTTCTATTATCGTTCCATTCAACTCGAAAAAGCCGACTTTACTTCCCACATTCATTTCTTCATTAATCAGACTAAACCCTAAGGATTCATAAAAGATTTTTGAAGCTCCAAAATCCTCTGTTGGAATTCCAATATGTTGTAAACCATTTAATTTCACTTACATCATCCCTTCAATTGTTTTAAAATCCACATTCATAATTTATTGAATAGTCTAGTTTATCTACCTTGATTGCTCCCTCCGTAACAGTCATACTTAATGCTGTTCCGACTTTATCATACATTCTAGTACTTAAAGCAACATTATCAATATATAAAACAGCTATCGTATCATCAACAATTAACTTTAGTTCATATTCTTTGCCTATTTCCAAAAATAGTGGTCGTTGCAGCCCCTTATCAAACATTTGAGGCCAAGGATAGTTCGGTGTCTTTCCAAAAGTAAGCTGATTATTAATCAATGAAATACGAAATTCGTATCCTTCTTGAGTATCACTATCTACAAATAATTTTAAAGCAAACTCCTTTGTTAACGATGTAATAGTCAAAGTTGTTTCAAATAGAAAATAATCTTCGATTTTAGGAACAATTACTCTTTCTTTTTTTCCAAATTCTTTCTCTAACTTAAAACTTGAAAATGGAGTGATTTCTTTAAAATTCTCAATTATTTTTTCAGGCAGTTTAACACCAAGAGTTTTGTCTGTCTTTTGAATAATTTGATGTGGAACAAGTGCACCGCCCCAATCCCAGTTATTTTGATCGTTCTCCCCTTCTTTTGTTGCAACCCAGCCAGTAAGAAAACGGCCAGTTTCATTAGTTCCGACTGTTCTTGCTGCATAATAGGCTTTTCCGTCGAAAGCTTCGTCTACTGGTGATTTCCAATCTGAAAATAATCCTGCTCCGACTCGATATTTAGTCTTTTTATCTTCACAATACTCTGAAAAAAGTAAATACCACGTTCCATCAATTTCAAATATATCAGGCATTTCAATCATGTTAAATTCATTATTAGCCCAGTAATCTCCTTTGAAATTCCAATCTTTTAAATCTTCGGATTCAAAATAGACTAACCTACCTGTAGGCTTTTTCTTACTTGCTGGTTTTCTAGCTCCTAGTATCAAAACGTATTTTCCATGATCTTGATCAAAAATTGCAAAAGGATCGCGCCAATCATTCTTATCATATCCTTCTTGAGGAACAAGTTTTGCTGCTTCGCCATCCTTTTTCCAATGAATTAAATCTTTAGAACTTGCAATCATTAACACTTCTGAAGTTTTTCCATCCAACTTAGCTTTGCGATTATGTCCAGTATACAAAGCTAAATACTCATTGATTCCTTTGACAATACTTCCAGCGTAAATGTATTGATCAATGTCATCGTTGCCACCACGATGAATTACTTCCCCGTATTCTTCAAATTTCACAAAATCAGTGGTTGTAACTAGTGACCACCCAAAAGGATCAGTTAAAGGTTTAGGATTTCTCGTATCTCGTTGATGAAATAGATAAAAAGTTCCATCTTTATAAAAAGGCATGCAATCCCCAAACCAAAAATCTTTAGGCTTGTAAAAAATTTTTTGCATTTATCACTCATCCTCTTCGTTAGTATGTCTTTGCATATCTGCAAGACACGCAATTGTATTCATATTTCTTAGATTTCCGATGATATCATCGCTTTTTTTTCCTTGTAATCTCAAATTGACAGCCTCAATCAAAATTCCTAAATTCATGCCACCAAGAAGTTGAAACCCATTTTGAAATACTTCACTTCTTTTAGCAAATTCGTTGAAAGGTGTTCCACCAATCAAGTCAGCAAATACCATAACTTCTTGATTTTTTACTTGAGAAACTATTTTTTCAATGTTTTCACGGAATTCTTCAATGCCTGCATCTCCAAGTGTTACCACATGACAATTTAAATTATCGCCAAAAAACATTTTTAATGTATCTACAAATCCAATGGCAATATTTCCATGAGATGTAATTATAAACTCCATCCACTCATCCTCTGTTCTTAATAAATAAAATCCTTTAAAAATTCTTTTGAATCTCTAGGAGTTTGTATCACTGTCACTTCAACTCCATCACTAATTAGTTCTTTAAAAGCCTCTCTCTCTTCTTCAGTAATATTTATCGTCGGACGGATGCGTTCTGTTCCATTCCTTCTTGATAAATTTCCTACGTTTACACTTGTTATTGGTAAACCGTTATCAATCAAAAATTTAACATCGATTGGAGAAACTGCAACAATAAGAACTTTTTGTCCTTCATATTTACCAGAAAGAATATTTTTAACTGCTACTTCCCTTGTAATTATTGAAGTTCTAACATTAGGTGGTGCAGCGAGGCGAACTACAGCTTTTTTTACGTCATCATTGGCTACTTCATTATTAATAACCATAATTCTGTTAGCACTCAATTGATTTGTCCATTGTGTTGCTACTTGTCCATGAATCATTCGATCATCAATACGAACATGTATAATACCTTTCATTTTTTCATCCATATTCAACACCTACTTCAAAATATTTAACGCTCTTAACGCAATAGAAACTACTAAGATTAATAGAATTACATAAACTGGTTTAACCTTTCGTCCTAACAAATAATACACAATTGCTACTACACATGCAGGTAATAAACCAGGCATAACTTGATCAAAGATTTCATTTCCGGTCATTGTTAAGTCGCCTTGTTTAAATTCAAAGCCAACATTCACTTTTACAACTGTGGCAATGAGTGCACCGACCACCATTAACCCTAAAATTGATACTGCATCAGTAATAGACTTTAATTTTGTTTCAATTTGAGTTAGTAGGCTCGCACCCGATTCTTTCCCAGCAAGGTATAAAGGATAAGCAGTAATCCTTAATAAAATTGATGCCAGTATCCACAAAATAATTCCAACAAAACTACCTTCCAATGCCATATTAGCTGCAATTGCTCCAAAAATAGTCCATGGAATAACTACAAATACACTATCTCCAATTCCCGCTAAAGGACCCATTAGACCTGTTTTCAGAGCACTTACTGCTTCCAAAGACTTATTTTTTTCTTCTTTTTCAATTCCAACATTCATACCAATAATGTAAGGCGCTGTATACGGCGTAGTGTTAAAAAATTGTAGGTGAGCTAAAACGGATTGTTTCATTCCTTCAGGATCATCTTTATATGTGTCCTTGATAAAAGGAAGCATAGAATACGCATAACCCAACCCTTCCATTTTTTCATAATTTAATGAAGTTGCACCATTGAGAATCCACCGGAAAATTACTTGTTTGTCGATTTTTGTCAGTTTCTTATTCATCTTCGTCAAAACCTCCTGTTGCAGCTGGTGCTACTTGAGTATTATTTGATCTATTTTTATATACGATTAGTGCGATTGCAGCGCCAAGTAACGAAATCCCTAAAATTGGTATTTGGAAATAAACTGCCAAAACGAAACCAACTAACAAATAGGCAAAGTAATCTTTTGTAGGTAAATATTTAAGTAGCATTCCTATCCCAACAGCAGGTAATAGTCCCCCTGCTACCTTTAAACCACCGGTAACCCATTCAGGAATATAATTGATTGCACTTCCCACTAACGTTGGGCCTAATATCACAGTTAACAAAACAGGAATTCCAGATACAAAGCTTGTATTAATTGATGCCAAATATTGCATCCACTCTAATTTTTGATAATCTTCTTTTTGTGCGAATTTTTCTGCCTTTTGTTGAAAAAAAATGTTTGTTGACCACTTTAGAACATCTAGTTGTACAATTAACATTGCTACCGGTATTGCTAAAGTTATTCCTATAGAAGCATCCTGGTTAGTTGAGATTGCTAAATAAGTACCGATCAATGCTGCTGTTTGATAATCCGGTACTGATGCACCACCAAAACTAGTAATACCTAGTGTCATTAATTGCAAAGTCCCACCGATATAAAGTCCAGTTTGAATATCTCCCATAATAAGTCCGGTCAAGAAACCTGCAACGACAGGTTGGGAGGTTCCGATTTTGGGCCCTTCCTTATCCCAGTTAATGAAAAATCCATACAACACAACTAAAAATGTTTGCCAAAACGCCATTTTGTTCTCTCCTTTCTTCTTATACTTTTATATAAGCAATTACTGTGCCAACTAACATTATCCAATAAAGCGGGAAAATACAGTAAATATTAATTAAATGAGCGTCTAAATATACTTTGGACACCCTTTCATTTTTTTAGACGCTAGTATGCTATTTAGAAAATAGTCTGCTCAAAAATTGTATAGATTAACTCATACTCTCCTTTGGGTATTTCAATACAGTAAATATCTTTGATTTCTGAAAAAAAATCTTTTGATACATTTAAAAAAGTATCAAATAGTTGCGCTCCCTCTTTCAAATGTTCATTTGTTATTCCATCACCAATCATAATTCGTTCAATCATTCCAGAAAGATGTAGAAATAGATTAATTCTCAGAAAACTTGGGATTTTGACATCGTAATATTTTTCATACAAATATAGTACTTTTTCTATATCATTGAATACTTTTTTGGAATCTAAAAAGCGAAGCTTAGTACTAGCGCCTTCAATAGTAAAGAGTTTAACTAATTCATTTAAGCAGAACTCACAGCTATCCGAGTCCATATACTTATTTAATTTTTCTAAGGTTTGATTCCCATTAATTAGATTTTCTAAATTTAAACAATCGATTCCTTGAATGTAAAATTCAGTGGTTGAAAGAACACAAATTGTGTTCTTAAAAATCATAGTATCTTTTTCCTTTGCTATTTTCTTTAATGCGTTAAAATCAAAAATCAAAATCTCCACTTGATTATCGAGATACCGTTTTAAAATATCCTTAACTTTTTCAGAAATCCCCTCACCAGAGAGACAAGATACTATTACATTTTTCTTTTGTGATAATCCTTTATAATACTGAACTTTAACTTGAAACGAATCAAAATCCATCTGGTAAAAATGACTAATTGGCTTTTTTTGGCAAACTTGAATCCCACATTCAATCGCTAAAGCTGTAGAAACATTGTTTAAAATTACCAAATCACCTATTACATTGGATTCAATTTTTTCATACATTTGTTCCAATGATCCCATATCAACTAGCAGAATGAGTCCATTCGTCGTATCTATACTTTTACAAAAATTGTTGATTAGGTTAATTAAGTCACTAGTCTCACCTTCAATTGGCATATCGAAAGCCTCATAAACATATGTATTCAGCAACTTATTTGTTTCCCTTGCGATCGCAGAAGCTGTTATTTTACCGTGCATAACTATCAGACAATGGGTTTCTGGTATTTTCACATAGAACTTCTTTACAAGAAAAAGTATCCATTTCAACAAAAGTTCTTGTTTACTTTCTTCGACTTCTAAACTACTCCAAATCTCATTTGCCAATAATTTTTGTTTATCATTTTTCATACGAAATTTTCTGAACTTAGACAGCAAAAAATTTCTTGATGTTTCTTCAATTACATCAATAAACATTATAAATAGACTGATATCCGCCAAGAATTCATCTAATAAACATAGACCTGTCGAATCAATAATTGGTGATATTTTATTAACAACATAGTTTCTTAATGCTATAAATTCGTCACTTTCTAAATAATTATACTCAGAAGAACCTGCACACTCTTTAAGTATTCTATCTCTTAATTGACTCATGCTTTCTTCAATTGAAATGTGATTTTGAAAAAGTTCAATCAAATCAATTTCAGAAAGTGATTTAAGAAACATTTTTTTTAAATCTATACTAATTTCTGGATCTATCCAAAAACCGCTGTCTAGTTTGTCCCCTAAATAAATTGAAGACTTTCTCTTATTTCCTAAATAACCTTCTGCACAAAGAAGCTTGATTTCATTCCTCAATTCTCCAACATTTCCTTCAAATGTTTTCGATAAAAGATCAGTAAAAAGTTCAATCGAACAAAATATTTTTGAATCAATCGTAATTGCTTCATCTTTAAGAAATTCAAATAATAATTGAATTTTTTCAGATGTACTTCTATTATTGTAATCTGGCAGAGTGATTTCAGCTGGGATGCGTCTTCTAAAAGTTGCTAACAAAGAGGTATTTGTATCTTCTGTTGTGGCTAAGATAAGGCGAACATTTGCATACTCCCATTGCACACTTTCACCAAGTTTACGATACTTTTGAGAATCCATAAGAAGAAACAATTTCTCTTGGTTTTCTGCACTTAGATTGTGAACCTCATCTAAAAAAAGGTATCCTCCATTAGCAGAAGATAGCATCCCTGCAGTATCTTTTTCAGCCCCAGTAAAGGCTCCTTTTTTATATCCAAATAAAACTGCTGACAATAGCTCTGGATTATTTGCATAATCTGCACAATTCACAACAACAAATTTTGCGTCATTATGAATTACTTTTCTATCAAGAGCATACTGATAGATCAAACTTGCTAAAAAACTTTTTCCAACGCCACTGTTTCCTTTTATTATTAATGGGAGGCCATTAGGGGGATACATTACAGTAGCTTTGCATTTATCTATAGTGGATTTCAAAGATTTGTCTGCTCCAATAAACTTAGAAAAGCAGTCTTTTGGCTTTTGTTGATTATACTTGAACATTACTGGTCTAACAGAATCATTCTTTAGTAATTTTCCATCTGAAAATAACTGATTCAAATAGTGGGAAGCGACATTTCTTTTAATACAAAATTTCATTGCAATATCTTGAGCAGAAAAATCGTAATACTTTAAATTATTTTTGATATACTCTAATACTTCATCTTTCATTTTTTTTTTCACTTTTGGGCGTCCCTTCAATTACTAATTGAATAAAAAAAGATCGCATCAACCAAACAAATAGTCGAGACGATCTTTTTTCCAAATTAAGATTTTTCTTTAGCGTCTCTTGCTAAAGCTAAACAACCTACAATACCAGAATTATCTAACAATTTTGGTGTCATAATATAATTGTCAACATCGGGAATAGCGACATATCCGTTGATCAACTCAATAAACTTATCTTGTACTTTCTTTTTTAAGTGTTTTTGTTTCATTACTCCGCCACCAAATATAATGACATCAGGTGATAACATCAATGTTGTATTATATGCACACTGAGCAATGTAATAAGCTTCTATTTCCCAAGTAACGTCATTTTCAGTCACTTCTTGTCCCTTTTTTCCTGATCTTCTTTCGATTGCCGGACCAGCAGCTAAGCCCTCTAAACAGTCTCCGTGGAATGGACATGTCCCAGAAAAGTTGTCTTTATTGTGTCGTTTTACAAGCATATGTCCCATTTCTGGATGACTAAAACCTTCAATGAAGTTTCCGTTTTGGATAGCGCCACCTCCTATGCCCGTTCCTACGGTATAGTAAACAACACTTGAAAGGCCTCTGCCATTTCCAGAAACATATTCACCATAGCAAGAGGCATTTACATCAGTCGTCCAAGCAGTTGGAATATTAAGTTGCTTTTTTAAACTTCCAATAAAATCAAAATCCTGCCAAGCAAGTTTTGGCGTTGATGTAATGAAACCATACGTTTTAGATTCACAATGAATATCAATAGGACCGAACGATCCCACTCCGATACCTTCCAATTCATTTTTATATTGATTGAAAAAATCTATAACTGAGGTCATTGTTTCTTTGGGTGTAGTCGTGAGAAAACTGATTTTTTCAATTACGTTCAAATCTTTATCCCCAATGGCACAAACAAATTTTGTTCCACCAGCTTCAATAGCTCCATAAACCATACATTTTCCTCGATTCTATTATTAATTACTTGTCATTAGTCAAGATCAAACAATTTTTGTCCATGTTTTACTTCTTCAAATTTTGGAATAAGAATTTCGTCTTGATAATTTGGAAAAACAATTATGACATCTTTAGGCTTGTGATTTTTTTCAAAAATTACAAAATCAATAGTCATCAAAGTATTTCCAGCCTTAACTTTTTGTCCTTCTTGAACTTTAATATCAAATCCCTCACCATTTAGCTCAACTGTATCTATTCCTACATGAACAAGTATCTCAATTCCTGATTTTGTTTTTATTCCTAAGGCATGTTTTGTAGGAAAAATACTTGAAACAAAACCATCGATTGGAGATACAATCGTTTCGTTTTTTGCATCAATTGCAAATCCTTGTCCCATCATTCCTTTTGAAAAGACTGGATCACTTAATTTCTCCAGTTTTTCAAAAACACCGGTTGCAGGTGCTACAACGCTTATTTCATTTTTTCTAAAAAAATTTAACATGCTCTCATCTCACTTTACTTGAACTGGCAATTTTTTTGAGTCAGTTTTTTCTGCAAATTTACGGTGTTTAGCTTCAGGGATAAACACTTTATATTTATCATAAGCGAGAATAAAAACGATTGGTAAAATAAATGCTATGAGATTACCAAATATATAAGGAAGAACTGGATTAGCAATAGTCAGACCTGGCAATACAGTCAATCCTTGTCCAATGGCTTTTACATCAAAAATTTTCATAAATGCTCCACCAAAACCAGCACCAATAAACGAGCAAACAAAAGGAACGATTGAATACTTCAAATTAACAGCAAAGATAGCTGGTTCAGTAATACCTACTAGTGTTGGAATAAAACTTGAAATCGCAATATCTCTATCTTTAGATTTTTTCTTAAAGAGTAAATACATACCAATACAACCGCCACCTTGGGCAATAATTGAAACTGACCAAATAGGTTGGATATAATTGAATCCAGTTGTTGCGACTAAGTTTGCCTCAATACCTTGAATAGCATGTTGTGTTCCTGTTACAACCAATGGTTGTAACGCGCCTGCAAAAACAAAAGCACCAAAGGCACCCATCTTCATATATAGGAAATCAATGATTCCACCTAAAACATTACCGATAAAATTCCCCAATGGACCAAACACTAAAAATAGTGCAAAGTTGGCAAGAACAATTGTCACAGTTGGGACTAAAATGTAAGCAAGTACTTGCGGAGAATATTTATTTGTAATTTTTTCAACTTTTGCTAAAAACCAAGAAGTCAAAATTGCTGGAAAAACACCCCCTTGAAACGCAACTGCTGGAATGCTTAATCCAAATAAATGCCAATAATCGGGCTTTATAGTTCCCATGACGAAATCATTCCGATTGGCTAGGCCTGGATGAATCATAACAAATCCTACAAGTAATCCTAAAATTGGGTTTCCGCCAAAACGTTTTGTTGCAGAATACATAACTAAAACTGGTAAATAATCAAATGTAGTTGCAATAATACCCAGAAATTTGGATAAATCATTTAGAAACACATTGTGATCAGCGAATGAGCCATCCATTCCAAACATTCCAGGAGTGGTAATCAACGAACGAATTCCTAACACCATCGCTGCCCCAATAAAAGCAGGTATAATCGGAATAAAGATATCCGAGAAAACTTTAAAAGCTCGTTGAAGTCTATTTCCTGAATTATTGACTCCTTCGTCTTTC
Source organism: Enterococcus avium ATCC 14025 (assembly GCF_000406965.1). Classification (GTDB taxonomy): domain Bacteria; phylum Bacillota; class Bacilli; order Lactobacillales; family Enterococcaceae; genus Enterococcus_A; species Enterococcus_A avium. The sequence continues at coordinate 10,814 of NZ_KE136363.1, read as the reverse complement.
ATTTCAGAAACGGATACTTCCTTAGCTCCTGTCAATTCAACGAACTCTTTGTAAACCTTTTCAACCGTGCCTGTTCCGAAAATTACTTGCAACTGTCCGCTATTGAAAAGCGCTCCTTTTGCACCTTCTATTTCCTCAAGTATTTCCATGTTCGCTTTGCTTTTGTCTTTAAGAATTAAACGTAGGCGTGTAATGCAGTGAGTGGCGCTTGAGATATTCTCTTTTCCTCCAACGTTTTCCAATACTTCTTCGGCAATTTTTTTGTAGTCCATTCATTTATCCTCCCTTTTAAATGTGACAGGTCATGTTTGATTTTCAGACCTGCCACATGATTGACGTTTACTATTTCTTTATTTCATTTGAAAACTTTGTATTTATTGCAGTCATTGATCCATTAGTTGCTGTAATAGTAATTGCATCACCAAAATGATCATGCACTCGAGCATTAAGAGCAATTCCATCAATATAAAGTGTCATTATATTATCATCAACAATTAATTTAATTTTATAAGAATGATTAGGTTTTAAAGATATGGGTCTAATAAGTCCTTTATCCATATATTGAAACCAAGGATAACAAGGATTTTTATCAAAAGTAAGGCGTCCCTCATCTAGATTAAATCGATATTCGTAAGATTCATCTGTCTCAAGGTTTTTGAATAATCTCAATGAAAAGTCACTAAGATTTTCATCAAATGAAATTGTGGTTTCTAAATTAAACAAAGTTCCACTATTTTTAACAAGCGTTACTTCTTCTCTTGTGTCTACTGTTTCTATCACTACATCTACGATATCATGTAAATTTATGAATGTATTCCACACTTCGTCTATGGGTTTTACCCCAAGTGAAAAATCCTCTTTTTGATAGATTTCATGAGGAACAAAAGTACCTCCCCATAAATAATTGTTTTTATCATTTTCTTGATCTTTTGTTGGTACCCATCCAAATAGGACTCGACGTTTTCCATCATAAGCTGTTCTACCAGCATAATAAGCCCGTCCATCAAAAGCTTCATCTTTAGGCTTAATCCAAGGACCTTCCAAACTTTGACTCATTCGATACAGTATTTTATTTCCATCTGAGTATTCTGAATAGATAAGATACCACCAGCCACCAATCTTGAAAAGTTCTGGCATTTCAAACATGGTATACAATCCCGGAGCCCAAAAATCACCTTTGAATTCCCAATTAGTTAAATCTTTTGATGTAAACTTCACTAAACGTCCGGTTTGTAGATGTTTATCCTGACCCTTGCGCGCCCCTAAAATTAGTAAATATTCTTCTTTTTCATCATCCCAAACGACAAATGGATCTCTCCAGTTTCGAATATCATACCCTTTTTGTGGTTCTAACTCCAAAGCCGTTTCCGATTTTTCCCAATGAACAAAATCGTCACTTTCAGCATGAAGCAACACTTGAGATGTCTTCCCCTGCGCTAAGAATTCTCGATTATAACCTGTATAAAACGCGTGTACCTTTCCATTTGCCTCAAATACTGAACCAGCATAGATAAACTGATCTCTCTCATTATCGTTACCTCTCAAAAGAGATTCGCCAAAGTCTTCAAAATGAACAAAGTCTTTCGTAGTTGCTAAGGCCCATCCAAACGGTTCACCAAAAGGAACAGGATTTCTAGTATCACGTTGATGATAAATAAAGAATTTGCCTTCTTTCCCGTAAGGCATGACATCTCCTACCCAAACATCCTTGGGTTGATAGTAAAGTTGGTGATTATTGCTTTTAATTGATAATTTCTCCATTTTCTTCCTCCATTGAAAAGGTTTTTATTTTCACAACTAATATATGTCAACCCGTTTCATATGTCAACCCGTTTCATACAAAATAATTTTAAATCGACGAAAGAATTTTCGCCGATTTAACTTATGCTGTATTTTTTTTTATAAGCTTTACTGGAAGAAAAAGTTCATCCGTTTCCTTTTCGCCCTTAATCATATTCAATAATTTTTTTACTGACAGTTTAGAGATCTGATCAATGGGTTGTTGAATAGTTGATAATTCTGGATTATAAATCAATGTTTGTTGAGCTCCATCAAAACCAATCACTTTAACTTCTTTAGGAACCCTTTTCCCTAAATTTGTTAAGTTGTTAATCGCTAAAGAAGCCAATAAATCATCTCCTGCAAAAATCCCGTCAATATTTGGATGAGTTTCTAAAAATTCCTTAATTATTTCATTTTTTTCATTGATTTCTTTTACAAACGGCACTTCTAGGACTAAAGGTTCCAGCTTAAATTTCTTTAGAACACTTCTATATGCTAAAGTTCTACTATTTGCAGGTAATTTTATTTTACTATCACCTCGAATACACAATATATTCTGGCAACCATGATTTACAAGTTGTTGAGTAGCTATTTCTCCACCTTTATAATTGTCACAAGACACTGTAACTGTATTTTCTCCAAGACTTCTATCAATCGCTACAATAGGTAACCCCGGAATATCATAATCTGCAATGTTTTTATTGTGTGTTCCAACTATAATTCCATCAACCTGATTCTTTCTCAACATCGTCAAGTACTCTTTTTCTTTCGTTGGATTGTTTAAGCTATTGCATAACAACACTTTATACCCCCTGCTGGAAAGCTCAAACTCGATATCTTGAATTAGCTCAGCATGAAATGGATTAGTAATCGTAGGGAAAATCAAACCAACTGTATATGTTTCGTTTTTGAAAAGTGCTCTTGCCAGTTCATTAGGATAGTATTCCAATTTTTTCATGGCATCAAAAACTCTTTTTTTCGTTTCCTCACTCAAATATCCACGATCATTCAAAACTCTCGACACAGTCGTAGGAGAAACATTTGCCTCTTTCGCAACTTCTCTAATACCAATTTTTTTCATTTTTAAACAACAAGGCTGTAGATAGAAAAACTACCTACTCGACTATTCGACATTCCAAGAACCTTGACTTTCTCATTCCCTTTTCAGATAAGTATTTATATATATAATAGCATTTTTTTTTATCTGTCAATAGCTGTTTAAAGATATACCAGAAATTTTCTTCTTAAATCTTTACCTCTATTTTTGTACGATTATAAGATGTTCTTTGAAATTCCGCATATTCCCAAGTAAGAACACATATTTGTAAGAAAATTGATGAGAATAATACTCAAGTTAGGTTTTTCATAGTATTCATCTATCTCAAATATTCCAAAACTATTTGATAGATTCTTCTGACTCCTCTTTCTGTCGCTTTTAGCGGCTCTCAAAAACGCGATTTGCTAAGTTAGGCAAATCGCGTTATATGGTTTGTATGAACGTCCCCTGCAAATTGACTTGCTTTTCAACAACAACTAGCAACGGCCTCAATAAAATCCTCATAAGTTTCACATCTCATGAGTTTTATCTTGTTTTCTTCACTTTGAATAATAGCTGACAAAATATCAAATACTTCTAAAAAGAGTTGTCTTTCTTCGTAATTTGAGGTTATTAATAAAACAATATTTACTTTCTGGTTTTCCCATTCAATTCCTTTCTTTGATAATAAAACATACATGATTGTCTTATTTGCATTCATTTTCATCGAATGTGGGAATGCGATATTTCCATAAGCCGTACTTGCCATATTTTCTCTTTCGAATACTTCTTTTTCAAATTCATCTTTTACATAGTTATTTTGTCTCAAAACATCGCACATGTAATGTATTGCTTCATCCCTATTTGAGATATTACTATTATGGATAAAAAAAGCTGGTTTTGAAATCAATTGCAAGTTTGCTTTAAATTTCATGTGCTTTTTTTCTCTTTTTACTGAATCAACCATCGTCATGACATTATTTTTGTCATTATCCGAGAAAAAGGGGCTTATTTTAATGTAAGGGATAGAATAAAACTCATTTAAAGGAACTGTGGATATAATTAAGTCTGTCTCAATTTCATGTAAATCATCTTCGGAGGTTACAATAGTATTCAAGATGAGCTCTTCTTTGAAAACTGATAATAATACGTCAGTCAATTTAGTATTCATTTCGTAATAGTCTGGCGATACAATAACACACGATATTGTATTTTTCTTATTTTTTTGAACTTCAATCATATTACCTATATGTAATGCAAGATACGAAATCTCATCTTCTGAAACTAAGAAATTTGTGTTTTTTTGAAATCTATGAGCAATACTGATTGCACAATCAAATATTAGTGGATAACTATTTTGAATGCTGGAAGTCAAAGGATTCGGAATAGAGTAATTATTTTCACAACGCATATACAAATTTTTTATATTCTTAATTGTCAAATTAAGTTAGACAAATCATCAATACTTACGTAACTCAAAAATACTTCCAAAGGTGTTCGATAATCCAGTGATTTTCTAGGAATATTATTTCGTTTAGATGTGACAGATTGAATAAAAGATTCATCTACTGAATTGAAATCCATAGATTTCAATAAACCATCTCTACGTAACAATCCGTTAGAATTCTCGTTTAGGCCTCTTTGAGACGGCGTTCCTGGATCAGCGAAATAAATGGCAATATCATTGGCATTACTGATTTGTTTCCAATTTGAAAATTCCTTTCCACAATCAAAAGTGATGGATTTGAATAGATTTTTCGGTACAGATTCAAACCAATGATTTAATTTTTTTTCAATATCAATCGCTTGTCTACCACACGGTTTCAATGTGATGATAACTTTTGATAATCGTTCAACTAAGGTAATTACAGCACTTTTATGTTTCAGACCTACGATAGTGTCACCTTCAAGGTGACCAAACTCATTTGAGAATTGGCTATAATCTTTTTCACGTTCATGAATAGAGCGGCGGAAAGCTTGTTTTCCACGCCTTTCTTGATGTCCATTCGGTTTACGCTTGCCTTTCATCGGTAAGTCAGAAGGATTAAATAGCCCCTTTTTGAACATACGATAAATGGTACGAGCAGAACAACGAATAGGAAACGCTGCACGACCAACAATCACATCGGGTGTCCATCCTTGAACAACCTTTCTTTGAATATATTCTGATTGTTCCTCGGGTAAAACAAGCGGGCGTCTACCACAGTTTGATTTGTTTTTCTTATACTGTTGATAGTATTCTAAGGCTGATTTTCCTTGCTTGAAGAATAGGTATACTTTATGGATCGTTTGTCTTGAACGATTCAAGCAATGCGCAGTTTTCGCAACAGATTGATTTATTTTGAAATAAGACTCTATCATTACAAGTTCATCCGTTGTAAGATGGGTATAGGTCATTTGTACTCACTCCTTATAATTCTTTGGTCAGAACTATTTTGAGTGTAGCACAAATGGCTTTTTTAGTTGTCTAGCTTAATTTTACAATCGGCGCTATGAAAAATAATACATTTTTCTTGTTCATGTTTCTCGACTTGGTTTTCATTGGAAATAGATTTACTTTTCAAGTAGAAAACAATAATGGAACAGAATAATATCAAGACAAATCTGCGCTATAAGTTCACTTCTTAAACAAGAAAATGAAACGAGGATATCAGAAATCACTTTAGATTTCTGATATCCTCGTCACTATGATTCTAATCCCCTTTCGAAGATTAATTTTTTATGAGTACAACTTTTATTGAGCCCTGTATCAAGGTTTCAAGATATTATTCATTTTGCAATTCCTCAATTATCTTCATCACATTCGTCAGGCTAATACCAAATCTTGAGACTCCCAAATCCAACATTTGAGATATTGCTTCACTATTTTTAATTCCACCAGAAGCTTTTATCTTGATTTTTCCACGTATCTCTTCAGATAGAATCTTGACATGCTGTATCGTCGTTTTCCCTTGAAATCCAGTAGCCGTTTTTATATATTCTATACCCGAATCTAATACTATATGGCTGGCTTCCCTAATTTCATGATCGATAAGAACTGGTGTCTCAATGATACATTTTAGGGGAATCGATTCTCCAATAGCTCCTTTAACGGCAAGTATATCAGCTTCAGCTTCTTGATACATTTTGGACTTGAGAAAACCAATATTTAACACCATATCGATTTCTTTTGCTCCTTGCTCAACTAATAATTTAGCATAAGCAGCTTTTATCACCGTTGGATCATGTCCGGCTGGAAAACTACAGCCAGCACCGACGATAGTATCAGTACCTTTTAAACTTTCTTCCATCAACGGAACATAACAACGAGGTCCAATAATAGAGTAAAAATGATAGTGCTTCGCTAACTCAATTAGTTCTAATGTTTCATCCATCGTAGCCCCGGCATGAGAAAGAGTTGCATCAAGCATACGAGAGAATTGAAAAAGTGTAATCATTTAATTACCAATTTCCAAGCGAAGTATTTCATCATCAATCCACTTAATATCATCTTCAGCCAATTGCCATTCAAATGTCTCACAATTGATTTTAGCTTCATCTGGATTTCTAACCCCTAAAAGAGCTGTATTTACAAAACTCTTTTGAGTTGACCAATTAATTGCTACTTGTGCAACTGGTTTATCGTATTTTTTTGCAACTTTATCTAACGTCAATAATAACTCCATAATCTTTGAAAATTCGGGTTCCTTAAAGAATGGATAAAAGGTTAATCGGAAGTCTTTTTCATCAAACTTTGGTAACTCACGAATCGTTCCAGTCAAAATTCCTGCTCCCAACGAACCTGAAGTCATAGTTGCTATTCCATTAGCTTCTGCCCATTCCATCAGTTCTTTTTGTGAATGATTAACCATAGAAAAAGGGGGTTGAATAACATTTACTTCTCCAAATTTTAACGCTTCTTCGATAAGTTCCTTTGATGAATTACACAAACCAATATAACGAATTTTTCCATTTTTTTTCAAATAATTTAATGCAGCCATTGTTTCTTCAATAGGTGTATTCACATCTGGCCAATGCATCAAATAGAAATCAATGTAATCGGTGCCTAATCTTTCAAGAGATTCTTCTACTTCTTTCAAAATTGCGTCATATTTATTGTTACGGACTGGCTTCCCATCAAAATGACTAATGTAAGAACCGAATTTTGTAGCAATAAAAATTTTGCTGCGATCATACCCTTTAATTGCTTCTCCTACAATTTCTTCAGCAGTTCCTTCTCCGTATATTGGTGCAGTATCAATGATATTTACTCCCCCATCCAGCATAGTCTTAATTGCTGCGATGGATTCATTTCTATCTACTTCTCCAAAGCTACCTCCTGCAGAATTTTCTCCCCCCATTGCCCAAGTTCCAACTGCAACAGAAGAAATCTCTAAATTGCTACTACCAAATTTTTTATATCTCATTTTTGCTCTCCTTCTACTAAATCAACTCAGTTTGTTTTTTTATTAATTGGTAAAGTACAAAATCGTTCTCCTTGTTTAAACCACAAACTTCTGCTAATAGCTCATCAATCGAACGTTGGTCCTTTTTCTGTAGATATTTTAGTCCGTAAGCTGTTCCTTTTGCGATATACATTGGCAAAATATTTTTCTTTAAACACAATTTAGCAGGACCGATAAACCGTTCAGATGGGCCAAGTTTCAATTCTGGATTTGCGATGACTCTTTCAATAGGATCTTTAATGTCTTGATTTAATTTTTCTTGCATATAATCAACCCAATATTTGTCTTCTGACATATCAAAATCATACGTAGCCTTAATTGCTTGATGTGCCTCATCAAACGCCTTTTCCAGCCAAGGTCTAATTCGTGGATCTTGTTGTGATTCATAAATATATGTTAAGCCTTCTATTACTCCAATAAAAGCGGCCATAGTATGACGCATATTGCCTACATATACCTTCCTGTAAATTCTTCCTTCAGTATTATCGACAAATTCAACATCTAGAATTTCTGGTTTTTTTCCTGTGAATGTTATTCCATCAATTTCTAGATGAGGATTAGCAGTAATCATAACTGCATATGGATAATTTTCACTTAACTCTTTTGGAAGCGGTAATGCTGCTGAAAGGACCATAACTTGATTTATTCCAACTTTTTCATTAAAGTAATCCAATGATAAAGGGTCATTTTTCAAATACTCGCTGATATATTGAACAAATTTTTGAGGAGCTCCCAGTGAATTAACGCATAGCATGACATTTTTAAAATTGTTTTTCTCACAATCTTGTATAGCCCTTGCTAGATTTTCTGCAATACTTTTAAAAGCTCCTTCATAAACACAGCAGAAGATAAAATCATGTTCTTCCAACGCTTTGGATAATTTATCTGAATCTATGATCAAAAAATCAGATACATGAAACTCTGTCTGTCTATTATTATCGTCAACAAACACTGAGTAACCGCCCAAATTCTTCATTTCTATCAAATGCTCTGGATGAACATCATAAAATGAAAGTTTATAACCATCACGATTTAATAAATAGCCTACGACGCCGCGCCCTATGTTGCCCGCTCCAATGATTAATGCTTTCTTCATATCCATTTCTCCTTAAGCTATAATTCCCAACATGAACAGAGCGACACCAACAACCATTGTACCTAATAGTAAAGGGACCACTTTCACTCCTCTATCTAAAAGCCAGTAAATAATACCCACGAGAATCAACGAGAGCATTCCTGGTAAAATACTATCTAAGGTTTCTTGTAATTTCATTGCCCCATCTTTCACTGACCCACCAATTACAATCGGTGTAGAAATTTTGATATTAAAAGCACACATAGCACCAATAGCCATTAAGCCCACAACAGAGCAAGCATACGAAACTTTTTGCATGATATTAGACTTTTCTGATTGGATAATGAAGTCACTACCCAAGTTATAGCCTAATTTTAAAGAATAAAATCTTGCTAAAAAGTTTGGGATGTTATACACCAGTAAGAAAATGATAGGAGCCAAAATACTACCTTTCGCCGCCATTTCAGTTACCATTGCTGTGGCAATAATTCTAAGTGTTGCAGGGAAAATCGTATCCCCGATAGCTGATAGTGGTCCCATTAATGCAGTTTTCATACCACTTATTGTAGTAACATCAAAATCTTCCGATTTAGCATTTTCTTCTTCCATCGCTAACGTTATTCCCAATGGAAAGCCCGCCAATGATGGTGTAATATTGAAGTACTCAGCATGGTGTCTCATCACGGACTCATTTAATTTTTCAGGATGTTCTGCGTAAATTTTTTCTAATGACGGAAGCATTGAAAACGTGAAACCACTGTGCATCTGTCCTGGATAATCGTTCATACAGTTCAGTGCAATATATCTTACAAAAACTCGATTCAAATCTCTTTTTGATAATTTAGAAGTCATCGTCAATATCCTCCTGTCCTACAGCGGGTGAAGTATTCAAATTGTGAGGTGTTAGCATGATAATTACAAACATTACAGCCAAAAGAGTAATTGCAATCGTTGGTAACTTTAAATATGCAGCGAGCATAAAACCAATAAAGAAAAAGGGAGACATTTTCTTACTAATTATCATTTTTAATAGCATGGCAAATCCAATAGCTGGTAACAAATTTGCTGCAGCAGATAAACCGTTAATCACATCAACTGGAATTGATTTAACAAAGGTTTGAACGGCTCCGCTTCCTGAATAAACAGCTAATAAACCAAATACAAAATAAATACCAAATGTAGAAATCCAACATCCAATAACATAAATCCGTGAAGCCGCCTTCATTTTCCTCTTTTCCAATTGTTTACCCATAGCTGTAGAAAAAACAGAATTAAATAGTTTTACTACAATAAATAGAAAGCCGCCTAAAAGTCCAATAGGAACTGCCAAAGCGGTTGCAAGTTCAGCACCCGAATTGGTCATAATCGCAAATGCTGTTCCAATTACCCCAGCTGCAGCGCCATCGGGACTGACTGCTGCACCTACTGGAAATGAACCAATAAAAATAACTTCAAGAACACCCCCGATAATGATCCCTTGGGTCACATCTCCCAACGCTAATCCCATTAATGTCGAAGCAACTAGTGGTCGTGAAAGATAACAGTACCCAAAGAACATATCCATTTTACAAATACCTAATACTAACCCTGCGAGAACTGCTTGTAACATGGTTTCTCCTCCTTTACTTTACTAAAAAACGATACTAACTCGATAAGCACCTGGGACTGTTGCTGCCTCAAATGCGGATTGAACATCTTTCAGAGAGAATTTCTTTTCAACCAACTTGGAAACATCAATCTTCTTCTCACTAATCAGATCAGCTGCATATTGGAAATCATCTATATCTGCACTGAATGTTCCTAGTAGCTCCATCTTTCTGTAATGAATTGTATTTGAATCAATATTCATTTCTGGTGCAGGATACCCAGCAGCAAATAAAAGAATTCGTCCATCAATCTGTTTAATCATCTCTAAGGCTTGATTATTGGCTGACGTAGCACCAACCGCAACGACTACAGCATCTGCTCCTTTTTCCTTAGTTAACGTCTTTACAGCTTTAACTGGGTCCGTTTTTGATACGTCAACAACATCGAAACCATACTCTCTTGCCGTTTGAATTTTTTTAGGCATCATTTCGGTTAAAATCACACGACACCCCATTTCGCGTGCAATTAAGGCATTTAGAATTCCCATTGTGCCTGCACCAATAACTACTATTGTTTCACCTTTTACTACTCTTAATTTGCGCAAACCTTCTACAACTGTGCCTGCCGGTTCGACAAAAGCAGCTTCTGATGGGTCTACCGAAGGATCCATCTTACAAAGCGCGCGATAAGTTTTAACTACATATTCTCCACAACCAAAATTCCCATAATAGCCATCGTCCGAAGCAATATTCATGATGCCTCGATGTGGACACTGACTTGTTTTTCCTTCTTTGCAAAAGTCGCATTCACCACACCAATCGTAACCAACACCAATTGTATCTCCAACATCAAAACCCTTTACTTTTGATCCCATATTGACGATCACACC
>NZ_KE136362.1:602813-633309 GCF_000406965.1 Enterococcus avium ATCC 14025 | reverse complement strand
TGGTGTGTTCCACAGCTTCGGTAAACTATTTAGCCCCGGTACATTTTCGGCGCAGGGTCACTCGACTAGTGAGCTATTACGCACTCTTTAAATGGTGGCTGCTTCTAAGCCAACATCCTAGTTGTCTGTGCAACCCCACATCCTTTTCCACTTAATAGTTATTTGGGGACCTTAGCTGGTGGTCTGGGCTGTTTCCCTTTCGACTATGGATCTTATCACTCACAGTCTGACTCCCAGAGATGAATGGATGGCATTCGGAGTTTATCTGAATTCGGTAACCCGAGATGGGCCCCTAGTCCAAACAGTGCTCTACCTCCATCATTCTTACTCTGAGGCTAGCCCTAAAGCTATTTCGGAGAGAACCAGCTATCTCCAAGTTCGTTTGGAATTTCTCCGCTACCCACACCTCATCCCCGCACTTTTCAACGTACGTGGGTTCGGTCCTCCAGTGCGTTTTACCGCACCTTCAACCTGGACATGGGTAGATCACATGGTTTCGGGTCTACGACCACTTACTCATTCGCCCTATTCAGACTTGCTTTCGCTGCGGCTCCGTCTTTTCAACTTAACCTCGCAAGTAATCGTAACTCGCCGGTTCATTCTACAAAAGGCACGCTATCACCCATTAACGGGCTCTAACTTGTTGTAGGCACACGGTTTCAGGATCTATTTCACTCCCCTTCCGGGGTGCTTTTCACCTTTCCCTCACGGTACTGGTTCACTATCGGTCACTAGGGAGTATTTAGCCTTGGGAGATGGTCCTCCCGGATTCCGACGGAATTCCTCGTGTTCCGCCGTACTCAGGATCCTCCTAGGTGCCAGTCAAATTTTGTCTACGGGGCTTTTACCCTTTCTAGCAGACCTTTCCAGGTCCTTCGACTATCTCACTGGACTACCATATCGGAGTCCTACAACCCCAAGAGGCAAGCCTCTTGGTTTGGGCTTTTCCCGTTTCGCTCGCCGCTACTCAGGGAATCGATTTTTCTTTCTCTTCCTGCAGGTACTTAGATGTTTCAGTTCTCTGCGTCTACCTCTAATCAGCTATGTATTCACTGAAAAGTAACATCCTATAAAAGATGTTGGGTTTCCCCATTCGGAAATCTCCGGATCAAAGCTTACTTACAGCTCCCCGAAGCATATCGGTGTTAGTCCCGTCCTTCATCGGCTCCTAGTGCCAAGGCATCCACCGTGCGCCCTTATTCACTTAACCTTATCTTGACTTTCGTCAAGGGTCTTACTAATTCCCATGAGCGATCATGTTCCTTAGTAATAAATAAGCAATTGAACTTATTAAAAAACTCATTCAACGCGGTGTTCTCGGTTTGTTTAAAATTGTTTCTGTATCCAGTTTTCAATGAACGATTTGAGAGTAGACCTCTCAAAACTGAACGAATAAAAGCAATCCTGTGTAGTTTCCGTAACGTTCATCTTCGATGAACTATTTCCTTAGAAAGGAGGTGATCCAGCCGCACCTTCCGATACGGCTACCTTGTTACGACTTCACCCCAATCATCTATCCCACCTTAGGCGGCTGGCTCCAAAAGGTTACCTCACCGACTTCGGGTGTTACAAACTCTCGTGGTGTGACGGGCGGTGTGTACAAGGCCCGGGAACGTATTCACCGCGGCGTGCTGATCCGCGATTACTAGCGATTCCGGCTTCATGTAGGCGAGTTGCAGCCTACAATCCGAACTGAGAGAAGCTTTAAGAGATTAGCTTAGCCTCGCGACTTCGCGACTCGTTGTACTTCCCATTGTAGCACGTGTGTAGCCCAGGTCATAAGGGGCATGATGATTTGACGTCATCCCCACCTTCCTCCGGTTTGTCACCGGCAGTCTCGCTAGAGTGCCCAACTAAATGATGGCAACTAACAATAAGGGTTGCGCTCGTTGCGGGACTTAACCCAACATCTCACGACACGAGCTGACGACAACCATGCACCACCTGTCACTTTGCCCCCGAAGGGGAAGCTCTATCTCTAGAGTGGTCAAAGGATGTCAAGACCTGGTAAGGTTCTTCGCGTTGCTTCGAATTAAACCACATGCTCCACCGCTTGTGCGGGCCCCCGTCAATTCCTTTGAGTTTCAACCTTGCGGTCGTACTCCCCAGGCGGAGTGCTTAATGCGTTAGCTGCAGCACTGAAGGGCGGAAACCCTCCAACACTTAGCACTCATCGTTTACGGCGTGGACTACCAGGGTATCTAATCCTGTTTGCTCCCCACGCTTTCGAGCCTCAGCGTCAGTTACAGACCAGAGAGCCGCCTTCGCCACTGGTGTTCCTCCATATATCTACGCATTTCACCGCTACACATGGAATTCCACTCTCCTCTTCTGCACTCAAGTTTCCCAGTTTCCAATGACCCTCCCCGGTTGAGCCGGGGGCTTTCACATCAGACTTAAGAAACCGCCTGCGCTCGCTTTACGCCCAATAAATCCGGACAACGCTTGCCACCTACGTATTACCGCGGCTGCTGGCACGTAGTTAGCCGTGGCTTTCTGGTTAGATACCGTCAAGGGATGAACGTTCTACTCTCATCCTTGTTCTTCTCTAACAACAGAGTTTTACGATCCGAAAACCTTCTTCACTCACGCGGCGTTGCTCGGTCAGACTTGCGTCCATTGCCGAAGATTCCCTACTGCTGCCTCCCGTAGGAGTTTGGGCCGTGTCTCAGTCCCAATGTGGCCGATCACCCTCTCAGGTCGGCTATGCATCGTTGCCTTGGTGAGCCGTTACCTCACCAACTAGCTAATGCACCGCGGGTCCATCCATCAGTGACGCAAAAGCGCCTTTCAAACCGAAACCATGCGGTTTCGATTGTTATACGGTATTAGCACCTGTTTCCAAGTGTTATCCCCTTCTGATGGGCAGGTTACCCACGTGTTACTCACCCGTTCGCCACTCCTTTTCTTTCGGTGGAGCAAGCTCCGGTGAAAGAAAAAGCGTTCGACTTGCATGTATTAGGCACGCCGCCAGCGTTCGTCCTGAGCCAGGATCAAACTCTCATAAAAAGTGTTTGAAACAGTCTTGCGACTGTTAAGCTCAATTGTAATAATTGACTTGCTAGCATATTGCTTGCTATGTTGTTTGCTTCTATATAGTAGAAGCGCCCTACACATTTGGTTTGTTTTATTCGTTCAGTTTTCAAAGGTCTACATTGTTTGTTGCTTTGTTTCAGCAACTTTTATATCTTAACAGGTTACCAAGCAAATGTCAATAACTTTTTTGAATTTTTTTTAATTTCAAAATTCATCGTTCGGCTTTTGCTGTATCAGCAACGTTTATTAATTTACCATTTAATCATTCCATGGTCAACTATTTTCTTCAAAAAAAAGAAACTTATTATTCATAAGCTTCTTTTTCAGGTTTATTCAAATAATGGTACACCTTCAATTTCGATTGTTCCAAGGATTTTTCTGACGCTGTCTGGACTCTCCCAAGCAAATCCTTCGGGGAGCTCTGTAGCTTCTTCACTAGTCATTTCAAATACATATAACGGCAAACTAGCACCGTGTGATTGTGTATTCGTTAATTCGACTAGCCGAATATTATTAACATTAATATGTAGTGTCGCCTTCAAGAAATTCAAAAAACTAGCTAAAACGGTGTTTTCGGCTTTGGTATCAGTGCGAGCAAATTCTTTCTCTTTTCCTATTTCGTGAACTAAAAAACGCTTCGATCCATCTTCTAAATGCAACATGATTGTTCCTGACACTTGTTTTGTCACAATTTTCACCTCTGCAAAAGCTAATCGTAAATCGGAATCATTGTATCACGTTTTCAGAAAAAAAGATATTCTTTGCATAAAATAAGCCTTAATTTTCAACTTGTTCTTTCAATAGAAAATCGATTGCCTCATCCGTCCAAGCGGGCATGTTTTTCTCTAAGGAGCGGAAGCCTATGTTTTTATTGCGATTTGTAAAGTAACGTTTCCGATGGTAAGGCACTTCAGCGGAATGCTCTGCCAACGTTCGCAAAGATAAACTGATCTTCTTAGTATATTCATCAATATCAATAACTTGTACCTTCACCACTTGTCCAACCTCTAAAAAGCTGTGTATGTTTTTTGTGTAACCAGACTGTACCTCTGATATGTGGACTAATCCTTGTGTCTGAGCATCTAATGAGATGAACGCACCATATGGCTGAATACCTGTGACTTGCCCTTCGATAATATCTCCAATTTTATATCCCATTCATTTCCCTCTTTTCGCATGTTTCATTATACTGTATTTATAAACAAAATTGAAGTTAGCCATCAGGAGGAAGAGAAATGACAAATTTTGAACAACCGATCGATCGCCTTGGCTCTAACAGCGTCAAATGGGATGCGATCCTTAAGTCCTATAATGAAGAGAACCTTTTGCCGTTGTGGATTGCCGACATGGATTTCAAAGCGCCCGCCGGCGTCTTACAAGCCTATCAAAAATTGTTAGAACATGGAATCTTAGGTTACGCTGATACACCTGATACACTTTATACCGCTATCAGCAATTGGGAGCAGGAACATTTTAAGCTTGCCGTAAGAAAAGAAGAGATTCTTTTTTTCTCTGGTGTCTTAGCAGGAATTACTACAGCGATTCAAGCCTTCACAAAGCCAAATGACGTAATTTTAATCCACGATCCTGTTTACCCTCCATTTGCAAACATCATTACGACGAATCGTCGGCAATTGGTTCGAAGCCAATTAGTCGAGGAGAATGGACATTTTGTAATGGACTTGGCTGACATGGAGGAAAAATTCAAACAACACCAGGTAAAAGTTATGATTTTATGCAATCCTCACAATCCCGGTGGAAGAGTTTGGACGAAGAAGGAACTCTATCAATTAGGCGAACTTTGCCAAAAATATCAAGTGCTTGTCTTAAGCGATGAGATTCATCAGGATTTAGTGTTTCCGCCGAATAAAATGACTTCATTTTTTAATGCCGGAGAAGGCTTTAGCAACTTTAGCTTACAATTTACTTCGATGACAAAGACCTTTAATCTAGCGGGAATCAAAAATTCCGTTGTTTTTGTCAAAAATGAGAAACTGCGCAGCCAATTAATCCGTAAGCAAGAAGAGAACTTTCAACAAGAAATCAATACCTTTGGTTTAGTCGGTATGGAAGCGGCTTATGAAACGGGTGAAGAATGGTTAGCCGAACTACTACCTTATATTCAATCCAATATTACTTATACAATGAACTTCTTCCGAGAACAGCTGCCAAAGGTAAAAATCATGGAGCCTGAAGGAACCTATCTATTGTGGTTGGATTTTTCGGAATACGATCTTTCTGATAAGGAATTAGAAGAGCGCTTCGTCCATAAAGGCAAGGTTGTCTTAAATACAGGGGTTAGCTATGGGCCAAGCGGGAAGCAGCATATGCGTTTGAATGTCGCCTGTCCGCGAGTAGTTTTAGAAGAAGGCTTAAACCGAATCGTAAGAGCATTAAGTTAAATTAAAAAAGGTTCCCTGCTCAATTTGCGGAGCAGGGAACCTTTTTCTAATCATTCTTATTATTCAGTAACCTCGATTGATTCGATGACAACATCATGCACAGGCTTATCTTGCGCGCCACGTTTTACAGCACCAATCTCATCAACCACGTCCATACCTTCAACAACATGACCAAAAACCGTATGACGGAAGTCTAACCAAGGAGTTCCGCCTTGTTTATAGGTTTCAACGATTTCTCCCGGGAATCCAGCTTCTTCTAATTGTGTCATCATATTAGCCGGCACATTTTGATTGTTCACGATAAAGAATTGACTGCCATTTGAGTTCGGACCAGCATTTGCCATTGATAATGCGCCACGCAGGTTAAATAGATTACGTGAAAACTCATCTTCAAATTTCTCACCGTAAATACTTTCGCCACCCATACCAGTACCAGTTGGGTCGCCCCCTTGGATCATGAAATCAGGAATGACACGGTGGAAAATTACGCCGTCGTAATAGCCCTTCTTCGCTAATTCGATAAAGTTCTTAACTGTCTTTGGTGCTTCTTCAGGAAATAGTTGAACCGTGATATCACCCATATTAGTTTTGATCGTCGCTTTAGGACCTTTTTCTTCTGTTAAGTTTAATTGTGGAAATTGAGTCACTTCAATGTCCTCCTTTATTTTTTTGCTGTGTCCATCATAACAAACTTTTTGCGTTTTGCCACCTTTACAAGCCAAGCGTTTCTTTCTCTCTCATTTATTTGTTACAATCGATGGAAAGAAAGGGTGTTGATATGGAAATTTTTGATATAACCATTGTGGGTGCAGGACCAGTCGGCATGTTTGCGGCATTTTACGCTGGGATACGCCAAGCGAAAACAAAGCTGATCGATAGTTTGCCACAGCTAGGCGGACAGCTGACGACACTTTACCCTGAAAAAAATATTTACGACATTCCTGGATTCCCGATCGTTAAAGCGGCGGATCTGGTAAACAATTTGGAAAAGCAATTACGGACTTTTTCCCATACTTACTGCTTAGAAGAAGAAGTTTTGGAATTGAAGCAGCATGAGGACTATCTTGAATTAATTACCACGAAGGATACTCACTATACAAAGTCAGTAGTACTGGCTATCGGTAACGGCTCCTTTCAGCCAAGACGATTAATGATCGCTGATGCGGATACATTTGAAAATCACGGAATCGATTATTACATCAACGATCTGATGAAATATGCCGGCAAAAAAGTGGCCATCGCTGGCGGCGGGGATTCTGCGATCGATTGGGCATTAATGCTAGAGCCAATCGCTGCTGAAGTTTCGATCATTCATCGACGAGATACCTTCCGAGGACATGAGCATAGTGTTGAAAAACTAAAGAAATCGTCCGTCAATATCTACACGCCTTATATTCTTAAAGAACTTCATGGCGAACAGGATTTGGAAGATTTGACTTTACAAAAGGCAAAAAGTGATGAGACAATTACTTTAAATGTGGATTACTTGATCGTCAATTACGGCTTTTCTTCTTCTTTGGATCATTTAAAATCGTGGGGACTAGAAAGCACACGGCAAGCGATCCTAGTTGAATCGGATATGCGCACGTCAATTCCTGGCGTCTATGCCTGCGGAGATATTTCTACCTATGACGGCAAGGTGAAATTGATCGCCACAGGAATGGGGGAAGCTCCGACTGCTGTCAATAATGCCCTGCATTATATAAATCCCAAAAACCGCACGCAACCTGGACACAGCACCAGCCTATTTCCACAAATCTAGCTTCAGCTGGAGGTCGTGTCGTGCAATGTCAGCTGCACAAACTAAAAAGGAGGTACAATATGGTATTCGAAACGACTGCTCTTGAGCAAAAAGCACGTGAACTTCTTGAGGAGCGCGGAGTCACTATTAGAGATATTGCAGACTTGGTGTTCTTTTTACAAAAGGATTATATTGAAAAATTGGACATCGAATTATGTATCCATAGTGTGAATCGCGTATTGACCAAGCGAGAGGTACACAACGCCATTATCACGGGGATCGAGCTGGATAAGTTAGCCGAACAAAAAAAGCTGGATTATCCATTGCAAAATATCCTTGAAGAAGATGAAGGTCTTTATGGAATCGATGAAATCATGGCTCTGTCGATCGTCAACGTTTATGGTTCTATCGGCTTCACAAATTATGGCTATATCGATAAAGTGAAGCCTGGAATCTTGAAGAAGCTTAACGAGCACGATGGTGTGCATGTTCATACTTTTTTGGATGATCTCGTTGGTGCGATCGCCGCGTCAGCTGCCAGTCGTCTAGCGCACGAGCATCCTCGCAAATTAGATTCAATCGTTAAATAAGGACAACAAAAAAAAGAGCTTAACGCTCTTTTTTTAATGCCCTTTTACCAAAATAGATCGGTAATAGATAAAAAATTTCTAGCAAGATAAAAAATAAAATGAAGCAATGCAGGAAAAATGTCTCTGGCAGCACATTAATGATCGGGTCCGTTGCCGGATTAAAAATCCATGCGTCATTGTTGAAAAAGACCCCATGAAACATCACGAAGAAGCGATCAAAATTCACTGCCATCAAAAACGCGATCACGATCGGTACAACAACCGCAATGCGGAATGGCTGGATCAGCTTCCACAGACACTGTTGTTTCATTAACTGACGTATATAAAGTATGCTGGGCACGACTGTTACCAATAATAAGCCGTAATTCAGTAAGAACAGCTTTTTGACTTCATAAAAATGCAATGCGCCGCTAGATGAGACTGGAAAGTCTGTCATTTTAAGTGTCTTTATCCAAGGCAAATTCAAATAGCGCATTAATTGATCAAAGTTATGCAGCAGCTCTTTTTCAGAAAGTGATGTATAATCCAACAAGTCTAACTGTCCGATATCAAACTGATAGAGCCAGCGGGCATTAATCGTCAGCGTAATCGCCAGTGTCAGCAAAGTCACTAGCAGGCAAATCAATCCAATGCGTTCTAGCCACTTATTCTTCATTGAAACGCCACTCATCTAACGAGTCCACTAAATAAGTCGGCGGTACTGGCAAAGTCGGTACATCTGCCTTTTGAGTAAAGCCTGACAATACCAAGAGAGTATCAATTCCATTATTGATTCCCGCTAAGATATCGGTCGTGTAATTATCTCCCACCATCAGCACATTTGCTTTTTCCATACCTAAGGTTTCTACTGCTTTCTCCATAATGATCGCTTCTGGCTTGCCAATATAGATGGCCTTTTGTTGCGTGGAGGCTTCGATCATGGCAATCACCGAGCCAGCGCCCGGCAGCAGACCACGTTCAGTTGGGATATTTTTATCAGGATTTGTTCCAATAAAGGTCGCACCCTTTTGAATCGCCAAGGTTGCCACGACAAACTTCTCATAAGTAACGTCCGTGTCCAATCCCACCACTACATAATCAGGTGTCTCTTCCTCCCAGACATATCCCGCAGCTAAAATCGGTTCAATCAAGCCTGGTTCACCGATTACATAGACCTTCTTGCCTTTATTTGCATCATTCAAATAATCAATCGTGGCAAGTGTCGCAGTATAGACTGTCTCTGGTCCCACATGGATCGAGAATTCATTAGCCAATCGATTGGCTACTGTCTCTGGTGTTTTTGTCGTATTGTTGGTCAAAAATAAAAATGGAATCTGGCGCGCCTGCAATTGCTCAACAAAGCGGCGACCAGCAGGAATCGGCTCGCTTCCGCGATAGATCGTTCCATCTAGGTCAATCAGGTATCCTTCGTACATCCTATTACTCTTCCCTTTGACGAATTACAAAGCGTTCGTCTTTTTCTTTTGTCTTTGTAGGTGTTTCCTTTTTTGGCTGACGGTTTTTGATTACTGGTTTTTTCTTTGGCTTATTGGTTACTGGAACTTTTTTCTCCTCCACGTATGCTTGAGATTTGTCCTTCCGCTTGCGTTTGCGTTTTTTTCGCGTTTGCTGGCGTTTTCCGCCTGTCCGTTCCAAGACAAAATAAGCACAACCAAAATTGCAGTACTCATACAAATAATCTTCTAATGTATCAATCCGCTGCTCCGGTAAGCTTTTTCGATCGTCTTCGCGGAAAAAGCCCTTTAAGCGCAACTGGTCATAGCCCCAGTCACCAACAATGTAATCATAGCGTGTCAAGACCTCACTAAAGCGTTCACCTAAACGTTCGGCATCAAAGCCTTCACGATAATTTCTAACTAAGCGGTATTGGCGTTCGCCAATCAAAAGATTACTATCATCGACAAATACGACGGTTTCACCTTTTTTCTTTTCTTCAGCGGGTGTCTCAACGATTTCATCTAAGACCTCAGCCAATTCTTCTGTGACTGTTTTTTCTGAATTGTTTTTCTGTTCTTTTTTGTCTCTTTTTTCTTTTGCCATCGTTTCACCACCTGTTTGCTATTATACCTTGTTTTTATTTGATTGGATAGTGAGTGTGGAGATAGTCCCCCAAAACACTGCGAATAAAATCAGGGAATAAAAATTCATAACGCCCCGCAATTTCGATTGTCGGAAAAAATGGAACAAACATATAATGATCGACAGTCGCCAGCGTATAGTCCAGCTCCGGATCAACCGGTTCTCCTAACCAACGAACCTGATGATTCACTCCATCATATTCGATGCCATCATAAACCAGATGACCAAAAATTTTGCCGCGAAAGCCCATCCCTATCACAGGAAAATTGATTAAGAAATGGCGATTCTTTTCCATTTCTAAAACCAGCCGAATCAAATTATTACCATCCAGTGTTACTTTGATTAGATGCATGGGATGCGGCAATGCTGTGTGCAGCTGATCTTGATTCACGATCCCAGCAGGAATATCCGTTAAAAATAATCCTGAGTTCAACACGGCTGCTTCTGTCTTAGCTGCTTCCTTTACGGCGGCCAATGTATAATCGATCATCGGATGCGCCGTTTGCAGATTTGTACTCATGGTAAAGGGAATGTTCGCGACTTCCTTATCTGCTAATAATCGGTGTCCTTCTGTCAGGTATCCGTCAATTTCTTCTTGGTCCTCAGGCAGCTCCAGCATCTTTTCTGTAGGAAAGGTACGAGCTGAAGTTTTCTGGATGCGGTGTTTATCATCAAGTGTCACATGAACTTCGCCCACATAATAACCGTATTTCCCCGCCGCTGCTAGCTGCACATCGCCAATCTTTTCTCCCGTTTCAAATAAATGATGCGTATGAGAACCTAGAATCACATCAATTGCCGGCAGCTCTCGTGCGATTTGCCGATCAACGCTAATTCCCAAATGACTCATCAATACGAGCACATCAACTTTCGGACGAAGCTCCGATACAAGATCTGGCAAAATATCCATAACCTGGCGAATGTCCCAGCCATTGGGATTGTAGGTTAGTGGGAAGGGGGCAGTGAAGGCCAGCAATCCAACCCTCGTTCCCTGTTCGGTCGTAATAATTTTAGATTGTTGTGCCCATTTTGGTGGCTGCAAGGTCTGCTTATCGAAGAGATTATCTAAAAGAATATCGAAATTCGCCTGATCATACAGCTGATTCAGTTCCGCCTTTGAGTTTCCCACGCCCTCGTTATTTCCAATAGTCGCCGCGTCGTAATGAATTTGATTCATTAATTGAACATTGGCTTGGCCATTAGTCGCTTCTGTCAAAGGATGCCAGCGATCAACAAAATCCCCTAAATCAACGGTAATAATTCGCTTATTCGCTGTTTCCTCCTGTTTGCGGTTCAGTAAAAAACGGCGAAGCTTTGGCCAATTCTCTAAATGGGAATGAAGATCATTGGTATGTAAAAGAATAATTTTTTCCATTATTCTACCTCTTTTCAACTCTTCTTGTTCCATCTATAGTAACATATAGCTCAAGAAGGCTGAACGAACTCGTTCGCTAAAAAAGCAGGTGAAAGTATGAAGTTTGACTCTATTCTCGGTACGATTTGGCTAGATGCTAGTCCCGATGCCTTAATTGGGGTTTCTTATACACCAATTGATGAAAGCCCCTTAGCCAACCAAGAAATTCTACAAACAGCAAAGAAACAGCTCTTGGAATTCTTAGCAGGTGCTCGCAAGGAATTTAATGTGCCCTATGCTTTTACATCTGGAACAGCCTTTCAGCAAAAAGTTTGGCAGGCGTTGACAGAGATTCCTTATGGCGAAACGTGCAGCTACCTGACGATTGCTGAGAAAATTCAAAGTCCCAGAGCTGTTCGTGCGATTGGACAAGCCAATCGCAACAATCCCTTGCCAATCCTCGTTCCTTGCCATCGCGTCATTGGGAAAAATGGCAAACTGGTCGGGTATTCCGGTTCGAGTGAAGAAGGTCTAAAAATCAAAGAGCAGTTACTCGTGATTGAGAATCCGACTCTGCAGGAAATCACTCTTTTCTAAATAAAGAAGATACCGTTGTTGAAGATAGGCAATCAACAACGGTATCTTTCTTTAGCTTGATGCCGACGAAGCTGCTGCTTCATCCTCCTTCACACAATCAATCGCAATAACCAGCGAAATGATTAACTCTTCTAATGATTCATCTAAAATCGTAATCTCGTACGTATCGCCCCACGAAATCCAGCGCTTGTTTATCTCCGCAATCTTTCGTCCTTTTCGTGACACGTCAAAATCCATATCCCACCAGTTGCCATCAACCGTCACATCTTCAGCTGAAATCGAGTATTTCGCTTTGAAGAAGCTCAACTGTTTGGAAATCTCAATCGCTTCTTTCCCATTAATCTCGACAAAAAATTTTGGCAAAAGACTAATTGTCTTCTTAGTAATTCGACTGACTTCTTTCCCTTGTTCATTTTCAACACTAAAGGTTTTGGGAATCTTCATAAAGCTGCCCTTAACCGAATAGTGCAGCCGTTGATCCTCATCAACCACGGTGAACTTTTCACCAATACTAAAAACCTTCTGTTTAATGTATAACTTCTTCATTCTCTGGCCTCCTATTTTTCTGATAGATCCCCTGTATTAATCACTGGCTGGGTTCCTTTATCGGTGATGATGGAAACCAGCAGATTATTGATTAACTGAACTTTCCGATCATCTGTAAACTGAATGTCCTGACCGTTTTCGATTTGTTCCAGTGCCATTTGCGTCATCGTAACCGCGCCTTCAACAATTGTTTGTCGGGCAGATAATATGGCTTTAGCTTGTTGTCGCTGCAGCATCGCATTGGCAATTTCAGTGGCATACGCTAAATGATTCAAACGCGTCTCGATTACCTCAACACCAGCCATCGCTAAACGTTCTTGTAATTCCTCAGCTAATTCTTCTGATACCTCCGTCGTATTTCCTCGCAACGTTAAATCATCGTCATTGAATGTGTCATAAGGATATTGCGTCGCGATATGACGAATCGCTGTTTCACTTTGAATCTCAACAAAATCTAAATAGTAATCGACATCAAATAACGCTTTGGCCGTATCCACCACTCGAAAAACCACGACTGCTGAAATTTCGACGGGATTTCCATCAGAATCATTGACCTTTAATAATGAGCTATTGAAATTTCTTACCTTCAAAGACACCGGGATTTTTCGCGTCAACGGCGTTGTAATGAATAAGCCGTTTGCTTTGATGGTTCCAAGATACTTTCCAAAAAACAAGACTGCCTTCGCTTTATTCGGCCCAACGATTGTTAAAGAACTTAAAAATAAGCCAGCAATAATCCATAGAAGAACGCCTAAAAAGATCAAGCCGAAACTTTCCTTTGTACTGCCAGCAAAAACTCCCCAGCTACCAATACAATTAAACCTACTAAACCTAAATACCCATTGATATGAAATGCCTGCTTCTCTTTCATCGTCGCACCCCCAAAATTTAATATCTTCAGTTTACGCTTATTTTGAAAGAGCTTCAATTAATTCTGACTTTCTATAAAAAGTCTATAAAAAAAGAACTGCCATCCAGACAGTCCCTGTTGATTTGGTTAAAAGAAAAAGCAGACCAAAAAGTCTGCTGTAATGTCATCTATATCAGACACATGCCGGATCCTACTTAGTGCTGCTTCCTTCCAGACCTGACACAATTCACAGGCCCGGCATTGTCCTGCCTTTCGGCAAAAAATAGTATAACAAACTCTACTCGTTTTGGCTAGTCTTTTTTTTCCGTGCTCGAATGGCGCGGAAAAAATTGGTCAATAGCGTTCCACATTCCGCCTCCAAAATACCGCCCTCAACGTACGCGCGATGGTTGAAACGCTCATCTGTTAATAAATTCATCAACGTTCCCGCTGTACCACCTTTAGGATCGTACGCTCCAAAATAAACTTCTTCCACCCGCGACAAAATCATCCCGCCGCTGCACATTGGACAAGGCTCCAGCGTAACAAATAGCTGACACTCTTCCAATCGCCAGCTGCCCAAATGACGACAGGCCTCGCGAATAGCAAACATTTCTGCATGACTTGTCGCATCCTGACTGTGCTCTCGTAAATTATGGCCGCGACCAATAATTTCTCCTTTATGGACAACGATCGCACCAATCGGGACCTCCGCGATTTCTTCAGCCTTCTTGGCTTCCTTGATCGCTTCTTCCATAAAATATATTTTCTCTTCTTCCGTCAACTGACTTTCACGTTCCATTTCTTTCCTCACTTAACTTCTCTTGATTGCTGATCAACTTACTTTAGCATAAGTTTTTCAGCAAAAAAAGATGCGCCATCACTGGCACATCTTCTTACATTACTTTGTCTACTAAATCCATCAATCGGTCTTTCAAATCCTCGGTCGTATCTTTGATGGAATCACCATAGACCGATACGCGCTTTTTTCCGCTCTTGATCTTGTCTAAAATACTCATGATGTTATCTAAATCTTCATCTGAAAGTTTATCAACGATCGCTAGCAGTGTTTCACTGCCGTCAAACTTAGCATTCACAAAACGCTTTACTTTACAGCGATTCGAAACATGACGAGCCTTTTCAATTAGCTTCCCAGAAGCGACTACAGCAGTAGCAGTGCTGGCTGCGACAATGACGCCTACTCCGATTTTGACTTTGGTCGATCTTTTCATGGTATCAGCTCCTTTATTTAATGATACCACACTCTTAAAAATATCAGTAATAAGAACTACTTGTGATTGAAAGCGCACGCTTCATAGGCTTGAACACAAAAAAATAAAAACCGACAAGTCGTCGGTTCTTAATCGCGGCTCCGATTGCCAAAAAGCAATACCAGTCGTAATAATTGTAGAAATGTTGCTAATGCTGCTGCGACATAAGTCAGCGCAGCTGCCATTAAAACTTTTCGAGCGGCTGCCAGTTCATCTTCTGCCAGCATATTTCCTTCACGCAAAATACTCAATGCACGTCTTGATGCATCAAATTCGACGGGCAAGGTTACAAGCTGAAAAACTAGCGCTAATGAAAACGCCAAAATCCCGACATTAATCAATGTTTGGTTCCAGCTCATAATGACACCTAACATAATCAATGGAAAAGAAAGCGTCGAACCGATATTGGCTACAGGTACAATCGCTGCCCGTAATTTCAACGGAAAATAATTTTTGGCATCCTGCACGGCATGTCCGCACTCATGCGCCGCCACACCAATAGCGGCCACCGACGTCGATTGTGCCGTTGCTTCAGATAAGCTCAACAGTTTATTCCCGCTATTATAATTATCGGTCAGATTTCCGGCAATTTGCTGGACTCCGACATCTGTAATTCCTTGACTGCGCAAAATGTATTCAGCTGCTTGAGTCCCTGTAACACCCTTGCTGCTGCGAAACTCATCGTATTTGCGGAACGTCGAATTGACATAAGCAGAAGCAAGTCCAGAGATGACCAGTCCGGCGATAACTAATAGAAACGTGGGATCTAGAAAATTATAAAATGTTCCATACCCATACATAAACATTCTCCTCTAATCAAAGATAATTGTGCTGTTTGAAATAAACAGTTTCCTAAGCTTAGTTTAGCATGAAAGCCATGAATTTTTTATGAAAACGGCTCTAAGAATCTCTCTAGCTTATAACTTCTTAACAAATTCAGACTTCAGCTTCATGGGGCCAAAGCCATCGACTTTACAATCAATGTTGTGATCGCCTTCAACTAAACGAATATTTTTAACCTTCGTTCCCTGTTTGATGGCCCCAGAAGCACCTTTGACTTTCAAATCCTTAATAACGGTCACACTGTCACCGTCTTGCAATGGATTGCCATTGCTATCTTTAACGACTAATCCCTCTTCCACATCTTCGCTTTCAGACCATTCGTGACCACATTCTGGGCAAACAAATAAGCCGCGATCTTCATAAGTGTACTCTGACTGACACATAGGACAATTTGGCATACTTTTCCTCCAATAAATTTATTTTCTCTAAACATTTAGTTTAGCGGAAAATCTGGAACTTGAAAAGTCTTTCCTAAAAAATCCACGTTATTAGAATGCATCAACCCAGAAAGCTCGCTGATTCGTAAACTTTCGCTACCAACAAACAGAGTAGCACCGCCAAAACAGCATGCTATTTCCTTTTGTTCCTTTTCCGGTTCTTACTCCGCCCCAGCGCATTATTCACTCTATTCTTCAGCTTTCTACCGTCTCGATTGCTCTGAATCTGTTCTTCACTTTTGCCTAAACGTTTATAAGACGTATCTGGTTGGTCCAACAGCTCATTGGCTTTATTCCCAGATGCTTTTTTCTTCAGTTCAGGATTCGGCGACGGACTGTCGGACGTGTTGGTATTTTTCGGCAGACTCGTAGGGCTTGATTGGTTTTTCTTCAGGGTAGTATTTTTCCTTAGAGAAGTGTTGTTACTTGAAGCAGTCTGCTTCGTCGCTTCTTTAGGCAAAGTAGATACTGATGCAGATGACTGCTTTTTATTAGTCGCGGCTACCGTTTTTTCTTTTTCTGGGGGTTGTTCAGCAGCGATGTTTTCCGGTTCCTTCGCTGTTGGTTTGGTTTTTTGACGGGAATTATGAGATGTCGCAATGATTTTTCCCGGTGTTTGATAACTCACATAGGTTTCGTATTTCCGCACATCAGCTGTGTCAAAAATACTCAAGGTCGTCAATATATTCAACACTTGAATCGTTTGCGATTCACTAAAAGTGGAGTCGGTATCACGAATCGTCAACTTGTGTTTTTTCCCAATAGTATCTTCAAAAACGGCTTCTACACGATAAACAAGACCCTCAATCCGATTATCGAGTGTCCCAGTTTGTTCTAAATAGCCTTTATTTACACGCGCCTCTTCCGTTTGCGCAAGGTAGGTTGTATGATTGCCAAATAGGCGATTTACTACTGTTTGCCATTCGTTTTCGGTGAAATAGTCTTCAAAATAGGGCAAATATTGGCGCATGACAGCAGTTGGTTCAACTGTAAAATAAACCTCTTGAATCAAGGCTTGGATCAGCTCCGAAAAGCTTCCTATGCAGAAAAAGCTCCGTACAAGGATCGCGACTCCGTACTCAATCAAGGAATCCACATCCTGTGTTTGAGCATAGTAGGCGCGTACTCGTTTCTCCAAATTCTCAGCTTTCATTAGAAATAACTGTCTCTCAGCTAGTTTTGCCACATTCATTGTCTACCCCTCCGTATTTATAGCGCTTTCATTTTTTAACACTCATAATAATATAACAATGAAAAGAGTATTGTAAATAGAAAGCCGAAATATCTTTTTTTAAAAATTCTAAAGAATTTGAAGAATGACATTTTATATATTAAAAACTTTCCTAAATTGAATTTTAGTTATTAATAAAGAAATATAGTAATTTTAAAAACTTTATATAAACTCACTTTTTATATATTCGTTAATTAGTCTTGCTTTACCGCTTCATACCTCAAAACCTGACAATGATTTGGATTGTTTTCTTTCAACTACCTTCACGCTGGATGTACGTCTGTGGCTTAATAAGAAAGACTTCACGCACACGCTCAGCTTTTGAGCACCAATCCCCAGCAGTCTTAGTGAGATGATTGCCGGAATGAAGGTTAGCAGCAACTTTATGCGCAGCTAACGCAGAAAAGCTCGTTCGTGAAGCCGGACGTGGATACACCTGCCGTAAAGTATTTTTCATATAAAAATTTTTATACTTTCCTCAAGTCAAAAAGGCATGGAAAGAAGCCCAAGGAAACACCTTACGTTTCTTTCCATGCCTAGTATTAATGTATCAATCATGAAACAACCTTTGTTCACAGCTATTTCTAGATTTTTTTAAATCAATCGATCTTGGTTGTAATTTTTGCACAATACTTGGATCTCACGATAGATGTCCTGGCACATCGCCTGATCCTTCGCGTTTGCTCCGCTGGCTAAGGGATGGCCCCCGCCATGATAACGTTTAGCTAATTCGTTGATAACCGGGCCTTTGGAGCGAAGCCGAACTCGATAATAGCCTTCTGGCTGCTCCACAAAGATTGCCCATGCCAACACAGCATCGATTGTTCCTGGCAGCGGCACAAGCGCCGCCGTGTCAGAATCCTTAATACCATACTTATTTAGAATCGCTTGATCCAAAAAGACATAACCGGCACCATTTTCATCAATTTGCAGATTTTGATAAAGATAGCCTGACAGCTTCGCCACATCTAATGAGATTTGATCAATTTCACGATTCAATCTCGTTGCATCAAAGCCGAAATCCAATAATTTCGCCGCTACCTGCAACGTATGAGAGGTAGTCGCTGGATACAAAAAGCGTCCTGTATCCCCAACAATTCCGCCATATAATAGACGAGCTGCATTCTCGGTCACCGTTAAATTCTCAGCAAACGCAAAATCGGCAATCATCTCACTACAGCTGCTGGCTTGTGTATTGACCCACAGCAAGTCTCCATAAGGGTCATCATTCGGATGATGGTCGATCTTGATCAGCTTATCACCAAACCTGTAGCGGTCATCACTGATCCGCGGCGCATTTGCCGTGTCTGTTACGATTACCAAAGCACCGTTGTATAGATCATCAGATATCTCATCCATTTCAGCTAAAAAGGCCAACCCTTCAACTGGACCGCCCACCTGATACACATCCTTTTCTGGAAAAGACCCACGTAAAATTTCCGCAAGTCCGCACTGGGAGCCAAGGGCATCTGGATCAGGTCGCATATGACGATGGATGATAATCCGATCGTATTGTTTAATCATTTGTAAAATTTCTTCTGTAATTGTCATGCTCTTCCTCTTTCTAAGAACGTTCCATCACTTGACAGACTACGATTGCTTTAGCCACAATCACATTGTCAATGAAAACCTCCAAATCGACCTTCGCTGAACGTCGGCCTAGTTCTAATGTTTTTGAATGAATCTCAATTTCGCTTTCTAATTGAATCAGTCGTAAATAATGCAGATTCATCTGCTCGATTAAGGTATTGCGCCGCTGATCTAGCAAAATACTTCGTTGGGCGACATTCGCTACAATCTCACTCAATACGCCAAAAGAAATCGTCCCGACACTGTTCACCATTTGAGGGGTGACCTCAAATTTGAAGTAGGGATTCTCTAACTGATTCTCTTCTCGGTCTGTATCAACTGTAATGATATCACCGACGATTTGATCAGAGATCGTATTAGACATCTGCGGCTGACGCTGAACGAGCTGCATCGCCTTCATGACATCCTGACGGCTGACCATTCCTACTAAAGAAAGATCATCTTTTACTACCGGCATCATTTCAAGTCCATCCCAAATCATTTGATGACTGACCGAAGCCACACTCATACTCTGCTTCACCACATTCGGATCTCGCGTCATGATTCGATCAATCATTAGATTTTCAGCTTTTCCTAAAACGTCCTTGGCTGTCACAACTCCTAAAACCCGCATGCTTTTATTTACAACTGGAAAACGTGAATGTCCGGTTTTATCAGACAATCGATGATAGTTCGCGATTGTATCCCCTGCTTGCAAATAGACGGTCTTTTCAAGCGGCATGTAGATATCGCTGACCTGCATGATATCTTTTTTAATCAATTGATCACTCAACGCCCGATTGATCATCGTTGCTACAGTAAAAGAATCATAGGTCGTGCTTAAAACGGGCAAAGCTAGTTCATCCGCAAGCTTGGCGATCTCAGGTGTCGTATCAAAGCCGCCGGTGATTAGGACTGCTGCACCGTCCTGCAAAGCCAGCTTTTGAGCGCCTTCACGGTTTCCGATGATTAATAACGAGCCTGGGGTGATGTACCGGCGCATCGCTTCTTCTGTCATCGCACCAATGACAAACTTATTCAAATCCTTGTCCAAACCATTAGAGCCGCCTAAGACTTCTCCCTCAATGATTCGAACCACCTCGCCAAAGGTCAAGCGTTCGATATTTTTTTTCAATTTCCGTTCAATACGGATCGTCCCAACACGTTGGATCGTTGAGACCAAACCGATATTTTCAGCATCTTTAATTGCACGATAGGCTGTTCCCTCGCTGACGCGCAAATTTTTAGCAATGCTGCGGACAGAGATTCGTTCTCCCACCGGCAGACTCTCAATATGTTCTAAAATCAGATCGTGTTTTGTCGCCATAATTTCCTCCCGCTATAACATTTATCTATTATATTAGTACAGCTTAGCAAAACCAGTATAACAGAGTGTTCGAAAAAAAAGAAGTCAACCGTTACCATCAAAGTAACCATCGACTTTCCTTGTAGCTCGAACTGTTTAATTTCCCGCCCTTTTTTATAAATTCGATCAATAGAAATTGCTGGATGGATGACACAGCTCACTCATGCTGCCATGAATGTGACACGCATTGCAAAAATAAAAACGAGAGATTACTCTCCCGCTTCTTCCTCATATTTTCCATGTTCCCGATCTTCAAAAGTCATGAAATAGCCGTTGGTGATCCTTTTTTCATAAATATGGTGGCAATTCGGACATTCAACCGGCATCGCTTCTTTCGGATGCTCCTGAACATTCAATACTTCATCAACAAAGAAATGTGTGCCGCAATTTGGACACTTTAATGGTTTTTCTAACATATGACCAGCCCTCTCTACATTTACTGACACCTTAATCATACTCCTTTTTGGCAAAAAAACAGAGTAGTAAGTATTAAAAAAACTCTCCAATCGTTTATTGATTGGAGAGTTTACGGCTTCAACTATTTGCGGCGTCCGCGTCGTTGATTGGCTTCCATAATAACCGGCAAGATCACTGGACGACGTTTCGTTTGTTCAAACAAATGACGACTCAACTGATCACGAATATCCTGCTTTAATTTACTCCATTCAAAATCATCGGAATGCAGATGCTTTTCAACGATCTCGCTGGTAATCTCGGCACTTTCCTTGATCAAATCACGACTTGCTTTGATATAGACAAAGCCACGTGAAGTAATCTGCGGGGCAGAGACGATTTTTTTCAGTTTACGATCAATGGTCACTACGACCACAAAAATCCCGTCATCCGATAAAACTTTACGATCCCGCAGGACGATATTGCCAATATCTCCAACACCGATTCCGTCGATCATGATATTGTCCGCTGGTACACTGCCGGCAGCACTCATATGCTTATTCTTATACTCTAAAACATCTCCGCGGCCAGTAATGAAAATATCCTTGAAGGGAATGCCCATTTCATTTGCTAAGCTCGCATGAGCAGCTAATTGACGATACTCCCCTTGGACCGGAATGAAATATTTCGGTGACATGAAATTCATCATCATTTGCAAATCGCGAGGATTGGCATGACCGGAAACCCGTAAGTTCTCAGAGATGCTTTTTACGATTCCGCCGGCACGATAGATCATATCCTCCGTCTTCGCAACCGTGGTTTCCATTGCGATCGTTGGCGTCGTCGTGATATAGACTAAATCGCCGTCTTCAATTTTCAAGTTGCGATGTGAGCGATTGGCCATTTTTTGCAACGACTTGATTGGTTCGCCCATACGGCCTGTTTCTAAGATGATCAGTTCTTCTGGCTGATATTTCTTCATTTCTTTGATTGTGACTAAAATATCTTCTGGTACCTCAAGCTTATTCAAACGCATCGCTGTTTTGATGATGCGATCCAAATCTTGTCCAGTCAAGACTACCTTACGTCCAGCCTTTTCTGCCGCATTTAAAATTTGTTGAACCCGCTGCAGGTTGCTGGCAACACACGCTACGATAATTCGTCCGTTCCACTCATTGATGGTGTCATAGACTTCACTGGCGATTTCCCGTTCAGAAGCCACTTGGATTGGATTTTCTGCATTCGATGAAGAACTCAACAATGCCAAAACACCCTCCGAACCAATTTCAGCCAAACGACGATAATCTGTCGCATACATTGGGATCGATGTTGGGTCAAACTTGAAGTCACCAGTATATACGATACTGCCTTCAGCTGTTTTCAAGCTAATCCCGACAGAATCAGGAATCGTATGGGTCGTCCGGAAGAAGCTGATAACCGCAGTCCCAAAATCAATCTCGGTATGCTCATCAATCACGTGAAAATCCTTGAATCCTTTACTTTCTTCATTTTGATTCACATTCAGTTTTGCCAGCTCAATCGTTAATTCAGTTCCGAAGACCGGCACGGCCACTTCAGATATGAAATAAGGCAACGCTCCGATCGCATCTGCATGTCCATGAGTCAAAAAGACCCCTGCCACGCGATCCGCGTTTTCAATTAAATAGGTAAAATCAGGAATCACAACATCGATTCCCAATAGTTCATTTTCTGGATACTTCAGTCCGCAATCGAGGACAAAAATATCATTATCCACTTCAACCGCGTACATGTTTTTACCATTTTCACGTACTCCGCTGAAGGGAATTATTTTGACTGTACTCAAAATATCCACCTCTCTAGTTTCTTTATCTATATT
The DNA here is from genome assembly GCF_000406965.1 of Enterococcus avium ATCC 14025. GTDB lineage: Bacteria > Bacillota > Bacilli > Lactobacillales > Enterococcaceae > Enterococcus_A > Enterococcus_A avium. The sequence continues at coordinate 611,146 of NZ_KE136362.1, read as the reverse complement.
AGCTTACTCAGACCCCGTAATCAGTACGGTCTGTGCCTATACTCATTAGTTATTATACATGTTTTTCTAAAAATAGGGAGAGTTAAGCCGAATGAATGAGAGACGAATTAGATGAAACTGTCACGTAAATCTTCGTTCAACTGTAAAAAATCGCTGACTTGAGATGCTCAACCGTACAAATGATTCTCAGAGTTACCAACCAATCTAGCAAGCCTGTTATTTGCTAAAAATGGTTCTAAAGAAACGGTTGCAGGTTCCCTTTATTTCAATTAAACTTTAATTGCCATATAGTGCCAAAATAATTAAAAAATGAAAAGGGGTTTCTTGTTTTGTTAGATTTTTTCAAGCAGCTTTCGTTAATCAAGCGAATTGTGATAGGTATTATCCTTGGAGGCTTATTAGGAATATTTCTTCCTCAATGGAGCTTCATTGCAATATTTGGGAGTCTATTTGTTGGGGCTTTAAAAGCGGTAGCGCCATTATTAGTATTTGTATTAATCATGGCCTCTATATCAAAGCATCAATCAACGACTCAAACCTACATTAAGCCAATTATTTCTTTGTATTTATTTACTACCTTATTAGCCGCAACAATTGCAGTATTAGCTAGTTATCTTTTTCCGCTAACTATTTCCTTGCAAGAAGTTTCCGGTTCTCAAGAAGCACCAAAAGCGTTAATCGATGTATTGACCACTATTCTAAATAACATTGTTCAAAATCCATTGCAGGCAATGATTGAGGGAAATTATTTAGGCGTTCTATTTTGGTCGGCTCTAATTGGTTTTGCCTTACGTACACGAAAAAACTCTGTTAAGGAAGTTATTGATGAATTTTCTCTAGCCATTACGGGGGTTGTTCAGCTAATTATCGCTATGGCACCGTTGGGTATTGCCGGTCTAGTCTTTGAGTCAGTTTCTTCAACTGGACTTGCTGGATTAATGCAATATGGGCGTCTTCTGCTCTTGCTGGTAGGGACAATGCTGATTGTTGATTTAGTTGTTTATCCTTTAGTAGCGTTTGTACTAATTAGACAAAATCCGTATCCTCTCGTTTGGTTTTGTTTAAAGGAAAGTGCTATTCCAGCATTTTTCACTCGAAGTTCTGCGGCAAATATTCCAATCAATATGATGCTGGCAAAACGCATAGGGTTAACAAAAGAATCATATTCTATTTCTTTACCATTAGGTGCAACCATCAACATGGGAGGTGCGGCAATTACTATCTCTATCATGACCCTAACGGCTGTTCATACATTAGGAATCGATGTGCCTTTTAGTTTAACGTTAATTTTATGTGTATTATCCGCATTGTCTGCTTGTGGCGCTTCAGGAATTGCTGGAGGTTCATTATTATTAATTCCATTAGCCTGCAGCCTGTTTGGAATTTCTAATGACATTGCCATGCAAGTCGTTGGTGTTGGTTTCATTATTGGTGTCGTGCAAGATTCTGTTGAAACAGCAGTTAACTCTTCAAATGATTTATTTTTCACAGCTATCGGTGAATTTTATGATCTACGAAAGCGAGGTGAGAAAATAAATTTAAAAGAACGTTTGGCGAATAAATAAAAGCCGTTTCGTTTTCTAAATAAATCTACCAACACGCTGATTGTATTAACTTCACCTAAAAACAAACTTTCAGCCAAACATATCCTCACTTGTGATACTACTCCAGGTATCGCAAGTGAGGATATTCATCGTAGGGCACGTTAAGCTGTTCCGTCTTCAAATCGACCCGTAAAATTTAATCCTTCCTTTGATGTCAAAAAAAACCTGCGACACCAAACGTCACAGGTCTGAGAATTTGACTATTCACTTACTTTAAAAGTCCCATTTCATACATTGTTTCCGCAATTTGCAAGGAATTCCAAGCTGCACCCTTTAATAGATTATCTGAAACTACCCACAGATGGACACCCTTTTCCTCATCTGGATCTTTGCGGATACGTCCGACAAACGTTTCCTTTTTGCCAACACAATTCAAGGCCTGCGGATAGATCTGCTGACTTGGATCATCCTCTAATACGGCACCCGGCGCTTTAGCAATGACTTCTTGGATTTCATCCACTGTCGCCGTTTTCTCCGTCTCAATATAAACGGATTCAGAGTGTCCGCTCATAACAGGAATGCGTACACAGGTTGCTGAAACCTTAATCGAATCGTCCTCCATGATCTTTTTCGTTTCGTTGATCATTTTCCACTCTTCGTTGGTGTATCCATCATCGGTAAATACATCGATTTGCGGCAAAGCATTAAAGGCCAGCGGGTAATGTTTTTTATCTCCTCCGCAAGGCAAAATATCTGCTTTCCACTCATCTACAGGCTTTTCAGCTAAAAAGTCGCGAGTTTGCTGCTTCAACTCTTCCATTGCTTGATTTCCAGCACCAGATACCGCCTGATAGGTTGAAACTAGCACACGTTTTAACCCATAAGCCTGTCGGATCGGCTCTAACGCCACCATCATTTGAATCGTTGAACAATTGGGATTAGCAATGATCCCCTTATGAGCCCGCAGAGCTTCAGGATTTACTTCAGGCACAACTAATGGTACTTCAGGGTCCATTCGGAAATGACTCGTATTATCTACTACAACCGCTCCGCGTTTGACCGCTTCTGGTGCAAATTTGGCCGATATTCCTCCGCCTGCTGAAAATAAGGCCAGATCGATTCCTTCAAATGAATCTGGAACTAGCTCCTCGATTGTTTGAGTTTCGCCTTTAAATGAAAGTTGCTTCCCAGCGGAGCGCTTCGAAGCCAAAAATTTCACAGTGCCAATGGGCAAGGTGCTATTTTCTAATAGTTTAATCATTTGTGTTCCTACTGCGCCAGTCGCGCCGACAATTGCAACATTCATTTTTCTCATCACAATCACTCTTCCTTTTCATAGTATTTTAACAGTTTATCATATTTGCCTTGAAACGCAAGCGTTCTTTTGTTTTCAATCCCCTCTGATTCCAGCCGCTCTTATTATAATTATTCGATTATTTAAGAAAATGATTTTTCGACCTAAATAAATGATATAACAAAGATAAAATAAACATTCAATTCAATTTATAGGAAAATAAATTAAAAAAAAGGGTTTTTTTGAATATTATTATTGCAGTTTTCTAATAAAGACTTTAGAATTAATATGAAAGCGTTATTCGTAGGAGGTCAATCATGAACGTGAATGGAGATATCATCAGACAAAAGCGCGAGAAGGCGGGTATAGCGCGAGAAGACTTCAAAACGATTTGTTCTCCGGCTGACTTAGAGTTGATCGAAGACAAAAACATAGGCATTTTAGAAGTCATTCTCGATCTTTGTATGAAACTGGATGTTCCATACCATCATGCTTTCCCAGATACAGTTCTTTTAACGGAAACTTCTTTGTTGGATATTGTTCGTTGTCTGCATCTACGTCAAGAGTTCTCTAGTGTTTTGTTTTTATTGAATACCTATGGCAAGAAAATTTCATATCAAAATGCACGAATCGTTGGTCATCTATTGTATTTTCGCGCTTACGCAAATTTATTTGGCAAGCGCGACACAAAAAAAGCTGTCCATTACTTTCAACGCGCCTATACCTTTTTTCGTGATGAAAAAAGGTATGAACTGCTAGTACTTAAAGGATTAGCCACCTGTTATCAAGTAAACGAAGAAAAAAAACGCGCACGCATCTATTTTGAACGCGCTGAGCAAATGGAGGAAAAAATGAATACAAAATTAAAATTAGGTCCATCCTATTACCAGGCAGCTTGCTTCTACGCCGATCGCGGCAACCAAAAAAAAGCTAATGCACTTTGCGACGAAGGTATTCAAACCTTATTAGAGGTAAACGTGACTACTGGATTAGAAGAGCTATTTTTCGAAAAAGCGATCATTCAAGAAAACATCAGCGATAAAATCGAACTATTAAAGCAAGCCGATTATTATGCCAAACTAAACCAGAATTATGATTTAACCGAAGTCATCCATGAAAAACTGAATAAAATTTAACAAAAAAGACTGTGCCAAAGCAAGCTGGCACAGCCTTTTTTGTTCCTATTTCTTACGCATCCACAGATTTCTTTGGATGATAAAAAATCATGTATAAAATCGCTACAACCAATGGAATGATCGCACAGAAGATGTAGATATGCTGATAAGTCCCTAGGATTCCTTTAATGGCTCCTAATAAATAAGGTCCTACTCCTAAGCCTAAGTCAAGACCAATGAAGTACGTCGATAATGCGACACCGATTCGAGCCTTTTCAACCAGCTTCAAGGTCACCGCCTGACCATTTGCCATAAAAGTACCGTAGCCTAAACCTACAAACGCTCCGGCAATTAACAAGACAACAGCATTGCCTGTGAAGGCTAAAAGAATCAAGCCAATCGTCAAACAAATAAAGCTTGGATACATCACAGAATTTTCTCCATGCTTGTCAAAAATTTTTCCAGACATCGGTCTTGTGAGAGTAACCACCAAGGCATAAACCACAAAGAAAAAGGCGCCTGCCGTAACTAAGTGCAATTGATCGGCATAAATAGACAAAAAGCCTAGGACACTGGAATAGGCGATCCCAATCAAAAAGGCGATTCCCGCAATAAATAAAACCTTCAGTTCAACAAAACTTTCTAAGCTAAAGGTGTTGATTCGAGCACGATGCTCCTCTGATAATTCGATATTACTTACTTCAAATTTGAAGCAGGCCAGCATCGTAACAAAGGCGAGAATCACCGCAAGAAGGATGATCGCTTTAAAACCAACCATCGGTAGCAGCAGTAACCCGATAAATGGTCCGATCGCTGCTGCTAAGCTGGTACTCAATCCATAATAGTTGATTCCTTCCCCATATTTAGCCTCTGGAATATAAGCAGTAACGATCGCATTAGCCGCAGTAGAAACCGCTCCGTAACCAAAGCCATTTAAAAACCGTACGCCATCTAAAATAAAAATATTGGTGCTGATCAAATATGCAGCAGTCGTGATTAAGTAAAACAATGCCCCATAGCGTAAAACCGCTCGTCGGCCGAATAATTCCAATTTCTTGCCAATGTACAACCGTGCCAGTAGTGTACCGATAATATAAATACCGACAGCGAAGCCCGCTTGAGCGGTGGTTGACCCTAAGCTTTGTGTTGCATATTTTGCCGTTATCACAACAAAACAGTAATAGACTAAAAAGACTACAAAATTGATAATCGTGATGGTGATAAATCCTTTATTGAATAACTTTTCTTCCTTAATTTTCATTACCTACTCTCATTAATATGCGATACGCTCATTTAACTTCTTTAAGGTTGAGATTTTTTCTGCGACCTTATTGTAATTTGATGGATAACGATCCACCGCCTGACTAATAAATAAATCCCGCGTATAGTCAAAAGCTGATAAAAAGGCGGCCAGACTTTCGTCATTTTCAAACGAATAATCTCTCCTCAACATCAACGCATTTTGATACGCATCATTTAAAAAGACCAGTACCGCCTCTTTTTCAAATCGTACCTGATAGGCTGATTCCAATCGTTCAATCATTGCGCTTGTCCATTTTTTCATAATAAACACTTCTCTTTCTTTCAAATTTTCTGATCACGCTTTGGGTTGTTCGACTTACTTGATTGATTATACGGATAGAAAAAACAGCGGGAAATCAGCTTTCATATTAAAAAAAGACGTAAATTTTTTTTAACAAAAAAGGACATTAACATTTGTTACTATCTTTTTTAACTAGCCTTTTAATCAAACAAAACGTCTACTTGTGATAAAATGTCAATGAAAATTTCAACAATTCATGGAAGGAATAAAGAAAAATTGGATAATACAGCTTTAACAAACTACTTAGAACAAAAAAAATTCCCGATCGTTAGTAAAGAATACAAAAAGTATCTGCTCTATGAAGGAATTCAGGACCATCATGTGTACATTTTGAAAAGCGGCGTCATCAAGACGAGTGTCGTTTCCAGAGATGGTCGCGAATTCAATTTGGAATACATCAATGAACTCGAAGTAGTGTCATTGTTAAAGGACGAGTACTCTCAATTCATCGACGCTCCCTTCAATATTCGGATAGAATCCGAAAAGGCCGAACTCTACCAGATTGACCGCGTTGAATTTTGGAAAGATATCAATCAAAATCGTGAACTCCAAATCTATGTCAAAAACTATTACCGAGAACGGCTGATGAAATCCATGAAGAGAACTCAGCAAATGTTAATGAATGGCAAATTTGGGGCTGTATGCAGCCAAATCTATGACCTTTACGACAAATTTGGCATAGAATACCAAGATGGGGTCTTGATCGACTTCGTAGTGACCAACGAAGAAATTGCCCATTTTTGCGGTATCAATGCTGCCAGCAGCGTCAGCCGGATCATGCATCAACTAAAAACCTGTGGTGCGATCAAAATGCATGACCATAAAATATTTATCAAAAATATCGAGCTGATCAAGGACAATATTATCTTTTAAAGCTTGAACTGCTTTATTTGCAGGAAATCATTTTTACAACTTGCAAAAAATAAAAAACAGGAGCCGTGACCAAAAATTTGTCATGGCTCCTGTTTCTGAATAAACGGTGTTCCACAAATAACTTCTGGTACAACCTCTGTTTTAGATTTCTGTTCCATACTCTACTGGTTTGTCCCATTCACCTGGCGCGTCATCATAAGCATGGCCATAAATAAAAACAGGCATTCCGATGTAACTATACTCATAAATTTTCGCCACTTCAGATTTCGGTGTATTGACACACCCATAGCTTCCCAAATCCGTTTTAAAGGCGCCGGGCTGACCGAAATACTGCAGCTTATGATCTGTATCATGAAGACCTATCTCAGTAATCGTCTGACCATAGCTTAGTAACGGCATCCAATAATCAACAGGCACATTATAGGTACCATCCCCATTTGTTAAGACACCGCTCAAATCAACGTTTCGCCGTTTGTCCATCACCGTATGAAAACCGGGAACAGTTGCCGTTCCTTTATTGTAGCGGCCTGTAATCACATCAGTCTCGACTACTAGCTTGCCATTGTCAAAGCAGTACATTTTTTGATTATCTAAATCAACTTCTATGTAGTTTTTTGTAACATGTAGGGGTTGTTTTTTTGTATCGCCCTTGAGTACCAGTTGAATAACTTTAGTATCGGGTTCCTTTAGTTTTTCAGCGATTCTCTTCGCCGATTGTTTAATATCAATAAACCAGCCGTAATTCCCCACATTTTTAAAACGCAGATGTTGCCCGTGGACATTTGTAAAATCCACCGATTGGTAAATCGTTGAATATTCCCGTTCCAAATCTGCTACCCACGCTATTATCAGCTCTTGGTCAAAATTTCCCTGATCATCTACTGAAGCGGCCAACAGCTGTTCAGTCAGGGGAATGGTTTGTTTGTTCAGCTTTAGTTTTATCTTACGCTTCCTGACCATTTCCAAATTCTGGGTGATTTTTTGCCGATTCAACTCCTGCGTTGTAATCTCAGGTTCTCGATAATAATTGGCTAACTCATATTCTGTTTGTAGTGTTCCTTCTTCAAAGGCTTCACAGAGTTCCTTGCGCAGTCGCGTAGAATCTACCACTGTGCCGCTTTTTTCTGACTTGATCTCGAATTTTTGATTGGTATAAATGATTTTGGCATTTTGCGCTTCTTTTCCCCCGAGAAAGGAGGCGCGGTTAATTGCCTCAGCTAATCGATCTTTTGCGCCTTTTTTGATGGGCAGACTGAATTCTCCTCGGCGAATATTCTTCTTCAAATAATCCTTTTGAATCTTATACGGCGAAGCGACTTGAAGTTTGATTGTTTGATACTCCCCCTTCAGCTTAATTTCCACCTGCTTTGTTTCTTGCTGAATTTTTTCTTCAGCCGCCTGAACGGACAACCCGCCCACAGGTACATTCGCCACGACCGACCCAAAATAAAAATGTGAACCAAAGTAAGCATAAATAATCATGAAAAAGACCATTGCCCCCGCAACGATACCAACAATTCGCACCACCCATTGACTTTCATACTCCTTCAATCACTATCACCCACTTGCTTAATAATTATCAATAGTATAGAACAATCAACTAATATTTTATTTAAAAATCACAATTATTAATAATTTTTAACATTTTTGGTAAAAAAGAGGTTCTGAGGCTACATAATGAGCCTCAGAACCTTTCAAAAATTCGGTTCTATAATATTTTGTGTTGGTGGAAAATCGAAGGCGATTTTCTACTAACACTTTTTTCTTCGTTTCAACTCAAAAAGAGACTCACTTTTGGTAAAATTTAGTCGACCAAAACGTCACCCTACCAAAGGAGTCTCTCAATGGATAATCATACTAGAAAATTACTCGGATTAACAGATAAACATTTATTTTTTGATGAA
>NZ_KE136362.1:590940-601648 GCF_000406965.1 Enterococcus avium ATCC 14025 | reverse complement strand
GTCACGGAGGGGCTGAATAACAAGATCAAGCTGATTAAACGAATTGCGTTTGGTTATCGCAACTTTTATAACTTTCGGGCACGGATCTATTTACAACAAGGTCTGATCTTTGAAAACTAAAAAAATATGCGGCGCACAGAACGCGCCGCATATCGGACTAAGTTTTATTCAAATTTGTCTTCACCAACACGATTTGACGAAGAGCCAAAAATTCTATTTTGCTAAAAAATATTTTATTTTTACATTTTTGTGTGGTCTGTACGTGAGATTACGTCGCGACGTTGTTCTGGTGTTAAGTCACGGAATTTCACGGCATAACCGGATACCCGAATGGTAAAGTTCGCATATTTAGGATTATCAATATCTTTGTCCATTTCCTCTAGCAATTCACGACCAAAGACATTCACGTTCAAGTGGTAGCCTCCCTTATCGAAGTAGCCATCTAATACTTGACGCAGATTGTCAATCTGCATTGCTTCGTCATCTGTCCGGCCTAATGCGCCTGGATTGATGGTTTGTGTATCTGAAATACCGTCTTGCGCACAAGAGTAGTTCAATTTCGCAGTTGAATTCAATGAAGCCAACAGACCGTTTTTCTCACCTAAGAACTTACCATCTTGATAGCTTGGGTTTGCTCCTGGTGCCAATGGTTTACCTGCACGACGGCCATCTGGTGTATTCCCAGTATTTTTACCATAAACGACGTTTGAAGTAATCGTCAACAATGACAAGGTTGGTGTTGAATCACGATACGTGTGCTGACGTTTGATTTGCGTCATGAAGTATTCAAGAATCCAGTTCGCCATTTCGTCTGCTTCGTCGTTATCATTTCCGTATGTTGGGAATTCGTTTTGCGGAATATAGTCAATTGCCAAGCCATCCTCATCACGGATCACTTTTACGTTTCCGTGTTTGATCGCCATCAATGAATCCGTTGCGTGAGAAATGCCTGCAATACCGGTCGCAAACGTCCGTTTCAAATCTGTATCCATCAACGCTAATTGTGGTGCTTCATAGGCATATTTATCATGCATGTAATGAATCACATTTAAAGTATTCACATATAATTCTGCTAACCAATCCAAAACATCTTTGTAGCTTTCCATGAATTGATCAAAATCAATGCTGTCACCTTCTAATGGACGGAAACGCGGACCAACCTGCATCTTCGTCATTTCATCAACGCCGCCGTTGATTGCATAAAGCACTGCTTTAGCCAAGTTGGCACGAGCGCCGAAGAATTGCATGTCTTTTCCGATAACTGTCGCAGATACACAGCAAGCAATCGCTGCATCGTCAGATCCCCAGTATTGACGTAATAGATCGTCATTTTCCAATTGGATCGAAGAGCTTTCTTTCGCTACTTTTGCTGCATAAGTACGGAAGCCTTCTGGTAAATGCGATGAGTACAATACTGTCAAGTTTGGTTCTGGTGAAGGTCCCATATTTGTTAAGGTATGAAGGATACGGAAATCATTTTTCGTTACTAATGAAGAACCGTCCATGTTCATCCCTGCTAATGACAATGTCGCCCAGATTGGGTAGCCAGAGAATAATTGGTTGTACTCAGGCGTACGAGCAAATTTCACCATACGTAATTTCATAATCAAATGATCGATCATTTCTTGCGCTTCAAATTCAGTGATCAAGCCGCGATCTAAATCACGTTGGATATAGATATCTAAGAACGCTGAAATACGACCGATTGACATTGCGGCACCATTTTGTGATTTGATTGCTGCAAGGTAGCCGAAGTATAACCATTGGATTGCTTCTTGAGCATTCTTAGCAGGCTTGGAAATATCATAGCCATAGCTTGCAGCCATTTCCTTCATATCAGCTAATGCGCGGAATTGTTCAGAAACTTCTTCACGTAATTGGATCACGTCATTGGTCATTACTTTACTGCCGACGTTTTTCCAGTCTTTTTTCTTTTCTTTCATCAAGAAATCAATCCCGTATAATGCGACACGACGGTAGTCACCGATAATACGGCCACGACCATAAGCATCTGGAAGACCTGTGATGATTTTATTTTTGCGAGCTAAGCGCATTTCATCTGTATAAGCATCGAAAACACCTTGGTTGTGTGTCTTGCGCCATTTGTTGAAGATGAAAGACATTTCATCGTCTACTTCATAGCCGTTTGATTCTAAGGCTTTGTTGGCCATGTTGATTCCGCCAAATGGCATAAATGCTTGCTTCAACGGTACATCGGTTTGTAAACCAACGATCTTTTCTTCTTCCTTGATCAAATAACCAGGCTCATGGGAAGTGATGGTCGCGGGCACGTCGTTGTCCATATCATAAACGCCGTTTTGTTTGTGCTGAACTTCAAAAAGCTCTTGTAATTTGTCCCATAATTTTTCGGTACTCGGAGCTGCGCCTTCTAAAAAGCTGTCATCACCTTTGTACTCTGTGTAATTTCGTTTAATAAAGTCTAGCGTATTGACCTCATGCTGCCAGCGGCCCTCGTTAAACCCTTCCCAAGGATTTTCTGTTTGTTCTACAGTTTTTTTGATTGTTGTAGTTTCCATAATAGCACTCCCTTGTTAAATAGTTTCAAATTAATTTAAAATGATTATAACAAAGGAATCAGTTTTAAGAAAGGGCTTTTTTGACTTCTTATCTCTACAAAACCTTTTAAAATAATGATAATTATCTTATCAAATACCATGACCTGTTACACTTTTCACTATAACAGATGATGTAATTGATAATGACAGTTTCTACTTGATACGAGAATTTGCTCAGTAATATACAATTTACAACCGTTTGTTGACTGAAAAACAGAGAACTAATACAGACGGGCTTGTGAAATATTTCTCCCCTCAAACTCTCATAATCGACAAAAATTTCTTTCAAAAAAATTTTGTCTCATTATTCTAGCAGTTCATTCTAATTCACTAAAAAAAGGTTTTCACTGTTATTCAATAGTTTAATTAACCCGTCAGTTACTAAGTTCAGCTCTATTCTAAAGTTTTTTAATAACTAAAATTATTCTTAAATAAAAATACTTAAATTTATTTTAAAATCAGCATTGTGATCCCTTTTAGGCGTCCGTCTTCATTATTTTATTTTTCAGTCTAAAAAAATGACGAGTTCTCTAGCCTAGAAATATTCAAAGCAACGAAATTGGTATACAATATCAATCATATGTGTGTCGTTACTAAGGAGGTACTTTATGCTAGAAAGGTATATTGAAAAAAATATTTTTCGTCAGGTTTATCTCTGCCAACAGCTGTACCAAAAGAAAGAAATCACTTTACAAGCGATGGCCGAACGTTTAAACGTCTGTACACCTACGATTACTAACGATCTCGAGGCTCTAAAAGAATCTTTCACACAGGAGATTATTTCATTTGAGCGGACCAGAAATACCTGCAAACTATTTTTTGATCCCGCTTATTCATTATTAGAATTAACGCAACGGATTTACCGGCGCTCCGATTTTTTGCGTGTTCTAAACGACTTTTTGATTGGAAACACCCACTGGTCTGAGATCGCGGAAAAAGAATTTCTGTCGACTAGTAAAATTTATCAGCTTCGAGCAGATATTTTTGATTTTGCTGATGAGCTTGGCTATTCGTGTTCAAAGCAGCAGCTGAAACTGCCTGAAAAAGATCTACGCTACTTGCTTTTGGCTATCGCAAGATACACTGGTGAACGTTCCGCCATCCCATTCAATAAAATGATTGCTTCAGCTGCTGAAGAATTGATTGATTATGTCGAGGAACACTTTTTCGCACGTGATTACCCGGAAAGCGAGCGAGAAATCATCATTTTAGGCATTCAGCTCAGCAATCACCGTGCCCGACAAGCGACCATTACTTTTTCAGATGAAGACAAAATCTGCGCACAGCAAACACCTTTATTTGGATTATTACGTGAAGGCTTGAAAACCTTAAAATCAACAATTTGCGCTAATGAAGAGGAACTATTTTTTATTTATTCACTTTTCAATGCAAGAAATTATCTTTGCAACAATTTGGAATTGCTGCAAAAAGATTTTGACGTGGTGTATCAAAATCATATCAAGCGCTATCCTGAAATCGAAAATCTGCTGCAAGAATTACGTTCCTCTCTAACGATCTCACCTGACAATGAATTACTTTTGAAAAAGGCCTTTCTCCCTTTTATTCGTTCTACCTGGGGAGACATGCAGCTTTTCCAGCCGGATCTGATTTATCTGTTAGATAAAGAACAGCTGGTTATTTACCAAAAGGTGCAAAAAATCTTAGAAACATGGTCTGCTGCTTGCCAAACAACTATTCATTGGAACGACAATCTCATTCGCAAAATGACGTTAACCCTCGATCTGCTGCGCAGAAACACCTTTGATGAAAAAATCGAATTGTATATCGTCGCTTCTTCTGATTTCAATTTTTTATATTATCGTAAACAGCTGGAAGCCTTGCTGGATGATCATTTTCTTATTAGCACGATGATCTATAATACCTTGAATGAAGTAGTGGACGATACTTTCTTTTGCTCAAGACGAGTCATCGTTTGTGACACCGCACTTTACCAGGCGGACTTAGGCAGTGAGAATACATTAATTTTTCCTGTTTCACCTAAAACAATCGATCAAACCTGTATTGAGATCAACCAACTCGCTCGTCCATACGAAAGAAGCCTGAAAGAATAATTTTCCTTCAGGCTTCTTTTTAATGAGTAAATCCATATGTTTTGATTTCTGCTTTTTTATGATAAACCACATGCGCTTGATTCAAAGCGTCAATTGCTTCTTGCATGTCTTGAACATAATCACACGCCATGTTCATACCAAAATCAGCTCGAATGACCAGACGTTGAATGATTTCTTTTTCCAGATTTTGAGGTAATGGATAAGCGGGCACTTGCCAGCCTTTCATTAACAGACGGTCTGCCAAATCATACAAGGTCCATTCGCGTGTTGGATCTTCTTTTAATTTATAACAAACAATTGGTAGTTGAGACCCATCATTGACGATTTCAAACAATCCGGTTTCTTCAATTGCTTTGGCTAAATACAGTGCTACTTTATGGGTACGTTCATGAATAGCCTTGTAGCCATCAAAACCGTATCGTACAAAATTATAATATTGACCAATTAATTGTGCGGCACTATGAGAAAAATTAATCGCCATCGTTGGCAGCTCCCCACCTAAATAGCTGACTTTGAAGATTAATTCTTTTGGCAAATATTGTTGATCACGCCATAGAACCCAGCCGACACCTGGGTAAACCAATCCATACTTATGACCAGATGAATTGATTGAGATGACATTCTTCAATCGGAAGTCCCAAACTAAATCAGGTTCAGTAAAAGGTGCGTAAAAACCACCAGAAGCAGCGTCCACATGAATATAGACCTTATAATCGGTTTGTTTATTGTATTCTTCGACTAAGTCATTTAGTCCTTTAATATCATCATAACGCCCAGTATAAGTAATTCCCATGATACCGACAATTCCAATAGTATACTCATCAATATAGTCCATTACCTTATTTAAATTGATCGACATATGTTCTTGGTCTAATGGCACTTCCCGCATTTCAATATCCCAATAGACACAGAATTTTTCCCAGCAAACTTGGTAACCAGATGAAATAACTAAGTTCGGTTTTTTCGCATTGAGATCCAATCCTAGCTTTTCCGCACGTTTACGCCAAGCAAATTTCATTGCCATGCCGCCTAGCATACACGCTTCCGAAGAACCAATGGTTGACGTTCCCATAAATTTTTCGTTCTCACTGGCATTCCAAAGATCAGCGATCATATTCACGCAGCGATTTTCGATTTCTGTTGTGCGAGGATATTCTGATTTATCAATCGCATTTTTTTCTAACGTTTGACTCATTAGCTTCACTGCTTCTGGTTCCATATAGGTTTGACAAAATGTCGCTAAATTTAAACGGGCATTCCCTTCATCCAGCATTTCATCCTGAACTAATTGATAAGCGATCCGTGGTTCGATTGATGCTTGATTCAATTTATATTTTGGCAGATCAACTTGTTCACTTTCTGAACCAAAAATTGGTTCCAAATATTCTGCTTCATCACGATTTTCTTTTCCATATAACATGAGTAAATCCTCCTAAAAATGTCTTTATTTAATGTTTCAATGTGTGCTCTTCTTTTTGAACAATTTGATGTTCTCCACGAGCTGCTGGATAGATCGCTCCATTCACATCTCCTGCTTTCATGTGAACAGGCTCCTCGATCGTTGTGTGTCCATGCTTGTCGTGCAATTCATAAATAATAAACGGTAAAACTACCGTGATCACAAAACTAATCAATAAAATCACTTGGTAAGTTCGATCTTCGTTCTTAGCAATGGAAGCTGGAGGAACAAAGGAAATCAACAAAGCAAAAACTGATAATAGTAGTCCGACACCAGCAATGATTGTCTTTCCAATTTTTTTTCCAGGGACGTTATAGGTTCGTTTCAACTCTTGCTTTTTATATACCAAAACAAAATAACCGATAAAGAATAAAAGATAGCCGACCAAGTAAATCACTACCGTTAACGAAATCGCAACGAGGAAGGATAGATTATTTCCACCGCCGCCAAAGGTCAATACTGCACCCCAGATTGTGACGATCACGCCTTGGATCATAATTAATGGCACAGGAACCCCATGCGTGTTGGTCTTACGTAAAAAGTTAGGCAATAGCCCACGCTGTGCTGCCGCAAACATCCCGCGAGAAGGACCAACTACCCATGAACTTACTTCACCCATCACACCAAAAGCGATCATCAAAGCAATGACTTTAACCAGCCAGCCTAAATGACTGTTAAAATGCAAAATCAATGATTGGAATGTTTGGATCACTCCAGCGCTTAAGGATAATTCTTTTTGGGGAATCACTGCAGCTACAGAGAAGCCGCCGATCGCATCTAAGGCAATGGCTAGGATAACCAATAAGATCATCGCTAACGGGTAATTTCTCTTGGGATTTTCCAATTCATTGATATGGGAAGCGGATGCCTCAACACCCATATAAGCCAAAATGAAGGAGACAAAAACGACTAAAGTTGATAACTGTGAAAAATCTGGGATGAATGCTTTTTTACTAATAGCAATTTCGATAGGATTTCCTCCAATGAAGTAAGCCGCTGCCAACCCAAATAAAATGACGGACGGAATAAGGATACCGACCACAAATCCTGCTTTCGCAATTTTTGCCGTTCGTTGTGTTCCGCCTAATTGCGAGAAGGTCAGCCCCCAGAAAATGACTAGTAAACCGATATATTTCAATAAAGGGTCTGTATTCAGTGCTTGAAAATTCAATACATAGGACAGCGCACCTAAAATGAAATAAATCATGGTCACGAAGCCAACAGTAATTTGAAACCACTGAAAGAAGATCGCAGCAAAGCCAAATCGCTCACCTAACGTTTGGCTGACCCAACTAAAGATCCCACCGTTTTGCCAACCTTCCACCGTGGACATCTCTGCTGCACATAACGCCACCGGCAAAAACCATAAAATGCCACCTAGCAATAAAAAGAAAACCAGGTGCAGCTTCGAAGTAGCAAAGGTCGGATATTCGTACACCGTTAAGACCATCGAAGCCGTCAATGCAAAAAAGCCAAATAAAGATAATTTTTTCTGATTCATAGAAACGCTTCTTTCTCTTTTCATTAATTAATTAGCAATGAATGATTCAGGAAAAATATTTCAAAGAATATTGATAAATCATTTTAGGCACCTCTTTTCTTACAAGGAGAAGTATATATAGGATTTGGAGGACTTTTTTCTAGATTTTTTTCATTCAATCATGAGCAACCTAAAAAAATATGGAATTTTTTCCAACAAAAAAAGCCCTAGCCCTCTTCCTGTGATAGGAGAAAGCTGAGGCTTTTAACTTTTAACTACATACTGTATTCCTTAATATGCTCATTCATCAAGCCATTCGGAACATCATGGAGACGATAGCCATTTCCCCAATACGTAATAATCCGAACATTATCGATGTGGGCGTGAGCGATTTTCTTACGAATATTTCCTACTGCCGTAGACATTTGGACCAAACGCGATTTGCTGACTTCGTTGTTCCAAACCTTATTACACAGCTCATCTCTGGAAATGATCTTTCCGCTGCCCTCTGCCAGTGCACTGATAATTTTCTTTTCAATATTATTCAATGAACTATAGAAAAGAACTAAGTCTTGTTTCTTCATTTCAGATTGTCTGACGAGTCCTTTAGAAATCGACTCTTGATGCCCTCCACGCTTATCGCTTAACAGCAAGAATTCTCTTAGTTCCGTTAGCGTACAATCAATCGATAAACAATGGCTTTCATCAATATTAGGTACGGGTTCATCCGTACGCCGTAAATAATGCAAATCCTTTTCCAAAACAATGGGCAATATTTCATTAAATTCCTGATTTGTCAATGTTTCACTAAAGATGACAATATCAAATAGTGATAAAATATCTTCAAAATAATTAGGTTTATCCACATCAAAAAATTCTTTTAAGACAAAAACTTCATAGTCTAATCGTTGCAGTTCATTTTGAAACTCTTGCTCGATGATAATATTTCTAGTAAGAATAATTACTTTTTTCATCGTCCTACACTCCCATCTTTACTCATTTCCACTTTTACACCCGTTAACTCCACTGTCGAAAGTTCATTTAGTTTTCTAAACAACGAAGACTCTCTTTTACATCATCAATAATCTCTTGCGGTATATTGTTCTTTTGCTTCAATACACTA
Source organism: Enterococcus avium ATCC 14025 (assembly GCF_000406965.1). Lineage (GTDB taxonomy): Bacteria > Bacillota > Bacilli > Lactobacillales > Enterococcaceae > Enterococcus_A > Enterococcus_A avium. Next base: position 592,938 of record NZ_KE136362.1, on the reverse strand, counting down.
TTCAAACGTTCCATTAGACTCGACTCAATATATTTTGCCTGTTCCTCTGCCTGTTGAATAATCTTACGACTGGTTGTCGCAGCAGCTAACAATGTGTCTGCAGCATCCGCTTTAACAAATAATTCCAAAGTAGCATCGTTTTCCTGATGAAACAGATAATCAAACAATTGTTCACTCCGATCACACTCAAACATATATTGTTCTAAAAGATGTTCATATTTCTCCTGTAAATCATTGATCTCCATCGTTTTTCTAGAAGAATCACCACATGCGCTTGCCTGCTGACGCTTTGATTTTCTATGAAGGACAAAGCGACGCCTTTCTAGATTGTCCTTATTATGATAGACAACGATATCTCTAGATAAAAAGATAGGATGATCCTCTAGCTTCTTTGTCACTTCTTTTAGTCGACAGCGGTATGCTGAAACTTTTTCCTCTAGTGCACCGCGTATCCCTTCCAGTTTTTCGATTTGCTCCAGGAGTTCCTTGTTCTGTATCTCCAAATCGTCAACCTTATCCAACAATTGTTCTTTGCTATTATCAGTTACACTAAAAACATCAAAATTTCCCATGCTGGTCTCATCTCTCTTCTTTGTGATTAAGATCAAAAGATAGCTGCTTCTATATGTATGTTTTTTGACTTATTATGTAAAACCGTCTTGCTTTTTCTGAGTGAACCTTCTCTCGTAACAAAACCATCAGAAGCTTATCTTCTATTTACTAACTATTGATTTTTGCGCTATTTCTCCTAAAATCTCTCCTTATTCTCCATCTGATACCTTCATATAGAAATAAACAGATATATCCTATATTTACTCTCGAATGTAGTTTGGCCACTTAATTGTTATCATTTTGAATTTGCTAACATTACGAAAACTCGAACATATCTGCAAAAAGCCATCAGCAATCCTCTTAGTTATATAACTTGTAAAAGTCTTCAAGGTAATTCTAATTCAAAAAGTATAATAATTATTTTTATTTTAAATAAATAATTTTTATGTTTTATTATACATCTATTTTTAAAAAATTATAAAATATTTTTTATAATAAATCAACAGTATATTAACTTTTTGCGAAACCTTTTTTTTAAAATCATTTTTGCTCATCGAAATTTTTAACCAATTACACATTTAGCAAAAATATTTCAAATTCATCATAATAATTTCTGGAAAACCAATATAAATAGCTACATGATAATCATTCCTTCAAAATAATGCTCCTGTTAATTCCTATGATGTTCTAACTACATTTGTATTTATGACAAATCAAAAACTGAATTTTCTATTCCGAGGGATAGAGTTAGTCGATTGATTTTTCATATATTTCTTGAAAAAAATAATAATCCCCCTCAATTTAAAAATATAACATAAACAAATTTTTATTCATTAAATATAAATATTTATCAATTAACCCTTTGAGCAGCTTGATCCTTTTTTAGTTATTTTACCCAATAATACACTTCCTAATCATCTTACATCGATTCTAAACTGGGAAACGTATTCTAATATAAGAAATAAATAATCATGACTCACTAAAGAAAAAAGCCCTTAATCATGGCATTTACATACTCTTTGATCCACTGATTCCTTAATAGTAATGATTCTTTGATTGGTTCATCAGTTAGGATTTCCTTTTTTTCATTATAAGTAAATTCTAAAAAAGTCATTCTCCTTTATTCTGTCTGAATTTTTTATAATATTTTGACGATTTTTCAATGTATTAATATAAAGCACTATTGGCAATGCGCTGCATAACACTTACGAATACACATAAATAAGAAAACCTCAGGAGAAAACCGCTCCTGAGGACTTTTTGTTTAGATAAATCATTTTATTGTCGATCACTGATTCTAAATTCGTATCCAAGTACGTTCTTATAGTATTCTGGATACATCTCTCCACCACATTTTTCGCAATCAAATTGCGGAGCGTTCTCAGGATCAAATGCAACATCTCCTGCATCCAAAAATTGAACTACTTCCTTTGGAATTTTTTCCTT
>NZ_KE136362.1:338342-589905 GCF_000406965.1 Enterococcus avium ATCC 14025 | reverse complement strand
AACCCCAGCTTGTATATGGTGCTTTCTAAAAAAATCTAATAGTATCCGTGCAGCTTCATCCATTAATCCTTTTAAAAGCTCCTTACGATACTTCTCCTTCAGAAAAATCTCACGTAAACCTTCATCGATCGTGAAGATGACGTGTCGATGCGTCACTGTAAACAGATCATTCGCCGCAACCTCTGCCCACCGTTGACTTTCCCCAGTTGCACAAGTTGGACAAAATTTCCCTTTACAACGAAAAGCCACTTTCTTTACATCATGGCATCCTTCACAGACAAATAGACGATAACCTTTTTTAAGGTCACCACAATCGCGAAACTTCTTCACTTCTCTTTTCACAACGGATCGAATCCTTCTTGTGTACCTTTGATTGAATTTCTCCCAGTTTTGATATTCATCAAAGAAAATGGCGTGTAAAATATTGGGTTTCATATCTCCAGTTTAATAGGAAAAAGACCAGATGAAAAGCGGTCAAAAGATTGATGTATCAATCCTTTGACCGCTTAAAATGTTATACTTCCTTTAATGTTAAAAAAAGTGCCTTTCCGTTTCACACATTCGAAACGAAAAGCACTTTCATTCTTATTTGATAAATAGCTACAAAAAACGTATTGATTGTTAGGAAAAAAGCTAATACTTATTTACAGAGACCAATTTAACGAACGATCGTTGTTGGCTCTTGCACAAAATCATCTTCCAAATAATCAAAAAACTTTTTGTTCAGACGATATCCTTGGCCCCAAACAGTTTGAATCGCTTCCTCGCCAAACTCATTTCCTATTTTCTCATTAACCTTTGAAACAACCTTCGAAAGACTTGCTAAAACAGACTTCGTTGGATCTTTCTCCCAAATTTGTCGACTGATTTCTTCACGAGGGACGGTTCGGTCTCCCGCCTGAATTAAATAGTAGACAATCTCTTTTTGTTTCAACTTCAAATTTAGGTCAGACAATTTTTGTTTGACTGACACTTGCTGGACATGTGCGGCATCTTTACTTGCCAAGCTTGATAATTCAGCAAGCAATAAAATTTCCCGCACGCGTTCCAAATCAGAATTCATTGGAATCCACGCATCAAAAGGAGAAGAGCCTTCTTTGTCAAAATTACTATCTGCTGCTCGACGAAAAAGCTTGATGTTTGCCTGCGGCAGTTGCTTGATTACCTCATAAGCCTCTATATCATAGATGGTCTCGCTAAAAATGATTCCCTCAAATTGAGTAAGAAAAGCTTTGTCAAACGAATTTCTTTTTAACATTGTTAACATATTGCTGGAACAATATACCTCGTTGCCTAACTGTTTCAATTGTCGCTCAAAGTTTTCCTCATATAGCGGAACCTTTGTTAGAAGTAATAATTGCATACCTTCATCTCCTTTAAAATTGCTCTTTCCCAGCGAACACCTTTTCCATATTAATAGCCCTATCCAGCATCACTGAAGGCATACCTTAATAAAATCCGAAAATTAACCCGAAATATCATTTAATGCCTTAAAATAGAAAAACATTTATATAGATAGATTATATTATACTGTTAATTTTAGGTCAATTTTTAATTTGTAAATAATAAAAATATATGCTAACCGTTTTAATGATGAAAGTCATAACCAAAAGAACGCTATCGCTACCTATTTAATATCCAATATTACTTAAAGTAAGACTAATACTCTTAAAAAAATAGCGTTTAAGTCCTTTAACAAGACAATATGATTAAAAACAAAATTTCCACTTTATGGAGAAATAGAAATAAAAATGACAACTCAGTTAAATTTTATTTTACATTTAGTATCCACATGAAGCCGATAAAGACAAAAAATAGTCCATACATGATCGGAGAAACTTCTTTCCCACGTTTCGCGGCAATCATCGTGATTGGATAAAAAATGAAGCCTAAGGCAATTCCGTCAGAAATACTATAAGTCAGCGGCATCCCAATCAGAATCAAAAATGAGGGAATCGCGATCTCTAATTGATCCCATTTAATTTCACGTAACGATTGAGCCATTAATACTCCTACAATAATTAACGCTGGTGCGGTAACCTGTGAGGTCACAACTGACAGCAGTGGTGAGAAAAACAAGCCAAAGATAAAGAAAGCCCCTGTTGTAATCGCGGTTAATCCAGAACGCCCGCCAACTGCAATCCCTGCTGAGGATTCTACATAGGCTCCTACTGGTGAGGTTCCTAGCAGTGATCCAGCTAACATTGCCGTAGAATCTGATGCCAAGGCCTTGCCGACTCGCGGCATTTTATTGTCCTTCATAAAGCCCGCCTGATTAGCTAACCCAACTAAGGTGCCGGCCGTATCAAAGAAGGTTACTAATAAGAAGGTCAATACAACCACCCAAAGCTGAAGCGTGTTGATATCTTTTACATGCTTTAAAGCAACTAGGAAGGTTGGCTTCAAACTAGGTGCTGCCGAAATAATCTGTGTTGGTGCTTGAATCAATCCTGTGACTAATCCTAATAATGTTGTTGCCACCATACCGATAAAGATTCCTCCCGGCACGCGACGTACCATCAGAATTGCAGTCACGATCAAACCAAAGATCGTTAACCAAGTGGTGCCGACACTCATTGAGCCTAGCCCAACCAAGGTGGACTTATTCGCCACGATGATGCCGCCTTCGCTCAATCCTAAAAAGGCGATGAATAAACCAATCCCACCAGAAATCGCATATTTCAAGTCTGCTGGAATCGCATCAATGATCATTTCCCGTAATTTAAAAATAGTGATTAAGATAAAAATCAAGGATGCCACGAAAACACCAGCTAACGCTGTTTCCCAGCGAATCCCCATTCCAATGCAGACAGAATAAGCGAAGAAAGCGTTGATCCCTAATGCGGGAGCCGTTGCGATCGGATAGCGAGCTAAGACGCCCATCAGGATACACCCTAATGCACTTGCCAAGGCTGTAGCAGTAAAGACTGCGCCTTCGTCCATTCCTGACGCGCCCAATACGCTTGGGTTAACAAAGAGAATATATGCCATCGAAATAAAGGTGGTAAAACCCGCCAAAATTTCTCTTTTTACTGTAGTGTTCAATTTTTCAAGTTCAAAATAGGAATTTAATTTTCCTTTCATGATACTCCTCCTATATTCTAAAAATGTTCGTAAAATAATAGCTTGTTTTTCCAAACAACGAGGATAATCATATAATAAAGCAGATAATAAGTAAACAATAATATATAAATAGATTAAAACACGAACATTAATAAAAAAAACAACGACTTCTATTGAAAACCTTTCCCTTGGCTTAAACAAACTATTGGACAAAATTCTCAAAGCTCGCTATTTTTGAAAATGGTTGATCTAGTTTTTATCTTCTACTTGATCGAAAACTGATTTTTTGACTAATACATTAAAAAAGGAGAATCATTTTGAAACAACTAACCTTTAAGCAATTTTGGGAACTGTCGGAAATTTATACTGCTCCATTAAATCTTTTTATTATTTTACTCGGCTACGCGATTGCGAAATTTCAGCTTAACAGCTCACTGAATCCTGAATTCTTTTTATTTATTTTGATCATCGTTATGTTTCATATCACCGTCAATGTTTTTAATCACTACATGGATTATCGAAATGCTTCTGATGAAAACTACAAACAGCACACCAATATTATTGGACGCGATCATTTGGATCTGCGTTTTGTGCGAAACTTTTATCTATTTAATCTGATTATTTCTTTCATATTAGGATTAATATTAGTTTGGCGAACAAATTGGGTAATTGGAGTTTTAGGTGTGATTGGTTTCTATATTGGGTTGTTTTATTCCTATGGTCGACGGCCTTTAAACAGCCTGCCAATCGCTGAGGCACTAACTGGTACGGCAAGTGGCTTCTTTATTACTGTGGTGAGCTATTATTTAGCGGTTTACCAAACGCAGGTCATCACGTTTGCGATGATTGGCAAGGTTTTCTTGATCAGTTTGCCGCTGGTATTGATGATGTTTAATAACTTATTGGCCAACAACACATGTGATTTGGAGGAAGACATCGAAAACCATCGGAAAACGCTGGTATATTATTTAGGCAAACCAGCCGCCGTGAAGCTCTTATTAACCATCTACGTATTCAGCTTTATCTGGTTGGCTATCTTGGTTATCACTGATTTAGCACCTTGGACAGTCCTATTTCTACTCTTCCTTTTTCCTAAAAATTGGCAGAGCTTGAAAAAATACCGCACACTGCAAGATAAAAAGACAACTTTTCCAATCGTCTTAAAAGCAATGTCTGCAATCATGGTGATTTACCCTGTTCTTTATTTTATTGGTTCCCTGTTTGCATAGTAAAAAGCCTGTTTAACTTCCGATACGGGAGTAAACAGGCTTTCTTCTATACCATTAATAAATTGATATTCAACGCATTGATATCACTCTGCTGATCACTGGTAATCTGTGCATCTGTAATTAAGTAATCACATTCATCAGGCTTAGCAAACTGCTTAAAGCTGCGTTGATTGATCTTGCTGGACTCACACAATACGATTTTTATCCGTCCAATATTCATCAAACTCTTTTTCATCTCTGCTGTTTCGTAATTTGGTGTCGAATACCCATAGCTTTTATCAAAGGAGGTCGTCCCTAAGATGACCTTATCGACTGAAAAGCCAGCCAAACCAAGTGCCACAGAGCTGCCTGATACATATGGATAACCATTGCGAATCGCGCCGCCAATGACTTGTACTTGATAATTGGTTTTTTCACTTAGCAGCAAGCCAATCTCCAAATCATAGGTCAAGATCGTCAAACGCTTCAAGGAACTGTTGATCAATTTTTCAGCAAAAGCTCTGCAAGAAGTCCCTGTATCAATCGCTAAAATATCATTTTCTTCAATCAAGCGCACCGCTCGTTCTGCGATTCGGTATTTTTCATTGGTAAATTCGCGGCTTTTGGGAATGATCTCAACACTGCGTTGAAAATCACGCTTGATTACCCCGCCATGTGTTCGAGTTACTAAGCCTTCATTCTCCAGCTCTCGCAAATCGTTGCGAATCGTTGAACCCGTTACGTTGAATAAATCTGCTAACTCAGCAACCTGCATCCGATTTTTTTCATTTACGATATTTACGATTGATTGCTTTCTTTCTTCTGCATACAATTGCTCGTCCATTTTTTATCACCTTTTTGCGTTTTGTTTCATTATAAAAGAAACTGAAAATGGAAGCAATGAAACTAAAATGACTATTTGAAAACAATCACATTTTTTAAGCCAATTGCATGCTGAGCATTTTCTAACGCTTCATCAAATTGATCGATCGTATAACGCTTCGTGATCAAGTCCTGCAATGGAATCCTACCGCTGGCAACTAGCTGTGCCGATGTTCGATAACCCATTAGACTTGCTCGAGTACAGCCGAACACGCGTAATTGCTTGTAGTGAAGAATATTCGTATTCAATCGCACCTCTTCTTTTTCCTTTGGTAATCCGCCAAAGAAGAGACAGCGTCCTTTTGTCGCCATATAATTGAAGCTGGCTTCTTGAGCCTGCGGAGCTGGTGCTGCGATAATACATAGATCAACCCCTTGATTGTTCGTCTCCGCGAAAATTTTGTCCTGTAAATTTTCGGAAGTCAGTGTGATTAGATCTGGAAGCATCTTTTTCGCATCAGCTAGCCGAGCTTCAGACAAATCATTCATCATGACTTTTCCAGCTCCACGTGCTCGAGCCAACATCGCATGCATGATTCCGATTGGACCTGACCCAATAATCAAGACATTATCTCCTGGTTTGTTTCCCGCAATTTCTTGTCCGTTGAAGACACAGCTGAAAGGTTCGATCAAGGCTGCTTCTTCATAAGACAGTTCATCTGGAATCAGTGAGATATTTCCTTGGCGCACCGCTTTTTCCGGAATGACCAAATATTCAGCGAAGCCGCCAGGTAGATTGATGCCGAACGCTTCATAGTTCGCACATAAATGCGTATTGCCGCTAACGCATTGATCACAGATACCGCAGCCCATATTGGGAGCAATCGCTACTCGCATGCCGACTTGATAGAAATCAACTGCGGCTCCTACTTCGACAATATCACCTGAAATCTCGTGTCCTAGTGTTAACGGGGTCTCTTCACTTGCAGTCGGGTAGCCGTTTTTATACATTCGCACGTCCGTCCCGCAGATAGACGCCGCTTTGACCTTTATTAGAACTTCTTTTTCCGAGATTTCCGGTTTAGGTAACTCATTTAATTGAATCTGTTCTTTTCCTAATAATTGGATTGCTTTCATTTATGCTTCCACCTCAACAATTCTATTTTCCAGCAACGAAGTCAAGCCTGCATTGACTAAGCGAACCGACATTAAGCCGTCTTTTCCCGTACACTGAGGCTCTGTATCTTTCAAAATACAATCTATAAAAGCCTGATCCTCAGCTACATATGCTTCTCTAAATAGATACATCCAGCTGTGCATCGTTGGTCGGGTCAACTGATGATCACTCGTTGCCACCACGATATTGTGCTTTCCTTGATCACCAACTAAAATGCTGCCTTTAGTCCCAAGAATCTCCGTCCGCGCGTCATAGCCATATTGGACATATTGTGCACCATCGATCAGTCCCAGCTTGCCATCCGCAAATTTTAAATTCATGGCTACGGTATCGTAGTAATCCGGATACTCAGCTCGCACTTCCGGCGAACGATAATTTCCGCCATTGGCATAAATACTTTTTACTTCGCTACCTGTTAACCAGCGTAGAGTATCTAGATCATGACTGTTGACCTCACCGATTGGTCCATTGCTTTTATGAATATCAAACATCCATGGTTTAGGTTCACTAGGGCCATGGGTCAGTGATTTTACCAAGACAACCTCACCAATCGCACCAGAATCCACGACCTTTTTCGCCTCTTGAAAGCTCGCGTCAAAGCGCCGCATGAAGCCAATCTGCAATTTAACCTGATTTTCTGCTGCTGCTTGGATCATTTCTAGACATTCAGCCTCATCCATCGCCATTGGCTTTTCACAAAAAATGTGCTTTTTGGCGGCAGCAGCAGCTAGTGCGATTTCCTTATGATAGACTGTCGGCGTCACGACCACAACGGCGTCAATCTCAGGATTAGCCATCACTTCACGATAATCTTTGTAAATATAAGGACAATCTACTTCCTTTTGCGCTGCTGCTAAACTTTCTTCAGATGGGTCACATAAAGCGATCAATTTTGCATTCTCGATTCTACGAGCAAAATTTTTCCCATGAATCATTCCCGCTCTGCCTGTACCTATCAAACAAACCTTAATCAATTCTGACATGCCAATCATTACTCCTTAGCCGCTTGCTTTTTCTGCGCCATTACTTTTACTGCTGTTACTAAAAATCCGCTGATAGCTGTTCCAATCGCTAGTGCTAAAACATATAGCAAGACATTCTCGACTGCTCCTGGAATCAGGAAGACGAAAAAGCCGCCATGAGGAACCGCGATCCCGCAGTTGAAAATCATCGATAAAGCTCCTGTGATTGCTGAGCCGACAGTTACTGAAGCCAATACCCGAATCGGATCTGCCGCAGCGAATGGAATCGCCCCCTCAGAGATGAAGGATAGACCTAAGACCCAAGCAGATTTTCCAGCTTCACGTTCTTCCTTACTATATAAACCTTTTCCTAAAACAGTTGATGAAAGAGCCATCGCTAACGGTGGTACCATTCCAGAAATCATGACGGCTGCCATGACTGTACTTGTTTCTCCGACTGCCAGATTGGTTAATGATGCCACTCCAAAGAAGTACGCAGCCTTTCCGATTGGACCCGCCAAATCGATTGCCATCATGCCTCCAAGCAGTAGACCCAATAACACCGAGTTCATTCCTGACAAGCTGTTTAGCCAATTGGTAATTCCTTCATTCAATGCGGTAATTGGAATCCCTACGACAAATTTCATAATAAGTCCAACAAATAATACGGAGATCACTGGAAGAATCAGAACTGGTAATAGTCCAGAAAAGGCTGGTGGCAATTTCAACACTTTCTTCAATAATTGCACCGTATAGCCAGCCAAGAAGCCGCCTAATAATGCCCCTAGAAAACCTGCATTCATATTCGAAGCGATCATCCCAGCAACCATCCCGGGAACCAACCCTGGTCGATCCGCGATAGAAAAGGCAACATATCCGCCTAAGATCGGCCACATTAAGCCCATAGCGATGCCGCCTAGTTCATTGATTGCTGCAGCCAAGTCTCCTTTGGCATTGATTCCACCAAAAGCAAAGGCTAAAGCAATACAGATACCACCTGCCACAACAAAGGGGATCATGTAGGACACACCGGTCATCAAATGACTGTAGATTCCGCTTTTTTCTGCTTTTGCCTCCGTTTTGACCTCACCAGAAGTAGTATAGATTGCCGCATTCGGAACACGATCGAATAAATCATCCGGATGATCGATGGCTTCTGTCACATCCACTTCTAACAACCGTTTGCCATTAAACCGATCCTTATTTACTGATGTACTAGCGGCAATAATGACCGCATCAGCTTCTGCGATTTCCTGCTCAGTCAAAACATTTTCCGCACCAATTGATCCTTGGGTTTCTACTTTGATTTCAATATCACGTTTCTTCGCTGCAATCTCTAAGCTTTCCGCCGCCATGTAGGTATGTGCAATTCCCGTCGAACACGATGTGATTCCAACAATTTTCATTTTTTCCACCCTTTCCTATTCAAAAATCTGATAGATTTCTTCTACGTTGCCTACGATCATCAATTTTTGACGGACATCCTCATGCATCAGTTTTCGGGAAAGCTTACTAAGAATTCTTAAATGCTCATCATTTGAGGTTTCTGGTACAGCAATTAAAAACATCAGATGAACCGGTTGGCCATCCATTGAATCGTATTGAATCCCAGCTTGACTTCGACCAAAGGCCAATGAAGGTTCAGTAACGGCTGAACTTTTTCCATGTGGAATAGCAACACCAAAGCCGATCCCAGTTGTACTCTCTGCTTCGCGCTTCATTACGGCTTCTAAGTAAACGCTCTCATTTGTAACAACACCTTCTGCTACAAAGGTGCCCGCTAGTTCACTGATCGCCGCTTTTTTCTCTGTCGCTGACAAATCAAGGTTAATAAAAGCTGTTTTCAATACATCGCGGATTTCGGTCATTTCTCTACTCCTCTGTTTTTAGTTTTTTTGTATTCTTCTATGATCTTAATTCCTGAACTTGTTCCCAAGCGTTCCGCACCTGCTTCAACCATCTTTAAAGCCGTTTCCAAATCCCGAATGCCACCAGCAGCTTTCACTTTTACTTCATCACCGACAACTTTTTTCATTAATGCAACATCTTCTACGGTAGCGCCGCCCGTACCAAAACCCGTTGACGTCTTAACAAAATCTGGCTTCACTTCCTTAGCAATTTCACAAACCGTTACTTTTTCCGCATCCGTTAAATAGCAATTTTCTAAAATGACTTTGCTGAAAATTCCTCCTTCACGTGAAGCATTCACAATTGCTTTCATTTCTTGGCGAATATACTCACTGTCACCGTCCTTCAATTTGCCGAGATTGATTACATAATCAATCTCATCTGCCCCATTTTTGATTGCATCCTGTACTTCAAAAACCTTTGTTTCAATCGTTGTTTGTCCTAATGGAAAGCCAATCGCCGCTCCTACATGAACCTTACTATCCTTCAAAAACTCCCGACACATCGCTACTGGATAAGAGTTAATCGCGACCATTTTGAATCCGTATTCATCTGCTTCTTTACAAAGTTGCTCGAAGCCCTCCTTAGTCGCATCAGCCTTTAACAACGTGTGATCCACCATATTCGCTAACTTCTCTAACTCGATCATTTGTTTGCTCCTTTTTGTTTTTATTTACACCTTTATATTATCATTTGTTTTCATTTTGTCAATATATAAAAATGAATAAATTTAGATTTCAAAAAAAAAACACCAGTTTATCAATTAAACTGGTGTTTCTCTTCATTATCATTTTAAAACCAAATGAAAATTACCGCTGCAATTCTCCAGGCCAAGCAGCTGTTCCCCCTAAAACGTTAATAACCTTATACCCTTGATTACTTAAAAAGCTACAGGCATTATCTGATCGTGACCCTGATTGGCAAATCAAATAGTACTCTTTATCCTTATCAAGCTCACTTGCTTGATTACCTAAACTGCTTAATGGAAGATTTTTTGCGTAAGGAACATGGCCCATTTGATATTCATAGGTTTCCCGAACATCAATGATCCGCAAATTTTTCTCTTTTGTCAAATGGTAAAAGTCACTCATTCCAATCGAACTATTCATAAATCAATTCCTCCGGTCTGACTGTTTTATACAGCGCAAATGCACCATCTAAATTTTTTACATTAAAGCCCTTTTGTTTTAGCAGTCGTTCCGCCACATAACTTCTTAATCCGCTATGGCAGCTGACGACATAGTTTTTCGTTGAATCTAGCTCCGAGATTCGTTCCCTTAATTGATTCAACGGAAGATTGATTGCTCCTGGAAAACAACCGTTTGCTAATTCACCAGGATTACGAACATCTAATAATTGACTGCCGTTTTTCTGTTCTTCCTTTAATTGATACCATTGAATCGAATCACTGATTCCTTCTGCCAGATTGATTGCCGCATAGCCTAGCATGTTAATCGGGTCCTTTGCCGAACCAAATGGCGGCGCATAAGTAAATTCCAATTCAGGCAAATCAAAAATGGTCAATCCACCCTTGATCGCTGTTGCTAAGATATCGATGCGCTTATCTACACCCTTCGCGCCAACACCTTGAGCGCCATAGATTTTCCCTGTCTTAGGTTCAAAAACTAATTTCAGTGTGACATCGCTTGCTCCAGGATAATACCCCGCATGATCCTTTCCGGAAACGTGGACAACCTGATAATTGAGTCCTAATTGTTTAACCACACGTTCACTCAGACCAGTCGATGCAGCTGCAAGATCAAATACACGAACGATCGCGGTACCAATACTTCCACGATTTGTACGCGCCAATCCGGCAATGACATCGGCTACCTGTCGTCCCTGACGATTTGCGGGAGAGGCCAATGAGATCAACGCATCTTCACCACTGACCTGCTGCTTCACTACAATCGCATCACCAACTGCATAAATATCAGGAGCGCTAGTTTGATAAGTCTCATCCACTACAATTCCGCCGCCTAAGCCGGTTGCTAATCCAGCTTGTTGGGCTAGGGTATTTTCTGGTCGAACCCCAACAGAAAGAATCGTTAGATCAGAAGCCACTTCCTCATCATTAGTCAGGGTAATTTTCTTGCCTTGATCACTGAAGCTTTGTGCAGATTCACCTGTTATCACTCGGATATCGTTGCGAACCAATTCATTTTGAACAAATGCGGCCATTTCCTCATCTAACGGCGGCAACACATGAGGGGCTCTTTCGATTACTGTAACCTCTAACCCTCGGGACTTCAGATTTTCTGCCATTTCCAGCCCAATAAATCCAGCGCCAATCACTGTTGCTTTTGCTGGTTTATCCTCTAAAGCAGTCATGATTTGATCCAGATCCGGAACATTGCGTAAGCTGTAGACATTGGTCGCCTCTGCTAATCCAGACATTTCAGGAATCAATGGCTTTGCCCCTGGCGATAGAATTAATTTGTCGTAACTCTCTTCAAAGCTTCCTTCTTCATTTTTGATGGTCACGGTTTTGTTTTCGGAAGAGATAGCAGTCACTTCATGAAAAGGCCGCACATCCAAATTGAAACGCGCGTTTAACGATTCCGGCGTTTGAACCAGCAACGCATCGCGATCAGCAATTTCACCTGAAACATAATAAGGCAATCCGCAGTTGGCAAATGAGACGAATGGACCCTTTTCTAGAACAATAATCTCTGCATCCTCCATCAATCGACGCAAACGTGTAGCCGCGGACATGCCACCTGCGACACCACCAACAATAATAATTTTCATTTTATTTTCCCCCTCTAGTTGGACCTTGCCAGCGATTCATCCCGCCTTGAACATTTATCGCTTCGTAGCCCTTTTGTTTTAACAGCTTGGCAGCTTGCTTACTCCGCATCCCTGATTGACAGATCACATATACTTGCTTTTCTTTTCCTTGATAACGATTGATCTTATTCAATGGAACATTCACTGCTTTAGCAATATGCCCGCCACGGTATTCCTCCGGAGTCCGAACATCTAGCAAAGTGATTGAATCCTTTAATTTTTCCGCCAATTCACTTGTTGAAATAGCTGGATTTCTTTGAAATAAATTAAACATGTATTCTTCTCCTTAAATTTCAAAATATACCTCATAGGGTATTTTTACCATAGTAAAATGATTTCTGTCAACCATTCTGTTTCTCCAAAAAATACTTTAAAAACGATCTACTTGACGAGTTATACCCTAGCTAGGTATATTAAAGACAGAGAGACTTTACAAAGGAAGTGTTAGTAGATGGAATTAGAAGAAAAAAAGATCCTCAATCGGTTAAAACGAACTGAAGGGCAAATTCGCGGTATACAAAAAATGATTGATGAGGAAAAGGAATGTATCGATATCATTACTCAGTTAAGTGCCGTGCGTTCTAGTATTGATCGTGTGATGGGCATGATCGTGGCTGAAAATCTGAAAAACTGTTTTGAGCATCCAGACAAAAATCCAGAAGACCAGGCACAAAAGCTGGAACAAGCTATAAATATGATTATTAAGAAATAAGGTGTAATAATGAAGGTTGTTTTCCATATAGATGAATTAGAAAAATGGACTGAAACTGCTAATAATGTTAAAAACTTGTTGAAAGAACCCCAAAAAATAGATATTATTGTTTTAATTAATGGCAGTGCGATTAACGGGTATCTTGCGACTGAAAATCAAACGTTCATTGCGACCCAAGGCGTGACCTTTCACGCTTGCAATAATGCGATGCGGGCCAATCAGATAACAAAGGATCAACTGCCAGAGAATGTTGTTGTCGTTCCTGCAGGCGTTTTAGATTTGATAGATTTAAAAGCACAGGGCTATGCTTATATCAAACCATGATCCACGTTTCACGCAGGATGCTACTCAGGAAAGGGAGTAGGATTTTGAACTCTATTGAAAATATCAACAAAAAAATGCATGTTACAGGCAGCCTCATCAACCTGAAAACAATGCAAGAGCACTTTGAAAAAATCAATACGAAGGATATTTGCTCAGAAGAGGAAAAGCAAGAAATCACTGCGTTTCTTGACATAATTGAAGAGGAAATTTCTTCCATTCAGGAGAAGATTGGCTTTATTCGGCAGATGTAAGGATATAGGATAGAAAAACGGGCAGCTCTTTATTTTCTTCCTCGCATAGCCGATTCTGAAATCACGTAAAAAAGAATCCACTACATGAGGCAACTATATTCGTCGAAAAAACTATCTTTCTGATCCATGTAAGGTTGATCCAGAAAACAAAAGTCCTGTTGCAATACAAGCTCAATAATCATTTAGACAAATAAGGAGTTGGTTCATCTCGAACCAACTCTTTATTTTTTCTGCTTTCGTTTGATTGCTTTGCGTATACCGATCCGATAAACCTTCGGAATCGCTAAGAAAAAATTTTGTGTAAATTGATATTGCTGATATTTTGCAATAAGGAATGTAATTAATTCCGCGTTGCCATATTTCTTTTGATGAAAAAGCTCAAAGCTGTGGATCTTTCGGTCAAGCTTGCTCTTATCCTTCAACGCCAGAAAAAAAGACAACAAATCATCGAAATAGCGCATCTTTGCTTCTTCATAGGTTTCAGAACCATAGCGGTCCAAGTGAATAAAATCCGTCAGCTTACGCCCCCAAAAGGTTCGTTCCAAATAGATTGGTGCTTGGATATCCTGCTGAAAATCAGCCAAATAAGCTTCGAAGACGGTTTTGTCCGCTAAGAAATTTTTCTCCTGACGATCAAAAACTTCACGATCAACCTGATTAATCTCTGTCACTACACTCAGGTAATCGCCTATGAAAAGCGGCATATTTGCTTTTCGAAAACAGACGACTCGCTCGGCTAGTTTTTGATTCAAAGAAAGCGGACGACGCAGCGTATTGTTGCGATAAAAAGCAAAAACATAACGTTGCCACAAATCCTCCGGAAAAGGAATTTTCTTCTCCGTCAACCAAAGCAATTCATCTAAGGCTAGATCTACATGAGCCACGCCTTTTTTGATCTCTTCTGCTACCTGCTGCGAAATCCCTAAATGATCCTTAAAATGCTGAATTCCTAAACGAATCTCCTGCTGTTTACTTTTTGACTCAATGACAAATTGATATTTTAACGGACGACCACAGGCACATTTTAATTGGCTGTGAACGCCTCGTTCGTACTCATCATCAGTATTCAACGCGACAAATTCCCAATCGGAGGTCTGCAAATACTGCTTTTGTAAAAACAGCGAGCGAACCTCATATTTTCTTTGTTGGTTAACCAGTGCCTGTTGTGCCTCAGTCAATTGTTCAAAAAGTGCTTTCCGTTCTGCTCCTGAATAGGTCACATGACATTCCATCGGATAATCACTTAACCCGTAACTACGTGGATACCAATGCGCATAAATTTCTAAATAATTATCCATGGTTTCTCATTACTTCTTCGGATCAAGTTTGTCTTCGATTTCTTTCATGATTTTTTTGGCTTCATCTTTTAACGAAGTGTGAGGCTCTTCTTCCTCTACAGCATTTGAGCCAGATCGCGCAATCTCCTTTTCTTCACCAGAATTGCTGCCAGCTAATGACTCCGGTTTATTTTCGGTTTCGCTGGAGTTCGTACCTGCCAACGCAACATCCTCCTCGGTTTTAGGGGCCATTGAGCCACGCAAGCGTCGATCTTTTTCATTATTGTAATTTGTCATTTTCTTCACCTCTTATATTGTAAATTGTATTTTACCTGATCGTCTGTCAGAAAGCCAAAGTTAACCTGTTTTTGCAAAAAAATGATACAGACACCATAAAAATGTCGTGAACCAGCTGAGCCCGCAAAGAGCAAAAACAACTGCAATATAACATGGGGGAGTATATCGTACACGAACCGTGTTTCTTCCAGCTACTTGCTTAATCGTAGGTACGCCAATGTTAGACAGCGTCAGTGGTTTGATTTCTCGAGTTTTCTTACTTAATTTAGTATTTTGATAAACGACGATCGGCAATTGAATCCTTCCCGCTTCTTTGGCTTGCCAAGAAAGCACTAATTGATCATTTTTAACTGTCTTAGAAAAGTTCGTCTGATTATCGAGAATCTGCTTTTCATAGCTGACATATTTATTTTTCGTATCATTATGATAAATCGGTAAATAATCTGGACTGGATTTTTCTACCGCCTTCAATGCTTTTCCCAAATCCTTTGAATAAAAACTTTTTCGAGCCGCTGCTTCAGAAACACGGACAAACGTATGCTTGCTCGCTAACGATTGCTTATCCCATTGATTCAAGTCATGTGTAAGCAGCTGCAGACTTTGTCCGATACTGATTACACTTAGTAAAAGTAATCCACCAAATAGAATTCTTTTCCCGGCTAAATCCTGAAACAAGGAGGCTAAACAAAAGAGAAACAAGACCGTAAATGGCGCGAAAAATCGAAAAGGAAATTGGATCAACGAAATCAACGGAACCTGATGAGCGACCAGCCAATCCCAAGGAATTAGACTTGTCGAAAAAATAAAGAAAATGCCGCTAAAAATCAATAGCTGCTTCGTAAAGCGTCGCGTCTTATGCCAATAGACCAAATTAAGAAGTAAGCCTGCAATCAGTAATAGCCGCAAATTCCCAGGATAGTGTAGCCAATAGGCACCTCCCAGATCAATTGCTTTTTCGCTCATTTCTGGATTGGTAAAGGGCATCTTCAATTGATCTCCCCGGTTGATCAAAAATAAGCTGATCCAAACATTGATGGATAAACAGACATACAAGCCCACCGTTTTTCCCAATTCAAGAAGCGCTCTGCCCCATTGCTTTCGTGCGTAGTCAATAAAAAATGGAAAATAAATCAATCCCAGCATCATCGCCGTCAGGGTGTGAATCTGGGTCATCACAGCCATACTCAAAGCTATTTTAACAATCGGGAAATGATGATTTTTCAGATCCACCAGCGGGATCAAGCACAAAGGTAAAAGACTCGTTCCCCAGCTGGTAAAGCCTTGATTCAAGACCCAATAATTAATGCCATAGGTAGTCATAAAAATAATTGCGGTTAGAAATGCGGTGCTTTCCCTGATTTTGTCGTAGGTCAGTAATTTAAATAGCGAACACCCCGCCAGCAAATAGACTAAAAAATTCGAAAGTACCTGATAATGAAACCAGCTGCCAGCAAGTAAGACAAGCATCCCTTGCAAGTAAGAAAACAGCGGTCCATACACCGCATTGACGATCCGGCCAGATTTCTGAAAGCCGAAAAGCGAAATGAAATAACTAAAATTTTCAGTTTTGATTTGCTCGGCCGTTTCATAAAAACGATTGTAATGGAATAAGGCATCCGCCCCCAAAATCATTTTCTGCGTCCAAAGCTGTGGAACAACAAACAGCCCAGCGATCAAAAAAATAAACAAATAGTAACGATAACGTTTCATAAGCCGCCTCCGATTGTGTTGATCATTACGTATTTCACTCTATCGCAAATAAAAAAGAAAACGAAATAAAACGCCTATTCCCCCATTGGAAATAGACGCTTCTCTCAATCTTATTTTTCTACCGACAGCCACACAATCAATGTCCCAGTGATGGAAATCAAAGTGCCGATCAAAAGCATTGCCGAAACCGATAAAATACTTAAAATTTGTCCGCCGGCAAAGGCTCCAATAATCCCGCCAATCGAATTCGCTGTGGCCATCAAGGTTTGTCCCTTGACTAGATCCTTTTGCGGAATAATTTGATTCGTATAATAAACCGATGCCATGGTGTGCATCGCAAATCCTACCATCTGTAAGCTTTGTCCGGCATTAATCAGAAAAATGTTTCCAGCAAACAGAATCAGCAATGCCTTCACCGAAAAGAAGAAGGCCGCAAAACGCATTAAGGAATGGATCTTGAAACGCCGTAATAACCACGAAAAGAAAAACATTGTCGGCAGCTCACTCAAGGCTGCGATAGAAAGAGACGAACCTACATTGGCTTCTGTTCCTCCTAAAGGCTGCATAATTTGATACATATAGCTGTTCGTAATCGTATGAAACACAAATAACAAGGACACCCCAACTAGCAGCAGCATAAAGCGCTTATACTTTTTCGCAAATTCCAATAAGCCTATCGGTTCTCCCTCATGAGTCTCCTGAAGATGCTTCGGCACGATCGACTCCGAGTATTTCCCGCCATCCTTGCGCGTATCAATCGTTAATGTTACAAGTGCAAAGAAAAGAAAAATTCCGATTAAAAGAAATAGGATAATCGTTGCAGAAAACCGTTCGATCAAAACTCCAGTGATTGCCGCCGCTACCGCAAAAGCCAAAGAGCCAAGTCCCCGCGCCACACCAAAATTCAAGGCATAGCCGCGACTGATAAAGAAGGTTCCGATGGAAATCGTTAGCGGCTGCAAAAGCACCAGACAGGTATAAAGCAGGATGTAAATAAAGGCAATGACTAAGAACGCTTTAGGTAGCACCAGCAATATACTGGAAAATAAGACTAACAGCAACGCCATCCCTGCCGCTAATTGAGACAAACGAATCCGAGTCATTCGATCAGCAAAGGATGCCAAGAATGGTTGAACAACCGTAGCAACTAGATTGGCCAGCGACAAAACTGTTCCGATCTGACCATTCGTGAAATCACGTGACAGCAAGAACACCGAAGTAAACGTTCCCAATACCGAATACCCCATCCAATAAGGAACCTGCATACTGACATATTGTAGATTCAATTTGAGCTGATTCGACTTTTCCATGTTTCCTCCTAAAAAATATCGTTCTTTCATTATACCTGATATTACTACCGACAGCTATCTCAGCTACAGCTGTTTTTCAATTTAAAACAACAAAAAAATCAGAGCATAAGTTTCCTCATACTCTGACTGATTCAATCTTTCGCTTTTTTATAGCACAGATTGCCGATCCATTGAACAAGCTGCACAAAAACAATCAGCAAAACCACCGTGCTATACATGATCGTATTATCGAAATTTTGATAGCCGTAGGTAATTGCTACAGCACCCAGACCACCCGCGCCCACCGTACCAGCCATCGCGGTATAGCCTAAAACGGAGATGATCGCCAAGGTCACGCTTGAGATCATACTAGGAAAAGCCTCTACCAGCATCACCTTGAAAATAATCTGCATATGAGTCGCCCCAATCGATTTTGCCGCATCTAAGGTATACGGATTAATCTCCAATAGATTATTTTCAAACAGCCGTGCCACATAAGGCGTCATCGCAAAGGTCAAGGGCACGATCGCCGCCGAAGTACCGATGGTTGTTCCTACGATGGAACGAGTAAACGGCATCAGTGCCACCATCAAAATAATAAACGGAAACGAACGAATAATGTTCACGATAAAATCCAGCAGGCGATAAATTTTCGCGTTAGGCGCTAAGCCTTGTTTATTTGTGATTATTAAAACAACCGCTAAAGCAAAGCCGATGATTGTCGCAATCAATGAGGAGACTATCACCATGATAAGTGTACTGATTAAATTAGGCAGCAGTACTTGGGTAATCAAGACCGAATTATTCACCGCTCTTCACCTCCAGACAACTAAAATGCCCCTGAGCGGAAAGCTTCATTAGTTTGTTAAGGTCTTCGTCAGGAACAGACACTAATAAAGTCGTTAATGTCTCCGCTTTAAACTGTTCTGTTGTGGCCTTTAACAAATGTGGTGTTTTTATTTCCGCTTGTCGCAGCAAGGCAAAAAGATCCTCCTTCAAAGGTGTCACGATTTTTACTAACCGATGGTCTGCCTTCTGCACACCAAATTGCGTCTGCTGCTCTCCCGTGATTGTTTGCAATATCTCAGAATTATTCAAAAAAAACTGTTGGACCGTATCTTCCTCCACAATCTTTCCCTGCTGTAAAATAGCGACCCGATCACAGATTTTCTTCACAACCTCCATTTGATGGGTCACAACGACGATGGTTAGCCCCATCTTCTGATTCAATTTCAGTAACAGCTCCAAAATGCCATTGGTGATATTGGGATCAAGAGCTGAAGTTGCCTCATCACATAACAGAATCTCAGGATTCATGGTCAAGGCTCTAGCGATTGCCGCCCGCTGCTTTTGCCCACCAGATAATTGCCGTGGTTTCATTTGCGCTTTATCGGCGATTCCAACTTCTGTCAGCAATTCGTCTACGCGTTCTTTGATTGCTTCTTTAGAGTAGCCGCTGCATTCCAATGGTAGGGCGACATTTTTAAAAATCGTTTTTTGTTCAATCAGGGAATTTCCTTGAAAAATCATCCCGATTTTTTTCTTTATCTCCCGCAATTGCTTTTCCGATAGCTGCTCTAACAGCTGTGTACCGATTCTAATACTGCCGGATTGGCTTTGCTCCAATCCATTGATACAGCGCAGCAACGTGGATTTCCCTGCTCCGCTGATTCCTAAAATTCCCATGATTGATCCCGCGGGAATCGTCAGCGAAATATCCTCTAGGATTGTTTGCTTGCCGTACCTTTTATTAACCTGATCGATGACTATTTCCATCTACTCAACACCTAACGTTTCACGCCCTGATATGCGCCTCTAAAATAATTGTCGCGTTTGCGAACCTCATAAAAATCCGGAACCTCGTCCTCCGCGATTTTTTTGATGATCTTGCGTTTCTTTTCTAATAGCTCCATTGGATTCAGCGTTGCCTCAAGTCCTTCGATCATGCTTTCAAATTTCTCGTAAGGAATACCGACACATAATTCCTCATCCTTCCAACGTGCCACATAGCGTGTCCCCGAGCACATCATCGAAATATTGATCAAACCAGTCTCATAAGGATAAGAGGTCCCTTCCTGACAAATCGCCTGCATCCCCGTCATCTTGATGTTTTTCGCCTGTCCATTAAAATATGCGTTTCCCTGTAAGATTCGCATCGCATTAAATGGCGTAGTAATCATCAAAATAACGTCTGGTGCACTCTTCCAAGAATCAATCGGTTCAACCGCAACACCATAAGAAGGTTCTTTACAATAAACCATCTCATCCGCGATTGCCTTACTTACTTCAATATCCTTATACACACCCATGTTGGCATGCTTTTGACCGCTTGCACTGTAGTCATCGTTTTCGATCAGTCCTAACGCAACCGCCGAAGCTGGACAGCCAAAATTATCGATCGACAGTTTCACACTGATTCCTTCCGTTGCCTGTTGGACTGCCCGACAATAAGGGACTAATTTTTTAGTCGCTGGTGCCTCATAGGTGTCAAAATCCGCCCGTGTTCGTAAAAAGCTGATCCCTACAACCCTACGCTCCAACTCTAATAAATAGTTCAACCGCCGATCTAGCTCTTGAAATTTACTCATAGAAAGTAAACACTCCCTTGAAATGATCATTGATTCCCTTCTTGCTCTCTTTTGTCGTAAAGGATTCATTGATTGCCTTCGCCCAATCCGTGTCTTTATTTTCCTTCTTAACAATCAAGCTGATCGGAAAATCCTTCGCATGCTGATCACGAATTAAGTAATCCTTGTAATCCTCACCAGAGTTAAACATAAAGGTAAAGAAGCAGGTCGCTGCATCAAGATCCTCCAAGCTGCGAACCGTTTGTGCCTGTTCAATTTCTACGAATTTAAAATCTTTCGGATTCTCAACAATATCCAACGCCGTATAGCCTGATTTCTTCTCATCACTCAATTTGATTAAACCTGCATCCTGCATCATCAGTAAAGAATTGTCACGATTCATCGCGTCGTTCATAATGGCGATTTGCGCACCATCAGGCAACTCATCAATCTTGTCATATTTACTTGAATACAGGCCGATCCCTGTATAATAAACATGCGGCTTCATCATTGCCAGATCACCGCCCTTTTGTTCATTGAAGGATTTCATGAAGGGTTCGTGCTGTGCGAAAGACGCATCCACGTTGCCATCCTGAACCGCCTGCAGCGCTTCAATATTATTTGAAAACACCACAAACTCAAGCTTGTAGCCTTCTGCCTCCATTGATTTTTTCGCCGCCTTAAGCGAGTTCTCAGACACTTGATTACAGGCAATTTTAATATCCTTTTTCTCATCTTTTTCCGTCGCCGCTTCCTTCTTTGATCCGCACGCTCCCAATACTAGAACCGCTGCTAACATCGCTAATCCAATCTTAAACCTTTTCATCGTCATTCCCCTTATCGTTTTTTTAATCTTTACATGTGTGTGAGCGCACAAAAAAGAAACATACACTATCTGTATGCTCCTCCGATCAGCAGAAATAAACGTGAAAATCACGTATCAAAGAAAGGAGGTAAATTTTGCTTACTCACCGACTTAGAGCCTCTAAGTCCATACCCAACTCAAACTCATAGTTGATAAATAAACAAAATGACCACCTCCCCAAAAATTATAAGCGTTATCATAAAGAGTATAGCGGAAAGAGAAACACTTCACAATAACTCTAAAAAAATCTCTAATAAATAAGCCGAATCCAGAATTGAACTCGGCTATAGTTGCAGCTATTTTTGTTTAAAGTAGATTAGACCGCTGGTACCTAAGACAATCATTCCCAGCACGATAAAGATCGGTTGCTTTTCATCGTTCGTCTTTGGATATACCTTTTGCAGTGTACCATCGATCCAAGTCGTACTACTTGGTGTTTTCGTACTAACATTGGAGGCCACAATTTTACCTAGAACGGTTTTCTCAAAAACGACTTTCCCACCACTTGGACCAGTGACCGTAATCGTCACCTTTTGATCTTTCTTCAAATCCAAGTCTTTGATATCAAGGATGACATTCCCTTTTTCATTCGATTTGCCTAATGCGAATTTTTCACTCTTCTCAACAGAAACATCAATCATTGCATCTGCGATCGTTTTTCCTGTCAACTCTGTGTCACCTTCATAAATATTCGCAAACTTTGTAACCTTTTTGATTTGCTCTGTTTCTTTTGCTGCTGCATCGCCTAAAACATCGACTAAGAATTCTCCACTACCACCTTTTTCGCCGGTAATAATTAAGTGAACCTGATCGTCTTCAAGTAATCCTAATGCTTGTACATCAAGTTTAAATTCACCATCAGCACCCGATTTTTGAGGAGCTGCCGTCGCCGCTTGGACTGCCACTGGTTGAACGACGTTAGCCGCAGTCGTTTCTTCAACAGCTACTTCGACTGTCGCATTTGGAATCGTCTTCCCTGTCAGGTATTGACCCCCTTCGTAAAGATCATCCACTTCCGTTTCATTTTTAATTCGTTTCGTTTCTTCAGCTACAGGATCAGTTGGTTCAGTTGCTTTTGGTAAAACTTTCACTGTAAAGCTGGCTTCTCCACCATTATCTCCAGCAATTGTCACGGTCACCTCTTGGCCCTCTTTCAGACCTAACTGATCAACAGCAATGGTAATTTTTCCGTCTTTATCCGCAGTGCCTTGTGCTAGTGCACGTGCTTTAACCGGTGTGATTGTTACTTTCCCTTTTGGAATCGTTTGACCAGTTAAAACCTTGTCTCCCTCACGGTAGTCGTTGAATGTTGTTTTGGCTTTGATCTTTTCAGTTTCATCCTTAGCAGGATCATTTGGTTCAGTTGCTTTTGGTAACACTTTTACGGTAAAGCTGGCTTCTCCGCCGTTAGCTCCTGCAATGGTGACTGCTAACTCTTGACCCTCTTTTAGCCCTAACTGATCAACAGCAATGCTGATGTTCCCATCCTTATCCGCAATTCCTTGTGCCAGTACTCGTGCTTTTTCTGATGTGAACGTTACTTTTCCGTTTGGAATTGTTTTCCCTGTTAGATATTTATCCCCTTCGCGATAGTCGTTCAATTTTGTTTCAGCTTTGATTTTTTCCGTTTCTTCTTTTGCGGGATCAGTTGGCTCAGTAGTTGCCAATGTTTTGCGGCCTTCAATTGCTGCCGATACCTTTTGGCCTTTTGCTTCTAAGTCCTTGATGTAGCCAATAAAGGTTTCTGTGTCAGGGTCTAATGCACCTGTTAGTTTAGCATTCGTGAATTCAGAGAAACCATCCCCGCCGCCGTATAAGAAATCATTGATGATTAGCTTATACGTTTTGTCTGCTTCGATTGGTGTTCCATCTGCTTTTTTCATTTCTTTAACCACAAAAGAAGTATCGTTTTTCTCAACTGTATATTTTAAGCCAGAAACTTGTAAGAAGTATTTCTCATCCTGCTGGTTCAACACGTTCTCGATTTGCTGACCGGTCATCTCCACAATCTGCATGATATTTCCAAAAGGCTGAACTGCCTGAGCCGCTCCCCAAGTAATTGAAGAATCCGGCTTCACCTTCAGATCGTCACGAATACCGCCATTATTCGTCATAGCAAAATCAACTGGTACACCATTTTTATTCGCCATATAGACTTGTGCATCAGTCACAAGGTTGCCGACTGGTGATTCACCCATCTCATTCACCGTACGAGAAATATCTTCTGCTTTGTCAGCTGTGCCGATTTTTTGCTCCGTTACTTGTGCAACACGCGTGTCCGCATCCGCTACGATTTCTTCTATAGCAGCATCCTTCGCAATTCCCTTAGTCGGATCAACAGCGCTGACCGTTGCCTTTGGTGTCGAAGCAAAATCTTTAGTAGCTGGATCGTATTCTCCCCGCAAGTCAATATAGCCTTTCCCTTGAGAAGTCGATTGAACGATCCGTGTATTTCCTACTACACCATTTGTATAAACATGATTATGTCCCGCAAAGAAGGCATCAACACTGTTGTCTGGATCGGTCTGTTTGACTTTATTCATGATCTCAGCAGTTTCCCCGCTTACCGTTTCACCAGATCCTTGCACCGATGGCGTATGACCAAGGACAACAATTGCGTTTACATCTTGATCAACAAGTTCTTTAGAATATTTGACAATTTCTTCGGCTGGATCAGTAAACGTGTAATCTTTATGATGTTCCGCTAATACAAGATTAGGAATTTCTGTAGTCACCACTCCAATAAAACCAATGTTAATTGGTTCAGCAGCAGTACCGACGTTTTTAATCGTATATGGTTTCCAGCCATAAGGAATAGAGCCGTCTTTTTCGTGTACGTTCGCTATAACTAAATCAAAACCGCCTTTTAACTCGTCTTGAGAATAATCTTCGTTGTATTCCTTAACGATCGGTAAAAAGCCAGAGCTAGGATCTGGTTTAGTTCCCGTCAAAATTCGATTAAACTCTCCTAAACCTTCATCAAATTCATGATTTCCTAACGTACCAACAGCAAATTTCATTTGATTTAAAATTCGCATTGTCGGCTGATCCTGCAGTAAGCCTGAATTTGCTGGACTTGCTCCGACCATATCACCAGCCTGAACACGTAACGTTTTTCCTGTATTATTCTGAGCTTTAAAAGCAGTCTCTGCTTGATTAAAGTAGCCGGCTAACAATGCAGCGGTACCAGCATTAGACGTTTTATTGCCTGTAGCATCATAGTAACTCCCTGTCGTACTCAGAGCACCATGAAAATCATTAATTCCCAGCAATTGAATTGGGACAGTAGCTGTACTTTTTGGTTCATTGTCTAGTTCTGAGCTACTTTCAACTGTTGCTTCAACAGTCGAATCGGCCCCTGTCGTCTGACTGCTGGTTTCGCTATTTACTTCACTGATAGAATTTTCGTTACTTGTACTACTAATCTGCGTACTTGTTGCTTCTGTATTGATTGTTTCAGCTGCCGCAAACCCTGATGGCAACGTGAAACCTAAGACTGTAAATAATGTGACTGCACTTTTAACTAAATTCGACTTCCTCAATAAATTCATCTCCTTCTTTTTAAAAACGCTTACAAAGAAGATGGTAGCAATTATTCACGGAATATTCAAATATTTTCCGTATTTTCTTTTTATTTTTTATACTTCCAAATGAAAAATGAGTCTCTAGTAATAAAAGGGCATTAAAACTTCAGTAATTTTTTTCTAAGCAAAAAGAATCCGTTTTTCCTGTTTATTCCTTTATTCGCCTTCATTTATTTCTTATCAATTTGAAACTAGTGTATAAAAAGTCTTTTTCGATCCGAATTTGTTGATAATCGACTTTCAAGGATACTTATCTAAGTAACGATGCCCAAACCTATTCCTATCCATACAAACCTTCTACTGACACAAAAACAAGCCCAAACTCAGTAAATGAGTATTGAGCCTGTTTTTGTATTCATTAACTGAAGAATGTTGTGTTTAGTCTGTTACCCATAATTTATTGTCGTCTTTGTACGGCCATTTCTTCGCACCGTTCTCAACGATATATAACCGAGATTCATCGATGCCTTCATCGATGAGTAATGAGATTGTACGTTTCGCACCGCTTCCACCGCCTGGGCAGACAACATAGATTGGGTTGTCGCCATCCTTAAATTGATCAGCATTATCCACGACTAATTTTTCCAGTTCTTCAGTATCTACTGGATAAGCTGGTACGCTGATAGAGTTTGGCAGATGGCCTTTTTCATAGTCTGCCTCTGGTTGAATATCGATGATTTGATAATCGGCAGCATCGTCTGTTTCAAGAACGTCCTTCATCTTTTCTGGTGTAATCATTTGCCAATCAATATCCGCTTCGGCACGATCTTTCTTTCCATCGTTGTTGGAACAGCCTGTCAACACGATGGCAAATATTGCTAAAGTAATAAGTAATAATCCGCTAATTCTCTTTTTCATTTTTCTAAATCCTTCTTTCGATCGATTTTTTGTTGGTTCGTTGAATCGGTGAGTCATAGCTTTACTTTCACCTCGTTTTTTCCGCACAAAGGCTGTGACAGAAGTGGACAGCTTCAGGTTATTAACGAAGAAGATACTTCTAAAACGCCGTCAGTAAGGAAGGGGGGCCAAATATTTTTGTCATCCCTTATCCTTCGAAAGTATGGGATCAGATTTTTTTTAAGCACAGGAATACTTTGAGGGTAAGAATGCTACACGAACTCGCTTAGATACTCTAAGTTGGTTTTCACCTCATAGTCATAGTCGTTTTGACATTTCTTCCACCTCCTGCACCCTTTGTGAATCTTTCTTCAATCAAAGTATATAGAAAGGAAAACGCTTTTTCAATAACAATTTGAGTAATTTCTTTTGTTGTGAAATGTTTTAAAATAGCTAAAAAATTTGAATAAAATTACAATCGTTCTATTAATGCAGTTAAAGGAGGTTTAACTCCAGTCCGCCAACAGCCAGCTACTCGTCGTGGCGGTGCTTCGTACTCCGTACGTCAGCATGTTTCCTCCAAGGTCGCTAAAGGTCGCTTCAGCGCCAGCTTTTTAACTCAGCCATAATCTTATCAGCAAAGTAGTAGCTAGAATAAAAGAAAATTCTTGAAATTCCTTTGAAACCGTTATTGTAATCGCTTATACTTTTAGGTGTGAAAGAAAATTCGTTAAGGAGGTTTTTATGCTACTTTTATCTCGTGAAAATATCAAACAAGTATTTACCATGAAGGATGCCATTGAAGCAGACAAGGTGGCCTTCCAATTATTTAGTGAGGGTAAGACAGATGTGCCGTTGCGAACACAGATCGTTTCGGAAAAACAAAATGGCACATTCCTATTCATGCCGTCTTACGCACCTGATTTAGATGCAGCTGCCCTAAAAATCATCAATATTTTCCCTGACAATATTGATAAAGGTTTAGCCTCTGCCCCAGCTCAAGTGCTGTTAGTAGATGGCAAGACAGGTTATGTCAGCGCCCTACTAGATGGCGTGACTGTTACTCAGCTACGGACTGGTGCCGCATCTGGGGTTGCCTTTGATGTCTTGGGTCGAAAAGATGCAAAAAAAGGTGCACTGATCGGAACTGGTGGACAAGCCGCGACACAATTAGAGGCGATGATTTGTGCGCGTGATTTAGAGACGGTCCACGTTTTTGACCAAAATTCTGAGCGAACAAAAGCATTCGTTAAGCAAATGAATGAAGAGCTGAAGGACTATGGGACTCAAATTTTGCCAGCGGAAACTTCAGATGAAGCGATTAATGATGCCGATCTGATCATCACTGTTACCCCAGCCACTTCGCCAGTTTTTGATGGCAGTAAAGTCAAGGCTGGTGCCACAGTCAGTTGCGTAGGTTCTTATCAACCGCATATGCAGGAAATGGACCCGGTAATTTTAGAACGCGCCAGCAAGCTCTATTTTGATTCAGAAGAGGCGGTGCTATCCGAAGCCGGTGATATTTTGATACCACTAGAAGACGGCACAATTACGAAGGACGATTTTACCGGAGACATCGGAGAGGTGCTGATGGGAAAAATTGGCGGTCGCGAAAATGACGAAGAGATCATCGTTTTTAAAACTGTTGGGATCGGTGCTCAGGATCTCGTCACTGCCCAAAAAATCTATGAACGTGCGCTGGAAGAAAAAATCGGAACAGAATGGTCATAAAAAATAGAAATAAGGATGCCAGTCCAACTTCTCGCAGCCCGCTTAGCCAGTGAGACAGCAACGATAATTAAAAGCTGAATTACTTAGTTGGATGGTATACGCCATTCGGATCGGAATAATTTTTCCACGAAAAATTAATACGTTAAAACCAATAAGGAGGAATAAAAATGCCACATTTATCAGTCAAAATGTACCCTGGTCGTTCGGAAGAAGTAAAACAGGACTTTGCTAAAAAATTGCAGGATTTCGTGGTGAAGGAACTTGGTTGTACCCCGAATGTGGTCTCGGTGTCATTCAAGGAGATTGAAGCAGACAAGTGGAAAGACGTAATCGGTGACGAAATCGCAGGTGAGGATGTTTATATCAAAGCGGATTTCTAAGGAGGACGCGAATGAAAGAACATGCCAGTATTTTTAATGATGTGTTAGGCCCGGTGATGATCGGTCCTTCAAGTTCCCATACGGCAGCCTCGGTGCGGATTGGACGTGCGCTGCGGCAGATGGTCGTTGGAAAAATCATCTATTTTCAGGCAGATTTTGATCCAGAGGGTTCGTTAGCTGCAAGCTATATTACGCAGTGCTCCGATATCGGTCTAGTTGGGGGCTTGCTGGGAATGGACCCGACGGACAATCGGTTGACACGTGCTCTTGAAATTGCTGAAGCGGATGGCATGGAAATTGTTTTCCGTGTGATTCCTTACGAAAACAACCATCCTAACACTTATAAAATGACAGTCAAAACAGATCTGGGAGAAGAACTAGATGTAACTGCTCTTTCTGTTGGCGGAGGGATGATCGAGATCACCGAAATCAATCATTTTGCTGTCGAAGTTACTGGAGGCTTCTATGAGACCCTCCTGTTCGGTGAGTCTTTGACGTTATCTGAAACTGACTTAGAAGATAAAATCGACAAATTCTGCTCAGCTGTCGTCAAGGAACAAGCTGGTAAAACGATGCTGCATATCAAGACTCAACAGGAGATTTCTGAAATAGAAATCGCTTGGCTGAATAAGCAGATGAAGGTTGAACGATTCATTGCATTTGATCCTATCCTGCCTATTATGTCGCAAAAGGAACCAAAGATGCTCTTTTCAACAGCCGAAGAGATGATTGCTCTAGCAAAAGAGGAAAATTTAGATCTGGCCGATATGGCGCTGCGCTATGAAAGTCATCGCGGCAGTATTTCCGAAGAAGAAGTCTATAAAAAGGCGGAAGTAATTCTTGAAATTATGGAAAACGGCATTCAAATCGGCTTGACCGGCACTTCCTATGAAGATCGAATGCTGGGTTCTCAGGCGCCGAAAATCCGTGCTAATCGCGATCGGCTGATAGGAGATGCGCTGCCAGCTAAAATCATCGAGAATATCTCTGCCTTAATGGAAGTCAAAAGCTCGATGAATGTATTTGTTGCAGCGCCAACGGCAGGTTCCTGCGGCGCATTACCAGGAACCTTGATCGCTGTTAGTGATTATCAAAAAAAGTCCCATGATGAATTGGTTCGCGCGCTCTTAGCTGCGGGAATGATTGGTGTCTTCATTGCGGAATATGCTACATTTGCCGCAGAGGTGGCAGGCTGTCAGGCGGAATGTGGTTCGGGTTCTGGTATGACTGCGGGCGCACTCGTGCAATTAATGGGCGGAACCATCGAAGAAGCAGTCAATGCCGCATCTATGGGCTTGCAAAATGTCTTCGGAATGACCTGTGACCCAATTGGTGTTCGGGTAGAAGTTCCTTGTCTTGGGAAAAATATGATGTGCGGAATGAACGCATTGGGTGCTGCCAACATGGCGCTGGCTGGCTATGATGTCGTTATTCCGTTAGATGAAACCATCGAAAGCTTCAATAAAGTTGGTCGGATGATTCCAGCATCACTACGCTGTACAGGTCATGCCGGCTTGGCACAAACACCATCAGGACTAGCCATCGCCGAACGCTTAGGCTGTCCATTGGATTGCTGCTGATAGAAATTAAAAACAGAGTGATTCGCCTATTTTGGCGATTCACTCTGTTTTTCGGTTCTCTAAAGTATTTCCCAGATCATCATAAATAATGAAGCAAGAACACATACAATTCCAGCAATTCTGAATACCACCACACCTTTACGGCGAGAGCTGCTTCTTGTCCGTCCTAATGTTTTTTTCTTCACTGGAAAAAGTAACAGCGCCACTCCTAGAATAAGCAGCAGGGATGGGAAGATATACGCCTTTGCCTGCTCAACTATTGAGACTTTTCTCGTTGCCGGAAGACGCTTTTCTTCGGTTTCTACTTTTTTATAGTTCAGCGATAATTTCGGCATGTCTTCTGTCAGCTGCTCCTTCTGACTGGCTAACGACACCCGATTTTCTTGGAGCGTCATTTCTGGTTCCTCGCCTTTTTTCACGACACCATAAAAATCATTCGCTAGCTGTATCGGTTTTCCTTCAATCTCGTGGATTCCTTTTGGTAGGAGCAAGCGATGTTCATACTCATCAAAAACTTTTTTAAGCAACGCATTACCAAAGGGATGACGATAGTATTCTCCGTCTTGATCAGACCAGTCGCCCACCCCTAAGATCACTTCAATCAAACGAGTATCTCCCTGCTTGGCCGTTGCAATATAATTGAAGGCACTGCTAGGACCAGAACCCGTTTTCAAGCCATCTACACCTTCAAAACCATATTTTGCTCCAGGCAATGAATAATTGTAGGTTTCAAAGGTCTCTTCATAGGGCGTTCCCTCCATGGCAGTGACCTTTGGCTGATTCGTAAATTCCAATACTTCTGGATGCTCGTTAATCAAATGAAAAACCATTGTAGCCAAATCACGAGCAGTTGCAGTATTACTGCCATTCGCATCGAAGCCTTCTGGCGTGTAAAGCCCCTCAAAGCTCACAGCTGAAGCACCACTGCAATTATAAAAAGCAGTATTCTTCATACCGATTTTTTGAGCTTTTTCATTCATCTTTTCGACAAATTCACCCGCACGATTATTCGAAACGACATTTGCTAACATAACCGTCGCTACATTCGATGACGGCACAACGACCATTTTCAATAGCTCTTTAACAGGATACTCGACACCTGCTACAATATTATTATTACTGATGGCGTACAATTGACTGATGGCTTGATCCTTTTCCGTTGCCTTGATTTTCGTGTCTAAAGTCAATTTTCCTTCTTTTATGGCATCAAAAACTAAAAAGACCGTCATCATTTTAGAGATACTGGCGGGTTCTCTGACCACATCAGCGTTCTCTTCCCATAATATCTGACCATTCGTTCCATCAACCACGATCGAAGCTTTTGGTTTGTTTTCCTCTAACACATCGGTGTAGCCTGCTGATTTGGTAATCTCCATAATGTCCTCAGCAGCATGAGCAGGCGTTTCGAAAAGGAATAAAACAACTATTACTATTATAAATATGATTTTTTTACCCACAAGGCCTCCTAATTAATACGTAATACACAAAATTTTAGCATAGATAGAAATGAATTATTAGAACTTTTTCCACATAATACAAACTATTTCTTATTTCTATTGGTTCGCTGGGTCAAATTAAAAAAGCAGACCCCAATTTTTTTGGGGAATCTGCTATAAAGTACTCTTTTTAAACTTCAATAATTTTCGGCTGACGCTTAACATAAGGCAAGTATTTTTGCAGAACATCACTTGTACGTAATTTCAAATACCCTGTCGTTGTGCCATCGCTGCAGCCGTAATATTCTTGATCACAGACATCCTTATCCAGAACTAGCTGAACCTTCTTGGCTTCTTCCAGCAACGTACTAAAGATTGTTGCCGCACCGATTTTTGCTCCTAACATTTCAGCCATCTGCTCTGCTGAGGCAAATGAAACCCGAGCAATTTCCAACGCCTGACTGAATTCCTTCGATTTGAAGGGCTTGTCGCCACAGGTGACGAATAGATAAAAATTTGTTTTTTGCCGATTACATAAGAACAAGGTTTTCACCATATCCATCTCTAAACGTTCATTAATTTGCTGGCAATCCTCCATCGTGATGACTTCCTCTGTCTCCACTCGCTGAAACGCCATATCTAATTCTTGCAGGACCTGATAGACTTTTTCCTGCAATGGCGTGTTGCATATTTCTGGTACTGATGTATAGGCTTCACTGACTAATACCATTTTACTCACTCCTTTTTTCTAACCTGTAAATTTTGGCAGCTTGTCATTTGTGTACGCTGTCTTCTTCTATTGAATAGTTACTAGCAGTAATTTATCATAGAAATAAGGATTACAAAAACGAATTTTTAGCATCTTTAATATGATGAAAACAGATGCAATAAATGCTTATTCACATATCAGTTCAAATGAATAGGAGAATTCAATCATGGATATGAACATTCAGAAATACATCGCTTTTGTTAAAACTGTTGAACTGGGCAGCTTCACTAAAGCGGCTAAAATTTTAAACTACTCTCAATCGGGAATCAGTCGAATGATTCATGATCTCGAGCAAGAATGGGGGATCACTTTGTTGGAGCGCAACCGCGCGGGCCTTCGGTTAACGTCTGATGGGATGAATGTGTTGCCTTATGCAAAGGAGCTGGCGGAAAAATATCAAACCTTGCAAAATCAGTTGGCAGAGCTGGGGCATTTAGACACAGGTCTGATCCGTATCGGGACATTTTCGAGTGTGGCTACTCATTGGCTGCCTGAAGCGATCGAAACGTTTCAAAAGGACTATCCTAAGATTGATTTTGAATTATTATTGGGAGATTACGAAGAGATCGAACAGTGGATCTTAGAGGGGCGCGTTGATTTCGGCTTTTCACGATTACCTGCGTCCCATAATTTGGAGCAAAGATTTCTCCATGACGATGAGCAGCTGGTCGTTTTGCCGCAGGGGCATCCTTTTTTAGCTAAAGAAAAAGTCCATGTGACCGATCTAAAAGCGCAACCTTTTATTCTACTAGAACGTGAAGGAACCTCTGACGTCACTGAATTATTAGCAAAAGCACAGGTTTCACCACAAATAAAATTTCGCACATGGGATGATTATTCGATTTTGGCAATGGTAGAGAAAAATTTAGGGATTAGTATTTTACCCAAATTGATTCTGCAACGAATCGCTTTTCAAGTCGAGACTAGACCATTCGTTCATCCGGTCTTTCGTAAAGTCGGAGTCCTTTATCGTAACAAGTCCTTGCTCTCGTTAGCCAGTCGAGAATTCTTGAAGCTATACTTAGATTTTTAGGCTAAATCGGACTTATTTTTTCTTGCGATCGTTCAATGAATCACAATTTTTTCGAATTTTATGGTTTTTCTATTTCGTTTATTGTTATAATTATAAGAAAAAGACCTACGGGAGGATTTATGGCACAGATTATTTTTTATATTTTAATTGGACTGATGATCTTTCAAGCAATCATGCTTGTGCGCGATGTTGTGACCCATCGCGATGATTTAGGTCCAGG
This sequence comes from Enterococcus avium ATCC 14025, assembly GCF_000406965.1. Lineage (GTDB taxonomy): Bacteria > Bacillota > Bacilli > Lactobacillales > Enterococcaceae > Enterococcus_A > Enterococcus_A avium. Next base: position 557,113 of record NZ_KE136362.1, on the reverse strand, counting down.
AAATTGGCTAATTAGCGGAATTATTGGCTTCATTGCAGATTTTGCAGATACGATTGGAATTGGGAGTTTTGCACTCACCACCATGATGTTAAATGTTACGAAACAAAATACTGATGATCGAAAATTACCTGGAATTTTAAATGTTGGGCACGCGATCCCTGTCTTGACTGAAGCTGTGATTTTCGTCACAGTTATCAAAGTTGATGCGTTGACTTTAGTCGCTTTAATCTTAGCGGCGATCGTCGGCTCTTGGTTCGGATCAAGATATGTTACTAAGCTATCCGAAACAGCGGTTCAAAAATGGATTGGTTGGGCATTATTGATTACAGCGATTTTGATGTTGCTACGTCAAACGGAAGTCATTGCCTTATTGGGTAAAGGAAATACCGCGATGGGATTAAGCGGGGGGAAATTAGTCATCGGTATCATCGGCAACTTCTTATTCGGTGCCTTGATGACGGTTGGTGTTGGGCTATATGCGCCATGTATGGCGATGGTCTACATGCTAGGAATGACACCATTAGCTGCTTTTCCTATCATGATGTGTTCATGCGCGGGACTTCAACCAGTCGCTAGTATCAACTTCATTCGTGAAAAAGCTTATTCTAGAAAAATTGCCTTGGCGATCACGATCGGCGGGATTCCCGGCGTTATCATCGCGTCACAATTTTTGATGAACTTAGACATTTCAATGGTCACTTATTTAGTTATTGTTATTATTTTCTATACAGGTATTCAATACATTCTAAAATCACGGAAAACGGCAGCGGCTTAAATCGCTCTGTTTATCAAAAAATGGTTTTGTACCAATATTGGTACGAAGCCATTTTATTTTTCTATGCGGCTTTCACCCTTATGAAAGGCCTTGACCTTTTCCAAAATGAATAAGACACCCACCAAAACCAAAATCGAGATAGATAATAACAAAGAATTCGTTCCGTTTCCGTGAGCCAGTAATAGCTCCCGCAGGATGGCGGTAATACTGATTAGAATCAAGTAACGAACAGGAATATGATGCCCTTCCTTGATGTAACGCAGCAGCATCAATATGACTTCCAATAAAATGAACAGCGTCGCGATTTCATCAATCAAGAGGGTCAATTCCGATACATTATTCAATGGAATCACGTGCATGATCATATTGATGATGCCTTCCCCCATGACAATGACAACAACAATTATCAATACAGCTAATAATATATCCACGACCGTACTGATCGCTTTTTCGAATTTTAAGAAATAATTCTCCTTCATCGTACGTCCTCCGTTCGATTTCTATCTAAATTATAGCAACTCTCAAAACGAATCAGAAGGAATACGCACTTAAAAAACTCCGCCAACTCGCTCAGTAGCTTACTAAGAGCGAGTTGACGGAGCTTATTTTATTATGAATGTAATTTCGCTTCTCTGGCTAAAGCTAAACAGCCAATTGTTCCGGCATTATTACCAAGCTTTGGTGTCACAATATAATCTTCTAATTCAGGTGTTTTTACATAATCATTCACTAATTCTTTGAAACGCACGCGAACCTTTTTAACTAAATGCTCCTGCTGCATCACACCGCCGCCAAAGATGATCACATCTGGTGAAAACATCAAGGTCGTATTGTAGGCACATTGTGCGATGTAATCCGCTTCAATGTCCCAATATGGATCGTCTTCGCTTAAGTCCTGACCTTTGCGTCCTAAACGTTTTTCAATCGCTGGACCTGCCGCCATTCCTTCTAAACAATGTCCGTGGAAAGGACAGCTTCCTTCAAAATCATCTTCAGGATTGCGGCTTACTAACACATGACCCATTTCTGGATGACTGAAGCCTTCAATAAAATTGCCTTTTTGCAACGCGCCGCCGCCGATGCCAGTACCAATGGTATAATACACGACACTGTTCACGCCATCGCCGCGACCCTTTACATATTCGCCATAACAAGCTGCGTTCACATCAGTCGTCCAAGCGATCGGTAAATCGAATTCCTTTTTCATGGTGCCGACAAAATCAAAATTCTGCCAAGCCAATTTTGGTGTTGACGTAATGTAACCATAGGTTTTTGAATCGCGATGAATATCGATCGGCCCAAATGACCCCACACCAATACTGACTAATTGCTCTTCATACTGCTTGAAGAAGCTGATCACTAATGCCATCGTCTCTTCTGGAGTAGTCGTCGGATAACTGACCCGCTCCACGATTTCCAGATCATTATTTCCCACTGCACAAACAAATTTTGTTCCGCCGGCCTCGATCCCGCCAAATAATTTTTCCACTAAGCTTCACTCACAATCATTTAGATTTATTCAACATACAAGGTCACGAATTTCGCGTGCCCGATGTTCTCGAGTTCTATTGTATCATTAATTATTGGCAGCGGTTCCTTTGTTTTTTCTTTCAAATCAACTTTTTCCGCAATTTTGATTTCATGCTTGAAGGTGATCGTTGCGTATCCCTCTTCAATAAGCAAACCATTATACAACCGAATAATATAGCCCGGGCGATCTTCGGCTTTTTTCAAAACACTCAGCGTCAGATTTCCTGTAATCTCAAAAAGGCTGAATTCAGCGGGTAGCGTAGGTTCGACATCACCTAGCGTAAAGATCAGACGCGAGTTTAAGAATTCCGCGTATTGATACAGTTCTATCGGAGTCACAGCTTGTTTGGCAAGTTGAGCTACGTTGGCTTGATCAAAGCCTTGCGCAAAGTAAGCAACCGAAAAATCAAAGCTCATCGTCTTATGACATTGCGCGTCTGGGGTGGCGATCACCGTTTCGCCTGATGCCCTTCCAGGACGATACATCAGATTTTCTTTCCCCATGAAGCCATAGGTCCGGAAAATCGTTAAGCGAATTGTGTCATAGTCCTCACCAACGATTTCATATTCCCGCACTCCTTTTGGCATCACTGCAACGCCATGCGTCTCATCGAATAAACCGACAAAAGACTGGCAGGTTTCGATGGCGATCGGCTGTTCATTCCATTGCTCTTTGTTGGCTTCCCATAGAGCCATTTCTTTTTCAAAAACAACTGGACGCTGCAACGTGCCGAATTGCTGATCAGCGATCGAGAATTTCGAGGTGATCCCAGTATCAAACAAAACACAGACCCGATGACTATCCACGGCTTGATTGTCCACCGTCAAATTGAAATCAATGATCGGCGAATTTTTCTTCAAGACTAATTCAAGAACGATCGGTAATTCCGCTGTCGCCTGTTTCTCAGACCGTTCACTCAAGTTTTGAGGAACCTTCAACAAGAATTCTAAACGTACCGATTGATAAATATCGGATTGTTGGATCGTGATTTTAGGGTCAACATCAGTCGATGAAATCGTCCAATCCTTAACTGGCGGCGAATAATTGAAGGAGTCGCCATCATCGCCATTTTCCTCAATGATTCCTTGATTCTTGTAGAGAATATCATTGGCCTTGTCCAAAATATCGAGTGAGCCATTCGGGTTGATCGTGATTTGATAATACTCATTTTCGATCATCGTATTCGAAGCGGCTTGTAAGGGTGCACTGCTATCGCCTTTTAGATCAATCGTCAACTGGGTATAGCCAATGCTTGGTACCGTGGTCGTTTCGATCGCGACTTTGGCTTTATAGACTTTTTCCGGCAAATAGATTTCTTTGACGGAATTCAAGATATTCCCTTGGTTCAGAACATATTCCGTCTGATCGATCAGTTCTAGGATCGTATAAGGCAAGAAATTTCCTGCTTGATCGAGGATCGCAAATGTCTTTTGCGGTAGATAAACTTCTGCTTCGATCACGCCTTCACGCGCAGTGTCGTAGGTATTAAACAGCGTAAACGTGATTTCTTGTGTCTGCGGATTATTGATGGCGGTTGAGATTTGACGTAATGTTAATTCTACTAGGTTCATGGAAATATCTCGCGCTTGTTTGTAGCGCATATAGACATCCTCATTTGTCGTATCCGACACACAGGAACCGATCGAATCGTGTGCCGCATTCTCAAACATCAGCTTCCAAATTTCCTTAACTGTTTCTACGGGGTATTCAAAACCTAATTGCATCGCCATCGTCAACACTGGCTCCATCACATTTACCAGATAATGCTGAATTTGCGTATTCAGTGCCTTCAAGTCTGGCCGTGAAGAGAAAATCGTTTTGTGGATACGCATCAACTTTCCGTTGATCAGCTCACCGGCAACTTCTTCTAATTCCGGATGGCGTTCTTTGACTGCCGCGATGTATTTTTCAATCGTTGAAAATTGCAGCTCATATTCCCCTTGGTAAAGCTCATTCATTTGTTCGACTAACTCCGGCAGGTTTTCTCTCACCGGTGCTTGGTCAAAGCCATTCGGAAAATAAACCTGATCCGTTGCGCTGCGACCCCACGTCGTTTTAAAAGGCTCTTGATGCAGGAACTCGGCTAAATCTGCTTCCCGCTCAGGAATCGCCCCGCCAATGTAATAGCCGCTGGGGATCTGATACACGTTCACAACGGAGCCGTCTTCCCCGCGCCAAGTGTATTCGGTATGCGTCACATCATCGTCACTCACCCCGCGCCAAAACATCGTATCGCTGATCCCAAACTCGCGATAAATCTGTGGCATGCTGGCTGCTTGTCCGAAGGAATCCGGTACGTAACCAACATTCATGTAGTCCCCGAACTCTTCACAAATCTTCATGCCGTACAGCATATTGCGGACAATGCTTTCGCCTGAAATCACCAGCTGATCGGTTTGCGTATACCAAGGACCAATGATCAGCTTGCCCTGCTGAACCAGCGTTCTAATTCGCGCTTGATCCTGCGGACGCCATTTCAAGTAATCATCCAATAACGAAGCCTGTCCGTCTAAAATAAAACTATCGTAAGGATTGTCCTTCTCTAGCTGCTCTAAAACTTTTTTTAAATCATGCATCAAGTAAATTTTTGATCGGCTGGTGGTGAAATACCATTCGCGATCCCAATGACTGTGAGGTACAACGTGTACTGTTTTTTTCATGTAAAAATTCCTCTCGTTTGATTAAAATAGGCACTCAACGATCTGCATCGTCAGTGCCTATTAATTTTTTGTCTAGTTTAGCGAACTAACTTTTTTTGCTAATTTTCAAAGCTAATATCAATATCTTCTAATTCAACTTCATCCGTTTGTTCTTCCTGTTTATTGAAGTTAACGAATAATGGTGCGACAAAGCCGATGAAAGCTGCTCCGACGAATAGACCAATCAGATACGCCCAGCCATTCCCAACTGTGAAGAAGCCGTAAATCCCTCCTACAGGCGGCATTTTTGCGTACATACCAAGCGCAATTCCTAAACCAGAAGCAATCGCTCCGCCGAGCATATTGATGGGAACCAAACGTAATGGATTAACCAACGTAAAAGGAATAGCGCCTTCTGTAATTCCGATGAAACCCATGATAAAATTGTTGCGACCGGCATCTAATAGTTCGTTGTTAAAACGTTTTTTGTGGAATAAAGTAGCCAAGGCATAACCAAATGGAACCGCACAGATCGCTACGTTAACGATAATCGCTGGCAAGTAAACACCTTCTGCTAATAAGACATTTCCGGCCATCCATGCTGCTTTATTCACTGGTCCGCCTAAGTCAGACCCGATCATTGCACCCATGATCATAGCCAGCAAGATCTTGTTCACATCGTTTTCGATCATATTACGAATCCAATCAACGAGACTAGTATTAATCCATGCTAACGGCTCCGATAAAAGTGCCCCCATAACGATCGCCACAGACATGGTCGCGATCAACGGTAAGATGACTAACGGCATCACGCCTGAGAATGATTCTGGTAATTTGATTTTTTCCTTCGACCATTTCACTAAGTAACCAGCTAAGAAACCAGCGATTACCGCACCAAGAAAACCGGCATTTGTACTTGAAGCAACGGCACCGCCGATAAACCCTGCACCTAATGCAGCCTTATCGCCGATGGAATAAGCAATAAATCCAGCTAATACAGTGTTGATCAAGCCAATCCCAGTCCAACCAACTTGTTCAATCAAATAAAGTGCATGTTTGAAGCCTTCTGCTTCTGCATATGGATCTAAACTCGTTATCCCCATGCCAAGGGCGATCATTTTCGGGATCGCAACGACTAGGGAAGCACCAATAATCAACGGCAGTACAAAACTGATCCCACTCATTAAGTGGCCCTTTAAATCTGCTAGAACTTTCTTCATCATTCTTGCTCCTTTTCTTTAATTTGCTTGTCTTTGCTGAACAGCAGCGATACATTTCTTCAAAACAGCCTCTGGTGCCTTGATACAAGTATTGATATTCACGCGCAGCTGCGGTTTTCCTTCAAATCGTTCCAGTCCCTCCACCTTTTGATCGGTTGCCAACAGTAAAAAATCAGCCTCTTTTGCTTCTTCTGTACTAATCTTATTGACTTGTCCTAATGAGCCCTGTTGTTCGATTTTGACATCGTAGCCCATCTTCGCGCCGGCCTTTTCTAAGGCTTTAGCGGCCATTGGTGTGTGTGCCAAACCTGCTGGACACGCGGAAATTCCTACTATTTTCATTTGATCCTCTCTCCAATCATTTCTTTTTTGATCAATTCAACTAATTGTGTTTTATCTTCTGATCGTTGAACCTGCTGGATAAACGACTCTTCCAATAACGCCGTCGCCAACCGACTCAGCATTTCCAGATGAACCGTTCCTCCGTCTTCTTTGGGAACCATTAGGGCAAAAATATTTTTCACCGCGGAATCATCAAAAGTCTCCCATTCGATCTCCTGTTTCAAGCGAATGAATAAAACAGTCGGCTTCAAAACGGTTTTCGCTTTCGCATGTGGGATCGCAAAGCCATCCTGCAAGCCAGTCGAATATTCTGCTTCACGTTCGATAAAAGCTTCGCAGGTCTCAGCCGCATTTGCGACAAATCCCAATTCATAGGCATAATTCGCAATGACTTCAAATAGTTCTTTCTTCGAAGCGACCGCTACATCCAAAAGGATTGTTGATTCGTTAAAGTCCATATCGGAAGCCCCTTTCTTAATTGTTTAGTTTTTGATTCATGTAACGTTTCGCTTTACACGTTTAATTTACGAGTTCTGGGCCTTTGTGTAAACACTTCCAATTTCCAACTAATTTGGCAATCATTAGTAAAGCGTTTTCCAAAGAGATTGCCAACTCTTTTGGAAAAATCCAGTACGACGGAACGATTTCAATCTTTTCTTCTATATTGTATGATTGGGTTAAGAACCGGAGGTGAAATACGTGTCAAAGCTTGCTTATCAACGTTTAGATGACCTACTAGAATTATTAGCCAAACAAACCACTCCGCTGCCGATGAAGGAATTAGCCAAAAGCTTCTCGATTTCTGAGCGAACCGTGCGAACGGACATTGCCAATCTAAATGATCTATTAAGCAATGTCGGTGCCACGATCACTCTCCTTCGTGGACAGGGCTATTTATTGACGATTCATTCTAAAGAACAGTTCAACGACTGGTGGACAGAAAGTATGACCTCTGCGGAATCTTTTTTAACGACCAGTGAAGAACGCCAAGCTTATTTACTGTTCCTTTTATTTAAAAATGAAACCCCTTTATCGTTGGATGATTTTTTGGATCGGCTGTTCATTAGCAAAAATACCTTTTACTCTTATTTAAAAACAGCTCGCGACAATTTGTTGACCTATCAATTGAAGATCATCAATCGTCCCAACATTGGGTTTGAGCTTCTAGGGAATGAATTTGCAAAGCGGCAGGCAATCAGCGATTTATTGATCGAAAAAGATTTACAGGAATATCTAGTGGGCTTTACGGAGATGGAGTTGGCTCTATTTGACAATATCGATCTTGACCTCTTACAACAGCTGGAGCTTGAATCCCTCGCGCCTTTGGGATTATTGGATTCGGATTATTATCATAAGAATATTCTTTCTCATTTTGCCTTAGCGTTAAGTCGTTTTCTTGATGGGCATGTCATCACTGATTTTCCTGTACGCGTTCCTATCTTGAAGCAGGAAGCTAAAGATGCTCTCAGTCGTTTTTTGGGCGAAATTGATCGCGCCTTCGACATTCAATTAACTGCTGCTGAAAAGGAATATTTTACGTACTACTTGGCATTAAATGCACCACGTCTGGTGGAAACGGAACTGACAAGCACCTCTTCGACAGAAACCGCGAAAACCCTCGTTGAAGAGTTATTGCAGGTGATTAAACGTACGTCGAACTTCGATTGGGTTCAGGACGCAACACTGGTGGAGGATCTAACCTCACATATTGAAGGCTTTATTAATATGAACCTGATGGAGGCCCGCCGCAGCAATCCTCTGTTGGCGACGATTAAAAAGTCCTTTCCCCAGGCTTATGATTTATGCCTGACCCACTTAGAAATATTAGGGGAAAAGCATGGATTGTATTTTTCACAAGACGAGGTGGGCTACATCGCCTTGCATATCGCAGGAGCAATGGAACGAAACTCTGTCAGCAATAATCGAAAATATCGAGTGATTCTTGTCTGCGGAACAGGACGCGCTATGAGCCGGATTATCGAAGCCAAGATCAATAAGAATTATCAGGATACCCTTGAGGTAGTGGATCGGTTTTCCTATGTAGAGCTGCAGCAATGCAATCTATCCACGATTGATTTTATCATTACGACCGTGCCGCTAGAGCAATTAAGTGTTCCTCATATCTATATCAATATGGCAAAATTAGATAAAGAAATCGTTAAAATCGAGAACTTCATAGCGAATTTTAATGAAGCGAACGGTGAAATTTATTCGTTGTTTCGAGAGGAGTTTTATTTTTACGGTGACGTAGAGAACAAAGAGCAGCTGCTCAAAAAAATGACGCAGCAATTATTCAAGCTAGATTTTATTCCTGAAGATTTCCATGACAGTATTATGAAGCGGGAAGCCATCAATCAAACAAATATCAATGAATGGTTGGCAATTCCCCATCCAATGTCCCTATTGGCCAAGCGCTCAGCGGTAGCCGTCGCGGTACTGCCTGAAGGTGTGGATTGGGGCGACGGCGATCTAGTTAAATTTGTTTTCCTGTTTGCCATTAGTAAAGAAGACTACGAAGATACAGAGGAAATCTACAGTCTGCTGCTGGAATTAATGGAACGCGAGGATATCCAGCAAGCGATTCTACAGCAAAGCGACTTTCAAAATTTCTTAAAGCAGATTAAGCAATTGTAAAAGGAGTTGGGAACTTTCCCAACTCCTTTTATGTTTGTTCACATAAAGATTTCTCTAATCCTGCTCTTGACTTAATAATGAGGAGCGTTTCTTTAGTAGAGAGAATAAACATTTTTTTCACGTTAAGTTTCACCAGTTTAGTTGATTAGATTTCGTATTTTTATACTGATAGAGCGAATGGGGTTCGAAAAAATCAATTTTCCTTTATCACAATTGAAAAAAAGCGCAATTTGCGTATAAATGGAGGTAAAGATATGACGATCAATGTTTCACCTGCTTTACTAGAGCCATATAATTCTTATGAGTTTCGGAATTTACCAAAGGAAAGTTTCAGAGGAGCTTCAACGGAATTTAGTCGTTTTCCAACAGGATTAGACTCAGAAGAGGAATTAGAAGAGTTAAAACTAGCCATCCATGAATCAGTTTTTAAGGAACTAGATCGAATTGATCATGCTATTTTTTCTGATTTTGACAATAAGAATATCCAAAAAAGAGAGTATCATGGAGAAATCACTTTTATCAAACTATCTCGAAATTAGGGATTTATTTTTCCAAAAACCGGAAAAATAGTCTGATGCTCGCCACGCATATCATTAGGCTACACAGCACCATCGGTTATTTTCTATCTAAAAATGAGTATATCCCGATCGTTGAATACTGCGAAAAGCCTAACTGACAAAGAGTGATCTGACTATCAACTATCGTGGAAAGATTATCTTCCTCAAAAAAATACGATTCATTAAGCATATGAGTCGAAGCAATCATGATACGTCAATATTCGAGTTTCGAATTGATTTGCGGGAAGATCTAATCAACAAATCAATTCCCGAATTTTCAGAATTGAGAAATTTCTTGAGAAAACGAAGTGTTGCTTTTCGCGGACTTTTTCTTATAGGTAATAATCCAGTACCTAACAGAGGGGCAAATCGTTTCATTACTGAAACTGTTAACAAATATTTTTTATGTTTTTTTGACAAAGGAATCACAAGCGAAAATAGGTATTCGGAAGCTTTCGAAATGATTCGCGTGCATAAATTTGAATTGTTGCTTGCTGTCCATGTTAGTAAAGGAGATGAGTTGAATGTCGATAAATCCGAATATTTTTAATCCAAATTTTTGGGATACGATTCCTTATGAAGATAAAACAGAGGAGTTACTCACGATTTCTAATAGTATGAATTGGGGATCTGAACAGCTTGCCAAAAAAATGGGGATTTCTGATGATGAGTTAGAAGAAATTATTACCCTGGAAAAAAAAGATGAAGTGCTAGTTACAGAATCATTAAAAAGATTTACCCCTATCTTAGCTCAACAACTAGAAGAGCATAAATTAAATATTGCTAGAAAAAAACGTGAAAAAACCAAAGAAGAAAACCGAAAGTATGCCTATCAGATAAGAGTAGTAAAGCAAAAGGCAAAACAAAAACACCTGAATCTCCCTGATTTATTAAATGTTAATGAACGTACTTTTCAAAACTGGTCTCAGGGAAGATCAAAGCCTCATGGATTAGAAGCTAAGGTAATGGATATTCTTATTAGAGATTTTGATACAGGAGTAAAACTGGTGATTGAAATTGAGGAAACAGCAAATCAAATCCAAGATCCTCCACATGATAAAATAAACGCCTGAATAATAAGGCGTCTTTTCATCTACCCAAATATCAATCCTCGCGTAACAATACCTACAGCCATAAGACCCTGAATAATACTAGAGACTTGAATTTTCTCTGAAACTACTCTTGTTTTGAAGAAGATTATTTCCTTACTATATTGGTATTGGTCAAGCTATGGATAAATATACGACCATTGATCCTTTTCAAAATCAATGGTCTACCACTCTTTTTCTACTATTTTAAATGTAATTTTTGATCAAACTCGACTTTAGAAAACGTGGTTTGGTCTGGCTTATGACATAGCATCAAATAGAACAACGGCAACCCTCTCGCATCTCTAATATTGCGCGCAAAGGTGTTTTCCCCTAATTAGGACTTCCAATGATCATCACCTTTTTTCATGACTGCTACTTATTCTGCTTGATTTGTCTAATGTACATGAAAAAACGCAACACAAAGGAAATTAGTTCAACGCTGCTTTCATTTCTTTCGCTGCTGCCACCGGATCATCCGCCTTCAATATCCCACTGCCGACGATCACAATATCCGGATCTAGCGCTACATAATCTCCGATAGTCTCAGCATTGATTCCGCCAGCAACTGCTACTTGAACATCTTTTGTATATTGCTTCAATTCCTTCAAATCCTCCAAAGGTGTTCTTCCGGCCTGCTGCTGATCCGCTCCTGTGTGGACTGCGATAATATCCACACCGAATGCTTCGATAATCGGCACCCGTTTAGCAAAATTCTCCACACAAATCAAATCCACCATGACTTGCCGCACTTGCTTTTGAGCCTGCTCAACACAGCCCTTGATTGTTAAATCATCAGTGATGCCTAAAACGGTCACATAATCAGCACCGGCATCGTAAGCCAACTGCGCTTCATAGGCGCCAGCATCCATGATTTTGGCATCGCATAAAACCTCAAGCTGTGGATAGGTCGCTTTGATCTGGCGAACAGCTTCACGACCAGCATCAATTAAAAATGGTGTTCCTACTTCGACAATATCTATATAGGGATGAATGTCTTTTAGAACCTCCAACGCTTCGGTAAGAGTTAATTCGTCGATTGCTAGTTGTAATTTCATTTATTTTCCCCCTTACTCTAAATTTGCATGTTTTTCAAACGCTCGATCAGTCGGAACTTTTTGTTCTATTGCCAACTCAACAATCAAGGAATCCGACAGTAATAGGACTGCTTCTTCAAACATGCTGCCACCTGGCAAAATTCCCTTTTGATTTTCCTTGCTTTCAGGCAGCTTGTCGGTATAAGCAGGAATTCGAATAATACTCGCAGATAATTTGGCTAAAGTTGATTCTGGAAAAACGGTCAAGCTAATGACGTTGCCGCCGATCTTTCCTGCCTTCGTTACGGTATTGATCAATGAAGTAGTTTCACCTGACGCGCTGGCCACGATCAATAAATCCTCCGATAAAAATGCTGGCGTTGTCACTTCTCCCACTACATAGACTTCATACCCCAGATGCATCAAACGCATCGCCAACCCCTTCAGCATTAACAAGGAACGGCCAGCCCCTGATACAAAAATCCGTTTCGCTTGCTTGATACTGGTTGCCAATTGATCTATCTGTTTTTGATCAATTTTTTTCAACGTTTCTGCCAGCTCTATTGCCGCTGTGTAGGCAACTTCCTTCGTTTCCATCTTATGCCTCCTTATTTTTATAGCTCGCCACGAATAGATCTAAGGCCCCGGTAAACTCCAAGTGCTCAATCCCCGCTGGAATTAAGACTGTTTCTCCCTTTGAAATCGGAACCTCATTTACCGTGCCCGCTCCATCTACTACTGTGATAAAAGCAAAACGCTTAAGCCGATACGTTCCCTGTTCTTTTGTTTTGATCCGACTCAAACTGTATAAACCTGGTTCATCCCAATAATCAGTGATTTCACAGCCGTTTCGTTGATAAGGTTCAATCCAAACAAAGCCCTCTGAAGTATCAGGAACTAAGACATTTTCCAAGACTTTATCGATGTGTAATTCTCTTTCTTCTCCTGTATTCGGATCGACTCGTCCATAATCATATAGTCGATAGGTCAAATCGGCGTTACGGGAAATGTTGTAGGTCAAGACATCGCGATTGATAGCATGCAATGTCCCTGCCGGAATATCAATGAAATGGTCCTTCTTGGCTGGCAAGTATTTCAACAGCTTTCCCCAATCGCCGGCATGTGCCCACTCCGCAAATTCTTCCTTGGTTTTCGCATGGTGACCAAACTCGATTTTGCCATCCGCGGGCGTATCTAGGATCACCCAAGCCTCTGGTTTTCCTCGTGAATTATCGTGCTTCATGGCATAGGCATCATCTGGATGGAGCTGAACAGATAAATCTGCTAAAGGATCTAATAAATTCACGCGAATCGGCAGTTCCTCCGTCTCACAATCGAACCAATCAGGATATTCTTCATAAAGCTGAGAGAGCGTCAGATCGGTATCAGCAACTGGACAATCCGCTGCTCCCGGCAAAGCCACTACATTGTAGACCTCACCAATTGGATAAATATCTGTCTGATAATTGAAGGTTTCCAGCATCCGTTTGCCGCCCCAAATACGTGCTTCAAAAAAAGGCAAGATTTTTACGATTTGTTTTTCCATTATGGCCCCTCCTTTTGTTTCCGCTTACAATTAGAATTATACAGTCCTGTATTTCTTTGACAATCCCCTAAAAAAATTAGTCCTTTTGAGGAGATATTTTCTGTTTTTACACTTTTATTCTGTTCTCTAGATCGTTTGCTCTTTTAGGGCGCAGCTTTTACTAGAAATCCCCTGAAAGAATACAATTTACAAACATTTTTCATTTGAGACCGATTGAGTTACTGGTTACAATAGTAAAAAAGAACGGATTTGAGGAAAAATTTATGGAAAAAGCCTTGCTTGTTGTTCACCGCTATATATCCGAAAAAGCTGATGATTGGGGTTTTATTGCAACAGACTATGCCACTGCGGATATGCTTAAAGACATTTCGAACCTTTATCCTGATTATGACTGGCATCCTGCAACATTGACACAAGCCAGACAATTACTGCGTGAAATTGACATTGATCTGTTGTTATTAGTTCCGATATTGAAGGATCATATAGCAGAGTTAAATGCCTATCCTCATGTTGAGGTCGACTATCTGAGAGCCGACGAGTATGGAAAAATCAGTAAATCGCCATTTTCTTTTATGCGAAAGGAACCGTTTAAATAATAATTTCTTGCAAAAAACCCGCTTTCCAGTTTGGATAGTGGGTTTGCTATTTCTTCTGCTCGGTTAATAGTCCATTTTTCGACTCATTCATTGCTTCTCTTACTTGTCGCTTGTTTAATAAAAAAAAACTTGGGCGACTATACTATGAAACTAAAAACAAATTCCATATAAAAAACCAACCTTTTCAGATTGGTTTTTCCGTTTGTTATATTAAGCGATCCACCTCATACTCAAAACCATTTTGATCGCTGAGCTGTTTGTAGAATTCCCCGCTTTTTTTGATCGTACGTTTTTGTGTTGGTAAATCAAGTGAGACTAAACCATAACGATTTTTGTAGGCATTGATCCATGACCAGCAATCAATAAAGGTCCATAGATGATAGCCTTTGATATTGCAGCCATCATTAATTGCCTTCCATAGATAAGCCAAATGATCTTGAATATATTCGATGCGATAATCATCGATCACTTGACCTGTTTCATCCATAAAGCGTTCTTCGTTGGCGACGCCCATGCCATTTTCCGAGATAAAGGCTTCAATGTTGCCATAGTTTTCCTTGATATCCATGCATAGATCATGAATGCCTTTTTCATAGATTTCCCAGCCGCGGTATTCGTTCATACGGCGGCCTGGCATCACATGATTTTCAAAGAACCAGTCTGGTAAAAATGGCCCTTTTGGATTAATCGCAGTTAGACGAGCCTTCACCCGCTTTGGCTCATAATAATTCAAGCCTAAAATTTGCGCCGTATTTTCTTTGATACATGCTAAGTCTTCTTCCGTATAATCAACCGGTAGCTGGTCGTATTCCTTCAGTAAATCAATTAATTTTTTAGGGTACGCCCCTTTGACCATCGGATCTAAAAAACTCCGCACATAAAAGAGATCAGCAATCTCTGCGGCTTTCACATCTGCTGGATTTTGACTACGTGGAAAGGTCGGACTTAAATTTAAAATGACGCCGATCTTACTCGTAAGCTTATGTTTTTTATGGGTCGCAATCGCCTTAGCATGAGCCAAAATCGTAAAGTGGGCAGCCTGTGCCCCTCGTTTGAAGTCAATGATATTTGGATAATGAAAATCTTCCAAATAGGAACCTAAAATTGGCCCCAACGGTTCATTGAAGGTAAACCAATGATAAACCAGATCGCCAAATTCTTTAAAACACGTATCCGCGAAATGTACATACGCATCCACGACCTCCCGTGATTCCCAGCCGCCTTTATCTTGTAACGCTGCCGGCATATCAAAATGATACAAGTTGGCGAAGACTTTGATGCCATTATCCTTCATTTCTGTAAATAAATCGCGATAGAATTCAATCGCTTTGGGATTGACCTCACCGACACCATCGGCTGGAAACATCCGTGCCCAAGAGATCGACACACGGAAAGAATTGTGTCCTGTTTGCTTCATCAGCTGGACATCTTCTTTGTAGCGATGGATATGATCGGTGGTTGTTTCTGAACTAATTCCTTGATAGAAGCGATAGGGTTGCTCCTTATACCAGCGTTCCCAGACGGTTTCTGCTTTACCTGTTTCCCCGCGTCCTTCTGATTGCTCGGCTGACCAGGCTGATCCCCACCAAAAGTCCGTTGGAAAAGTTAATTGCTGTTTATTCATTGTAGTCCTCCTCGTTCCGATTAAAAGTGAAGCCCATTTTCATGCCATCTCTTTCTAAGTATCCGAAGTAGAAATGGCAGGTTAAAGGCAGGTTTTCTTGTTTGCTCATTCATCATAACATCGCTTACTAAAAAATGAAATAGTTTTTTAATTAAAAGAATATACTTTTAAAACTAAATAATTCTTTTAACTACGAAAGCATTGCTAAAACCTCGCAAAAGTATATAATTATTTATATCTTTAATCGTTTGTTAAAGGAGGTAATTATGAAGAAAAAGGCAAAATATATGGAGGTCTATCTAGATGTAAAACGAAAAGTTGAGGATGGTACCTACGCGATTGGGGAGAAGTTGCCATCAGGTACTGAGTTAGCGAAGCTGTACAATACGAGTAAGTTAACCGTAAAAAAAGGGTTGGATATGCTTGTTTCAGAAGGCGTTCTACATAGCCGAAGTGGATTTGGTACCGAAGTATTACGCAAGCCGATCGATAATTCAAAGGTTTTCGGACCTAGTGAAGGACTCATGAGCGTCGTAGGTGAAGAGCATGTGGATTCAGAGATTCATACTTTTTCCATTGAGTTGCCTTCTAAAAAAGTTGCTGAAATGCTGCAAATAGACGAAAAGGACTATATTTATAATATTGTTCGCAGCCGCTTTGTAGATCAGCAACCTTACTCATTAGAACAAACCTTTATGCCCCTTTCCATTATCCCTGGGTTGGTACCAAAGCATCTAAAAAAATCCGTTTATTCCTACATTCGTGATGAACTGCATTTAGAGATCAACGCCTCTCACGTTTGGATGAAGGGTGTCCTTGCGACAGAATTCGATGCCAAAATCTTAGGGATCGATGTTGGCGATTTTATGATTGAGATTGAAAAGAGTGTTTCTTTAGCAAATGGCACACCTTTTGAATACTCAATTACGCGACATTTGTATCAGGACTTTATTTTTGAAGCTGTTTTTGTAGAGAATTGATTCCTTGAGCTGAGTGTTCAGCTCTTTTTTTGTCACTTTACAAATCAAAGATATATATTTTTGTAAAAAGGTATTTACTTTATTGTCGATCCGTTTTATTATGTAATCAAGGTAAGTGCTTACAACCAAAACATAAGGATGCAGTACCTTTTTTCGCAGGATACTGAGAGAAAGACAAACTAGCATTCTACAAAAAAGGAGAATCTATCGTGGAGAAAACAAATAAAAAGGAACAGCTCTTTGAACGCTTCGGGATTATCGCGACCAAGCTAGGAAATCAGATCCACATGCGAACGTTGCGTGACGCTTTTGCTACATTCATGCCCTTCATGATGTTAGCTGGTTTCGTAACCTTGATCAACTACGTTATCTTAGAACCCACCGGCTTCATGGGGAAAATCATCAACCCAGCCACCCTGATGAAGATTCAAGAGATTGGCATGTCAATCGCCAATGGTACCCTAAGTATCACAACACTATTAGTTGTTGCTGCAGTTTCTTATCATATGTGTGTCAGCAGAAATTATACCAATCATATTGCAGCTGTCTTAGTATCAATCTCGACTTTCATCGTTTTGACACCGATGAAAACCATGTTCACACCGGAAAATGCCAAAAAAGCGATTGAGGTGACTGGCGTTATTCCCGGTTCACATACGGGCGCTTCTGGGATGTTCGTCGGTATCTTTGTTGGTTTATTAGCGACGGAACTCTTCATCAAACTGTCCATAAATGAAAAGCTGCAAATCAAACTATCGGGAAATATTCCACCGGCTGTTCTGAAATCATTCAATGTATTGATTCCGATCATGATTACTGTCACAGTATTTGCGATTCTTTCTTTTGGTGTTAATCAATTGTTCAATATGGATGTCAATGGACTGATTACAAAAGCCATCACAGGTCCTTTGAGTCATGTCACTACTGGATTACCTGGCTTTGTCCTGATTACATCAATTGCCAATCTGTTCTTTGGCTTCGGGATTCACCAAGCCGTGATTTCTGGTTCATTGCTTGACCCATTCTTATTACAAAACATGCAGGAAAATATGGCTGCCTATGCGAATAACGAGCAAATCCCGCATATTATTAATATGGCCTTCAAAGATACTTTCGCTGTAATGGGTGGATCTGGAAACACGATTGCCTTACTGATCGCGATTTTCGTTTTTAGTCGTCGGAAAGATTATAAAGACTTTGCGAAATTATCTGTCACACCTGCCTTGTTCAATATTAGCGAACCGATCATCTTCGGTCTGCCGATCGTATTTAATCTAAGTCTGATCATTCCATTCGTCTTGGCTCCGATCTTCTCACTAGTAACAGCCTATTTCGCAACAGCTGCAGGATTGATCAATCACGTGGTTGTCCAAATCCCTTGGACCACACCGCCAGTGATTTCAGGCTTTCTCGCAACGGGTGGTGATTGGCGCGCCGCCATTTTACAAATCATCATTATTGCAGTCAGTGTCTTTATCTACTTGCCGTTCTTGCGAATCGATGAACACGTAACAGCGAAAATGGCTCAAACAGAGGCGGAAAAAGCGCTAAACTAAAAAAGTTGAATTCAGTTGAAAGAAAATCTTTCAACTGAATTCGACTTTTTATTTTACAATTCAAATACCGGTTCCAAATCAAAACTAACAGGTGAATCATCTGGATTTGTTTCCATTAAATCTTTCATATATGTCCACCATTTCTGATTGATGGCTGTAGTTGAAACCTGATTCCACTTTTCTTCATCCTCGATTTCAAGATAGCCGAAAAGCTGATTGCTTTCTGAATCTAAGAAAATAGAATAGCTTAACACCCCATGTTCCTTCAGCATTTCCCGCATCTCCGGCCACAATTCGTCGTGCCTTTTCTGATATTCTGCTTTCGCTCCAGGATATAGGTTCATTCTGATCGCTTTTTTTATCATGATATTCTCCTTTTTCAATCACAATGTTTCTACAATACCTGTTCAATCAATTGAACGGCTTTGTGAATCGCTTGATCCTTGGTCTCTTCCAAAACAACAAACAATCCGGGTTTTTCCTTGGCAATCAAGCGACAAATTGCTGGATAATCAATCAACCCTGTCCCTAAATTAACTGGGACGATTTGATCCTTTTGAACCTGATAGTCCTTCAAATGAATCGCAACGATTTTTTCGCCAAAACGTTCAAAAGCTTGTTGGACCAAAGCCACTTGATTTTGATAGGTTTCGCTGGTAATCAGATTCGTCGGATCTAAAATGATCCCTAAATAATCTGAATCGATCTGTTGGATTAATTGCTCTACTCGATCTAACGAGTAAAGTGGATGATTCAATCCTGGCTCAATTCCGATCAGCGTCTGCTGTTCTTCCCCAACCTTCACCAATCGCTGAATGACTCGAACCATGTCATTAAATGCTTCGTCGGTAAAATTCTTCGGCGTATAACGAATCTCCGGCAGTACATTCCCTGTCTCTGTCGCTACCATCGTCGCTCCAAAGTAACGAGCATGACGGACATAGCTTTCAAATTTGGTTAATGCTGCTTCACGCAGACTGCTGTCAGGATGAATCATATTGATATAGCAGCTTAAAATCCCTACTTGAATCTCACTTTTCTGCAAAACCCCTTTAACCCTTTGCCCTAAACCTGGATTTAGATTTTTGCCATCACTAGGCCAATCTGGAAAAGAAAGACCTAGTGCTAATTGCAGCGTTTGGACATTTTGTGCCTGTGTTTTTTCAGCTAAAGATTCTAGCGTTGTAACATCGGACAAATCATGTCCGCGAATCGATAAATTTAACATTTTTCTACCCCACCATATTCGGCAGCCACATAACTAGTGCTGGGAAATAAGTAATCAGTAATAAAATCACTAAAATAGCGACATAAAAGGGAATCAACGGCTTCAGCATCTGTTCGGCCTTGACGCCGCCGACACTGGCACCTACGTATAATCCCGTTCCGACAGGCGGTGTGATTGAACCGACACACAAATTCATAATAGCAAATAGACCAAAGTGCACAGGATCAACACCTACACTCGTCACCACTGGTAAAAAGATCGGTGTAAAGATTAATATCGCCGGACCGACATCCATGAACATACCGACAAGTAATAAGACAATATTGACTAATAATAAAACGATGAGCTTGTTGGTTGTTAATCCTAAAATCGCTCCACTGATCGCTTGAGGAATTCCTGTAAAGGCCATCGCAAAGGACATCATCGAAGAGGTTGCTAACAAGAAGGAAATTGTCCCTGTCGTTTTGACTGCTTCTGTTAACATTTTAGGAATATCTTTAACAGTGATCGTTTTGTAATAGAACATCGCGATCAATAAGGAGTACGCTACTGCAATCGCCGAAGCCTCTACAGCTGTAAACAGTCCGAAGAGAATACCGCCGATAATGATCACAATTAACATGACACTCGGAATCGCCTCTTTTAAAACCTTCCCCGCGGTCCCTTTTTCAGCGCCTTTGATCGTTTGATAATTGTTACGCTTAGCATGAATAAAAGCTACCACCATAATTCCGATACACCATAAAGCACCTACAAGATAACCGCCCATGAATAACGCTGAAATCGAAGCGCCACCAGCAACCAATGAATACATAATGAAGGCCGTACTAGGCGGTATCACCATTCCAGTGGGAGCCGAAGCGATATTTACCGCTGTGGCAAATTTTCGGTCATAGCCAGCTTTTACCTGCTGTGGTACCAACACACCGCCAATTGCCGTAGAAGCAGCAATCGCAGAACTAGACATGGAACCGAAAAGAGCGTTACCTAAAACATTCGTATGAGCTAAACCACCAGGAATTCGTCCAACAAACAGCATTGCAAAGTTCACCAGTTTCTCGGCGATCCCACCATTATTCATAATGATTCCCGACAAGACAAAGAAGGGAATGGCGATCAACGAAAAGCTATTTAGACTAGAAACCATTTTTTGTGCAGAGGTAAAGACCGCATTTTCAAAAGGAATCACTAACAACAATGTACAAATCGAGGAAGCAGCGATACTGATCGCGATCGGCATCCCAACGATTAAAAGAATTGCAAAAATTACAAAAAGAATCAGGCCAGCTTCTAGAGCCATAACTATTCCGCCTCACTTTCAACTGTTCGAGGAGTTCTATCTAATAAATTCATTACACTATATAAAAGCATGATGGCTCCCGATACTGGAACCGATAAATACACATAGCCCATAGGGATCGATAATGAAGGCGAAATTTGCCCCATTGTCACAAGAGAAGCCTGCCAGCCGCCATAAATCATGATGACTGCCGCAAACAAGATAAAGAGAACCTGAACGACAATTTCTAAAAAGAGCTTGCCTTTTTCATTCAAATTATCGCTTAACAAGGTGACACATAAGTGGCTCTTTTTCCCTACGACATAAGCTGACGCTAACATCGCAACCCAAACTAAACCAAAACGAACCAATTCCTCCGTAACTGTATTGGGATTGTTCAAAACCTTCCGAGCAAACACTTGATAGAGGACAATCAAAACCATCGCTGCTAAGATTGTAGAGCATAGAATCTCCATGAACTTATCCAACCCATTTCTAAACGCTTTCATTTGTCTTCTCCTACCTTTTCTGCTAACGCTCGAATTTCCTGATACAGCTCGCGATAATCTTCATTGTTCTTAAACTCATCGTGTAATGGCTGAACCAGCTTTTGGAATGGTTCACTATCTACTTCGTTATATTGAACACCATAATCCTTGGTCGCGATTTTCTTTTCTTCCTCGACAGCCTTTTTGAATACTTTCTTTTCATATTCTGTCGATTCTTTTGCCGCTTCCTGTACAGCTTTGTATTGTTCTGCAGTTAGACGCTCTTTAACCGAATCATTCATAATCACTACATCCGGCACACGGGTATGCTCATCGTAGGAATAATATTTCGCTACTCCGCCATGTCCAGCGGTAAATAGCACAAACTCATTGTTTTCAGCACCATTGATCAAATTCGATTGCAGCGAGGTATATACTTCGTTGCTCCCCATCGGAACCGCTGATCCACCAAGCAGCTCGACCATTTTGATCGCCGTCTCACTTTGCATCACACGAATCTTTTTCCCTTTTAGATCTTCGGGTGTTTTGATCGGTCCTTCTGTCATATAAAAGCTCCGTTGCCCTGAATCATAATAGGTCAATCCGACAAAGCCCAGCTCTTCTGTGGACTGATAGATTTCATTCATGATTTTTTCATTTTCCATCACTCTGAAGAAGTGTTCTTCATCGTCAAACAGGTATGGAATACCAAAGATCGAGTAATCCTTCGAAAAGCTTTCTAAGGCCGAACCGCTGACCTTGGTAAAATCGATTGCTCCAGTTTGCGTCAATTCGATCAGCTCGGTTTCTCCACCTAATTGTGCATCTGGATAATATTCGATTTCGACTTCTCCATTTGTCTTTTCTTTTACCAGTCGTCCGAACTCCTTCATTGAATCAACGACTGGCTGACTGTTGGAAGCATAGGCATAACGTAACGTTACCGCCTGTTCGTCAGCGGCTGCAACTTTCGTATTACTGCAGCCGCTTAAAAGAAAGGTTGTTGTAACTAGTGCTGCGGCTGTTAAAATCAATGATCTAATTTTCATCGTTTTGCTCCTTTTTCTTTAGCAGTAAGAAACTAACAACTCAGTCAGGCATAGAACAGTTAAGGATTGTCCGTATGGCATCGCAGTGATCCCAATATTTTTATAGAAATCCAAGCTGTCTCCCATTCCTGTCCCGACTGATACATTTTGCACCGTGCCATTTTCATCAATTTGCGCTAATAATCCTTCGATCGCCTGATACGCAACTTTCTCATATTTCTTCGGTAAATAATTCTTATGCACCGCTTTCAATATGCCATAAGCAAACCCAGCCGCTGCAGAAGATTCCTCGTATGAAGTTGGGTCATCGATCAATGTATGCCATAATCCGCTATCCGCTTGATACTCTGCTAAGGCCTTAACTTGGGCTTCTAATGTTTCAAGTAAGAATTTCCGTAAAGCATCCTCTTTCGATAATTCTAAAATTTCGATGATCTCTGGGATCGCAATGGTTAACCAGCAATTCCCTCGTGCCCAAAACGCTTCTGCGTAATTATGATTTCCTTCAAAGGTCCAGCCGTGGTACCATAATCCGGTTTTTTTATCCATCAAGTATTTGATATGAATCAAAAATTGATACCGGGCTTCTTCCAAATATTCTGGACGATTAAATAATTTTCCAATTTTTGCTAATGGCAAGACCGTCATCATCAGCGTATCATCCCACAGTTGATTCTTATTTTCAGGACCATAAGTTGCATGCTGCAGTCCGTTTTCTTTTGTTCGCGGCATGTCGTGCATCACCCATTCAGCCCATTGCTCTAAATAAGGGATATAACGTGTATCTTGTGTATCTTCGTACAAGTAAGCCATCGTCAATAAAGGCGCCATTGTATTGACATTTTTTGGTGGCGCTCCTTCTTCCATGCGCGCCTCAAACCAATCAGTAACGACCTTCAAAGCAGCTGGATTTTTGGTTATTTGATAATTTTTATAGATACCGTATAAGCCCACTCCCTGCGGCCAATTCCAGATAGTCCAGCTTTTATCATCGACCTTCAAGCCATCAAAGTCCAGGATAAATTCTCCACTGCTATCTTTGATCGTTGTGAGATTCTCGATTAATAAATCGATTTTTTCTTTGACTGTTTCTTTTGGTATGAATAGTTCTTCTAAAATAATTGCCATTGCTCTCTCCTTAATAAATCGCTTTCATTTCTTTCACGTGAATAGAGTAACAAATAAAAAGACCACAATAAATGTCTTAAATTGATCAAAAACTTGCAAAAATTGCTATTCGTAAAAATCAGAGGATAGGAACAAGCGCTCTAATAATTCCTATCCTTTTGCGAAATAGGCTTACGGCTGTTTACCAATATAAGCTAGAATGCCGCCATCAACATATAAAATATGCCCGTTCACAAAATCAGAGGCATCCGATGCCAAGAAAACCGTTGGGCCTGCTAAATCACTTGGTTCACCCCAACGCGCGGCCGGTGTTTTTGATACGATAAATTGATCAAAGGGATGACGTGAGCCGTCTGCTTGTTTTTCTCTTAAAGGGGCTGTTTGCGGCGTGGCTATGTAGCCAGGTCCAATCCCGTTACACTGGATATTCGCTTCTCCGAACTCTGAACAAATATTTTTCGTCAGCATTTTTAGTCCGCCTTTAGCAGCTGCATAACCCGCAACAGTTTCCCGACCCAGTTCACTCATCATAGAACAAATGTTGATGATCTTCCCATGACCTTTTTTGATCATTGATGGTAGGACTGCTTTAGACACGATAAAAGGTGCGTTCAAATCAACGTCGACTACTTGGCGGAAATCCTCCGCAGACATTTCTAGCATCGGAATACGTTTAATAATCCCAGCGTTGTTGACTAAAATATCAATCACGCCGACTTCATCTTCGATTTGCTTAACCATGGCCTGAACCGCTGCCTCATCAGTAACGTCACAAACATAGCCATGAGCCTGAATACCCTCTTTTGTATAATTTGCTAACCCTTGATCGACCGAAGCCTGATCCAAATTATTGAAAACAATCGTCGCTCCAGCTACTGCTAATGACTTGGCAATTTCAAAACCAATCCCATAGACCGCACCAGTAACCAAGGCGATTTTTCCATCTAAACGAAACATGTCCATCTTAAATTCCATTTTTTAGTCTGCTCCTCTTTATTTTATTTGATCCATTTCTACCATATCCATATCAGTATAGGTAATATTTTCACCACACATTGCCCAAATAAAGGAATAATTACTTGTGCCGACACCAGAATGAATCGACCAGCTAGGCGAGATCACTGCTTGCTCATTGTCTACAACTAAATGTTTGGTTTCATCGGGTTTGCCCATCATATGAAAGACCCGCGTATCTTCTGTTGCGTAGTCAAAATAAACATACGCTTCCATGCGCCGTTCGTGAGTATGACATGGCATGGTATTCCAAGCACTGCCTGGCTCTAAAATGGTATAACCCATTTGTAGCTGACAGCTTTCGCAAACATTCGGATGAATGTATTGATAAATTTTCCGTTCATTTAACGTCTGGCCATCACCAGTTTCCATTGGCTTGATTTGATCAATACTAATTTTGATATTTGGATATTTTTTATGCGCTGGTACACAGCTGATATAAAATTTCGCCGGGTTTGACGGATCTTCAGAGGTGAAGACCACATGCTTTGTTTCCTTGCCAATATAATACCCATCCTGCTTTTTCATCGTATCTCTTTGCCCATCAATTTCAATAAATCCTGGTCCGCCAATATTAATAACCCCTAACTCCCGACGCTCAAGAAAATAGTCCACCCCTAATTCTTGATCCAGTTTGATTTCCAGTGCTTCATCTGTCGGTGTAACACCACCAAAAATCATTCGGTCATTGTGAGTATACGTTAAGCTGATTTCACCAGGTGCAAAAATCTTTTCTACCAAGAATTCTTTTCGCAATTCTTCCGTTGAGTAATGACGAATATCCAACGGACTATGCGTATACCGAGTTTCCATCTGCTGCATGTTAAAACACTCCTTTTTCCCTAAAAAGATTGATTAATTGCCTAAAAAAATCATTGTAACTGCTTACAAGAGTTAGTTTAGCAGGGAAACTCTTTTTTAAATATGGCAATTTTTGATTTAAAACTGTCAAAAATTGCAGAATTTTGAAAATCTGAACTACTCAGCTCTCTTCTGATGTTTAATAGAATTAATAAAAGATAACGAAAGAAATTTTATTTATTTCTCTACCTGCCCTCACAAAACTACAGTATAATAAGCAACGATTGTTCAACTATTCACTAGGAGTGATTACATGACCCACCATAATAAGAAAAAATATTATGTGAATACAATGCTTTCTGATCAATATGAGATTTATCATGTAAAGGACAATGTAAATAACGAAAAGACTGTGTACCATTACCATGATTTTTACGAAGTGCATGCTACCTTGGAAGGCGTGGCGACCTTTTATTTAGACAATCGGCAGTTTGATATCGTTCCTGGAACTGTCCTGCTGATTCATTACAATGATCTCCATCGTATCATGAAGCAAAGTACCGATTATTTTGAACGGGTGTATATTTTTTTAACGGAAAAATTTTTACAGGATCGCTCAACTGAATGGACAAATTTAGAAGCCTGCTTCCATCCAGTTGGCGAGCAGCGAAGCAAGGTATTACAGCTAAAGCCGGAAAAACTACACGAACTGCTGCGTTTTGTAGATGAAAAGCCTTCCCCTGAGGTTTATGGTTCAGATATTCTTTATGAACAGCAGCTGGTTCATTACATGATGCAGCTGAACCAATTGATCGAAGAGGACACCCAAGAAAATCACGGTCTGCCGATCATCCAAAATGAACGAATCGTAGAAATGATTCATTTTATTACAGAAAATCTCTCCCATCCTTTGACCTTAGAGGAAATGGAGCAAAATTTTTATGTGAGCAAGTACTATATCACGCGGGAATTTAAAAAGCATACAGGCTTTACCTTTCATCAATTTGTCCTGAAAAAGAAGCTGCTCTATGCCAAGCAGCTATTGAAGCAATACAAAAGCTCCTCTGATGTTTACAGCAAGTGCGGCTTCAACTCCTATGCACATTTTTTGAAAGCGTTTAAAAAGGAATTTGGAATTACACCAAAAGAATTTCTGAAGCATGCGAACGAGAATCCGCCGATCAAATTTATCGAACCCCATTGATTTTTATGGGTCGTAGGTAAAATGCGTCGCAGGTCTGATATTAAGGAAAAATAAAGACTGTTATACTTTAGGAAAGATTAAAGGTATGTAGGATGTCAGTTCCACTTTTTACAGTGATTAACATGAACTGGGAAAAAACTTGTATAGGAATAAGGAGGGAAACTAATGAAGGATTCAGATAAAAAGGGAAGTGTTGGTAGAAAGCTTTTCTGGATTTTATTTATTTTAGCATTCGCAATAACGGGCGTAACGAACTTTGCGATTGATCAGCAATTTACTTGGTTTCGTATTGTCGGGAGTGCGTTGATTTTTGGAGGTTCCTTATTGGATGCGTTGCTTTTCAGCAAGAATTATCGCGTAATTCACTCGGTATCAGTTTTCACTGTATTGATTATTCCGTTCTTTATGGTTGTCGAGCGAACGGTGAATAACTACTTTTTAGATGCTCCGGTTTACTGGCTTTGGCCAATTGGAATTCCCATCGCAGTGACTTGGATTGTTTATTTCTGGGCCACAATCGGAACTCGAAAAATCTTGCACTGGAATATGGGTTCTTGTTTAGGGATGGCATCACTGCTGGCGATTCCGGCTGTTCTTATAACCAATACAATTGCTAATCAAACCACTGTCTACAATGTGATCGAGATGAGCTTTATCACTATTCTTACATTGTTATCCTGCGGCGGACTCGGGCTGATTGCTGGTCTGTTTATGCGTAAACGCAAGCATTAAAAAAGCCATCCAGATTTTATTAATAAATCTGGATGGCTTTTTTGTTTATCAACGAAGATACCGCTCTTCGATTTGCTGTGCCGCAGCTTTCGCACCATCGACTCTCTTCATCAAATGCTGCATTTCTTCCGCTTTTTTTCGATAATCGGGTGATTGCAGCTTTTTGGTACTACGCGACAAGGCCTCTATTGTTAATTTATTAGGCGGCAAGGCAAGCGCATTGCCAAAGTTTTCGCAATATGCGACGTTAACTTCCTGTTCGTATTGTAGGCCGATGCCAATAAAGGGTTTGCCAGAAGAGCAGGCGATTTGCACGGTTCCTTCGCCGCCATGGATCACCGAAAAATCAACAAGTTCAGAAACCTCCAATGCTGGCAGCCAATCAAAGACATGGATATTTCCAGCAACGAAATCCTCTGTCAAATAGCTTTTAATTGGTGCGATCACCTCATAGTCGGTGGTCACAAAATAGGCTAACAGCTTTTCGATCAATGAACGATTTCCTGAACTGCCCATCGCAAAATAGACGACTGGCTTTTTTTGCTGACGAGCTTTTTCAATAATTCGACTCACCTCAGCTGGCAGCTCATAAGGCAGACACGCAAATATCGGACCGACAGATTGATAATTATCCGGAAAGACTAAATCTTTTGTGAAAGCCGGAAGTGTCGTGATTAAATTCAAATCGCCATCCAGCAAATCCAACGTATACTTAGGCAGTGCTAGTTTGTAGTGCTGCGCAACCTTTTTGAATCCACTGGGTTTCCAAGTCAAATGTTTAGAAGCCCTCAGAAAAAGCTTCCACAGAACCGACTTCGGCAGGTAGGCTTTATCCAGCTGACTAGGAATAATACAACCCACTTCATGATCAAAATGCGGACGGGACATCGCCACTGGTTTGACGTACACTAAAGGAACTTTTTCGATACGGGCGGATAGGAAGATCGTCACGTTACTGCCTGTCACGATCACAGAAGGAGCCAACTCGTTAATCAAAGCTAACTCACTAGCGACTCGATCAACCACAATTTCTGCCGTAAAGGGATTCTTCAAGCTTTTTCCTTGATCAAATTTAATAATCGCGGCTTCTTGCTGTGGTGTCAGTGTGGGGCTCAACAAAGTAACCTCAAACTCTGCCTCTTTAATCAATTTGACATACGTTTTTGAAAACCCGCAAAAAACGCAGTGATACTTCTTGCTCATCCGCTTGGCAATCTCGATCATCCGAGTGGTCTCCGCTAAATTAAAGGTCGCTGGGGCAAAAAGAATCGTTTTCATCACAGTCCTCATCTATTCTGCAAGGCTTGTTCGACGGCTTTTTGGGAATGGATTTCAGTTGTATCAAAAACTGGGATCGCAACATCCGCCTGTTGGATCAACAATCCAATTTCCGTGCAGCCTAAGATGACGCCTTCCGCTCCGGATTTGATTGCTTCTTCAATCACCTCGATAAATTTCTCTTTTGATTCCGTTAAAATCTTTCCATGACACAATTCAGCAAAAATGATTTGATTGATTGTTTCAATCGTGGCTTCGTTGGGAATCCATACATCGATCCCGCTGTCGATAATTTTCTGTTTGTAAAAAGCTTGAGTCATCGTATATTTCGTCCCTAATAAGGCGACCTTTTTGATTTGCTGCGCTTGTAGTTCGGCAATCGTAGCATCTGCAATATGCAGGATCGGAATCGTTAAATATTCAGCAATCTGTGGTGCGACCTTGTGCATCGTGTTGGTGCAGATTAGTAGAAAATCAGCCCCTGCTTGCTCTAATTGCTGCGCTTCTTTTCCGAGAACCGCTCCGCTTTTTTCCCATTCATTTGCTGCCTGATAGTTTTCAATTTCTTCAAAATCAACACTGGCTAGTTTAATTTTAGCCGAATGCAGCCCACCTAATTGCTGATTCATTAATTCGTTGATTCGTGTGTAATACGTTACCGTGCTTTCCCAGCTCATCCCGCCTAATAATCCAATCGTTTTCATGCGCCACCTCGTTTTTCAATTATTATAGCAAGAAACGAAAAGGAACTCGACATTCCTCGCAAACATTTAAAAACAGTTTTTAACTGAAATATGCTATGCTAACGGCAATAAATAGAGAGCTGGTGAAGCGATGTATCATGGAGAAGTGGTTCGGAAAATTCGGCTAAGTAAAGGCTTAACTCAAAAAGAGGTTTATCTCGGCATTGTTTCAAAATCCTACGCCATTGAATTTGAAAAGGGGAATCATAGTATTTCAGCGACCTTGCTGCTAGATATTTTGGAGCGACTTTCCTTAGATATGGACGAGTTTCTCTATATTAGTCAGGATTACCGCTTGAATGAGCAAGCCGATTATATTTTTCGTTACTCCAATTACAGTAACAACTATGATCTTCCAGCTCTTTATCAGCTTCTGCAGGAGCTACAAGAGCAACAAGGACCGATCGCGAATGTCCATGTTGCGGAAGTTCGTTCTCGGATTCGGATCATCGAAGCGACGAACAAAACAGGCAGCTATACACCTGATGTCGTTTTGTCAGAAGATAAGGCAACGATTATTCAGTACCTGACAAATCTGCAAACGTGGACACTGCAGGAAATCCAATTATTTGCCAACACCTTGGAATTTATTGAAGGTGAAAAACAGTTGCTCTTCTTCAAGCAGCTCTCAAAATCTTTAGAACTATACAAAAATTATGATCGCGGCAGAGAGATTTTCTGCAGTCTTTTAGTCAACTTAATTCGGGAAACGCTTGATGAAAACCTATTAGACTATGCGGAAGTATTAATTGAACAGCTTTTGCTTTTAAGTACCGAGTACAAAGAGTGCTTTCATCGACTGTGTGCCAAATTTTTCAAAGGGGTTTTGCTGACAAAACGCGGCGACGCGAACGGACAAACAGAAAGTGAGATGGTCTTAAAGATTCTTCATGAGCTCGATTATGCACCCCTTGCTAAAGAACTTGAATCACTTTTATAAAAATCTGGTCCAGTATATAAGACCTATTTAAAAAAATCCATTTTTCTGTGATACAACTAACAAGTATCAAAACAACAGGAAAGGATTTTGAAATGAAAACTATTAAACAAAAAATCGCTATTGGATTCGGACTTACACTCTCGACAATCGTCGTCTTTCCGTTTCACGCATTCGGGAATACAAATGAATCAGCTAATTTTTCTTCACAAAAATATTTAGTCAATGGGACACTTTACGAAACCGATAGTTCCAATGATGAGAATCGTTTATTCCTTCATAATGATAACGGAAGTTTAACGCTTTATCGTGACGGCAACCATTGGTATAGTGATGGCGGCGAAGTGGTTCCAGAACCCTATACCGAACCAACGACAATCCCTGAAAGCATACCTGTCACTGAGACAACAACGGAGGCACCGACAACAACTACCTCATCAAGCGTACAAATAATTGATCAGAAAACAAATACACCTGAATCAATCAAGGATGATTTTACTGATAAACAGCATAATTCAGAAACATCTGCGCTCGAAAAGGAACCACAAAGTAGTGACGAGTCACCTGCTAAGCAAGTGATAAATAATGAAAAAAAAGCGACTGAACCAAAAAAAGAATCAGCCGCTGGCTCCGAACAAACTAGCCCAGCCGCAACAACGGAAAAATCGCAAGTTGCTTCCACTGAAAGGACAAAAGAGAGCCAGTCAATCCAATCAGAAACACAGGTATTCTCTGATAAAAAATTACTGCCTAAAACGGGATCATCAAGGCGGCAAACCCTATTTTTTACAATTTCAGGCGTAATTCTTTTATTGTTAACGCTAATTTTGTTCAAAAAAACGAACCGTAACGAAGCTTCCTTAGGAGGAAAAAAATGACTAGACCATTGAATTATTCTAAGATCATCGTCGCCACGCTGCTCGTCGGACTTGTTTTCTATCTCGTTAGCAATGTAAATCACTTTATCTCTATTCCCTATATCGGCTATTTTTCTCTTTTGATTTTTGGCACGATCGCCTATTGCCTTGTTTTTGGCTTTAAAGCATACGAAAAGCTTTATCAAAAACCAGTTCAATTCTGGAAGAATTTTATCAAGTATTTCCTCATCGCCCAGCTTTTCTCTTTTGTTTTAGGGATATTGATTGTTGCGATTACTCACACCCACAAAGGAAATCCAGCAGCAGATAATCCAATTTGGTTTTTCTTTTTAATTATGCCCTTTGCCTTGATAGGCGAAGAACTATTCAGTATTTATTTCTATGACTTATTCAAATTAAAAGCTTCACCTTTAGTAGCAAATATCCTTGTTAGCATCATATTCGGTCTAATTCATTACTGGACCTATTTCAATGGGGCTATCCTATTAACGATCCTTCAAGTGATTGCGCTTCAAGGTTCTGCCAGATTTTGGTTTAATCGCAGTTATGAACAGTCAAACTCTATTCTTACCAGCTTTGCCGTTCATTACCTGTTTGATCTTGCTGGTTTCATGCTTTCCTTTCTTCTTCATTAATACTCAAAAAGGCAGTTTCTAACAATTCAGAAACTGCCCCTTTTTTATTTTTCAACAACGAAACAAATCGTTTCTGAATCCTCTGTAGCTTTCATTCCACGAATATCTCCAAAAACTTCACTGCTTTCAAAACCTATAGTGCTTAATTCCATAAGCAGTTGTTCTTGTTCAAAGACCGTTTCCCAAATGAAAAATTCTTTGATCTTATCTGGATAAAGCAAATAATGCTGATCCAAATAGGTATTGGTTCCAGAGTAATTTTTCTGTGCTGTTAAGTGTACACACGTTTCCTGCGTCCAAAAATTATTTTTCTCCAGCTGCCAAGTTCTCGCCGCTTCGAAGTCCGCATATTTCTTCGGAGTGAAGACATCAAAAATGAATCTTCCACCTTTTTTTAGCGCAGCATAAACCTTTTGAAATACGCGCTTTCGATCCTCTGGTGAAAAAACACCCAAATCACAATAGATCAAGACGATAAGATCATAGGCCTCGCTCCCTAAATCCTCTTTCAAGTAGTCCCCGCATTGATAATCAATGACGTATTGCTTTTCTTCAGCTGACTTCGCAGCATGAGCAATACTCAATTTAGAAAAATCGATCCCTTTGACCTGATAACCTGCCTCATAAAATTTTTCAGCATAAATCCCAGGACCGCAACCCAGATCCAGCAGCTTAGGAAACGACTGTGCCGGACATTTTTGTGTCAACCACGCCATAGATTGATTTATATATTCCGCATTTCTCGTGGCTCCATCAAATTCGGTATCCAAGTGGGCCGCCAACATTTGAGGCGCTAAATGCGCATCTAACCAAATTGAATCCTTGCTGTGACTAAAAATCGGGACATCCTGTTTAATATATTCCATCATTTTTTTTCCTCTTTCTCACTGACGACAATCCAACAGACAACAAAAAAACGTGAAAAATTTCTGCACAACAAATAAACTGTCTTTTCATCCGAAAATTTTCAGTTTATTCATTGTCAGAATACTTTTCCACGTTTCACTAAAATCCTTTAATTACGGAATGAATAGTGCGCCGGACCAAAATCGCCTCTCATCTATTTTTTGTGATTGTCGTCATAATAAGTTTAGCATAATCAGTTGTTTTATTACAACTCAGTCCGTCAGCTAATTTACGCTGCTGTTTCGATTGATTGATCCAGTGCTTCCTCAAGCTGCTTAAATTGTTCTTCCGTTAAGTATGGTTTGTAGGTACTCTTGATTTGATCAATTTGTGCTTGCGTAAATTGACCACGCCCTTGCTTAATGGCATCCAACAATTCATTGAACTCTTCTTCCGAAACCAATGACTCATTCTTCTGAGCATCATCTAAGATTTTTTGGAACTCTTCCATTGAGATTGTATCTGCTGATTTTGGCAATGTAATTTTTTTCTTAGAGTCTTTGGCTTGACTGTTCATCGTCAAGTCCATCGAAACTGTACTATCATCGTTTTTCGCAGCGATTTTCATTTTGGTCTTTTGTGTGTGCTTTTTCGTATTCAAGGTCGTTGTTTGTTCATATTTAGTCAGATCATCAAGATTTTTTTCCAGCTCTTTGACAGCCTTCTTCTCTTCTTTACTTCCATTTTCTTTGGCGTAGTCAATATAGCCTTTGATATCCTTCTTCGTAAAGGTCCGTTTGATTGTATCATCTTTTTTCTCAAAAGAATCAGAGTCTAACGTATTAAGATAATTCCCTAAGAACTCCCAATCAAAGTTTTCATATGCTAAACTTGTATCCGTCTTGTTATTAGCGTTCTTCTTCATATCCTCTTCAGTCATTTGGACGTATTTGCCTTTTAGCTTTTCAATTTCCTTCGCATCAAAAGCCATCTCTGCATTGAATTCCTTCATGATATTCACTGTTTCCGTCATAAAATCAGTACTTAAGTACATTGATTTTTTCTTCTGATCCATAAAGAAATCCATCGGAATCTTCTGACCTAAAACATCAATGTTCATGTCCATCGCGATTCGTTTTTTCTCGCTATCTTTAAGATAATCGCCTGAAATTTTAGTCCCGCTGATCATTTTTGCTCCTAAATCCATAGAAGCGCGAGTCCGTGCGTCTTCACCCTCACCCGAAATCGTCATTTTATCAATTACGATCGAATAGCTACCGGCATTCATTTCGCTTTGTTTCGCTAATTCTGCAGTAAACTCCTCTTGCGGCTTCTGTTTACACCCAGCAAAAAGCACTAATGCTAATGCTGTTACCATAACCAATTTTACCTTTTTCATTTTGACTCCCCCACTATGCTATTAATAGTTTTTTTAGCTGTTCCTTTCTCCATCATATAGGTAGAGAAACGGTAACACAAATATTTTTAGTCAAAATAGAGAGATTTTCCGCTAAAATTCAATAAATAAATTAAGCAGCCTAGCTCACAAAAGAAGCCAACAAACATCGACCATTTGTTGACTCGTTATTCGTAGTAGTTATCTATTTAGTTCTTTGATTTTTTCTACAGTTTTTTTCTGAACCGAGTTTTTTGCATTTGTCAAAACAGCGATCAAATTAGCCTCAGCAGGATTGCTATCATAGGCATGGCCAATACTCTGAATATAACTTTGGCGTAATTCACTTGCTACATTTATTTTGACTACATTGTAGCTTTTCATTCGTTTTAAATCACTTGAAGAAATCCCGGACCCGCCATGAATCACTAAAGGAACAGCCGATTCTTCAGCAATTTTTGCTAATAAGTCAAAATCAATCTGCGGTTCTTCATCTATTCCATGAACATTCCCCACAGAAACCGCCAATAGATCACAGCCCGTTCGTTCCACAAACTCTTTCACCTGCTTCGGATCTGTTTTGCAATCCGCTTCGCTGACATGATCATCTTCTTTTCCCTTAATCGCACCTAATTCGGCTTCCACCGGAACGCCATAGGCTTTCGCAAAATCGACGGCTGCTTTGGTATAACGAATATTTTCTTCAAAATCAAACTCTGCACCATCAATCATTACTGAATTAAATCCAGCACGTACCGCCGCTTTAAAATCCGTCAGTTTTTTCCCATGGTCCAAATGCAGCGCTACTGGTGTATCCATGAAGCGAGCTTGGCGCTTAACCATTTCCACAATGCCTTCATAGCCGGCTAATCCAATATTAGAAGGAGCAATTTGGATGAAACTTGGAATTTTGGTTTCTTCAACAGCCTCCAAGATACCTACTGTTGTTTCCAAATTGGTTGTATTAAAGGCACCGCCCACTACTTGTTGTTCCTGAATGAATTCAACTAATAAATTTCCGTTGACTAATGGCATTCCTTTTCACACTCCTTTTTCATCTCAACGCTCCTAATAAATCAGATAGCAGCTCCGCTTTATTCTCGGCTAATGCCAAAGTGCTAGATATCCCCGTACCTTGTGCTCCTAAACGAATCAAGCGACGAACATCTGCCCCACAAGTAATTCCAGCCCCTTCCATGATTAAAATATCTGGATTTACTTTTCTTACAGCCGCCATTGTATCTGCAATATATTTCTCATCGCTCAATGTTCCTGTCCCTACTAAATGATTCGGTTCACAGAGCACAATATCCGGATCAAGCATTGCCACTGCAGCTGCTTCATCTGGTGTGTCTGCACATACAATAGTAATGATCCCTAATTCTTTGGCACGTATGATTGTTGTGCTTAATTCTTTTATTGTTAATTGATGTTCCATGTGATTTAAGAATGTCGCTTGTACACCATTTTCTTTGAGGGATTCCAAGATTGTCCTCCCCATTCCTCTTCCTAATCCGTTAGCATCCGCCGTTTGTGCAGTTACAATGACGTGTTCCGTATTCTGAACAATATTTACCAATTCTGTAGCCGGTGCAACAAAAAAAATCGTAGATTCATGTTCCTTTGCATACTGATCGGTCAACTTTGCTAATTCTAGCAGCTCATTACCTACTAAATAAGACTTAGGGCTAACTGTGAAAAAGGGAGGAGTTATTGCTTCACGCTTCATCATTTTCGCTCCTTTCCTTTTTAATCAACGCATCTGAATAAGTGATAAATGCTTGATAGTTGTTCTGATATTTTTTTACTAATATTTCTTCTGGTTCATATTCCCGCAGCTCATTTGGTAGAACGGGATACCGTTGGTGACAGTGATAATAAGCCAGCATTGCCGCACCACAATTGGCTTCGCGGGCAGTACAATTGATCTGGATTACACAATTTAAAACATTGGCAAATATTTGCGGCCAAAGCTGACTTTTAGCGCCGCCGCCAATCAGCAGGCATTTATCATTTTTTTGCAACGGCCGCATTTGCTGCATCAATCTCTTGATTGCAAAGGCGGTTCCTTCATAAACTGCCAATGAAAAATCATCTTGTTCGCTATTTAAATCAATGCCAAAGAATGCTCCGGAGAGTTTGCTCTCTTTAAACAAGGTTTTATCCCCGTTCAGATAGGGAAAGAAAATCACTTGGTTCTCACCTAGTTTAGTTGTTAGCCTTGCTTCAAATTGAGTAATATCTTGCTGAATGATGTTCTCTGACCACCACTCGATCACTTTCGCACCGCTTTGCAATGCTCCTTGCGTGATAACCCGCTGGTCTTCTTTGGCGATTTTAGCTAGTATATTTTTCCCGGTGGTCAACCGCTCATTACATCTGTTTGATAGGATTACTACTCCTGATGTTCCTAAAGAAATAATCGGCTGCTGGACCTGTTGGTTTTGATTTGCGATCGCCGAAGCGACATTATCCCCAGTTCCAACTACTACAGGAATTCCTTTCTTTCCTTCAATATCGAACAAAGATAGATCCAGGGTGCCCGCACGACTAGAAGCATAGCCAACCTCTGGCAGTATTTTTTCGGAAAGCTGGAATGTGGATAAAACCTCTTCAGACCATTGTTCAGTAGTCACATTATATAAACTGCTGGTTGATGCATCACAATAATCTGTAAACAGCTCCCCAGTAAGAATCAGGCGAACATAATCCTTGGCTATCAAGATTTTCCCTAAACGTTCGTAATGTTCTGGCTCAAATTGCTTCAGCCAAATAAGATTGGCTAAAGGACTGCCTGTTGAGACAATAGCTAAAATATTTTCAGTTTGCGAATTTTTCGGTAATTCCGTTTTGATTTTCTTTACCACATCAATTGTTCGCTCATCATTCCACATGATGGCTGGTCGCACTGGCTGCTGCGCTTGATCTAAGAATACGGTTGTATGCATCTGTCCGGTAACGCCGATCGCTTCTATTTTCTGGTACGGAAAAATGGAAAAAATTTCTGCTAATTGTTCAAGAACGATCGTTGACCAAATAGTCGGATCAATTTCCCTCCAGCCGTCTTCGGTTGCGGTATAGTTGTATCTCTTACCAACATGAAAGCAGATGTTGAATCTTTCATCGTAGACTACTGTCTTGATTGAAGTAGTACCGATATCGATTCCAATATAGTATTCTGCGTTAACGTCTTTCATTGACTTAGCCTCGTTGTTCTTGAATTTTGTTTAGAGATAATTTCAGCGCATCATAGAACTTGTCTCCGTTCGCTTTCTCCAAGACTGAATCCACGCCACAGCCAACCAGCTCAGATTTTTGTCTAAAGTTAGAAAAGGTTGTCCACCCATATAAATACTGACAATCTGTAATTTTCCCATCAAAGTCTGCAACGATAATGACCATTACTTTTCTGAAAAAGTTGACTTTGCTTATTCCAGTTCCTAAATAACCAGTAAAATTCTGCTTCAATTCACTAAGCTTGCCGTTGACTTTTTTCCAATGAAAATAAGAAGAGATCGTTCCTAGCAACCAGACTAGAATTATCACAAATAAAATCTTTATTTCATCCATCACTCTCGCTCCTATCCTCTATAGACCAAATGAAGCAAAGTAAGCAATCACAATTGCCAATGGTCCTGTCAATAATTTCCCAATCAGAAAGGCTGGCACACCATTTTCAATGGTTTCAGGTTTTGCTTCCATTAATGTCAGGCCAACTGGAGCAAAATCAGAACCCACCTGGCAATTCACCGCATACAACGCCGGTAAAGCATAATGTGCCGGAATCGTTCCCGAAGCAATTTGATTCCCGATTAATAGACTGATCACTGACGCGATGATTGCTCCTGGACAAATCAACGGCGAAAGGAATGGGATACTACAAAACAGACCGATCGCGATCAGACCCCAAATACTGCCAGCTAATGGGGATAATAAGTTTGCAATGACATCCGCAAAACCTGTGTAGTTAATAATCCCGATTAGAACAGATACAAACAGCATGAAAGGAATGATATTTCGAATAATTGTATCAACAGTATCTCGTGCGGCTTGATAGATGACGTTGATTACATTTCCAACGGTTACCCCTACTTTGTTGATAGCATCCATCATGCCATTGCTTTTTGTTTTATTCGACTCGTACTTTTCACGTGCTTCTTTCGTGATGCTCTTCTTGGCTCCTGCATTTTCCTTTTCAGTACTTGTCTGATTAATAGTTGCTTCTTCTCCTTCAGCAGCTAAAGTAATACTCGTTGGCGTTACTCCTGAAACAAAAATATCCTCCGTAATATATTTTGCTAACGGACCAGAAGGTGAACCTAATTTTACATTTACTGTCGGAATTCCTAATTTTGGATATGTTCCACAACGAGCAATGCCTGCGCAGTCAATTACTGCACAAAATGCTTCCTTGGTATCAATCGGATTAGTAAATTGATCAATTACCGTCGCTCCAGATAATTCGGCGATACGTTCTGCTACTGGATTGATTCCGCCTGTCGTCACACTGATCACATATTTCTTTTCAGCTGTAGGCGTTACAACTAAAGGTCCGCCCCAGCCGCCATTACCATGAGAAATCTTTATCGTATTGAACATGTTTTTTCCTCCCCAGTTCTCTTTTCATTCCTGCTGAATTTCTATTTTAAGAAACTTCCGCTGTTCTTCTGGCTGCGAAGCGTTTGGCTAATTGCTCAGTTACAATGCCTCGAATCAGACAAATGACAAAACCTGTTAATAAGAAACGAATGGCCAAATCACTTTGATTTCCGACTGATGCAAACCCGCCTGATACCCCTAGCCAAACGAATAGTTCTGAGGAATTGGCATGTGGAAACAAACCAGTGATCGGATGCAACATTGAAACAGTTGAATCATAGAACCCTGCCTTGTATTCTTCTTCTAAAAAGGTTCCAAAGGTATAACACATTGGGTTCGTTAGAAAGAAACAAGCCAAGAAAGGAATAACGGTGTATCTCAAAAGTGTGAAACGAGTCATCTTCTTCATAAAACCAAAGACTCGATCTTCGCCGATAAATTGAATAAGAGCGTTAACAAAAAGAATCAGACAAGCAATCAACGGGATCATTCCTCCAACAAATGAAGTGAATTGATCTGCTCCCGCTTGAAACAAACCAGTAAAGTGTTCTGCGATGTTAATCAAAAAATCCATAATAAATCTTCCTTTCTCTAATTAATTGATCCTTCTTTAAAGCTAGAATGTCCTCCTTTACTTGACGGTGCCGAAAGCGATTTGTTACTATACATATATAAACGTCTATAATGGTATAGTAATAGGAACGCTTTCATTTGTCAACAGGATTTCAAAAAATAATAGGAGGAATAACAATGAAAATCTTTGAAACTACGGTAATTGCGATTGGGCAGAATGCGGAAGAATTTAAACAGGAGAACATGCTGCTATTTTTCGGCGAAGAAGCGCCGCCTGAACTTAGTGATTTTTGCTATAAAATTATGGTTACGCCAATTCAGGAAAGAATTGTTCCTGATATGGTTCTTTGCTTTAACAATGAAAGATATGCAATAACTGCTGTAGGGAAAGTTGCAGAAGAAAATCTACGGCAGCTTGGTCATATTACTGTCAATTTCGATGGTGCTGCAATAAGCGAGCTGCCAGGAACTATTCATGTTGAGCAGAAACCTCTTCCAACTATTAATGTTGGCGATCTTGTTTCTATCATAAGAACGTAATTTTCCCGAATAGATCATAGCTATCGAGAAAGAACGAATGTCATTTAGTTCCATTTCAAAGAAATTATCCCTACATATCGCATGTAAAATTGGATATAATGATATCAAGAACTTTTCGACTAAGGGTTAGGAGAATTTGATTTTATGGAAATCGATAAGAATTCATTAGTACCAATTTACGAACAAGTGATGGATTATATTAAGAAGAAAATTGAAAAAGGCGAATGGAAAAAGGGAGATAAAATTTCTACAGAAAAAGATCTCATGGAACTTTTCGATGTAAGTCGCGG
The DNA here is from genome assembly GCF_000406965.1 of Enterococcus avium ATCC 14025. Taxonomy (GTDB): domain Bacteria; phylum Bacillota; class Bacilli; order Lactobacillales; family Enterococcaceae; genus Enterococcus_A; species Enterococcus_A avium. Next base: position 517,350 of record NZ_KE136362.1, on the reverse strand, counting down.
TACGATCAAGAAGGCTATCTCATTACTGGTAGAAGAAAAGGTTTTAACTCAAAAGCAAGGCAAAGGTACCTTTGTCATTGACGAAAACATCAGCTTTCCTTTAGCAGAAGGTTTGATCTCTTTCTCTGAATCAATGAAAAGCCAAGGCATTGATTTTGAGACAGAATTAATCAATTTAGAAAAAAAGAAGGCAGATGAAAAAATTGCTGAGCAGCTAAAAATCAATGTTGGCGACGACTATCTTTTTATTGAGCGAACACGAACGGTGCATGATGAAGTGGTCATGTTCATTCAAAATAATATTAATATCCAATTAGCGCCCAATATCGATACTGCAGATTATGCTCACGAAAGTCTTTTTAATATAGTTGAAAAATACAGTGAACATAAGGTGGCTTATAGTGAAACTTCTTTTGCGGCTGTTCCATCTACTAAGACAATTTCCGAACTACTTCATATAGAAGAAAATTCTCCATTACTTTATCAAGAACAATTGGTTCATCTAGAAGATGATTCGATTATCGAACTAGGAAGAGTCTGGCTTAAGTCAAATAAATTTTATGTTGGAAGTATTTTGCAAAGATTATAAAATCAAATAGAAAAATCCTGTAAACACAGCAGCTAATGCTCATCGGTTTACAGGATTTTTAATTTGGCTCCAAGTAAAAAGAACAATCGGCAAATAATTAAAAACAAAACTGAGTCTCTGCCAAAATCCTAGCTGCTGAAAAATGATGAATTGATTCAATTGCGGGATACGAGCCAGTCCATACATCGCAGCAATTGTTACACTTAAAACAAATAATTTTAAATAGCGCCGGCTTTCGTAAGGATTGTTCTGTTTTTTGTAAATCCAATATAAGATTAAAGGAAACAGCAAAAAGCCAGTATAACCGATCCCTGAGCCGATATTGTGCACCCAAGTCGAGAAATCCCACTGAGCTTCAACAGAATCGACACTAAACAAGCCAGTAAAAATACAATCACCAATACCATACAGCCCGATCGCTGCGGTAGCTAAACTAGCTAGTCCCTTCGAAGTTTCTTTCAAAGCTGCATAGATTGCTGGCAACGATAGCGTATAAAAACTACCAGCAACTACTGACCAAATCAAGAAAGCACTTCGAACTGGACTATCTATATCCCCAAACAGGCTGATTACAGCAGTCAATTGATTGAGCTTTGGGTAAAATCTTCCTAAGACGTACGGTGTCAAAAAATCAGCGATTACCGCGATGAGTAAAAAATAGAAGCCGTATTTTTTTAAGTAGCGCAAATTTTCCATCTCCCAATTTCTAGCTAGAATTATTCTAACACTGGCATTGTGAACTAGAAAAAGGAAAACCCCTGAATCAATCCAACAAATAATGCAACATACGCTTATGATCGTCGTAAAAAAGCTTCGTTTCTTTATAAGCAAGGGTCTCTTCTAACGGTAGTTGCTCCAGTCCGGCTTCTGAGAACTGATAAATCGTTGCAGCAGGATAGGCCATCAGAATCGGAGAATGGGTGGCGATAATCAGTTGACTTCCTGTCTCAACTAGGCGGTGAATTTCTCGCAGCAACGTATATTGTCGACTCGTCGCAAGACCTGCTTCCGGCTCATCTAACAGATAAAAGCCTTCCTTACCGAAACGATTTTCAATGATCGACAACAGTCCTTCTCCATGAGAGCGGGTGTGTAGAGACTTTCCACCATAGGAGGCAAAAGCAACTTCGCCATCATCTTTTGCCATGTATTCCAATTCAGAGGCAACATTGTAATAAGTCTCCGAACGAAGGAAAAATTTTGTCTTAGGAAGATTCCCCTTTCTGACCAAACGCACTGACTCATGTAATTCAGAGTGACTCTCCACAGTTTGAAAATTAAAGTTCTGACTGCCGCCTTCCGGATTAATTCCATAGGCAACCGCAATCGCTTCTAGAATGGTGGATTTCCCCGTCCCATTGTCTCCAGATAGAAAAGTAACCGGTTGTTCAAAGCTTAGACTCCCTTTGCGAAAAATTTCTTGAACCGCAAAAACATCAAATGGATAAACGATCTTTTTAGGAAAATCAGTTAATTTAAGTTCATGAACAAACACCCATCTGCCTCCCATAAATTTGACTTATACACCTTCACATCATACCTTAATTATTTGACAAAGAGAAAGACGATTTCTGTAAAAAAAGCTTTGGAACATTTCAGCAGATGAAATGTTCCAAAGCCTTACTGTTACTCACCGATCAAACAGTTTAATGATCTGCCGTATTCTTGCACGACAGTATTCGCAATGTCTTGATCGATTTTTCCTTCTTTTTCTAACTGATGAATCAATTGAATGATCTTATCGTTTCCTTTGCGTTCGCTGATTCGGATTTTTTGAATCAATTTATCCAGTTGCTTTCTTAGCGTTGGATAGCTGGTAGAGTAGATATTAGACAGCTTTTTAATTGATCCAGGGGAAAGAACAAAAAATTTAATAAATTCAAGTTCTTCATCATTTAATTCCGAAATCCAACTTGGTTCTCCGTTAGTTTTCATGGCTTCCTCTTTTCTGCTAAATATTTTTCCGTTTCCCAAATACGACTAAGCCAAACATCGCTAAGAAGAACAGACCTAAAATAACTAAGCCTTTACTTTGAATACTTCCTGTTGATGGTAATCGTTTTGAAACTGTGGTTCTCTTTCCTGTAGCATTTCGATACGTTGTTTGAACATTGGTGTTTTTATTGCTAGAATTGCCGGTCTCAGGTAATTTAAGAGGATCATTTTCTTGATTGATCTCTTTTTTGCTTGGCTGATTATTTTTTACTGAGAATTTTATTGGCGTCTCATCGATCAGATAGCCATCCGGTGCTTTAGTTTCGATGATTTGATATTCACCATCAGCCAATCCTTTAATGAAAATCGAGCCATCTTCTCCAGTAACAATTTTTTCTTTTCCAGCTACAACCTGTCCTTTGTCATCTACTAACTTAAATTCGGCGTTGGCTAACGTTCGGCCAGTTTTACTATCGATTTTCTTTAATAGCAGCTCGCCAGTTGGCACTTCCTTTTCTGGCGTATACAGATTTCTAAAGATTGGCAGCTCGCCAGCTTCAAGGTTTTCGTAAGTGGCTGCAGCTTCCAACATTCCAGCCTTTTCTTTTACTATTACGGTTACTTTATATTTCGTATCATCGTATGTGACACCTGTTTCTTTGTCTGTTGGAATCGCCTCTGAGATTGTATACTCGTAGGTTCCAGCTTTGTCATAAGTGATTTCATCAAAGGTAACTTTACCATCGGCAGCATTTTTCTTTGTTTGGTCAACGTTATCACCTTTTAGGTTGAAGCTGAATTCGTCAGCTTTTAGTGAACGTCCATCTAATTCCTTCTTCGCTTCTAACTGGATACTTCCTGGTAGTGCTTTGTACACATTTTTGAAGGTTGGAATTTCTCCGGCTTCAAGGCTTTCGTAATCCACTTTTGCTTTTAATTTTCCAGCTTCTTCCACGACAGTTACAGTTACTTTATAAACTGCTTCATCATAAGTCAGACCTGTTTCTTTGTCCGCTGGAATCATCTCAGAAATCGTATACTCATAGGTTCCGGCTTTGTCGTAATCAATTTGATCGAATAGGATTTTGCCATCAGCATTATTTTTCTTCATTTGGTCAACGTTATCACCTTTTAGGTTGAAGCTGAATTCGTCAGCTTTTAGTGAACGACCGTCTAATTCCTTCTTCGCTTCTAACTGGATACTTCCTGGCAGTGCTTTGTAGGCATTTTTGAAAGTTGGAACTTCGCCGGTTTCGTAAACGGCTGTCGCTTCTAATTTTCCAGTCGTTTCTTCTACTGTTACGGTTACTTTATATTTCGTATCATCGTAAGTGACACCTGTTTCTTTGGCTGCTGGAATTTTTTCAGAGATCGTGTATTCATACGTTCCCGCTTGGTCATACGTGATAGCATCGAATAATACTTTACCATCTTTAGCATTCTTCTTCGTTTGGTCAACGCCGCCGTCGCCTTTCAACGTGAAGCTGAACTCATCCGCTTGTAGTGTACGACCGCTTAGTTCTTTCTTCGCTTCTAATTGAATCGTTCCTGGTAGTGCATTGTACGTATTTTTAAAGGTTGGAACTTCGCCTACAGTAACATCTTTGTATGTTGCTGTTGCTTCTAGCTTATTATCTTTTTCTACTACTTTGACTGTTACTTCATATTTCTTGGTGTCATAAGTCATTCCAGTTTCCAGTGCGTCGGGAACAACTTCTGAGATCGTGTACTCATACGTTCCCGCTTGGTCATACTTGATAGCATCGAATAATACTTTACCATCTTTAGCATTCTTCTTCGTTTGGTCAACACCACCGTCGCCCTTTAATGTGAAGCTGAACTCGTCGGCTTTTAGTGGGCGACCACTTAAATCCTTTTTCGCTTCTAATTGAATCGTTCCCGGTAGTGGTTTGTAGGTATTCTTAAACATTGGGACTTCGCCGGCTTTGATATTTTCGTAAACGGCTGTTGCCCCTAATTTCCCAGCCTTTTCTTCCACTGTTACCGTTACTTTATATTTCGTATCATCGTAAGTGATACCCGTTTCTTTAGCTGCTGGAATTTTTTCAGAAATCGTATATTCATACGTTCCAGCTGTGTCATACGTGATGGCATCGAATAATACTTTGCCGTCTTTATCGTTTTTCTTTGTTTGGTCAACGCCGCCGTCACCTTTCAACGTGAAGCTGAAATCTTGATCTCTCAACGCGCGACCTTCCAATGTTTTTTCTGCTTTTAACTTGATTATCGCTGGTTCTTTTACTTCCTTTTTGTTTTCTAAAATGAATGTATAGGTTTGTTCTTTGGAATCAATTGTAAATTCATATAATTTATCGTCCTTAATATAACCATCTGGAGCACTCTCTTCCTGAATAGCGTATGCGCCATAACGTAAATTACTTAATTGATCAATCAACTTTCCATCGCCAGCTACAATTTTATTGTTCTTCACTTCTAGATTTGGAATAAATATTTCATAGTTATTTTCACTGTTTTTACGATAGATATTGAAAAAGGTTGATTCATTAATAGAAGTCTTGTCATCACTATCAATTTTATGAATAATCAGCGCACCATTTACACCACTTGAAGTACCAGAACCGTCAGTTGATTTTACAATTACTTCCTCGGTTACTTGATGAATTTCTGTTGTGCCACCGCTAAGTTTTACATCATTTGTAATTTTCTCACTATTCATTATTCCCGGATCTAGCTTTGTTTGGTACTCGATAATGTAAGGCTTTATAATGTATTCGTCAAACTCTATTTTTAGGCTTTGAGTTCCTTCAACTGAATCAGTCAAAAGTGACGCGCCCTTTCCTTCAGGAAATATGACTTCTGATCCTTTATCAAAGTTGTTTCCATTTTTGATTGCTTCATAAACCTTTACGACTACTTGATTTTTTTCATCCAAGATAAATGTTTGTTGATTTAGTTTTACAGTATCCATAATTGTGGCGTTATGAATCTTCTTAGAATCTTTATTGATTATTACTTGCCAATCAACCAAACGATTATTTTGAAGCCCCTCTTTGGTTAACCAATAATCCTTTTCAGAAACAAGTACTTCTGCATCAGCAGAGACGATTTTTTCACTTTTATCATTTTGCAATTCTGCATAATTCTTGTATCTGTAAAAATCTTCATCTGCATCCACTGCAACGGCAATTGATAATGTCTTGTCCGTTTCCTTAAGAAGTGTAATAACGATATCACCGTTTACAACTTCATAGTTGTAATCTATCCCTACTTCTAATTTTTTTCCGTAACTTTCTGTAAGATCACCATCACGATTCAGCGTCGTTTCATATATTGTCAGTTTCCTAAGGACTTGCCCTTCGCCTAAAGTATCAATGATTTTATAATTTGCTGGAATCTTATTCTTAAAGAGATTAAATTTAGCAATCCAATAAACACTATCTTCAGGTGCTTCAGTCTCTTCAAAAATATTCGTAAAGTTCAAATTGTTTTTCTTAAGGAATTTTTTCATGGCTTCATGGACATCTTCACCTTCTCCAACAAAGAAACCACCTTTATCAGCATTTTTCAACCAATTATTACTGATCCATTGCTCGGCTTGATCGCCTGCTTTATGAGATATCCCATTTTCATCTTTATACTCAGCAAATAAGATGTTGCTAAAGCGATTTCCAGCCATTGAAGGAAAACTACCTGACTCTTTCAACTCATTTTGTTTGTTAATATCAAACTTCGTTTTGTAGGTCATCATTAATTTTTCGGTAATAGTCTTTTTGAAAGTAATCTTAAATCCAGATTCCATTATTTCCGAAGTTCCTGGTATTGCTCTTGTTAAGATTTCGACCTCATAATCATTTCCGTCAACCAACAGCGTGCCAGAAACCGTTTTAATCACTAGTTCATCTTTTATTAAAGTTAAAGCACTGACATTACCACCATTGGCCATTTCATATAAATCAGTAACAACAAGGTTATCAATTGTTATGCCAGCTTTATTTATCTCAGCACTCCATGCAAGAATCATTTTGTCTACATCTTTATTGTTACCATCGGCAGCTTTATCCACTCCAATTCCCGTCTCTGGACTAACCGTACCGCCAGCACTATTATCATTTTTATTTCCGTCATCATCAACAGTCATATAGTTGTTGATTCTCGTGTCTGACATGATAGGATTAGCCATTTTGGTTTTATAGGTGATTAAATAGCTTCCCGCTTCTTTAAACTTAATTTCAAAACCAACTGTATTTCCTGAACTATGTTTGGTTGTACTTTTAAGTTCCCATTTGTCCTTATTTATAGAAGAACCGTCTTGTTTATTTTTCACCTCAATACTGTCTTCTACAAGATAATGGAGTGCGCCTTCAGCATTTTTTCCCTCATACGTCCTATCTGTTATAAGACCATCGGCTTTTGTGAAAGAAGCAGATACTTCCCATGATGCCTCGCCTGTTTGAGGATCATAGCTGATAAATCGTTTGTAATTATCTACTTCCTTAAAACTTACGGTAGCTGATGCATCCTTTTCCAAGAACTCATTTCCAGTAATCTTAGCAGTATTGGTATACGTTTCAAGATTTGTTTTCTTTTGATCGACATATGCATTGATTGAGATTTTAACTGGAGTTGTGATCGGATCATTAAAGGTAAAGGTCTGAGCAACTGAATTATACGTATATAAGTTGGCCGTTTCTTCCCATTTACCATCTTTGAAGATATACCCCTTAGAAGCGATATACCCTAGCCCTTCCGGCATCGGATCAGTTACTACAACATTCGTCAAACTCTTACCGTCTTTATTGAAATCTATCTCCCAGGTCACTGTTGCATTGCTGTCGATTCTACCAGCTTTTGAGATATCCATTTGAAAAATCGGTACAACGATCGTAATCTCTTTGTTTTGATCATCATAAATTTCTGTTTTGATTTCTATTTCTTTATCTATGCTTTTCACATCAAGAGAAGTGCTTAAATTAATTTCGCCTTTGCGATTAGAGCGATTCCCTGCATTTTCATTAAAGACAATCTTCAAATTACCAGAAGTGTCTAAATGGAAGGTTCCTAATTCTTGACCATCATTTTTAAGTATTTCAGAAACAGGGTTATGCACCGCAAAACTTTCTGGAAGTTTATACTCGTAGTAATCACCGCTAACAATGTCCACCGAATCTAGTAAAGACCAATCAATATGAATCTTAATATTGTCATTATATTTTGCTGGATTCTCAGCGGTAAATGGGTTGCCATCTCTATCCGTTATAGAAATACTATCGAATAGTTTTACATTTCTCTCATTTAGATTATTATTATGTGTTCGAGTTTGTTTAACTGCTGAAGAATTCGTTTCGTTGATTTCAGTTTTAATAACAGGATCAGCAGTAGGGTCTACTTTTTTATCATAGTAGATGGTTGAAACAATATTATCTCCGAAATTGATCGGTTCTATTTCTAAATCTTCAGATGTAGTTTCAGCATTCAACTCTAAAATCCCTTCATAAAATTTTGCGCTGGTAAATTCCGGTGCTCGTCCGTCTTCCGTTTCTTCGTAATTTTTAGCAAGCTGAAATAGCAGTTGTTGATTTCTTACTTGGTAATTTCCCATTCCATCGGCTAAACTGCCTGATTGATCTGGAAAATTTAGATTTGCTGGCAAGTTGACTGTTACGATTGTATTCTCTTCAATTAGTGTAGCCTTCGCTAATGACCAATCTAATTTGAGCTTTACTGCAGCTTTGTGCTTCACTCGATTGGTTTCTGTAATCTCTTGATCAGTCGTATCGGTAATCAGTGCTTGATTAATCACCACCTCAGCTGATTCAATAGTCTCTGCGAAAATCGACAGTGGAAAGCTACTGATCAGCATCCCAACTATTGCAGATAGTGACCATATTTTTTTTAATCGATTCATCTGTTTTCATCCCCTTTAAAACGTAATATATTCTTCTCGATTGGTTTCTGTCATTTTGGTACCGTACATGATTGTTCCGGACATATTTGCCAACATCCGGACAAGTTCTCGTTCGCCAGTTTTATCATCTGGCAACTCTGTAAATGGTAATGCACTAATCTTTTGTTCAATGGCTTCCAAAGCAGCCGTTTTCTTCCTATTTGATGACTCTTCAGTCACTTGTTTCTTTGTTTTGGGAAGAGTTTTTCTGTCTTTAGATTTCATTGTTGTTTGCTTTTTTGGATCATTTTCTTCCGACTGATCCGGTGGACGGGCCTCATTAACAGTTTCATCGCCTTCTTGTAGTTGATCATTCGAAATAATCAAGGTATTTCCAGACTCAGACAGGTCGAATCCAAGTATTGCTTGTTCTTCTTTTACTTGAGCAATCAATTTCTCGCTGCTATATAAAATCGGCGCATTCGATTGATAGAACATTAATGAAGGAAGTGTAAGTGCGATCAATAAATTTCTATTCATAGGCTCCTCCTTTAACCGTTAATAATAGATGTCCAAACTCGGACCAATCTTCTGGTGTCGGTGGACGTTTCCAAATCATTTGATGGCAAGGAAGTGTCTCAATCAAAAAATCAGATAAATAAATTTGCGTCTTGGTACTCAATTTTTCTTCATAACAAATATTCATGCTCTGCAAGGAGCTCAGCATCGTTTGAATGTATTCGTTGTAGCTGCTGCCATGAGAAAAATCGATACAAATAAAGACAGGGTCCTCTAGCTCGTCGACAGAGATTTGTGTGATCATGAAAAATAAATAGTCATAATACAGCTTGTTCCGTTCCTGATCCGAATGAAAAATCCCTCTATGAGCGACTTTCTCAATAAAATCTTGGATCAGCTCATCCAGTTTAGGATTAATTTCTTGAAAGTAGCGACGTTGGATTTTTGTCACAAAAGTCGATTCGCGAAAATGATAGATCAGCCATCTTCGATTGATCCTCAACAACCCAGCGACCAATTCCTTGTCTTCTTTTAATTGATTAATCTCAAATCGTGAGTGACTGGCTAAGTACTGCAAAAATTCATCGACTAAATTCTCCGCCATTCGCATCTCTTTGCCCTCGAGGATCGTCGTTTCCAGTGGCAAATCAATCTCCATCAGCTGACAAAATAGTAATAAGGCAGCAATTTCTCGTCGTTTTTCTGTATTTGTCAATGAAAAATGACTATCCAACCATCTATTCAGATATTCTGTCGCATCATTCTCTACATATTCCAAATATTCTCGATCCATCAGATGGGCTTTGCTCATGCGTACCAAAGCAATACTTATGAAAAATTGCAGCTTATGCTCTTTTGTTTTAGGTAATGAAAGATTTAAATAATGTTCCAAATAGCGAAAGAGTTCCTTTGCTTGATGTTGCGTCGTATCATCAAAAGGGCTGGCTAATCCATTAAAAATTTCGTAATACAGACCAAACAAAAAATTTCGGAGCGTGTCCTCTTCTCCGATCAGTTGATTCTTCTTTAGCTGAAATCCTTCTTCCACGAGTTGATCCTTCAATCGTTTATATAAGCGATAGGTACTCGAGCGACTCACATGGAGCTCTTCGATCTGCTTATCAAGACTGGTTTCATTGGTCACATAGCCGTGGAATATTTTATAAGTAAGACTTCGCTCAACTAAATACAGGCGCATTTTCTTAACGATCGCATGTGTCAGCTGCTGAACCCCAATCTCCCCTGTTTCAAGCAACTCAATCGTGGCATCATAGTGATTTTCTTTCAGCTCATCCTGAAGCTCCTGTAGATATTTTTCTAATTTATAGCGAGAAATCTCTAAAATATCTCCGAGTTGATCAACTGAACAATAGGCATTTTTATTTAATTCCAAATACTGAAGTAGGTACCATTTATAACGGTCATCATCCATCAACAAATCGTTCGCTTGCATTTCTCGCTCCCTTCTCAACTGGATTAATAATTGATTAATTTCATTTAATTATATTACCCAGCTAAGCACATTTTAATTAGCTAAATGATTTATTTGTCCTTATATTTTTCATTTCAAGAAAAAAAAAGAGATTTACAATATGCAAATCACTTTAAACATATATTTTTATATTAACATATAATTAATTAATATTAATAAATCAATAGACTTTTTTTGATTTCTCGTAAATTTTGTTAATTTTGTATCCTTATTTAGTTCCTCCATTCATATCCTTATTATCAGATGGAAAAATACTCAATTATTACGTATTTTATTCTTTATATCCAGAAATTTTATAATATAAACATTTTCTTTTTTTATCTAAAACGATGTGAAGAGAAATTTGGATAAGCATAATCCTCACTTTTAATAACAATACTCATCATAGAAAATTGAACTCTTTGACTCAGTTTAGAAAAAAGAGCTGATCCAAAAGTCTTTTAAACTTTCAGATCAGCTCCTATTCAGAAATAAACGGCATCTAATGATTAGATGAATGTTCGATCTTTTCAATTAATGCTAATACTACACTTAGGCAAACTCCTTGAACAAACGATAAGAATATATCCAATTGGCTAACCTACTTTTTTCTTGCTAGAGCCGGATGATAGCAACAACCCGACTAACGTTAAAACTAACAACACTTTAAACATTCATATTCACTCTCCTCTTTGCCTATTCACAAATATACGCAACAATTGATGGTTATTTTCAAATTGAACGTATTGTTTCGAAACGACAATTTATTGGATGAGCAAAGCAGAAATTCATAAAAATCGGAAAGTATTGTTTCTACTTTTCTAGCAGTACCTCTTTTAGATCATTCGTTTGGCAATAGCCATATACTTTTTCAACAGGGTGCCGCAAACAATAGATAAAGCCACAAAGATCAAACCAACGATAAAGCCAACCAACACCTGCGGAAATCCGGTCAACTGAACAAACAGTACATTGAATGGAATATGCAGGATACCAAAAAGATTCATCATGGCAACTGCCGGTAAACCAATCCCGATGATGCCGAAAGCTCCGGTTAGCACAGATAGGATTGGTAAAATGAACATTCCTGAAAAGATTACTGTGATCCCTCCGCCGATTCGTTCGACCATTGTTCTTTGTTTTTGATTCTCACCATTTACACCATAGACATTGCTTTTATTCATTTTTTGTTCCATTTTAAAACACTCCTTTTTTTCTTTTTTATTTGCTTTATTTGTTGAAGTAATATTCATTATATAAATACCGAACGACGGTATGTATAACTTTTAAATAAAACTGCCTAGAAGGCAGAAATTAATTTTTTTGATTGTACATCTTGCGAAATTTCTCAAGCCGCTTGACTGCATCCTTATCAAAAATCTCAATGCCCATTTTACCCATCATTTCTTGAAAGAGGGCAAAGCGGTTGGTTACACTACTTGGATCTTCATCATGAACCAATGGAATCAACCAGATATTTATCAATAACAGAATCATCTCCGCCAGTTCTTTAGGATAATCGGTCTTGATCGAGCCATCCGCGATTCCTTCTTCAATGATCGGCTGAACAAAGTGCGGCACCGATTCGGTATAGATTCCCTCGATTTGCATCGCCAGCATCTGGGGATTTTTTAGAAAGTCAGGTGCCATTTGAAACATGTCATCCTGGCGGGGACTTTCTAACGCTGTCGTAAACAGCGCCTGCAGCTTTTGCAATCCGGTCATACTTGAATCTTTCTCAAGCAGCCGCAGGTGATCTAACTCGTTGTCATTATTTTGATAAAGCTTATTCATCACGCCATCGAGGATATCTTCCTTTGATTTGAAATGGTGGTAAATCGCTCCTTTTGATAAACCGCCGAGATGATTGACGATATCTTGGATTGACGTATGTTCATAGCCTTTTTCTAAAAATAGTTGCATCGAAACATCCAAAATTTTATTTACTGTTTCTTCTGGGTATTTATTCCGAGCCATCTTGGTATCTCCTTTTCATACATTCGGTTGGTATGTATATAATATAATCCCTTCCTAGCCGAATGTCAACACTTTAAAAAAATTTCTTTTGTTTTATTTACTTCGCAGGAATCCGGTTCGTAATTTTCCCTTTAAATGCTGATAGGTCAGGAATTGCTGACGCGCACGTTTGATGGCCTTGTAGCGTTTCGGCTGCTTCTTATAGAATTCTTGATGGTAATTTTCCGCCGGCCAAAATGTGCGGGCTGCTTCTATTTCAACAATGATCGGTTTCTTATAAGCACCTGACTCGATCACTGTCAGTTTCTTTTTCTCAGCAATTTCACGTTGTTCTTCATTCAAGGTAAAAATAATCGGACGATATTGAACGCCTCGATCTTGAAATTGCCCAAACGCATCGGTGGGATCAATGATTTGCCAATAAAGTTCCATCAGCTCTTGATAGCTGACGATTCGCGTGTCGAAAATAATCTCGACCGCTTCGACATGACCAGTGTAGCCACGGCTGACTTGGTCATAGCTGGGATGCTCTGTCGTTCCTCCAGTATATCCGGATAATACTGAGACGATGCCCGGATGTGTCTCGAAAGGCTCCACCATACACCAGAAACAGCCCCCCGCAAAAATCGCTCGTTCTTGAAAGGCGGGATCGTCAATTTCATGCTTTTCCACTTTTATTCCAATGGAATCCTCCCCTGTGAGCTCCTGATAAAAATCCGTCACGTCTGGAGTCAGATTATTCCGAAGAGCTAACGGGCGCAAATCGGCTTCCAGCTTCGCAACTTGCTCTTTGAAGCTTGTATCAGCTTCTAAACCATCTTTGGCTGTCGTTAACAAATACCGTTCCCATTCGCGCGTATTGGGATTTAAGATCAGATTATAGATTTTTTCTAGAACTTCTTCTTGGGTTAATCGCATGACGTCCACCTCTATCTGGTTGCTTTAGTGCCTGAAATTTACCACAAAAAAGCAGAATAATCGAATAGTTGGATTGGATAACCCACCTTCTGGCACTCGTTTCTTCTGAACCAAAGTAAAACTACAGGCTCATGGAATCGGATTGCAGTCTGTCCGTTCTATCGTAGAAAGCTACAATGGAACCTTGAATATCAACTATGATGAGAAGCAATTCTCTAATCAGCAACATTTAAAAAAGCGAAGTGACCTAGCCTAGTAGGGATCACTTCGCTTTAATACTGCTTATAGTAAATCTTTTCTCAATATTGCATCATCAATCGGTGACAAGTATTTCGGTGCAATGTCTAATACCGTAAAGGCGCCGAATTGTTTTTCACTTGCCAAGCGAGCGCATGCTCTGGCATATGCGACCAGTACGCTGGCAGTAAATTCAGGATTGCTTTCTAATTGCAGATTGTACTCAATCACTTGTTTCGTTTCTTTATGAGTTGTACCTGTACGCAGCACCGTACCGCCGTGAGGCATCGCATGATGATCACGTTTCAATTCTTCGGCTGAAATAAAATGAACGATCGTATCATATTCATCGAAATAATTGGGCATCGTAACGATCTCTTTCTTGATCGCCTCAGCGTCTGCTCCTGCCTCTAAAACAACAAAGCATTCTCGTAAATGTTTGTCACGAGTCGTCAATTCCATTTTCTCGCCAGCTTTTAGCTTCTCGATCACTTCGCTTTTAGGAATCGTGTATTGGATCGCATCCGCAACCCCTACAATTCTTCTCAAGGCATCCGAATGTCCTTGACTCACACCTTTGCCCCAAAAAGTATAGGTCTCTCCTTCTGGCAAAATACTTTGCGCGTATAGACGATTCAAGCTAAACAAGCCGGGGTCCCAACCGGTGGAAATAATCGAAACAGTTTGATGTTCCTTCGCTTCCTTATCGACATTCGTAAAGTGCTCAGGAATCTTCGCGTGAGTATCAAAACTATCGATCGTATTAAAGTTTTTCGTGATCGCCGGTGTTTGGACAGGTAAATCCGTTGCTGATCCACCACACAAAATACACACATCAATGGTTCCCTTCTGTGCGTCTAACTCATCTAGTCCAAAGGCTGGTGCGCCATCCGTCTGAACGGTTTCGGGATTTCTTCTTGTAAAAACACCAACTAATTCCATGTCCGCATTTTGCTTTAATGCCCGTTCCACTCCGCGCCCTAAATTTCCATATCCAACAATTGCTACTTTGATCATTCGTTGTCCCCCTCAATGTATTTATTAGAATTATACTATAAATCAAGCAGCAACATTAGAAAAAATCTCATAACAAACAGGAGGAGCTGATCCAAAGGTCTAAAAGACTTTTAGATCAGCTCCTTTTCACGAATATACATCGATTCATAAACGACATCTGCGAAAATAAACCGAAAACCAACAAAAATTTGAAAAGGAAATTTTTGGACTTTTCTTTTTTCTTGACGCTGAACACTGATGATTCGGTCGTTAAGCTTAGGATGTTTCTCCTACAGTAAATGATTGTCCTTTAACACATCGCCAATATAGGTATGCTCCACTTTCTTCACAAAATGCTCCAACACTTTTTTCTCAACAAATGGCAGATCCATTTCCGAAAGCTTCTTACGATCACTTAAATAATAGACTGAATTGGCTAACGTCCGAAGATCATAGGCCGAGGCGAATACTTCTGGCACGCCCCGTTCGATGTCTAAGAATGTGTAAACAGCTTCCATCGCTGTTCGAACTGAATACTCTGTCGTAAAGACAGTATCACGTTCGGTTTCAGCAAAGTTGCCGATGAAGGCAAGGTTCTCTGAGCCATTTGGAATGACTAATGGACGATCACCAGGTTCTCGCAACATAAAATACGAGGTGATAAACGGCATATAAACTGGTGTTACCACGCATGATTCTTCAGAGAATTTCTTGATGTCTTCTTCTGGAACCCCTAAATGATACATCAGTTCTTGAACGATCTCTTGCCCGCTGCATTGTTCGATAGGTTTTTTGATGTAATTTCCAGGCGTATTAGATAATAAACCATAGACCCAAGTCACCGTTTGTTGATCACTTTGCTCTTTGAAATGTGGTTGACGGTGTGTCGCAAAGCTCATCAGCCAATTCGAATCCTTGATGGTAATGATTCCGCCTGTTACCACTTTCCCAGTTCGCAATTTACGTTGAGTTAAGCGTGAAATATACGGTTCAATATCAAAGTTTTCCCAAGTCACTGTGGCAGAAACAAACCAGCTTTCATCTGGCAGGTTGTCACAAAAAACTTCAGGGTGACCAAATTCATTCGATTGTTTTGCCAAGTTTTTCCAAAGATTCCAGCTGCCGCCTAATTCATGAGTAATCGGTGCTGGGGTATGATGATTGCCTTCTGTAGAGCTCTCCGTGATTGATCCGTTCGTAACGAAAACCAAATCATTTTCTGTTAAGTCGATCTCTTCAGCTTTATCTGAACGTGTCAACAGAATCTTTTTCGCTACTTTTTTATCAGGAGTAGCTTCGACTTCAATATTATTAATTTTCGTTTCATATTGGAAATCTACTCCATGGTCATTTAAGAAGGCCAATAATGGTTTCACTAACGATTCATATTGATTGTAGCGAGTAAATTTCAATGCTGTAAAATCTGGCAAGCCCTTAATATGGTGAATGAAACGCATCACGTAGCGGCGCATTTCAATCGCTGAATGCCATTTTTCAAAAGCAAACATTGAACACCAGTACAACCAGAAGTTCGATGCAAAAAATTCTTCTCCAAAAACGTCTTCGATTTTCTTACCAATCAGTTGATCTTCTGAAGTCATGAAAAGCTCAACCAATTCTTTTTGTGCTTTTTTCGACAATGTAAAATCACCATCATCCTCCGCACGTTCTCCACGATTGTAGATGATCCGGCAATTTGATGAATTCGGATCATCATGATCCAACCAATAGAACTCATCTAAAACCGAAGCATCCTCTACTTCCAATGAAGGCACTGAGCGGAATAAATCCCACAAGCATTCAAAGTGATTTTCCATTTCTCGTCCGCCACGAGTTACAAAGCCGTCATGAGGAATAAATTTTCCATCTAATGAACCGCCAGATAAGGAAAGTTCTTCAAAAATATGGATGTGTTCGCCTTTCATTTGACCATCCCGAATTAAAAAAACAGCTGCAGCTAAGCCTGCCAGACCTGCTCCGACGATATAGGCACTCTTGTCGTCCACGCCTGCCGGTTTTCTTGGTCTAGCAAATGCTTCATAATTCCCATTCGTATATCTCATGATGTTTCCCCCTTCAACTTGATAAACTCAGCTTACCAATAGCCAAAAATAATTGAAAACGAGACGCTTCCTTGTATTCATAAAGTTAGACTATTTGGCTGATTTGTCTAAAAAAAAGAAACGTCAGACTCCTTCTCCGACATTTCACGCTTCACTTAATCTCGTTTAATTAATTTGGACACGCCAAATAAGCCACGTGACTCATATTTGTCCGTCGCTCATAAAAGCAATTGAAAGCTTTCTTTTATTGGGGCTCGCCAAATAAACATTCTTGTCTAAACAAGATCGCTATTTCCTTTTGTTCCTTTTCCGGTTCTTACTCCGCCCCAGCGCATTATTTATTTTGTTCTTCATCTTTTTACTATTTCCGTTGGCCTGAATCTGTTCTTCATTTTTGCTGACACGTTTATAGGACATATCTGGTTGCTGCAGCAGTTCATTGGCTTTTTTCTTCGCCTCGACATTCGGTGATGGGCTGTTGGTATTTTTCGGCGGATTGGCAGGACTGGATTGTTTTTCCTTTGTGGCCGTACTGTTACTTGCGGGCTTATTCGACTCTTTTTCAGACCCTGCAGATGCTGGAGCTGCAGATGACCGCGTTTTTGCAGCAGCTACCATTTTTTTCGGAGCTTTTTCTGATTGTTGAGCGTCTTGTTGAGCAGCGATGGTTTCCGGTTCCTTCGCTGTTGGTTTGGTTTTTTGACGGGAATTATGAGATGTCGCAATGATTTTTCCCGGTGTTTGATAACTCACATAGGTTTCGTATTTCCGCACATCAGCTGTGTCAAAAATACTCAAGGTCGTCAATATATTCAACACTTGAATCGTTTGCGATTCACTAAAAGTGGAGTCGGTATCACGAATCGTCAACTTGTGTTTTTTCCCAATAGTATCTTCAAAAACGGCTTCTACACGATAAACAAGACCCTCAATCCGATTATCGAGTGTCCCAGTTTGTTCTAAATAGCCTTTATTTACACGCGCCTCTTCCGTTTGCGCAAGGTAGGTTGTATGATTGCCAAATAGGCGATTTACTATTGTTTGCCATTCGTTTTCGGTGAAATAGTCTTCAAAATAGGGCAAATATTGGCGCATGACAGCAGTTGGTTCAACTGTAAAATAAACCTCTTGAATCAAGTCTTGGATCAGCTCCGCAAAGCTTCCCATGCAGAAAAAGCTCCGCACAAGAATCGCGACTCCGTACTCAATCAAGGAATCCACATCCTGTGTTTGAGCATAGTAGGCGCGTACTCGTTTCTCCAAATTCTCAGCTTTCATTAGAAATAACTGTCTCTCAGCTAGTTTTGCCACATTCATTGTCTACCCCTCCATATTTATAGCGCTTTCATTAATCAACAATCATATAATATAACAACGAAAAGCGTGTTGTAAATAGGAAAGCGAAATACCTTTAATTTTAATTTTGACTAAAAAATTTGAATTCATAGCAACATTTTCAGTAACAAAGTTCTAAAAATTAAAACATTTAAATTATCTAAATAACAAAAAAGAGAACTCGCCCTCACGAATCCTCCTTTTCAAAATTATACCCCTTGTTCTGTCATGATAACGGGACCTTCTTTAGTAATCGCGATGGAATGCTCATATTGTGCGCAAAAACTACCATCTAACGTACGGGCAGTCCAGCCATTGCCATCAATGCCCGCTTCCCAGGTTCCGGTAGTAATCATCGGCTCGATTGTAATGGTCATTCCTTCCTTAAGGCGTGTACCCTTGCCAGCTGTACCAAAATGCGGAAAGAAAGGCTCTTCATGAATCGTTGGGCCAATGCCATGAGCTAGAAAATCTTGTACCACACCATAACCTTTCCCTTCTGCATAAGTTTGAATGGCATGACCGATATCTCCCACTCGATTTCCCACTTGTGCCTGAGCGATTCCAATCATCAACGCTTCTTTCGTCACATCCATTAACGCTTGATGCTCTGGTGCAATCTCACCGACTGCGTAGGTCCAGCAGCTATCTGAGATGGCACCATGATAATCCACACAAAAATCCACCTTCAGGACATCGCCCGATTTCAGCCGATAACTCGATGGAAACCCATGACAAATTTCATCATTCACACTGGTACATGTAGCAAATTCATAGCCTTCAAAACCAATTTGGGCAGCTGTCGCTCCGGCCGCCTCGATTTTTTCTTGAACAAATTGATCAATTTCTTTTGTGGTGATCCCTGGTTTGATGATCTCCCGTAATTGCTCATGAATCCCTGCTAAAATCGCGCCCGATTCTTTCATCTGGTCGATTTCTCGTTTTGATTTTAATGTGACCATTTATTTCATTGCCCCTTATTCATTATTAATGGTTACTTTTTTAACAACTAAAACATACAGCATGTTATACCACGAAAGGCTTTTAAAAGAAAGCTTAGAGACTTTATGACTTGTTAAGCATTGGTCGCGCTTAACTTGAGCTTAAAATTTTTCAGCGGTCCGCTTTGCCAAATCTCGTCATTTTTTAAATACATCTGTCCGTATTGAATGATCCAGCCATGTAGATTTTGTGCTTTTAGTGTGTCCATTACGTCGGGCCAAATAATCTTTCTCTTCAATTGTTTATAGCCAGTAGAGATAAAACCGAATTTTTCAAACATCCGCTGTGCGTATTTATCCGCGATAAACGTCGACTGATCAAAGACATACACCAATAAAGCATCGGCTGTTTCATCACCGATTCCCTTGATTGCCAACAATTCCTTGCGTAGCACAGAAAAATCTTTCTCTGCAACCATTGATAAGTCAAATTGATACCCTTCTAACCAAGTCAATAACCCGATGATCGTATTTGATTTCCCTTTATAAAAGCCACTTGGCCGAATCAAATCCTGTAGCTGGATCTTTTCTAAAGCCAAAACTTTTTCTGGCAAAAATTGAGTCGTGTGATATAAATTTTCCAGTGCATAGTCTACATTTTTCCAATTAGTGTTCTGAACCAAGACTGCACCTAATAGGATTTCCCATTTATTATCCGTGTCCCACCAGCGTTTATGCGTCATGACTTGACTAAATGCTTCATACAATTCTTCAATATTCGTGATCATTGTTCTTCCTCACCAACAATTATTTGATTTGCTGTCCATTATATTAGAAAGCATCCAAATATGCTTGTAAAGTATCCGCCAGTTTACCAACATGCAGACCATCAACAAAGGAATGATGTACTTGAACAGAGAATGGCAACAACGTGCGACCGTCACGCTGGAAATATTTTCCCCAATCGAATAACGGCGTAGCATTATCCTTTTTACCAGCATTGGTGTGTGAAATATGGGTATAGCTCACCCACGGCATCGGCGAAAATTGATAGACATCATTGCCTAAAGGACCGGTGAAATACGCCTGCTGTTCTTCTGCCGTTTTAGCAGCAAAGACGATGTACTCTTCAAGGTTTTCTGTTAATGGCACATTCACGACTTTGAACAATTCGGTGTCTTGATTAAGGTAAGTAAAAGCGGTGTCGATTCGATCATAAAGAACCACATCTCCATCCAAGAAACGATAGCGAAATTCTTCAATTTGATTGGCACAAACTGAAACACTATAGACCAGCGCAAAAGTGAAGGAATATTTTTTCTCACGAATCTTGTTTAGAAAGTTGGTGATATCCAGCTCAAAGGTCACGCAAAAAGCCGGTTCCACACTATTTCTAAATACCTGACAATGCATCGCTCGTTTCCAATTCTTTTCATCTATCCGTACAAACTGATTTCCCATCTTGACACCGTCCTCATATGTTTTCTAGTATCTATAAAATACAATGAAACGAAGGACAAAACAAATCCGGCTAGCAGCTTAGCTAACCGGATTTATTCAAAAATTATTTTTTACGTTTGAAGTAGATTACGCCACCTGCAACTAACACTATGATAATACCAGCGATTATCAAAATAGTTGATCTTTGTTCGCCTGTTTTAGGCAGGTACGTATGGTTGCGTCGGACATAGCTAGTAGAAGTAGATACTGTATTGCCAGCTTTTCCGCTCGCCTTCACATTTTCTTTTCTGACTGTAACCAACTGCTTCTTCGCTGTTAATTGGAAGGTTACTGGTTTTGAATCCAATTTATAGCCTGCAGGTGCTTTGGTTTCAACCAACTGGTAATCACCGGGATCTAAGCCTTTTACCGCTAAACGGCCGTTACCATCCGTGATCATTTTTTCATCAGTCTCAATTGTTTTTCCTGCTTGTGTTTGTAAAATGAATTCTGCGCCAGCTAAAGGCTGGTTGGTGGCACCATCAACT
Organism: Enterococcus avium ATCC 14025; assembly: GCF_000406965.1. Taxonomy (GTDB): domain Bacteria; phylum Bacillota; class Bacilli; order Lactobacillales; family Enterococcaceae; genus Enterococcus_A; species Enterococcus_A avium. The sequence continues at coordinate 496,515 of NZ_KE136362.1, read as the reverse complement.
TTTTCTAAAATGACACCACTAATCGCTTTGTTGGTCTTTGTTAGCTCGATTGTGTCGCTTTGATCTTTAATCGTAAATTTCACCGGCGTCGCATCTTTTTCATAGCCTGTTGGGGCTTCGGTTTCCACCAATTGATAGGTTCCCGGAGCCATCGTCCCAAGTTTAAACTTAAGCTTGCCAGATATGTCTGTCACTAACTCAACATCTGTTTTTATTGCTTTTCCTTTGCTGTCCTGCAATTCAAAGACCGCATCAGGTAAAGCTTTTCCTGTTTTCGCATCTGTTTTAGTCAATGTGACTGTACCTGGCTCCGCTGGTGATTTTGTATTGGTTTTTTCAACTTCAGCAGCTTTAGCTTGAGCTTTTGTAATAGTGAACTCAATTGCTGTATCATCTTTTTCATAGCCAGTCGGTGCTTGTGTTTCGACAAATTGATAATCACCAGGCGCTAAATCTTTTACTTCTAAAATTCCATCCTCATCGGTAGCCAAGTCGGCTTTTAGAATCTCTCCGTCACTATCCTGTAATCGGAAAATCGCACCTTTCAATGTTTCCTCCGATTGATCATCGATTTTGGTCAATCGTACTGCTCCTGGTGCTAACGTATTAGTTTTCTTAAGATTGACGACTTGCCCTTGGCGTTCAGTGATTGAGAACTTAACGGGAGTGTCATCTTTTTGATAGCCTGCAGGTGCTGCCGTTTCCACAAATTGATAGTCACCTTTCGGCAGACCAGTCACCTTAAACTGTCCATTTGCGTCTGTTTCATGATCCTCACTGACTAATTCACCATCAGCCTTTTCAAGTTTGAATTTCGCTCCAGCTAAAGGCTCATCTGTTTGACTATCTGTTTTAGTAAGTTCGATACTGTTTGGAATGGTTTCTTTATTGACAACTTTTATCGTGTCCATATCTTCGACTAAAGTGATTGCTTTGCCGGTTTCGTAATCAGGATTGATTTCATACCCATTTGGTGCCTTGCTTTCCTTCAATAGGTAGTTGCCTAACGGTAATCCCGTAAAGGTTACCTCACCAGTATCGTCGGTATCGGCTTTAAGGCCTGTTTCTGTTCCGTCTTCTTTAAGGATTTCAAAGGTTGCACCTGCCAAAGGCTCGTCCTTCTCATTTACCTTCAAGACGGATAGATCGGCGGTCTTCACTACCCCAGTTCCGCTACCGCTAGTAAAGCTTAAATTCACGGATGCATTCGCTTGTCGGTAGGAAGTGCTCAACGCACCATAGCTGGTAGAGCTTACCTGCGAAAGGTTCCTGACTCCCCCTGGGAATTCACTGACCGTATTGTATTTCACTTGAATATTACTCTCGGCTTTGTAATCAGAAAAAGTAATTTTGAATGTATTCCCTGTAATCGACAAGCTATAATGATCTGTACTGATTTTCTCATTAGTAGCTGTATCGGTAACCACAAAGGACGTTGGATCATAGGCCGCGTTAGTTGTACCTGGTGTCAAGGTATCTGTAATCACAGGATCTTGAACGGGTAGATCTGCTGAAATATTTCTCGTGGTAACGGTCCAATTCGCTACGTTTTCTTTTGATGGATCTTTTGCTACAGATTTTAGCAGCGCATATTCATAATTGTATGCATACAGACTGGCTTTATATTCGGCTGGCGCCTTCGCGTCATAGGTGACTTTCGCCACATTATCCAAACGACTATAAACATACCAATCTCGCTTGATCCGTGTCCGGTACTTCACATATACACGCTTAGCACCCAAATTGCCAAACTCCAAATTAATTTGATTATTCTCAGTATCAATCTTCGTTGGATAAACATCTGAACCTTCTTGAACCAAGTTATAATCATTCGTTAAATAGCGTGACATATTATCAATCATTGACTGGCTTGTGACCTCTTCAAAACGCAGAGATCCTGGAACCAGCTCTGTGCCAGCAGGCAAGCTGTCTTCCATTTTCGTTAAATTGAATTTTGCCCCAGTGGAATTTAGAAAGACCAGCCAATTTTGATACAAATAGTTCCCCGTCGTACTAGCATTTTGAGCTAATTTTGCTCCGCCTGTGTAATAAGGATCGACAAAGGTTCCTTTGGCCTCATACTCGATAACTCCTGGAGTATCACCATAATTTAGCGTTGCCTTGTTTTTGATTTCTGTTCTCTGATCGGATGTTTCAATCTTAGTTTTGATTGTAATGACCAGTGTATCCTTTAATTCATTGTAATCACCAAGGAAGTCGATTCGCACACCACCGTTAAAATCATCTGGTGCGCCATTGACATTCGGCTGTGCCCCGACTGGCGAACCATTCTCATCAAATCGAGTTATTTTGTAGTCAACATTTTCCACTAATGGAACAGATTCGGTGTCAGAAATCTTTTTATTGATCGTAAGTCCAGTATAATCCTTGACCGCGCCAATAAAGTAATCATGAACGACAGGCCTTTTCATCGTATATTTCTCAGCGTTGACGGTGATATTCCACTCCATCGTCCGATTGAAAATATCGATCGTTCCCGCTTCTTTTGATAACAGATTCGGAATAAGACTCACTTGTGCTTCCTTCGTGACCGTTCCATTAGTCACCTTATTTTTAATAATCCGTTCAGTCGGATCAGTAATTTTGGTGGAGTATTTGATTACATATGCCTGAGTCGTATTACTCTTAGGCGTAAAGGCTAACGAGCCTGAGTTATCAGTCGAAACTGTAAAATCACCGGCGCCGTCACCTTGGGAAACCACCTCATAGTTGTTGCCGCTAGTATAATTAAAGCCAACCTTTTCAATACTGATTGAACCAGCAACGAACTCCACACCTTGATCAGTTAAATCTGTAAGCAGCTGTGAAGCACTTGTTAGATGCTGCTCGTTAAAATTATACTTAATCTCCCAATCGATGGCGCCAGTTTCTTGATTGATTTTCCCTTTCGCTTCCAAAGGTTGCAAAGTCACAAACGTTTTAGACGTAGAGGAAGAATTTAATTGGCTGCCATTCTCGTAAGTATATGAATACGCATAGAAATAGTTGTACTCATTACCTGTAACAGATTCATCCACGTAATTCTTTCCATCAATCCCAGAAACAACTGATTCAGCAATTATCGCCTTTTTCCCAATGGAATTTTTCAATTGAATTTCTGCTGTCGCGCGAGTCGTCCCGGCATTCTTATAGACGATTTCATAATCAACGTCCTTGGTCAATAAGGTTTTACTGCCGACCAAGGTACCATTAAAGTCAACATCACTAGCGTATACTTTGACGGAATCAAAACTAATTTTACTGTTATTGTTGTACGCTTCGATTCGATACATCCGGTCAGTGTTGTCTGTTCGATCCAAGTTGAATACTGACGTTAAATCAGCTTTCTTAGGATTCAACGTATCCATTGTCAATGCCATACTATTTTTTCCTGGATCAACACTTGAAGTCATTTCTATTGAAAAGCTTGTTGGTGTCGGCGCGGTATCAAAAACGATTTTTTGATTTTCCTCATCAATACCTGTTACTTTCTCAAGTGAGGTTACCAATGTTAAATCATAAACCTCTGAAGATACGTTATCTTCTAAGAAAGTAATTGTTAATTCTTTAGTAGCTGCGTTTATCGACCATTCGGCTGAAGTCATTGGACTAAAGCTGCCGGATAGATCTTTAGCAATCGCTACCTGTGCAGGAAGCTGTGTTGTGAAGGTATCTCCTGTTTGATAATTCTTGTTTGTAAAAGAGAATTGTAACGCCAGCTTTATCCCAGTCATGTTCGGTAGGGTATCATTCGGCTGAACTTCATCTCCATTAATTTTGTACATTTTTACTGAACTGAAAATATTATCAGTAATTGCTGCACGAGCTTGTTTCTTCGGCTGCTCTTTACTTTCTGATTCTGCTGTTGCTTTACTCGCTTCAACTGAATCCGTCGAACTGCTTTTTTCAGCAGTTTTATCTTCATTATTTGATGAAGACGATGGTGCTGACGTTGCAGCGGATGGCTTTGTTGAAGAAGCTACCGTCTCCTTTTGCTCTGTTGAATTCGTCGTTGATTCAGTGGTGCCTTGCGCATAAGCAAAAGCAGGACTTAGGGTTTGTAAAACTAACAGTACAATCAACCCAAATACAACTAATTTGTTTCTCATAACCACTAACACCTTTCATGATTTTTTAATAGCTGTAAGCGTTAATAGTGACTACTATAATTTACTTACGATTTATTTCATTATAGAAATAAGTCAAAAATAATCGCTATCAGTTAATAAATTATAAAACACCCTAAATATAAATACAATACTCGAAGAGATTTTTAATTTGTAAATTTAAATTATTTAATCTATCTTAAAATTAAACTATTTCTATTTTAGTTATTTACAAAATAAAAAATACTGGTATCAGACCAACCTCTCTCTTACATTAAAAATACTCGGTCAAAAAGACTCTTTGGGTCTAACTTCCCTGCCCTTCAATTTTCACTTTTTTTACCAGTATGAACATGACAATTTCTTTCTTGTTCGTTCGTATGTTTGTCACTTTTTTTCAACATTAATGACTATTCAAAAAGTATTCATGTTTACAGTTGCTTCAAAGGCTATTTTCATCAGATTTAATAAACCAATCTTCGTAATATCAATGATTCCTAACTTAATCCATCAAAACCCTCGAATGAAATCACACCCGCTAGAATTCGCGATTCTCAGATACACGTCAATTGCAGAAGCTCTGCCATCAAAAATTTTTAATTACATGAAATACTGCTTTTTCTCGTGTTAAATATGCTTTTATTCTTCTTAAATAAAGCAAAAACGACGTCAACTAAAAACAAAGTTTCCCTTGTTTTTAGTTGACGTCGTTGATTCACTTATATTGAGTTCACAATCAAACCAATCGCGGCTAAAATCGCACCGCCCACAATTTGAATAACTAATACCTTTGTCGGGGTATATTTTTTATGCTTCAATAAATAATAGGTCAACAAAGTCACACCCAACGGCAAGATGCCTTTGACCAATGCATCTAGCACATCGGTTTGAATCGACAGATTTTCTTTCCCGCTCAAATGTATACTTAATGGGGTGGCGATTTTAACAAAATTGGCTGCCAGCGAACCGATCACGATCGCCCCCAATGTTTGCGAGAAGGTCATGATATAGGAAAGGCGTCCGCCTGCCATCATCTTCTGGATGCCTTCTTTTCCTTGCTCATAGCCTTGAATCCATAAGAAGTAGGCAATGACAGTCATAATGATCCAATGGAGGGCAAAGAATAGGACAGGTCCCATAAAAATATTTCCCTTCGCACCAAATGGCAGCGTAAAGGAGAGCAGAATTGGTATCAAGGTTCCTTGCCATAAGGTATCGCCAATCCCCGCTAAGGGACCCATTAATCCTGTTTTCAATCCATTGATCGTTTGATCATTAATGTCTGCTCCCAATGCTCGTTCTTCTTCCATCGCAATCGTCATGGCTAAAATCGGACCGCCAAAAGATGGCTCGGTATTAAAAAACTGCATGTGACGCTCTAGTGCTGATTTCATTTCGTCTTCATCTTTGCCATACAGCTTTTTCAAAATCGGACTAAAGGCATGAACAACTCCAGTTGCCTGTAACCGCTCATAGTTGTAATTTGCATGCGAGAAAAATGTCCAACGCCAAAAGGCTTTAACTACATCTTTTTTTGTTAATAGCTTTTCTTTAGCTTCGAATGCTGTCTGCTCCATTATGTCAGCCCTCCATTTTTATCTTTCAAATACAACTCCGTAAAGACATAGCCGATGATTCCTGCAAAAACAGCGATCGGTACAGAAGGCAGTCCGGAGTAGATTGCTAGCATAAAGCCGAAAGTGAAAAATAATAAAGTTCCTTTACCATTCATCGCACGCAGGTTCATGGCAATCCCCAGAGCTGGCAGTATACCGCCAATCGCCGAAAGAACATCTAGCGGACGTCCGCTTAAAGCATCCACGATCCCCTCAACTGCATCTGCTCCTAAATAAGCGGCTAAGGCAACCGGCACGACAGTAATCAAAAGTAAAAATAATTGCGGTGGTACGATATGCAGCCAATTAATGCGGTCAATTTTTCCTTCTTCTGCAGCCTTATCTGCCATATGCACAAAAGTAATATCAACGGTCATATGAGCGACCCAAATCAAGGTCCCCAGCAGTCCGATCGGTACAGCCAAGGTCACAGCAACAGCCGGTTCAACCTTAGCCGCCATCGCTAAAGCGGTTCCAAGAGTCCCCGCAAGCGCTGGGTCCATCGCCACCGTTCCGCCAGCTGAAATAAAAGCTAAATACGGCAGATTGATAGCCGCTCCGATGATACACCCCTGAACCGGATCACCTAAAATCAATCCGACTACAGTTCCATTGACCAGCGGACGCATCCAGCCATGCGTTCCCACTAATGAAAGCCACGGCGTGCCATTGATTCCAAGATAATAAACGACCCCGATTAAAATTGCTTGGATTAGACTAATTTTCATTTCTCCACTTCCTTCACCATTTTTTTATAGCAATCCTTCAATTGCTTGTGAACCCTGATCTGGAATCACATGGATTTTCATTTTGACATTTTGGGCGACGATCTTTCTAAAGGTCTCCTTTTCTTCCTCCGAAGCCGAAATATTTTTATGGAAGGTTTTACGATCTTTCCGTGCTCCCATCCCACCGATAATAATTTCATCGAAGGTCACGCCCTTTTCAATCAGCTGCCAATACGTTTGAGGCTCCTTCGCCAACACAATGATCTTGTGTCCGTCAGGAATATTCGCCAAAAGTTTCGCTCCATCTGCCACTCCCAAAATCGATAATTTAATCCCATTCGGCACCGCCATCGACATGATCGATTTGGTAAACTCATCTCCTGCTGTCGCGTCATCCACAATGACAATATGATTTCCTCCAGTAAACTGCAGCCAGGCCGTCATTACTTGTCCGTGAATCAAGCGATCATCGATTCGTGCTAATACGATTTCACCCATTTGTACTCCACTCCATTTCTATTATTTATCTGTACGTATTTTTTCCAGCTTTGCCATTTCTTCCAAAAACTCTTTGATTCCGTCTTTTCCCGCGGTCATTGCGGCTTGATACATTGTTTCTAAATCCGCTCCAATCATTCGCTGATTAAAGGCTTCGACAATCATGGGAAGATTCACCCCTGAAATTAATCGATAGTGATGCTCCTTCAATTTGTTGAAGGACATAGCTGCTTGGTTATAGGGACTTGCAGAGAATAAATCGACGAAAACCAATACCCCATCACCTGTGTCCAGTTCGCAAATAGCCGTTTGAATCTTCTCTCCGAATTCGCCAATGTCATCCCCATGCTTTAATCCAAGCGTTTGATAATCTTCCTGCTCCCCCATGATAAGGCTCAAGCTGTCCATCAGACCTGTCGCCATCTCGCCATGCGTTACAATTACTATTCCTGTCATATTCTCACCTCATTCATTTAGCCCGTCGCACTTACCAATTGAAATGCATAACTGTTTTATTCCAGCCTGGATTTTCGACAAATTGCTCCATCACTCTTCTAAAATCTTCTCCTGTTGAAATCTCAACAATTTTCTCCGGCAATATTTTACTCAACGCACGTCGATAGTCTGGATTTTTCATGCCTTCAACAACTGCTTCAAAGTCCGCCGTTGACGATCGACTGCTGCCATGAGCGGTAATCCCTTTTTCCAAAATGTCTCGTGTATCAATTGGGACCAGCTCTTCAGTCACACCCATAAAAATGATATCCGCCAACGAATCTGCAATATCAATTGCTTGGTTCAAAGCACTTTGACTAAATTTTCCGCCTGTGCATTCGATCAGTACATCAAACTTTTCTTTAGAATGCTTAAAATCATAAGACAGTACATTCTCTCTTCGAGCAAAATCGAAATGCGCCAACTTATCATCCGCTGCACCAAAGACAACAAAGCGTTCAGCAGTCACGCCGTACAGATATTTCAGCATAACAGCGGTGAAGTATCCCACAGGTCCATCACCAAAAAGGGCTACACGAGTATCTGACTTTTTCAGCTTCTCCTGCACGTGACTGAGAGCATGATGAGAAACAGACGAAAGCTCCGCTAAAACCGCGATTTCATTGGGAATTTCATCAGGGATAAGCACCAGACATTCTTCTGGATGAACCAAGCAGCTTTGGGCCATACCATCATAGCCGCTTCCTAAAAAGGCATTTCCCTTTGAGTAATTCACAGGAATATCGGGTTTCTGATCAATCTCAGGATGCAAGATTTGTCCCGGTATATTGGGAACAACGACTACTCGATCCCCTTTTGAAAATTTTTCTGAACGGCTTTCCTTGACCACTGCGATCCCTTCATGCAGCAAAGCCATCGGCAACTTTTTAGCTAAAGCCTCAGGTCTTCGCAACCCTGCAAAATATCTTAAATCCGCATGGCAAATACTCGCATAGGTCGGCTCAACAGCCACCCAATTTTCAGGAAGACTTCTCGTCTTGTTCACCTCCTCAATCACACCAGGTTCCACCAAACTAAAAACTTTTGATTCAAGCATTTGTTTCATTCTTCCTCTCCTATCACTCGTTTATGAGCGCTCGTATAAACTCTTTATCGCTCGTTTACGAGTATAGCATCAGAATACAGCTCTGTAAACGCTTTATTTTAAAAATATCAGAGCGCTATTAGTAAAACAGCTACAAATGAATCATTTGATTGGATATAAAAAAACAAAAAAATTGATTTTAAATTGTGAGGTCTTAAATCTATTTAGTTGCAGTCTCACTCGAATACGCTCGTTGATGCGCGCTTTTCATCTGTATGTATTGACACCTTCTATTATTTTCCCTAGACTGAGAAGTGAGAAAGTCTTTCAACGGTGGGGATTTTCACTGGGAAAGCGAGAGGATGAAGAAACATGCTAACAGGAGAGCGGAGAATAAAGCTGCTAGAAGCTATTGAAAATAAACAATTTATTTCTGTTGCCCAATTGTCAGAGATTTTTCAGGTTCATGAAACAACGATTCGGCGAGATTTAGATGAATTGGAGTCACAGGGACTTGTTGTTAGGATCCATGGCGGAGTGGTTCCTGCAAGTATCAAACAGGATGAGCCAGATTTTGAAGATCGGGCAACTGAAAATATGCTGGAAAAAACAAAAATCGGAAAATATGCGACAAATTATATAAAAAGCGGCGAAGCAATTATTTTAGATTCTGGTACCACCACCCTGCAAATCGCAAAAACCCTCAATGAAATGCCGCAGTTGCAAGACATTACGATTATCACCAATGATGTCAATATCGCTTCTGTTTTACGGTCCAATCGAGGAATCACCACCATCGTCACTGGAGGGACACTTTTCCACGACAGCTATATGCTCAACGGACAAATTGCTAATGAATCCCTGCAGCAATTAAGTGTCGATAAGGCCTTTATTGCTACGCCTGCACTTAATGTTGAAAAGGGCTTAACCCATTTCAATGAATTATTGATCGCCACCAAAAAAAATATGATTGACGCTGCTGCAAAAAAAATTGTCGTTACCGATCACACAAAAATCGGCCGACGAGCGCTGTATACGTTTCTTCCGATTGATCAAATCGACTTACTCATTACAGATAACCAGACAGATAAGAAACTAATTGATGAAATGTATAAAAACGGAATCATCCGTATCGAAAGTATTTAGCTTCCTTACAAAAATTGGCGTCTATAACAAAAAAAGCAAAGAATTGAGGAGTATATTTCCTCATTCTTTGCTTTTTCTACTCATCAAGCTGTTAGTATCCAATTCTAACTATCCCACACCCGATCCTGCATAATCCCTGCTGCTTTCAGAAACATGCAAGTAACGATTGGACCCACAAAGGTAAATCCTCTTTTCTTCATATCTTTGGCGATCACCGTTGCTTCAGGCAATGTATTCGGAACTTCCTCTGCCGTCTCGTACTCATGGAGGACTGGCACCCCACCTACGAAATCCCATAAATAGTCAGCAAAACTATCATAGTCGTTTAACAGCAGCACGATAGCTCGCGCATTTTGGACGACTGCTTTAATTTTTCGCCGATTCTGGATCATTTCCGGATCTTTGGCAATCTGTTCAATATCTTCAGGAAAAAAAGCCGCCACTTTGCGAAAATCCATTCCACAAAAATTTCTTTCGAAGACTTCCCGTTTACTTGCTGCTGCCTGCCAGCTTAATCCTGCTTGAAAAACGCCCACAGTTAACAATAAAAACAGCATCCGATCATCATGTGTCGGCTCGCCCCACCGATCACTGTACCATTGAGATTTACTCACTACCTCACCTCCATTTTTAGTTCACTTTAATTCAGCACACTTAACATTCCTGATAAACAGTAAAAAGCAACAAAAATGCTGACCCTTCAGCCAGCATTTTCACTACATTTCTTTGTGGCAAACAGCCTCAATATTGTATCCATCGGGATCAAAGACAAAGGCACCGTAATAATTCTCGTGATAATGAGGTCGTACACCCGGCGCTCCATTATCTGCTCCGCCGGCCCTCATCGCTGCTTCATAAAAGCGATCGACCGTTGTACGATCAGATGCGCTAAACGCCAAATGGATCTTGCTTGGTTCGCTTTTGACGATCCATATATCTCCTCCCTCTGCCCCAAAACAAACACCATGGTCCATCTCGAATTTTACCTGATAGCCTAATGGTTCCAAAGCTTCCTTATAAAACACCTTACTCTTTTCCAAATCGCTGACACCAATACTTAAATGATCAATCATGTACTGCACCTTCCTTTTACCATTGTTAGCTTTAAGTATAACTGAAAAGAAAGCGCCTACCAAGTCGAATTATTGAGGAATAAGGACACGGATGCTTACAATAGTTCACCGTAACGACGGATATAAATCCGTTTAACTACAGTCACTAAAGCCAAGTAAAGAACCATTGTGACAAACAACCATAACCAATAGTTTCCTGGCAATGGCAGCATCCCTAAGTTTCTGCCAAAATTAGTGAACGGCACGATTGTTCCTACAGCGATTCCTAAAGTGGTAATAGCAATCATACTGAATGAGGCCCGACTTTGCAAAAACGGCACTTTCGGAGTCCGCAACGCATGCAGCACCATCGTTTGCGTCCAAAGTGATTCCACAAACCAGCCGGCATGGAAAATCGCAATAAAGGTCGCCTGTTGTGCTGGACTCAAGGTGTGGTAGCTGCCGCCTAGCATTGCTGGGCAAATGACAAAGTACATTAATAGATAAGTCGTGATATCAAAAACTGAACTAGTTGGTCCAATCCAAAGCATAAACTTGCCAATATTGGCCGAGATCCAACTTTTTGGTTCATCCAAATACTCTTTGTCCATATGATCCCACGGAATCGAAATACAAGAAATATCGTAGATCATATTCAAAAATAGCAGTTGCAATGGCAGCATTGGCAAGAAGGGCAGGAACGTACTAGCAATTAAGACAGAGAACATGTTACCGAAGTTCGAGCTGGCAGTTGCTTTGATATATTTCATAATATTGCCAAAGGTTTCTCTGCCTGAAACGATTCCCCGTTCCAAGACCATCAAATCCTTTTCCAGTAAGATCACGTCTGCAGATTCCTTCGCAATATCAACAGCGGTATCCACGGAAATTCCAACATCGGCGGCCTTCATCGCAGGAGCGTCATTGATGCCGTCTCCTAAGAAGCCGACGGTATGTCCATTTTTCTTTAATGCGTGGGTGATACGTTGCTTTTGCTGAGGATTCAGTTTGACAAAGACATTGTATTTTTCTACGATGTCAGCTAATTGTACTTCGTTTAGATTGGCGATTTGTTCACCTGTAACTAATTCTTCTGATTCCAAACCAACTTGTTTGCAGACAGATTTCGTAACCAGCGCATTGTCGCCTGTCAGCACCTTGACTCCCACGCCATGTTTCTTCAGTGTTTCTAAAGCTTGCTTCGTGGTTTCCTTTGGCGGATCTAAAAAGGCCAGGTAACCAATTAGGACCATCTCCGACTCATCCGATACCGAGAATTCGCCGACGACACTTGGATTGGTTTTTTGTGCCACCCCTAATACCCGCAAGCCATCGCTGTTTAGTTCTTTTACTTTTTCTAAAACCTCTTGTTTTGCTTTTTCTGTTAATGGTATGACCTTCCCCTTAAAATCAACGAAGCTCGAGATTCGCAGCATTTCCTCGATTGCGCCTTTTGTGATCATTTGAGTCTTGCCATCATTGTCCGCTACAACCACACTCATACGGCGACGGTCAAAATCAAATGGAATCTCATCGACCTTTTGATAATTGATTTTAGTCGTATCCAATTCATTCTTCGCAGCATCAATAATCGCGACATCCATCAAATTTTTCAATCCAGTTTGATAATAGCTGTTTAAATAAGCGTGACGTAAAACCCGTGAATTTTCCTTCCCATCACAATCTAAATGATATTCCAAGATGATTTTATCCTGAGTCAACGTTCCAGTCTTATCCGTACAAAGCACATCAACAGCGCCGAAATTTTGAATCGAATTGATATTTTTAATAACCGTTCCCTTTTTCGCCATTCTTGAGGCACCCTTGACCAGATTGGTGGTTACGATCATCGGCAGCATTTCAGGTGTCAATCCTACAGCCACAGATAAACCGAACAGAAAAGCCTCCATCCAATCCCCCTTAGTCAGCCCATTAATCACGATGACCGTTGGTGCCATGATCGCCATAAATTTGATAAAAATGAACGAAGTTTTCTTGATTCCCAATTCAAAATTTGTCAAGTCAGGCTTGGTACTCAAGGATTTTGCCACATCGCCAAACAACGTTCGATTCCCCGTTGCGATTACAACTCCTTCCGCACTCCCGCTAATGACATTGCTTCCCATAAAGACCATATTTTCGTAACTTGTCTCAGAATCTTGGGCTTCAATTTGACTCTCCGCTCTTTTTTCAACTGGATAGCTTTCCCCAGTCAAAGCCGATTGAGAAACAAATAAATCTTTTGTGACTGTTAACCGGACATCCGCTGGAATCATATCACCGGCAGATAATTTAACGACATCTCCACAGACAATTTCCTCGATGGGAAGCTCAAGGAATTGATTTTTCCGACGAACAGTCGCTGTGACTTTTACTAAAGATTTCAACTTTTCAGCAGCATGATTCGAACGAACTGATTGGATCAAGGTCATTGTTCCGCTAATAATAACCATCGTAAAAATAATAGCACTGCCAAAATAATCGCGGTCTGCCGGAGCCGCCATTAATACATCTGTCGTAATCGAGGTTAATCCAAGACCAATTAATACCAAGGTAAAGGGTGTGATATACGCTTTTAGCACCTCCAAAATGAAAGGCGTCTTTTTGCCATAAGAGATCTTGTTATCCCCGTATCGCTCTCTAGCAATGCTGGCTTGTTTTTCTGATAACCCCTTTTTTGATGTATGAAAGGTCTCAAAAACATTCGCCACTGTTTTTCTAGCAAATAAATCATAATTAACCTTTTGGTTATTTTTCGTTACTTTTTCCACTGTTCTTTCCTTCTCTCCAAAAAAAATTCGCCATAATCCTATCCCAATCATTAGGTATAAAAGAATATTTCCGAATGTTTTCATTTTTTTGCGCCTCCTATTGTGGGCTCACGGAGAGATGAAGGGGCTAAAAACAAATAGACAAGAATAATTTGCCAATGCCCCGTTCCTCTATCATCCATAAACCCATTCTTCGCGAACTACTGTCGTCCATTTGTTTTCATCTCCTTTGTGGTTATTCGACTCAATGGTTGTCGAATTTCTTTCTTAAAAATTTTCAAAATCAATTGGTCTTCTTGATATTCATACGGCAGCTCTTGGTAAGCCAGCTTTTCATAAAAGCCCCAGGCCTGCTTTCTGCCTGTTAAGAAAATAGTCGAAAAGCCTAATCTTTCCGCAATCTCTTCTGCATAGATCATCAAATTCTTCCCAAGACTCTTTCCTTGAGTCTGCGGTTCGATCGCAACCTGCTTGATCTGAACAAATGCGTTTGATACAGGATGCAGCAGCAACGTTCCCACTACTTCATCTCCTTGCCGCACGACCAAATGAATATCCTGCTTTTCTTCAATCGGTGCCTCGAACAAATACGCCTTTCCCGCACTTTCCTTCAACACCCGATTTCGAAGCATCAAGGCTTCCCGGTAAAATAAACTGTTCCATCTCGTTAGCATATACACTGTTTTACCATGATAATTCCTCCTTTGTTTTTGATTGAAAATAAAATAGACGGTTGGTGAGAACTAGCTCCATGAAAGAAAGCCATGCCGTCGAGAACAAGTAGCTCGGCGATGTGAAACTGCAGAAAGTTGAACTCGCAGCTAGTTCATTTTAATGAATCCATTTTTCTAAAAAAGCAGAAAAATGAGTTGAGTTTTACCACGCATATCATCGTGCTAAACTCATTCAGCCAAATTATTAAAAACTTCTTTTAGAGCTGTCATCACTAAGTCAAACTGCGAAAAGCACGACTGACAGCTAGCTCCTATCTAGGAATTCATTTTTCGAAAAGCACGAAAAATGATCTTATTCTCGTACGCATATCATCGTGCTAAACTCATTCAGCCAAATTATTAAAAACTTCTTTTAGAGCTGTCATCACTAAGTCAAACTGCGAAAAGCACGACTGACAAAAAAGGCCTTTCGCTCTAAAAAACTCAGCGAAAGGCCTTAACAAATCCATCTTAAAAAGACAAATATTCTTATCGATCTAATCGTTGAGTTTTGGCACTATACAACGTAAAGACAAACATCTTAGCTACCTTAAGAAAAGCCTTGTATTCGACAATTCCTGTTCTACCCATTGGCGTCTCTCGACATTTTTGGGCAGTAGCCTGTGTTTGTATAGGAGCCTCACCTAACAAATCATATTTTATTTTTCTTTTCAAAATTTAACAAAATGAATGAACATTGTCAACTATAATCAGTTAAAAAGTTGTTAAATATAATAATACTCTATAAAAACACGTATTATATTTAATAATCCCTGGCAATTAACCTTTTCGTATGCTTTTACTGAATACTCAATTCCAAATATTTTACAATATTTCATTTTTTGAAAAAGCGAACTTTAATCAATTATAAAAGATTTTTGTATAGCTAAAAGAATAGCAACCCTGAAAAATAAATTTTATCTTTCGTGTTTACATTGAATTGACGAATGATCAAGGCAGTGGTAAATTCGAGAAAAAAAGTGAACATCTCCTTCATGATAGAATAAAATTAGCTTATAAATAAGCAACGGATTGCCGATTATCAATCTGTTCTTTTCCCACAATTGTTGGCGATTCAAAACAACAAAAGATTTGCTTAAAAAAGCAGGACCCAATCATATGATTGAGTCCTGCTTTTTTTTAAATATTTCTTTGCAAGTCTTCATAGAAGGCAGCTTTAGTAGCGGATATATAAGGTGCTACCCATAGATAGGCGATGCCCGCTGTTAAAGCAGTCAGCAGGTACCAGCCGATAAACGTTAGATCCAGCCAAAACAAACGGCCCTTGTGGCCAATCATTAAGTGGCGACTGGCAGTAATTGTGTCTAACACTTTCGGTTTCTCCCCTGTTTGTTGAAGCTGATCATAATAGATAAAATAGCTTTGCGAATACGCATAGGCTTTTACGATCCCAGGAATAATGAATAGGAATGTCCATAATGTCGTGAAAATATTCGTAAATAGTGCTAATAGAACTACACCACCGAGGAATGCACCTTGAAATCCACGAAACGCGTCCTTCATCGGTTCGATCTGCGTCCGCTCACCTCTCAGCAAATCAAGATACGTCCAAGAGATTCCGCTCATAAACAATGCGCTGATAATTGATGAAACTAAACTTGTTCCACCGCCGCTGGCATTATTTTGCTGATACTCTGAAACAGAAGTAATCACGCCGTCACTTGATCCATGAATGAAAAACCAGATTAATCCCGATAATACCACAAAGAACATCACAGCTACAGTTAATAATGTCGGAATCAGATTTAGAATAACTGCTTGTCCCCATTTACCTCTCAAAGCATCCTTCGCTTCTGCCTTTAATTCAGCAGTCGTTTTCATAATTGAATAACCCCTCTCTTTATTCAATAGTTTAATATACTGTAAATATTTTAGAAAGTCATTCAAACAAACTTGTCCAAAATTAGTTTACTTGATGCAGCATTTTCCAAAATTCAGCCAATATCCGGGATTGATATCGACTTTTACGAACCAGAGCAGTAATGTCATTGGTCAGCTGCCAATCTGTAATCTTGACCTCGGTCAGTTTTCCTAGCAAAATCTCCTCCTTCACTAGACGGTACGGCAATACCGATAAACCAAAGCCTGCTTTAACAGCTGAAACCAAAGCCTGCGAATCGACACTTTCCCAAATCGGAAAAGGCTTGAAGCCCTGTAAAACAACAAAGGATTCAAAGGCTTCACGAACAGCGCTACCTCTTTCACGCAATAAAAGCGGACGTTGCAAAAGTTCTGGCAAACTAAGCTGCTCTTCAGCGAAATCTGGTGCCGCCACTACACACAACCGATAATCTGCGATCTTTTTTGCTTGAAAGGAAGCTTGCTGGACCTTGCCTTCAATAAAGGCAAGATCAACCTCGCCAGTTTCTAAACGAGCAATCGATTCTGAAGCAGGAAAAACCTGAACGTTAAAATGAGCCTCTGGGTGATTCACGCTAAATCGTTGTAATAGCTGAGGCAGCTCTGTCTGAGCATACGTAATACAGGAAGCGATTTTTAACGGTGGTTGCTTCTCCAGGTCAGGCAAGCGGGCTTCGACAGACTCGAACTCCTCAATGATCGGTTGAATCTCTCGCAAAAGCAATTCTCCCGCAGGAGTGAGCTTCACACTGCGATGCAGCCGTTCAAAAAGCTGCGTGCCCGCTTCTTCTTCTAAATCTTTGATCGCATGAGAAACAGCTGATTGCGTCAAAAATAAGTTCGTTGCTGCTTTGGTAAAATTATTCGTTTTCGCGATCTCACGAAATATCACACATTGTTTATAGTTCATAAGGTTTCCTCCTCTCATGAATAGCATTCATACCTACACCTCAATACTATCATTTCACACATACCAAACCAAGCCTTATACTAGAGAGAAAGCAAGAAAGGGTGGCAGCATGACAAAACTTAAACATTACTTATGGCTGGCTTCGATCAGTCTATTTATCAGCACCTTTACTTTTGGTGGCGGTTATGTGGTCGTTCCCATGATTCGCAAGTATTATGTTGAAAAAAAACGACTATTCTCCAATGATGAATTAATGGAGATGGCGGCTGTCGCGCAATCCTCACCAGGAGCCATCGCCATCAATCTAAGTGTTTTGGCAGGAAAAAAAGTGGCAGGACTACCTGGAGTTTTCATTAACGCGATTTGTTCGATCATCCCGCCTTTAGTGATCTTGGGATTAATCTCTAACTGGTACGCCGCATTCGCCGCAAACGTAACTGTGATGGCCGTTCTAAAAGGCATGCAGGCTTGTGTCACCGCTTTGATCATCGATATTGTTATTGATATGTATCAGCTGATTCGGCAAGAAAGCTCTAGACTACTACGCCTATTGGTTCCAATTTCTTTTGTAGCTAATGCCATTTTTAATTTAAACGTGATCTATATTCTATTTTTCAGCGTTGGACTTTGTTTACTCGATACCTATTTTCAACAAACAAGGGAGGCTTCCTAATGCAATTATTTTTGACTTTTCTCAAAATCGGGCTATTCAGTATCGGTGGCGGCTATGCCATTATTCCTGTGATTCAAGAACAGGTAGTTCATCAGCAGGGCTGGCTGAGTGAGAAAGTTTTTAGTGATATTATCACCATCTCGCAGATGACCCCTGGACCGCTAGCAGTCAATACATCGACCTTTGTAGGCATGCAGATTAACGGAATTTCCGGTGCGATTGTCGCTACCATTGGCTGTATTTTAGGCGGCTGTGTAATCTCCATTAGCCTATATCAGTTTTTCCAAAAGCATAATGACTCTCTCTATGTGGCAGCGGCTCTGAAAAGCCTAAAAGCTTCTTCTGTCGGCTTGATCATGTCGGCAGGCTTTACCATTCTTTTATTGGCCTTCTTCGAAACATCCGACTTTTCCAGCAATCTGCTCTTACAATTTGATTGGAGAGCTGCGATTTTATTCACTGCTTCATTGATCATTCTGCGAAAATTCAAACCCAATCCCATTGTCTTGATGTGTGTAGCAGGACTTGCAGGGTTCTTTCTCTATCAGTAGGTGGGTATTGATTAGAACCTCTCTAGCTTTTTATCTAGCTACAAGAAAATAAGTTACATTTATCTATTTAAGATTTAAACTACTGATTTAAACTACTTTAATAGAATAGCTAATGGCTGTTTGCTTTGGTATATCTGATTTCGTGGATTTTTTGGTATTTCTTTCTTCATCTGACTGTGACAATGTGACGTATATCATCATCGAACAATGAAGTATTTTCGGCTTAGAATAACTTGCCGTCTCCTAATAAAGCAATTTCAAATTTTCCTTCCATCACTTCCTCTTCATTCCTCGCTGCAAACTAATCAGAATTATATCTTACACAGAGGTTAAGAAAGCTTTGACTCACCTTTATTTGTCGGTGTTTAAACAAAAATCATAAAATTTTCTTATCACAGGAACTTCTAAGTTGTGTTTTTTTACTGCTAAATAAACGTTTCTGTCTTCTAGGTGGTTTTTAATTTCGATTTTTTTAACTGGATAAGAAGTGATTGAAGGAATATCAGGCATTAAAGCAATTCCATAACCTTCACCAACAAATCCTAAAATACTATGATCTTCTTCCAGTTCGCACTGAACAGTCAGCGCTATATCTAACTCTTTCAATTGACGATCTAAATACGGACGCAGTCCACTTTGTTTCCCATAATATACATAGGGATAAGTTAATGTCTCTTCGATTTCAACACTCTTATTTTTTGCCAGAGGATGATGTAATGGAACAACTAATACTAGCTTTTCACGGGTCAAACGTTGAAAAATTAGATCGCTGTCTTCACTAATCTTCGAACAAATACCTATGTCGATCGTATCATCTAATAACATTTTTATGATTTTATTAGAATTTCCTTGATGAAAAAGAAACTTAATCCTTTTGTTTTCTTTTTTTTGCTGAAATGTTTGAATTAGTTTGGGTACAAGAGTTGAACCCATCGTATAGATAAATCCAAACTCGATTTCTCCAAAAAATGGATCTATAATCTCTTGTAGTCGTTGCTGCCCTTCATCTATTTTTTGAAGTGCTGGTTGGACATATTCGTAAAAGATCCTACCTTGTCGGGTCAAGCGAATATTTCGTCCCTTTTTTTCAAATAGAGCAACGCCTAACTCTTGTTCTAAAGTGGTCATTGCATGACTCACGTTTGGCTGTGAAGTATTAGCCAATTCAGCTGCTTTGGTCATATGCTCGCTTTGCGCGAGTAAAATAAAAAATTCTAATTGCCTTAAATTCATTTTTCCACCTCATTCAATAAATAGATTTTATCAATTTTATCAAAATAAAGCATTAGTTTTAATGATACAAATGACCTAGTATTAAGGTATAATCAAGTGAATAAAATCACATGAGGAGAATTTTTATGAAACCTACAAAATATCGTCTATTAATTGGGAGTCTCTATTTTAACTACATCTTTCAAGGAATGGCTGCCATTATCCTTTCACAAAATATGACTGAATTAAAAAATCAATGGCAAGCAAGTACCACGCAAGTCACTCTAGTAATGAGTGCAATTGGTTTTGGAAGAATCCTTAGTCTCTATTTCTCTGGGTATTTTTCCGATACTTTTGGTCGTCGAAAAACTGTCATTATCGCCATTTTATCTTACGCTCTTTTCTTTTTTGGCGTTTTATACAGCCCAAATTATCAAACAGCATTTTTCTTCGCAATGTTTGGCGGAGTCAGTAATGCTTTTTTAGATACTAGTACATACCCTACATTGGTAGAAGCTTATCCAGATGAAAAAACCAACAGCTCACTAAGCGTCTTAAATAAAGCATTTATTTCTTTAGGGCAATTTATTTTGCCTTTTATTACTCGTTTTCTTCTAAAAGAAGAGCTATTTTTCGGCTGGCCTTTTATTCTTTGCGCCGTTTGCTTGTTGGCTAATTTGGGCTATCTAGCTTTTGCTAAATTCCCTCCCCTAAGTTCATTACCCACAGAAATCGTTGACGAACCAATATCTTCCTCAAGCAAAATTATCAATCGAGGAATTTTTAAAATTGATGGAATTGCTTTATTAGTTTTCTCTTTCGTCTCAGTTTCTATTTTTAATATTTTTATTCTTTGGATTCCACAATACGCTGAAGCCATGCATGTCGCTTCCCACGAAAACAGTCTGATTTTTGTTAGCCTCTACAGCGTTGGATCATTTGTCTCTGTTTTTTTCACATCCGGAATTGTGAAAAAAGGTGTAAACATCCCGAAATTAATTAGTTTTTGTGTTGCAATTTCTGGCTTATCACTAGTTTGGATGCTACTTTCGCCTAGTTTTATTTCAACTGTTATAGCTGCGTTAGCAATCGGAATTTTTGCCGCTGGTGGAATTTGGCAGTTAGGACTCGCTCTAATGTTGGAACTTTTCCCTAGTAGAAAAGGTCGCTATACTAGTTATTACTCCTTAGCAACCTCGACGTCTGTTATGATAACCCCATACATTACCGGTATTATAAGCAACAAGGGGATGGAATACGTTTTTTGGTTTGATGTATTTTTAATTTTATTAGGTTTTATCGCCTCACTGGTTATTCAGCAACGCTACAAATTTCTTAATTTGGAAAAACCTATTAAAAACTAAATGATAAATTTTATTTATGATTAATATAGATATAAAGCATTAGATTTTATAAATTTCTTCTCGTAGAATGAAGGCGAGATATTGTGAATGTTCTCATTATCTACGAGAGGATGAATATTATGGAAAAATATCAAGCATTGTTTGAACCCTTGACGATTAAACGTTTGACCTTAAAAAATCGAGTGATTATGCCGCCAATGGGAACAAATTTTGCAAATCAGGATGGAACCTTTAATGAACAGCATTATTCATATTACGAACAGCGAGCAAAAGGTGGTACTGGATTAATTACACTGGAAAACATTTGTATTGATTATCCGCTAGGAACAAACGGAACAACACAATTAAGAATGGACAAGGATCAATTCATACCTGGTCTTTGGCAATTTAACGAACGGATGCATGCCTATGGAGCTGCTACATCTGTACAGATTAATCATGCTGGCGCTTCTGCTTATCAACCACGTTTGCAAGGAGTACAAGCGGTTTCTTCTTCGGATATTCCTAGCAAAACTGGAAATCCTGTTCCACGGCCACTTAAAAAATCTGAGATCGAACAAATCGTACAAAATTATGCTGCAGGAGCTTTGCGTGCACAAAAAGCCGGATTTGATTGTGTTGAGATTCATGCAGGCCATTCTTATCTAATTAGTCAATTTTTATCCCCAATTTATAACAAACGAACAGACGAATTCGGTGGAACACTTGAAAATCGTACTCGTTTTGCTCGAATGGTCATTCAAGCGGTTAGACAAGCAGTGGGTCCATTCTTTCCGATTTCTTTACGTGTGAGCGCAGACGAACTGTTACCAAATGGAAATACCTTAGACGATACTATAAAAATGCTTAGTTACATTGCTGAAGATGTAGATATACTGAATGTCTCAGCAGCATTAAATGATAACTTACAATATCAAATCGACAAAATGAATCTTAAGGATGGTTGGCGAAGTTATATGGCTAAGGCGGTTAAGAATAAATTTCCAGAGAAAGTGATTGTTACTTCTGGTAATATTCGTAGTCCACAGCGTGCCGAAGAAATTCTGCTAAATGGAGATGCCGATCTACTTGCCATAGGACGCGGATTGATTGCGGAGCCGAATTGGGTCAATAAAGTGGCCAATGGTCAGGAATATCTATTGCGAAAATGTATCTCCTGTAATATTGGCTGTGCAGATCATCGCATTTCGAAATCACGTCCAATTCGTTGTACTGTTAATCCAGATCTTTACTATGAGGAAACCTACAAGAAATCACCAGTCACTAAACCAATGAAAATGGTTGTCATTGGAGGAGGAACTGCTGGGCTTGAAGCTGCAGCCAGTGCTGCGGAAATTGGTGTAGATGTCACACTCTACGAAGAGAAAGGTTATCTAGGCGGATTAGCCCATGAAATTTCCCGCTTTCCTGACAAACAACGAATCAATGATTTCGTCACCTATCTAACGAGAAGAGTAGAACAATTATCCAATTTGACTGTTCATTTAAATCATCGATTTACGTTAGAAGATCTAAATGAAAAGCCAGACTTGATTGTTAATACTACCGGTGCAAAACCATTGCTTCCACCAATTGTGGGACTGCACGAAGAATTAGCTAAATCCAATCGACAAGTCTTCTCTATTTTTGACCTTTTGGGAGATATGAAAAAATTCAATGATTTTGACGGAAAAGAAGTCGTTGTTATTGGAGGAGGTGCAGTTGGTTTAGATGTGGTTGAGTATTACGCAGAAAATGGTGCAAAAAAAGTTCATATTGTTGAAATGGTTGATCAACTTGGAAAAGATTTAGATATTATCACTAAACTTGGAATGATGGAAATCATTCATGACTATAATGTTGATGTTCACACTTCTACGAAATTGATGGAAGTACAAAAGAATTGTTTCATCGTTGAAAAAGCTGAAGGAGAACGCCTTAAATTACCTTTTGATTTAGGTTTCATTTGTTTAGGTATGCGTGCTGACGCTCCTTTATTATCCGACCTAACTGATTATACACAAAAGAATAATATTACCTTACTTAACATTGGTGACAGTAAGGTAGCTCGAAGAATCATGGAAGGCACTAAGGAAGCTCGCGATGTTGTGAAAACCATTAAAAATCTGGAAACTCAACGAAAAACGATGCATGCCACATACGTTTGAACTTAATTTCATAATGAAAAAATAAATATTAAGTGAGGAATTGAACAATGACAGAACGATTAACTGGACACACTTTACTAATCAGCCTAATAGCTACTCCTATACGCCACAGTATGTCACCAACAATGCACAACGAAGCATTTGCTAAATTAGGGCTGGACTATGCATATCTTGCCTTCGAAGTAGACAACTCTACTTTAAAACCTGCTGTAGATGGAATACGTGCATTGGGTATCCGCGGTTCCAATGTTTCTATGCCCAATAAACAGGCAATTATTCCCTATTTAGATGAAATTTCACCAGAAGCTAAATTAATCGGAGCCGTAAATACAGTCACAAATAAAGATGGCAAAGGACACTTAGTCGGTTATAACACAGATGGGATTGGTGCAATAAAAGCACTGGAAGATGAGGGTGTAACAGTCAAAGATCAATCCATTACATTGACTGGTGCAGGCGGGGCGGCAACAGCGATTGCTATCCAAGCTGCTTTTGATGGTGCAAAAGAACTGTATATTTTCAACATTAATGATGATGTGTTCGAAAATGCTAAGGAAACCGCAAAAAAAATCAATGATAATACTAACTGTCGGGCAACTGTAACCGATTTAGCAGATCAAGCAGCATTTAAATCAGCCATCCAAAAAAGTAGTATCTATATAGATGCCACAAGCGTTGGTATGAAGCCTTTACAAGAACAAAGTTTGATTAATGATCCAGAAATGATTAGATCTGATTTAGTGGTTTTTGACGTCGTTTATGCTCCAAGAGAAACGAAACTTTTACGCTTTGCTAAAGAACATGGTGCAAAAAAAGTTATAAACGGTTTGGGTATGATGCTCTATCAAGGAGCTGCAGCTTTTCAATTGTTCACTGATGAAGAAATGCCAGTCACATATATTAAAGAATTATTATTTGATGAATAGGCGGAGGAGTATGGATGAAAAATAAATATTTACCAACAGCGATTGGTCTTTACATCAATTATATTATTCATGGGATGGGTGTTATCATCATATCCCAGAATCAAAAAGCTTTAATGGGACAGTGGGATACGGATCTAATGGGGATAGCGAAAGTCATCTCCATGCTAGGAATTGGCCGCTTGATTGCTATTTTAATCTCCGGCCGTTTATCAGATAAATTTGGAAGAAAGCCCTTCATTTATTTAGGTATCGTTACTTACTCTTTGTATTTCTTTGGTATTTTGTACAGTAAAAGCGTAACGACTGCTATGATTTTTGCAGTAATTGCCGGTGTTTCAAACTCTTTCTTAGACTCAGGCACGTATCCAGCCCTTATGGAATCTTTCCCTAAAAAGGCGGGAACAGCGAATGTATTAATCAAAGCATTCGTACAAATTGGACAATTTACCCTACCGATTATGCTAAAAATTATCAATACCAATCAGTTATGGTTTGGCTGGTCCTTTATCATTCCGATTATCGTTTTTGTTTTAAATGGTCTATTTTTATTGAAACGACCATTTCCAGATCAAGACGCTAAGGAAAATCAACAGGCAGAAATACAAGCCGTTACATTTAAAAGTCAGCCTAAAATAGCAATTGAGGGTGTCTGTTTCATTATTTATGGTTTTATTTCTCAAGCAACTTTTTATTTAATCTCACAGTTTATCGGTATTTATGGTGAGGAAGTTGCACAAATGACCACTGATAACGCAAATTTACTGATTTCTTATTACTCAACTGGCTCCCTTATCTGTGTAGCTGTGACTGCTGTTCTAGCGACAAAAGTGCGGCCTGTTTATTTAGTAACGCTTTATACTCTCGTCTCATTTGTAACGATTCTTATCATGTGGTTATTCCCTACACCGTTAGTGATGATGATTGGTGCTGCATTGGTAGGCTTCTTCGCTGCCGGCGGAGTCATGCAGCTTGGTCTCACTGTAATGGGCGAACTGTTTCCAGCGGGTAAAGGAACAATCACAGGGATTTTTTATACCTTTGGCAGTATTGCTTCATTCCTGATCCCGATTATTGCGGCAGCCATCGCAAAGAACAATGTTCGTAGTATTATGTTGTTTGATACCATTATTGCAGGAATTGGCTTTTTATTAGCTGTAATTATCTTTATACGTTATCGAAAAACAGTAGATTTATCCGCATAGCACGTCAAACAAATTAGTTGAATGAACTTAAATAATTAATGGAGGAACAATATGAACACAGTAACAATTGACCAAGTGACCATTGGTGAAGGTCAGCCTAAAATAATTGTACCTTTGCTAGATCGAACAGAAACAGACCTACTCTCCTCAGCTGAACATATTCAACAACTTGACTGTGATATTGTTGAATGGCGTATAGATTTTTTTCAAGAAGTTGAAAAACCAGAAATTGTAGCTGAGCTTTCTCATAAAATAAAAAAAGCACTCAATAAACCACTGCTAATCACCTTCCGAACTTATAAAGAAGGCGGCGAGCTGCCATTAAGTGAAGAAAAGTATTTTGAAATTTATGAGACGTTAATCAAGCAAGGCTGTCTTGATTTAATTGATCTAGAACTCTTTATGCCTGACAAATTAGTCGCACAAACAATAACCGCTGCCCACGAAAAGGATATTAAAGTTATCTTATGTAATCATGACTTCGATAAGACTCCTAGTAAACAAGAGATTCTTTCTCGTCTGCAGCAAATGCAGCTTAAAGGTGCAGATATCTGCAAAATTGCTGTTATGCCTAGAAATAGCGAGGATGTTCTGACACTCCTCGAAGCTACCCGCGAGATGTATGAAAATTATGCAGATCGTCCATTAATTACTATGTCTATGGGAACACTAGGAATGATTAGCCGTATTTCTGGACAAGTCTTTGGTTCAGCTGCGACGTTCGGTTCTGCCGGAACAGCTTCCGCTCCAGGACAAATATCCGTGTCTGAATTACGGAAACTATTGAATACGCTACAGGTATAAAACTGTTATTTTAACTAACTGGAAAAGACCGTGTCCAATTAATTGGACACGGTCTTGAGTGCTTGCTTATAGTTTTTCCCACTCGCCTGATAGTCGATAATTCTCAGCATACTTTTCTGCCTGATCAACAATTTCTTGATCATAATGACAATAGGCTAATAGTTTAATCGCGTTACTGCCAGTCGTTACGCCTTCTTGCAACGTGTAATCAAATAGAATATCATCCTCTGTAACAACCTCTCGGAAATGATAGTTTTCATAGCGTTCACCTAGGATTCGGCTCAGCTCTACATCATGTGTTGCCAAGCAAATGAAACAATCCAGGTCAGCAAATTTTTTCAGAATAATCGAAGCAGCAGAGATCCGTTCGATCATGTTGGTTCCTTTAAACATTTCATCCATAAAAATCATGGCATACTCTTTAGATTCAGCGATTTTTAACAAGCGCTTTAGCGACTTGATCTCTGCCATATAGAAGCTGTCGCCGGTAACAATATCATCCTTTAGATTCATCGAGCTATAGACAGCACATGGTTTAAAACTGAAGCTTTTAGCCAAGCAAGTATTAAACAGCTGTCCAAAAATGGCATTGATCGCTAATGTTCGAGCAAAGGTCGATTTTCCACTGGCATTTGAACCAGTGATCAACACCTTATTTCCCATACTGCGCGTATTCGGGATCGGCTCTTTTAACAGCGGATGTACGATCTCTTCAAACGTTACCTTATCATTATCATTAAAATTCGGCAGACAATAATATGGCAAACTTTCTCGATAAGAAGCAATCGAAATACACAGCTCGATGTATCCGATGGTTTCATACAGTTTCAATGCTTCACTGCGGTACTTTTGAAACAGCTTGACCATGATAAAATAAGCATAGCCATACAAAGAAAAATAAGAAGTAATGATCATCATTAGGCTGTTGGAAGAGCCAGAGATTTGCACAATATAATCTGCCAGTCCTGTAATGTTTTTAAACACTTTAAGATTTTTACGCAACTGATCGGTTTCTTCTTTGAAGGCCGGAAGATCTAGTTTCACCATCACCTTCGCCGCCCGAACCATGCGTGTAAACATCCCCAAAGCTTCAAACGCCTGATAAATTTTTCGCAACACGATCGAAAATAAAATCAAACCTACACAAAAGCTCATACAGACAGCTAAAATCCCATAATCAATATCTACTGCCAGCCAGATCAAGCTGCCTATTCCGACTACCGTCACCAAAATAATTGGCAGCATCGCTATTTTAGGAAACTTACTGGGCTCCAGTAATAATTCAACCAACTGATTATTGGTTTTCCGCCCAATTCGATAAAAGGCAAATTGCAGTTTTTCCCGAGCTTCAGCCTGCTCACTCATACACTGAACAGCCGCTTCAAAATGAGTCAAATCGGGATTTTTCTGCCTTCTAAAAAAATCGTAGCTGTATTCATCCCCAATACTAGACTGCGTATTTTTTACCTGTTTAAAAATCTCATCCATATTTAAATCATTGAAGGTAATATCATCAATCGTTGGCCCATCTGTTTTCTTCTGCTGATAATACTTCTTCATACTGGCATAATCCCGTTCATCCAGTTTCCATTCCGGTTTTTTCCCATACTCTGCCTTGATCCGCGCCTTGATTTTTAGATTCTTGCGGTACAAAAAATAGGTATAGATCAGAAAGAATATTCCTACAATCCCAAACAAAATCCCATAAATCCCGATCACTTCCAATAATTGAACCCCCGCCTTCTTTTTTATTCATTCTATCATTAGAAATAGCTTGGCAAAATGACTGATAATAAAAAAGCACCCCACCTATCTAAACAGGTGAGATGCTTTCCTTATCCATTACACATCTTTCGAATGGCGTTCGCCTACCTGAAATTCCTCTGCATGTTCAAACATATAGCGAACAGTTAGTGGCGTGTCACCGGTCAATTTTTCAAAATCATCGGTGTGTTCAGCCATCTTATTTTCCCGAATCGCTTGAGCAAAAGTAACCATTCCTTCAGAAGAAAAAGGAGCCTCCGAATCTTCTTTGAATTTTCCTTCTGTGGTCCGCGGAACGCCCATCGCATCGAATACCGCATAATTTTCTTCATCGGAGATTTCTTTGTAGCTAACCTTATTACCAGTGACCTCATTTCCAATTGCAATAAAATCGCTGATCGTCATTAACTCTTTTCCATTGATATTTAGAATTTGATGATGCAGCGTTTGATTATTTAAAGCGTAAGCAACAGCTTTGGCACAATCTTTTCTTGAAATATACGCCATTTTCCCATCACCTTGGCTATTGGTTAGCACGCCGTCGCCTTTTACATAGGTGAAATAATTCGTAATCATTGCTTCCGCATATTGAGAGTTGCGTAAGAAAATATAATCAAGTCCGCTTTCTTCAATGTATTTTTCTGTAAACGCGTGGTCGATTTTCTCAATACTTGGATTTTCTGGATCTGCCGCATTGACCAAGGAAGTATACACGATCTTCTTAACACCAGCTGCTTTGGCAGCATCCACGACATTTTTATGGGCAGCTTGCCGTTTTTCTCCTACAAAAGGCATTGAGATCAACGCTAATACTTCTCCCCCTGCAAATTTTTCGGCTAATCCTTCGACATGATTGAAATTGGTTTCCCGTGTTTCTACACCGTGAGCTGAAAATTTTTCTAACGAAGCGGGATCATAACCGCAAAAGACTAAACGGTCCTTTTCTGCGATTGTCAAAAGATACTCGGCTGCCTGTCCGCCTAAATTGCCATCTACACCTGTCAAAATCAATTTATTCATTGAATAAAGCCTCCTTATTTTTGATAAGTTAAGCTTATGTGATTTAGTGATCAAATGCCAATACATCTATTTAATGCCCTATAAGTAAAAGTTATTATGCTTTCAAAAGCTCAAGCAATCGCTGAACAGCCGCATTTTGTTCGTTGACTAAATAGGCTAAAACAATCTCAAATTGATGGTGAGAATCCTCGATGCGTAAAGACTTCAGATCCATGTCATCCTCGATCAATGGGTAATTTTCAGGGAAAAAGCCCACCATCTTATTGTTCTGGATCAGAAAGATTTCCGTCTCGATATCGTTGGTCACTTTTGCGATGTTAGGAGCATACCCATCCTGCAACGCATGCTCCAGCATTAAATAGTAGGATTTTCCGATCGTTTCTGGCGAAAGCATCACAATGGATTGCTCGTACAACTCCTCAAGCGTCAATGATTCTTTTGTAAAAAACGGATGCTTCTTACCAACCACTGCACAATAATCTCCATAATACAGAGGAAGTGTTTGAATTTGCTTTTCTTCAAAAAATTCCGAATCAAAACTAATTGCTAGATCATACCGATGATTCAACAAATTTTCAGCGACACCCTTTAATGGCACTTTTTCCACATCTAACAGAATGTTTTCTTCTTCAAGCTTTTTATCCTGCACAATCTGAGAAAACAATTGAATATCCATGATGGAAGTGTATTCGATCCGAACTCTGTTTCTTTGTTCATTGTAATCCGCCATCCGTTGCGTTAATCGATCATATTGCTGGATTAGCTGTAACGCCTCTTGATACAAAATCTTTCCAGCTTCAGTCGGCTTTACAGGAATCGTCGAGCGATCAATCAACTGACAGGCAAAGTGAGACTCCAATAAACGAATCTGTTGTGTGATACTTGCTTGAGAAACAAAATTCTTTTTTCCAGCTTTGGTAAAGCTGCCAGTTTGGACTAAATCAATAAAGTATTTCAACTTTTCTAAATACATACGCTTTCCTCCGCTTCTTCTTTTTCATTTTAACAAATATGAAAGAGAAACCTCAAAAAATTCAGATTCTAATTAAGCATTTCAGGCTTGTGATCAGGAAAAACAATGATAGAATAGAGAATTGGATGAAACGAAACTGAAGCTATCAAAATCAACACCTTACAGAAACGAGGAGAATACATTAATGACCAATGCACTTGAAATAAAAGATTTAAGAAAAATCTATGCCACTGGTGTAGAGGCCTTAAAAGGAATTGATCTAGTCGTTGAAGAAGGCGATTTTTACGCGCTGCTGGGGCCAAATGGTGCCGGAAAATCAACGACGATCGGAATTATCACCTCTTTAGTCAATAAAACTGCTGGAAGCGTAAAAGTTTTCGACTATGATTTGGACACAGAGCTGGTAATGGCAAAGCAGCAAATCGGGCTTGTGCCGCAGGAATTCAACTTCAACCCTTTTGAGACCGTTCAACAAATCGTCGTCAATCAAGCGGGCTATTACGGCGTACCTCGTAAAGAAGCCATGATTCGCAGTGAAAAATACTTGAAGCAATCCGACCTATGGGAAAAACGCAATGTCCGTGCCCGAATGCTTTCTGGCGGGATGAAACGTCGTTTGATGATTGCCCGCGCCCTGATGCATGAACCGCGCTTGCTAATCTTGGATGAACCAACTGCGGGTGTAGATATCGAGCTGCGCCGCGAGATGTGGTCATTTTTAAGAGAACTGAATGAAAGCGGCACAACGATCATCTTAACAACCCATTATCTGGAAGAAGCGGAAATGCTTTGCCGCAACATCGGCATTATTCAATCAGGGGAATTGATTGAAAATACCAGTATGAAATCCTTATTAGCCAAGCTGCAATTTGAAACCTTTATTTTTGATCTGGCTCCTTACAACAAAAAGCCGGAAATCACTGGCTTCAACTATACTTTTGAGGACGATCAAACCCTCGAAGTAGAAGTCGTACGGGATCAAGGAATCAATGAGCTCTTCGAACAACTGACGAATCAAGGAATCAAAGTCCTTTCCATGCGGAATAAATCCAACCGTTTAGAAGAACTATTCCTAAAAATTACGGAGGAAAATCATGTCTAATCTATACTTCACTGCTTTAAAAAGTCTGGCAGTCAAAGAAACCAACCGCTACCTGCGGATCTGGGTACAGACCTTAGTACCGCCTGTCATCACAACGTCCTTATACTTTGTCATTTTCGGCAATTTGATCGGTGGACGAATCGGTGATATGGCTGGCTTTTCATACATGGAATTCATCGTTCCAGGTCTAATTATGATGTCTGCTATTACTAGCTCCTATGCCAATGTTTCTTCTTCCTTCTTTTCACAAAAATTTCAAAAGAATATCGAGGAAATCCTAGTGGCACCTGTTCCGACTCACATCATCATCTGGGGCTTTGTGATCGGCGGAGTTGGTCGCAGTGTCATGGTAGGCACACTAGTTACGATCATTTCCTTGTTCTTCGTACCGCTGCACGTCTATTCCTGGGTGATCGTTGTCATCACCTTGTTGATGACCGCTATTTTATTCTCATTGGCTGGACTGTTGAACGGGATTTTTGCTCAATCCTTCGATGATGTATCGATCGTTCCGACCTTTGTTTTACAGCCGTTGACTTATCTTGGTGGGGTCTTCTATGCCATTTCGATGCTGCCGCCATTCTGGCAAGCTGTCTCAAAAATCAATCCGATCGTTTACATGATCTCTGGTTTTCGTTATGGCTTCCTTGGTGTGATGGATGTGTCGATCGTTGTTTCAATGTCCATTTTAGTATTATTTATCGTTGTGCTTTATAGCGTCTGCTGGTATTTGATTGATCGTGGACGTGGGTTGAGAAGTTAAAAAAGAGTTGGATTTGAGCAAAGTGACTCAAATCCAACTCTTTTATTATTTTAGTGCCTGCTTCATCATCTTCAACAAAGCCTGAACATCCTCCGGCTTCGTATCTCCTGTTTTAGAATCAATAATCGAACTATACACATGCGGGATAATTTTTTTCACTCCAGCATCAACTGCTATTTGCACAATCTCTGCAAAATTTGCTAAATCGATGCCGCCAGTCGGCTCCAAATAAAAATCATACTTCGCACAAGCTTCTGCAACGGCTTGATACTCCTTTTTATGAGCCAAGCCCTTCATCGGAAAATACTTTACCGAACTACCGCCCATATCCTGCAGCAATTTGATCGCTGTTTCTATCGGCACAATCGCTTCAGGCGCTTTTGAACTCAATGGTCCCGTCGCAATATTCACGTAGCCGACTTTTCCGGTTGGTGAAACTAAACCGTTCACGACCGTATCCACCTGACCTAAAAGGGCTCGTGAAGCCCCCACACCAGTGAATACTTGATTGACATGCTGCGGCTGCAAGACAGCGGAAATTCTTGATACCATCTGGCTCTGATTGGGATCGCCAGCACCTAAACCGACGGACAAAGCATTATTGGTCGCTGCTTGATACAGTTTCATATCCTCGATCGCCAATTCATCACTGGCATAGTTTTTCGATAATACGCCTAATACAACATGACCTTCTGCCGCCTCGTAACATTCTTTCGCATTTGCAACAGAATTAGCTAATACATTTAAGCAAATTCGATCTGCTAAATAATTGGGACTTAATGACATCTTCTATCTCCTTTTTATTCCATGATTTCGAGTAAACGCTGAACGATTTTCTCCATCTCCTGCTCGTTGACAGAGCGGATATCAAACTCAATAATGCCATTATTCGCTTGATATTCCCGGGTATAAATCGCTGGATTTTCTTCCTTCAGTTCGGTAATAATCTGTCTAGCTGATTTTTTCTCCAATGCTTTGACACTTGCCCGATAAATGTCTCGTCCTGCACCATCTTGTACGATCTTTGCTTCTAAAGCTGGAATTTGATTCACCGCTGAGATAAACGGAGCCAATCGTTGCTTCATCGCTTTTCCCGATTCACTTCCGTGAGCTAAGTAATCCTCAACTGCTTGGGTAAAACCTAAAACATTGTCTTTCCCGATCTTCATGGATCGACCGATTCCTTTGCTTTGTAACCTCACCCATTCCACATATTGCTGCTTACCGATGATCAAGCCGGCACTAGGGCCTTCGATCGCTTTCGCTCCTGAATAGATCACAAGATCCGCTCCTGCTTGGATATAACTGAAGAGATCTTCTTCAGCCGCTGCATCTATGATCAATGGAAGTCCATGTCTTTGAGCTACTTCAACTGCTTCTTCAACACTCAACATACTTTTTTGAACGGTGTGATGGCTTTTTATATACAAAATCGCCGCTGTTTCTGCCGTCACCATCATTTCCAGATGGTTTGCAGAGCACATATTGGCATAGCCAGCTTCTACAACTTTTCCGCCGCCTTGCTGGATCATGACTTCCACGGGGGTGCCATAATCCACATTGTGGCCTTTTGGAATAATAATCTCTCTTTTCGTGATCTTCGCTGTATAAGGATGATACACGTGATAAAGACTTCCTTCTCCAATTATGGCAGCCACAGATTGGGCGATCCCTGCCGAAGCAGAGGAGACAATTTGCGCATCTTCCGTTTTCAACAGGTCAGCAAGGTACTTCCCCGTTTGAACCATCAAGTCGCTCATCTCAAAGAAATGTTCACCACCAAATCGTTGTGCTTCCAACACCTTTTCCGATACCTTCGATACTCCTAAAATCGTCATTCGCCCAGAAGCATTGATCACTTCTTTTAAACCAAATTTTTCATAGCTAATCATGTTTACACCTTCAATTGTCTTATAATAATCCGAAGAATGAAGCGACGATACTGATCACCACGATCGTACCGATAATAATGCCGTATCTCGGTCCCTTTTTGACCATAAAGAAGTAGATAGCAAATACCGCAGTCAACGGCAACAAGCCTTTCACGATCTGATCAAAAATATCCTGCAAAATAATGGTTGCGCCGCCTGGAACTTTGAATTTCATTGGGCTTGTGATATTTACGTAACTAGCACTTAACGCTCCCATCATCATCATTCCCAAGACGTTCGCCGCATAAATTACCTGCTTGATCTTGCCATCCTTCAATAAGCTTAAAATCGAGTTACGACCTAATGTGTACGATTTATTGATCAACAACCAGCTGATATACATAGTAACTGCGGTATAAATCACAATCGGTCCGATTCCACCAATCGCATTCCCGCTTGATGCCATCGGAATAAAAATCGAGATAATCAACGGCATCACCGCTGCCCAAATAATTGAATCGCCAATCCCTGCCAAAGGTCCCATCAAACCGGTTTTAATTGATGTAATCGCGGTATCGGTGATTGCCGCACCATTGGATTTTTCTTCCTCCATTGCAATCACGATCCCTTGAATAGAAGAACCGATCGTGCCTTCTGTATTGAAAAAGTTTAGGTGGCGTTTCAATGCTTCTCGTTGCGCGTCTTCATCATCGGCATACAATTTCTTGACCGCCGGAATCATTGAGGCACAAAAAACTAAACTTTGCAGCCGTTCGTAAGAGTTGGATAACTCACAACCCAATTGATAAATCCAAAAGGAGCGAGACAATTCCTTTTTGGTAATTTTCTTTTGCTCTAATTGCTGTTCATTTTTTTCTGTCATTTGTTCCATTATGCAGCCGCCTCCTCTTCTAATGCTTTATTCCGAACCAAGAATGCTACGCAAATACCGATAATTGCTACAGCCATGACTTCCGCGCCGAAGTAAACAACCGCGACAAAGCCAATCAAGAAATAAGGGATTAAATGTTTCTTGCCAATCACCATGATGGTCAAGGCAAATCCAAGCGCTGGCAAGATACCACCCATCACTTCGAAACCGTGCATCAACCATTTTGGAATGACATCCAAGATTTGATTGACGATCGATTGACCGAAGAAATTCGCCGCAAATACAAGAGGAAAACGAATAACAAAACCAGCAAGTGCAGGATATAAAAACGCTGCGCGATAAATCCCTGAATAATTTAAATCCTCTGCATATTTGTCCGCCATGTGAACCCATGTTGCATTGATCGTCCGACGAAGCTGATCCATAAATACGCCTAACACACCGAATGGCACTGCCAAAGCAATCGCTGCCTCCGCGTTCATTCCTACTCCTAAAGCAATCGGGATCGCAATCGCCGAAGCTAAAGCCGGATCACTGGGAACATTGCCGCCTGGTGTCGAAGTTACACCCAAATAAACCAACTGAATCCCCGCACCAATCACCATTGCTTCAGATAATTTACCTGTCGCAATTCCTGCAATCAACGCCGCCGAAAGCGGCTGAGATAGCATCCCGGAAAATGTATAGCCAAAACGCAATCTCGCAAACCAATAGTACAAACCCATTACAATCGAAATACCTAGAACACCCATCGTTTATACGCCCCTTTTATAATGATTTATATTTTTCAATTAATTTTTGGATCGGCACCGGATTTTCTTCCGGAATCGCTTGGAAATACACATTGATTTCTTTAGCTAACAGCCCTTCTAAAATCGCTACATCCTCTTCGGATAAATTAATATTCTTCACGACATTTTTACGATTAGGTCCACCTCCTAATCCACCCACCTGAACACCTTCTGTGACAATTCCCGCTTCGACCATTTCTTTTAATGTAACTAAATCGGGAACCAGGAATAATATCTTACTACTTTTCGCCGTTGCTTCTTCCCAATAGCTTTTTACCGAATCGGTGCCTTTGATAATCACTTCTACGCCTGGAGGTGCTGCCATTAAATAAATGCTTTGTAAAAACTCATCCTGCTCCAGCTCATCACTGACAACGACGATTTCATTAGCTGCTGATTGCTGCAACCACTTAGTCACCACCTGTCCATGAATCAAGCGGCTATCTACTCTAGCTAACACAATTTTTGACATTTTACTCATCCTTTACTGTTTAATTGGTAATTCCAACAGTTGACAACTATCAACGACCGCCTTGTGAATCTCTTGGGCTATCCCCCGTGTAAAGCCGCCCGTTTCTTGTTTCATTACAGCTTCTAGCAACATCGATGCACACAAGCCTGAAATAGCGACAACTTTATAATCCTTCGACAAACGCAACGCTACATTACTCGGAGTCCCGCCTTTAATATCTGTTAGAATCAATAGATTCTCTTGCCATTCTAATTGCTCAATTTGTGTTTTGACTCGTTCTAAATATTCCGGTAAAGAATCTTCTGCGTTTAACGCCACTTCATGAACATTGCTGATTTCACCAACGATCATCTGAACACTTTTCAACAATTCCAATCCCCAACCATTATGAGTCAAAATTAAAATTGGTTGTTTTACCATACCCTCATTCCTCACTTCCGCTTACATTGTATTCACTTCCCTATAAAGCAATTGCTGTGCCAAAAAAATAACCCTTCAGGAAAAGGGCTATTTCATGTGTTTTACACACTAACTTCAAACAACAATTCATAAATATATTTGACTTCAAGAGGCGGAATGATGACATTGTATGACACTTCGATCGGTCGAAACGCCATTTTGATGACAGATGCCAGTTCTGGCAGCTCCCGATATGACAGTTCATAAGAGGTGTGGTCATATTCCGGATGTTGGATCTGCCGTTCGATCATACAAGCACAATGAATGATGAAACGCAGCAGTCTTTTTTCCTCACTTTTCTTTTTCGTCTGCATACAGATGTCCGAATAAATCTTAGACAATTCGATTGTGATGCTTTTAGGATTTAAAATACTTAATAAATCCGTAATGGCTTCGATCGACAGTCCTTGAATATACTTAGCCGAAACCTTCTTTAATACCGCTTGATTCTCATCTTTGGTTAGATCATAGCCTAACATTTGAAAGACTAACTTGATTCCTTGATCCGACAATAAATTATCCAGCGAAACAAAGGGAATATCTGGAATTTCCGTCTTCACAGTTCCAATGATTCCAACCAGCTTCTCATCTTCATGAACAAAAGAAAGTAAGCGGCTGAGATTCTCCAGCTCTTTTTTCTCAAGTGTAATAATTCGCACATTGGTCAACAATTCCTGCGGAAAGGTATTAAGCAGTAGCTTTTCAATTTTTAATGCTGTACCTAGCCCCGTTAGACAAGAAATTACTAGAACTTTGGAATCCTCAAAATTTCCTTTTCGGCAAATCAGCGCCTTATGATTCTTCTCTTTTAGAACTGGCAATAGGTACTCAAAATTAGTCGATTCATAAATCGCCTCACGAGCGACCTCCAAAAGTGTTAATAGATTGATATTGCTAATCAAAAGTACCTCAATTTGAAATTCTTTACTGACAACATTCCCAAAATAAACTAACGAACCAATATCGACCATTAGGATTAATTTGCTATAACCATTCTCCTGGACGACATGGCGCACCTTATCCAACGTTTCCTCTACCGACTGATTGATCGGCATGTTGACTGAATTCATCAAACTGGTTGAAAAGAGCACATTCGTGTACTCCACCATACTAGAAGCCGTTGCACTTCCATGAGCAACTACCACGATCCCGCATTTTTCATCCAGCTCATAGCGGCGATCCGTGGATTTGGTTTTACGGATGAATAAATCATAAAAAATAATCTCCGTATTGGGCAGTTTTAAAGAAAAATAATCCTCAATATAATGAACAATTTTTTCCGCCAACTGATAATTCTCGATTTTTCCAGAAAAAATATTTTTCGTCAGATCAAAAAAGTCTTCATGTATCTGAGCTGAGTAAAAGACGCTAGAATAGATATGGGCCGCTAAAACATCTTTCAAGTTTTCAGGCAGAAGAACAGCCATTTCTTGTTCGATATATTGAATGATTTGATTGATTTGGCTAAAGAACTGCTCATCAATATCCTGCTCCTCTGAAAATGCTTGATTAAACAGATCCATATCATAAAGCTGATCCAGCTTGTTTTGCATAATCGCAACTGCATCTCTTGAAGAAATATTGACATTCTTAAGATCGGTATATTCCTTTAATAAGAAATTATAAAATCGATCATTCTGCTTATCCTTCACCTGCAGCAACTGATCCACATGATGATAAAAATAATCATGTTTAATGTTGATCCCGCGACTAGGAACGTACTCGTTCAATACGACAATGTTCTTCGTGTCTACAATATTTTCATCTAGCAGACCTAATGGAAGATCAATTTTTAATTCATGGGTTTCATAATCGATGGAATCGAGATACGCCTGAGCACAAATAAATTGGATCTCTGATTTCAGTTCACCAACATTTGCCTTATATTGAGAGAAGACCAAATATTTCAATGTATTATAAGAAATAAAAATATCTTTTTGAATCCCCTGACTTTCCTCCATGAAAAAGGTCAGAATCAATTGGATCTTCTCTTTGATGGAACGTTCAGATAAGCTGGGAATATGCAGATTGACTGGAATTCGACGTAAAAAAGTTTTCAAAAAGGTCTTTTCCAGCTCTTCGGTCGTAGCAAAAATAAATTTGATGGACACATGCCGTTGCTTCTCCGCTTCCCCCATTCGGGTAAAGTACCCTTTATCCAACAAAGTAAAGAGCTTTTCTTGCCCTTCGTTGGTCAAACGATGGACTTCATCTAAAAAGAAAAAGCCTCCATCTGCTAATTCAACCAATCCTTGATGGTCGTTGTCTGCTCCTGTAAAGCTACCTTTTTTATAGCCAAATAAATGAGAAGTTAATAGCTCAGGATTATTGAAATATTCCGCACAGTTAAAATAAATGAACGGTACTTTTGTTTCAGTCTTCGACTCGAAAAACTCATGTAAATGTTCTGCTAATAAGGTCTTTCCAACACCAGATTCCCCTGTCAGCATAATGTTCAAGCCTTTTGGCGGGTATAAAACAGCTGCCTTCAGTTTTTTGATGCTATCTGCTAGACTTCCATCGTAGCCAATGACTTTTGAAAAAGGATTACTTCGAAACTCCTGCTTTAGCTGCTCCTTTTTCTCCATTTCTTGATGAATCTCTCCTTCAAGTTCGGTCAATGAAGCGTATTCATCTTTTCGAGGAGAAAAAGAAAAGGCCTTTTCCAAAATTGAGCGAGCAAAAAATAGCACTGGACGTGATTTCACTTTAATCACCTGATGAGTGCTGGTCAACTTTGATAAGTCCTCACTAACCGCCGTTCGAGCATAATTGCTAGCTGTACAAATATCCTTCACTGTACAGCCATTTAAATTATGGACAGTTATAGGGTGCTGTTGATGAAATTCATACAAGTATTCAAAAATATTATCAATCCTCATAGTTTTCTCCTTCAAAAAGTCGTTAGCTTGTTTTTATCATCTAACGCGCTAGAAAGCAATACGTTTTTTATTGAAGCCTTAAGTCATCCATAAAAACTTTTCATAGATTAACGCTTGCCTAGAATTTCAACCCCTTCATCCCAAACCCAAATCGCCTGATGATCATTGATGATCGCTAATTTTTTCTGTGCCTGATTTTCTTGCACCATCTGCTCGGAAGAGTCCTTAAATTCCCGACTCTGATAATGAGGAACCACGTAGAAATCAACCAAACCCAAGCCAGTGTAATCAGTCAAGTCAGCAGCCTTTTTCGGATCATCCATGATAGAAGAATAGCCGATATCTGGACAAGCAACGATCGCACCTGCCGACTCTCCAATATACAGCTTGCCTTTGTTTACCTCCTCAATAATTAGCTGATCCGCTCCTGTTCGGCGTAATTCCTGAAGCAGGAAAAAGGTATTCCCGCCGGCTACAAAGATGATGTCATTTTTTGCTAACGTTGTTCGAATCTGTTCAAATCTTGCCTGTGAAATTTCTAGTTCTTCTACTTTCATTCCGCTAAATCGTAAAGCCCACTTGCCGATTCGAATAAAAAAGCCTAGCTTCTCAACTTTGCTGGCTGTTGGAATGTACGTTACAGTCTTATCCTTCACTTCTTCAACAGATTTCAATAATCCTGAAACGTTTTGAAACAACGAAACCAAAAACAACTTTCTCATCAATAATCCCTCTTTCTCGTCATATATATTCATTATAGGCTAGGAAGGAAGCGATCAGCGAAAAAACTGGCTTCAGACACAAAAGCGTCCAAAACCAGTTTTACAATTAATAATAAACTTCGTCTAAGAAAAGTCCCTGCGCTGGCGCTGTTTCACCAGCATCCGCGCGAACTTTATTTTCTAGTACCTCATCGATCACATCTACCGAGAGCTTCCCAGCTCCGATCGCCAAAATGGTGCCCATCAAAATCCGGACCATTTTGTGCAAGAAGCCATTGCCGACAAAGGTAAAATGCAGCATACTGCCTTCTCGTTCAATCGAGATTTTCTCAATTGTTCGTGTCGTAGATTTCTTGGTCTTCTTCAATGCCGAAAAGCCAATGAAATCATGGGTTCCTAGTAATTTCTCACAAGCGGCATTCATTTTATCCATATCCAATGTTTGCGGAACGTAAAAACTATGATAGCGTTCAAAAGCCGTTGGAATCGGATCATTCCAGACGTAATAGCTGTATTGCTTGCCCTTCACGTTATAACGCGCATGGAAGCGTTCCGGCATTTCTTCAACCTTTTTCACTACGATATCTCCTGGCAAATAACGATTGAAAAAGACCAGCATGTCATTGCGAGCCATTTCTGAATTTGTTTTGAAATTTGCAACTTGTCCTCTCGCATGGGTTCCCGCATCGGTTCGTCCTGAACCAATGATCTCGATCTTTTCACCCGTCATTTGCGCAATCACACTTTCGATCTTTCCTTGAATCGTTTTTTCTGAATCTCCCAAACGCTGCCAGCCTAGGTAACGCTTGCCGTCGTATTCGATGGTTAATTTAATATTTCGCATAGGATCTTGTCCTCCTCTAAAGTTTCACACTGACTCACTGTACCACAGAAATCTGGGATGCTCTAGTGAAGGAGCACAAAAAGAAAGACAGAGCACCATAAAACGATGCTCCAGCTTTTAAAAGCTAAACATATTCCATGCTTCGAACATATTCTTTCTTGATCCGCCCTAATGCCTCCAGCAACAATTCCCTAGGCATGCCGATACTCAAACGAACGAACCCTTCACCATCTTGAACAAAATAACTGCCAACGACCATCGTTAAATTCGCTCGCCGGAAGAATTCTTGCATGTCCGTCTCATCATTAAACCAATCGCGAACATCGATCCAAGCCAAGAAGGATGATTCGGCTGGCATCACTTTAGCTTCTGGAATTTCTGCAAAGAAATCGTAAACGATTTGCATATTTTCTGCCACATAATCAATCATCTCATCCAGCCACGCTTCACTTTCGTTGTAGGCGGCCACAATAGCCGGTACAGCAAAAACATGGGGCGAAGTGATGAAATTTTTTTGCAATTGATTCAACAGTGTTTCTCTAATTTGTTGATTTGGGATTACCACATAGGAGGTTTTCAATCCACCTAGATTGAAGCCTTTATTCGGTGACAGACACAAAACACTATGCTGCGCGATCTCGGGATGGGCATTCCAAATCGATGTAAAGGTTTGTCCTTTATAGACGATATCGCGATGGATCTCATCACAGACCAAAAGAACATCGTAACGAAGACATAATTCTGCTAAACGAAACAGTTCATCCTTCGTCCAAATCCGGCCAGAAGGGTTTTGCGGACTGCAAAAAATAAATAGCTTAATCTTATTTTCCTGCATCTGCCGTTCCACATCTTCAAAATCAAGATAATATCGGTTGTCGTGATTAATCAGTGAGCTGCAAAAAAGCTTCCGCTCATTATGTTCTACAGCTTCCGCAAAGGGGTCGTAGGCGGGTGTATTGATCAGAACCCCGTCACCTTTTTCCGTATACGCCTGCACGATATAATGCAAGGTCGAAACCGTTCCGAAGGTCAGCTTAATCCATTCTTTTTCGATGTGTGTATCATAGCGCCGCTGATTCCAATCAATCACTGCCTGGTAAAATTCATCTGGCACATAAGAATAACTATAGTCGCCAATACTCGCCCGTTTCATGAGCGCCGCTTGGATCGCGGGTGCGACTTCAAAATCAATATCCGCCAAGTCCATCGGGATCGCGTCTTCAGCTAAGCCGAATTTTTCCTTTAATACTTGATTGCTCCATTTGCGGGCATTGCCTTGTTTGCGATCAATCACCTTATCCAAATCATACATAGCATTCACCTACGCTCACTAATTCCTTCGTCGTGTGATTCAAGGCGACTCCGACACCGTTTTGGATCACGACATCATCCTCGATCCGCACACCGCCGACACCTGGCAGGTAAATCCCCGGCTCAACGCTCATCACCATGTTTTCCTTTAGTACCATTTGACTCTTCGGATTCAAGATTGGCACATCGCCGCCCATGCCGATGCCGTGCCCTAATCCATGACTGAAATAGTCGCCATAACCAGCTTCAGTAATGATCTTACGAGCCACCGCGTCGACTTCCTGACCAGTAACGCCTTCACGAATAAAGTCCGAAGCTGCTTGTTGCGCTTCTTTTACTACTTGATAAATCGTTTGTAATTCATTATCAGCCTTGCCTAGCATCACCGTCCGCGTCATATCTGACTGGTAATCATTCAAGACGATTCCGAAATCAATCGTAATAAAATCTCCCTGTTCAAATGCTCGTTCAGTTGGGCGTCCATGAGGCAATGCGCTGCGGGGACCACTGGCAACGATCGGCTCGAAGGCCATCGCTGAAGCTCCCTTTTTCAATGAAAGATAATGAATCAACGCTCCTAGTTCATTTTCCGGCATGCCGATTTTGATTTCCGGTACTAATTCAGCAAAAATCTCATCGGTTAAGGCACAGGCATTTCT
Source organism: Enterococcus avium ATCC 14025 (assembly GCF_000406965.1). GTDB lineage: Bacteria > Bacillota > Bacilli > Lactobacillales > Enterococcaceae > Enterococcus_A > Enterococcus_A avium. Next base: position 454,150 of record NZ_KE136362.1, on the reverse strand, counting down.
AATCAGTTGAATTTCTTCCGCTGATTTGATCGCCCGGATTTCTTGAAGCTGATGTGACCAGATCTCGACGGCAAATTCTTCCGAAAACGCACGATATTCTTGGATCGACAATCCATTCGGCTCGATTGCTAATTGCTTAATTCCCTGTTGTTGCAGCCACTCAAAAATCTTTGGCAGATAACTGCCCTGCGGGACTTCGAAATTTTCAAAGCCATTTGTTAAGTCTTTTATTTCCTGCCGGTAACGACCATCAAAAAACTGTACCTGTGAAGAAGGCGTGACAACTAGATAGATGCCACTGCCTCCTAACGAGCCAAAATATTTTTTGTTCTCACGGTTTTTGAAGATGATTGCGTCCTTCCCCGACTCTTGTAAAAGCTGTTGGATTTTCTCAATTCTCATCTGTAATACTCCAATCTAGAAGTCTAAGTCCAAACCATCCAAAATATCGGTATCGCCTTGGTCGAAGATATTTTTCTGTTCTTTTTTCTTCGCTTCGTCCTTCAACTCATTCCGCTCCATGACCTTAAAGAATGGGACATAGAACGCGACGGCTAGAACCAATTGCAATGCGTTAGCTAGAATAGTTCGCCAATCACCATTCGTTAAAAAGCCCTCTAGGAAAACACCCACATACGGCGGGTCAAAGACTGGCTTGTTCAACCAGCCCCAATGCATAAAGAACATTGGCAACGTTCCAATGATCGCGCCGCCAAAGACATGCGGGATAAACATCAATGGGTTCAAAATAATCGGTGCACCAAACAGGATGGGTTCATTAATACCAAACAATGCCGGAAACAGTGAGACCTTTCCGATTTGGCGATAGCGTTTGGATTTCGAAACCAGACAGGCCACAACACAGCCAATCGAGATTCCGCAGCCAGTAAAACCAAAGAACGCACTCGACGCTCCCGCAGTATAGAAATGCGGAATCGGCTGACCCGCTTGGAAAGCAGTAATGTTCTCGGCAATAAATGCCACCATAATCGGACGAGTAATCGGACTGAAAACCGATGAATGAATCCCGAAAAAGAAAATCAAACAGATACAGAAGTTTAACGCCAACACTGACCATGGATTGTCCATCGAGCCAACCAACGGCGACAAGAAGCGAGTTAAGATCGTTGGTGGAAGTTCTCCAGCTGTTTGCATCAATACGAAGCGCCCAAGAATAAAGGTTCCGCCGACCAACAAGGTGACTGGAATCAGTTCAAAGGATTTGGAAACAAAATCTGGCACCCCTTCTGGCATTCGGATCGTCATGTTGTGCTTCTTACAGAAGTTGTATAACTCCACCGTGATCAATGCCACAAACATAGCCGTAAATAACCCTTTGGCACCAAAATTCGTAATATCTAACAGACCATTCTCATCAAACACAGCCGTCATAAACAAAAATCCAAAAAGTGATAAGGTCACCGCATCAGGAATGTATAATTTGTAATGATTTCCCAAATTATAGGAAATCGCCGCACAAGCATACAACCCGATCAATCCTGTCGATAGGGTAACTGGCAGATTGAAAAGCTCAGCATTAGATAAAATAAATTGACTGAAGCTATTGGACTCTCCCAGCATATTCGGCAATGCTGGAAGAATAGCGAAGAAACTTCCTAAAATGGTGAAGGGGGTCATAGCAACCATCCCGGCTTTGATCGCACTCAAATGGCGTTGGTTATCTACCTTGTGAGCTAACGGGACGAAGAATCGGTTCATAAATGCTTCAAATTTTGCGAACATGGTATTCCTCCTCATTTATCTGGTTAAACGGCTTGTTTTGCTAACTGATGTTTCTTATGAGTGACCAACGCAAGCTTCATGACAGTTGCGCCGTCCATTTGTCCATAAACATCTTTATCAATCACCGCATAAGGAATATCTCTTGGTTCTAAGATTGACTTGATAAAATCGATTTTATGAGTGATTTGCGGTCCGACTAAAACAATGTCCCAGCCATCAATTTGACTTTCGATGGAATCTGCGGGAATCGCAGTGAAATCAAAGTCCGCATCGTTCAACTTGGCACTCTGTTGCACTACCTTCCGCATATTTTGCATCAGCATATTTGTCGAGAAACCTCCGGCACAGCATAGTAAAATTTTCATGTTCTTTTTCCCCTTTATCTTTATTTTTTTATTATTGCAATACTGAAATAAGTGTTTCGATCAAGTCACGAGCCAATTGACTGGTCATGTAATGATCCTGAGCATGAACCATCAATAATCCAACATTCGAGGACTCCACTTCTTCATTCAACTCACGAGAAATTAGCTCCGTTTGGATATTATGAGCCTCTAAATCAAGGTTGCGAGATTCTTCGATCAGTCCCTTGGCCAAATCAAAATCCTTGGTTTTGACACATTTCAACGCTTCAAAGGCTTTGGCTTTGCTTTCGCCAGCGATCGAGATCAATTGGACGATTTCTTGTTCTTCTTTTGTCATGTCGTTCTATCCCCTTTAAATAAAGTCCACCATGCGGTGATACGTTTCTTCTGTAAAGTTTTTGATTAGGCTTTCATACAAATCGATCATTTGCTGCACATCTCTTATATTCACGATCGAATAAGCACAATGCCCATAGCGAACAGGCAAAATCGTTACAACAGTCGGTTTGCCTTCATTCACCTTATGGGCTTCTCCGCCATCGGTTCCGCCAGAATTGAACATGTCTAATTGCAGCGAAATATTTTGGCTCTGCGCTGTTTCCTTAACATAGTGGATCATTTCCAAATTCGCTGCTAAGGTTCGGTCAAAATGGGTTAAGATCGGTCCTTGACCGATTTGCCTCTGATTCGTGTGATCACGAACGAACTCGGTACTAAAAGTGGCGACATCAATCACGAAAACAATATCCGGGTCCACAGCTTGAACAGCCGTCTTCGCACCGCGAATGCCGACTTCTTCACTGCTAGTATTGGCAAAATGAACGGTTAACGGCAACTCTGCATTTGCGAAGCGCTTCATTAATTCTCCCATCACAAAGCAAGCCAATCGATCATCAAAGGCTTTTCCAGCGTAAATATCCTTCACAGCAAATTCTTCAAACTCCGTTGCGTAGCAGGCCATGTTCCCTACTTCGATTCCTAACTCAGCAACCTCTTGAGCTGTCGTTGCGCCGATATCACAATAAAGATTTTCCGTTTTTCCATCGCGATACTCGCCGTTAATGACTCCGCTGATTTTTTTCCGTCAAAGGTCGTAATGCGGATTTTTTGCAGATGCTGGGCGATTGGTTTGACACCGCCAACCACCATTAAATGAATCAACCCCAAATTACTGATGCTGCGCACCATAAAGCCAACTTCATCCATGTGCCCACAGATCATAATACTCTTCGAACTTTTGCCCTTTTTCGTAAAGATCAAGCTGCCAAGTCCGTCTGTCTGTTTTTCGTAAGGCAGTTCCTCCAGCTCGGCTAAAATGGCTTGCCGTACTTCTTTTTCATTGCTGGCAATGCCGTCTGCATTGGATAGATTTTTCAAAAACTCAATGTTCACTTTGCTTCCTTCTTCCTAAAACACGTTTTAATGTATAGTAAAATTCATGGTAATCTTTACTTTCAACCAGCGCGTTGATTGCGGCTGGATGGTTCATTAGCTTGCTTAATTCTTTTGAGATGATTTGGTGAATATCTAGCTGCTCGGCCTTTAACGACACCATAAAAATGATTTTGGCTTCGCGCTCTGTTTCGCTGGCTCCTTCTGGTAATAAGCAAACCGCCACGCGATTCTCCTTGCCTGACATCACCAGCGGATGGGGAATCGCGATCCCATTTTGATAGATGGTTGACAGGTAATGTTCTCTTTCCATCAGGGAACGCTTATAACCTGAAAAGCCAACCTGTTCTTCTACCTGATCAGCTAAGTCGTCCAAAATTTCGGAATAGACACGATCCTTTTCAATACAGAAAAGGCCTTCAGAAAATAAGTCAAAAAACGCACGTTCAATCGAAAAGGTTTCATCGCTTTTTAACAAACTAAGATTTTCACTGACCTCTAAATAATCAAGCTCGCTTTGAATCTCGCTCATTAAGATCACTGGACAATCCACTTCGATCGTTAACTCAATAATCGAAAAGATCAAATCCGGGAAATAGGTTTGAATGTCTTCGATCTCAAACATCGAAAAGGTTTGAATCTTAGCTCGAGGAAAAATTCTGCGCAGCTTCATTTCAACCAGATAAGCCATGCCGCCGCCAGAAGAACAAACCACGGCAATTCGATAAATATTTTCAATCAGATGCTGCTGCCACTTATGATAAGGAACCGTCATATGCGTCGCCAGATAGCCGATCTCATCTGAAGCGATTGTTAACTGGAATCTTTCCTCCAGCCATTTTGAGAACATCACTGCATAATTAAACATCACCGGATAATCCTTGCTGATATCCTCCAAATATGGATTGCTGAAATTTACGTCCTTTCTTGAACGTTCGATCAATGCCGCAACATGGAGATAGACCAGATCAAGAAATTCCTGATCAGTGGAAAACCAAGTCTTCTGTTGCGCATCCATTTGCTGAAAGAAGTGGATAATCTCTTCCTTCAACAATTGTTTGTTGCTTAGAATTTCCAACTTTTTAGTCTTCGCTAGTAGACTAGCTTCAAAAAATTCGTGAACCTCCTTTTGAATCGGAACAGAGAAAGATGTCTTCTGCAGCACCTCCGTTAAATAGGAGACTGGTGCTTCAGCTTGCGTTTTTTGCCACTTGATCAGAAGAAGCAAAAGTAATTTCTCTTCTAATCGCCGAAACTCACCATAATCGATTTCCCATTCATGGCTGTTGATTAACTGATAGAGCTGATCTTTTATTTTCTTTTGTTTTTCAAGATCGTAGGCTTTCTCCAATTTCTCCAGCAATTTATTGTTTCCTCTTTGATAGCAATCCAATAACAATAAGAGTCGATTTTTCACCTCACTGATGATGCGAATTCCATAATGTGCCTTGCGCTCCAGCACTAATGAACTGCCCTTTAGATATAATTCAAGCTTGGAAAGATCCTTTTTTATCTGACTTCCACTGACTAGCAGCTCATCACTTAATTGTTTGACTGTTTGATAATTTTCATCAATCAACAGCAAACTTAATAAAGACTCAATTCGATCCTTTTGCATTTCAATGGTTATCTCAGAAAATCCGGCTAAATATTTAGAAAAAAGCGTATCATCTGAAATAATCAATCGACAACCCAGCTTAGCGGATTTTTCAATCGTAAAGCCCTGTTGTAAATCCGATAACTCTTGCAGATCATTGCGGATTGTTCGGGAGGAAACACCAATCATTTTTGCTAACTGATCAATTTTCAAGTAACCATGCTCTTTCAATGCAGTTAGTATTTGTACCTCTCTCATCCTCACCTCTCCTTTTTTGCAAGCGCAATCATTTACACATTTAGTATAGGAAATCCCTTTCAAATAGAAAAGTTGAACTTTTTCCACTTCACTGTGCAAAACGTATCTGTTTATTGATATACGCGCTTTAAGGATTGTAACAATCGCGAACTCTTCAAACAATAAAAATGAAAATTTTGATATATTGATTATTATTATCTTCTGTAAAAAAAATGAATTGTTTAGCTTGATACAAATTTCTGAATACAAAAAAACAGATCTCCCTCAGAAAAGACCTGTTCTCAAAAAAACTATTTCCCAATAACCATCCGTCTGGTATAAACCGCTTGACCTGAATGCATCACCGCGTCATCGATTGCCGAAACGATCCGTACTTGCCGAGTTACCGGCGGGTCCCAATTCGTATCGATCACATCATTTAGGCTGCTCTCATCTAGCTGCTTCAAATACTCTTTAGTGAATTCGATACTAGCTGCTAGATAATCTAGTACCAATTGTCGATCATTCACAATGACTTTCGCCGCTTCTTCAGGTGTATGTCGATAATCTGGCGTATCATCGGGTAAATCCAAGGCAAATTTTTCTGACCAGCCAGCACTTGTCCATAAGAAATCTGTTCCATTTAAATCAGAGATCTGCATATCCAACTCTCGAGCTGTATGCCACATTAGCCAAACGACTGATTTGATCAACGGAGCGGGCATCTGATTGGCTTCTTCTATGGTCATCTGATCAAAGGTATCCTCAAAACGTTCCTGAGCACGCTCTAACATTTCCATCGCGAATTCCGTGTTCTTCATCTTGAAACCTCCTAAATAGCACTTTCTTTTCACTTTACTACGAGGGTGGGTTATGAGCAACTATTAAACATTCAGCAAAACAATTGGGCTTTATGCAATAATAAAAGACCAATCCTCTTCACAGAATAATTGGTCTTGATCTATTCTTTTTGCAGCTTTAAGCTATTTTTTGACTTGCCGTTTTTCATTATTTCTAGCTTTAGGTGGTTGCGATCCAGCTTGGTCACCTGATATTCTACGGTATTTCCATCATCAGTCAAAATAATGCGTTTTTTATTAGAATTCACCGTTACCCACGCATGCTTTAATACGAATAAGCCTTTACGCTTGATGGCCCATTTAGTGAAGCCCTTATTTTTTGCTTTAAATGAATAGTCGACTGACTGATTCGTCCAATTCCCCTGCAGCCAGGCAGAATTATTCAGCGTTGCTCGCTGAATGATGATAAACAAAAGAAGGACGGTCAAAACCGCCAGAGCACTGGCAATTTGCTTTTTCCATCGGATTAGATAATTCACAAGATTTATTTTGATTTCTTCAATAATTGAAACACTCATCTTATGAACACTCCTTCAACCATCTTTTCAAATTCTACGTCTAGATAGTGAAAATCGTAACATATTATTTTGGAGGTGACAAACTCTTTTTGTACTCGTTTACTTTGTCGGATGAATTAGAAAAGATCACTCAGCTTTATCCGTTGAGTGATCTTGCTTATTTTTACTCTGCTACATTTTCGTCAATAATTTTTATCGCCGCACAGACATAGTCAGAACAAGGGCGTTTTCCCAGCAGCTTTATGCAATAGAGTGAACCACACGCGCCTTCAAAATCTTGGGTCATTTCAACCATCCGTCTGCCAGCCTCATCGTCTTTGCATTTAGCCGGATCATTCAATTCCGGTGAACCCTTCAAATAATTAGCTACTATATAGGTCCCGGCTAATGCACCGCACAACCCCTGATAATTACCGCCGCCGAAACCTGCCGCAAGCTCATTTGCTTGTTCTTCAGTAATCCCAAGCTCCGTACAATAAGCACCCACGACCGCTTGGCAACAGTTACGACCTGCTTGAAAATAAGTCATTGCTTGTTCTTGATGATCCATCACCTGTCCATCCTTTCACTCAATCACTCTAAAACTGCTTTTCTAATGTAATACAAGGTACGCCATCCTCATCGTAGGGCTTTCCTACGCTACAATATCCCAAACCTTCATAAAATCCGGCCGCTGTTATTTCCGCGTGAATAAGCAGTCGTTCAATCTGCTTTTCCTTTGCCAAGGCTTCCAGCGAATTGACAACACGACTGCCTAATTGCTTGCCTCGATAGTCCTTCAAGGTTGCTACACGACCGATCCGGGCAACACGTTCATCCTCTTGTAAAAAACGAGCCGTCGCCACTGGAAGGGCCTCATCAAAAAGCACACTGTAAATCGTATCTGATTGATCCTTTTGATCAAACTCATCAGATAATGCCAAGGATCTTTCTAAAACAAAGACCTGCAGACGGATATAGCTGCTGGTCGCTCGTAAATGAACGCCATTGCCTACTTCGATGCTCAAATTGTCCATAAGCCCTCCCGTTTTCCTTCATTATACTATTTTTTTTGTTCTTCTTTGAGCGGTAGTCCCGCTTCTTTTAAAAAGGGCGAAGGCTCCGTTGCTTTATTATTGACCGTTTTAGGATAGGTCACATAGAGATTTTCCTTTGCGCGTGTGATGGCAACATACATCAAACGGCGCTGCTCTTCCATTGTGGTAGGCGGAGCAGCTTCTTCCTTAGCCTTCTTCAGATCACACTCTGCCTTTTTGACCGTATGATGGTTGGGCAGCGCATCTTGATACACCCCTTTGATGAAAATATTTTTCTTACCTAATCCTTTACTAGCGTGGATCGATAGCAGATAAACAGCGTTCAATTTATCCTGATCGTAATCATTGAGACGTTTTTTCATGCCTTGATTTTGCTCACTAGCCTGCTGATAAGCCGCCAAGAGTCCCGGCCAATCACCAGCTGCCGTCAATTCTTTGTTCAGCCAGTCTGCTTCTTCTTCACTCAACTCCTTTTTGAATTTCGGTGTCGAAAGTAATGCAGCCGATAACGGCGCAAGCTCTAACTGCTTGCCTTGATAAAACAAATAGATTTGCTTAAAGAATTGCTTCGCTTGATTTTGAGCTGCTTGTGACAGCTTACGTTCACTGATTAAAAAAGCGACGAGATCATTAATCTTGAATTTATTTTGATTGAATAATTCCTCGCTGAACTTAGCGCTGGCGCCAAATTTGATGAAATGATAAAAAGCGTATTGTTGGATAATTTTTCTTAGTGCTTCATTTTTTTGCTGAATCGTCGTAGCTGCTGCCAGCATGTCCAATTGTTGAAAAAGGGTCTTGAACAAGGGCAAACCGAAGATTCCCAGCAAATCATCATTGGTTGGCGTCACAAAAGGAATTTTTTGTTTTTTCAGTTGCTTCAATAATGAACGCAATTGCACACGAGTTGGGTACAAAACCATCGTCTCCCGATAATCTGGACTGCCATCTCTCAGCGGCGTATTTTTCGCCAGTTCTTGAATTTTTCTTCCAATCCACGCGGCCTCTTCCTCATCATCAGAAAAACCAATGGCATAGCAATCATGTGCCCTTGTCGTTTTACTTGCGATCATCGTTTTTTCTAAACGATCATGGGCATTGTGTTGTATCAGCCGATTTCCCGCTTCTACAATCGGTGCCTCCGAACGATAATTGGTCATTAATTTCAAGGACGTTTGCTGATATTCTTGTTCAAACGCTTTGATATAGCTCGGTTCCGCACCCCGAAAATAATAAATACTTTGATCGTCGTCTCCAACGATAATCAGTTTCCCTGAATTTTTCTCTTCAGCGATTTTATCAGGAGGACAAATCAACGCCACGATTTGTTTCTGCAATGGATTGATATCTTGAAATTCATCAATAAAAATATAGCGATACTTTTCCTGCAAAAAGGCTCGCGCTGCCCTATCGTTTTCCAAAATCAGTTTGAGATTGTACAGCATATCGTCAAAATTAATAAATTGTTCCTTCTTTTTCAGCAACTCCAGCTCGGCTAAAAATTGTTGAAAAACCACACTCAGCTTTTGATTTAGCAGAAGTTCCTCCTGATCAAAATGCTGCGCGACAAAATCCACCATCTCCTGATCGGAATACCCCATATTACGCCAATAACTAATTCGGGAAACAATCGGACGTTCTTCGAATTTATCGAAATTATACAAGCGATATTTTTTAATCAATTGATTGACAGTTTGATAATAGTGCTCTTCGTCGATCGTACCTGCGATTCCCCACTGCTTCGCTGCGGGAAATTGACGGATTAACTCATTGTACTCGGCATTGAACCAGCCATGAAAGGTTTGAACGCTGATACGGGCATAGCCGCTCAAATAGTGATTGACCCGCGCTTCCATTTCCAGCTTCGCCTTGCGAGAAAAGGTACACATCATGATTGTCTTGGGATCGACGGATTTTTCCAGCACTAAATAAGCTGCTTTGGCACAAATCGTCTGGGTCTTGCCGCTGCCAGCACCGGCAATAATCCGTAGATGCGTCTGCATCGGAAAACGAATCGCTGCCAGCTGATCCTCACTGAAGGGATGACCGCCATTTTGAGCGACCAATTGCTGCAGGGTGTCTTGATCCTTTCCTGCATTTATTTCAGCCTCGATTAAATCGGATTTTATGTAATTTGAAAGCTTTGTAAGCATCTATCAATGGTCCTTTCTATGTAAAAAAAAATCATACCTGTTCATTATACCGAAATTCCAAAACTTTAATAGTGATTCACGGATCATTAAAAAAGAATTCGCGAACTCGATCAGCTTTTACTTATTGCCGTGCCTATTTTGCTTAATGAAGTTTAGTAGTAACTGTATGCGTAGAAAAGCTCGTTCGTGAAGCTGAATATGTATCTACCTACTCTAAAGCGATTTATTCATGTGAAATTTTTATGTTCCTTATAGGTTAGAATCGAGTAGAGGGGAAAGCCAACTGACCTTCCGCCCCTCTCACACCACCGTACGTACGGACCCGTATACGGCGGTTCAATAAGTTGAGTGTACGAACTGGTACTTCAAGGAGATGTCCTCATATCCTTGGTGGGCCAGTTCTTTGTCTGTTAATGATCGATGAAGAATATGACTTTTGGAGATTGACCAAATACCTTTTCTTGTATTTGACCATTCATACGCTTTCGCTTTATCGATCCCTAAACGAATCAGATTTTTCCTTTTGGTTCTTGGATTCTTCCATTGTTTCCAAATATATTGTCTGATTCTTCGCTTCAACCAACCGTTTAACTCCCTCATGAATTCTTTCATCTCACCAATTCCATAGTAGTTGATCCAACCAGTCATTAGTTGCTTGATTTCTTTTAAAATAAGTTGGATACTTCTTCCACGGTTTCTTTTAGTGAGTTGTTTGAGCTTGCTTTTCACACGCTGTTTTGCTTTTGCGTGAGGGCGAATTTTAATACCTTTCTTTGTTGGCAGAATGCAGAATCCAAGAAACTTTCGTTTCAATGGGCTTCCTACCGCACTCTTTTCTCGATTTACCGTCAACTTTAGTTGTTCTTCGAGAAATTGAATGGATTTCTTCATCACACGCTGTCCTGCTCGTTTGCTTCTAACATAGATATTGCAGTCATCGGCGTATCGAACAAATTTATGTCCTAGATTTTCTAGCACTTGATCAAATTCGTTCAGGTAGATGTTACTTAACAGGGGAGAGAGATTGCCTCCTTGGGGCGTTCCTTCTTCCGTTGTTGTGATGAGTCCATTTTCCATTACACCACTCATTAAGTATTGACGGATCAGTTTTAGGACTTGTTTGTCCTTTACTTTCCGCTCAATGAAATACATCAGCTTATCGTGATTTACGGTGTCAAAGTAGGCTTTCATATCAATGTCCACCACATATCGGTAACCTTGTTCATAATAAGATTTTGCTTTCTTCACTGCGTCATGTGCGCTGCGATTTGGGCGAAACCCATAACTATTATCTGAGAATTCTGGTTCAAATAGCGGTTGTAACACTTGATTGATTGCCTGTTGAAGCATACGATCAATAACCGTGGGAATTCCTAGTTTTCTTACACCGCCGTTTGGTTTCGGTATTTCTACTCGCAAAACAGGCTGAGGTTTATAGTTCCCTTGGCGTAAATTGGATAGTAATTCCTCGCGGTGCTCTTTCAAGTAAGGAAGCAGTTGATCGACGGTCATCCCATCTGCACCAGCCGCCCCTTTATTTCTGACTACTTGAAGATACGCTTGATTGAGATTATTCCGCTCTAGAATTCTCCCAAACAGATTTTCTACACCATCTTGTTTCCTCTGTTCACCGCAAGAAGTGCTGCGCACTTCATCATACCCTTCGTGTTCCACACTAGCTCTTTGATGATAGCCAAGTTTTCTTGTTTTCTGCGGTCGTCGCATCTTCTCACACCTCCTAAATTATTCAAGATTCTTATTGTTCAGTCCTTCGTAACGGTCAGTGTCGTTACTACTATGACCTCGGCTGACTTCTCATGATTCACCATCATGTCGCCATGATCGTTGTGCTGGTTTGTTTTCATTCAACGCCCACAACACCCTCATGAGATCTCCCCCGGTAAGAGTGAAAACTTTCCTCCTATGTAACTGCTAGATTTACTGTATAGGTTTCGGGCAGTATTGGACTTTGTCTTGTGATGAAGACTTATCCGACCTAATTCAGCCTTGTATCTAGTTTCTGTTCGTCAGTTCAGGAGTTTGCGTCCGACTTCCTTCAGCCACAACCTCACGATTGCCACCTTGTCTTTCGCTAACAGTTCCTACTGCCAAGCCTGTAGTGGACTTTCACCACCAAGTTTTCACCCATGCAGGGCGCACACCAAAAAAAGAGCCTCCGATTTCTCGGAAGCTCTTTGTCTTATCCTTATGGATGAATATATTGTAAACCGGCTGCGCTTAATGTCGCAGTATTTGGCCCAGTTGGTGATGGGAAGCCCATACCGCCTTGAGTAATAGTGATAGTATTGTTTGACGCATTGTATGATTGAACATAGGCAACATGTCCGTATGCTGGATCAGCATTCCATGTTCCAACTGATTGACCTTGTGCGAAGACAACGATCGAACCAGCGGCAGGTGTTCCGTCTACTTGGAATCCGTCAGCAGCAGCTGAGGCACCCCATTGACAACCGTTACCCCAATAAGTTCCAGCCCAAGGTGCAACGTTTTTAACATACCAAGTACATTGACCTACTGCATAAGCATTGCCTGAACCAGTGTGATCTACTTTGCTACCGCCTGTGCTTACAGTAGGAGCAGGTGTTGGTTCTGGTGTTGATGTTTTAGCTGTACTTGATTGCTCAGTTTTTTCAACTGTTGCAGAAGATGACGTTGCGCTTTCTTCACTGGCACTTGATGAAGCTTCAGTTGAAGATGCTGTTGAACTTTCTTCTGTTGCTTTTGCTTGTTCTGCAGCAGCTTTTGCTTGAGATTCTTCGAAGGCTTTTTGGGCTTTCGCCGCTTCTTTCGCTTGGCGTGCTTCTTCAGCTTTTTGAGCTTTGGCCGCTTCTTCTTGTTCCTTCAAGATGCGTGCTTGTTCTGCTTTGGCCGCTTCTTGTTCTTTTTTCAATTTAGACTTATCTTGTTCAGCTGTTGCTTGTTCTGCAGCGTAATTTGCTTTCACAACATTCAATTCAGCTTGTTTGTTTGCAATTTCATTTTTTTGTGCTTCTAATTCTTTTTGGTTTGTTTGAATTTCAGCGACTTTTGTTTCATTGTCTTTAACTTTTGCTTCAACCGCTTTTTCATCGGCTTTTTGTTGTTCCATCAATGAATGGTTCGCCTTCACCATGGTTGACATCGCTTGAACACGACCAATCACATCTGATAATGAATCTGCCTCTAAAACAGCAGAAACATAGCTAGAAGCTTGTCCCTTTACTTGGGTATCACGTGCTTGATTTTTAATGACTTCGTTACGTTTTGCGATACGCACTTTTAAAATGGCGATTTTTTCTTGTAATTTCATTGTATCTTTATTTAATTGATCTTGTTTTGCTTCTAAGTCTTTTACTTTTCCGCTAACTGTTGCAATTTCGTTTGTTAATTCGTCAATTTGTGTTTGAACACCAGATTGTTTTCCTTGTAATTCACTGATCTTTTGATCTTTTTCTTGGATCTGTTGATCGTAATTATCTGCTAGTGCAATATTCGGTACTGCTGATACTGCGATTGTGCATACCAACAATGCTGATAATAAACTCTTTTTCACTAATTATTCCTCCGGCTATTATGTAGATTTAAAATGTTAGATCGCATAACGTCAGAAGTAATTCTACCATAGGGATATATCATGCATATAAAAGAAATGTTACAAATACATTTCAATAATATTTTTTAATTTATTGAATGAATATAAAAACATTGTTATACCGCCTGTTAAACGAGATATCAAGCTAAATCGTCATTCTTCCGTTTTATGCTAATCGTATATATATACTCGAAAAAGTGAAAATAAACTCAAACTAAAAGAATCAATGATTATTTCTAACAGTCTCTCTCATTTATCAAATAAACACCGTTAATCTACTCTGAAAACGTACTAGATTTAAAAACACTAGGCTTAATTCTTTGGTTCTATGGGCTTTTCGACTAAACTATAGTTAATAGAAAAAAGGGGGAAATGTTATGCGTTGGCGTGGGGATCGGCAAAGCTCCAATGTGGAGGACCGTTCAGGCGGCGGACGACCAGTCGGGAAAATAGCAACTGGCGGCGGGATTGGTGTCTTTTTGATTGCTGTGATCGTCTTCTTTTTATCGGGCGGAGATTTAAGCACCGTTACTGATACATTAGGCGGCGGGGTTACACCAGCAACTTATGAAACAGAAAATGTTTCTTCAAAGGAATATACGGAGCAAAAAGAGTTCGCTGCTGTCGTCTTTGCTCATTTAGAAGACTATTGGAATGGGGAGTTTGAAGAGCTGAATGAAGCCTATCAAAATCCAAAGCTCGTCTTGTTTACTGATAGTGTCAATTCGGCCTGCGGACAAGCCAGCTCGCAAGTAGGTCCATTTTATTGTCCGGCAGATCAGAACGTTTACTTAGATCTGAGCTTTGCGGATGAGCTATCTAATAAATACGGAGCAACAGGCGATTATGCTATGGCGTATGTCATTGCCCATGAGGTGGGTCACCATGTTCAAAACGAGCTGGGCATCTCCGCTCAATTAGATAAAATTCGCAAACGCGTTTCTGAGACTGAGTACAATAAATACAGTGTTCGCTTAGAGCTGCAAGCCGATTATTTAGCTGGATGCTTTTCGAAATATCTAGCCGGAGAAACCTATGAAGGTCAACCGATTTTAGAAGAAGGCGACATTGATGAAGCCATCACCGCAGCCAATGCGATCGGCGACGATACCCTGCAAAAAGAATATCAGGGCTACGTTGTTCCCGACAGCTTTACGCACGGAACTAGTGAGCAGCGCATCAACTGGTTCAAACGCGGATATAAATATGGTGATTTAGATCATGGCGATACCTTTAATGAAAAAAATCTCGATTTATCGACTGCAGCCTAAAAAACCGTAAACTTGAGCTATGGCCCAAGTCTACGGTTTTTTCCTTTTTTATTTGAGAAAAATGAATCAAAAGACTTCTATATAAAGAATCTTTATCAGCTGAGCCGTAATGTTTAAGTCATTAAAAACTTTCAACATCTAAGATTTTTCAGCTACTTTTCTTCGTTTTTTCTATTTCAGAACTCGTAACTGTTTTAATTTTTACTCCAAGATCATTTTCAAAATGATCAAAAAATTCTTTATTCAAGCGATAACCTTTTCCCCAGAGTGTTTGAATCGCTTCATGACCGAACTCATGCTCTAATTTTTCATTTACTTTAGAAACAACTTTAGATAAGCTTGCCAAAACAGAGGCATTCGGTTCCTTTCTCCAGATTTGACGACTAAGCTCTTCTCTAGAAACAACGCGATCGCCCGCTTGGATCAAATAGTAGACAATCTCCTTTTGCTTTAATTTTAAGGTCAAATCAGATAATTTCTGTCTAACACTAAGCTGCTGAGCCTGTTCTTTCTTTTGATTTTCCAAACGAGATAATTCAACAATTTGTAAAATATCCCTCAAATTTTCCAAATTCGAACTTGCAGGAATCAAGGCATCATACTTGGACTTCATTCTTTCATCGCAATCATTATTAATCACACGACGGAAAAACTTAAATCGACCTTTAGACAATGCTTTGATCAACTCATCAATTTCCTTTTCAACCAATGTTTCACTGAAAATTATCCCTTCAAATTGTGTTAAAAATTGTTTGTTAAAAGTATCTAGTCTTATCATTTCCAACAGCTTACTTGAGCAGTAGACTTCATTTCCTAATTGTTTCAATTGATTCTCAAAATTTTCTTCATACAAAGGAACCTTAGTTAACACTAATAGTTGCATTATTTTCTCCTTCTCTTTCTTGCATTTGAATTATTTTTTCTTTTCGAAAAAGGATTTAAAAATTAAATTAATTGTTTTATTACTAAAAAATAAGAATATATTAATGGATTTATTATAGTGTATAGTTACTTACGAATCAAATATTATTCTAATAGAAATAAAATTCATTATTTACCACTTATAACTCTAATCTTGTATTTAAAAGAAACAATACAAACGAAAAGAATTTGTTTTTATTACAGAAAACTCAACCAATTAAAAAGAAATAACAGAAAAAGCTTCATTTATTCGTTGGAAATTTGTTGTTTGAAAAAATCGATTCATTTCTTAAGTATTTTTATCTAAAAGAAAGATTTCTTGAATCATGTCTGTTTTAACTAAAAACAAGTAGAAAAAAAGGCATTCTTTTTAGAACGCCTTTTCCTACAATCATTATTCATTTATTACCTATCAGAAGAGCCTTCGCCGTACACCTAGCACACGAACGATATTTTCAACCGTTCGTTCCAAATTTATTTCGCCTAAAGCCAGAGCCTCTTCCAGTGGGCCAGCTTTAGCTAAAATACCAAAAATCGCCGTGATCCCTTCCTTATACAGCACATCGACTTGCTCGCCGATAAAACCAGCACAAGCAAAAACTGGTTTATTGTATTTCTTCGCGATTTTTGCCACGCCATAGGGAGTCTTGCCAAATTTTGTTTGAAAATCCATTCCGCCCTCACCGGTAAACACGTAATCAGCATGTGCAATCTTTTCCTCTAGGTCAGTCAATTCAATGACTAAATCAATGCCAGAATGCATCTTCGCTCCTGTAAAAACTAAAAGTCCTGCGCCTAATCCACCAGCGGCTCCAGCACCAGGTTGTTCTTTTATCTTTATCTCTAAATCTCTTTCAATTACCGTCGCATAGTGAGCCAGCGCCTGATCCAACTCTTCCACCATCAATGGTGTGGCGCCCTTTTGCGGACCGAAAACAACCGAAGCCCCCTTTGGACCTATCAGTGGATTGATCACGTCGCTGGCAATAATGATCTCCGTATCCTTAAGCCTAGGATCAAGCTTAGTTGTATCGATCTTAGCTAATGCCTTCAATGCTGCGCCGCCCAGCGGTAATTCATGGTTGTCTTCATCTAAGAAACGAGCGCCCAACGCCTGTGCCATTCCTGCACCGCCATCATTTGTCGCGCTGCCGCCGATACCGATAATAATTTTCTCAACGCCTTGATCCAACGCTGCTTTGATCATTTCTCCGGTACCATAAGTTGATGTAAGCAAAGGATTTCTTTTTTCTTTTGCCAATTGTTCGATACCGTTAGCTTTAGCCATTTCTATTACAGCTGTTTTTTTATCACCCAATAGGCCATAATAGGTCAAAACTTTTTCCGGCGGCAGCGGACCAGAAACGGTCACTTCGATTCTTGCGCCCTTGCTACTGTCAACTAACGCATCAACCGTCCCTTCTCCTCCATCTGCCATTGGAACCTGAATGACTTCGGCCTCGGGAAACACATTGCGAATTCCTCGTTCCATCGCGTCACAGGCCTTTTTTGCAGTCATACTTTCTTTAAAAGAGTCTGGAGCCAAGACAAATGTTTTCTTCATGATAGTTCCTCCTCATAGTGATTCCTGAGCATCCTTTTAAAAAAGGTTGTACTTATCAATATTCAAGTTCTCTACTTTCCTACATTAATAGCCTCTATTGAAATTGGTTTGACTAATGCTTCAACAGTTTGCTTATCAGACATAGCAGACGATCTTATCTTCCTTCGTAATTTGAATACTATCATGCCCTAAGTGTTCTTGAATACCAAGAGATCAAATATTTTTCGCTAAGCACAGCTACATGTCAAAAATTCCCAATCATATTTTGACATGATCTCTGCTTCCGCGATTCATCACTTTTTTCATCTTTTGAATATTTTCCCACTGCTCTGTTTGCTTAGATCATGCTCTCACTAACACCAGCCATTTCGTCCTTCAATTTTCTTGCATAGAATTTGAAACAACAAACCATTAAAAACTCAAAACATACCGTATACGATTGAAATTGAACCATTCGCGGTATAAGTCTTAACAAATCATCTTCAACTCACTATTATTATTCTTAAAAAGGGGAGAAAAAAATGCGGACGTCGATTTTTTTAGAAACAAAAAAAGGGCCAGTTGTTATCCAAGCGACTGAATTGCTATATATCACTATAGATCCTGCGAAAAACCATACGTTATGCTTTGTTACTAAAGAAGAGAAGCATTATGCTTCAGGCGACTTAAACGACTTCGAAGATACAAGTCAAAGCTGGCTATTTCGTTGTCATCGCTCCTTTATCGTTAACCTGTATATGATCCGAGAGATTAACAAATACGATCGAAACATTTACTTTTTAGAAGATCATTCTAACAATAGTTGTCCCTTTTCCAGAAGAAAATATGCTCCATTAAAAGACTCTCTTAAAGATTTTTTATTAGCCGAACAAGAAGTATAATTGATCATGTAGGAGTAATTTAGCCTATTCACGTTTTTTCGTTGTAGTCATTAAGCAAATACTTTACAATCGAAAAGTAACACAAAGTTACTCAAAAGAGGTGAGACAATGACACATACCTTCACGTTTTTCTTATTAAATAAGATCCAAGCAAAGAAGTATATGACAGAAGATGAATATGAAAATGTCGCCTATTCTCTGGAAATTTTTTTGATTAATATCTTCAAAACTGTCCAGGTTTATGTAATCGCTTATCTTTTAGGGGTTCTATTTGAAACATTTATCATGAACCTGCCCTACGTTCTTTTGAGGTGGCATGCTGGGGGTTGGCACGCGAAGTCAACCATTAATTGCTCTATTTTTGGTATCACAACATTTGTTGGCATTCCATTTATACTTCAAAAAATGGATTTTAGCTTATCTTTCTTTTGGATGACGATTCTTTCCCTCGTGATCCTATGCTACGTCTTATTGTACGCTCCAGCGGATACTGAAAAAAATCCCTTGGTTAGCGTAAGTGAACGTAAAAGGAAACGTATATTTTCTTTCTTAAGTGCTTTGTTAGCTATCTTCATAGCTGTATTTTTTGTAAATAACGAAATAGGAACATTAATGATCACCGGGTTATTTGTGGAAATCATCATGATTCATCCACTGTTTTATAAATTAAATAAAAGGAGCTATAAAAATTATGAAAACTATCAAGTACAACCGTAATCAACTGAAAAAGAACATTTCAAAAACTCTTGTCACTGCTTCTACTACTCTATTAGGCGGACCTTGTATCATGTGGGGATATGAACCAAAAAATCCAAAACTAAAAAACTTAAAAATGAAAAAATAGAATGGGAATCCTTACGTTATTCCTATTAACTTCTATAGAAAATTTTTCTCAGTTATTTATCTATTCTAAGTTAATAAACAAAAAGATTCCTATCAGAGTAATGATTATTCTTCCCGTAATTTCGATTCTAGTTTATCTAATCTTTAGTTACGGGATTTTTGTAGCAATTATGATTTATTTTTTGTTTATTGGAAAAAAGTTAAACAAAGACTGTAATATTAATTTAATCTGGTTTTTCGGTATATACACAATATTCTCTTATGTTGTTTTTGCTTATTTCATGAACTCGTCAATTAGTTTTATTATTGGAGAAAAACTTTTTGATCAATACATGTACCTAGTAAACATTGCCGTCTCGCCCATTTTTTCAATAGTATGCAATCTCGTTTTATTGCGATTGATTAAACCTAGCATCTCCCTTTTAGAGAAGTTTCAGGATAGTTGGAATCAAGTTTTTCTATTATTTATAAATGTTTTACTAACTCTATGTTGTATCATTCAGTTCGGGAATTATTGGATAGAAAAGTATATTTTAAAAGACGAAAACCCCATTCGAAAATATCTGATCGCTATATTCATCTTAGTCATCGTCCTATTGGTAATCTATTTGAACATCAAAACTCGTCAGCTGGACAAACAGCGCATCCAACAGCTCAAAGATAATCAGTTGGCTGACTTGACCTCTTATGTTCAGCAAATCGAAGCAATGTTCGATGAGCTTAGAAGTTTTCGTCACGATTATCATAATGTGCTGATTAGCTTGAATCAGAGTATCAAAACAAAAGATTTGTCTGTGATTGAAGATACGTACACGCGGATATTGGAAACGGAAGGTATCGTTTTAGAGGATGAGCATTATGCCCTAGGAAAATTGAATAATCTGAAGACTCTACCGATAAAAGGGATATTTTCCACCCACATTATTCAAGCGTGGCAGAAAAATATCCCTGTCCATTTAGAAATTGAGGATATTATTCAAGATGAGCCAATTGAGGTTTTAGATTATGTGCGCATCACTTCCATTTTATTAGATAATGCGATTGAAGCTGCTGAGGACGCTGAAAATCCTTTTGTAACGATTGTCTTTTTGAAAAATAAAAAGGAAAAAGAGATACAACTTACTATTGAAAATTCCTGTTCTGATGAACCAATTGATATCGTAAGAATCTTCGATAAAGATTTTTCAACTAAAGGGAAAAATCGTGGTCTAGGTTTAGCCACGATCCAAACAATTCTTCAAAACTATACAAATCTTTCATTGCAGACAGAATATCAGGATGGTGTATTTCGACAAATTTTGATGATCAAGGAGGAAATCCCACGATGAACATTTTTTTATTAGAGGACGATATCATGCATCAGCAACGTTTAGAGCTAGTCATTCGCGAAATCCTTTTAGAAAAACGTTGGCCAGCGAAATCAATCGTTACCACTGCAAGACCAGAAACTCTACTAAAAAAAGTTCAAGAAACCGTTGATCAAAACATCTACTTTCTCGATATAGAAATCAATGGAGAAAAGAAAAAGGGGTTAGAAATCGCTAGTCAGATTCGGACTATGGACCCTTATGGAGTGATCGTCTTTATTACCACTCATTCAGAATTTGCGCCAATTACTTATGCTTATAAGGTTTCTGCTTTTGATTTTATTGCTAAAGACAGTCCCATTGATACTATCAAACAGCATTTAGTTGACTGTTTTGAGAACCTTTTAAATAACCGAGCTAGTGAAAAAAAAGAAGAAACGTTCTTTTTTAGCAATCAGCACAGCAATTTCCAAGTCCCCTTCTCTGACATTCTTTATTTTGAAACAACTGAGATTTCTCATAAACTGCGGCTTATTTGCAAATCTCGTTTAGTCAATTTTTATGCGACACTTGGTGAAATCGAAAGTTTGGATGAACGTTTCTTTAAGGTCCACCGCTCTTTCGTCGTCAACTTAGAAAATATTGCACAGATTGATCGATCAGAAGGTGTAGTTTATTTTGATCAATATCATTCCTGTTTAATCTCTCGCAGAAAAATTAGACCCGCCCTGGAGAAAATGAATGCTATAAATCAGATTTTTCAAAAAAAATAACCTAAAAAAGACAATCAGTAGTGTTCACCATTGATTGTCTTTTTTTTGCCGATTTTTGGTCGATAGACAGACGCATCATTCATATTGACCGTAAAGCTGTTCCCTTCACCACCACAGCAGAAAACTAAAAATAATAACCTGCATGTATTAATAAATCAGTAAAAAAATTTCATATTAATCAAGTACGCCCTTTAATCAAAACACAACATATTGTATGTTTTTAGCTAATAACACAATTCTAATACAATATCTAGTCTTTTATTTTAATTTTTTTAGAGCTATGATGAACTCTCAAAGAAAAAGATTGGTGGTAATATTTATGAAATTAGCAGTTTTTTGTGGCGTATGCTATGGAAAAGAAGCAAAATATAAAGAACTTGCAGAACGTATTGGCGAGTATATCGCTGATAAAGGATTGGACTTAGTTTCTGGCGGCTCAATCAGCGGTTTAATGGGAGCAGTAAGCAATGGTGTTATCAATAAGCACGGAAATGTGACCGGAATTTGCTCTCGTGGATTCTTTGATGATGATCTTTCTCGTAAAGAGATCAATGAATTTATTTTTACTGAAACAATGGATGAGAAAAAACAACTTCTGATCAATAAATCAGATGCCTATTTGATCTTACCTGGAGGACTAGAAACACTGGAAGAATTATTTCATTTACTGAGCTCAATCGCCATTGGACTTGTTCCGCCAAAACCTATCGCTATCCTTGATATTGACGGCTACTATCAGTCCTTGATCGAATTTCTGATTAAGGCTTCAAATGAAGATTTCATTGACTATCAAGCAATCAAACACATATTGATCTCAGACGATTACCAATCATTGATCAATAAAGTCTGTATCGAATTATCTGAGATGGGAGTTGTTGCCTAATGAAAATTTATTTAGCAGGGCCATTTTTCTCTAAGGAACAAATTTCTCTAATTCACTCAGTGGAAAAAGCCTTGAAGAACAACCCAACTGTTACCGAATTTCATTCTCCACGTTTAGACCAAACATGCGAGTACGAAGCCTTCACACCGGAATGGGCAAGCGAGACCTATTTTAAGGATATGCATCATATTGAAACAGCCGATGCTATCGTCGCTATTTTAGATTATGAACACGAAATTACCGACCCAGGAACCGCTTATGAAATCGGAATCGCAACGATGCTGAAAATCCCTGTTATCGGTCTGCTGACTGCCGGCGATACGGTCAATATCATGTTGACTGAATCTCTCCATGCTTTCACCAAACACGTAGCCGAGATCGAGAAGTACGATTTCAATACATTACCCTCTTCACCTTACTTAGGAAATTACATTTAATCAGCTCTATCGTCACACATCTGTAACTTTATGAAGAGTTCATCTATCACTTCGTTGACTGATTATCTAATACTAGAGTAAGAGGACATTCTAGTATCATTAATAAGCTTAGCAAGAAGAGAATAGGATACGGGCATTCCAACTGAAAAAAACGGAAACTTCTGAAAAAGCTAAATCTAGTTGTTTCAAAGCCATTTTTACTGGGCTTTACCGTCACCGATACATCTTAGAAGACTATCTCAATCAAGCAATAAAAAAGCCCAAGTATAAATTTCTCTTAATCCGCAGGCAAATGATTTGCTTTCGTTTTTTCACTCCGTATACTAATAGCTAAACTAAAAAAAGCAGGTGATCTTATGTATGTTGTCAAAGTCCTCCATGGTTATATTGATAAAGAAGGTCAGCGCACCCGTGAAAAAGACCCTGAGAAACTTTGGGTATTCCAAAGCAAACAAGAATCCGACCATTTTGCTACTAAAATTGGCGGACGCAGCAAACACATTTCGAAAATTCGGAAAGATTGAACCTACACGTCCATAAACGGGCGTGTATTTTTTTCTATAAGCGTATTAATTTCAAATCAATCGTTTCCATAGTAAGGTAGATATATAAATTATTGAAGGAGGACGTATGTATGCCTTGGAATATGAATGATTACCCAGCCTCAATGAAAAACCTAGACCCATTGATTCGAAAAAAAGCCATTGATATCGCGAATGCTCTGCTAGATGATGGTTATCCAGATGATCGTGCAATTCCGATTGCCACCAGTCAAGCAGAAAAATGGTATGACAATGCTTCTGCCGCAGAGAAGAAAGATTTTCAAAAAGCCAAAGCACCACAAAAAAATGATTCTCACGACCATGATAAAAATGCAAAAAAATTGATGAATGCCGACGTTTTAGTCAAATATCAAGAAGATCATTGGATCGTCATTTCCGAAAAAGCCAGTCAAGCCAGCGACACCTTCGACAAAAAGGAGCAGGCCGTAGAACGAGCGAAGGAAATTGCGAAAAACAAAAACTCTTCGGTGAAAGTCTATAAACAAGACGGCACGCTGCAGGATACGTTTGATTATTCTGAATAACAGTAAAGAAGCAGAAGCAATTACTAAGGGGTGTCTTAGCAATTGCTTCTGCTTCAAATTTTTTGTGGATAATGAACGATAGTTAAATTCTTAGCCTACATATTGTTAACCATTTTCTAAACATCTGTTATCGCTTAGATGATGGCAGTCTTTCCAGCAAAGATACAAGGAAAGTATGAAAGATAGATTCACCTTTTTTAAATAGTTATTTTAATACTCTGATACTCTTTAATTTTATTGAAGTTAGCATACTTAGGAAATGAAAAAATACCTCGTGATCCTATACGCATTTTTATTCGATTTTCTTTTAGTAAACAAAAATTTGCTCATTTTGTCACAAAAACTGGACAATTTTTACAAAAAATTCGTTTAAATAACTATTCCTATATCCTCTTTTTTCCTCTAGTTTTATACTTTTGCTTGTAGAGACGTAATTACGCATTTACAAAAAATTCGCATTAAGAGGGGGAATTATTTATGAAAAAGTTAGAGCCGTTCGTTTTTCTAGATGACAAGCAATGGTCACCACAATGGGAAGAATATCTACACGACACATTGCTGTTTATCCCATCAAAGATTCAAGAGATCCTGTGCATCACTCCGATACCTGACACTACTGAGATCTTGATTGTTACAGATAATGGTACATTTATTAACAATAAAAGTATTCTCACGACATTACATTCCTTTGCTTCTGCACATTGCTACCCCGATTATGCCATCATTTCCGATAGTCTTAAACGGCTCAAATATTTCGGGCAGTACAAAATCCCGTGGTTCTGTCCAAATTTCGCACTCTTTCCTCTTGAAAGTGCAGATCAAACCATCTGGCTCAATCCACTAAAGATTCTCACTATCTTTAAACATGACGGTCAATACTTTGTCGAAATGATAAACGGACTGATCCTGCTGCTTCCTATCAGTAAACGACGAGTCACGAAACATGCCGAAATCGCCTCCTTACTTCTAGCTACTATCTCACGTGGAAGCTTCCATACTACTCGCCCTGGCACAACACCTCTTGATTTCCTAGACCTGCCGAATACACCATTCGCTCGTTACTTAAGCAAACGACCTCTCCTGCAAGAATTCATCACCCCCATAGGCAAGCTAAAAAAGCAGTACGAAATTAGTTATGCACTATATCATTTTCCCGACCTGATCGCGGAGTCTGACGAGGATTATGAGGATAATTGGTTATAGCAACCAATGTAAGCGTTTTATATAAAATTTTCATTATACTACATTACGATACCACTTGTAAAATCGCAAATTGACCATTATACCTTCAATTTGACCGCTTTTTCATCAAAAACAGCACTTTTTACCCAAAAACAGGTCAAATTGACCCCCTTTTGGTCAATTTGCGATTCGCACTTTTTTTAGAAATCATTTATCTTTTAGTCACCGGCCGGAAACAAAAAAATTTAGGAGGAAACAACCATGATTCAAACGATCGGCAATAAACTACAAGTAGAAATCGATACAGGCGGAGAAAAAACTAAGAAGATCACCTTTACAAATGTGATGGATGAGCCTAGCGAAGAGAAGGTCCTTGAACTGGGTGAAATTATGAAATCACTATCAGTTGAAGGCAGCCAGCTAGACGGCGTGATTCTAACCAGTCAATCACGCTACACCAAATAAATCATAGAAAGGAAGGAAAAAAATGCTAAAACTCGTCGCAACCTTTAAAAACAGCTTAGGGAAGAACCACACCTGGAGCTTCAATGATCCCGATACTCAAAAGACCGATACAGAGATCAAAGGATTACTGCAACGCATAACCGACGTCAAGCTTTGCCATAAAGATGGCGCAGACCTCTTCAACACTGTCGAAAGTGCGAAGTACGTCGAAACGATTGAAACGATTATTTTTTAACCAAATACTTTGAGGAGCAGCGGCGCTATCGCCGCCCTCCTCTACGAATGAAAGGATGAGAATCAATGAATGTCTTACAAACACTGTCGTTTCGGCAGTTATTCAACTTAAAAGCCAAAACACTTGAACAGAGAATCACCAATTTCTACCATGAAACACAAAACAGCAGTGTCACGATTAAATATATTTTAGCCTTAAAAGTTCGCTGCCAACTAGGAGCGGCGGAGTTTGATCACTTTCTAAAGGATCTTGTCCGCGAGGTATTTATGCACACCAAAGCTACCCGCACCATGAAACGTCTCTTTTATTATTTTGAAGACTACTTTATGGCACCGGAATGGAAGACTTTGAAACTGAGAGTTTTTCCAGTAAAAAAATTCGGTGAGAAGATCGTCTCTGTTGCTCGCTCCCTTATGTCAATCGTCCGACCAGAAGAAACCGGCGAACCTTGATAAAACCATTATTACTGAAAATTACCTACGCAGATTAAACTTTAAAAGAAAGGAACAGAACAATGACTAAGGATTTAATTGCCACCTTTGGAAAAAGTGATGGCGGCACCCACAATTGGAAATACAGAGATCTTGATCCTAATTTGACGGCGCCGCAGATCAAAGAAGCTTGCGAATTATTGACGAACTTAGATATTTGTACACAAAACGGCGTAAAACTATTTGATTCTGTGGTCACCGCTAAGGTCTTGACCCATAAAGAAACTCTGATATTTGATCCAGAACATGAGACGAGAGGTGTTCGTTACGATGGAGAGCCTGTTGAGGAAACGACCTGTGATGAGGTCCATTGTTGTGAAGTCGCGGAAAAAAAGGAAGAAGAATTCACTTTGCCGACTCCGAAACTATCCGCACTACCAACAACGCCGTATGGTCGCTATTTTAGACAATTAACGACCATTGAGGACGCAGAAAAGGTAGCGATCAAAGTAGAAAAAGAATCACTTCCACAATCAAACAATAACCACCTTAACGATCAGCAGCCAGTAGCTATGCCCTTAATGGAAGCCAAGCCATCCAGCCAAGAAACAAAAGAACAAAACAGACTGCTTCATTGGCTTCATCGGATCAGGAGGAAAAACAAAGAAGGACCGCCTGATTCACCGCGGGAATAAGCCTTTTTCCAATTAAATCCGTTCATTGACAATCACATACTGCGTAGGGATCAACAGCTATTAGCCCCTGCGAATTTCTTTTCGCAGGGGCTATCAATTAATTTAGAAAGCGAGGAATCTATATGATACAAATTCCCTTAATCAATTATCTATTCGGCGGAAGTCTGCCGATCATGGGCGTTTTTCTGACCATGGTGGGCCTGGACCTCACCACCGGATACGTCAAAGCGTTGAAAAGTCATACCTGGGTGTCTTCGATTAACCTATATGGCTTGTTTACAAAATTCATTACCTTTTCCACAATCATTTGCGCCGCTGCCTTAGACAAAATCGCGCCAACTGTAGGAATTACTCTGCCAATTAATGTAGCATTAATCTGGACAGCGCTGTTAATTATTTACGAGATCGGTTCGATTTTAGAAAATGCCCATGAATTCGGACTGAAGATCACTTGGCTGCAGAAATGGCTGAGGGTGTTCGAACGGGATGTTGGGAAAACGCCTGATAAGGACGATCAGGAAAACAATGTTCGATAGGAAGAAGGTGAACACATTGCCAACTGCAGAAACGGCCTTGCAATACGGACTAAACCTGCAAGGAAAAATTTGCTATTCTATGTCACATAGATTGGGCCCACGTTCCATGGATTGCTCCAGTTTTGTTTTTCGAGCGTTGATTGCGGCAGACTTTCTGCCAAACGGCGCCTATATTGGAAACACCGAAACGCTCTTCAACTTAAAAGGCACCTTATTAGAAGAAATCAGCCGCTCCCAAGTTCGCCGTGGATATCTCTGGATTGCTGGACATCAAGGTGCATCGCTGGGGTCAGCGGGGCATACCGGATTTTTCTTAGGTGATATTAACGGTAACGCATTGCACTGTACCTACTCAAAAGGCTGTCAGAATATCGCCGTGACCAAAGCGTTCGGCTGGATGGGTGATTATTCCGGCTTACCTGTACGCTATTTTCGACTAAAAAATACGAGTGTTAGCGGACCTCACGAAAATATCGGGCAGCAACGAATGTTGTCCATCGATGGTTCATGGGGACCTGCCACTACGAGACGTCTGCAAGAAGTATTGAATTGTAACATCAAAGACGGCGTCATCAGCGGACAAATCAGAAATCGTGCGAATCAATCTATTCCCTCGGTTCAATTTGGACACGGTGGATCGAACATGATCCGTGCACTGCAATCAACATTAAAAGTTGCAATAGATGGCAACTTTGGACCCGCTACCTGCCTTGCCCTGCAACAAAAAATGGGCACGATTCAGGACGGAATCATCAGTTCCGAATCTGATTGTGTTAAAGCCATGCAACGAAGATTGAATGATGGGGTAATCTAGTGTAATCTTCAAAGTTAGGATGTGTACGGAAATTGGTGTACACATCCTTATGTTTCAATTAAATTTGTAATCGGCTAAACTTTTAATGCTTTTCAAGTGCGTTCACTTCATCCAATCGGTTAGAACTCCTGTAAAATAAATGAGCGTATGTTCCAGCTTGACTACTAAATAAAAGCATTTATACCTTGTTAAAAACTAATTTCGAAAGCTTTTATAGAGATATTTCAAGATAGATTTTACATGGATTCAAATAGACCAACGACATAAACAGCTCTAACTAAAAATCTTTTTTGAACTGATCATACGGTAATGGAACAAAAATAAAAGATAGAAAATGCTCAATAGAATTACCGCGATAATATTTTTCTCGATTGAAGAAATACTAGAAATTGAGGCACATACGTTGAATAGCGCATGAAACAAAATGACTGCGTAAATCGATTGATTTGAATAATAAATGAATGAAAATACGAATCCCACACTCACACAGAAATTCGTTATCTAGCGATTAAAGCCTACTTATTGGTGCTTATTACGAATACCAATTTTTACAATTTTTCTCGTGCTCCCTTTTTAGAGATTCTTACTTATTTGGATACAATAAAAATGTGGACACTAAAAGAAATAAAATTGGCTAAACTTGTCCTTCTTTCCTGTTCCGAAAAAGAGAAGGATAAGGAACGCAGCCTTTACGCGAGACTGCTTGATGAACTAGCAAAATATGAAATTTTTGAAGCGAAACGATATTATGAAGAAATCAGCGATCTTTTTTTCAATCGTATTCAATGGTTGTTGATGATCAATGATATAGACGAGGCTAAAGATTGTCTGCAGCTTTATGAACGTGTTATTACTAAGGCGGACAATCTATATTTTTCCTTACAGCTGCGCTTTATGACATATATCGTAAATCTTTACTTTGATTTTCCCATCTATTCACAAAAAATAAATGCGTTACTCGATCAACTAAGCAGTATGCCCACTTCTGAAACACACTTTTACAAAATTATTTCTCAACTTCATATGGAAAAAGCGAAGAATTATTATCAAAGATATCAAGAATAGACTTTAGTCTAAAAGAATCGTTTCCTTAAAGCATTGAAACGAATAGCTTACGGGTTTAGAAGCTTTCGCCACCTTCGTAAATGAGATCCGCCGGATAAGGAAAAGAAAGGTCACGAGCGCGAGAAACATTGCTAATTCCAAAGGCTTTCTTTGCTGCTGAAGAGGATGCCAAAATCAAGCCACTCCCCCGCTCTTCTGGATTGTCTGAAGGATAGCTCATAAATAAATACCCCGATACTACCGAAATCAAGTCAATAAACCTCGTTAATAAATTTTTAAGACTTATCATAATTGCAAATTTATAAACCCATTAGTATTAAAACTGAAATTCAAATACATTACTAAAATCATTATTCAAGACATAATATACTTTATTTTTTTCTGTAGAATATACAAACGAAACCCTAGTTGTCCACAAGTCTTTTTGAGAAACAGATTTTAATACTTTAAATGCATCATTTACTGAAAAATCTTTATCGTATCCTGCCAATAACTCTTTAGCCACTTCATATCTTGTATCCCCAGAAACAATGTACGGCTTTGTTATATCTGGTTTTAGAATAGAATAATTTGTAATAAGTGAAAAGCTTTCTTGTCCATATCTATACCCAATTCCGGGTTCAATAATTAAAACTCGTCCTTTTTTATCAGAAAGCATAGCTTGCATAGTAGCATCTGGTGCATAAATAATTTTTTTCTTTTTAACAATGTCTAAGGCTTTATCAAAAGAAATCTCTGCTTTAATGAATTTTTCTGTTAATTCAGATATTGTAATACAATCCTCATCTTCTATATACTGTGCATTTTCATTACCATGAACATAAAGAAGTGTTCCTACATTACCATTTTTATTCACCCCATGAAATGAATGATACAGACCGTCAGGCATTTTAATACCAATATAAAATCTATTTTCTTCGGTAATTACAGTATGTTCCCATTCAGAAAGGTCAATATCAAAATTAAAACCAACAATTTTATCTATACCATTGTAAACAAATCTTGTACACATATAATCACTCCTTAAATACTATTTAAAATAGTTATTTGACTAATATAATTAGTATTTTAAATTGTGTTTGTGGGATAGTCAATAAATAATCATAATTTTCTAATGGTGTTATTGATTACACTAATTCAATTAGCTAAAATTGTGTTTATATGATATTTTGAATGAGGTGCATAACTATGAAAATCACTAAAGAAGCAGTAATAAAAGCAACATCAGACTTAGCAGATGAAAAAGGATTAAATAATGTTTCGTTAAAATCTGTTGCTCAAAAATTAAACATTCGTACGCCATCTTTATATAATCACATAGAAAGTTTAGATAAACTTCTTTTAGAAGTTGCTCATAAGGGTATGCGTGACATGAATGAAAGAATGATGAAAGTTGCCGTTGGAAAAATAGGGGAAGAAGCAATTAAGTTAGTTTCTATCGAATACCTAAACTATATGATTGAACACCCTGGAGTTTATGAAACAATTCAATGGGCTGTGTGGAACGGAACAGAAGAAACAACAAGCCTTTTTAACAACTATCTTTCATTATTAACTACTCTTATTCAATCATGCAGTCTTAACAAAGACAAAACACTTGAAATATTAAATATGCTTACTGGAATAATTCACGGTTACACAACTTTACAATTAGGAAACGCTTTCTCTGCCTCAGACAAAGTTAGATTTGAATTAGCTGAAGCGATAGATACTTTATTAGTCGGGATTTTTCAGAAGTATAAATAATATATTTAGGCTTGCAAATCAACACAGAAATGCAAGCCTTTTTCTTTTATCCTACAATCTTCCAGTTACTAACCTTATGTAGCTCAAACTCATACTGTTTATCATATTCATTTAGGCCTCTTTGCGACTATGAGGACAAATAGAAAAGAATCGACGTGATACGTTTTATGGTGGCTTACCGTTCTAGTTTGAGAAGCGAATAGTTATATAATCGGAGGAAATCAAACACGGATCAGCAAGAAAAGTGATACTCGTTTTTTCAGCTGGAGCCGGCGGTCAGGGCAATTGTTGAGTATCCCTCTTTTTGATACTCGTTTTTGCGATCGATGCCGAAGATCCTGGAGCAAGTTTGAGTATCGCATAGTAAAGAAGCAGCATACATTCAATTGTACGCTGCTTCTTTATTTGGTCCTATGATACTAAGGTACTTTTGAAGCAACTGAGACATTGATTCGAGCTGGTGTAACCCACCCTGTGATTTTAAATGCATAAACGAAAATCCCCCTCTGCTAAGGAACGGTTGGTCGGTTTTAAAGATGCATTGAAAAAAAATAGTTTAAACTTTGATGATGAAAAAATTATTTTTGCTACCGATGTTTCTTCTGAAAGCTTTGGTTCTAAATTAGAAGCATTTCTGACCAATCAACCTGCTACGGATGGACTTTTTGCGATTAATGATTTCATTGCTTTGGAGTCTCTGATTGTTCTAAGAAAAAAGCATAAAAAAATCCCGGATGATTTGAAGATAATTGGATTTGACGATATACCACAAGATAGGTATTCAAGTCCAACCCTTTCCTCTATTAAACAAGATACAGAGAAAATAGCCCTTAAGGCCGTAGAAAGCCTACTGAATCTGATTGATAATAAAGCAGACCGTGGTCAGTCTTTTGTAATACCTGTAACTTTAGTAACAAGAGAGTCAACCGAATAATAGTTCTCCCGTGATTTCAAAACCAAATGAAATCACGGATTTTTTTGAAATTATTTGCCTATACTATTGGGATTTTCAAGAATCGATATAAAAATATCATCACTTATGATACGGCTCCCCCGCATTAATCCTAAACGCCCGATAAATCTGCTCCACCAAAATCAGCCGCATCAGCTGATGTGGATAAGTCATCTTACCAAATGAAATCTGCGCATTGCTGCGTTTTAGGACTTGATCACTTAGTCCTAGTGAGCCGCCGATGACAAAAACGAATTGGCTTTTGCCGCTGGTTTGCAATTTGTCTAGCGTGGCAGCGAAGTCTTCGCTGCTAGGATTTTTGCCATTGATGGCTAGGGCGAAGACGTATTCTTGTTCTTTGATCTTCGCAAGGATGCATTCTCCTTCTTTTTCTTTGACTTGGATCATTTCGGCATCGCTGAGTTTTTCTGGTGCCTTCTCATCTGGAACTTCGACTAGCGTGATCTTGCAATACTTCGATAAGCGCTTCGTATATTCTGAAATTCCTTGAACGAGATATTTTTCTTTTAATTTTCCCACAGAAATAATTTTGATGTTCATCATATTTCACCTTTTTCATTATAGTTTCTTTTGCTGATTAAACTTTTCCACCGATCAAAACAGCTAAAAAAAGAAGTCTTTGTCTTTTTCCACGTAGTTATGCACACTAATCACAGGTTTATCCACAGTTTTTCGGATATTGATTCCCTTTTTGTAAGGAATCCTCTATACAAACATACGTTTTCCACCGAGTTATCCACTTTATCCACATTTATGTGGATAAAAAAACTAAATCAATTAACAAACTTTTTCCTTAGTTTTCCACTAATCTTGTGGAAAACAAGTTTTTTCATCATTTATCTATATTTTCCTACGAAACTTTTTCATAAAAAAGTCAAATCGCTGTAGTAGACTTACCTTACAATAAAATACTATACTTAATATAACGTATAACACAGTAGAGGTGGAGTAAATATGATGAGAAAAGATATTACACCAAAAAAATCTCCAGGTTTTTTTAGGCGCTTTGGGACCAGCTTATTAGGCGGTGTTCTTGGTGCTGTTTTAACAATTGGGATTTTTTATGTAGCGAATGGTTCGCTGCTTGCACCGAATAACCAAAATGCTAGCGGTTCACCAAGTGCTGGTAATACAAAAGTCAGCAACATGAAGGTGGATGTAAATTCAGATATTACTGATGCGGCTAGTAAAGTACAGGATGCGGTTGTCTCTGTTATCAACTTGCAAAAACAACAGTCACAAAGTGGTTTAGGCGGCTTCTCTGACTTTTTCGGCGGAAATGACAATCAACAGTCACAGGAAGATAGCGGACAGCTTGAAGAAACATCAGAGGGTTCTGGGGTCATTTACAAGCTGGAGGGCAAAACAGCCTACATCGTAACCAACAATCACGTGGTGGAAAAACAGGATGGTTTAGAAGTCTTGTTGAAAGACGGTTCAAGAGTTAAAGCAACCTTGGTGGGAACCGATTCTTATACTGACTTGGCTGTCTTAAAAGTCGAATCAGACAAAGTGGCAGATATCAAACCAGCAACCTTTGGTGATTCTGACAATCTAAAAGTTGGTGAACCAGCCATCGCCTTAGGTTCTCCTTTAGGCTCTCAATATGCAAATTCCGTGACATCGGGAATTATTTCTTCCTTGAATCGTCAAGTCGTCAACCAAAATGATGAAGGTCAAACGGTGAATATCAACGCGATCCAAACAGATGCGGCGATCAATCCTGGGAACTCCGGTGGTCCATTAGTCAATATGGCTGGACAAGTAATCGGAATTAATTCAAGTAAAATTGTTCAAACGGAATCAAATGTTAGTGTGGAAGGAATCGGCTTCGCCATCCCAAGTAACGATGTCGTGAATGTTATCAACCAATTAGAAAAAGACGGCAAAGTGGTTCGCCCAGCTTTAGGTATCACAATGGTCAACCTGTCTGATCTATCAACGGAACAAGTCAGCGAAATTGTCAAAGTTCCTAGCTCTGTTACCCAAGGGGTCGTAATTAACAATGTTCAATCTTCTACACCAGCGGATCAAGCGGGCCTGAAGAAATACGACGTGATTACCAAAATCGATGACACAGACGTTTCAACTGGCGTCGAATTGCAATCTGAATTGTACAAACACAAAGTTGGCGATACCGTGAAAATCACTTATTATCGCAAGGATAAAAAAGAAACGGTTTCTGTTAAATTAAGTATTGATGCCAATTCTTTGAAATCGAACTCACAGCAACAAGGGAATAACTAAATAAAAAATCCGTTGAGAAATATTTCTCAACGGATTTCAGACTGTAGACAAAGTCCATTTTATGGATGATGTCTACAGTCTTTTCTTTTATAATAGATTTATGAAAACGAATGCAAGGAGTGATAGTTATGATGTCTAAAAACAATACGAATGGTAGAAATCAATTTGCGATGCTTACGATTGATGATCTAGTTCCTCAAGATCATCTCGTTCGAAAGATTGATGCCGCGCTTGATTTTGAATTTATTTATCCAATCGTCGAAGCCACTTACTCCGATTTAGGTCGCCCAAGTATCGATCCAGTGATTCTGATCAAATTGGTGTTTATTCAGTATTTATTCGGTATCCGTTCCATGCGACAAACCATTAAGGAAGTCGATACCAATGTCGCTTACCGCTGGTTTTTAGGCTATTCCTTCGAGGAGAAAATCCCCCATTTCTCAACTTTTGGAAAGAATTATGTCCGCCGATTTAGAGAAACGACGGTGTTTGAGGATATTTTTGCCTATATTTTAGAACAAGCAGTTAAAGCAGGTTTTGTAACAGAGGATAATTTGTATCTTGATTCTACCCACATCAAAGCTAACGCCAATAAACATAAGTTTACGAAAGAAATGACCCATGATGAAGCGAAAGCCTATCAGGATGAATTAGAAGATGAGATCAATCGTCAACGAATAGAGGCCGGAAAACGCCCTTTTACTTTGGACTTAGAAAAGGAAGTGAAGCTGAAAGAAAGAAAAATAAGTAAGGCTGATCCGGAAAGCGGCTACTACGTCAAAGGCGAACGAGAAAAACAATTTGCTTATTCTGCCCATACTTCATGCGACGACAACGGATTTATTCTTAGCACAATCATCACTCCTGGAAATATTCATGACAGTCAAGTCGCCTTTCAGCTCGTCAAACAATCGAAGAGACTTTTTCCTGAAATCAACTGTGTTGTCGCTGATGCTGGGTATAAGACACCTAAGTTTGTTCACTTTTTGACTCATTTGAACCTTCGACCTTGTTTGCCTTATTCAAGGCCCAAAGGGAAAAAGGGGGTATTATCAAAAAACGAGTTTCTCTATGACGAGTATTATGATTGTTACATTTGTCCGCAAGATCAAATGCTCGCTTTTTCAACGGTTAATCGAGAAGGGTACCGAGAATACAAATCCAATCCAAAAGAATGTGTGAACTGTCCTCTGCTAAACCAATGTACCAAAAGTAAAAATCATCAACGAGTCATCACGAGACATGTTTGGGGAGATCTGATGGATGAAGTGGAACATCTTCGCCTAACGGATCTGAATAAATCAATTTACAAAAAACGGAAACAAACGATTGAACGAATATTTGCGGATGCAAAAGAAAAGCATGGGATGCGTTGGACCAAGTATCGAGGCTTGGAAAAAGTCGCGACGCATACGATGCTAGTGTTTGCTGCAATGAATTTAAAGAAATTAGCCACCTGGCTATGGAAAGGCAAGGAGCCTTTATTTTTTTGTTCAAAATTTCGAAAGAAATCAGATAAAAAGACGTCTCAAACTCAAATTACGAGTTCGAGACGTCTTTTGTCTACAGTCTGAAATCCGTTGAGAAATATTTCTCAACGGATTTTTTATTTCCCTACTTCAAACTTCTCACCAGTTTTAGCATCTTCAGCCAATACTAAAATGCCCTTCTTCTCAGGCGCATTTGGTAAATGCAGTTCTCTGGCTGAACAGATCATGCCAAAGCTTTCTACGCCGCGTAAGCTGCCGGGCCAAATCATTTGTCCATCGGGCATCATCGCGCCAGGCTTTGCGACAACGACTTTTTGTCCAGCTTCGATATTAGGGGCACCGCAAACGATTTGCAACGTTTCTCCACCGTCAATTTCTGTCTCGGTAATATGCAAATGATCTGAATCCGGGTGATCGATACACGATTTTACATATCCCACGACAAATTTTGGTGAAAGATCTGCCACCAAACGTTCTTCAAAACCGGATTGCTTTAATTGTTCATTCAAGACTTCAATATCTTTTTCTGATAGCTCAACTTGTCCATTGCCATGAATGGTTAAGTAGTCTGAAACATTGAAAAAGTTCCAAGCGACAGTTTTCCCATCGGTTGTCTGAACACGGGCAACCGTGCCCTTTCGTTCGACAGAATTTTCCTTGTTTTCATCATTTTTGACGATGACCATTAAGGTATCGCCGACATTTTGTTTATTATACGCAAAAATCACGTTTTTACCTCCAGTCGTATTCCTCTCGTATCTTAACAAATCTGACAGGACTTTTGCATGAGATTTTTTTCATTTCTAGCTCAGCAAACAAACTTCATCAGCAAGAAGCAAACTTTAAAAAGCAATTTAAACGAGTTTGCCAATCCATTCCGATCCTCTTTTTTTCAAAATAAAAAGCTGGTCAAGCCAGCTTTTATTCGGCACTTGGATGAACGATCAACACATCACATAAGGCTTCTTTGATCACATAGCTGGCAACACTGCCGGTCATGAAGCGTTCTACCGCATTCAAACCCGATTGTCCAACCATCACTAAATCAATGTCGTATTTCTCTGGCAGGGTTCTCGCCATCGCTTCTTTGGCTGATCCATAGGCGATAATCCCTTCGATCTTGTTGTAGCCATATTCTTTGCCAAAGGCTTTGCATTCATTGATCAGATTTTTCGCATCGGCGGTTAATTGATCCATGATATTTTCATTTAAAGGCGAATAACTCATGAACGTATAGACTTGATGATCGATCACATTGGCCACATAAACAGTTCCGTGATTACGTTTTGCCACAGCCAGCGCTTTTTTGAAGGCTTCCATGGCTTGATCGCTGCCGTCAATTCCGACTAAGATGTTTTGATATGATTGTGTAAACATAACAATCTCCTACCCTTCTACTCGTTGCAAAAAGCCAGCGATTTCGTCTTTTGTTTTGCGATTTTTATTAACTAATCGACCTAATTCTTCTCCGTCATTGATTACGACAAAACTAGGAATCCCAAAGATATTCCACTCGGCTGCCACATCAATATATTCGTCCCGATCGACTTGGATAAATTGAAACTGCGGAAATGCTGCTTCGATCTCTGGCATCTGCGGTTTGATGAAGTTGCAATCGCCGCACCAATCAGCAGTAAAGAAAAACACATTCTTGCCTTTTTCCGCATAACCAGCTAACTCTTCAATACTTTTAGGGATAATCATAGCGTCACGACCTTTTCATTTACTACCTCTGATTATACACTTTTCATTCTTTTTGAGAAAGAAGCGAACTCGCGAACCTATTTTCTGCCAGTAGAGACCTCAAGGACCCGAAAAATAAGCTGGAAACGCCAAGCAACCTCAGGATCATCAATCTCAACGCCGGCCAAATCACGAATCTTATTCAAGCGATAGATTAATGTATTTCGATGAACGTGCAGTTTCTTAGCGGTTTTATTAATATCATTTCTGAGCTGCAAATAGACACTCAAGGTTTTGGCAAGCTCCGTTTCATGCACCTCATCATAAGCAAATAAGGTGTGTATCTCTTCTGGCATCAGATTTTCCTTTTTAAACGCCTTCAATGGATGCAGCAAGAAGGCTTCTGTCAGACACTCAGAAAAGGCGATACATTGGCTGCTGGTATTTAACGATTGTGCCGTATCGCGGGCGATCTCAGCTTGTTGAATAAAGACTGCTCGCTGATCTAAGGAATCAAAAACCGTACTAGCTCCGCAATAACATTCACTCTGACGAATCAGCTGCAAAAACGCCGGACTCAGCTTTGAATCCCTTAATTGATGAAACAGCAAATACAGCTTCTGCTCCTTTTCATAATAAAGCAGGTTCTGACATTCTTTGACGATCTGACTCTTCAGACGGGAAAACAGCATCGAATCATGATTCTTTTGAGACAAAACTACAATACAATAGCTTGCTTTTAATTGTACGATTTTAAGATAATCTTCTAAAGACGCGGCGTCGACGTAGTTTTCAATATCAAAGAATTTTTGTGCTAACAGCTCCTTGACTGGATTGATGGCGTGAGTCAGACGGTAATTATTCGACTGCATTAAGATGGCACAAAACTGGCGCAATAGATTATTCAGCTTCAGCGAAAACTCCAAAAGTTCCTCACGCATGAATAAGATGCTGACGAAGCCTTCTAAGTTATTATCGATATAGATCGGCCCACAGGTTTGCGGATAGTCGACACACACGCCCCAATCAATATAGATCGCCTCGTTTGAGCCGGTGATCGCCTCCATCAACCCATCATCAATGTAAAACTTCATGATCGTATGATCCGTTGGTTCTCCGCTATAGATGATCTGCTGCCAATAAGGATCATGAATATTCTCACCGCCCGCATAGGCAATCAAACGATAACCTGGATCTGCTACAATCAAAGGCAACTTGAAGATCTGGTAGGTAAGCTGTGCCAGCTCCTCAATCCGACACCCTTGTGAAACAGTTTCAATTGCTTTTTTGGTAAATTCTAGTAGTTTATTCTCACTGTATTCCATCATCC
This sequence comes from Enterococcus avium ATCC 14025, assembly GCF_000406965.1. Lineage (GTDB taxonomy): Bacteria > Bacillota > Bacilli > Lactobacillales > Enterococcaceae > Enterococcus_A > Enterococcus_A avium. Next base: position 415,797 of record NZ_KE136362.1, on the reverse strand, counting down.
AGTCACCTCTTTACCCGCTATTTATATATTAATAGTAGCACCTATTGGTATTTTTGACGACAGCATCCGAAAAAATCAGATATTTTGCCAATGGAAAGAAAACGTTATCATGTTACGCTTTTTACAAGAACAACAATAAGAATTGGAGGAAAAGAAAATGACAGAATTTGAATTGAACAAGTTTAAGATCGAGCACATTTTTACCTACTCGATCGATGTGGATGCCAAGATGTTTATTCAAAAATTGCCCACTGGATCAACACGGGTGACTGGCGTTATCACTGGCGGGAAGGTCTGGGGACCAAAAATCACTGGTGAAATATTGCCTGTTGGGGCGGATTGGTCGACCGTTCATCCAAATGGAATCGTGGATGTCGACTGCCGGGCAATGATCCATACTGAGGACGGCGCAGATATCAACATGTTTTACCAAGGACGAATCGACTTAGGTTCGGCAGAGGCAGCCGCGGATTATGCCAACGGAAAATTCCCAGCCGTCATGGGCACCCAGCCGATGCCGGTACTAGATACCGATGATGAACGCTACGATTGGTGCAACCGGATCGCCTGCTTTGGAATCGGCAGAGTGGACTTTACCAATGATCCAATCGTGATTCAGTACGATGTTTATCGTTATTATGCAACGCCGTTTACTAAAGACAAGGAGGAATAGTCATGGATTACCAGACGCTTTTCACTCCATTTAAAATCGGAAATATGGAAGTCAAAAATCGCCTTGTGATGTCGCCAATGGGTACCAACTCGGCGTTTGCCAGCGGTCGAAAAGATGAACAAGAAATCGATTATTTCGTTGAACGGGCCAAAGGTGGTGTCGGTATGATCATTCTCGGCTGCCAGCCACTAAACGAAGAAATCGCTCAAGGCTCGATGGAAGGAACCTTGGATTCATTTACCGTCTTACCAGCCCTCACCTCTTTATGCGATTCGGTTCATCGCTATGGAACGAAAGTCATTTGCCAAATCACCTGCGGAACCGGGCGGAATGCCTTTCCTGATACATTAGGACGACCGCCGATGTCGGCCTCGCCGATCCCTTCAGCTTTTGATCCAAATGTCCCTTGTCGTGAAATGACGAAAGAAGATATCAAAGCCGTCATGGATGGCTTTACCTTTGCAGCGGGGTTAGCGAAGGATGCAGGATTTGATGGGATTGAAATTCACGCCCACGCCGGTTATTTAGTCGATCAATTTATGTCGCCGGTTTGGAACAAACGCACGGATGAATACAGTGGCTCACCAGAAAACTTTGCGCGCTTCCCACGAGAAATTATTCAAGCGATCCGAAAAGCGGTTGGCAACGAATTACCGATTCTTTTCAGAATTTCGTTAGACCATCGCTTTGAAGGTGGGCGCACGTTAGAGGATTCGATTCCTTTGATCAAATTATTAGAAGAAGAAGGCGTCGATGCCTTTGATATTGATGCCGGCTGTTATGAGACCTTGGATTATATTTTCCCACCTTCTTATTTAGGAGAATCGTGTATGTCCTATGTCACCGATGCAGCGCGTCAAGCCGTCTCTGTCCCATTATTAAATGCCGGAACCCACAATCCTGAGTCTGCTGTGGAACTTATTCAATCTGGTACTGCTGATTTTGCGATGATCGGTCGCGGGTTGATTGCTGATCCTGACTTACCTAATAAATTATTAGCTGATCAACGAGAAGATGTCCGTCCATGTCTGCGTTGTAACGAAAACTGTATCGGGCGAATTTGGAATAATCATACCAAACTCGGGTGCTCCGTCAATGTCCAAGCCATGGAGGAACGGCGCTTTAAATTAGAAGCGGCGGAAACAGCGAAGAAAATCGTGGTTATCGGCGGCGGCGCAGCCGGAATGGAAGCCGCTCGAGTGGCGAAATTAAGAGGTCATGAGGTAGCACTCTATGAAGCAGGACCTCGCTTAGGCGGCATGATGCGCGATGTCTCTACCGCAAAATTCAAGATCAATATCCAATTACTCAGTCAGTGGTATGAAAAACAAATGGAAAAACTAGGTATTGACGTGCATCTGAATACCTTTATCCGTCCAGATGATCCTATCTTAACCGAATGTGATGAAATTTTTATTGGCTGTGGCGCAGAGGCACTTGTTCCGCCAATCCCAGGAATCGACGCACCAAATGTTGCTACTATGGTGGAATGTCATCAGGATGAATCCCTGATTGATGGGGAAAATATCGTTATCTGCGGTGGCGGTTCAACCGGTTGTGATGGTGCATTAGAAATCACCTCAGAGATGGGCAAAAAGGTTACGATCATTGAAATGAAGGAGAATTGTGCAGAAGATGCAATGTTTATCAATCGAATTTCATTGATGAATGCGTTAGCTGCCAATAACGTCACCATGATCACTCAAGCGAAAGTTACTGCGATCACCGAAACAGGTGTGGCGATCGAAAAAGCCGATGGTACAACCGAAGTGATCCCGGCAGATACCGTGATCAATGCCTTCGGGATGAAGCCTGTCCTAACGACCGTTAATCAAGTGAAGGAAAAATACCATACCAAAACTCGCGTGCTGGGTGATAGTAATAAAATCGGCAAGATCGGCGATGCCATTCGTGATGGTTTCTACGCCGGTAGCACGATTTAGTAGTATACGCCGCTAAAAAATCAGTGATTTTATTGATCACTGATTTTTTGTGTTCTTTTATTTGAAATAATGACGTATAATTTTCAAATTCGTTTGTAACAATGGTAAAATAAGGCGTACACACAAAACTATATTTGACTAGAAAATAGATGAACGACAAACAAGGAGGTCTATGCTATGGAGAAAACAAAAAGATTCGCGCAAGGCTTGGCTATCGGTTCAACGATCGGTTTAGCTGCAGGCATCGCAGCAAATCACTATTATCGAAAAAAACAAAAAATGTCCCCAGACAAGGTCCTGGATCAAATCAAAGCGGCTTTTCTGAAAGAAGGACCAATCGAAGGCTCTTGGATTTCCTTCGACACTGAGCCCATGCAAAAATTCGCTATCACGATGGATATTCTTTCTGGCGGAATCACTCGGACAGAAGATGATCACTTGGTCGCTTATGAATTTAAAGCTGATGCTAAAACCGGTGCGGTATTAAGTATCGATCGTATCATTAATGACTAAAGCGTAGGTCGAAAAAATCGGCCTACGCTTTTACTGTCTGTATAAATAGTTTATTCCTTTTTTAGCTCATTGTTTTTGCCAAAGTCTCAACAAACCATTGTTCAAACTGCTTTGGATCAACCTTAGTCGCCACTTCCGCATTTGCTGGTAAATGCAAATAGTTCTCTAGGTCAACTAGTGATGCACCATAGCTCAATGATGGAGTTGTTTCAATCTCAACTCTAGTAGAAACAAGCTCAAACATCTCCGGCTTTAGAATCAAAGCGATTGCCAGCGCATCATACATATTCAGTCCTGATACCAAACTGCCGCTGCGATAGTTCGTAAATAATTGATGGATCATCTTACCGATTTCTCCGAAGTTGCGAATCTTATCTGTAGTTTCTGGCATAATTTTGGCTTGATTGCCTACTTCTAATGGCGCTACTTGGATCGGTACGCCGCTGTTGAAAACGATCTTTGCCGCTTCCGGATCGGCGGCAAAATTAAATTCAGACAACACACCATAATTTCCTCGCCCTAAGCTGCCGCCCATCACAACGATGCGATCGAGCTTCGGCAAATCTTGGGGATAAAGATGAATGAACAACGCGATATCGGTTAAGGGGCCGATCCCAACTAGAATCGTCTGCTCTTCTTGGCTCACGATCTCATGCATCGCTGCAACAGCGGTTTGGGATTCATCCGCAAAAATAGTAGCTTCAGGAAAATCATAGCCATCCATCCCCGACTCTCCATGAATCTCACTGGCATCGATTGCTTCTCTTAGCAACGAATGTGAACTTCCCAAAACAACTTCAGGGGACTTTTTCAATAGAGTTAATAATTTTTCCGTATTTGATTTTGTATGTTCTAAATTGACATTGCCAAAGGTTGGGCAAATCAGTTTTACCTCCAGCTCTTCACTAAAAAGGGCTAAGACAATCGCTACGGCGTCATCGATTCCCGGATCGGTGCTTAAAATGATTGGTTTTCTCTTCATAGGGTACTCCTTTAAACGTTCTCAAAAAAGCATACAACAAGATCGGTATTTAAGCCAATCGCAGACAGCTAGCTCAGTTTGAAGGAAAGTCATTTTCCCAAAAACGGGAAAAATGACCTTATCTTCGTACGCATATCATCACGCTAAACAGTCTGTTTTTTGTATTAACGAAAACTATTAATTACAAGTTACTCTTTGCAAACTGCAAAAAGCGTGACTGACAAAAAGGCCTCGCAATTAAGAACTTGCGAGGTCCATTTCAATAATCAATTATTTAACCAAACGATAAATCGCATCTGCGTAAATCACAGCAGAGTTCAAAATGTCTTCAACAGACATATATTCGTTGGCTTGGTGCATTGTATCTTCAAAACCTGGGAATTGTGCGCCGTAAGCCACACCGCGTTCTAGTAAGCGACCGAATGTGCCGCCGCCGATGACTTTTTCTTCCCCTTTGATGCCTGTATGTTCTTCGAAAGTATCTAGCAAAGTAGCAACCAAAGGATCATCCGCTGGTACATAGTGAGGCAGCATATGGTGTGCGCCTTCTGTTACTTTCACATCTGAACCGAATAATTCTTCTAATTTTGCTTTGATCTCATCGTTAGTTGTACCTTTAGGGTAACGGAAGTTCAACGTGATCCGGTTGTCGTTTTCTTGACCATCTTTGAAGCTGAAGATTCCAGCGTTCATTGTCAATTCACCCATTTTTTCATTGTTGAAGTCAACGCCTAATTTTTTACCATAGACATCTTCATGGATGTATTTTGCACTGTTTTCGATGAAGGCCTTAGCACCTTTGTCGAAATCATAGTTATTTAAGAAGACTGCTAAGAAAGTACCAGCGTTGGTTCCTAATTGAGGGCTGGCACCATGAGCTGCTTTCCCGTCTAAATGTAAGGTAACGCTTGAACCAGCAACATCTGCTTTACCGCTAACCGGGTTGTTCTCTACATAGTCTGCAAATTCTTTGGCTAATTTTTCCGCAGCGTCTGCATCGGCAACTTTTACTTCTGCCACAGCATTGCCAGGAACCATGTTTTCACGCAAACCTGCTTCGAAGCTTACTAAAACATAAGAAGTGCCGTTTGTTCCGTCAAAATGAGGGATCATGGTTACGTTCCCTTTTTCACCATTGATGATTGGGAAATACGCATCTGGTGAGAAGCCGAAATCAGGCTTTTCTTCATGTTCGAAATAGTAGTCCATATCTCCCCAGCCGCTTTCTTCGTCAGTACCGAAGACAAAACGGATTTTTTTAGAGATTGGTAAGCCTAATTCTTTGATGATTTTTACTGCATAATAAGCCGCAACTGATGGGCCTTTGTCATCGCTTGAGCCGCGAGCGTACAATTTGCCGTCGCGAATTTCTGGTTCGTAAGGATCTGAATCCCAACCGTCGCCAGCTGGTACCACATCTAAGTGACCGAAGATTCCTAAGGTTTCATCGCCGTCACCGTAATCAAAATGGCCGGCATAATTGTCGACGTTTTTTGTTGCGAAGCCATCGCGTTCTGCGATTTCAAGCATTTTTTCTAATGCTTCCACCGGTCCAGGTCCGAATGGTGCTTCTTTAGTTGCTTTGTCGTCTTCACGTTCACTCTTGATACGCAATAAAGTGAATAGATCCGCTAATAGATCGTCTTTACGTGCTTCGACTTCTTTCTTAAAATCGATTGTCATTGAAAGATTCCTCCTTATTCGATGCGAATGCCAAATATCCAACTAGATATCTCATCAACTGCTAGGCGAGCTCGTGGATAACGAGATTGCATACTATAAACAATACGAAATGTCGAGCCTACTCTAATGAAGAGGTAAAATTTGAGTCAAATTTTCTTATTGTCGTTGGCATACGATTCCACTAACGTATTAGAAATACGAAGTAGAACTCGCAACTGACATTCTTTAATTTAAACCACTTTAATGATAGCACTCTATTCAATAGAATAAAAATGAAAACTCTTTAATATTTGTTAGGAAAATTTCTCCTTTTTCCCTTATAATGATACCCATAGTGAATTTTATCTTGAACGGTTTATTCGCTACGATTTATAGGATGAAAGCAGGTGACTAGATGGTCCAATTAAATAACGACATCTTACATAAAGTGATTACGAAAAGGCCCGAGAATTCTCATAAGGGAACCTTTGGACGAGTGGTATTGATTGGCGGCAATCACCAATATGGCGGTGCGATCATCATGAGCGCCGAAGCATGTATCAAAAGTGGCGCAGGACTCACTACTGTCGTCACTGCTGAAAAAAATCATACTGCACTTCATACTCGTTTACCAGAAGCAATGGTATTGGATTTCAATGAGACGAAGACGCTTTATCAAGTATTAGAAAAGGCCGATGTCATTTTGATTGGTCCTGGTTTAGGACTAGCAAAGGAAATGGCAATGCTGTTAAAAGAGGTTTTGACCAATCAACAGGCCGAGCAGTGGTTAGTGATTGACGGCTCAGCGATCACGCTATTTAAGGACTACAAATTATCCCTAAAATTTCCTGAACAAACCATTTTTACCCCGCATTTAGCGGAATGGACACACCTAAGTGGTTTAAGCTTTATCCAGCAGACCGATGAAAATAACCGTGCAAAGCAAGCGCTCTTAGGCGCCAAGATCGTCCTAAAAAGTCATCGCACAACGATCTATGATGACGCAGTTGCCTATTATCAAAATCCGCTAGGCAATCCAGGTATGGCCACTGGCGGCATGGGTGACACTCTGGCTGGCATGATCACTGGTTTTCTCGCTCAGTTTGAAAAAAATACCGATACAGTCGGTGCTGCTGTTTATCTTCATAGCTTGATCGGCGATGATCTGGCTGAAGAGAACTATGTAGTTTTACCTACAACCATCAGTGAGGCGCTTCCTCGTTATATGAAAAAATACGCCCTCGAAAGGAATTAATCATGGAAAAATATCCCGGCTATTCTCGCAAGCCTTTTTATTATGAAACCGATAAGATGGGCATCATCCACCACTCCAATTACATTCGCTGGTTTGAAGAAGCTCGCGTTGACGCTCTGAACTTTATGAATTGTCCCTTTGAAAAAATCGAAGCAGACGGTATTATGATCCCCGTCTTAGGAGTCAGCTGTGAATACAAGGAGATGGTTCGCTTTGGCGATGAAGTCCTGATTCAGCCTGTCGTTAAAAAATATACGGGCACCCGTTTGGATTTCGAATACCGTGTCTATAATGGTGAAAAATTAGTCACGACGGGAACGAGCCAACACTGCTTTATGTCCTATGAAACCAATCGTTTGGTGCAATTGCGAAAAACACATCCTGCGTTACACGAATTATTTTTAGACTATTACGAAACAACGAAAGAGGAATGCTAAAAAATAGCTGCCGACAATTGCCGGCAGCTATTTTTTCTCTGAGTATTTATACTGAAACGCTGTCTCCAGCAGTTTCTTCTGTGCTAGCCACTTCGTCATCGACCAATTTCTTATCGTAGGCACGAGCAAATGGTAAATAGATGACAAATGCTGCTACTGCACCGATAATCGCAACTAAAGCTGCTTTCCAGTCACCGCCAGTACTGATAAAGGCACCGACTCCGACTGGTGAAGGCCATGGCATATTAGCAATTACTGGACGAATCAATTCAAATTGGATCGCGAAGTAAGCAATTGATGCCGAAACCATTGGCGCCAAGAAGAATGGAATCGCCATGAATGGATTGTAGATCAATGGAATACCAAAGATCAACGGTTCATTGATATTGAAGAGACATGGAACGATTGAAGCCTTTCCTAATACCTTCAACTGTTCTGATTTAGCCATATAAACTAAGAAGAGACACAAGCCCAACGTCGCACCCGAACCTCCAATGGTTACGAAGGCATTTTGGAATTCACCAGCTAACGGAATATGCGCGCCATCAGCATTCAATGCCAAGTTTCCTAAAGTAATCGGAGCGATCAATGAAGAAATGATATTGGCACCATGAATCCCCACGATCCACAACGCATGGATCAAGAAGTAGATGACCATAACACCGATCCAGCTGCTGGTTAATTTGGTTACGAAACCAAACGGAATCGCGATCAATTGGAAAATATCTGTATTAAAGAAAACTAAAATGCCAATAATGATTAAAATAACAAAAGCAACCACAAAGGCTGGAATCAATGCGGTAAAGGCTCTTGATACGCCTTCTGGAACTTGTTCTGGCATTTTGATGACCCAATTTCTCTTCACACATAAACGATAAAGCCGAACAGCAATCACTGCCATGATAATTCCAGTAAAGATCCCGACTGTTCCTAAACGAGAGACCCCATCACCGCCGATTGCCCAGCCGTTGATAATTCCTTCGTCAAGATTCGTCAAACGAACGATGCTGCCTTTTTCCATCATTAATTGCGGAATTGATAAGAAGAAAGCGAAGATTGATAGTAACGCCCCTGTGATCGGCGCCATGTTCAATTCTTCTTCTTCAGCAATAATTTTTGTATATTCATAGCCTAATCCAACACAGAAATATAATGCCAAAATACCCATCGTTGTACTATTTGCTAACATATAAAGACTTTCAAATTTAAAGAAGGTTGAATTGAAGATCCCTTCTAGAAACGGAAAGGTCATTGGTAAAATATTGAACACTAAAAACATGGAACCGACAATTGTAAATGGAATTGCGCCCATACCAGCACCCATGATCGCTCGCACAACTTTTAGTGAGGCAATTTTCCCCATAGGGCCCATCAGGTTTTTCTCTAAAAAAGCAAAGACTTTGTTATTTGATCCGTCCATTTTTTAATCACCCTTTATTTATTATTTAGTTTACTGAACTCTGTAATATATGAGGCGTGTCTATCTTTCTGACTATAAATGCTCTGAATGCGTTTTAAAATAATTCCTGACAACAACATACCGACTAATAAAATGCAGCTGACAAATCCTTTGCTGGTTGCACTATTTGTGAAAAATGGAAAAACTTGTTCGAACCCAAAATTGGTCAAAACAGATACCAATAGAACAAGATTGATTATTCCTTGGGTCATTTGATACAAGCGATGCCATTTTAACTGATTGCGAACATCATCTGATGGATAGCCGTAAAGTCGCAAATGTTCTGCGATGGCAGGGACTGAAAGCACTATTAATCCCAGCGGCAGCAATGACCAAGCACTTCTGCTCATAGCCAAAGAAAGCAACCAATATAAATTAGTAAAGAAAAAACCAGCTAATAAGTATCTAAGTAGAAGGAAACGATTGTAGCGAAAATTCTTCAATGCCGTTTCTTTTTTTAATTGACTAACAGTTTCTTTATCCATCGTCTGTTCTCCTCTTTATTTCAAACTAATGACTATCATTTCTTACGATACTTTGCGATATAACGACAGCATCTCGATCGCAACTTCCCGTAAGGTCATAGTGGTCATCAGGTGATCCTGAGCGTGTACCATGATAATTTCCATTTCAATTTTTTCTCCGCTGGCATATTGCTGCAGGAGTTCGGTTTGCGCTTTATGCGCTTTGACTAGTGAATCATTTGCTTCGTTCAAATGTACCTCTGCTTCTTCATAGTTTCCTTCACGCATACTTTTGAAGCCTTCATGTACAAGTGTTCGGGCATCCCCACTACTCAAAATAATTTCAAATGCTGCTTCTTGTAATTTTTCTGAGTCCATTATTTTCTCCTTCTACTCTCTTTTTTTAAATTGATCAATAAACGCTTTTATAAAGTTATCAAAAGTATCACTGAAGGCTAAGGCTTTCCTGAAGGTATCATCCTCCATAATCTCAACCAGCATTTGACTAACCTTGTCTATCTCAAACTTTCCAAATTTATCCGGTGATAATAAGAAAACTAACTGAATATTTTGATATTCCTTGTCCCAAGTAATCCCTTCAGGTGCTACCGCAACGGCCACATGCCCCTCTTTGGTCAAGGCTTCGATGGGATGCGGAACCGCCATAAATTCAGAAAATACGACGGAGCTGTAGGATTCACGCAGTTTTAATTGTTTTAAAAAGTTTTCTTGCAAGTCGGTTCCTTCAACAGCTTCAATTTTGCTGATTAATTCTCTTAAAACAGCATCTTTGGTTGAATGTTCTCCGACAAAATAGAATAAATCAGGTTTGAAACTTCGCTCAATTAATTCAACTTGTTCTTCAACCAATTCTTTTCGATCGCTTTCCTTTCGACCTGCAACGAAATGGCTACCCTTATTACTAGATATTTCATGATTGATTTTTTGAATGTCATCTTTTCCTAAGAAAACACTGACATTGACGATTGGTGCATTTAAGACAATATTTCCTAAATTAATCGAAGAAATGACTAAATCAATGTGACTTAAATCCTGTTCAGCGATTTCATAATAACTAATGACCTTTTCAATCAAAATTCTCGAACCAAATTCGCGTTCCAGCCGATTTTTGATCATTTGCGAGCTGCCTAACCCGGTGGCACAGATGACCAATACATGAGTCTTCTGTTCATTGAAGTAGCGTTCCACCGCCGCTGTGATGTGGATCGCAAGATAGGCCCACTCCCCTTCAGTCACTTGATATGATTTAAACACCGGCATTTTCGAAAAATAGTTGACCGTCAATTCAAACAAATCCGGGTATTGCGTCTTAATTTCCTCTAGCAGCGGATTTTCGATACTAGAGTTATTTTGCAGTCTAGTTAACAGCGGGATAAAATGGAGCATTAATCCATCAATCAAAATCGTATCGTGTTCTAAATCAAATGGTGTATCCTGATCAATGGCCTTCAATGTTTCAAGCAATTGTGCTCGGATTTGCTCTTCAGTTGCATCCGCTTTTTTAAAAATTGTTTTCGCCGTAATCTTGTTTTTTAAATGAAGAGCAATAAAATCCGCTTCTTCCGAAGAAAACGTAATCCCTACCGCATGCTCGATTCTGGCTAATATTTTCAAAGCGGTTTGATATTCAATCGAATCTTCATCAAAAGATATCGGCGCCTGAATATCCATAAAAAAGCCATTTTGGATTCGTTTGATCGCCAAACCAATATGAAGGACTAAATTATAAACGATGAAATCTGAAAGCTTTAACTGTGATTCTCGACATTCATCTAAAACAATAATGACAATTTCTTCAACACTGATCCCTTCCAATAAGTTCGCGTACATGGAAAAGGCAAATAAATTGTCATGCAACCGCTCCATAAAGAAATAGTTCATAATGAAGTGACGGATATTTTGCTCATTTCCGACAATGAAAATCCCTTTATTACTTTTGCTTTGAAGCTCGATTTGGTAAGGCGTGATTAGTTTTTTTATTTCTACTAAATCATTTGATATCGTTGAGCGAGATACAAACAGTTCATCGGCTATGGCATCAACATAGACAGCACTTTGTTCAAAAAACAAACGGTTCAAAATATAGTATTGTCGATCATTTGATTCTTGAATCGTTGTGATATCTTTAGAAGCCATTTGACTTTTGACCTCTTCAAGATAAAATTCGTCGAATCGCCTAGCATCCTCAATTTTCAACTGGTACCCGTTTCCTTGTTTTGCCTCAATTGTAGCAAGTGATTCTTGCTTTAATGCATCCTCAAGCAGATGAAGATATTTTCTAGCTGTTCGATTGGAAACATCAATTCCTGAAGCGATTTCTTGACTCGTCAAATACGTATGCTTATGGTCAAATAATAATTTTAGGATTTGTGTCTCGCGCTTGCTCAACATGGTTATCAGCCCTTACTAAATATTTTCAAGAATCACGTTAGACAATTTATCAATCCCCATTGGAATTGGTACATACGCTTGTGGCGGAATATTGACGATCGGTTTATTGTATTTCTTTGCACTTTTTTCTAAGCTGTCAAAATACATTTTGGTTTGCGGACTAACTAGATACAAATCGTATTCATCCTTAGCGATGGTATTTGCTCCTTGGGATTGCGAAGTCGCGTCGACTTGAATCTCATTTCCTTTTCCTTGCAGACTCTCGGTTGTTTTTTTTGCAATAACGGATGAAGACATTCCTCCGGCACAGATAATCAAAGCTTTTTTCATCGTTTTTTCCTCCCTATTTTTAATAGATTTCTTATCCCCATACATTCATCTACTCTTATTTTAACGTAGGCATGAATGACAGCGGATTCGTTTTTTTATCCTAAATCCTCGCCATTTGAAGCAATGACTTGTTTGAACCAATCAAATGAATCCTTCTTGCTGCGTTCTAACGTACCATTTCCTTCGTTATCTCGATCAACATAGATAAACCCATAACGTTTTTTCATTTCGCCAGTATTGGCAGAGACTAAATCAATACATCCCCACGGGGTATAACCCATTAACTCCACGCCATCTTCCACTACAGCCTTCTTCATTTCTTTGATATGATCACGGAAATAATCGATCCGATACGTATCATGGACACTGCCGTCGGCTTCTTTTTCGTCGATTGCGCCAAAGCCGTTTTCGACAATGAAGAGCGGCACACGATAATGATCCGTAAACCAATTCAGTGAATAACGCAGACCTTCTGGATCAATTTGCCAGCCCCAGGCGGTGACGTTGAGGTATTCATTTCTGACAAAATCTTCCTGTTCGTGATAGTCAAAGTACACATTGTCTTCTTTATGCGTGATCGCAAAGGACATGTAATAACTAAAGCCAATATAATCGACTGTTCCTTTTTTCAATTCGGCTAAATCTTCTGAGGTGATATCTAAATCATACCCTTTTCTAGCGAAGTATGTCAGCATATACCCCGGATAAGCTCCATGAACATGAACATCCGTAAAATAGTACCGTTTTTCCATCGCCTTTTGGGCCATCAATACATCCGCCGGCTTACACGTTGCCGGATAGATGGGACACATAGCGATCATACATCCAATTTCAAAATCTGGATTGATTGCTTTGCCGATTTGAACCGCCTTTGCACTGGCAACGAGTTCATAGTGAGCCGCTTGATACATGATTTGCTCGCGATCATCGCCTTCCTTATAGGAAATTCCTGAATTCGTAAACGGGAAAAATTGATCATTGTAATTGGCTTGGTTGTTAATTTCGTTAAAGGTCATCCAATACTTGACTTTGTCCTTATAGCGCTTGAAGCAAACTTCAGCAAACCTAACAAAGAAATCAATCACCTTACGATTGGCAAATCCACCATATTCAGTAACTAGATGATACGGCAGTTCAAAATGCGAAAGTGTCACCACAGGCTCAATCCCATACTTCAAACATTCATCAAAGAGATCATCATAAAATTTTAACCCAGCTTCATTTGGAACATCCTCATCCCCCTTTGGAAAGATCCTTGTCCAAGCAATCGAGGTTCGGAAACATTTAAAACCCATTTCAGCAAAAAGTGCGATATCTTCTTTATACCGATGATAAAAATCAATGCCCTCATGGTTTGGGTAATACTCTCCTTCAAGGACACCCTCCGTGATTCTACGTGGAATACCAGGACCACCGACAGTCATCACATCCGCTACGCTGATGCCCTTGCCGCCTTCTTGCCAAGCTCCCTCAAGCTGATGCGCTGCTACTGCACCTCCCCACAAAAAATCTTTTGAAAATCCTGTCATAAATCAACCATCCTTTCTCTTTCTAACCCCATCATAAAAGATAGCGTTTCCATTTAGAACACAGACAATTACCATATCGTTGTGGTAATTTCTTGGCAACGGCTTTTCTTCTATACATAGAATAGAAAAAACACCTAAAGCAGAAAATCTGCCTTAGATGTTTTTTGTCGGAATAGTTTACAGTCCTGAGTCAAATCAGCCGTTTCTATTTATATTTTCTCTTCAAGTAAATGTAGAAAGGAATACCTAATGCTGTAATGGCAATCCCAACCATCGCTAATTGGAATTGGTTGATCAACGTCATTACTAAGATAAATACCCCACCAATAATCGCAACAATCGGAATGATTGGGTAAAGCGGTACTTTGTAAGGACGAACCAAATCTGGTTCAGTTTTTCTCAATTTGATTACCGCGATAAAAACTAATGTGTAGAAGATCCAGATAACGAAGACTAACATGTCTGTTAGCATATCGAATCCGCCCACCATCATCATAGCAATAGCGATGACTAATTCTAGAATCCCAGCGATATAAGGTACGTGATTTTTGTTTAATTTCACTAATTTATCTGAGAAAGGTAATTGCTTTTCAAGACCCATCGTATAAGGAAGACGCATCCCTGTCATCGTATAACCATTGATTGTTCCATATACTGAGATTAAGATCCCGATCGTTACTAACTTACCGCCCATGCCGCCGAAGATTTTTCCAGCAACGTCCATCGCCGCATTTTCGTTCCCAGCTAACGCAGACATATCAATCGTACGCAAGAAAGCAAATTGTACCAATAAGTAAACAGCCATGATTCCTAAGATCCCGCCTGCAATTGCTCGAGGAAGATCACGTGCTGGTTTTTTCAATTCTCCTGCGATGTTTCCAACGTGAATCCAGCCATCATAAGCAAACATTGTCGCTAACAATCCAGCACCTAAAGCTGGAGCAAAACCGCCAACTGCTGGACCGGCTTGAACTGGGAATAAGCTGACAGACACATCGCCTTGACGTATCAAACCGAAAATGACAATCAATGCTAAAGGCACTAACTTACAAACTAACGTGATTGATTGGAACATTCCGCCAGCTTTTGAGCCTAAGAAGTTGATCAACATGATTGAAGCTGCTGCCACGATTGCGATCGGAATGATCGTTGAATCGCTCATACCAAATAGATTTTTGAACTGAGTGGCAAAAATAATTGCTAAAGCCGCTACATTAGCTGGGAAGTAGATGACTACCTGTGCCCATCCAAGTAAGAAACTCCAAAATTCTCCATACGCACGTTCGATGTAGCGAAGCATACCGCCTGTTTCCGGAATAGCTGCTGCTAATTCTGCACCCGTTAGTCCCGCACAGACACTGATCAGACCGCCTAGGAACCACGACAACATGTGCAGACTCGTTGATCCAGTTACTGCAGCAACACTGGCTGCTTTAAAGAATACCCCCGCCCCAATTACAGTACCCATTACTGTCGAAAGAGCTGGGAAGAACGTCATTGTTCGCTTTAGTTCACCAGATGGTTGTGAACCCACGAGTTCTTGTTGGTCGACTGCCATAATTTTTCCTCCTAATTTTTGAAGTGGCTTTTGCTCACTTCTTAACTTGATCTTTAAAACAAACAGCTGAAGTTATTCCATAAAAGAAAGAGAACAAAAAATTGCGATATAACAACTATTTAATAACTTCTCTTATTTGTCCGGACATTATTTTAACATGGAGAAAGAAAAAGGGAAACGTTATTTTAAACATTTCCTTTTTTCTTAGTTCCTCCTCATGTTCTGTTAAGAAACCTCTGCCGTTTTACGAGTTCACTTTATCAAAAGACACTTTTGTTTCGATGCCTTCTGCCTTAAATTTTTCTGATAATCTTTCTAACATTTCATCAGTCATTTTATCTAAATCAAAGCTTGGACTGAAGTCCCATTCTTTACGAGCATCACTGTCATCGATCGAATTTGGCCATGAATTAGCGATTCCTTGACGAACTGGATCAACGTCATACTTCAATTCAAAGTCTGGAATCCGACGGCGAATTGATGCGGCAATTTGTTCTGGTTCAAAGGACATTGCAGTGATATTGAATGAGTTGCGGTGTTCTAAACGATCAGCATCCGCGTTCATTAATTTCACGATTCCTTCAATCGCATCATCCATATACATCATGTCCATATAAGTTCCTTTATCGATAAATGATGTGTAAGATTTGTTTTTTAATGCTTCGTAATAGATATCTACTGCGTAATCTGTTGTACCACCGCCAGGCTCTACTTTATATGAGATTAATCCTGGGAAGCGGACTGAACGGCTGTCTACATCGTATTTATCATGGTAGTAGTTTTCTAATAATTCGCCTGCTACTTTGGTCACTCCATACATGGTAGTAGGATGCATCACTGTATCTTGCGGTGTATTGTCTGGTTCGCAATCTGGTCCATAAGCTGCAATTGAAGATGGCGCAAAGAATTTCGTTTTTGGTCCGATTTCACGAGCTACTTCTAGGGCATTCATCAATCCAGTCATATTCAAGTTCCAAGCAAAAGCTGGACGTTTTTCAGCTGTAGCAGAAAGTAACGCCGCTAAGTGAATAATAGTATCTACTTCATAGCGTTTCGCAATATCCAAAAAGCTTTCGTAATCGGTTACATCTAGTTCTTCAAACTGTCCATTTTCAACAACAGGACTGCCTTCAACTGTACGAATATCTGTTGAGATAACATTTTTTACACCTAAATCATTGCGGAGTCTTTCTGTTAATTCTGAACCAATTTGTCCTAATGCGCCTGTGATTAATACTTTTTTCATGGATGTGACTTCCTCTCTATTTATGGTAAATTTGATTTTTTTATTGAACGGTTTCTTTGATAATGCCTAGTTCTTTCCCAACTTTTTCGTAAACCTTGATCGCGTCATCTAGCATTTCTTTTGTATGACCTGCGTTTGGCATGTTCCGTACACGACCTGTTCCTAATGGTACTGTTGGATATACGATTGGTTTTACATATACGCCGTTTTCCAATAATTTCTTAGAAAATTCTTGTGCTAATTTTTCATCGCCAACAATAACTGGGGTGATCGGTGTTTCTGATTTACCAATGTCATAGCCGATGCGTTTTAATTCTGCTTTGAAGTAATTGGCATTATCCCAAAGTGTATCCACATATTCCGGATGCTCTTCAATCAAGTCGATTGCTTTAATACAAGCACCCGCAGCCCCAGGTGTTAATGAGGTTGAGAATAAGAATGGGCGTGCTTGTGATTTCAACCAAGTAATCAATTGCTTCGTTCCAGCGACATAACCACCGACAACACCGATTCCTTTAGATAAAGTTCCCATTTGGAAATCAATATGATCTTGCATTTCAAAATGTTTCACTGTTCCATGTCCATGACCCATCACGCCTGTTCCGTGAGCATCATCGACATAAGTAATGACATTGTATTTTTCACAAATTTCAACGATTTCAGGAATCTTAGCCACATCGCCATCCATTGAGAAAACACCATCAGTAATATACATCACCTTGTTGTATTCGCCGCTTTCAGTTGCTGCTTTAGCTTTCGCCTCTAAATCTTCCATATCTTGGTGGTTCACACGGATGATTTTCGCACCAGATAAGCGACAGCCGTCAATGATTGATGCATGATTCAATTCATCTGATAAAATAGCGTCGCCTTTTTTCATGACTGCTGAAATAGCTCCCATGTTACAGTTGAAGCCTGATTGGAATGCAATTGCCGCTTCAGTTCCTTTGAACTCAGCAATTTTTTCTTCTAATTTTTGGTGAATGTCTAAAGTTCCGTTGATCGTACGAACCGCGCCAGCGCCGGCACCATAGTGCTTAGTTGCCTCTACATCTGCTTCGATCAATTCAGGACGAGTAGCAAATCCTAGATAGTTGTTAGATGCCAAGTTGATCATCTTTTTATCGTTGACTGTAATGATCGGACCATTGCTTCCTTCCAAAACATCGATCGTGTTGAACAATCCTTTTTCTTTTAGATCTTCCAAATTCGTTTCAAGAAATTGGTCAAGAACTTTTGAACTCATAACGATTCTCCTCCATACTGATTATTGCGCATAAAAGTTGTTATTTTTTCTGACATTGAAAAGAAACAGCTCGTTTATTTGTTTGCGCTTTCGTAACTTACACACTCAGTTTATAAGCGATTGATACCGTTTACAACTTTAACACTCGACAATTTCTTGAATTATAATGAAAGTTAGAACTCTTCTAATTAATTTTATTTAATGATTGGAAATTTAGGTTTTTGAGTAAGAATCGAAAGAAATTTACCATACTGAAATTACCAATACATAACGTTTCTTTATTCACAATAAAACAAAATTTAGCAAAAAATATTTTCCGCATTCTAAAAAAAGGCTAATATAAGAATGATACTTTTATTGTCAGACATGTTCTTTTTGTCACAATGAAAATTTGATTTTTTAATTAAAAACAGAATCAGAATGTTTGCAACACCAAAAACTGGTTCTAATCATTTACAAATAAAACGGAGATTCATTTTCATATAAAACTGAGATTTTGTATTTTAAGACCAACTTAGCGCCAAAAAGGAAGAAAATAAAAAAGAAAAGTTCCTCCTTTCATAGAAAAAAATTACTTGAATCAAAAGACTGCCTCTTTATTTAGATTAGGTCGCTGAAATCTCCGTTTGTTAAACAGCAAAGTTATTTTGACAATTATAAGTTCCGGTATTTAAGCAGTATGGGTTTAAGCCTTTCATATTGAATAAGTCTTTATGATCACGATGCTGCCAGCAATCGAACTACTTGAGAAAGTTAAATGCTTGATATCTGTTGAATATAATCAAAAATCGGCTGTTTATTTCCCGCAGACTACAGGAAATAAACAGCCGAATCACTCATAATTCTATTCATTTTTTAGATATCGCATTTATTGATTCTAAGCTCTTCTTCTTTTAATTGCGCCAACACAAGCAATCGTCAGAAGCAACAACCCGAACACTGTAAGAATTGTTGTATTATTCTTTTGCTCACCAGTACGTGGCAGAACCTTGCTAGTAGCCGTAGTGCTTCCGCCTGCATTTGGAAGTATTTTTGTGGAACGGTAGGTCGTTATACTAGCATTTGAGTTGTTTGTATTTTCTCCGCCATTTCCTGTTGTATCACTTTCAACGTTTGCTGCAGGTTTATTCTCTTTAAGGTAGACATACGTGATGGTTTGCTCTGTTTCTTGATAGTTTCCTTTAGCATTTTTTGGCGTTTCCTTCACTGTCCAACCATCGATAGCTTGGGCTTGCGTTTCATATTTGTCTCCGATGATGCCAATTTTTTGCTCGGCAGGTGCTAATTCATTGCCCTGTTCATCGACATAAAGAATCCGGATCGTAGCTTTATTACTGTAAATATAAGTAACAATTTGCAGCTCTGATGTATATATTCCAGTCGAATTACCTAGTGTCTCTTTAAACTTGTAGCCTTTGAACTCTTTTTTCGCACTTTCATACCCATCACCAACATCGCCGCTCATCAAAACAGGGTTTGCTAATACTTTACCAGAATCGCTAATGTGATTAACAATTACCTTCCCAGTCAACTTGCGATAGATCACCGTAATTTCTTGATCCTCTGCTGTGTAAACGCCTGAGGTAAATCCTTTAATTTCCTTAAATTCATAGTTTTCAAAGGTTTTATTCAGCTGCTCCAACGGAATCGATGTCCCGATTGGTTGTGAATCAGTAAAATCTTCTGCTAGTTTTTCGCCCTTTTCATCTTGATACTTAATTGTAAGGTTACCTAATTTCTCAGGTTCTTTATCTTTCGTGTAGATATACGTAACTCTAGTAATACCATCGACATATTTTCCAGTGACATTTCCCTGAACTTCTTTAAATGTATAGCCATCAATGCTCTTTTGTGTTGTTTCATAGTCTTCATCGATTTCACCGATCGTAACTTCACTATTTAAAAGCGGATGACCAGTCTCGTCTTGATAATCGACAATGAGTACCCCTTTTTCAGTACCTGAACCCTTCTTCGCATAAATCAAAGTAACTTCTTGATCATGAGCTGTAAACTTCCCGCTTACATTTCCTTCGATGCCTTTTAAAACATAGTCATCAAAAGGCTTCACCTCTGCCGTATAGATATCATCAATATCACCGGTTAATTCAACATCTGGACTTAATGAATTTTGCTCTTCATCTTGATAATGAACGATCACCTTGCCTTGTTCAGCAGGTATTTTCGTGTACACATAAACAACTTTTGTAATTCCTAGTACATATTTTCCAGAAGGAGTTCCAACGACTTCTTTAAACACGTAGCCATCGATGACTTTTTGAGTCGTAGTATATTCACTACCTACCTCACCAGTCATAACTTCGTCGCCGATCAATGGTTTACCAGATTCATCTTGATATTGTGCAAGAACGATGCCCTGTTCTTTCACGGCCTTTGTATAAATCAATGTGATTTCTTTTGCTTCTTCACTAAAGAAGCCGGTAATTGAATCTCCTTCTTTGACCCCTGAGAAAACATAATTATCAATCTGCTTGATGTTTGCATGATACTCTGCACCTAGTGCGCCAGTTAATATTTCGTCTGGACTAATTTGTACCAGCTTTTTATTTTCATCATAGGTCATGTAATGGACCGTCACCGGTTCTGATTTTTTCCAAACAGCGTATAACGTCTCGTTGCCCTTCGGTATTGTGATTGTTTGACCAGCGGCTAAATTTTCATCCGGATCTTTCGCATCCTTTTCTTTCGACCAGCCAGCAAATTGATACCCGTCGCGTGTTGCTTTTAAATCCGTACCCGCTGGAATCGTCTGATTCAAATCCTTATAGCCAACTTGGTAATAGGTTTCAGGTTGCGTTCCTTCATAATAGATCGTGCCTTCATATTTCGACAGTGCCGTGCCTAGATCAAAAATCCCACCATTGCTGTCATACTTAATCCAATCAATTTCCACCGAACCAATGTCTGCTTTCGCTGTTCGTGGCAACCCTCGCTGATCTTCGTTCACTTCACGTAAGTTCTCAACTTGATCATCCGCCAGCTTCTCTGGCGCGATTGGTACTGTTGGCACAATTATCGCATCACCTGACGTTCCTGCAGTGATTTTATTGTAATTATCAACTAAACCAACCGGAGCGGTCCCAAAAACATTCTCCATGGTCACGGATGTAACTGTCCCATTATCGTATCCAAGATTGGATTCAATATTTCCAGCTCCAGTAACATTGGAATCTGCAATATTATTCTTGCTGGCTGTTCGAGATTTGTTTCCAGCAAATAGGTTATTCGCATAACGACCTGCAGATAAATTGGTAACATACCCAGAACTACCAATGGCTCCACCATCATAGACAGCTTCATTCTCAACAAATGAATTATTGATGTAATCAACGACGGCTCTTCTGCCTTCCATTATCCCGCCATTGGCATAAATTTGAATCGCTCCACCATTATTTGCAGAGACATCTTGTCCTAATGCCTTGTTTTGATAAAACGTGTTATTTCTAAATGTCGCTGCACTCGAAATATTTGCGTTGGTCTGAATTAAGATCGCTCCGCCATCATCCCCAGCAATATTTCTAACAAAAGAATTTCCGTCAAACTGAATATCTGTTCCATCAACTGTATTAAAGAAGGCGATCGCTCCGCCATCAGCTAGTTTCTTCGATCCACCACCAGAGACATCTTCAACCGATTTATTTCCTTCAAAATAGTTGTTCTTAAAAGTAAATTTTGCTGAAGCACTCGGTTGGAAGAAATAAATCGCTCCGCCTTCACCACCGACGTTTCCTGTTCCTACTTGCTTTGTTTCATTCGCAATAAATTTGGAATTGTAGGCTTTAAAGTTTGCCGAGTACCCTTTACTCGCGATTGCACCGCCTGAATATCCTGATGCATTGTTTACATTATTTGAGAACGTGCTATTTTTCAGTGTTGTATTCCCACTAGTATAGAAGGCGCCTCCATCATCATATCCGTGAAAATTATTGACGATTGTGTTCTCGAGAATAAATTCTCCTTTATACCCAGAAACTGCTAAAGCTCGCGTATTATTCCCTAAACCTTCAAGCGTAAAATTCTTAAGAGTCAAACTTGAGGCTGCCGTTCCAGTACCGCCCCCATAAGAAAACAGTTGTTTACTTGTAGTAGATTGAAGTGTGATACCAGCGCCATCAACCTCAACTTGATACGGTGATTCTACCAGAGCGATTGTAGCCCCAATATCTGTCGGAAAGCTTCCGCCAAGTGTAACTTTTCGATTTTCTGGCGCATTTTTTACTGCATCCTGAAGATCAGCTACAGTATTAACCGTTACTTCATCAGCTGATACTGTTTGTCCCGCTGCTCCTAATAAGAAAATACTTAAAACAAAACCAAATAAAACAATCCATTTATCCTTTTTCATTTTTATCTTCCTCTCTATCCAAATTATTAACTATATTTTTTTGTAAAATGTTTTATTTACACATACGCAAACGTCCAATTTATACATTTTTACTATACTTATAAAACCAAACACAAAGGCGACATTTTTTTCTATTTAAGTATCGTAAACTGTCATCGTTGTCCCCTTACAAGCAACTGTCGAATAGCCTTCAATAAAAACATTCGTTATTTTAAAATCATGCTCTTTTCATTATCTAAAAAACACATACTATGAATATAGTTTTGTTAGATTAATTTTCACTTATTATTCGTTAAGTGGTCAGTCCAATAGATTTATAATTATCTTTTATCTTCAAAAATTAAATAATATTTGAATTATTTGTAATCATTGTAATTTATAAAAGAAAAAACATCAACTGTTTTTTAATTAAAATATAGGATAAACTTTCAAAAAAATATCTTCTATAATTTATTTCGTATTACCAAAGCTTCAGTAAAGTTATGCAGCGATTCTTTTATGAGTGTTTCAATCTTTTTTGACAAGAAAATAAAGATAAAGTCTCGTTTTAAGTAATTTATCAAAATTATTTCGGAAATTAAGCAAATTAAAAAGCAAGAATCAACAACAACTACATAATTGCTGATTCTTGCTTTTCTTATATTTCTAAGATTTGTTCTCTTACTTTTTATGGCAGGTCATTTCCTGCTGCAAAGTACACATCATACCATTCTTGTTTCGTTAAGGTCACGTCTCCACCTGCTGCGCTTTCTTTAATGCGGGCTGGATTCATGGTACCTAAGATCACTTGCATATTTGCTGGATGGCGCAAAATCCAAGCGGTTGCGATCGCATTTTTATTCGTATCATATTTTTTCGCTAATTTGTCTAATAGCTCATTCAACTCTGGGAACTTGTCATTATCAACAAAAACTCCTTCAAAGAATCCATACTGGAATGGAGACCAGGCTTGAATTGTTACACCTTTACGACGAGAAAATTCTAATATGCCACCATCATGATCAAATGAGCGAGTATCTGTCATATTCGTGTGCATTCCATAATCAATCATTCCCGTGTGCATAATCGAAAATTGCAATTGATTCATCAATAATTTTTGATCTACCTGTGATTGCAATAATTGGAACTGTTCAGGATTGAAATTTGATACCCCAAAGTGACGAACCTTTCCACTTGCCTGTAAGATATCAAACGCTTCTGCGATTTCTTCTGGCTCCATCAATGGATCGGGACGATGCAATAGATAACTATCTAAATAGTCGATCTCCATCCGTTTCAAGATGCCATCAACTGAATCCAATAAATGCTGCTTAGAAAAATCATAGCGTTTTTCATCACCAGTGACGATTCCGCCCTTTGATTGAATAAAAAATTGATCACGAGAAATGCCCGCTTCTTTCATAGCAGCAGCAAAAACCAATTCTGATTTACCATCTCCGTACATATCTGCTGAATCAATAAAATTGATGTCACTTTCTAAAGCAGCCTCTAAAGCTGCGGCTGCTTTTGTTGGCGTTAACGCTGCCATTCGCATAATGCCTAAAGCAATTGCGGAGGTTTCCCAATAGCTGTTGCCAATTTTTCGTTGTAACATGATGTCCATCCTCTCTGGAAAAGCATTTTTTCTTACCTATAGAAGTATAGACTATTTTTCCCATAAAAAAAATCCCTAACCCCTAGTCAAAAAAGTTTGTGCTTGACCCATTAACCCTTTCTTCGTATGCTTATTTTCAAAGGAGTGGCCTATTATGTACTCAATGTTGAAAAAAATTATCACTGAAAAAGACATCCGTCGCCAGATTCTACTCTTGGAACAGCTGCTTAATCATTCCCAATTGACATCTAAAGAACTGGCGGAGAAAATTGACACCACTGAGCGAACCATTTTTTCTGATCTGCAGCTGATTCGTAGTTATCTGCCAGAACATTGGGTATTAGCTTCCGATAAAAGTGGCATTCGTTTGAGCTCACAAAAAAATTCATTAACTAATGATATCTGGGAGTCCTTTTTGCCCCATTCGGTCAGTTTGCAGCTGATCAAAAAATTATTTTTTACAAAGGAATTGAACATTCCGCGTTTTCTTGATGAAACGGGTGTCTCCTATGAAACACTCAAACGTCATCGAACAAAAATCAATCATCACCTTCAGTCTTTTAATATCAAGATTCATTTAACTTCCAAACGAGCCTACTTGAATGGCGAAGAAAGTGCCATCCGAATTTTTTATCATCGTCTGCTGCTGCCCTTTACTCATAACAACTATTTTTTTAAAGATTATGCGATTCATGAGGAGCATTATTTACGTTTCTTAACAAAAGAATTAACCGAAGAGCTAGTTGTAGATACAGAACAAATTTTTGGAATTTGTTGGTTCTTTATTAACAGTATCCGGATCAAAGCAGGTTGTTCAATCAATGATTTCAACTTTGATGCAAATGATTCACTATTTATTCTTTATGCACCCTCTCTTCAAGATTTATACAAAAAAGAGGGGGTCTATCTGAAAGATAAGGAAATCTTTTTTGCTTTCTTCTGCTTTTTAGAAAGCTGGAATTATGATAATCATCTAGGCAAAAATGTTTTAAACGCCCTTACCGAAGACTATCCCTTACTACGAGAGAAAGCTCAACAAATCGTTCAGGAAATCGCAGACAGACTAAATTTACAAGAGTTACTTCAGACAAATCTACAAACAAATTTATTGTTGCTACTATTAAAGTATGCTGAATCACCCGCACTTTCGGAGCAATTTCAATTAGAGTATCAGGAGCTGCTTCTCCAAAGACATGAGGAATACGCCTTTCTAAATGAAAAAAGTATGGCACTTTTTAATAGTCTGCCGCAGTTTTCTACGATTGAAGATACGAGCTATTTTGTTAATCTCTTTTCCTTGCTAAGTCAGCAGGCAATTTTCACGGTTCGACCTCATACGAAAACAGTCTTCTTTATTTTTCAAAGCGAGCCAGCCTGGAAAATTTTTTTACAACAAGAATTAGCAGACCTTTTAGGTAAACGGATCAACTTAGTTCCGCTTGAGGTTTCTCAGTTACAAGAAGAAATTATTCAAACCGGAGACGTGATACTTTCTAATGTTCCGCTGAATTCAACGCCCCTACCGGTAATCTACTTATCTACGATTCCAACAAAAAATGAGCTCAGCCAATTGACTGAACTCACTTCCCATTCCTATCTTTAGTCAAAACGGTTAGTCATTTTGGTAGCGACTGACCGCTTTTTCTTTTCTTCGGAAAATCCCTTTGCTAATCCGCTTCTCGATTTCGACCACCAAAAACAGTAGCAGAGCATTTCCTAAAATGACTAATTGCTGTGCCAAATTAAGCGCTGTAGTCCCAATCAGTTGCTGTCCTAATGGTAGGAAAATCACTCCTAATTGAAGAACTAAAAGGATTCCTAATGAGATAAATAAGAATTTATTTTCAAAGAAACGACGATTGATTGCCGGATCAAACATCTCTCGACAATTGATCATGTAAACCGCTTGCCCTAGAACAATACTCTGTAAAAGAATCGTTTGTTGTAAAGCCGCCCCCTCAAAGCGCATGGACAAAAAGTACGCTGGAATCATGATCAGCAGGGAAACATACAGGATTCTAAAAAAGCTGTAGCCTGATAAAATTCCCTTCTTTGTCTCTCTAGGCGGACGATTCATCGTGTCGCCGCTCGCTTTTTCAAAGCCCAAAGCATATGATAGTGTGATCGTAGTCACCATATTGACCCACAAAATTTGGGTTGGGGTCAATGGCAATGGTTGATTCATCAATAAAGCTAAAATGACTATCAGCCCTTGTGCTAACGCTGTTGGTAAAAAGAAGTTAATCGTTTTTTGCAGATTATCAAAAATCCTTCGTCCCTCTTTAACAGCCTTCACGATCGTGTAAAAATTATCATCCGCTAATACCATATCCGCTGCCTGTTTACTAACTTCACTGCCTTTGATTCCCATCGCAATGCCAATATCCGCCTGTTTCAATGCCGGCGCATCATTCACGCCATCGCCAGTCATCCCTACGACTTCCTCTTTTTTCTGTAAAGCCGTTACGATTCTAAGCTTATGATCTGGTGTCGTTCGAGCAAAGACATCGACTTTTCCAACTGCCTCCGCTAAATCCTCGTCTGTCATGCTGTCAATATCTGTCCCCTCTAAAATTTTAGAGGTGTGCTTCAAACCGACCTGTTCACTAATTGCTTGCGCCGTTGCTTTATGATCACCAGTAATCATCTTGACTGAGATACCTGCCTGCTGCGCCTGTTCAACTGCACGAACGGCACTTTCTTTTGGCGGATCAATAATTCCTGCCAGACCAACAAACGTTAAACCTGATAATGACTCGTGGGTTAACTCCTCTGAAGATACTTTTTTATAACCAAAGCCTAATACACGTTGACCTTTACGAGCTAATTCTAACCCACGTTTCTCCCAATTCGTCTTCTCCTCATTTGTTAAATCAGCTTTTTCCAATAATACTTCAGGTGCTCCCTTAACAAAGATAAGTTGATTTTCTCCATCATTATGCATTGTTGCCATATACTTGTAACTGGAACTGAAGGGAATTTTCGCTGCAACAGGTTTTAATTGCTGTTCTTCTTCCGCTATATATTTCAATAATGCAAGTTCTGTGGGATTGCCATGGATGTCTTCAATTTTTTGATGATCTTTGGTCTTTAAGTCCTGACAATTATTCATGATTTCTTTGACCCGCGGCAGATCTTCTGTTACGACTTCCTGTACAGTCATTTCATTTTTTGTAAGCGTGCCGGTTTTATCCGAGCAGATCACCGTCATTGACCCTAACGTCTCTACCGCAGGCATGGCTTTAATAATCGCGTTCTCATCAGCCATTTCTTTGACCCCCATTGAAAGGATCATCGTTAAAACTGCCGGCAGACCTTCTGGAATCATCGCAACGATCAATGCGATGCTCGCAGAAAACAGCAAGCTCCAATCCATTCCATATCTAAAACTTGTAAAGAATAAGAGGAAAACGATCAATGCCAAAATCCCTCTAAAAATTTGTTTATTCAATTGATGCATCTTTTTAACTAACGGTGTCGTTTGTGCTTGGATCGATTGCAGCGCGTGATTAATTTTTCCAATTTCTGTTGCATCTCCAGTCTCAACTACTACTCCGAAAGCTGAACCCGTCTGTACGAGTGTTCCTGAGAAAGCCATATTTAGTTGATCGCCAGCTAAGGCATTTTGCGAAATCACCGCCACTGTCTTTTCAACTGCCTCAGATTCACCTGTTAAGATTGATTCTTCAACTGTTAAATCATGAACTTCGATCAAACGCAAATCCGCTGGAATAACATCCCCTGCTTTTAGGATCACTACATCCCCTTTAACCAAGTTTTCTGAATCCAATTTTAACGGCTGACCCTCATTTAGAACAGTCGCTTCTTGTCCCATCATTTGCTTCAAGCCATCTAACGATTCTTCTGCCTTACGTTCTTGCCAATAACCGACAAAACCGTTGATAATCACAACTAGAAAAATAATTCCACCTTCAGCCAACTCACCTGTCGCAAACTTCAACAAAGCAGCCGCGATTAATACGATCATCAATAAATCAGTAAAATGCTTTGCGATTTTCCGCCATAATTTTACTTGTTCTTTTTCTTCCATTTTGTTCGGACCATTATTTTTCAAACGGGCCTCACGTTCTTCTTTAGATAACCCTGTAGTTTGTGAATCCACCTTAGTTAAAACCTCTTCAATTGATTGCTTATACCATTTCATATATGTATTCCTCCATATCATTCATTCGATACCTTAAGTATACCTATAAATAACAATTATTAAGGTCGGTAATTTCATGGAAGTCTGAAATAATTGTGTTGAAAAATGCCCCGCGAGTTCGTAAAGCCTGACATGGATATGCCTGCTGCAAAACGATTTATTTATATGGAAATTTTGTACTTTCCCAATAATTAAAAAAATCACACTTCCAAACAAGAAAGTGTGATTCTGAGAATAGATTAGTGTAAAAAGTTTTGCAGATCGTCGCCGTATTTGTCGATCTTCTTCGTTGTCAAAATTGTTCCTGCTACTAAAACGCCGCCTACAATAAGTGTACTAGCAACCATAAACTTAAATAGTGATTTCATACGATTTCCCTCCTAAGTGTTTTGATTATTGTTGAAAAACACAGTAACTAAAATTAGATTAAATGTCTCGATCATTGTATATATTTACCATAGCACAAGTAATTCTATGTATCTCCTAATATGCTCATTCTTTCTCTCAAAAATTTACACTAGAAAGGATTCTAAGCGACCGGATCACGAGAAAAAAATAGTCAAGCTTTATCTATTAAGAAAACGGCTAAACTCAGTGTCCTTTTTAGAGCGTTCTAGCTTTTGATTAAACTCGATGATTCGGTCTCTCAGCCCCATCATTTCATCATCTAATAGATGCGCTTTATCTGAACAGACGCGCAACTCATTTATTAACGCCGGATCTTTATTATCACTTTTATATTTTAATTCGTGCTCAAGGCTGGCCCAAAAATCCATCGCTGCTGTACGAAGCTGAACTTCCACAACAACATTTTTCTTCATATTAGATAGAAAAACGGGTAATTGAACAATCAGATGCAGGCTGCGATAGCCATTTGCCTTAGGACATTCGATAAAATCTTTTTCATTTAATAAAATCACATCATCTTGACCAAGGAACATTTCTCTGATTCGGTATACATCATCGATATAAGAGCAGATCACCCGAACACCGGCACCATCAAATATATTCGACAGAATTTCATCCAATTTTATAGGGATTCCTTTTCTATCACACTTTTCATAAATCGAGGTACTTGTCTTTACTCTTGAGCTAACTCCTTGAATAGATGAGCGTTCATTTTTCATTAATAATTCAGAAAAAAGAATTTGAAATTTTGTTTCGCATTCCTTCATGGCACATTCATAAAAAAACTGCGCTTGTTGGATTTCTTTTTGTTGAAATGAATGAATTTCGTTCATTTTTCCCCACCACTCATAAAATTTATAGTACAGGCATTGCTAGTTTCGTTCACAGTCTAAAAAATAAACGAACAGAGGAAAGAATAATTAGTAATAGAGAGAACAGTACAAATAATAACGAGATCATCAGCTGTTCTGTTGCAGAAAAAGTTTTTTTCCACCATTTTAGAATGATCTTAAAAAAACATAAGACACTAGCTAACAAAATAGCACTTATTGCAAGCATGCTCTTTCCCCTTTTCTTGATTTATTCCGCTCATTCAACGATTTATTGAAAGTCCTCTGTTCATAAAAAATTTCTATCGACTATTAATCCTTAAGAAGCCATCTCCGCCAATTCAATCACCAATTTAACAGCCTTCTCCATTTCTGCAACAGCTATATATTCTTCAGTCGTGTGAATTTTTTCATAGCCAATAGACAAATTAACAACTTCTTTTCCTTTTTCATTAAAAATATTAGCATCGCTTCCGCCGCCGCTAATCTCCTTTATCAAGGAAAGATCCTGTTTATGCATTGCCTTATCTAACCTTTTCATTATCACTGCTTCATCAGGAATATTGTACCCAGTGGCCATTTTTTCTACCGTCATCTCAAAGGAGCCGCCATATTTTTGCACTGCTGCACTAAAGGCCTCTTCTATTTCCTTGAGTAATTGTTCTGCTACTTCTGGCAATACTGAACGTACTTCTCCTTTTAGCACCAACGAATCCATAACAATATTTGTCGCGTTCCCTCCATTAATTGTTCCGATATTCGCGGTTGTCATCTCATCAATACGACCTATCTCAATTTTTTGTAAGGCTTCTGATAAAATTGAAACAGCAGATATTCCCTTTTCTGGTTCTATACCTGAATGCGCTGATTGTCCTTTTACTTGAATCTCATACATAAATAATGTCGGACTGGCTATAGTCACACGACCTACCTCTCCGCCGCTGTCTAAAACATATCCACTTTTGGCGTTGATCAGCTGCATATCTAAGGCTGATGCACCAATTAATCCAATTTCTTCTCCTGGAGAAAAAACAAACTCTAAATCTCCTGTTGTGATGCCTAGTTCTTGAATTGTTTCAATCGCTTCGATGATAATCGCGATTCCCGCTTTATCATCTGCACCTAGTATCGTTTCTCCTTTAGAGGATAAAATCCCTGATTCTTCAATCACTTCAATACCTTTTCCCGGAGAAACTGTATCAGTGTGGCAGGAAAAGAAAAGAGGCAATTTATTGCGGTCTTTTCCATGAAGCCTAACAATTAAATTGTTTGAACCCAATCCGGTATCTTCCTTACTGTTATCTTCCACGATCTCCAAGCCAAGCTTCATAAATTTATTTTTTAAATATTCATGTATTTTTCCTTCATTTCCCGATTCAGAATCAATCTGAACCAACTCAATAAATGTTTTAACCAATCGTTTTGTATCCATAATTTTTCCTCCTTCTTATTTTTGATACTCTTGAAATGACAACTTAACCATTCAATTCCAAGTATTCAATAATATCAGCCATATCTCCAACGGGCACAATTTTCATCTCAGTCTGAATATCCTCTGCCACTTTTCTAGCTTCAAAATAGTTTGTTGAAAAAGTTCCTTCTTCATTTCCCAGATAAGGGACAAAGAAAATATCCGCTTGCGAGTTATGTGCGGCGTAGACTTTTTGCGGAATTCCGCCAACAAGTCCGACACTACCATTCGTTTCTATCGTTCCTGTACCAGCAACCGTTCTTCCATTTAGCAGATCCTGACCTGTAATTTGCTGATAAACACTTAAGGTTAACATCGCCCCAGCTGAAGGTCCGCCGAATCCTTTAGAATTTATGCTAATTGATTCGTTGGCAGTCACTGCCAGTACACCGTTTAATAAATAGCCGCTTCTTGTAATTCTCGGGATAGATAGTTCCTGTTTATTACCTTCCCTCGCAACAACAAGCTCGGTTCGTGCTGCCCTTAATTTTTGTGGGAGTAAGGCTAGAGCGCTAGGTGTGACTGCTTCACCATTTATTGAAAGAATGACATCGTTTATTCTCAGTGAATTCAAGTTTTGCACATCTCGATTAATATTCATCACTCGTATTCCAACAAAATCAAGCTCCTTCTCCTTTTCAGCAAGTCTATGAGCCTCCATCACTGCTGTTTGTTTAGAATTTTCCATGAAAGCCCGCTGAACATCTCTGCTATCCTGTTTTACCGTTTCGTAGTTCTGGCTTTCTTTTGTTAGATTTTGATAAGGATGGATCAAGGCCCTGATTAGCTTAAATACCGTACCTTGTTCACGTTTGACTGTTGTCACCAAAATTTCTGAATCACTTTTTGAGGTGTGGTCTGCTACCGACACCATTTCCATTGCATCTGCTACTGGACCCGGCTTAGTTATATATAAATCAGGAATTCTGTAAAAAAAAGCAAAATATACAACTACAACACTTAACAAAGCAATCACAAAATATTTACTAAATTTCTTCATAATCAACCTCTTTTATCAATGAACACTTATCCCAGCATCAACCCAACAATCAACCCTCCGGTAATGACAGAAGTTATCGTTATTGTAGAAAATCCTGCCGTTACCATGATCGGTAGAATATTTTGCTCAATTACAGCGATTTCTTCTTCTGTTTCCCCTACAGCTGCAGCTGCTTCTTTGGTTAAGACCATTGTTCCTGGAAATCCAAACAAGGTTGTCATACCTACAGCAATCGACAATGAACCAGAGTAACCGACCTTTTTACCGATAAGGAATGACGCTATAAAGATTATCCCCAAACCTGCTGCTAAGTAGAAAGCAATTGGACCAATCAAATGCAATAGATCTGCCGGAACAATATCTGCTAATGGACCAAACGCAATAACCATGATGGAAATCATTAGCAAACCAAAAGAGTCGGTAGATGATAATGCATTAGGCTTCAGAATTCTGAAGTGTCGCAAAATGATTCCCAATAGTAAGGCAATCACAAAAGCATTTACTGTCCCATTAGTTAATTGACTTAAAAATCGAGAAACATACATTGTCAGTCCCAGCAAAAATAACGTGCCATAAGGTGTCCGTAAAAAATCTGGTAAAATACTTTCTTTAGCCTCCGTAGTATTTTCAGCTACTTCCTGTTCAAAAAAAGTCAGCTTACCATCACGATATTGCTTCTTCACGCGAAGCGCTTCTTTTTTCAAAATATTCGCCGTAAATAAGAAACCAACCAAATTTTTTAAGTTTAGTATCAAGAGCGGAAAAACTGCTAATAAGTAACTAGATAAAATCCCTAGATCGCCGCCAGCATTCTGAATCTCATTTACTTTTTCCTGCACCATTAAAATCGATAGTGTCCCTCCGGTTATTGATGCGGTGCCAGCTACGGCAATATTTCTGTCAAAGATCAATTCACCGATAAAGATTAGAATCACCGTCATTAAAACAACTGTTAACGATCCTACAACAAAGGTCTTCCACTGCAACTTCAAATCTTTAAAGCTCATCATTGTTCCTAAATGAACGATAATTACCCCAATAACAGCATTTCCTAAGCCT
This sequence comes from Enterococcus avium ATCC 14025, assembly GCF_000406965.1. Classification (GTDB taxonomy): domain Bacteria; phylum Bacillota; class Bacilli; order Lactobacillales; family Enterococcaceae; genus Enterococcus_A; species Enterococcus_A avium. The sequence goes on along the minus strand of NZ_KE136362.1, from coordinate 383,198 downwards.
AACAATCCTGAGTCCTGAATCAGATCATGAGGTAATAAATCTGTTGCAAACCCCACCAAAAAGATCAAAGAAGCTACTAACATCATCGAAATCAAAGCCTTGCTTTTGTTTGATACAAACTCCCCAATCGTCCAAATAAACATTACAATAGTAAAAGCTAATATAGGTTCCATTATTTTTCCTCCTTATTATTGAATCGGATGATACGTGAATCCCAAGCCATGAACTTCTGCCACATTATAAGTGATCATAAAGCTTTTAGGATCAATCTCATCTACGATTTTTCTAACCAACGGATACTCCTGCCCAGTCACCACTACCATGATCATTTCTCTATCACAATCATTTTTTCCGCCTCTAGCGTCGAATACTGTCATACCTCTATCCAATTCATTTGTTAATTGATCGCGTATTTCTTTTGTATAGTCTTGACTTATGATCATAATCGCCTTTCTTCTCTTCAAACCATTTTCAATATAATTCATAACGATTGAAGTAATCCCAATAGATAAAATAGCGAACAAAAACTCTTCGAAACCAAAAACATAAAGACTCATAAATACGATCACCATATCAGTAAACAATAGTCCTAGTGATGGATTCATACCAAAATATTTTTCAAAAATCAGCGGTGGAATTGTTGTTCCTCCACTAGATGCTTGGATCTTATATAAAATAGCTACTCCGACTGCAAAAACAATACTTCCAAAAATAACTGATAGTAAACGATCTTCAGTTAGCATACCGATCGGTACTATACGTAATGCTAAAGGAAACAACAAGCTCCCAATTAACGTATTGAAGAAAATCTTTTTTCCTAAAAATAAAGCAGCTAAAATTAAAACAACAACATTCAATGATAGGACGACCCATGAACGATCGATTCCTAACGCTGATTCTGCTAAAATCCCAATCCCGCTGGCGCCTCCAGCGGCAATATCATGCGGTCCTAAAAATAAATTAATACTAATGGCTAATAGTAATACCGCCACTGATATTTTTAGTAGTTGCACCAGAAAAGAAAATAGCGTATCGCTTTTATTTTTTCTATCGACAACGGATTTTCTTTTTTTCGCTCCTGCTTTTAAGCTTAAAGTAGTATTTTCTTTCATACCCTTTCCCCTTTCGTAATAACTCCTTAATGAGTATGGTGCTAGTTTAGTAAATTAATACCGCCCTCTCAAACAAACTATTTCTAAAAATTGGAAAAAATTTGTTTGAGAGCATTACTGTTTTTTTAATATTGGCGTATTTAATAAAAAATAGCCTAAGAGAAATGGTTATCTCTTAGGCTATTAGTATCTGCTTAAACAACTATGCGGCTGTGAAAAAATTGGTCGTAATGGAAGGACTTCTTGAAAAAGCATAGATGGATATCTCTTGTTTTCTAAGTGAGGTTTTGCTTTTTTAATATTTTCTCTTGCCGCAGAGTGAACAAAAATATTCCATTACATCAGCTATCACTCTCAAGTATTTCTTTCTGCATGTCTTTCAAGGTCTGAATAGAAAAGCGCATTTTTTCTATTTCATCTTTATCTAACGGTATTTCAATGATCTCTCGAATCCCTGATCTATTTAAAACAGCATTAGAACCAATACAAACATCCTTACTATTATATTGACCCTCCAAATGTACCGAGACTGGAAGAACAGAATTTTCATCCAGCAAAATCGCTTTTGTAATCCTTGCCAAAGAAATGGCAATCCCATAATGAGTAGAACCCTTGTAATGAATGATCTCATATGCTGCATTCTTAACGTTTTCTGACAATTCTATTAAGTCAGAGTCGGAAAATTCAGGATGTTGATTCAACCATTCGCTGATCTTTAAACCACCAATATTTCCATGAGACCAAACAGGAAATTGTGTGTCCCCGTGCTCACCTAAAATATAAATATTCACGTCTCTTGGATCTATTTGAAATTTTTCTCCAATGGCACTTCTTAATCTAGCGCTATCCAAAGAGGTTCCCGAGCCAATAACTCTATTTGCGGGAAATCCTGTTAGTTTTTTTACATAATGGGTGAGAACATCAACTGGATTGCTGGCAATCAAAAATATTCCATTAAAATGATGTGCCATAACTGATTGGACAATTGACTTAATAGTGCGTGCATTGCGCTTCACCAAATCCAATCGAGTTTCATTTTCCTTCTGCGCCGCTCCAGCTGTGATAACAATTAAATCTGCATCAGAACAATCCGAATACTCTGCAGAATAAATTCTTTTAGGCCCAACATAAGCCAAACCATTCGTAAGATCTTTCACATCACCGGCAACCTTTTGAGAATCCAAATCAATAATACCTACATTATTCCCAACACCCTGTGCCATTAGAGCAAAGGTATAGCTTGAACCGACATCTCCATTACCAATTACTACAATTTTATTCATCATAATTCTCCTTTCGACTCTCTATCTTATTAATCTACTATCGAACTTTTCCTTAATGATTTTTACAATTATCAAGCAATTTCAAGGATAGCTTGTATAGTAAGTTTAGTGAACAGCTAAGCTTTTCACAAATAAACTAATTCTAGAAATCGGAAATAATTTGTCTGAAGGAATTAAAAAAAAGAAGCTTTAAATAGAAATAAATCATCTGCAAAAAATAATTTATAAATATCAAGACAAATATTTTATTTATAGGCTTCGTTCGTATTATAATGAAACCGTATCACCACTTTTTGATAAGGGGGCTTTTTCTAATGAATACCTACTCCTATGATTTGCTAGTCGATAAATCTATAAAAAGAAAAATAAAAATCCTTCAAATCTTACTTGAAGCCAATCGTCCGGTGTCATTAAAAACTTTTAGCGATCTCTGTGATGTTTCTTTCAAAACGATACAACAAGATGTCGCTTACCTAATCGATAACTTGCCAAACGCTCTCTTATTAGAAGAATTCAATCATACTTTATCCCTTGAAAAATATGGCCCGAGCCGTGAGATTGTCACTTATATTGATAGTCTAATTTCAGATAATCCAATATTTCACATTATCGAATCCATTTTCTATGAAGAAAAGAAAGATTTGGTTACTTACGCTTTGGACTTATACATTTCCGAATCAACAATGAAAAATTACATCAGAACCTTCCGAAACGTTCTTAAAGATTTCAGACTTGACCTCGATACCACTACCTTTTCCTTAGTCGGTGACGAAGCAAATATCCGTTATTTTTTCTTCCAGTATTTTCGCTCCATTCATGAAAGTAGTGCACCCATCATCCATAATGATCAATATCATGAGATAACAGAAGTCTTAGAAAAAATGAAAAGAGACTACGATCTAAATTTAAATTTTGACTACTATAGAGCAACAATTTGGATGTTCATCATAGAAAAACGAATAGAAAACCAGCATTTTATTGAGTTTGATGCTTCAATACTGGAAAAATATGAGAATAAAGATAGCTACCGTCGTTTTAAAACAGCCTTCTCTACTTATTTTCATTCAAAGGTACCTAAGGAAAACAATCGGAACCAAGAAATCTTGTTTTCTTATTTTGCACAAGTCGATACCATTATTTATGAATCAAACAGCTCATACTTAACCAATGACTTTATTCAAGAATTCACTGAACAGGATTTGCTTATTACAAATTTTTTTATCGCCTCAAAGCAGAATTTAGTACTCAACCATAAGGCAAAATCAGCTATTCAATCCTACCTCACAAATCTATCGATATTGACGGAGTGTACGGATCTGTTTCAAAAATATTCTCGCATTTTGATACGCAAGGCTAAAAATAATTACTCTGATACATTTTCTATTTGGTGTCATATTTTAAAAAATCACGAATATTTTTCACAGGTTGAGGATGTCGCCGCCAGATTAACCTTATTGTATGAGGTAAAAAAATATAATAAGAAAAAAGTACTCTTTGCGCTAACTGGAGACTCCTCTTCTGTAAGTTATTACAAGGCTCTAGCAAAAAAAGTTATTCCAAATGACGTTGAATATCATTTTTTATTCAATCGACCATTAACAAATGAATTGTTAAGTACACTGCAGATTGATTTGTGCGTATACAATTTTGAACCGCAGCTCCATCTTACATCATCAGATCTTTATCGTTTATCTGATATTCCCTTAGATACTGAATGGCAGGAACTGCAAGACCTGCTTTTTAACATCTAAAGATAAAAAACACCCCGTTGCTTTAATATCAATTAAAGCAGCGGGGTAAAAAATTCACTTAATCTTTCCTTTACAATCGTCATTGCTCTTCTTTTTTTCTGGCTTTCATTGCTTAGGCGTTCAGATCGGCGAACATCCTCTTCAAACTGTGCTTGAATTTCAGAGACCATCGGACTCGGCCCATATATAAAGGCGGATATTTCATGATTTAGATGGAAGCTTCGAATATCAAAATTTGTCGAGCCTATTGATGCGACGAGACCATCTACAATCAGATATTTACAATGTAAAAATGACTCTGCATCATACGCATAAACTTCAACTCCCGCAGACAGCAGACGATCCACAAACGAATGATTTCCATAATAAGAAATCGCTCGATCTCCTTTGCCGGGAATAATTAATTGTACCTTCAACCCGCACCTTGCTGCACGACGTATAACAGATAAAGATTCCTCGTCCGGCACGAAATATGGGCTTGCTATCTGAATCGTTTTTTTCGCCTTTCCAAACAATTCCATGATCGAATCCTTCAAAATACGTTCTGAGTCATAAGGGCCGCCAAAAATTATTTGACAGATTTCAGTTTGTTCTTCGGAAGAATTCTTTTCTAGTGGGAAGTAATTTTGTGGCTCATTAAAAAAAGGCAGCAATCCTTGTTCATCCTCATTTAAAAAAAGCCAATCCAATAAAAATGCATACTGTACATAGATCGTACTAGGTCCTAATATTTTTAGATTGGTGTCTCTCCAATAGTTAAATTTATCTGTTCGGCTGCGATATTCATTGCCTAAGTTCATACCGCCCATGTGAGCTATTTGACCATCGATGATGACCATTTTCCGATGATTTCGCCAATTTATTCTAGTGCTCAAAGACGGAGAATTCACTAAATCATACGTACGAACTAAAATACCTGCTTCTTTCAGTTTAGAAATGAACTCAAAAGGCAATTTGATCGATCCAACGCTATCATAAATAAAACGAACCTTTACACCTTGTTTGGCTTTTTCTATTAATATATCCGCTAATTCACGACCTGTTTCATCTGCCTTATAAATAAAATACATTAGATGAATATGATGCTTGGCGTTTTGAAGGTCTATCAGTAATTCTTGATAAGCTTTTTCACCATCAGCTAAATGTGTAAGCTGATTTCCTCTCAAGGATTCATTTCCAGAAAGATAAGTCAGTTCTTTCGAAATAGCGTAGGGCTCATTAATTATTTCCGGATGATCGTTTAACAACTGAGACATGTATTGGTGCAATAACTGCTCATTTCTTTTTTGTATTGGAGAAAAACGCCTAAAACTTGGCTTACCCCCTACTAAGAAAAAAAGCAAAATCCCAATATAAGGAAAAAACAAAATAGCGGATAACCAGGCAAATTTTGAAGTAGCAGGACGCTTGTCGATCAGTATTAAATACCCGCACAATGCAAAAGATACCACTTCTGCAAAGATCGTTAGGATAATCATACTATCAAAAAATTGATACGCTGCAAAGCAAACGCAAATAAATAGCAAACTGATAACCAGCAAGCGCTGTAGTTTATTTTTCATTACTGCTCTCCTCAAGATTCACATTGTCATTTATACGCATTTCATAACTTTTATTAATTTAATTTTACGCTATAATTTGGAATCAATCTAGTTTATCGAATTTCTGAATAGCTATTTAAAAAAAAGTATTCCATCTGTCATTCGTACTTCTCATTAGTTAGCTTTCCTTATATAAGAAAAGCTCGTTCGTGAAGCCGGACATGGATATAGCTGTTGTAAAGCCTTTTTTTCTGTGAAAATTCTATACTCCCTTTAATAACCAAAAAAGGAACTGACCCAAAAGTCTTTAGACTTTTGAATCAGCTCCTTTTCACGAACAAACGACAGCAGCTCATAAGTTGATGTGCCAGCGTTTATAGGCTTTATTTATTTAATGAATCTTTAGCTTGGTCAGCAAGCAAAGTCCTTTTATTGAAATTTGTACGAGTAACAATTTGCTGTTAAATCAACAAATTTAGCTGATTACGCTTTTACTATCGTTCACAGATTATAAAATCAATCTGGGTCAATTCTGGGTCAAATTGATTCAATTATTACTTTTTCTTAGTCAAAAATTTCTCATCTAGCGTGGGGCGCTATACATAGTTTCACTTACACTCACAGACCTTTTCACAGACCACCAACGCCAAGATATTTTTTATTTATCATACCTATCATTATTTGTTGTCTTGTTTTATTGCCAAGGGTATCAACATCAGCAAAAAGGAAAGTGCTAAACTTGTTAAAATATAAATCACATAACTTGTCCAGTCGACGGTACTTTTATTAAGATAACCTGATCCTATAAAATACATCAAAATAAGAGCAAATCCCTCAATCTATTGGTAAAACAACCGGATTCTATACCGTATTGTCATTACATAGAAGAAAATGAATATAGCGACAAATACAACATATACTCGTAAAGTGCTAAAGCTAAAATTTTTGAATAATGCATCATATCCCGACACAAATATTGCAACTAAAGTTACGAGTAAAACAGTTCTTAATAAGTAACTGTCCTTATATTTCTGCCTAAATTTATTTATTAATGAATTCATCGCGTTAACTCCTCATACTCTATTAATAATCCTGTCTAGTAGTAGATCATTTGATCGTTTAGTACATCTCAAAGATTTGAGGAACAACAATGTCTAATTTAAGTATCTCATCTTCCGAAAGAACCTTTCCATCTTTTCGCCAAACACGGATTTGACGCTGTTCTTTTTCAAGTGCGTAATTTTCTGAAACATACTTTGCTTGTGGGTTATTCAAAAAACTTCTTATAAAAATTGACCTCAATTTACTTAAAGTCAAACCGTTTTCTCCTTGCATTAAAAAAGGCGACTCATATTGATAAACTCGCTGGTCTTTTGAAAGCTTTCCTCGCATGTTATTCTCCCCTAGTCATCCATTTTACAAGCATAAACTAGTATACCAAAAAAGCCAATCCAAATGATGGACTTGATAATAATTTTAGCTAACTAGGCTTCTTTCCTTAAATCGTGAATATATTAATCCTATCAAGAATCCGATTAAAGCTGGCAATACCCAGCCCATACCTATATTAAAAAATGGGAGGTATTGACCAACAAAACTTAGCCATGACTCTATCGCAGGAATAGTTAAAAGTGATGATGGGCTTGCTGCTAAAGCATCAAAAAGAGCTGCAATAACTGTAAATGACGTGGTTGTTTGATAAACAAGCTTTCTGTGTTTAAATAATGGACTCATAATTGCCAATAAAATCAATGTCATGGCCAAAGGATAAATGAACATCAGTACTGGCAAAGATATTTCAATTATTTTGGTCAAACCAATGTTCGCAAAAAGACACGGTAGCACACTAGAAAGAATGATAAAGAAACGGTAGCTACGCTTAGGGAATAGCTCAACAAAAGCTTCAGAAAAGGCTGTTACTAAGCCAATAGAGGTTTTTAGACAGGCTAAAATAACAATCACTGCGAGTAATATGCTTCCTGTAGTCCCGAGATAATAATTCGCAATTTGTGCCAATGCAACTCCCCCGTTTTCACTAATGGCGAATTTGCCTAAACTCATTGCTCCCAAATAGGACAACAAGGTGTAAATAATACCCATCAAAACAATACTAATAGCCCCGGACTTAATCGTATCTCTAGCGATTTGATTAGGTTTTGTTACTCCCATAGAACGAATCGTAGTAACAATAATGATCCCGAAAGCTAAAGATGCCAAAGCGTCTAAAGTATTATAACCTTCCGTAAATCCTTTTAAAAAAGTTGCGTTTTGATAAACCGGTTGAACTGGTGCTGCTCGAATTGACCCTAGTGGTTGCGTAAATCCTAAAAAAAGTAGCCCTCCTAATAAAATTAAGAAAATTGGATTTAAAAATTTCCCCACATAATCTAAAATTTTTGTAGGTTTGCGCGAAAATAACCATGTCGTTGCAAAAAACAACACACTGAACATTGCTAAAGCAAAAACTAGATGCTTCCCTGAAACAAAAGGCGCGATCCCAATCTCAAAAGAAGTTGTCGCCAAGCGTGGCAGGGCAAAAAATGGGCCTATTACCAAGTAAATTAGGAAAGTAAAAATAAAGGCATATTTTCTGCCAATCTTTGACGCTAAATCGTAAACACCTTTACTTTGAGAAACACCAATCGCTATTATACCTAAAAATGGCAATCCAATGCCTGTAACCAAGAATCCTAGATTAGCTAAAACTATATTACTTCCTGCTAATTGCCCCATGTTTACAGGGAAAATCAAGTTCCCCGCACCAAAGAAAAGACCAAAAAGCATTGATCCTATATAGATGTACTGTTTTATTGAAAGTTTTTTCCCCATATAGCAGCTCCTTACTATGAACAAGAATAATGATGCCAACTAATTGTACACAAGTATATCAATACTGACAAAAGTTTTATTAAATACCACCAAATACCGTTTGAATTGTCAGAGTATTTTCTATTTTATGTTGCAAGCGTATCTGGATGATGTTAACCTTGTCTTAGAAATTCCTTTCTTACCTTCGAACCCAGCAGTTCGGGGGTATTTTTGTATTGCTAGCCATATAACCAAATGATAAACTACCTTTTCAACGACTATATTCTTTGAGTCTGCTGCGGAAACAGTAGGTTCTTTTTTACGCACTTCTAGGGGCAATTTGATTGATCAGGAAAAAATGATTTAGCCCCATCTGTTTTACATTTTTATCCTTCTGAGATATAACCAAAAATAGTGGCCGTTCGGATCGACTACGAGTTATTTTGACACCCTTTTGACGGATATTCTAAAGTAGCGTTACGTGACTTTAGAACTACAGTAGCTATCTATTCGATCTGGCTCTAATTCATAACGAACTGATATCACTCTGTGTGACAACAAAAAATCTGTTACGGTTTTGAATCACAGCGAATCTGATGTCGTTTTAAAACAACTACTTTTAGTCTGCGAAGCTATAAATCACTCAGGGCGGCTGATACATAAGCTTGTGCGCCAATTTAAACAGCCCACACAACTAAAGAAAACTAAATAATTTGTACGCTTTAGCTTACATGACTAAATACGTCCGTTTATCATAATTCACGCCCCGGGAATTATCCCCCTGGGCTAAAATCAAACTTTATTCGAACCTCACCGCTTTTTACTTTCTCCGCAATATCCCGAACAAGTTCAACATTATACTGGCCACTTTCCATAAGCGATTCTTCTATTTTCATCATTTGGAATCGATAACCAAAATTGGTATAAAATCCATGCTTTTCTGTGTTTATATTTCCTATGGGTGCTCCGCCACCTTTGTTCCCTATGGCGTTCTTATTGCCGTACGGCGCGCCTCGTTTCTTCGGGATCGTTAGTGCTATTTTCCCAGCAGAACGGTTCAGACGGTACTCATTTGTGCTTAAAGCAAGCAGCATATAATCAACTCGTCTTCTTTTCTCTCTTGGTTGCATTACGATCACTCCCTCTCATAAAAAAAGGCAGCCAAATCTCTGGCCGCCAATGCAATTTATTTAGAAATATAACTCATATCTGCTGAAGGATCAGTAATATCTACACCTACCCACTTTTCATAAATTTTACTCAATTCACCATTTTTTTTCATTTCAATAATAACATCAGAAACTTCTTTTCCTAATTTATCCATCTCCTTGTCACCTTTTCTATATAAGAATGCTGTATCAGTGATATCTTCAGATTTGCCTACAAATTTTCCATCCACTACTTTATTTTGAATCAATGCTATATTGGTTCCTGCTCCTTCAAAGAACCCAACTACGTCACCATTATTTAGTGCTGCAGCGGCGGTGTCTTTATCTTCAAAAATGACTGGTTCAATGTTAATTTTCTTTTCCTCAATGTACCGTTCTAAGAACTCCCTAGCGTTACTTGTGGCAGTAACCGCAACTTTTTTTCCACCACAATCTTCTAAACCAGAAATATCTTTAGTCTTATTCAAAACAAGTAATTTCATAAAACCATGAGCATAAGGTTCAGTAAAATTATACTTTTCCTTTCTTGTTGGATTAATAGCCAAGTAGCTAGATAAAAAATCTACTTCCTTATTATCGATTTTACCAAACAATACATCAAATCCAGCGGGATCAAATTCAATATTCTTATCTAGTTTCTTTCCAATGTAATTCCAAATATCTACTTCTGCTCCAACAACTTTATCATTTTTCATATATGAAAATGGAGGAACGTTATTGTTTATAGCGACTTTAATTGTTTGCGGATCCTTTTTTTCAGTTGAATCAGACTCCTTCGAATCTTTTTTTTGGCAACCTGATAATACAAATACTATTGTAAAAGCTACGATAATTGTAGTTACTATTTTTTTATAATTTTTCATTCTAAATCCCCCATTAATCTGCTTGTTTTAAAAATTCTTTAATACGTGGATTATCTGATCTATTAAATATTTCTTCAGGGCTACCAGATTCAATAAACGAACCATTTTCCATCACAAATATTCTATCAGATACCTGTCTCGCGAAATTCATTTCATGCGTTACAATCAACATTGTATACCCTTTGTCGCGCTGTTCTTTAATCAGCTCTAATATTCCTTGAATTGATTCCGGATCTAGCGAGGATGTAGGTTCATCAAACAGCATTATTTTAGGTTCAATTGCTGCTGCTCGAGCTATTCCAACTCTTTGTTGTTGTCCCCCGGACAACTGCTTCGGAAACGAATTAATTTTCTCTTGCATTCCCACGCTTTTTAATGCCTTCAAAGAAATATCATATGCAACTTCTTTTTGTAGATTTTTTACAGTAATTAAAGGCTCCATGACATTTTCAATAGCTGTCTTATTTTTGAATAGATTATATTGTTGAAAAACCATAGAAGTTTTTCTGCGAACCATTAAAGTTTGTTTCTTAGAGATGCCTGGAACTGATACTGATAAATTGTCAATATCCATTTCAAGGCTATCGGGTGTCTCTAGCAGGTTTATACACCTTAAAAAAGTTGATTTACCTGCACCAGAGGGGCCTATAATAGAAATCGTTTCACCCTCATTAATTCTCATAGATAAATTCTTTAGAATAGTTCTTTCGCCAAATTTTTTGCTAAGGTTTCTTAATTCAATCATAGTTGTGCTCCTTAACTTTTCGATAACTTTCGCTCTATTAATTTTTGAATTTGCTCAAAAATTAATATGATTCCCCAGTAGATTAGCATAGCTACTAAATAGGCCTCAAACCAATTTCCCGTTAATGAAGCTTCAACTTTCGCTTTGGATAAAATATCTATCACACCGATTGTAAATCCCATAGAAGCTCCTTTAAAAAGCATCACAAAGTTATTCCCAATAGATGGTAAAGCTATTTTAAAAGCCTGAGGCAAAATTATTCTTCTCATTGTTTGTAAATATGTCAATCCCATAGCAAATGAGGCCTCAAATTGTCCTATATCTACCGCCTCAATAGCAGCTCGAAAATTCTCAGCCATAAAAGCTGTGGTATTTAACATCAATGCCATTATCAAAACCCAAGTTGGCGATAGTCCTTGAAAGATTGGTATTATTTGTCTCAACCCAAAATATAAAAAGAAAAGTTGCGCAATAAAAGGAGTAGCTCTGAAAAATGAAATAAAAACACCTAAGATTTTGCTCAGTATAGGTACATCGAAAAAACGAATCAAAGATATAATAGTTGAAAAAACAACCGTTATCAAAAAAGCTACTATTGATACATAAAGTGTTACATAAATACCCGAAAAAGCTATCGGGATTGTTTTCAAAAAAAATGTCCAATCAATATTTTGCATATTATTTACCATACTTTTTATTTAGTAGTTTGAACGCACAGTATGTCTAAAAAGGTAGTTTACTAATGGTACTCTCTCGTCTTTTCTCACTAGTCTAATAGTGAGATACTTCACTATTGGTTTCATAAAACAACGAAACTTGGTCTTAGCAACTCTAAGAATAGATTTTACTCAACATCATGTCAGAAATTTGTTCATAGTCTCGCCTCCAAACGCCCATACCAAAAAGATCATACCAAAAAGATCATACCAACGGAATTATACCTTTTAGATAAAACGATTACAACACCATTAAAATTTGAATATCAACAAACAGTTAAATTACTGTAAATCTAATCCCTTTAGTCCTTATCTTGTATACCAATTCCTCTCCTCATCCTTGCCAATCCTTTGCGCATATCTTCCGCCATAATTTTCATACTACGAAACATGTACATGTCATACCAAAATCGGATATTGTCGTATTTTGACTGCTTCATATACTTAGGCTTGAACATCGGGAACATGAGCGGATGGTTTAATAGCTCGCTGAAACTGTTAAATCGGAAATCTTCATCGATCTTTCTTGCTTGATCAATGGCACGATTGAACCAATACCACCCATCGTTTTTAGAACGTTGCTGACTCCGATAAACTAGATCGTGGCATTTACAGCACTTCCATTCTTTACGCACCTTGTATAAGTCTCTACGCCGCTGCTGACACTCCGGACAGACAAAGAACGGAACAACACCTATGCCTAGATTGCTTGCCACATATTCGATAGTGAACATTTTTCCGAAAAGGAACACGTCGGATTCTAGCAGTTCCCCTACTTTAGTGGCTTCTTTTATATTCAATTTTGGGTATTGCGTGATAGTTCGTTCATTCATTTCTACTCACTCCGATTTTCTGCCTAAATCCCTAGAGAAAAACTGCACGTTGCGTTCTGCGTTACACGGACTAATACTTATTGCACCAGTAATCCTGTACACTTTTTTTGTGTGCTCCGTTGCAACCTTTTTTACGATCAGTTTCACTTTACCATAACTTGGAATTCTATCGCTTCTTTATACTGGGTATTATCGATGTATACTTTATCCATTTTCATCTACTCCTTTATTCGATGTTTATTGACTATCGCCCCAAGTTGCGCCGCATTGATTTTATTTCCTCGGGCTACGTACTCTAAAAATTTCTTTCGCTTCTTTTCATAGACACTCCAATGCATATTCTTAGGCTTATTAGGGAATAAGATATGCGGAGATGAACACAAATAAGAAAATCCATCCTCCCAATAATCCGAATCCAATTCCCGAGCGATCGCTTGAGCTTTGTCATACCACGTCCAAAAATCGCCTTTTGTTTCTTGCTGGCTACGATAAACCAAATTTGCACATTTTCGGCATTTCCAAATTGCATAAGCTCCACCATGAAGAAATAACTTAGTGGTTCGCCCTTCACAAATCGGACAACCAAACCAGTAGCGCTTATTACCATAGTTGCAAGGAGTCGTCTCTATAAGAATTCTACGGCCGCCTAAAAACATGTAGTTCGTTTCCCCGTTAAGTATTACTTCGACTTCTTCTTGATGGAGTATTTCTTTCTCTCCGCCACGCGTTCGGCTCCTAGTAAAAGTGTATGGAAATCTCACCGTTTTATCGATCTTCAGTAATTCTTTAAACTGCTTGATACCAATGCTAAAATAGTTTTCTGCTGTTCGAACATTCGACATAATATTCACCACTTTTTTACCAATCTCATTGTTGCACTTGCTACCATAGATGCAGAATTTGCCTAAATCATTAGAGAAACCAATACTTATCGTACTTTTTTGCTAGTTATTCTCTTACAGCGATGTGCGCCATCCCTCTAAATCAGCCGATTCAATTTGATCTATAAGCTGGGGCATGTCTCTAACCTGCGATTTATAGGCAACTAACTGGTCGTATTTCTATTGCTTTCTCCGATGGGCTCAACAGATCCCGACGGAGAAAGCAATGTCGTCTAAACTTTTGTTTACAGGCCACTTTTATCGTGCGGACCTGCAGATGCTGACCGCAAATTTTTTGGGACTTTTTTGGACTAACCTCTCCAGATACGACTTTCTTATAAAGTTCTTCATCTTCTTTTTTAGCTCTCATAACTCGTTTCATAGTGGACTCACTTATCCCTGCAATATCAGCTAATTTTTTTCTAGTGCTATATTGTTTAACTTTTGGGTCCAAGGACCTAGAAGTTAAATCATTGCGTGTACCTTGATTTTCTTTCGCTTGATTGCGAATTTTGCCAATCAAATCATCACTTCTTAAAACAATATCTACTCGCTGAGCTTTAGATAAATTCCTTCGCTCAATAGCTGTATCCCTTACAATTTCAATTGATTCTGTTTTTATTGTGAACCTTAACAATCATTAACAATTTACTCATACCAGATTGAAACATTGGTTACGCTTTATTTATGCTAGCAATTTCTTCCATGATTCTAAATCTGCTTGCTCAATATTGCGGATCGTTTCTTCTGTAGTCATATGCTGCATTCTCAGCGGATGTAGGCCTTGTAGGCGTTCTGATTCATTGGTAGCCACAAAGATGCCGCCTTCTTTGCCACGAGTCGCTACAATCGGCACGCCTTTGCTTCTTAGTGATTGAATAACCGCATAGACTTCGCGACGGTCTAGGTCTACTAGCTTAGTGATATCCGTAATATTGATTTTGCGTTCCCCACCAATGGGGAGTAATTCAGCTACTGCTCTTTCGATGATGGATAATTGGTTCATGTTAACAATCCTCCTCATATTCATACCAGATTGAAATAGTGATTTTTGTTTCTGAATTATTTAATAATGTTTCTGACTGCAGAACATGTTTTACATCAGCTACACAATAGTCCAGAAACTCGTTTACAATATTCGTTAAAATTTCTTTATTACAATCAGAAAATATTTTTACTTTCATTGTTACACCTCTCTTTTTTTATTCGGCGTTCCAAGTGTTCCATTGTGTGCCATGCCGTTCCATGCTATAAACGTTGATATGAAGCCAATGTTCCAATGTTCCATGTTTTTCACTATATCCTTTATATATTTACTTTTTTCTTCTTTTTTTATTTCATCCTTAAAGAAATAGAAGATTTATGGAACTTTTGGAACAAGCGCGGTATATCAATGTTTTTTATGGAACGCTGATGGAACACCTTGGAACTTTTGGAACACTACTCAGAATTAAAATCAAATTGTGTAATATAAGAAATGGTGAGCCTTAACCCTTGATAACGCCACTGACTGCTACCGCCATCAGAAAACCCCTGACGACTTTTTATTTTAGGAACTCCTATCGATTCTAAATAATCACGCATCGCTTGCGGATTTTTTACTCGATAACCGTTATCTCTACAAAATTGGGTATACTCTTTTTGAACAGTTGTCGCAATTTCACCTCTTGGATCGCTTAAATCTATTTCTGTTGATTCAATGACAAATTCGGCAATATGGTCATTATCCAAAAGCCACTTACTTTTTTCCCTTTCCATACTTTCAGATTTAGTGAATTGTGCTTTTTTGCCATCGAATATTTTTCTAAACTCTTGAATGCACGCATAAACGAATGCTGCTGATTCCTCTTCTACCTTGTCCATATCATGCTGTTGCCAAAAAGTCGCACCCTCTATACGCTGATTGCCGTTAATGAATGGCACAACTGCCAAGCGGTCAGAAAACCCCTCTGATTGATCCCGAAACTTTGGCAATTTGTTTGCACTAAAAATCATTTTGGCATAACTCAAAATCTGAAACCCTTGGATGCCTTTAAATTGCGCATAGACTCGGTCATTTCCGGTCAGTCGTTTGATAATACTTGAATCCTCAATATAATCATCTTTAATATCTGCGCTGATATTTGCCGACTTCCCTAACAATTCGACGACTTGAAAACGATCATTTGATAAATCCTGCGGCGTCACAACGGAATAGTTATCATTTCCTAGAATGTGATTCATAATATAGCCAATGAAAGTACTTTTCCCTTCCCCACCTTTTCCTTTTAAGAAGAGCATTTCTTGCGCGGGCGCATGACTTCGATAAAAGATATAACCGATATACTGCATAAGAAACAATGCGTTTTCACCCACTAAGCCTCTAAATAGTGCAATGGTTTTCGGTGTGGCTCGTTTGCTCATATCCAAATCGTAGTTATAAGCGTTCAAAATATAATCGTTCGGGTCATTTGGCCGCATCGTATCATTTAAAATGTTGTAAGTACCATTTTTGAAAACAACTAACTCAGGCTTGCTTGTTTCAAAAGGCGTAGAATCGGGATAATTTTTATTATAAGTTTTCTGCCAAACATAGGTACGTGTTGATGGGATGTATTTTTGATTATAAAAACCCCATGCTTGTAACGTCTCAAGTGTTTCTTTCTCAGCAAAAGTTTTCATTTCATTTTTCCCAAAATACCGCCAATAACCACGGCTGGAATCGTAAACCGCTCCCTCTAACAGCTTAGGAAATCGTACAAGATGATACTTCTTGATTAATTCATCACCCATTTTTTCATGATCGAAACTATCATAATAACTAAGCTCCTTGTCGCCTACTTCCGCAACACACCAATACCAATCTGGTGTTTTTTCGTTAATTTCTTCAACTGCTTTTACTAAAAAGTCTCCACCAGCTTCAATTCCCATCGTATGGGCTTGTTCCAAAATTTCTTTCATTTTTATTCCAATATGAAATGGCTCCAACTCTCCTTTAGTCACTCCACGCTGCTCTAATTGTATTTTGTCTAATTCTTCCAAATCCAATTGGCGTTCACTCCCTCATGCCTAAAATCGTTTTACAAACACTTGTTACGGTGTCTTTTACTTCTTTTTCTGATAGTGGCGGCTGAAAATACATATTTGCTGTTAACGCCACCTCAAGCATGAGTGATGGTTTCACCCCCTGGCGAACAAACTTTTTTGTTAAAAATGCGATACGGTTGTTCCGACCACCTTCATCACAGCCGCCGTACACTTCAGCAAACATATTATTTAAATAAGAAGCGCGACCACCCATGTAATTGTTTGCACGTTGTTGATTCCGCCGAACCGTAGTTTTATTGTTTCTCTCCCACGCCTTAGCACTTGCCAAACCGTCTGCTGTTGGGAATCGCTGTTTCCCTTTAAAAACAGTAATCAGGCTCTCTCTCGGGTTGTACTGCGTCACAATCGGTAATAGCATAAGCTGACTCCACGTTTCATTACTAGCATCCGGCTTCTTAATAATGTCTGCTAATATCTTATGTGTCACAAAACGGATAAGTAGTTTATAATCCTGTTCTTCCACTGGTTCAGTTATTGGCAATACTAACCGATAACGCACGCCTTTCACTCCATTACTGACCGATGGATAGAGCACATAATCAACTTCATAAAAGATGTTGTGTATCTTCTGTTTTAAGTCGTTTTCTGTGATGTCGCCTATATCGTCAAGATCAAGAATAAGTGCATCACGTCGGATAAGATTCTTATTCGTGCGTTTAAGCTCACTCATTTCACCACTAATGAAACCTAGTGCCGAATATTTCTTGTATGCGATCATTTGTTCTTTATCATCAGTGACTTTCACCGTTTGCGGTTTGTACTTGCTAAAAAAGTCCAGCAAAGGTAGTTTTAATGGCTCTTTCAAATCCGAAGGCGATGCGTTTCCTATATAAATCACTCGGACACCTCCATTGATTCGATTTGTTCAGCAATCTTGATTAAAGTAATACGTACAGTATCCTTAATTTGTTTGTACGCTTCTTCGCGCAAACAATTTGCTATTTCTTTACGTTCTTCCTGATTTGCCGTCATCGCTTGTGCGTATAGCTCTTTAATTGATTCTGCACATTCTTCGCCGGAATATTCAGCTAACGACATAACATGTTCATTTTGTTGTTTTTTCATGCTACAACCTCCAACGATTCTAAATTTTCAGCAACTACAATCGTGTTACCTGATTCGTTGCCACATAGATAAATGTCTGTTTGAAGCTCTAGCAATATTTTTACAAGTGATCCTGGTGCAAGATATTTTGATTTCTTTACTTTACAAACATCGCCGGCTTTAAACATTTGCAGTCACCGTCTCTTTACATGAAGAAATTTGTTTCTCATATTTTTGAATAGTAACAAGTTCTTTTTCTGTATAGGTGATGCGATTGTTTTGCTTTAACTCACTCAATATCCTTGTACCGACTTCTAAAGCAAGCATAATATCTACTTCATGCCAATCTATCCCCTGATCCAAACAGACTCGTTGAATGACAGCTTGAGTCAAGCCACTATGAGCCATTCTATTGTGTAGAAAGAAATCGTTCAGATTATTGTTATAGGGAGTCCCTACATCTAAAATATGCATCACTCAGCACCTCCAGCAGATTGTTTGTGATCACGGTTATAGGCCCATTCGTCGTATCCAAAGAACAGATAGACTGCTAAACCAGTAAAAATAAATAATTTTGCTATCAACGGTAACAAGCTGAGAATCCAGCCGATTAAAATACTTCCTATTACTAAATTAGTTCTTTTTTTCATAGTAATTTCCTCCAATAAATAGATGTGCTATAATTGAAGGACAAAAGAATACAGGCTATTTGCCTACGTTAATTGCCTTTATCACACTGCTTTGGACGGCGATTGGTGATATTGGCTTTTTTCTTTTGTCCTGCATCATAATCATTGCTCCTGTTCCATTTGTGCTAACAAGTGCTTAAAGCCTTCTACGGTATCTCTATCAACATCTAGCTTGCCTTCATCGCATCGCTGGATAATATCCGCCATGACTTCTTTTGGGATTGCTACTTGTCCATTAACAAACTGAAACATTGAATCATCATAAGGCGTGTACAACGGATGATAAACACCTTTAATTTCTGCAATACTTCCGTGCGGATTATCGTAGTTTCTGAAATTGAAATACGTGTTGATCTGATTGAAGATGTCAACGTCACAATTGTTCGCATCAAGAATCGCTTGAATATCTGCAATCACATCTTGAGACACATACCAAATACCATCTTGTTGCGTAAACTCTTTGACTGGATACCCTTTGAATATCGGATACGCTTGCTTAAATTCTTTCAAGGTGCGATGTTGCTGCTTGTATTCTGTGACAATCCCTTGCTCCAATGCCTTCTTAGTCGGCTCGCCTGTTTGTGTCAGCATTCCTTCTTGAACCATCATTTGATACACTTCTGCTTTAGATACCTTAATTCCCTGTTGTGTAATAAATCGATACGATTGTTCCACCAACGGCGGATAAATAATTTCCATCGGTACATTCCTCCTATTTTTGCATTTAGTGCAAAATCTATTCGTGCATTTGGTGCACAATTCAATTCGTCCATTTTTTTGGACAATTACAATTCGTTCGTTTTATGAACGATTAACTTTAGTGACTAACGATTGACTTAGTGACATTTCAACTTATGTGCTCTCGATTTAAGGAGTGTTCCTTCGCCCCACGCTAGGAATTATTTTGCATTGTCTCTTAAAAATCGATCAGCTTCTTCTTTGCTGATGCGTTCGTATCCATCAACCAAAATTACTTTAATTAAGCCACTGTTAATGAGCTTTTTAAGCGTGTTGTAACTCGTTGACAGATATTTAGCCGCCTGCGTGTAATTCATCGCTACAGGCTGTTCTAGCTTCTTCTTATACTCATCAATAAAAATAATCGCCTGTTGCTTGCCTTCTTCTGCAGCGGCTTCTTTGACCATCTCTAAGATGGCTGGTGATAAATCTAGTTCATCAATACTTAATTTCATACGATCACCCGCCTAATGAGCCTTCTCAGGTATTTTGAGTGTCGTCTGATAGATAACTACCCCAACATTTAGAATCAGCTTAATATCATCATATGAGCGACCTAACAAGATTAGACCTGTTGTTAACTCCTCGATCTGATTGACTGCCGCCTGTTCTTTAGTAGTGAGAAAATCTAGCGGTGTAGCTTTTGGTTTTGCTCCTCTTGCCTCACGTAACTGTTTAGCATTGAAGCCTAACGCCTTTTTGTAGACTAAATCAGTGAAGTGTTTGTAAAAATGAACGCTGAACCCTGCCTGCTTGATTGCATCAGTTAATTTGATCCGTTTAATCTTGCCGTTTGATCGTTCCAAACGTCTAGCGTTCAACTCAAATTCCATTGTGAAGAATTGTTTAACTAACTCTTTTTTAAACAATCGAACTGGCTCTGTGTTATCAAGGTAAGTTATCAGCAAAGTTGCTTGCTGCTGATTGAGATGGAATACTTTTGCTTTTTGACCGCTTGGCATAGGTCGGATTTCAAATCCGAGCTTCCCAAACTCTTTTAGATCATCTTGATAGTTTCTAATTAGCCGTGTGACGCTATCACGACTATTTCCGGAAAACTCCGCTATGACCTCATCAGTAGTGAATGGTTCACAATTCAAGTCTTCCGATTCAATAAATACTAATTCCTGCATCACTTAGCCCTCCTTTCGTTCTGCTAACAATTCATCGATTGCTTTTTCTACACGGTGTTTCCGGTCCTTGCTCAATGGTGTTCGTAACCAAACACAAAAACGACTATCAGACAACTCAAGTTTTTCCGCCACTTCCCAATTTCGTAATCGATTCATAAAAATACGATCGCGTATTTCTTGATTGGCTTTCATTTACTCACCTCCTAAATCACCGATAACGCTCCGATTTCAATTGTAGCGTTATCGATACAATTATAATACATACAAAAACGTAGCGAGTCAACAACAATATTTCCATTAATTGGAGTAGCGTTTCAAAATCAATCTTAGTGATTCGATAACGCTTCACAAAACAACAACAACAATGTATAATGATAGAAAAAAAAGGAAAAGAGATAGCAGAAATGATTTTAATAAAATTAGAAGACTTGCTAAAAGAATATAATTTAAATATTAGTGAAGTAAGTGATGCTACTGGTATTGCAAGGAGCACCTTAACCCCTTTAGTGAATAATCCTGAAACTGTAAAAGGGTTAAAAATCGAAACAATAGATACTTTATGCGATTTTTTTGGTATATCTTTGGACGAACTGCTAGAGTTTAAACAGGAAAAATCAAAATATTTCATTCAAACTTATTGGTATAACGATGACTTTAATAAATACACGTTTCTATTTGGTAAGAAAATTGGTAGCAAGATACGTTACTCGCTACTTCAAATCAATATCACAGGCTTCTCTTTTGATAACAGATATGATAAAGGAGCTATGGCGATAGCAGAGACAACTTTTTTCACAAAAGAGAAAACAGAAGAATTTTTAGAATCAGTAGATGACCCTCCTGAATTTACGAGTTTTCCAGATAAAAACATCTTTGAAAGTGACACTTCTAAACAACCTGATAAGAACATAAAAATTATTACAAAAATAATTTTTGATTTGATCAAAGACAAAATAATACAAATTGAACTTTTCAAAAAGGCATCAGTGGCTTACTTTAAGATATTATGGGAAATCAATCAAAAGCATTCAAAAAGAAAGCTTGAATTCATATACGATATTTCAACTTCTGAGGTATCGGAATACGAAGATAAAATAATTAATCCTAGTGAATTAAACCGACACTGATTTCCAAAATACTTACTCACTTTCTGTGTTGAGATATAGCTGCACCCTCCATACATACCCATCGCCCCACGTTAGGTACTGGGAGGAAAACACAATGGCAACACAGATAAAAAAATACACAAAAAAAGACGGTTCAACCGCCTATATGTTCAAAAAATATCTAGGGGTTGACCCGTTAACTGGAAAACAGAAAGAAACGACACGTCGAGGTTTTTCATCAATCAAAGAAGCTAAATTAGCTCTATTAAGACTAGATGTTGAAATTGCTGAGGGTGGAATCAACAAGCGCCCCACAAATCGAAGTTATCAAGAGGTATTTGATGATTGGTTTGAATTAGTGTACAAGCACAAGGTCAAAGAAAGCACGTACTGGAACACTCGTATAGCTTTTGATAAGCATGTTCTACCAGCTTTTGGGAGCTATAAGATAAAAAAAATCTCAGTCACTGCTTGTCAAAAACAAGCGAACCAATGGGCGGCTGAGCAGCCTAATAGATACCAACGGTACATTAATTATGCTGGTATGATTTTCAAGTATGCCGTTTCAATTGATGAGATCAAAACAAACCCCATTGAAAGAATTGAAATACCATCAGTCAGTAGCAACGCAACCGATATTGAAGAAGAAAATTTTTACGATAGAGATGAGCTGCTCGATTTTTTGGAAAAGATGAAAGATAATTTCCCAGCAAAACGTTATACCCTGTTCTCTGTACTCGCATATACTGGATTACGTAAAGGTGAAGCCTTGGCATTAACTTGGCGTGATATTAACTTTAGTAATCAAACAATCACTATTGATAAAACCCTTGCTACTGGTAAAAATGGTACTTTATTGATTCAACAACCTAAAACAAAGGCAAGTAATCGAACCATTAGTTTAGATAGCTCAACGATAGAGTTACTAAAGTTTTGGCGTATCAAACAAAAAGAGGAATTAAGGAAGCTAAACATTATGCCATCAGTCAATCAGCTTGTTTTCTCAAAAATTGAGGATAATGGATATATCTACCCTAGAACGCCTCAAACATGGTTGAAAACCTTCTATAATCATCATAAAGGACTGAAACGGATAACGCCGCATGGGTTTAGACATACGCACTGTAGTTTATTGTTTGAAGCTGGTGCAAGCATGAAGCAAGTACAAGCTAGATTAGGTCACAGTAACATCAAAACAACGATGAACGTATATGCCCATGTAACAAAAGAAGGCAAAGAAGAAACTGCCGATATTTTCGGAAATTATATGAAGAATGGTAAAAATCTGGGTCAATCTCTGGGTCAAAAGAAAAACCCCGCTCAATAAAGGCGGGGTTAACGTTGATTTATCAACGTTTATAAGCTTATTTAGCTAATGAATCTTTTGCTTGGTCAGCTAGTGCTGTGAAAGCAGCTGCATCGTTAACTGCTAAATCAGCTAACATTTTGCGGTTGATTTCGATACCGGCAACTTTAAGACCGTGCATTAATTTTGAGTAGCTCAAGCCGTTCATACGAGCTGCAGCGTTGATACGTGCAATCCACAATTTGCGGAAGTCGCGTTTCTTTTGACGACGATCGCGATATGCGTAGTTGTATGAATTCATTACTTGTTCTTTAGCTGTTTTAAATAGAGTGTGTTTAGAACCGTAGTAACCTTTAGCTAGTTTTAATGTCTTTTTACGACGTTTACGAGTTACTGTTCCACCTTTAACACGTGCCATGTTTAATTCCTCCTAATAAATATAAATCATTGAATTTTTTAAGTTGTAAAGCGGGTTGCGCAATTATTTCATGCGTGCCAATTGTTGGCGGATACGTTTGTAATCGCCTTTTGAAACCATAGACGCTTTACGTAATTGACGACGTTGTTTTTTCGTTTTTCCGTGGAAACGGTGACTTGTGAACGCGCGGAAACGTTTCAAACCGCCTTTACCAGTGCGTTTTACGCGTTTTGCTAAACCGCGATGTGTTTTTTGTTTTGGCATGACTAAATTTCCTCCTACTTTTCATTTCGCATACTCTTTAACTAGAGTCAAAGAAGCATTCTCAAAATTATTGCTAGTCTTTCTTCTCTTTCGGTGCAAGCACTAAGAACATGCTACGTCCGTCCATCTTCGCTTTTTGTTCCACTGTCGCGATATCGGCAGTTTCTTCAGCTAAGCGATCAAGAACTTTTTGACCAATATCTTTGTGGGTAATGGCACGGCCCTTGAAGCGGATCGAAGCTTTCACTTTGTCGCCTTTTTCCAGGAATTTACGCGCATTACGAAGTTTTGTATTAAAGTCGTTCACGTCGATCGTTGGACTCAAGCGAACTTCTTTAACGTTGATCACTTTTTGTTTCTTGCGAGCTTCACGTTCTTTTTTCTGTTGTTCGAAGCGGTATTTCCCGTAATCCATAATACGCGCTACAGGTGGTTTCGCACCAGGAGCTACTAGGACTACATCCAGATTTGCTTGTTCAGCAATCTTTAAGGCTTCTACTTTCGATTTAACACCTAATTGTTCGCCGTCTTGTCCGATCAAACGTACTTCACGTGCACGAATGCCGTCGTTAACCATCATATCCTTTGCTATGGTCATTCACCTCCAAAATTTTTGAGAGAAAAAAAGCAAATAAAAAAACGAGTTCTTTACGAACCCGCACGTAGTTCGACTCATCAAAATGACTCGTCATTAACTATCTGGCCCAGCGAGATATTCGCGTAAGGCGAGAAGCGGGTGCTTCTGCTTTCATTTCTCAACTTTAACAGTATACAAGCTAAACTTCATGTTGTCAACCACTTAAGACTCATTTCTGTTTACTTTCAGAAACTTTCTATTGAGTTTTCTTTGGCTTGTATGCTAACCTGTAATTGAAGCTTTTTTTTACTTTAATACATACATAGCTTAAAAACTTAATCCATTATTTATAGAAGGAAGTGATAGGATGGAACAATCCTTTTTTAAAGAATTGATTCATTACAACAAACCAAAGGAATCACCTGTTCGCTTAATCGGCGCCGGCCTTTGTATGATCAGTGTGTTATTCACCGGTTATTTATTCCACCAGCTCGCAATCTCTAGCTACGGTTCTTTAGGTATCTTCACCTTTCTTTATTATCAACGACTTCCATTAAAACAATTAATGTTACGTTTATCAATAGTAGGTACTTTTTTGACTGCCGCTAATTTTCTTGGCATGCTCTCAACTCATGCTGTTTGGATCGCACCAATTATTGTTGCGGTGGTCGGTTTTTTAGGACGCTTTTTCTTCCGTTTGTATGGCATTGCTAAACCAGGACCTTTTTTTATTGTTATGGTCACGGCAATGGGCGTTAGTACCAATGTCCCATTGGCTAAAATCCCAGTAATGAGCAGCTATTTTTTTATCGGTGTACTATTTTCTTTGGCGGGGGCTTTTATTATGCATTTCATAGAAAAAGAACCCTTGCCTATCAGTAAAACAAAAAAAACACTCAAGTCACGAATTGATGAAGATCCGGCTGTAGTTATCGATAGTCTACTATATAGTGGCATCCTTTTTTTCGCAGTCTACCTAAGTATGGGCTTGCAACTGAAAAATCCTTACTGGCTAGTTGTTTCTTGCGCCGCTATCTTACAAGGAGATAATCTTCGCGCAATGGCCCACCGTAATATCCAACGCATTTTCGGTACAATTATTGGTCTAGCGATCGCTGCATTTCTGCTGAATCTACCTTTATCAATTTTCGAAACACTGTTAATGATCACAGTCTTATTTGTAACAGTGGAATATTTTGTGAAGCGCAATTACGCGATCGCTCAATTCTTTACTACTCCGATGTCATTGATGCTGTCCATGCTAGTGAAGCAGCAATATCTCTACAGCCTGATTCAATTTCGTTTTCTCGGCATTGTAATCGGTAGCCTGTTAGGCTTACTTGCTGCTTGGATGATGACCACCAGTCTGAGTTTTTATAATCGGAAATTTCATTCAAACTAAATATGATTCACCGAAAACCGAGTGGGAACACTCGGTTTTTGCTATAATGAGGACTATATAAATTGAAGGAGGCTCTTCTATGTATCGATTAATCGCCTGCGACTTGGATGAAACCTTGTTAGATAAAAGTCGGCATGTTTCAAAAAGGACGCAGGAAACAATAAAAATGGCCGAAGCACAAGGGCTGATATTTGCACCAGCCACTGGACGCGGCTTTTACTCAATTAAACAGACTTTGGAGGAATTGGAGGCTGTAAACAAATCCAATCATTATATGATAGGGTTTAACGGCGGCGTAGTGGTAGAAAATCACGGACCTACCATTATCAAAGATTTCCCTATGCCCTTTGAAATCCTGTCACGTTTGTTTGAATTCGGTTGCAACTATCAGGTAGCAATCCATCTTTATACGTTTGAACAAACCTATGTCTATCACAGTAATCCTGAAGAAGACGCCTACTTAACGACGATTCCTCACGAAAAAAGATTCGATGATGATATTCACTTTTTAAAAGACCACGTATGTTACAAAGCTTTGTTTCAAAATTTGGACCGCAGCTATTTAGAACAATTAGAGCAGGAAATGCCTAAAGAGCTGCACGATGTATTGGAGATTAGCTATTCCTCTAATCGTTATATCGAATTCAATCCAAAGGGCGTTAACAAAGGTGCAGCATTGCGAACATTGGCAGATCATTTAAGTATTCCGATGAACGAAACCATCGCCATTGGTGACAATATCAACGATCTAGCCATGATCCGCGAAGCTGAATTAGGAATTGCAGTAGCGAATGCTGTGCCTACTATAAAAGAAGCAGCGCAGCATACAACCGTTGCAGATCATGAACAAAGCGCTGTGGCCGAAGTCATCGAAACCTTCATTCTATAATCTATAATAGAAAAAAAGCGAAGCAACTCATTTGAGCTTGCTTCGCTTTTAACGTATTCTGCGCCATAAAATCAAAATCAACCAGATGGACAGTCCAATACTAATCACTACCGTAATCACCCAACCGATTTCAGAATGGGTAAATGGCAGCGGCATGTTCATTCCGAAAAAACCAGTCACAATTGTTGGTATCGTTAATAACAACGACCAGATCGTTAAAATTTTCATTGTGTCGTTCAAATTATTGTTCAATAAATTATTGTAAGTTCCCGATAGCTGATCCAGGACCTCACTGGACAGCCTGGTCATTTCTACCGCCTGCTTGGCCTCGATCAACGCATCATCTAACTCTTCTTTTTCTTTATCTGTGAAACTCGAAAAGATCACTTGGACTTTGACCTGCTCTAAAAGTACGGCATTCTGTTTTGTCGCAGTTACTAAGTAAACTAAACCAATCTCTAGATCAGAAAGTGCTAATAAATTTTTATTTGTTGTTTTCTCTCGAAGTTTTTTATTTAATTGTATTCGTTGGCTATCAACTTCCTCAACTAAAGGAAAATAATAATCAGAAATCAAAAATAGGGTATGGAACAATAAACTCGCGGTGCTTTGATTCGGCTCATTCATTAATAAATTGTCGATAATATTTTCAACATAAGCGGTCCGCTCATTTACAAAAGAAAAGAAATAATGATCCTTTAAAATAAAGGCCATTGGACTTGTCTCATAATGATTATCCTTTTTTAACAAGTTCGGTACATTAAAAATCAGCAGCAAGGCTTTTTCCATCGGATCATACTCCACACGTGCCCGCTCATTATCGTCCAGCGCGTAGGTCAACATCTCATCACTGATTGCGTAGCTTTCCCGCAATTTCTTTACTTCGTGAGATTGCGTGCTGTCCACATTAATCCACGAACACATCTCTTGATTGAATGTTTGTTTGCTGTCCATTAAACCCCTCCTGGTCTAGATCGTTCTAGTCCAGTATAACAAAAACTGGGCTTTGATAGTTCACTGCCGCCCTCCAATAAAAGAAAAACAGAAACGAACTCTTGTCGTTCCTGCTCTCTATCACTTCATTAATTATCCTTTCACGCCGCCAGCTGTGATTCCTTCCACATAATACTTCTGCATCACCATAAACAACAGCGTGATTGGGATCGCGATAATTACACAACCCGCTGTAAAAGGCATAAACCAGTGATTAATTTTATCCGGCTGCAGCATCGTGAACAATCCGATCGCTACGGTATATTTTTGTTTTTGCTGACCCAAAATTACTTGGGCGAAAATGAAATCCATCCATGGAATCATAAATGTCATCAAAGCCGTGTACACAATGATCGGCTTAGATAACGGCAATGTGATTTTAAGGAAAATATCTTTTTTCGTAGCGCCATCAATCATCGCCGATTCATCCAGTGAATACGGAATCGTATCGAAAAAGCCTTTAGCAATATAAAAACCTAACGCGGCCCCTGCAGAATAGACGATGACTAGTGCAACCAGCGTACCATCCAGCTCCATCGCCTTTAAGATGTAATACACAGCGATCATGCTCATAAAGGCCGGAAACATATTCAAAACTAACGCTAATTTCAAGAAACGATTACGAAACTTAAACTTGATTCGAGAAACAGAATAAGCGATCGCCACTGTAATAAAGGTTGAAATAAGGCACGTAGCGATGGCGACAATCAGCGTATTCATAAACCAGCGGGCAAACGGATACGAGCTATTGGTGAATAGCATTTTGTAATTTTCTAACGTGAAGGTTTTTGGAATAATATAATTAACCGACATGGCACCTTCTCCACGAAAACTGGTCAAAACGACCCATAAAATCGGAAATAGCCAAATCACTGAAAGAATGATCAACAAGACATAGACAAACGTTAAGGTACGGCGTTTTTGCTTTTTCATTATTGCAGACCTCCTTCATAAGATTTCGAGCGTGTGTAGGCCAATAAGCTAAAGACCGCACTCAACACAAAAATAATGATTCCGATAACACTAGCCAAATTATAATCGCTGGCGATGACCGTCAGCTTGTAGAGCCAAGTGACCAGCAAATCGGTGTCTCCGGCTTGATACAGGGCAGAGTTGTTCGGCTTGCCCTCTGTTAATAGATAGATCACATTAAAATTATTGATGTTGCCAATAAATTGCTGAATCAAATTTGGTGTCATAATCAACAAAATTTGCGGAAACGTAATCGAGCGAAAAACTTGAAACTTATTCGCACCATCAATCTCTGCCGCTTCAATCTGTTCAGTTGGCAAGTTCATAATGATTCCAGTCGCAATTAGCATCGTCACCGGAATTCCTACCCACATATTGACAAAAATAATTGAAAATTTTGCCCAAGTACCATCACTCAGAAACGGTAATGCGTTAGAAATCAATCCCCATCTCTCTAGCAGCGCATTCACTGGTCCCCAATCGGCTAATAAATTACGCATAATCAACAAAGAGACAAATTGCGGTACCGCCATCGTAATAACGAAAATCGTTCGAAAAATCTTTTTTCCGCGTAAGCCTTTGGTGTTGATCAATAATGCCAACAAAATTCCAAAGAAGAAATTGGTCGCTGTCGCAGCAACGGCCCAGATCAGTGTCCAAGACAACAGTGGCATAAACGTCTCTGCCATACGTCCCGTCAAAATATTTCTAAAATTCGCGAATCCAACCCAATCAAACAAATGCCCTGGCGGCAAGTGATTATGGTCATAATTCGTAAACGCCAGACCGATCATGTAAACCAAGGGTAAAATCGTAAATAGCAATACTCCAATCAATGGTATGATCATTAACGTCATGTGGAAACGACCATTAGTCAGTGTTTTTAGATCCTCCCTAAAGCTCGGAATGCTCTTATGTTCCTTGTTCAAAACAAATAATTTACGGTTGCTCTTTAAACTGCACCAATACACATAAAAGAATATTCCACAAAAAATAATGGCTGCTAATCCATAAATCATTAATAACATGGAATTGTCGCCTTCAACAGAAACCTTCATCCTTATTCCATCAATCGTTTGCCACTGCATTCCTTGCGTTTTCGTCCCTAAAGTTATCAGACCAACGATCCCGGGAATAATTTGATAAATACAGGCGATAATAAAGAAAATTTCAGCTAGTAAAAATAAAATCCCTTTGAAGATTTGCTTATTTAACAGATTACTGAATCCCATAATTAAAAATGATAGCTTTGTTTTGAGATCACCTTCTTTGAACACT
This sequence comes from Enterococcus avium ATCC 14025, assembly GCF_000406965.1. GTDB lineage: Bacteria > Bacillota > Bacilli > Lactobacillales > Enterococcaceae > Enterococcus_A > Enterococcus_A avium. Next base: position 353,600 of record NZ_KE136362.1, on the reverse strand, counting down.
TGTTTCATCGAAATCACTTCGCCGTAACTCCCGGCTATTTCCATCGATAAAACCTCCCTTTTTCGAATTAATTCGGACAATTATACAAAAAGATTTCGGAGCAAAAAAAATGATTTCTTTTGCCCCGACATCCGCTAAATCTTACTTATCACCAGAGATATCCTTCACTAACTGATCCAGTTTTGCTTGATATTGATCCGGTTTGATTTTTCCATTATAGGTATCACTTAAAACAGCAGCAGAGGCTGTCCAGAAATTCGTCATTTCAGGAATCTTCGGCATAACGACGGAGTACTCTGAACCACTCATAGTAACGACCGCGTTCGCTAATTCATCATTCGTCACATAATCGGCTTCTTGAATCGTTGTATTCGATGGAATAATATTTCTCGTTTCATCCTTAAACTGGGCTTCTTGCACCGCTTCGCTGGATAAATAAGAAGCTAGCTTATAATCTGCAGCGATTTTCTTTGAATCGCCATTAGCTGGTGCTTGGTTCACCGCGTAAAGCTTCACACCCAAGAAGGCTTTTTGCTGAACCTCATTGCCGCCGATAGTTATTTTTGGATAAACTGCAATTCCTAAATTATCTTTTCCTACCGCTTCGATAGCTTTTTCTTTATCCCATGGACCAGATTCAAATGTTGCAATCTTCTCATTTTCAAATTGCGAAATATAATCATCTCCGACATTTATAAAGCCAGAATTATTTTTCTGATCGGCAATCCACTGTAAGACGGAAATCCCAGCTGAATTGTTCCAATCCGTGCCTTTCACATCTTCTCCAGTATCACCGAACAGCTTATCCCCCACTGACATAAATAATGGTCCGATTTTATAAGCGTCAACAGCTTTCAAATTTGCACCAAATGTCGCGTCTTTAGTGATATTCTCATAAGAGCTGACTTGATTTTCATTTAGCATTTTTTTGTTGTAATACAGAACCTGCGATTCAATCCCATATGGGAACGCATACACTTTATCTTTATAAGTCGCACCAGCCAAAGCTGTTTCTGATTGAGCTGACTTGATCTCATCCACATATTTTTCAGGAATTTCCTGAATGACTCCTGAATCAACCAATTGTCCTAATTGATCATGAGGAAGCGCAAAAACATCCGCAGCGGAGGAAGGATCCTTTTTCACGTTTTCCTGTGCTTTTGCATCTTCTGTTTCAACGACCTTCACATGGATATCTGGATTATCTTTCTCAAAATCCTCTAAAACTTTCGTATAGAATTTTTTTGAATCTGTGGTGATCCATAACGTGACATCTGTTTTATCAGACGAGCCTGATGCTTTCTTTTCACCTGACCCTGAACCGCACGCCGCCAATGTTAAGGCTGTTGCACCTAACATTACCCCTGATAATAAATACTTTTTCAAATTGCTCTTCATTTCGCTTCCTCCTGTGTTAATTGAATTTTTGCTACAAGGCACATTATGCAACCGATTGCGCATAATTGCAAGAGAAAGCGCTTGATTTATTTATTTTTTCTAGAATTATCTTTGTTCGAGTATTTTTACGAAATATCAAAACAAGAAAAGAACCATCCATTTGCGGTTTCCTACCATGTTTAGTACTCGAAATTTCAATTAGAACTCTTAGAAATTCTATTGAGACTATAAATATACTTGTTGCAACCGATTGCACAATATGTAATAATTGCACCACAATAACCGATGAATAAAAAATGATTGCGGTCCAACTTTTCCCAATCTTATTCGTGCAAAAAGAATGTCAGGTGAAACGAGACGATATTATGGCAAGCAGTATAGTTGGATGACATACGACTTGACAATCAGGCTTATTTTTCTGGAGGAAAAAGGAGTAATCAAATGGTCGAACTAAATTTGAAGCACATAAACAAAAAGTATCCGAGCAATAATACCTATTCTGTAAAGGATTTTAATCTCAAAATTGAAAATCGTGAATTCATTGTCTTCGTCGGCCCTTCCGGTTGCGGAAAATCCACTACGTTAAGAATGATCGCAGGTCTAGAAGATATTACGGAAGGTGACTTTGAAATCGACGGCATAAGAATGAATGATACACCGCCAAAGGATCGCGATATCGCTATGGTTTTTCAAAATTATGCATTATATCCCCATATGACTGTGTTCGAAAATATGGCTTTTGGATTGAAACTACGAAAATATCCGAAAGAAGAAATTAAAAAACGCGTAGAGGATGCTGCTAAAATCTTAGGCTTAACAGAATTATTGGATCGAAAGCCAGCAGATATGTCAGGTGGACAGCGACAGCGGGTCGCTATGGGACGAGCAATCGTTCGTGACGCGAAGGTCTTTTTGATGGATGAACCTTTATCAAATTTAGATGCGAAACTGCGGGTTCAAATGCGGGCGGAAATTGCTAAGATTCATCAAAATCTTGGCTCTACCACGATTTACGTAACACACGATCAAACTGAAGCCATGACACTAGCAGATCGCATCGTGATTATGAATCAAGGCGTGATTCAGCAGGTCGGTTCACCGCAAGAATTGTACAACAGACCCGCTAATAAATTTGTCGCTGGCTTTATGGGCAGTCCAGCAATGAATTTCTTTGAGGTCATTTTCAAAAATGGACGCATCACAAATCAAAAAGGATTAGATTTGCCTTTACCAGAAGGTCAGGCGAAGGTCTTATCGGCACAGGGGTATGAAGGAAAATCTTTAACTTTCGGAATCCGCCCAGAGGATATCACGGCTGAAGAGGTTGCTTTAGAAGCTTATAAAGATTCAGTGGTTTCAGCTACTGTCATTGTCAGCGAACTGCTTGGATATGAATCCATGCTGTATTCAACGATTGGTGACACAGAATTTGTTTCTAAAGTAGATGCTCGAGATTTCCATGATCCCGGTGAACAAATTGATCTAGCCTTTAATTTAAGCAAAGCGCGCTTTTTCGATAGTGATACAGAAAAAGCAATCGATTAACTACGGAGGTTTCTATGAATACAGCAGCAATCTATCATCGTACTGAAAGCGAATATGCCTATCTATACACCAACGAACTGATGCACGTGCGTTTGCGTACAGCACGCGCAGACTGCAAAAACGTTTCGTTAGTTCATGGGGATCCCTATGAACTAGAAAAAAAGCGCTGGTACAAGCAGCCGTCTGCAATGCGAAAAACACTATCCACAGATCTTTATGATTATTGGGAAGTTGATGTCACCGCTCCTTATCATCGGTTAAGCTACGGATTTATTGTTACCGGCTATGATGAAACGACGGTGTTCTTCACTGAACATGGAGTTTTTCCGGTTGAAGAAAACTATTTATTGATGGCGAATAATTATTTTCGCATGCCGTTTTTCCATGAAATCGATCGTTTTAAAGCGCCGCAATGGGTGAAAGAAACTGTCTGGTATCAAATCTTTCCGGAACGCTTTGCCAATGGCGATCCGTCCAACGATCCAGAAGGTGTGCTTCCTTGGGACAGTAAGGAATATCCTGGAAAACAGGATTTTTATGGCGGTGACCTGCAAGGTATCATTGATCATCTAGATTATTTAAGCGATTTGGGAATCAATGGGATTTATTTTTGCCCGATTTTTACAGCACCTTCCAATCATAAATACGATACTTCGGACTATTTAGAGATTGATCCTGCCTTCGGTGATAAAGAGCTCTTCCGTAAACTCATTGAGGAATGTCATCGACGAGGAATCCGCATTATGCTGGACGCAGTATTTAATCATATGGGAGATACTTCCCCACAATGGCGCGATGTTCTCGAAAAGGGAGAAAAATCTCGCTTTAAAGATTGGTTTCATATCCATTCTTTTCCTGTTCAATATACGAAAACTGACGATTTTGAAGTTGCTGAAGACTTGAATTACGATACGTTTGCGTTTACTCCACACATGCCAAAGCTGAATACCGCCAACAAGGAAGTTCAGGAATATATTTTGTCGATCGCAAAATATTGGATTCAAGAATTCGACATTGACGCTTGGCGTTTAGATGTTGCCAATGAAGTAGATCATCAATTATGGAAAAAATTTGCAGCGACCTGCCACGAATTAAAGGATGATTTTTATCTGCTGGGTGAAGTCTGGCATAGCTCTCAGCCATGGCTTCAAGGAGATGAATTTACTGCAGTGATGAATTATGCCTTTACCGAATCGATCATTAACTATTTCTTGGAAAGAACGATTCCATTAGATAAATTGGTCAGCAATCTGAATGAACAGCTGACGCTTTATCGCAAACAAACCAATCAAATGATGCTTAACACGATTGATAGCCACGATACACCACGCATATTGACCTTGGCTGGTGGTAATAAAGACCTAATGAGACAGGTTTTAGCCTTTCTTTATTTACAGCAAGGAATCCCCTGTCTTTATTACGGTGATGAAGTCGGTTTGGATGGCGGCATAGATCCAGATTGTCGAAAATGTATGATTTGGGATCCAGAAAAACAAGATTTGCAACTTTTCGAATTTGTAAAGCAGTTGATCGCACTTCGCCGAGAAAATCAATTCACCCTCTGTGAAGGATCGCTTGAATGGCAAAAGGTGGATACATCTACGGGAACGCTGATTTTTTCACGAGACATTTCCAACGAAAAGATCGTCGGTATCTTCAATACGGGGAATCATTCCATTTTCGAGCAGGTATCTGATGAAGTCCTTATGCTGCAGCTTGCGAATATCAAAGGAGATAGTATCGCAATTGAGCCCAATGGTTTTGTCATTTTGAAAAAGTAACCATGCATTTTTTAGGAGGTTAAAGTATATGCATCATTGGTGGCAAGAAGTTGTCGTTTATCAAATCTACCCACGTAGCTTTCAAGATACGAATGGAGATGGGATTGGAGATTTGGCAGGAATTATTTCGCGTCTTGATTATTTACAGAAGCTGGGAATCGGAGCAATCTGGTTAAGTCCGGTCTATCAAAGTCCAAACGATGATAACGGCTATGACATCTCAAATTATCAAGCAATCATGCAGGAATTCGGAACGATGGCGGAAATGGAGCAGCTGATCCAAGCAGCAAAAGAACGTGGTATTCGAATTATCCTAGATTTAGTCGTCAATCATACCAGCGATGAACACAACTGGTTTATTGAAGCCCGAAAATCGAAAGACAATCCTTATCGTGATTTCTATATTTGGCGTGATCCTGTTCACAACACCTATCCAAATAATTTGAAAAGTATCTTCAGCGGACCTGCTTGGCAGTATGATGAGACAACGCAACAGTATTACTTCCATCTTTTTAGCAAAAAACAACCGGATCTGAATTGGGCAAATCCTACTGTACGACAAGTGGTGTACGATATGATGAATTTTTGGATTGATAAAGGGATCGGCGGCTTCCGCATGGATGTGATTGACCTTATTGGAAAAATTCCTGATGAAGAAATTACCGGCAACGGACCAAAGCTGCATGATTATTTACAGGAGATGAATCAGGCAACCTTTGGCGGAAAAGATTTACTGACTGTCGGGGAAACCTGGGGTGCTACTCCCGAAATCGCCAAGCTCTATTCTGATCCGGAACGCGATGAACTGTCGATGGTCTTCCAATTTGAACACATCGGCTTAGATGAAGTCGCCGGTCAATCCAAATGGGTGAGTCGCCCCTTACAGATAAAAGAATTGAAGGAAGTCTTTTCAAAATGGCAGACCGAATTAGGTGATCAAGGTTGGAATTCACTTTTTTGGAACAACCATGACCTTCCTCGTATTGTGTCACGTTGGGGAAATGATGAGGATTATCATGAAAAATCAGCGAAATTATTAGCCATTTTGCTCCATTGTATGAAAGGAACTCCCTATATCTATCAAGGAGAAGAAATTGGCATGACCAATCATGTCGTCGCGGACATCACAGAAGTCGAGGATATCGAAAGTCGAAATATGTATGCCGAACGGCTCGCTGCCGGACAATCCAAAGAAACGCTTTTAGCAGCAATCAATCGAAAAGGACGGGACAACGGACGAACGCCAATGCAGTGGGACGCTTCCCCTTACGCCGGTTTTACAACAGGTACTCCCTGGCTGGCAGTCGTGCCAAATTATCCCAAGATCAATGTGACACATGCTTTACGTGATCCTCACTCCATTTTCTATACCTATCAACAATTGATCCAGTTGCGAAAAGAACAACCGATCATGGTATGGGGCGAGTACAAATTATTGACTGAAACAGCCGATGACGTCTTCAGCTATCTCCGAATTTATGAAAACAAGCGCTGGCTGATTGTCACGAACTTTTCAAATGATCCTCATTCATTTACTTATCCCGAGGGAACGTTAGGAAAGGTCATCATTTCAAATTTAACGACTGATATCCCACGTGAACAAACCATTCACTTAGAACCTTGGGATGCCTTTGTCGTAGAGCTAGGAGAAGACACATGACTAAATGGTGGAAAAATGCCGTAGGATACCAAATTTACCCTCGCAGCTTTATGGATAGTAACGATGATGGTATCGGTGATCTAAAGGGTATCCAAGCAAAACTCACTTATCTAAAGGAGCTAGGCATTGATTTTATTTGGCTAAATCCTATTTACAAGAGTCCAAATGTAGATAATGGCTACGATATTTCAGATTACCAAGCCATCAATCCTGAATTTGGGACACTTGAGGACTTGAAAGACTTGTTGGCTGCTGCTCATGAGCTGGGGATTCGTCTTATTATGGATTTAGTTGTCAACCATACCAGCGATCAGCACCCTTGGTTTATAGAATCAAAAAAAGGCAAGGACAATCCTTATCGCGCCTATTACTTATGGGCCGATGCGACGCCGGAGAAAATGCCGAATAATTGGCAAAGCTTTTTTGGCGGATCAACCTGGACCTATGATCCCAACACAAAACAGGCCTATTTTCACGTCTTCGCTAAAGAGCAACCTGATTTAAATTGGAAAAATCCAGCGATGCGGGAAAATATTTACCGAATGATTCGCTGGTGGCTGGACTTCGGCATTGACGGTTTTCGTTTAGATGCCATCAGCCACATTCAAAAAGAACCTTGGGATTTTAAAATCACGTCTAACCCTTGGGCGCCCTTCATGAATGTTGTCGGAATCGAAACGTATATGGCCGAATTGCGAGAGATTTTCCGAAGCTATGACATCATGACTGTCGGTGAAGCAAGCGGGGTGAATAGTAAAACAGCCCCCTTTTGGACCGATGAAGAAGACGGCTACATCGACATGATCTTCGAACTGGAGCATCAGGTTCGAACTGGTGAACCCGGCTCTGAAACAGGCGATCTGCTGGGCTTCAAAAAGGTATTATCCCGCTGGCAAAAAGACATGCAGCCGCTAGGATGGAATGCATTGTATACCGATAATCATGATAATCCCCGCAGCAACTCAACCTTTGGCAATGAAACCCGTGAATCAGCTACGGCACTAGCTACTGCTTATATGCTATTGAGAGGGACACCTTTCATTTATCAAGGTCAGGAATTAGGAATGACGAACTTCCCTTTCGAATCGATTGAAGAGGTCAATGCAACAGATTCACTAGCGGCGTATCATGATTGTCTAAATAAAGGAATTCCACCAGAAGAAGCCTTGCGTTTAATCACTCATTGGACCCGTGATCATTCTCGAACACCCATGCACTGGACTGACTTTGGCGGCTTTTCAACAAATCTCCCTTGGATGAAGATCAATCCTAACACGGATAAGATTAACGTTGCACTTCAGGAAGCAGACCCGTTTTCTCCATTAAACTATTACAAGAAATTGATTGCACTGAGAAAGTCATTGCCTGTTTTTCTAAACGGTAGTTATCATATCGAACTAGCAAAACATCCCAAAGTCTGGGCCTACACCCGCAAACTAGACTTAGAGGAAGCGTATGTCCTCACAAATTTGAGTGACCAATCGCAGTCTGTCACCCTACCCAATCGCTGGGTAAACGCACCAGCCATGATTTTATTGGCGAATTATCAATATTCGTCATGGAAAAAAACAATGACACTGCGACCATTTGAAGCGGTGGTGGTAAAAAAAGATGCTTAACCAATTAAGATTAAGCATCTTTTCATTATTCGACTACGACACCTTGGACTTCTAAAATTTTTTCATCAATCAAGCGTATGACTTCATCGCGTGCGGCAGCATCATCTACAAAGTTCAAACGATCCCCGTCGATTTGAATTTTAGGACTCTCATTGTAGTCCTCATACCATTGATCGTAACGGCTGTTCAATTCTTTATAATAATCATAAAGGGTTGGATCAAATTCCAGTTGTTCATATTCACGTCCACGCTTTTGAATCCGTTCCATCATCGTTTCAAAAGAAACACGGATATGAACCAACAAATCTGGATGCTTCTTGTGAGCGGCATAAGGCAATTCCTGCATCATATTCGCCAACAATTCATCATAAACCTTCACTTCTGTCTCCGTTGCCCGACCAAGATCGGCATTTAGATGGAATAATAAAGAATCCTCATATATTGAGCGATCTAGCACATTATTGTCATCCTGCATTGCTTTTTTGATGCTGTCAAACCGTTTGTTTAAAAAATAAATCTGTAATAAAAAAGCATATTGCTCTGGATCAGCATAAAACAGCGGCAATACCTCATTATCATCAATTGATTCATAAAAAGCCTGACTACCTAGATGCTCTGACAACATCGCGGTCAAACTTGATTTCCCTGCTCCAATGGTACCTGCTAATACAATCACGCTCATAAACCTCCAACTCACTTCATACAAAATATAGTAATTATTTCTCAACTTTTCTAATATACCCCCAATATCTTGTATCGTCAATCAAAATACCTATCTAAAAAATCACTTTTTTCTTCTAAAGAATGTTTAAAAAATCACTGATTTTCAAAAACTTTTCAGTCGTTTCGTTTACTTGTCCGTCTTCTCTGAGTAAAATGGGAAGAGACTAAAGTAGGTAATTATTACTAAGTAAGGTTTCTGTTAGCACTTCTAGTAAAAGATAAAATGAAAACAAATTGTTTTTACTACAAGAACAGTTCAATTAAAATAAATATTAACAAGAATATTTTAATTTTTCTTATGAGAAAGAACGACTCTAAAACGAAATAGGGGTTTTTTGAATGAAATCGATTGGCACGGGTTATGCCAGCGGGAAAATCATCTTAATGGGGGAACACTCAGTTGTCTACGGGGAACCAGCGATTGCCTTTCCTTTTTCAGGAACGGGCATCCAAGCAACGGTCCGCGCAAATAAAGTAGAATCATGGATCGAATCTAGTTTCTTCCATGGGCCGCTTTCAGAAGCCCCAAATACAATGCGCAACGTGACGGTCTTACTATGGTATTTAGTGAAGCATTTTAAAATTCCAGAACCATTTTATTTAAAAATTGAAAGCTCCATCCCCGCTGAACGGGGAATGGGCTCTAGTGCAGCAGTAGCGGTCGCAATTACACGTGCTGTTTTTGACTGGATGGAAGAACCCGCTACACAAGATAGCGTACTGCATTTTGTCAATCAAGCTGAAGCGGTTGCTCACGGCAATCCTAGCGGTATTGATGCGACAACCATCAGCGGTACTGAACCGATCCTTTACCAAAGAGGCATTGGTTTCCAACCTTTCCAGTTAAATATGGATGCCTTTTTAGTCGTGGCAGATACAGGTGTGAAGGGACAGACACGTAAAGCGGTTAAAGACATCGCAAAATTAATGGAGCTGCGTCCTTATGAAACTAATAAGCAAATGCAGACACTAGGAAAATTAACCAGTCAAGCACAAAAAGCCATTTTACAAAACCAACCACGGAATTTAGGCGACTGCATGAATCAGGCACAAGGCTTATTACGATTATTAGGTACCAGCAATCGTCACTTAGACCACTTGATTGAAACAGCTTTAGAAAATCAAGCCCTGGGAGCAAAATTAACGGGCGGCGGACGTGGCGGCTGCATGATCGCTCTGGCAGAAGATGAGACTAGCGGACGTCAGCTGCAGCAAATTCTATTGGATGCCGGTGCGCGAAATACATGGATCGAAGGGTTAGGTGTGTACGCACATGTTTAGTGGTAAAGCTCGAGCTTATACGAATATTGCCTTGATTAAATATTGGGGCAAAGAAAACCAAGAATTAATCATCCCAATGAACAACAGCTTATCGCTGACATTGGATGCTTTTTATACAGAAACACATGTGACCTTTTCAGAAGAGCTCATTGAAGATCAATTCTATTTAGACAATCAACTACAAGATTCGAAAGCGACCTTAAAAGTGAGTCGCTTTCTTAATGTCATTCGCGATAAAGCCGATTGTTCCTTGCGAGCGATTGTTAAAAGTCAAAACTTCGTACCGACCGCAGCAGGCTTGGCTTCTTCTGCTAGCGGATTGGCCGCTTTAGCAGGTGCCGCAAGTGCCGCATTAGATTTGAAGCTCTCTTCTGCAGAGCTGTCTCGTCTCGCACGTCGTGGATCTGGTTCTGCCTGTCGCAGCATTTACGGCGGTTTTGCGGAATGGCAAAAAGGCGATTCTGATGAAACCTCTTATGCTGTCAACATTCCCAGCGGCGGCTTTGAAGATGACTTAAGTATGATCTTTGTCGTCGTCAATGATGCACAAAAAGATGTTTCAAGTCGCGATGGCATGCAGCGCACTGTGGAAACTTCTGCTTTTTATGATGGCTGGCTGCAAACTGTACCAGCAGATTTAGCTAAGGCAAAACAAGCAATCGCTGAAAAAGATTTCACTGCTTTAGGCGAAGTAACCGAAGCCAGTGCATTGAAAATGCACGGTACCACTTTAGCAGCGAATCCGCCGTTTACTTATTGGTCAGCGGAAAGTATGAAAGTGATGAACCTTGTTCGTCAAATTAGAAGCAGCGGATTGCCTTGCTACTTCACGATGGATGCTGGTCCAAATGTAAAGATTTTAGTAGAACGTAAAAACGAAGAAGCATTACTTCGCATATTGAAGGATCAAATGGACAGTCAACAACTCGTTGTCGCCCACGCTGGTCCTGCAATTGAAATTTTGACAGAGGAGGAAATAAAATGATCGAAGTAACAGCACCTGGGAAATTATATATCGCCGGTGAGTACGCGGTGGTGGAACCGGGACACCCGGCTATTATCGCAGCGATTGATCAATTTATTTCCGTTTCGATCGGCCCTACTAAAAAAAGCGGCAGTATTCAATCTGCCCAATATAGTGATATGCCGATTCGTTGGACAAGACGTAAAAATGAATTGGTTTTAGATATTCGCGACAATCCCTTCCATTACATTTTGGCGGCAATCCATTTTACTGAAAAGTTCGCTCAAGAAAAAGGGAAACAACTAGCCTTCTTTGATTTGAAAGTAACCAGTGAATTAGATAATTCTAACGGTCGTAAATATGGTTTAGGCTCTAGCGGTGCGGTAACAGTTGCAACGGTTAAAGCGTTGAATGCTTTTTATAATTTACAGCTTTCTCAGCTGGAATTGTTCAAATTAGCAACTTTAGCCCATTTAAATGTACAGGGAAATGGCTCTTGCGGAGATATTGCGGCAAGCTGTTACGGCGGCTGGCTGGCCTTTTCTACTTTTGATCACGATTGGGTACTAAACAAATTAGAAACTGAAAGACTAACTACATTAATTGAAAGTGACTGGCCTAGTCTAAAAATTGAACCTTTAGAAGTGCCGGAAGATTTACGTTTATTGATTGGTTGGACTGGCAGTCCCGCATCGACTTCCGATTTAGTCGACCAGGTTCATCAATCTCGGGACGAGAAGAAAACTTCCTATGAAAACTTTCTTCAAGAAAGTAAAAAATGTGTCGATAAAATGATTCAAGGTTTCAAACAAAATGATGTGGCTTTGATTCAAAAAATGATTCGTAAAAACCGTAGTCTATTGAATCAATTAACCAGTCTTAGCAACGTTTCGATTGAAACAGAAGAATTGAAACGTTTGAATGATTTAGCAGAACAATATGGCGGCGCGGCGAAATCATCTGGTGCTGGCGGCGGCGATTGCGGGATCGTGATTGTTGATAAGCGCGCAGGTATTCTTCCTCTGATGAGTTCTTGGGAAAAGGCCGGCATTACACCGCTTCCTTTACACGTCTATCATTTCACGGAGGGCTACCATGAATCGTAAAGATGAACATGTTTCCTTGGCGCGAGCCTTCCATCAACAACCAAAAGAAAATGATTTCGATGCTGTTCGTCTGATTCATTCCTCTTTCGTCACTATACGACCAGAAGAAATTGATTTAAGTACCGAGATTCTCGGCTTGCAGCTTAGCGCCCCCTTCTACATCAATGCGATGACCGGCGGCAGTGAGAAAACCAAAAAGATCAATCATGATCTAGCGATTATCGCTCGTGAAACAAACTTAATGATGGCTACCGGTTCTGTCAGTGCGGCGTTAAAAGATTCAACTGTTGCAGACTCTTATAGTGTAGTCCGTGAAGTAAATCCTGACGGTTTGATCTTAGGCAATATGGGTGCAGGCAGAACAAGTGAGGATGCTAAAAAAATCGTCGATCTGCTTCAAGCCGACGGAATGCAGATTCACGTAAACGTGCCACAGGAACTTGTCATGCCTGAAGGCGATCGTGATTTTCACGAATGGCCGCATAATATCCAGCAAACCGTTCAACAATTAGATATTCCTGTAATCATTAAAGAAGTTGGCTTCGGGATGACCCGAGAAACCATTCAGCAATTCCAAACACTTGGCGTAAAAGCCGTAGATGTTTCTGGGCGCGGCGGTACCAGCTTCTCACAAATCGAAAATGCTCGTCGTAAAAAAAGAGAACTGAACTATTTAGATGACTGGGGCCAATCAACGGTAATCTCTTTGCTAGAAGCCCAAGAATTTGATCATCTGACGTTTCTTGCTTCCGGCGGAATTCGCGATGCTTATGACATTTTTAAAGCTCTTTGTTTAGGAGCTAAAGCAGTCGGCATCTCCGCTACGATTCTAGATCATCTAATCAGCAATGGCATTGATGCTACGATTGAAATGATTGAAGATTGGAAATCCCAGCTTCAACGTTTGTATCTGATGACTAACAAAGCAAAGACTGCAGATTTGATCCATAATCCTATCATTATCAGTGGCGCACCAAAAGAATGGTGCCAAGCTCGCAGCATCGATTATAGAAAACTAGCGGTACGCAATTAAGGTACAAATAATAAGAGGATGAGATCAATAGGTCTCATCCTCTTTACTTATAGTAATATTTTACTTCTAAAATCAAGAGCAGTATTTATTTTCCGAAAAGACGTTGCAGCCAATTTTTCTTTTCACCGATCCGAATATTACCGCTAATCTTTTTAGCATCTAACATTGATTGGAAAAAGATATTGTCCTGTAATAATAATTGATTAATAACCTGCAGACGTCGAAAATGCTTTTTCTTATCCTTATCAAAGGTTAGCTCCTCAGGGATAGTTCCCTGAGCCTCAAGCCGAGCATAGTCTCTTTGGATCATTTTCATCAATTCGTATTGTCGTGTTAGCAAATGATTAATTTGTTTGATTTCAGGAAGCGCCACAGACTTTTTCGAATCCGAAGGTGTTAATTTTTTTAGCGCAGCTACATAATCCTGCATATCTAACATAAAAATATGGTTTGACTTACTTGCCATTAAATTTTTTTCGTCCACTAAATAATCAATCAACATGCCTAATCGTGCATTTGATTCAGCCAACTCATTTATCTCTCGTTTCAGTTTCTCCATGCCCTTCGAATCCTTCCTCTTATCCTAATTCTAGTCTATCGTTTTTCACAGACTATAACAATCAAAGAGGACCATTTTGCGTTAAAGAATTGAATTTTTTAAACAAAAACATCTATTGTTATTTTAGTGAACATGCACAATAAAAGTTTGATTCTTCATTCTTAAATATTATAGGATTTTAAAATATTAAAAATATCAAGAAAGAGTTAGTTATATTATTGGGGCCACTGAAAAAGTCCAGTTTTTTTAAATTCAAAAAATCGAATCCAAAAAAAGCAATGAAATATCTATGCAAAGTGGAGATTAGCGACCAATATTTGGCAGTTAATCTCTACTTTTGTGAGTATATGTTTTTTTTATTTAACTTTATCAGTGGCGCCATATTATTCACACCATTTGTTTTGTATTTGACACAATAAAAGAACTAAATAATTTGAATGAAATGTACGTTCATTCAGACTAGGCATCTTATTAGATTAATATGGAAGTTACATGTAATAGTTTATAAATTAGATAAAAAGATGCCGATAAAATCACCATCTGCAAATGGCCCTTTAAACAACTGATAAACTACTACAAGACAAATTAAACTCAAAAAGAAATATTTATATGCAAATTTTACTTTATATTGATTTTTAAGTAACGAAAACTGAGCAGTCTGATAAAACCAGAAAACACTTAAGAAAAGCAACAAGCAGAAGTTAAACACTCCCCAAGTATCAGAATTTGAAATTTTATCTAAGAAAACAGTCTCTGTTTCAAATAAAATTTTCAATAGCATAATTTGAATCATACTGATAACTATTGGGTAGATGAATTGTTGTACTTTTCGAAACATTTTGGAGATCATGTCCTCTTTGGAATTTTTCACTGAAAAATAGTAGTTCCTTCTAAAAAATTTATATAAATGTCCAACGTTCAAAGCCAGAGATAATACGCAAAAAATTGTAGAAGCAAAGTATATCGTTCTTCCAAATTTATCCGAGTTGAAAAAGTACGAACTAAGAAAAAAAGAAAGAATATATATACCTAAAATAAATAATTTCAAATAAATATTTGTTATCTTGTACGTTTCCGAAAAATTCTTTTGATAAATCTCTGCTTCTTTTTCCTCCACTAAAATATCAGAAATCTGAGTTTGAACGGATTTTATATTTATTGATGAGTTGTTTCCGCTAGTAGATATGTTTTCATAATGTTGATTTTGTTTTTGTATAGCACTAGCTCGAGCATGATCCTCTTTTCGTTCTTTTTCCTCCTTTAAAATTATCGCACTCAAAGTCCCTGCAAATGTCAAAAATGCCGTTATCAATTCAATATTCTCTTTCATGTTATCCCCTTAATGTATAGTATTTATCAAGTATATTGTAACATGCAAATAACATAAAAAAATATTTATGTGGAATAGCGTATGTCATGCTTACATTTTCTCAATACTTATTTCTAAAAAAAAGAAGAGCCCTCTATAATGAAAAGGCTCTTGCTAATTTTTTTGGTTCTATAATATTTTGTGTTGGTGGAAAATCGAAGGCGATTTTCTACTAACACTTTTTTCTTCGTTTCAACTCAAAAAGAGACTCACTTTTGGT
>NZ_KE136362.1:226235-337147 GCF_000406965.1 Enterococcus avium ATCC 14025 | reverse complement strand
CACGGAGGGGCTGAATAACAAGATCAAGCTGATTAAACGAATTGCGTTTGGTTATCGCAACTTTTATAACTTTCGGGCACGGATCTATTTACAACAAGGTCTGATCTTTGAAAACTAAAAAAATATGCGGCGCACAGAACGCGCCGCATATCGGACTAAGTTTTATTCAAATTTGTCTTCACCAACACGATTTGACGAAGAGCCATTTTTTTATGCTTTGTAATCGTAAGCTGTTACGATGATTTCTTTCAACTCGCTGATTAATGGTTCTTTCGGATTAGCTGTTGTACATTGGTCTTCATAAGCCAATTCAGCCATACGATCAACGGTAGAATTCAATGTTTCTTGAGTTACACCTTGTGCTTTCAAGTTCATGTCGATGCCACAAGTAGCTCCTAAGTTGTAAACTGCTTCGATCAATGCTTCAACTAATTCTGCTGTTGTATTGCCTTTAAGTCCTAAGAACTTAGCAATGTCAGCATAATCTGCATCTGCACGGAAGTAGTCATATTTAGGGAACATCGCATGTTTTTGCGGATCCTTCGCATTGTAACGGATGATATGAGGCAATAGAATTGCATTCGTACGTCCATGAGGAATGCCGTATTCTCCACCAATCTTGTGGGCGATAGAGTGACAAATTCCTAAGAATGCATTGGCGAATGCCATACCAGCCATTGCTGATGCGTTATGCATTTTTTCACGTGCTTCTGGATCAGCTGTTTTCACTGATTTTTCAAGGTTTTCAAAGACTAGTTTGATTGCTTGTAAGCTTAATCCACGAGTGTAGTCAGATGCCATAACAGACACATAAGACTCGATTGCGTGTGTCAATACGTCCATACCAGTATCCGCTGTTACTGAAGCAGGTACTGTCATAACGAATTGAGGGTCAACGATCGCAACATCTGGTGTCAACGCGTAATCTGCCAATGGGTATTTCACGTGTGTTTCGCTATCTGTGATAACGGCAAATGGCGTTACTTCAGAACCTGTACCAGAAGTTGTCGGGATACATACGAACTGAGTCTTTTCAGGTTTTCCGATATTGTACGTACGTTTACGGATATCCAAGAATTTTTGTTTCGCGCCGAAGAACGAAGTGTCTGGGTGTTCAAAGAACATCCACATACCTTTCGCCGCATCCATTGCAGAACCACCACCAAGAGCGATAACTGTATCAGGTTGGAACTCGTTGAACATTTCTAAACCTTTGTAAACAGTATTTGTTGAAGGGTTAGGTTCAACATCAGAGAATACTTCGATTTTCACATCATTTGTACGACGTCCAAGAACTTCACGAACGATGTCCGCATACCCAAATTGAACCATACCTGGGTCACAAACTAACATTACACGTTCCACATTTTCCATTTGCGTCAAGTACAATAGAGAGTTCTTTTCAAAGTAAATTTTTGATGGTAATTTAAACCATTGCATATTATTTCTCCGTTTCGCTATAGTTTTAACATTGATTAAGTTAATAGCAGATACGTTTTTAGATACAGAGTTCTTACCGTATGAACCACAACCAAGAGTCAATGATGGGATCATTTCATTGTAGATGTCACCGATACCGCCTTCAGCAGATGGTGAATTTACTAATACACGGCAAGCTTTCATACGCAAACCAAATTTCACTTGTAAATCTTCGTCTTCAGTATGGATAACTGCTGTATGTCCTAATCCGCCTAGTTCAAGCATGCCTTGGCAAAGATCGAAACCATGTTGGTGATCATTTGCTTTGATCATTGCTAAAACTGGAGAAAGTTTTTCACGTGATAATGGGTAATCAGCACCCACACCGTCTAATTCTGCGATCAGAATCTTTGTGCCAGCAGGAACTTTAATACCCGCGCGTTGTGCGATATCTTCAGCTGAATGTCCAACAATTGCAGGGTTAACTGCATATTTGCCTTCGTTCATTACAGCGTCTTCTAATCTCTTCAATTCTGCTTTTTTCACTACATATACTTGATGTGCTTGGAACTCAGCTTTTACTTCTTCGTAGACTTCTTTATCAACGATGACTGCTTGTTCAGAAGCACAGATCATGCCGTTATCAAATGATTTTGATACGATCAAGTCGTTTACTGCGCGTTTGATTTTCGCTGTTTTTTCGATATATGAAGGTACGTTACCAGCACCAACACCTAAAGCTGGTTTACCAGTAGAGTATGCTGATTTCACCATGCCAGGTCCGCCAGTCGCAAGAACGATTGCTACGCCTGGGTGGTTCATTAACATTGATGTTGCGTCGATCGATGGCTTTTCGATCCATTGGATACAGTTTTCAGGAGCGCCCGCCGCGATTGCAGCATCACGAACGATACGTGCAGCTTCAGCAGAACATTTTTGAGCACTTGGATGGAATGCAAATACGATTGGATTCCCTGTTTTCAATGCGATCATTGATTTGAAAATCGTTGTAGAAGTTGGGTTAGTTGTAGGTGTAACACCACAAACAACGCCGACTGGTCCAGCAACTTCAATCAATCCTTTTTGTTTGTCTTCGCCGATTACGCCAACTGTTTTGTCATGTTTGATGCTGTTCCATATATACTCTGATGCATACATATTTTTGATTGCTTTATCTTCGACAATCCCGCGGCCTGTTTCTTCAACCGCCATTTTTGCCAACATCATATGTTTGTCTAGTGCAGCCATTGCCATTTCGTGAACGATATGGTCAACTTTTTCTTGATCGAAATCTTCCATTTCTTTCAGAGCAACATTTGCTTTTGCTGCTAATTCATCAATCACTTGCTCAACGCTGATTGCGTCTTTTTCCTTTTCAATCGCTTTAGCCATGTGTATCCTCCTAAAAATTTTTGTGTTACTTTTCACATACACATCATACAACACCGTCAATCGTTTGTAAATAGTTTTTGTGATTTTTTTCACACCATTTCTAATTCTTAACAAATGCTATAATATCAATATTATTTGAACATTTGATTTTATGGTATTTTGAACTTATAAAAACGCTATCAAAGAACTTTTTTCACAATTACAGTCTCTTGAACGAAAAAAGAAGAACGCAGCAATGATAAAATTGTTGCGTTCTTCCTTCTTCTTAACCAATCATTATCCCATCTTTTTTCTAACTATCCAAAGTACACCCAGTATGCCAAAGCCTAAGAACGTCACTAATGGATTTGTTAACTCTCCCGTCCATGGATATTGTTTTTTTGAATTGGAGCTGGGTTTGCTCGCTTGCTGGCTGCTGAATTCTTCACGTGTTTCTGACGATTGAGGAAAATCTTTTTTTACTGGAACTGCTGCCCCATCCTTCGCATTCTCTTTTGTTAATCCGACTAATTTATCCTCTTTAGTAAAAGTAAATGTTAATGGTTCACTATCAAGTACATATCCTTCTGGTGCTTTTATTTCTACTAATGAATACTCGCCCTCCGGTAAGGAGTTGATATGAAGTAGCCCATTCTCGTCAGTGATCAGCTTCCTACGAAGATACATTTTTTCCCCTGCCGCATTTTTTAGTTCAAACTCAGCCCCCTGAAGTTTTTCTCCCGTCGCTGAATCAGTTTTCGTCAAATTGATTCCTTTCTCTTCTTTACCTTCCTTATCAGAGCGGCTCGTCGATACAGGTGTTTTCGTTTCTTTTGTTAAGAAATCGTTCGCTGCTTGTTTTTTAACGCCTCTTTCAATAGACGTTGTCTCCTCTATCTTCTTCATTTTAGGAACTGCTAACATTGGAATATCTGAAATTTTGCTTGGCAATTGTTTCTTCGTTACCGGTTGCTTCAAGATTCGAAAACGAACGCTTCGATTTTTCTCAGCTTGATAATCATATTGATTTCCCTCTCCGATACCGCCAGTAATCACAGCAACGTATTCAGGATCAGGAACCTCATGAATCAAATAACTATGTCCATCCTTTAACAGTGTTCGCCAGTCTGTTTCAATTTTATCTTTAAAGGCACCTTCAATTGTTTTAACTTTATAAAAATCAATCATTACTGATTCGTCCTGCCGGTCCAGCATTCTTTCTGTCACTCCATAGGCAATTGGTTTTCCTTCATCTGATTGATCTACGATAACATACTCAAAATTTCTAGAAGCTGCCATTTTTCCTTCAACCTTCATTTCAGCTTGAAGGAAATCAACAGTTGCAAGAGGCGTCTCAATAATCTCGAGTTTAGGTATATTCAACGAGCTATTGCCCCCCGCATCAATCTCATTTCCTGCCTTTATAGCTTTCAGCCCGATCGTTAGTTGAAGACTATTTAACACTTTTTGCCTTGCACCTGACTCATTGATGGTCACTGTCAAATGATTTCCTGTTAGCGAAGCTTGACCAAATATTTCTCCTGTTACTGAATCCTTCAATGATAGCGCTGAAAGATTATCCTTAACGCGAAAATAAGTGTCCTCCGGCAAAGAAACTCTGAATGTATCTCCTGCTTCAATTTGAGTCATCCATTCTTGGTTGATCTTCAATAAATAGCTTATAACAATTGAATCATTTACCCGAATCGGATTTTCTGTTGATTTTTCGACACCCTTGTTGTCTATTATCTTCGAACCGATAATGCTTATGTTCTTTGTAATATCGCTTGCCGCTGTTGAAGCTATTGGTAATGCTGAACCCAAAGTCATTAAATAAGAACCCAATAGTAACAGCAAAACAAACAATGAAAATTTGCTTCCTTTCTTCATTTTTTTCCCTCCAATGCACACGATTTACCAAACAAACTTCCTTGGAAGTAAAAGCTTCTCTTAATCCCCTTATGATTCTATCCGAAATACTACTTTTACTTATTTTCTCAGAATATCCACGAAATCTGGGGCTTTTTCCTAAACTAATTCTCCTTATTTTTTACTTATAATAAGCAATCTGGTTTTTTCAGTTAATGATTGGTTTACTGTTCAATATGTAAGAGGACATTAGAAAAATGAACGCAAAAAAGGCGCGTATAACTACGCACCTAATTAGAGCTTATTGAAGCAAGAAAAAATCTTACTTTTCTTCTGTATTCTCTTCAGTTTTATCTTCTGGTGTTTCTTCAACGACTGGTTCTGTTGGTTCAGTTGTTTCTGGTTCAACTGCGGCTGGTTCAACAGGTGCTGCAGCTGGACGTACGCCAGATTTCACCGTTCTAATTGACGCGCGATCAAATATCAGGTAAATTCCTTCGCAGTCTAACGTGACTGTTTTGTCGCTATTGTTGATCTCAGAGATTACACCGTGTAAGCCGCCGATGGTTACAACGCTATCTCCAACTTTCATTGCATCTAATAAATTTTGACGTTCTTGCTGTTGTTTCTTTTGAGAACGATTCATAAAGAAGAACATTCCCAGCATCAACACAAGTAAGATAATCATTGAAAAGTTTCCCATTTTTAAATTTCCCCTCGCATTCTTAGTAAATCCACTTTTAACTGTAACAAAGTTTTTAAGGTTACACTAGCTTTTTTATTCAGACTTTAGAAACTTTTTGCGTTTTGCTTATTAAAGCCGTACTCTTCAAAAAAGGCTTGGCGGAATTCTAATAGATTATCATCCATGATCGCTTGACGAACTTGCTTCATTAGATTGATTAAGAAATATAAATTGTGGTAAGACGTCAGACGAATCCCAAAAGTTTCATCACAATGGATCAGATGGCGAATATAGGCACGCGTATAGTTACGACAAGTGTAGCAATCACATTTTTCATCCAATGGACGGAAATCGTGCGCAAACTTCGCATTCTTAACAACTAAGCGTCCAGATGAGGTCATACAGGTACCATTACGAGCAATTCGCGTTGGCAGCACACAGTCGAACATATCGACACCGCGAATCACGCCATCGATCAATGAATCCGCAGCTCCTACGCCCATCAAGTAACGTGGTTTATTTTCTGGAATCAATGGGGTCGTAAATTCTAAGACACGATTCATTTCTTCCTTTGGTTCACCGACTGAAAGTCCACCGATCGAGTAACCAGGGAAGTCCATGCTGACAAGATCCTTGGCACTTTGACGACGCAAATCCTCAAAGCCAGCACCTTGAATGATTCCGAACAGCCCTTGAGTCGCTGGATTGGCATGGGCTTTCAAACCGCGTTCCGCCCAGCGAGACGTGCGCTCGACTGATTTTTTAACATAGTCATAGCTTTCATCAAATGGGGGACATTCATCAAAGCTCATCATGATGTCGGAGCCTAATTTATTTTGGATATCGATGGCCTTTTCTGGTGATAAGAACATTTTTGAGCCGTTCAAATGATTCTTGAAATGAACACCTTCTTCGACGATATTTCGCATATCCGCTAATGAGAAAACTTGGAAGCCGCCAGAATCGGTTAAGATCGGCTGATCCCAATTCATAAATTTGTGCAGGCCTCCTGCTTCAGCAACTAAATCTTCTCCAGGACGTAACCAAAGATGATAGGTATTGCTTAAGATAATACCGGCACCCATCTCCTTTAATTCTTCAGGCGACATCGTTTTTACGGTAGCCAAAGTTCCTACAGGCATGAACATGGGTGTTGGGAATGTTCCATGAGGCGTGATAATCTCACCGAGGCGAGCTCCTGTATGTTTTTCTTTCTTTATTAAACGATAAGAAATGGCAGGTTCAGTCATTTAATTTCCTACTTTCTTCTATATGTATAAGTCTGCAACTTGTATCATGATACTGGTTTTAAACCGCTTTTGCAACTTTCTATCTAGAGCTTAAGAAAGAAGGATACTTCCTCTATTCATCTCAATCTCCTTGATACTTTATAATATCACCAGGTTGGCACTCCAGAACTTCGCAGATCTTGTCTAACGTTGAAAACCGGATTGCCTTTGCACGGTTGTTTTTCAGTATTGATATATTGGCAAGCGTAATTCCGACTTTCTCCGAGAGTTCGCTCACACTCATTTTCCGCTGTGCCAAAACAACATCTAAATCAATGATAATCGCCATCTTTTCCCCCTAAATGGTTAACTCGCTGTCACTCTTCAACTCAGTGGCACTTTTAAATAATTCCTCGACAATTTGCGTAAAAATAAACGCTGTGAACGGAATCGAAACGAACGCTAAACCAATCACCATTACACCAGGAGCATCTTGCCGATCAGCAACTCTGTAAAAAAACGGTAAAATACCTACAAATACGATACTGACCAACAAAATAAGCTTCTTAATCTGCGAAACGACCTTCAACGTCTTGACAGAAAAAGCCTCCGCACCCTTAATAAAATTCAAAATTCGATTTAATAGAAACAACACACGAAATCCTAATACAACGGAACCAAAAACCGCGCAGTAAAGTAGACTGTTAATGACGTCTTTTCTTTCCGAAGAGAATTGGAAAGTAAAAATCACTGTGACAAAGATAACCAAGAACGAAATAATAATTAACGCCAGTTTAAGCAAATTGACCTTACGCTTCATCAAAACACCTCACTAAAATTGATACCCATAGATTAGCATTCGAAAAAATGATATTCAATATTTTTTTGTTGATAAACGATAAATTTAACTATTTTTATAGATTTATACAGGTCGTTTTTAAACAGACAAAAAACGCTAAGCTGATTTCAACTTAGCGCTTGCTTTTTATATATTTTCTGGATCGACTTCCGGCGCTTTGTGAAACTTAATTAGTTCAGTCACAATAATCGGAACTAATGAAAGAAGAATCGCGATAATCCAATGATTCATACTAATCGGAACCAAGTAGAACAGCTCCTGAGTTTGCGGAATCAAAGCAATCGCCGTGGTAATTCCTATTGCCAACCAAGCCATTTGCGCCAATGATTTATTCGTAGCTAAATCAACTTTGAAAATCGACTTGCTGCTGCGAACATTAAATACATGTAGTATTGATGAATAAGCTAAGACCAAGAATGCCACAGTTTGACCAACTTCTAAACTAGGCGGAGTAAAGTAGCTAATATGTTCGACAAAAGCCCCGATATAAAAACCGATCAATGTCACTACAGTAAAGACCGCTGCATTCAAACCAATTTTCTTCCAGAGGCCACGGGCAAAGATTCCTTCATCACGAGGAATTGGTTTTTCATCCATGATTCCCGCTTCTGCTGGTTCTCTACCTAACGCAAAACCTGGCAAACCATCAGCGACTACGTTTACGAAAAGCAATTGAACAGCTGTAAATGGCGCCCCCCAACCTAGCAGCATAGCAATAACCACAATAAAGATCTCTGAGATATTACAGCTTAACAAGAAATTGATCGCTTTGCGAATCCCTTGATAAACAGAACGACCGCGGGCGACTGCATCAACAATTGTCGCGAAGTTATCATCCGTCAAAACCATATCGGCTGCGCCTTTAGCCACATCTGTTCCTGTAATCCCCATCGCACAACCAACATCGCTGGCTTTCAATGCCGGCGCATCATTGACACCATCACCAGTCATTGCCACAACAGCTCCTGATCGTTGCCAAGATTTTACAATTCTGATCTTATCCTCCGGTGTTACTCGAGCATAGACAGATAGATCCTTGACACGATCATCCAGCTCTTCATCAGTCATTTTTTGCAGCTGAGCACCAGAAATCGCCTCTTTGCGGCTCTTCATGATACCTAGTTCTTTTGCGATTGCTCCAGCAGTCACGACATGATCCCCTGTGATCATGACCGTTTTAATTCCGGCTTTTTTCGCACGGGCGATTGCCGCTTTTGATTCTGGACGTGGTGGATCGATCATTCCGATTAGACCCATCAAACGTAAATTTTTCTCTAAAGCTTCTGAAGTAATCTCTTTCGGCTCTTCTTCATGGATCGCATAACCTACTGCAATGACCCGTAAGGCCTTTTTTCCAAAGCGATCATTGACGATCGCCGCTTGGTCTACGTCACCATAATGAAACTTCGGATATAAAACGTCGAAAGCGCCTTTTGTAATGGAGATAAATTTCTTTCCGCGCTTATGTACAGTCGTCATCATCTTTCGATCTGAGTCAAATGGTATTTCTCCAATTCGCGGATATTTTTCTTCCAGTTCTGCTTTCGTATGATAATTTTCTTCCACGGCACGAACAATCGCCGCTTCCGTTGGATTTCCTTTTATTTCTAATTCATTATCATCATTTTCCACGATGACATCGGTACACAAGGCCGCGATACTTAATACTTCCATCGCTTCATCAGTCATGCCTTCTTCTGTATCCACCACCGAATCCCCATGCGTCCAAACGCGACGAACCCGCATTTTATTTTGCGTTAGGGTTCCGGTCTTGTCTGAACAAATCACATTCGCAGAGCCAAGTGTTTCTACCGCAGGTAACCGACGAATAATCGCATTTTTCTGCGCCATCTTCTGTACGCCAAATGCCAAGGTCAAGGTCACGATAACGGTCAAGGTTTCTGGAACAGCGGCAACTGCTAATGAGATTGCTGTGATGAACATATCTAGCATTGGTTCCCCTTGCATCTGCCCAATGAAGAACACAAAAGCCGCAGCTGCCAAAGCGATCAAACTGATCCGTTTGCCTAATTGATTTAATCGTTTTTGCAGAGGTGTTTTTTGAGTTTCATCACTATTTAAAAGGCCAGCGATTTTTCCCATCTCGGTTTTCATACCTGTTGCCGTTACAATTGCTTTTCCGCGGCCGTTTACTACTGTCGAGCCTTTGTAAAGCATATTTAAACGATCACCTAAAGAATCGTCTTCTTCACCCTGATATTCTGGATCCTTCATCACTGGTTCGCTTTCACCAGTTAAGGCTGATTCTTCTACTCGTAATTGTGAGGCTTCTGCAATTCGCGCATCCGCTGTGATCATCGAGCCTGACTCCAGTAATAATGTATCACCTGGCACTAAGTCCTCTGCATCAATCTCTTCCTGTTTACCATTTCGTATAACAGTAGCCGTTTGCTTGTTCATGTCCTGTAAGGCTGATAATGCTTTTTCTGCATTTCCTTCTTGTACGATTGCTAAAACAGAGTTAATCACAACGATCGCAATAATTAGAAAACTCTCGAAATAATCACCATGATCTGTAGCAATGGCAGTGTATAAAGATATTACTGCAGCTACCAATAGAATAATCGTCGTAAAATCAGTCAAACTATGGAAAAACTTTTTTGCCAATGATTCTTTAGACGCTTCATCAAACTTATTTTTACCGTTATTTTTTATTTTCTCTTCAACTTTTCTTTCTGTCAGTCCATCATCCAAACTAGCATCGTATTCGCTAACTACAGCATCCACTGTCTCTTTGTAGGGTTCCATCCTATTCCTCCTTTTGTTATAAAAAACTTGTCTATATTATTACTATAACACAGAAAAGCCGGTGAACTCAAAGCATACACCTTTTATTTTCGTCAAAAAGTAACAAATATAAATATCTAAAATAACCAGAGGTAATCGCTTTCAAAAAAGTTGGTAATGTGCTATATTATAGATACAAGGAAGGAGGAACTTAGATCATTCGAAGGATTTCTCGATAAAGGAAAGTAGAAAAAAGTAAACAATAAAATTGTTAGTAATACAAGATTCACCGAAAAGTTGTCAATAGTGTACGTGTGAAGTATTTCTTTATAAATAGTGAATGCGTATCCAAGGTTGAGTAGTACATCAAACACACAAGTAAAATGATACGTAAGTAAGAAAAAGTTTCTTAAAACTGAATAGAAGTGAAAACGTAGTAAAAACAAATATTTATGTTTATAGTCAAGAAATTCATGTAATACTTTGCATGTATCATAAAGTAATATAAAATTCGAATGAACTAATCCTTCCGAAATTCTAAGAGCCAGGCTTATCGAGAGCCTGGCTTTTTTTGCGAGTTCGACTTTTCGCAGTATTTATTATTAATATCCGCTATGATAAAGTTTTAGACTATCAAAAATGTTGAACACTTTAGTCGAATCGTAGGCGTGGCGAGATTAAAACTCATTTTTCATGGGTTTCGAAAAATGAATTCCTTACTTCAAGATAGCGGTCAGTTTTTCTTCCTGCCTTAGCTTCTAAGGACTATTCAACGACAAAAAGGCACTAAATACTTGTCTGTATCTAGTGCCTTACCTTTCGATTCCTTTATTTCACAAACATCGCATCGCCAAAACTGAAAAAGCGATAACGTTCCTCGATAGCGTGGTGATAAGCAGCCAACGTTTTCTCACGTCCAGCAAACGCACTTACCAGCATCACTAATGTTGATTTGGGCAAGTGAAAATTGGTTGAAAAGGCTTGAACAATTTTGAACTCATAGCCG
Source organism: Enterococcus avium ATCC 14025 (assembly GCF_000406965.1). Classification (GTDB taxonomy): domain Bacteria; phylum Bacillota; class Bacilli; order Lactobacillales; family Enterococcaceae; genus Enterococcus_A; species Enterococcus_A avium. The sequence continues at coordinate 325,961 of NZ_KE136362.1, read as the reverse complement.
GGTGTGATGAAAATATCGGTCCAGCCACTATCTGCTTTGATTTCCCCAGAAAATTTCGTCCCGATCGTTTCTAAGGTACGGATCGACGTTGTCCCTACTGCAATAATTTTTCCACCACTGTCACGAACATCATTTAACTGAGCAGCAGCTTCTTCCGTTAAGCGATAAAATTCACTGTGCATTTGATGTTCAGCTATATTTTCAACACTCACTGGTCGAAATGTGCCAAGGCCTACATGTAAGGTCAAGTAAACCAATTTCACACCTTTAGCAGCGATTTTTTCTAGCAATTCTGGTGTGAAGTGTAATCCAGCTGTTGGCGCTGCAGCAGAGCCGTTTTCCTTCGCGTATACGGTTTGGTAACGCTCTGGATCTTCCAAACGTTCTTTGATATATGGTGGCAGTGGCATTTCACCAAGAGACTCCAAGTTTTCTAAAAAGATTCCTTCATAGGAAAACTCAACAATTCTCCCACCGTGCTCTAATTCTTGCTTCACTTCTGCCCGTAAACGACCATCTCCAAAAACAATCTGAGTGCCGACTTTCGCACGACGCGCTGGCTTGATCAGAGTTTCCCATTCATCTCCTTGGGTGTTGTTCAGCAATAATACTTCCAAGTGTCCTCCAGTTTCAGGCTTTTCGCCATATAAACGAGCAGGCAATACCCGTGTATCATTCATCACTAAGGCATCTCCTGGATTCAACTCTTCAATAATTTCATCAAAATGCTTATCCTCGATTTGGCCAGATTCTCGATCTAACACTAATAGACGCGAGCTGTCGCGTTTTTCTAGAGGGGTCTGGGCAATTAATTCTTCTGGTAAATCAAAATCAAAATCTTCAGTGGTTAACATAGCTTCTCCTCTTTTCCTCCGCTATTCTATCATGGGTCAATCCTATTGAAAAGCACTGTGCTGTTTTCTTTCTCACGATACCAATAGAAAAAAAGAGCAAATTTGTCAAAATTTTACTTAAGGTCCAGAAAAATGTTTTTTATGAGTTCTGCTAAACGTTGCGAAGAGTCAAAGTACTCGAAAAAAACATTCTAAAAATGTTATTCTTCTTTCAGTGAAATCGGTTCAAATTGCTTCTTTTTGACCAAAAAGAAGCGGTCTATTTGTTTTTAAACGCTTCTTGTTGCATACTAAAATCATAACTATGTTCATTTTTTTACATTCAATTGATACTTTTTGCAGTTCTCACTTGAGTTCTAACAAAATATATCGATCGTAAAAAAAGAAAAAAATTGGAAGATTTCCAACGATTAAAAAGGAGCACAGAAGATGATTGAATTTGACCACGTTTCTAAAATTTATAATGGAAACAAAGTAGCAGTGGAAGACGTCAACCTTTCTTTTAATAAGGGTGAATTTATTTGTTTGATTGGGACTAGCGGGAGCGGAAAAACAACAACCATGCGAATGATAAATCGTATGATTGATCCAACCAAGGGAACGATTCGGATTAACGGGGAGGATATCCAAAAGAAAAATCCCGTTGAATTACGACGCCAAATTGGCTATGTTATTCAAAATATTGGTTTGATGCCGCATATGACGATTCGTGACAACATTACTCTTGTACAACGACTATTGAAAGTCGACAAGGAAGAGCAAAACAAGACAGCAGAGAAAATGATTGACCTAGTAGAATTACCACGAGATATGCTAGATCGTTATCCACACGAATTATCTGGTGGACAACAGCAGCGAATCGGGGTTGTTCGTGCGCTTGCAGCTGATCAGGATGTCATTTTAATGGATGAACCTTTCGGAGCCTTAGATCCGATTACTCGTGATTCTTTGCAGGATCTTGTAAAGGATTTGCAAGAACGGTTAGGTAAAACGATCGTCTTCGTTACTCACGATATGGATGAAGCGTTAAAATTATCGAACCGGATCGCCATTATGGATAACGGAAAAGTCATTCAGTTTGATACACCAGAAAATATTTTGCAAAATCCAGCCAATGAGTTTGTTGAAGAATTATTAGGTGAAGACCGCTTATTGCAAGCAAAACCAGATACCACAACAGTTGGTGAGATCATGATGCACACAGCTATTTCTATCACGCCAGAAAAAAGTTTGCAAAATGCGATTCGTCTGATGCGAGAAAAACGGGTAGATACCTTATTGGTCGTTGATGAGGAAAATGTCCTGAAGGGCTTCGTTGACGTTGAAACAATCGACCGCGAACGCCGCCGAGGAAAAGCAACAAGCATCGGTGATATCATTAATCCAAAGGTATTCTATGTTAAAGAAGCGGCTTTGGTGCGAGATAGCCTACAACGTATTCTAAAACGTGGCGTAAAATATGTGCCTGTTGTAGATGAAGGCAATCATCTTGTGGGGATCTTAACAAGAGTTTCTCTTGTGGATATTATCTATGATGTTCTTTGGGGCGAGGAAGATACTTTCGGAGATGCGGCTGAAAACATCAGTAGTGAGGAGGCGTAATTATGCAAGCATTCATCAATGAATATGGTGGACAAATGCTGACAAAAAGCGCTGAACATTTATATATTTCAGCCATCGCTTTAGGCCTAGGAATTCTCGTAGCTGTTCCTTTAGGGATCGTATTGACCCGTTTGCCAAAAATTTCTAATTTAGTGATCGGGATCGCCAGCGTTTTACAAACCATTCCTTCACTTGCCTTGTTAGCATTGATGATCCCTTTTTTCGGTGTAGGGAAATTTCCGGCGATTATCGCACTGTTTATTTATTCGCTTTTGCCGATTTTGCGAAACACCTTTATCGGGATGAAAAATGTTGATCGTAATTATCGGGACGTTGCAAAAGGAATGGGAATGACCAACCTGCAATCGATCTTTACAGTGGAATTGCCTATAGCGATTCCTACGATCATGGCAGGAATTCGTTTAGCAGCTGTCTACGTAATCGCATGGGCCACACTCGCTTCTTATATTGGCGCAGGCGGCCTAGGTGACCTTATTTTCAGTGGACTAAACAACTTTCAACCTCCTTTGATTATCGCAGGTACTGTCCCTGTTATTTTAATGGCATTGATCATCGATCAGCTTCTAGGTTTATTGGAAGATCGGATGACTCCGGCAGCACTAAGGAAGGAGGATTAATCCATGAAAAAAATAAAGATTTTCATTTTACTGGGACTTTCTCTATTGTTCCTAAGCAGCTGTTCCTTTCCTGGTCTAGCCTCCAACGATGACGAAGATACTATCGCTGTTACTGGGGGAATCACCTCAGAAATGCAGATACTTGGAAGTATCACTGCTGGAATGGTTGAACATTATACTGACAAGAAAACGACAGTGATCAATAACTTAGCCACCAATATGATCAATCACCAAGCGATGTTGAAAGACGATGCTTCCATCTCATCCGCACGATATACAGGAACGGATTTATCTTCCATCCTGCAGTTACCTGCAGAAAAGGATCCTAAAAAAGCCTTTACTATCGTCCATGATGAATTTGAGAAGCGTTTTGATCAAACCTGGCTCCCTTCTTATGGTTTTGACAATACGTATGTATTCTTAGTTCGAAAAGACACAGCAGAAAAATACAACCTGAAAAAGGTTAGTGATTTAAAGCGCGTTGCAGGAGAATTAAAAGCTGGAGTAGATACTTCTTGGATCACGCGAAAAGGTGATGGCTACGAGGGCTTTAAACAAGCCTACGGTTTTGAGTTTTCTTCCATTTTGCCTATGCAGGTCAGCCTCGTCTATGATGCGTTGTCCGCGAAAAAAATGGATATCGTTCTTGGCTATTCAACAGATGGACGAATCGCCAGCTATGACCTTGTAATGCTAGAAGATGACTTGCGATTCTTCCCACCTTATGACGCAGCACCGATCGTATCAAATAAATTATTGAAAACTGATCCCAAGGTCAAAGACGCGTTGGAACGTTTAGCGGGAAAAATCTCTACTGAAGAAATGCAAAGACTTAATTACCGAGCGGACAATGACCTTGTGGAACCACAAATTGTTGCAGAAGATTTTCTAAAAGAACATAACTATTTCGAAGGGAAGTGAGCGTAATGCAAAATCTAAATACATTTCAACAATTCATTCAATATTATCAAACGAATGGCAGTATTATTTTTGCCCAATTTATACGCCACTTTCTGATTTCGATTTACGGGGTGATTTTTGCGGCGATCGTGGGGATTCCTCTGGGGATTTTCATTGCTCGTCATACAAAATTAGCAAACTGGGTAATTCGTTTAGCCAATGTTATCCAAACCATCCCTTCTTTAGCGATGATTTCCGTTTTAATGATTGGAATGGGGCTTGGAGTCAACGTCGTAATTTTGACCGTGTTCTTGTATTCGTTGCTGCCGATCATCAAAAACACCTATACTGGCATGCGTCAAGTCGATAAAAATGCATTGGATGTTGGAACCGGCATGGGAATGACCAATTGGCAGCGGCTATATATGATTGAGCTTCCATTATCTGTTTCGGTGATTATGGCCGGTATTCGAAACGCACTAGTCGTAGCGATCGGAATTACTGCCATCGGTGTCTTTGTTGGAGCTGGTGGTTTAGGTGATATTATTATTCGCGGAACCAATGCAACAGACGGAACCGCGATCATTTTAGCGGGAGCTTTACCAACTGCTTTGATGGCAATCATGACCGACTGGATTTTGAGTATCGTCGAACGCAAACTCGACCCAGCTACAAGGACAAGTAAATAAGCCGTAAAACAAATGCTCTCCAACCATTTATACAAATGATTGGAGAGCATTTTTCTATTTAAAATCTTTTTCATCCTCAACGATAAGCTTCCGATCATCCACTAATGAACGATACCAATAGGCAGATTTCTTCAATGATCGCGTACGTTGTTTATCCAACTCAATGCGAACCAACCCATAGCGATTTTTAAAAGCATTCATAGGTGAAACACAATCAGTAAAGGCCCAAAGCATATATCCCTCACAGGTCGAGCCATCTTTAACTCCTCGCAATAAATGGTAGAGATGTTGTGAGATGAATTCAATACGATAATCATCCTGAACGATCCCGTCCTCATTTTTATATAATTCCTCTTGTTCGCGTCCCATTCCATTTTCTGTGATTAGCCATGGAATTGGGCGATAATTATCTTTTAGATACATCGACATATCATACATAATCTCTGGGTAGATTTCCCAGCCGCGAGAGTTATTCATTCGTCTTCCAGGAAGATCAAAGCTTTCATAATAGGCTTCTGGGTGGAAGGGTGTTTGGTCACTCCAAGCATATCTTGGCGCACGGACGCGCTTTGGATAATACTGATTGATTCCAAGAAAATCAACAGGATTGTTTTTGATAACCTCAAGTTCTTCGTTTGTCGGATCAAAATAAATCTCATGTTTTTTACATACTTGAATCAGCTCTTCAGAATATTCGCCGTTAATCATGGGATCAAAGAACACACGATTAAAGAATAGATCATACATCTTCGCTGCCTGAACATCTTCAACTGAACTTGATCGAGGATAGACCATTTCAGGATTCAAAATGCAGCCGATCCGTCCGTCATCTTGTGTCCGATGATAGCTTTCAACGACTCTGGCTGTTGCTAAGGCCTTATGATAATTCCATAGCATCCATTTTTTTGTGTTTTGTTCATGTGGCCAGCGCGCAGCATCCAAATAGCATCTAGTTTGAACGACAATCGGTTCATTAAAAGTGAACCAATTTTTCACACGATCACCATATCGCTCAAAAGCAATCTGCGCGTATTGCACATATAGTTCAAGGACGTGTTTAGAAGACCAACCATCATAGGTATCCAGCAAGTATGAAGGCACCTCGTAATGCTCTAAACAGATCATCGGCTCTACACCTGCTTCGATCTGCCTATCAATGATCCCATCAATGTGTGCGGCATACTCCTCATCTACGATCAACTTTTCGTAGTCTGTAAAAAAGCGTGCCCAATTGATGGAGGTTCGATAATGAGTCAAATGAATCTCCTTCATTAGCGCGATATCTTTCTCATAATTTTCCATGAAATTCGTCGCCACGGCTGGACCGTATCCTTCGTGCCAAACAAATCTTTCGTTTTTATACCAGCTGTCGATAAAAGAGTCTTGACCTTCTTTTTTACCTTTCCAGCCCTCTGTTTGCCAAGCTGATGCTGCTGCTCCAATTATAAAATCTTTCGGAATTGAAATTTCCATTAGTTACCTCCTAGTTCATAGTAGTTTTACGCATTTTTTATTGCTGCTTTGTTCGAAACTTTAACAAACGGTAAATAGATCAAGATGGATACGATAATACAAATAATTTGAGTAACCACTGCACCAATATCACCTGCTGTCGCAAGATAAGCATTCACGATCGGCGGCATCGGCCAAGGGACCATCACCACCGCTTTTGCCGCAAAGCCAAGTGATGTCGCTACATAGCCGATCGTCCCGGTGATCAATGGGGTCGCAATAAATGGGATTGCTAAAATCGGGTTAAGCATGATTGGCATTCCGAAAATTACCGGCTCATTGATATTGAAAATTCCGGGAGCCAAGGATAATTTGGTGATTTCTCGCATATCCTCTCGTTTACTAACGAGTAAAATTGCGATCAATAAACCGATCGTAACCCCTGAACCGCCCATGCTCATATACATATCCCAAAAAGGCATTGTGATAATATTAGGGATTTCTTTTCCTGCTTCAAAGGCTTCGGTATTCACAGCGATGGCAGCCAACAGTAACGGTTCACGCACAGGCTTTACCATCTGGTTTCCATGGATTCCGATGACCCAGAACACCTGCGCTATAAACATAAGCAGTAGGATTCCTGGCAGGCCTTGAACAATCCCTTCGAGCGGTCGCTGTACAATATTGTAAATAATGTCATACGCGTACATTCCCGTCACCGCTTTTATTACAAAACCCGCAGTTGCAATGATAGCTACCGTTAATATGGTTGGAAATAAAGCTGAGAAGCTTTCTGATACATTGGTGGGAACAGTATCTGGCATTTTTAACTTCAAACGTTCTTGGCGTCCTAGCCAACAATACAGTTCAATCGAAGCAATCGCCACAAACATCCCGAGGAATAATCCTTTCGTATCTGTATATTGTTTCGCTAGAACATTTTCAGCTATGACAGTGATATTATCAGCATTTACATATTCATAGACAAAAGGATTGACTGATAGATAGCTCATCACCGCGACAATTCCCGGAAAAATGCCTTTCACGTTGTTCAACCTGGCCAACTCGATACCGATCAGAAAAACTGCGTAAATCGTTAGAAAACTCAAAGTAACATAACTTACAGCTGATGATATCGGTTTCAATTCTGCTAAAAAGCTCAGTGCCTTGATTCTCGCTAAACCATTTTCATTGTCAAATACCATCGCTGAGAACAAGGTCCCAAACGCTCCGGTAATGATAACTGGGATTAAGGAAGCAAAAGCATTCTTGATTACCATGATGTAACGAAATGAATTGACCTTCGTCGCAAAGTTACCAAGAACTTCCGTAAGTTTTCCCATAAAGCCGTTTTCCATAATACTCCTCCTCGTAATTGATTCTTGCTTTTTTAGTTTTCAACTATGCTATACTCTTTTTACAACTTATAAAAAATCATGATAAAATCGGAACATCAATCTTTTTAGTAATCGATTACATTGCCAATCTAATACAGTTATAAAAATTTGTAAATTCAAGTATCTTTTTCTGAAAAATTTGTAAACCTCAGGCTTATCAACTTACTTTTCAACATTAAGGGAGAAGAAAAATGGCGTTTTATCAAGACATCGCAGTAGACCTAAGAAAGCAGATTATCGATGGTGTTTACCCAAAAAACTCTAGATTACCGAATCAAGCAGAATTAGCGAAGCTTTACACCACAAGCCGCGTAACAATCCAAAAAGCGTTGAAAATCCTACAAATCGAGGGATTAATCGAAGGACGACAAGGATCAGGTTCTTATGTAAAGGGTCCTGAATCGGTCTATGATTATGACGCTAGTATTTATGGCGGCATGACAAAAAAACTGGGGCATCTAGGAAATCTAAACAGTAAAATTATTTCCTTTGGCGTGACCTTTCCCAGTGAAAAGGATCAAGAAAAACTGAAGATCGGTAAAAATGATCCAATCTATGATATTATTCGACTTCGTATGCTGGACGACGAGCCCTTAGCGATTGAATACACGGTGATGCCTGTCTTACTAATTCCAGGAATCAGTGAAGAAATTTTAAAGAGCTCGATCTATCAGTATATCCAAGAGGACTTGCATTTAAAATTTGGTCAATCGCATCGTAGAATCAAAGCAGACAAACCTGATCAATATGACATTGAATACCTTCACTGTCAGCCAGACGACCCTGTCTTAGAAATCGAACAAACGGTGTATCTGGAAAACGATCAGCCTTTTGAATACTCTCAAACACGACATCGTTATGACAAAGGTGATATTACCATCGTAAACAAATCCAGCAGACACATTTATCGGTTGTAAAGCTTTTATTTAGCAAATTCTCCAAAACACAAATATCCTCTTCCTTTAAAAAAGGAAGAGGATATTTGCTATTCTATAAACTCAGTACAACTAAATTAACTATTCAACAATTCATAACCGACTTCCTCATCACAAATCAAAACATTGATTAATTTACCATTGATTGCACCAAGGGTTGCTGTTGCTCTTTTTTTTGAGCAGACTGCACCAATGCTGATTGGGGATAGTCGAAGTGAATCTAGACCACTAGAAATCGGGAACTGATTACGGTATTGAATTTCTTTTCCTTCGACATCAAAGGCCCGACCAATCATTGTTCCCACAGCTCCTTCAGCGAGTAAATCATTCAAATCACGATTATCTAAGATCCCTGAAGAGACGAGCGTATTCCGCGTCGTTTCGATATTTCCGATTCCGCTAAAAGCCACATCAATCTTGCGTCCCAGCGAAATATTCAAATCAATTTGCGGCTGAGCCAGCAGTTCTTCCTGCAGCTTACGGGAGTTGACAAACGCTGGTGCATTGAAGAATTCATGGCGACCTTCTAATTTTTGAGCCAAGCGAAAAACTAACTCGTTGCCATCCATCACTGTTCGGTTCGGCCCTAAGCTTCCAGTCAGCTGGACCACATGGACATTTTTCAGCTCATGATCCGGGAAGTGTTTAACCATTTTTTCAACGGTTCTCCCCCACGAAATCCCTAAAAGCTTGTCATCCGCTAAAACTCCGTTGATATAATCAGCTGAAGCTTTACCTACATTGTCGAGATTGAATTCATAATCTCCCAAGCTTTTTACAACAATAACCTCCAAAAGATCGAACTTTTCTTTTAATTTCGTCATTAACGCATTGTTACGTTCAAAAGGCGCTTCGATCGTGATTTTAACGATCTGCTTCTCTCGTGCTTCCTCCAGCATTCTAGAAATGGATGGACGTGATACCCCAATTATTTTCGCAATATCGTTTTGATTCATCCTATCTAAATAATACATTTCTGCTACTTTTAATAATGTAGAAATATCATTCGCCATATTATCCTCCTAGTTCAAATACTGGATCAGCATCCTATAATTATGTAATAAAGTTGTCAATCATTTTCAAAGCCGTGACTACACCGTCTTCATCATTCGTCGGACAATGCCAGTTGGCTGCCTGTTTTAATTCACTTGTTGCATTTCCCATCGCGATTGATTGCGAAAAGCGTTCAAAAGAAGAAAGATCGTTGTCATTATCCCCCACGACAAAGACCTCGCTGTCCGAAAGTCCATAATAAGCTGCCAGTTTAGCTAAAGAGCTGCCTTTACTGACATTTTTCTTACCAAACTCGATCATCGTCGGATAGCCTTCCACACAGGTATAGTGTTTTGAAAAACGCTGTTCTACTCGACTTTTGTTCTGTTTTATTATATCGGGGTTATCGCAAATAAGCAATTTGGAATATTTTTCAGTCGGCTCACTTTCGCTTATTGGACAAAACCTCAGCAGATTATTTGTTAAAAAACAAAATTCCAGTGTCCCGAGATTTATCGAAGGAAAAGCTGTGATTGCTCCACGATCATTAACCGCAATACAGGTCAAGCCATTTTCACAACAATAATTTGTCAGTTCTTGATAAGCCGAAAAATCCAGAAGCTCCTCAACCAGTCTATCACCAGCACCATTTTGAACCAGAGCACCATTGGCGAGAACATGATAATTCTCTGCTATTCCTACTGCTTGAGCCTGAGGCAGCACTCCTGAAAGCGGACGTCCAGAACAAAAGGCGAATATGTACTTTTTACTTTTAGCTCTCTGGCGAATTGCTTCTGCAACACTTTGTGACAGCCTGCCATTCGAATCCAGCGCTGTTCCATCAAGATCCAAAGCAACTAATACCATCCGAATCTCCTTTCAAAAAAGGCTGGACACTTTATCCAGCCTTTTGACATATTATTTTCCCATTTCTTTTAAGGCGGCTAATGCTGCATCTAAAAATGTTTCTTCGTCCAATCCAGTCAGTAATCCCACAGAATTGATTTGCGGAATCCCTTCAGCATCGGCAGGATCAATTGGGCTGGTAAAGGCAATTAAATCAATATCATTATTAGCAACTGCTCCTTTGACCATTCCTGGATTTACTTCCTGAATTTCTACTTCATAACCGTATTCCTCTAGTAACTCCACGATTCGCTCCCCCACCATGGCAGAACTAACCGTACCAGATCCACATACAGATAATATTTTGATTTCAGTCATCTCAAAACCTCCAATTTAAGTAGTTTTCATGTTCACACTCTGATAAGCCCTTTTATCCATTATAGTATAACGCTTTCATAAAATGGAGTTTTTTAGAATTTAATTTTGCTAGTCACTGCTAAAACCTCTTCCGGTGTTGTCGCAGAGCTGATTGTATCAAGATCTTCTTTGGTCTTAAAAACGTTCATTAATTGTCGCAGTAAATCCAGCTGCTTTTTCGGATGCTCCATCGCCAACGGGAAAAATATTTTACTTTGCAGTTTAATATCAGGACTGCCCATCATCGATACTTCAATCGGTTCTTTGGTTACGACGACACCCATACCCGGTCGCAAGACATGCTCCGGATCTGTATGAGGAATCGCGATGTTGTGTCCATCTGCTGCTAGCCCAGTGGGAAAAACTTTTTCTCTAGCCACGACTGCTTCCACATAAGACGGTTTAACTATTTCCGCCTTTTCAAATTCAGCACCGATCAACTGAATGACCTCTTTAAATGAATGAACATCCTGATCAAGTAAAATACAATTTTTTTCAACAAGATTCTTTTCTTCCATCGCAAACCCTCCTTTTATTGTTTATTCGGCTGCAAAACAACTTTGATTTCATTGCCAGCCATCACTTGTTTAATTGCTTCTTCCCATTGCTCCAATGGGTAAATTTTTGTGATCAAGCGTTCCGAGTCGATTTTTCCCTGTTTCATCAGATCTAAAGTCAAATGCCAAGTGGAAGGCTTTTGCGAACGCGAGCCGATAATATTCATCTCACGCTGTACAATCGAATTCATATCCAATTCATTTAAATTTTTGCCAAAAACGCCCATTTGTACTAAGGTGCCCTTTTGCTTCAAATAATCAAAAATCGCTTTTATCGCCGGTGCCGCTCCAGAACACTCAAAACAATAATCCGCACCCTTATCGTTGGTGAACTCTTTGATAATCGCTGTTGCATCTTCTGTCAGCGAATCAATCACTCGATCAGCACCTAATTCTTTAGCTGTCTTCAACCGCTCGGCATCTTGGGTAATCCCTACAACGATTACTCTAGCCTCCACACTTTTCAACACTTGACTTAAGCATAACCCAATTGGACCAGGACCGACAATGACTGCTACTTCATCCTTTTTAACTTGAGCCTTTTCCAAGCTGGCATGAACTCCGCAAGCAATCGGTTCAGTAATCGAAGCTGCCAATAAACTGATTTTTTCATCCAACACATGAATGCTTTCCTCACGAGTCAACACATACTCGGCAAAGCTGCCGTTCACTTGGCTGCCTATGCCTTTGCGATTCAAGCAAAGATTATATTCTTTATTTTGACAAGATTCACATTCTCCACAGGTATCAAAGGTTGTTTCACTAGTGACGAATGCCCCTTTTTGAACTTTCGTGACATTTTTTCCAATCGCTTCTACTACACCAGAAAATTCGTGTCCTAAAACTAGTGGCGTTTTTAAACGATCATACTCACCTTTAAACCCATGGATATCTGTTCCGCAAATCCCCGTGTAAATGACTTTGACTAAGACTTCCCGATCTTTAGGCACAGGTTTCTCAATCTCTAATAATTCCATTTTGTTATAACCAGGTTCTATTTTAACTAACGCCTTCATGCAACCACCTTTTCTTTTGGCGTATCTGGATTTTCGCCTTCCAAGAAGCTCCAAACTGCTTGCTTGTTTTTCTTGAATAAGATATACATTGCGAAGTAAATTACAATAACAATTCCCATCCACAAAAAGTTTCCTGATAAAAATGCTAAGAAGATCAAGGCCATTACCGGATTATATAAAATTCCGAAGCTGGTGATCATCATGGCTCCTTCTGGAATATTTACACCGACTTGTGCAGCAACTTCAGTAAAATATGGAGCCGTTAACGTACATACATACAAACCGATTGTAAACCAAATAATGCCCGAGATCACGCCTTTGAAAATATTTCCCTTTGATACACAAATAATCATTTCTACCATGTAAGGCAATGCGATTAAATCAACTAACGGCAAAGTTTCGTTTCCTGGCAAGATCATCGCCAATAATACCATGATCGGAATTAGAATCAGTCCCGTCATCAAGGTCGCAGGCTCACCATAACCAACTGCGTCGTTAACAGAGAGCATCCATTCACGATTCTTACCGCTGCCTTTTGCCGTTTTCTTACTGGCATTTGTCAAACTAGTAAATGCTGAAGCAAAAATACTCGCAACGCGTGGGAAGATTGCCATAACAGCTGATACTGCTAGTCCCATTGTGAAAACACTGCCCCAACCATCTAAGCTCGTCAAATTGTTCAAGTTCCCCATGATTCCGATCAGCAGACCAAGAAATAATCCTAAAGTAATCGGTTCTCCTAAGAAGCCTAATTTCTTTTTCAGCGTTGCAGGGTCCCAATTAATTTTACCAGCACCTAATTTGTCTAAAATCCAATTCATGATGATTGCATACGGCACTGAAGTAACATGGTGCGGTGCAGTCAAGGTTGTTCCTGGTAAATTATAGTAATTCGCCCAACGTTTCGCAATTACCTCACCTAGTAGCATGACGTATAAATTCTGTACGATCATGCAAGCCATTGCCAACGCCATGTTACTGGTGATCAAATAAATCATCGAGCCCCAAACCATGAAAGAATAGTTATTCCACATATCACTTGGCATAAATACATCGGTCCATCTTAATAAGAATAATGCCACTTGCAGAACCAAACCTACTACTAAGAAAACTACTCCGACTTGCGTCGAATACGCAATGACCGAAGTCGCCTGCCAGCCTGTGTCAAATACCGGCAGCTTTACACCCGTTTGCTCGACCATGTTGTTGATGACCGGAGTAACAATTGGTACAAATGAATTCACGATCAAATTGAACCCTGTCAATCCGATCCCAGCATTCAAAGCAGACTGAAAGGCTTTTTTAGGTTTTACCTTCAAAAATAATGCCACAATGAATAGCATTACTGGTACAACAACCGCCGCTCCAAATGAACTTAAGATATTTTGTAACAACTCCACAATAATTCCTCCCTTTATGAACTTTTTTTCACTTAATAGAACTTATGAAAAGTATCGCATGACATTTTATCATTGTCAACACTTTTCTTGAAAACGATTACAGCTAATAAACCATGCAAATATACGCAGATTAATAAAAACGATCCAAAAAAACCTTATTGACTTTTGTTCTTTATAATGAAATAATGTAAAAAACAACATTGGAGGTTATACTATGCTGGAACAATTAAAAGAAACGGTATGCAAGGATAATAAAGCGCTTCCTAAAAACGGGTTGGTTTTATGGACGAGCGGAAACGTCAGCGCAAAAGATTCCGAAACAGAATATGTGGTCATCAAACCCAGCGGCATTCATTTTGACGACTTAACACCAGAGAGCATGATTGTCGTAGATTTGAAGGGCAATGTCATTGAAGGTGATCTGACTCCTTCTGTCGATACAGAATCTCATTTATATGTCTACAACCATTGTCCTGAAGTATTAGGTATTACACATACACATTCCCCTTATGCGACAGCTTTTTCGATTGCCGGAGAATCACTACCTATATATACAACTACTTCTGCTGCCGTTTTTGGCAAAGAGATTCCGTTGTCAGAAATCGCTGCTGTCGGCGAGAAAGCCATCGGTGCCGAGATTGTTCGTTGTTACCAAGAAACCAATTGTCCCGCAATTCTATTGAAAAACCATGGTGTCTTTACTGTTGGAAAGTCTGCGACAAATTCACTAAAAAATGCGGTTATCCTAGAAGAAACGGCTCAAAGCGTCTATTACGCCAGAACTTTAAACACCTCACTCAAACCATTAGAAGATTCCTATACTGCCGAAGTATATGACTTCTACCAAAATAATTACGGACAAAAATAAAGGAATTAAATACATTAATACGAAAAAGGAGTTTTATCATGGCAAATCATTATACGGTCGCTGATGTAGAAAAAGCGGCAAAAAACATTCGCAAACATGTTCTAAAATTGACACTTGAAAGAAACGGCTGCTACCTCTCACAAGCTTGTTCATCAGCAGAGCTTTTCGCGACTCTTTACTTACGTGTATTGAACTTAAGCGAAAGCAAAGCACCTCGTTTACCTGGAAAATTTCCAGGAACACCGTCGAAGGACAATATGGATTACATTCAAGGGGCTGAATATCACGGATCATTAAAAGCACCTTATGATCGATTCTTTATCTCACCCGCACATTATGCAGCACCTGTATATGCAGCATTGATAGAAGCAGATCGTTTAGATGAAGCCGCATTAGAAATGTTCAATCGTGACGGCTATTCAATGGAAATGATCGGTGCAAATCACACACCCGGTTTTGAAAACGCTGCCGGAACACTAGACCAAGCAATCAGCGTTGCAGGCGGGACAGCTCATGCCCGGAAATTACGTGATGAAGAAGGCCGTGTCTTCGTTATGATGTCTGATGGCGAAATGGAAGAAGGTCAATTGTGGGAAGCAATTCAAGCGGCGGTCTTCTATCAATTGGACAATTTGGTTTTAATCGTGGATATCAACGGACAACAAGTCGAAGGCGAAACAAAAAAAGTAATGAACATTGAACCTCTAGAGGATCGCTTCACTGCATTTGGTGCCAAGGCTGTTTCGGTTAATGGACATGATATTGAAGCGATTGAAGAAGCTGCCAAACAGGGAGAAAAGAACAAGCCGTTAGTGATTCTTTGCTATACCGATCCAACGCAAGGGATTCCGTACTTAAACGAAAGAAGACCGATCCTGCATTTCGTTCGTTTAAAAGAAGGCGAAGAATTCGATAAATATACGAAATTCTATAACGAAATGTAAGAAAAAAGGAAGGAGTTTTACTATGAAAATCGAATCGGATGTACATTCAAAAAATATGATTAAATTCGCACAAGAAAATGAGGATGTGTTAGTCTTATCTGCTGACTTAGGTACCTCCTGTGAAGTCAAAGAGTTTCCAAAGGTCTTCCCTGAAAAATATTTATCAATGGGGATTGCGGAACAAAACATGTTAAGCTGGGCAGCCGGATTGGCTCGTGAAGGGTTTCGTCCTTTCTTACACACCTTTGCAGTCTTTTTATATCGCAGACCGCTGGATCAGCTAGAGATGTCGATCGCATATCCGAACCTGCCCGTTTCTCTTTTAGGCTTCGTACCTGGGATCACTACTCCCGGCGGTGTTACTCACCAATCAATTGAAGATGTCGGTATCCTGCGAACGATCCCAAACATGACGATTTTTGACTGCGGTGATGCGACAGACGTTGAATCAGCATTGAATATTTGTAAAGAAGTCAATGGACCAATCTATGTCAGAATGCTACGAGGCCAAATGCCGCGTCTCTTCTCACCTGACAAACCAACAGAGTTCAATAAGGGTCGTGTCATCTCAGAAGGCGATGATGTTGCTTTGTTCTCTAGCAGTATCTGTACCGAAGAAGCAATGCGAGCGACTCAATGGCTTGAGAAAAAAGGTGTCTCAGTTCAGCACGTTCATATCACGACACTTAAACCTTTCACCGATCCATTAGTGGTTGATTCAATCAAGAAAGTAAAACATGGTGTTGTTACCATGGAAAATCATGTCACCATCGGTGGTTTAGGCACCGCAGTCGGCGAAGTAATGCTAGAGCACCAGCTGCATAAGCAATTAATCAAGGTTGGAATCAACGATGAATGGACGCACGGCGCTTCGAAACCTTATTTGTTGAAAAAATACGGGTTAGATGCCGCTTCATTAATCCGAGCTGTTGAAAAAATCCTAGACAAAGACCTCGACTTCAATGAGGATGAGCTAGAAGAAATTCGTTTAGAAGACTACGATCGCGTATAAAACAAAAGAGTTCCTGAGAAAATCAATTCTCAGGAACTCTTTTTAAACGATGAATTCACTAACTCCAGTTTGAAGATAATCCTTTACCGTTTTCGCTAACAAAAGCGGTGATTTAGGAATCGCATCCACAGTATCCCCTGCGATATGCGAAGTAATGACCAAGTTATCCAGTCCGAGTAAAGGATCATCCGCCGCTATTGGCTCCTCCCACACAACATCAATAGCAGCTCCAGCAATTTTTCTCTTCTTCAAAACCTCAATAAAATCCGCTTTAACCAGAATATCAGGACGAGCAGTATTGATTAAATAAGCACTAGGCTGCATAAGAGCCAACAATTTCCTGTCGATTAAATTTTCCGTTTCAGGCGTTACCCGCATATGCAGAGAAACAATATCTGAATGCTTAAATAATGCCTCTAAAGAAACAAAGGTTAAATCAATACCAGATGACCGTACTGCTTCTTGATCAATAAAAGGATCGTAGGCGATCACTTTTACTCCAAGATTGACAAGTCGTTGGGCCACCATTTTCCCAATATGCCCCAACCCAACTAAACCAACTGTTTGACTAGCAAGCGTCGTTCGATAGGCATCATTCGGAAAATTTTTCGGCCACGCTCCCTGCATCACCGCCGCATGAGAAAGCGCAATATTTCTGGTCACTGAATAAATCATACCGATGGTATAGTCTGCAACCGGTTCGGCGTTCCGAATGACATGAATAACTGGAATCCCCATTTCCCGCGCTAACCCAATGTCAAGATGCTCTATCCCACCACGACAAGTTCCAATCAGTTTCAGATTCTGTGCCTTTTCCAACAACTTACGAGAAACTGGAGCCACGTGAACGAAGAAATAATCGGCATCACTTATTTCTTCCATAATCCCTTCAGGAATCGCTACCGATTCAGGTCCGTTTTGTTCAATCAATTTTAACTTTCGCTGAAATTCTTTCGGAGAATCTTCCGGGTACCATTCTAAAGAAACAATCTCTACAGGCTCTGGCAGATCCATCATTTCAACCGCTTGTCTCCATATATCCACAGAAACAAATGTATCTCCGACAATAATTACTTTACTCATTGCTCATCACCTCGCCGCACTTCTTTTATTGTCCATAACTAGGAAAACGCTCGTGTACTTCAGCCATGTCTGCATCGTCCAATATTACTGGATCTCCAAATAAAGAAGCACCTACATGTAAACCCGCTAAACGTTCGATCTCACTTGCTACCGAAAAAGCATCGTGCAAATTCGAACCGCATGTCAGCAGTCCGTGATTCGCTAAAAAACAAGCATAACGATTCTCCATCGCTTCAAAGGCGTATTCTGCCAACTTCTCCGTCCCAAACGTCGCATATTTAGAGCAGCGAACATCACCGCCTCCTGCAATCGCTATCATATAATTAGTCGCTGGAAGAGGCTTGCGGCAAGTCGCAAGAATCGAACTAAATGTCGAATGTGCATGTACGACCGCACGAATCTCATCACCTCGCCGTTGATAATTAATCAAATGCATCTGCCATTCACTTGAAGGCTTCCTTGCTCCTTCAACAACCTTCCCTTCAAGATCCAGCACAACAATATCCTCTACTGTCATCTCGAAATAATCAATGCCACTAGGCGTGATTGCCATCAGCTGGCTTTCAGGGTCATACATGCTGATGTTTCCGCCAGTCCCTGCAGTCAATCCAGTCGAAATCAATTTTTTGCCATATTCTACCAGCTGTACCTTTTCTGTATCCATCATACGCGCTACTCCTTTTTGAAATTATGTTCATTTAATAGAAAATATTTTCTATAGTTAAAATATCATCTTCTTGTTGATTAGTCAACAAAGAGCAAAAGTTCATTTTACAGAAATATTTCTCTAACCAAATCTCTAGCTATACCAAAAATCTTTGCATCGTCTCTTTTCGCGTTACCTATCCCGTGGTATCATTTATGAACAGTTAGTGTTCTGGTAACATCGAAAACAAAGTTATCTGTCTGATGGGCTTTGGATAAAATGAGAGGAGTGGTGAAAATGAAGGGCTTGGTCTGTAAATATTGCGGTGGAAATCAGTTCGAAAAAATAGAATCTGGTTATGAATGTAGCTATTGTCACGCAGTCTACGAGCTTGATGCACCACCTCTAGAAAAAAGACAGCCGCGGAAAAAGCTGGCTTTCATTATAAGCATCACCTTGTTTCTTATTGTGGGTATTCTTTTTATTAGCAGTATTCTTATTCCCTTTTCATTGAAAGCAACTCCTTCAAAGAGCGGATCGAAGCTGACTACATTTAAGCCTGTCACCAACGCTAAAAGCTCGACAGATTCGACAACCTATTCACCTAGCCAATTGAATAATCCTGAGCGAAATGTGAGAATCGCCGAGCTTTCATTGAACCAAGAGGAGATTGATTTAGCACTTGTATCAGCGGAAGAATACGGCGGCGACAAGACGGAAGAGTTTAAAGAACGAGTATCGGCCGCACAAAAGCAACATGATACTCTTGAAAAAAATCGTCTAAGAACATCTCCAAACGAAGAGATGATCATCGAAAATCCTAATAGCGACTTCGCCATAACGACCTATTATCGAGAAGCCGGATATCTAGCTGCTTACGGACCAGATTTCGATCAATACTCCAGCTCAGATATTTTACGGATTTGGGGGCAGCCAGATAAGATTGTTACAGATTCCGAGCAAATTCAAAAAAAGCTTGCTCTTAAGTTTGATGAACAAAACAATCCCATCAATTATGAAGCAAAGATGCTTAGAAAGCAGTGGCAGCAAGGAGAATTGACTTGGCGAGAGGTTCGTGCCTTCATCGCCATAAACACGGATAACACTTTTGGTGGATTCACCAAACTATTTGTTTACGAAAAACAGGGAAAACCCAACGTTTATTTAAAAAATGACCAGGTAGGATATGTTACCCCAATCGTGCGTTACATTTACTTTAACCGTCTACCAGAGCAATATTCTCGCGCTGGATTAGGTAAATATCCGGATGACTTCCCTGAAAATTACGGATCGGATGGACTCTATCATGAAAAGTAAAGAATGTATGAATTGCGGTAGCACACATTTCCATAAAGTTGAACAAGGTTGGAAATGTGATTATTGTGGAACGATTTATTTAAAACCACAAAAAAAGGATTTGTCACAAAAAGTGCGGCAACAAACTGCACTCCCGAAGAAATCTCCTAAAAATAAGGTGCTGGCACTGAGTTTCGCTATTTTACTCATCATTGGTTCTGTCATTTTTATGTTTTCTAATACCGTTTCCTATGAACCGATCGATACACAACCAGGAACCTCCAAACCAAAGGAGGCGTTTCCTGGAGAGTGGACATCAGAGATTTACGATAGTATAAAGGTCGCGACAGAGCATTACGATGCTGACAACGAAAAATACTCCTTTAAGGGCGGTGCCAGCTATGAAGAATTAGAAAAGCTAGTTGGCCCACCAGATAGAGTTACCAGCTGGGAAAGAGAAAAATATGGTATGCCTCCAAGATCGACAGCCACATGGGATCAAACTAAAGACGGCGAATATACCAATGGCTCTGTCACAATCACTTATGATAAACAAACAAAGATGATCACAGACAAAAGTCGCTACTAGTAGACGATTTTTTAATAAAAAAGACCAATCATCCGAAATAAATGGATGATTGGTCTTTGCTTTATTCTGATAATTCTTCAAATTGCGAGTTGTACAACGCGGCATAAAGTCCGTTTTGAGCCAATAGTTCTTCATGGCTTCCTTGTTCTTTGATATCTCCGCCTTGCATATAAAGAATCTTATCGGCATCCTTGATCGTTGATAGACGGTGAGCGATAACAAATGACGTCCGCCCCTTCATCAGATTGTTCATCGCTTCTTGAATCAATCCTTCTGTCCGTGTATCAACAGATGATGTTGCCTCATCCAAGATCAAAATTGGCTTATCAGCTAAGATTGCACGCGCAATCGTCAGCAATTGCTTTTGCCCTTGAGAGATATTGGAAGATTCTTCGTTCAATTCCATGTCATAGCCACCAGGCAATGTCTTGATGAAGTGATCCACGTGAGCGGCTTTAGCTGCTGCGTAAACTTCTTCGTCGGTCGCATCTAAACGACCGTACCGCAAGTTGTCCATGATCGTCCCTTTGAACAACCACGTATCCTGCAAGACCATCCCAATGTTCTTACGCAAATCAGCACGATTGAAATCTTTGATATTATGACCATCAATCTTAATCGCACCAGAGTTGACATCGTAAAACCGCATCAGCAATTTAACCATCGTGGTTTTACCTGCACCAGTTGGACCAACAATCGCAACTGTCTGACCAGGATCAACATGCGAAGTAAAATCTTGGATAACGATTTTATCAGATGTATAGCCAAATTGAACATGATCGAAATCGACCATTCCTTTTGCCTTATCAATTTGAACAGGATTTTCAGCCATTTGTTCTTCTTCATCTTCTGCTAAGAATTCAAAGACCCGTTCTGCCGCTGCTGCCATTGATTGCAGCATGTTTGATACTTGAGCTAGTTGTGCGATCGGCTGTGTCAGATTTCGTACATATTGAATAAACGCTTGAATATCCCCAACAGTGATCGTACCGTTATAAGCCATCACACCACCGGCAATCGCCACACCTACATATCCTAAGTTACCGACAAAATTCATGATCGGCTGCATCAAACCAGAAAGAAATTGAGATTTCCATGCTGATTTGAAGAGAATATCATTTTGTTCTTTGAATTCTTTCAATGAGTTTTCTTCCTCGTTGAATAAGCGTACGATGGTGTATCCACCGATTGTTTCTTCAACTTTACCATTGATCACCCCAAGATATTCTTGCTGCGTTTTGAAATACTTTTGCGAATTCTTCACGACAACCATGATCAATAAAAGTGAGATCGGCACGATCAATATCGCGATACCGGTCATCTTCACTGAGATTGAAAGCATCATCACGATAACTCCGATTATGGTAAATGTTGAAGTAATTAATTGAGTCAAACTTTGATTCAATGATTGTCCTAAAGTATCCACGTCATTAGTGATTCGTGATAAAACCTCACCAGTCGTGCGGCTTTCAAAATAATTCATTGGCATGCGGTTGATTTTTTCAGAAATCTCTTTCCGCATCCGATAAGTGATCTTTTGCGAAATCGTCGACATGATCCAGCCTTGAATGATCCCAAATAAGGAAGCAACTACATAAAGACCTAACATGAAGAGCAGGATACCACCGATTTTATCAAAGTTGATATCGCCAGTTCCCTGATATTTCTTGATCAGACCGTTAAATAATTCTGTGATCGCCTTTGACAGGATCTTTGGTCCCCAAATATTGAAGATCGTTGAAGCTGCCGCAAAGATCATTACAAAGAAAACGGCGATTTTATAAGCGCCAAGATACGAAACCAATTTTTTGATCGTACCTTTGAAATCTTTCGCTTTTTCAACTGGCGCACTCATCCCTCGACCAGGTCCGCCACCACGAGGGCGATTTTGTTTTTGTTCTGCCATTCTTTTCGCTCCTCCTTAATCCGCTTCTTCTATGCCTAGTTCAGCATTACTTAATTGTGACTGAGCTATTTCTTGATAGACAGCCGATGATTCCATCAATTCTTCATGACGACCTTGGGCTACTACACGGCCTTCATCTAATACGATAATGTTGTCCGCATGCAAGATCGTAGAAATTTTTTGCGCTACGATAATTTGAGTAGCATCCTTGATGTTCTCAGCTAATGCTTTACGCAAAGCAACATCCGTCTTGTTATCAAGAGCTGAGAAGGAATCATCAAAGATCAATATTTTCGGATTCTTAGCCAGTGCCCGAGCGATTGATAACCGTTGCTTTTGTCCACCAGAAACATTCGTTCCACCTTGGGAAATTGTCCGATCAAATCCTTTTTCATTCGAGTTGATAAATTCATCTGCTTGTGCAATCTCAGCAGCTCGTTTCATTTGTTCATCTGAAATATCAGCATCACCAAATTTGATATTTGAAGCAATGTCACCAGAGAACAGCACACCTTTTTGTGGTACAAATCCCATAATCTCATGTAATTTATGCATGCTCATTTCACGAATATCGATACCGTCAATCGTGATACGTCCGCCAGTTACGTCAAAGAGACGCGGAATCAAATTGACGATCGTTGACTTTCCTGAACCTGTCGAACCGATCAAAGCAGTTGTTTCACCCGGTTTAGCAGTGAAATTAATATGATGCAAGACATCTGCATCAGCATCGCCATAACGGAATTGAACACCTTCAAATTTCACTTCACCTTTGAAGTCATGGTCGTCTTTTGGATGTTCTGGATCTTTAATCGTAGGTTCCGTGTTCAACACTTCATCTACACGTCCAGCTGCAACATTGGCACGAGGTAAAATGATCGATACCATTGACAACATCATGAAGGCCATAACAATTTGCATTGTATAAGTAATGAAGGCCATCATATCCCCAACTTGTAATTGACCATTGTCCATATTGTGTCCACCAACCCACACAATCAAGACTGAAATACCATTCATCAACAGCATCATAATTGGCATCATCAATGACATCGCACGGTTAACGAACATTTGCGTCTTCATCAAGTTCGTATTAGCAACATCGAAACGCTCTTCCTCATATTTTTCACGTGAGAACGCACGAATAACTGGTAACCCAGTGATAATTTCACGAGAAACTAAGTTTACACGGTCGACTAAGTTTTGTAGGGCCTTAAATTTAGGCATTGTGGTCAGCAATAAGGTTAGGACTAAAACTAAAACAGCTGCTACAGCCACACCTACGATCCAGCCCATACCAGTGCCGGTCTTGTATACTCTGTAAACACCACCGATACCTAAGATTGGTGCATATAAAACGATTCGCATGATCATAACGATACCCATTTGAATTTGTTGAATATCGTTGGTATTTCGTGTAATCAATGAAGCAGGTGAGAATTTTTCCATTTCGTTATTTGAAAATTCCAATGTTCGCTCGTATTGTCCAACACGCAGGTTTTTACCAACAGTCGCAGCAATTAATGAAGCAATTAAACCAACAATAATTGCCGCAACAGCAGATACTAAAGTCAAACCAAGCATTTTCGCTCCAGTCTTGATCATATAGTCCGTCTGGATTTTCCCTGTATTCACATCTAACGCTTTGTATTCCGCCAAAGTCAGTTGAATCCCTACCGTTTTCAATGAGTCTTCACCAACATCGCCTAGGCTTTCCTTAGTAGCTTTACGTGCAGCTTCAACTTTTGATGGCATCGCGTCATTTTTGGCTTTGATAGAATCGCCAAGTTTTTGAGCTTCTTCTCCTTTTGCTTGCGCTTCAGCAGCTAATCTCTGAGCTTCCGCACCTTTTGCAGCGGCAGTTGCACCGTCTGTAGCCGCAGCAGCTTCTTTACCAGCTGCTTGAGCTTGCTCACCAAGGGTTTTCGCCTCTTGCCCCAAAGCCTGTGCCTGAGCAGCATCCTTTGAGATAGCTGTATAATCATTGATAACTTCTTTTGCTTCTTTCGCATTGCTTGAATCCTTTGAACGAGTGGAAGCAATCATCATCATCGGTAAATTAAAGATATCTGCTAACTTATCTTTTGTCATACCCTCTTGAAGATCTAATTTATAAATATCAACCTTCTTGCCATCAATCGTTTGGGTGGCTTCTTTATAATTTTCCTTGATTGTTTGCTTCTCTTTATCGGTCATAAATATCTCGATTCCTTGAAGCGTTGATTTTCTAATTTTTTCTGGAGTTGACTGTTCAAGTCCTCCTTGTTGAATACCGATATCAACGATATCTGACGTTAAACTTGGTAAGCTTAAATCACTAGATGCCTGCACGATTAAAAGCAAGAACACAGCAATAATTGCGTACCAGTATTTACCAAGATATTTAAAAATCTTCACTATTGATCACTTTCCCCTTCCATGGTTAATTTTTGAGAGTACTTGACAAATTTGGCAGTCAATTCAAGATATTTTTTAGTGTCCTCTTCCCCCATCAGCTCAAATACTCGAATGATTTTATTCCGCATTTCCAGCTTTTCAGCCTTAGCCACTTTTTTCCCGTTCTCTGTTAAACTGACGTTGATTCGTCGTCGGTCATTAGGATCCATTGTGCGACTTATCAGCCCGCGTTTTTCTAAGTTTCCCAGTACAGCAGCGATCCGAGCAGTGGATAGATTTAAGGTATCGGCCAAATGTTTTGGATTCGTAGGTTCACCTAATCGATCGAGTACTTTAATGACGATATTAGCACCCTTACTGCTCTTCTCAATCCTGCTAAACGCACCATGGCGATTCTGAAACATCAGTTGCACTAGTTCACGTTCTGCATCTTCTGCGTATGTCATCATACTCCCCCTTCTTTCAAAAAATAACTTTCGTCTCATTAATACCTAATAGTGTTAGTAATTAATGCTGTTTGATATTACCTCTAATAAGAACTAAAATCAACCCTTTTTGCTCAAAAAAAAGATGAATACGTTTTATCCTTTCTATTTTTTGAACTTTTTTAAAATAAACAAGAGTGTACCTAATATCGGCACACTCTTGAAATTATTTCTTCAAATGATAGTTGTACGTACTAATGATAATATCGTCGCGATAGGACAGCCGGAAACGCAAACGCAACGCTGTTTGATTATGCAACGAACGTTTCCAGGTTCTGTTTGGAACAAACTCTGGAATCAAAACAGTTGTCGTATAATTATGTTCCTTCGCATTTTTACTTACTCGGTCAACATAGCGACTGACTGGATTCACAATTGATCGATACGGTGAGCGAACAACTGAGAAGCGAACATCTGGGAACTTCTCACGAAACTCATGGCGAATCTCGCGCTCTTTCTCTTCATTTTCCTCCAATGAAACGTGCATCGCAATCACGTAATCACCAATCGAACGAGCATAATTAATCGCACCAATATTGACCTGCGTCACATTCCCTACAAGTACGATCACTGTATTGCCTGCATACTCATGTAATTCCACATCATCAACCAAACGTAATTGTTCCGCCACATTTTTATAATGCTCATGTACTTTATAGAAGGCATAGATCAGGATTGGCATAATAATGAAGAAAGGCCAAATATCCGGCAAACGATAAACAAATAAAATCAAGACGATCGCAAAGGAAATCAAAGCACCAATCATATTCGCAATCGATTTTCTAAACCAATGTTGGCCTTCTTTACGCCATTTCAGAACCATCCCAGTTTGCGATAAGGTAAACGGAATGAATACTCCGACTGAATACAAGGGAATTAAGCGCTCCGTTGACCCTTGAAAAATTAATAACAAGATGATTGACCCTAATGCTAACGTAATGATTCCGTTTGAGTAGCCTAGACGATCCCCGCGATCTTGGTAGCGGTGCGGGAGAAATTTATCCTTCGCTAAATTGTAGGCCAAAACAGGAAATGCTGAGAAACCCGTATTGGCTGCCACAGCTAAAATTAGGGCTGTCACAAATTGCAATACATAATACATGATCCCCTTGCCAAAAACAGCTTCACCCACTTGGGATAAGACTGTCACTTCAGCAGTAGGAACAATGCCAAACCAATAGTTCAAAAATGTGATGCCAGTAAAGAAGAAGCCTAGGATCAAGCCCATCATGGCCAATGTCCCTGCTGCATTTTTGGCACGCGGTTTTTTAAAGAATGGCACCGCATTACTAATCGCTTCCACACCAGTTAATGAAGAAGAACCTGAAGAGAAAGCTCGTAGCAATAACGCCACCGAGATTCCTGGAACAATTGCTCCGACTTGAGCGGTGGAATGAAGCGGTGCTGCTCCGGAAACAATTTTTACTAATCCCACTATGATCAACACCGTTATCACCGCAATAAAGCTGTAGACGGGTACCATCAGTAACCCCGCACTCTCACGTAAACCACGCAAATTCATCAGCATCAATAATAAAACAATAATGACAGAAATCAGGACGCGATGATGATACAAAGCAGGAATCGCAGAGGCGATAGCTTCAGCACCAGCTGAAACAGATACAGCAACAGTCAACATATAATCCACCAGAAGCGAGCCCCCAGCAATCAAGCCGGCATTCTTCCCCAAATTCTCACTACTAACGACATAAGCGCCTCCACCATGAGGATAAGCATGAATAATTTGACGATAAGATAAAATCAATGAAGCCAATAAAATTAATACTACAAATGCAATTGGTAATGAATACCAAATCGCTGCTGCTGACAAGGTTACCAAAACGACGACGATCTGTTCTGTCCCATACGCAACAGAAGATAACGCATCTGATGAAAGCATCGCTAAAGCTGCGAAACGTGATAAGTTTTGATCATCATTTTCAGACGACTTCAATGGTCGACCAACCAGCAAGCGTTTAAGATAATCCATTAGACTCACTCCTTGTTCCAAATAATGTACTCATTTACTTTACAGAAAAATATGTTTGTTTTTACGCCGCAAATTATTATTTCTATCAATAAAAGTCTTCTAAAAAAAAGCAAACAAGCGAAATATTACTCGTCCTTAATCTAAAAGTCAATGTTTTTTTCAATGACTTTTCATACATTTAGTAAAACACGAAAACAGGTAAAACAACAGCAATACGCTGTTGTCTTACCTGTTGTTTTTTAGTGGAATATT
Organism: Enterococcus avium ATCC 14025; assembly: GCF_000406965.1. GTDB lineage: Bacteria > Bacillota > Bacilli > Lactobacillales > Enterococcaceae > Enterococcus_A > Enterococcus_A avium. Next base: position 298,797 of record NZ_KE136362.1, on the reverse strand, counting down.
TTACTTTCATGAGCCACTTTTGTCAACTTCGTCAAATGTGGCTGCAAGAGTGGATATGCCCACGTACCTAATATACCGAATACCACAAACAAAACAATCATGATTATGATATCGCCTGACGCATTTGGCCAATAGATTCCGCCAGCACTCTCACGCAATAAATTGACAGCATGGGTGAATGGCAGCCATGGATTGACCGCTTGAAAGAACTTCCCGGATACTTGGATCGGATAGTTTCCGCCCCCGCCGGAAATGGAGAGCACGAGAATAATAATCGCAATTCCTTTCCCGACTGTTCCAAAGAGCGCAACCAACACGTACACAATCATCATGAAGGCTAGAGCAACTAAAACAGCAAAGAGGACACTATACACTGGATTCTTCACATAAACGCCTAACAAGAACATATTTCCTAATGTAACAATCAGGGCCTGTCCGACACTTACAACTAAATAAGTTAACATCCGAGCACCAAATTGTTCACGTTTCGTGTATTTGCCGAGATCTTTTTTGTCTAAGAAAAACTCAGTGGTAGTAACACTAGAGAATAGTACCGCACCGACCCACAAACACAAAGCCGTGTAGAATGGTGTACTAGCTGAACCGTTATTGGCGATTGGGTACATTGTATTCGTCTGTAAATCTACCGGAGTCGTGAAGAAGTCACTTTCCTTTTGGGCATCCAGCTTCAATAATTTCAAGACCTGACCGAAGTCAATCGTCTGATCGCCTTGTTGGATAGCATTTGCTGCTTTTTGAATCCCTGCTCGCAAGGTTGGATAATCATTTTTGATCAGATCCGTTGCAAGATTCAACGCCCGTTCAACCTCTGGCATTTTATCATTTGCCAGCTTCAAGCTGCTAGTCAAATCTTTTTTCACACCAGGCCAGTCATTTTGCATAAAGTTTGCGGCCAAACCTAATTTTTGTTCTACTATAGGGAGTTCATTGTTGTAGAGGTCTGCACCTGTATTTATTCCATTGACAATATCATTCATATGACCGTTCAGTAAAACGTTCGCATCATGAACTTCTTGACCGATCGCCGGCATTTGCTTTTGATATTTTTCTAAAAAGGCAATCGCATTGCTGACGGTGCCTTCCGTCGAATTCAATAATGACGCAAAATCAATTTGCTGAGCTTGATTCAAGACACCTTGCGCTGTAGTGATCGTATTGATTAGCTTATCAAGGATCGTGCTGACTGTTTGACCAACTTGTTCAGCGTTGATGCTGTTTACCACATTCGCTACGTTTACAGCAGCACTATTGATCTCGTTTAAATAGTCTTTTGCTTGATCTGTAGTACCGTTTTGAACTATATCATTTAGATGTCCAAAACGAGTGCTTATATCACCAATAGCATTTTTTAGATTATCTAATCGACTCATAATGGTTGCCAAATTTTGACTGACTTCAGTATTACCATTATCATCAGCAGTCTTCTTCAAATCAGCTAAGAACTGGTTAAGTTTGTCGATAGCTGTTTGCTGCTCTGATAAATTATTTTGGAAGTCGTTAATGATCGAAGCAATATGAGCCTTTTCATCTGGCGTTAACTCTTCTTTATCTAACAGGGCAGATAAATCACTTGTAATTGATTGAGTAGTTGTAGCCACCTGTCCAATCGCCTGCAACGTCACTTGCACACTGCTGGAAATACTTGGTACAGCTGATTTTAATTGTTCCGCACCATTTTTGGTCGTTGTAGCAAAGTCATCTGCTTGATTCCCCAACTTTTGAATATCCGGTAAAATCGTTTGAACTTGATGAATGATATTCAAGCCTTGTTTTGCTTCGTTAATCCCATCATTCATGGTTTTTTCAATTTCAGCAAAATCATTATCAACTTGTGCCAACTGATTTCCAGCTTGTTGGATTTCTGGGATTTTCTGTTGCAACGTTAAGATGACACTGGCTTGTCGTTTGATTTCAGGCATTTTTTGATTCAAGGAGATCAATTTCTGTCCTAGCTCATCGACTTGCGGTACATAGGTTTCGATTTCGTTCGCCTTCGCTAATTTTTCTTTCAGCTCCGGCAGTTTGCCTTGCACTTCGACAACTTCTTGCGTGTACTTGTCAATCTCGCCTAAATTGTCGTTGGTCGTCAAAATTAAATTTTTGACCTTGTTAATACTAACGAGGTTCGCATCAATGTCGTAGCCGATCTCGTTAAAAACCTTCAGTAAGGTTGAACTAGCTGTCTTAATGAATTCTTGGCTGATCTCTGTTTGTATTGAACCGGCACCTTTATCAGTGATTTTGGGCGCGATCGCATTGATTTTCTGGTTCAAATAATATTCGATTTTCGGTTTTTGAATATCTCCAGAAGTGAAACTCAATAAATCCTTTGAAAATTCTTTTGGTAAGTAGATTCCCGCGTAGTATTTACCTGACTTAACACCATCGACAACTTGTTTCTTCGAGTCAACGAAACGCCAGCCGAGCTGTTTATTCTCATGCAGGTTCTTGATAACCTCGTCCCCGATTTCGACGTCCTTGTCTTGGAATTTTGCTCCGGTATCGGCACTGTAGACCGCAATCGGCAACTCCCCAGTGTTAGAATAAGGATCCCACAAAGCTTTGATATTAAACCAAGCGTAAAGAGATGGGATGACGACTAATGCAGCCATCAGAAAAATGGCGATCGGATTTTTGAAAATACGACGCCAATCTAATATGAACAGACTCCATGTGTGTTTAAGAGATTGAATAACTTTCATTGATTTCACCTACTATTTTTTCTCGCTGAACTAATGTAGCATGGAATTTCGGCTAATTTCAATTCTAGTGAGTCTCTGAAATCACCTTTTTTGACATTCCTTACAATTTGTCATAATTGTATCCCTTTTCAACTAGGAATTGCTAAAGAAATGCTTAAATACTAAGTTTCTTGATCCTGATAAAGCGATTTAAAAGCTGATCTGTCAGTTCCTCGATCGTAGTGGCATCTTCTTTTTCTGATAGGTTCAAAATTGGGGACGTCTCTGTATCTCGCAATCGAATCGGTCGAACCTGATTTCCTTCTTGCCGCAATGTAATCTCGGGATGCGGATTTTTATCACCACAAGGTCCAGCCACCAAATATACCAATTGATAGCCACCATCAACTTCTCTCAAACGGTAATACCCATCTGCTAAATCCTCTGTTCCATCGAAATTTGCTTTTACTAATAACCACTTCTGCTGATCCATACTAATCCACCTTTTTTATAATAATTTTGCCAGCTGATGGATGCCCCTCCAGCTTTTCATGAGCAGAAACAACACTTGCTAAGGCAAACGGCAGCACTTCTGTAATTTTCAACTGGATTTTATCAGACAGCTCTGTGAATACTGTTAATGCCTCGTGGTCAGAATACTCTTTAGATGGTCCAAAAGCTAAATAATTCCCAATTTTCTTTTGTTCACTAGGCAGCTCATTCAATGCCACGAAATTACCGCCGGTCTTCATGATTTTCATGCCTGCTTCACCTGCTCGTCCGCCTTTTGTCGCATCGATCACCGTATCGGCCCGATCTGCAAAAACTTCTCCGGCATCCGTATCATCATAAGCAGCGAAATTGTCAGCACCTAAACTGCGGACCATCGCTTCATTTCGTTTAGAGGCAGAAGTGAGGACCGTCTTTCCCTGCTCCTTTAAAAATTGAACCAGCAATGACCCCACAGCACCAGAAGCCCCCTGCACCATCACCGTCTCACCAATTTTGTCACCCAATAAATGAGTCACTAAGTTATAAGCAGTCAACCAAGGAGTTACAGCGCCTGCCGCAACTTCCCAGGACATAGAATTTGGCTTTTTCACGACCTTTCCCCCAGGCACAACCACTTCTTCACCATAGGTGCCTCCGACTGCATGAACGATTACTTCATCGCCAACTTTAATATGACTGACTTCACCGCCAACCTCAGTTACAATCCCCGCACCATCATTTCCTAAAACGTAAGGAAACTTCAACGTCCGAAAATCACGCATAGCTCCTTGTCGCAGCGCCACATCATATGGGTTAATTGCGAAAGCCGCTAATTCCACTCGGACATGCGTTTCATCCATCGGACGCGATTGTGCCTCGATTTCGATCAATACCTCTTTTGCTTTTCCATAATCCTTCATTGCAAAACGTTTCATCCCTATACATCCTCTCTAATAAAAATCATTGGTTGAAAACGAATCCCTGAGACCGTCTCCTCCTCACCGTTAAGTTGAAAGCCTAACCGCTTATAAGCTGGCACTGCATACGGGGAAGAATTTACGGTCAATTGTTTCGGCGAAAGTTCTGCCAGCATCGCCTGGTACATTTTCTTGGCGATTCCTTGACGATGATAGGCTTCGTCAACAAAGAGTAACGCCACATGATTACCCGAACGAATCGCTAGAACCCCGACAAGCTGCTGATCAATCTTTGTACCCCAAAGCTGTAGCTGTTCGATTACGATTTCCTTTTCCAGCTTTTCGTCCAAGTACGTCATAAAATGTGCCACACCTTCATCAGAATACTCTGGAGCCTCAAACCTCATGAATACTTTTTTAATCAATTCCTTGACCTCCGATAAATCGGATACATCCAATCGCAAAACCGTCATGGACATAGCAGCACTTCCTTTCTCGAAATCTTTAGTTCATTGTAACGATTATCTTTCAATTGTTCCAACTAAATCATTTCAAGTATTTCTTTTCTAGGGACAAAGAGGCTACCCAATAAAAAAGACGTATCTCGCTTTATGCAAGACACGTCTGTAGGAGATTAATCTAATTCGACTTTCCCGGTATACAACTGATAATACATGCCGCCTTCAGCTAATAGACTTTCATGATCTCCACGCTCAATGATCCGGCCATGATCCATTACCATAATGACATCAGAGTTTTGAATCGTGGATAAACGATGGGCGATTACAAACACCGTCCGACCTTCCATCAAGCGATCCATCCCTGACTGAACAATGCTTTCTGTCCGAGTATCAATACTAGACGTCGCCTCATCCATAATCATCACAGGTGGGTCAGCAATCGCCGCTCGAGCGATAGCTAGCAATTGCCGCTGCCCTTGCGATAGACCCTCACCGTCACCAGTAATCACCGTGTCGTATTTCTCTGGTAAATGTTGGATGAAAGTATCCGCATTTGATAATTTTGCCGCTTGATAAACTTCTTCATCTGTCGCACTTAAATTACCGTAACGAATATTTTCTTTGACTGTTCCAGTAAACAAATGGGTATCCTGCAAAACGATTCCCAAAGAGGAACGCAAAGAATTCTTTTTGATTTTTTTAACGTTGACACCATCATAACGAATCTTACCTTCTTGAATATCATAGAAACGATTGATCAGATTCGTAATGGTTGTCTTACCAGCACCCGTCGCACCCACAAAAGCGACTTTTTGTCCCGGCTCTGCATATAGATTGATATCATGCAGTACAAGCTGATCGTCATTATAACCAAAATTAACATCCTCAAAGCGGACATCGCCGGTTAAACGAACATAAGAAGTCGTTCCATCCTCATGAGGATGTTTCCAAGCCCAGATTCCAGTCCGTTCTTTCGTCTCGATCAATTCACCCTGAACTTCCTTTACGTTTACCAGAGTCACATAGCCATCATCGACTTCTGATTCTTCATCTAATAATTGGAAGATTCGGTCAGCCCCTGCCAGAGCCATAATCACAAAATTGATTTGTTGAGAAATTTGACTAATCGGGCCATTGAGTGAACGACTCAGTTGCAAGAAGGAAGCAATCATCCCGACAGTCAATGCTGAAACACCGTAAACTGCGAATAAACCGCCAATAATTGCTACAAGCACATATTGGATGTTCAAAAGATTCATCATAATCGGCATCAAGGTATTCGCTGTCGCATTGGCCTTCGTGGCACTTTCCTGCAGTTGATCATTAATCACATCAAATTCCTTTATCGCTGTCTCTTCATGGTTGAAAACCTTCACGACTTTTTGCCCGTGCATCATCTCTTCAATGTAGCCGTTGACCTTACCAAGTGAACGCTGCTGCTCACCAAAATAACGGCCACTGCGATTGGTGATAAAACGCAGCATCACAAACATCAAAGAGACTGAGACAATCACAAAGCAGGTCAAGGGAACACTTAATGAAAACATGGCGATAAACACAGAAACAAAAGTAACTAAAGCCATCATCAGGTTAGGAATACTCTGTGAAATCATTTGCCGCAAAGTATCTGTGTCATTGGTAAAATGACTCATGATATCACCATCGGCATTTGAATCAAAATAACGTAACGGCAATGTTTCTAAATGAGTAAACATCTGATCGCGAATTTTTTTCTGGGTACCTTCAGATACTTTTACCATGATCAAGTTGTAAGACAAGGTACCAGCAATCCCAATTACATAGATTAAGGCCATAGTCATGATTGCCTTTAACAATCCTGTAAAATTCGGATTGCTTTGACCAATCAGCGGAGTGATATAATCATCGATCACGACCTGTAAGAACAGCGAACCTCGTACATTGGCAAAGGCGCTGATCAGAATCATAAAAAAGACAATGATTAATTGAGCTTTATGTTCTTTTGCCATGATCTTCAGCAAGCGCTTGATGGTTTTGGTGGGTCTGGATTTGGCTGCGGTTCCTCTATTCATCATGTTCACCAAATCCTTTCTGTTGAGAATCAAAGACTTCTTGATAGATGACATTGTTCGCCAGCAATTCATCATGGGTCCCGATTCCATTGATTTTTCCGTCATCTAAGACAATAATTCGATCGGCATCCTGAATTGAGCTGACCCGTTGGGAAATGATGAAGGTGGTCGTTCCAGGAATTTCCTTTGCTAGGCCTTCACGAATTGCACGATCCGTTTTTGTATCTACCGCGCTGGTAGAATCATCCAAGATCAAAATCTTCGGTTTCTTCAATAATGCACGAGCAATGGTCAAACGTTGCTTTTGTCCACCAGAAACATTATTCCCGCCCTCAGAAATCATCGTGTCATATTTATTAGGAAACTCTTGGATAAAGGAATCGGCTTGAGCAATCTTTGCTGCGTGAATGACTTCCTCTTCCGTCGCATTAGCGTTGCCCCAGCGCAAATTATCAGTGATTGTTCCACTGAACAACACATTGTTTTGCAGAACCATCCCCACCTGATCCCGTAAAGTTTCCAAGTCATAGCTCCGCACATCATGACCGCCAACTTTGATTTGCCCATGGGTCACATCATATAATCGTGGAATCAGCTGCACTAGACTGGACTTGGAACTACCAGTTCCACCGACAATCCCGATTACTTCACCAGAAGCGATCCTTAAATCAATGTTTTCTAAAACGAGTTTATTCATGTCATCCTTGTAGCTGAAGCAAACATTGTTGAATTCTACTGAACCATCTGGAACTTCCATCAGTGGATTTTCCCCATTCTTCAGGTCACTTTCTTCATTCAAGACTTCAGTGATCCGTTCGGCAGAGGTACGAGCGATCATTAATTGGACAAAGGTCATAGACATCATCATTAAGCTCATCAAAATCTGCATCGTGTAATTGAACATGCTGACTAATTCACCAGTAGACAGATTCCCTTTATTCACAATCAATTCGGCACCCAACCACGAAAGCAGTAACATACATGTATACACTGCTACTTGTAAAAGCGGCATATTAAAGGCCACGATTCGTTGCGCCTTAGTAAAATTATCAAATACCATTTGTGAAACACGACTGAACTTTTCTTCTTCGTATTCCTCACGAACATAGGACTTAACCACTCGAATCCCTTGCAGATTTTCATGAACAACGTTATTCAAACGATCATATGTCCGAAAAACTTTTTCAAACAACGGATGAGCAAAACGAATGATCAGGCCTAAACCAATAATCATGATCGGCACAATCACTAAATAAATCATTGATAGCTCCCGATTAATATGAAACGTCATTACTAAAGAAAAAATCAAGATCAGCGGCGAACGAACCAATATTCGAATCACCATTTGATAAGCGTTCTGAACATTTGTTGTATCCGTCGTCAAACGAGTAATTAAACTCGAACTCGAAAAACGATCAATGTTAGAAAAAGAAAAACCTTGGATTCGCTCAAATAAATTATGGCGTAAATTCTTCGCAAATCCCGCTGAAGCGATCGCAGCTGTCCGACCACCTAACGTCCCCATCGCTAATGCAAACAAGGCACATAAAAAGAGCAAGCCTCCATAACGCAAAATCGCATTTGTATCACTTTTTTCTATTCCGTTATCAATCAGACCTGCCATAATCAAGGGCATGATCACATCCATCAAGACTTCCCCCATCGTAAATAAAGGTGTCTGCAGGCTTTGCTTCTTATATTCACCGACATTTGCCAGTAATTTTTTTAACATGCATTCACGTCCTTTCATTAATAATTGCTTATTCTAGTATAGAGATTTTTGTTCAAAAGTTCTAATAAATTCATCTACTTTTCATAAAAAAGAACCATCCCGAGCTTAGGATGATTCTTTCCTCAAAACGAAACTACCTACACCTCATCACTACCAACAATTGGCCAAGTCCGCTGCTCATCGAAATAGCGTGCCTCTTTCTGAGCCTGATCCACAATTTTTTCTGGGTAATCCATTACCTTTAGTAAAGCAATCGCATTCCGCGTAACTGATGGACCTTGCTTCAGTACATAATCAAACGTGATCCCTCGATCTTCCGTCACGGTTTCTTCAAAATGCACATTATCGCATTGCTTCTTCAACATCTCGGTTAGTTCAATATCATGAGTCGCAACAAAACTCAAACTTGGGTAATCAGCCAACCAAGTGACGACACTGGAAGAAGCCGCGATCCGTTCAATCGTATTCGTCCCTTTCAAGATCTCATCAATAAAACAGTAGCAGCGTGCTCCTTTTTTAACTTGACTCAGCAATCGCTTGATTGACTTGATCTCAGCTACAAAATAACTGTCACCTGCCAAGATATCATCTTCAACCGCCATCGAGGTCAACACGTGCCCCGGCTGCATCGTGAACTGTTCTGCAATTGCCGTATTGATTGTTTGTGATAAAATCGCACTTATGGCAATACTCTTGACATAAGTAGATTTACCAGAAGCATTAGAACCAGTGACCAATGTATTCCGTTGCCAATCAACAGGATTAACCACAGAATATTCAACCAACGGATGGTAAATATCCTCTGCTTTTATCCCACCTTCAGCAAATTCTGGCTGACAGCTTATTGGAAAATAGGTACGAAAGTTTAATACTGCTGCAGCAACCTCCATCTCACCCAAGACGCTCCACAAATTAATCGCCTCTTGACTGTATTTGCTCAACCGAGTAATCACAAAATTATAAGCGATGAAGGGAATCATGAAAGCTAAATTCAAATATTCAAACAGCATATCTGCCTCACTATTGCTTTTTACTCGAAAAGAAAAGCCCCATTTAGCGATTGATTTCAAGGGGATACTATTCTCCCTAATTTCCGCTTGACGTGGAGTAGGAATCGTAGCTAATTTATTTGCTAGAGAGATTGATTGAACTAAATAGCGCATACTTTCTAATTCAGTTTCTAGCTTCGCCTTTTTAGTCATGTAGAAAATCACGTTAAATAGGATCGAACCCAATAATAGAAAAATCCCAATCGGACCGATTACGACAAGCAGAATCAAACTAATAAGCGGCAATAATCCCAGCAGGACATACAGTCCTAAATTCCCTAGCTTTTCCTTCTTACCATTTGCAATATACTGCTTTGTAAAATTATTGTCATGTTTTCCCAGACCTGCAAAATGAAATTGAATCTTTTCTCTGATTTCGGGATTCTCTTGATAAAACTGGATCAACTCTTCCAAATCGTCCGTCTGATTAAAATGAAAATTTCGCAAACGCTGATATAATGCTTCTGAACCAATACTAGAGTAAGTTCCATTGATCAATTCGAAAGTAAGTAGCCCAAGGGAACCTCCCCCTTAGGCCCTCTCAGAACCGGACGTGAACCTCTCAGCTCATCCGGCTCCCATTATCCAGCCGATGGTAATATTCCAATTTTCCAATGCGCGAATAAATTTCTTTCTCGCTTGGCGATTTCCCCTAACCAATGTTCCGCTTTTCTTCGTGCTTGTCGCTTTTTATATTTACGACGAACCCACTTCACGAGACATTGGTTGATGTAGCGCAGTAGACTGTACATTTCTGATTTATAGAATTTCATGTAATAGTTCATCCATCCTTGAATTTTACTATTGAACATATTCGCTAAATCCTCTAGCTTTTTGTCCGCTTTTAATTGTAATCGCCAATTCCTTACCTCTTTGCGAATCGCCTTTTTCGCTTTATCTGATACAGCCGGAAGAAAATTTGTGAAGCATTTTCCATATTTATTCTTGGCGCCTCTAGGTCTAAACGTAAAGCCCAGGAAATCGAATGTCGTTATCGGATAGTTCCCCATCCTATCACTATCTCTGCAGTAAACAATCTTTGTCTTATCAGGATGTAACTCCAAACCAAAGATTCTAAACCGTTCTTCCAATCTTTTCTTCAGATATTTCGCTTGCTTTAGGGATACACAATGAGTAATACCATCATCGGCATATCTAGCCCACTGTATATTAGGAAATTCTTTTTCCATGAAGTCATCAAACGTATAATGAAGAAACAAGTTCGCTAGAACTGGACTGATTACACCACCTTGCGGTGTCCCGGCTTTTCTCGAAACAGTCGAACCATCTTCCCTCTGGAAAGGTGCTTTTAACCATCTTTCCACATATAGGATAATCCACTTCTCTTGAGTGTACCTTTTTACCATTTCAATTAGATAGTCATGTCTGATATTGTCAAATAGTCCTTTAATATCAAATTCCAGTACCCAATCTCTTTTCCAGCATCTAACTCTTGTTTTCTCTATTGCCTGGATTGCCGACTTATTCGGCCGATAGCCATAAGAATCCTCATAAAACAATCGTTCTACTACAGGTTCAAAATACATCTTCGCTACCATCTGTGCAATCCTATCTTCAACTGTTGGAATCCCAAGTACTCTCAGCCCACCACTCTTTTTAGGAATGGATACTGCCTTTACCGGTTTTGGGAAATAACTTCCCGATGATAATCGATTCCACAGTTTGTATAGATTATCTTTCAGCTTATATTCATAAGCCTCAATTGATTCTTCATCTACTCCAAAAGTTCCTTTATTGGCTTTTACTTTTAGAAATGCTTGGTAAACTGCTTGTTTTGAAATATTGTATGACTTTGTTTCTTGCATAAGTTCCTCCTCCTTAAAGTTGACTTATCCTTGAAACTGGATAACTCAGGTTCTTCGCTCCACTCTCGTTACAAGAGCTTCTTCACTACTACAACCCAATCTGCCCCCATGACTGCATCGGTACTCTTTTCTTGCGGGGCTTCCGCTTGAAATACTCCCTTGACATCAGCCCGTGGGTTCCCACGTTCCATATAGACGCCTATGTTATGTTCATGCCACCTTTATGCCGCCCGCCGCCTGATCAGTAAACAGGTTTCCTCCAAGCTCATCCTAGGTCAACGACTATACCCAGTTTTGACGGAATTTATACGCTTTCGACACTTCTGTGGGTGGTTCGTATGGTCACTCATCTCCATAACACACACCTGACAACTCTTGGTTGCCTTTTCCTTAACGCTCAATACCATAGCTTTTGACTACAGCACCTTAAGGTGGTTTGAAACCTCCACCTGTATGGCGGTTTCGGCAGGCCGTCTGCCATCATCTATACAGCATAGCTGCTTTGAATAGTTTATCTATTCACGCACACTTTCATGGCGCACAATCGCCTGCATATCCAAATCATACCAGGTGAGATCATCGATTTCGCTATCCCAATCATGAAACTGTTTTTCAATTTGCCAAGCCGCCTTCAGACTTTCCTCTTTATCCAAGCGAATCTGTCGAGGAATCTTCCCCCACTGAGAACGAACAAGTTGGCGTAATTTGGTTTTAGAAAAAAGATCGAGAATTACAAAAAAAGCACCTACTGATAATACAATACCAATTGCTAAAAATTTAGGATCCATTCGTTACTCCTTAAAGAGTTTAGTTAGTACCAGTTTAGCTTAGTTCCTTTGGAATGAAAACCTTAGGTACAAAAAAGAAGACCCAACTAGAGCCTTCTAACGTATTTCTTTTACATAAGAACCAATCGAAGTCAGATCACTTTCAGTCAAAAAATCATCTACAATCTTTAAATTACTATAGGAATAATTTTTGATCGGATAATTCGCAATAACCAAATCATACTCCATGAAGCTTTCATCATGTTCAAAATCCAATGCTGAGCCCTCATGAGTTTCAATCACTACCCGATAATAAAAACGACTTTGAATCAGTTCAGCAATCATTTTCGCGTGGCTTACCCCCGAATCACTCACAACAAAAATCTTTACCTTAGCGGCATGTTCATCCAGTGAATGAGCAAGTCCTTCCCATTCCTTAAACAATACTTGTACCACCGAAAAATAAAATTGACTGAACCAAGGTTCCCCCGTCTTTCGTTCTATTCGTAGCAATAGTTGATGGACATACTTTGTAAAATGCGGATACTGCACCTTTGCATTTCGTGAAAAGTACGCCGCCGAATCAAACAAGATTGATTTTGGATACGGCCATACTTGATAGGTGGTTTGGATCTGTAGTAATTTTTGCAAAAGGTTTTTCCGACCTTTATCTGATAGCGGCAGATCGTATACCTGCTCCAATTCACCTAAAAAATTCTCTAAATAATTCAACGTGATCTGACAGTTCGGATCAAAGCGTGTGATAAAGCAAGGGCAAAATAGACTATTCGCCACATCATAATACCAGTGATCTGTCACTGTATAATTGGTATTTTGAACGATTCGATCCGCCTCTGGACGTAAGGTCAAAATTTGATGAATCAATGCTGGTTTCAAATCATACTTCTCACCTCTTGTCAGCTGAAATCCTTGCGAAGTTCGTACGACAATAATTGCCAGTAAATAACTGCTTTCCAGAATTTCACGATCATTGTAAGCAATATCAAAAGATTGATTGGCAGTTTTAATGAAATGAATCATTTTACTACGCTCCAGCTCAAAGGGCCATTCATTGATGCCATATTTTTCTAAAAATAATTGTACATAAAAGACGCGTACCCAGCGTTCATTTTTTGCAGTAATCCGAAACGGTCTACGTTCAAGGACTAATCCTCTTTCATTTAAAACTCTATCAAGTTGCTTAATCATACGATAGAAGGTTGCCTCACTGATATAAAGGGCATTGATCCAGTAGTCCATATCCTCATTTGGCTGAAAAAAGAGCCGTTCTAAAAATATAAATGCCTCAGATTCATCCATCAAATTTCTAGCTAGCTGACGTGTTTTATTGTGAAGGGCATCATTTAATCTTAATCCATTTGTTCGGGAATACTCTATCCCAACGTGCTCACCCCAAAGATTATTGATCGCGTCTACATCGGACAAAATCGTTTTTACCGAACATTCCAACAAATCAGCAATCATTTCCGGATTCTGCCAGCCAATCAAATCTCTTAATACACCGATAATGGCTAAACGTCGTTGTGTTGTATTTTTAAGTAATCTCCGCACAAAAGTACCCTCCTCAGTCAATTGTCACTATTCTTCAAATCGAATATGCATTTTTAAGTTTTTGGATTATAACATTCTTTGGTCATTATATCATAAAATAACCTTTTGAAAACGGAAAAATATTGATATTTATTTAACTAAAATCCACAAATAACAATCACACCTAAATATTATGTTATTTTTATTTCTTATTATCAAGCCATGATTTATCATTTAAGCAAATCAGGAAAAGGGGTGTTTTCCATGAATTCATCAATGAGAAAACGATTCATTTTTTCAGATGTTATTGTATGTCTTTTCTTTCTAGCCAGTCTGATCATTTTTTCTACTATTTCCGATGCTCAGTCTCAATCAAGGAAAGTGACACATGAGCGTCAAGTAAGGATTTATGGCGAAGACAAAGTTACGATCAATGCGAATGACTCATTCAATCCCAACCAGTACTACAAAGCGGTTGGTGATGACCACCATCCTGTTAAACTAAATTACACAAATATTAACACAAGCAAACCTGGTCGCTACGCTTTAACCTTGTCTGCAAAAAACAAACAAGATTACGACAAAAGAACTGTTCTGATTATCATTGAAGAAGAAAAAAGCGTTCAAAAGCCGCAGGTTGAAAAAGAAGCTCAACCAAATCAAACACCTGCCTCCTCTTCAAAAGAAACGTCACAAGAAACAGCCAAAAGTTCAGCCACTCAATCTTCAGTAACAAGCGCCCCAATCGAAACACCACAATCAGAAGAAAAGTCTCAAGAGCCCCTTCAACAAGAACCCGTCGAAATTGCACAAGAAACATTACAAGTCACGCCTGAAGCGGCAAAACCAATAAATGAAGCTCCTCCTCAACAAAAATCCGTACAGCAGCCAAATCAAATTGCACTTTTAGGAACTTCTATCCCTTATCAAAATGCTGGTCAAGGTAATGGTCAAGGAATCATCAACAGCGGTTCTGTCGCAGCGACTTGGGGCGGGAATCCGATACAATCTGGCACAGATAACCAAAATACTCATTTTATTGGTCATAATCCAGGCGTCTTTTCCTCAATTTTTTCACTTAGTGCGGGAAGTCCAATTATAGTTACAGATAGCTTAGGTAACGCCACGACATATATAGTGAATGGTATCATTCAAGTCGATGACAGCGGCAGAGATATCCATTCTGGACAAGACAACTGGGATCAAATCACATCAGCAGGCGGTGGTGAACGCATTACTTTACAAACCTGTATCACTGACACAGTCAATCTCATCGTCTTTGCACAAGCATAAGAAAAACAGGCTGATTCATGTCAGCCTGTTTTTTTCAATCCTCTTTCTAAAAAATAGCGAACAATGTGCGCGATAATCATGGTTCCAAAAACAATTCCAGTAGCGATCTTTATCCCCATCGGAACATAACCAGGAGGACCGGGCACCCCGACCATTGCACCAATCATCATCAAGCAGATACCACCTAAATTATAGGTAATCAAAAGCAGTTTATTGATTTTGCGAATCCTCTCCATGATTTTCCCTCCCTTCAGTGACACGCATTCCATAAAAGGCGATTTTATCTCTAACATTCTGTGAATCAGCTAAATAATCTAAAAAACTAGGCTTCGCCTGTCCTAAAAGCTCATCAATACTTTTTCGATAAATTTTGCTAAGAACAATTAGCTGGTCATAATCCGGGGCACTCTTATTTAATTCCCACTTAGAAATGGTTTGCGGTGTGACGTGTAAAAGCTCAGCAAGTTGTTTCTGACTCATTTTTTTCTTTTGGCGAAAATACCTAAGCTGTTCTCCGATTTCAACCATCCTACTCCCTCGTCTCTTCTTTCTTTATCCCCAGTATACAATGAGAAACTTCCGGTTTACTACAAATCATTGATAGATAAATCGTTGAACCGCAAAAAAAGAGACACAACGAATCGTTGTATCCCTCGATAAACTAAGATAAATTACAGTATTAAGAATCCAAACCCAAATTTTATCATTATAATTAAAAAATTCGAAAAAATGCAGTATGATCAGACAGATAAAAAATAGCAACAAACCGCATCTTGGCTAACCAACAAAAAGTTGATTTTATGTAAGATTCGTTGTGACCGCAGCCATCGTTTCAATGCCGATACTAATACGCAAAGCTGCGTCAACTTCTGCCATCAGACAACGATCCAAATGACAAACCTTTTCCTTTAAACGAGATTTGTCGATCGTCCGAATCTGCTCTAATAGGATTACCGAATCTCTTTCAATTCCGGTTCCATTCGATTTTATTCCAATATGTGTTGGTAATTTAGGCTTCGCCATTTTCGCCGTGATCGCTGCAATGATGATCGTTGGACTGAAATGGTTGCCCAAATTATTTTGGATTACCAACACCGGCCGAATGCCTCCTTGTTCAGAACCAATAACTGGCGATAAATCTGCGAAATAGATATCACCACGCTTAACCATAATTTTCCTCCTGAGCTTCAGAAATTTTTTATATATTTACTCTTGATATATTCTTGGTACACGTTCCGAAAGCATACAACAAACTTCATAATGGATTGTCCCTAAGTGGTCGGCTACATCCTGCATCGTAATCTCTTGCCCATTATTTTCACCGATCAATGTGACTTTAGTTCCAACCTTAAAATCACGCGGCAGTCGGATCATTAATTGATCCATACAAACGCGGCCGACAATCTCACAAAACTGGCCCTCCACTAACAACGAAAAACCCTGCATTTTCCGTAGCCAACCATCTGCATACCCAATCGGAACGGTGCCAATCCATTCTTTCGCAGGTGTTTCATAGGTTTTTCCATAGCCGACACCCTCACCAGCAGACAATTCCTTCACCTGAATCAATTCAGATACTAATTCCATTGCTGGTTTCAATGGATAAGATTCAGGTAATTCATGACCCGAGGGATTCAATCCATACATCCCAACACCGTAACGAATCATATTTCCCGGCATCTCTTGATTATGCCAAAGGGCAGTTGCGCTGTTGCTTGAATGCACATAACGAGGAAGATGATCTAATGCTTCGATCACGTGTTTAAAGCGATCCGCTTGCTTGTACCAATAACTTGTATCCTTTTCATCTGCTGTCGCAAAATGAGTAAACAAACCTTCCCAAACCATATTAGGAGAGGCTTCAATAATCTTAGCTGCCTCTTTGACTTCTTCGGGTGTTAAAAAACCCAGCCGGCTCATACCTGTATCTGCTTTAATATGAATTTTTATTGGGGTTGTTGCCTCCTCTAAATCTCTTAGTACCTCTTGTGCTTCAATTAACCATTCCTTTGTTGCTACAGTAATTGATAAATCATAATCAATCACCAATGATAAATAACTTGGAAATACAACGCTCAATACTAAGATGGGTTCAGTGATCCCCGCTTCTCGTAATTCCATCGCTTCATCTAGAGTTGCCACACAAAATCCGGTTGCGCCAACTGATAAAGCTTGTTGAGCGGTAGCCACCGCTCCATGTCCGTAGCCATCTGCCTTCACGACTGCGAATAATTCTACCCCTTCAGGTAATCGATCAATTTCATTTTTAATATTCTCTCTCAATGCGTTTCTATGTATAATAGCTCTCGTTGGTCGATGATACGTTACAACCATAAACTTAGTGTCCTTCTTTCTATTCCTCCAGCAATACTTGTGCGATTGCTAATTCCTCCGTATGGGTCAAGCTGACAAACACCTTTCCCTGATGAGGTGATTTTGTAAAGGCGGGTGCACCATTATCATCGCGTAATATTTCTAAATCTTGAAAACTGACTTTTCCAATGCCTGTCCCCCAAGCTTTAGAAAAAGCTTCTTTGCATGCATACCGTCCTGCTAGAAATTCTACCTGACGATGTGGAGAATGGCTAGCAAAAAGGGTCTGTTCTGCTGGAGTTAATATCCGTTCCACAAAATGCGGCCGGCGTTCAATGATTTTTGCGACCCGTTCAAGCTCAGTCGCATCGATCCCGATTCCTTTAATCATGCTCTCAACCCTTTCAAGTAACATCTTTATTTTACCAAAGACTTCTTTAAATGCTACGTTTTTTTTTTAATAATCCATGAAAAGTCCTTCATAACAAGAAAAAACCATCAATCAAAAAGATCGATGGCTTTGATAGTTCTGAAAAACTAATCGTTTGAGTTAGTGCGAATAACGAATCCGCGTTTTTTATCATTGCTGCGGTTCGTATTTTTATTGTTGCTACGTGATTTGTTGCCGCCGTAATTTTTATTTTTGTTACGATCACGATCACCACCGCGGTCTTTACGGTAGTTGTCTTTTCCACGTCCGCCGCCACGGTTATTTCCACCGCCGCGTTTGCCGCCACGATTGAAGCCGCCTTTTTTATTTGAAGGTAATGGACGTTCAGGCGTAATTTTTACAGGAACCGCATCAGCAGGATCTTTGGCTGTCGTCTTCAATAATAAAGCAGCCAGTTCTTCTGGTGAATAAGCAGCTAATAATTCTTTTGCTGAATCGTTGTATTTTTCTAGACTGTCGGAATTTTCCTCCATTTGATTTTGGATTTGTTCCATTGCAGCGCCTAGTTGACCTTTAAAGGCTTCTTTTTCGGTTGGTGGACGCATTGGGTTCATACGTTTTTTCGTCAAGTTTTCGATCACGTGCAAGTAGCCCATTTCGTTTGGTGTAACAAACGTTACAGACATACCACCCTTACCAGCACGACCTGTACGGCCGATACGGTGAACGTAGCTTTCTGGATCTTGTGGAATATCGTAGTTGTACACATGCGTAACACCTGAGATATCCAAGCCGCGGGCAGCAACGTCTGTCGCTACTAAGATATCCAAATCCCCACGTTTGAATGAACGCAAAACGCTCATCCGTTTTTGCTGTGATAAATCACCATGGATTCCTTCAGCTTTATAACCACGAGCTTCTAAGCCACGAGCCAATTCGTCAACACGACGTTTTGTCCGACCAAAAACGATCGCTAAATCTGGTGTTTGAACATCAAACAAACGTGTCATAACATCAAATTTTTCGTAATCTTTTGCTCGAACGTAATATTGATCAATCAAATCAGCCGTCATTTCTTTAGCTTTAATCTTCACGTGCTCTGGAGTTTTCATAAACTTCACGCCGATTTTTTTAATTGCATCAGGCATTGTTGCTGAAAACAACAATGTTTGGCGTTCTGCAGGGACTTTACTGATAATTTTTTCGATATCTTCTAAGAAGCCCATGTTCAACATTTCGTCCGCTTCATCCAAGACTAATGTTTCCACAGTTTCTAGTTTCAAGGTGTGACGATTAATATGATCCAACATCCGGCCTGGTGTTCCGACAACGATATGCGGACGGTCCTTCAAACCGCGGATTTGACGACCAATATCTGCTCCGCCATAAACAGCTTGTACGCGAATTTTTTTATCGCGACCTAAGCGAAACAGTTCTTCTTGTGTTTGAATCGCAAGCTCACGTGTTGGTGCGATAACAAGTCCTTGTAATACATTTTTCGTTGTATCGATCTTGTTCAGCATCGGTAAGCCAAAAGCAGCCGTTTTACCTGTACCTGTTTGTGCTTGTCCGATTACATCTTTTCCTTCTAAAGCTAATGGAATTGTTTGCTCTTGGATTGGCGTTGCTTCTTCAAAACCTGAGCGCTCGATTGCGACTAATAGTTCTGGTGCTAATTTTAGTTCTTTGAATTTCAAATGATATCCTCCTAATGTCTGTTGACCTTATCATTTAGAGCGTATGGT
Organism: Enterococcus avium ATCC 14025; assembly: GCF_000406965.1. Classification (GTDB taxonomy): domain Bacteria; phylum Bacillota; class Bacilli; order Lactobacillales; family Enterococcaceae; genus Enterococcus_A; species Enterococcus_A avium. Next base: position 279,507 of record NZ_KE136362.1, on the reverse strand, counting down.
TTGGTATCTGCGTTTGGTCTGCAACTGTCCCTTTAGTTGCCGTCCTTGGCGATACTACCGAAAAACCGCTCCGCGAAGTCAGGCGGAAGGATCATCTCTCACAAAAAGGGGCTGAGACATCATTCAACTGAAAAATGCCCCAACCGCTTCTCAAAATAATTGGTAAGCTAGCGAATCTTCCACTAGCGAATCTTTAATTTATTAGATGACTCGTTCAATCATTACTTCAATTTCTCGGCAATGGCTAATTTTAGCACATCATTTCGTTTTCTGCAAGTTTTCATTACTTCTGCAATGCTTCAACGACTTCGGACAAGCCCATCCCATTACTGCCTTTCAAAACAATACTGTCATCAGCTTGCAAACTCTTTTTGATGTCTTCTAACATTTGCTGTTTATCCTCTTTGCCAAAGTAATGTACCGCTAATGTTGGATAACGATCAGCTAACGCTACCTTTAGACCCTTCATTTCATCTCCATATAAAAAGATTTCATGAAAATCCTGATCATTTATATGTTCTACCATGCTCGTATGTAATGAGAAGGAATCGTCACCTAACTCCAACATATCCGCTAAAACGGCTAAACGACGACCGTTTGTTGGTAATTTCGCAAAAGTATCCAATACCAAGCCCATAGCTGTTGGATTGGCATTATAAACATCACTTAAAATGTCTGCACCATTGCTGGCTTTCAACCATTGCGTACGATTTTGCGTCACTTGGACATACGCTAAGCCTTGGAAAATCTCGTCATTATTTAACCCGAACCAGCGACCAATCGCCATGGCGATCAATGCATTTTGTACATTGTAACTCCCTGGCAACGGGATCTGATAGCCATTGTCATCGACAGAGAAAACCGTCGCACCTTTACTCTCGTTCAGGATCGTAGCAGACAGCTCTCCTGCTTGAATGCCGACTGTTTGAACCGTTTGAGACAATGAAGTTATCCGGTCTTCCAGTAACGGTTCGTTCGCCGGGATCACCAGCAGACCATCCGAGGCTAAGCCTGTCATAATCTCCATTTTTGCATCTGCGATTTTTTCTCGTGAACCTAAGTTTTCGATATGGGCTTCACCAATAATTGTAATTGCCGCAACATCTGGTTCAGCCAGTTCAGATAACACGCTGATTTCCCCTGCATGATCCATGCCCATTTCCAAAATCAGCTTTTCAGTACCTTCTGGCATATGTAAGATCGTGTACGGCAAACCAATATCATTGTTGTAATTCCCTTGTGTTTTATATGTCCGAAACTTTTGGCTAAGGACTGATTCAGTCATATCTTTTGTCGTGGTTTTACCATTCGAACCTGTAATCGCGATCACATCTGGATTTTCTTCCAGTAAATAATAGCTTGCTAATGCTTGAAAAGCCAACAAGGTATCCTTCACTAAAATCACTGCGATATCTTCAGGTGCTGTAGCTGGATCACGGCTCCATAATGTTGCTGTCGCTCCATTTTCAATTGCTTTTGCTACAAACTCATGGCCATCATTCGTTCCCTGTAGCGGAACAAATAAATCGCCGGCTTCAATTTTTCGTGAATCGAATTCGACACCAGTAACGGTCACCTCATTTTCCGCCAATACTTTACCTTGAACGGCCTTGCTGATGATTGTCGTTGTAAAATTCATGGTGTTCCTCCCAAATTTTTGTTTCTGACTTTTGCAAAGGCTCCGCAAACCCGTTCATTTTTGAGTACTGAACAGATGCGATAAGCCGGACGCTAAAAGGAACTTGAGACATCATTCATTCGAATCATGTCTCAAGTCCTGTTTGTGACTAAACAGCTACTTGATTATTCAAAACGCGCCTGTTGTTCGTAGCGCTTATTTCCTAATTGAATCAATTCTTCAATCAGATCGCTATACTTCAAGCCCATATTTTCCCATAACAATGGATACATACTGAACTCAGTAAATCCGGGCATCGTATTCAGCTCATTCAAGAATAATTCATTTTTATTTGTCAAGAAAAAGTCGCAGCGACTTAATCCTGATCCACCTAACATTGTATAGGCTGATTTTGCAAAATCGCGAGCTTTTTGCATCACATCTTCCGGCACATCCGCTGGAATTGCCATTTGAATCGTATTATTGATGTATTTAGCATTGTAATCATAGAATGCTTCTTCCTTTACGACCTCACCAGGTAATGTCGTCCGCACATCGTCATTGCCTAAAACCGCAACTTCAATCTCACGAGCATCGATGCCTTGCTCAACTAAAGCTCTTGAATCATAGCGATAAGCTTCTTGCAATGCGTTTTGCAGTTCTTCGCGATTTTCAGCACGTGAAATTCCTACGCTAGAGCCCATATTCGCCGGTTTGACAAACATTGGATACAGTAACGTTCCCTCACATTTATCAAAAATTTGTTTAGGATTTTCTTTCCATTGGTTTTTTAGGACTGGAACGTAAGGAACCTGCGGGATGCCAGCTGCCTGCAAAATGTATTTCGTCATAATTTTGTCCATTGCACAAGCACTCGTCATTACACCCGCACCAACGTAAGGCATATCCAATGTCTCTAAGAACCCTTGAATCGTGCCATCTTCACCATTAGGTCCGTGCAAGACTGGAAAAACAATCGCATTATCTTCTTTGATATCGCCAGGAGCGATTACTTTGCCGCTGAAACCTTCAACTTCATTTCCAGTCGGATCCCACGTCAAACGTAACGTTTCATCTGTTTCTGGCGCTTCTGTCAACAAGGGGCCTTTGACCCATTGGCCTGTTTTATCAATATAAATAAGCTGTACTTGATAATAATCAAAATAAACCGCAGAAATAACTGAAAAAGCCGATAAAATCGCAACATCGTGTTCTGGACTCTTTCCACCATAAAGTAAAATTATTTTCACCTGAGTATCCTCCATTACTTTCTGATCCCTAACATTTTAGCACAAAAATCAAAATCCCCAAAAAGAAATTTTACAATTATTACAATGCTTATCATTTAGATTACATCAAAGACTGTTGAACCAAGCTTTCTAGAACGCTTCTAAAATGCTCGCGATCCTCATTTGTAAAAGGTTTTGGTCCTTTTGTACGCTGTTTTGCCTGACGCATTTTACTACCAATAAAACGTTGCGTCAGCAAAGCGTCAATATTCATCTGCGTATATTCCAACCCTGTCTGATGTAAAACATGGGCTGCTTTTGCCAACGTCAAAGAAGCCAACCCGTAATCTTGGGTAATCAAAATATCTTCCGGCTGAATGACCGAAACGATTTTAAAATCAGCAGAATCCGCCCCTCGATCAACATAGATGAACTCCACGAAATCGGGGTATTCTTTTTTCGAGTAATGATCGATACTCGTTACGATTACTACTGGTAATCCAAATTTTTTTGCAACGGCGATCGTCGTATCTTTCACTGGCGAACCGTCGCCATCAATGATCAAACGCATGTTTTCCAACCCTTCCAATCCAGCAAAGACCAATCAATAAAAGAATGATCGAAGTAAATTTCACTATATCCATTGTTGCAAGGATCTCCGGTGTGTGCAAGCTGCGCAGTAAAAAAATATCTTTGATTGGTAGTTTTTTTAATTGCAGCGTGATCAATAACAAAAACATCAAGATAAACTGGTGAGTGATACTGCCCTTATTTGATGTTGAATACTTCGCAGTAAGGCGTTGCTGCGGTTCGATTGTTTCCGTTTGATAATATAAGCGATTTAACCACGCACTTGTACCTTTTTGAAAAAAGGTCAAGACAAAAATCGCGATTGGAAACATGAAGCGAACACTCAACAATACTAACCCTGCAGCTAAACCCACAAGTTGAACAAGCAAATCATTTTTGAAATAGCGACGTACGCTGCCAGCCAAAACTAGCGAACTGATTACACCTACCAAATATGGTAAAAACAAATACGTTCCTTGCGCGGCGGCACCTTTATAGACAGCAACATAAAAGGCTCCGAAGAGAAAAATAAAGTTGCCCAGCATACCATTAAGAAATGTTAACATATTTTGCCAAAGTGGTAGTTTCCAATGATCTTTTGCTTGATTCACCACAACAATAGCTAACATAAAAATACCAGCGAATAAGATAATCGCATAATCCAGCATGGACTCATTAAATAGCAAACGACCGCTACGAAGTAAAAAGAGTGCCGCAAAAAACAATAGGAACCAAATTAGTTCTGAAATAGAAAAAAACTGTTTTGTTAACTCCTTAAAATCCATTTCATAATGCGGATAGTGCTTTACAGTATGGTATGCACAAACAAAATAAAACGTAACGATACTCGGTACAATCACCGCTTGAAGCGTTAAGGAGAGCGTCGTTCCAAAAAATAAAGGAACTAAAACGATCAGTGCTGCCAAATAGCGGTGACTACTCATCGTTTGAAAGCCTTTAGACTTTTCAAGATAAGTTACGCTCGTATTTGCTGGGGGCAACCATGCTGCGCTTAGTCCTAAAAAGATACTGCCAAATAAATAGAAAGTAAAATGTAATGCTCCAATTAATGTTAGAAATGAACCAATTCCACCTATTAAGAGTGACACCATCAATAACGTATATTGATCAATCGAGCGATACAATCCTCGTATCAAAAAAATCCCAGTTACTCGAAAAGTATAAAACAAAACAAACGGCAATACCGTAACGGAAGATTGATAATTGATAAGATGCATAAAAAGTAAATACGGTATAACAATCATCGTATTGGCTAATACGAATGGTGTCGTCTGAGTAAATTGTCTAAAAAAACGTTTCATTGTTTCCATAAAAAATCCCTTCCAATTAATACAAAATCAATAAGCAATCAACGTCACTGCTTTTCGAAATTCTTCGATTAAGTGGGCCTCTTTATAAGCGGCAAATTCCGCTTGATACTTATTCAATAGGCTACGCATTTTCATGGGAATAAAGACTTCTGCTAATTGATTGTCCAAAACGAAATCCCGTGTGATTCCCCATTCATAATAATACCCTAATGGCCGACAGCTATAGGTCGTTCCTTGAATCTTTTGATCAGCAAAGCGCCGATGAGTATGTCCAAACACGACCTGCTGAATATTGGAATATTGATCCAATAATTCTCCTAAACCTTGAGAACCTAAAAAAGCGTTCAATTTATTCCAAATCTGATATTTTCCGTTGAGGTGCACGATAAATTCTTCCTTCGGCACAAAATGCGTTGCTAAAATAATTTGATATTTTTTTTGCTCCAAATCATCTAAGACAGTGTGCAATTGACTTAAGATAGCTTTATCCACCGTCTGATCATCAGAGAAGCGTTCAATAATTCGATCAAACCAATAAATATTCTTGATCGAACGAATTTGCTGCGGATCCCTAAGCTCAGAAAAGCCATAATCGTACCAGCCATTAAAGCCTAATAATACGGTTTGCTGATTCAACGGTACATAGCGTAGATTCAGAAAATGGCTGTCAGGATAATGCTCAATCATCTGCTCTCCTTTAACATTTCCCATCTCATGATTTCCTAAATTAAAGGTTGTTGGCAGCCCACGTGAGCGAAAAAAATGATTGATCGCTAGTGTCTGATCGATCTTATTAGCCGTATCACCAGCAAAGTGTAAGCGGGTTGCTCCATATTCCTGCAACAACTCAAAAAGCTTGGTCAACTCTGACGCGCCAAGGTGATTGATATCGGCATGTAAATCTGTGATCACCGCTAATTTTCCCATCTCTCAGCCTCCTTCTTGGTCTACTTTACACAACTCACCACAATAATGCGAGTCAAAAGCTGAAATGTTGATTTGGAAATTTTATGTCTGTGCTATACTTAAATAAGAGAAATTATTCAAACTGTTTATTTACAAGTTTTATTAAACAGATTTATTTTTTCTGGAAGACAAAAAGGAGGGGATCTAAATGGTTACTTATCACAATTTGCAAACTGATTTATTGCAAGCGCTTGATCTGCACATTGATATTTTAAAGGAAGTTGATGATATCGAAAGAGAAGAACTACCAGGCTTCTTATTTATGATGCGAAGTTTAGGTTTCATGCTTGATCGCGCGGCGCTAGTATTGGCTAGCGGTGATGATGAAGAGATGTATTATATGATGTTCCAATACTACAGCCTACTGAAAGAATTGAAATTCAATCTAGCTATGAACTTTCCCCACGCGAAGATCCAAGGCGAACCCCTGATTGATACCGTCAATCGCTTCCCCGATAATTACGAAAAAGAAATGAAAGCTTGGTGGGAAGAAAAGACTGGCCTGACTGTCGAAGAGACAAAACAAACAATCGAGTTGGAAGAGCTCTAATTTCACCCGAATAAACGGATTCTTAAATCCAATAGGAGGCGATCATATGCGCATCGCTGTATACTGCGGTGCTCACCTTGGAGCAGATCCTGCCTACCTAGCGGCCGCAAAGGAATTAGGACAATGGATTGTCGAAAATAATCACGAGCTCATCTATGGTGGCAGTAGACTAGGCTTAATGGGCGTAGTAGCTGATAGCGTCTTGGCTGGGAATAGAAAAGTAATTGGCATCATGCCAAAATTTTTACAAGATACCGAACGTATACACACTGGACTAACAGAAATGATTACTGTTAACGACTTGGATGAACGCAAAAAGGCCTTGATGCAGCATAGCGATGTTTGTCTGGCATTACCAGGCGGTGTGGGAACTCTCGAAGAAATCAGTGAAGCCTTTTCGTGGGCACGAGTTGGACAGAATAATAATCCCTGTATTTTCTTTGATGTAAAAAACTACTATCAGCTGTTGCAGGCATTTTTTGATCAGATGGTGGAGCAAGCCTTTTTATCAAAGGAGGATCGGCAGTTGGTTTTATTTTCTGATTCATTGTCAGCGATTGATACATTCATTCACAACTATTATGCAAAATAAATCCACGTTGCCAATGCAGCGTGGATTTATTTTTTTTAGATTGTCATTTCAGGATATAAGAAACGCAGCACATCCAACGTTAAACGCCGACTCTTCCCAGCATAGGGATAGATATGCATGTGCATCATCGGATTGAAATTTGCTTCGATAATTCCATAATCCTCGTGTGTCTCATATGGCTTGTCCTTATCAGGGATGATCAAATCAATGCCGCTGATGCTGGCGCCTAGTACTTCTACTGCATCTACCGCCAGCTGCTTATAGCTTTCATGAATATCATCCGTAACATCAATGGAGTCTCCGCCGGTGGATACATTTGAATTTTCTCTCAAGAAGACCTGTTGACCTTTTTCAGGAATACTGTCGATTCGCAATCCTTGTTCTTTCAACATTAACTGCTCCAAATCACCTAATTGGATTTTCTCTAATGGTGACCGATGATTCGTCCCTCGTAAAGGGTTGTCATTCTTTTCAGCAACTAATTCTTCGATTGAACGTTCACCATCACCAATTACATTCGCTGGTATTCGCAGTAAAACGGCCTTTACTTGATGATCAATCACAAAAAATCGGTATTCCGTTCCTGGCAGAAATTCTTCAATAATGATTTCATCGTCTTCTGCAAAAGCCAGTGCTAAACCTGCATTGAAATCGGTTATTGACGTTTCACCCTTAAAGATCGTAATGCCTAAGCCATAATTCGTTGATTTTGGTTTAATGACAAACGCTTTTTGAGCAAATCGCGGATAGGCCTTCTTCGCGTCATCCATCGAACCAAACGTTTCACCATCTGGCACACGAAAACCCGCTCGAGATAGTACGATTTTAGTGACTGTTTTATTTGCCATCAATAATGGCGCAATATATGTGTCTTTGCTAGTCATATTGCCATTTTTGACAAATTCCTGATGTTCGTCGTGCTGTAGTTTCACAAATTGATCTTGTCGATCCAGCACTTCTGTTTCGATCCCCTTTTGAATCGCATCAAATAATAAATTCTGTGTTGACAGTTCCATTTCTTGAAAGCCCGCCAATTGATACGGATACGCCCAAGCCTGTTCATAAAACTTACGCCCCAATTCAGTTGCTACAGCAGCTTGACCGTTTGCTTCATCCAGGGCTAATATTCTTGCAGCTAGCGTTTCTTCCGGATAATCCAGCCATGCTTGATATTTCTTCAGCAGTTCGGCACCCTCTATTTCTAATTCATCCACCATTTGCAGCATTTCAGCAAAAATCGCTTGTCCTTCTGTTAAATAAGCCGTTGTTTTTGCAGGATTCTCTAAAGAAACCACATCACTAATACGATTACCTTCAGCTACCCATTCATCTGCTGGTAATTTTTCGTCTGTCCATAGTAAATAGAGCATGAACAAATGGATGAATTCAATCTCAGCTGCATCAATTCCGACGCGGTCAAAGGGATTCAAATCAATATTACGTAATTCCACATAACGAATTCCTGTATGAAATAGATCTGCAACTTTTTTGCCTCCACGCATCCTGATTGGCGCATAAAATTCTTTTTCTTCAGACAAACGACCTAAGGCAACATTCTCAGCGAGATCTTCACTATATCGCGACAAAGTTTCATAAGAGACCTGCACATCTGGCTTATTCACATACCCATAATGACTGGTACGAATACTGCGAACAGGCTCCTTTGGACGATCTTCATCATCAAAATAGCGTGCTTCGCTAAGTGGACTTGCTCCAAATAAATAGGTCAGCAGCCAACGATAACGTAAAAAATTGCGAGCGATTTTCATATATAAACGAGTCTTGAAGACCTCCATTGAAACCTCTTCCTCGCATGCTAAATGCAATTGCCGAATCAAATCTAAGCCATATTCAAAATTAAAATGAATCCCACTTACCATTTGCTTCCGCTTGCCGTATTCACGAGCTAGATACCGACGATACAAAACATCCGCATGTCGCTCTAATTTCGCTATCTGAATATCTCCTTCATTCTCCGGAAGTGCTGGCGGCATAGAAAATGGCCACATCATCTCATCCTTTGGCATACTCCGTTGCGCCACATCATGAATCGCTTCTAAATAAGCCAATACTTCGTCAACAGACTCAGTAACTGGCGTAATCAACTCCAATTGTGTTTCAGAAAAATCTGTTTGAATATAAGGATGAAAGCTCCGATTTCCTACAGATGTCGGATGATCGGTCTGTACAAGATCTCCGTCTAAAGTCACTCTTTGGCTTTCCTTTTCAATTCCATAACGCGCTTGCAGTAAAAAAGGCTTCACCTTTTCTTGTGTCATCATTTTTTTTGTATTCATTTGTCCATAGCCCTCCCATGCTACATTATATAGAAGAATATCCAGAAACAGAACGAAAATGCTTAAAAAAAGATAGTATTAAATATGATAATATGATTAAATCTTAATAACAAAAAGATTAATCAAAAAAATCACTACACGTCTTTTATTAAAAAGAATGGAGGCCTAGCTTATGCAGGAAAAAAATCAATCGATGACAAACGATCCCTCTCATCTAAGTCAAAAGAGTGGGACTAAAGAATTTGTAATGCTGCGCCCACATCGTCAGCACCAATTTCATTGCGATGATATCCAGAAGATAATGGACGCGAATGCCCGACAAAACAAGGTCAGTCTACACGTTCCACCTTACTTTCAAGAAAAGCACTAGCCCATTTTGCTAAACAGCCAATCATTATTTGTAACTAACATCTATACTTTAAAAATTGCAAAAAGAGCTGTTGAGGTGGACTCAACAGCTCTTTTTTACTCTTCTTTCAATAATCCTTTAAACAGACCGACTGCGAAATCATTTGGGTTAAAAGCTTCCAGATCATTTAAGCCTTCTCCTAGACCAACTAATTTAACAGGCAAATGCAACTCATTGCGAATTGCCAAAACAATACCACCCTTAGCTGTTCCATCCAATTTCGTTAAGACCAAACCAGTAACGTCTGTTGTTTCTTTAAATTGTCGTGCTTGAACTAGCGCATTTTGTCCTGTCGTCGCATCTACGACCAATAACACTTCATGAGGAGCTGTTGGAAATTCTCGTTGAATGACGCGTTTGATTTTCTCCAGCTCGTTCATTAAATTGACTTTATTCTGTAATCTTCCTGCAGTATCAATCAGCAGAACATCATAATTTTCCTTCTTAGCTTTGTCAACAGCATCAAATACTACAGCTGCTGGATCACCGCCGGCATTGCCGCGAACAACTTCAACACCTGAACGCTGCCCCCAAACAACTAATTGATCAATCGCACCTGCACGAAACGTATCTGCTGCAGCCAGTAAGACTTTCTTGCCTTCGTTTTTGTATTGGTTCGCTAATTTTCCAATACTGGTAGTTTTACCAGTCCCATTCACACCCACGAACAAAATCACACTCAATCCATCGTTTTGCAGATTAATTGCATTATTCTCGTTGATGCCTTCCGCTTCATAAATGTCGACCAATTTCTCAATGATGACATTTTGAACTTGAGCCGGTTTCTTAGCATTTTTCAGCTTGACCTCTTGCCGTAATGAATCTGTTAGTTTGATAGCAGTATCGAAACCAACATCGGCACCGATCAAGGTTTCTTCCAAATCTTCGAAGAAATCCTCATCCACTCGACGGAAACGAGCAAACAACTCATTCATTCGTTCACCAAATGATTTTCGAGTCTTCTCTAGACCTTTGTCGTATTTCTCTTGAACGGTTTCTTCCGGTTGCTCAGGTTCAGCAGGAACTATGTTTTCAGATTCCAGCTCTGAAACTTCTATCGATTCCGATTCTGTTTTCAGTTCTATAGGTGTGGATTCAATTTCTGTCTGTTCAACCTGAACTTCTTCACTACCAATTGCTGAATCGACAGGCTCTTCTTTTACTTCTAAATCATCACTTTTTGATTCTTGTGTTGGTATTTCTTGCGGAAGCTCCATTGATTTTTCGATTTGCTCAAACGATTCTTCCGGTTTCCCTTCTTGCTCCTCATCCGTATCAGCAGTGGATTCTTCACTGCTTGGTGTTTCAACTACTTCCCCGGTTTCTACCTCATCGCGATCCTCGGAGACTGATTGATCTTCAACGACTTCTTCTTGCTTTTCAGGTTCTTCATTCTGTTCACCACTAAAGGCTTTTTTTATGCGGTCAAATAATCCCATGTAAAATCCCCCCTTATTTCCATTCATCGAATACGAATTTTTGAATGGCATGTGCCACCCCATCCGCTTGATTCGTTCTAGTGACAAAATTGGCCGCCGTTTTAACGCCGTCAGTAGCATTTTCCATCGCTACACCCATACCAGCATAATTAATCATGGATAAGTCATTGGCTTCATCACCTAAGGCCATCATTTCATTCGCTGCGATCCCGAGATGTTCTCCTAAAACAGAGAGACCAAAGGCTTTAGTCACGCCCTTTGGCATAAACTCTAGTAAGTTTGGCCGTGTTTTAAATATCTCAAAGCGCTCATATTCTTCTGCTGGGATCAACGCCATCTGCTGATCTAAATAATCCACATCCACAGCTGAGACAACTTTATTGTATAGCGCATCCTCTTTTAATGCTTCTATCGTTTTCGAAACGTAAGTTAAAGCCTTGTTCATCGTTGGATAGATTGAAGGATGAGCCGCTGATGTCTCAAGCTGAAAACATAAAGCATCTGATAAAACATCCATCGGTAAATCAATTTTTTCTAACAGCTGATGGATATGTTTTACATCTGCCAAATCCATCGCTGTCTTGCCTAAAATCTCACCGGTATTGGTCTGGATTAACCCGCCGTTGAAAGTGATCGAATAATCATCTGCATCAAGCAAATTTAGCTCTGCTAAGTAATCCTTGATAGCGATTAAAGGACGGCCTGTACAGATCACAATCTTCACACCCCGTGCTTTCGCTTTTGCCAATATTTCTTTATTTGTATCAGAGATTGTTTTAGCATCCGTCAATAGCGTACCATCTAAGTCAATCGCGATTAATTTTATCATTTCCGAAGTTCCCCTTCCTTCACTTGAAATTTCCCATCTTCCTTCACTTCTTCAAGGCGCACTGAAATAATTTTCGAGACGCCGGATTCTTGCATTGTGACACCATAAAGCACATCTGCTGCTTCCATCGTTCCTTTACGATGAGTAACCACGATAAATTGTGTATCGTTTTGAAAGGCACTCAGATAGCGACCAAAACGGGCAACATTTGCTTCATCCAACGCCGCTTCGACTTCGTCTAACACACAGAACGGTACGGGACGGACTTGGATGATCGAGAATAGTAACGCAATCGCCGTCAGGGCCCGTTCACCACCAGAAAGCAGGGATAAACTTTGCAGTTTTTTACCTGGAGGTTGAGCTTCGATTTCGATCCCGGTATTCAATAAATCATCAGGATCTGTCAATACTAATTCCGCTCGACCGCCGCCAAACATATTTGGAAAAACCACATTGAATTTTTCACGAATCGCTTGGAAGGTCGTGAAGAAACGCGTTTTAACTTCATCATCCATTTCATCCATCGTTTCGAACAGCTGCTCCTTCGCCGATAATAAGTCATCTCGCTGCGTCGTTAGGAAATCATAGCGTTCTTCCACTTGCTGGTATTGTTCGATGGCGTTTAGGTTGACTGGTCCAAGCTTTTCAATGGCTTGCTTCAAGCGACTAACTTCCGTTTGCGCAACCTGCTGATCAATTTCAGGGTCCGCTTGTGCTTCCGCACCTTCAAAAGTCAAACTATATTCTTCTTGCAAATACGCCAAAGCATTGTCCAATTTCAACTCGTAACGGTTTTTTTGGACATCGGCTTGTGATTGACGTGCTAATAACTGTTTCTGCTCGCGATTGGCTTCAGTCAACTCACTATCTGCTTGATCCACTTGCTGCTGCAGACCTTGCCGCATTTCTTTCCAAACAGCCAGCTGCTCCTGCAAATGTTCTCGTGCTGTAGCTAATTCTGTCAAACGTTGGGTTAGACTTTCTTCTGATTCTTCATGATCCGATGAATCACTTGAAAGTGCTAGTAATTGATTTTCTAAGTTTACAATCTGATTGGTCAACTCGTTAATCTGTTCTTCAAAACCTAGTGCTTGCCGCTCTAAATACAACAGCCGTTCATCTAATACTGCATAGTCCGCCTGTAAGCGACTCAATTCCGCATTAATACCGGCACGCTTTTCTTCTAGCTGGTCGCTCTCTTCATTAAGCTGTTGGATTTCTTGATTGATCTTATCTTGCTGGGTTTTCAATTCGACTTGCTTAAATTCCAACGTTTCTTTTTGTACTTGATAATCATTCAAGAAGCTTTCCAGCTCTTTCGCTTCATAAGAAAACAAGCTCTGTTCCTTTTGCAAACGTGTTAATTCCGTTACAACACGTTCTTCACTACTTTGCGCTTCTTGATATGCCAACCGCGTTTGTTCACCTTGTGTCCGTAATGTTTCTAGACTTTCCGTCTGATCCGCAACCTTTGCTTGCAAATCACGGACAAATGCTTCTTTTGCCTGTAACGCCTGATTGATTTCTTCATAACGTTTGGTCCATTCAGCTAATTCGTGTCCTTGATTAAACAAATTCCCACGATTTCCTTGCTTCGTAGCGCCACCGGTCATTGATCCGCCAGCATTCATCACATCTCCATCTAAGGAAACTACACGAACTTGATAACGCAGTTGACGAGCAAGTAGATTAGCACTATCAAGATCTCGAGCAATAACGATCGCTCCTAATAAATTTTGCATGACTGGAGCAACATTTTCTGAAAAAGAAACTAGTTCACTGGCAATACCTAAAAAGCCGTCTACGTCTTTGATTGCTTGATAGTGATGAGCCCCTAAACTACGTGGCTTAATCGTTGTTAACGGTAGAAAGGTGCCACGACCGCTACGTTGTTTTTTTAAAAACGTGATCCCTTGCCGTGCATCCTTCTCATTTTCTACGATAATGTGCTGTGCCGATGCTCCTAAGGCCGTTTCGATCGCCAAGGTATACTTTTCTGGAACCTCGATCAGCTCTGCTACTGCACCGACGATCCCGCTTAATTGTTCTTTGTGCTGTAAAACACTGCGGACACCTTGATAAAAGCCGCTATAATTTTCCTGAATCTCTTGCAGACTTTTTTGTCGCGCACGCGCTTGTTGAACCTGACTCATCATGTCATACATTAACTGCTGTTCTTTTTGCAATTGCTGCTGTGCCACGTTTTTCTCTTCCGCTAAGCGTCGGTAGTGTTCTTGTTCTTCCGTCAACTGAGCTTCAAGCGTTTTAGTTTTCGTCTGCGCTGCGCTCTGCTGCTCCGTCAATTCTTCTAGTTGATCTCGCAACGCTTCAAAGCGTGTCACACTCTGTTGGTTCTTAGCAGTCTCTTGTGTGTATTGACGTTCTAAATACTTTAATTCATTGCTGACATTTGCAGTCTCTTGCATCAATTCAACATAAGTACCACGCAAATCCTCCAAGAGTTCCTTCGGCGATTTCTTGTATTTCTCCGCTTCATTTGTCAGCTGCTGGATTTTTTTTTCTAAGGCGATCTTTTCAGTTTGTTTATCCGCCTGTTGCGTTTGAACTTCCTGCAAGTTCGCCTGTGCATCGGCTTTTTTCTTACGCTGCTCGTTCAATGTTTCGCGGTATTCTGCGCTGGTCTTTTGCGTATTCTTTGAGCGTTCACTTAATAATGCTTTTTGCCCCTCAGTCTGCTTCAACGCCTCGGATAAATGCAGCAATTGCTGCTGCCCAGTTTCCAGCAGCTCATCCAATGAACCGCGTTTTTCTCTCAACATGCCTAACTGCTGTTCAGTTTGCTGGATAAAATGGCTTTTTTCTTCAACTGTTTTGGAGAGTTCTTCAAAATCTGTCTTCGCTGACTCCCAAGAATCACGTGTTTGTTTAATCTTCGCAACTGTTAAACTGACATCCGTCGCAGTTAATTCTTTTTTGAGCGCCAAAAACTCCTTGGCTGCTTCGCTTTGAGCAGCTAAAGGAGTCAGCTGATCTTCTAATTCATAAATGATATCCTGAACACGGCTCAAATTATCTTCCGTTTCAAAAAGCTTCTGCTCCGCTTTGCGTTTTCGCTGCTTGTATTTCAAGACGCCAGCCGCTTCTTCAAAGATTCCTCGGCGATCTTCCGGCTTACTGGCAAATATCGCCTCGACTTTTCCCTGCGAAATAATCGAGAAGGATTCTTTCCCTAAACCAGAATCCATGAATAAATCTTGAATATCTTTCAAACGACAGGCTTTTTTATTTATGAAAAAATCACTTTCACCTGTTCGGCGATAACGTCTTGTCACACTAACTTCACTAAAGCCTAGCGGTAAATAATTATCGGTATTATCCAATACTACTGTTACTTCGGCAATATTCAACTGCTTTCGTGATTCTGAACCAGCGAAAATAATATCCGGCATCTTGCCGCCACGTAGACTTTTTGCCGATTGTTCTCCGAGTACCCAGCGAATTGCTTCAGTGATATTACTTTTTCCGCTGCCGTTTGGCCCAATGACCGCTGTCACGCCTTCTTCAAATTCGATCTTGGTACGATCAGCAAAAGACTTGAAGCCAGCGATCTCAATTCGTTTTAAATACAAAATGTTCCTCCTAAAATTTTCCCAGGAAATATAAACTAATTTGCAGCAATCTTAATCAATGCTTTTTCCGCTGCATCTTGCTCTGCTAGTTTTTTCGATTTACCTTGTCCTGAACCAATCAAACGATCATCCGCATATACATCAATTGTAAAAATCCGTTCGTGAGCCGGACCTTCTTCATTGACTAAACGATAATCGATCGTCACATCTCCGCTTTTTTGCAACACTTCCTGCAGGCGTGTCTTGTGATCCATTTCCCGCGTGAAAACACCTGCTTCGATTTTTGGAAAAACGACCGTTTGAATAAAACGTAGCGCCACATCGTAGCCTTGATCCAAATACAAGGCCCCTAAGAAAGCCTCGAATAGATCACACAATAACGCTGCACGATCACGCCCGCCAGAATTTTCTTCGCCCTTACCTAACATAATATAGTGATCAAAATGACATTCTTTTGCAAATTTTGATAAGCTTTCTTCTCGCACAATCGCCGAACGCAAACGCGTCAAACGTCCTTCCGGTAAGTTTGGATAATGGTGATACAAATAGTCCGATACTTGAATTTCTAAGACAGCGTCCCCTAAAAATTCTAACCGTTCATTATCTGAAATATTCATATTACGGTGTTCATTCACATATGATGAGTGGGTAAACGCCTGTTCCAATAAGTTCACATCGTGAAAGACGATGTCGTAGTTTTCTTTCAATTCATTGATCAACTGTGTATCCATGGGCTCATTCCTTTTTTTGAGATTTCCATCACGCTCTATTATACTGTTTTTTCTGTGAATTTTAAATCAGAAGTCGTTATAGTAAGAAATTTTCAAAGATTCAACGAACTTTTCTCTTCTTACATCTAAAAAATGCTAAAGTAAAGAAAACGACCGGAGAAATTTCGATGGAAAATCTTTCTGATGCATTATTGATTATTGATTTACAAAAGGGTGTTTGCTTTGACGGAGAAACGATCAACCATTTTTCTGAGTTAATTACTACTGTCAATCTGCGTATCCAGCGCTACCGAGAACAAAATAAATTGATTCTCTTTGTTCAGCATTGTGACGAAATTTTGGTTCCACATTCAGAAACCTGGGAAATCGTAGAGGAACTTGATCGCAAACCGAACGATCTTATGATTCAGAAGACTCACGCAAATTCCTTTTACCATACTGATTTACAAAAAAATTTACAGCAGAAAAACATCACCAGCTTGGAAATCTGTGGCGCTCAAACCCAGTACTGCATTGACGCTACTGTAAAATTTGCCCATGGCTTAGGCTATCAATTAACCATGCTGAAAAATGGGTCAACCACCTATGACAATGATTTTCTCTCTGCTGAAGAGACCATCGCTTTTTACGAAAATATTTGGAATAAACGTTTTTTGCAGCTTGTTCAATAAAAGGATTTTAATAGACGTTATCTACTTGTTAGGAGGGCTTTGAATGATAAAAAATATTGTGTTTGATTTAGGAAATGTTTTAGTTGATTTTGATCCACCACGTTTTGTCATGGAAAAAACTGCAGATAAGGATCAACAAAAGATGCTTATGTCCGAAATTTTTGGTTCTGTGGACTGGCTGCGTTTCGATAAGGGAACGATGAATCGGGAGGAACTTTTAACCTCCGCAAAATCACGGCTTCCAAAAGAATTGCATGCTATCGCCGAAGACTTGCTGGACACTTGGTATATCGGGCTGAATGCTATACCACAAATGGAGGAACTTCCTAAACGGTTGAAAGAAAAAGGTTTGTCTCTCTATATCCTTTCAAATGCCCCGCAGGATTATTATCTTTATGAAGATAAAGTCCCTAGTCACAGTATTTTTGATGGCATCTTTATTTCCTCAGATTGGAAATTATCTAAGCCAGAGCATGAAATCTTCCGGACCTTTTACAGCCATTTCCGCTTAAATCCTGCCGAGTGCTATTTCATCGATGATTCAGCAGCGAATATCTTAGCCGCTGAAGAAACCGGGATGAACGGTTTTCACTTTAAAAGAAATTTTTCAGCACTAGAAAAAGCTTTGACTGCCCTTGGGGTTTTGTAACTGTTAAAAAAGGTGCACCAGCAAATTGCTGGTGCACCTTTTTTTGTTAAGCTTGGTTGTTTTCCATAATGTAATCAACTGCAGCTCCAACTGTTTCAATTTTTTCAGCGTCTTCGTCAGAAATTTCTGTTCCGAATTCATCTTCTAATTCCAAAACAAATTCCATGATACTGATTGAGTCTGCATTTAAATCGTCTTTGATACTCAATTCAACCGTCACTTTATCTTTATCGATTTCAAAGTGATTTGAAATTATTTCAGCAACTTTGCTAAATACTTCTTCACGAGTCAACAACATTCACCTCCGCCTGATCAACTATTATTCGTCTATGTTTTACCAGAAGGTCACAGTTCATTTTACTGATGTTTGATTGCTTTGTCTACCTTTTTCACGAAATTGGCGTGGTTCTTATTCATCCTTAGGTGCTTCAAAAAACTGGACCAATTGCCCAACAACATTCGTGTCTAGCATCGTGTAAATTTGATCGATGGTATTTGCCACTGCTTCAGGTCCGGTAGATCCATGGGTTTTAATCACAGGAGCCTTCAGTCCAAATAAAACGGCACCTCCATGAGAGGAATAGTCCAATTTGTCTTTTAGACCGTATAATGTATCCTTCAGCATAAGAGCACCCATTTTCCCTTTAACCCCAGCATCACTGATACTTCCTTTAATCAAGCTCATCAAACCCATAGCTGTTCCTTCAATCGTTTTTAAAACAGCATTTCCAGTAAATCCGTCTGTTACAACGACATCGGCAGCACCGTTTAACAGTTCACGTGCTTCTACATTTCCAATAAAGTTGATACTCTCTTCTGCTTGTAAAAATTTGTAGGCTTCTTTCGTTAACTCGCTGCCTTTGGTTTCTTCTGTACCATTGTTCAATAAGCCCACACGAGGATTTTCAATTCCACGAACATGCTTCGCATAAAATGATCCCAAAATTGCATATTGATGGATATGCTCTGCTTTATTTTCTGCATTCGCACCCAAATCAAGCATATCAAAACCGCTGTCCCCATTTAAAACTGGCAATGTAGACATCAGGCCTGGACGTTCGATTCCTTTGATTCGTCCCACTACAAACAAACCAGCAGCTAATAGCGCCCCCGTATTTCCTGCTGAGAAAATCGCATCGGCTTTGCCTTCTTTAACCGCTTGAGCGGCTAAAACCATTGAGGCATTTTTCTTACGACGGATAGCCTTCACTGGTTCGTCATCGCTATTGATCTTTTCATCCGTATGAATGATCGTAATATTCTTTTCATTTGTTATATATTGACGAATCGCGTCTTCTTTTCCATATAGTTGAAATTCAATTTCCGGATGATTCTTTTGGGCTAACATTACACCTTCCACGATCGCTTTTGGTGCGAAATCGCCACCCATTGCGTCTACAGCAATTTTCATGAGAAAAATCTCTCCTTTTTCGTTTTAATGTATTTATTTTTCTTTCTGAAAAATAAGTCTGATTCTCAAGCCGTATACTATTCCTCTAATATGCTACAGCATCAAGAGGAACTAGCATCCTTTTTCGTTTTAATGTATTTATTTTTTCTAGAAAATAAGTCTGAGTTTTAAGTCGTATATCCGCCAGCTTCTCTGATAGAAACAGGGCATAAGACTGACTGCTTTTTAATTTTTCTACAGTATAGCACACTCAATCGAAATATGTTTCTCCAGTTTCAGTAGGCTTCAACGCTCCTGCTAATGGTGCGAAAGCTGGTTGCTGACGCCAATTTTCTACCTGCCAAATTTGATTGGCTTCATCTCGTGCCACTTCTAAAACATTTGCATCATTTACCAGATCAGCGATCAAGAATTGCGGCAATCCAGATTGACGGAAGCCAAAGACTTCACCAGGTCCGCGTAATTCTAGATCTTTTTCACTCAATACAAACCCATTGTTAGTCTCAGTCATGATTTTCATGCGCTCTTTCCCCATGTCATTTTTGGGGCTTGCTACCAATATACAATAAGACGCATCCGAACCACGTCCGACCCGTCCCCGCAATTGATGCAGCTGGGCCAAGCCAAAACGATCCGCATCCATAATAAACATCACCGTTGCGTTTGGTACATTGACTCCGACCTCAATAACAGTCGTTGAAACTAAAATCTGACTTTGATTCTCTTTGAATTCTTCCATGATTGTTTCTTTTTCTGCATTCTTCATTTTCCCATGTAGCAAACTGACCTGATAAGTAGGTGCATAGTATTCCTTTAAATGCTCATAAATCTCCGTCGCATTTTTCACATCCAACGCTTCTGATTCTTCAATCAAAGGACAGATTACATACAGCTGATGCCCCGCCTGTAACTCCTGCTTCGCCCAATCCAAGGTATGCTCCAGTTGTTTAGGTTTGATCCAGCTAGTTTTAACAGGGATTCGGCCTGCCGGCATTTGATCGATGATTGATACGTCCATTTCACCATAAGCAGTAATTGCCAAAGTTCGCGGAATCGGTGTTGCTGTCATGAATAGAACATCTGGATGCAGTCCTTTTTCTCGCAAAACTCTTCGTTGATTCACTCCAAATCGATGCTGTTCATCAGTAATGACCAATCCGAGACTAGCAAACTGTACATCATCTTGGATCAGCGCATGAGTCCCGATCACCACATCAATTTCCCCATTTTCTAAACCAGCTAAAATCGCGCGTCGTTCTTTGGTTTTGGTAGAACCAGTTAGTAATGCAGTTGTTAATTCGAATGGATCAAATAGTTGATTCAAACTTTCTAAATGCTGCTGAGCCAAAATTTCTGTTGGCACCATCAACGCTCCTTGAAAGCCAGCCGTCATGGTAGCATATAAGGCGATTGCCGCCACAACCGTCTTACCACTCCCAACATCCCCTTGAAGCAAACGTTGCATATGCTTCTTGCTGCGTAAGTCGTAGCAAATCTCATTGGTCACACGTTTTTGGGCGTCAGTCAATTCGAAAGGCAGCTTTTGCGTAAACTGCTTCAAGCGTTCGACATCATAACGGATCGCGATTCCATTCTTCTCGCTACGTTCACTTTTCTTCAACCCTTGCATCCGCATTTGAAAGAGGAAAAACTCTTCAAAAACCACTCGTCGTTTTGCTTGCTGATTTTCCTTTGGATCTTTAGGAAAATGCATTGCCCGCATCGCTTGCTTTCGTGGCATCAAGCGATACTTTTCCAATAAATAATCTGGCAAGTTTTCTGTTACCTGATCACCAAATTTTTCAAATCCTACTTTGATTAAATCAACTAAGGTACTTTGACGGATAGCCTTAGTCACGTGATAGATTGGCGCGTATTCTTCCGTCTGCTTACCACCTAAAATCTTCATTCCAGTCAGCGATTTTCGCTTAGCATCCCATTTTCCATAAACCGCCAACTCTTCACCAACTTCGACTTTGTCTTTCAAATAGGGTTGATTGAAAAAGGAGACCATAAAGACCGCGTGATCTTGCATCATTCGAAACTGCAACCGGCTTTTTTTGTAGCCAAAACGACTAACCACTGGCGCCGAGACGATTACACCTTTTAATGTAACCTTTTCCTGGTCATTGATTTCTAATAAATTTTTTTCCTGAATATCTTCATAACGAAAAGGATAGTAGCTCAATAAGTCCTCGATCGTTACGATTCCTAAATCAGCTAACGTTTGTGCACGCTTCGGTCCTACACCAGGCAGCACCGACACAGATTCTTGAATCGGCATAAACAGCCTCCTTTCAATTAAAATACGTTTTTCAAATGCTAAATTCTGTCTATCGGCAATTATTTCGGAGATAAGGGGGTCATTTTCCTAAAAAAACAGGAGCGAGCCAGATATTCTTGGCCCACTCCTTCCGACTTTTTCATATTATTCTGCTGAAAGCAAGTATGGATAGACCGGTTGTTTTCCTTCGTGGATCTCAACTTCTAGGTCTGGGTAGCTTGCTTCGATCGCTTCGCTTAATTTTTCAGCCTCAGCCTGTGTTCCTTCTTCACCAACAATGATCGTAATGATTTCGATATCTTCACTAATCATTTTGTTTAAAGTATCTAACGTCGCTTGGTATTTATCCGCTTCAGAAAGAATGATTTTACCATCGACCATACCTAAATAGTCGCCTTCGTGGATTTCTACACCATCAATCGCTGTATCGCGAATCGCATTCGTGATTTGACCACTAACTACAGAGTCAAGCATTTCAGTCATTGCTGTTTTGTTTTCTTCTAGGCTTTGTTCTCCATTGAAGGCCAACATCGCAGTCATCCCTTGAGAGACTGTTTTACTTGGAACAACTGCCACAGGAACGTCAGCAACTTCTGCTGCTTGATCAGCTGCCATAAAGATATTTTTATTATTCGGCAAAATGATTACTTGATCAGCGTTAACCTCTTTGATCGCCTTTAAGATATCTTCGGTACTTGGGTTCATCGTTTGACCGCCGCTGATTACGTAGGCTGCTCCTAGGCTCTTGAATAACTCTTGAACACCTTCACCAGCAGCAATAGCGATCACTGCATAGGGTTTACGTTCTGTTGGAGCGGCTTCGAATTCAGCTACTTCTTCGTCATGTTCCAAAATTGTTTCATGTTGCAAGCGCATATTATCAACTTTGACCTTAATCAAAGCGCCAAATTTTTGGCCATAATTCATGACTTCCCCTGGATGTTCTGTATGCACATGCACTTTGACAATCTCATCATCATTAACGACTAATAACGAATCACCAATACCATCTAAATAGTTGCGGAAAGTATCGTAATCAAAATTGCTATCAACAGTTGGACCTTCACCTAAACGAACCATAATTTCAGTACAATAACCAAACTTGATATCTTCTGTTGCTAATTGACCTTGCACACTGCGATGATGTTCGGCATTGACCATTTCGTCCATTTCAGCCGGACTTGGTTCATACGTATCATCTGCTTGGAACTCACCATTAAGGGCGTTCAAAAAGCCTTCATAAATAAACAATAAGCCTTGACCACCACTATCGACTACGCCAACTTCTTTCAAAACTGGCAACATGTCCGGTGTTTTATCTAATGCTTTCTTCCCATATTTGACAACAGCTGACATCACTTCGACCACGTCATCTGTTTGTCTAGCTTTGCGTTCCCCAGCCTTCGCTGATTCACGTGCGACAGTCAAAATTGTTCCCTCTACAGGTTTCATGACTGCTTTATAAGCTGTTTCTACCCCATGAACTAAGGCTTTCGCTAAATCCTCTGCATTTAATGTATCCACATCTAAAATTGCTTTAGAAAAACCGCGGAATAATTGTGACAAGATAACGCCTGAGTTCCCCCGGGCACCCATCAACAAACCTTTCGCCAAAACGTTGGCTAATTCACCAACTTTATCTGAAGCAGAGTTGACTACAGCAGTCGCACCGCTGGTCATCGATAGATTCATATTCGTCCCAGTATCGCCATCGGGAACGGGAAAAACGTTTAACGAATTGACATATTCTGCATTAACTTGCAGACGTTTAGCGCCAGCCTCAACCATTTCTTGGAATTGACTCGCGCTGATTTCTGTTACCTTCACTTACTTAGTCCTCCTTAAGAACGCTGCCTTTAGTCTGGCAGAACACGTACACCTTGAACATAGACATTCACTGAGTTAGCTGTTACCCCAAGCATCGTTTCCAAATTGTATTTCACTTTTTCTTGGACATTGCGCGATACTTCTGAGATCTTCGTGCCGTAGCTGACAATCGTGTAGACGTCGACTGCGATACCATTCTCTTCTTGACGTACAACGACGCCGCGTGAATAATTTTCTTTTCTTAAAATTTCTGTGATATTGTCTTTGATTTGATTTTTGCTAGCCATACCGACGATACCAAACACGTCAGTAACTGCACCGCCGACAACCGTCGCGATGACGTCGTTTGAAATTTCGATCATACCAGTCTGTGTATTAATTTTCACAGCCATAGTTGTTAGCCTCCTTAAATAGGCCTAATTGCCCATTTTTTCTACTATAATAGTTTATCATAGCCCTATGACAAATAAAAGAAAGTTCCATTGTGATTTGCTAATAGGGCGCTCCCTGCGTTGACGCAGATTTCTGCTAACTTTCTTGCATCAAAACTTTTGTTAAAAATTTTTACGCTAACAGAGTATAATTTACCTGCAAATCCTTAGAATGTCAATCTTTCTAAAAAAATCCACTTGCCAATCTTGTCAATTTGTGCTATTTTATTTTAGTATGAGCCAAAGAAGCGCTCCAATATCAAGGCTAAAGGAGGAAACTACACATGGCAAAAGTTTGCTATTTTACTGGTCGTAAAACAAGAAGTGCAAATAACCGTTCTCACGCTATGAACGCTACGAAACGTACTGTAAAACCTAATTTACAAAAAGTTCGCGTTTTAGTGGACGGAAAACCTAAAAAAGTTTGGGTCTCAACTCGTGCTTTGAAATCTGGAAAAGTTGAGCGCGTTTAATATTATCCAATCAAACAATATCAAACCGTTCAGTTACGAACGGTTTTTTTGTTTCTTCTATTTTTCACAGAAAGCAAAGTTCTGTCTTCGCTTACTTTATAGTTTCAGACTGTTTTTTAAATCATCAGAAAGATGTGAACTAGCTTTCAATTTCAGCATGGTTTTAAGTATTCGTAGAACCCTAAGTGTTTTAACATTACTATTTTGTAGATAATTTATTAATTCAAAGAGCCGATCGATTCGGCTCTTTTTTGCTTGCTTATTTATAATAGAGCAAGCTCATTTTTAAATTCTTAGCTTTGGCTTCACACCTCTTTCACATTATTTTCGGCACTTATATGGTAAAATTTGAATAGTCTGTTGAAAGAAGTTTGGTGATTTTTATATGAAGAACTACCTTAAAGAAAACCGTTGGTATTTACTGGCCAGCTTTTTCCTGCCATTTTTAATTATGGTGATTGTTTACTTGACGATCGGTATTTATCCCGGATCAAGTCGTAGTATTTTAGCCAGTGATGCCTTTTCACAGTTTTCGAATTTTCATGCAAGTTTTCGCAATATGCTTTTAGGTAAGCAAGGCTTTTTATATACCTGGAATGCTTCTATGGGGTTAAATTATTTATCACTGGTTTCCTATTATCTCGGTGGTTTTTTTACTCCGTTAGTAATTTTCTTTCCTAATCAGCTGATGCCCGATGCGTTGTATTTTCTTACGCTGTTAAAAATCGGGGCAGCAGGATTAGCTTTTTGGTTTTATGCGAAAAGTAGCTTCAAGCTGCCTAATTGGTCACGCGTGGCTTTAAGCACTACTTATGCATTGATGTCTTTTGCTATTGCCCATTCAGAAATTATTATGTGGCTGGATGCGTTTGTCTATCTGCCTCTGATCATCTTGGGAATCAATCGCGTGATGGATCAGAAAAAAACGATCGTTCTATTTGTTTCCTATTTAATGCTGTTTTTGACCAGTTTTTATATGGGCTTTATGATCGGTGTCTTCTCGGTCCTCTATTTCATCGCCCGTTTGATTACCAATTGGAAAAGCTACAAAAAAAGTATTATTCCCTACGGCTTCACTTCGCTATTAGCTGGCTTTGCATCTATGATTATGATTTTACCGTCAATTCTAGACCTTCGTGCTAACGGTGAGGAATTGACACAGATCACGACCTTTAAAACAGAAGCGACAAGCTGGTGGGATTTTATTGCTAAAAATTTCGTTGGATCGTATGATACGACGAAATATGGTTCGATTCCTTTTATTTATATTGGACTTTTGCCATTAGCTTTCTGTCTATTTTTCTTTATCTGCAAAAAAATACCGTGGAAAAATAAACTTGCTTATGGAGCAGTAGCCGCAATCTTGATCGCAAGCTTTTATATCCAGCCAATGAATTTATTCTGGCACGGGATGCATGCGCCAAATATGTTCCTATTCCGTTATGCCTACCTGCTCTCATTTTTAGTGATTACATTAGCTGCATGGGGATGGGAGAAATTAGATCGAGAAAATATTTTGCAATTAGTCGCTGCCTGTCTGATGCTGATCGCTCTCTTTGCGATTTTCTGGGGTATGAAGGGAAAAGACTACGATTATCTCAAAAATAGTTCCTTATATATCACACTTGGTTTCTTGGCTGTCTATGCGCTGATTTTTACCGCACATCATTACAACAAGATTCCATTAAAAGCGCTAAGTATACTATTACTGCTATTGATGTCTTCAGAGGCATTTATTAATAGTAGCTTTATGACACAAGGCATTTTAAAGGATTGGAATTATGCGTCGCGCAGCCTTTATACGGAGCCATATCCTTCGATCAAGGCTTTAGTCGACGAAACGAAAAATGAGAATGATAGCTTTTATCGGCTGGAAAATCTGGATCCTGTTTCCTCTAATGATGCCTTTAATTATGGTTATAGCGGTATCAGCATGTTCTCTTCGATCCGTAACCGACATTCTTCTGGTTATATGGATCAGTTGGGCTTCCGCTCGCGAGGAACTAGTCTCAATATTCGTTATCAAAACAATACGTTATTAGCGGATGCCTTTACTGGAATTAAATACAATATTGCCAAAACGAAAAACTTGAATAAATATGGTTTTACTAAGAAAAATAGCGTCGGCGAGTATAATCTTTTCGAGAATAATTATGCCTTGCCATTAGCCTTCACTGCACCGCAGAGCATCGATAAACTACAGGCTTCACCAAATGATAATCTAGGTACACAAACACAATTATTTAACGCTTTATCGCAAGAACAGTTCCAATACTTCCAGTTTTTACCGATTACGCAAATAGACACAAAAAATGCTAACGTCACTAACGCGGGGAATATTACAACAATTACCGAAAAACAAGGAAACGTGGCAAAAGACGTTACTTGGAAGGTTCAAGTTCCCGCAAATACACAAGCTTATCTGAGTCTCTATCCTTACGATTTCGCTGAATTAGAAAGCTCAACAGCGACCGTCACCGCTAACGGCCAAACGCGGCAAGCGCAAATTGGGATCAGCGGACAATATTATGATTTAGGCTATTACCAACAAGCAACGATGGTTACCTTTACTGCCAGCTTCTATGGAACAAAATCCATTAGCTTCCAGAATCCACAAGTTTTAGCTTTGGATACAGTCGCTTATCGACTAGCAGTAGATAAGATTAAAGATAACGGTGTAGACATGAAAGTCGGCAAACACAGTGCTGAAGGAACTGTAAACAGCAATAAAGCCCAAACATTGATCACGACTATTCCATATGATGAAGGCTGGTCTGCCAAAATCGATGGTAAAAAAGTCGAGACAAAAGCCTTCCAAAACGCTTTTGTCAGTATCCATGTACCAAAGGGCAAACACAAAGTAACTTTCAGTTATATGCCAAAAGGCTTTATTGCCGGTGCTGTTTCCTTCATAGTAGCGATCGGGATGTTCGTTCTTTATCTGCGAATGTTGAAATCGAAAAAAGATCAACGTCAATAAGCAAAACAGGAGGCTCAACATGAGCCTCCTGTTTTTTATACAAATTATTTTGATTTGATATAGTTGACTCCCCCTGCTTTTGGCCCGGTAGCTTTACCTAAGAAGAGCACTAATACAAGGATTGTTAATACATAAGGAGCCGATTGTAAATAAACATCTGGAATCTGCGAAATAACCGGTAGATTGGCTCCAGCAATACTCAAATTTTGTGCAAAGCCAAAGAACATCGCTGCACCCATAGCCCCTAGCGGATTCCATTTTCCAAAGATCATCGCTGCCAGTGAAATAAATCCTTGTCCTGCGATCGTCGTTATCGCGAAACGGCCTGCGATTGATTGAGCAAATACAGCACCACCCACGCCGCCAAGAAAACCTGAAATCATTACTCCTGCATAACGCATCGCATAAACGTTGATTCCTAGCGTATCGGCTGCCTGCGGATTCTCTCCGACTGAACGTAAACGCAGTCCGAATTTTGTCTTATAAATAATGAACCAAGCAGCTAAAGCGACAACAATCGCAAAATAAGCAGGCAAGCTGGTCTTACTGAAGAATAAATCACCAATAATCGGAATCTTACTTAATCCAGGAAAATCGAAATAACCAAACTGCTCTTGGATCGTATCGGTTTGCCCTTTTCCATACATTACCTTGATAAGAAAAATCGTCAATGGAGGAGCTAATAGATTCATCACGGTTCCGCTAATTACATGATCCGCTCGAAAATTTATCGTCGCCACAGCATGCAACAATGAAAATAATAATCCGATGATTCCTCCAACTAATACCCCTAACCAAGGAGTAAATGCTCCAAAGTGGTTCGCAAAACTTAAATTAAAAATAACTGAACTAAACGCTCCGGTCACCATGATTCCTTCTAGCCCGACATTGACAATACCGCTGCGTTCTGAGAACACACCACCTAGCGCCGTCAAAATCAATGGGGCAGAATAAACGAGTGTTTGGGAAATCAGCGAGCCTAACAATTGAATGTTCATTCCAAATCAACTCCTTCTTGCTTTAGCGTCTGCATTTTTACCTCTTCGCTCTTTTCTTCTGCTTTTTTTGCCATGCGAACTTTTGTCAAAGCAACGCGAACCACATAATTAATTCCCACAAAGAAAATGATCAGCGGAATGACACTATTTGCCAGTTCACTAGGAACACCAGCAAACTGCATTCCCTGTCCACCAAGCTTCAAAATACTGAATAACAAGGTCGACAAAAGAATCCCGACTGAACCGCCATTTCCTAATAACGAGACTGCCATACCATCAAATCCAATACTGATAGAAGAACCCTGAACAAAATAATTCCCAAAAGTGCCTAACCCTTGAACCACACCCCCTAAACCTGCTAGCAGTCCAGAAATAATCATCGAGATCACGATCGTACGCTTGCTGCTCATTCCTGCATATTCAGAAGCGAATGGATTGATCCCGACAGATCGGATCTCAAATCCTAAAGTCGTTCGTTTCATCAAAAACCAAACCAAGCCTAAAAAAATCAGAGCCAAAACAAATCCCAGATTGACCCGCGACCCGCCAAAAAGATTGGTCAACCACGGTTCTCGCAACAAGCCGTTGGTTCCTACGATTTTCGTCACGCCCTTATTGGAGATGATATCCGGTGACATGACATTGTTCACCAGATGATTGGCCGTATACAACAATACATAATTCATCATGATGGTGACGATTACTTCGCTCGTTCCGAAATAGGCCCGTAGCAGTCCTGGGATCGCCGCCGCTACAGCTCCCGCCAACGCTCCTGCAATAATTGCTAATGGTACAACGACTAATTTGGGCGCTGTCGGCATGCTCAGCGCGACCCAAATACTTGCTACCCAGCCGCACAAAGCTTGTCCAGATAGCCCAACGTTAAAAAACCCCGCGGAATTCGCTACCGAAAAGCCTAAAGCTGTAAAAATCAAAGGTCCCGCACCAACTAATATTTCACCGACTGAGATACTGCTTTGAAACGCCGAGCGGAACATCGCTTGATACCCCATGATCGGGTTATATCCTGTTACTAACATCAATAGTCCGCCAAGCAAAAAGCCTAGAATCACTGAAATAATCGGAACCAAAGCATTTCTGATCTGTGCTGAACGATCATTCATTTGTTTCACCAACCTTTACTAACTCTTTTCGCGCATCATCCAAGCTATAGCCAGCCATCAATAAGCCCAATTCATTTTCCGATGTTTCCTTTGAATCAACGATTCCGACGATCTCACCTGCATGGATAACGGCAATACGATCAGAAACATTTAGAATTTCATCTAACTCAAAGCTCACCAGCAGAACACCCTTATTTTTATCTCGCTGCTCTACTAAACGCTTATGAATATATTCGATTGCCCCGACATCCAGACCGCGTGTTGGCTGTGCGACAATCAATAGTTCTGGATCACGATCAACTTCCCGGGCGATGATCGCTTTTTGCTGATTCCCGCCAGATAGAGAAGCTGCTGGTGCCTGTTCGCTTGTCGTCCGTACATCGTATTCTTCGATCAAACGCTTAGCGTATTGTTGAATTTCAGTAAAATTTAAAATACCCTTTTTACTAAACGGCTCTTGATAATAAGTTTGCAACGTAATATTTTCGGACAAAGGCAAGGGTAGAACCAAACCGTATTTGTGCCGATCCTCCGGCACGTGTCCAACACCTATCTCGGTGATTTCTCTTGGCTTATTATTCGTGGCATCTTTACCATTAATGGTGATAGTGCCGCTTTCGATCTTACGCAATCCAGTCAATGCTTGGATCAATTCT
This sequence comes from Enterococcus avium ATCC 14025, assembly GCF_000406965.1. Taxonomy (GTDB): domain Bacteria; phylum Bacillota; class Bacilli; order Lactobacillales; family Enterococcaceae; genus Enterococcus_A; species Enterococcus_A avium. The sequence goes on along the minus strand of NZ_KE136362.1, from coordinate 249,852 downwards.
GATTGTCCGTTGCCATCAATACCGGCGATCCCTAACACTTCTCCGCGATGAACCTCTAAGCTTAAATTTTTGACCGCTTCAAGTCCGCGGCTTTCCTTCACGACTAAATCTTTGATCGACAGAACAACTTCGCCAACATTGGCTGCCTGTTTGTCTGTTTTAAAAGAAACGGAACGGCCAACCATCATATCTGCCAACTCCTGCGAACTAACATCCTCCACATCAACGGTTCCGATGTAGCGTCCCCTTCGAATAACTGAACAACGATCCGCTACCTTTTTGATCTCATCAAGTTTATGAGTGATCAAAATGATCGATTTTCCTTCTTTGACTAATGTCGCCATGATCTCGATCAGCTCGTCAATTTCCTGCGGTGTTAAGACGGCTGTTGGTTCATCAAAGATCAAAACATTTGCACCGCGATATAACGTTTTCAAAATCTCTACCCGCTGCTGCATCCCGACCGATATATCTCGGATATACGCATCTGGATCGACCTGTAATCCATAATCATTGGACAAACGAGTGATTTCTTCCTTGGCTTTTTGCGTATCCAGCATACCGTTAGTGCTCATTTCACTACCTAAAATAATATTCTCCGTAACCGTAAACGCATCGACCAGCATAAAATGCTGATGGACCATCCCGATTCCTAGCTGATTTGCTCTAGTAGGACTCGTAATTTTGACTGCTTGGCCATCCATGTATATCTCACCGGAAGTCGGCTGCAATAACCCTGACAACACGTTCATCAGTGTTGATTTACCTGCTCCATTTTCTCCTAATAAAGCATGGATCTCGCCTTTCCGAATTTTCAGATTGATCTCGTCATTCGCTTTGAAATCACCAAATTGCTTGGTGATCTTCCGCATCTCAATGACATATTGCTCTTCTGTCATTTTTCATTCACACCTCTCCTGTTCAAAGAGTGCCCGCCAAGATCAGCGGGCACGATCAGTCTAATCTTCCGGTGTTTCCGGAACCTTTACATCACCGGCAATGATTTGTTCTTTGGCATCTTTTACGGCCGCCTTTGCTTCATCACTCAAATAGCCGTCTGTCATCTCCACGCCGCCATCTTTCAACCCAAAGGATAAATGCTTTCCGCCCGGGAATTTATCCTCTAGCGCTCGAGTCGAGATATCCTGCACGACCACGCCAACCGATTTGACCGTTGAAGCTAAACAGAAATTACTTTCCTTCCCATCTTTTGATTTATAGCCGCCTTCTTCTTGTTGATCACGATCCACACCAAGCACCCAAACTTTGTCTGCTTCATTTTTATCCTGATTCAACGCTTTTGCTTCTGAGAACACCCCTGCACCGGTACCGCCGGCAGCTTGATAAATAATGTCTGCTCCATTTTGATAAATATTCGCTGCTAAGGCTTTCCCCTTGGCTGGATCGCCGAAGGAGGCCGCATATTTCACGTCAACGGAAATATCCTTATTTAATTTCTTCGCAGTATCCTTTACACCTTTGGTAAATCCAGCTTCATAACGATCAATGACTTTGCCCTCTTCTCCGCCAATAAATCCAACCTTATCGGTTTTGGTCGTATAAGCAGCTGAGACACCAGCGAGATAGCCGACTTCGTTATCTCTAAAGGTCGCCGAAACGACATTATCCTTTCCTTCGATCACCGTATCAATAATGACAAAATTCGTTTCGGGATTTTGTCCCGCCGCTGCTTCGATCGAATCCGCTAAAAGGTATCCGATCCCGAAAACCGTCTTGAAGCCATTCGATACAGCCGTGTCAATGTTAGAGGCGAACTGGGCGATCTCATTGGATTGAATATAGTCATACCCGCCGATCCCGCGTTTGAACTTCTGCTCTTTTCCCCACTTCTGCAATCCTTCCCAAGCAGATTGGTTGAAGGATTTATCATCTACCCCGCTGACATCCGTAACCATCACAACACTATGATCGCTATCCTCTTTGCCTGTTGCACTGCTCTTATTTCCACCACCGCACCCGCTGATCGTCATTAAAGCTGCCATTGCAACAACACCTAAAGAAAAAAGTTTTGTGTTTTTCATTTTGAAATCCTCCTATTTTTGTTAGCGCTTACTTTATTGCGCACTTTTATCGTTAAACTAGCTCTTCGATTCTTGGCATCGCACTTTGCGCTCCTAGCCCTTGAACCGTCTTACTGGCAGCAAGATTAGCAAATGTGATCGCCTTCTCCAATTCTTGATCCTTGGCATACGCCACTGCAAATGCCGCATTAAAAGTATCTCCAGCTCCAGTCGTATCAATCACGGGCACCTTATAGCTTGGGACCTCCATTAATTTTTCTCTATCATGATATCGAACACCTTTCGCACCATACGTCATAATGATCTGATTGGGATGCTCCCGCAAAACAGTCTGAGCATCCTGCTGAAACAATTGATTGATTTCAATCTCATTCGGTGTTAAAAATGTTACTTTAGCTAAATATTCAGGCGCGATTTCTGGAGTTGGCGCTGGGTTTAATATCAAATGCACGTCATTTTCCGCACAAAAATCAATTAGGTATCTGATCGTTTCGATTGGAATCTCACATTGCGTGATCACAATATCGGCAGCTAAAATTTGTGCCTGATACTTATCAATCAATGAACGATCAACACACGCGTTAGCCCCTTGCACGAGAATGATCGAATTATCATTTTCTGCAATCGTGATGTAGGCAACGCCCGTTGGTTCAGCGACCTTTTTGATGCATGACGTATCGAGCATATTCTCTTGAAAATTTTTTAAGACAATCTCACCATAAGCATCTTCGCCGACACACCCAATCATCGTCACATCTGCACCCAATCGTGCCGCAGCAACCGCTTGGTTAGCACCCTTTCCTCCTGGCAGCATTTTACTATCGGTGCCAAACATCGTCTCGCCAATCTTAGGAAAACGGTCTGCTTGAACAACTAAATCCAAATTGATGCTTCCAACAACAACGACTTTCATTTAAACTCACTCCTCGTTTGTATTCATTCACACATCTCGTTTTTAAATCGTTTACAAATTTTCAAAGAGAAACAACCGATCTCAATTTTTAAATAAGTTGCCTCTCTCTGGTTTCAACTATCTATTTTGCTTCTGCATAGACATCTGAATACATTCGGATACACTCTTCAACCAGATCCCAAAAATGCTCCGCATTGATCTTCTTACCTACTTTGACATTCGACGGCTGACCTAGCACATACAGCTCATCACAAACGGTCCGACCATAGCAAGGTCCACGATTGATATCGATTTCGACATACATTTCCTGTGTTTCAAATATCTCTGGAGAAATTAGATAACCCACACATGTAGCATCATGCAGAGGACCCGCAGCTAACCCAAAGCATTCAAATTGGCTTTTCAACGTGAAGCGCATAATGTCACCAAATAGCTTCCCTGCGACATTCCCAACGCCTTCCATACGTTCGATAATATCTTCTGTACAAATTGTTTGATGCGTTAGATCAAGCCCCATCATAACAATCGGTGCACCAGAACTAAAGACGACATGGGCTGCCTCTGGATCGGCAAAAATGTTAAATTCAGCAGATGGTGTGAAGTTCCCTGTTCCATAAGCGCCGCCCATCAAAACAATTTCTTTGATTTTTGGAATGATCAATGGCTCCATTCGCATCGCCACTGCAATATTGGTTAACGGACCAACCGGAACAAGTGTGATATCCCCGTCGCTCGCCAACAACGTATCAATGATATATTTAACCGCATGTGTTTCTTCTACTTGCCGATGTAATGGACCAAAAACTGGACCGTCCAAACCAGATTCCCCGTGAACGTTATCAGCTACTACTTGTTCCCGCACCATCGGTTTTGGCATCCCTGCATAGACTTTCGCATCAATGCCCAGCAATTGACAGACATTCAATCCATTCACCACTGTTTTGTCTAGCGTTTGATTTCCTGCTACAATAGTGATCCCTAACAAATCAATTTTCGGATGTGCCGCTGCCATCAACATCGTAATCGCATCATCATGTCCCGGATCGCAATCTAAAATAATTTTCCGTTTCTCCATTTTATAGCCCCCTAAAAAATTAATTTCCTTTATCTATTTGCATTATAGTAAGTTCCTGCTTATGATAAGTATGAGAATTCTCACATAAGGAGGTAGAAAAAATGAAGAAGTTGCAAAACGAAAAATTAAAACAGCAATTCATTCGATCATCTGACTACCTTGAGCAGTTTTCCTTCGATGTCAGTTTAGATACGCAATTATTTTTCTTTCCGGCCAACAGCTACATCGTCAAGGAAGATCACCAACCTACGCATTTATTCTACTTAGTGAAGGGCAAAGCCAAATTATACGACACCTTAGCCAATGGGAAAGTCGCTCTGATTGATTTCTTTTCCCCACCTTGTTTTATCGGTGAGATGGAGCTCGTTGATGAAAACCAAACTGCCTTTAGTGTCCAAGCAATCGAGGACTGTTGGTGCTTAGCCTTATCGAGACAAGACTGTCAGAAGCGATTACTAGAGGATGCGCTCTTTCTCCAAAAGCTCTGCATCTACTTTGCTCATAAAAATTATCGAAACATCAAAGCTTCAACTCAAAATCAGGGCTTTCCGCTTTCACAACGTTTAGCGGCCTTTATTCTTTTAACACAAAACGAAGGGACTTACCGTGAGAAACACACTCAAGTCGCCGAATATTTAGGTGTTTCTTATCGTCATCTCCTTTTCGTGATTGCACAGTTTGTGGAGGATGGCTACCTGAAAAAAATAAAAAAGGGATACCTTATTCTAGACGTTCATAAATTGACCCAACTCGCCGCTGAAGTAAAAGCCTAAAAAAGCATCCAACAATAATCACTTGTGACTGTTATTGGATGCTTTTTTGCTATTCATATTTTACTTCGGCTAAATACAAGCCTTCTGGATGAGCAGTTGGTCCAGCGGCATTACGATCCTTTGCTTCAATGATCGCTGGAATACTCTCCGCCGGGATACGTCCATTCCCAATTTTTAATAAGGTTCCAACTAATATCCGAATCATCTTATACAGAAAACCATTCCCTCTAAAAATAAAGGTCAATTCCGTCTCATCCTCATTCACAACCAAATCCGCTTGATAAATCGTCCGGACCTTATCCTCGATCGAACCACCTGTCGCACAAAAAGAGGTGAAATCATGCGTACCTAATAAATCTGGCAACGCCCGACGAATCAAATCTAAGTCTAATGGATAAGGGTAATAGGCCGCATAATAACGGCGAAAGGGACTTCGCGGCTTAGCTATTTGAACTTTGAAACGATACGTCTTCTCAACGACATGATACCGCGCATGAAAATCGTCCGCTACAATTTCTACTGAAGAAACCGCGATATCTTCAGGCGTCTGGGTATCTAATGCGAACCGCATCCGCTCTAACGGTCGTTCCTGCGGATAATCAAAATGAATCACTTGTCCGATTGCATGGACTCCAGCATCTGTTCGACCAGATCCAAAAATCGTCACTGGCTGTCCATTATTCATTTTTTGTAACGTCTTTTCGACTTCCTCCTGTACCGTTCGCCCATTCGGCTGTCGTTGAAACCCATTAAAATTTGTACCATCATAAGCAATCACTGCTTTATATCTGACCATGCTATTCTCCTATTTACTATTAATGAACCCGATTGTTAAGGTTAGAACTATGATCCATCTCCTCAACTAATTTCTGCCGAAGTCATTATAGCAGCTTTTTATTCGAAATCCAACGCACTTAAATCCTCTGATTGATAGTTGTTACTACCCGGGAGTGACTTTTTATACTTCCAACAAACAATCGCCTCTTGCAAAGAGCGACCTTGATTGTCAGCAAAAAAATCACGAATATAGGTATTGTATTCAAATTGTGCATCAATTTTTTGTGGTTTTTTCGCTACGATTTCAGGATAGATCGCAATCGCTTCGCGGTATGTTTTTCCAGTATTTGCCTTCAGCCATTTTTGAAAAGCAACCTTAAAAGTAAAAGAATTTCCAAGTTCTCTTTTAAAAAAAGCGCGATGAACTTCTGAAAAAATAATATTCTCTTCAATCAAACTTTCTAGCGTTAATTCCTCTGTACGAACCGACCGTTTTTCCTTCACTGGCCTTGCTAACTGTTCACCTGTTTGCAAAAAATATTCGATCCGTTCATTTAGTTCTGCTTTACTTCCTGATTTAGATAATCCATGTTCCTGACAGAAAGTTTGTAGTTCTGCTTTCAAATAATAATATTCTCGAAATATTTCTGGCTTCAATCCAATTTGCAGTTTTGGACGTTCTTCAGTCATTTTTTCTCCTCCAATTGCTTACTCCTTCATTCATCCTACCATAAAGAAAAGACCATCGAATTCATAAGTTAAAATTAACAAAGACTGTAAAAAAAGCCTGGATCACTCCAAGCTTAACTGCGTAAAAAGATTAAAATGACTGTTGCGAGAGCAAAAACAACGAGAACGATTGTATCTCGTGATGCCCACTTTAATTTACGATACTTACTTCGACCTTCACCGCCGCGATATCCACGAGCTTCCATCGCCGTCGCCAAATCCTCCGCACGATTGAAGCTGCTGACAAATAAAGGAATCAATAACGGTACTATTGCTTTGACTTTCTGAATCAAATTCCCATCACTGAAATCAACACCACGAGCACGCTGAGCATTCATGATCTTTTCCGTTTCATCCATTAATGTCGGTACAAACCGCAAAGCGATCGACAACATCAAGGCGATCTCATGTACTGGCAAATGAAATCTTTTTAAAGGATTTAACAATGATTCAATCGCATCAGACATTGATAGCGGCGGCGTTGTTAATGTTAGCAACGTCGACATAAAAATGATTAGAACAAATCGGCAAAAGATAAATAGCCCGTTTTGGATTCCATAAGAAGAAAGACTAAAGACGCCCCACGACCAATACAAGGTTCCGCCTCGCGTAAACAGCATCTGCAACGCGACTGTAAAAATAATTAACCAAATTAGTGGTCTAACACCCTTCAAAAAGAAGTTCAAATTAATTTTAGATAGGAATACTGCGAACATCGTAAAAGCTCCTAGAAATAGATAGCTTTGCCAATTATTCGCCAAAAAAATAATTCCGATAAAATAAAAACTTGCGACCAATTTTGCTCGTGGATCCAGACGGTGAATCAGAGAATCACCTGGAATATAACGACCAAAAATCAATTTATTCATCATGAGCAGGACCTCCTGCAAATTTTACGATCCAGTCTGCCAACTCATTTTCAGTTAAAGGTAACGCTTCAAAATTCACGCCGCGAGCCTGCATTTTTTCAGCAAAAGCAGTTGCTTGCGGTACACCTAATTGCTTTTCCTTTAACCAGGCAACATCTTCAAATACCGTTTGCGGATCACCATGTTTTGCCACATGTCCTTTTTCTAAAACATAAACATAATCAGCAAAATTCGCGACGTCATCCATTAAATGTGTAACTAGGACGATCGTTATGTTTTTTTCCTTATGAAGACGCCAAAACATTTCCATCATCTCTTTACGGCCTAGTGGATCTAAACCCGCTGTCGGCTCGTCTAAGACCAAAACCTCAGGCTCCATAGCCAGAACACCAGCAATAGCTACACGGCGCATTTGACCGCCAGAAAGCTCAAATGGTGAGCGTTCAAGATATTCTTCATCTAGTCCAACTAATTTTAAGTTTTCTTCTGCTAATGCCAATGCTTCTTCATCACTAACACCGAAATTTTTCGGTCCAAAAGCAATGTCCTTTGCTACGGTTTCTTCAAAAAGTTGAGCTTCTGGAAACTGAAAAACAATTCCCACCTTTTTTCGTACAGGTTTTAAATTCTTGTTATCTGTCGTTGGTGTAATCGTTCGTTCCCCAATCATAACTTGACCGTCAGTTGGCTTCAATAATGCATTCAAGTGTTGTAACAAAGTCGATTTCCCACTACCAGTATGCCCTACCAATGCTGTGTAAGAACCTTCTTTAATATTCAAATCAATATCATAAAGCGCCCGTTGTTCAAAGGGAGTATTCGGTTGATAAACGTAGCTTACTTTTTCAAAACGGATGTCCATAACCAGTCCATCATCCCTTCTTCATCCAAATAGTTCGCGGGTACATTTATACCGCGATCCTTTAATGCTGATTTTAACTTCTCAGGAAATGGTAAATCTAGGCCCAACGAAACTAATTCCGGTCCAGCAGAAAAAATTTCATCTGGGGATCCTTCTTGATACAGTTCCCCGTCTCTCATCACTAGGATGCGATTGGCACTAGCTGCTTCATCAATATCATGTGTGATAGAGATAACAGTCAAATCACTTTCTTCTTTAATCTTACGTATTGTTGCAATAACATCATCTCGACCTTCAGGATCTAACATGCTTGTTGCTTCATCCAAAATAATGATGTCAGGGCGCAAAGCTACTACTCCTGCGATTGCCACTCGTTGCTTCTGACCACCAGAAAGGCGGGCAGGCTCACGCGTTGCAAACTCTTGCATTTTTACTTTTTCCAATGCATCTTGAACACGTCGCTGCATTTCACTTCGTTCGATTCCCTGATTTTCCAATCCGAAAGCTACATCATCCTCGACCGTCGCTCCGACAAATTGATTGTCCGGATTTTGAAAAACCATCCCGACCATTCGACGAACATCCCAAACAGACTCCTCAGATAATGTCATTCCTCCGACAGTAACCGTTCCTTTTTGAGGCAAATGCAGACCGTTGATTGCTTTGGCTAATGTTGATTTTCCTGATCCATTGTGCCCAACAATCGCGACCCACTCGCCTTTTTTAATCGAGAAACTAATATCCTTTAAAGCAGGAGTTGCTTCTTCTTGATAGCTAAATTCAATTTGATTGATTTCAATAATTGGCTTCATGGTTACACCTTTCCACTTCATTGCAAATATGTACTAAGACTAGCAAAAAAGCTTCACTTTATCAATCCTTGATACTCAATAAAATGCTTTTGTATACCGATCTGTCTTGACAGTGTTTTTGGGTATAAAAAAACACTTTATGATGAGTGCCAGCTTCCCAGACATTCTGGGAAGCGGCGCTGAGCTAGACTCGGAGAAAATCTCCAACATCATAACACTCTAAAAGAATCATCTATAAAGTGAAGAGTGATTATTATACAAGTTCTAAAACAACCATAGGGGCGTTGTCGCCGCGACGAGGTTCAGTTTTCAAGATACGAGTGTATCCACCTTGACGTTCAGCGTAACGAGGAGCAATATCGTTAAATAATTTTTGCAATGCAGTTTCAGTAACGATTTCTTCGTTTTCTTCGCGAACATCAGCGACTTCATTACGTACAAAGCTTGCAGCTTGGCGACGTGCATGAAGATCCCCGCGTTTTCCTAAAGTAATCATCTTTTCAGCAGTTGAACGAACTTCTTTCGCACGAGCTTCAGTCGTAACGATGCGTTCGTTGATAATTAAGTCAGTTGTTAAGTCACGCAACATTGCCTTACGTTGGCTAGATGTGCGTCCTAATTTACGATAACTCACGTAGGTTTCCCTCCTTTGTCAACAATATTAATCGTCTTTACGTAGTCCTAAACCAAGATCATGTAACTTAGCCTTCACTTCTTCAAGTGATTTACGTCCTAAATTACGTACTTTGATCATTTCAGGTTCAGATTTATTCGTTAATTCTTGAACCGTATTAATTCCGGCACGTTTCAAGCAATTGTACGAACGTACAGACAGGTCTAGTTCTTCGATGGTCATTTCCAACATTTTTTCTTTTTGTGTTTCTTCTTTTTCTACCATGATTTCAGCATTTTTCGCTTCATCAGTAAGATTTACAAAAATATCTAAATGTTCAGTTAAAATTTTCGCTGCAAGACTCAATGCTTCTTGAGCAATGATCGATCCGTCAGTCCAAATTTCCATCGTTAATTTATCGAAGTCATCACGACGACCAACACGTGTATTTTCAACTTGGTAGTTGACTTTACGTACCGGTGTATAGATAGAATCGACTGGAAGGACACCAATTGGCATATCTTCCTTTTTATTTTCGTCTGCTTGAACATAGCCTCGACCAGGTTTTACTGTTAGGCGAGCATGGAATGTCGCACCTTCAGCAACAGTACAAATGTACATATCTTTATTCAAGATTTCAACGTCGCTGTCAACGATAATATCGCCGGCAGTTACCGTAGCTGGTCCAGTAATATCGATCTCAAGGGTTTTTTCTTCTTCCGCAAATAATTTCAACGCTAAACCTTTGATATTCAAGATGATTTGTACAACGTCTTCTCTTACACCTTTGATGGTTGAAAATTCGTGTAACACCCCATCGATTTGAATATTGGTAATGGCAGCGCCTGGTAAAGAAGAAAGTAGAATACGACGTAGAGAATTACCTAAAGTAGTTCCATAACCTCTTTCCAAAGGTTCAACAACGAACTTGCCATAATCTCTGTCTTCATCAATTTTTGTGATTCTTGGTTTTTCGAATTCAATCATTCTTGTCTTTTACCCCTTTCAAAACGAAAAGTGTCTTGTTCAATGACGTTCCTGTAAAACTCATAGAGTTGGGCACTCATTAAACACGACGGCGTTTTGGAGGGCGGCATCCATTATGAGGTACTGGAGTCACGTCACGAATTGCAGTTACTTCTAAACCAGTTGCTTGCAATGAACGAATCGCTGCTTCACGACCAGAACCAGGTCCTTTAACAGTGACTTCAACACTTTTCAATCCATGTTCCATTGCAGCTTTTGTTGCAGTTTCAGCAGCCATTTGAGCAGCGAAAGGAGTTGATTTCTTACTACCTTTGAAACCTAATGAACCTGCAGATGACCATGCTACAGCGTTACCGCTAGCATCAGTGATCATGACGATTGTATTATTGAAAGTCGAATGAATATGAGCAATACCTGTTTCGATATTCTTCTTCACACGACGTTTACGATTGACTTTCTTTGCTACCATGAAGATTTATACCTCCTTCACTAATTATTTTTTCTTGCCGGCAATAGCGCGAGCTGGGCCTTTACGAGTACGAGCGTTGTTCTTAGTGTTTTGTCCACGTGTAGGCAAGCCACGACGATGACGAATTCCACGGTATGAACCGATTTCCATCAAACGTTTGATGTTTAAGTTAGTTTCACGACGAAGATCGCCTTCAACTTTTAATTTATCAACTTCAGCACGGATAGCGTCTGTTTGTTCATTCGTTAAGTCACGTACACGAACATCTTCAGAAACGCCTGCGTTGGCTAAAATTTGTTTCGCTGTAGTATTTCCAATACCGTAAATATAAGTAAGTGAAATTACCACGCGTTTATCACGAGGAATATCTACTCCTGCAATACGAGCCATACTTAATTACACCTCCAATTATCCTTGACGTTGTTTATGTTTTGGGTTTGCTGGGCAAATCACCATAACGCGTCCATTACGACGAATTACTTTACAATGTTCACACATTGGTTTTACTGATGGTCTTACTTTCATGATTATACCTCCTGAAGTTTTACGGAGTACAACTTACTTAAAGCGATAGGTAATGCGACCACGGCTCAAATCATATGGAGAAAGTTCTACTGTAACCTTATCTCCAGGTAAGATTCGAATATAATACATCCGGATTTTACCAGATACGTGTGCAAGAACTTCGTGTCCGTTTTCCAATTCGACTTTAAACATTGCATTCGGCAAAGTTTCGACGACTGTTCCTTCGATTTCAATCATATCTTCTTTTGCCACGCAGAGTACCTCCTTGTAGTTGTTTCGCATTTTCACACGATAAAATGGCGGAAACTGCAGTTCCCACCGTAATTCTAAAGTTAAACTTCTAAAAAAAGCTAGAAGTCGGACTGACAAATTCTATCATAAAACATCGAACTTGGCAAGATAAACTGCATCTCAAGTCGGCAGGCAAAATTATTTTTCGATAATCTTTTCTACATCCGCAAATACGGCATCAATTTCACGATCTCCATCAACTGGATATAACAGACCTTCTTCATTATAGTAAGCTAAAATTGGTTCGCTGTTTTTAACATTTACAGACAAACGATTTTTAACTGTTTCTGGCTTATCATCTTCACGTTGATAAAATTCATGACCACCACAGCGATCACAAGTACCTTCTACTTTTGTAGGATTGAAGATTTTATGATAAGTCGCACCACAGTTGCGGCACATGAAGCGTCCTGCCAAACGTTCAACTAACACTTCTTCTGCTACTTGAATTTCAATCACAGCATCAATCTTTTTATTCAAGTCCGTTAACATTTCAGCTAATGCTTTGGCTTGATCTAAAGTACGAGGGAATCCGTCTAACAAGAACCCTTTATCAGTGTCCTTTTGCGCTAAACGCTCCTTCACGATACCGTTAGTAACTTCATCTGGGACCAAATCCCCTGCATCCATATATGATTTTGCTTTCAATCCGAGTGTTGTCTCGTTTTTGATTGCTTCTCGGAACATATCCCCCGTGCTGATATGCGGAATATTGTACGTTGCAACAATTCTTTCTGCTTGTGTTCCTTTTCCTGCGCCTGGCAGTCCCATTAAGATCAGGTTCATTGATTTCCCTCCTAAATATTTGAAGCGAGAACGGCGTTGAGGATGACCCTCAACACACGAATCTACTCTTCATCCATGAATCCGACATACCGTCGTTTCAACATGAGTCCTTCTAATTGTTTTGCAGTTTCTAACGCCACACCAACGACGATCAAAAGACTTGTTCCACCTAAACCAATTGATTGAGGTAAATTCCAAATCATTTGTGCGATAATTGGAATCAAGGCAATCAAACCTAAGAAAATAGCTCCGACTACGCTTAAACGCATTAAAATTGCAGAAACATATTCTTCTGTTCCTTTACCTGGTCTCACACGAGGAATGTAACTTCCTTGTTTTTGTAAGTTCTCTGCTAATTTTTCAGGATTAACCTGAACAAACGCATAGAAAAAGGTGAAGGCAACAATCAGAACAGTATAAATCGCAGCACCCGGAACGGTATCATAACTGAATAGCTTCGTTAACATATCGTACCAGCCTTCCGCGCTATACTTGCTAGCTAATGCCTGCAACACCGCATTTGGAGTCGCAATAAATGAGCTGGCGAAGATAACCGGAATAACTCCGGCAGCATTTACTTTTAGCGGTAAATAACTGCTTGTTGGTGCCCCAACGACTTGTTTTGTATATTGAATCGGAATTTTTCTTTCCGCTTGTTGAAAGTACGTTACAAAAACGACAATCAACACGATAGCGATAAGTAAAATCACAACAAAAATAACAGATTTCCAAAGATCACTAGAATCGATGTTCACGAAATAATCATCATAGATATCTTTGATGCTTTGTGGCAATCGTGAAATGATCCCCGCAAAGATAATCATTGATACACCGTTACCGATTCCCTTTTCAGTGATCTGTTCCCCCAACCATGTAACAAACATTGTACCAGCAGTAAGGATTACGCCGATTGTAACAAACGTCTGAACATTACGGTTTGGAACAAAACCAAATTGCGCAAAATAGTCAAATCCAGCTGTGATACTTACAGACTGGATGAAAGCCAAGACTAAAGTTAAATAGCGAGTTGCTTGATTTAGCTTTTTACGTCCCACTTCCCCTTGTTTTGACCATTCAACAAATTTAGGAATGATATCCATCTGCAACAACTGAATAACGATTGAAGCAGTAATATATGGAGAAACCCCCATCGAGAAGATAGAGAAGTTTTGCATAGCTGAGCCACTAACCATATTCAACATTCTGAAAAATGGCATCTCACTCAGGCCTTGCAGTCCATGCGCATCAACTCCCGGCACAGTGATTTGTGCACCAAGCCGGAATACTAACAGCATTAAGACAGTAAACAAGATCCGTGATCGGATGTTCTGAACTTTGAATGAATCCTTTAAAAGTTTGAACATTAAATCACCTCGATTGAACCACCAGCAGCTTCAATTGTTTCTTGAGCATGTTTAGAGAATTTTGCTGCTTTAACGGTTAGTTTTTTATCTAATGATCCGTTTCCTAAAACTTTGATTCCAGCTTTTTCGTTTTTCACGATTCCAGCTTCAACTAGAGCAACAGGTGTTACTTCAGTTCCATCTTCAAAACGATTTAAGACATCTAGATTGATTACAGCGTATTCTTTACGATTCACGTTAGTAAATCCGCGTTTTGGTAAACGACGGAATAAAGGAGTTTGTCCACCTTCAAAACCTAAACGTACACCACCGCCTGAACGAGCCTTTTGACCTTTTTGACCACGTCCAGATGTTTTTCCGTTACCTGATGAAGTACCACGTCCAACGCGGTTGCGAACTTTACGTGAACCTTCGGCAGGTTGTAATTCATGAAGTTTCATTATATTGGCACCTCCTTAGATTTTAATCATCATTGTCTTATTAAACTTCTTCTACGTCCACTAAATGAGACACTGTATTAACCATACCTTTGATTGCATCATTGGCTGGTTTAACAACTGTGCTGTTCATTTTTTTAAGACCCAACGCTTTAACAGTGTCACGTTGGTTTTGAGGACGTCCGATAATACTGCGTTTTAAAGTAATTTTTAATTCAGCCATTTCATTCGTCCTCCTTAATTAGCTAAGTTTTCAACAGAGATACCGCGTAATTGCGCTACTTCTTCTGCTTTTTTCAATTGAGTCAAGCCTTCAACAGTTGCACGAACAACGTTGATCGGTGTATTTGAACCTAAAGATTTAGAAGTTACATCGGCAACCCCAGCTAATTCCAAGACGGCACGAACTGGTCCACCAGCGGCAACTCCAGAACCTTCAACGGCTGGTTTCATTAAGATACGTCCGCCGCCGAATACACCAATAACTTCGTGAGGAAGTGTAGTTCCTACCATTGGTACTTCGACTAGGTTTTTCTTAGCGTCTTCGATTGCTTTACGAATTGCTTCAGGTACTTCTTGAGCTTTACCAGTACCAAAGCCTACGTGACCGTTTTTGTCACCAACAACTACTAGTGCTGCGAAACGTAGACGACGTCCACCTTTAACAACTTTAGTAACACGGTTGATCGCTACAACGCGGTCTTCTAATTCCAAATGTTTTGGATCGATATAAACCATGAATGGTGTTCCTCCTTCTCCTAAAATTCTAGTCCATTTTCGCGTGCTGCTTCAGCTAAAGCTGCTACACGGCCATGGTAAAGGTATCCACCACGGTCAAAGACTACTTTCTTAATACCTTTTTCTGAAGCACGTTCTGCTACTAATTTCCCAACAGCTTGTGCTTGTTCAGTTTTTGTTCCACCTGAAATTTCTTTATCCAAGGCAGAGGCACTTGCTAGCGTCACACCCGCTACGTCATCAATGATTTGCGCGTAGATGTTTTTGTTAGAACGAAAAACGTTCAAGCGTGGGCACTCAGCAGTACCAGAGATTTTTCCGCGAACGCGCATGTGGCGTTTTTGGCGTGTTTTATTCTTATCTGGTTTTGTAATCACAATTGTCACCTCTTTAATTAAGCTGGCCTAAGCCGCGTGTAGGGTCAACCTACTATTTACCAGTTTTACCTTCTTTACGACGTACGTATTCGCCAACATAACGAACACCTTTGCCTTTATAAGGTTCTGGCGGACGAGTTCCGCGGATTTTCGCAGCTAATTCGCCTACTACTTCTTTGTTAGATCCTTTAACAACAATTTGAGTGTTTGAAGGAACTTCGATCGTAACACCTTCTGGAGCTACCATTTCAACTGGATGTGAGTAACCAACGTTCAATACAAGTTTTGATCCTTGTAATTGTGCACGGTACCCAACCCCGATTAATTCTAATGCTTTTTGGAACCCTTCTGAAACACCAACAACCATGTTATTGAAGTTTGCACGAGTTGTTCCGTGGATTGTTTTCATTTCTTTGCTGTCATCTGGACGAGTGAATGTTACTTCGCTTCCTTCGATGTTCATTTTGATATCAGAAGAAAAAGTACGAGTTAATTCACCTTTAGGTCCTTTAACAGTTACTTCGTTTCCTTTTTGAGTTACTTCAACTCCTGCAGGTAAAACGACAACTTTATTACCAATACGGCTCACTTAAAGACACCTCCTCATGGATTGTTTGATCTTACCAAACGTAAGCTAGCACTTCGCCGCCGACGTTTTTACCTCTAGCTTCTTTGTCAGTTACTAAACCTTCAGAAGTAGAGATGATTGCGATACCTAAACCGTTTAATACTTTTGGTACTTCGTCAGCTTTGACATAAGCACGCAAGCCTGGTTTAGAAATACGTTTTAAGTTCGTGATAACACGTTCGTCATTTTTACCGTATTTAAGGAAAACACGGATCATGCCTTGTTTGTCATCTTCGATATATTCAACATCACGTACGAAACCTTCACGTTTAAGGATTTCGGCGATGTCACGTTTGATTTTTGAAGCAGGTACTTCTACTGTGTCGTGTTTTACCATGTTGGCATTACGAATACGAGTTAGAAAATCTGCAATTGGATCTGTCATGACCATTGAACTGTTTACCTCCTTTATGCGAGTTTATTTTACCAGCTAGCTTTCTTCACGCCGGGAATTTGACCTTTGTAGGCAAGTTCGCGGAAGCAAATACGGCAAAGATGAAATTTACGATAAACTGAATGTGGACGTCCGCAACGTTCGCAGCGAGTATATTCTTGCGTTGAATGTTTAGCTGGGCGTTTATTTTTAGCAATCATTGATTTTTTAGCCAATTTTTTCGCCTCCTTGATTATTTTTGGAATGGCATTCCAAGTTGTGTTAATAATTCGCGAGATTCTTCGTCTGTTTTAGCAGTAGTTACTACAACGATATCCATACCACGGACTTTATCAACTAAATCATAATCTACTTCAGGGAAGATCAATTGTTCTTTGACACCTAAAGTAAAGTTACCACGGCCATCAAAGGATTTTTTGCTTACTCCGTGGAAGTCACGTACACGTGGAAGTGATACAGACACTAATTTATCTAAGAATTCATACATTCTTTCTCCACGTAGTGTTACTTTCGCACCGATAGGCATTCCTTCACGTAAACGGAAACCAGCGATTGATTTTTTAGCTTTAGTGATGATTGGTTTTTGACCAGAAATCAATGCTAATTCTTCAACAGCTTTGTCTAAGTTTTTTGCGTTTGATACCGCGTCACCAACACCCATGTTGATGACAATTTTCTCAACTTTAGGAACTTCCATAACTGAATCATAGTTAAATTTTTCCATCAAAGATGGTGTAATTTCACTTACAAATTTTTCTTTTAGGCGGTTCATCTATAAGATCCTCCTTCCTTGTTTAATTATTTATCTAGAGCTTCGCCGGTTTTCTTAGAAACGCGGACTTTCTTTCCGTCAACCACTTTGTAGCCAACGCGTGTCGCTTCTCCATTTGAAGGGTCGATCACCATTACATTAGAAGCATGAATTGGTGCTTCTACCTCAACGATTCCGCCTTGAGGGGCTTCTTGAGAGGCTTTCTTATGTTTTTTTACGATATTGACGCCTTCAACAACGACTTTGTCTTTTTTAGGAAGGGCTTCTAATACTACGCCTTCTTTATTTCTGTCTTTACCAGAGATAACTTTTACTTTATCGCCTTTTTTAACGAACATTACTGTTGCGCACCTCCTTTGGTTGAATCTTTCGATTATAATACTTCCGGTGCCAATGAAACGATCTTCATGAAGTTGCCTTCGCGTAGTTCACGAGCGACAGGTCCGAAGATACGTGTTCCTCTTGGGCTCTTGTCATCACGAATGATAACAGCTGCATTTTCATCAAATTTGATATAAGAACCGTCAGTACGACGAGCGCCTGATTTAGTCCGAACGATAACGGCTTTAACAACGTCACCTTTTTTGACAACACCACCTGGCGTTGCTTGTTTAACCGTAGCAACAATCACATCACCGATATTTGCAGTTTTGCGACCAGATCCGCCAAGAACTTTAATAGTTAAAATTTCACGAGCGCCTGAGTTGTCCGCGATTTTTAAACGGCTTTCTGCTTGGATCACTTGTGTATCCTCCTTTCAGATTTAAGAAACATCTATATAGGAAAATCTCGTGTGATTAGATAATCACTGCTTTTTCAACGATTTCAACCAGACGGAAACGTTTGGTAGCTGATAATGGACGAGTTTCCATAATTTTCACGATATCGCCAATTTTTGCTTCATTGTTTTCATCGTGAGCTTTGTATTTTTTAGAATATTTCATACGTTTACCGTAGATTGGATGGTTCTTTTTGGTTTCAACGACAACAGTGATCGTTTTGTCCATTTTGTCTGATACCACACGTCCTTGATAAACCTTACGTTGATTTCTTTCTTCAGTCATACTGGAAATGGCCTCCTTCCACTATTTGTCAGCTTGTTCACGCAACACAGTTTTGATGCGTGCAATCGATTTACGTACTTCTTTAATACGTGCAGTGTTTTCTAATTGACCTGTTGCTAATTGGAATCTAAGATTGAACAATTCTTCTTTTAATTGTTTTTCTTGATCTAGCATTTCGGCAGTGGTTAATTCTCTGATTTCTTTAACCTTCATTCGATTCACCACCCATTTCCTCACGTTTTACGATCTTAGTCTTCATTGGTAATTTGTGAGAAGCAAGACGTAATGCTTCACGAGCAACTTCTTCAGGAACGCCGGCGATTTCAAACATGATCTTGCCGCGTTTAACTGGTGAAACCCAGCCTTCAGGAGCACCTTTACCAGATCCCATACGTACACCAATTGCTTTGGCAGTATAAGATTTGTGAGGGAAAATTTTAATCCATACTTTCCCACCACGTTTCATGTAACGAGTCATTGCAATACGGGCAGCTTCGATTTGGCGGTTAGTGATCCAATGTGAATCAACAGCTTGTAAGCCGTATTCTCCAAATGCGATTTCTTTACCACCTTTAGCTTCCCCACGCATTTTACCGCGGAATTCACGACGGTGTTTTACACGTTTAGGTACTAACATGATTATTTCCCTCCTTTCTCAGTGTTTTTCTTTGTAGGAAGAATTTCTCCACGATAAATCCACACTTTAACTCCTAGTTTTCCGTATGTTGTATCTGCTTCTTCCCATGCGTAGTCGATATCGGCACGCAATGTATGAAGAGGAACTGTTCCTTCAGAGTATCCTTCTGAACGAGCGATATCCGCACCATTCAAACGACCAGATACTTGAGTTTTAATTCCTTTAGCGCCTGAACGCATAGTGCGTTGGATCGCTTGTTTTTGTGCACGACGGAAAGCAACACGGTTTTCTAATTGACGTGCGATTCCTTCTCCGACTAATTTTGCATCTAAATCTGGTTTTTTGATTTCAACGATGTTGATGTGAACTCGTTTACCAGTTAATTTATTTAATTCTTTTCTTAGGCTCTCAACTTCAGATCCGCCTTTACCGATAACCATACCAGGTTTAGCTGTGTGGATTGAAATGTTTACGCGGTTTGCAGCGCGTTCGATTTCAACAGTTGACACAGCGGCATCAGCAAGTTTCGTTGCGATGAACTTACGGATTCTCAAATCTTCGTGTAAAAATTCAGCATACTCTTTTTCGGCATACCATTTAGCATCCCACTCACGGATGATGCCTACACGCATTCCAATAGGATTTACTTTTTGACCCACTGATTATCCCTCCTTATTTTTCTGATACCACAACGGTAATATGACTTGTACGTTTATTGATTGGTGAAGCTGAACCTTTTGCACGTGGACGGAAACGTTTCATTGTTGGTCCCTCGTTAACAAATGCTTCAGAAACTACCAAATTTTCAACATCTAAGTCAAAGTTGTTTTCTGCGTTAGCAACTGCTGACATCATTACTTTTTCAATGATTCCTGCAGATTTGTTTGGTGTGAATTTCAAGATTGAAATTGCTTCTGCTACGCTTTTTCCTCTAATAAGATCGATTACTAAACGTGCTTTACGAGGAGAAGTGCGAACTGTTTTCGCAGTTGCCTTAGCTGATGTAATTTGTTCTGCCATGTTAATATCCTCCCCTCAAAATTAACGTCTTGTTTTCTTATCGTCGGCGGCATGTCCACGATAAGTTCTTGATGGTGCAAATTCACCTAATTTATGTCCTACCATGTCTTCTTGGATGTAAACTGGCACATGTTTGCGTCCGTCATAAACAGCAATAGTAAATCCTACAAAATTAGGAAAAATTGTTGAGCGACGAGACCAAGTTTTAATAACTTTTTTCTTTTCAACACCTTGTTGTGCTTCGATCTTCTTCATCAAATGATCATCAGCGAAAGGTCCTTTTTTCAAACTACGACCCATGGTGTACCTCCTCTCAAAATATGCGACACATAGTCAATGATTTTATTTAGTCTTACGACGACGTACAATAAGCTTGTCTGAAGCAGCTTTCTTGTTACGAGTTTTGTAACCCAATGCAGGTTGTCCCCATGGAGATACTGGAGCCTTACGTCCGACTGGAGCTTTACCTTCACCACCACCGTGTGGGTGATCGTTAGGGTTCATTACGCTACCACGTACAGTTGGGCGTTTACGCATCCAACGAGAACGTCCAGCTTTACCGATGTTAATCAATTCATGTTGTTCGTTACCCACAGAACCGATAGTAGCACGGCAAGTAGCTAAGATCATACGAACTTCGCCAGAGTTTAAACGTACTAATACGTATTTTCCTTCTTTACCAAGTACTTGAGCACTTGTACCAGCTGAACGGATCAATTGTCCGCCTTTACCAGGTTTCATTTCAATATTGTGGATTACAGTACCGACTGGAATATTTTCTAGTGGTAATGCATTCCCGATTTTAATATCTGCATCTGCTCCAGATACGATTGTCATGCCAACTTCTAAGCCTTTAGGGGCTAAGATGTATGCTTTCACTCCGTCTGAATAATGAACTAATGCAATGTTTGCTGAGCGGTTTGGATCGTATTCGATCGTTTGAACTGTAGCAACCACGTTATCTTTGTTACGTTTAAAGTCGATAACACGATATTGACGTTTATGTCCGCCACCTTGATGACGTACAGTGATGCGACCGTTGTTGTTACGACCGGCGTTGTTTTTCAATGGTTGTAATAACGTCTTTTCAGGCGTTGAAGTAGTGATTTCAGCGAAATCAGAACTTGTCATATTACGACGACCATTTGAGGTAGGTTTGTACTTTTTAATCGCCACGTCTAGTTTCCCTCCTATTTACTAGTGATTTTTTAACGCTTATTCAGCGTCAAAAATTTGGATTTCTTTTGAACCTTCAGTTAAAGTCACAACAGCTTTGCGACGTTTTTTAGTGAAGCCTTGGTATTTACCCATACGTTTTGCTTTTGGTTTAGCATTCATAATGTTTACATTTTTAACTTTCACGTCGAAAGCAGCTTCAACTGCTTGTTTGACTAAAGTTTTGTTTGCGCGAGTGTCAACTTCAAAAGTGTATTTCTTTTCATCCATGTCTAACATAGATTTTTCAGTGATCACTGGGCGTTTAATTACGTCTAGTAAGTTCATTATGCAAGCACCTCCTCAATTTGAGTAAGAGCAGTTTGCGTTGCTAAGATTTTGTCATTAGCGACTACATCTAATACAGTAACGTTGTCTGAAGTAGTAACAGTTACGTTTGATAAGTTACGAGCAGCTAAGCCTGCAACTTCGTTTTCTGTTTCCAATACAACCAATACTTTAGAATCAATAGACAAGCTAGTTAAAACTTGTTTAAATTCTTTTGTTTTAGGTGCGTCAAAGCTTAAAGCATCAACAGCAACCAAGTTATTTTCAGCAACTTTTTCTGATAAAACAGATTTAATTGCTAAGCGACGAACTTTTTTAGGAAGTTTGTAGCTGTATGAACGTGGTGTAGGTCCGAAAACAACGCCACCCCCACGCCATTGTGGTGAACGGATAGAACCTTGACGAGCACGTCCAGTTCCTTTTTGACGCCATGGCTTGCGACCACCGCCACGAACTGCGCTACGATTTTTCACAGCGTGTGTTCCTTGTCTCAATGAAGCGCGTTGCATAACGATTGCATCGTAAACAACACTTTCATTTGGTTCAATTCCGAAGATTTCTTCATTTAAAGTGATGTCACCATTTTGAGTTCCATCTTGTTTGAATAATGCTACAGTTGGCATTCCTTAGTTCCTCCTTTCCTCTAACTAATTATTTAGCTTTCACAGCTGATTTGATAGTAATTAAAGATTTTTTAGCTCCAGGAACATTTCCTTTTACTAAGATAACATTGCGGTCAGCGTCAACACGTACAATTTCAAGATTTTGAATCGTTACGCGGTTACCACCCATACGACCAGCAAGTTTTTTATTTTTAAATACGCGGTTTGGTGCAACAGGACCCATAGATCCAGGACGACGATGGTAACGAGAACCGTGTGCCATTGGGCCGCGGCTTTGTCCGTGACGTTTGATAACGCCTTGGAATCCTTTACCCTTAGTCGTTCCGGTAACATCAATGATGTCTCCAGCTTGGAAAGTATCAACTTTCACTTCTTTACCTACTTCATAGTCTCCTAGCTCAACATCTTTGAATTCTCGAATGAAGCGCTTAGGAGCCGTGTTTGCTTTTGCAACATGACCTTTCGCAGGTTTGTTAGACAAAACTTCACGCATATCTTGGTAACCTAATTGAACAGCTTCGTAGCCATCGTTTTCCATTGTTTTTACTTGTAAAACAATGTTTGGAGTAGCTTCGATAACAGTAACTGGAATAAGTTCACCAGATTCAGTGAAGATTTGAGTCATTCCCACTTTTTTCCCTAAGATTCCTTTGGTCATGATTACACCTCCATCTTCTTAATTATAGTTTGATTTCAATATTCACACCTGATGGTAAGTCAAGCTTCATTAAAGCATCAACTGTCTTCGGTGTTGGGTTCACAATGTCAATTAGACGTTTGTGAGTACGCATTTCGAATTGTTCGCGTGAATCTTTGTATTTGTGAGTCGCACGGATTACAGTGTAAAGACTGCGTTCAGTTGGTAATGGAATCGGACCAGATACGCTAGCTCCAGTTCTCTTTGCAGTTTCCACGATTTTATCCGCTGATTGATCTAAAATACCATGTTCATACGCTTTTAAACGGATACGAATTTTTTGTTTTGCCATCTTGTTCCCTCCTTCGCCTATTTTAAAAGTAGACATAGCTCCACGAAAATCTCCGTCACGCTCGTTCGTGGCAAAGCGTCCGGGCGTGTCGCAACCTCTCGTTTCAAAGCCGACGGATTCTTTTCAGAACCCCCCAGTGATATTTGCACTCCTGCAAACAGCACCTTTATGATTATATTACATGGGACCTATGATTGCAAGGATTTTCTAAAGTTTTTAGGATTTTCTGTTGTGTTTTCAGAAAGTTTAATCTTTTAAACAGAATAAAAGTTTTCTTCTATATAAGAACAGCAACGTATCCCTCTCGCTACCAATGAATAATTCTAAGAAAACCTCAGGAGAAAACCGCTCCTGAGGACTTTTTGTTTAGATAAATCATTTTATTGTCGATCACTGATTCTAAATTCGTATCCAAGTACGTTCTTATAGTATTCTGGATACATCTCTCCACCACATTTTTCGCAATCAAATTGCGGAGCGTTCTCAGGATCAAATGCAACATCTCCTGCATCCAAAAATTGAACTACTTCCTTTGGAATTTTTTCCTT
>NZ_KE136362.1:13527-225640 GCF_000406965.1 Enterococcus avium ATCC 14025 | reverse complement strand
CATGCGGATTGTATTCTAGCTGAGAACCGAAGGTGTGGAGTGTTGCCACAACCCCAGCTTGTATATGGTGCTTTCTAAAAAAATCTAATAGTATCCGTGCAGCTTCATCCATTAATCCTTTTAAAAGCTCCTTACGATACTTCTCCTTCAGAAAAATCTCACGTAAACCTTCATCGATCGTGAAGATGACGTGTCGATGCGTCACTGTAAACAGATCATTCGCCGCAACCTCTGCCCACCGTTGACTTTCCCCAGTTGCACAAGTTGGACAAAATTTCCCTTTACAACGAAAAGCCACTTTCTTTACATCATGGCATCCTTCACAGACAAATAGACGATAACCTTTTTTAAGGTCACCACAATCGCGAAACTTCTTCACTTCTCTTTTCACAACGGATCGAATCCTTCTTGTGTACCTTTGATTGAATTTCTCCCAGTTTTGATATTCATCAAAGAAAATGGCGTGTAAAATATTGGGTTTCATATCTCCAGTTTAATAGGAAAAAGACCAGATGAAAAGCGGTCAAAAGATTGATGTATCAATCCTTTGACCGCTTAAAATGTTATACTTCCTTTAATGTTAAAAAAAGAGTCACCGATTATCGGTGACTCTTTTACGTCCGAGCATAATAAATTTAAATTGTAAGGTTGATTAAGCTTTGATTGAAGTTACAACGCCTGAACCAACTGTACGTCCGCCTTCACGAATAGAGAAACGAGTTCCGTCTTCGATCGCGATTGGGTGGATTAATTCAACTTCCATAGTTACGTTATCACCAGGCATTACCATTTCAGTACCTTCTGGTAGATCAACTACACCAGTTACGTCAGTTGTACGGAAGTAGAACTGAGGACGGTAGTTAGTGAAGAATGGAGTATGACGTCCACCTTCTTCTTTAGTTAGAACATAAACTTCTGCAGAGAATTTTGTATGTGGAGTGATTGAAGCTGGTTTAGCCAATACTTGTCCACGTTGGATATCTTCACGTGCAACACCACGTAACAAAGCACCGATGTTGTCACCTGCTTCAGCGTAGTCTAACAATTTACGGAACATTTCAACACCTGTAACAGTTGTTTTAGCAGTTTCGTCAGCGATACCTACGATTTCAACTTCGTCACCAACGCGAACTTGTCCACGTTCAACACGACCAGTTGCAACAGTACCACGACCAGTGATTGAGAATACGTCTTCGACTGGCATCATGAATGGTTTGTCAGTATCACGAACTGGTGTTGGGATATATTCGTCAACAGCAGCCATTAATTCTAAGATTTTTTCTTCGTATGAAGCGTCGCCTTCTAAAGCTTTCAACGCTGAACCTGCGATAACTGGAGTGTCGTCGCCTGGGAAGTCGTATTCAGTTAATAAGTCACGAACTTCCATTTCAACTAATTCAAGTAATTCTTCATCGTCAACCATATCCATTTTGTTTAAGAATACAACGATGTAAGGAACACCAACGTTACGAGATAACAAGATGTGTTCACGAGTTTGAGGCATAGGGCCATCAGCAGCAGATACTACTAAGATAGCTCCGTCCATTTGAGCAGCACCAGTGATCATGTTTTTAACGTAGTCCGCGTGTCCTGGGCAGTCAACGTGAGCATAGTGACGGTTGTCAGTTTCATACTCAACGTGAGCAGTGTTGATAGTGATTCCGCGTTCGCGTTCTTCAGGAGCTCCGTCGATTTGAGCGTAATCCATAGCTTGCGCTCCGCCTTGTTTAGCAAGTACAGTTGTAATTGCAGCTGTTAAAGTAGTTTTACCATGGTCAACGTGTCCGATAGTACCAATGTTAACATGGGGTTTTGAACGGTCAAATTTTTCTTTAGCCATTTAAAATGTTCCTCCTAAGTAAATGAGTTTAGTTTTTTATCTGATAGGTCCGCATCACAAAAGCGATGCGAGCCCATATCATCAGTTAATTATTTTACATGAAACGTTGTTAAAAATACAGTTCTTTTGGAAAAAGCCGTCAAAAATCAATTGACTTTTAAGAATTATTCAGCTTTACCGCCATTTTTCTTAATGATTTCTTCTTGAACTGATTTCGGTACATCTTCATAGTGGTCAAAGACCATCATAAATGTTCCGCGTCCTTGTGTAGAAGAACGAAGTGTTGTAGCGTAACCAAACATTTCAGCTAACGGCACAATAGCGTTAACGATTTGTGAGTTACCATGTGCTTCCATACCTTCAACACGTCCACGACGAGCAGTTACATGACCCATCACATCACCTAAGTAATCTTCTGGAACAGTAATCGTAACTTTCATCATCGGTTCAAGGATTGATGGATTAGCTTTCTTCGCAGCAGCACGTAGCGCCATAGAAGCAGCTACACGGAAGGCCGTTTCATTTGAATCGACATCATGGTAAGAACCATCATAAAGTTTAGCTTTAATATCAACTAACGGGTAGCCAGCTAATACACCATTAGCCATCGCATCTTCTAATCCTTTTTCAACAGCTGGGATGTATTCACGAGGAACCACACCACCGACAATTGCGTTTTCGAATTCGAAGCCAGCACCTTCTTCGTTTGGTGTAAATTCGATCCATACGTGACCGTATTGACCTTTACCACCAGACTGACGTACAAACTTACCTTCCGCATTTGTAGCAGAACGGAATGTTTCACGGTAAGATACTTGAGGCGCACCTACGTTAGCATCTACTTTAAATTCACGACGCATGCGGTCAACCAATACGTCTAAGTGAAGTTCACCCATACCAGCGATTACAGTTTCGCCAGTTTCAACGTTTGTTTCAACGCGGAATGAAGGATCTTCTTCAGCAAGTTTTTGTAAAGCAACACCCATTTTATCTTGGTCAGCTTTTGATTTAGGTTCAACAGCAACTTCGATAACTGGATCAGGGAATTCGATTGATTCAAGGATAACTGGCGCTTTTTCGTCACACAATGTATCCCCAGTTGTTGTGTCTTTCAACCCAACAGCTGCAGCGATATCGCCTGAGTAAACCGTTTCGATTTCTTTACGCGTATTCGCATGCATTTGTAGAATACGTCCGATACGTTCACGTTTACCTTTAGAAGCATTCAATACGTATGAACCAGAATTTAGAACACCTGAGTAAACACGGAAGAATGTTAAACGACCTACGAATGGGTCAGTCATAACTTTAAACGCAAGTGATGAGAATGGAGCAGAATCATCAGCTGGACGTTCCGTTTCTTCGTCTGTTTTAGGATCGAAACCTTTGATCGCAGGTACATCAGTTGGCGCTGGAAGATAGTCAATGACTGCATCCAACATCAATTGAACACCTTTGTTCTTGAAGGCTGAACCACATAGTACTGGGTAGAAATCTACTGCTAGAGTTGCGTTACGAATTCCTGCTTTCAATTCTTCTTCAGTGATTTCTTCACCTTCCAAGAATTTCATCATTAGGTCTTCATCAGTATCAGCGACTGCTTCAACTAATTTTTCACGCCATTCTTCAGCTTGTTCTTGATATTCAGCAGGAATTTCAGTTTCTTGAATTTCCGTACCTAAATCGTTTGTATAGATTTCAGCTTTCATTTTGACTAAGTCAATAATTCCAGTGAAATCATCTTCCGCACCAATTGGTAATTGGATTGGATGAGCATTTGCTTGCAAACGATCATGTAAAGTGCTTACTGAGTAAAGGAAGTCCGCACCAATTTTGTCCATTTTGTTACAGAATACGATACGTGGAACGCGGTATTCTGTTGCTTGACGCCAAACCGTCTCTGTTTGTGGTTCTACACCTGATTGTGAGTCCAAAACAGTTACTGCACCGTCAAGTACACGTAATGAACGTTGAACTTCGATTGTGAAGTCCACGTGTCCTGGGGTATCAATAATGTTTACGCGGTGACCCTTCCATTGCGCTGTAGTAGCGGCAGATGTGATTGTGATACCACGTTCTTGTTCTTGTTCCATCCAGTCCATTTGAGAAGCGCCTTCGTGGGTTTCTCCAATTTTATGAATTTTACCAGTGTAGTATAAAACACGCTCTGTTGTTGTTGTTTTACCAGCGTCAACGTGAGCCATGATACCGATATTACGAGTGTTTTCTAGAGAAAATTCTCTTGCCATTTCTTAGTTTGCTCCTCTCTTAAATTAAATTTAGCGTTGTTTGGTCAGAAATCTGTTGACCTTTGTCAGCAGAAAAAATCTTACCAACGATAATGAGCAAATGCACGGTTGGCTTCCGCCATTTTGTGTGTATCTTCGCGTTTTTTCACAGAAGCACCAGTATTATTAGCAGCATCCATGATTTCTTTTGCTAAGCGTTCTTCCATTGTGTGTTCGCCGCGTAAACGTGCGAAATTCACAACCCAACGCAAGCCTAAAGTAGTACGACGCTCTGGACGCACTTCAACGGGAACTTGATAGTTAGAACCCCCAACACGGCGAGCTTTAACTTCTAATACAGGCATAATGTTTTCCATTGCTTGTTCAAAAACTTCCAATGGATCATTTCCTGTTGATTCTTTAATAGTACTAAAAGCGTTGTATACGATATTTGAAGCAGTACCACGTTTGCCGTCAACCATTACACGGTTGATTAAACGAGTTACTAGCTTAGAGTTATACATAGGATCTGGCAAAACATCACGTTTTGCAATCGTTCCTTTACGAGTCATACGTAACTCCTCCTTCCGAAAATATGTCTTATCTATTCGTTTGATTAAGCTTTAGGTTTCTTAGTACCGTATTTAGAACGGCTTTGTTTACGATCGTTAACACCGGCAGTATCTAGTGCGCCACGAACGATATGGTAACGTACCCCTGGCAAGTCTTTTACACGACCACCACGTAATAGAACAACACTATGTTCTTGTAGGTTATGGCCGATACCTGGAATATAAGCTGTTACTTCGATCAAGTTTGACAAACGAACACGAGCATATTTACGCAATGCTGAGTTGGGTTTCTTAGGTGTCATAGTCCCCACACGTGTACAAACTCCACGTTTTTGTGGTGAGTTCACGTTTGTTTGAGCTTTTTTAAAGCTGTTATATCCTTTGTTCAATGCTGGTGAATTTGATTTTTCCACCTTTGATTTACGAGGTTTACGTACTAATTGATTAATTGTAGGCATTCCTTGTTTCCTCCTTCCTCGATCCGCTTTCTAGTACCACACATCCTGGTGGTTCTTTTTCAGCGATAAAAAATAATGCATCCCTGCATTCTCTATCAAGCGTACTTCGACACAGTCAGCACGTCTCTATCGAGAGACCTGTTCACAAAGCACCTTTGATAGCATACCATGATTGATTTTCACTGTCAACAAACTACTTAAAGTTTTTTTCTTCTTTATTAATATCGTATTTTTGTGTTTTCGAAATGACTTAAAATAAGAAAAAATTTATTCTTAATACTATACTCCCTATCCCATGAAGGAGCGCTGTGTAAAGCACATCCACTTTTTTGGTCTTTTTTACTGAAAAGGCTATCTTTTTTCTTTTTTTGCGATTACAATGGACATAACTTAGCAGAAGGTGGGATTTTCAATGAATTTGAAAGAGTTAGTTGGGATCGAGGCAGCAAAGTTTGTCAAAGATGGAATGACCGTTGGATTAGGAACTGGGTCAACAGCTTACTATTTAGTGAAGGAACTTGGGCGTCGAGTAAATGAAGAAGGTTTAAAAATCACTGGTGTCGTGACTTCTTCTAAAACAGAACAACAAGCTAAAGAATTAGGAATTCCGTTAAAAGCAATCGATGATGTAGAATCAGTCGATCTTACTATTGATGGCACGGATGAAATCAGTGATGATTTCCAAGGAATCAAGGGCGGAGGTGCTGCACTGCTTTTCGAAAAAGTAGTAGCAACTTATTCCAAAGACTGCATCTGGATCGTAGACGAAAGTAAAATGGTCAATAAATTGGGAAACTTTCCCTTACCAGTCGAAGTAGTGCCCTTTGGCAGTCACAATGTCTTCCGTTTATTTGAATCAAAGGGATATAAACCAACATGGCGGATGACTGACTCCAACGAACTTTTAACAACAGATGGCGGACATTATATCATTGATCTACATCTAGAGGTTATCGAAGATCCTCACGCCTTAGCAGCCGAACTGGATAAGTGCGTCGGGGTAGTTGAGCATGGATTGTTTATTGATATGATCTCACGCGTAATCGTCGGGACACCAGAAGGTCCAAAAACTTTGGAAGTTCCAAAGAAATAATAAAAAATCCTTGTAAAGCTTGTGTTTTGATAAAAAACACACTCAATTTAATGGAAATCACGGCAGAAACATTGTACAATGAATCAGGAATTGAAAATTTCAGAAATTTCAAAAGGAGAGAATGTTATGCCAAAATTAGTTTTTTCTCGTCACGGCTTAAGTGAATGGAACAAGTTGAACCAATTTACAGGCTGGGCAGATGTTGATTTGGCGCCAGAAGGTGTCGAAGAAGCAAAAGAAGGCGGACGTAAAATCAAAGAAGCAGGAATTGAATTTGATGTAGCTTATACATCTGTTTTAACTCGTGCAATTAAAACTTGTAACTATATTCTTGAAGAATCTGATCAACTTTGGGTACCAACTGTAAAATCTTGGCGCTTAAATGAACGTCATTATGGTAAATTACAAGGATTGAACAAAAAAGAAACCGCTGAAAAGTATGGTGACGAACAAGTTCATATCTGGCGCCGTTCATACGACGTATTACCTCCATTAATGGAAGCAACTGACGAAGGTTCAGCAGCTCAAGATCGCCGTTACTCTATGTTAGATCCTCGCGATATCCCTGGTGGCGAAAACTTGAAAGTTACTTTGGAACGCGCGTTACCTTTCTGGCAAGACGAAATCGCTCCTGCTTTGAAAGACGGTAAAACTGTTTTAGTTGCTGCACATGGTAACTCTTTACGTGCATTAGCTAAACACATCGAAGGTATTTCTGACGAAGATATCATGGACTTAGAAATTCCTACAGGTCAACCACTTGTTTATGACTTGAACGACGACTTGACAGTTGCTAAAAAATACTACTTATAAAATTTTCTCCCGACTCAATAGCGAGTCGGGTTTTTTGAGACTTATCGACGTTATCTCTGGCACAAAAAAATTTTTGTGCTAAAATAAATAAGTAATTCCCTTGCGGTCGTGGCGGAATTGGCAGACGCGCTAGCTTCAGGCGCTAGTGGTAGCAATACCGTGGAAGTTCGAGTCTTCTCGGCCGCATAACAAATACGTGAAAAGAGCAAAGCAGGAAGTTTCTGCTTTGCTCTTTTTACTCATGATTCAAAAAACTTGCTACTTTAGTTGCAATCAAATCGATCGCTACGTGATTTTCGCCGCCTTCTGGCACGATTATATCCGCATAACGTTTTGTTGGTTCGATAAACTGATGATACATTGGCTTCACCACTGTCAAATATTGATCAATAACCGATTCCAATGTTCTTCCGCGCTCGTTCATGTCACGTTTAATTCGGCGAATAATCCGAATATCATCATCTGTATCTACATAAATTTTGATATCCATTAAATCACGTAAACGTTCATCTTCTAAAATCAGAATTCCTTCTAATATGATGACTTCTTTAGGCTCCTGTACATAAACCTCAGCGCTGCGCGTATGTGCCACATAATCGTATATTGGCACTTCCACTGATTGATATTTTGTTAAATCCTTTAAATGTTCAATCAATAAATCTGTATCAAACGCAAAAGGATGATCGTAGTTCGTTTTTAATCGTTCTTCAAAGCTGATATTGCTTTGGTCTTTGTAATAAGAATCATGCTCCAACATCATAATTGAATGATCGGGAAACCGGTTGTAGATCGCACGGCTAACACTCGTTTTCCCACTACCTGAACCGCCCGTTACACCAATGATGATCGGTTTGTTTTTCATGCAAGTAAAACCTCTTTCGTTTTTCATTAGTCCTATTATAGCGAAACAACGTCAAATTGCTATATAAAACTTAAAAATCATCTAAAATCTGATAGAGGTCCGTCAATTTTTTTATCTGAAACGTTGGTCTAATTTCTTTCGTTTCATTTTCATGAGGATTCATCCAAATCGTGTCGATCCCAGCAACCTGCCCACCTTTAATATCTGAAGTTAAAGAATCACCGATAATCACGGTTTTTTCTTTGTCGAATCGAGGAATTTCCGCAAAAACGATGTCGAAAAATTCTTTCATTGGTTTATGAACACCCATTTCTTCAGAGATAAAGAATTTTTTGAAATAAGGTGCAAGTCCTGATTTTTCTAGACGCTGATGCTGAGTTACAGAAACACCATTTGTTACTACATAAAGATCTTTTTTCTGACTCAAACTTTCTACAACTTCTAGGCTGTTTGAAATCAACTGATGTCCTTGATTCAAATAGTAGCGATAACGCGCCTCTGTTTTTGGCCCATCAACTTCTCGTTCATATTGTTCAAAAAATAGGCGGAAACGATTGTCTAGTAATTCTTGGCGTGATAGCAGTCCTGCTTCATGATCGCGCCAAAAACCTTGGTTCATTTTTTTGTAATTGTTCTTCACAGATAAAGAAGGCTCCACTCCCATATCTTGAAACAATTGACTTAATGCTTGTTCTTCCGCTGCCTTAAAATCCAGCAACGTATCGTCGATATCAAATAAAATTGTCTCGTATCCCATCTTCAAACCTTCTATCTAAAATATGATTTTAATTGTTTAAGCTCTGCCAATGTTAACGAACGGTAATTACCTACTGCTAAATTTGTTGGCAAAATTAATGGCCCCATTGCAATACGGGTCAAGCTCGTAACTTTTTTCCCACAAGCCAAAAACATTTTTTTGACTTGATGAAATTTTCCTTCTTTGATCGTAAGTAAAACTTCCGACTGGTCTGGATCAGATTGTAAAATCGCTAAACGCGCTGGCTGACAACGAATTCCTCCGTGAAAAACAATCCCTTTTTCAAATGCTAACACGTCCTCAAATGTCACTGTATCGTTGATTGTGGCACGATATGTCTTTGCAACTTTAGCATACGGCTGTAAGAGATCGTAACCTAGTTGACCATTGTCAGTCAATAACAACAACCCGGTCGTATCACGATCCAAGCGACCTACTGGATATAAATCTGCTGGACGCTCTCCTTCTTTCACCAGTTCTATAGCTGTTTGAAATTTATTATCCCTTTTCGCTGTTACAACGCCGGCTGGTTTATTTAATAAGTAATACACGTGATCCGTTTGCAATTTCTGCCCATCTACTTGAATCTCATGGAGTTGACTATCGACGTTGCGCCACTGGTTCAGCTCAACTTCACCATCGATTAAAACCTTTTTCATTAGAAATAAACGTTTCATTTCTTTTCGTGTTGTTTTTAAGTTCTGCTCAATCACTTTGTCTAATCGCATGGTAAAACTCCTTCAATATTGTTGGACTCATTATACCGAATTTCAAAAAGAGACAAAACCCTCACACTCTTTCTTGATGTTTTTATTCACTTTCAAAAGCAAAAGTATTGCTATCAAGAAAACAACTCTCAAAAACTAATGACACATTTGAACTTCTAGCCCCGTTAACATACTATTTACCAACTACGAAAAATTCCTTACTTAAATCGTCAACAGACATTATACTTGCATTTTGATTAGATAAGTCCTAGAATTTAATTATACGAGTCAGAGATTCGTATGATTAAGTGAATCAAAGGTTTCTCATACACAGCGTTATGACCTGGTAGAGAAAGTTGAACGTAGACTTTTTTTGGACAGTTGTGTAGACGACTGTCTTTTTGCGTTTTTTCGCAAAGCCATTGTGCTGAGAATAACCCGTCACTTAAATAAAATCTGTCTGAACAACCACAGACAGTCACATTTTAAGGAGGAATTTGGTTATGGCAGTATCATTGAAAGTAGAAGAAAGAGCAACTCGTCCCCGTTCCATTCGCAACAAATTGCGTCACGAAGGAAAAGTTCCTGCAGTCGTTAATGGGTACAAGATAGAAAGTACACCTATCTCAATTGATGAACGTGAATTTTCAAAATTGTTACGTGAAAATGGTGCGAATACTGTTTTCGCCATTGAAATTGGCGGTAAAAAGGTGAACACACTATTACGCGACTCACAAGTTGATACCTTTACTCGTCGTTTAACGCATATTGAATTATTATCTGTAAACTTGTCAGAAGAAACTGAAGCTGAAACAGAAATTAACTTAGTTGGTGAATCTGTTGGTGTGAAAGCTGGCGGTGTATTAACTCAAACGCTTTACACAGCCACTGTTTCTGCAACACCAGAAAAATTACCGGAAGGCATTGATGTAGACATCTCTGGATTAGAAATCGGCCAATCAATTTCTGTAGGTGATCTACCTAAGAATGATGATTACACAATCGTAACTGATGCAGAAGAACAAATCGTTGCTGTCCAAGAAGCGCAAGAACTACCTGAAGAAGATGAAGCTGCTGAAGGCGCTGAACCAGAAGTTATTGGTGAGTCAACAGCAGAATAAAAATTTAATGCGATGGCCTGCTTTTCTAGCCGGTCATCTTTTTTTAAACTACAAAAGTCTGGTTCCTTCCTTTAAAAATTTAGAATTTTTTACTTTTTCTTATAGACTAAGCGTAATAAGTGGTTTTTTCTGAAAAAAAGAATTACAATAAGTCACTACAAAGCTTACTCGTACTTTAAGTAAGTGATTCCAACTAAAGGAGGAAAATCTATGTTTGAAACATTTGATTCTAAAAAAAGTCGTTATGCCTCTGTCGGTGTGGTATCCAGCTTGCCAGGCGAGCTGATTGATAGTATCTGGTATATCATTGACCTAGACTTAAAGGGCTTGATCCCATTAGACAATATCTTAAGTTTTGACCTGATCAATAATGATGGTCGTGTTACGATGCACTTCTCCCAAGAAGGAAGTAGCGTCGAAATGGGAATAGATCTCCCATTTGGTTATTCTAATGACTTCCCTCAAGAAGTTTATGCCTACGATGACGGCAGCCGTCAGACGATCCTTTTGCCGCACGAGATCCGGCAACGTTAATTTCAGAGACAACCTTTCTTAAGGGTTGTCTCTTTTTTCTTAACTTTTTATTCAAGACACTTGCTTTCAGAAAATTTTATGGTAATATCAATCAGAAAATTTTATTAGAAAGCGGGAAAAAGATGAAAGAATTAACTCGAGGAAATCCGGCAAAGCTGATCATTTTATTCGCCTTGCCTTTGTTTATAGGAAATGTTTTTCAGCAATTTTACAGTATGGTTGATATGATCGTAGTAGGTCAAACGTTAGGCAAAGATGCTTTGGCTGCTGTCGGAGCAACTAGCAGTGTCAGTTTTTTAATTATTGGTTTTGCACAAGGTTTAACTTCTGGTCTCTCTATTATTACGGCTCAGCGTTTCGGTGCTAAAGATGCTCAGGGCGTGCGAAAAAGCTTTGCTACTTCGATTTTGATTAGTCTTGGTGTAACAGTTGTTTTGACAACGTTAAGCCTGCTGTTCTTACGTCCCTTATTATTGCTCATGCAGACACCGCCAGAATTGCTAGATCAAGCGCAAGATTTTATCTCTATTCTTTTAGGCGGGATCTTCGCATCAATGGCATTTAATCTTTTGTCAAATATGGTACGTGCCTTAGGAGATAGTCGTACACCGCTATTCTTCTTGGCCTTTGCGGTAGTAATCAACGTTGTCTTAGATCTAATCTTCATTATTTATTTCCATATGGGAGTTGCTGGTGCGGGTTATGCGACGGTCATCGCTCAAGTTGCAGCAAGTTTGATGTGTGTGT
The DNA here is from genome assembly GCF_000406965.1 of Enterococcus avium ATCC 14025. Classification (GTDB taxonomy): domain Bacteria; phylum Bacillota; class Bacilli; order Lactobacillales; family Enterococcaceae; genus Enterococcus_A; species Enterococcus_A avium. The sequence continues at coordinate 213,908 of NZ_KE136362.1, read as the reverse complement.
GGTTTATCCGAAGAAAAATCCCTATATTACAAATCAATCGTAAACATTTTTCTCTTAACAAAGAGGACTTTCGCATACACTTGAACTCAGCTTTGCCTATAGGATTCCAATCATCAATTATTGCAATTGGTGCTGTCATTTTGCAATCTGCATTGAATACGTTAGGAACAGACGTCGTTGCTGCGCAAACTACTGCAAGTCGAATTGATCAGCTTGCAATCTTACCAATGATGTCATTCGGAATTACTATGGCAACTTTTACTGCTCAAAACTATGGGGCAAAAGAATATGGACGAATTTTACTTGGTGTTAAGCAATGTTTGGTAATGAGCGGTATATTTAGTATTTTCGTTGGTGTTTTAGTGATTACCTGCGGACATTATTTCGTCGCTCTTTTCGTTAATCCTAGCGAAGTACACGTATTTCAACTGACACAAACCTATTTTATTATTAATGGTTCCTTGTATTGGGTCTTAGCAATATTGTTCATCCTCCGCTATACTCTGCAAGGATTAGGGCAAGCAAAAATCCCGACTATTGCCGGGATTATGGAACTTGTTATGCGTTCCTTCGCTGCCATTATTCTGACACACTCTTTTGGTTTTGCTGGAGCAGCCTTTGCGTCACCATTGGCTTGGATGGGATCAACTGCTGTCTTGTTGACTTCCTACTTTAAAGCAATGCGCCACTTGAGAAAGTTAGATCAAGAACAGGCACAAGAACGAGCAATGCAACTAGAACTAGAAATGGAAGGTGAGGCCTAGGCCTCACCTTTTTGCTAACTGTTGATACACATCCAGCATATCCTGTGAAAATCCTGAGGTGAAACCTCTTGCAACATCAATAATTTGGTTACATTTAGCAAAATAGTGGTGGAAAAAAAGTTCCGAACCATCTTCTAAAATCCGCGCTACCGCTGAAGCGTAGTTCGTAATCAGTAATTCTTTCATCTCTCCATCTGATTCTCCAAAGATGCCGAGGAAATCTAGTCCGCATTCGACAAAAAACAATTCAATTTCGATCAATGCTCGCTGATTTTGGCAATTCTTACGAAATTGACGCAACAGCTCTTTAGCTTGTGTCAAAGAACGATCAATTTTACCGTGTGGAAAAAAAGCCCGTTCTAGTTTTTTCTTAGTGGTTTCAGCGAATCGCATTCCATAATCATCATCCAAAAGAGTTGAATCCACGATTTGTTGAGCAACTTCTGAATGTTTGTATATCTGACAGATTAATTCACTTAATTGTTTTTCATCGGCTTCTTGCAGCCTTTCTCGTAACCCCGAAATTGTCATTTCCATCTCTCAGCCCCCTTTGTTCATTCTATTTTAATCTTAATTTAACTTATTTCAAATAAAAAGAAAAGAGTTTTTGACTTCTATCTCAGCCAAAAACTCTTTATTTGAATAAACTTTTTGAACAAATCTTCTAAATAGATGATTCGAATGAGCAAATTATACATTAGACTAGGGACTCACTATTCTTTTCGTTCTTTCAGCCATGTTTTTTTCGTTTCGCCGACAATTAACGGCACTGTTTCATAAGTAACCTCACTATACTCAATACCGAACCAGCGTTCAGGCGTAACTGTATGACGTTTGATTGCTAAACGTGCTTGCATAACTTGTCGATCCCATTTGTCGATTCTAGTCGTATTGGATAATTCTTCCTGAATCATGACAAAACGAAAATCCCCTACCTGACGTCCAGGAGTTAACGAGTAATGCTGCGGTTGTTTAGGCAAACGGCCTTGTTTCATCAAATCATGAATAACTTGACGCAAATAGACGTTTACATCCTGAGCGATTCGAAAACCTAGATACAATTTAACCTTTACAATAAAATCAGTTCCCATCATATCAATACTATATTCTTCTGTATATGGTTCATCTGTTACTTCTACATTTACAAACCAGTATACTTTTGCCCGTTTTAATCGTTTATCCAAAATCGAATAAATAAATTGCTGCGGGATTGCATCGCCTTCTAAACGTGGGACCAAAAAAACGACGTTGGTTTGATAATAGGGAATTCTGTCATCATCATGAAGCTCTTGTAATTGCGGCAGATAGTCTTTGAAATAAACATCTTGGCTCGCATCTTCTTGAACTTGATTACTGCGATGCCAAATATACATCACACTTAATATCAGCAATGCCATTGCCACCGCCACAAAACCTCCATGGAAGAACTTGGTGACGCTGGATATAAAGAAGAAGCCTTCCAATATACCAAAAAAGAGTAGCATTAAACCAGCTAAAATGCGCGAGGTTCCACTTTGTAATAGATAATGATACAACAAGAAAGTCGTCATTAACATCGTTACCGTAATTGATAGACCATAAGCCGCTTCCATATGACTTGATGTGCGGAAAGTCAAAACAATCAATGAACATGCAGCCCACAAGATCATATTGATCGCCGGAATATACATCTGACCAATACTTTTTCCTGGATAAATAATTCGCATTCTAGGCAACAGTTTCAGCTTAATCGCCTCAGACACTAGTGTGAATGACCCAGAAATCAAAGCCTGAGAGGCAATGATAGCAGCAATCGTCGCAAAGATGACACCAAAGATCATCCACCCGTCAGGTAAAATTTGGAAAAATGGATTTAAATTTTCAATTCCTTCAATCGAGGCATTGCCCTTTGAGTGTAAAATCCAGGCTGCTTGTCCTGCATAATTTAACATTAAGCAAAGCAAAACGTACGGCCAGCTAAAATGGATATTTTTCTTTCCCACATGCCCCATGTCAGAATATAAGGCTTCGGCACCGGTCGTTGCTAGGAAGATACTTCCTAAAATAAAGATTCCCATCTTATTGTCAGGATTGAATAATAGGTGGATCGCATAATAAGGATTCAACGCTTTAATTACGCTAAAATCATATGGGATATTTAAAATACCCATCAGCCCTAAAAAGGTGAACCATAAAAACATGATCGGTCCAAAAGCTTTCCCAACAAAATCCGTACCAAAACGTTGAATTAAAAATAGGAAAAGCAAAATAACTAACGTGATGATTACGATGATATTTTGATTGTTCCCAAACTCCTGATAAAAATCAGGAATCCCCCGCAGTCCTTCAATCGCTGTCGTTACCGTTACCGCAGGTGTTAATACGCCATCAGCCAACAGCGCGGCACCACCAATCATAGCTGGAACAATTAAGTATTTTCCACCTTTACGTACTAATGTATATAAAGAGAAGATTCCTCCTTCACCATGGTTATCCGCTCTCAAGGCAATCAACACATATTTGACCGTAGTTAACAGCATGACGGTCCAAAAAACTAATGAGACTGCACCTAGTACAAAATCTTTAGTTACGGTGCTCAGTCCACCATTTTCCTCTAAAATAGCTTTCATCACATATAACGGACTCGTCCCAATATCGCCGTACACGACTCCCATCGCAATCAGCAATCCCGCCGCTGAAAGCTTTTTGATATGATCATGATCTTTCTTTTTTTCCATTCCGCACACTCCTGTTAAGCAACTCATTGAATCGGTATTGATTCTCTATTAAAAAAGTTTCAGGTTTCTTCACCAAAATAGACAAGTTCTTCACATATTTAGACAATAGTTTCTTATCCTCGTACTAAACCTCAACTGAAAACTATTAAATATTTTTTAGCTGATATCACTTAATTACACTGCAAAAAGTACGACTGACAAAAAAAGACCTAAACAACAGTTTTCACTATTGTTTAGGTCTGGCAAATTATCTCTTAGACCAGCGCTGCGCACTAGTTGTTGATCTAAAAGCATAGAGCTTACTCTATGTCGCTACTCCCCTAAAACTTATCAGTATTATCCAGTTTACAGCGAGAATTGTCAAAGAATAACCTCAATGACATACTATTTTTCTGCTTTTTTGCTTTCTTCTTCCTTCAATAAGGCTTTACGAGAAGCATTTACACGACCTTGACGATCGATTTCTGTCACTTTTACTAATACTTCATCGCCTAATTTTACGACATCTTCCACTTTATTCACGCGCTCATTTGCAAGCTGTGAAATGTGAACCAATGCATCTTTGCCTTTAATCAAGTTTACAAAGGCTCCAAATTTCTCGATACGAACAACTTTTCCTAAGTACACTTCGCCGACTTTGACTTCCTTAGTTAACTCTTCAATGATCTTAATCGCTTTTTTGATCATATCTGCATCAGAAGAAGCAATGCTAACGTTACCCTCTTGATCAATATCAATTTTTACACCAGTTTCTTCGATAATACCATTGATTGTGTCTCCGCCTTTACCGATGACTGTTTTGATCTTATCTGGATCGATTTGGATCATTTCAATCTTCGGTGCGTACGGACTTAATTCTTTACGTGGCTCAGCAATCGTTTCAGTTAGGACTTCTAAGATTTCCATCCGCGCTTGTTTTGCTTGCGTTAATGCTTCAGAAAGAATTTGTTCAGTGATTCCTTGGATTTTGATATCCATTTGCAAAGCTGTGATTCCATCTTTTGTACCAGCAACTTTAAAGTCCATATCGCCAAGATGGTCTTCCAATCCTTGGATATCTGTCAAGATCGTATAGTTTTCACCATCGGAAACCAAGCCCATTGCGATACCAGCAACTGGTGCTTTGATTGGCACACCAGCATCCATTAACGCCAATGTACCAGCACAGATACTTGCTTGAGAAGAAGAACCGTTTGATTCCAATACTTCCGCTACTAAACGGATGGTGTAAGGGAAATCTTCTTCGCTTGGAATAATTTGGGCTAATGCACGTTCACCCAATGCTCCATGGCCAATTTCACGACGACCTGGTGAACCAGCACGTCCAGTAGAACCAACAGAGAATTGCGGGAAGTTGTAATGATGGATGAATCGTTTACTTTCAACTGTTCCTAAACCATCAATGATTTGATGTTCACCTAAGGGTGCCAAAGTACAAGCAGATAATGCTTGCGTTTGTCCCCGTGTAAATAAGCCTGAACCATGAACACGTGGTAAAATACCTGTTTCAGCAGCCAACGGACGAATTTCATCTAATTTACGTCCGTCTGGGCGAATTTTATCGATTGTAATCAATTCACGAACCACATCTTTTTCAAGATCTTCCGCGATTTGTTTTACTTCTTTTGTTAATTGCGCTTCATCTTCATGATCCGCAAATTTCTCAGCGTAAACTTCTTTGACCGTTTCTTTGACTTTTTCGATTTCGTCTTCACGTGCCAATTTATCCATTGTCATTACAGCTGTTTTCATTGTTTGATAGTAGCCGTCAAAAATTTCTTTTTTCAGTTCAGGATCAACTTGTAATAAAGAAACTTCCATTTTCTCTTTGCCGACTGCAGCTACGATCTCAGCTTGGAAAGCCACCATTTCTTTGATTGCATCAAATCCGAATAGTAATGCGCCAAGCATGTCTTCTTCAGAAACTTCTTTGGCGCCAGATTCTACCATGTTAATGGCTTGTTTGGTCCCAGCAACTGTTAAATCGATATCTGATTCAGCGTGTTGCTCGACAGTCGGATTCAATACATATTCCCCATTCACGCGACCCACATCGACACCAGCGATTGGTCCGTCAAACGGAATATCTGAAATGGCTAGAGCCAACGAAGAACCAAACATCGCTGCCATTGCTGGAGAGCAATCCTGTTCTACACTCATCACAAAGTTCGTTACTTGGACTTCATTACGGAATCCATCTGCAAACATCGGACGAATCGGACGGTCAATTAAACGGGCAGTCAAGGTTGCGTCTGTACTTGGACGACCTTCACGTTTGATGAAACCGCCAGGGATTTTACCCACTGCATACATTTTTTCTTCATAGTTAATGGTTAATGGGAAAAAGTCGGTATCTTTTGCTTCTTTTGAGGCAACAGCTGCACTCAATACGACTGTGTCGCCATAGCGAACTAAAACTGCGCCATTGGCTTGTTTAGCAAGTTGACCGATTTCAACTTGCAGAGGGCGTCCGCCCCAAGTGGTTTTGAAAACTTGTTTTTCTGACATAACTTCTCCTTTTCCCTTTGACCAGTGCGACGCTACTAAACAAATGGAAACAGCGAAAAACTTCGCTTCTTGCATTTGGTTAGTAGAGTGACAACACGCCAATCAAAGGTTTTTTATTTTTTCTGAGTCAAGCTCAGGATTGTCTCTGCTAAATTTACTATAATCAAACCTTGCGAACTGGGGAAAGTTTAATTAGCAGCTAGCTCATTACTACTGTATGAATTTTTCTAACGTAAAAATTCAGTTGGTTTTCGTACGCATAACATTAGGCTAAACTACCTGTTCAATACAATGGCATAAAACTATTGCTAGAACTCACACTTTCGCTACTGCGAAAAGCCTAACTGTCAAAAAAAGTGAGATTCCTAGGAACCTCACTTTAATAGTAGTACGAATTAACGACGTAGTCCTAGACGTTGGATTAATTCACGGTAACGTTGAACTTCGTTCTTACGTAGGTAAGCCAACAAGTTACGACGATGACCAACTTTTTTCATTAGACCGCGATATGAATGGTGGTCTTTTTTGTGGACACGTGCATGCTCATTTAGTTGATTGATTTCTTCCGTTAATACAGCGATTTGTACTTCTGGAGAACCAGTATCTCCTTCATGGCGAGCAAAGTCATTGATGATTTCGTTTTTACGTTCTTTTGATAATGCCATGTTTTTTCACCTCTTCCTTTTTTTCTTCCTACGACTGAGTAGAGCGTTGGTGAATCGCCCAACCAAGTGATAGGTGGTGCGCTATGCACACTCTAACACTTTACTCGATTTGTATTAAAAAATCAAGCTGTATACCAATTTAACGCTTATTTCTAGAATCATTACAATTTTTTTAAAGAACCGTATTCATGAAAACAGTTTTTTTACCTTACTTACTTTTTGTGTTAAACTAACGTGATGAAATCATGTCTTGAGAGGAGATTTTTTAATGATCACAATGGATGATATTATTCGGGAAGGCCATCCGACTTTACGGGCAGTTGCCAATGAAGTCCCGATTCCTCCAACTGCTGAAGATGTGGAGCTTGGAAAGGAAATGCTGCAATTTCTAAAAAATAGCCAAGATCCTGTAAAGGCAGAAGAATTGAATCTACGCGGAGGTGTGGGTTTAGCAGCTCCCCAATTAGATATCTCAAAACGAATTATCGCAGTTCATGTTCCTAGCGTTGATCCTGAAAAACCGGAAAACGGCATTAGTACGGTGATGTATAATCCAAAAATCTTGAGCCACTCAGTTCAAGAAGCTTGCTTGGGAGAAGGCGAAGGCTGCTTATCAGTCGATCGTGAAGTGCCTGGATATGTCGTTCGTGCCGCGCGTATCACTGTTTCTTATTTTGACGAAAAAGGCGAGAAACATAAAATTCGTCTAAAAAACTATAATGCGATCGTGGTCCAACACGAGATTGATCATATCAATGGCATCATGTTCTATGACCATATCAATGAAAAAAATCCGTTGCACTTAAAAGATGGCGTCTTAGTTATCGAGTAACCGCTAATTCGTTTTTAAGGTGTTCATTTTCCGATGAAATTTGAATGTTTTTCTCACTATGCATATCATCGAACTAAACCACTTGTTTCTTTTAAGGGACTTAAACCGTTAATTAGTCTCACATAAGAGGATAAGAGGTGGCTGTAAAAAAGTTCGACTGTCAAAAACCGTCACGTTTACACGTGACGGTTTTCTTCATATAAAATACCCTTTTCTGAAAGTGCTTGTTTAATTTCGGTTAAATTCTCTATTGCTTCATATGCGATGGTATGTAGATGAATCCCTGCGGTCAACTCAGACAAAAGAGTCACTTCGAGTCTTTTTGCTTCTGCAACAAAGGCCTCCACATCTTGTTGAGTGGTCAAATGCAAGCCTCCAACCAGCTCTCCATACAACGGATGCTCAACTACTACATCAATAACTTCACCACCGTGTGCAACGATTGTGTGTAATTCTTCTGCCGTCTGTTCAGGAGAATGCTGAACGGCAATTTTGCTGATTAATTTCGCCGATTCGCGTTCTAACAAATACCCTCGAGCAGTAGCGATGATATTCTCCCCTGCGGCTCGTAATAAGGCTACATCGCCGACTACGATCTGACGACTCACACCAAATTCTTTTGCAAAGCTTGTAGCGCTGATCGGTTTTTCAGCTTGTTGCAGCGCCTTTAAAATCTCGGCTTTACGTCTATCGCCGTCGATCATATTATCTCAACCGCCCTTCTTGATAGTTTCTTGACTGTTTCATAATATCTTTGAAGGTTTCAACAATTGTCTCACGATAATTCTCATCTTTCACTAAATCCGAAACCTTTTGTAAAACCGCCTCTTCACGACTAGTATCTAAAACAGCTTTCTTTGTTTCAGCTTTATACGCAGTGACTTCGCTGACAGCTGACATCCGTTTTTCTAAAAGCGTCACGATTTCTTGATCAATCCGATCAATTTTTTTTCGTGCATTAGTCAGTGCATCATCTTTGTTTTCCTCTTCGATCGTTTTGATGATTCGCGCCGGATTTCCACCAACCACTACATTATCTGGGAAAGATTTAGTTACAACAGCGCCCGCGGCTATAACTACATTATCCCCTACTGTTACTCCTGGAGTCACTATGGCTGAGCCACCAATCCAAACATTATTGCCGATGGTGATCGGCTTGCCAAACTCCTGCCCGCTATTACGTTTTCCAGGTTCTAACGGATGACTTGCCGTATACAATTGAACATTTGGTCCAAACATACAATTATCACCGATTGTAATCGGACAAATATCTAAAAAGACATTGTGGAAATTACAATAAAAATTCTCACCTACAAAAATATTGTAGCCATAATCAAAAGAAATCGTTGGTTCTACATAGACATGGTTCTTTGTCCCGCCAAACGCTTGTTTTACGAATTCTTCACGTTTTTCTCTATCTGATTCTTGATTAATCGCACGTAATCTTAAACGAGCATCTCTTCGATCGGCCACTAATTCAGGATCGCCTGCAAAATACAATTTACCAGCAATCATTTTTTCCTTCTCCGTTAACTCCACACAGTTCCCTCCCAATTGATCATAAATCGTTATTATCCCGCAGCGACAAAATCGCTATACTTTTTCAAAAACTGCTGTTCCATCCGTCTGGACAAAATAATATTCGCCAGCTAATTGAATCGGGGTTTGGTTGATTACAACTAGTTTCGCATCTTTGCTTTTTTCATAAATTAAATCACAAAATGGATGAACTTGAAAGCTTGTTCCTGCAATCACTATAAGCTCGGCATTTTTTACAGCTCCGATTGCCTGCTGGATGACTGACTCTTCAAATCCTTCGCCGTACAAAACAATTTTCGGACGAATTTGACCACCACAGTCTTTATGACGATCGCTTTGCAGATAATCTTGCCACGCTACTGACCGCTGACACTTGCGACAATAGCACTCGTAAAGCGAACCATGGAAATTCACCAAGTGTTGACTTCCAGCAGCCGCGTGCAGGCCATCGATATTTTGCGAGACCACCCAGACATCCTTCGTCTTCTCCATTTGTGCCATCTCACGATGAATACTATTTGGTCGTGCTTCTTTATGATACAAATGTTTGACGAATTGATAAAATTTTTCTGGTTCACGAACTAAACACTCATTACTTAATAGGTATTCCGGTGCTTCAAGACCATGATAAACGCCTTGTAACGAACGATAATCCGGCACACCTGAAGGGGTAGAAACGCCTGCGCCTGTTAAAAATGTGATTTTTCTGTTTTCTTGAATTATCTTTACTGCTTGATCAACTGTGATCTCCATTTTCGTCACCTCAAGAATCAGTATAGTATAAATTTAGAGGAAAATAAAAAGTCCTTATCTGAATAAATGAATCCTTTGTTAGCGATTTGTGATTTTATCCCTTAATCAACATTTTTTTAGAAAACCGCTCTCGATTAGTCGGTTAAATGGAGAAGGGCTGTCAAAACGATAAAATTTATCTTTTTATTCTTAAAAAGCTTCTTTAACGTATTTCTTTGTCTTTCTGAACAATTCAAATGGAATAATTTAAAAAATTCAACCACCTTTTTTGTTTATTCCAAATAATTTCCATTGACTTTTTCATTCTCAGCCTTTAGACTGTGAAACATAATAACTGAATACGAGATGCCTCAGAACAATGAGGTAGAGGTCGCGAACCTTATTAACCCTATGGAGTGTAGAGACACGTTGAAATAGGACTAGGAAGTTTCGCCGAAATGTACAAAATTCTCTTTATTTTGTATGTTGGGACGCAAGCGAATAACTTGCGGACTGTCTTAGCAGTGATGCTAAGTTGCGCTATGTTTTTGTGAGAGGGAACATCATCTTCTTATTATCTGCAAGCGGCCTTATACACGAATCGGCGGCTTTTTTTGTTGCAGATTTTCAAAGACAGCCCTACCCAATCTCGTAATTTCAAGAAAGGGAGAAATTATGAATAGAAAAAAATTTTCAGTTATCGCACTCATCGCATTATTTATTTCATTTCTAGGAGCCCCATTAGTCACTCGGGCAGATGAAAAAACACCTGAAGGAGAATTGCGGGTCGGCATGGAGGCTGGATACGCTCCTTTCAACTGGACACAAAAGGATGATCGGAATGGCGCCGTGCAGATTCAAGGCGATAAAGCCTACGCTGGCGGCTATGACGTACAAATGGCGAAAAAAATCGCTGATAAAATGCATCGTAAACTAGTCGTGGTAAAAACCGAATGGGATGGTCTGTTACCAGCACTTCAATCTGGGAAGATCGACGCGATTATTGCTGGGATGTCTCCCACAGCTGAACGGCGAAAAGAAGTTGACTTTTCTGATCCATATTATGAATCACAATTAGTTATTGTCACCCGCAAAGATACTAAATATGCCAAAGCAACTTCGATCAAAGATTTTGCTGGTGCAAAGGTCACCGCGCAATTGAGTACGTTTCATTATGATGTTATCCCTCAAATCCCTGATGTCAACAAACAGGAAGCCATGGATAACTTCCCAGCAATGCGGGTCGCTTTGGAGTCAGGCACAATCGATGGGTACGTCAGTGAACGACCTGAAGGCGTGACTGCGGAAAGTGTTAACCCTGATTTAAAAATGGTCGAATTCGACAAAGCCAATGGATTCCAAACTAACCCAGAGGATGTGCAAGTTTCTGTCGGGATGCGAAAAGGAGATCCTGATATGGCCCAAGTTAACCAGATCCTGGCGGACATCTCACAAGACGAGCGTGTCGAAGTTATGGACCAAGCCATTAAAGATCAACCAGCTACCGATGAAACGCAAAGCGCTTCAGGTAAAAAAGAGAATGTATTTGTTCGTATTTTGAAACAGAACGGTTCGATGTTCTTGCGTGGTACGGGTATGACCCTATTACTTGCAATCGTTGGGACGACTGTTGGTACATTGATTGGTTTACTTGTCGGCGTCTTTCGAACCATTCCAGAATCAGACAACAGCGCAAAACGCGGGCTGCAAAAAGTCTTTGGCTGGTTACTAAATGCCTATATCGAGATTTTCCGTGGAACACCCATGATCGTTCAATCTGCCGTAATTTATTACGGAATTGCGATGGCCTTTGGAATTGATTTAAACCGAACCGCCGCTGCCTTATTTATCGTTTCAATCAATACTGGTGCTTACATGTCTGAAATCGTTCGTGGCGGAATCTTCGCTGTTGATCAAGGTCAATTTGAAGCTGCACACGCCATTGGTATGACCCATGGCCAAACGATGCGTAAGGTTGTCCTACCGCAAGTATTACGAAATATTTTGCCAGCAACTGGAAATGAATTAGTAATCAATATCAAAGATACCTCTGTTTTAAGTATCATTTCTGTTTCCGAATTGTTCTTCCAAGGAAAATCAGCAGCTGGAACAAACTATATGTTCTTCCAGACCTACTTCATCATTTGTGTGATCTATTTTGTATTGACCTTCACAGCGACTCGAATCTTACGAGCAGTTGAGAAAAAAATGGATGGTCCATCAGCTTATGTGCGTTTAGACGATGTTGATGTAGCTGTTGGGGAAGATAAATAATCAGTAAATCATTAAGGAGGAACAGTTATGAGTAGTATCATTGAAATCGAACATTTGAAAAAAAGCTTCGGCGATAACCTCGTCTTAAAAGATATCAGTATGAACGTCAACAAAGGAGAAGTTGTAACCATTATCGGTGCGTCTGGTTCGGGGAAATCCACTTTCCTACGCTGTATCAATTTATTAGAAACTCCTACAGATGGTAAGATCATGTATCAAGGAGAGAATGTTTTAGCTCCCGGATACAATTTACCAAAATATCGGACCCATCTAGGAATGGTGTTCCAGTCGTTCAATCTCTTCAACAACATGAACGTTTTGCAAAACTGTATGAGTGGCCAGGTAACGGTTCTAGGTCGCAAAGAAGCTGAAGCGAAAAAGGTCGCATTAGATAATTTGGAAAAAGTAGGCATGGATCGATTTGTCGATGCAAAACCCGCGCAACTATCTGGTGGTCAAAAACAACGAGTTGCAATTGCCCGCGCTTTATCCATGAACCCAGAAGTTATGCTGTTTGATGAACCGACATCTGCCCTTGATCCAGAAATGGTTGGTGATGTGTTACAGATTATGAAAAAATTAGCAGAAAGCGGTTTGACGATGGTAATCGTTACTCATGAAATGGCTTTTGCTAAAGAGGTTTCTGATCGTGTCATCTTCATGGATCAAGGTGTGATCGCTGAACAGGGAGCGCCTGAAGACATTTTCGGCAATCCTAAAGAAGCACGGACTAAAGAATTTTTACACCGTGTATTACATCCACAAGCTTAAAAAAACGGCAGAAGTTCTCAGCTTCTGCCGTGATTTTTTTGCCCCGATACCTTTTGATAGTATTCATCTGCTTTACGATAAGAAACCACCCAAATGCCAGAAACCAAAAAGCGACCAAAGATTCCAATTGGCGGAAAAATAAAAACACCTGCCAAAACAGCTAAGTTAATCAACATGGATAATTTGCTTCGTTGATCTCGTTTTAAAATAGTCGCCACGTGGCTGGTAGGGCTATTTGCTTTAATCAATTGCTTTGATAATATACCGTATGAAAAGCTCCACATCGTGAAGACCACTACATAAGAAAATTCTGGCCAAAAATGGTTTGGATTACGACCCACCCAACTGGTTACTGCTGGGCATAAAGTCAGCCAAAATAACCAAAAAATATTTGCCCAAATAACACGATAATTTATTTTTTCAGTCATTTGCATCATGCGATGGTGGTTCACCCAGATGACAGCAACAAAAATAAAACTAACAATATAGGCGAACAGTGTATTGGTTATGCTTAATAAGGAAGCTAGTGATGGTGCATCTGGTATTTGAATATTTAAAACCAGGACGGTCAAAACGATCGCAACGACACCATCGGTAAATGCTTCTAAACGCGACTTTGTCATTTTTTCACCTTCTCGTAATATATATTTTGAAGAAACTTTCATTCCTTCAATCGCCCTTAGGGGCTATTCCTAATATGTTTAAATAAAATAACGATTACTACTTGGATACTGTAGGATATTCCTGAATAATAAGTCTTGGAAAGGACTTACGGGAAGACGCTATCACCTTCTGCAGTTTTACTGCGACAGAAAGTCTGTGACCCGAACCGTTGGTATAACCTCCAACACACTAGCTGAGTCCATTGACCTCTACCAATCCTAGTAGAGATTGGGTGGCTTAGAGGTTTAATGAATGAAACTCTATTATGCGAGGCTGTCGTTAGACAACGTGATTCTGGGATATCCCACAGTACCCAAGCAATTTCCGAATAATCAATGAAAGGAGGTCCTTCCACATGAAACTATTTGTCGGTTTAGACGTTAGTTCTGAAAAATTAGATGCTTGCTTTATGACAGACGATTCAACTTGCTCTGTTTTAAAAGAAGCATCTTATGGAAATAGTCAACTTGGCGCAAGCCAGATCAAAGAATACATTCTCGAATTTTCTCAAAAATTTGAGATAGAGAGCTTAGTGATTGGAATGGAGGCCACATCTTTATATAGCTTTCATCCAGCTATGTTTTTTAAAGAAGATCTTGAGTTAAATCAATTGAACCTTATGGTTTCAGTTGAACAACCAAATAAAATTAAAAAGTATCGTGATATTTTTGAAGAAAACAAAAACGATCAAATTGATGCTTTTTATATCGCTGACTATTTTCGCATCCAAAGGCAAGTCAACTCCATCATTAAAGAGGAAGAATACCTTGCCCTCCAACACTTAACTAGAACGCGTTATCAGCTAATTAAACAGCTGGTTCGTACAAAGCAACACTTTATCGAAAACATTTATTATAAATGCAACACGCTTTCTAAAGAACTAAAAGCAGAAGGTGGATCCGTTTTAAGTGCCACATTAGTAACTCTAATGACGGAAGATTACACAATGGACCAACTTGCCGAACTGTCATTAGAAGAGTTTGCGAACCTAATTCAAAAACTAGGGAAGTATCGTTTTAAAAATCCCGAAGGAATTGCAAAGGCAATTTCTAAAGCCATACGTAGTTCCTACCGGTTAGGAAAAGTCCATCAGGACTCTGTAGATATTGTTTTGGGTGTTCTAGCCAAAGAAATTCGTAGTCTTGAAAAGTTAATTAAAGACTTAGACAAAGCCATTGACGATTTAGTCGTTGTGCTACCTGAATATCAATGTTTAACCAGTATTCCAGGAATCGGTCCTGTTTATGCTGCGGGTATACTCGCTGAAATTGGCCCTATCAATCGCTTTTCAGATGAAAGCAAATTGGCTAAATATGCCGGTTTATATTGGCGACAGAACCAATCAGGTAACTCTGAGTATGAAAATACTCCTATGGCCAAACGAGGCAATCGTTATCTCCGTTATTATCTAGTTGAAGCCACCAACTCCGTAAGGAGATACGAGCCTGAGTACCATGCGTATTATAAGAAAAAATACGCTGAAACACCCAAGCATAAACACAAACGAGCCATCGTACTAACCGCAAGAAAATTTACGCGTCTGGTGGATACGCTACTACGTAACCATCAACTCTATATGCCACCAAGGAGCGTGATAGATAAATAACAGTATGTTATTGACGCTAATCCTTGGAAGTACCCGAAAAAATTTTTAATTTTGGTCGGGTTTAGTTCAGTGCGCTTCAAAAATTAACTACCTTTAAAAATCTTTTGAAAAATTATCTTGACTTATTACCACTAGACTTTCTTAGAATAGCATGAAAATTGTTTTTCCCTATATAATATTACTCACTTTTTATCGGTTAATAACTGACAGGTTTTGGTAAATAAAGTACAATAAAGAAGAAATATGCTTAAAAAAATTCAGATTAATGACCGAATTTAATAAAGGAGGAAAACAGATGTTATATGAGGAACTTATGTTTGATGCGTCGCTCCTCTTGCGTTTTAATATTTTTAAATACTTAAACCAATCTACCAAAAAGATTTTAGCGATTAGTCAATTGTCAGAAGATTTAGATTTAAATTACCAGCAAAGCGTCATTGAACTGAATGAAGTAGATCAGGAATTAGCAGAAATACGACCGGATCACGAAACAATTATGATGCGTGCCGGCAAACTGAATCTAGAAAACCTCAATGCCACGGTTGATGAATATCGTTATCACTTACTGCAGCAAGCAGTGCCATTCCAGTTCATCCTATACTTCTTAAATGATGCGAATCCAACAATCGAACAATTTTGTGAAAAGTATTTTGTGAGTCGTTCCACAGTTTCTCGGAAAATCGATAAATTGAAAAAACACTTGAAACGATTCAATATTCGCTTTACATATACAGAGGCCGGTATGTCCGGCGATGAACGTTTGATTCGTTTAGCTTTATTTGATCTTTTATGGCTGGGAACTCGTGGAATTGAATGTCCAATAAATGTTGACAAACATCAATTAACTAAAATAATTGATACCTATAAAGACTATTTTCCGTTATCACAAACTTACTTTGGTACTCAAGAAATCAAATTATTTACTAGCATTAATATGGTGCGAGTACAGAAAAAGAAATTCACAAAATATGATCCTCGCTACAATTTTTTGATGAAGGATAATCCATATTATGATTTCACATCATTACGCGATCTAATTGACATGCCAATGACAACACGTCAATTAAAGGGTGAAACCAGTTTTATTTATTTCTTAGCTCATTATTCACCTTTCTATACGATTCGTGACGATCAAAGTATGAAACAAGCACTCCATGATTTTGATTCACGTCCAAATCCAGTAAATGATTTTGTAACGGAATTTCGGAACTTTGCTAAGAAAGTCTTATTCCCGGATCGGCCCGACATCATGGATGATCCATTGGTTGTTTCAAATATGTTGAATATCACCTTTGGTTACTTTATTTTCCGCCAGCCATTCCCAAGCATGATTGAATTAGTCTTAGACCCAAATGCTAAACAAACTCGCGGTGAATATATTTTATTCCAGAACATTCAAAATTTCATGCAAATGACGAAGGAAAATCCATCCTACAGCTTTATAAGTTCGGTTCATCCGATGATTACTCGAGCCTTTAAGCGTTTGTTATTGCCTTACTTTAATCAATTTCCTTACGCACATAATCTAAAAGTTGGTATTGCATTAGAGCATAATGCGATTTTCGTTCGTGACTTGTATCGTTTCCTTGAGGATCTGCGCTTCATTGATGCTGAGCCATACGATGTATCACTGAAGGATGATTATGATTTGATTATCAGCTCTTCCTCACTATTAAGAAAGGAAAAACCAAATATTCCGTTATTCCAACTGGATTTTCCTTATACAAAAAACGAGCTTGTTCCATTATATTTAGAATTGCGTAATATTTACGACAAGAAAAACCGTGTTTATGAATAATTGCTATTAAAAACGAGAGAGCCATGACAAAAGTCTTGTCATAGCTCTTTTTTCTGAATAAACGATGTTCTTGATGTTCCAGAAGTAGCTATTTAGAAAAATAAGCCAAAATCTCACATAAACTCGAAAAGCAACGAGTAGGTACCATTCAACATCCCTTCCTACATCATTGTATTTTTGGAAACTCCTTTTTGAAGCTGACCACTTCAGTCACAACCTCTTTACCTTTTATTTTTCATTTCATAAAATTATTGGGATAAAGAATTATAACAACTCCTTTTAGTTAATATAATTGGATAATTTATAAAATTCTAAAATAATGGTGTGAAACCCTATAAGTTTTTCTGTATTTTATTTTTTATAAATTAATGGTTTCGCTAGTCTTTCGTCATATTTTATTCATAAGTAGTTGCTATTATATAAGCATACCAACAAACAACCCTAACACTTTTTCATTTTTTAACTCCTTTGCTCATCGGCCACCCACCGATGAGCTCTTTTTTTGTTTAGATTTGTTCTATGATTCCTTTAGAAGTTTAGCTGCACAATGAAATAAAGCTTCAACATATGAATGAAATAACTATATAAGGGGATTTAATTATTTTTTTGATCTAACTATTAATGAATAGCTCAATTTTATTTCGACCTATTTTTTTAAATCTTCTACCAAGCTTCGTTCATAAATAATTCACATATCGTTGCTATTATATAAGCATACCAACAAACAACCCTAACACTTTTTCATTTTTTTAACTCCTTTGCTCATCGGCCACCCACCGATGAGCCCTTTTTTTGTTTGCTCCTTCAAATGATCAACAAGGCTAATTAAACGATCCACGTGTACTACGGAGAAACCTCATTTATTTCACTGTTTACTGCTCAATGTCTACTGAACTTTATTTCGACCTATTTTTTTTAATCTTCTGCCAAGCTTCATTCATAAATAATTCACATATCGTTGCTATTATATAAACATACCAACAAACAACCCTAACACTTTTTCATTTTTTAACTCCTTTGCTCATCGGCCACCCACCGATGAGCCCTTTTTTTTGTCTTTTTGGCAGGTTGCCAGTAGTAGTAATAAAAACAAGAGAGCGCCTGATATTCAGGGCACTCTCTTGTTTTTATCTTTCAATTAAACTTCCAACATTTTCTCTGCGATTTGAGCTTCGCTTCCAGCAGTATTGATTAGTCGATCATAGATTTGACCGTCCTTTAAAAAGATGACCTCTCTAGCCGCTTGAGCAACTTTGCTGTCATGAGTGATCATGACAATGGTGATGCCTAATTCTTGATTAATACGCTGAAAAATGTTGATTACTTCGGCTCCCGCATTGCTGTCTAAATTCCCAGTTGGCTCATCCGCTAAAATAATTTGCGGCTGATTTATCAATGCTCGGCAAATCGCAGCTCGTTGTTTTTCTCCTACTGACAACTCGTGAGGAAGTTTTCCCAATAGATGTTCAATTCGCAGCACTTGAAAGAATGGCTGCATTCGTTCTTCCGATTTTGTAACGTCTTGCTTATCCAAAATTGCGGGTAAAAGAATATTTTCCCGCACAGTGATACTTTCCATCAAATTGAAATCCTGAAAAACGAAGCCAATCTTTCTTCTGCGAATGTCAGAAATTTCATCTGGAAAAAGTTCATGCGTTAGTCTTTCCTCAAAAAAGACATCTCCAGTGGTTGGTGGGTGCATCAGCCCCAATATTTTCAATAATGTGGTTTTCCCACAACCAGAACGCCCCATGATACAAGTAAAATCGCCAGGGGCGATCAGCAAATCGATTCCCTTTAAGACTTCTTGCTGTCCATAATTTTTAGTAATATTTGCGGCTTTGATAATTGGCGTCATTTGCTTACCTCCACTTTTCAATTCTGCGGTAGATCAAACTTGCGATAGTTCCCCATACGAATAAGTAAATCCCAAAATCCAATAAAAAGATACCTCCGAACTGCAGCCATTCTGACATCGAGAAGAAGCGCAGTCTTCCCATGATTCCGATAAAACCCAGACTGAGCAGAAAACCAACAGCTAATGGCAAGACTGTGAAAAATCCAACCTGACGTTTCAAAACACTTCGCTGTTCTTTCTGTCTCATACCTAATTGATCCAACAGTCGTCTGCGTTCGATCAAACGAGTTTCTTCGCTTTCAAATTTGGCTACTATCAATCCCACACTCATGAAGATGCAGATGACTATAGTAAAGATTAAAAGCAAGACTTGTAGATAATTTTCAGAGACAACATTACTTTTCCGTTGCGTCTTTTCATATACAGGTTCGATCGTATCATCCCAACGCTTGTCGTCTACATATTTTTGATTTAAAAAATTTAATGCATGAGCAATTTTTTTATCTCTGTGAATCAAAAACAACTGATTTGGTTGATCTTTTTTAGATAAAGTCGCAAATTCTTCATCTGCAACAACTAGAATATTTTCCTGTAATCCACGTTGAAACATTCCAGTTAGTATCAAGCGTTCTTGGCTTTTGATTGTACGCATCGGGAAAATCACATCGACATTGGTTGTGTTGTAGCTCTCTAATGGTGTCCCAATTCGTAACCGCGATCGAACGCTTTGCGGGTCCCAATCGATCGGTTGTCCACGGATACTAATTGCCTGTTGATAAACGACATGCCACTGCCCTTTTTTTAAATGTAAAGGTTGTTTCTCCAAATCATTTGCCTGTCGTAGTTGTTGATAAGTTGTTTCAGACACTCCAATATGCTGTCCTTGAATAAACATCACCGGCCGCACTGTACCAAAAACTTCCCATTCCGGATCACCGTCCACAGACGTTACTGGAAAGAAAGGATAGCTTTTCCACAGGGCCTTTTCCTGATTCAACGATTTTTCAACTTGTTGAAATTCTGTTGATTTGACCTTCGCTACCACATCATACGGAAATAAATTGTCGACAGCAGTTTGTTGAAAAGTGACCACGCGAGGCAGAAAGATCCCCGCTATCAAAACTTGTAAAAGGGACACTAACATGAGAACATTGATACTTTTGTGAAAACGATAGAATAAATCATTGCGAGAAAGCAGGAGGGTGATTTTTTCCCGTCTACGTTTTACATAAAAACCGCCAATACCAAGGAAAAGCCCCCACAAAGCAATGATTAGCGTACTAATAACTAACAAGGTTTCAGCAGATTTTCTTCGATGAAACCACCAGAAAGTAACAGCTAACGCCAGCAAACCGATTAACAGAAATACTGGTGACAAACGATGATTTGGACGGTCTGCTTTGGTTTGCTCCCGAGGTTTAAATTGAATTAAGCGTAAGATTTTTTCCTGATGAAAAGCCATCGCTAAAATAATTAACCCTGTGTACAACAATAAAGCCCAGCCAATACTAGTAAATGCTCTAGTAATTAGCAAGCTAAGGCTTCCCCCAAACACCACACCCGACAAGGCACAAAGACTAAACTCTTCAATCAACATAATTAGAAACGTTTTTTTGCGGATTCCCAGCTGAATGAATAATTCCATGTGCTTTGCCTTAAAATCAATATATAAGCCGTCCATAAATGATAAGAACAATAATAACAAGATTAGAAGAACACCGCCGGATTCGATTAAAATACGTAGGAGTCCCGTTTTATTGAAAACTGTCTCTTGGGTGTGACTGCCGCTAAATTTCTGATAGGCGAAAAAAAGAATTACTAATGAAAAGAAAACTAATGTGTTTGCAAAGATTATCAAAAAATAATTTTTTCGATAGAAATGGAAATTTTTTCGAATAACCTGATGAAACAAAGGCGGATACTTTCCCGGAAAAGCCAAACGTCGTTTACGATCTTCGTTGCGCTGTTTTTCGATTTTTTGCGACTCAGCATATTTTCGATCTCGCTCGATTTTATCATCCAAATAGCGATTTAAAAGAAATTCTAACGCTCCGATTATAAGAAGCAGAACCAACCAAATGCTGCTTGAATAGAATTGAATGAAAATAAAATAGAAGAACATTGTGAAATAGAGCCAGGCAACTTTAGCAGATTGCAAGAGGACGATTTTTCGATGGCAGGTTAACAATAAGCTGTCAAAGACGTAGGCTAGCAGTAATAACAGAAACGCACCTGTGCCAACTAATACACCGATGCCTGAAGAAAACTCCGTTTGCCAAAAATGCAGAAAATTTCCGCTAATCAAGCTGCGAATCCAGACCTCAACCAAGCTGAATCGCTGATTCACACCACCGATTATTTTAAGAAATACAGCGATTATTAGCATTCCATAGCCCGCAGCCATAGAAATCCGATCCATTCTTTTTTGCATGTTGTCCTCCCCAGTTTCCTTCTTCTACTTATTATCATATCAGAAGAAATCAAGTGAGAAAGCGTTTAATCAAATTTCTTTAATCAGCAAAATTTTCAAAAATAGTTTAGACACAAAAAGAGGCACCCCAGCTGGAGTACCTCATACAATAGATTTATTTTTTATGTGTTTCAAATAGTGGGCTAACTGGTTTGTTCTCGTGGATACGTTTGATTGCATCTCCCATTAATTCACCCACACTGATTTCATCGATCTTATCGATTTTACGTTCGTCAGATAAGTAGATTGAATCTGTTACGACTAAATGCTCGATCGCAGAATCTTGGATTCTTTGCATTGCTGGACCTGATAACACCGGATGAGTACATGAAGCGTAGACCTGTTTTGCGCCAGCTTCTTTCAACGCATTGGCAGCTAGAGTAATCGTTCCTGCAGTATCAATCATGTCATCGATAATGACACAGGTTTTGCCGTCTACTTTACCAATAATGTTCATCACTTCCGCAACGTTCGCTTTCGGACGGCGTTTGTCGATGATGGCAATTGGTGCTTTTAAGAATTCTGCTAATTTACGTGCACGTGTAACCCCGCCATGGTCAGGTGAAACAACCACGACATCGTCGCCGCAAATACCTTTTTCTAAGAAGTAATCCGCAATCAATGGTGCACCCATTAAATGATCCACAGGGATATCAAAGAACCCTTGGATTTGCGAAGCATGGAGATCTAAAGTCAATAAACGTGTCGCACCAGCTTTTTCGATCATGTTTGCAACAAGCTTAGCAGTAATTGGTTCCCGCGCACGTGCTTTACGATCCTGACGGGCATAACCATAATAAGGCATTACGACGTTGATTGTTTTGGCACTCGCACGTTTCAAGGCATCAATCATAATCAAAAGTTCCATCAGATTATCATTTACCGGACTACTTGTAGACTGAACAACATAAACATGACAGCCACGAATACTTTCTTCAATGTTTACTTGAATTTCACCATCGCTAAATTGGGTAACAGAACTTTTTCCTAGTTCAACACCAACTTCTTCAGCAATTTTCTCAGCTAAGGGACGATTTGAATTCAAAGCAAAAATTTTCAATCTTGGATCAAAATAATGTTTCGACATGGGGACCTCCACTTTCTTTTTAAGCATACGCTACCGATTATATACCATTTCAAATAAAATACTAGTCATTTCCTTTTAAGAAATCAAGAGAATTCCCTTAAAATGGCAATCGACTCGCATAACCTTCTTTGTTTACTTGGCGAGCACGAGCAATTGCCATGTCGCCTTCAGCAATATCGTCAGTAATCGTTGAACCTGCTGCTGTCACACTATTCTCAGCAATAGTAACTGGCGCAATAATATTGGTTCCCGAACCAATAAAGACGTGATCTCCTACGTTGGTGTGATGTTTGTTCTTTCCATCGTAATTAACAAAAACAACACCGCAGCCGACATTGATATCTTTTCCAAGAGTTGCATCACCAACATAAGTTAAATGGCCTACTTTGGTATTTTCACCAATCGTGGCTTTTTTGATCTCTACGTAATTCCCGATATGAGCATTTTCACCAATATCTGATTTTGGACGCAAGTGTGCGTGTGGACCAACGTCCGCATTTTTTCTCACAATTGCTTCTTCGATGACAGAAGATTTGATTTCCACCTTGTCTTCAATTGTGCTATCAACAATTTTCGAGTGAGCACCAATAATACAGTCAGAGCCAATCACTGTATTTCCTTGGATTTGCACTCCTGGCTCGATAATGGTATCAGAACCGATCTCGATACCAGCATCAATATATGTCGTCGCAGGATCAATGAATGTCACGCCATTAACCATGTGCTGCTTATTAATACGGCGACGCATCAATTCATTCGCATTCGCTAAAGCGATTCGATCGTTGACACCCAGCGATTCTTCAAAATCATCCGTTTTATAAGCTGCAACCGTTTGACCGTCATTTTTTAAAATTTCAACAATATCGGTTAAGTAGTATTCACCTTGTGCATTATTGGTGCCTATTTTTTCTAATGCCGCAAATAACTGTTCATTATCAAAGCAATAGGTTCCTGTATTGATTTCTTGAGTTCGCGCTTCTTCTGGAGTCGCATCTTTTTGTTCAACAATTTTTTCCACGATGCCGACATGGTCGCGTAAAATGCGTCCGTAGCCTGTTGGATCTTCTGCATGAGCAGTCAGAATCGTCGCACTAGCCTTTTTGCCTTGATGATAATCAAATAGATTATTCAATGTTTGCGTGGTAAGTAATGGTGTATCTCCGCTAATGACTAAAGTTGTCCCTTGTTTGCCCTTTAAAAATTCTGCCGCTTGCATCACCGCATGGCCTGTTCCAAGTTGTTCTGCCTGTAACGCATATCGGCTACGATCACCCAATTGTTCCTTAACCATTTCCGCGCCATGACCAACAATCGTTACGATGTCTGTTGGCTGTGTCTCAACCACCCGTTCAATAATGTGTTCCACCATTGGTTTTCCTGCAACTGGATGCAAGACTTTGTATAATTTTGATTTCATGCGGGTTCCCTTACCCGCTGCTAAAATAATCGCATAACGGTTTTCCAAAAGAAGTCACTCCTATTTCATTCTATTCATTTTAAATTTACCATTGATATTTGAAATCCGTAGTCCATTTTACTAGCCACACGCAAAAAAGGCTAGCTCATTAGACTCTCTCAAAGAAAAAAACTAGAGAGAGTCTTAAAAACCTAGCATTCTTATTGTCTATTTATTGAAGCAATTACCAGGTACAACACTGATAGTTTTCGTACTAGTATCAACGTCTTGAACAAATAGCAACGAATTATAGTCGTCAATAGCCCGCTCGCCTTTAAACTTAGACTCAGCAAAGACAGTAATTCCTACAAGTTCTGCTTCAAATTCTTCAATCAGGCTCTTCATTCCATTGACGGTACCTCCGCCCTTCATGAAATCATCCACAATCAAAACCTTTGAACCGCGTTTTAAGCTGCGCTTTGACAGCTCCATTTTTTCGATCCGTTCTGATGAGCCAGAAACATAGTTCACACTAACTGTCGAACCTTCTGTAATTTTCGAGTCGCGACGAACGATTACGAATGGGGCATTCAAATAATAAGAGACTGCTTGCGCGATTGGTACGCCTTTAGTAGCAACCGTCATGACTGCATCAACTTTTTTATCTAAATATTGCGCCGCAATGATTCGTCCAA
The DNA here is from genome assembly GCF_000406965.1 of Enterococcus avium ATCC 14025. Lineage (GTDB taxonomy): Bacteria > Bacillota > Bacilli > Lactobacillales > Enterococcaceae > Enterococcus_A > Enterococcus_A avium. The sequence goes on along the minus strand of NZ_KE136362.1, from coordinate 189,533 downwards.
CTTTACGTAATAAGTCAGGCTGACCCAACATATCAGATAGATATACATATCCGCCTGGCAATAAACGATCCTCTTCAGACAAACGCTCAGCCAAAGATTCGATATATTCCTGTGCTTCTGCATCCGTAATACTTGGTGTAAAGACAACACCGCCGGCAGCACCAGGAATCGTTTCTAGAAAGCCTGTTCCTCGTTCCTTGAAGGTTTTCTTTACAATTGCTAAGTCTTCACTGATAGAAGATTTGGCTGAACCGTATCGAGCCGCAAAAAAAGTCAATGGGATCAAGTCATGTGGATGATCCAACAAATATTGTGTCATGTCGATTAATCGTTCACTTCGACGCACTTTCACGTAATTCACTCCTATTTCGTATTAATGTATTTTTTCTTGGTGAAAAAGGTTGATGCTCAAAACGAATACCATTCCACTAATGAACTAAAGTTCAAAGTGGAACTGGCATCCTATTTCGTATTAATGTATTTTTTCTTGATGAAAAAAGGTTGATGCTCAATGCCTATCATCGCTTAACTCTTATAAAGAAAAAGCAGATGATCGCCTATTCTGATTTATCGTTTCCCATTATAAGGGTTTAGCTGATAAAATTCGAGCATTTTCTTGTTTTAAAGTTTAAAAGTTCGGAATTTATTAATTATTTTGCAAAAAAAGAGGAAAAGCTTTCGCTTTCCTCTAATTTTGCATCTGTTTTCGTTGAACCAAGATCCGCAACTGACGGATTCCATTGATTACTAAAAACAATAAGATAAAACCAAGTGTGATCGTCGCACCCGGCGGTGTATCTAAATAATATGAACCAGTCAGACCACCAATCATTCCAATAAAGCCAACAAGCACGCTGACGAAGATCACAATGTTAAAACTTTTTCCTACCCGCATACCGATTGCCGCTGGCAATACCATGATAGCTGAGATTAACAAGGCTCCTGCGATTGGAATCATAATTGCAATAGCTACTCCCGTCACAACATTGAAAATCATCGACATCATACGAACAGGCAGACCATCAACAGCCGCGATATCTTCATCAAAGGTCAATACATACATAGGTCGCTTGAATAGCAGGAATAAAATACCGACTAAAACAAAGAGAATTCCTAAAAAGATAACCTGTTGCCAAGTAATCGTCACGATCGAACCAAATAGATACGATTGGATGCTGACTGCCGAGCTTCCCGGAGCCAGGCTCATTAATACCAATGCGATGGCTAGGCCGGCTGCCATTAAGATCGCAATGGAAATTTCCGAATAAGAGCTATACATATTCTGTAAATATTCCATGATGATTGCGGCAACAACCACTACTAACAACGTTGTTCCCGTCGGATTCAAATTCAAGAAGAAGCCTAATGCTACTCCTGCCAGCGAAACGTGGGATAGAGTATCCGCCATTAACGACTGTCGTCGAATCACTAGAAAGACTCCCAACATTGGAGCGATTCCGGCGATAAAAATCGCGGCTAAGAAGGCACGTCTCATGAATTCATATGAAAGCAACGCCATTTTGAATTCTCCTTTCGCACCAATCGAATGTGGCGATCAATATATTTTTTGGTGTCCTCATGATCGTGGGTAATCATTAAGATACTTTTACCGTGCACATGAGCACTGTGGCGCAGTAAATTATAAAAATCATTGCGGGATTTTTCATCCATTCCCGTTGTCGGCTCATCTAGAACAAATAAATCCGGATCTTTAGCAAATAACCGTGCCAAACTGATTCGCTGTTTTTGCCCACCAGATAATTCTCCTACCTTCTTGTGACGCATATTCCACATATCTACTGACTCCAACGCCTTTTGTACATGTTCATGGTCGCGTTCAGATAACTTTTTGAACCATTTTCCTTGTGGATAGCGGCCAGATTCCACCAATTCTAAAACGGTACTAGGAAAACCGGCATTGAACGATGCTACTTGTTGTGGAATATAGCCGATACTCAATTTTTTCCCTTCGGCATTCTTCTTTGCAATCATAACTTTTCCGCTACTCGGCTTTAATAGCCCTAATGTCGCTTTGATCAATGTCGATTTTGCGGCACCATTTTCTCCCGTTAAAATGACAAATTCGCCAGGGTCCACACGATAGGACACATTTTCTAATACAGGTTCGTTGTCATAATAGAATGAGAGGTCTTCTACCTCGATATACGACATTTTTTTCGCTCCTTTTACTAATGAATACTTTCCTTCAATGCGGTCAAATTCTCACGCATAACAGAAAGATAGTCTTCACCATCTTTGATTTGCTTATCTGTCAAACTCTCTAATGGATTCAAGACTTCCAATTTCACGCCAGTTTCTTTAGACAAAGTCTCGGCAACTTTTGAAGAAGCATTCTCTTCAAAATAAATGACCTTCACTTGGTTGTCATCCACATAATGTTTCAACTCGCTCAGACGACTTGGTGACGGTTCTTGATCGGGGGAAATGCCGGCAATCGCTTCTTGGGTTAACCCATACTGGTTAGCTAAATAGCCAAATGCCGCATGCTGCGTCACAAAGGTTTTATTCTTCGCGTCCTTAAATGCTGTTTGAAACTCTTCATCTAATTTCTTTAATTCATCAATATAGCTTGCCGCATTTTTTTCAAATGCTGCTTTGTCATCTGGATATTTTTTACTTAGCTGATCACGGATTGTTTCGACTTCCTTGATTGCCAAAGCAGGATCCAACCAAACATGGGGATCTAATTCATGTGAATGTCCGTGTTCTTCATGTTCCTGAGTGTCATGATCATGTGCTTCTTCGTGGTCATGCTCTGTGCCTTCCATCAATTTGATATCTTTAGAAGCTTGAATGATTTCCGTTTGTTTCGTATCAATCGTATCCGTCAAATTATCTGTCCACGTTTCTAGCTCTGGACTATTATAGACAAAGACATCAGAATCTGAAATTTTTGCCAAATCTTTGGCTGATGGTTCAAAATCATGGGGTTCGGTACCTGCAGGAATCAGCAATTCTACATCGCCTTTATCTCCTACCACCTGTTTGGTGAATTCGTACATTGGGTAAAACGTCGTCATCACCTGAATTTTTTCATTGGATGAGGCCTCTTTTTTCTCTTGTCCACCGCAAGCAGTCAGCAAAACAGATAGTACCACAGTTCCTAGTAAAAGTAGTCCTTTTTGCATCTTCATCTATCTAAACACCTTCTCTTCTCGTTTTAAGACAAAGATTAATTTAACAGATGTTTTTCTATCCGTCAACACAAAACGTAAAAATTACGATTTGAATACGAATAAGGCTGATAAACCGTAATATAAATGATATTTCATTCATATGAAGGATCAAACCTGTATTCGTTTTTCTTTTCAGCAAACGTTATTTTATCCATTGAATGAAACTTTATCTAACACATCATAGAAGATAGCCGTCTACTTTTTTGTTTAAAAGCCACTTTGTTTCAAAACTGTTAAAATGAAAAAAGCACCTTTCCAAAAGTTGGAAAAATGCTTTAGTCGCAGATTTTTTACTTTAATGTCCGCACTAGATATACTTCATCACAAAAACCTTTCAGTGCATTGAACACATGCTTCGCGCGGGAATACTTATGACACAGCGCATACACCGTAGGACCACTGCCGCTCATCATCGCAGCATCTGCGCCATATTTCAGCATACGATCTTTTAGCTGCTGGATGATCGGATGCTTTTTAATTGTTACGACTTCCATCGAATTCCCTAAGTTTTGGGTCATCTTCTGGTAATCATTTTCTTCAATAGCTGAGACCAGCGCTGGAATATCCGGATGATATAAATCCTCCATTACAATCTTAGCAAAAATCGTGCGTGTCGATACACTCATCCGCGGCTTAACCACCACTACCCAACACTGCGGCATTGGAGCAATCGGGGTCACTTTCTCACCAAAGCCTTCGACTAACGAGGTTTGTCCATATACACAATAGGGAACATCTGAACCAACCTCAGCACCTAAGCTAGCCAATTCCTTAACTGATAATCCCAAATTCCATAAACGGTTTACCGCTCGTAAAGCCGCCGCTGAATCCGTTGAGCCGCCGCCTAAACCGGCCGCTACAGGAATTTCTTTATGAATTTTGACCCGTAAGCCCTGTTTTATCTCAAAGCGCTCCTTAACCAGTTCTAGCGCTTCATAAACATGATTCTTTTTATCGGTGGGTAAAAAAGCCTTATTGGTCTCAATGATGATTTTATTTTCCGGAATTTCTTCCAAATACAAACGATCTGCTAGGTCGATGCTGGCCATGACCATCGCCAATTCATGCAAGCCATCTGGTCGTTTGCCTAAAATATCGAGGCCCAAATTGATTTTCGCTGGGGCTTTCTCCATAATTTCCATTTTCTCACCCGTTCAAATTTTTCACTAGACGATTCTATCATAGCCCATAATAAATGTATAGATAATTCATTCTAGCATAGGCGCCCTAAATTAGTTGAATAATTCCACCTGAGGCTTTACCATGAAAGAAAGAACAATGTTGCACGCCGGGATAATATAAAATAGGAGGAATACCAGATGAATCTACTGCCGAAAAATAATTGGTTAGATGGAGAAGAATTAGTAGGCAAGCTGATGAACACGTTTTGGGATGACCGAAAAATGAGTGTCGATATTCGCGATATGGATGATCACTATGAAGTCAAAGCGGATCTGCCAGGATTTGAAAAATCAGAAATTTCCGTGAACTATACGAATGAGATACTTTCGATTGATGCCGAACACACGAGCGAAAATGAAGTTAAAGATGATGGTCGTTTTGTCCGCCGAGAACGCTCCAGCAGTGCATACCACCGTCAATTTGTAGTGAAAAGCATTGATGAAGAAAAAATTAGCGCAAAATTTGAAAATGGTGTGCTCACGTTGATACTCCCCCGAACGGATTACGAAGAAAAGAAAGGTACATCTATCACGATTGATTGAAGTACGCATGAATGAAAAAGACGAGCCGTAACGGGCTCGTCTTTTTATACTTCGATCATTTCTTCTGAAATCGTGACACCTTTGTTCTTTCCTCGACCAATTAAATAAAGTAATTGTAAGGCTGAGAATAAAAAGCTGCTATCCTTCATATAAGCGAAATATCTTGGTCGCCATCGATCCACATAAACCGTTTTTTCCTCTGTAACCTGTTGAAAAGCATAAATCGAATGACCATATTTATAGATCAAATTCATGATCCGCTCTCCTAAAAAAGCAAAAGAAGTCTCGCCAACTTTGGCTAAAGGCGCCATGCCTTGATATACTTCACAATATCCTTGTCGTTTCAACTCATCCATCAAATGCAGCTTTAGAAAAGTCGGCAGCTCATTCGGTACATCGTTTCGGAAACGTAAAAGATCAAAGGACGCCTTCTCCTTATTGATTGGCTGTTCAGTGATAAATCCGACAATCCGATTTTGCGGATCACGTGCAATTCCAACATTACTTGTTTCAATGTACCCACGATCAAAGCGGCCTACTGAGAAACATTTTTCCTTTTCACCATTCAACCATTCATCTGAAATTTCCTCTAGCTCCTCAAAAACTTCCTCTGGCAGATTTTCAAAATAAATAAATTGATACCCCTCGTTTGTCAAGCGTTTAAATTCAAAGCGATCAGAAAAAACATCATGTTTATGACGAGTGAAATCCGTAACCCCCGTCTCACCGATCTTATCAAAATGAAAGCCTAAATCATGTAGAAGTAGAACGTACTCTTCTGATATTTTATAAAAGGCCAGCTGATAGCCCAACTTATCTGCATGTTCCATAAAGGCAAAAGTAGCCGCCTGCCATTTTTCAGGATTGCCCACAGGATCGCCCAGAACAAAACACTTATTTGCTCGCGTCTGAAAACCAAAAACGATTTGATCGTTGCCGTTTTCTTGATAATAAAAATACTGATAGCCCGATACTCGTAAATAATGACTAGCAGGCGTGCCGCCATAGCGATTGATTAAATAGTTGAAGCGTTTCTCATCCCAAGCAGCTCCCAGTTTTGTCTCACTTTGCGTTAAATATTGATAGAGGATCGCTAAACATAAAATTGATAAAATCAATCCGACTAAACCGGAGAACCATATTTCTTCTGACGGGAAGGCAAAATATTTCGCCGATAACCGTTCCGTACTCCAGATCTGACCACTGTGATAGCCTGCTACCGCATAAAAAATGAAGAGCAGACCGAATAAAATTCCATCAAAAACCAACGCTCCCCAAGAATACACAAACCGTTCTCGGTAAAATTCCCGTCGAGACATCCAGACGATCAATAAAATCACCAGATAAACAACAATCAAACGAACAGATGCTGTCCGCGCTACCGTATTAATAATCCCAAAGATCAATAATAAGATTGTTGGCCAAAATGCCCGCTTTACTTTTTGCGAGATTCCTCTAGCAAATCCCAGAAGCAAGAAACCAATCAATAAGTTCAATGTCTGATCCAGAAAATCAAAGGAGAACGGCAGTAGTACTTGAAATAGGCGGCTGATATTAGATAAGTTTGTTAATGTAGATAATAGAATCATCATAATTCCAGCAAAATAAACGGCACTGACCATAATGACATGAGCAAATTTTTGTGAAAGCACACGCGGCAGATTATCAAAATAACGATTCATTTTGACACTGGTATTAGTCAAAAAAATTATGATACCCGTTATAAAAGGAACTAGGTAATAAAATATTCGATAAAACAAGATCCAAACGACCGCTGTACTTTGATTCAACCCGAGATGCCCCAAACCCAAAATCATCATCACATCAAATGTTCCCGCGCCACCTGGCACCATCGTCAGCATCCCTAGACCAGTCGCAATCACAAACATTGGATAAATATCACCGATATTCAATTTCACACCCATCAAATAGCCAACCGATAAGAAGACTATCAGCGCACCTAACCATTGGCCCAATGATGCTAAATACAATTCAAAAATTTGTTTCAGCCGAAACTCTTTAAAAATCGTACGGCGTCGACTATAAACAAAAATTAATAAAAGCGGCGCAAAAGCACCACCTGCTAATAACCAAAAACGATAACGCACAAAGGGATTTTGTGTTCGAAAAATAATCAAATCTAAAGACGTAATGAAGGCCATGATGGAAAGCCCCGCTAGCATGAAAATAGCAATCTTGGAGATCACAGCCAGTACTTTTTTCTTCTCCATCCCCTTACCGTAAAAACTAGAGCGCAGACTCACTCCGACCACACCGCCGAATCCGGCCAAATTATTGATTGTATTAGTGGTCCAGGCAGAAACTAGCCATTCTTTAAAATTCATTCGCGGACGTCCCGTCGCTTCGAGTGTCGTGATTGCCACGTGATCATATAAAAGCATGGGCAGAACACCACAAAGGCCGATCCCAAACATACTTAATAATGCTACTTGATCCTGTTGCTTGATCGTTTGCCAAACGGTTTGCCAACTCATTCCATGAGCGATATTTTTCACTTGATTCGCCACGAAAAATAAAACAATCCCAAAGAAGATGATTTTTAATAATGTAGCATGCCGTTTGAACCAGCGACTGATTGTCGTCATCCTTTTACTCCCATTCTTTCTTTTCTTGTACTCTATTTTAAATGAATTCTTGCTTTGAAGCTATCCTTTTAAATAAATGAAGCGTTTTTTAAATAGCAGTGTCTATTTTTTCTAAAAACCCATGTTTCTTTGCTGCTATAAGCAACATCACACTAATACAGCGGCTATTTATTAGCATAATGACAGTACTTTTTATTTTAGAATAATTTTCTGACGTTCAAGATATTTGAGTTGAAGCTTTCTCCTAAAATATTGAATAGGCTAACAGTGGCAAATAATGAGGAGTTAGCGTATCTTGTGATTATATCCTTACTCAAGAATTTAGGCAAAGCCAGCAGACCAAAGAGTAATCTACAGTCTCCTCCTTGAGTAAATAATTAAGGAGTGAAACATGATGTCAAAACTAAACTGGTTCTCAGGTGGAAAAGAACGCAGCGATCAAGCTCTCGCACTCATTACAGAAATCCTAAGAGAATTAGACACAGATCAAAATAGTCAAGCACTACAAAAAGTATTAGCTAACTATCAAAATGAATTAAGAAAAGAAGAACGCCCTATTCCATGTATTCTGAGTCAAATGAATGTAGAGATTTCCAACATCTTAAACAAAAAGGCTATTTCCTTATCCACTAAGCAAGCAAAGAAATTAAAGCAGCTACTTACCTTATCATACATTCGTTATGGCTATTAATAGAGATTTTTTTCGCTTGGTTATCAGTCGCTGAGTTATCCAAGCTGAAACGTCTAGAACGAAAAAGAAATAAGAGCTCAATCTTTCCCATAGGCGATTGAACTCTTATTTGGTTACTAAGTCTGTTGACTATTTTGCATAGTCGGTTGCTCGTGTCTCACGAATAACCACTACTTTAATATGTCCGGGGTAATCCAATTCGTCTTCAATTCTGCGACGGATATCGCGAACCAAACGAACAGAATCCAAATCAGAAATTTCTTCTGGTTTGACCATAACACGTACTTCACGTCCGGCTTGAACTGCGAAGCTAGAATCAACTCCATCAAAACTATTTGAAATGTTTTCTAAGTTTTCTAAACGACGGATATAGTTTTCTAAAGATTCACTCCGCGCACCTGGTCGAGCAGCTGACACTGCATCGGCAGCGGCTACTAAAACAGATATCACTGAAGTTGCTTCTGTATCTCCATGGTGAGAGGCAATTGCATTAATCACGACCGGATTTTCACGATATTTCGCGGCTAATTCAGCGCCAATTTCAACGTGAGACCCTTCAATCTCGTGGTCTAGTGCTTTACCAATATCATGAAGCAATCCTGCGCGTTGGGCTAACTGAACATTTTCACCAAGTTCTGCAGCTAACACACCGGTTAATTTCGCTACTTCAATCGAGTGATTCAACACGTTTTGACCATAGCTGGTACGGAAATGCAAACGACCTAAAATCTTGATCAAATCTGGATGCAGGGTATGCGCACCAACTTCAAAGGCCGCTTGTTCCCCGTATTCGCGAATACGTTCATCCATTTCTTTGCGAGATTTTTCAACCATTTCTTCGATCCGTGCCGGATGAATCCGGCCATCTTGAATCAATTTCTCTAACGTCATCCGAGCAATTTCCCGTCTGATTGGATCAAAGCCGGATAAAACAACCGCTTCTGGTGTATCATCAATAATTAAATCGATCCCCGTCAATGTTTCTAATGTTCGAATATTACGGCCTTCACGTCCAATGATGCGACCTTTCATCTCATCATTTGGCAATGTAACCACCGAAACAGTCGTTTCAGAAACAGCATCAGCACCACAGCGTTGAATCGCCATCGCTAAAAGATTCTTCGCCTTGCGATCAGCTTCTTCCTTGGCACGTTGCTCAGATTCCTTGACCATAACGGTTAACTCATGGTTCAATTCCTCTTCGGTTCTCTTCATAATTACTTCTTTCGCTTCATCCTTCGTTAAAGAAGCAACCTGTTCCAATTTTGTTTGTTGTTCATTAATCAGTTGTTCTACATCTTTTTCTCGCTCGTCAATTAATTGCTGTCTAGCACTGATCTTTGTTTCTTTTTCTTCCAGTGAGTGCTCACGCTTCTCTAGAGAATCATCTTTACGATCTAAAGTCTGTTCTCTTTGAAGCAAGCGATTTTCTTGTGATTTTAATTCTTGTCTGCTTTCTTTCAACTCACTTTCAACTTGTGCGCGATACTGCTGGTTTTCTTCCTTGGCTTCCAACAAAGCTTCTTTCTTCAAGGTTTCCGCTTCTTTATTTGCATGCGTAATGATCCCTCTAGCTGTGTTTTGTGCCCCATCAATTTCTTTTTCATGGCGTGCTTTTGCGACCATGAAACCCAAACCAAGACCGACAATTAAACCGATGATAGCGAGGAGAATAGGAACTAACATTAAATCCACCTCCGTACTATCTTATTTACCTATCTGTAGTTTTTTGATAAACGAATGTCAAATTATCAATATGCCTACTTGCATATGTGTGAGAGTCACACAACTTTATTCTAATGTTTGTCTGATAGCGTGTCAACTTTATTTCTCTTTTGCCAGATTCAACAATAAAGCGCTTTGATCCGCTGTAAAATAGTCCGCAAAAAAACACTAATGATCGGACAAATATGCCTCATCATTAGTGTTGATTTGTTTTTTATTCATCTAAAGGCAATTCTTCCTGACCCGCTTCTTCAGCTTCCGTCACATCGCCTTCTTCACCGATACCATAAGCTGCACGTACACGTGTCGCAACTTCTGCCATCATTTCTGGATGATCCGCCAAATATTTCTTAGCGTTTTCGCGTCCTTGTCCAATCCGATCTTCTTTATAGCCATACCAAGCACCGCTCTTGTCGACGATGTCTTGTTCCACAGCCATATCTAACAATTCGCCTTCTTGCGAGATTCCGAAGCCGTACATAATATCAACTTCAGCTACCTTGAATGGTGGCGCTACTTTATTCTTAACGACTTTGATCTTGGTACGATTACCAACGATATCCGTTCCATTTTTCAATTGCTCCGCACGACGTACTTCTAAGCGTACGGTTGCGTAGAACTTCAATGCACGTCCACCAGGCGTTGTTTCAGGATTACCAAACATAACACCGACTTTTTCACGAATTTGGTTAATAAAGACGGCGATAGTCTTTGTTTTGTTGATAGAGCCTGACAGCTTGCGCAATGCTTGTGACATCAAACGAGCCTGCAGACCAACGTGCGCATCACCCATCTCGCCATCGATTTCAGCACGGGGGACTAGCGCGGCCACCGAGTCAATAACGATAATATCGACTGCGCCACTTGAAACTAAAGCATCTGCAATTTCTAAGCCTTGTTCCCCAGTATCTGGTTGTGATAGCAGCAATTCATCAATGTTTACACCTAGACGTTGTGCGTATTGAGGGTCCAACGCGTGCTCGGCATCAATAAAGGCTGCCGTCCCGCCATGTTTTTGAACTTCTGCAATCGCATGCAGTGCAACCGTTGTTTTACCAGAACTTTCTGGACCATATACTTCGATGATTCGTCCACGAGGGTATCCACCAACACCTAACGCAACGTCCAATGCCAAAGAACCGCTTGGAATTGTTGAGATTTGCTGATCGACCTTTTCTCCTAATTTCATGATCGAACCTTTACCATAATTCTTTTCAATCTTCTTCATTGCAGCATCTAAGGCTGCCTTGCGATCATTTGCCAATAGCTGATCCTCCCTATTTCTTATAATCAATATGCTTTACACATCATTATTGCTTTTTCAATATCCCTAGTTTATCGGTTTGAAATCAAAAAAGCAAGCAAAAAACGAACAAACATTCGCTTTTTTAACTTTTGTTTAGAATTGCTCGCCGTACCATGTCTAAGCCCTTCATGACGGAGCTATGGCGGACATACGAACGATCCCGAGTAAAATGATTTTCACTAATCAACGTCTCACCATCTTTTTGAGCCAACGCAATATAAACCGTTCCCTTAGGTTTTCCTTCCAGCTCGTCAGGACCCGCCACTCCGGTAAAGGACAGAGCAAAATCTGTTTCTGCTAAACGCAAAGCTGCTTCTGCCATTTCCTTCGCACATTCTTCACTCACCACGCCGACACTTTCTAGTAGCATCGGATTGATACCTAGAAAGCTTGCTTTAGTTGTCTCGGAATATGTGACAAATCCCCCTGGAAAGACCTCAGAGACGCCAGGAATCGTACCTAAAGTCGCTTGAAATTCACCAGCAGTTAAGCTTTCTGCTGCTGTGATACTCAGCTGTTTTTCTTTCAGCAAGTTCACCACAACTTCGACTAAGCTGTTCTCTTCTCCATAACCATAAAAGAACTCGCCGACTTTTGCCATGATCTCCGCTTCTGTTTGATTTAATAAAGCATTTGCTGAGATCTCATCCTCTGTTTTCGCTGTGATCCGCAAAGTCACCTCGTTTGGCTTTGCGTAAGGTGCGATTGTGGGATTAGACTGGTGTGTAATCATCTCCGCTAAGTCGGTCACTAATTTCGATTCTCCGATTCCGAAGAAACGCAGTACCCGAGAAGTAAGCTTTTCCGTTGTTGGAAATTCTTTTTCTAACAATGGTCGGGCTTGTTCCAAGAACATTGGCTTTAATTCGCTTGGTGGTCCTGGCAATAAGATATAATTGTTTTTCTTGCCTTTATATAAACAACCAATGGCTAAGCCAGTACGGTTCGGTAACGGAATCCCATCTTGCAATGTTTCGATCTGACGTAAATTATTCGGCGTCATCGTACTTTGTCGTTGGATAAAGAAGCTGTTAAGGGCTTCTAATCCTGCTTGATTTTGTACTAATGGCACTCCGACGTGCTCGGCCAAAACATTTTTCGTTAAATCGTCATCCGTTGGTCCTAAGCCGCCGCACAAGATAATCAATTCACTACGTGTATCTGCTAATTGCAGTAACTCTTCTAAACGCTGCGGATTATCCCCTACAACGGTGTGATAATAAACCTCAATTCCCACATCCGCTAACTTTTCTGACAAGAATGTTGCATTGGTATTCACGACTTGTCCTAATAAGAGCTCTGTGCCCACGGCAATAATTTCTGCTTTCATTTATTCCTCTTCTTTCTAAGATACGCAATTTTTCTCCACTATAACAGAAAGTACAACAGAAAAAACAGAAAAAACGACCAGTAAGATAGATTTTCCTATCCTACTGACCGTAATTTTGATTTTTTACATTGAACCTTTAAATATCGCTGTGTTTTTAGCAAAGTAGTCATAACCTGAATAAACGGTAAAGAATAAGCAGATATACAACATAATTTGATCCATTGGGATACCGATAAAGTTAAATGGCACATTGTTTAAATAAAGCAATACAATTCCGACCATTTGTGTCGCAGTCTTAATTTTCCCTGGCATTGCAGCTGCCATAACACCGCCGCCTTGTTCAACAATCAATAAACGTAACCCCGTTACCGCCAACTCGCGACAAACAATAATAGCAATTACCCAAGAAGGGGCTTTTCCTTGTTCGACTAAAATAATAAACGCCGTCATCACCAGCATCTTATCTGCCAAAGGATCTGCGAATTTTCCGAAGTTGGTGACCAAGCCATCGCGACGAGCAATTTTCCCATCAAGATGGTCGGTATAGCTGGCTATCGCGAAAATAATCGCACCCACCAGTTGAGTCACTGCTAAATCAGTATTACCAACCTGCAATGTGCCCCAATCCCACGGAGCTAAGACGACGATCATAAAGATTGGAATCATGAAAATCCGAATGACAGTCAGTTTATTTGGTAAATTCATTATGAATTCCTCCTAATTCAATTTAAACACAGCCCTAAGATGCGTAGGCAATATTCAACGTAATATTCTTTTGCAACAACGAGTTCCCAGGTTGGAAATCAAGGGCTTGATCGTTGATTTTTACTTCTGCGTATTTTGCCATGCCAACAGTGATCACTGCTTGAGCCGTATCAGCAGGAAGCTCAGTTGTTTCAGATTCACCTTTCTCCAAGGTCTTCTGATACGTCAACGCGCCATTGACTTGGACACCGACCCATACGCGTTCTGTTCCAGTGAAACTAATTTTTAACGGTTTTTCCGCATGCTCCACTTTCATCGTCGCCGCGTTCGTCGTATTATTTTCCATCGTGAAGGCCATTTTTGGTTTTTCTGGCTCCTTTGAGGATTCCACTGGTTTCGGTTGTGAAGATGAAACTTTTTCTGCCACGGATGATGAGACATCTGAGCGTTCAACTTGAACGGAACTATTTTCTGGAATAATTGCGGTTTCTTGATGATCCAGCCAAGTCATATAACCGACCACCGAAATAATCGCTAGTGCCACCAATCCCAACAGAATCATCGGCAAGGTCGCTTTAAAACGAGCCCGCGTCGGACTTTCAACATGCTTATTTTTTCTCAGTCCATCAACGGTTTCTAATTCAGGATAAGTCGGCATCGGACGATCCTTACCATCCAGAACATCAATCAAATAATTACCGTCAAGTTTGACCTCATCTGCATATTGACGAATAAATGTCCGCAAATAATAATCACTAGGCAATTCATGGAAGTCATTTTCTTCTATTGCCAGCAAATAACGTTTTTGGATTTTTGTGCGTTGCTGCAGCTCATCTAAACTGATTTTTTTATCGATCCGGGCTTTACGTAGTGTTTCTCCAATATTAATACTAGCCACTTGGTTCTCTACTCCTAATTCATATTAGTGAGATTATCTTATTAAGAAAATAATCTTAGTTTTTCATCACGTCTATCATACTTTTTTCCTATTTAAAGTTAGGCAAAGAATTGATATCTTCGTTCCTATTCCAACCAGCCGCCCGTAACAGGCAATACAATGCCTGTGGTATAGCTAGCTTCTTTTGAAAATAAGTAATTGCAGGCTGCGGCGATTTCTTTGGGGTCAGCCAATCGTCCTAAAGGAATTTCCGAAATCAACTCTGTCAGCTCTTGCGGCTCCCAATTATCATTCATTTTCGTTTGGACAGCACCAGGTGCCACGACATTAACAGTGATTCCTAAAGTTGCGACCTCTTTGGCGTAAGCTTTTACAAACGCTTCTTGCGCGCCCTTTACAGCACTATAGACGGTCTCCATGCTGCTTCCACGATGTCCATAAACTGATCCGATAAATACGACACGGCCATTTCCATTTTTTGCCAATTTCTCCTGCAAACTCTGTAACAAAAGTAGCGGTGTTTTCAAATGAACTTGCCATAACGCATCCATTTGATCTGCTTTCGTCTCTGGAAGCAACTCGTAAAAAGTAAAGCCTGAGGCAAAAACAATCCCATCCACTTGAAATAAGTGTTCAAGAAAGCTCGGAACTTCTGTTTCCTTCAACATGTCTAAGGATACCATAAAAAAATCTTGCTGAGGATAACGTTTCTGTAAGTCTGAAACGAAATTTAAAACTTTTTCTTTTTGTTGATTATAGTGGCAATAGAGGGACCAGCCTTGCCCCGCTAGTTTTTCGCAAACAGCTTGACCGATATCCCCGCTCGCCCCCATTACTAACGCATAAGGCATTCTATCCCTCCTTTTTACTAATACTTTTTTAACTAGGAATATTCTTCTCCATATAAAATCGCGTGAAGGCTTCTTCTTTGATGAATAATTTACCCGCAGCCAAAACATCTGTCAATTCGATTTCTTGAATGATTTCGGGCATATCAAACAGCGTCCATTCACCATACAATGACTGGGTAAATTGATTGGCAACATACTCTAATGAGTTCAAAGATTGGAAATATTTTCCTAACATTTTTTTCTTCAAAAGCGTCAGATTTTTCTCATTAACTTCTGGATCGCTGTCAAAATGCAGTAAAATCTCCGTCAAGCGATCTGCTAGCATTTGCGGATTTTCACTATCGCCGCCAAAATCCGCAAAATGGAAGCTGCGGTCTAATGAAAATTCGTAGCCAAAGCTGTCGTCTAGTAACCCCTCATTATATAAGCGTAAATAGTTTTGTGAAGTCGTCCCTAATATCATTTGGAATAAAAGGTCCATCGAAATTTTGAAGATCAGACGTTCCTTATTGTCTTTTGGTAATTCTGCCAAACCTTTGATCCCGACAATTGCTTTCGGTATTGTAATTGGCATCTTTTCTTCACTGCGTTTAATGATTTCATCAGGTGATTCCTGTGGAAACCGGCGTTGGATCGGTTCTGGAGCTTCAAAAGTTTTCTTCGCTTGGTTTTCCCGAATGAAGGCCATTAAGGCTTCAGGCTCCAGATTTCCCACGACAAATAGCGTCATATTGCTGGGATGATAAAACGTATTGTAGCACGTGTATAGATCCTCAGCTGTAATTTCTGCAATCGAATCAATCGTTCCTGCAATATCAATATGCAGAGGATGCTTCGGATACATATTTTTTAAAATAGCGAAAAACTGCTGCCATCCCGGATCATCTTGATACATTTGAATTTCTTGCCCAATGATTCCTTGCTCTTTTTGCACAGACTCTTCCGTAAAATACGGAGCTTGCACAAAATCTAGCAAAGTTCCTAAATTCAATTTCAATTGATCAGTCGTCGAAAATAGATAGCTTGTGCGAGTAAAGCTGGTAAAGGCGTTTGCCGATGCCCCTTGCTCACCAAACTTTTGAAACACATCGCCATCTTCCTTTTCAAACATCTTGTGTTCTAAAAAGTGAGCGATCCCATCAGGAACTTTGATGTACTCTGTTCCGCCACGTGGGATAAACTCATTGTCGATCGAACCGTAATTGGTGCTAAATAGGCCGTACGTCTTGTGATATCCAGCCTTTGGCAACAAATAGACCGTTAAGCCATTTGGCAAAATTTCCTTGTATAAGATTTCATTGATTTTTTGATAGGCTACTTTATCCATTCTGTTGTCCTCCATCTAAAAAGAAGATCGCCTGCAGACGAATTTTTTTCGCGACTTTCTGTACATCTTTTGGTGTCACAGCAGCTAAACGTCTCAGCCATTCTTCGTCTGTTAATTTACTTTGCGGCAGCCACTGCGCCAAGTAAGTCGTCTCAATCGCATTTTGCATACTGTCTAAGCCTAGTAAGTAATGATTTTTCAACATCGCTTTCGTTTGCTGGAAAGCCAAATCAGTGAAATTACCAGCTTGTAATTCGAGCAGCTGTTCCTCAATCAAGCGTAAAACTTTTTGACGGTTGTCGCTATTAATTCCCGTTTGTACCTGCAAATAACCGCGGAATGTATCAAAAGAGCTTGAGGCATAATAAGCTAAGCTTGCCTTTTCTCTGACATTCATAAATAATTTCGAATGAGGAAACCCGCCGAACAAGCCATTAAAGACCAGCAGTGCAAAACGGTCAGTATCTTCGTAATAAACATCGGTTGAATACGCCAGATTCAATTTCCCTTGTGTCACCGTTTCTTGAACTTGCTGTTCGCGAATCACATTATCACTGGCTTGATAATAATAAATAGCCGGGAAGCTTTCTTTTCGCTCGGCAAAAGGCAGCTCTTTGAACAGCTCGGCTATTTCCGCTTCCTCCACATCACCAATCACAAATAAATCTACTTGATCTTGTGTAATCATCTCCTGATAATATGCCGCAAGACCTTCGTTTGTCTCACTCTCTAAATCATCTACTGTACCAAAGCTTGGTAATTTTTGCGCCTCATCCGTAAAATAGGTCTCTTTGATCTTTAAGGAAGCCATTGTCTGCTTGTCTTCCTGCAATGTCTCGATATAGCTTTGCAAATTTTCTTTTTCCAGCTGAAACGTTTGTTCATCGAATTTTCCATCCTGGATATTAGGGTAAAATAGAATCTCCTTCAAAAAATCCATTGCAGCGGGTAACAGCTTTGGATCATCAACGTATTTTCCATTGACAATGCCTAAACCAATGTCTAACCAATGCAGATTCCCTTTGCGTCCAACATTCAACCCGAAACTGGCACCGTAAAGCTCGGCTAATTGTCCGCTCAATTTGGTTTGATCTGGATAGCGCAAAGAATTGGTCTCCAATAAGTTCGCCAAAAGGGCTCGTTTAGTCATGATTTCTTTGGTTAAACGGGTGGTAAAGCGCCCGTAGATTTGAATTGTTTTGTATTTCTTTGTCGCAATAACGTGCAGCCGCACGCCCTTCTTAAGTTCGATCATTACAAAGCTCCTTTTTTATGCTAATCAATTATTTTTTTCAAAGAAAAATAAGCTTGATTTTCAAGCTAGATATTCTCCGCTAAAAGGAACCCTCCCCAATACTTCTATAAAAACGAAAAAAGGGTCTTCCTTTGTCTTTATCACTAAAGCTAATTATAGCACAGGCGAGCTCCAAGATTCGAAATCTGCGCTAACCGATAGTCTGTTTTATTTCAAATTTTTTTCTTCTTTCGCTATACTAAAAATTAAGGAAAAATTCTCATCCAACTTCGCTGGCTCCATTTCTGTTTTTTGATTATACGAAGTGATGTCTATCGTAAAAAGGAAAGTATATTTGGGAAAAGCTTATCTGATAAGAAGATAGTAAAACGTTGGATGGTATACAATTTGCAAATAAGGAGGAAGACCCTATGATTAAAGAATTTAAAGATTTCTTGATGAGAGGCAATGTCATTGATCTTGCTGTTGGTGTTGTAATCGGTACTGCATTTACTGCAATTGTGACAAATATTGTTAATGGATTAATTACACCGTTGGTTGGGCTGATCGTGTCATTGTTTACGAAAGGAAAAGATTTGAACGAGGCGATGTCCGTTTTGGATTGGAAACCAGTTAAAGGCGTGACCTTTGCGTTTGGTGATGTAATTAGTGCATTGATCACCTTTATTATTACTGGTTTTGTTTTATTCCTGATTGTTAAAGCTGCAAACAAAGCAAAAAGCAGTATTTCTAAAGAAGAAAAAGAAGAAGAGGTACCAGTACCGACAGCTGAAGAATATTTAGCAGATATTCGTGATCTTTTAGTTGAACAAAATAAAGCAGCTAAAGAAACACAAAAGAACGTCGAAGACAAATAAAAACCATGGAGCATACGCTCCATGGTTTTTAAATTGCTTCTGTTAAAAATTCGATCTCTACTGTGCGAGTCAATACATCGGAATAGCTGTATGAAACACGTTCGAAAGAATTTTCTTCTGGGTCCAAATCAACCACAAATACGGAAGGATATGTCTCAGTTAAGATTCCCTTGCGTTGCGTTTGACGCTTGCGTCCCGTCTGAGCAACAAGCATAATCGGAGCACCAATACGGTCTTCCAAGTTTTTCTTGATAGACGCTAAAGTTGTTGGCATACAGTTCACCTCAAAATACATTATAGCACAAATCTAAAACTTTTCAATGTTATCATAAGATAAAAAAATATGCAACTTTATACCTTATTAAGCTGAATGCAGCCCTTATTCATCTAAATCATATAGTTTTTTCTTTAATTTGTTCTTTGCCCGATTCAACGCGTTACGGATCGCCTTTTCTGATTCATTTAGAAGCTGAGCGATCGTCGAGGGCTCCTCACCCTTGAGATAGTAATACAAGGACCGATTTTCTAATGAAGACAGTGGAACTTCTCCAGCTAGTAACATCTCACTAATAAATAGATTTTCTTCCATGTACTCATGATATTGAAAGTGTTCATCAAAAGCCTCCATATCAGCTTTATCCATTGATACAGCCTGTTGTTGGGCAAATCGTTTTTGAGCTTGCTGACGACGCAAGAGAGAACGAATTCGATTTTCAAATATCATCTTGTAGTATAAGCCAAACGTTGTTCCACGACCCTTACAGTAGCTCTGCAGGGCATCATTCAGTGCGATTCGTCCCTCCTGCAGCCAGTCATCAAAATCAAAATCACGAATCGAATAACGGGATTGCATACTATAGACAATCGGTAAATATTGACTAAACATTTCTTCAAAAGCGGCACCATCAATTTTTTCATAACGCGTTGATTCTTTCATTTTTACACCCCTCTCAACAAATAAAAGCATACACGCTTTATAAGTCAGAGAGGGGTGTCGACAATCAATTTATTTTTTTTTGCTTAATTCGTCCAGTTTTTGTGACAATTTTTGCAATTGTTCATTATTCCACGGGGAATTACGTCGAAAATTTTTAAAATGCGTATCTTTTGTATCCCCGGTAATCACAGCCTCGGTTTGCTGGACAGACTTGTACAACTCACGCGCAGAAGTTCGCAATGCCCCCTGCGAAAAAATGGTCCATTGTTCAGCAAGATCACTCGTTGCTACCGTTACTTGAGTCAAGCGATCATTCAATTCTCCAGCAATTCGTTCAATATAACTATCTGCGGTCTCATCCTCTTTTGTGAAAACAACAGTCAGCTGATACTTCTGGTAGCTTTGGGTAATTCCTGGAACAAATTGCGCATCGAAAACAACAATTGTTTCCAATCCTTGGTACTTAGCATAGTTAGACAAACGAAATAGCAATGCTTCGCGTGCTTCTTCTAGACGCTCTTGGTTTTTTAATGCGGTCAACTCAGGCCATGCACCAATCATATTGTACCCGTCAACGATCAACAATTGCCTTTTCATTACAATTCACTTCGCTTTCGGAAAACTTCATACATCAATAGACCCGCAGCAACTCCTGCGTTTAAGCTCTGCACATGTCCTGTCATAGGGATCGTTAACATCTCATCAACTTCCTTTTTCAGTCCAGCACTCATCCCTTTGCCTTCATTACCGATGATTAAAGCGATCGGTCCTTCCACCTTCCATTGACGATAGTCCGTTCCTTCCATGTCTGTTCCGAAAATCCAATATCCTGCATCTTTTAACTGCTTAATACTTTGGGCCAAATTCGTTACTCGAGCAATCGGCACGTATTCTACTGCACCGGTCGAAGCCTTCGTCACAACTGGCGTAATACCTACTGAGCGATGTTTTGGAATAATTACGCCTGACACGCCACTGGCATCGGCCGTCCGCAAAATCGAGCCAAAATTATGTGGGTCTTCTAAACTATCCAAAATCAACAGGAAGGGCGCCGCTTCTGAAGTATTTTTTGCTAACAAGTCCTCCAAGGTCAAATATTCATAAGGAGTAATTCCTAAAACGATTCCCTGATGAACACCGCCGTCGCTTAATGTATCCAGTTTTTGTTTAGGTACCCACTTCACCGGAACCGCTTGTTCCTTCGCTAAAGCTTTCAACTGCTCAATCTTGTCTCCACGCGCATCCTCTTGCATAAATAATTTATTGCCTCGACCAGCTTGAAGTGCCTCCACACTGGCGTGATGACCAAAAACAAAATTATTCTCTTCTGTTTCAACTGTTTCCGTCTCTTTGCGGCGATCTTTAGACCGATCATTTTTCCGCTGATTCCGGCGATCATTTCCTCGACGCTGCTTCTTATCCTTCATTTGTTTCGCCCGCTTTCTCTAAACACCATGCGATCAATTCTTCTAATCGCTCTTTTCGTTCCAATAAGTGTAGATAACCCATTAATGCTTCAAAACCCGTAGACATACGATAGGTCATGATGTTAGTATTTTTTGCTGATGTGTAACTTTTGGCATTTCGTCCACGTCGGTAGATTCCCTGCTCTTCTTCTGTCAGCATACCATCATCGAGCATTTTTTGGATCAACATTGCTTGGGCTTTGGCGGAAACAAAATGAGTCGCCATATGATGCAGCTTATTCGGACGTGTCTGGCCCTCACGGACTAGATAATCCCGTACATAAGTTTCATAGATTGCGTCACCAACATATGCTAGTGCCAATGCGTTTAATTGTTTATAATCTGTCATTATACTCGTCTCCAGCGGACGCCTTGTGGGGTGTCTTCTAAAATAATTCCTTGTTCTTTTAATTGATCGCGAATTTCATCACTGCGAGCAAAATTTTTGTCTTTACGAGCCTGATTCCGTTCTTCAATCAATTGATCAATCTCTTCATCCAATAAACCAGCAGTTTGGAATTCTATTCCAAAAACAGTCAACATTTTTGTGTACTCGTCTAGTGCTGTCGCTAAGACCGCTGCCGAAACCCTTTCTTGCTCACTATAATTATTCAGCCATTTAGCCAATTCATAAACAACCGTGATCCCATTGGCCGCATTGAAATCATCGTCCATCTCTTCAACAAAACGATCCTTCAGCACCTGTAGCTCTGTAAGCTTTTCCTGAGCATCAGCCAACGCTGCTTCCGCTTTATCTTGACGGAAGGCCGCATTTTCAAAGGCAGTACGTAATTTTTGCAGATTGGCCTGAGCATCCTTCATGGTTGCTTCACTATAGCGAATTGGGCGACGATATTGTGTCGTTGCCATAAAGAAGCGTAAAACCTGAGGATCGATTTCTTTGACTAAGTCGTGAACAGTTACAAAGTTTCCTAGCGACTTGCTCATTTTCGCATCGTCTTCTCCAATGGTTACATAGCCATTGTGCATCCAATAGTTCGCAAAACGTTGCCCTGTTTTGGCTTCACTTTGGGCAATTTCGTTCTCATGATGAGGAAATTCCAAGTCTTGTCCACCGCCATGAATATCAATCGTGTCTCCCAAGTGTTTTGTCGCCATCACTGAACATTCGATGTGCCAGCCTGGTCGTCCTTCACCCCAAGGAGACTCCCAAGAAATTTCATCCGGCTTCGCACTTTTCCATAAGGCAAAATCCAATGGATCCTCTTTAATTGCTTGCTCCGCACCAGTCCGTTGGCTCGCACCAACCTCTAATTCATCAATCGATTGATCACTCAATTCGCCATAATGTTCGAATTTCCGAGTACGGTAATAGACGTCCCCGTGTGCTTCGTAAGCATAGCCCTTTTCAATCAGGGTCTCGATAAATGCTAAAATATCAGGAATATGATTGATTACACGCGGATGCAATGTCGCTGGCTTTACATTCAGCGCTGCAGTATCCTCTTCAAAGGCTGCAATAAAACGATCGGCTACTTCTGGTGCAGTAATCGATAACTCCTTCGCAGCTTTGATAATTTTGTCATCAACGTCGGTAAAGTTCGATACAAAATTCACCTCATAGCCGCGATATTCAAAGTAACGACGAATGACATCAAATGCAATCGTACTACGGGCATTCCCGATATGAATATAGTTATAAACAGTTGGTCCGCAGACATACATTCGGACTTTATTTTCCTCGATTGGTTTAAAAATTTCCTTTTCACGTGTCAACGTATTGTGTATTTTAATCATGTTGAACCTTCTTTCCATGTAATCTTGCTACTTTTGCTGGTACACCTACCGCAGTTGCATCCGCAGGTATATCTTCTAAGACAACAGCCCCCGCACCGATTTTACTTCCTGCCCCGATTTCGATTGGCCCTAAGATCTGAGCATTCGCCGAAATAAAAGCACCTTGACGTACAGTGGGATGCCGCTTGCCAGTATCTTTTCCTGTTCCGCCTAATGTTACGCCATGAAACAACACAACATCTCGCTCAACCTCCGCCGTTTCACCAATCACCACACCCATTCCGTGATCAATAAAAACACCAGGAGCGATCTTAGCACCAGGATGAATCTCAATCCCCGTTAAAAAACGCCAAAATTGCGAATGGATTCGAGCCAACAAAAACCACTGATGCCGATAGAGAAAATGTGAAAACTTATGAAAAAACAACGCGTGAACACCTGGATATGTAAGCACAACCTCTAAGCCAGTCCTAACTGCCGGATCATTTTTCTTCGCTGCTGCAATCGCTTCTTGCCACCATCCCATTTACCTCAACTCCTTTTTTATTTTTAGACTTTTATCCATAAAACATTCAACACATTTCCAATTCCCTGCTATTAGGCTATCTCCAATTAAAGAACTCATTTTTCCAAAAACCAGAAAAATGATCTTATAGTCGTTTCGCATACGATTCCGCTAAACTACGCATCTGTTAGTTTAGTTAAAAATCCTTATTTGACCCTTGTACAACACAAAACTGCAAAAAGCGTAACTCGCAAAAAAGCGTCTTTTGAGTTTCCTCAAAAGACGCTTTAACGTGGTCCCACTTTTGTTTGCAGTTTATCTGCCTCAAAACAGGTAACGTCTGTGAAACGTCCTTAGCTACATATCGCTAAGACCACTCGGAGGTGCATTTCGTAAGCGTTGATTTGACTGCTTCCACCACCCGCAGCCTCTCTGAAAAATCGTCACCTACTACTTCTTCTCTTCTTTGTGTTTACATTACTTGATCTAAATGTGCTAAGGCTTTTTCTTTGCCTAAGATTTCTACTGTTTCTGGCAGTTCTGGTCCGTGTACTACACCGCTGACAGCTACACGAATTGGCATCCAAAGATTCTTACCTTTAATTCCTGTTTCTTTTTGAACAGCCTTAATTGATGCTAAAACATTAGCAGCATCAACTGTGTCTAAACTTTCTAGCTGAGCTTTGAAGGCAGCTAAGACAGTTGGGACGCCTTCGCCGGCTAATACTTCTTTAGCAGCATCGTCTAACTCAAGATGATCTTGGAAGAACAAGCTTGAAACTTCGGTAATTTCCGCAGCGTAGCTCATTTGCGGTTGATATAAGCTGACTACACGTTTCACCCAATCCTTACGTTCAGGCGTTGGATTTTCTTCGACTTTACCAGCCTTGATTAAATATGGCAAGCATAATTCAGTTAATTTATCCAAATCCATCGCTTTGATGTAATGGTTATTGACCCATTCTAATTTTTTCTGATCAAATGCTGCTGGTGATTTACTTAAACGATCAGTATCAAAAATCTTGATCAATTCATCTTGCGGGAAGATCTCATCTTCACCAACTGGCGACCAGCCAAGCAACGCAATAAAGTTGAACATCGCTTCTGGCAAATACCCTAATTCGCGATATTGTTCAATAAATTGCAGAATGCTTTCATCACGTTTACTTAGTTTTTTGCCGGTTTCAGTATTGATAATCAAGGTCATATGACCAAATGTTGGACGCGGCCAACCAAAGGCATCGTAGATCATTAATTGTTTTGGTGTATTGGCAATATGATCATCGCCGCGCAGTACATGCGTGATTTTCATTAAATGATCATCTACCGCTACTGCAAAGTTATATGTTGGCATACCATCACGCTTTTGGATGATAAAGTCGCCGCCGACATTATCCGATTCAAAGTTGATCTCGCCTTTAACCATATCCTCAAACGTAAAGCTGGTATTGCGAGGGACACGGAAGCGAATAACTGGTTCTAGGCCTTGTGCTTCTTTTTCTGCTTGTTCCTCAGGTGTTAGATTGGCACATTTGCCTGAATAATGAGGCATTTCGCCGCGTGCACGTTGCGCTTCACGCTCAGCCTCTAGCTCTTCAGAAGTACAGTAGCATTTGTATGCCAAATTGCTCATCAATAATTGATCAATTAACGGCTGATAAACGTCGCGTCGTTCTGATTGACGGTAAGGACCATATTTCCCAGGATTTTCAGGGGATTCATCCCAATCAATCCCTAACCAAGCCAAGTTTTCTAATTGGCTTTTTTCGCCGCCTTCGATATTTCTTTTTAAGTCAGTGTCCTCGATCCGAATGATGAATTCTCCATCATTGTGGCGAGCAAATAGATAATTGAACAAGGCTGTTCGGGCATTTCCGATGTGTAAGTGTCCTGTTGGACTTGGTGCGTAGCGCACACGAATTTTCGACATATAATAGTTCCTCTTTCCCGCTTATTTAGCAAATGGATTGATTGTACAATTTGCTACTCAACACAAATTGTACAATCAATCCATTGTTTAGTAAAGCTACACTGCTATTTTGCTGCTTTCTCATTTGTGTAGTCTAACTTCTTTTCAGGTGAATCATCTTTAATGTTGCGGCTAGAATGAGCCGGTTTAGCAAAAATCATTCGTCCGGCAGCCGTTTGCAGGGCACTTGTTACGACAACTTCGATGTGTTCATTCATATAATGTTGTCCATCTTCCACCACTACCATTGTGCCATCATCCAAATAAGCGACTCCTTGTTGTCGCTCTGTTCCGGCTTTTACAACTAGGACGTTCATGTTTTCGCCTGGGATCACAACTGGTTTCACCGCATTCGCTAAAGCATTGATGTTCAAAACAGCGACATTTTGGAACTCTGAAACCTTATTCAAGTTGTAATCGTTCGTTACGATGACCCCATCCAACAATTTAGCCAGCTTGATCAATTTACTATCGACTTCGCTGATATCTTCAAAATCGCCATCGTACATTTCAACGGCAATACCTTCTTCTTTTTGCAAAGCATTCAGGATATCCAAGCCGCGACGTCCTCGGACACGTTTCAAACTATCGCCAGAATCAGCGATATATTGCAATTCATACAAGACAAAGTTCGGAATCATTAGGACGCCTTCCAAAAAGCCTGTTTTCGCAATATCATAAATACGTCCATCAATAATAACGCTAGTATCTAAGATTTTATACTTATGAAAATGATCATCCGCTTTGCGCTCAAGGACTTCACCTTCATTAGTCTCAGCCTTTTTATTGCGGCCGCTAAAGAATTTTTTCAATTCATCAATTCTAGTCGTTCCCATTCGGAAGCCTAAATAACCCAATAGCAGCATAATCAAAATCGGCAATGCGCTATTAATGAAGGGAATCGGAATCTGGTACAACGGGGTCGTTCCGATCAATCCCAAGGTCAATCCTAAGATTGCGCCGATCACTCCAAATAAAATATAAGTCAAGCTAAGCTCATTTAATTGTTTCTCAATTCTTTTTACCCCAATTGTGATTGGTTCTACGATAGCCAAAGAAATAATATAAAAAATAATTGCACCAATCAGGCCATTCGTAAGTAAATTATTCAACCACATGTTGTCTGCATTGCCAATTGCTGTCCAGGCTGTTGGTAGGAAAGTGACTCCTAAACTAATCCCAACAATCAGGATAATTACTGTTAACACACGTTTCTGCATGCCATCCCTCCTAAGTTCTATTAATCTATTTTTTTATGCAAAAATCTTAGAATAACAGTTGTGCCAAAGTATTTCTGGCACAACCGCTCATTAACGGAATACTTTTCTTAATGTTTCACCTAGTGTCGCCACCGGAATCAATTCGATCCCCTTTGGCGGCGTCCAATCTCCCATGTTGTTCTTAGGGAGATAGATTCTTTTGAAACCTAACTTACTGGCTTCTTTGACGCGCTGCTCGATACTGCTGACCCGACGAATCTCACCAGTCAAACCAATCTCACCGATAAAACATTCAGTCGCTTCCGTGCCATTTTCTTTGTAGCTAGAAGCGATCGCCACGGCTACCGCCAAATCTATTGCGGGCTCATTTAATTTCACACCGCCCGCAGCCTTTAAGTAGGCGTCTTGATTCTGTAAAAGCAAGCCGGCGCGTTTTTCTAAGACCGCCATGATCAAGGATACGCGATTAAAGTCTAATCCAGTCGTCGTACGTTTCGCATTTCCGAAGACTGTTGGTGTTACTAACGCCTGGACCTCAACTAAAATCGGTCGGCTACCCTCCATTGCCACCACAATCGCTGAACCGGTCGCACCTTCTAAACGTTCTTCTAAAAAGACCTGAGAAGGATTAGCCACTTCCACTAAGCCGCTTTCTCGCATCTCAAAAATTCCAATCTCATTAGTAGAACCAAAACGATTTTTTACGGCCCTTAAAATCCGAAAACTGTGATGTTTTTCGCCTTCAAAGTACAGCACAGTATCCACCATATGCTCCAACATTCGAGGCCCTGCGATGTTTCCTTCTTTTGTCACATGCCCGACGATGAAGATCGCGATACCGTTGGTTTTCGCCAGCTTCAATAATTCTGCCGTCGTTTCACGAACCTGACTGACTGACCCAGCTACACTGGTAATGTCAGGCTGCGTCATAGTCTGGATCGAATCAATGATGACATAATCTGGTTTCAGATTTTCAATCGTCCGACTGATCTCGCCCATATCTGTTTCAGCATACAGATAAAAGTCTGTCTCACTCGAACCTAGCCGCTCTGCTCGCAATTTTATCTGCTGAGCACTTTCTTCCCCAGAAACATATAATACATTTCCACCAGTTGCTGCTAATTGGTGCGAAACCTGTAAAAGTAATGTAGATTTCCCGATGCCGGGGTCTCCACCAATCAAAACCAATGAACCTGGAACTACACCGCCGCCTAAAACCCGATTCAATTCTGCTAAATCCGTTTGAATGCGCGTTTCCTTTTTAAAGACAACATCTTTTAGCTTCGTCGGTTGTGCGCGTTCCCCTGTCAGACTCACCCGATTGCGGCGATCTTCAGGGTGATTTTGCTCAATTTCTTCTACCATCGTGTTCCAGTTTCCGCAGTTAGGACAACGACCTAGATACTTCGGCGAAACATAGCCGCATTCTTGGCAGATAAATTGTGTCTTGGATTTTTTCGCCAAACCCTTCGCCTCACTCGTTGATTAAAATTTATTGTTTGTCTGAAGAACCAAATCCACCAGTTCTTTCAGCACCTTCTTTATCATTATCGGCTTTAAGAAATGGCAAGAAAATTCCTTGCCCGATCCGTTCACCTTTTTTGATATGAACATCGGTTAAACCAAAATTTGAAAATTGGAACATAATATGCCCTTCATTGTCTGGGTTATTATAATAATCACTATCGATCACACCAACACCGTTGCTTAACGTTAAGAAACGTTTCAGTGGATTGCTTGAACGATTCGCTAATTGCAAATATTCATCATGCTCCATGTACGCCTTGATCCCTGTAGGTACTAAAACTGGTTTGACAATCTTTTCAGATACCTCAGATTTTTTAGTAAAATGATGGATGATCTGTTTCCAAACCGCTGGAATCACGAGATCCTCTGCAGCTTCAAAATCATATCCTGCCGCATTTTTCGTTGCTCGTTTCGGCAAATTGATGTTTTTATCTTGATAAGCTGTCGTAACTTCAAAACCTCTTTTTTTCATGGTGAACTCCTTTGTGAAATATATAGCTATTCTACCATAGAGCAGGCGGCTGTTCGAAAATCTTTTACGAAAACTCTATGGAAATTTAATGAATTTTTTTCGCTTTACTCTAATTCTCGCTGATCCGCTCATCCAACGCTGGCAAACGATTGATATACATCTCAATTCGCTTGGTATAAGATGGATTTTCTTCATATGTTTTAATCTGTTCTTGCAATGTTTGAAGGTCGTCCGTTACGATTCCGTTAACATTCAAGGAGACCATTCGATCCATCGAATCGGCATCATTAACGGTCCAAGCATAGACATCTTTATTTTCTTCATGGGCACGACGAACAAAATCGCTGGTTAATGTTGTTTCTTCCATAGTATATGCATTCGCAGGCGTTTGCGGGAATACTAAATTATAAGGCAAGACATAACTGACATACAACTTTGGTGCCTTCTCCTTTAACTCAGCTACCACATGATAATCCAAGGAATGAATCCGATGGTGATTAGAAAGAATCGTTGCTTGATACTTATCGATGAATCTATCCATCATCTCTTTAGAATCATCAGCAGTTGTTTTGATCTCAATCAGTAATTTTTGATGGTGTTCATTAGCAAAAGCTAAGTAGTCATCAAAACTCGCGATAGGTGCCACGTGCCCATTCTCAACTGCTTGCAGCTCTTGAATTTCACTTAACGTCAGTTCATGAGTAGTCTTGTCTCGTCCTGTCAATCTTTTTAAATTTTTATCGTGGAACACGACAAACTGACGATCCTTCGTTTCTTGGATATCCATCTCAATATAATCAGGTTTCTCTTTGATAGTAGCCGCCATTGCTGGAATTGTATTTTGTACGCCGTTTCCATTATCGACTCCTCGATGTGAGATGGTTAAGGGAATCGAATCCTCAAGTCCGGCTAGATAAAGAACATTGCTGAGTAAAGTAGTCCCACCTAAAAAAATGAATAATATCACTGCGGCGATCCGTGTCCACAAACTTGGCCTAACTAATCGCAAAGGACGTTCGCCACTAATTACTAATGGATAGAATTTTTGAACCAACACACTAAAATACAAAACCGTTGCCCATGCCAGCATTAATTGACTAAACAATTGGATACTCGATAAGGTAAGCATAGCACCAATTGCTGGAAAGGGCTTCGGAAGTAAATCAAAGCCTACCTGAAGCCCATAGCTTATCCCATATCCAACATAAGAAACCAAGGTCAAAATACCTGTTAAAAAGAAGATTCGCCAGGCATAATGCCAGTACCGATGATGAGTCAGCTTTAAACTTTTTTCAATGGCAGCTTTCGGTGCTGCATCCGAAAAAATCATTAGCGGCAATACAAACAGCAAACGAATTCCAATATAAGAGACAACAATCGAAGCAACTATCAGCAATAGGAGAAACAAAAAATTTTCACTCAAGGCTTCTAAAATAAAAATCGGAATCGTCACTTTGCTTAGTAATGGTGTTCGAAAAATAGCATTTGCGAAGGGCAGAATCAGTAAAAAATAGAAAAGAAAGAAAAAGAATGTCTCTGGTCGCAAGTGTCGCATGTGATAAATCGACTTTTTAAACAAATCCCAAAGAGACTGATTCTCTTTTGTTTGAATACTCTTGATACCAAATAACTGAAAAGTGAACTGGAGAAAAACCAACGCTAGAACAAATGCTAAAAGCAGCAACAATGCTCCCAACACCGCGGGATGTCTTGTTAATATCGTTAATAGATTCGTATTTGAAACATAAGGAATATTTCCTTGCTTCAAAATGAAAGCAATCAAAAATTGAACTAATGGAATGACTAGCATTTCTAACGCAATATTTGTTCCAACGATCAGAAGAATATAGCTTCCCCAATGTCGAAGAAACTCTCGTGAATAAGTAAAAAAGAAGCGCAACGAAGACATTTAATCTCCCTCCTTTTATCCAACAATTTGTGTCAATTGTTTATAAATGGCTCCTTATGTTGATGCTCTTACGAAAAAATGGATTTCAAACATCGCAGACAGCGAAATACATAACTAACAGCTATCTCTTTTTAAGGTTTTCATTTTTCCAAAAACGTGAAAAATGAGGCCGATTTTCGTTTCGCATACCATTATGCTAAACTGCTTGCCTACAATTTTGTTGTGACTGTGAAATTGTAAGTCAAACATCACAGACAGCGAAATACATAACTAACAGCTACCTCGTTCTAAGGTATTCATTTTTCAAAAAACATGAAAAATGAGGCCGATTTTCGTTTCGCATACCATTATGCTAAACTGCTTGCCTACAATTTTGTTGTAACTGCGAAATTGTAAGCCAAACATAATAACCTGCGAAAAGCATAACTGGCAAAAATCGGACACAGGGGTTATGTGTCCGATTGGGTTTGGCGTTTCCGATCATAGTCTGGATCAAACTCATCGGTCTCGATATAGATATATGCTTTTTTATCTGGCAAAGCCTTGCGAATTAC
The DNA here is from genome assembly GCF_000406965.1 of Enterococcus avium ATCC 14025. Lineage (GTDB taxonomy): Bacteria > Bacillota > Bacilli > Lactobacillales > Enterococcaceae > Enterococcus_A > Enterococcus_A avium. Next base: position 158,744 of record NZ_KE136362.1, on the reverse strand, counting down.
TCGCTCGATCTGGTTTACCACATCATAGCTGATCCCTTCATAAGAATCTGCGATGTCAATCTTCGCAGCAATCATCACTTCTGTGGGACCTAAATGGACCGTTTTGATATCGATCAACTTTTTGACTTCATCACGTTTGAAAGCATTTTGAATTTTTACTAAATCATTTTTAGACACGCTTTCTCCAATGATCAAGCTGTAAAATTCCCGAGCTAAAAAGATCGAGGCAAACATCAGCATCATCCCGATCAATAACCCGCTTAAAGCGTCAAACATTGGATTTCCTGTAAGCATTGTCAATAACGTGCCAATGATCGCCAAAACTAAGCCGATCACTGCACAAAAATCTTCTGTAAAAATAATCAATATCTCACTATGGCGACTTTCGTGTAAAAATTTGAACAGCGGCAGCTTCTCTGTATTTAATTCATGAATTTCTTTGATCGCTATTTTTAATGAACTGCCCTCAACTAAAATACCGAAAACCAAGATGCCTAATACGATCAATGGATTCGTAACTTCATGACTGGGATGGAATAATTTTTCCACCGCCTCCCAAATACCCAGGGCGCCACCTCCGAAAAACAGCATCGTCGCTACAATCGTACTAAAAAAATACTTCGCTCGTCCTTCGCCAAATTGATGAAGCTCACTCTGACCACGAGCGGCTCGCCGATCGCCGAATAACAGTAAGATTTGGTTACTGCAATCCACCACACTGTGAATACTTTCATTCATCATTGCGGCACTGCCGCTAAGCATGTAGCCGACAAACTTACTGACAGCTACCAGCACATTCGCCAGTAATGCTGCTAAGACCGCCATTGATCCATGCATTTTTTTCTCTTCCATGTGATTCACTCGCTTCCTAATGCCTCCTATTATAAAGCAGAATGGAAAAATCATAAAAGCAAAGCACCTAGAGCAAATCATTCGTAAATCCCAACAATATATGAAAAAATTCAGTTAACTAAGAACGGAGGAGAAAAAATGCGTCTTTGGCATGAAACGTTAATTCCGCTGCTTCCTAGACAGCAGCTACTTGGCCAACATCGAGAAGTGGCTGCCTTGCGAGGAAAAGGCTGGGGTAAGAAACACGCTACAGTAGATTATGTCTTTACTCACTCTTACTACAAATTGTTTCAATTTCATCTTTTGGTCCTAGCTGAAATGGAAAAACGCAGCTATACGCCTGATCCTTTGTGGTATGACCCATTATACCGCGGGAAAAATCTGCCTAGGACAGATACTGTTGCTCCAGTACCACTTACGCACCCTATCTATCCTGAACATAACGACTCCTATTTAGCAGAATGTTTACTTAATCTAGAACAAAAAGGCATTCTTCTTCCTAGGACTTAAACTCTGTCATATTGCCACGAAAACGCAAAGGCAAATGATTTCGCTGCGCCACATAGTTGGCCCGTTCATTAATCGTGACTGAACGCAAAAAGGTTTTCCACTGCTGACGAATTGCCTGTTCATTACTCGCTTCAGCAAATTCAGGACAGCTGGTATGTTCCATCAAATGGATATCACCGCGATCAATGATGCCTAACAACTCATGAGTCTCGTCATAAATCATGATTTTTTCCTGCGGATAACGCTCCGCAAAATGCGGGCAAAGATAGGGCATCACATAGTGTTTCGGGTTAATTTTACTGAATAGCACGTCACCAACGTATTCAAAACGAACGAATCCTGTCAGTAGATGGTTCTCTCCTAACATCGTTCGAATGCTTTTCCGTAAAGCTAAGATGGAAGGATGTCCTAAATGATTTTCTAATAAATCCTTCGTCTGCAAAGCGATCTCGATGGCATCCAATAAATAGCGTTCTTTTCCTTCAAGAGTGGCATAAAACCCATTTTGAATAAAAAGAAAATTTTCCGGCCTTAGTCGTTGACGTAAACGACGATAGATTTTTTCCCCACGTTCGGGATTTGTTTCGATCCATTCTGCAAAAAACAGACTTTCTACGGCTGTCTCTGGGGTTAAAATCATGACTGGAAATTGCTTTTCACGAAAACTACGATCAACAACCGTCATAAAACCTAGAAAACTCCCATCATATTCCCAATACTCTGTTGATTCTCGCAATGCTCTCACCTACTTTTTGCATGTTCAAACCGTTCTACATCAAAGAGCGTCAATTGCTCGCTGGTCGATTGGGTATTGTGTTTTTTCAACACCTCGTATTGCTTCGAAGAAATTAATGACGTGATGATCCATTCAGGGTCCTTAATCAAACCTGCTGGCGTTTCATGATTACAGGCAATAAAATATTGCGCCCGCTTAATCACGATTCCTAGTTTCTTTAAATCTGTTAAATGCAGTCGGTAGTATTTTCGTGCCTTTACGATATTTTGTGCACTTTTAGGTCCAATACCAGGAACTCGCAGCAACTGGTCATAAGACGCAGTCTGCACGTCAACGGGGAAGCGTTGATAATTCTGAACTGCCCAATTGGCTTTGGGATCAAGATAAAGATTGAAATTGGGTCTATCCTCAGACAATATCTCATCAGCCGTGAATTTATAAAAGCGCAACAGCCAATCTGCTTGATACAAACGATGCTCCCGCAATAATGGCGGTTCGGTCGTGACTGCCGGCAATAAATTATCCTGATTAACCGGAATATAGGCTGAATAATAAACACGTTTCAACTGGTATTTTTGGTACAAATTCTCTGAAATCTTGACAATAGAACGATCACTCTCAGGACTGGCTCCGATAATCATCTGAGTGGACTGCCCCGCTGGTACAAAACTAGGACCGCGCCGAACTGCTGGTAAAAATTCCTGTTCCTTTTTTACCGTCGTGATCTGCTTCATGGGTTTATATAGGTCAAACGGATCTTTATCCGGAGCCAGTAATTTCAAGCTTTCGCGGGAAGGCAGTTCGACATTGACGCTCATACGGTCCGCCAAAAAGCCTAACTCCTCAATTAACTTTTCATCCGCGCCGGGAATCGCCTTGACGTGAATATACCCGCGAAAACCTTTTTCTTCACGCAAAATTTTCAAGGTCTTAATCAAAAGCTCGCATGTGTAGTCCGGATTTTTGATAATCGCAGAACTCAGGAACAGCCCCTCGATATAATTACGCATGTAGAAATCCATTGTTAAGTCCGCTACCTCTTGCGGTGTAAAGGTCGCTCGTGGAATCGCGTTTGATTTTCGATTAATACAATAGTGACAATCAAAAATACAAGCATTAGTAAATAATAGTTTCAATAGCGAGACACAGCGACCATCCGGCGTGAAGGAATGACAGATTCCTGAAACTGCGGTGCTGCCTACCGTTCCTTGACGTGTATTATTCTCCACACCACTGCTAGAACAAGAAACATCATATTTTGCAGATTCCGCTAAAATTTCTATTTTTCTTTCCAGCTCCATCTAAAACCAACTCCTTAACCGAACGTATGTTCTTATTTAACCAAACAAACGATAATTTGTCAAAAAAGATTTCAATAGATACTCCTAAAGACGGAGGAACAAAGCGCTAAATTTGTTATAATTTTAACTATCAAAGAGGATACAAGCCTAGCTTGTCGGTCGCAGTTTATAAAATTGCAGATAGCAAACGTGTGACTATCAATGATTGAAACACATAGCTAGATTGTATACGGCTTGAAAATGAAAAAGGAGTGGAAAAGAGATGGAAAGGAAACAATTTGTTTGTGATAAATGTGGGTGTCAACATTATACTTCTGACCAGTTCCAAGCAACTGGCGGAAACTTCGCCAAAATTTTCGATGTTCAAAACAAAAAATTTACCACTATCAGTTGTAAACAATGCGGCTATACCGAACTTTACCGCAGTGAGACTTCTGATGGCTGGAACATTCTAGACTTCCTAATGGGTGGAAGCTAAACAAAAAACGGCGTAGGCCGTTTTTTTGTTTAGCTTGAGGGATAAGTCTATCTCACAACTACCGCAAATTTTCTTGCATTATAAATCGCTTCAAAAGTCGTACGACTCAACCAATAAGAGCCACTGATCGGATCAGACACATGTACTTGATTTCCTGCCTTATTAAACCCATCTAAAGTGACTGCATGGTTATTATTTGCAGCAACCCCAAAACTCCAATTTCCCCAACGAATTGGCTGAAAATTAATTGTCACCCACGCCACAACAGGATTCCCATTTTTTACTTCATTTATCAAGGTATTCATTGAACTACCAGATATATTTTGAACATTCCCATATTTTTGGCCCCAAGTTGTAAGCGGTGCTGGATAGATAGCAGAATAAGTATACGCATTTTCAACAAATGGTGAACCAACAAACCCATTATTGGGATTTCCATTTGATGACTTCGGAATGGTATTTAAAAACGAGCGCAAACTCCAGCCGCTTAATTTGCCTTTGTATTGTAATGCTTGTAGTAGTGATGCGCCTTCACAGCCACTTGGTGCGCCTAATGCATACTGATTATAATTTCGCACACCTAACAAACGATAATCCTCATGACTCTGTTCTCCATTGCCAACCGCATACCAGGCAATCCCTTCATAACGCCAGCCAGCCTTTTTTAAATTATCTCGTTCAGAAGTAATCGGTGTGTAGTGATGGGACCCTGCTTTGGCATTTGGATTATATAAGCGATATAGGGGTATCCCTGAATTTGGTGAGTACCAAGAGATCCCTTCATCGCGCCAACCGACCTTCTTCAGATGATCGCGCTCGCTCGCAAGTAACGTATAGTGGTGATCTCCTGCGTTCGGATTGTACAAGCGATAAACAGGATTTCCGTTCGTTGGTGCTTGCCAACCAATCCCTTCATAACGCCAACCAACCGATCGCAGGTGATCGCGCTCACTCACCGTCTTTGTGTAAAAATGTTCCCCGCTATTAGGATTATATAAACGATACATCGGAATAGATGAGGCAGCAGCCCTAAATGACCGCGCGTTTCCTTGGACTAAATCTTCTTTGGGCGCTTCGGTCGCATTGGCTTCGGCCTGACCTTCTTTAATTGGAGGCTCCAATTCTACCACTTCACCATTCACCACTGCCGTTTGTTTTTCAATAGAGTTTTCTATATTTTGACCATTAGGTTCACTTGAATTTGATGAAAAAATAGTATTGTTATTTTCACTAGCTGAAGTTGAACTATCTCCAGATTCGATGGGGCTTTGTTCTTGGGTTGCTTCTTCTGCTTTGATAGCAGTAGAGGCACTGAACACAGAGAGTATCGTTAAGCTGATTAATAAAATGTTCTTTTTCATTTAGACTTTCCTTCCTTAATTTGACGAAAACAATAAGTTACCAAAGATAATGAATTAATAATTAACACTCTTTTTCTTCTTACTGTTATATTTTACGTTTTCCCTATTATTTCGTCTTTTAATCAGCTTGTTCATTTATATGTAAGCAGAACCTATCGAATACATCTATTAATTCAAAACACTCTACTGCTCGCTTCTTAAAATCTTATCCGAGTTGTCAGCTGCCGCATCTTTCAGCGCTCTTTTTTTAAAGTAGTCTTATTTTGAAGTTTGCATATTTTTGCATAGACTCTTTCAATAAGACTAGGTATTTTTTTCACAAGGGAGTTGAATTTATGATAACTACGCCTTCTCACTCCTATCTGAACCTTGCCTATTCAAAGCTTTGATATCAATGCAACCAAGCATAACCAAATTCGTTATAAACAGTTGGTTCTTTTTTCTATTTAAGTACGATAAAGTGTAATCAAGGAGGATGAAAAGTATGAATAATCAGAATAATCCGATCGCAAACAACTTGCGATCATTAAGAAATCGAAATAATTGGTCTTTGGAATATGTGGCAGAACGTCTAGAGGTATCTCGGCAGGCCGTTGCTAAATGGGAGAATGGGGATTCTTTACCTGACGTAATGAAGTGCGATGCGTTAGCTAGTCTGTACGATGTTACATTAACCGATTTGATTCGTCATAATGAAGAAACTGAAGGCATCCCGATTGGCCCGGCTGGCAAACACATCTTTGGAATCGTTCCAGTAGGAGCTCGTGGACAGATTGTCCTGCCTAAAAAGGCCCGCGACCTTCTCAATATCGAAACAGGAGATACATTGATTGTTCTTGGGGACACGAACCCTGCCTCTACAGGAATTGCCTTGATTGATAGTGAGGCCTTTATGCGGATGACCGGAAACATGATGGAGAATATTTTTGATCAAAAGGAGGAATCATGATGCATTTACTTGAAGTAACAGAACTTACTAAAAATTATCCGATGTTTTCATTGAAAAATGTCAGCTTTCAAATACCAAAAGGCAAAATTGTCGGTCTGATCGGAGTCAATGGCGCAGGTAAAACGACTATCTTAAAAGCACTGTTAAACTTGATTCCTTTAGATCATGGACATGTCAGGATGTTTGAAACGCTTTTTTTAGAGAATGAGCTTTCCTGCAAACAAAAAATCGGCGTTGTTTTAGGCGGCATCGATTTTTATAAGGAGAAGAAAATTAAAGATATTACTAAAGTTACGAAACGATTTTACGCAGATTGGGATGGAACCGCTTACCAAAAATATTTGAAGCTCTTCTCTTTGGAACCGAACAAAAAAGTCAAAGAACTTTCTGCTGGGATGAAAGTCAAATATTTGATCGCCTTGGCTCTTTCTCATCAAGCACAACTATTTATTTTTGATGAGCCCACTAGTGGTCTTGATCCGGTTTCGCGAGATGAACTGCTCGAAATTTTTCAACAGATCGTTAAAAATGGCGATAAAAGTATTCTTTTCTCTACGCATATTACATCGGATTTAGAGAAATGTGCAGATGCAATCATTTATATCAAAGAAGGTGAGCTGATCAAGGATGCGCCTAAAAAAGAATTTATCGATTATTTTCAGTATTTGAAGCAGCCTGATGAAATGGAAGCTCTTAGCCTAGAAGACATCATGGTACGAATGGAGGGAAAACATTATGATTTCTAACTTACTATATAAGGAGATTCGCTTAGCGGCTCACCCAAATTTATTTGTCTTCACCTTAATGGGACCGCTGGTGTTAATTCCCGGTTATCCCTATACGATGGTCTTTCTCTTTAGTCTGATTGGGAACTTTGTAAATTTGATGTACACCCGTGAAACCAATGATATCTATTATTCTACCCTGCTGCCGTTGAAAAAGGCGGAAGTCGTCTTGGGAAAATGGCTGGTATTACTTGTTTCGCAGCTGCTGACAATCTTGATTTCAATTCCGTTTGCCTTTCTACGCCTGCAGCTGTTTTCACAACCTAATCCAGTGGGGATTGAAGCAAATACTGCCTTCTATGGGTTTGGGTTGATAATCTTCGCTTGCTTCAATTTGATTTTTCTAACGACTTACTTTAAAACTGGTTATAAGGTAGGCGCTTCTTTTCTAAAGGGATTATTTCCAGCGACCTTATTAGCAATAATCTTGGAAGTAATCGTCCACTTTCCTGCTCTTAAATGGTTGGACTCAGTCACTTTTAATGGGCAAATGCAGCAACTTCCAATCTTAGCCGCAGGAATCCTGATTTATATCGTTGCGATGTGGGCAGCCTATAAAATTTCTGTTCAGCGATTTACTCAGGTGAATTTGTAGCTTAACCTAATTCTTGCAGAACAAAAAAACGTTTTGATCAAAAAATTGATCAAAACGTTTTTTATTTTTCGAAATAGGCTGTCCAAGAAAGGCCCTCGCCGTTCGCTTTTGCTCCAACAAATTCCTTATGCGTCGACTTTCTGACTAACTTTCCCTCTCCAGTCAAATCATCCATCATCTCTTGATGGCGTGAATAGGTCACCATTTCCAGCTCATTCAAATCACGATTAGTAAAAAAATCTTCGCTCGGTTCGACTTGCTCCGGCTGCGAAAAGTCCGCTGTCGTTTGCTCCTTCACTTCACCTTTTTGATTGAACCAAAAAAATAGTAATATCGCCGCCAACACACCCATCAATGCCACTACTTTTTTCATTGTGTCCTCCTTGCAGCTTCCTCTTACTTTTCAGTATGCCACAATTGAAAACGTTTTTGAATGAAAAATTAATTGTTCGTAGAATAAACTTTGTCCAGATAAGAATAGGCAGCGTTGGCGTTAACTTCTTATTAAAGATAATACAAAAAAATAGCGATGCCGCTTAGTCAAACTCTTCGTATTCATTTGGATCTTGTCCTTCGATTCGTCCGTCGGCTTTTTCCAATAGATTGATGCGTTCAATTTCTGTTTGCGTCAATTCAAAATCAAAAATAGCCAGATTCTCTCGTTGATGCTGCAAATTCCGTGATTTAGGAATGGGAATAATTCCCCGTTGCGCATGCCAGCGTAAAATGACTTGTGCGGAAGTTTTCCCATATTTTTCAGCCAATTCCGTAATCACCGCTTCTTTCAACGCATCGCTGCCGCGCCCTAGAGGACTCCACGCTTCAGTTAGAATTCCACGCTCTTTATCAGCCTCTACCATTCGTTCCTGAACCCAGTAAGGATGGATCTCAATTTGGTTGATTGCTGGAGTCACACCCGTCTCATCAATAATTTTATCTAAATGCTCTGGTTCAAAGTTCGATACCCCAATAGAACGGATCAAGCCTAGTTTCTGCGCCGTCACCATAGCCTTCCATGCTTCCACGTACAAGCCACGTTTTGGGAGTGGCCAGTGGATCAGATACAAATCAAAATAATCCAAGCCCATTCGGAATAATGATTCCTGAATCATCATCAATGCATCCTCATAGTGATGATATTTACCTGGCAATTTTGTCGTCACAAAAAATTCAGAACGTGGAATTCCTGAGCGGCGGATTGCCTCACCAACGATTCCTTCGCTATCATAATTGGTGGAGGTGTCTAACAGACGATAGCCATCCTGAATCGCCGTCAAGATTTGATCCAAACCTTCCCCTCCGCGAATCTGATACGTACCCAAGCCAACTGCCGGTATTTGGTGTCCATCATTCATAGTAATCAATGGTGCTTTCATCAGTGAATTCCTCCTTATATTTTTTAAATTTAATTCTTTCTAACCATTTCCACCATAACATCAATTTCTCTCTGCTGTTAAATTCTCTGCTCAGCCGCCTATAAGTTTTTTTAAGAATAGGGAGAAAAATTTAAGTGAAAGAGGTATACTACAGGATGAACACGTTAGAAGGAGATCATTGCGATGGATTCGATTATTTGTATAGTTCTAGGCATGTTGTTTGCCAATGGCGTTCCTCATTTTGTTAAGGGGATCACTGCAGAAAAATGGGATGTTCCATGGAAAAAGCCTGCTTCCGCTTCTACAAATGTATTGTGGGGAATTGCAAATTGGCTGGTCGTCGTGATCCTTTATGCGCTCTTCAAGCCAGATGTCAATAGCTTCGACGCTGCCTGCTTTTTAATTGGGATGGGGATTACCGGCTACTACTTGGCTTTACATTGGTCAGAGAAAATAAATGAAAATGACGCTGCATAATTCGCAGCGCCATTTTTTATCCTTCAATTTCCGCCTTTTGTTTCTTTGTCAGCTTCTGATAAACCAGTTGATAAGAAACTTCGATCAATTGCTTGATGACATCATCGGTTAATTCTTCGCTCGCCAATTTAATCGAATTCCAATGATTCTTATTCGTGTAATACCCTGGGATCACGGTTCCAGCGTAAATTTCTCGCAGCTCTTCATTTTTTTCAGGTAGATTTTTCAACGTTATGATGGCATCCTCACTTGCTTGGTTGCTCATCATGCCAAACATCTTCCCCTGCAAATCAAAATAAAGTACTCCCCAATCTTCGCGAAAATAGACTTTCGCACCCTTTAACGTCTCACCGAACACTTTAAAGGTTTCAATCCGCTGCTGCAACACCTTATTCTCAATAGTGTACAAAAAGAAATGAATCTTAAAACTTGATTTGAGGCTAATTCACTAGATTAAAAAGGTATAGTTTTGTGTTGAATTTATAAGGACTGTGATAAATGTGTGATAATTATTTTTTCATTTTAGTAAATTATACAAGAGCCAGTAAAATAAAGTTAAAAATTCATGTTCTCTTCTGTATCTATACTTATTTACTAAATAATGTGCATAATTTGGGTGGCAATTTTTTACAAAAATTAGGTATTCTATCAATCTATTAGATAGTGCTGCTTTACTCATGAAAAAATATTTTGCTACTTTTTCAAAAGAAGAAAATTTATTGAGTGCGTATTTTAAAGCTAAATCGTTTGCCATTAAGGCACTAGCTCCAACATTGGCACGATATTCTTTAGGTAAGTCTTCTGAAGAATACCCATTTTCTGAAATCATGTCAGAAAATGTATGACCTTCCTCAGCATAAGGAATGTCTTTATAAAGATGAACGACTTCATGCATTGAAGTGAAATTTCTTCTTTCATACATTAGATTTTTATTTAGTATTTTAGTAGTAGATCCTAGCATTTTGTTTTTAAGCTGCTTTTTGTAATCATAGTATGATGCACAAACAACTTTAGGAACTTATGGTCATTTATATCCAAATTCATTGAGAGAGATAGCAATGATTTGACTGGTTCTATTCAAACTAATTTTTCTAAAAGTAATCTAACACCTGAAACTAAGAATCAGTTTACGACAGATAAAAAAAGGAATAACGAACACAAGTGTGACCAAACTGTGACTGAGACAAAAGAAATACGCTGGAAAAATCTACAGCATAGTTTTTCTAGCGTATTTTTTCTTGGTAGCTTTTTTGCGATATTATCTGTGCGCCGATAAGTAATTTGTTTTTCTATGTTATTAATATCTAGAGGAAAGAATTTTGCCTACATTTGGGTCTTCTTAACAATTCACAATGTATTTATTTACATATATGGTTTAATATCAGATATGAAAAGTAAAGAATATTTAGTTCAATATGTAGATTCCTTCTTTTAATTATAATTTTTTGTATGGAGGTAAAAGAAATGAAGTGGAACAGCAAAGATTTAAGTTTAACAATTCGTATAGCATTATTGATTATTTTATCTTTAGAAGTTCTAAATTCTTCCTATAATTTTGTTAATATAGTCGGTTTGTTTATTATACTTTCTATGGTAGCCGCAAATGATTTTTATCGGACCAGAGTGATTGATAGAAACGGCAAAAAAATATGGACAAATTTTTCAATACTTCTTTCTGTTTTACTGATAGGATTGTTAGGTCAATTGATAGGTACAGATTTCACCAAACTATATGTATACTTAACAATTCCAGAAATTGTACAGATACAATTAAAGAAAAAAAATAAATGGTTGAGTTTGGTAACATTTTTCTTGTTTTGCTTTTTTTATATTAAAATGATATCAGTCGATTCAAACTCTTTAAGTGGCGTTTTAAAATCATTTATTTACACTGATTTTATTCCTTTCTGGAGTGTATTTTTGATTTCTTATCTTCATTTAAATCTTCTGTATAATAATCAAAAAATCAACAGTTTAAATTCTGAGCTAATTGAGAAAGTTGATCAACTGAAAAGCTACTCTGAAGAAATAAAAGAAATTTCAACTTTGCAAGAAAGACAACGAATTTCACAACAGTTACATGATATGCTGGGTCACTCGTTGGTTGCTTTAAAGTTACACTTAGAAGCTGCTTCAAATATCATAGATGAAGATATTGAGCAAGCAAAAAAAGTACTCAAAAAATCTGAAGAAATCATTGATCAAAGTTTTCTAGAACTAAAAGCAACCGTCAATGAACTGAATAATGAGTCAGGTAAAGATAGTTTGTCGACAGTCTTAGAAGAGATGGCGCTTCGCTTCTCTTTAATTGATAAGTTAACTGTAAGTTATTCCATCGAAACAGATATAGACGGACTAGCAAATCCCTACAAAGAAATGATTTTGAATATTAGCAGAGAAGCCATAACAAATAGTTTAAAACATGGACAAAGCACAAATGCAGCAATCAGAATAGCTGAAAAAAGAAGTATATTAACTCTTGTTATAGTGAACAATGGATATGCACCCAAAGAATTGATTGCTTCGAATGGATTAAATGGGATGAAAAAAAGAGTTCTAGATTTAGGTGGAGATATTCAGTTTATTTCAGGGAAAACAGAAGGCTTAACAATTAAGGTAGCAGTACCCTTAAAGGAGAATTGATATGATCAAAATCATTATTGCTGATGACCAACAGCTCATAAGAGAAGGCTTGAGCTTAGTCTTAGGGCTAAGAAACGAATTTAAAATTGTCTTTCAAGCAAAGAATGGGCAAGAAATATTAGATTATTTGGAAGCAAATGATGCAGATATTATTTTAATGGATATAAAGATGCCTATACTAAACGGAGTTGAAACAACGCGTAAAATTAAAGAAAAATCAGTTAATATGAAAATATTGATCTTAACAACTTTTGATGACTACGATTATATTTTTCAAGCACTTAAATATGGCGCAGATGGCTATTTATTGAAAAATGCCAGCAGTCAGGAGCTAATAGAAGCAGTTAAGAAAATCGTCAATAATGAACAAGTGTTAGATAAGGGAGTAACAAAGCAAGTGCTGAAATTGGTAAAAAATGATGTTACTAAATTAGATAGCTTAACAAATAGAGAAATTGAGATTGCACGAAAGATTTCAGAAGGCAATAGTAATAAGGAGATAGCACAAGAGTTGTTTGTAACTGAAGGAACAGTCAAAAACCATATTTCCAATATTTTGAGTAAATTGGAATTGCATAATCGTACAGAAATTGCTTTGTTTATGAAAAAACATGACTAAAGTAATAGTTAAAGTATGACTTTTCTCAATAGGAAGATAATGAAATACAACATATAATTCATTTGAAAGAGGAGGTCGTATAATGTTCCATTTTACAAATATCGTTCTTTACGCCGCAATATTGATTTTTATATTGTACCGTCAATTAAGAGTAAGAGAAGTAACGAAACAAGCAAGAGTATACTTGATTATCCTATTAGTTGGGTTATACCTGTTTTATCAAGGAATATCTTCGAAACAATTATTTTTAGATACTAAAACCGTAGGGATACTAGCAATTATTTTTATTGTGCTGGCTATGGGTTTAGGAGCCGCACGAGCTTACACATGTAAAATTTGGAAAGAACAAAATACATTTTACAGAAAAGGAACGGCGGTAACACTAGTACTTTGGGCGGTAACGATTGTTGCACATATCCTTTTAGATACACTGATTGATGGTGGACAATTTTCTTCATTACTTTATTTAGGTATCTCATTGTATACGCAACATATCGTAATTTTGAAAAGAACAAAGATAATTTGATAAAAAAGAGTTTGCTTTTAAAAGGCGAACTCTTTTTTCATATATAAAATTTCGAAACTAAGGTCCAATTTATAATAGGTAAAGAAAGGAATAATGAACACAAGTGTGGCCAAACTGTGACCACACCAAAAGAAACACGCTAGAAATCCTATAACATAGGCTTTTCTAGCGTGTTGTTTCTTATTCCCATTCCATAGTTCCTCCTTGATCGTACGTTAGAATGATTCACTATCTTATTCATTCTTCTGATATACCTAGTATAGCGTTTTCAGGTGTGCGCTGCCTACAAAAGAAACCTTTTTTTACAAATCCTGTTTCTTAAATAACCAATAAGCCGCCAATAAACCCACGATACCTGTCAGAAAAATACTCCCCAATGTTAATAGATCATCTTTTAAAGTCAGTTCCATCAAGCTTTGAACAACCACCGCTGACCATGGAATGATTCGCGCAAATTTGAAGGGTATATTCAACGCAAACGTCTGGATTCCGGTAAAAACAAGCGCAACCATGATCGTTGGATAAAATAATTTCCGTTGCACAACGCTAATCGTTAATAAAGGGATAGCAGCAACAAATCCAAGCAAACAGTATTTTAGCAAGGTCGAAACCAGTATTTTTGTTCCAGCTAAACCAAAAGTATCCGGATAGATCAGCCAGCCGCCAATCGTATAAATGGTAACCACACCGATCAACGTCCCAAGATACCAGATAAACCAAATCACCAATTTTCCAAAAAGATATCGCCCTCTAGAGGTTGGTGCGGTCAATACATTGTTGATGGTTCGATCTTCATACTCGCGCTGCATCAAGAAGGTAATAATGAAGCCGCTCATAATGGATAAAACCATCCCTACAACTATATAGATACTAGGCAGCCACATTTGGTAACTTTCAGGTGGATTATCAACAATGACCAAATCCCTAAATACCATGAAGGCTGAGGTGAGTAATGTGAGCAGAGAACATACGGTAAAGATTCTGTTGCTCCTAAGCTTCAGCCATTCAGCAGAAATCACATTAAGCAATGCCAACACCTCCCGTAATCTCCCGGAAATGCTCTTCCAAATTTCCCGAACCGATAAATAAACTTGAAACCTTAATTCCATTTTTCCCAAATAAATGATTGATCTCTTGCGGCTCGTAAGTGAATTCAAAAATTTTGATCGTATTGTTTTCAGCGACCGAATAATTAGTTAGCTGCATTTCCTCTTCTAATAAGCGAGTCGCTTGATGTACATCTGATACGGTAATATGGATGAAGCGTTGATTATGCTGCGCAATCTGGCTCATGTCACATTCTTCTAACAACGCACCATCATGTAAAATACCAATAATATCAGCGATTTGCTCAATCTCCGACAATTGATGGCTAGAGATTAAAATCGTTTTCCCGTGAACCTCCGCTAATTCTTTCAATAGTTTACGAATTTCAGCGATTCCGATCGGGTCCAAACCATTTGTTGGTTCATCCAAAATCAACAATTCTGGATCATTCATCAAGGCATTGGCGATCCCCAGACGCTGCTTCATACCTAATGAATAATTGGCAAAGCGTTTGTGACCTGCTCGAGATAAATCTACCAACTTCAGTGCCTTTTCTACACTGCTTTTTTGAATCTGACCTTTCAGCTTAGAAAAAACACTTAAATTTTCTGGACCTGATAAATAAGGGTAAAAACTTGGCGTTTCAATCATGTTTCCGATCCGTGAATACACTTCAGGATGCTTCTTTGGCGATTGGTTAAACAATCGGACCTCCCCAGAGCTTGCACTTGCTAAACCTAACAGTATTTTCATGATCGTCGTTTTCCCTGCACCATTCCGACCTAAAAGTCCATAGATTTTCCCTTTAGGAATTGACATAGATACATCTTTGACAACGATCTGATCGCTGTAGCGCTTCGACAGCGCGGCGGTCTTTACAATAAATTTTTCCATAGCGACCATCCTTTCTATACCTTTAGCTTAGCAACGCTACCTTGTCCTAACCTTGCCGAATCCTTATTTTTCTCTAGTTTATTTAGGTAACGTCACGTAAAATTTTGTTCCCTCACCTAATTTACTGCAAACGTTGATTTCTCCATGATGTGCTGTGACTAATTCCTGGATGATCGCCAAACCCAAGCCATTGCCCTTTGAGCCGCGCGCTTCATCGCCTTTATATAAACGGTCAAAAATCCTTGGTAAATGTTGTTCTGAGATTCCTCGTCCATTGTCGGAAATTTCCAGTCGTACTTGCTGGTCCTGCTCAAATAATCTAATCGTCACTCTGTTTCCCCGACTGTGCTTCAAGCAATTTTCCAATAAATTATCAATGATTCGGCGAAATGCGGCTGTATCAATCATACAACTAAGTTCCTTTTCAGGAATCTGGATATCAAAACTAAACTGCTGTTCCATTCGAGGAATCCACTCACTGATAATCTCTCTTAACAGCTCACTGATATCGGTTGCTTCAAAGTGATAATGCCGTTCACCAG
The DNA here is from genome assembly GCF_000406965.1 of Enterococcus avium ATCC 14025. Classification (GTDB taxonomy): domain Bacteria; phylum Bacillota; class Bacilli; order Lactobacillales; family Enterococcaceae; genus Enterococcus_A; species Enterococcus_A avium. The sequence continues at coordinate 143,053 of NZ_KE136362.1, read as the reverse complement.
ATTCGAGCTTGACCCATTCAAAAAGTGTGTCGATATAGGTTTCTAATTCAAAAGCTTTCGCCTGAGCTGCCCGCAAATATTCCTGCTGCTCCGCTTCTGTAACCAAACCGTCAGTAATCGCCTCTAAATAACCAATCAATGAAGCCAATGGTGTTCGAACATCATGGGATAAGCTAGTGATCAGCTTGCGATATTCATTCTCCGAAACCCGTAAGCGGCTAAGCTGTTGTTTGATTTCTGAAACAATCTCATTTAACCGAAAACAAAGTGCCGCTATATCAGAGTTTTCATCCACAACAATTTTTCGATCGAGATTGCCCTCTCCGATATTCTCTAATACAACCATTGCTTGTGCAATCTGACGTCTATTTTGCCGCAGCCTCACAATCAGCAACAAACATACTACCGCCAGCAATAAGCAAATTATACTCAACACCAACATCATTTATCCCTCCTGATTAAACCGATAGCCCACACCTCGAACGGTTTGAATAAAAAACGGCTGCGCTACATCTGGCTCGATCTTCTTCCGCAGCTTGCTGATGAAGGACATAATGTTGTTATCATCAAAGGCATACTCCGCGCCCCAGACTTGTTGATATATTTGCCGCTTCGTAAAAATCTGCCCCTTGTGAGATGCCAGAAAATATAACAGCTCAAACTCTTTTCCTGTCAGCTCCAACGGTTTTCCCTCCAATAAAACAATCCGTGTTTGTCTATCAAGGGTTAAATGCTTCAACACTAACGCCGTTTCATCAACAGCCGCTCGACTAAATTTCGTATAGCGTCGAACCAATGACTCAACCCGCGCCATCAGTTCCGCCATGCTAAAAGGCTTCGTCAAATAATCATCCGCTCCTAATTGCAGTCCCCGAATCTTATCCGCCTCTTCATTTTTAGCTGTCAACATCAAGATCGGTACCACACTTTGCCTGCGGATCTCCGCTAAAATACTCATACCATCAATTTGCGGCAGCATAATATCCAAGACAATCAAATGATAATCACCCGACAGTGCCAATTGCAGACCACCAGCCCCCGTATGAACAAGTTGCGTCTCGTAACCAGCATTTTTTAAATAGCGATCTATAATCGAACAAAGCTCCTGATCATCATCAATGACCAATACCTTAGTTTTCTCCTGCATAAGTCTTCTCCTCATGAAAAATAATTATTCTATTATTAATTCTAGCAAATAACTTGAACCTTTCGGACGAAAGTTGCAGAGTTTAGGAATAAAAGAAGAACGGGAAAAGAAAAACACCTTCCGATGTTGGAAAGTGTTTTGGGAAAATTTCGGGGGAAGGGCGGCGGACAAGGGTTTGATTCTTTAATTTGTTTGGTTTTCAAATAGTAAGTGTCATCAACTGGTCTTTTAATCCTTTTTGGATTTGGATTGATGTTTGCCAGTAAACAGGAATCTATACTACAGTATTTATACTCCATTATTTTAGATTTGAACGGGAGGACTTGGCTGTTACCGATATTTTTACCTTTATTTACATTCCACTGTTTTAGATTTCCCATCTTAAATTATACCTGTTACCACTAGGCTTTAGTAACCTATTTCTGTCGATCTCTGCTTTAGATGCTCATTACTAAGCAATCATAACAATCATTTCAATCAAAAACCTTGTCATCTCAACACTTTGCCACTGCTGTCGTAACTACAGGAAATTCCGATTTTCAACGGTCGACAGATTGCCGGCAATGTGAAGTTATTCAGGTTAACTCTAAAGTTATTTGCCCATAACAAATAAAGGTGCAAAATAGCACGCTTTTTTTTGATTAAGCCAATAAAATTTACCGCCCTATTTTCTTCGTCTACGCTTACGATCTTTTGATTTTTTTGGATTACTTTGGCCTTTATTCTTTCTTTTCATTAAATCAGTTTTTTCTTCTATCGCTATTTGCTTCTTGCTTTTGGGCTTTTTGTAGATTGATTGCGGATTCTTTGGTTTCTTGTTTTCCTCAACAGGCTCAGGCGTTTCCTCAACTATAGAAGTTACTGCCCCGCTAGTGGACTCCGGTTCTTGCGACGTGGCGATGGACTTTTCGGGTAGACTGTCAGGATTTTCTTTATGTCCTTCACTACGTGTATCAGCTAATACGATGCCTTCAGGTAGTAACATTTCTACTAATTGTAGTCTCTCTTCTTCACTCATCCTACTGAAATCAAAACTAGGTTTCGCTGCTTCTGTCTGACTCGCTGAAGTTTGCGCAGACTCCTCCACAATTTCGCCTTTGCGAATTTTAAGATGGCGGGTGCAATTGTCAATTTCAGAGTTTTCCAGCTTCACGAATCGACGAACGCCATCTTTTTCAAAAATCGATAATGAGCTCAACAACTCTAATACGGCATCAATTTTCATCGCTGAGGCATTCTTATCGGCATCCCGCAGACTCCACGTATGAATCTTTCCAATCGCATCCTCAAAGGTCGATACTAGTTTATATTGTTGACCGTTTAATTCTTCGATAGGGGTTGTTTTTGCAAATAAGTATTTCTTACAATCACTCACACGATTATTGTAGCGATGATATTCTTTTGTCTTTTTATATAAACGCCTAGTCACCTGCTCCCATTCTTTTCCACTATCAAAGAATTCTCGAAACAGCGGGGCAAATTTACGCAACACGTCCGTCGGCTCAGCAAATAGCAGAATCTCTCGGACTAGATCCTGACAAATCAGTGAAAAATCAGAAATGCACAATGCATTTCGTACAAGGACAGCAACAACGTATTGAATAACCGTATCCGCGTCATCCGAATCCGTATACGCTTTCATTATTGCTTTTTCTAATCTTTCCCGTTTTGTGACAAAAAGTTGTAGCTGAGATAGTGCCCAAGGTTGTGTTGACATCAATTTTTCCTCCCTAACAAAAATGCATATTATTAAATAATCCTTATTTTAAATAATACCGCAATGACAGCTTAATTACTTCCTTACAAAACCCTACTTTTTAATTATTAATAACGAAAATGACAATTAAAAGAATACTTTTCAGTAATACCATGGTTTTCTACTCGCCAAAAAAATACCTCAAAATATCGAGGTATTTCTTTAATTCATCTTATTATTGCTCCTGGAAAGCTGGCAGTTCATTTTTACTTAATTTCTTCAAGTAAGGAATCAGCATGATCACACCAGCAACAAAGGCGATACCTTCTGTAATTGTCATTGACCAGATCAAGCCGTCCAATCCGTAGAAGTGATGCAATAGCAAAACAACTGGGATAAAAAAGGTGCCTTGGATCGTTGACATTACGCCTGTCTGAAAGCCATAGCCAGAGGCCTGGAAGATGCCGGTAAATAGATCGGAAAAACCGTTAAACACTGAAGAGACCAATTGCGCAGCCAAGATCGTTAACCCAACTTGGATCACACGTGGGTCATTAGTAAATAAGCCCAATACAGGCACTCGGAAAAGGTAAACAATGAGTGCGAAGAAAATGGAGATACCTCCGATCCACAATGAAACTTCCTTCAACGACTCTTTTAAGCGTTTCGTATTATGAGCAGAAAAACTGTAGGCGAATAGCGGCATCGCACCTAAAAATAGCCCCATCGTCAAAAATTCTGGCAATTGTGTAATGCGAACGGCGATACCAAAGCTGGCAACAACATTGTCTCCATATTGAACAGAAAAATTGTTCAATAATAGAGTTGTGACAATCATAAACGCCGATTTGAACAGTTCAGAAACACCGATTTTATAGACTTCTAATTGATTCTTGAGCGAGAGCTTGAAATGCTTTAAGAAGCCCTTCAATGATTCACTTTTACTCTCCAAGAACCATACATAATAGGTTGTTGATGCAAGGTTTGCGATCACAATCGAGATTCCTGCACCAATCACATGCAGATTAAAGACTAAAATCAGCAAGGCATCCAGAACAATACTGACAGCAACACTGATAAACATGCCATACATGGATTCTTTTGACGCACCCTCAGAACGTACTAATTGTTCCAAAGCAAAATTCAGGATAAACGCGGCACCACCAGCAAATAGAATGGTTGCATATTGTTTGGTGTAAAGTATTGTTTGACTATCTGCACCCAACAAATGAACAAAGGGATTCATAAAAATGATCGCTACGATGCCGATGATTATTCCTAGAATGATACTTGCGTAGAAAGAATAGCCAGCAACTTTCTTCCCTTTTTGAGTATCCCCGCTGCCTAGTAGCCGTGTGATAAAACTTCCTCCACCGACTCCAAACATATTCCCAACAGCCATTAAAATAATCGTGATTGGCATCGCTAAGGTAATTGCGGACATCATGTTCGTATCGTGGATTAAACCAATGAAATATGCATTGATCAAATTGTAGATTGTTGTCGCTGAGATTCCGATCATCATCGGAATTGATAGATGGACGATGGCTTTACGAATCGGACTTTCTTTTAAATAGTAAATATTTGATTCATTCACTTCAAATTCTTCCATAATAATTCCTTCTTTTATTAGATTTTTAAATGTTAGACTTCTAACTATTTTATTGCAAGCAAGCAATTGTTGCTTGTTGACTAAAGGCTTCGATCAATTTTTCTTAACAGCTCCGTCAATTGTTGGACTTCGTCTTCATTCAGTGCGTGGACCAATTCTTTCTCGGCTGCGTAAAAAGCTTCGTTTGTTTCGTCAACCAATGCTTTTCCTTTAGGTAATACAAAAATATTCTTTTGCCGTTCGTTGTTTTCTGGAATCCGGCGTTCGATGTAGCCTTTTTTCTCTAACCCCTGCAACATACTCGTAATACTTGCTCCACGGCGTTGAAATACTTCTGCTAAGTCCTTTTGAATCAATCCCTTGTCTTCGTTTTGCACGATATAAGAGATCATCCGTCCTTGTTGCGGGCTGATATCCATATCCTTGACACGTTGCTCCATCGATTCGCGAGATTTATTCATAATTGAACGCAGCAAATTTGAAATGACCAATTTATCCAAAAGATTTCCTCCTTCGCAAAATAATTAGGTATCTAACTGTTCGAAAAGAATATACACGCTTCAAAAAAAATTGTCAACAAAAAAATTCCATTTCTAATTATTAGATACCTAACAATAACCCGTCAACTCTATTTTAAAGAAATAAGAGCCTATTTTACAAAATGAAAAGACCTTTAATTTGTCTAATGAGTAGAACCTAAAAACGTATATGGCTGGAAGTGTTTCAGAACCTAGACTGCTTAATTTTTGAAATTTATCTCGGAAAATCTAAATAACTTTTTTAGTCATTTAAAAACATGTGCCTATCTCAATATCCGATTATTAAAATTCTAAAAAATTATTTAGTTTGATTTAATATCAAATTTATAAAAAGATGTAGTATCATTTAAGTACACCTACATGGTTAAATAATTATTTTTAAACAAATTATAGAAGGAGGATAATAAATGAAAAAGCAGATTGGGGTTAAGCTGGGGGTTACATTTGCACTATTATTTAGTTTTCTATTTTCTACGCCGACACCACAGTATCAAGCAGAGGCTGCTAAAACAAAGACTGAGGAAAAGGCAAAGATTAAACGAACTGCCAACAAGAAAATTACGGTCAACGTCAAGAAATATATTGACGGCGACACAACACGCTTCAAACTGAAAAATGGTAAGAACATTACAGCTAAATATTTACTGATTGATACTCCTGAGCTAAAAAAGGAGAGTCCTTACGCAAAAGAAGCCAAAAATCGGACAAAAGAACTACTGAAAAATGCAAAAAAAATTCAGATCGAGTACGACAAGGGCAAGAAGCGTGATAGTAAAAAAAGAGAACTGGTTTATGTTTGGGCAGATGGCAAACTCGTACAAGAAACCCTTGCTAATGAAGGCTTGGGGATGGTACGCAGTACGAAAAGTAAAAATACGAAATATCAAGACAAGATCAAAAAAGCCGAGCAACAAGCCAAGGAACGAAAACAAAATATTTGGAGCATTGAAAACTACGCACAAGCTGATAAAGGGTACAATCAAGCAGCAGTGACGGCTCATTTAAAAGCACTGGAAGAAGAAATAGCAGCCAAAAAAGCAGAAGCAGAACGGCAGAAAAAGGAACAAGAGGCAAAAGAAGCCGAGGAAAAACGTGCAGCAGAACAAGCGGAAGCAGCTAAAAAAGCCGAAGAAAAGCGCATCGCCGAAGAAGCAGCGGCGGCTAGACAGGCCGAAGAACAACGCATCGCTCAAGAAGCAGCGGCGCAAGCTCAAGCAGAGGAAGCTGCACGTGCTCAGCAAGAGGCCCAGGCTCAGCAGGCTGCTGAACCTGCTCAAGGACAAACGGTTTACGTTACACCCACAGGCAGCAAATATCACACTCATAAATGCGGCAACGGTACCTACTCCCCTGCTACCTTAGAAGAAGCTCAAGCTCGCGGGTTAACAGCCTGCGCCAAATGCTATTGATTCAAAAAGAGGAGCGCCTAATTTTTTTAGGCACTCCTCTTCTTCTGTATCATCTGTTACATTACTATAAAGCATTCGATTTGATCAGTCCGCTTCATTAGGTTTAGTTAAAAATCTAGCTTGATTTCTGATTCAGGGCGATTCGCATGATACTCTTCCGCTAAATATTTACCAGCGGCAATTTGATAGGTCGCACTTTTCAATTGATCCTGGTTGTCTTTAACGCTTAATTGAATCGTCAACCCCTGATGCCAGACCATATCTTTGATCTCCGCCTGTCCATTTCTGATCGTAGCAACAGCTTGATCATTTACCAAAACGTTCGCACCATCTCTATTTGAGGTAACTTTGAAGGAAATCTTATGAAGACTGACAGTAACATGGCTATCTGTCTCAAAATCAGGATTCTGATAGCGAATCAGCCTTTGACTAGATACAGACTGCACATCATCTGATTTTCCTGCAACTCGATAACTTCCAGGTGTAAGAGGACCCCAAGTTATCTGATAATTGCCGCTTTTTGAAGTCGCTAATTTCTTATCATCAAGTGCTAACTGAATATCCGCCTGATCTGCCGTAACCGTCAAATAAACAGGCTGGATCACTAATTGATAGCGTGGGAATACCCCGAAGTACCTTCCTCTTTGGTGAAGTGAAAAATCTGCTAATTGTCCCGGATTATTTTTCAAATCGTACAAAAAATCAGCAAATTCACCTTTATGATTCTCCTCTTGATAATAGCTGATAAATTTTTTCAACTCCCCTGCAGTAACTCTATAATTAGGATCTTCTGACGTGACAACCTCCGAGATATTCTTTGGGTCTTGTGTTTTGAAGGTTTGGGCTAAGCGATCCAACTGCTGCGGATAGCTATAATAATAACAACCAAATAAAAGACCGCTTATAAGTAGCACAATTACTGCAAGTGTGCTGCAAAGAGCCATTTTTTGTTTTCTTGAAAGTTCTTTTCTCGATTTAACCATTGAGTTAGGGGACAATTTTAGCTGTTGTCCACAATTAGAGCAAAAGACTGCCTTCGCTTGGATCGCTTCTCCACAATTGGAACAAAAGTGAAAATCCTGGATTTTGCTTTCAGCTATCTCTATCGTAAAAGGCTGACCACACTCTTCACAAAAACGCGCATCGGTCAAATTCTCATGATCGCAATTAGGGCAATTCTTCATGTATATCCTCCCTGTTCCTTGATTTTTCTTCTTTAATCAATCGCTCAATTGTTTATGTACCTGCTCATTGTAGCAAAAATAGGAACGAAAGAGACTCGATCTTGTTAAAATGCTGTGATGAGCGACAAAAAAGCACCCTCTCTTTTGAGAAAGTGCTCCGTTAATTGATTTAAACGATGGATGTTCCCCCATCAACAATGATGAACTGTCCATTTGTATAGCTAGACGCTTCACTTGAGAAATAAAGAATTGTTCCATTCAATTCTCCACGTCTTCCCGGGCGACTCATCGGATTCATCGTGTTGTACATAGTCAAGAAATCATCCGACTTGAATAAGGTATCCTCAGTCATTTCTGATTCGAACAGCCCAGGACCTACTGCATTAGTGGTAATATTATGTTTTCCGTAACTGGCAGCCATTCCTTTGGTTAGTCCAACGACTGCTGCTTTACTGGCATTGTATGAGTGGCGAATGAAAATATCGGCTTTGTCCGCCATCACTGCGTTGATTGACGCTACGTTAACAATCTTGCCGTATTTATTTTCAATCATGTGCTGAACAACATATTTACTAACTAAAAAGATTCCTTTGACATTCACGTCCATTGATTTATCGAAGGCCTCTACGGTTAAGGAATCTACACCGCCATGCACCGCGATCCCTGCATTATTCAGCAAAATATCTAGATGGCCAAAATGATCGTAGGCTTGTTGAATACCCGCTTTAACATTTTCTTCATCTGTCACATCCATTTTGATCGCCAAAACATCGCGACCCATCTTCTTAATCTCTTCCGCCAATTCCTCTAAACGTTCCAAACGTCTAGCTAATAAAACCACATCTGCTCCAGCTTCGGCATACGCAATTGCCGCATCGCGACCTAATCCACTGCTGGCACCAGTTACCACAGCTACTTTTCCACTCAAATCAAACATAACCTATTCCTCCTTTTTTGGTAACGCATTCACTGTTGCTATTCTAACGGTACCTAAGTTGATAGGGAAATGTCAATAGCTTGTGAAAAATTGATGATCACAATCACGCTGATGCGTGATTTCTAGATTCAAAAACCTCCTTGGCGCTTGTGATTGCATTGAGTACCCGCGGAAAACCTACATAGGGAATGCAATGGGTAAAAATCTCGATAATCTCTTCTTCTGTAATACCAACATTCAGCGATCCATTGATGTGCACCATTAGTTGATTTTTAGTATCTCCTTGGGTTAATAAACTTGTAATCGTGACAATCTCCCGTTCACGAAAGGATAAGGTATCACTATTATAGATATCTCCAAAAGCAAATTCTAAAATATAGCGTCCGACATTTGGTGCAATCGTTTCGAGGCTCTCAATCACTCGTTCTCCAGCTTCTCCATCAATCTCCTGCAAATTTTTAATTCCTTGTTCCAATCTTTTATCAATCATAGCAGTTCCTGCCTCCTTTATGATAAAGTACAATAAACTATCAAGTAGGCTTTACAGCAAGTATTTTTTTTAATCACTAGGAAAAAGGAGAAATTTGATGTACAAAATTAGTGAGGTTGCCAAAATAACTGGCTTTAGCGTTCCTACTCTGCGTTATTATGAAGAGCTAGGAATCAGTGCTCCTGCTAAGAATAAAATCGGCTATCGCGAGTATAGCGAAGCCGACATTGAATGGTTACGTTTCATTTATCGATTAAAGCAAACTGGTATGGCACTGGAAACAATCCAACAATATTCAGAGCTACGTAGGCAAGGAGATCAGACGATTGAAGAGCGTCTAAAGCTTTTAGCGACTCAAAGAAATCGCCTATTATCTGAAAGAAGAAAAATCGACGAACACCTAAACTTTTTAGAAATGAAGCAAGCGACGTATAAACAAATGCTTACTGACAGAGACCAGCAATAAATCGGAACCTATAGTTCCTGAACAACTAGAAGAACCTCAGTCTAATACTTTCCGTATTTTACGAAACAATCATTTCTGTTTACGCCCCTCCTTCTTTACTCAGCATATAATGATAAAAAGAGTGCTAGTACATGGAATTCAGGTCATCTAGATGATTTGATTCATAGTCGTGCAATTGAAGGCTGGGAACTCGTAACCCATTCGTATATGCCAATTCTTACTACAACCAAGAGGGCGATTCTTGTCATGAAAAAAATAGAACCTTTTACTTAAAAGATTGGGAAAAACTTCCCAGTCTTTTTTTCAGTAAATTTTGTCTTCAAACGATCACACATAACCCATGCTGTGTTTCGAAATATACGCCCTTTAGTAATAAGCAAAAGATAAATATAAGTAATTTTTATCAAGAAGATCATTAAAAATCACTTGCATTTGTTTGGTTTTTCACCTAAACTTTATAACCAGAGAGAATGAGAATCATTATCAACTATATAAGGAGATGAGTTATTGAGAAAAATAGGGATTCTTTTGGTTTTATTTTTGTTAAGCGCTCTCTCTATTTTTATCGGAGTAAAAGATTTGGTGCTGCAGGCTTTATTTCAAGGAGATTCACAACAGTGGCTGATTCTTGCCACTACACGTGTACCGCGTACCGTCAGCTTGATTTTAGCAGGCGCAACGATGAGTATCTGCGGTCTGATTATGCAGCAGCTCACACAAAATAAATTCGTTTCACCAACAACTGCTGGCACGATGGATAGTGCCCGTTTAGGAATTTTATTGGTCATGCTCTTTTTGCCTAATGCCTCTACGACTGTTCGGACTTTGGCCGCATTTATTTTTGCCTTTCTTGGTACGATGGTTTTTCTGGGATTAAGTCGGTTGCTCCCAACAAAGGAGCCGATTTTTTTACCCTTATTAGGAGTAATGTTCGGTAATATTGTCGGATCAGTCGCTACCTTTTTTGCTTATCAGTTTCAGCTGATTCAAAACATGTCTTCGTGGTTGCAGGGGAATTTTTCACTAGTGGCTAAAGGCAGCTATGAATTGCTTTATCTAACGATTCCACTGTTTTTGGTTATCTACTTATTTGCCTATTATTTCACAATTGTTGGCTTAGGCGAAGATGTGGCCATTAATTTAGGCGTGAATTATCGCTTGATCCAAACGCTTGGGATTGGTCTCGTTGCAGCAGCCAGCGGACTGGTTTTAATCATGGTGGGGACCGTTCCTTTTTTAGGTGTGATCGTGCCGAATATCGTTTCGCTTATTTATGGAGATCATGTAAAGCAGAATCTATGGATTACCGCAGTGAGCGGCAGTCTATTTTTAATGGTCTGTGACATTCTCTCCCGCATCGTCATCGCACCATATGAGATACCAGTCAGCTTGACGGTCGGTATTTTAGGCAGCTTAATCTTTATTTACTTATTGGTTGGGAGGAAACGTGCATGAAATTTTCTCTGCCAAAAAAAGAATTGCTTTTAGCTGGACTCACTGTCCTTGCCCTACTCTTATGCGGACTTTACTTAACCTATAATACCTATGGCAATTTTCAATTTGCTTGGATGCTGCGAGGGAAAAAGGTAGCGGCCTTTTTACTTGTTGCATTAGCGACTGGAATAGCAACTGTCAGTTTTCAAACACTGACTCAAAACCAGTTTTTGACGCCGAATATTCTAGGTTTGGATTCCTTATATGTATTGATCCAGACACTATTGTTCTTTTTCGTGGGTGGTGTCAACATGCTCTCACAAGAACAAACCTCTACTTTCTTAATCAGCATTTTTTTGATGGCTTTATTGAGTTTGCTCTTAGCTAACGTCCTGCTAAAACAGCAGCAAAATAATCTATTTATCCTGTTGATGTTAGGAATGATCCTCGGTACCTTATTCAGCAGCACGAGTAATTTTCTGCAGGTCATCATGGACCCAAATGAATATGATTTGTTGCAGGGACGACTATTTGCCAGCTTCAGCAATATCAATACGACACATTTAGGGTTGGCCGCCGGAATTATCCTGTTGGGCTCTTTGGTTTTATTGGCTGCTAATCGCTATTTAGATGTCCTGCATTTAGGAGACGATCAAGCAACGAATCTCGGGATTCCACTAAAAAAGTTTCAGATTTTGATTTTATTTCTAGTCAGTCTCTTAACTGGAACAGCGACTGCTTTAGTCGGACCAATCACTTTTTTAGGATTTATTGTCGCGAATATTAGTTATCAGCTGATGCCGACTTACCGTCATAGTTATTTGTTTCCTACCGCGGTTTTACTAGGAATCATCTTTTTAGTCGGTAGTCAATTTTTAGTCGAACAAGTTTTCCAATTAAAAACAACTGTCAGTGTCGTCACACAATTCGTCGGCGGCTTGTACTTTATCGGCAAAATCATTTATGAGAGGAGACGACAACGATGATTGATCTTAAAGAAGTGTCAAAGAATTACGGTGAAAAAAAGGTAGTCACCGAGGTATGCTTGCCAATCGAAGAAGAAAAACTGACGGCCTTTATCGGCCCAAACGGCGCTGGTAAGAGTACCTTACTGTCGATGATCAGTCGGTTGATCTCTATCGATGCCGGACAAATTTATCTCGATCACAATGAGGTCAAAGCTTGGCGCTCCAATGAATTGTCGAAAAAATTATCAATCCTAAAACAAAGCAACGGCGTGAATCTGCGCATCACTGTTCGTGAACTCGTTAGCTTTGGCCGCTTCCCCTATTCAAAAGGCCGACTAACTAGCGAAGATAAAGAATTGATCGACTATGCCTTAGAAAAACTCGGTTTAGTCGAAATGGCAGAAGATAGAATTGATACGTTATCTGGAGGTCAGCTGCAACGTGCCTATATTGCCATGATCTTAGCACAGGATACCGAATATATTCTTCTGGACGAACCTTTGAATAATCTCGACATGAACCACTCCGTCCAGCTAATGAAGACGCTGCGACGCTTGGTAGAAGAAGAACACAAAACAATCTTGCTAGTCATTCACGATATTAACTTCGCGGCGACTTATGCTGATGAGATCGTTGCCATGAAGAATGGCGGAATTTTTGCTCATGGATCAATGGAAGAAATAATCCAACCGCAAATATTGAACGCATTATACGAAATGGATATAAAAATCTGTGAACTGGACGGCAAACGCTTTTGTATGTATTTCAATTAAACATGGTATTTAGCCTCATTTAACAGTGAGGAATTTAATAATAAATTAGGAGGAAACAGAAATGAAAAAATATATTGTTGGCTTATCGATGGTGTTGCTTAGTTTAGGATTGGTCGGCTGCGGTTCGACAAATAATGAAGGAAGCAGCGATTCGACGGGGAAAGCAGCGACAAGCAGCACAGCCAAAGAAGAGACGCTTGAAGTGAATGACTCCAACGGAAAAGTAACTGTACCAAAGAATCCTAAAAAGGTGGTCGTTTTCGATAACGGGTCTTTAGATACCTTGGATGCACTAGGAGTAGGTGATAAAGTCGTGGGTGCGGCAACGGATAATTTGCCTGCTTACTTAGATGACTATAAGAAGGTCGATTCAGCTGGCGGGATTAAGGAACCAGATTTAGAAAAAATCAATCAAATGAAACCCGATTTGATCATTATCTCTGGCCGACAAAGCGACTTTTTAGAACAATTAAAAGAAATCGCTCCAACCATGTATCTAGCGGTGGACACTTCCGATACCTGGAATTCTATCAAACAAAATGTTGAAACCTTAGGAAAAATCTTTGGCAAGGAAAAAGCTGCCGAAAAACAATTAGCAGCGCTTGAAACCAGCATCAAAGAAACCAAAGAAAAAGCTGTTGAAAGTAAAGACAAAGCATTGACTGTGCTTGTTAACGAAGGTCAATTGTCTACCTATGGGAAAGATTCACGCTTTGGAATTGTTTACGATACCTTCGGCTTTGCAGAAGCAGATGATGCCATCAAAGCCTCTACACATGGTCAAAGCGTTTCATATGAATATGTCCTAGATAAAAATCCAGATGTATTGTTTGTCGTTGATCGGACGAAAGCAATCGGTGGCGATGACAGTAATAATAATGTCGCTGACAATGAATTAGTCGCTCAAACAACTGCCGGCAAAGACAAAAAAGTCATTTCATTACAGCCGGATGTTTGGTACCTAAGCGGTGGCGGATTGGAATCCGTAAAAATGATGCTTGAAGACGTCAGCCAAGCATTTGAATAATCAGGAAAAGAGGAGGGTGTGGCAAAAGTACTTGTCACACCCTCCTCTTTATAGATCTTCCAATCCATCCTTATCTAATAAAACAATTTGCCGCCTCTCCCGGCTAATCAGCTTCAGCTTTTCTAATCGTTTAAATTTTCTAGACAGTGTTTCTGGTGTCGTTCCTAAGAACAAAGCCAACTCCTTCATTTTCATTGGTAAAATGAAGGTATTCGCTTCAGCAACCTTTGCCAAATCCAGCAGATAAGTCGCTAAACGTTCTTCTACTTTTTCCATCATCAAAAACTGCGTCTGCTGCTCAGTCTTGACCATTTTTGCCGCATTAATCTCCAATAGCTTCAGACTTAATTGCGGATAGTCTAGTAACAATTTAGAAAAATCCTGTTTCTTCAGAATACAAACTTCCGTAGGCTCCAATGCTTCACCAAACAATACCTCATTCCGCACACCAAACAATTGATTTTCACCTTCGTAATCACCAGGCGCTACCACACGCAGAAGTTGCTCCTTGCCATTTGACGAAAGCTGATACACTTTTATATTTCCACGAGCCACAATGACCAGTTGTTCTTCTCCGTCTGGTGTAAAGACCTGTTCCCCTTTATCAACAATCCGATGCTTGATTAACGCGTGAATCTTTTTTTGATCCGCAAGCTCAAGATGGTTAAATAATGGAACTAAAGAAACACATAGATGTTCTTGATGCATGGAGACCCTCCTTAGTTTGTATGATGATCCTCAGCTATTCGTCATCATCCTCTTCAAATTCCTCGTGCACATCATTTCCTAAATAGCGCTGCCAAAGCAATACTTGGTGTTTGATCCATGTATAAAGCTTTTTCAGGTATTCAGCTAAGCCGAACTTTTCTTCCTTTTCTGCTAATGCAATTCCACGAGTGATAAATAAATTCTGAGTAGATAGATCAGTGACGAGCTCATTAAGAATATAATCAGCCGCTTCATATTTCAGCTGACCGCTTTCTTTGATCATCGCATAGCTCGTAAATTCCTCTAGTGTTGTAGGAATGAGCTCCCCTTCATCTAATACCAAGCGACTCAATTCGTCAAACAACTGATCCTCTTCGACAATCATCGTTTTTAATCTAGGTTCGGCAAAACCTCGCACGCTGCCTTTTAAATAATACTCCGCTTGGCGTAATTTCACACGATGGATAAATAAATTGGCTAAAATATGGCTGATCATCGCAGCAGCTGTCGGTGTGTGATGATCAGCTTCGCTTTTTATTCGTTCTGCTTGATACGTTTCCTCTGCGTTCATTTTATGCCAACTCCTTTACTTTCATTGCTTCTACTTCGTATCCTAAATCTTCAATAACCTTTTTTAAAGCATCTGGGCTCGTCTCATCTGAACGAAGATCCACTTTGACTTTACTAGCGTTAAATAGAATTTTTACCTTATCAACACCCTCTTGCTGACCCACCGCGTTCTCAATTTTTTGCATACATGATGGACACGTTAAGGTGCCTAATTGAATAATGACTCTTTTCATGGTTGTTTTCCCCCTCATTTCTCTTGATACTCCTATTCTACTGAGTCCTGTTCCATAATAAATTGATTTCTATCAAGTTTTGAATTTTTTGTGTGATAAGAAAGCAAACGCATCCCATTAATGACCACCACTAGGATACTTAATTCATGGAAGAACATTCCACTAGCCATATAGACATAACCAAAAATCAAACCAATCAGTAAAAATAGAACAGTCCCAATCGCAATCGCAATATTCTCCTTCATGTTCACCACTGTTTTTTTCGTTAGACGATACGCATGGACCAGCTTTTCTAGTTTTGACTGAATCAATACAATATCTGAGGTTTCCACCGCCACGTCTGTTCCGCCGCCCATAGCAATGCCGATATCAGCTAGTGCAATCGAAGGACTGTCATTGATCCCATCTCCAACAAAGGCAACAATCTCCCCAGCTTCCTGTAATTGATGGATAAAGGCTGACTTTTCTTCAGGCAGCAGTTCACCATAAATTTCAGATAAGCCTAATTCTTTCCCAACGATTTCAGATGTTGTTTGATTATCACCGGATAACATGATCAAGCGCTTAATGCCATTTTTCTTTAGCTTATCGAGCGTCTCCGCTGCTTCTGGACGAAGTTGATCTTTGATTCCAATCACCTGCACCACTTGATTTTCTGCTGCTACGAAGACGATTGAATGACCTTGCAGCTGTAATTGCTCGACATCAGACTTCACGACAGCCGGAAGTGAAATACTCTGCTCCTGCATCAGTGCTTTGTTGCCAATTGTTAATTGAACCCCGTCAGCTGTTGCGATCATTCCCTTGCCCTTTTCAACCACTGTATCCGTCACTTTGATCTCTGCTGTTTTTGCCTTATCCTCTACATAATCAACAATCGCCCGTCCTAGCGGATGATCAGATTCACTTTCGATGGCTGCTGCTAAAAGTAAATAGTCACGCGCTTGATTTCCATAAGCTTTTGCGAACGCTACACTAGGTTTTCCGTTAGTCAACGTCCCCGTCTTATCAAAAACCATCGTATTCACACGGCTAAAGGTATTCATTACTTCGCTACCCTTAATCAAGATGCCGTTCTTCGCACCATTTCCGATTCCCGCAACATTCGACACAGGCACCCCGATAATCAGCGCCCCCGGACATCCAAGTACCAGAATCGTGATTGCTAAGCGAACATCTCGTGTCATTATCCCAACAAGCGCGGCTAAAACTAAAATAAGCGGAGTGTAATACTTGGCAAAGCGATCAATAAAACGTTCTGCCAATGACTTGCTGTCTTGCGCCTCTTCCACTAACTCGATAATTTTTCCAAAAGTTGTTTCTTCACCAACTCGTTGCGCTTCGACTTTTAGCGTGCCATTTTCCAAGAACGTTCCAGCAAATACCTGATCGTTCTTTTCCTTAAATACCGGATTTGATTCGCCGGTAACATTTGCTTCATTAAGATAGCCGGTCCCTTCGATCACATACCCGTCCACAGGAACCTGTGCTCCTGTTTTAACTAATAAACGATCACCAATTGTGACTTCATCAATGTCGATTTCTTCTGCGGCATTTCCTATCAGTCTCCAAGCCGTTGCAGGTGCCAGCTTTACTAGTTTTTGTATTGCTGAGCGGGTACGCTCCAATGTTTTTTGCTCAAGTAAATGGCCTAGTAAAAACAGGAAGGTCACGATCGCTGATTCATTGTATTCGCCAATAATGAACGCACCAACCACCGCAATGGTGACTAACAAATCAATACTGATGACCTTCACCTTCGCTGCTTGATATGCTTGAATCGCAATTGGTGCCGCACCAAAAATCGATGCCAGTGCCATCCCACTATCGTAGACTGTCATTTGATGGAATAGGACTTTGGCGGCAATCGCTACGACAATAAAGAAGCCGCTGACGAAGGTGATGGCTTTTTTGTGTGCGATTATTTCCTTCTGATACATCATTTTTCTCACTCCTCTTCTTTTCACTATTAGTTTACAAAGATCCTAAGGAGAAATAATTGACAGCTATCAAGAAAACAAAAAAATCGACCGCAATAACCTACGATCGATCCTGTAAAATTAAATTAAGCTAATATACAACGGAACCATTTCTTCCAAAGCTTGGGTTGTCGTTTCATCGATATTTGGGATAACGGTTGTTTTAAAGTACAATTTATCCAGTTGGAAGCTGCGCTCTGGCTGCGTATTGTCAGATAAAAACACTGACAATGGCAAGTCGATTATTCATTAATGGCCTCGATACCCTGCTGCTTCATTTTTTCGACATGAGCCAACATTGTTTGCAGCTGCTCCTCTGAGTGCCCAGTCCATTCTCTTACCTCACCAACAACCTTTATAGGCTGACGCGTGCGATACGAGCGAGTGGGATTTCCGGGAAATTTTTTATTCGTAACATTAGGATCGTCCTCAAAAACTCCCGTCGGTTCCACTTGATAAATCCGTTGTGGGGAATCTCCTAACGCCAGTTCAGCACCCCAGATTGCCGCATCCATTGTCGCCGAAAAATAAACAAAATTCGCTTTAGCTTGTTTGCCATAGTTTGATTTTTTTCCAGCCTCTAGTAAGTCTCCAACTTGTAAATCAGCTTTTGTTCCATGATAAAACGGGCCTTTATCCAATCTAGCTTCCATCGAATCACTCCATCATCTTTTTTCTGTAACCGAGCAGTATAGCAAGAAAAGGCTAGAGTGTAAACTTATTCAGTCGGCTTTACTTCCGATAGCTGTTCGGCAAATTGCCACGTCTCGCCATTATCAGAAGAACGATACAGGCAAGCAAACATTTTCCCCTGATCAATCCCCGCCATTTTCAATAAATAGAATTTCGTTTCTAGTTGATTGGTACTGACCTGTGTCACCTCGTTGGGCGTTTGGAAAAGATCCAATCCACCGGTCTGATAATCCGCGGGAATTGTCACGACCGCTTCTTTGAAGGAACTGCCGCTATTATTAGTGTAGTATAGGTTCTCCCGAGTAGAAACGAAGCCCAGTGTCGGATTGACAAAGCTAACATTTTGAACCGGCTGATTAATGGTTGTCCCATTGCTTCTAGACCACGTTTTACCAAAATCATTCGTTTGGAAGATTTCTAATCCTTCCGAAGATACCTCTGGTGAAGCATTAGAATAAACCAGTACACCGCTGCCATCAGCGAAAAACTGCGCCTTGCGATAACGAATCCTCTGAGCATTCTCTGAGACGAGGGATTTTTGCCATGTCTTCCCTTGATCGTGGGAAAATAAGAAAGACAACTCTTTTTCGTTATCCGAATAAATAAACCAAGAAAAATCTGGCGCAATATTATAGGTTTTATCCATCCAATAGCCCAGCGGAATCTCGCCGCTAGTTAACAAATAGCTGCCAGAGCGCATCCATTCTGGTTTCAATGGTACAAATATGACCAAGTACTTCCGCTATCGGTCGTCATATATAGCTCATGGGTTTCATTATTCAAATCCAATTGATTGGCCTGATTCGTCCGTTTTTCTGGTGCCGTTCCCTGCTGGACTATCAAATCATCGCTCGAAAGTGGTGCAGCTTCGCTTGATGCTATGGACTTCGCTGGTTCTGAATGACCACCATAAAGATTTTGATGACGATTCAGTCCATCATACGTAAATACCCCGGCTGCTCCTAGAAAAAGCAGGCTGATCATCAGAAGCACCCATTTCTGATTTACTTCCTGTGCTTTTGGAAAGGTCATTGGTAATCGCTCGGGGTCTTCATTGACCACAAATAATTGAACGGTAGAAAAGCCCCAAAACTCTTGATAATTGCCTAAATAGATCGTCGCGCCGTCGAAGGTCGTCGTTAATTCAATACATTCTATTTTTAATAGACGAATCACGGGCTTTCGCTTTTCTTCCGCTAAATAATAGGCCTCCTGATCTTGATAGACGACCGGGTATTTCGCAGCTTTTTTCACCTGTCGTTCCAAAAATCGTTGGAACGAACGGCGCAGCTCGATTCCTTGAATCACGTTTACAATGAAAAAGAGCACCACTGCGAGCACACTAAGCAGTCCCAGCACGAGAGAAAAATGATAAAATCCCCGTAACCAATAGCCGCTGTCGATCGAGCGTACACGCATTTCTAACTGCTGATAGACAAAACTGCCGATTCCAAAAAAGAGCACACTTGCGATTATTAAAAATAAAAAGGCAGACACCAGATTTTTTTGGCGATTCTTTCTTGCTCGCTTGTATATCGGCTCCGCCGCAGAAAGCAATTCAATAATCAATAACTCCTGATCCATAATGTCTCCTATCAGTAATTTCTTTCATTTATTATCCGTCAAAAATCAATGCATGAATAGCTTCTTTCACTGAATTTAAAAAAAGCCCTAGAGATTTCTCTCTAAGACTTCTTCAAACTACCTGTAACCACCTGCATTCCCTTACGGATGTAAGTAAAGCCTGAATAAAGAACTACCGCAATCACAACCCAAGTCAATACGTTCATATTTAAACCAGTGACAAAACGCGTCGCGATAATCACTCCAATGATTCCGCCGATCGTAATTCCAAGGCTGACCTTACGAGAATAATCACCTGATTTAATAAAGTTTGTTCCTGCAACCGGCATCAATCCGGCACAAGAAGCCATCATGATAGGAAAAGCGACTAATGGACTCAAGCCTAGCATGTATACCATTGCCATACATGGTGCGTATAGACCTACACCGATCGTCATTAATGCGCCTAAAATAAAGTTTCCGACAATACCGACAATCAATTTTATCCCCGTCAAGCTGGTCAAATGATTGCCTGTTCCTAATAAATCAAGTAGGCCTAATTGCTTCAACGCCATCAAGGCCGCAGTGATAATCAACGCGATCCCCATATAAAACTGCACTTTTTTCTCAGGCAGCTTGCTGACGGTTTTTGAACCAACATACGAACCTATGATTGCTGCGAGAACTAATGAAAATAAGGTTAGCGGTGCTACTTTGACAACTGTAATAAAAATAAATGCTTCAATAATAACTGGAACTGTGTGAGAAACGTTCAATGTTCCCGGCAATTGACGGTCATTGTCTAATTGCTTCGTCGTTTCCAGCAGCATCGTCGTTGGCGCGAAGCTTCCGATTCCCAGCGTATCCATCGCGTCAGTAATAAAACCAATCACACCAGAAACCAAGAAGTTCCCACCGCCCCAGTTTCCACGTTCAGCAATCAAATCGCGAACAAAATAAAAAAGATAATAAACCAATAGGACGCCTAACAGTCCCAACAAAATTTGTACCATAATACTCTCCTTTAAATAAAATAATCAATGAAAGCTCTTTTTCCTCTTAAGATAATACAACAATTCACAAGAATTTTGACTTAAATCAAGTAATAGTTTGATGATATTCGTCAAATAAAGCAGCTAGGTTTCAATGAGTTTTAATAACGGATTGCTATTTCATAGCTGCATTATGCTTTCAAAAAAAATAACCCTCAATTACTTGAAGGTCATTCACTCAACACAAAATAATTATTTTCAGGATCGGCGAAATTGAATAGACGCTTTCCGCCTTGCTCCATCATAGGATTTATATTCGGACTAAGTCTTTTCAGTCGCTCATGATAGCTGTCTAAATCAGTTACCTTTAATAGCAGCGAAGGAAAGTTATCAACTACCTCCGGTGACACCTCTTCAATAAAGTGGCGATCAAATAGAACCAGCTGGACCGCTTCAAATAATTCTACCGTCACCTGTAAAGAGTCATCCGGCATGGTTTGCTGCGAAGCAATTTTCCCGTCTAATCCTTCCTGCCAAAAAGCTGCGGCTCCCGCGACATCATCGACATATAGCATAATCTCTATTCCCTTAAGCATTTTTCTCCACCACTTCCTTTAGACGAAAACGGACCATCTTTGTAATCAATTCTATCGGCAACTCTTTCGTATATGGAATTTGTAAAGCACCTTTTGATGTTTTATAATCCTTCAGTTGTTTCTCAAATGCCGACATCGCACTTGGTGTCGGATAAAAACCTAGGTGTTTTTTCATCGCGCCAAAGTGAACCAAATTTTCCGTTAAATAGAAGGTTGGCATACCATAAGAGAGTTTTTCAGTGGTTTCGACTGGGAGCATTTCTTTAATAAGTTGATAGATTTCCTTAAGCATTGGTTGTTGGTCCTTTTCAGCATCATTGATGTATTCTTCAATCGGTGACATCACTTCACGCCCTTTTTCTTTTTAGTCTAGCGGAAATCATTGAAAAGGTATACAAACTTGCTTTACTCGTCCTTTAATAAATCACCTAAAGAAAAACCGTCGAAGGTCTCACCATCATAATATTTCAGTAACTGCTCCGGTGTTAATAATGAAGAGGTCATATCTTCCTCTTTATCCTCCACCTGATTCAAGGCTGCATATTCCTGGTATTGCTCCGCTAACTGGCGATACATCGCTTTTTTCGAAGGTCCTTCTCCTGTGATAAACGGCAACTCCTTAATGTGCCCACGATAAAGCGGCAATTCCCTTACCCAGTCAATCGGCTGCTCCACAACGGTCAAATGAACGTCGTCAAAAAGTTCTTCATACATTAGTTTTCTTCCTCTCGCATTTTTCGGTATTGGCGCGGTGTAACTCCTACAAGCTGCTTAAAGCGTTTATAAAAAAAGGCTTTATCCTTGTACCCCAAGCGCTCTATGATTGTTTGAATGGTTAGATCCGTTTGCTCCAAATAGCTTTTACAGCGTTCGATTCTTCTAAACAAAACAAGCTCAGTAAACGTGTGCCCCGTCTTTTCCTTTAACAGACTTGACAAATAATTCGGATGAAAATGAAATTTTTGAGCAACCTCCTCTAAGGTCACTTGTTCTAACCGAGCATCGACATAGGTTAAAATCTCCTCTGTTAATTGTCCATTCGATACGAAGTTGTCCTTTGCGATCAGCCGTTCGGGTGCTGCTTGACTAATTTCCACGATCAAAAGAACAAATGCAGATTTGGTCACTTTATTGTTAAAGTATTCCATCTTAACCACTTGCTTCAGCAGTAACAGCGCGTAAAAATGCACATCCGTTACCTCCGCAAAGTCATAAATCAAAAAACGTGGAACATCGCTCAATTCAACACTCAAAGCTTCAACAAAAAAACGATAAAGCAGCGGCTCTTCAAAAAACTGTCCTAAAAGCGATTCCGTAAAGTAGCCTGCTTTAAAATAAAAAGCAATGATTTCCGTTTCTAAGTTGCCCTGATAGGAAAGAATCGTGCCCTCATTAGCAATGATCAATCCTCCAGTCCTCAACGCCTTTTCTGAACCATCAATCCTGACAGACACAGCTCCTTTCATCACGTACAATATACGTATGAAACCAGTAGGAACCTCGATCCGATCCCTTGTCTCCTTTGTTACAAAGGCCGCGATTTCCCGCTGCGGATTATCAGCAAAGCGTTGAACCTCATCACTCATCTGACCATCCCCAACTAAGTAGCAATCCAATGTTTTTAGAAATTGATAGAAGCTGGTGTACTGCGCTTTTGTTACCTCCATTTTATCCCACCTTAGAATCAAACACTTTCTTCTTTGTCTACACTATTTTAAATAAGGCTCAATAAGCATATAATTTCTTTATTGATTGTACCATATTTAGGCATTTTAAACATTTGATTCAAACACTTTCCGCAGTTAAACGGATTAAAAACAAGGAGGATGTACAATGAAAATTGGTTTTATTGGTGCCGGCAATATGGCATCTGCAATTGTTGAAGGAATGGTTCAAAAAGGCTTTAGCAAACCAGAAAACATTTACTTATATGATATCGCAACAGAGAAAGTCCAAGCATTCGCCGAAAAAATCGGTGCTCATGCACTTAGTGATCCGCAAGAAGTTATTAAAACAGTCGACACCTTAATTTTAGCGGTCAAACCAAATGTTATTAAGGGAGTCTTATTAGAGGCAAAAGACGCAATCCTGCAAAATGATCCATTGATCGTCTCTATTGCTGCTGGGACAAGCACCGAGGCTATTTATGAAGTATTTGAAACGGATCAACCGATTCGAATTGTACGTGTCATGCCGAATATGAATGCGATGGTCGGTGAAGGCGCAGCGGCTGTTTGCGGAAATCCAAGTGCCACAAAAGAAGACGTCGCAACGATTATCGATCTATTTAATGCAGTCGGCAAAGCCTGGCCGCTAGAAGAAAAATATTTCTCCATCTTCACAGCGATCGCTGGCAGTTCACCTGCTTACACCTTCTTATTTATTGATTCGATTGCTCGTGCAGCGGTGAAAAATGGCTTGCCAAAAAATATCGCGCTAGAAATGGCAACCCAAGCAATTCTAGGCAGTGCCGAGACCTTAGCCTACAGTAAAGAAAATCCATGGGAGCTAATCGACCGCGTAAGCTCACCCGGCGGAACAACCGTCGCTGGAATCGTTGAACTAGAAGACAACGCCTTTATCTCAACAGTGATTAAGGGAATCGATGCTACGATTCGTAAAGATGAAGAATTAGGAAAGAAATAGACTAAAAACAGGTGTCTCTCTCAAAACTTAGAAAGACACCTGTTTTATATATTCCCTAAGAAGCAACTTTTTCCGGCATAACCTTTTTTACATATGAATCGGCAAGCCTAACCCAACTTCACAAGCATCCATCACCATCTCGGATAATGTAGGATGCCCATGGATCGTCAGCGAAATATCTTCTAACGTCAGATAAGATTCGATCGCCAGAGTGATCTCAGCCACTAGATCACTGGCGTTGACACCGACGATTTGGGCACCTAAAATTAGCTCCGTCTCCGCTTCAAACACTAAGCGGACAAATCCTTCAGTCGCATTTAAGGATAACGCGCGGCCATTTGCTTGCATCGGAAAATTCGCCGTCTTAGCTTTGATCCCTTCCGCTTTGGCTTCTGCCAACGTATAACCGACTGTTGCTACTTCTGGATCGGTAAAACAGATTGCTGGGATTGCGCGATAATCTTTAGCGACATTTTTCCCGCCGATGACTTCTGCCGCGACCTTCGCTTCATAGCTTGCTTTATGAGCAAGTGCTAAGCCCTCAACGATATCACCAATAGCAAAAATATTTTTTTGAGACGTTCGGTATTGTTCATCTACCTTGACTAGATTTCTCTCCGTCAGTTTGACTCCAGCCTTTTCCAAGCCCAAGTTCTCGGTATTCGGTCTTCGCCCGACTGTTACCATCACGTAGTCTGCTTCGATCATTTGCGTTTTACCTTTAACTTCAAACTCTACTGCCACACCATTTGTCGTTTCAACAGCTTTTTTGGCTTTCGCATTCGTAAAGACTTCTACGCCATTTTGCTTGAAACGTTTCGCCACTAACTCAGAAATATCACTTTCAAAATTCGGTACAATATTCGGACTGCCTTCAATGATCGTGACTTCCGATCCTAGATTACGATAGGCACCGCCGAGCTCCGATCCGACGATCCCGCCGCCGATAATGATCAGCTTCTTCGGAATCTCTTTTAGGTTCAATCCGCCAGTGGAATCCAGCACCCGACCGGCAAACGTAAAGCCGGGAATTTCGATCGGGCGGCTGCCGGTTGCCACGATTGCGTGTTTGAATTCTAATTTTTCTTCACCATTTTTCGTTGTGAGCCTCATGCTCTGCGGACCTGTGAATGTGGCCCGCCCCATAATAACTTCTGCACCGTTTTTCTTTAAGAGCATACCAACGCCGGAAGTCAGTGTTTTTACAACCTGCTGATCCTTCCACTGCTGCGTCTTCGTAAAATCCAGCTGTGCTTCCTTGACACTCAAGCCTAGAAAGTCAGAATGCTGTGCTTCTTGATAGCGATGACCTGCAGTGATCAAGGCCTTTGAAGGAATACATCCGACATTCAAGCACACACCGCCAATATGCTCTGCTTCTACTACGGTCACCTTTTGTCCTAATTGCGTTGCGCGAATGGCTGCGACATAACCGCCAGGTCCGGCGCCAATTACGACTGTATCTGTCTTTTTCGTCATAGTCAGCCTCCTCTACAGCAACAAACTCATTGGATTTTCCAGCAGGTCAACGATCATACTTAAGAACGCTGCGGCTGGTGCGCCATCAGCCACTCGATGGTCAAAGGACAGGCATAGATTCAACGCGGTAATTGTCGCTACCTGTGGTCCTTCTGGCGTATCTTCAACGACAAGCTTCTCATAGCTTCCACCAACACCTAAAATCGCCACTTCTGGCAAGTTGATGATTGGGTTAAAGGTTTGCACCTTGCTGCGGCCTAACGAGCTAATAGTGAAGGTGCCGCCGCTCATTTCCGCTGGCATCAATTGACCCTCACGAGCTTTCTTTGTCATAGCCTTGACCGCTGCTGTCAGATCGCTTAAGCCCATTTGATTGGCTTGCTCTACGACTGGCACCACTAAACCTGCGTCCACGGCCACCGCAACACCAAGATTGACCTGATCAAATTGCTTAATTCCTTCCTCATACGCATGTGCGTTAAATTCAGGATATGCCTTTAACGCCACCATTGCTGCTTTTGCGATGATCTCTAAGAAGGATAATCGTTGATCGGTACGTTCCTCTACCATTGGCAATAATTGCTTCCGCAGTTCGATTACTTTAGTTAAATCAACTTCAGCATTCATGGTGACATGCGGAATCGTCTGTTTGCTCTCTGACATCTTGTCTGCAATAGCTTTACGCATGCCGCCCCAAGGAATCAGCTCGCCTTCTGTCACTGCCGCTTTTGATGCAGCAGCTGTGGCTGGTTCTTGATATCCCTTCACGTCCATTGCTTGGATTCGGCCTTTCGGGCCAGACCCCTGAACCTTTTTCAAATCGATTCCCTTTTCTCTGGCAATCCGCCGCGCTGCTGGTGTTGCCCGAACTTTAGTCGTTGCAGCGGCTGGTTCCTGCGTTGGCTCCGCTACCGCTTCGGCAGCCTTTTCAGGCTCTTCTTCAACTGCCGCCTCGGCTTCACCACTCGGCATTTCCGCAGGAACGTCTTCCCCAGCTTCACCGATGTAGGCGATTACAGAATTTACTGGAGCGCTCTCCCCATCGCCAATATATTTTTTGAGTAAAATTCCTTCATCATAGGCTTCCACTTCGATCGCGATTTTATCGGTCATCACTTCAAAAATTGCTTCCCCGATCTCCACAGAATCGCCTTCATTTTTCAGCCACGTCGTGATCGTTCCAACATCCATCGTGGAACTTAACTTCGGCATCAATACTTCATTCGCCATTTTCCAGTCCCCCCTATGCCATCAATCCGCGACAAGCTTCAACAATGTCTTCTACTTGCGGTACAGCTTTTTTCTCAAGCTCTGGATGATACGGCATTGGAATTTCTTTTCCGGCTAAACGAATGATGGGCGCGTCTAAGAAATCAAAGCATTCTTCCTCTGCGATCACACTGGCTAATTCCGCACTAAACCCACTGCGCTTCACGGCTTCCGTCACAACGACCGCTTTCCCAGTTTTAACCACTGAGTCAATAATTGTTTGCTTATCTAACGGCACCAAGGTCCGTGGATCAACAACTTCAATTTGAATCCCTTCCTCTGCTAAAATATCTGCAGCTTCCAACGCTTTATGCACCATGATTCCAGTTGCTACAACGGAAATATCAGAACCTTCGCGTTTGATATCCGCTACACCGATAGGAATCGTGTATTTGCCTTCCGGTACATCAGAACTCGTTCGGTAGCAAAGCTTATGTTCATAAAACATCACAGGATTATTGTCTTCAATTGCCGCATGTAGGAGACCTTTTGCGTCATATGCAGTCGCTGGCTGAATGACTTTTAGCCCAGGAACATGAGCTGTCCAGTTTTCCAAACTTTGCGAGTGCTGCGCCGCTGCTCCTGTTCCTGAACCGCCAGGCGTCCGCATTACCAATGGAATCTTCGCTTTCCCACCGTACATATAACGAATTTTTGCCGCCTGATTGACAATCTGATCCAAGGCAATCGTAATAAAATCTGAAAATTGTATCTCAAAAATCGGACGCATTCCAGTCATAGCCGAACCAACTGCTGCTCCAGCGATCACTGACTCAGAGATCGGAGTTGAGCGTACTCGTTCTTCACCAAATTCTTCCACCATTCCGCGGCTCACACCGAAAGCGCCACCATAAACGCCTATGTCTTCGCCTAACATGAAAATATCTTGATCTTCCCGCATCGCCTCAGACATTGCTTCTCTGACAGCCTCCGCGTAAGTGATTTCTCTCATCTTCTGCTCCTCCTATTTCGTATTAACGTATTTATTTTTCTAAAAGAAAAATAAGTTTGATTCTCACCACGCATACCATTTTACTAACTTGCTAAAGCAAGAAGTAAAACTGGCATCCTATTTCCTCTAGTCTGAATAAACGTCTTCGTACATGCTTTCGATCGCCGGCATTGGGCTTTCTTCTGCAAAAGTCACTGCATCTTCAATCGCTTGCTTTGCAGCTAGACGAATTTCTTCCGCTTCTTCTTCAGTAAAGATTCCCGCCGCTACAAATTTTTCACGAGCCAGTTTAATTGGATCGCGATTTTTGCGCCAATCCTCTTCCTCTTCCTTCGTACGGTATTTCTTCGCATCAGATTTCGAATGACCCTTCCAGCGATAGGTCATGGCCTCTATCAAGGTCGGTCCCTCTCCGCGACGGGCTTTTTCAACCGCGTCATAGGTAGTATTAATGACTTCAATGACATCATTTCCTTCTATCGTAATGCCCTCAATGCCATAGGCTTTCGCCCGTTCTGACAAACGATCAACATTCATCATAGTTTTAAATGGTCCGCTCATTCCGTATTGATTATTCTCAATGAAGAAGACTACTGGTAACGACCAAATCGAAGCTAAGTTCAATGATTCATGGAAGCTTCCTTCATTGGTCGAACCGTCGCCAGCATACGCCAAAGCAACCGTGTCATTCTTTTTCAGTTTTGACGTTAATGCCGCTCCCGTCGCAATCGGGAAACCGCCGCCAACGATACCATTTGCGCCTAGATTTCCAGTATCCAAATCAGCGATGTGCATCGAACCGCCTTTTCCATTGTTGGTTCCAGTGGTACGGCCGAATAGTTCTGCCATCATTTCATTAATGTTCGTTCCTTTTGCGATTGTTTGTCCATGTCCGCGGTGAGTGGCGGTGATCCAGTCCGTTTTTCTCAAAACCGCTCCGCTACCTGCTGCTGTTGCTTCTTGACCCACCGCTAAGTGAGTCGTCCCATGGATCAAGCCTTTTGCAAAGAGCTGATCGACTTTCTCATCAAAGAAACGGATTTCCCACATTGTACGATAAAGCTCTACTAAGTTTTCATCCGTCAAACCTGCTCGATTTGGAATCGAGATGTTTTTCGTTGCTGTCATCATTTATGCGCCTCCATTTTATTTATCTTCGTCTAGTAACGTTTTCGCTGTCTCTTCATCGGTGATCAACACATTGACTAAATTGCCTTTTAACGCTGCACGAATTCCGCTAACCTTTTCTTTGCCGCCAGACACACCGATACGTTTTGGAATCTTCTTCAATTCCGCCAAACTGATCGCTAACACTCGATCATTCCACGTACAATCCGCAAGTTTTCCCTCCTCATCAATAAAGTTGTAGCAAATATCTCCCGAGACATTCCCAGCAGATAATTCCTTTCTTAATGGCACCTCTTCATTCGGCAAATATGCTTTGGTCATAGTGGAATAGGCTGGTAACCCGCCGATTCCGACTAATGCGATATCTGCTTTTTTGCCTTTATCAAACACGTTTTTGATAAAGGACTGTGCCATGAATACCTTTTTCGCTTCAGCTGAATCTACCGTAATTGGTGCATGGAGCTCTAGCACCGCTCCGCCACTTTTGCGGGCAAATATCTCACAAACCACATTGGCCTGTAATGCTGTATGCTCCTGACCTAACCCGCCAACCAATGGAATAAAACGAATGTTTTCCATTTGATTTTTCGGCAGGAAATTTTGAGCCGCCTCATGAACGACCATCCCGGCAGAAACGCCGATAGTTTCATCACCTTTTAAGATTCGCGACAAGTATTTTCCAGCCGCGATGCCGATCCGTTTATTCAACATTTCAGCCGCTGCCGGCGCAATACAAATCACCTCAGTCAAACCAAATTTTTCTACCAGCTTCTCCTCTAGCAAGCGATAAGGGTGAACCAGATCATCATGAATAATTATTTCTACCAATCCTAGGGAACGCGCCTTTGCTAAATACTTAGAGACCAGCGACCGGCTAATATTGAACTTTTTTGCAACCTCCGATTGTTTGGCTCCTTCTTCGTAATACATTGAAGCAATCTCCGTCAGTAATCGTGCGTCGTCGGAATAACTCATCTTTTATTCCCTCCTAAGGCGAATCTTTCTTAATTACGTCCAATCATTACCATATGTTCCTATATTTAACATATGTTACAATGCCATCATAAGAGGCTTTACTCCGAGAGTCAACGCTTTCAACAAATGTTTTTATTCACAAGCTCATCTTTACAAAATGTTCCAACGACGCGATTTCCGTAACAAATGTCACGACCCTTCACAAACTTCTTTATTTCGGCATTTATCTAAGAGCAGATAAAAAAATTCATAGTGAAAACCATAAATTATTGGATGAAACCAGACCAATAAGGAGGATTTTCACTATGACTTATTTCTAATACACGATAAGAACCTAATGACATCTAGGTATTAGCATTTAAACTTTAGGCAGTTAATCCCACCAAGCATAACGCCCTTACTTCTTCAGTAAGTCCTAGTTCTCCTTCTCATCCTTATCATAATGGATGCCTGTTCCTGATTAAAGACAACCTTTTTTCATCATTAATCATGAAAGGATGAAAGAATCATAGCTGCTTTTTTGTTGTGAAATCAAAAATTGCGCCGCTTAAATTTTCTCCAGCAGTTGCTGGCAACAGGTATCCATATTAAATTTTGTGATAAAGGCTGTGCCATCGATAATTGGAACATCCGTCGTAAATTGCGGCTGACCGATTGCTACGATCGCTGAGATTCCGTCTGCTACTTCCGTTACATCGTAAATACTTTTTCCTTCCACGCTAACAGTCAGCCCTTTGTCTTTCATAAAAGACTCAATGTAATTGACTGCAAAATTGCGTTTATTCTCTGAGGTACCTGTAACAACTAAAATATTTTTCATATGTTCTCCTTAATAGGTTCGTCCACCGTCTGCTAAAATAATCTGTCCATGAATATAGGAACTTTCCGGGCTTGCCAAAAACAATGCCAGATTGGCGATATCTTCTGGTTGTCCGATACGTTGAATCGGAATCTTTTTCAACAACTCTTGTCGGCTTTCCTCATCAGGATAAAGTGTATCTAAAATATCCGTCTGAATCACTCGTGGAGCAATGGCATTGACATTAATTCCTCTCGGTCCAAACTCTTTCGAAGCTGCTCGCATTAATCCATGCTGTCCGGCTTTTGAGGAAGCATAATGCATCCCACCACCAGTTCCTGTGATGGCTGAACCGGAGGTAATGAAGATGATCTTCCCTTCATTGTCGGAAAAATGCTCATAGAATGCCTTCAGTGTATAGAAGGAGCCATCCAAATTAATTCGTAGTACACGCTGCCACTCCGCGATCGTAATTTCTTTTATCGAATGCAGATAACTGATCCCAGCGTTAATCACTAAAATATCAAGACGGTGAAAATACGCCACCACCTGCTCACTGGCAGCCTTCAATGAATCGGGATCTGAGACATCTGTCTTAATGAAGAGCGATTCAGCGAAGGCTTGCGAGAATTCCGCCGCGGTTTGTTCCCCGCTCGTTTGGTCGAAGTCCAAAATCACTGTAAATGCTCCAGCCTCTGCAAATTTTTTTGCAATGGCTTTTCCGATTCCTTTCGCAGCCCCCGTGACTACCGCAACTTTCCCTTTCATAGGTCTGCTCCTTTTTCGTTTTTAAAATTTTTTCCGTACAAAACTATCCAGCTGGTCGTTAAGCTAGACACGCTTCTGTACAAAAATCATTGACTTCCTAGCTTAAAATATCCACGATTTTTTGCACATCTGCTTCGATTCCTACACCTGTTAAAAAGGATAATGCGCGAATCACAGGAATATCATCACTTTCATAAGCTGTAGTAGTAACAACTAAGTCAGCCCCATGAATTTTTGACGGCAGTTCAGCTACTTTGCATTGTTCAACCGTTGCGGGAATATTATTTTTTTCCAATTCCTCTTTTACTCGCATACATACGACCGTTGACGTGGCAACACCCGTTCCACAAGCGATTAAGATATGTTTTTTATTCATTCATCTCGGCTCCTTTAACTGTATTGTCAGGATCGTCTTTTCCTGTTGGGATTCCATATTGCTTTTTGATGTCATTTCGCGTCCAGAACCATAGTCCACCGTACATCACTAAAGCGATGGCGCCTGCCATGAAGGCCGGCAGATTCGATGGATCGATCAATTTCAGCATGATCCATAAAGTAATGTGGGAGCTCATATCGATCCCTGAGATCATCGTTGCACCTTCAGGAAAGGCAAAGCCTACCGCATGGGCCATTGTTGTAGTCAATGCACCTAAATTCGTCGCGATGAATAAAACGATACAAATCGAAGCGATCGAATTCAGCAATCCTCTGAAAATATTTCCCTTTGAAGCCGCCACAGACCAAATCACAGTAAACGGCAACACCGCCAAATCAGCAAATGGCAACAGTCGGTTAAATGGCAATACCGCCGCCAATAAAATCGTGATCGGTACCATTAACAGTGCTACGGTAATAATCGCTGGATGCGCTGTTACAACCGCCGCATCTAACCCGATATAAACCTCTTTTCCTGGGAAACGCTTTTGAATAAAGGTTTTCGCACCTTCAGCAATCGGTGCTAGACCCTCCATTAATAGAGCAACCATTCTCGGCATCAAGATCATTACCGCAGATGTTTGCACGCCTAACTGGATAATCGCCTGTGAATCATATCCTGCCAGTAAACCCATACCAACACCTAGGACCAACCCGATCATCATCGGTTCGCCAAAAATACCCAAACGTTCCTTTAGATTTTTTGCATTGATATCGATTTTGTTGATGCCTGGAATTTTATCCCATAGTCGGTTCAATGCATAAGTCAGCGGCGCAAAGTTGACCGTCTCTCCATGGGGCAGCGAAATTCCCGGTAATCCAAAGAAATGCTCTACCGCTGGTGCTGTCCAATCGGCTAGTTTAAAAATAATGAAGGTATTTACTAAAGAACAAACAATGGCAATCCAAATCGAATCTGTCGCGTAATAAATCATCGCCCCTGGAAAAATCAAATGCCAATAATTCCATAAATCCACATCCATTGTTTTAGTCTGGTTAAAACGCAGCAATATAATATTAAAAATAAAGATAACAGGAATCAAAATGACTGCAATCGGTGTCGCAAAGGTAATCGCTGCACCAATCGGCCAGCCAACATCTAAAATATCTAACTGCAATCCTAAACGTTCAATCATCGCCTGAGAGGATTTTCCGATGGAATCTGATAGTAAGCCAATCACTAGATTTAATCCGGTAAAACCAATCCCAACCGTTAAACCTGCTCGAAACGACTTGCTTAGCTTTTGCCCTAAGATCACACCAAAAATAGTCAGGATGATCGGCAACATCGCTGCCGCACCAAGGTCTAAGATATAATTCACTCCTGCTTTAAGCATATCTAACATTTTTTCTCCTCCTTGTTCTTATCACTGAATGGTCTTCAATAATTGCTCCACCTCAACAACCTTCTCTTTTGCCTTAAGTAACTGTAGATTTTGCTCGTCCTGACATAACAGCATCAACTTTTGCAGCATGACTAATTGGTCTTCCGGCTGTTTAATTGCCAGCATAAAAATAAGCTCCACCTCTAAAAAAACATCCTTACTGGCCATCATTTCAAAGGTCACCGGCTTTTCTAATACTCCCACTAAAAAGCCCTCTTTTTTAACATGAATCGAATCTGTATGAGGGATTGCGACATTGATTCCCTTTGTCGGTAGACCGGTGGGAAAGATACGTTCCCGTTCAATAACGGCTTGTTGATAGCTTGGATGAACGAACTCCGCATCAATCAACACCTCACTCATTTTAGCGAGCAGCGTCTCTTTATCATCCTCATCGAATGAATAATATAAAAACTTTTGGTTTTCTTTTCTCAGTAGTTTATTCATAAGGAAATCCCATCACTTTATCTTCTAATTTTCTTAACTGGTTCATGATCGCTTCTTCCGATTGACACTGATCCATCACGGATATGAAATCTTCCGTTGCTAATATTTCCGTAAAATAATACAAACACGTTCCGATTGAGACACCCTCCGGTAAAGAAAAAGCAATCACATATTTTACCGGATCATTTTTCTGATGATTGAAGGAAACTGGTTCTGCTAACCGAATAAAACTAGCGCCGATTTTTTTGGCCCCATGGGAAAATTCGGCATGAGGAATCGCCACTCCCGGTGAAATGACAATATAAGAATCGAACTCCACGACCATTTGGATCATCGCATCAATGTATTCTTGGGTGATCAGCTTATCCTGCAGGAGCAGATTGCCTGCCTTTTCTACTGCTGCCTGCCAGGAGTTGCACTGCTGATCCAGTGCGATCCGATCAATTGTTAAAATCGCGGTTAATCGATTGATTTCTTGCGTTTCCGTTGACAGGCGTTCATTTAGTTGATTAAAGGACTCAAGATCACCTAGAAAACTTTGATATTCTCCGGCATCAAGATATTTCTGAATGATCGGCAAGAAGTCTTCGATCATTGCTTCTTCCTTCGTAAGTAAATATTCTTGATCAATAAAATGGCGCGGTTTGATTTTGTATAAAACTTTTTGAATGCGAATGATATCCTGCTCTGTCAGAATTGGATTTACGAGGACAACCGGTGATTGATCAAATTGCAGCGGAACAGTAGTTACGATCAAATCCTGATCTTCAGGTTGAATCTTTTGCAGTACATGAGACGAATCGACTGAAATAACGTCAATCTGGGGAAACGCTGATAATAATTTCACTTTGATCAATTGAGCGGTGCCGCTGCCAGAGTTGCATACAATGCGTAGCCGAACCTGTCCTTTTGATTGCGTATGGTTGCTGTTTTCTACAATTGCCATCACATACATAACGATAAAAGAGAGTTCATTTTGCTGAATCTCAACCTCTAAATACTCCTCGATCTTATGCAAATTACGTTTAACGATTTCAAACATCTCGGGATATGATTGATAGATTTCATCAAACAAAACATTGGTAACGCTATCATTTAATGAAAGACGGTAGATCAGAAGCTTCAAATGATTTTCCAATAGATCAAATAGATCACTATTCAAGTAATATTTGATATCCATTTCTCTGGCCAAGTTGAAAATAAACTCATTGATCAAAATTTGAATCTCAATCGAATCAATCTTGCGTCCATTGTTTTTAATGTAGCTTTTTCTGCGCAGCACCGAAATCAAGTAATCCAGTTCCCCAGTCGTTGTTGTGATAGCAAAGCGTTCTTCAATTTTTTTCAGAATCGTTTGAGCAAAACTGGATTTTGAGCTCTCCCGAATTTCCTCCAGCATGTCAGATGCCTCAATAAATCGCTCAAATTTAATGCGCTCGATCATGATAATTAAATAGCAAATCACTTCTTGATAAGAAAAATCAGATAATTGGAGCTGCTCTTCTTTTTCTGCTTCCATTAACAGTTGACTGACGTCCTGATAACGCGTATCAGGATCAATGATTTCTAACAGAAGATTTTGGAAAATATTATTTTCCCATCCCATAGCGTAATCATAGCCATAATCGAATAGTCCATTAAAAATCACTAGCTTGGTCATTGCCGAGCGAATATCAAGCTCATCACCCACCACTTTATAGCCCTTTCCGATATGGGAAAGCAAAACCAAATTATTCTTAACAAACCATTTTTTCAATGCTTCTATATCACTAACAAGTGTATTACGACTAACTAAGAGGTATTCAGAAAGATAGTAAGTTGTCACATAATCATGACTTGTGACCAGAAGCAACGCGAGAATCGTTCGTCTTTCATCGAGGGTTAAATGATAGTGTTGGAAAGACGCGTAGGTTTTGAATAATTCCTTTAGATTAACCTCCTTCGGTATTTGTAAAAAACCATCCTCCAAATAGATTGCTTTGTTTCCATTATTACTTTCCAGTTGAAAGTTGATCTCTTTAATATCGTTGCGAATCGTCTGCTCAGAGACATCAAACAATTTGGCATAGTTCGCCAATGAATCTTCCTTTTCGTGCAAAATATCCAATAAAATTTTATTGATCCTTCTGTTCATTACTATCACCTCTACACTTTTAATTGTATCTGCCTCCTATTATTTCACAAGACCAATCCTTTTTGTTCGTTTCTCAAAAGAATTGTGATAGATGGCTACTAAACATCTATGATAGGCTTGGCATACAGAGAACAAAAACTTTTTTAATAACAACTTCTAACTAATAAACAATCAAGGAGGATATTAAATTGAAGGCATTGAGAAAA
This sequence comes from Enterococcus avium ATCC 14025, assembly GCF_000406965.1. GTDB lineage: Bacteria > Bacillota > Bacilli > Lactobacillales > Enterococcaceae > Enterococcus_A > Enterococcus_A avium. Next base: position 107,414 of record NZ_KE136362.1, on the reverse strand, counting down.
TTATCAGCTGGCTTTGGGAATGTAGAATTGTGCGATGTAGAAGCACCCTCAATTAAAGATGATGAAATTATAATCAAAGTAATTTATAGTGGTATCTGCGGCTCAGACATCCATGCATTAAAGGGAGAATATAACAAAAAAATACCATTAACTCTCGGACATGAGTTTAGTGGTATAGTCTATAAAAAAGGAGATAAAGTAACAAATTTTTCTATTGGTGATCGGATAGTTAGTGAGACAACCTATGAAGTTTGTGAAATTTGCCCCTACTGTTTGAAGAAAGAATTCAATCTCTGCAGCCACCGAAAAGGGCTGGGAACACAAGTCGATGGAAGCTTCGCAACGTTTGTTTCAGCAAAAGCCAACCGCTGTCATCACCTGCCGGACTCACTGCCGAATGAAGTCGCTGCACTATTGGAGCCACTAGCTTGCTGCATCCATGCCGCAATGGAAAAAACCACCATTAAAGCAGGTGAAAAGATCGCGGTCTTTGGCCCTGGACCCATCGGAGTTTTACTCGCCTTAGTCGTAAAATCTTTAGGTTCGGAAGTCACTTTGATCGGGATTACGAAAGATGCTAGTCGTTTGGCAAAAGCTCAAGAACTCGGTATTGAGCACGTTATTGATAGTCAAACAACAGAACTAAAAGCGCTCATTAAAGAAGCCACTAACGATTTAGGCTTTGATCAAGTGTTTGAATGCTCCGGCAGTCCGCAAGCACTTCAACAGGCATTGGAGCTTGTTAAGAAAAAGGGAACAGTTATCCAAGAAGGGCTCTTCGCAAAAAATCCTGTTCCCATCGATATGGGCTTACTATTGAACAAAGAGATTCAATTAATCGGATCACGAACTCAAAAACCAAGCTCTTGGTACAAGTCGCTTGAATGGCTAGAGACCTCAAATGTCGATCTCACGCTAATGATCACCAAAATTCTGCCATTGAGTCAGTGGGAGAGAGCCTTTGAGTTGGCGATGAACGGGGAAGAATTGAAGGTTCTGCTGAAACCTGAGTGAGCCCAATAAGTTTTTCCTGATTAATCGACAAGTTGGTTAAATGAAAAGAAGAAGACACAAAAACTGCCTGCCGAGTTTCGGCAGACAGTTCACAATAAAGTGTCTTCCAATCGTCCCTTCAACATAAAATCCAAATTCTCATGATAACAGCTGATTCTTTAGCCCTTCACCTGTCCATAATCTTTAAAGACTTCAACTGCCGTTTGGATCTGTTCCTCATTCAGTTTGGCGACTTTCCCGCCATAGGAATGAGCGACATACAATGTTTTCGCGGCTTCTTCTAAGTAGACGGCCGCATACAACGCCTCTTTCAAGCTCTTGCCGATGGTTACAACACCATGATTTTTCAACACGACAGCTAATTGATCACCAATATGATCCACTACCGCATAGCCCATATCAATACTGGCAGCTGAGCTATATGGTGCCACATTGACATGCCCCTTTGCTGTATTGGCAAGTGTTGTAACATCGCAATCGATGCGATCCACTACTAAACCGATCCCAGTCGCATAGGGCTGATGCGTATGAATCACCGCATTAACCGCAGGTAGCTTTTGGAAAATGTAGCGGATCGCGATTGTATCAACACTTGGACGACGTTTACCTTCGATGATCGTTCCATCAAGTGCCATCACCAAGACATCTTCTGGGACCATCTCTTCATACATCATCCCGCTAGGAGTCACCAGTAGCGTTTCTTTATCGATTCGCATACTGACATTTCCGCCGGATAAAGAGATCAGACCATAGCGATCCAATTTTACACCTGCAGCAATAATTTCTACTTTTTCTTTTTCTAACATCCGCTTGCCTCTTTTTTCTTTTTGACTTTAGTATTGTATTCAGTATTGACCCTTCTAGCACGCGCCTTCAACGATTCAGGATGTTTTTCATACTCCATATCTAGCAGTAATCGAAATAGCTCCTGTCCGTCGTTATAATTTTTCGTATTCAACCAATAGCGACCCTTCAACAACCCGCCTCCATCCATTCGCAGGTACATTTTTCCTGCAGTTGGAAATTCGCGGATTTTAAAGCTTTTAAGCTGCGACAAATGATAGTCATCCGTCCGATTGAAAGAACGAAGCATTAGCGTATCGCCAGTTACATCCACTTCTTTTGGCGTTACTCTGGCCACCAGCGCATTCCAAAAGCTATAAAAAGCGACAATCCCTACTAAAAACATCAAGGCAGGCATTCGATTCGTGACAATTAAGGCGATCGCAATAAGGAAAACGATCAATGAGACTACTCCTGTAAGAAGAACATCTATAAAATACAATGTTTTATCGTATTCAAATCGCTTCATTCGTTCCTCCTCCTTTTCATAGGAAATACTTAGGCAGCTCCTCCGTCATGTAATTGTGCAGCTTCTTTTTTGATCCGGTTACGATTCCAGACAGCCATCGCTAATGCTACGACAGCGCCAATTCCAGTCCCGATATAGCCCAGACCGTTCAATCGAACCAGCACCCAAGTCAATGGGTTTGCCCCATCACAGATAGAAGAAATCTGTGAAGCTCCTTCTGGCATTTCGAAATTCACATTTTTAGCAGCCGTCGTAATCATCGGTGCCAAGTCAGTTGCGATCCATAGCCCGAATACTAATACGACCAGCCCGACAATCAAACCTCTAAATCCATTTTCTTTTACAATTGGTGTAATCAAAACGAACATCCATGGGATAACAGCCAAATCGGCAAATGGCAATACTGTGTTCCCAGGTAAAACAACGGCCAAGAAAATCAATAACGGTACTAAGATAAAGGAAATCGCCAATGTCACTGGGTGTCCGACACCAATTGCTGAATCCAATCCGATATAAATTTTCCCGCGATTTTGAAATCTTTCTTGAATAAAATCACTGGCAGCATCACTAATCGGAATCAAACCTTCCATCAATAAAGCGGCCATTTTCGGAATCAAGACTAATACGGCACCTAGTGAAACCCCTAAGGTTAAAACATTTGTTATGTCGTAACCGGCGATGGCCCCGATAACGATCCCCATCACTGTTCCAACTAAGATAGGTTCCCCAAAAACACCAAAGCGACGTTGGACAGTGTCCATATTAATATTGATATCGCGTACACCGGGAATCATATCAATGATTTTGTTGATAACCATTGCGATTGGCGCATAGGCTGTCGTGAATCCATGAGGTAGTGAAACCCCTGGCAGATCCAATGATTTTTCTACCTCTGGAGCAGTAACATCGCCTAGAACCATAATAATCACCATGTTTACAACAGCCGCCAGAATCCCTAACCACAACGTATCTGTAATAATCGCAACTAAAGCACCAGTAAAGGCAAAATGCCAGTAATCCCAAATATCCACGTCAACTGTCTGAGTCGTATTTGTAAAGAGCATTACAATATTCACAACTAACCCTAGTGGGATAATAATCAGCCCTACTGTTGACCCCATGGCAATCGCCGCCGCTGCTGGCCACCCAACATCAATCGTTGAAAGGCTGAGTCCAAAACGGTCAACCATCGCTTGAACAGCTGGCGACAGACTTGTTCCTAACAACGAATTGATGACTAAATTCAATCCAATAAAACCAACACCTACCGTCAAACCTGCTCGAAGACTTTTCCCAACACCTGTTCTGAATGCACAGCCAATAATAAAGATCACAATTGGCATTACAACGGATACTCCTAAGCCCTGAATAAATTGAAACACATTAATAATAGCATCCATGATTCTTCCCCCTTATTACTCCTAATAGTTACTGCCGCTTACTTTTCCATCAACGCTAAAATTCGATCAATCGTCGGTTTCGTATTCACACCTGTCAAAAAGCACACACCTGAAACAGATTCACAGTCCAAATCCTTTGGTATCACCGTTGTGGAGATCAAAAAATCATAGTTGGAAGCTTTGTTAGGTGCTTCCGAAATCTTACATTGGGTAATTTTGTATTGCCCTTTATAACCATTTTCATCCAAAATTTTTGAGATTTTTCCGTTCACCGCTGTTGATGTCGCGATTCCTGAACCACATGCCAATAAGATATTTTTCATTTTTCCCACGTCCTTAATTTAGATTCTGTTTCATTCTTTTTACGGCTTCCGCTGCCGTTTTTGCTTGAACAATTGCTAAGACTTGTTCGTCTTTTTGGAACATATCGATCAATGCTTGGAGAAATTCCAACTGTTTCTTCGGCTCCTTAATCGCCAGCATGAACATGATCTTGACTGGTACCAAGACTTCAGGCGACCCCATCATTTCAAACATTACGGGTTCCTTTAAAATACCGATTGCCATCGATTGCTTATAGACATATTCAGAATCCGTATGAGGAATCGCAACCCCCACATGTTCAAGCGGCAGGCCAGTTGAAAATTCTTTTTCCCTTTCTTGAATCGCTCGACTAAATTCGCCATTCACACATTGATTTTTTTCAAGACAGCCTGCTAATGCTGCCAACGCTGAAAAATTATCTGATGCCTCTATTTCTAAATCTACCAAATGTTCGTCTAAGTACATTTCATCCCAAAAGTCAGCCACTTAGATTGCACTCCCTTCCCCCATCACTAATTCCAATAGTGTCTCTTTATCCGTTACTTGAATTAACTGCTCCACGTTCTCCTCCTTTTCGATGAATTCAAGCAAACCTGTGATTTTACTCTTTGCCACGTCGATATCTGTATCTGAAATTGCAAAAAACAGAATGACATTTACATTGTTGATGCCCCAACTGATTTTTTTAGCCAAGGTCATAATTCCAATGGATGTTTGATTGACCTCACTAGGGTCGGCGTGGGGAATTGCCACACTGACTGAAAAACTGGTATCGCCTAATTTTTCTCTGACCCAAACTGATTCACCAAATTTTTCCTTCGCGATTCCCAATGCCTGATATTTTTCGATCATGAAGTTCAAACATTCCTCTTTGTTCTCTACCTGTTCTCGGAGAAAAACAAGTTCAGGATTGATCCACTGGTGTCGGACCTGTGATTTCTCCTTTGTGGTTGCATGGTAACGTTTATAATAGGTATGAACGATTCGACTAATTTCCTCATCCTTAATCATTGGGGAAATATACACGACATTTCTCGCCTTTACAGTGGCATCCGTAGTCACAACAACGTCATTTGAATTCAATGTCACCTGCTCAAATTCCTTCGTAGTTAATTGAATTACTTTATCTGTGTGGGGAATGATTCGCCGAATTTTTGTATAAATCAAATCACTGGTAATCAATCCACGAGACAAAACAACATAAATATTTCGAAAACTAACGCCATACTTACGTTCTAATGACACTTGGAAATAAATGACCAAAAAAGAAATTTCATCACCAGTAATCTCAATCGAGAAGCGCTGAGCTAAGCTGCTGGTGGCATAACACATCATGGAATACAATAGTAGATAACGGTTTTTGATTTCCTCCATAAAAGGATTTTTGATCAGAATGTTGCGTCGCAAACGATAAATCATTGGGATAATGTGACTCATTAAGGATTCGTGCAGCTCTTGATCACCAGAAAAATCAATATTTAATAAATTCCCTAAATCTGCTATAAGTTCTTCAACTGCTTCTTGATAACAGTCACTGTAACGTTTAGTCGATTTATAATATGGCTTCAAGTTCATGGCATACAACGTTTCGGATAAATGATAAATGTCTGGGTACCATAATTCGATCGCACTATTGGCGGAAATAAAGGCACAAATTTCATAAGTTTGCGTATAAAGTGCCAGATCTTCCAACTCGCTCTTTTGCTTTTCTTCGATAGTTATATGACAGCCTTGTTCTGCTCGTGTCAGTAAACATAAAAATGTAAGAAAAATTGCTGGAAAATATTTATTTGAAATATCGCTGGAAAACATGTCTGAAAACTTCTCTAAAGTTTCTTTGACTAACTGAATCTTTGTCTGAGAAAAATAATTCTCTAATTGAAGCAGCAGCTCTTCATTATTTACAAGTAGCGCATCAGGAAACTTAGTCATCAAAAAATTCTGATAGGCTTGTTGGATGTCGGCCTCTGCACCAGCAAGCGCTACTTTTCGTCGGTTCTGAGAAATCTTCACCTCAAAGTGGCGGAGATATCGCTGGAGATAGTCTAGGTCTTTTTTTAGCGTAGAATCCGAAATAAAAAACGTGCTCTCTAGATCTTCTAGTAATTGTCCTTTTGAATGCATAAATAACTTTCGAAAAATGGCTTCTCTTCTTCCCAATACATCATAAACATCCCCGTCATTTTCAATTGCCAGCTCTCCGATTTGATTGACAGTTCCCTTGGTACCCACTAGCTTGATGCCATGCCGTGGCACTTTAACGATCTCAATCTCTTTTTTGACTAACTCCTGATTTAAAAAATTTACGTCATTCAAAATTGTCCGAGTTGAGACTTCCAATTTCTCACTGAAATAATCCGTCGTTTTGTAATCGCTTTCAGAAAGCAGTAAAGATAGTAATTGATTTCGGCGCCGCATACTCTTATCCATTTTCTCACCTCCTTGTCTGTTTGGTGACAGCTTATTTTTCTCAGCTTTTTAGAGAAGTCCTATCCTTCTACTAAACTGCTTGTTCAATACAAAGAATAACTTCAAGAATAGCTGAACCTGTCGAAATCACTGAGAAAAGCATCACTAGCAACCTTGAACCGACCTCTTTACTATTTCTTATATTCATCTTAATCAATTTTCTATATCCTTTAAAGGCATCCTTTTTTCATCATTAATCATGAAAACACTAATGAACAAGAAATATTTCTGAAAAGACTGCTTAGCATTTATTTGAAACAGCTCTCCTGATTTTTCACTATAACTGTTTTCACCTCAGAAATTTTGCACTTTGTATCCTGCACCTTTTATTTGTACAGTGACTTCTCTAATCATAATCTTTATAAGCAGCATTAAAACAATTAAGTTATCTTAAGACCTTGATTTCATGACAGATTCTCTACTTAAATTGGTTGAGTAACTACTCTTACATCCTTTTATTAACGGTTCCGTACTTTAATTCTAACAAAAAAATTGCTGATCAATGCGACCAGCAATTTTATAATTATGATTATTTTTGCCACCCATCAACTTCTTTTTGATGGTCCTTAATCCAATCTTTGGCTGCCTGTGAAGGGTCCTTCCCTTCATTGATTGCCAGCATGACACTTTCCATGTCTTTTTGGGTCCAATGGAAGTTGTCCAATACTTTGTAAGCCTCAGGATGATCCTCTTTCAAGCCTTTACGAGCCATAGTATGGATCGCTTCTTCCGTACCCATAGCTCCTTTAGGGTCTTCTAAATATTTCAAACCATATTTAGCAAACATCCAATGTGGTGACCAGCCAGTGATTACGATTGGTTGTTTCTTCTTGATTGCTTGGCCAAGTGCCACAGTCATCGCACCTGAAGAAGACGTAGCAACCTTCCAATCCGCTAAGTTTGGATAAGCCTTCAACGTATTTTCCGCCGCGTTCACTACACCGGCACCAGGTTCGATTCCAGTGATCGTTTTATTGGCTTGATCGCTCAAATCTTCAATTGAATTGACATCCATATAATCAGGAACAACGATCCCGACTTTGGCACCCTTCAAATTGACGCCTAAATCATCCACTTGATCTTTGTATTGAGCAAATTGAGACTTGTGGGTATTTGGCAGCCAAGCAGCCACCATCGCGTCCGATTCTCCTTTTGCGACAGATTCCCACATAATTGCATTATCTAATGGCGTCATCTTGACATTGTAGCCCATTTCTTTTAAGACTTCTCCTACGACATGGGTAGAAGCAACTTCGGTATCCCATTCCACATAAGTTAGATTGATCGTGCCTTTGTTTTCATTAGATGATCCGCCAAAGCCAAAAGAAGCAAGCAGTACGATCGCTGCTACGACACCTGCCGCAATCCCGATTTTACGTTTTTTGGTTTTCGGCATTTTTTCCGCCGCCTGTTGTTTTGGTTTGTTGATGTTTTGAGTGAAGCGGTCAATGATGATAGCCAGAATTACTAACGCCAAACCATTCACAAAACCATTTCCGACCTGTGCTCGTTGCAGTGCGGACAATACGCCACGACCTAGACCGGGAGCTCCGATCATTGAAGCAATAACAACCATTGATAAAGCCAACATCGTCGTTTGATTGATTCCTGCTAAGATCGTGCTTTTGGCTAACGGCAATTCTAATTTAAATAATTTTTGTTTGCCGGTTCCGCCAAATGAATCGGATGCTTCCACCAATTCTTTCGGAATTTGACGAATCCCTAAATTGGTAAAACGGACGGTTGGCGGCAAAGCAAAAATCACGGAAGCAAATACGCCGGGAACCATTCCGATTCCAAAGAAAGCAACGGCTGGAATCAAATACACAAATCCAGGCATCGTCTGCATAAAGTCCAGAATTGGCGTAATGATCTTTTTCGCTGTCTCATTTTTTGCCATCAAGATTCCTAAGGGAACCCCAATGACGATAGAAAGTACACTAGATAAAAGAACTAGCGTGACCGTACTCATTAAATCGATCCACAGTCCTTGATTGTAGATAAAGAGCAAACCAATCAGCGTAAAACTCGTCAATCCCCATTTTTTATTGGAGATGAAAAATGCTGCAATGGTCAAAACAAGAATCAATAATAATGGCGGAATCATCGTTAATAGATTGGTCATCCCATCCATCAAAAATTGACCAGCATGCTGCAAGGCTGAAAACAGTCCTGCAAAGGTGCCTGTTAGCCAATCAGTAAATCCTTCAACCCAATCTGCAACGGGCAAGGCTTGTTGTAAAAAATTAAACATGAGCAATCACCTCTTCAGTCTCTGTATCTGCCAACGCTTCTAAGACACTCCCGCGGATAACGACCCCAACTAAACGGTCGCCTTCAACGACAGCCAACGGTGCTGGCGAATCAAAAATCAGATTGAAAATATCAGTAACCAGCATATCTTTTGGTATGCGTCGGACATTTTTATCGATGACGTCCTTCAATGTTAGGTTATTTTTACGAGCTTCCCGCGCCTTTTCCGCTGTCAGACTTCCTTTCAGCTTGCGCTTGCGATCAACCGCTAGAAGCATGCTGACTTCTTCCTTACGCATCCGGTTCAACGCGACATTCGGCCCATCAACTTCGATATTGGTCGTTAATGCTGGAACCATGATGTTTTGTGCTGTTAGTACTTTTGAACGATCGACATCTTCCACGAAGTCACGCACGTATTGGTTCGCTGGATGAGTCAGAATTTCTTCACCAGTACCGATCTGCATGATTTGTCCATCCTTCATCAAAGCGATCCGATCACCGATTCGCAAGGCTTCATTCAAATCGTGAGTAATGAAAATAATCGTTTTCTGCACATTCGATTGCAAATCTAATAATTCATCCTGCATTTCCCGACGAATCAATGGGTCTAATGCTGAAAAGGCTTCGTCCATCAATAAAATCTCTGGATCATTAGCTAAAGCCCGCGCTAAGCCGACCCGCTGCTGCATCCCACCGGATAATTGATTTGGATATTGATCCTTGAAGGTCAATAATCCTGAGTTCTCTAATGCTTGTTCAGCCAATGCCTGACGTTCAACTTTGGGAACACCTCGCACTTCCAAGCCATATTCTGTATTTTCTAAAATCGTTCGATGAGGAAACAAGCCAAAATTTTGAAAGACCATATTGATTTTATGGCGACGCACTTCCCGCAGTGCCTCTTTATCCATTTGGGCAATATTTTTCCCGTCGATATAGATTTCACCAGATGTTGGATCGATCAAACGATTTAATAAACGAATCATTGTAGATTTTCCGCTGCCGGAAAGTCCCATAATGACAAAAATTTCTCCTTCTTCGACTTCAAAACTTGCGTCATATACACCAACAGTTGCACCTGTTTGCGCCACGATTTCATTCTTATCGCGGTTTTCTTGAATCATTGCAAGTGCTTGTTGTTGCTTCTTACCAAATATTTTAGTCAGATGTTCTACCTTAACTTTACTCAAAAAATATCCTCCTTTTAAAAAAAGTGACCATACAACACTAACACCATGTGGTCACTTTGTCAAAGGAGATGCAGAAAATTTTCAGTAAATCAGCATTAATTTCAACAAAATTCACTGCAAAAAAAGAATCTCAACGATTCCTTTGAGATCCCTCTTAATGCTAAGAAGCAGATATTCACCTATAATTGACGATTTTGATCAAACAGATTCGTCGGATCATATTTTTCCTTTACTTCTTTTATTTTCTTTCCTGTTGCACCTGGCCAAACTCGCGCATTCTCTTCCTGACTCGTGTCACTTGAATAAGCGCCGTACACACCTTGCCCAAATTCTTGGATTGGTTGAAATAATTGAATTGCTTGATCGGTATATTCCTTATTAAAAAAATAAGCAATCATAATTTCAGCCTCTCTAAAGGGCCACGCATTAAAATCAGCAGTTTTTTCATTGACTGCGCCGCCAAGCGCTCGTAATTCTACACCATAAACAAATGACAGCTCCAACAGTTTTTCTATTTCTACCGCGATTTCTTGCGGGATATGTGTCACTAATGTATTTTTCGCGAATACCGGATTTTTTCCTTCAATACGAGCATGCTCATCCGGAAAGAAATCAGAGTAGTTCATCAAAATTTCAGTAGTTGCCGAAACAGTACCTAGTCGAAGCGCTTGTTCCAATACATTCTTCGATTCACTTGTTTCTTCTCCATACCAAAAATTTCGTGTTTGTACAGTAATCGTTTGATCGGGTCCCTTATTTAAAAATAACGTACTTGTTAATTTATTTGAAGCAGTTTTAAACCAATTGTGCCATCCTTGAATAAATTCAAAAAGATCCGTTATCGAGTAGTTAATCGTTTGTACAATCATTGGATTGGCAATTTTCGAATTCACTGCAGTTGCCTTATCTGCTTGGAAAAGAAATTCGGTCACTACACCAAACTGCCCACCGCCCCCACGAATCCCCCAAAAAAGGTCAGATTCGTTCTCTTTATCCACAATGTGTTTTTTACCATCTGCCGTTATAATCGTTGCTTCGATAACTTTATCAATGGTTAGTCCAAAGGAGCGTAAAATGGTTCCCATACCGCCAGATACTGCTAATCCACCCACACCAGTGTCTCCGTGGTCACCACTGGAAATAACTAATTGATCAGAATGCAGCTTTACTGCGACATCACTCCAAAGAGCACCCGCTTGAACGTTGACAAGCCCTTTCTCTTTATCAACAACACTTATCTGATTCATTTGCGAAAGATCCAGAATCACTCCTTGATCATTTACTGAGGTAGCAGCCAAGCCATGCCCGCCGCATCTGACTGATAATGGAAATTTCTCGTTCTGATCCTGCCTGATACTTGCTGTATAGTTAATCGTTTCTATGACTTGTTCTTCTGTCTCGGCTAAAATAACAATTTTGGGCTGTCCTACTTTAAAATCATTTGAGCGAACTTTGTCATAACGTGGGTCTTCTGGAAACACTGCAACGTCCTTCAGAGACTGCGGTAATTCTTTCTGCATAGTAAATCCTCCATTTCGCTATAATTATTAGTAGACTTAGTCAAGTCTCTCATGTCATGAATAAATAGTAAAAAGATAGCTTCTATAAGGTAGTAAGCGTTATCATTTCTTAATGTTTTGTCGCTATAAAGCTGCTAACATAGAAAAAAATCGCACATAAAAGAACCAACGTATTGGCTCTTTTATGTGCGATTTATTTAGACCCATTTTCTGGGTAAAACAAGTGTTGCATTCGTTGCAATACCAGTTCGTCTCCAACGAAAAACAAAGTATCGCCAGCACAAATTTTAGCATATGGACCAGGAGACAATAGCAGCTCATCCTTTTGCTGAATGGCAATGATCGTAGCTCCCGTCTCATGCCAAATATTTAGCTCATTAACTGTACTATTCAAATGAACCGCCTCATTGGTCAAGGTCAGCTCATAAGGAACGAAAGGAGCAACGTTATGAACACGTTTAGTTTGAGCTAATAATTGATTCAACAACTGACTCACATGCTCCAATTCTCTTTTCTGTTTTTCAACACTTTCTTGAAGCTCATTTTTGATTTCTTGGACTGATTGTACATCCTGATATTTCTCAAAATAAACTTTAGCTTTTTCCCGTGACAACACATATGCGCCGCTGCCGTGACGTACTTCCATAATCCCGAGATCAACCAGCACATTGATCGCCTTGCGAGCTGTCTCAGGAGAAACATTAAAATTACTGGCTAACGTTGAACGTGCGTGAATCTTTTCTCCTACCTGATACCGCTGGTCTGCAATCCGTTCAGCAATCTCTACTGCTACTTGCTGATAGCGTGGCAGCAAGATTCGCTTCTTGTTTTCCCCGTCCATCTACATCCCTCTTTTTCTGCAGAATTCTGTTCAAGCATAGCATATTTTTTTAGGAAAAGCTGTAATCATCAAAAATCCGTAAAAATGAAGTTGTTAGTGTTTTCGTTTTTAGAATTTGTTCATAGAAGCGCTTTTTTCATAGTTAATCTTCGCAAAATTTTGAAAAACAAGCTAAGCTGATTCAGATTATTTTTAAACTATGAAGCCCGTTCTGCAGTAATGAAGCAGCTTCGAAATCAGCTTTCTAATTTCGGCAAGCTGCAAAATGAAATATGGGTGAACATCGAATTCATTTTACTGGTTTGCAGATGAATGAGGATATTATTATGAACTAGGAGTGATTTTTTGCGTTTTATTGGTATTATTGGTTTGATTCTTATCTTGGCATTGAGCTTTGTCATTAGCAGTGACCGAAAAAAAATTCGGTATTCACCGATTTTGATTATGCTGGTTTTGCAATTTTTATTAGGATTTATTTTGTTGCGAACGACTGCGGGAACAACGATTGTTAGTGGTTTAGCCGGTGTGTTTGATGCACTGCTGCGGTTTGCTGGCTCTGGGGTTGATTTTGTTTTTGGCGGAATCGCCAACAAAGGCAGCTTTCCTTTCTTCTTAAATGTCTTAATGCCGATCGTCTTCATTTCTGCAATCATCGGAATTTTGCGTTACGTGAAGATTTTGCCCCTCTTCATGAGAGGTGTAGGCTTAGCCCTTAGCAAAATCAATGGCATGGGCAAATTGGAATCCTACAACGGAATTGCTTCAGCAATTTTAGGACAGTCGGAAGTCTTTATTTCTATTAAAAAGGAGCTGCCTTCTTTGTCTGAACAACGTTTGACGTCCATGAGTATCTCGGCGATGTCTACGGTTTCGATGTCGATTGTCGGATCCTACATGGCGTTGATTCAGCCACGTTATGTAATTACTGCGCTTGTCTTGAACTTATTCGGCGGCTTCATCATCGCATCGATCATTAACCCCTATCAATTGGCAGATGACGAATTGGTGATTGAAGAGGATAAGGAGCAAACCTTCTTCCAAATGTTGGGGAATATATCTTGGACGGCTTCCATGTAGCGATCACTGTGGCAGCGATGTTGATCGGTTTTGTGGCTTTGATCGCAATGATTAATTTCATTTTCGCTAAGATCACCGGCTTGACCTTCCAAGAAATTTTAGGTTACATTTTCGCTCCATTAGCGTTCATTACTGGGATTCCTTGGAATGAAGCAGTCGATGCAGGGAGTTTAATAGCTACGAAATTGGTAACGAATGAGTTTGTTGCCATGACAGAATTAGCCAAAGGTAACTGGGACTTCTCCCCTCGCACGACAGCGATCATCTCTGTTTTCTTAGTTTCTTTCGCCAACTTCTCCTCCATCGGGATTATCTCCGGTGCTATGAAGGGCTTGAATGAAGAAAAAGGCAATTTAGTTGCTAAACATGGGTTGAAAATCTTGCTAAGCGCCAGTCTGGTCAGTTTCCTGAGCGCTATTATTACAGGATTGATCTTTTAACTAAAACAACCGTCAAGATCCAGCATAAATGGGTCCTGACGGTTGTTTTTCAATTTGGGCAAAGCTCCATAAAATCTCGAAATGAGGTTTGCTTCGCCAGTTTTTTCACCCGAGAAGCATCGCTCAACATCTGTACAAGTTCTTCAAACAGCTGTTCAAAGGAATTATCCCGTTCCTCCTTAAGCGCTAACAGCAAAACCAGCTTAACCTTCTTTTCCTTCCACTGCACCGGTTTTGCCAATGAGCAGATCGCTACCGCATTTTTCTTCGCTTCACGTTTGATGGCATGAGGCAGCGCGTAAAAATCGCCAAACGCCGTACTAGATAATGCCTCGCGCTTTAAGACCTTTTCCACATAATCCTTCTCGCAGTAATCTTTTTGGTATAATTCCTGACAAAGAAATTGAATCACTTCGTCTCTATTGGCAAACTCTTTTTGCGGGAAAAATAACTCTTCCTTGAGAAATGTCGCTAAAACAGAGGGCGTTTGATTTTCTGCAATCAAGATCTGCTGAATCTTTTCCAAATCAGTCTCTGTCAAAAAGGCTTCATAACGATAGATCGGAATGGTTGTTTTCAGCTCCAAGGGCTCCGTTGTTAAAATCATCGATTTGTCTTCTGTTATTTCACTTGTCACAGCAAAAATCGATTCGGCAACAGACAACTCGATATCGAAGTCTTGGATCTTATTCAACTGATTCCTTACGACTCGTTGATTTCCCACGCCATAAGGTGATACTAGTAAAATCCGCTTTTTCTTATGGGCACGAATATTATCCAAAGCTGAAAGAAAGTGCAAGGAAAGATAGGCCACTTCGTCTTCTGGAAATTGAATGTCTAGCTTCTCTTGAAGAAATCCTGACGCATAAACACTTACGTTATACACAAAAGGAAACTTGCTTTTGATTTCATCCAATAATGGATTCACTAAATATTGCTGATGAGCAGAACGCTTGTATAAAGCCGAAACATGAGTCAATAAGTAGTCATTGATTTTCTCGTCTTGAGTAAAATCAATCAAAAAAATCGAATCAATACTGGCCAGTAAGCTTTTAATAACCTTTTTTAACTCCTTATCAGCTAAATCCTCGTCAGAAACAATCGAACCAGAATAGAGACGATAAATATAGGCATATTCTTTTTCCGGGATCTCAACATCAAAGCTCTCCTCTAAGCGTTTAACCATCGTCAGCGTCAACTGCCAGCTCTGGTTCTTTTCCAATACGCTCTGAGAAGCATTCAAATAGCTTTTTTTGCTCACTCGCTCTAACAATACCGCGAGATGTAAAATAAATGAAATCGTCGAGAAGTCATTGATAGCAAAGCCCTCTTCTTGGTGAACTTGAACAACCGTTTTAGATAATTTCGCTAAATCAATTTCCTCAAAGTAATCCGAATAATTGTCTAAACTTAACTTGTTCGTCTCGATTTCCTGATTTAAAAATAACGTAAAAATCCGACGTTTAGCAGCTTCATCGCCTTCGATAAATAATTGATTTTGCTTTCGCTTAATCAAAAACCGCTGATCATTTTTAGCGATCAAAGCATTCAATTCTTTGACCATTCGATCAAGGGTGGATTCACTGATAAAAAACTCATCTGCTAATTCGTAAAAGTCACAAGCCTTTTGATCCAATAAACGTGTCAGCAACTCAAAAGAAATATTAGCGGGTTGTTTTTCCAGTTTTACTTGTTGAAACAAGGTATTCTCTGGATTTAAAGAGAACCCTGCTCCCGCCTTTGAAAGAACAAGCGGCAGCTCCGAAAGTTGGTTTAGTTGTTGAATATCATTCCGTATCGTCTTCGAAGAAACACCCAGCTCTTTTGACAACTGGCCCGCAGTAGAAGGTTGTTGATTTAGGGACAATTTCTCTAGAATTTTTTCTTGCCTGTGAGAAATATTCACTAGGGATCCCTCCTGTAAAATAAGTGGCTTTTGCTTTATTAATTACCCCAATAAAAGCATAGAGGACTCAACCCTCTACGCTTTATTATAACATCATGCTGATTCTGACTCGCTCTCTTTTTCCAGTTGAACGAGATTTTTCTCGTAAACTTTCAGGAATGGATAGTACATGATCCCATCAAGAACAATTAAAACCAAAACTAGAACAACTGCTCGCCAATCCATCGTAGATAAAAATGCCCCGATCGGTGACGGCATCTGCCAAGAAAAGACGGCGAAGGTTTTTCCAACGATTCCCCACGACATACATAAATAGGTGACAACCGCATTAAAGACCGAAGTAAAGATGAACGGGAAGAAGAAAATCGGGTTTAGCATTAACGGCGTCCCAAAAATCATTGGTTCAGAAATCCCAAAGAAGGAAGGAATCAAACCGATTTTCCCAACCGTGCTCAACTGCTTAGACTTCGATCGCATCATTAAAAAGGCTAAGGCTAACACAGAACCTGAACCGCCGATAATGACGAAATAAGTCCAAAAAGGTGTCGTGAAAATATTGCTTAGATCAGCACCCGCCATTTTTTCCGCCGCATTAATCGATAGATTGCCATCGCGGATCGGTCCTAAAATTCCGGCCAAGGCCGCATCGTGAATACCAAAGAACCAGAACAAATGAATCAAAAAGACACTGATGATCGTAAACGGTAAGCTGTCGGCAGCCTGGAAGCTCGGCGCCATAATATTATACAAGAATTGAACGGCTGTCGTATCAAAGGCATGGAAAATAATGAAGATCACTGAAAAGAACGTCATTAGAATCAACCCAGGAACTAAGGCAGCAAACGTCTCTGAAAGGGACGCAGGAACACTATCTGGCATCTTGATCCGTCCTATATTTCTTTTGCGCATCCAATGATAACCTTCTACTGTAACGATCGCCACAAACAGTGACAGCAAGATTCCTCGGCCATCCAAAAAGCTGATTTCAACTTCTTTGCCGTCCCAGCCCATTTTCAATGGCGTCAATACTAGCATTAGGAAACCAACTAGAGCAAACATCATTGGTCGCAAAACATCTTCTTTATAGTGACGACACAAGAAATACGTCACTCCTACGCAGATAAACAACGCCATGGCACTCAAGGTCACACCGCTGATCCAGTTCAAAACCAAGCCGTTTTTCTCAGCAAAGCTTGCCCAAGCCAGCAGAAACCCATTTTTCGTATCTTCAGTCACTGGCGGAGCATTCAAAATAATCGGAATCGATCCAAACAAGGTGATCGGCAGCATGGACATAAAGGCATCTCGGGTAGCCTTTAAATGGCGTTGCTGACTCAATTTATTTGCTAATGGTGAGATGTATTTATCCATCGTATCGCTAAATGTACTAAATCCCATGACTACTTATCCTCCAATCAATTTCTTGATATCCTCATACACGCCTTTACCATCCATGATTCCGTATTTCATTGGTGAGATCGCTTCAACCGGTACATCAACCGCTGCTTCGATCTGAGGCTTTAAGAAGCGAATTTGCGGACCGATCAATACAAGATCCATACCCTCCAGAAAATCTTGATATTCCGATTCACTATAGGCACTGACTTCTAAAGTATGATCTGACGCTGCCTCAATTTTTTTCGCTAACATCCCGGTTGACATTCCCGCGTTACAAACCAACATGATTTTTTTCATTTTCTCGTCTCTCCTTATTCAGATTAATGGATTTATTTTTCTTCCAGAAAAATAAGTCTGATTTTCATGCCGTATACCATCCAACTATGTTGTTCCATG
This sequence comes from Enterococcus avium ATCC 14025, assembly GCF_000406965.1. Lineage (GTDB taxonomy): Bacteria > Bacillota > Bacilli > Lactobacillales > Enterococcaceae > Enterococcus_A > Enterococcus_A avium. The sequence continues at coordinate 89,871 of NZ_KE136362.1, read as the reverse complement.
CTTTTTGTTGATTTTGACGCTATTTTTTATCACTAGCTAAACAGACTGGGAAAAGTTGGACTGGCATCCTTATTCAGATTAATGGATTTATTTTTTCTACAAGAGCCGTATTCTATTCAAATGCTCTTCTTTGGATTTTCTCGCCATTGCTTTCAATAATATCCTTGAACCAATAATAGGAAGCTTTTGGTTTTCTGATTTGATCCTTTTCAAAATCAACTGCAACTAAGCCATAGCGTTTCTCTACACCATTTTTCCATGAGTATAAGTCAAACGATGCCCATGCATAGTAGCCACGAATATCCACACCTTGATCCATCGCATTCATAATAGCGTTAATGTGATCATTCATAAATGAAATTCGGTAATCATCTTTTACTTGATCGACGGTCACATCTTCTCTGACGCCAACACCATTTTCAGTCACATAGATTGGCAAGTGATAGCGATCCCACGCTTCAAGCAAGCCATCCTGTAAGCCTTTTGGATAGATTTCAGTATCCCATGCAGTAAATTCACTGTTAGGGTCCTTCACCTGTTCAAACCAACCTTTAATAACAACCTTACTCTCACCTTTTTTCCCGGAATGATTGAACACCAACTGTGTTTCGCCTCCGGTATAAGGTTTCACTAATGTGCGTGCATAATAATTTAGTCCGATAAAATCGACGGTATTTTCTTTGATGATCCTTAGTTCTTCGGTTTTCATGAAGCTGATATCGTAATCTTCCGCCAGCTTAGCTACTAGATCAATTGGGAACTCACCTAAAGCCGCCGTATCTAAAATCCAGTTATTGCAATAATTATCTGCATAGCGCATCGCGACCCTTGTTTCGATCGTATCATCAACCCCATTAACTGGTGTATAGCTATGAACGATTCCGATTTGGCCTTGATAATCTCCTTCTCTGAACGCTCGTACACCTAAGGCACTAGCTAGCATGACATTGTATGCTCCGACCATTGTTTTCTGAACATCCTGAAGTCCCGGAGGATAGTTGCCGATAAAGTAGCCATTTGCGATAAACCATTTCGGTTCATTAAAGGTTGTCCAGTTGCGTACCTTATCCCCAAAATGCTCGAAGCAAACCTTTGCAAGATGCTCAAAAGCGTAAGCCACTTTATTATTCAGCCAGCCACCTTCTTCTTCCCAATACTGAGGAAGATCCCAATGATAGATCGTCACGAATGGTTCGATATCGTATTTATGACAAGCATCTAGTAAACGTTGATAGAAAGCGAGGCCTTTTTCGTTGATCTCACCTTCTTTGTTTTTAATGATACGTGGCCATGAAAGTGAAAAGCGATAAGAATTCTGTCCGCCTTCTTTCATCATCCGAATATCCTCTTCAAAACGATGATAATGGTCACTGGCAACATCGCCATTTTCCAGATCGTTCTCATGTAAATAGCGATCCCACATTGATTCGACCTTTCCATCTACATCCCATGCACCCTCACACTGATAAGAAGCTGTTGCGCCGCCCCACAAAAAATTTTTATCCATTAATAGTCTCCTTCCACTTATATAACTCGCCAAATTCACCAATCATGTCCACTGCGATATCCGTTGATGTTAAATGCCCTTCTGCGTGTACCAGCAGCAAATCAACCTCATCCATCCGCTCTTCGGCAGAAAGCCTACGAAGCATCTCCGCATGCGCCTTATGTGCCATTCGAATTTCAGTTTTTGCTGATTGATATTTTTCTTCAAAGGTCTGAAAATCTCCTTGTTTAACTGCCTGCAGCGCTTCGTATGAATCACTTTTTGCATTGCCTGCATGTAAAATAATGGCCATCGAATCCATTTCTGTTCCCATTTGTGCTTCTTCCAAGTAAACTCCCTCCTCGTTTTCTATAATCCAACTATAAAGTGTTTTCTAAACAAATTAAATTTTTTATTTTCCACATTGAAGTGGAAATTCTCTTCAAAATCCGTACTAGTATAATTTCCAATTAAGAAAACCTCAGGAGAAAACCGCTCCTGAGGACTTTTTGTTTAGATAAATCATTTTATTGTCGATCACTGATTCTAAATTCGTATCCAAGTACGTTCTTATAGTATTCTGGATACATCTCTCCACCACATTTTTCGCAATCAAATTGCGGAGCGTTCTCAGGATCAAATGCAACATCTCCTGCATCCAAAAATTGAACTACTTCCTTTGGAATTTTTTCCTTTATCCCACATTCAAGACAAATGTAATGAACCACTCCATTGGAATCGAAGTTTTTTAAAAGCTGCTTCTTTTTCTTTTTCATACTTACGTTTCGATGCTTCTTCCCCAATTTTTTTATTCTCCTCTCGCATGAATCGTTCCGATTCTTTATTCTTCGCATATTTCACTACAAGTCGTCCATTTTTAGACACACTAACTCCACTAAATTCATAATATTCGCCACATCTAGTACATTCCAATGGATTTACTCCGAATTCTTCGGCTATTCGTTCACACCATGATTTTGGTTTAAGTGCTTTCTTCACATTCACAAGCATTCGTTGAATCTCTTTCTGGTAATTACTTAATACTTTTTTCATGATTGTCTTGATCCGCCGACTATAAATGCCGTATCTACGAATTGTTTTGAACTGGTTCTCTGGAATATGACGAATCAGTGCACCAATAAATTCCTCTGCCGACATCGTCTTTATCTTATCCGTGTTAGTTCGTTTATCATGATACTGAAACATCACTATTTTCCCATCGTACAAAAGGATACGATTTAAAGCAATGGGACCACGTTTCATATAACGACTGATATATTCTAATATCTTTTTGAGAGAAGTTCGGCTCCTTTTGGGTGCATGCACGTAAAAACCCTCTGCATTTTTCGTGTACGCCGCTTGTAAAAGCGGCTGGACTCGTGCCTTATCCCATTGGGATAAGGTTCTTCGAATGAGCTTTAGGACCGCATTCTGCCAATATTTCCTCAACATTGCGAACGGAAAATAGTCATAGTCCTTCCATTTTCCATCCTTCGTCAGTCCACCCATGGTGACGACTAAATGAACATGCGGATTGTATTCTAGCTGAGAACCGAAGGTGTGGAGTGTTGCCACAACCCCAGCTTGTATATGGTGCTTTCTAAAAAAATCTAATAGTATCCGTGCAGCTTCATCCATTAATCCTTTTAAAAGCTCCTTACGATACTTCTCCTTCAGAAAAATCTCACGTAAACCTTCATCGATCGTGAAGATGACGTGTCGATGCGTCACTGTAAACAGATCATTCGCCGCAACCTCTGCCCACCGTTGACTTTCCCCAGTTGCACAAGTTGGACAAAATTTCCCTTTACAACGAAAAGCCACTTTCTTTACATCATGGCATCCTTCACAGACAAATAGACGATAACCTTTTTTAAGGTCACCACAATCGCGAAACTTCTTCACTTCTCTTTTCACAACGGATCGAATCCTTCTTGTGTACCTTTGATTGAATTTCTCCCAGTTTTGATATTCATCAAAGAAAATGGCGTGTAAAATATTGGGTTTCATATCTCCAGTTTAATAGGAAAAAGACCAGATGAAAAGCGGTCAAAAGATTGATGTATCAATCCTTTGACCGCTTAAAATGTTATACTTCCTTTAATGTTAAAAAAAGAGCCGCACAGCTGTGCGACTACTTTTAAATGGTTTTTATTACTTTTAACTTGATAAAATACCCTGCGGCAGATTCGACGACTTGTTCTATTTTATGATGCGGAACAAATGTTGGTTCAGCTACTTCTAATAGCGTGACTTCTTTCCCAAATCCGGGAACACCTACGACTAAATTCTCTGTCTCTAAATGTAGCTGCATCACATGCTGAAGCTGCTCAGATAGCTCTAGCAATGCCCTTTTTTCCTTGTTTTGGCACCAAGACTGTTGTTGCAAAAGTCGTAATCCACTTCGTAAAATCGTATTTTGGACCGTCTTTTGGTGAATCACTTCTTTCCACATGGCTAATTTCCTAAGCAGCCTTCGCTTCCACCGTAACCGTTACTCTAACGCCTAAAGCACGTCCGGCTTCGATGAGCTGTTCTGCGACTTCATTTGGACAGTCTACATAAAAGACAAAAGCAGAATAATCCTTTGAGAATTTGTCTAAAAATCGTTTTCCTTCTTCTACCAACGATCGTCCAGTCAGGCTTTCATAAAAAATAACTTGCTTATTTCGTAAGAAGGTTTGTGGCAATTGCTTCTCGACTCCAACAACTGCTACTTTCTCCCCCTGATAGTGACGTTTGATGTGTGTCCATATTTGTTGTGCTGGTTCCGCTTTCTTTTCAAGAATAAACAATTCATTAACTTCCTTTCAGTTTTAATTCATTGCTTGCAGGAAATAGCCCTGCTGCTAGTCGATCATGCAAGACCATCACCTCCCATTCTTGCTAAAAAATAACAAACCATATTGTATCTATCATACCAGCTTCTACTTTTAAAGCAAGTCAAAAAAAGACCTTCAAGCATTTAAACTTGAAAGCCTTGCATAATTAGCGTTGTTCTTCTTCTAAAACTTCGTATTCGTACGGTGATCCTTCATAGAAAAATTGCGTTGAAACTGTTGCATCTTCATCCATTGCGATCAATTCTTTCCGGAAGGGAAATCGGACTGCTTGCCCGTTAGCCGTTTTATCACCAGGTAAAATGTAATAAAGCTGATCGTCTGGTGTCGGTTTGTTCAATTCTTCCATTACATCATCGACCACTTGTTGCTGGTCAATCGTTGCTGCTTTAGCAACTTTTTGATAATCCTCTAAGAATGCTGCTTGTCCTTCAAAATATGTGAGTTCCATTTTCTTCACCCTTTCAATTTAACTGTAACATCTATCTACGTTTTAACAAACTTATTCGCCCAAATCCAGACGCCCAGCTTCTGTTTGAAACACTGGCCAGCTTCCGGCAAGCTCGACACGAATCAACTGCATATCAGGATATTCTCGAATCGTTGCTATCACAGAATCAATCAAATTAGCCTGATAAGTCAAATGCTGCTGAGAGGATAAAAGCTGATCCTGATCCAACAGCTCACGATATTCCTGATTTGCTTCCACAATCTCATGAAAAGCTGTTTTAAATGATCGCTCAACCTTACGCGCGAACTTCACTTCATTTTCTGTAGTGTAAGCCACCTGCGCTTTTTCCATTAAAAAAGTCGCGTAAATTAACGGAACTGTCGATACAGGCTTAACTGGCGAAACATAATAGAATGTTTTTTCTAAAATATCTAACGAAACTGTCAGCTTCATAGTTTTCCTTCTTTCTGCTAATAAAATCAAGATGCCCGTTTATTAATCCAATAAAAGCGGCATGCTCTTTTTCATGCTTTGATTATAGCATTCACATAAGAGATACTTGTCTTTTTTACCTCATCAAACAATTTTCAAACTTAATTTAGACGAAAAAATAGGCCAAAGCTTACCAAGCTTTTAGCCTACTTTTCGTCTGAAAGTTATCATTAATTTTTAGATCATTACCGTCATCGCAGCGGCAGCTAGAATCAGTACCAATCCAATGATCGTAATGGTCATTTCTTTTTTCGTTTTCTTTTGTCCTAGGAACCAGATACCCGTCAATGTTGCTAGAACAACGGAAGTCTGAGACAGGATGAAGCCTGTTGCTAATCCATTCATATCTGGTTGGGCTGAAATCAAATAAGTCAATGCTGCAAAGGCGAAAAAGAAACCTGAAAAAATATGCTTATAAGAAACGGCTTCTGCAAGTGCCGATTTTTCTTTATCCTTCACACTTAAAATTACTGAATAGACAAGAGCTACTAGAAGCATTCCGATCGCTTGCGGTAAGAATGCATGCATCCCATCAATATTCGTTGCTTGAGGGGCAGCAGAATAAGCCCAGTAGCCGATCTCACCAACGGCTAATAAGAGAACCGCTTTCTTTAAGACGTTGGCTTTTTCCTGTGTTTTCTCTTCTGTCCAGACCGTCATCCATGCACCTAAAATGATGAGAACTAAAGCAAGTCCACCTAATAATTTAGCGTTCATGCCTGGCCAATCACCTAATGCAAATACCCCCCACAAAGATGCTCCCAATAATTGAAAAGCTGTCGTGATCGGCATCGCCCGTGAGGAACCGATCAGCGTAAAGGATTGAAAGGTAATGATTTGGGCAATCGCCCAACCAACTCCTGAGAGAATCGAGAAGACTAGATCCATCCCTGTTGGTAAACTCATTCCGTTAACTAATGCGAAAACGAAGGCAAAAATCAAGGTCCCTAAAGTTGAACCTAAAATTTGATTTACTGGACGACCACCGATTTTTGAAGCAATCGTTGGGTAAAGTCCCCAACCAAGTAACGGGCCTAATCCGATTAAAATTGCTGTTGTGTTCATAGTATTTCCTCCTTATGACAATTCTTAAAATACGACGCCGCTCTCTAATAGAATATTCGCGTAAGGAGTCATTTCGCCTGTTCGAATAAATGCTCGACTATCATGCAACGCTACCTTCATTTCGCTATGAGGAATAAACGTCACAGGAGTTTCAGGTAAACGTTCTTGAATTTTCTTCAACATGTCAGGATTTTCTGTTTTGATTTCCTCAGCTAAATAAATCCGTTGAACTTCCAATTCTTCCAGCACATTATTCAAAACATCCATAAAGCTTGGGATACCATTATCAACTGCTAAATCAATTTTTTCTGTCGTCATGGGAACCGGCATGCCGGCATCGCCAATGCTTAATTGATCAAAGTGACCCATCTGTGCGATCACGCGTGAAATATCTGAGTTAATGACTTTACTTTTTTTCATATTAAAGATCCTTTCGTTAGTTTAATTCGTTTTTATAGGGAATAGATGGTTGTGCACCAAAGCGTTGAACAGTTAGAGAAGAGGCTTTGTTTCCGTATTCGATCGCCTGCTCCAAATTGCTGAAATCTTTGGCTAAGATACTACTCATCGCGCCAATAAAGGTATCGCCTGCTGCGGTTGTGTCCACTGCATTGACCTTGAATGCTGGTACGATACCGCTACGACCCTGTACATCATAAAATGCACCTTTACTACCGATGGTGATAATTACTGCTTCAATTCCTAACTGATGCAAATGATCCGCTGCAGCCTTTAAGCTTGCTTCATCTGTGACCTTGATTCCCGTCAAAATTTCGGTTTCCGTTTCATTTGGAATGATCATGTCGGTTACCTTCAATAATTCTTCAGGAACATTTTCTAGAGCCGGAGCAGGATTTAGAATCGTTTTCACTCCTGCTTCACGAGCGATCGTAAAGGCTTCAACCGTGCTTTCTAAAGTGCTTTCAAATTGAGCAATGATAAAATCACTCGCCTTAATTAGATCCGTATGCGCTTGAACTTGTTTGGGTGTAAAGGCATTGTTGGCACCAGAATGAATCATGATGCTATTTTCTCCTTGATCATCCACGATGATATAAGCTTGCCCTGTCGCTTGCTTTTCCAATGTTTGTACACCAGCTAATTCAATGCCTTCTTCTGATAAAAGTTCACGCATCATTTCGCCAGCCTCATCATTGCCGATTGCCCCAATAAAATTTGTAACAGCTTCAGAACGTTTTGCTGCCACTGCTTGATTTGCACCCTTGCCTCCGCCAGCTGAAAAAATTTCCTTGGTATGCATGGTTTCACCAGGTTTTGGCATTTGCTTTACACGAATTGTCCGATCAAGATTGATGCTCCCAATGACTGTAATCGTATTCATTTTCTTCACTCCATTTCTCGTTCTTTAAACTCATTCATTTGCTTTTAAGTTAAAACGTTTTATTAAAACGTTTTAACTCGACACCAAAAATATAGCACAGCTTGAAAGCTATTTCAAGTGTGCCGTTGAAAAACGTTGAATCAGCTGTACTGGGAGGGTCTTCTCCTCCCAATGCTTCTCGGGCTGTTCAATTCTTTCCAGTAATAATCGTGCGGTCGTTTGGCCTAGCTCGTAAATCGGTTGCGCAATTGTCGTTAGTTGAGGCGTCACGTATTCGCACATATCGATATTGTCGTAACCAATCACACTATAATCCTGCGGAATTTTCTTATTCAGATCTGCCAAACCCAAATAAAGTCCAAAAGCCAATTCATCATTGATCGCAAAAATCGCAGTCGCCTCAGTTTTAATGATCTCTTTAGCTGCTTGGCGTCCGCCGTTTTTAGTTAAGTCTCCACGAATCAGAATAGCATCAGGATAAATCTCCTGAAAACCTGCCAGTCGTGTCTGAATATTTTCTGTCGCATCCTCTGGCAAAACAACAGCCGCTTTTTGATGACCTAATTGGCTTAAATGTTCGCCTGCAAGTTTTCCGCCTGTAAAGTCATCAGTCAAGACCGCATCACTGAAGCCTTCTGCCTTCTTTTGATCCAAGACGATATAGGGCAGATTTTTTTTTCGTAAAGAGTCATTGATCGCCTGATTGGAAATCGCTGAGCTGGCGATGATATAGCCATCAACACCGCGACGACTAAGCTCTTCTAGATAAACTGTTTCCTTTTTCGTGTCCAGATCTGCGTTGCAGAACATAGTCACGAAATTTTCGCGGTATAGTACACCCTCAATACCGCGCACCAAAGTACTAAAAAAAGGATTGGTGATATCGGGAACTAAGACACCGATCGTCTTGCTTTTTTTCATAATCATACGGCGTGCAAAATAATCTGGTTCATAATTCAATACATCTTTGGCTGCCAGCACCTTTTCGACAGTTTTTGGACTAAACTTTTGATCGTTGCCATTTAAAATCTGAGAAACCGTTGCGATGGAAACACCTGATTGCTTCGCAACGTCTTTAATCGTAATTTTTTTATTTTTCATTTGCTTACTCCTTGCTCATAAATAAGGTAATGATTTTTATAAAAATCACTTTGTCTTCGTGACGTATATCATTCTGCTAAATTGCTCCTGCTCAATTGTTCTAAGAATTCAGGATTATTGCTCGAATTTTTTTATCTGGGAAAAGCAGAACTGATATCCTTGCTCTAAACTCTGCTACATTTTCTCATGAATATATACCTCTGTAAATACGACAGTGTGTGAACTTGTTATGAGTCGGAATTTTCTTTATACTGCTTATGATACATTTAGAGGAGGCAAAAATGAGTAAACCAATAAAAATAATTTTAGGAATTGTCCTGGTTATAGTGATTGCACTAATTGCAGCAGGAAATTATTTCTATTCATACGCCGTGGTTCCGGCCAAAAAAGATTTCTTGGCGGAGAGTTCAGATAAAAAATCGAAGGAATTGATCGCCGCTGAAGATTGGTTCAATAATAAAAATAACCGTACAGATTGGCAGTTGACATCCACAGATGGGCTGAAATTATCTGCTTATTATTTGCCAGCTGAAAAAGAGCAGCACAAAACAGCCATCATTGCTCATGGGTATATGGGACAAGCTTCAGACATGCCGCAATATGCAAAAATCTATCATGATCTCGGATATAACGTACTAATGCCGGATGCTCGTGGTCATGGCAAAAGCGAAGGCGATTATATCGGCTTTGGCTGGCCAGAACGAAAAGACTATCTTCAATGGATCAATCGAATCGTCAAGCAAGATCCTCAATCAGAAATCGTCCTTCATGGTGTTAGTATGGGAGGAGCAACGGTTATGATGACTAGCGGAGAAAAATTGCCGGATAATGTCAAAGCTTTCATAGAAGACTGCGGCTATAGCTCTGTTAATGGGGAATTGAGTTATCAGTTGAAACAAATGTTCAATTTGCCGGCATTTCCTTTGATTCCTGTTACCAGTGTCGTAACAAAAGTACGTGCGGGCTATTTTTTTGGCGAGGCAGATACCATCAAACAGTTGAACAAGAACAAGCGGCCAATGCTCTTCATTCATGGTGACAAGGATGACTTTGTTCCTTATTCAATGCTAGATGAGGTTTATAACGCGACAAATGGCCCAAAGGAAAAATATATCGTTCATGACGCTAAACATGCAAAAGCTCTGAGCAGCGATCCTGCCATGTATCAGAAAAAAGTTACGGCGTTTTTACAAAAATACGTTCAATAAGAAAGGCTTTGCCAACTCGCTCAGCTTTTGAGCAATATTTTTGCTTATTACCGATATGCTAGTTCTGCTTAATGGAGTTTAGCAGTAACCGTATGCTTAGTTTGCGTAGAATAGCTAGTTCGTAAAGTCGGACATGGATATAGCGATTTAATCATGTAAAAATTTTATATTTTCCCTATAAATAAAAAACGAGACGTTTCATCAAGACGTCTCGTTTTTTGCTCGTTCTAATAAGTATTCAGCTAAGCTATCTGTCACTGTAATATGGGTAAAAATTTTAGTTTTCGCCCCGACGTACAGCACTTCTTTTTTGCTTTCCTCGTAGCAGGCAACTGCGACATTTGAAATTTTCCGAACATCCTCAACACCTAGACCAATCACGTTTTCGTTGATCTCGCAGGTAACTTCCTGACCATTCTGATCAATAAATTTTGAATTAACATCTCCGATCACATCTAGTTTTTCCAGTTCATCAATATCCTGCTGATCAACATAACCGATCTCCGTCATCGTATTATTTTTAGAAAACGGACTAGCAATTCCCACTAATGCAAAATCAACATTTTTTCCCGCTTCCAAGACATCGCGGATTCCGTCATTTTCAATCAAACTTTTTTTAATAAATGCATTGTCCACCAGTGCAGGTGCATAGAGATATTTACATTTCGCTCTAAGTTTTTTCGCTAGATCATAGGCCAACTGATTGGAATGAACGTCTACCATCTCTGACCCTAGTCCGCCGATTAATGGGATAATCGTGGTATCTGCTTGATTTTCATATGGGTACTCATCAACGATTCCCCGCAGCATTTTCCCCCAAGAAAGACCGATCGTTTGAGCTTTCGTGATCTCCTTTTGAAAGGCCGTGATCGCTGTTTGGACTAATAAGCGTTCGGTCTCGTCTTTTCGCAAACTGCTGGTATCTAAGACCGCGGCTTTTTTCAACCCGAATGTTTCCTCTAAAGCCAGCTCCAGTTCGATGGAATAGGCGCTCTCGCTTTTAATAAAAATATCAACGATCCCTTCATTCTTTGCATCATTCAAATATTTTGAAACAAGTGAACGTGAAATACCCAAGTATTTAGCGATCTCCGACTGTTTCAAATTCTTTTTGTAATACATCGTAGCCACTTTTACGATGTCGCGATTATGTTTTATAGCCATTTTTTGATCCCACCTTCTGAACTACTTTGATCCCATTCACTATACGGTTGATCCTGCGCGCCTGCAAGTACGAAAATTATACAGAATTGCTCTATTTACTAAAAAAGCCGAGGATGACCTATTTTCGGCACATCCTCGACCTTTTAAACTAAATAATTTCGATCACGCCACCGACTTCAAAGCTTGGGAAATTGCCAGGACTGACAATGATTGCCCCTGGAAGGATTTCGCCAATTGCGTTACGAAAATAAATCGAAATATGTCCCAATTCTTCAAAATTTGCATTTGCTTGCGAACCTACCTCTTCGATCGTAAATTCTTGATCGCCGAATTTGATTTTCCCGCCGACCTTCAACGCATCCTTGGGCTGATCCTCGAACTCATGAATCACACAAATATCTTTTAATTCTGCCGTTGCAGAAGGACCAAACAAAATAACTAAGCGTTCTTCTTCAAAGGCTGGCACCATGCTGCCGATTTCAATAATTTTGGTTTTTACCATCTATCCATTCGCTCCATTCAAACAGTTTTAATACATTCCGAAACTAGCCAACCATGCCAAGATTACGGCAGTAAAACCAGTCAGCATCCGTCCATATAAAATCGCTGGCACTCCGATTGCTACGGTTTCCGGTTTGGCTTCACCTAATGATAACCCTACCGGAATAAAGTCACAACCTACATGAGCATTAATTGCAAATAATGCCGGCAATGCATACTGTACTGGAATTGAGCCATTGGCGATCTGGGTACCGATCAATACTCCGATAACCTGTGAGATTACTGCTCCTGGTCCTAAAATCGGCGATAGGATCGGAATACTACAGATCAAAGCCAACGCAATCATACCAGGCAGTGAACCAGCTAATGGTGAAAGAACTTTCGCCAACCAATCACCGATACCTGTGTAGTTAATGATCCCAACGATCATACTGATGAATGCCATGAAAGGAATAATATTTTTCAACAGCATATCTAACGCGTCGCGACCAGATTGGTAGAAGGTACTCATCACTCCGCCGATACCACGGGAGAAACGAACTAAGAAGCTGTCCTTTTTCGCTTGTTCTTCTTTATGCTCTTCTTTGATTTTTGAATATCTTTCTCTGAACTCTTCTTCAGACTCACGGCCTTCGTCTTGTTTTGTCACAATTTTTTCTGTCGCGGCTGCTGATTCCGCATCCTGTGCATGAGCGTGATTAATCGCTGCCATTTGTTTTTCTTCTAAATTCGCCTCTTCTAAGATAGAGACATCTTCTGGACGGACCCCTGAAACAAAGATATCTTCCGTGATATGTTTAGATAATGGACCCGAAGGAGAAGACGGCAAAACATCCACTGTCGGAATGCGTTTCATCGGATATACACCGATTCGAGCCGTGCCGCCACAGTCAATTACGGCACATAGAGTTTCATCTTCTGGAATTTGATTCTTAAAGCCATCACAAGCCTCACAACCGGTTAAATCAGCAATTTGCTGCGCCACCGGATGAATACCTCCGCCTGTAACAGAAACAACTTTATTTTTTTGCTCTGATGGAACTAATGTTAGACCAACACCCCAACCTTTACTTCCAGGTTTTACAAATACTGTTTTGTACATTACGATTCCTCCTTTACGCAGTCGCTTTCTTCGCTTCTCTAGCCATCATGAATTTCGTTAGTCTTTCCGTAACAATTCCGCGAATCAGGATAACCACGATCCCTACTAAGAAATACCGGACAGCTAAACTTGATTGGCTAAATCCGGCTTTCGTTACGCCGTTGGCAATTCCTAAGTAAACAAAAAGCTCTCCGGCATTCGCATATGGAAATAGACCAGTAACTGGGTGAACAAAAGAAACGGCTGCATCGTAAAACGCCGGTTTTTCCTCTTCCTTAACAAATTTTCCAAAGGTATACGCCATTGGATTTGTCAGCATCAAAACAGCTAAAATCGGCATTAACGAATAGCGTAAAATCATATATTTCGAACAATAACGGATCGCTCTATCTACACGTTCTTCACCAATAAATGCAATAACTGAATAAGTAAACGTTAAAAGTACAATCAATAGTGGAACGATTCCAGTCATGTAACCCATGAACTGTTCGCCGCCGGCTTCAAACATACCAATAAAGTTTTTCCCTGCCCATTCGATATATTTCATTATAAAATCCTCCTCTTTCTAGGTAACCGCTTCCAATTTTCGTGTGTAAATCTGCGATAATGCTTTTTCTGTTTGAGATGCGCCTTTTTCTTTTGCAACATTACTGTAATTAACCAATTGCGTTCCTTTATACGATTGGTCCTCTTTAAAACGTGCAAATATCGTCAAACCTTTACAGACATAACATTGAATAACTCTGCCTTCTGCATCCACAACTACCGCGACGATCGCTCGTAAAAGTCTTCCCTTTACGACCTCGGTATAAAACTCATACTCTGTACCTGCTTGTTCTGTCGTAATTTTTTTAATAAAACGCTGATAGTATTTTACCTGAACAATGCTCAACAGGCTCTGGCTAAGCATCAAAACGATTAAAACAATTACTAAGCCACTCATAAGCTACATCCTCTCCAAAAGCAGACGAGGGTATCCCTCATCTGCTTTAAATTTGCCTTAATCACCAAACGTTGAATCCTGAAGTTTCCGTAAACGATAAACCGTCGTTGTTTCATCAATCTCAATATCATCATAGGTTAAGAAGGTGCCATCCTTGATATCACGCTTCGCTACAGAAGAACCACCAACTAAACCAATTGGTACATTATTGTTTTTCACCAGATCTGCATGGGTTTCTAACACACCGCGTACGCAATAACCGCCAATGCCATCAATTTTTTCGCCTGCTTTAATATCCTTTTTAGCTACCGCAACAGTTTCTGAAATTGGAGCACCTAATGGAACGATTGCATGATCGTGATTCAAGACTGCTTTTGCAATCGTAATCGGTGTTTCTAAGCTTGCTAAATGGTAGGGACGATACAAGATATGATGATCGCGATCACCCTTTTTCATCAAGTAACTTAACTCATGACGTGCCCCGTCATTTTGTCCCTTGACGATCACGAACACTCCAGGCGCCAATCCATCGACATATTCAACAACGCCATATTTATCCAAGATACCGCCATTTTCCTTCAAGTCTAAATCCTTAATAACTGAATCCACATCTCCACTGATTCCGTGCATTCCTACTTTGTCAGGAATGAATCCAATCGCATTTGACAGTAGATTCATTTCAGCCATAGTCTTCGTACCGTCTTGGAACGCAGCTAACATATGGCTAGACATCTGTTTAGAATCCGCTTCTGCTTGCGCAGTATCTGGGTTTGCACCAACCTTCAGCTTGTTGTTCTTGCCTTTACCAGCAACTAAGACTTCCATCCCCATGCTTTTTGCAAATTCAAATAATTCTGTCGTAGCAGCCGGCTCATCACCGTCAGATCCTGTATACACTAAGTCTGCCGCATCGTACATTTTCTTCATCAATGGCCCAATTGTGATATCCACTTCCACATTTAGCAATACAATGTGTTTTTTCGCTAATAAAGTTTCTAATGAAATTTGGGCGCCAACTTCTGGGACACCTGTCGCATCAACAATAACTTCTACCTTGTCTGAATGAATGATTTCTTTAAAATCTGAGCTGACCAAGATATCCACTTTTTTCTCTGCACTTGCATTATAAGCATCCGCTGCTCGCTGCGCGGCATCCTTATTGATATCACTGATACCAGTCACTGCCATTCCTGGAATCGTCGAAATCTGAGCAATCATCCCAAAACCCATTTGACCTGCACCAATTACCCCAACTTTGATCGGTGCGCCATTTCTTTCTCTTTCCAAAAGCTTCCCATAAAGTGTCATTGTTACCCCTCCATACTTTTTTGACATATGACAACACATTTGACATATGCCTTAAATCACTTTTAGTATAACATCGTAAAAATAAGTGTCAACGCTTTCTTTTCACAAACTACCGTTTTCTACCAATTGGAACATATGTTACAAAAGTAAAAATTACCGTAAAAAACGTGATATATCAATATCTAAAAAATATTATCTATTAAATCGAAATAATTCAAACAATAAAAAAGCCACAATTGCACATTCTTAAAATAACGATATATAAAAATGGGAAAGAGGTCCTAATTTAGAAATATAATAGAAAAGGAGATGAGCATGAAGGTTCGTTCACAATCTATCCAGAAGAAAAAAATTTATACATATAGGATATTCAGCTATAAAAAAATATTAGACCAATCAAAAATTCTCACAGACTATTTTAATTGTGAATAAACGAACAGCGGAGTTTTCACTTGACCAATCTTTTATTTACTTCTACGAAAAACAAAAACCGCCGCCTTGACTCCCGTCAAAGCAGCGGTTTATTATTGTTGCCCATAGGTTTCGAACTTTTCTAGAACTTCTTTCATTTGTTCTTGATTTAGTAGTTTCGGTGTTCCAATGTAGCGAGCACGATAATCGAGTTTAGCAAGAAACTCGATGTCTTTCGCCACACCAAAGGCGCTGGATAAGTCTGGGCCAATGGTCAAAACGCCATGGTTGCCTAGCAATATTCCGTTGTCTTCATGAATAAAGTTAAAGGCTTCCTCGGCTAATTCCCGAGTACCGAACGTTTTATACTCGCAGCAACGAATTTTCTCCCCTACAGAACCAATGATGTAATGCAATGGTTCGATCTCCTGCTGCAGACAGGCAAACGTCGTCGCATATTCTGAATGAGTATGAACAACTGAGCGAACGTCTGGACGATTCGCGTAAAAAATACTATGAAGATCATATTCACTTGAAGGTTTACGATTGCCCTCCAACACATTGCCATGAAGATCCATTAGTACAATGTCTTCTGGTTCTGTTTCAAAATAAGGAATGCCGCTTGGGCTAATCAGCATCGTTTCTTCTTCAGGCAGATAAATGCTGATGTTGCCGCCAGTACCTGTCGTTAATTTTTCAGTGATAAGCTTCTTGCCATAGTCAACGATCAGCTCACGCTCTTTTAAATGCTTCATCTTCTTCTCCTCACTGCTATTGATGATTCTATTTTTATCACGTAATCATTCAATCAATAAAAATTATTTTCCGGCTGCTCTTTGATATAGCGTTTCAAGTCATAGGGTGAAAAAAATCCACGATCCGTCACAACTGCTCCAATTAATTCTGGCGGTGTGATATCAAAGGAAGGATAAATGGCCTTGACCCCGGCTAAAGTATGCTTGATCCCATTTAACTCCATGACTTGCTCAGGATCGCGCATTTCGATTTTGATGCTTTCATGACTTGTTTTATCTGTATCTGGAATACCTGTAACAAAGTAAGGAATACCAAATTTTTGCGCCAAAATTGCGATTTGATACGTACCGACTTTATTGGCAATATAGCCATCTTGAGCGATCGTATCCGCCGCCGAAGTGAATAAATCGATTTTTTCATGCGCCATTAAATAAGCGATCATGTTATCAGAAACAACGGTTGTGTCAAACCCCATTTCTGCACAGCAGCTGGCAGTTAATCGCGCACCTTGCAGATATGGTCGCGTCTCCGCACAAAAGAAACGCAGCGTTTTGTTCTGTTCGATCGCTTCTCTCAGCAGCATCCCAATGATCGTTTCACCAAAGCATTGCGTAAGAACGGTTCCATTATCCGGGATTTTTTCGATCAAGTATTTAGCCACCTGATCCATTGTATAATAACGGCGATTTAAGGAATTGATCGTATTTTGCTTGATCGCTTCGGTTGGATCTTCCCCTTTGTCCAATGCTTGCTCTGCTACTTCTACACATTTTTCTGTGATCAGTGTCATGCGATTTGCTGTTGTCGGACGGGCGTTGGCAATCGTGTGAGATGCTTTTTTTAGATAAGCGATCTGTTCTTCTGGTGCGAAATCGCGGCTCTCTTCCGCCGCTAACGCCATACCCATACCTGCCGCAGTATAAGGTCCGGCACTTTGTGTAACCATGTCCGTAATCGCCTGCGCTACAGCTTGATGCGTTTCACACTCCACAAATTCGAGCTGCGTTGGATAAATCCGCCGATCCAAAATACGGACTTTCCCCTTCTCGTACCACGCGACATTCTCATATTGCAGCAATGTTGGCATCGTATAATCTTGTCTTTCCAAATTGTTCACCTGCTTCTGTTGAAGGAATCTTGTTCTAATACCTTTTAGTGCTGAACGTGCCGCTAAATTTGCAGCAATTCCTCATCTTTCTTAATTCTGCATACTAGGAAAAGCCGAATTGACAGCTTCGTCAATTCCAGCGACTAGCTGACTGCCGCTAATAACATGTTGTCGATTAATAATTAATTGAATGCCTATTTTCAATAAAATCCTTTCAGCCGTGACCTTTTTATCAGAAGGAATCAAGGATAATTCCCTCACCTTTGAATCTCCTACCACGCGGCGAATGATCTCGGTTCCAGCATAGCCGATCGCATCTTCCATGATTTTTTGCAACATTATCTCCTTAAACGCGTGATTCCGATACAACGGAAAAGTCACTGCTTCATCGTAGACTGTCTCTAATTTTTCCTGCACCTGATCGTAAACAGCGGCAATCGTTTCCTTGCACCACTGGTGGAATTCTTGATCGCTCGTCGAATCAAACAAATTTTTAATCATTGGAAAATAAAGATGAGCCAAAACATTGCCGATATCATAGCCCGCTGGACCATAAAAAGCAAACTCTGGATCAATCACCTTCAACCCCGTTTGATTAATAAAAATCGATCCCGTATGCAGATCGCCATGCAGCAATGATTGGGCATTATTCATAAAGTTATGACGCAGCAATGCAACTTCTACTTGCAGCGGTTCATTTTCATATAGGTTTTCTCTGATAAAATCTTCATTACCTGCAGTCACGATATTCCTTTGCTTATAATCATCATATGGCTCAGTAAATACCAGGTCTTCACTGATATCGCACATTTCAGGATTGATGAAGTCTTTGACGCGCTGCTTCTTCACGTCGCGATCTAAGACCAAATCACTTGTTAAAAGTAACGTACGTGCTAAAAATTCCGCGATCTTTTCGCTAAAATCTGGAAAAATCTGCTTGTCAATCAATTCATAGCGCATATTTTGATAGGCTGAGACATCTTCCATTGTCAAAGCATACATCTTTTGGTCATAATAATAAACCTCTGGTACAAACTGCGGTGCCAATTCATTTTGCAGTCGTAATATTTCCGCTTCGATCCGGTTTCGCTCAATGTCTAATGGTCGCCCAGAAGAACGTAACAGGATATCTGCCTGCTTGATGATCAGACTTTCCTGTGTCGCCTGATTCACCACGCGAAAAACATAGTTGATATTCCCATCACCAATCTCCGATACTTCAATTGGTGTCCCTGAAGGAAAAGCGCCCAATCTTTCCACAACATATTGTTTGATTGCTTCTGTATCCATTAAAAAATGTTTTTGATACGCACCTGATTCCTTTGGTGTAAGCTTCATATTATCGCCTCATTCATTAAATTTCCCAGATATCTCCATGTAGTTAGGTGTTTTTCTAACCTGCAAAGGCAAGAAAAACTGACAGCTAGCTCATTACTGTTGTATTCATTTTTCAAAAAGCGTGAAAAATGGTTTTATTTTCGCACGCATATCATTTTTCTAACCTGCAAAGGCAAGAAAAACTGACAGCTAGTTCATTGCTGTTGTATTCATTTTTCAAAAAGCGTGAAAAATGGTTTTATTTTCGCACGCATATCATTTTTCTAACCTGCTAAAGCAGGAAGAAAAACTGACAAAAACACCCATCTAAAAGTTTACATTTAAAATTGTTAAATGCAACTCTTAGATGAGTGAAAATTCACGCTTTTCCTAATATTCGATTCATTTCTACTTGCAATAATTGCGGCGAACGGTCTATCGCGTCGATGGTGTCTCCTGCAATATGTGAAGTGATGACTACGTTGTCCAATGCTAGCAAGGGCTCATCAGAAGCGATTGGTTCTTCCCATAGGACATCGATACCCGCTCCCGCGATCTGATTTTTCGTCAAACAGTCAAGTAAATCTGCTCGATTAATAATATCCGGTCGCGCGGTATTAATCAAATAGGCACTGGGCTTCATCAAACGCAACAACGAATGATTAATCAAATTCTGGGTCTCTGGTACTACTCTCAAATGTAGAGATACTAAATCTGAATCACTGAAAATCTCCTTCAAGCTTTTTAATTTGATTTGATAGCCTTCTTGATCTAGGCTGGCTTGATCGATAAACGCATCATAAGCACTGACCTCCAGCCCTAAAGCAGTTAAGCGTTTAGCAACGATTTTTCCAATATGTCCTAATCCCACTAGCCCGACTTTTAGATTGGAAAAGGAGGTTTTATATGCATCGTTTGGAAAATTCTGCGGCCAATTTCCCTGCTTTACTTGAATAGCAGAAGCCGCGATATTGCGAACAGTCGCATACATCAAACCAATCGTAAAATCCGCGACTGGTTCCGCATTTCGAATAACATTGATTACCGAAAGTCCAGGTCTCTCTTTCACTGCCTCCAGATCAATATGCTCTAGTCCACCTCGGCAGGTGCCGATCATCTTTAGCTTTTTTGCTTGAGCTAATAGTTTTCGTGAAACAGGCGCCAAATGTACGAGCAAATACTCGGCCTCTGCTACTTCTGCCAAGATCTCAGCAGACCATTCAAAACCATTCGGTCCATCATGTTCCAGAATTTTGATAACTTCGCGAAATTCTGACCGTGTTTTTTCAGACTGCCACTCGAAGCTTTGAATAATAACGGGCTCTTCAAGTAGTAGTCCTTTTGCAGCATTTGCCAAATTTGCTGCTGAAACGAAAGGATCACCAATCACGACTACCTTAGTCACTGCGCAGACCTTCTTCCAATAAAATCCCGGATTTCGGTTTCACGTGAAACTTTTCTGCTAAATCCAAAAGCTGCTGGTCTGTGATCTGCTGCTTAATTTCTTGTTTGGCTGAGCAAATTTGCAGATAGATTTCTGCAGCCTTTTCCGCCGTTTCCACTAGACCAAAAGCATCGTCCATCGTTTGACCGGCACCCATAATTCCATGATGCGGCCAAATCACAATTCTAGAATTCTGCATTTTGTCAGCTGAAGCTGCTCCAAGTTGACTCGTTCCTGCAACCATCCAAGGAAGAACCGACACCCCATCTGGAAAAACGACTAAACATTCTGTGATCATTTGCCATAGCGTCTTAGAGAATTTCTTTTCGTCTAGGTCGTGAATAAACGTCATCGCCGATATAGCCGTCGCATGAGTATGCAAAATGACCCGATGCTCTGGATCTTGTGCAAGACGAACTTCATGACATTGAAGATGTGACGCCAGCTCACTCGTTGGCAAATCACCACCCTCTAGTCCCCACAGCAGCTCATACCTGTCGCCTTCTGCACTTATTCGAATGATGGCTAAACTATCAGCGGGATTCTTTTGAATATTTTTGAAATATTTGCCTGATCCTGACACGAGAAATAGCTCACCTGCTAAGCTTTTTACAGTAAAATCCAATGGAATAGTTCTTTTAACCTGATCACTATCGAGATAATATTGAACCTCCTCTTGCGGCAGGCGATAGCTGATATTTCCACCATTTCGCTCTGCCCAGCCGTACGCCCATAATTGACTGGTGGCTTCACACATTTCTTTGATAAAAGGAGCTTGATTGATCTCATGAAGTTTCACTTTATCATCCCCTGTTGACTATAGATTAGAGGAGAATCGTAATTAGTCGTGCCACGATCATAAAGGCCACACCTAACACACCATGAATCAGATACGTTTTGCTCTTAACAACATCGCCATTCGCTCCAATCACGAGTTTTTTGGCGCCATCAAAAAAGATTTTGATAAAAAAGGCCAATCCAATCAAAACAAACAAATCGCTAATCATCGTAATCCTCCTCCCAAATTAATAACTACTTTTGCCCATAATAAGCATTTGCTCCATGCTTACGTAAATAATGCTTGTCCAAAACACGTTGCGGCAGCTCTTCAGCAAAGGAATTTAATTGCCGCGTCAGTAGGTTCATCTTACAAACCTCCTCCAATACTACGGCATTCATCACGGCACTATGAGCATCCTTGCCCCATGTAAATGGCCCGTGACCATGAAGCAGCACTCCTGGAACCTCTAAGGGTTTGATTTCCCGTTGCTTAAAGGTCTCTACGATGACACAGCCCGTTTCGTGTTCATAGCCTTCATCGATTTCATATTGACTCAAATAACGTGCACATGGAACAGACCCGTAAAAGGTATCCGCATGGGTAGTTCCCATTGCCGGAACGTCTAACCCTGATTGTGCCCAAGCAGCTGCCCACGTTGAATGGGTGTGAACGATTCCGCCAATTTCCGGAAACTCTTTATATAAGACTGCGTGAGTCGGTGTGTCAGAAGATGGATTCAATCGTCCTTCGATCACATTGTTTTCCAAATCGACAACGACCATATCCTCCGCTGTCATTTCTTCATAGCTGACACCGCTGGGTTTGATCACAAAATACTTCGTCTCAGGATCGTAAGCACTGACATTGCCCCAAGTGTATTTAATTAACCCTTGTTTAGGTAAATCTAAATTTGCTTGAAATACTTCTTCTTTTAATTGTTCTAACATTGATTCGGCCCTCTCTTACTCTGGATTGACAGCAACAACGATTTTGTTATAGGCAAGCTCGCGTTTGAACATCTTAGGCAGCACCTCTGGCAAATCGTTTAAGGTAATTTCATTACTCACCATTTCCTTGAACTTGATTCGACGTTTAGACATTTCTTCTAATGTCGCCTCCCACGCGCGGCCAGGATAAGGTGCCGTATAGGAATTCCATGAACCGGTAATGGTTAACTCTGCCCGCATGATTCGTTCTGCTTCGTGCTCTGATAATGGCAGATCTTGGTGAGAGATTCCTACTAATACGACCGTTCCGTGCTTACGTGTAATCAAAAGTGCCTGCTTCTGAGTGAATTTACTACCCGCAGTCTCAATTACGACATGGACCCCTAAACCTGTTTCTGCCTTGATTGCAGCTTCTAAATCTTGCTCTTTGCTGTTGATTGTTACATCCGCGCCCAAATTCTTTGCTAAAGCCAATTTCTCATCAAAAATGTCGACTGCAATCACTTTTTTCGCGCCAAATATTTTTGCGATCTGGATGGCAAATTGACCAATCGGTCCGCAACCAAGCACCGCTACAGTGTCGCCAACCTTCATGTTCGATCGCTGCATCGCATGCCAGCTAATCGTTGCCGGCTCTACCCCAGCTGCTGACAACAAATCCAAATCCTCCGGCATTACCACACAATGCTCTTCTGGAACTTTCACGTATTCTGCAAAGGCCCCATTACTGCCGGTACCGATTATGTTATAATTATCACTGAGACCGTAAGACCCTTCTTTTGTATATTCAGAATTTGGGTCTGGGATCAGTGGTGCAACTGCGATCTTATCTCCGACTTGAACTTTAGTGACCTGTGATCCTACCCGATCTACAGTACCGCTAAACTCATGTCCTAAAATGAGCGGATACATTCTTGCACCATCTTCTAAGTTTGCGCGGGGCACATCTGAGCCACAGATCCCCGCGTAAGCGACTTTAACTAATACTTCATCTTCACCAATATCGGGAACATCCACTTCTTGAACTTCCAACACACCAGGTTTTATCAGCACACTTGCTTTCATCTTTTTTGTCATGATTTCTTTCATCCTTCTCTATTAAGCTACCTTTGTTTTGCCTTCAGGGATCTCACCACTATTTTTCGCTGCAGCTCGTTCAACATAGCCATAAAAAGCTTCTTTATTTTTACGGAATAAGAAGTAAACAACAAAATAAGCGACAATCGTTAAACCAATCCACAATGGATTCTGACTTAAAAAGGCCAGGAAGATCAGCCCAAAAATCGGTTTTCCTAAGATATTAAAGCTGGTAACCATCAATGCGCCAGCCGGCAAAGTAACCCCTACAGTTTGTGCTATTTCAGTAAACATTGGCGCAGTGTATGAACACATATATAATCCTAAGCTGAACCAGATCACACCATTTAACAATGTCTTCGCAATATTTCCATTCGATAAGCAGACTAGCGCCTGAACCATGTATGGAATCGCTAACAAGTCAACGACTGGTAATGTTTGATTTCCAGGTAAGATCATTGCGATGAACACCATGATCGGAATTAAAAGAATTCCTGAGATCAGCGTAGCAGGTTCACCGTAGCCAGTCGCATCATTTACTCCTAGATACCATTCTCGGCCTTCATTATTGCCACGAACGTTTTTACTAGCTGCTTGTGAAATCGGATTGAAGGCTTGTGAGAAGATTCCCGCCACTTTCGGAAAGATTGCCATTACCGCACTTGTTGCGATCGCTACTTCTGTGATTTGTCCCCACGCCGATAATTCCGCTAAGTTGCTGATATTTCCTAAAATTCCTAAAAACAGACCTAAGAATAATCCTAATGAGATCGGTTCTCCTAAAAAGCCCAGCTTCTTCTGCAACCCTTGAGGATTTAAACGAACTTTATGCAGACCAAGCATATTCCAAATCGGGTCCATTATTAAGGCAAAAATTCCCGGCTCAATATTATGCATCGCGATGATCGTACAATTGGGATAATGATAATAGCTGGACCATCTTCTGGCTAACATTTCTGACAATAACAGACTGTACATATTCAACAAGCACATCAGGACAACGGCTAAAATTATGTTTTTCGTAGCCAAATATACCATCGAGCCCCAAACCATGTAAGAATAGTTATTCCACAAATCAGAAGGCTGGAACACATTCGTCCATTTGACTAAGAAAAGAACGGTTTGTAACACTAAGGCAATCACTAAGTAAATCATGCCCGCTTCTGTCGAATAGGCAACTAACGCCGTCGCCTGCCAGCCTACGTCAAATGCTGGCAAATTGATTCCGGTTTGATCGACCATCTGTTGTACAACTTTAGAAATAATCGGAGTGTAGGAATTCAAAATCAAGGTGAAACCCATCAAACCTACGCCTGCATATAAACCAGATAAAAATGCCTTTTGAGTCTTCACTTTTAATACTTTGGCAACAACAAAAATCATTACCGGAACAAAAACAGCCGATCCAAACGTATCAAAAACGCTCTTTAAAGTTTCTAACATCTCATTACTCCTTTTTCGTTTTAATGTATTTATTTTTCTTTCTGAAAAATAAGTCTGATTCTCAAGCCGTATACTATTCCTCTAATATGCTAAAGCACCAAGAGGAACTAGCATCCTTTTTCGTTTTAATGTATTTATTTTTCTTCCTGAAAAATAAGTCTGATTCTCAAGCCGTATACTATTCCTCTAATGTGCTAAAGCGCAAAGGGGAACTAGCATCCTTTTTCGTTTTAATGTATTTATTTTAGTTCTGCCAAATACTGGCAAAACAAATTATCTTCGCAAGAAACCAAATACAACCTTTTCTCAAAAGCTTATTTTTCTAATGCTAACAAGACCTCATCTACTTCTTCCAAAAACTCATCTTCGCCAAATCCAGTTAAAAAGCCAATTGCGTTCACTACGGGAATACCATAATCACCATCAGGTAGCGGACTCGTATAGGTAATAAAATCAAATTTACCAGTCTTCGCTAACGACAATGCTTCATTAGGATTCGCTTCTGTCGTATCAACGATATAGCCTTTTTCCTCCAACGTTTCTCTTAATTTTTCCGCCACCATTGAAGATGTCACTGTTCCTGATCCACAAACCGACAATACATTGTATCTTTTCATTACTGCTTCCTCCTTTTTTCTTTATGCGATTTCTAACTCCATTTTTTCCACAATACTATACATTTCTTCTACAGATGACGCTCGCTCCAACCGCTTCAACATTTCGACATCTTGAAAAAGTCCCATCAATTTGCTGAGCATTTTCACCTGTCCATCTGGGTCCTCTACGGCCATTAAGATTACTAACGATACACGAACCTTTTCTTCTGGATTAATCATTGAACAAACCTCGATGGGTTCTGCTAGGGTCGCGATTGCTAAAGCGGATTGATACACGTGTTCACGATCCGTGTGAGGAATCGCAATCCCATAATCCCCCATCTGCAATCCAGTCGGAAAGCCCTTCTCTCTTTCTAATACCGCGGGAACATAGGTTGATTTGACATAGCCTAATTCTTCCATTTTTTTCCCTAAGAACGTAATCATCTCTTCATAATCTTGCGGCTTCATTTTGCTAAAAAGTAACTCACGTTTGATCACTCGATCCCTCCTACTTCTGTTGTTTTGCTTCTTGCTTACCCAAAAGATAACACGGAAACGCTTTCTTTTAAATTTCTTTTGAACTCATTTTTTACTGAACCTATTCCTGAATATTTGTATGACTTGCTGAAAACGTTGATTTCACAAGCGTTTCTCCTTCTGTAATAATTGCGGAAATAGACAGATAATGCAAAAATCCCATTCGTGAAATGAATGGGAAATCGTTTTATTACTTTTTGAATGCTTGGATAATCGCTAGAAGCGATTCCTTGTTCTGCGCCTGATCCAAACGCTCAATCGCTCTAGGATCACTAGCGATTTTAAGCAGCTGCATCATAGGCTGAATATGCAATTTTTTATCAATCGCTGAAATCACAACAACATATCGATATGTCTGACCTTGACTGCTAAATCCTTTTGAAACTTTAGCCAAGCACATCCCCAGCTCACGCGCTCCATGTTCCGGAATAGTATGAGGGATGACGATTTGATTCCCCAACACAATACTGGGGGTAACCTCAGGAAATTGCTCCTCAAGATGAGATAAATAGCTTGGTTCAACAATCTTACGATCAATCAAATTTTGCGTCGCTGCTTGAAGAATATCTAACCAATCCAACTCATCTGGTAAAATGATGATACTCTCCTTTGTGATCAGATCGCTCAAATTTAACTTTGTTTCATTGGTCAAAATCTCTTGATCCTGAATCTGAAAAATAGAATTATAAGAGATCATTAATTCTTTACGAATCTTCCCTTCAATCTCATCATCCATTGACAGATGTTTTTTGACGATCGATAAAATATGATCCGGCTGCAGCTTGTAACTATCAATTTTATAGATCAGCTGGATCACTTCATTGACGATCAAGGTTTTGTTCATTGCAGATAGGTCATTTCCTACAACGATCACAGGGAATTCAGTTGTTAACGGATTTGTAGAAAATATTAATTGAACATCCAATTGCTTTTCTTTTTCATAGAATTCACGAATCGAAAAAGAACTGACAAAATGAATCATGGGGAACCAATTGTCTAACGTCTTTTCCAAAAGTTTTGAACTAATGATACCATTGGGGCAAACCACTGCTGCTTTGACAATCGTACGCTCAAGATTGATCGGCTTTTCTTTTGGCATGTATGCTCCAATGAACATGGTGATCAGATAAATTTCATCATTCGGAATCCGCTCTTCAAAAAATTCCTCTAAGGGCGCTACCGATGATTTCACAATAAAAAATAAAGGGTCCAACTGATTTTTAACAATATCCGTCAGTGTATAGTCAGAAGTTAACCCATAGCGAATGCGATAGTATGCTGGTGTTAGATGCAATGCTAAGTTTTCAATCAGCTGTTCTTTATCATTCAGCTGAATAATCGTATTTCTCTCCAGCATCGCAATAAACAGTTCAATATGCTTTCTGAGATCTTCTTTATTTAGGGAAAAAATATTGCTTAGATCGGTTATTTTCAACGAAAGAATGTACAGACACAGATAAAGGTGCTCCGTATAGGACTTCGGCAGCATTCCTTGCCCCGCCAACACTTTGACAATTGCCGCATATTCGTTGGTATCCATAATTTCCTTTGCCAACAAGCCAAAACGTTGCTCAATGATATGACCATTCTTAACTCGGCGATCTAGCAATACCAAAAAGTACGGCGCTGTTTGAATCCGATTATCTGTATACTGAACTTGCAGCTCATCTTCCACCATGCGCAGCATTTTTCGCTGTTCTTCGATTTCTGTCGCTTGGATGGCCAAATACTTCTCAAAAATAAGGCGATTATAAATAGAATCCATCACTTGATCTGTCACTACAAGAATCAAGCCACGAACCGCTTCTTCATCCCCACGAAAATAGTATCCGCCTTTTCTGGAATAATCGATCGTTAACTTATGTTTTTTTAGTTGCTTTTTGAGTTTCTTGATATCCGATACGATCGTGTTTTTACTAACCTCTAAGCTTTCTGAAAAGTGATACAGCGATAGATAATCTGCAGAAAAAATTAACAATAAAATAACTAGCAAACGATGATCCTCATCCAAAAAACTGTTTTCATCTGCTTGCAGCTGACTTTCACTATTCATAATTCCAGAGAAAACATCGACCACTTTCGTATCAACGATAAAACTACCATTACGTGAGCGAATGATTTTACGATAATTATTTTCTTCAAGATAATCATTGATTTTTTTTATAGCATAGTCTAATTGATTGCGAGTCAGATCATATTTTTCCATGATTTCTTTGGAAGAAATTTTCACCGTAGAAGCGACTGCCTGCAATATCTGGACGCTTCGATTATCAAGATCCATCTAGTGCCCTCCTGCTTACATTTTTTCCTATAGTCTAGCTTGAACAGGATGAATAGTAAACGTTTTCTTTGTGAATTCACTTTAAAATAACAATGATTGGAATATCTCGATACACAATATTCTTTTACAATTTCTTGCTAATGATTATTTATTACACTGTTCTCATGAAAATAGTATCAAAAAAATCCTCCTATAAAACAAACTCACAAAAAAGCTGCACCAAAAATTCTGGTACAGCTTCCTTGATTCAAATTAAAACTCTTCTGGATTGGATTCGATCATTACCTTGATTTCGTTGCCTTCCATCACTTTATCAAAGGCTTCCCGCCATTTAGTCAATGGATATTTTTTCGTAATCATCTCATCGATATTGATCGCACCTTTTGCTAATAAGTGGATCGCAATCGGCCAGTCATAAGGATTTTGTGAACGACTGCCGATGTATTCGATCTCTCGTTGAATGATCGATTCAGTGTCTAAATCCACCATTTTATTAGCGAACAAGCCTACTTGAATAAATTGCCCCTGCTTGCGAATCAATGGCAAACTAGCATTAACAGCAGGAACTGCTCCTGAGGCATCGTACACCTTATCCACGCCATAGCTATCCGTGATCTCATTGACGACTTTCGCTAGATCTTCCTTCATCGTATCCACGATCACATCCGCACCTAGTTTTTTTGCTAATGCTAAGCGATGAGCATCTTTTGTGATCCCCGTCATAATGACGAAGGCTCCAATTTCCTTGGCAATCTGCAAAAGATACAGTCCGATTGGTCCAGGGCCCATGATAATGATCGTGTCTTTTAATTCCAAGTGACTCTTTTGATACATCGCGTGGACACAGCACGCTAATGGTTCGCTCATCGCCGCACCTTCATAGCTTAAATGATCCGGCAGTAAATGAATGCTTTCTTCTCGAGCCAACACATAGTTCGCCATGGAGCCATTTTGCTGCGTGCCGATTCCTTTTCGATGGGGACACAAATTATACTGCTTTTCCTTGCAATAATCGCATTCGCCGCAGACATAAAAGGTCGTCTCACTGGTTACCCGATCGCCCACTTTAACTTTTGTTACATTGGCTCCGACTTCAACCACCTGCCCAGAAAATTCATGCCCTAGGACGACGGGGGTGGTGGGATTTTTGTATTCACCTTTAAACGTATGGATATCTGATCCGCAAATACCTGTATAAGCGACTTTAATCAAGACCTTGTCATCTGTTGCTTCTGGTACAGGTAAATCGATAAATGCCATTTGGTCATAACCGGGTGCCTGCTTGGAAACACCCTTCATTGTTTTACTCATTTACAAAAACCTCCTACATCACTGTGGCAACTAATTCTGAGAATTTCAAGAAGATCCATTTTAAGAAATTTCCGCCTGTATCCAAGTTCGTAATTTCAGCAGCGCCTTCTGGGAACTTCACGATCCCTTGCGCCATTTCAGTAATCACTGGCGCAAAATTGGTCGCCATTAACAAGGCAACAGCCATCACGACTGTCAATGAAATCACTGAATGTAAGATATTTCCTTTACGACTAGGCACAACTAACGCTGCGAAAAATGGAATTGTTGCTAAATCTCCGAAAGGCAGCACGCGGTTTCCTGGCAGAATAACTGCTAAGAATAATGTGATTGGAACCATCAAAAGACCTGTAGATAGTGCAGCCGGTGAGCCAGTCGCTAAGGCGGCATCCATTCCTAGATAAATTTCGCGATCGCCATAGCGGCTTTGCAATAGTTTTTGTGCTCCCTCTTGAATAGGAATTAACCCTTCCATCAGGATTTTTACCATCCGTGGCATTAAGAACATTACACCACCCATGTTCATTCCAATTTGTAGGATACCAATGAAATCGTAGCCGCCTAACAAACCAAGGAACATCCCGATGATGATGCCCATGATCATTGGTTCGCCAAAAATACCAAAACGCTTTTGGATCGTTTCAGGTTTTACATCTAATTTATTGATACCAGGAATCTTATCGACTAGCCAGCCGATCGGCAATGCTAAAACCGCATAACCTTGTGCTGAACCAGTCGTAATACTGATACCTTCTAACCCATAATATTCTTGTACCTTCGGCGCAGTCTTATCAGCGATAATTTGAATAATGATCGTAAACAGAATTCCGCACAGGATGCCAAAGAAAAAACTTTTTGTTACAATATAACCAGTTGCTGCCACAGAACTAACATGCCAGTAGTTCCAGATGTCAATGTTTAGTGTCTTGGTCCGATTTAACGCCAACATAATTAAATTCACGATCAAGATTACTGGAATCATCACAGCCGCGATTGGTTGCGCCCATGTCCCGGCTGAGACTGCTGGCCAGCCTGCATCAATGATCGTCAGGTTCAAGCCAAACCGTTCAACCATCGCTTGTGCCGCTGGACCAACGTTTGTGGTCAATACATTAATAACCAAGTTTATCCCGATCATCCCGATACCTACAGTAATTCCGGAAATAATTGCTTTTTTTATTGGAACCCTAAAAATAATCCCAACAATAAAGATGATGATGGGCAGCATCACACTTGCGCCGGCGCCTAAAATACTTTGCACCACATTCATTAAACCATCCATTTAATACATTCCTCCTAATTTGTTTTGATCTATTTATTTTTAATGTTAAAAATAAACCTGACTCCTCTTCACGCACATCAAATCCGCAAAGCGCGGAGTTGACCTACCTGAATGTAAAAAATTATTGAATACCCTTTGCTGCTTCGATGATTTGATTCTCAACTTTTTCCGTTCCAATCCCAGTTAAGAAGGCCATGGCTGAAATTGCTGGAATCTTGTATTGAGTTGGAAGCATCGTGGTTGAGATCAACATATCTGCTTCATCCTGTTTCCCAGCTGCTTCAGCAATCTTAATCTGTGTGATTTCCACTGGCAGATCATTTCTGGCAAATAAGTCCTCGACTTTTTTCATAACTACCGTTGAGGTTGCGATTCCTGCTCCACATGCTACTAATACACGAATTGTTTTCATAATGATTTTCTCCTTTTAATGTTTTTTTATTTTTTGTTCTGTCCTATTTGCAAAAGGTAGAACGAGCTTCCTTTTTCATAGCTGATTTTTTTTAATAGTTGTCACTAATTCATTTTCAGTGGTTGCTAACAATAATTCTGATAAAACCGTTTCATTTTGTAAAAGCCCCATCAACGATTGCAGCATTTCTAACTGTGCGTGGGGTTGATTTAACCCTAAAACAAAGATGATCTGGGCTTTGACCTGCTGGGTGTTATCTTCCATACTGTAAAAAGTCACCGGCTCCTGCATCGTAATCACTGCGACAAATTCTTCCCGCACACATTCGGCATCAGTATGGGGGATCGCCGCGCCAAAATTCATTAATTGAATCCCGGTAGGAAACTCTTTTTCCCGCTTCACGATCCGTTCCAGAAAATCCTCTCGGACCCAACCTAGGTCTAAAGATTTCTGATACACTTGCTCAAATAATTCTTCCTGTGACGTAAAGTTCTCTTGCGCGAAAACTAACGGTTCTTTCACATAAGAACTTAGTGTCGTTTCTGTCATCAATTTATCCTCCAATACTCTTCGTTAAAACGCAGCAACGCTTTCCGAATCTCATCCTTCGTTTTTGCTTTTTCTAACTGTGCCAATTCATTTGCACCAGCCAAACTCATCATTTCAAAAATCAAATCCAAGTGTTCCTCTTTATCGTTGGACCCCAGCAGAATAACGGTATGAATTCGTCTGCCGTCCTCTGAAAGAATCCCTTTTTTCACTAAGCCTAGACTGATTCCAACTCCGATTGCTCCCGCTTCTGTTACGGTATGAGGCAAAGCGATCTTATGACGTAAAACGGTATAGGCCGGCAGGATCGGCATCTCTTTTTTCAAAGCTTTCACGTACTCTGGCGTGATCACATGCTGACGTTCCAGCGGTCGCGCTAAAGCTTCTAAAACTTCGGTCCAGCTGGTCGTTTCCTCAAAAATTTGAATCGTTTCGCCCTTTAAAAGATCAATCAAATGCGGTCGCTTCTTTTCAAGAATCTTGGATTCTTTCGGTGCGAACAAACTTAACAATTCTTCGTACAAGCTTGTCTCATCCACAACATCGGCATGCTTTTTTACTACTGCCAAAATTTTTTCTGGCGTTACAACTTCTGTCTGAATAATCGCCGTTGATCGCAAAACACGTTCTCTTAATTGACGTTTTTCTTGTTCAGATAAAAAATTATTTACGACAAAGACTTTCTTTTCTGTTTTCAGCGGAACCGCCGAAAAAATGAAATCCGCATCAACCTCTGTTCGATAAAATTCCCGTGCCGACATCGATCTCACAAAGTCAATTTCCGGAAGCAAATTTTTTAAGGTGTTCTCCAATAAAACAGCAATTGAGATACCGTTAGGACAAACGATGACCGCTCGTTTACGATTTTCGGGGTGAATAATTTCCGTGCTCTCAACGATGTGGCTGCCGATAAACAACGAAATAAAAAATAATTCGGCATCAGGAACCGGCTGTTCAAAGTACGTTTCCAAAGGACCACTAGCTTCCTTGACTAAGTAAAATAATGAAAAAAGGTTGGCATCCTTATTCTCTTGATAAAAACGCGTCTGCAAATTCAAGTGGTATTTGATTCGGTAATAAGCTGGCCGCATATGAACGAGCAAGCGCTCTAATAACTTTTCTTTTTCCTCAAGATTGACACCCGCGATACGTTCAAAATTCGCAATGACCTTCTCAAGCGCCTCTTTCATCTTATTGATCGCTTTAACCGATAAGATATCGCCTCGCGAAAGATTCGTCGTCAACAGTAGCATCGTTACATACACACGTTCATTCTCACTTAAGCCGTCTACATCCCAAATAACTCGATCCGCTGCAAGATACTCCTTCGTGTCAGCAAGCTCGCGATAATTGACCTTAAAGCTATAAGAAATCAATTTACCCTTTTGCGCTCGGCGAATCATCAAAATGATTAATAGCGGCAACGTTTTTAATCGTTCATCGGTAAATTGAACATCCAATTCCTCTTCTACCAACTCCACTCGTTTGCGAAAAATTTCGATCTGTTGTGGATCGATATTCGCAAATTGAATAATCACATTGATTCCGTTATACATCACCGCGAGATTATTCAATAAATCAGACAGAAGATTTCGCTTATTCCACTCGTCGCCTTGGATAAAATACCCCTTTTGTCTGGTATACTTCAAAGCCAGTTCATGTTGCCAAAGTGCGTGATCCACTTCCTTCAAATCCCTTAGCACTGTATTTCGACTAACCTTTAGATCCTCAATGAAATGGTTTAAGGATAGATACTCTTCCTTGCTTAGTAACATCAATTCGATTATGCCCACCCGTTCCTTACCGGAAAATACATAGCTTTCTGTTGATTCTCCGAATTGCTCATCACCCCCCTTATAGTTTGAAAGAATCTCATTTGCAATCAGAAAGTGCCCATTTTTCGTTCGTTTGATCTCACTTAATTTCTCATCTATTAAAGAATCATTAATCTTTTTCAACGCATAATTCAATTGCCCTCGCGTCAAATCGAATTTCTCACATAACGCTTTACTGGTGATTTGCGGATTATTGACTAATTCAACAAAAATCTGATTTGTTCGTTCTTCTAAATTCATTCTCATCCCTCTTCACATCTTCAATTTAGACGAAAAACGCTTACATTTCCATCTTCTTTGTTCCCAAATAATTCAGTGTTCTTTATGCAACTTGGTGCTTACAAATAATTTTTTTCGCAAAAAAAAATGAACAAAAACTAGAAATACCTAAATAACGGTAAAAAAGCATGTCAGCATTCCTGTTTTTGATCACCTATTATGCAACTTGGTACTCTTATTCTTCATTCATTTTAACAAGAGTCTCATTAATTGTCTGTTTTTTATGTAAGCTAGACTTTTCTGGTTTCGTTAATAAATACAAGAGCTATTCCTTAAGCTCATACAAAAAAGTACTGAAATGAACAATTTTCACTTCAGTACTTTTTGTAGCAGCTCTACTTATAAGAATTATTTGCGCTAATTTCAAAATTTAAAATGGATACTGCCCTTTTCCTGAATTTGTCGTTACCCATTGAACTCTAGTAAATTCTTCTAATACCCATTCACCGTTAAAGCGTCCGATACCCGAGTTTTTCTCGCCGCCGAACGGTGCATTCGGCTGATCATCGACAGTCAAACCATTAATATGACACATTCCAGCTTCGATTCTATTTGCCAGAGCGCGTCCTTTAGCTAAATCTTTAGTGAATAAGGCACTTGATAGACCATATTCTGTATCGTTGGCCGCTTCGATTGCTGCTTCTGTGTCCTTCACTTTCAGAATCGGAAGTACCGGTCCAAAGATTTCTCGATGAAAAATTTCTAAATCAGGATCTTCAGAAACTATAACGAAAGGCTCGACGAGTTGTCCTTTAACCGTGCCTTCAACTAAAAATTTTGCTCCAGACTCCTTCGCTTGTTGAATGATTTCTTGAATTTGATCTGTCTGTTTTTGATTAATGATTGGTCCGATCACCGTCTTTTCGTCAGTAGGATCGCCCGAAACTAACTCTTTTACACGTTCCTCTACTTTATGGACAAATGTATCAAATACCGCTTCAACCACTATTGCACGATTAGCTGCCATACAGATTTGTCCTGAATGCATAAATTTGCTGACGATCAAAGCATGAGCTGCCTCTTCAATATCTGCATCATCGAGTACAATAAAAGGAGAATTCCCACCTAATTCTAAAGCCACTTGCTTAATCTTTTTACCACTCATCGCTTGACTGGCGATATTTTTTCCTACGGGAGTAGAGCCTGTAAAGGAAATGAATCCTGGTATAGGGTGGGCAACAAAATAATCTCCAATCTCACTGCCGCTGCCGACAGTCACATTGACCAATCCTTTAGGAACACCTGCTTCTTCAAAAATGCTTGCCGGCAATAGACCTCCAGTTACCGGACTATCACTCGCTGGTTTAATCACCACACCGTTTCCTGCTGCTATAGCAGGCGCTAAAGAACGCATTGTTAAATGAAAAGGAAAATTCCACGGACTAATAATTCCGATTACTCCCACAGGTCGATGGATCACAAAGCTTTCTTCTGCTGGCGTATTTGTCGGCAAAACTCTCCCTTCTGTCCGCATTGGAAAGCTGGCAGCTTCTTCAGTAATTCCTTTTGCTAAACGGACCTCGAG
This sequence comes from Enterococcus avium ATCC 14025, assembly GCF_000406965.1. GTDB lineage: Bacteria > Bacillota > Bacilli > Lactobacillales > Enterococcaceae > Enterococcus_A > Enterococcus_A avium. The sequence continues at coordinate 54,974 of NZ_KE136362.1, read as the reverse complement.
TCCTGCCTTTATTTTGGTGGCTCCACCTTCTTTAATTAGCCATTCGATAATCTCTGTTTGTCTTTCTTTCATTATCCCAACAGCCTTCTTCACGATCTCACTTCGTTCCTGAGGTGTTTTATCCATCCATTCTTTTTGAGCCTTTCGAGCCGCTTGATAAGCTTCGTCAACATCTGCTGTATTCGCGCCTTGGATTTTCAGGAGTGTCTCTTGGGTATAAGGATTTTTATCCTCATTCACATGTTCTACATCATTTCCTAGCTTCCATTCTCCGCCAATAAACTGTTTTTCAAATTGTTTTACCATATTCTCCACCTCTCCTATCCTTTCATATTAGAATACGCTTTCACAAAAAAGCAAAAATCCGGCTCAAAAAGTTGAGGCTCTGAATTTGTCTACACTTTTAAAGGCTATCTTTTCCTTATTCCACAAAAAAAGTCGTAGTAACAAGTTTTTTTGTCACTGCGACTTTTTCCGATTCTATCACAACCTATTTACTCAACGGCTATCTTTATCTCATAAGGCTCAAGTTTAAACAGTTGCACCAAAATACTGTTTACCTGTTCAAATAATACGTCATTATCATTGAAGCGTTGCTTCATTTGAATTCGTTCATTCCCCTTCTGATAGCTGATTTGATCACCAAAATAGACTGGTTTGATTACCTCATTTGCTTTTTGTAAAACGATCTCTTCTTCGCCAATCCCTACAGGAATAGCCTTTTCTCGCCATCCATTCTTTTGAGCAATCACTTGAACAAGCGATGGAACATCAAAATGATCCAACACAGCGGATCGTTGATCTTCAAAATGAATAGTAAAAGTCTCTGTATTTTGTAGCCCACAGGCATTACAGCCGCCTTCAATTAAAAACGCTTTACTGGAAATAGCTGCTTTAGGCATGAGACGCCCTCACTTTCTGATAAATTTTCGTTAACGAATCCGCATCTAGCTCAGAAAAAGACGAAACCACTCTATCTGCGAATGCCAAATCTTGCTTCGGAAATGCCGGGTTAGCAAAGCCTACACAAACCATGCCCGCATTGCGAACGGCTCCCGTGCCGTTTTTTGTATCCTCTATGCCTAAGCAATTTTCAGGCATTATACCTATCCGTTCTGCCGTAGCCAAATAAACATCTGGCGCAGGTTTCGAATGCTCTACCTCCTCCGTACTGACGACTTCTGAAAAATACTCCGACAAACCAATTTCTGCTAGATTTACTTTAATTTCTGCTAATGAGGAAGAGGAGGCTACTGCTAGTTTCAAGCCTGCCTGAGACAAACCTTTTACAAACTCTTGAACATGCGGAATTACTCTAATGCCATCCCTCTTGATCATTGCCTGGCGCAAAGCTGTCATTTGTTGAATATATTCTGCTACAGATAAGGGCAAGGAGAATTCCTGCTTCATTTTTTCCCACATATAGTCACTGGTCGTACCCATGAATTGAAAATGATAGCTGTCTTCTACCTCATGACCAGCTTCGCTTAAAATCTGTGATTTACTTTGAAAATACGTATACTCTGAATCAACTAAGACACCATCCATATCAAAAATAATCGCTTCTAACATTGATATCCTCCATTTAAAACGTTTGCTTAAACTCTACCATAGATAAAGGACCGAGTGTAGCTATTATGGAAAAATCCCAGCTAGACTGAGAGCAGCTCTTGGCTTAGACAAAAAATTAATATTTAGTCTTAAACACGATTTTCTTCAAAAAAAATTGTAACAATCAACGAAAACTTAATAACGCTATAGATTTAAAATATAAAGTAAAACGCCCCATTGCTTATTTGATAAATTCTATTTTTCGTTAAGTTGTTTTAAACTCTATCATTTCAGTTAGCTATTTATCAAAAAGACACCAAAAAAATTATTATTCAAAAGGTTTATTTTTTTTAACAGAAAAAGGTATTTGCTAAAGCTATTTACTTTTTCGTTATCTAATATTATCATTTTTGTGAAAACTATTACTTGATAATGAATAAAAATGGATGGTTGGAGGATGAAATTGATGGATACAGTGAAGCTTGGACAAAGACAGATTTTTGGAATGAAAAATGTAAATCTTATGAAGCGTGTGGCGAAATACTTTGAACAAACTAAGAATGCTTCACAGGTTGTTGAGTATTTGGTTGCGATTCTTTTGCGAGATGCTTTATGCGTCGGGGATTTTTCACTAGAGTCATTAACAGAGCTTATTCATCAAATTTTTCTTACCACAACACCGAACGATACATTGCGGAAGCACTGTGTCTTTTTTGAGTCGTTCTTTTCACTTGAAGAGTGGCAAAACGTCGTGAATCGTCTGTTTAAAAATAAAAACGAATACCACCAATTTACCAAAGAAACCTGTCTCTATCAAAAATTCCTAGAGAAAAAGAACCGTGAACAGCCGGAACCTTCCGAATACCAGTACACCTTGATATCAAGCTTCAATGATTCAAATGGCAAAAAACATACCTGGACGCTGCGTAATACCAAACGAATCCCTAAACATTTAGAAAATGAAACCGCTAACGTCTTAAAAATCTTAACGAGCTTAACAGTTTTTCAGTCTCCCACTGCTCGTCGCTTTGCTGAATATTTGAATTTTTATAGCCATGAAGGCCGGATTGATGCACAGCATAAAGAGGTTCAAGAAGAAGTTGTTCCAACCGAAACTATCGAAGAGACAACGATACCAGAAGCTTCGATTGAAAAGAAAACACCGCAAAAACAAGCTATAGCTACGTCCACAACGCCTTATTACGATGAAGAAGCCGCTAAAGTAGAAGCGAAATATCCACCACTGTCGAAAGAAAAAACGCCAACGAGGCTGGAGCTGTCTACTCTGGAATCTGCTTCTGCCATTGAATCCGCCGAAAATTCGCATGAAATGGATATCAACTACTTACGCTATGGAAAAACCAAAGAACAAATCGATGAAGGTCGAAAAAACAAAACATTGAACAGAAGGGCTACCAAAGCTTCGGGGAATAGTGGAAAGAAAAAAACTGGAGGAAATCAAAAGAAGAAAAAAGGGAAAAACAAGAGAAATAAGAAAAAGAAATGATCTTAGGAATTTTTTTCGGTAGCCTATAACGGAAGCTTCTTTAGTATGTCAGTATGTCCGAAAATCCCCTAGTTAAACCTGTTCGACAAATTTTTTCTCTGAAATTAAGGTATTGCAACGAAAAAAAAGCGCAACACCTGGCTGCACTTTTTACAGGATTTTCTCGATGGATTTTTCCGGAATAAACCACATTAATAAAATCAAGACATTAACAACTAATACCGCAATCGGGGCAATCAATTTCCCTAAAATTAATGCTACTATCGCTAAGCCAATGGATAGATAAGACTTCGGATAATGCTTAAACAATTGGCCAATTTTAGACTCTTTCCCATTTGCTCTTACGAGTGCCCGCACTAACAGATAGTAAGCAAAATCTGTTCCTAACGTCACCAAGCCGTACAAAGCTTGCGGCGGCCAAGAAAAAGGATAATCTCCGACCCAAGCAGTGACATAAGGAAAGAGCGTCATCATTAAAATCAAAAAATTATTAGCCCACAATACCCAGCCATCTACTTTTCGGACTAGCTGAAAAAGATGATGATGATTATTCCAATAGATTGCCAAGCTGACAAAACTGATCAAATAAACGATAAATTTATGCTCCATTTGTAAAAAAGCGGACCAGCTAGGACCATTAGGCTCATGTAGTTCTAACACTAATAGGGTCATGATAATGGCGATAACTGCATCTGTAAAAGCCTCAATTCGTGACTTTGGCATTTTCTCTTAACTCCATTCGTTACTTACTAAAATTTAGTATCTCAGCTCCTATTAAACAAAAAAACAACAGATTTGCCAATAAATACGTCTTAAGTTGGACGTAAGTGAGAAAATTGTTTGCTAAACTATGTTTAAGTTAAAACAAATGGAAAGAAGGAAATTAAAATGATGAAAGATTACCCTATGGTTGTACGAATTTTAGCTGTTGTCGGCTTTTTCTTAGTTGCTAGTTTGATTTTAAGTATTGTTGGTCCCCTTATTTCAGGCCTGATCGGTTTATTCTTTAGAATTGCCATTCCGTTAGCCATCGCTTACTTCTTAGTCAACTGGTTGACCAAACGTCGCGGGCGGACCTATTAAAATAGCAAACGTCGAAAGCTTTATTAGCTTTCGACGTTTTTTTATCCCAACGCAACATCTAAAATCATCATAATAATGAATCCTAACATCGCTCCAAAGACTCCAAAGTGATGTTTGCTGTCTGTTGTTGCTTGAGCTTCTGGGATTAATTCTTCCACTACAACATAGATCATTGCACCGGCTGCAAAAGAAAGAGCATACGGCAGCAACGGTTGAACACTTGTTACTAAAAGTGCTCCGATTACTGCCGCGATCGGTTCTACAAGTCCCGACGCTTGTCCGTAAATAAATGATTTTGTCCGGCTCAGCCCTTCTTGACGCAAAGGAATTGATACTGCCGCACCTTCTGGAAAATTTTGAATCCCGATCCCTAATGATACAGAGATTGCAGCCAAAACCGCCGCGGTGGGATTCGTTGCTTCACTTGCTGCCCCAAAAGCCACACCAACTGCCAAGCCTTCAGGAATATTGTGTAGCGTAATGGAAAACACCAATAAAATTGTTCGCTTTAAATGACTAGGAAAGCCTTCTTTTTCTTTATTAGGACCAAAATGCATATGAGGAATAGTCTTATCCGCTATATAAAGAAACAGGCCGCCAAGACCAAAACCAATACTGACCACCAACCAAGGAATCGAACCATTCGACTCAGCTGCTGCAATCGCCGGATCTAACAACGACCAAAAGCTTGCCGCAATCATCACCCCAGAGGCAAAACCCAACATCAAATTCAACACATTGCGGTTAATATTTTTAAAGAAGAAGACCAATGCAGCTCCCAACGCGGTCATTCCCCAAGTAAACAGCGTTCCTACTAACGCTTGTTGCCAGGCTGACAGGCCCAATAACCATTCAATCATACAAACCTCCATATTAGTTATTCTGATATTTCTCTTTCTATGGATAACCTAGCCATTTGCTGATCCATTGAAAATTTATTTTCTCTGCATCCGATTTCATTTAACTCTAAAAAGCTTAATGAAACTAACAAACTTTAGACTGGTATCCTGAAAACGGTTATTCATATTCACTTTAGCATATTTTAGGTATACCTGTAAACTTCTTGTGAGACACTTTCTTTGCTGGTTTTTTTTAGACGCGTTATACTTTTTAGGTAGGTAACTTACAAAATGAAAGTGAGTGAAGAAGATGGCAAAAATTAATGCAGGCGTAGCGATGGTCAATGTTTTAGAAGCTTGGGGAATCGATCATATTTACGGGATTCCTGGCGGTTCATTCAACTCAACGATGGATGCGTTATACCATGAACGCGAAGCAGTAAAGTATGTTCAAGTCCGCCATGAAGAAGCAGGCGCTTTAGCAGCCGCAGCTGATGCAAAATTAACAGGTAAAGTAGGCGCTGTCTTTGGTTCTGCAGGTCCTGGTGCTAGTCACTTGATTAACGGTCTTTATGACGCGCAAATGGACCATGTTCCAGTCTTGGCTTTACTGGGACAGGTAGCCTCTACTGCTATGAATTACAATGCATTCCAAGAATTAAATGAAAATCCAATGTTTGCAGATGTCAGTGTTTATAATCGTACAGTGATGACACCAGAAAGTTTGCCTCACGTAATCGATGAAGCGATCAAAGCAGCGTATCAGCAAAAAGGTGTCGCAGTTGTTACGATCCCTGTTGATTTCGGCTTTGAAGAAATCGAAGAAGCAGAAATTGCAACGGCAAAAAATCATAAAACAGGTGTCGTTTTCCCTGACGAAACAGATTTGAAAGCTGCTTTACCTTTGATCGAAGCAGCGCATCAACCAGTTCTTTACATCGGACAAGGGGTTCGCGGCAACTTCGATGCCATCAAAGCCTTTTCTGAACATTTTTCAATGCCCGTTGCAGCTTCTGTTTTAGCCAAAGGGATTGTACCTGATTTATATGAAAACTTTTTAGGTTTTGCTGCTCGTGTCGCTACTAAACCAGCAAATGAAGCGTTGGCTGATGCTGACTTGATCGTCTTTGTCGGCAGTGATTTCCCATTTGGCCGGAATTTCTTCAATCCATCTGCTAAGTTTATTCAAGTTGATATCGATGCTGCTAAATTTGGCCGCCGCCACAATGTCGATCAATCAGTATTAGGTGATGGTGCAACAGCACTTCGCCGTTGGGTTGAACTCGGAACAGCTCGGCCTGCGGATGCTTGGTTAAAAGCCAACCAAGAAAATATCCGCAATTGGCATGCTTGGCGTAAGAGCTTTTATAATGACGAATCGACACCGTTAAGGGCGGAACCTATCTTTAAAGAAATCAATCGCATTGCTGAACAGGACGCTGTGTATGTTGCGGATGTCGGAAATGTTACGTTGAATGCGATCCGTCATTTGGAAATGAATGGGGAACAACAATTCACAACCTCTGGTTGGTTTGCTACGATGGGAAATGGGGTTCCAGGCGGAATCGCCGCTCAATTGACTTACCCAGATAAGCAAGTCTTTACCTTCAGCGGTGATGGTGGCTTTGCGATGCAAATGCAAGACGTCATTACACAAGTAAAATACAAGTTGCCAATTATCAATGTGGTCTTTTCAAATGATGCCTTTGGTTTCATCGAAGCTGAACAAGAAGATACAGAGCAACAAAAATTCGGTGTCTTTTTAGAAGGAGCTGATTTCGGCAAAGTCGGAGAGGCGCTTGGAGCTGACGGCTTCACGATTACTGAATATAGTCAATTAGAGCCGGCCTTCACTGCGGCAAAAGCTAGCAAACGTCCAGTCGTGATTGATGTTAAGATCAAAGATGAACGTCCATTACCGGTGGAAGCCTTACAATTAGAGCCTGAAAAATTCTCTGTCGAACAAATTAACGCCTTCAAAGAAAAATACCAAGTTCATGATATGCCGACATTACGTGAACTCTTGAAATAGAATAAAAAGGTTGGGCCATAAATTTTGACCCAACCTTTTTACATTCTACGAATCGTTTGTTTCGCTTCTATTTCTAATTGCTTCGTCAATTCTGCTGCGGACAACTCTCGGTTTACCAAAGCCTGCAGGACCATCGGCAAATTGACCCCTGTCACTAAGGACTGGCGCGAATCATCCATCACACAATAACTAGCATAACGAAATGGCGTTCCCCCAAACATATCTACCAGCCAAACCAGCTCGTCGACTTTTGTTAATAAGTCTTTGGCATAATCCTCAATTTTTTCTTGCAGTCCTGTAGCACCTGGCTCGATATTTAAAGTTTCCACACAGCTCTGTTCGCCCAAAATAGATTCAGCCGTTTTCAACAGGCTGTCCGCTAAATGGTCGTGGGTCGCGATAATTATCCCGATCATACTGACACATCCCTTCAAAGCCAAGTCTATCCTATTTTAAATCCCAAGTAAATTCTTAACGGTTGACTTGAAACTTCAGATGTTCCCCGATATAATGCAAAGAGGCCTTGCGCCAATACTGATAAAGCGAGGAAAATCATTGATTACAGTAAGTGACGTTAGTTTACAGTTTCCTGATCGTAAACTTTTTGATGATGTAAATATTAAATTCACTCCCGGCAATTGTTACGGGTTGATTGGTGCCAATGGTGCTGGCAAGTCAACCTTTCTTAAGATTTTAGCAGGCGATATCCAGCCTTCTACTGGCTCTGTTACTTTAGGTCCAAACGAACGAATGGCTGTGTTAAAACAGAACCATTTTGACTTTGAAGAATATACCGTTCTTGAAACAGTCATTATGGGGCATGAGCGCTTATACCAAGTCATGCAGGAAAAAGACGCCATTTACATGAAGGAAGATTTTTCTGACGAAGATGGTATTCGCGCAGCAGAACTTGAAGGTGAATTCGCCGAACTGGACGGCTGGGAAGCAGAACCAGAAGCAGCAGTTCTATTACAAGGATTGAACATCCCAGAAGAGTTGCATCAGCAAAAAATGAGCGAACTGACGGCTGGACAAAAAATCAAAGTCCTATTAGCTCAATCTCTTTTCGGTAAGCCAGATGTTCTGTTACTAGACGAACCAACAAATGGTTTAGATATCCAATCGATCAATTGGTTAGAAGAATTTTTAATTAATTTTGATAATACCGTTATCGTCGTTTCCCATGACCGCCACTTCTTGAACAAAGTGTGTACTCATATGGCCGACCTAGATTTCGGGAAAATCAAATTATACGTCGGAAACTACGACTTCTGGTTAGAATCAAGCCAGTTAGCAGCAAAATTACAATCTCAGCAAAATGCGAAAAAAGAAGAACAAATCAAAGAATTGCAAGAATTTATTGCTCGTTTCAGCGCTAATGCGTCAAAATCAAAACAAGCGACTTCTCGTAAGAAAATGTTGGATAAAATCACCTTAGACGATATTCAGCCTTCTTCACGCCGTTATCCCTTTGTACAATTCAAACCAGAACGGGAAATCGGAAATGACTTGCTGCAAGTCGATAATGTCAGTGTAACAATCGACGGCAAAAAGATTCTAGACAATATCTCATTTACCTTGAATCGTGACGACAAAGTTGCTTTCATCGCTGAAAATGACTTGGTAACAACTACATTATTCAAAGTTATTATGGGTGATCTAGAACCCGATACAGGAACGGTTCGTTGGGGTGTAACAACCAGCAAGGCTTACTTGCCAAAAGATACGACTAAGGAATTCGACAGTGATATGCCGATTCTTGATTGGCTGCGGCAATACGCCAGTAAAGAAGAAGACGATAACACCTTCTTGCGCAGCTTCTTAGGTCGTATGCTGTTTTCTGGTGATGAAGTAATGAAGCCTGTCAACGTCTTATCCGGTGGTGAAAAAGTTCGTTGTATGCTATCAAAATTGATGCTGTCAAAATCAAATGTCTTAGTCTTAGATGATCCAACCAATCACTTAGACTTAGAATCCATCTCAGCATTGAACGAAGGTCTGATTGCGTATAAAGGTTCCCTTCTATTCGCCTCTCATGACCACCAGTTCATTCAAACGATCGCAAACCGTATTATTGCGATTTCCGAAAATGGCGTGGTTGATCGTGCAGAGACAACATATGATGAATTCTTAGAAAATCCAGAAGTACAAAAACAATTGAGCCATTTGTATTAAAAAAAAGCATTCGCAATTCGCGAATGCTTTTTTGATTGAGGAAGCAAATTAAATAAATTGAACGAGCTGCATTAAAATTGGAACGACCACTACAAACAAGATTGTGCTTGTCGTTACTAAGTTCGTCGCGTATTTAACATCACCATGTGCTTCATTTGCTAAGATTGGTAAAACAGCCAACATCGGAGTGGCAGATTGTACAATCAGCGTTTGCTTCAACAATGGTGCTAAATTGGCGCCAAAGGCATTTGAGCCGAGAGCGATCAAACCGATCAACACAGCAGGAGCTAAAACAAAGCGTCCCAGTAATGCCACGACTGTATCACGATCAAAGCGAATACTCTTCAAACCAGCATCGTACAAAACGATCCCAATATAAAGAAGTGATAGCGGAGTAACGATACTGCCAACATAACCAAGCGTTGCATTAATAAAGCTTGGCACAGGAATTCCTATTAACAAGAAGATGATGGCTGCGATAAAGCCTAGTAATGGCGGCGGCAATAGTTTCTTCCAGTTTAATTTGGCTTTAGTTTCACCTTTGACTTTAGTTGGATCATCGTTTGAGATCAAGAAGACTCCAAATGCCCAAGTTGAAACTGTGTTGGTTACATAATAAACCAAGAAATAGGGCAACGCTTTTTCACCAAATAGAGCAATATTCAAAGGTAACCCAATAAAGATCGTATTAGCATTCACCACAGCATTCATAAATATTCCGCGGCGTCCTGGGCGAATCTTTAAAATTTTAACTAGTCCATAGGCCAAGAAGTAAGAGATAATGACGGCTCCAACTGGATAGATTAAGCTACCCGATAACTGAAATAAACTTTCTTTGGTTAAATTCTTTAACACGGATACAAAAATAGATGCTGGCAGTGCCACTCGCGTGATCAGTGATGAAATACTTTTTCCAAAACTTTCATCAAACCAGCCCTGACGCTTTAATAGATACCCTAAAGCAATCATAATAATGATACTCAATACACTTTGAATTGATTGAAAGAAAATCATCTTTTTTCCTTCTTCCTTTTAAACTATTTTTTTCGCTAACCAAACGATTATCTTCATCGTTCTCTTATTCAAAATCAAGGGGTTAAGAAAGTCTTCGTGAAACCGGACATGGATACCCTGCTGTAAAGCGATTTATTCATGTGAAAATTTTATACTTTCCTTACAGTTGAGTAAATTTCATTAATTTTGAAACTTATGGCAATACTAATGCCCCGGTTTACTTATATAATTTAGTTGCCTCTATCGTTGTTTACATTTAGGACGATACACGCCCCCACAAACTATAGTCAAAACAAAAGCTTAGGATAAATTTTATTTATATGATAATCTAATTTCACAAGAGGAGATTATTATGAACTTTAAAGACCTAGAATATTTCCAACGATTAGTACGTGAGAAAAATTTTACAAAGGTTGCCAATGCCTTTCACGTCAGTCAACCAACCATTACCTATGCAGTAAAACGTCTAGAAGATGAATTAGGAACGCAGCTCGTTTATCGTGATCAATCTCACAAACAATTAATCATTACCCAAGCTGGCTTAATCCTATCCCGACACATTTCAAATATCTTGAAAGAAGTAACCATCGCCGTTACAGAGATTGATCGCTTGAAGGAAGAGACCTTAGATTTTGGGTTGCCACCGATCATCGGGAATTTTTATTTCCCAAAGCTTTCTTCCTATCTTTTCAAAAATAATTTGATGCGACACATCCATCTAGTAGATGGTGGCTCGCGTGATCTCTACGGACTTTTGCGCCGTGGAAAAATTGATCTTGCTTTGTTAGGATCAACACAGCCGATTCGTGATGATGAACTGACCAGTGAACTGCTGATTGAAAAGCGTTTTATGATTGTTGTTAGCCCAAATCATCCTTTGGCTAAACGCAAGGAAGTGTCTTTTTCTGAATTGAAGGATGAACCCTTTGTCCTATTGAATGAGCATTATGTCCATCCGACTGCCTTCAAAAAAATGGCTCAGCAAGCTCATTTCGAACCACATATTATCTATCAAAATAGCAATTTGAATATTTTAAAAGGGATGATTCGTGAACAGATTGGTATCGGTTTTTTAGCCGAACTAGCAGTTTCATCCGATGATCATTTGGTGATGATCCCGATTACTGATGAACCTCAACCAACCTTCATGATTTCATTGGTACAACGGGAACAAATTTTAGATTCTACGATTCGAGGACAATTAATTGAACTAATCCGCGACTTCAGCCAACAAAAAGAACACTAAAAAGAAGAGGTTGTGACAATTGATTTTGCCACAGCCTCTTCTTTGAATGATTTCTATTTTCGTTTTTCACCACGAGTGAAGACCGCGATACAGCCAAGGCCAGTATGACTGGCGATAGTCGTCCCTAGCGGAAAGATTCGAACTTCTTTTGGCTGAATACTTTCTTCTAGATGACGTTTCACCTCTTCCGCGCCTTCTTGATCTGCGCTGGTCGTGATAAAGATCGTTTGATTTGCTGGATCTGATGTTACTTCGCTAATTTTATCGGCAACCAACTGTAAGGCTTTTTTACGTCCGCGAATTTTTTCAACATTTTGCAGCTTGCCTTCAACATCCACTGTAATGATTGGCTTGATATTCATCAGTCCGCCGATCGCAGCACTTGTCTTTGAGATGCGTCCGCCACGTTGTAAGTGATTTAAATCGTCCACAGTCACCCAATGATGATAGGTCAGCTTATTTTCTTCCAACCAGTGATGCAGGTCTGCTAAAGACATTCCTGCTTGTTGTTTCAGTGCCGCTTCATAAACCATCAGGCCTTCACCGCCACTAGCAGCTAAAGAATCCACTACGTAAACTTCCGCATCTGGCAGATCTTCTTTTAAGAGCTCAACTGCCTGCATCGCACTTTGATACGAACCGCTCATTCCAGATGTGAAGCAGATATACAAAACTGGTATATTTTTCTCCGCATAGCCGCGGAAAAATTCTACATAACGACCAACATTAACTTGTGACGTCGTTGGCATCGCTCCATCTTTAATTCGTTGATAAAAATCATCAATCTTAAAATTACGACCCAAATCATCTGCGAATTCCGTGCCATCTATTGAAACATACATCGAAATAAAATCAACGTTGTTTTCTTCCAATACTTCATAAGGCAAATCACAACATGAATCTGTCAGAATCTGATACATTTTAAAATCCTCCAAACACCCACTTAATAGTAAATCCATTTTACTAGATAATTGGTTGCTTGTCTCACAATAAGTTAGATTTGCGCCCAAACACTTTCCATAATATTCGTTTGTGTCCGATCTGGTCCTACAGAAAAAGTAGAGATTCGTACGCCAACAAGCTCTGAAACACGACGAACATAGTTCCGAGCATTTTCAGGCAAGTCTGCTAAATCACGACAGCCAGTAATATCCTCACTCCAGCCAGGTAGCTCTTCATAAACTGGTTTGCAGCGATTCAATTCCTTTAAGCTTGCTGGATAATGATAGATTAATTCTCCGTCTAACTCATAAGCGGTACAAATCTTGACCGTTTCCAAGCCGCTCAACACATCGATTGAGTTCAAAGATAGATTGGTAATCCCAGAAACGCGTTTTGAGTGCCGCATAACCACAGAGTCAAACCAGCCAACTCGACGTGGACGGCCAGTTGTTGTTCCATATTCACGACCAACTTCGCGGATCTGATCGCCGACTTCGTCAAATAATTCCGTTGGAAAAGGTCCATCACCAACGCGTGATGTATAAGCTTTACATACCCCTACGACTTTATCAATCTTCGATGGTCCAACACCGCTACCGATCGTGACACCGCCGGCAACCGGATTAGAAGAGGTAACAAATGGATAAGTCCCTTGATCAATATCCAGCATTACACCTTGTGCCCCTTCAAATAAAACACGTTTTCCTTGATCCAACGCATCATTTAAGATTACTGAAGTATCTGTTACGTATTGCTTGATCTGTTGACCATATTCATAATACTCTTCAAAAATATCATCAAAGCTCATCGCCTCGTCATCAAACATTTTGACGAATTGACGATTCTTTTCTTCCAAGTTGATCATCAAGCGTTCTTCAAAAATTTCTTTATCCAATAAATCAGCCACGCGAATACCGACACGAGCTGCCTTATCCATGTAAGCAGGTCCGATCCCTTTGATGGTCGTACCGATTTTATTATCACCTTTTGCATCTTCCTGCAATTGATCCAACTTGATATGGTATGGCAAGATGACATGGGCGCGATCTGAAATACGCAAATTATCCGTCATAACCCCACGTTCATGTAAATAAGCCAATTCCGTAACTAATGATTTCGGATTGACGACCACACCGTTTCCGATAACACTGATTTTTTCTTTGTAGAAAATCCCAGAAGGAATCAAGTGTAATTTATATGTTTCATTGTCAAATTTGATTGTATGACCTGCATTATCTCCACCTTGGTAACGAGCAATGACTTCCGCATTCTCACTTAAAAAATCCGTGATCTTTCCTTTACCTTCATCGCCCCACTGCGTCCCTACAACTACTACAGATGACATCTGAACACCTCATTTTATTTTATTTAATCCTGAACCATTGTAACAAGAATAGCGCTATACTTCAATGAAAATTCGAATATTAAAATATAAAGATTATAAAAACAAGGTAAATCACGAACATTATTTTTCAATAATCGAAAAATCAATACAAATTTCGAATACTAAAAAAAGCGCAAGTTCAAGACCTGCGCTAGAAATCTTCTCTCGGTGATAAAGAAGAAAATTTATTGTATTCCTTGATAAAGAGCAGTTCTACGGTTCCTCGTGCCCCGCTCCGGTTTTTCTCAATGATTACTTCGATTACGTTACGGTTAGCTAATGATTCTTCCTCCTCTTCACCTTCACGATCGTAATAATCATCACGATATAAGAAAGCAACGATATCGGCATCTTGCTCGATTGATCCTGATTCACGGATATCACTCAACACCGGACGCTTGTCTTGCCGTTGTTCAACCCCACGAGAAAGCTGTGACAAAGCAATGATTGGTACTTTTAGCTCTTTTGCCAGCTTTTTCAATTGTCGTGAAATTTCAGAAACCTCTTGTTGGCGATTTTCTCGTCCGGTTCCTTCAATCAATTGCAGATAGTCAATTAGGATCAAACCAAGATTGCCTTTTTCCTTGGCTAATTTGTGACATTTTGCTCGAATCTCAGATACTTTGATTCCGGGGGTATCATCAATAAAGATATTCGCACGAGACAGGCTTCCCATTGCAACGATCAGGTTTTGCCATTCTTCTTCAGACAGCTGCCCTGTTCGTAAGTGACTCGCTTCAATTGATCCTTCTGCACACAGCATCCGGTTCACTAAGGATTCTGCCCCCATTTCCAAACTGAAAATAGCGACTGATTTATCAGTTTTAGTTCCAACATTTTGGGCAATATTCAAAGCAAAAGCTGTTTTACCTACCGCTGGACGAGCAGCTAAAATAATCAGCTCTTCTGCCTGCAGACCCGCAGTCATTTTATCTAACGCTGCATAACCAGTTGGCAAACCAGTAATTTCTTCATCATTTCTAGCTAACTGGTCGATATTTTCAATCGCAGTATTCAAGACCTCACTGATGGTCAAAAAACCGCTCTTATTGCGTCGTTCTGATACTTCCATGATATTACGCTCGGCAGCATCTAAAATCGTTTGTACGTCGTCTCCTTGCTCAAAACCCTCGGTCACGATATTGGTAGCCGTTTGGATCAGATTTCGCAATAAGGACTTTTCTTCCACGATTTTAGCGTAATAGCCTACGTTAGCCGCCGTCGGAACGCTCAAAGCAAGTTCAGATAAGTAACTTAAACCGCCAGCATCTTCCAGCTGGTTTTGTTGTTCTAGTAATTCTTTGACCGTCACTACATCGATTGCTTCATTGCGATCGTTTAGTTGAATCATTGCTCGAAAAATCAGTTGATGACCGCGACGATAAAAGTCTTCTGGAACTATGTACTCCATGGCCGTGATTAAAGCATCGGTCTCCAAAAAAATAGAGCCTAAGGTCGCTTGTTCGGCTTCAATACTTTGGGGTGGAACACGATCTTGTAACATTTCGCTCATGTCTGTTTACGCTCCTCTTCGTCCATCTATTTTACAAAATCTGCTCACTAAATACAATAAAGAGTATAAGAGATTCTCGTAATTTCAAGAACTCTCATACTCTCTTGTAATTATTCCGTTTAAATAAATTATTCTTCCACTACATGGACTTTAATGATTCCCTCAACCTCTGTATGAAGTTTTACCGGAACTTTCGTATAGCCCAAAGTCCGAATCGGATTCTCCAATTCGATCTTGCGTTTATCAATTTTCAAATCATATTGTTTTTTCAACCCTTCAGCGATTTGTTTTGAAGGAATTGAGCCAAACAAGCGTCCGTCCTCGCCGCCCTTAGCTTTGATTTCTACCACAGTCTCTTCTTTCGCTAAAAAGTCCGCCAGTTTTTTAGCTTCAGCCAAAACTTCGGCCGCTTTTTTATCCTGGGCTTTCTTTTGTCCACTCAATTCAGAGATACTGCTTTTCGTCGCTTCTTTTGCTAGTTTATTCTTTAGCAGATAATTTTGCGCGTAACCCGTTGGGACTTCCTTGATATCGCCTTTTTTCCCCTTGCCTTTAACATCTTGTAAAAAAATTACTTTCATTCTTCTGTCCCCTCCGTTAACTGTTTATTAATGGCATCCAATAATTGTTCTTTCGCTTCAGCGATCGTACTATTCGATAATTGAGTAGCAGCATTTGTAAAATGCCCGCCGCCACCTAAAGCTTCCATCACCGTTTGGACATTAATCGTCCCAGAACTTCTAGCACTGATAGCAATCACGCCATCAGTTCTTTTGATGATCACGAAAGCCGCATTAATATCCACCATTGATAACAAAGTATCCGCGGTTTTGGCTGCCGTTACACTATCATACTCATGATCATCCGTCCCAGTAGCGACAACGATATCTTCTCTGACATAATCGCTCTCACCCACTAGCTTACTAATTTCCAAATAGGATTGGATATCGGTACTCAATAGATATTGTACTAAAGAAGCATCCGCTCCACAAGTCTTTAAATAACTAGCGACATCAAACGTTCGGGCTGTTGTTCGAACAGCAAAATTCTTAGTATCAACCGTAATACCAGCTAATAACAGTGTCGCAGCCATCTTACTCATTCTTTGCCGTTCATTACTCTCAAATTGGATCAGCTCTGTAACTAACTCTGATGCCGAAGATGCCGAAGACTCAATGTATGTGAGTAATGATTTTTCCGGGAATTCTTCTCCTCGTCGATGATGATCGATAATAACGATATTTTCAAATTGTTCATACAGATCCTGATCAATTGATAACGATGGACGATGATAATCTACCATAACTAATAAATCACCGGCTTTGCGCTGTCTTTTGGCGGCATCCGGAGAAATCAGTAAATCTTCCAACTCCCCGTTTTTATGAATTTCTGTCAAACAGCGTTCGACATCTGGAATTGTTTCATCCTCATTAATGACGATTCGAACTTTTTTATCATGATAGCGAGCTAAACAAGCAACGCCAAACGCAGAACCGATCGCATCCATATCTGGAAAACGATGTCCCATCACAAATACATTGCCTGTTTGATTAAAAACATTCTTCAAGGCTGTTGACATTGCTCGTGAACGCACGCGTGTCCGCTTCGCAGCACTTGCAGAGTTACCGCCATAGAAAACCGGCTTTTGGCCTTCTCCAGCATTTTTAACCACCACTTGATCGCCGCCACGAACCAATGCAATATCTAAATTATTTTGGGCTTCGTCACCAATCACTTCTAATGATTCTGTTCCATAGCTGATACCCATACTGACAGTAATCAGCATGTCTTGCTTTTCAGCCGAAACACGAATATGTTCTAGCAAATCAAAATTATTCTCGATCATTTTTTCTAAATCATCATAGCGAGCAAATAGAAAAAAGCGCTCTTCATTGACTCGTTTATAGAAAATCCGATAAGAATCCATCCAATCAGAAATAATCGTTGTAATGAAGGAATTTAAGTTTGATACTTCCTTATCGTCTCGACGATCAATTACATCATCATAATTATCTACTGAAAGAATTCCAACCACAGCTTGTTGTTGCTTTTCCTTATTTTCTAACGCATATTCCTTCGTGATATCAATTAGGTAAACAACGCGTCTCTCTTTGTTTAAATCAAAATGATAAAGAATATTATCTATTTTATAAATACTCTTCCCTTTTTCAGCCCGCTGCAGCAATTCATTGACCATATCTTGCTGGTCTTCTTTCGTTAAATGCTGAACTTTTTCTGTAATTGCCGGATTCGACCAAATGAAAGTATTGTCATCATCCCAAGTAATAATCCCTACAGGCATGTCATCAGATACATATTCTAATGCCTCTTCAGCATATCGAGAAGCATCTCGAATTTTCTGTTGATTGGTAATCTCAGTTTGTTTACGTAAAACAATCATATAAAACCATAGTAAAAGATCGATTAATATAACGATTGCCGCTGATAAAATACTGAACGGCAATACGAAAATTGCGGCTAATTGAATCAGTAGTATGCAGAACAAGAAAAAGGACCATTTCATTCTAGGATTCCTTTTCATTTAGAACCTCCTAATTCATTTTACCTATTCATCCTGCTTTTCTATGCTAAAACCCTAACAAGCAAAATGATTAGACTAACAGTGTAATTTTATCACAATCTGCCTCAGCAGGCGACTTTCCTGAATGTTTCACGTGAAACACAAAAAAGAGACTTCGCGTTCGAAGTCTCTTTAAAATGACAGTTTAGTCTTCAGAAACGAATGCTAATAAGCCCATAATACGTGCGCGTTTAATAGCGATCGTTAATTTACGTTGGTTTTTAGCGCTTGTTCCAGTTACACGACGAGGCAAAATTTTACCACGTTCGCTGATGAAACGTTTTAGTAATTCAATATCTTTATAATCGATATATTCGATATGATTAGCAGCAATATAGTCTACTTTACGACGTTTGCGACCTCTTCTTTGTTGTGCCATTCCGTTTCCCTCCTATTCAATTGTTAGAATGGTAAATCATCATCTGAAATGTCGATAGAGGATCCACTAAATGGATCTGAATCTCGATCGAAGTCAGGCATAGTGTTCTTAGCTGACTGAGAGGATTGATTATAATTGTTGTTAAAATTATTTCCCCCACCTTGGAAGCTATCACCGGAACTTGGGTTCTGTTGACGTTGTTCACTTGCAGTACGAGATTCCAATAATTGGAAATTCTCAGCAACAACTTCTGTCACATAGACACGTTGCCCTTGCTGATTTTCATAATTTCTTGTTTGGATACGGCCAGTCACACCTAAAAGAGTTCCTTTGCGCGCATAATTAGCTAAAGTTTCTGCTGATTTCCGCCAAATTACACAATTGATAAAATCCGCCTCGCGATTCCCGCTTTGATTCGTAAAATTACGATTCACAGCTAAAGTAAACGTGGCAACACCTGTACCATTTGCGGTGTAGCGTAAATCAGGATCCTTTGTTAAACGACCAACTAGTACAACATTATTAATCAAAGTAAAGCCAGCTCCCTTCTCGTCAATTGTTTCACGTGAAACAATTATTCTTCAATCTTAACGATCATGTGACGAATAATATCGTCATTGATTTTTGCAAGACGATCGAATTCGTTAACTGCACTAGCTGTTGTTGGCGCAGTTGCATTGACGATATGGTAGATGCCTTCACGGAATCCGTTCATTTCGTAAGCGAAACGGCGTTTTTCCCAATCTTTTGAATCGATAATTTCAGCTCCATTATCTTTCAAGATTGTATCGAAACGTTCTACTAAAGCAGTTTTTGCTTCTTCATCAATGTTCGGACGAATGATGTATGTGATTTCATACTTCGTGTTTTGACTCATTGATTTTCACCTCCCTATGGACTATAAGGCTCTTAATTCTATTAAGAGCAAGGAGAGCGATCTAAATTTTATCTAGACTACTCACAAATATTCATTATACATAATCATCCTGCAAAAATCAAATGTTTCTTTACTTTAAGGTACGAAAAAAGACTGGAATTGCTCCCAGTCTTCAAACTTTTTTTACTCTTCTGTATCATTTTGTGCTTCTTCAGTAATTTCTGTTGTTTCTGCAGCCTCAACTGCCTCAGTCTCTTCGACTTCTTCGTCTTCTTTATCAACGATAGCCATCGTCACAACTTTCGTGTTTCCTTCCATCTTCATTAATCTTACTCCTAAAGTTGCACGACCTGTTTGTGAAACACTGCCAGCGTTGAAACGAATGATTACACCCTTATCTGTAATCAATAAAATGTCTTCATCACCAGTGACTGTCGTTAGTCCTGCCAGTGGACCATTTTTTTCTTTGACGTTAGCGGTCTTGATTCCTTTACCCCCACGACCTTTGACAGGATATTCAGAAGCTTTCGTCCGCTTACCATAACCTTTTTCGGTAATAACTAGAACTTCTTGATTTTCTTTCAGTACAGCTGAGCCGATTACATAATCCTCGTCTCGTAAACGAATCCCGCGAACTCCGCTGGCTGTCCGTCCCATATCACGAACAACTGCTTCTTTGAATGTTACAGAATAGCCATCATGGGTACCAATAATGATCGTTTCGTCACCTTCA
This sequence comes from Enterococcus avium ATCC 14025, assembly GCF_000406965.1. GTDB lineage: Bacteria > Bacillota > Bacilli > Lactobacillales > Enterococcaceae > Enterococcus_A > Enterococcus_A avium. The sequence continues at coordinate 35,118 of NZ_KE136362.1, read as the reverse complement.
GTGGACATTACATTTACTAATTCATCACCTTCACGCAATCCAATCGCAATCAGTCCATTAGCACGAATATTTGAGAAGGCCGTAACAGTTGTACGTTTGACCGTTCCTTTCTTTGTAACAAAGAATAAGAAATGACCATCTTCTGCTTGTCCATTCACCGAAATTACGGCTTGAATCGTTTCATTCGAATCAATTCCCAGTAGGTTGATAATTGGTATCCCTTTAGCTGTCCGTCCATACTCAGGCACTTCATACCCTTTCGCCCGATATACGCGTCCGCTATTGGTAAAGAATAGCAATGTATCGTGAGTCGAACATGAGATCAATGTTTTCACGAAATCATCATCGTGAATCCCCATCCCTTGAACTCCACGTCCACCACGACGTTGTGATCGAAACTCAGTTGATGCTACACGTTTGATGTAACCATTATTTGTGAGTGTAATGACAACATCTTCTTCTTCGATCAAATCTTCATCTTCAAGACTCAATACTTCACCGACTAATAATTCTGTACGACGTTCATCACCAAATTTAGCAGCAATTTCTGCTAATTCCGTACGAATGATTTCTTCCACACGTTCAGGACGCGCTAAAATGTCTTCTAAGTCGCTAATTGTTTTTAACAGCTCTTGGTATTCATTTTCAATTTTCTCGCGCTCTAAGCCCGTTAAACGGCGTAAACGCATATCTAAGATTGCTTGTGCTTGACGATCAGATAATTCAAACCGTTCCATTAATGTCGTTTTAGCGACATCATCTGAAGCCGAATTACGAATCGTTGCAATAATCTCATCTATATGATCTAACGCGATACGTAAACCTTCTAAGATATGAGCACGTGCTTCGGCTTTTTTCTTATCAAAGATTGTTCGACGAGTAATAACAATTTTTTGATGCTCAATATAATTCTCCAAAATTTGCTTCAAGTTCAAGATTCTTGGTACACCTTTTTCAATTGCTAACATATTGAAACTAAAGGATGTTTGCAGTGATGTCATCTTGTATAAATTGTTCAAAATAACAGAAGCACTAACATCACGACGAACTTCGATGACAACCCGCATTCCTTCGCGAGAAGACTCATCACGTAAATCAGTAATGCCTTCTACTCGTTTATCTCGATGCAATTCAGAAATTCGTTCGATCAGTTTAGCTTTATTAACCATATACGGCAATTCGGTAACGATAATTCGTTCCTTGCCGTTCTTTTGTTCTTCAATCTCGATCTTCGCACGAACTGTAATTGAACCTTTACCTGTTTCATATGCTCGACGAATCCCTGATTTCCCCATAACTAAACCGCCAGTTGGAAAATCTGGTCCTGGAATGCACTCCATTAACTCTTGTGTCGTTGCCTCAGGATTTTCCATCAATAGTTCAATTCCGGCTGTCACTTCTCTTAAATTATGAGGTGGGATATTTGTCGCCATACCAACTGCAATCCCTGTTGCTCCGTTCACTAATAAATTCGGAAAACGTGCTGGTAATACCACAGGCTCTTGTTCACTGTCATCATAGTTTCCTTGAAAATCAACGGTATCTTTATTGATATCCCGCAGCATTTCCATCGCGATTTTACTTAGACGAGCTTCGGTATAACGCATCGCTGCAGCGCCATCTCCATCGACAGAACCAAAGTTTCCGTGTCCATCTACTAACATATTGCGGTAACTGAATGATTGAGCCATCCGTACCATTGATTCGTAAATCGCACTGTCACCGTGAGGATGATACTTACCCATTACATCCCCAACGATACGTGCCGACTTTTTATGCGGCTTATCGGGAGTGACTCCTAATTCATTCATTCCATATAAAATCCGACGATGAACGGGTTTTAAACCATCCCGTACATCTGGTAAAGCACGTGCCACAATAACGCTCATTGCATAATCAATGAAGGATTCTCGCATTTCACTGGTTAGATTGACGTCATGTATATTCTCTCTACGATCTTCCAAAATGATCCTCCTAGTTCGTGTTGCTAAATTTATTTTTCTTAAAAATAAATCTGATATTCATCACATCTATCGTTTCTCTAAATATCCAAGTTTTTAACATAATGTGCATTTTCTTCAATGAAGGCGCGGCGTGGTTCTACTCGATCTCCCATCAGCATTTCAAAGACTTGGTCAGCTTCGATTGCGTCATCGACACTGACACGCAACATCAAACGATTTTCTGGATCCATCGTTGTTTCCCATAATTGATGGTCATCCATTTCCCCTAAACCTTTATATCGTTGGACATTCGGTTTTGGTGACGCAGGTAATTCAGATATTTTCTGGGCTAATTCTTCTTCCGCATTTTTACCTGGTTGAATATAAGTAATATTTTTCCCTTGTTTGATACCGTATAAAGGAGGTTGAGCTATATAAACATAGCCTGCTTCTACGATTGGGCGCATATAGCGATAGAAAAGCGTCAGCAGCAGCGTCCGAATATGTGCTCCATCGACATCGGCATCGGTCATGATGACCAATTTATGATAACGTGCCTTTGATACGTCAAAATCGGCACCAAATCCAGTTCCCATTGCAGTAAACAAGGATCTAATTTCTTCGTTGGCTAAAATTTTATCCATCGAAGCTTTTTCCACATTCAAAATTTTTCCGCGGATCGGTAAAATTGCTTGGAACTCACGACTACGTCCTTGTTTCGCTGAACCGCCGGCAGAGTCTCCTTCGACAATAAACAATTCACATTTTTCTGGATCGTTACTTGAACAATCGGCCAATTTACCAGGTAAATTGCTGATTTCTAATGCACCTTTACGACGAGTGACTTCACGAGCCCGCTTGGCTGCTAAACGTGCTTTAGCCGCCAATATTCCCTTTTCAACAATTCGACGACCAACAGAAGGATTTTCCATCAAGAATTTCATGAAATTCTCTGAGAATAAACGATCTGTCACCGTACGAACTTCAGAATTTCCTAGTTTTGTTTTGGTTTGCCCTTCAAACTGCGGTTCTGGATGTTTGATCGAGATAACAGCTGTTAAACCCTCACGGACATCTTCGCCAGAAAGATTCTCATCGTTGTCTTTCATGATTTTTTGTTTGCGTGCGTAGTCATTAATCACCCGAGTCAAGGCCGTTTTGAAACCAAACTCATGTGTTCCGCCTTCGTAAGTATGGATATTATTGGCAAAACTCAAAATATTTGTATGATATCCATCGGTATATTGCATTGCGACTTCAACAGTAATATCCTGTTGCTCACCTTCTACAAAGACAGGCTCATCAAAAATAACTGCTTTATTGTGATTTAAATGCTCTACATAGCTTTTAATTCCGCCTTCGTAATGGTACTCCCGCAAGACTGGTTTTTCTTCCCGTTTATCTTCAATCGATAGCTTCAAACCACGATTCAAGAAAGCTAATTCTCGCACCCGTGTTGCTAATTTTTCGAAGTTGAAAACTGTTGATTCAGTAAATATTTCAGGATCTGGTATAAAATGAACCGTTGTCCCGTGCTTTTCAGTCTCGCCAATTACTTTTAGATCATCTACAACAGCACCGCGACGATAATCTTGGAAATAAATTTTACCTTCTTTGAAAACACGAACGTCTAAACTTGTAGACAAAGCGTTAACAACAGAAGCTCCTACACCATGAAGACCACCAGATACTTTGTATCCGCCGCCGCCGAATTTACCGCCGGCATGTAAGATCGTAAAGACTGTTTCAACAGCTGGACGACCTGTTTTGGCTTGAATCCCAACAGGAATACCACGCCCATCGTCACTAACAGTAATACTGTTATCCTCTTCAACTACTACATGAATGTGTGTTGCAAATCCGGCCAAAGCCTCATCAATGGAATTATCTACGATTTCCCAAACAAGGTGGTGCAAGCCTTCTGTGCTAGTGGAGCCAATATACATCCCTGGACGTTTTCGAACAGCTTCTAATCCTTCTAAAACCTGGATCTGACTGGCGTCATACTCTTGAGCGCGCTCTAGTAAACTCTTTTCCTCTTCTGTCATCTACATTTCTTTCCTTTCTATCTGCCCTTGATGGACATAAAAAATATCCGGATGGACCGTCATTTTGCCCTTAACATGATTCAACGTTGTTGTTGTTAAAAACGTTTGAACCTTATTTTCGATCGTCTCTAATAAATGGATCTGACGATTGTCATCAAGTTCACTCATAACGTCATCTAAAAGTAAAATCGGATATTCGCCTGTTTCTTCTTTCATCAAATCAATTTCTGCCAGTTTGACGCTTAATGCAGTTGTTCGTTGTTGTCCTTGTGACCCATAGGTCTGAACATTTTGCTGATTAACCTTAAAGATCAAGTCATCTCGATGGGGACCTAAAAAAGTATTTCCTTTGAATATTTCCCGCTTGCGATTTTTCTGTAGTTCATTTAGAAAAACATAACGAATTTTTTCAACATCTTCACTCTCTAGCGGGAGGCTAGCGTCATATTCAATTGCTAGAGTTTCTTTTTGATTGGTAATCTTACCGTGAAGATCATTGGACCAATACTCCAGTTTTTTAACAAAACGCAGTCGATTTGCTAAAACTTTACTACCAAAATCTACTAGCTGTTCCGTTAAAATATCGAGATATATCTCATCTGTCTGCTTCTTCTCAGATAATTGCTTTAGATAAAGATTGCGCTGTTTCAAAGTCTTCTGATATTGGGCCAAATCATAAAGATAAACCGGATTGATCTGTCCTAATTCCATATCAATAAAACGACGTCTCATTTGCGGACTGCCTTTTACTAAAGAAAGATCCTCTGGTGCAAACAAGATGACATTCAACTGACCGATATAACTACTCAATTTCTTTTGTTCGATATGATTGACTTTAGATTTTCGGCCTTTTTTCGTCAGCAATAATTCTAATTCTAGTTCACTCGTTCCGCGTTGTATCCGACCTTTTATCTGGGAAAAATCATCTTCCCAGCCGATCAACTCTTGTTCGCTACTAGTTCGATGACTGCGAGTCAAAGCCAACACATAGATGCTTTCTAAGAGATTTGTTTTCCCTTGGGCATTCTCTCCTAAAAATATATTCAGCCGATTAGGAAATTCCAAAACAAGTTCTTGGTAATTACGATAATTTCTCAACTCAAGCTTATTCAGCTGCATCTTGCTCTTCCTTATTTTTGACCATAAAAAAAGTTCCTACCTCAGGAATCTCAATCATCATTCCCGGATAGAGCTTTCGGCCGCGGCGGTTTTCCAACTCGCCATCTACAAATACTGTTTCTTCTGCAAGAAACCACTTGGCTTGTCCACCACTAGAGATTAAATTGATCTCTTTCAATAACTGGCCAAGCGTCATGAACTCTGTTTCTAAAAAAATTTTTTGTTTCACATTCATCCCTCATTTTCATGCTAGAAACACCTCTTCATTATACCCCTTTTTAATCGATAAAACAAATTAACTCGTTGTATTTTTCGTTTTAAGAAGTTCTAAGCTGTTTTAATTAATTCACTCAAAAAAAAGTAAAAGGTCTTAAAATCGATTTTAAGACCTTTTACTGAAATTGCATCTTTTGCAAAATATTTTCATATTTTTCTAAAAACTTGTGAAACTCGCTAAATTTTCTAATTTGTTCGTACTGGTGTAATTAATTGAATAAAGGAGACATCTCCTTCACTCGGTTCCAAAGTAAATGGACGAATTGCCGAAATAAATTGGATCTTGATACTCATATCACCAAAAGCTCGTAAAGCATCCTTCATGTAATCAGGGTTAAAGGAAATTTCTAGCGGGTCTCCGCTAACTTTTTCATAAACCAATTCTTCCTCTACTTTACCGATTTCCGGTGAATTTCCATAAAGAATAACTGAATTATCGGCAATTGCTAAACGAACAATATTATTACGGCCTTCATGAGACAGTAACGAAGCTCGTTCGATTGCTGCTAAGAACGTTGGTACGGAGAAGGTAATCTCCGTATTGAAACTAGTTGGAATTAAACGATTAGTATCAGGATAGTTTCCTTCTAGTAAACGAGAGTAGAAATACATCGTTGGCGTTTTAAATAAAACTTGATTTTCCATGATACTAATTTCTACTTCAGCTTCTTCATCAGATAATGAACGAGAAAGTTCAACTAAGCTTTTACCTGGAATAACGATATCAAAATCAGTATTCGCGTTTTCTACAGGTACGATCCGTTGACTCAAACGATGAGAGTCTGTAGCAACTGCTAATAATTGGCCATTAGACATCGTGAAGTGAACCCCTGTCAAAATCGGACGACTTTCATGTTGTGAAACAGAAAAAACCGTTTCACCAATTAATTTTGTCAACATGTGGACAGGTAATTTCAACTGATTTTGTTCTTCAACAACTGGCAGATGTGGATAATTATCTGCATCTAATCCATTAACCGTAAAGTGAGCTGCTCCAGATGTAATTAACACTTGATGGTTTTCTTGGACTTCCAAAGTAAAAGTTGCTTCTGGCAAACGGCGAATAATTTCACTGAAAAAACGAGCCTGTAAAACAATTGTACCTATTTCAGCAATTTGTAATTCCGCTTTCTCATCATCAGCGGCTAAAAAAGTTTCAATTGAAATATCGGCATTACTACCTGTTAAATTCAGTCCTTCATTATTTAATTCAATTTTTACTCCTGTTAAGATCGGAATCGTTGTTTTAGTAGAGATTGCTCTTTGAACCGTTTGTAATTCTTGAATAAAGCGTGCACGATTAATCGTAAATTTCATAATGGAACTCCTTTTTTATTTTAATTGGTGTTACTAAAAAAATGAATCAGCTACTCTCAATCAATTAGATCAGCCCTTAAGTTTTTCAGCTGTAAGCTTTTTTTATTTATTTAATAATTTAAGTAATAAAAGTAGTAGGGCCTGTTAATGATGTGGAAAAAGTGAGTCAAAGCTTGAAATAATAAGTTTTACACTTGTGGATAAGCTGTGGACAAATAAGATGTACTTTGTCTTGTTTTCCACAAACTAGCCTAACAGCAGATTTTTGATTTCTGCGATTTCTTGTTGAATGTTGCTATCGCTTTTCATTAATTGACTGATTTTTTCGTGTGCGTGAATGACTGTTGTATGATCCTTTCCACCAAATTCAGCGCCAATTTTTGGTAAGGAACTTTCAGTCATTTCTCGAGCTAAATACATAGCGATTTGTCGCGGAACAACAATTGTTTTGACACGTTTCTTTCCTTTTAAATCTTTTAATTGGATATGATAGAACTTAGCGACTTCATCTTGAATTTTACTGATGGAAAGTTGTGAATTGCTGGTTCCTTTCAAACTTTTTAGAGCGTCTGCCGCGATACTAGTCGTGATATCAGCGCTATTCATCGTAGCGAAAGCCTGTACTCGAACCAGAGCTCCTTCTAGTTCACGGATATTAGAATCAATTTGCCCAGCAATATAACTTAAAGTATCATCTGGGATTTCAAGATTTTCTGCCTGCGCTTTTTTTCTTAAAATTGCTGTACGCGTTTCTAGATCTGGTGGTGTGATATCTACTGATAAGCCCCAAGCAAAGCGAGAAACTAATCGTTCTTGTAACTTAGGTATTTCATTTGGTAGACGATCACTAGTTAGAACGATTTGCTTATTATCATTATATAAATTCTCAAAAGTATGGAAAAACTCTTCTTGAGTCGCCTCTTTGTCAGCAAAAAATTGAATATCATCTACTAATAATAAATCCACTTTTCGGTATTCCTGTCGAAATTCCTCCGAGGTTTTATTCTTAATTGAATTGATAAAGTCATTTGCGAATGTCTCACTAGAAACATATTTGACTTTTGCTTGCGGATTTATTGCAAGCATTTGATGTCCAATAGCATGCATCAAGTGGGTTTTACCTAACCCCACTCCTCCATAAAAGAAAAGCGGATTATAGATTGATCCTGGTTCTTCAGCAACCACTAATGCTGCTGCATGAGCCATTTGGTTGCCTTTTCCGATTACAAAGGTATCAAATGTATATTTGGGATTGAGCATTGCTCGTTTTGTTGTTTCCATTTTTGGTGGTTCTTCTTTTTCCACAATGCTAACGGGCGGAGCTTCATCCGGTGTAACAAATAATGGCATAATCTCGTCCCCGGTCACTTTAAAGCCGATTTCGACGATTTTTGCAGCTAGATGTTTTTCCCAATAGCTCTTATGTAAGTCGCTCGTAACTTCGATCGTCAATTGATTATGAGCTAATGATAAGGGTTTAGCTGTACCTACCCATGCATCATAACTGGCAGGATTGAGGTCATTTTTATAACTGTCCTTCAATTCCTGCCAGAAATTGTCCAATGAGGTCAAATAAGTCGCCTCCTATTAATAAATTCAGATAGACATACTTTATCATTTTTTTTAAAAGTTTTCCACAACCAGGAACAAAATAGAAAGAAATTTCTCTTTTTCCACATAATGTATAAAAATACAAAAAACTATCCACGTCTATGCAAAAACATATCCACAACTATTAGGAAAAATGTGGACAAATCACTTTTTCCACTGGAAAATGCACAAAACCGAAAAAAAGAAGAGCTTGATAGAAAAAGAATATAGGAACTTATTCACACAATTTATCCACCTTGTGGACAAGTTATCAAAAAGATAAAAAAGAGTGGAAAAAGCATTTGAAAATTCTATGCAAGTTTTTTTGTGGAAAAAAGTTTTACACAATTAGTTAGAGTTTATCCCCAGATTTTGTGGATAAATTTTTCTTTTTGGTAATAAAAGAATCTTCAAATGAACAGCGTTTTTGCGAAAAATAAAGAGCTGATTTTTTGATCTTCTTAATTGTCAAATTAAGTTAGACAAATCATCAATACTTACGTAACTCAAAAATACTTCCAAAGGTGTTCGATAATCCAGTGATTTTCTAGGAATATTATTTCGTTTAGATGTGACAGATTGAATAAAAGATTCATCTACTGAATTGAAATCCATAGATTTCAATAAACCATCTCTACGTAACAATCCGTTAGAATTCTCGTTTAGGCCTCTTTGAGACGGCGTTCCTGGATCAGCGAAATAAATGGCAATATCATTGGCATTACTGATTTGTTTCCAATTTGAAAATTCCTTTCCACAATCAAAAGTGATGGATTTGAATAGATTTTTCGGTACAGATTCAAACCAATGATTTAATTTTTTTTCAATATCAATCGCTTGTCTACCACACGGTTTCAATGTGATGATAACTTTTGATAATCGTTCAACTAAGGTAATTACAGCACTTTTATGTTTCAGACCTACGATAGTGTCACCTTCAAGGTGACCAAACTCATTTGAGAATTGGCTATAATCTTTTTCACGTTCATGAATAGAGCGGCGGAAAGCTTGTTTTCCACGCCTTTCTTGATGTCCATTCGGTTTACGCTTGCCTTTCATCGGTAAGTCAGAAGGATTAAATAGCCCCTTTTTGAACATACGATAAATGGTACGAGCAGAACAACGAATAGGAAACGCTGCACGACCAACAATCACATCGGGTGTCCATCCTTGAACAACCTTTCTTTGAATATATTCTGATTGTTCCTCGGGTAAAACAAGCGGGCGTCTACCACAGTTTGATTTGTTTTTCTTATACTGTTGATAGTATTCTAAGGCTGATTTTCCTTGCTTGAAGAATAGGTATACTTTATGGATCGTTTGTCTTGAACGATTCAAGCAATGCGCAGTTTTCGCAACAGATTGATTTATTTTGAAATAAGACTCTATCATTACAAGTTCATCCGTTGTAAGATGGGTATAGGTCATTTGTACTCACTCCTTATAATTCTTTGGTCAGAACTATTTTGAGTGTAGCACAAATGGCTTTTTTAGTTGTCTAGCTTAATTTTACAATCGGCGTCTGATAAAAAAATACAAGATGAAACATAAAATTTTAGCGAATTTCACTCGCTGTTTTCATTTCATGATTGACAAAGTAGGGAATGAGTCGTTATAATATTCGGGTATGTCTATGTAAAGTTAGCTATGGAGGTGTATTTTAATGAAAAGAACTTATCAACCCAATAAACGTAAACGTCAAAAAGTTCATGGATTCCGTAAACGCATGAGCACTAAAAACGGCCGTCGCGTATTAGCAAGCCGTCGTCGTAAAGGAAGAAAAGTACTTGCTGCTTAAGCCACTGCCGGTCAGTGGTTTTTTTTGTATCCAAAATGTGATTCTTAAGGAATTTTTCTGATAAATAAGGATGATTCCTTAATTTGAAGTATGGTATTATTGTCAGGTATAGATTTAAAAGAAACGAAGGAAACTAGATGCAGAAAAAATATCGGGTCAAAAAAGAACGAGAATTTCAAAAAGTGTTTGAAGAAGGTGCTTCTTTTGCGAATCGAAAATTCGTAGTTTACCGTCTAGAACCTTCTGGTCAAAAACATTTTCGAGTAGGTTTGTCAGTCGGTAAAAAAGTTGGGAATGCTGTAGCACGAAATCAAGTAAAACGACAAATTCGAGCAGTTTTGCAGGAATTGAAAACCGACTTACCACCTATAGACTTTATCGTGATCGCTCGCCCAGCCACGAAAGATCTGCCTCATGATGAAATGCGTTCGAATCTTATACATGTCTTAAAATTAGCAAAAATATTAAGTTAGGAAGGAAACAGATGTAAGTGAAGAACTATAAAAAAATACTATTAATGACAGGATTGCTGAGTCTCGTCTTCTTGTTATCCGCCTGTGGAACTGGTGAAGTCAGTGCAAGCAGTAGCGGCGTGTGGGATCGTTATGTCGTTTATTATTTCGGCCAAGCGATTAAAGGTTTGTCCTTTGGTAATGTCGGAATAGGGATTATTCTATTTACAATCATCATTCGCATTATTTTAATGCCGCTTATGCATTTTCAAACAAAGAGTATGCGTAAAACACAAGAGTTACAGCCTAAGATCAAAGCACTCCAACAAAAATACAGTACACGTGATCAAGAGACACAACTGAAATTGCAAGAGGAAACAAAAAAGCTCTATGCAGAAAATAATGTGAGCCCTTACGCAGGCTGTTTACCGTTGTTAGTACAAATGCCCGTAATGATGGCTTTGTACCAAGCAATTTTACGAATTCCTGAACTGCGGTCTGGTCATTTTCTATGGTTGAACTTGAGTCAATCCGACCCATACTTTATTTTACCTATCCTTGCAGCAGTCTTTACTTTTGCAAGTAGTTATCTATCTAGCATGAGTCAGCTTGAATCTAATGCTTCATTGAAAATCATGAATTTTGCGATGCCAGTGATGATCTTTGTTATGGCATTAAATTTGGCAAGTGGTTTGTCATTGTACTGGGTAATTTCGAATGCTTTCCAAGTAGTTCAAACGTTACTAATTAATAATCCTTTCAAGATTCGTCGTGAAAGAGAAGAAGCAGCTCGTCAAATTCGTGAAAGAGAACGTGCGCTTCAAAAAGCCAAGCATCCGAAGAAAAAACGGAAAAAATAAGACTATCCATCAACTATAAATAAGGAGGTTTAGAAAATGCCTGTTTATGAAGGACCATCGATCGACGAAGCAATTTCAAAGGGATTGCACGCTTTAGGGTTAAAGAAAGAAGCGGTCGATATCGAAATTTTATCAGATGCGAAAAAAGGGTTTCTAGGAATGGGAAAAAAAGATGCTCGTGTCTCGATTGAACCAATTATTGTTGAAAAAAATATCGTTACTTCCGAAGCGGCTGAAGAACCAATAAAAGAACAGTTTGTCGAGGAGAAGCTTGAAGAAGAAGTATCGAAGCCAATTGAAACAACAGACACACCTAGTCAATTAGTTGAATTAAATGAAGATGAGGCCGTCAAAGAATTGGCGCTTTACTTAACGAATATTACGAATGATATGGGTGTGCCTGCTTTGGTTAAGATTCAGCATGAAGCAAGTGGTTTGATTGTCATGAATCTAGAAACTAGCAAGCAGGGGATGCTGATTGGTAAACATGGTAAGATATTGAATGCTTTGCAGTATTTAGCTCAAGTCTTCTTACATCGCGTTGCAAAAGAAAAATTATCAGTAGTAGTAAATGTTGGAAATTATCGACAAAAACGTGAAGAGGTTCTAACGCGTTTAGCGCAACGAACGGCGGAAAAAGTTAAGGAAACAGGTCGTCCGGTATTTTTAGAACCAATGCCTGCCTTTGAACGAAAAATGATTCATTCTGCTTTGAGTAAAGATGAATACATCAAAACTCATTCTGAAGGTGAAGATCCTTATCGTTATTTGGTTGTTGAACCAGCGAAAAAATATTTCTAATTCTGTTTAAAATGAATAGTGCGGAGCAGTTGACCTGCTCCGCACTTTTTTGTGATCTTTTTTAGTTATAGAAGTTCTTAAACAAAATTTGAAAAAGCAGGTATTTTGGTAAGAAAACTTGAATTGTTGAAAGATCTATGCTAATCTAACACCAGAATTTTGTAGAAAAAGCAGTCAAAGTGCTCAATCTACTCCTTTTTCAAGGGGTGGAGTAGGCACTTTTTTTATGTTCTTAATTAATAGGAGGAAAACAAGTGGCAGAGATCACCTTAGAATTTGATACAATTGCAGCAATTTCGACTCCGCCAGGTGAAGGCGCGATCAGTATCGTGCGATTGAGTGGCGACCACGCAGTAGCAATCGCAGATAGTGTTTATCACAGCGGAAAAAAAAGTTTGTTAGATGTTCCATCACACACGATCCATTATGGACATATCATTGATCCAGAAGAACAAGAAATAGTCGATGAAGTCATGGTAAGTGTGATGCGTGCACCGAAGACCTTTACACGTGAAGACATAGTGGAAATTAACTGTCACGGCGGTATTGTGGTAGTAAATCAATTGCTGCAACTAATTTTGCGCTCTGGTGCACGTTTAGCTGAGCCAGGTGAGTTTACTAAACGAGCATTTTTGAACGGTCGTGTTGATTTATCACAAGCAGAGGCTGTTATGGATCTGATTCGTGCCAAAACAGATCGAGCGATGAGTGTCGCGATCAATCAATTAGATGGCAATTTATCTCATCTAATTCGTCGTTTACGTCAAGAAATTTTAGAAACACTGGCACAAGTTGAAGTAAATATTGACTATCCAGAATATGATGATGTCGAAGAATTGACGACTCAATTATTATTGGAAAAAGCCCAACAAGTGGGTCAACAGATTGACGCGTTATTATTAAATGCCAAGCAAGGAAAAATCTTGCGCGAAGGTTTAAGTACCGCAATTATTGGTCGTCCAAATGTGGGGAAATCGAGCTTACTCAATTATTTATTACATGAAGAAAAAGCAATCGTAACAGAAATTGCCGGAACTACACGCGATGTCATTGAAGAATATGTTAATGTACGCGGGGTTCCTTTGAAACTGATTGATACAGCAGGAATTCGTGAAACAGATGACGTGGTAGAACGCATTGGAGTAGAACGCAGCCGTAAAGCATTAGGAGAGGCAGATTTGATTTTGTTAGTCCTAAATCAAAGCGAAGCCCTAACTGCGGAAGATAGAGAACTATTGGAAGCGACACAAGGATTAAAACGCATTGTTTTATTGAATAAAACCGATTTGCCGAGTCATCTATCGCAAACGGATCTTTCTGCATATTTGAGTGAAGATGAAGTCTTTTCAATCTCCGTTTTAGAGAAAGCTGGACTAGATCAACTTGAAGAAGCAATCGCAAAACTTTTTTTTGGCGGTCAAACTGGAGAAAAAGATGCCACTTACGTATCGAATACTCGTCATATCGCACTACTAGAAAAGGCTGGACAATCATTAAACGAGGTTCAAAATGGCATTATGGCGGGTATGCCTGTAGATCTTGTCCAAATTGATATGACACGCTGTTGGGATTATTTAGGTGAAATCGTTGGAGATAGTGTGCAAGATGAATTAATCACACAATTATTTAGTCAATTTTGTTTAGGAAAATAGTAAAGGAGCGACTATATGGAATATCAAGCAGGAAATTATGATGTGATTGTTATTGGTGCGGGTCATGCGGGTTCTGAAGCGGCTTTAGCAACAGCGCGCATGGGACAAAAAACCTTGTTGATAACAATCAATTTAGATATGGTAGCATTCATGCCATGTAATCCATCTATTGGTGGACCGGCTAAAGGAGTGGTCGTCCGAGAAATCGACGCACTTGGAGGCGAAATGGGACGTAACATTGATAAGACATATATCCAAATGCGGATGTTAAATACAGGGAAAGGTCCAGCAGTACGCGCTTTGCGTGCTCAAGCAGACAAGCATGCGTATGCAGAGGAAATGAAACACACGATCGAAAAAGAAGAAAAATTAACTTTGAAGCAGGGAGTCGTCGATCGTTTAGTTGTTGAAGAGGGTATTTGCAAAGGTGTTGTCACTTCAACAGGTGCAGTTTATTCAGCGAAGGCTGTAATTATTACAGCAGGGACGGCTTTGCGCGGGGAGATTATTATCGGCGAATTAAAATATTCTTCAGGTCCTAATAACTCTCAGCCATCAATCAAACTAGCTGATCATTTACAGGAATTAGGTTTAGAAATTCATCGTTTTAAAACCGGAACACCGCCGCGAGTGAAATCTAGTTCTATCGATTACAAAAAAACAGAGATTCAACCTGGCGATGAAAAACCTAATCACTTTAGTTATCAAACGCCAGATAGTCAGTATTTAACGGAACAAATTCCTTGTTGGTTGACCTATACGAATCCCAAAAGTCATGAAATCATTCAAAATAATCTGCATCGTGCACCGATGTTTACAGGTATTGTAGATGGGGTAGGGGCTCGTTATTGTCCATCAATTGAGGATAAGATTGTACGCTTCGCAGACAAAGAACGTCATCAATTATTCTTAGAACCAGAAGGACGTAATACAGAAGAAGTATATGTCCAAGGGTTATCAACTTCACTGCCAGAAGATGTTCAAAATGACGTTTTACATTCGATTGAAGGTTTAGAAAACGCTGAAATGATGCGGACAGGCTATGCCATCGAATATGACATGGTAGCTCCTCACCAATTACGCCCAACTTTAGAGACGAAAGTGATCGAAAATCTCTATACTGCTGGACAAACCAATGGAACTAGCGGATATGAAGAAGCTGCTGGTCAAGGATTAATGGCTGGAATCAATGCTGCTTTGAAGATTCAGGGGAAAGAACCATTTATCATGAAACGTAGTGATGGATATATTGGTGTCATGATTGATGATTTAGTAACTAAAGGAACCAATGAACCGTATCGTTTATTGACTTCACGAGCAGAATATCGTTTGATTTTACGTCATGATAATGCTGATTTACGTTTGACTGAAATTGGACATAAGATCGGCTTAGTTGAAGAAGAAAACTATCAAGCATACCTAGTTAAAAAGGCGCATATCGAAGCTGAGATAGCTCGTTTACAATCAATTCGCATAAAACCCACTGCTAATGTTCAAAGCTTTCTAAGAGCTAAAAACAGTGCAGAATTGAAAGATGGTGTTTTAGCGAGTGATTTCTTGAAACGGCCAGAAATCACTTATCAAGAATTGTTACAATTTATTCCAGCAAATGATGATTTGACAGGAAAAGAAGTTGAACAAGTTGAGATCCAGATAAAATATGAAGGCTACATAAAAAAAGCGATGGAAAAAGTTGAAAAGCTGAAGCGGATGGAAGCCAAACGCATTCCAGAGCGAATTGATTATGAGGCAATCAATGGGTTAGCAACAGAAGCAAAGCAAAAATTACAAAAAATTCAACCTGAGACAATCGCTCAAGCCAGCCGTATTAGTGGCGTAAACCCTGCAGATATCAGTATTCTAATGGTGTATGTGGAGCAAGGAAAGATAGCGAAGGTTGATAGTGAAACGATCTAATGTAATAGTATATTAAAAGAGATCAGCCCCGTAATATAAAGGGTCTGATCTCTTTTTAAAAGCGTAGTTAAGTTAATTGGATGTTCCATGTGAAACACGCAAGTTATTTTTAAGGATCAAGAGTCAAATTTGCTTGTAAACAACGTTAAAAATAACGATTTTCTAATGAGAGAGTTTCTTATTTCCCTCAATTAATCACTTTTGATTCTGCGGCAATAATCTGCTCTGGGGTAAAAGCCACTATGTAGAATAGAAACAAAGAGCTGATCAGAAATACGGTTATTCACCTCTAATAGAGAGTTAAAGGAAATAGTAATTAGAGTATCTTCAGTGTAATTTTCGCGCTTTTTTGTGATGCAAACAGTAAAATCATTACTTCAGCACATCTCTAACATTTATGCCATCACTGCGATTTATCAGATATTATAGCTTTACTTTCACCTTGAACATAAAGAAATCTATGATAAAAAACCGCTTTGTTCAACCATTCTCAATCTAAGCGCTTTCTAAAATGCGTTTTTGTGAATAAAGACACATTCATTCGTCTCTGATACAGCATTTTATTTGATAGGCAATTATCAAAATTAGAATAAGGATAGGTTGATTGATTTTTTGCTGATAACTCGTTTGTTCAATTTGAATATTTTTATGAAAAAGTATTCCTCATATAGACTTTAATGATCTAGAATCTAGCAAGGGAAAACAAAAAATATAATAAAAAAAATCCATGACAACGTTCTAGGAAATATTAAAAAAGGAGAGTAAAGCTTTCTTAATCTCTGTGTGAAACATACGTAAACCATTGCATGTAAAGCAATAATGCGTTAAAGTAGAGAATAGTCTGTGAAACATTTTTCTGTTTCACGAAAATGAAAGGATTTCTTATGACACCAGAAGAATTTCAAGCGAAATTAGGCAAGCAGGGAATTGAATTATCTGCAAAGCAGATGGATCAGTTCGCGTCCTACTTTCACTTATTAATTGAATGGAACAAAAAAATGAATCTCACTGCGATTACTGAACGTGAAGAGGTCTACCTAAAACATTTTTATGATTCCATTACATTGGCTTTTTCTGAAGCGTTCACAGCGAAAGGAAAGTTATGTGACGTTGGTTCAGGTGCTGGGTTTCCTAGTTTACCATTAAAAATTGTTTTTCCAGAGTTAGAGGTCACCATCGTGGATTCCTTAAATAAGCGAATCACATTTTTGACAACGTTGGTAGAGACTTTAAAATTAGAAGGTGTGTATCTTCATCATGATAGGGCGGAGTCTTTTGGGCAAAATTCTGAGTTTCGTGAAGCTTTTGATTTTGTGACCGCACGAGCAGTGGCACGTCTGAATGTTTTAACAGAATTATGCTTGCCGTTAGTCAAAAAGAATGGCTACTTTTTTGCTTTAAAAGCAGCAAAAAGTGAAGAGGAATTAGTAGAAGCGAAACCGGCAATTGCTTTATTAGGCGGTAAGCTCCTCCAAGCTGAAGATGTTTCATTACCAAATGGAGATACACGGCACATTATTACAGTGCAGAAGAAAAAAGATACACCGAAAAAATATCCACGTAAACCAGGCCTACCAAACAAACAGCCATTAAAGTAGTTTAAATGGATAAACATCACTTATTTTCTTTTGGAAAATAAATACTTTAATATGAACTAGGAGGAAATTAGATGGCACGGATCATATCTGTTGCAAACCAAAAAGGCGGAGTTGGAAAAACAACTACAACTGTCAATTTGGGAGCGTGCTTAGCTCAAGACGGAAAGAAAGTCTTATTGATTGATAGTGACGCACAAGGGAATGCTACAAGTGGTTTAGGTGTGCGCAAACCCGATGTAAAACAAGATATTTATGACGTTTTAGTCAATGAGGTTTCCATTAAAGAGACGATCATTAAGACATCACGAGAAAATTTGTCAATCGTTCCTGCGACTTTACAATTAGCTGGAGCGGAGATCGAATTAACTTCTATGATGGCTCGTGAGTCACGCTTAAAAAGTGCTTTGGCAGAAGTAAGTGATGAATATGACTTTATTTTAGTAGATTGTCCACCATCATTAGGACATTTAACAATTAATGCCTTTACAGCTAGTGATGCGATTTTGATCCCGGTTCAATGTGAATATTATGCGTTAGAAGGGTTAAGCCAATTGTTGAACACGGTTCGTTTAGTTCAAAAACATTTCAATCCTGGTTTAGAGATTGAAGGCGTATTGTTAACTATGTATGATGCTCGAACAAATCTTGGTGCGGAAGTGGTTGAAGAAGTTCGTCGTTATTTCCAAGAAAAAGTCTACGATACAATTATTCCGAGAAATGTCCGTTTATCTGAGGCACCTAGCCATGGCAAACCGATCATCGATTATGATCCACGATCAAAAGGTGCTGAAGTTTATCAAGCTCTAGCAAAGGAAGTGTTAGTTCGTGAGCAAAAATAAAGGATTAGGTCGAGGAATTGATGCTTTGTTTCAAGATCTTTCTGAAATTGAAGAAGTCGATATAAAAAACGATCAAGTGGTTGAAATACCTTTGAGTGATTTGCGCCCCAACCCTTATCAACCGCGAAAATCATTTGACGAAACGTCTTTGCAAGAGTTAGCTAATTCAATCGAGCAATCAGGTGTCTTCCAACCGATTATTGTGAGAAAATCAGCTGTAAAAGGGTATGAACTAATTGCTGGTGAACGTCGTTTTCGTGCTTCAAAATTAGCAGGAAAAGAAACAATCCCTGCGATTATCCGCGAGTTTGATGAAGAGGCAATGATGCAGATTGCTGTATTGGAAAATTTACAGCGGGAAGATTTGAATCCATTGGAAGAAGCCGAAGCTTATGAAATGCTGATGAAAAATTTGAAATTGACGCAAGCGGATGTAGCCAACCGATTAGGGAAAAGCCGTCCGTATATCGCCAATTATTTACGCTTATTGACCCTGCCTAAACTGGTGAAAGAAATGGTACAGGACGAACGTTTGTCAATGGGGCAAGCTCGGACCTTACTAGGGTTAAAGAAAAAAGATCAAATCTTGAAACTAGCGAATCGCGCAGTAAAAGAGAATCTGACAGTGCGTCAATTAGAACAGATTGTTACTGAATACAACGAGGGGAAAGCGAAAGATAAGAGAAAAGGTCCTCGATTAACCAAGGAAAAACCTTACTATTTAAGAGAAAGCGAAGATCGTTTGATGGATAAATTTGGAACAGGTGTTGAAATCGTTGAGAAAGACGGTAAAGGCAAAATTTCAATCGAGTATTTGTCACCATCAGATTTGACGCGTATCTTAGATATTTTGAATATTCATTTTGATGAATCTTAGACAATATATATGAATACGAAATGGGAGGTTTGCCAGATGTATGATTTAGGTGATATCGTTGAAATGAAAAAACCGCACGCTTGCCAGACAAATCGCTGGGAAATCATTCGTATGGGAGCGGATATTAAAATTAAGTGTATCAATTGTGGTCATATCGTCATGATGACAAGACGCGATTTTGAGAAGAAAATGAAAAAAATCCTTGAGAAGAAAGTTGATCTATCTCAGAAATAATTCTTAACAGAGAAAGAGTGAAGTAGAACATGGCCTTAACAGCCGGAATTGTGGGATTGCCAAATGTTGGTAAATCTACCTTATTTAATGCAATTACGAAAGCAGGAGCGGAAGCTGCTAACTATCCTTTCGCGACGATTGATCCAAACGTTGGGATGGTAGAAGTTCCTGATTGGCGTCTAGAGCGTTTAACTGAATTAGTCCATCCGAAAAAAACTGTTCCAACAACATTTGAATTTACGGACATTGCTGGAATTGTGAAAGGAGCTAGTAAAGGTGAAGGGTTGGGAAACCAATTTCTAAGCCATATTCGTCAGGTAGACGCCATTTGTCATGTGGTGCGTTGTTTTGACAATGAAAATATCACGCACGTTGAAGGACGAGTAGATCCATTAGAAGATATTGAGACAATCAATTTAGAATTAGTTCTAGCCGACTTAGATTCTGTAAATAAACGCTATACTCGTGTAGCAAAAGTAGCTAAAACTAAAGAAAAGAATGCGGTGGCAGAACTAGCAGTTCTGGATAAATTAAAGCCTGTTTTAGAAGAAGGACAATCTGCTCGTACGATTGAATTTACTGAAGAAGAGCAAAAAATTGTTAAGGGCCTTTTTTTACTAACAAGTAAACCAGTACTTTATGTAGCAAATGTTGATGAAGATACTGTTGCTGATCCTGACAGCAATGAATATGTGCAAACCGTGCGAAATTTCGCTGCTAGTGAACATTCAGAGGTGATCGTTGTTTGTGCCGAAGCGGAGGAAGAAATCGCTGAGTTGGACGATGAAGACAAAGCAGAATTCTTAGAAGCAATGGGAATTGAAGAGTCTGGATTAGATCAATTGATTCGAACAGCTTATGACTTATTAGGGTTAGCAACATATTTCACTGCAGGTGAGCAAGAAGTTCGAGCATGGACGTTCCGAAAAGGTACTAAAGCTCCTCAAGCAGCAGGTATCATCCATACTGACTTCGAACGTGGCTTTATTCGAGCTGAAACAGTATCATTTGATGATTTAGATAAATATGGCAGTATGCATGCGGCGAAGGAAGCTGGACGTGTGAGATTAGAAGGAAAAGATTATGTTGTGCAAGACGGCGATGTCATGTTGTTCCGTTTCAACGTTTAGGGAGGAAAGAAACAATGGAACCAGAAAAGTTACAAACGTTGCAAGCAGAAAACAATCAACTTGAAGCGAAGTTGACTAAACGTAACGAACAGTATATTTTTGACTTGAAAAAAGCTTTAAAAGCAGCGAATTTAACAGATGAACAAACTATCGTAGCCTTAAATGAGATGCTGCCAATTTTAGTCGAGGAACAAAAAACTGGGAAAACCGCGCGTCAATTATTTGGAACAGTTTCAGAGCGACTGGATGCAATTGTTAACAAACCAGCTGAACAGAAAAAATCGACTACCGCATCACTGATGTGGCTTGACAATTTCCTACTGTTATTTGGTCTATTAGGAGTTGTTGCAGGGATCATGGGATTGTTTGTTTCACGTGGAACACAAACTGTGACCTATGGTTTAACAACATTGATCGTAGCTTCTGCCGTCGGCGGTTTAGTGTTCTATATGATGTATTTATTTGTTTACCAATTCGAGCAGCCTGGAGCGGATAAATCGAAAAAACCGAAAACGTGGAAAACAATACTTATGTTGGCCTCAGTTACGATTGTCTGGTTCTTGGTTTTTAATGGAGCAGCATTATTACCGCCAGCGTTAAACCCAATCCTTGATCCAATGGTTATGATTATACTATCGGGTCTGGCATTGGCGTTACGTTATTACTTAAAGAAACGTTTCGGTATTATTAGTAGTTTAGCAACGGCGCCAAGAAGATAATAAAAAGAAGCAAAAATCCCACAAGGGACTTTGCTTCTTTTTTAGGTTCTATAATATTTGGTGTTGTTACTCTTTCTGAGTGAGAACACCAAGTATTTTTTTATACAAAAAGACATTTGGTTGTCCTATAATTAAATCGCTGAACCCAATCATAGGAGGCGAACCAAATGTCCAGTATTAAGAATATCAAATATAAAGATAATTGCCTAGACAAAACCATCAAACAAATCCTAAATATTCATGATTCCAATATTACTTTTCCTAAAGACGCCGTCTCAAAAGAAAAAGTCCATGACAGAATGGCCACCGTCTTTACTGGTCGACTGAGCTATCCCTCTCCTCGGTGTGAGTGTTGCGGCTACGACTCCGTCATCCATCATGGCTACAAAGATAGCTGGATTCAATTACTCCCTTATCAAGA
>NZ_KE136362.1:2500-13427 GCF_000406965.1 Enterococcus avium ATCC 14025 | reverse complement strand
GACTTTTACGAACGCATTGATCACTTACCTCCGATGCTTGATCCAGCATTTAAAAAAGCGATTCTTTACTTAAACAAACACAAACAAGCGATTATCAATGCGTTAAAATACCCCTATTCGAACGGAAAACTTGAAGGGAAGAATAACTTGATTAAAGTGATTAAGAGAGTGGCATTCGGTTTTAGAACCTTTCGCCACCTTCGTATGCGAATTCTGATTCAACAGAATCTTTGCGACATTATTTGAGCAAAAAAACAAAAAGAAAAAAGGAAACGCCGAAGCATTTCCTTTCAGTGATTTAATGAAAACAACACGATTTGACTTAGAGCCCTTTTTTATTTTGTTACCTTAGCAATTATTTTTGCTATTGTTTGTTGCTGATAATCAGCAGTGGCTTGTTGAATGATTTTTTGTTGTGCTGCTTGATTCAAAGTTGGATTTTTCATCAGAGCTTCTTTCACTTTATCTTGGACAAATGACTTTGCTTCAGTTTGCATAGAAGTTTTATTTTCTTGTACTATTTCTGCTAGCTTTTTAGCTTGTTTAGTACTTAAAACCAGCCAATTTTTTTGTACTTCAAAGATATTTTTTTCTTCGATTAACAGATGATTTTTACTAGTAAATCTAAACCAAAATTTCGCAGTATTATTTTTGTAGACCCAATAGGATTTCTTTATTTTTAATTGAGATTTTGTTTGATCCTTTTTTACGAGATTCGTAACATGATCTGTTCCCGTTGATTTTGGTTTTATCTGTGATTCATTGGTTTTATACAAAAAAACTTTTTCTTCTCCGTTACCAAGTGGTTGATAAAGCAACATCTTCATATCTTTGCTATCAGCAGATGAAGTTAATGATTGAGTAGTCGTTTCAGTGACTCTCTTCATACCATAGTGATCGTGATCGTTTGCAATAATAAAACCTAGGCTAACTAAGAATATTGCTGCGAATATAATCGAAAGGAATGTTTGCCAAGCTTTTTTAGCAAAAATATTTGTTAAAGCAAATGCTATTACGCTAATAATTGTGATAACAAAAATCATTTTACATTCCCTCCTTCGATCTTTTTATTGTTTTTCAAGAAGAAGGTGATAATAAAGCCCACTAGTCCGAAAATTACAGCTACGAAGAAAGCAGCATGATAACCAGATAATGTGGCGTTGATTGCTTGGTCTTTATAAGACAAAGGTAAGGATTTTAGCAAACTTGCTTTTGGCAAGTTGTCTTTTGTGACATTAGTTAAAATACTGATTAAAACAGCCGTACCGATTGAACTAGCAACTTGACGGAAAGTGTTGTTTACCGCAGTACCGTGACTAATCAAATTCATTGGCAAAGCATTCATACCGGAAGTAGTAACTGGCATCATAACCATTGATATACCAAACATCCGTATTGCATAAAGAATAACAATCATTACAATTGGTGTTTCTTGAGTCAAGAAAGCAAATGGTAACGTAGCTGCGGTTAGGATTAACATCCCGCTGATTGCTAATCGTTTAGCTCCGTGTTTATCAAAGATTGCACCAGTAATCGGCATCATCAACCCCATAATCAAAGCTCCTGGCAATAGCATCAATCCGGAATGAAAGGCAGATTCACCACGAATATTTTGAATATATAAAGGAAGAACCATTTCAGCACCAACCATTGCCATATTTACGACACCGCTTAAAATAGCAGCAATTGTAAAAGTTGGAGATTTGAAAACACGTAGTTCTAAGAATGGATGTTCTAAATGTAGTTGACGCCATACGAATAAACCGATAACGAATACCCCTATGACTAAGAAACTAATAACTTTTGAGCTGCCCCAACCATCATTACCTACGGAAGAAAAACCATATAATAAGCTACCAAAGCCGACAGTTGATAAAAAGGCCGACAACACATCAATACTTGGATTAGATAATTGAATGACACTTTTCATCAAAAAGAATGCTAGTACTAAAACTAAAATGACAATTGGAATGACCATACCAAAAAGGTCACGCCAAGTATAATGATCTATGATCCAACCAGATAGGGTAGGTCCTAAAGCAGGAGCGAGACCGATGACGATACCAGCCATTCCCATCGCTGAGCCGCGTTTTTCTGGGGGGAAAATTGACAACATGATGTTTTGAAGCAATGGCATGGAAATACCTACTCCAGCAGCTTGGATTAATCGACCAATTAATAAAGTAGAAAAATTGGGGGCAACGAAACAAGTTATTGTTCCAATCAAAAAGATTGTCATCGCTGTTAGATACAATCTCTTTGAACTAAATTTATTGATCAGCCATGCGCTGATTGGGATCATAATCCCATTTACCAGCAAGAAGCCAGTTGTTAGCCATTGAACACTAGAAGCAGATATATTAAAAGCTTTCATTAGTGCTGGAAAGGCTGTTGTTAATAATGTTTGGTTTAACACCGTACAGAAGGTTCCAATTAATAGTACTACAACTAATAAGGAACGATTGTAGGGTTTTCCGTAAATATCGACCGTTTGCGTATTACTCACGATCTAACGCCTTCTCTCTTTTAAGAAATTTTCAGAAACAATAATTGTTCGTCTGTAACTTTACTGCTATTCAATTTCTTTGTCAACTTACTTGACACCATTGTTAGCAAAAGTATAATCAGAAATGAAGAGAGGGATGCATTGTGAAAAATAGTACGGTCAAGCAACTTCTAGAAAGTGATGATTTATTAGTCGGCATTAGTGAATTGAGTAAAGTAACGGGTGTTTCACCTCGACAGATTCGCTATTGGGAGCAAAAAGGATATATAGAATCAACAGGTGAAAAGAGCGGAAATCGAAAATTTAAGTTACCAATGGTTGTCAAGGTAGAGATTATTAAGCATTTTTTAGATGAAGGTTACACATTGACCGCATCAGTGGAAAGAGCCCACCAGCGACAAAAGAATATCCATCAAGCAAAATTATTGGTACGTGAGGTATTTAAGGGAATTCAGCAAATAGATGATCGTTATACAGTAATACACTTAGATGATTTTATGAATAAGCAAGGCTTTTATTTAATTCGCGATACTGAAACAAATAAAACGACATATCAGATTATTGAAGAAGAAAGTGAAATTACAACGGAATTTCTTGAAAAATGGTTTGAATAAATAGAAAGATAAAGGTTAGATGAGGATTTTGCCTCAAGTTGTTGACTTCACTCGTTCATTCTGTTAGTTTTTTTATTAAAAATAATTCTGGGGAGTGGTAACGAACAATGTCTAATTGGGAAACGAAATTTGCAAAAAAAGGTCTGACATTTGATGATGTTTTGTTGATTCCGGCTGAGAGTCACGTATTACCGAATGAAGTGGATATGAGTGTACAATTGGCAAAAAATATCAAACTGAACATTCCATTGATGAGTGCAAGTATGGATACTGTAACAGATAGTAAAATGGCGATTGCTATGGCTCGACAAGGTGGACTTGGAGTTATCCATAAAAATATGAGTGTTGTTGCCCAAGCAGATGAGGTTCGAAAAGTAAAACGTTCAGAAAGCGGTGTAATCATTGATCCGTTTTTCTTAACACCAGAACATAAGGTACAAGATGCCGAAGATTTGATGAGTCGCTATCGTATTAGTGGTGTGCCAATCGTAGAAACGCTTGAAAATCGTAAATTAGTCGGTATTATTACTAACCGAGATATGCGATTTGTAACAGATTATGATATCCCAATCCATGAGGTTATGACAAAGGATGGTTTAGTCACTGCGCCAGTTGGTACTAAATTACAGGATGCAGAAAAAACACTGCAAAAACACAAAATTGAAAAATTACCAATCGTTGATGAAGATGGTCGCTTAAGCGGATTAATCACGATCAAAGATATTGAAAAGGTTATTGAATTTCCTAACGCAGCGAAAGATGAGCATGGTCGCTTATTAGTTGCGGCGGCAGTCGGTGTTACTAGTGATACATTTGAACGAGCAGAAGCTTTATTAAAAGCAGGGGCTGACGCCATCGTAATCGATACTGCTCATGGACATAGCGCAGGAGTTTTACGTAAAATTCGTGAGATTCGTGAAACATTCTCCGAGGCTACTTTAATTGCCGGCAATATTGCAACCGCTGAAGGCGCAAAAGCGTTATATGATGCAGGTGTAGATGTTGTTAAAGTTGGTATTGGTCCTGGATCAATTTGTACAACGCGTGTCGTTGCGGGCGTTGGAGTACCACAATTGACGGCCATTTATGATGCAGCTTCTGTTGCTCGTCAATACGGCAAAGCAATCATTGCTGATGGTGGAATCAAATATTCTGGTGATATCGTAAAAGCCTTGGCAGCTGGTGGACATGCAGTTATGTTAGGTTCAATGTTAGCTGGTACAGATGAATCTCCTGGTGAATTTGAAATTTATCAAGGGCGTCGATTTAAAACTTATCGAGGCATGGGATCATTAGGAGCAATGGAAAAAGGTTCAAGTGATCGTTATTTCCAAAGTGGAGTCAATGAAGCGAACAAACTAGTTCCAGAAGGTATCGAGGGACGAGTGGCTTACAAAGGTACTGCGGCAGATATTATTTTCCAAATGATTGGCGGATTGAAGGCTGGAATGGGTTACGTTGGTGCGGGGAACTTAGAACATTTACGTGAAAATGCACAGTTTGTCCAAATGAGCGGAAATGGTTTAAAAGAATCACATCCTCACGATGTTCAAATTACAAAAGAAGCTCCAAACTATTCAGTTGAACAATAAAAGATTAATATTTTCAGATTATTGATAATCGAAAACAGAGCGGCCTCACAATACGAGGCCGCTCTATTTTTGACTAAAATTAAGAACAGAGTTTTAACTATTAGTCTTCTTTTTTAATAACTTTTACATTACCCATATACGGAACTAATACTTCTGGAATCGTAACTGATCCATCTTCATTTTGATAGTTCTCTAAAATAGCGGTGACGGTTCGACCAACAGCTAAGCCAGATCCATTTAACGTATGCGCATATTGAACTTTACTGTCTTCATCGCGATAACGAATCATTGCGCGTCGTGCTTGGAAATCTTCACAGTTTGAACATGAGCTGATTTCACGATAAGTATTTTGAGCAGGAACCCAAACTTCAATATCATAAGTTTTAGCAGCTGAGAAGCCCATGTCTCCAGTACATAAAGTAATAACACGGTAAGGTAAGTTTAGTTTTTGTAGAATAATTTCTGCATTTTGGGTCATTTTTTCTAGTTCATCATAAGAATTCTCTTTATTACTGAATTTGACCATTTCTACTTTGTGGAATTGATGCAAGCGAATTAATCCGCGTGTATCGCGACCAGCGCTCCCTGCTTCAGAACGGAAAGAAGGAGACAAAGCAGTAAAGTAAATCGGTAAATCTTTTCCATCTAAAATTTCGTCAGCATAGTAATTTGTCAACGGGACCTCAGCAGTTGGAATCAACGTTAAATCGCGATCTTCAACTTGGAAGACATCTTCTTTAAATTTAGGAAATTGTCCTGTTCCGAACATTGCTTTGCTATTCACCAAATAAGGTGTAATCATTTCGGTGTAGCCTTGTTCATAGACATGCTCGTCTAGCATGAAGTTATAAACAGCACGCTCTAAACGGGCTGCCAAGCCTTTGTAATAAACAAAACGGCTACCAGCAACTTTTGCTCCACGTTCAAAATCTAAGATATCTAATTCTTCAGCAATATCCCAATGATTTTTTGGTTCAAAAGAAAACTGTCGTGGTTCGCTCCAGCGACGTACTTCGACGTTATCATCTTCATCTTCACCAATAGGAACAGAGTCGTGGGGGAGGTTCGGTAAAGTTGTTGCGATCTCAGTCAATTGTGCATCGATATCAGCCACTTGTGTATCAAGAGCTTTAATTTTTACACCGACTTCTTTCATCTCGGCAATTTTATCAGCAGCATCATTTTTTTCACGTTTTAATTTTGCAATTTCGCCTGAAACATCATTTCGGTATTTTTTAAGCTCTTCTGTTTTTACTAATAATTGTCGGCGTTGTTCGTCTAAATCCAAGAAACGCTCCAAGACATCTTTTTTGACGCCACGAGTTGCCAATTTTTCATTTACTTCTGCAAAATTATTACGGATCATTTTTACATCTAGCATTGATTTTTCCTCCTTTAAAATAAAAAACACCGTCTCATCCCATGAACAGGGACGAAACGGTGTTGAATTTCGCGGTACCACCCAAATTCAGCCTAAAGCTGCACTTGATTAACGGATATCGACGTTACCCGGTCTTTCTTTCAAAAAACGCAGTATGCGAAACTGGATTTCCCTAAGTTGTTTTGTTGATTTTCACCAGCCATCAACTCTCTAAAAAAACAAACTTACGTACTTGGTTTCCTGCATGTCTTATTGAGAACAGTATAAGCAATCAAAAATTTAAAGTCAATGATTATCCGGCGTAGACTTTATTTGATTCTTATAAAGTGGTAAGTGAATAATAAACGACGTCCAATCCTCATTTGATTGAGCATAGATATAGCCGCCATGAAGATTAATGATATTTTGGGCAATAGCTAACCCTAACCCAGTTCCGCTGATTTCTTGAGAACGAGAACCATCAACTCGATAAAAACGATCAAATAACTGATCAAGGGCTTCTCTGGGGATTGGAGTACCATTGTTTTTAACAGTGACGACGGCTTCATTTTTTGATTTCTCAATCTCGATGATTATTTTGTCGGCTTCAGCTCCATATTTTAATGCATTAGTGATCAGGTTATTAAAGACGCGGACGAGTTTTTCTGTGTCACCATCCATTACCAATTGACTTTCCTGTGTCTCTACTTGGATTTGAATATCTTTTTTCTTAGCTTCTAGCTCAAAGTCTGCAGCCAATTGTTCTAATAATTGTACCATATCAAAAGATACATTATTAACGGGAACAGAGGGCTGTCGAACTTTAGAATATTCAAATAAATCTTCTACTAAAGACTTCATTTGTTTTGCCTTCTTATAAGCAATACTGGTATATTTCAGGATTTCATCATCACTTTGATACTGACCATCTTCAATTAAACCAAGATAGCCGATGATTGAAGTCAAAGGAGTCCGAATATCGTGACTGACATTGGTGATCAGTTCATCTTTGGATTTTTCGATCTCTCTCTCGTCTTCAATAGCAGCAACAGTACTGTCAACCAATCCATTAATACTATCAACAACTTTACTAAGATCACCGCGCAATTCGAAAGGAATTCGATAGTTGTAATTTCCATTAGCAATGTAATGAAGCTCATTTATGATATGACGGAGCTGCATTTGTCGATAACGCCGAATCAAACGCCAAAAAACAACTAAACCATCAATAATGATAAAGAAAGGAATAACAAAATTACGACCACTCCAAAATATATCACTATCAAAGTTATTAGCAAAAATATCTTTTGAACGATAGATTGCATCAGTTAAATCAGGAGAATTCTGAAGCATTTGTGTGAATAGAACCATAATCGCCACATTTAATAGAAGTAATAAGATAACTGTGACGATACCTTCAGCAATTAATTCACTGACTTCCTTTGAGGTGAGAGTGATACGCTTTTTTTTCTCAATGTTATTTTGCATCAATCTTATAGCCCACACCCCAAACAGTCTGGATCACTTTTTCGCCATCAGTCGCTTCTTCGATCTTATCACGTAAGTGGCTGACATGAACCATGACTGTTTTTGCGGAGACGATACTTTCTTGCTTCCAAACTCGTTCAAAAATTTCATCAGCACTGAAAACACGATTTGGATGACTAGCTAACAGATAGAGGATACCGAATTCTAGAGCAGTTAATTGAATTTCTTTTCCGTCAACTGTTTTTACTTCATGAGAATCTTTATTGATAATCAAAGATTGGATTTCTAGTATATCTGGTTGATCCTCCGCAACATGCATCTGAGTACGGCGCAATAAAGATTTTACTCTTGCCATAACCTCTAAAGGATTAAAAGGTTTTGTTACGTAATCATCGGCGCCCGCAACTAGCCCTTTGATTTTATCCATATCCGTTGTTTTAGCTGTTAACATAATAATCGGAATTTGAGATTCTTTTCTTAATTCCTTTACGACTTGCATACCGTCCATCACAGGCATCATAATATCTAATAATAGTAGATCAATGTCATTAGTAGTTCGAAGTTTACTTAGCGCTTCTTTTCCATCATATGCTTTTACAACTTCATAGCCTTCATTATGCAAATAAATACTAAGTAGTTCGACAATTTCTTTGTCATCATCTGCAACTAATACTTTCATTAAATGTTCCTCCGTCCATATAAAAAATAATTACATTACTATTTTACCAAAGAAATCGAAGGAAGGCGAAACTCAGTACCTTGAGTTAAGGAAAAATCAAAAATAAAATGACGAAAATTAATTCTTTGAGATGTTGAAACAATTGGCTTGTTGATCAAAAAAACGAACAAAGAACACAACATTTATATTTATTCATCGGGTTTAAAAAAAGTGGGGAAAATTCTTATTTTTTCATTGACCAATTCCTATAAAACTGCTATATTATTTTATGTTCTGAAACAGAAAACAATTTTTCGGAGCACCTAAAATTATCGTTGACAGATGGCTGATTTTCAGTTGTTCTATCAAAGTCGCAGAAAAAAATGTCGATAATCTCTTCGGAAAAACTTCAAAAAAAGTCGTTGACATTTACTCGGTAACCTGTTAAGATATAAAAGTTGCTGAAACAAAGCGACAAACAACGTAGACCTTTGAAAACTGAACGAATAAAACAAACCAAATGTGTAGGGCGCTTCTATTATAGAAGCAAACAACATAGCAAGCAATATGCTAGCAAGTCAATTAATACAATTGAGCTTAACAGTCGCAAGACTGTTTCAAACACTTTTTATGAGAGTTTGATCCTGGCTCAGGACGAACGCTGGCGGCGTGCCTAATACATGCAAGTCGAACGCTTTTTCTTTCACCGGAGCTTGCTCCACCGAAAGAAAAGGAGTGGCGAACGGGTGAGTAACACGTGGGTAACCTGCCCATCAGAAGGGGATAACACTTGGAAACAGGTGCTAATACCGTATAACAATCGAAACCGCATGGTTTCGGTTTGAAAGGCGCTTTTGCGTCACTGATGGATGGACCCGCGGTGCATTAGCTAGTTGGTGAGGTAACGGCTCACCAAGGCAACGATGCATAGCCGACCTGAGAGGGTGATCGGCCACATTGGGACTGAGACACGGCCCAAACTCCTACGGGAGGCAGCAGTAGGGAATCTTCGGCAATGGACGCAAGTCTGACCGAGCAACGCCGCGTGAGTGAAGAAGGTTTTCGGATCGTAAAACTCTGTTGTTAGAGAAGAACAAGGATGAGAGTAGAATGTTCATCCCTTGACGGTATCTAACCAGAAAGCCACGGCTAACTACGTGCCAGCAGCCGCGGTAATACGTAGGTGGCAAGCGTTGTCCGGATTTATTGGGCGTAAAGCGAGCGCAGGCGGTTTCTTAAGTCTGATGTGAAAGCCCCCGGCTCAACCGGGGAGGGTCATTGGAAACTGGGAAACTTGAGTGCAGAAGAGGAGAGTGGAATTCCATGTGTAGCGGTGAAATGCGTAGATATATGGAGGAACACCAGTGGCGAAGGCGGCTCTCTGGTCTGTAACTGACGCTGAGGCTCGAAAGCGTGGGGAGCAAACAGGATTAGATACCCTGGTAGTCCACGCCGTAAACGATGAGTGCTAAGTGTTGGAGGGTTTCCGCCCTTCAGTGCTGCAGCTAACGCATTAAGCACTCCGCCTGGGGAGTACGACCGCAAGGTTGAAACTCAAAGGAATTGACGGGGGCCCGCACAAGCGGTGGAGCATGTGGTTTAATTCGAAGCAACGCGAAGAACCTTACCAGGTCTTGACATCCTTTGACCACTCTAGAGATAGAGCTTCCCCTTCGGGGGCAAAGTGACAGGTGGTGCATGGTTGTCGTCAGCTCGTGTCGTGAGATGTTGGGTTAAGTCCCGCAACGAGCGCAACCCTTATTGTTAGTTGCCATCATTTAGTTGGGCACTCTAGCGAGACTGCCGGTGACAAACCGGAGGAAGGTGGGGATGACGTCAAATCATCATGCCCCTTATGACCTGGGCTACACACGTGCTACAATGGGAAGTACAACGAGTCGCGAAGTCGCGAGGCTAAGCTAATCTTTTAAAGCTTCTCTCAGTTCGGATTGTAGGCTGCAACTCGCCTACATGAAGCCGGAATCGCTAGTAATCGCGGATCAGCACGCCGCGGTGAATACGTTCCCGGGCCTTGTACACACCGCCCGTCACACCACGAGAGTTTGTAACACCCGAAGTCGGTGAGGTAACCTTTTGGAGCCAGCCGCCTAAGGTGGGATAGATGATTGGGGTGAAGTCGTAACAAGGTAGCCGTATCGGAAGGTGCGGCTGGATCACCTCCTTTCTAAGGAAATAGTTCATCGAAGATGAACGTTACGGAAACTACACAGGAATGTTTTATTCGTTCAGTTTTGAGAGGTTTACTCTCAATTAGATAGCAATATCGGGGCCTTAGCTCAGCTGGGAGAGCGCCTGCTTTGCACGCAGGAGGTCAGCGGTTCGATCCCGCTAGGCTCCATTGATGACGTCAGTCATCATTCGTTCATTGAAAACTGGATACAGAAACAATTTTAAACAAACCGAGAACACCGCGTTGAATGAGTTTTTTAATAAGTTCAATTGCTTATTTATTACTAAGGAACATGATCGCTCATGGGAATTAGTAAGACCCTTGACGAAAGTCAAGATAAGGTTAAGTGAATAAGGGCGCACGGTGGATGCCTTGGCACTAGGAGCCGATGAAGGACGGGACTAACACCGATATGCTTCGGGGAGCTGTAAGTAAGCTTTGATCCGGAGATTTCCGAATGGGGAAACCCAGCATCTTTTATAGGATGTTACTTTTCAGTGAATACATAGCTGATTAGA
>NZ_KE136361.1 GCF_000406965.1 Enterococcus avium ATCC 14025 | reverse complement strand
TGCATTCAAAGAACAATCTTTTTAATGGAAACGACATATTTATTATTGCCCATTATTTATTGAAAAGAAATGATACTTTACGTTTTAGCGTAAATGTATGTGAAATAAGAAACTTATATAAACATCTTCAGAAAATGGTTAGACAAGATACTCAAGCACTCTTTCAAATGCTTGAGAACAATTTAGATATTTCATTAAGTGAGTTTGATAAACTTTTCATTCTATTAACGCAATTAATTGGCACTGTCAATCAGGTAGAATCAAAAAAATTTAGTGGTTTGATTGTAGCTCATGGTTATGCCACTGCAAGTAGTATTAGCAGCGTCGTTAATCGGATGCTAAAAGCCCATATTTATGATTCATTTGATATGCCTTTAGATATAAGCACAGATGAAATGATCGAACGAATTGAAAACTATATAAAGACTAATAATTATCAAGAAGGCTTATTAGTCTTAGTTGATATGGGATCACTTCATAATATCGGTAAAAAATTAGTTCAAAGCACATCATCTCCCATCATTTTGGTAAACAATGTTTCTACAGAAATGGCTTTGTGGGGAGGTAGTTTACTACAACAGGGCGTAAGTATGATTGAAATATCTGAAAAAATGAAAGAAAGTGGTAAGATTAATTGCCAAATTATTTATCCTGAAAGGACAAAAAAGAAAACGATTATCATTTCTTGTAGCACTGGATATGGAACTGCGTTAAAGCTAAAAGAGATGTTTACAAGAATTGTCCCAAAAGAAAGTTCAGTCTACTTTATCGCTCAAGATTTCGAAAAAATTCTCCAAAAGGGACTAGAGTTGGAGGTATTTAAGACTAATGAAGTTATAGGATTAATTGGTACTAATAATCCTCATATTGACAGCTTACCATTTATTTCTATTGAGGATTTATTTACCGATAAGGATAACCGTCTTTTAAAATTGTTAGAAACACACACAACAAAAGAGTTAGCTGAAGTTGTGAATAATGAAATGATCAAGAATTTATCTTTGAATAAGATTATTGATTCATTGACTATCTTAGATAGTAATAAAATCATTACTCAAATTGAACCTTGTTTGGATTCGTTGGAGCGATATTTAAATAGACAATTAAACAATAGTCAGAAACTAAATCTATATGTCCACATTAGTTGTATGATTGAACGATTAATGCGTGGGAAAAAAATGGACTCCTTTCCGAAAGACGGATATTTTGGAGAAAATCAAGAACAGTTAGGATCATTAATCAGTACCGCTTTTCGTCCTATTGAACAATTATATAATATTTCACTGCCAATTGAAGAATGCTATTACATCTACAATATTACTCAAAACCTGGATTGACACTAAAAATAAATTTGTGGACACTAACTTAATGAAAAGTTAGTGTCACTTTTTTTGTGTGAATAGATAACTTGTGTCACAAAAAGCCTGTTAAACCAAGTGTTTTGAAAATTTAAACTAATTGGCACGCCAATTGCTAGTAATAAAGTGAAAAGGAGGAATTCTATGAGAAAGATTTTATGTATCAGTCATGGAAATTTAGCTAAAGGAATGACTGAAACAGTGAAAATGATTGTAGGAGATTTTAAGAACATCGATTATTATTGTGCTTATTCTAAAGAAGATGAAGATATCGAAAGAGAAATCAATCGTATTATCGAAGAAAATCACGGAAATGAACTTTTCGTTATTTCAGATATTTTTGGTGGAAGTGTAAACAATGAATGGATGAAGAGGATAAACAATGACAATAGTATTCATCTTGTTGCAGGCATGAATTTAGCATTTGTAATTGAACTATTGGTGTTAATCAACGATTCACAAATGAAGGGGGACGAGGCAATTTTAAGGGCAATGAAAACTGCTACAGAAGGTTTTATTTATTGCAATCAGTTAAAAATGAATATTTCAGAAGATGATTTTTAGGAGGGATAAACATGATTAAGCTAGTTAGAGTTGATCACCGATTGATTCATGGTCAAGTCGCCTTATCTTGGACAAACAGCATAAAGGCTGACTGTATTTTAGTTGCAAATGATACTGTCGTAACTGATCCGTTACAAAAAGCAACACTAAAAATGGCTTGTCCTCATAATATCAAAGTAGTAATCAAGACGGTTGAGGATTCGATTAAAGCTATCAATTCGGGAAAAACAGACAAGTATAAACTATTTATTGTCGTAGGCTCTATCGGAGATGCCTATCAATTGATTAAGGAAGTACCCGAGATTACTAGATTAAATCTTGGTGGTACTAAGGCTCGCGAAGGAACGAAGAATATTTCAAAAGCAATTAATGTTTTACCGGATGAAGAAAAACAGCTAAAAGAGTTAGCTGCTAGTGGGATTAATTTAGAAATTCAGCAAGTGCCAACTGACACAGTTATCAATTATAAATAGAATCTGGAGGAAAAAAATGATTATTCCAATGCATGAACTATTGAAGGAAGCAAAAAAAGGAAAATACGGAGTAGCTGCTCCAAACGTGTTCAATCGTGAAACCATTGAGGCATGTTTCTTGGCTGCAAAAGAGTTAAGAGCACCAATCATTTTGGATGTTGCTGGGGTACATGGAATTTATGAATGTGCAGACATCGCCCGTTTTTACGAGAGAAGATATCCAGAAGTACCTGTTGCACTAAACTTGGATCATGGTGGACCATTTGAGGATATTGTCAATGCAATTCGTGCTGGATTTAGTTCAGTTATGATTGACCGATCTCAAAGCAGCTTTGAAGATAATGTTAAAGAAACAGCAGAAATAGTTAAGATTGCTCATGCTTGTGGAGTTTCAGTTGAAGCTGAGCTAGGTCATGTGGGTCAAGCGTATGAGTATGATAAAACTCGAGATACAGGATTGACCAGACCTGAGGAGGCTGCTGATTTTCTAAAACAAACCTCCGTAGATTGTTTAGCAGTAGCTGTTGGGACTTCACAT
>NZ_KE136360.1 GCF_000406965.1 Enterococcus avium ATCC 14025 | reverse complement strand
CCAAGGTCTAATTCGTGGATCTTGTTGTGATTCATAAATATATGTTAAGCCTTCTATTACTCCAATAAAAGCGGCCATAGTATGACGCATATTGCCTACATATACCTTCCTGTAAATTCTTCCTTCAGTATTATCGACAAATTCAACATCTAGAATTTCTGGTTTTTTTCCTGTGAATGTTATTCCATCAATTTCTAGATGAGGATTAGCAGTAATCATAACTGCATATGGATAATTTTCACTTAACTCTTTTGGAAGCGGTAATGCTGCTGAAAGGACCATAACTTGATTTATTCCAACTTTTTCATTAAAGTAATCCAATGATAAAGGGTCATTTTTCAAATACTCGCTGATATATTGAACAAATTTTTGAGGAGCTCCCAGTGAATTAACGCATAGCATGACATTTTTAAAATTGTTTTTCTCACAATCTTGTATAGCCCTTGCTAGATTTTCTGCAATACTTTTAAAAGCTCCTTCATAAACACAGCAGAAGATAAAATCATGTTCTTCCAACGCTTTGGATAATTTATCTGAATCTATGATCAAAAAATCAGATACATGAAACTCTGTCTGTCTATTATTATCGTCAACAAACACTGAGTAACCGCCCAAATTCTTCATTTCTATCAAATGCTCTGGATGAACATCATAAAATGAAAGTTTATAACCATCACGATTTAATAAATAGCCTACGACGCCGCGCCCTATGTTGCCCGCTCCAATGATTAATGCTTTCTTCATATCCATTTCTCCTTAAGCTATAATTCCCAACATGAACAGAGCGACACCAACAACCATTGTACCTAATAGTAAAGGGACCACTTTCACTCCTCTATCTAAAAGCCAGTAAATAATACCCACGAGAATCAACGAGAGCATTCCTGGTAAAATACTATCTAAGGTTTCTTGTAATTTCATTGCCCCATCTTTCACTGACCCACCAATTACAATCGGTGTAGAAATTTTGATATTAAAAGCACACATAGCACCAATAGCCATTAAGCCCACAACAGAGCAAGCATACGAAACTTTTTGCATGATATTAGACTTTTCTGATTGGATAATGAAGTCACTACCCAAGTTATAGCCTAATTTTAAAGAATAAAATCTTGCTAAAAAGTTTGGGATGTTATACACCAGTAAGAAAATAATAGGAGCCAAAATACTACCTTTCGCCGCCATTTCAGTTACCATTGCTGTGGCAATAATTCTAAGTGTTGCAGGGAAAATCGTATCCCCGATAGCTGATAGTGGTCCC
Organism: Enterococcus avium ATCC 14025; assembly: GCF_000406965.1. Classification (GTDB taxonomy): domain Bacteria; phylum Bacillota; class Bacilli; order Lactobacillales; family Enterococcaceae; genus Enterococcus_A; species Enterococcus_A avium. Next base: position 5,006 of record NZ_KE136360.1, on the reverse strand, counting down.
ATTAATGCAGTTTTCATACCACTTATTGTAGTAACATCAAAATCTTCCGATTTAGCATTTTCTTCTTCCATCGCTAACGTTATTCCCAATGGAAAGCCCGCCAATGATGGTGTAATATTGAAGTACTCAGCATGGTGTCTCATCACGGACTCATTTAATTTTTCAGGATGTTCTGCGTAAATTTTTTCTAATGACGGAAGCATTGAAAACGTGAAACCACTGTGCATCTGTCCTGGATAATCGTTCATACAGTTCAGTGCAATATATCTTACAAAAACTCGATTCAAATCTCTTTTTGATAATTTAGAAGTCATCGTCAATATCCTCCTGTCCTACAGCGGGTGAAGTATTCAAATTGTGAGGTGTTAGCATGATAATTACAAACATTACAGCCAAAAGAGTAATTGCAATCGTTGGTAACTTTAAATATGCAGCGAGCATAAAACCAATAAAGAAAAAGGGAGACATTTTCTTACTAATTATCATTTTTAATAGCATGGCAAATCCAATAGCTGGTAACAAATTTGCTGCAGCAGATAAACCGTTAATCACATCAACTGGAATTGATTTAACAAAGGTTTGAACGGCTCCGCTTCCTGAATAAACAGCTAATAAACCAAATACAAAATAAATACCAAATGTAGAAATCCAACATCCAATAACATAAATCCGTGAAGCCGCCTTCATTTTCCTCTTTTCCAATTGTTTACCCATAGCTGTAGAAAAAACAGAATTAAATAGTTTTACTACAATAAATAGAAAGCCGCCTAAAAGTCCAATAGGAACTGCCAAAGCGGTTGCAAGTTCAGCACCCGAATTGGTCATAATCGCAAATGCTGTTCCAATTACCCCAGCTGCAGCGCCATCGGGACTGACTGCTGCACCTACTGGAAATGAACCAATAAAAATAACCTCAAGAACACCCCCGATAATGATCCCTTGGGTCACATCTCCCAACGCTAATCCCATTAATGTCGAAGCAACTAGTGGTCGTGAAAGATAACAGTACCCAAAGAACATATCCATTTTACAAATACCTAATACTAACCCTGCGAGAACTGCTTGTAACATGGTTTCTCCTCCTTTACTTTACTAAAAAACGATACTAACTCGATAAGCACCTGGGACTGTTGCTGCCTCAAATGCGGATTGAACATCTTTCAGAGAGAATTTCTTTTCAACCAACTTGGAAACATCAATCTTCTTCTCACTAATCAGATCAGCTGCATATTGGAAATCATCTATATCTGCACTGAATGTTCCTAGTAGCTCCATCTTTCTGTAATGAATTGTATTTGAATCAATATTCATTTCTGGTGCAGGATACCCAGCAGCAAATAAAAGAATTCGTCCATCAATCTGTTTAATCATCTCTAAGGCTTGATTATTGGCTGACGTAGCACCAACCGCAACGACTACAGCATCTGCTCCTTTTTCCTTAGTTAACGTCTTTACAGCTTTAACTGGGTCCGTTTTTGATACGTCAACAACATCGAAACCATACTCTCTTGCCGTTTGAATTTTTTTAGGCATCATTTCGGTTAAAATCACACGACACCCCATTTCGCGTGCAATTAAGGCATTTAGAATTCCCATTGTGCCTGCACCAATAACTACTATTGTTTCACCTTTTACTACTCTTAATTTGCGCAAACCTTCTACAACTGTGCCTGCCGGTTCGACAAAAGCAGCTTCTGATGGGTCTACCGAAGGATCCATCTTACAAAGCGCGCGATAAGTTTTAACTACATATTCTCCACAACCAAAATTCCCATAATAGCCATCGTCCGAAGCAATATTCATGATGCCTCGATGTGGACACTGACTTGTTTTTCCTTCTTTGCAAAAGTCGCATTCACCACACCAATCGTAACCAACACCAATTGTATCTCCAACATCAAAACCCTTTACTTTTGATCCCATATTGACGATCACACCGCTGTATTCATGTCCGAAAGCCATAGGTAGTGGTTGCTTTCCAAGTCTTGCTCCATCCCATACGCCATATTCTGAAGTACAAAGATTACATGCATTCACCTTGACCAAGACTTGGTCATCTTTCAACGCAGGAATTTCTCGTTCATGGACTTCTGCAATGAATTTCTCAGTAATAACTGCAAATTTTGTCGACATTGAGTTTGTCATTTGATTTCCTCCATTTTTAAAATTTGATTATACGTGGTTTCATATATTTCTCTAGGATTATCCAAATAGTCCCTATGCGTATACTCTAAACAAAAATCGCCCTGATAATGATTTTGTTCAATTTCTTTCAAGGTTGACGCAAGACGTAGTTCGCCATTTGTCCAATCTACATGTGCAAATTGCCCTTTTTTGTAATTTGTAAGATGACAGTAATCAATTATTTCTCCAAAAAATTGAAAATACTGAGATAAGCTTTCTTTTTCTCGTCGAATTGTTCCTGTATCAACGATAATTTTTAAATTACGTTCATCTACATCGGCAATGTATTTCTTCATTTCTTCGATAGAATTTACTAATTTGGTACTTTGAGGAGTCAAAGGTTCAATAGCGACTTTTACTCCATAAGATTCTGCAAAGTGGCATAACCATTTACAAAGACTAACAGATCTTTTCCATGCTTCTACTTTAGTTTCATCATTAAACGATCACCCAGAAGTAATCATGATTCTAGACGCCTCGAGTTCATGAGCGCTGTACACAACCTGTTGAAAATAGTTTTTTGTACGGCGAATCATATCTTTGTCTTTTGCCGCTAAGTGAAAAGGATTAGGACAACTTTGTCGTGGACTGATACAACTGATAGACAGCTTTTTTTGTTGCAACTGTCTTTTTAATTGATCGGTATCACTATGAGAAAAAGCATCAACATAAAAGTGAGTCGGACAGGTCCACAGATCGATTTTAGTGAATCCTACTTCTGAAACATCATTCAAAAATGTTTGTAGTTGAAATTTTTGATAAGTAAGATTCATCGGTGCAAACCGATTTATCATCTTTACCATTTTCCATCTGACTTAAACAATTTCATATAGTGTTTGAGCTTCTCTTTGTAGCCTTCAGCACCTACTAAGTAAAGTTGTTGCATGTTCATCCGTTTAGTAGTAAACTCGTCCATATTTGCTCCCGTTGGCACCTTAATTTCTAAATTATTTTCATAGCAGGCTTGAATTCTATCTAGACCAGACATAACTAAATCTGTATTCAAATTGACTTTTTGAATTCCATGCTCGATTGTCATGCGTAAATTATCATCACCAGATCCGGAACCTCCATGAAGAACTAATGGTTGTTCAATTTGTGAAGCAAGTGTATCAAGTAGTGGAAAATCAATTTTGCAGCCTCCCTTGTAAACACCATGTGAAGTCCCAACAGCTACTGCTAAACAATCTACGGAGGTTTGTTTTAGAAAATCAGCAGCCTCCTCAGGTCTGGTCAATCCTGTATCTCGAGTTTTATCATACTCATACGCTTGTCCCACATGACCTAGCTCAGCTTCAACTGAAACTCCACAAGCATGAGCAATCTTAACTATTTCTGCTGTTTCTTTAACATTATCTTCAAAGCTGCTTTGAGATCGGTCAATCATAACTGAACTAAATCCAGCACGAATTGCATTGACAATATCCTCAAATGGTCCACCATGATCCAAGTTTAGTGCAACAGGTACTTCTGGATATCTTCTCTCGTAAAAACGGGCGATGTCTGCACATTCATAAATTCCATGTACCCCAGCAACATCCAAAATGATTGGTGCTCTTAACTCTTTTGCAGCCAAGAAACATGCCTCAATGGTTTCACGATTGAACACGTTTGGAGCAGCTACTCCGTATTTTCCTTTTTTTGCTTCCTTCAATAGTTCATGCATTGGAATAATCATTTTTTTCCTCCAGATTCTATTTATAATTGATAACTGTGTCAGTTGGCACTTGCTGAATTTCTAAATTAATCCCACTAGCAGCTAACTCTTTTAGCTGTTTTTCTTCATCCGGTAAAACATTAATTGCTTTTGAAATATTCTTCGTTCCTTCGCGAGCCTTAGTACCACCAAGATTTAATCTAGTAATCTCGGGTACTTCCTTAATCAATTGATAGGCATCTCCGATAGAGCCTACGACAATAAATAGTTTATACTTGTCTGTTTTTCCCGAATTGATAGCTTTAATCGAATCCTCAACCGTCTTGATTACTACTTTGATATTATGAGGACAAGCCATTTTTAGTGTTGCTTTTTGTAATGGATCAGTTACGACAGTATCATTTGCAACTAAAATACAGTCAGCCTTTATGCTGTTTGTCCAAGATAAGGCGACTTGACCATGAATCAATCGGTGATCAACTCTAACTAGCTTAATCATGTTTATCCCTCCTAAAAATCATCTTCTGAAATATTCATTTTTAACTGATTGCAATAAATAAAACCTTCTGTAGCAGTTTTCATTGCCCTTAAAATTGCCTCGTCCCCCTTCATTTGTGAATCGTTGATTAACACCAATAGTTCAATTACAAATGCTAAATTCATGCCTGCAACAAGATGAATACTATTGTCATTGTTTATCCTCTTCATCCATTCATTGTTTACACTTCCACCAAAAATATCTGAAATAACGAAAAGTTCATTTCCGTGATTTTCTTCGATAATACGATTGATTTCTCTTTCGATATCTTCATCTTCTTTAGAATAAGCACAATAATAATCGATGTTCTTAAAATCTCCTACAATCATTTTCACTGTTTCAGTCATTCCTTTAGCTAAATTTCCATGACTGATACATAAAATCTTTCTCATAGAATTCCTCCTTTTCACTTTATTACTAGCAATTGGCGTGCCAATTAGTTTAAATTTTCAAAACACTTGGTTTAACAGGCTTTTTGTGATACAAGTTATCTATTCACACAAAAAAAGTGACACTAACTTTTCATTAAGTTAGTGTCCACAAATTTATTTTTAGTGTCAATCCAGGTTTTGAGTAATATTGTAGATGTAATAGCATTCTTCAATTGGCAGTGAAATATTATATAAT
>NZ_KE136359.1 GCF_000406965.1 Enterococcus avium ATCC 14025 | reverse complement strand
CCTAACTTCTTCAAATATCTTTCTCTATTTTTTTGTGTCTGAAAACGATCTCCAAATATGCTCCATTCTGGAGTAGTAATATTCACAACAATTGTCTTTGTTGACTCATCTCGATAAAAAAAATTAGGACTTTTTTGAGTTATCGAATCATTTGTAAATACACTACTAAACCATTTAACAAATTTTTTCTTTTTGTTTTGAAAATGGATGATTTGAAAATGAATCGATAGAAATTCAAAGAGGGTATAAACGTCCATTAGTATTCCATTACACGATAATATCGACGAGTTTTTGCTGACTTTCCTGTTTTTTGTTCATAGATACGTAGTAGTAAGTCATAATAATGATTTAGCAACCATGGCTCAATAAATTTGATTAACTCATCAGCAAAATCTTCGATGTTGAAATTTTTCATATCAATTGTATTTGAAGCAGTTGAGTGTTGATCAATAAATTGTTTTACACGAAGATCTTGATTTCGAGTTTCTCTAGAATTCAAAACCACATTTACCTGAAAGTCATCACTTATCAATTCGAAAGGACCATGGAAGAATTCTGATGAATGGATAGCTTGTGCCTGAATCCATTGAATTTCTTCCAAAATGTAATTGCAAAAGCAACACGCTTCACCCCATAATCGCCCAGATGTAACCCACATTTGCATGCGGCTTGGATCTGAAGATTGTACTAAGTTAATAGCGGTTTCCTCATTTCTCGAAATTTCTGAAGCTACCTTTTCTCCTACTAACTCTAACTCCTTTTTGAATTCAGATAAAATGATATCATCATTCTCTGTAAAGCATAGAATGAACCAACCAAAAAGAACTAAATGTACATCTGTATCCACAGAACTAGTACGATAGCTTAAAATATTTAATTTATCTAACTCTGTCTCGTCATCACCAATAAATCCATAAATCATAACTTCAGGAATTTTTTCTTTCGCTTTCTTCAAAACATCAATTAGTTCTTCAGTAGCTCCAGTCTTTGTTCCCACGATCAGCAATGTATTTTCATCAATTTGATCAAAATATAACTCAGACAGTTCTTCTGGGCTGACAATTAAAAATGGAATATCAATTTTTTCAAAAAGCATTGGCCGCATATCAACAAACTTTGTATATGTTCCGCCAGAACCTATTAGGTAAAGTTTTGTAATATTTCTTTGTTGCAAATTTCTAGCAATTTTTTCTACATCATTAAACTGGGTTACAACCTTTTGGTAATCGTTCACAAAATTTTCTGATTTGAAATACATCAATTTACTCTCCTTTTTATACAGATAAAAATCCAAAAATAGCACCTAGAACACTAACAATTAAAATAGCTAGTAAGATATAAATTACTTTAACGTCTTTCTTTAACAGTCTGCAAAACAAGAAAGTAATCAGTAACGGTAATAGTGCAGGCATCATAGAATCTAGTAAGCCTTGAATAGTTTGAGCATCTTTCCCATTGGTTAGTTTTACAGGGATGTTAATGATTACCATTGACGCTACCATACCTCCAATAACGGTATTACCGAGAATATTTATCGCATACGTAATATTTTCCATTAAACCGCTAGACATTTTTTCTATAAATGTGACTCCAGCTTTATATCCCCATAATGTTCCAAAATATCTGACCAATACATTTGGGACATTAAACACTATTAAAAATAGAATAGGACCTAAAATACTACCTTGCTTTGCTAGTGAAATACCTATCCCACTTGCGATAATTCTTAAGCTTCCCCAGAAAATTGAATCACCTATACCTGAAATCGGTCCCATCAAACCAGCTTTCATCGCATTAATCGAACTTTCATCGAATGAAGGATCATTTGCTTTTCTCTCTTCCATTGAAGCAGCTACACCAGCAATAAATGGAGATGTCGCAGAAGTACAATTAAAGAATTCTAAATGTCTTTGCATTGCTGCTTTTTGATCATTAACGTCGGAATAAAGCTTTTGAATTACTCCACTCATTGAGTAAGAGAAGGCTAAACTCATCATACGTTCGTAGTTAAATGAGGCCTCCATCGGCATAGATCTCCAAAAAATTCCCATTAAATCTTTTTTAGTTAAGTTTTTAGAAGTCATCGTATTGCTCCTCTCCACCGTTGTTATTTTGTCCTTTGCTCTTTTCAATGGTATCCAAGATAATATACATAATTCCTGCAAAGATTGCTCCCACAATTGCTGTAGCAATCATATCCAATTGTAGATAAGCTGAACAAACAAATCCCAAGAAGAAAAAGGGTGCAACTTTTTTTGAAAAAGTCATATTAATTAACATTGCAAATCCGACCGCTGGTAAAATATTAGTAGCAATGTTCATACCATCAATAAAAGCTTGTGGAATCAAATCTAAAATCATATCAACAGTACTACTACCGATAACAAATGCAACTGTGGTTACGGTTGTCATCATAATAATTCTGGTAAATGATGCGATTAGATGCATATTTGCTGCTTGTTTAATTTTCCCCTGTTCAACTAATTTATCCGCTTTATGTGTCATCGCTGGAAAAATGATAACGTATAAAATATTTTTGATTGCTAATCCTAAAGCGGCTATTGGTAAAACGAGTGTTAATGCTACATCTACGCCATATCCATTTTTTAGAACAAGTGCTGTTGCTAAAATTCCTCCAATGATTTCATCTGGGGGAACTGTTGCACCTACCCCCATCAAACCTAAGAAAGCTAATTCTAAAGTAGCTCCCATGATCAATCCTTGTGTTATATCACCAAAAAGTAATCCTACAAAAAGACCTGTAACCAAGGGTCTACCAATAAATGAGGCTCCCAAAAAGTCTTGCATATTTGCAATCAAGGCAATTAAAAATATTCCAATCGTTTGTACAACCATAGAACTCATCTCCTTCTTTCTATTTCAAAAGTGATCTAAATTCAACATTCGCATCGTTTGGTGCTTGTTTTACTAAGACTTCTACTCCTGAACCAACTAATTCATTTAATTCCTTAATCTCAGTTTCTGTAACATAAACAGCTTTGGCAATGTTTTCAGTATTCTCTCTCTTAGCAGATAAACCTAAATTGACCTTATTAATCTCTGGGACAGCTTTAGTTAATCTATAAGCATCATGAACATTTTCGACTACGATAAACACACTATATTTATCTGTAACACCACTTTTTATTGCTTTAATTGAATCCTCTATACTTTTAAAAATAAGCTTCGTATCATTCGGTTTTGCTAAGTTTAACGTTTGTTTTCTAAACGAATCATTTACAACATCATCGTTTGCGATCAGTATTGCATTTGCTGATAGGTTCTTTGTCCATGCAAAAGCTACTTGTCCATGTAATAATCTGTAGTCAATTCTTGTCATTTTAATCATCTTTTTTAAAACCTCCTAAGTTTAAAAATCTTCATCTATTTGGGTTCCCAAATTATTTACATCGATTACTTCAGTTCCACTAGCCGAGTTAACGACGATTTCTTCCAATTGTTTTATCACCTCTTCTCTTTTTTCCTTGAATGATACTGATAACAATTCTAATACTAAAGCAAGATTCATTCCTGAAATCAGGAAATATTTCTCTTTTCCAATCATATACTCACTCACTGCACTATTTACGCTACCTCCCTTTAAATCGGTTATAAAAATCACCTCATTTGTTGCGAGACTAGAAACCAATTCTTCTAACTGATCACCTACACTTTTCCCTTCTTCAACATACGCTGCAATTGCATGAAGATTATCTTGTTTTCCCATGATAAACTCAGTGGTTTCCTTCATTCCAACGGATAAGTTGGAATGACTAGCTAAAACTATCTCCATTTTTGTCCTCCAGTTTTTATTTTTTTCTATCTTTCTTTATCTTAATAATATGTTGGAAAACGCTTTAAAACAATAAAAAAGAGACCAATTTTCAAAATAGGTCTCTTTTAGGAACCAATTAAGGAACCAATCATCTTGGTATTTCTATAGCTAAGTTTACCTTGTTGGAATCAAAAAATGATTGTGTATATTCAACGAGCTCATTTTGTTCTGTGTAACCTAAGTACTCTATACATAGGACATACTCACCAGCACGAGCACCAATTTTTTCTAAATTCATATTTTTCTCAACACGCCGAGCGAAAAACCTTTTTTTAAATATTATTGGTCGTTTATTTTTATATTCCATGTAGTCATAAAGAGAAAATTGACTAAAATCATAACGGTGTGCATCCTTAAATAATCTAAATGGAAAATATGCTTTTTGTATTGACACTGCTTCACTATCAGCCTCTCTTACTCGAATCAACTCAAAGAACTCAAAATAATCACCGAAAATAGTCATCAATTCAGGAGTATCATAGATAATCTTAAAGGATTCAACGAAACTAGAAGAAATCATACCTTTTACTTTTATGCCTTGACTTAAAGAAATAGGTGCCTCATCTCCGATATCAAACTTATTGGAATTATCTGTACCTAACAAAAAAGTACCCGCTCCCCTTTTTTTCATAAGAACACCCTCAGCAACTAATGAGTTGATTGCTTTTTTTATAGTCATCCTATTGTATCCAAGTAATTCTGATAACTCTCGCTCAGGCATTATTTTTTCACTAGGTTTAATATCTCCATCCTGTATCAAAGAAATTATTTCTTCTCGAGCTTTTTGATATAAAAATTTTCCCATGCAATCACCTACTATTCCTCAAAAATGAATGTCTCTGGACTTGAACTTTCTTCTTCATATCTGATTATTTTATTTTCGCGGTTCAATAAGTATTGTTTCTCAACTATTATTTGACCATCACCAATGATATGCAGTATTTCCGCCTCTTCATTCGTTGGCCAAGTTAATGAAAACTCCTTTTTAACTATTTTAACCTGTAGTAAATCATCTACTTCTTTTTCTAGGTTAACACATTCATTTGATTTAATATTTGAGTGGATACACGGAATAAGAGATTTTATAAATGCTATAGGACAATCATCTTTTTTTATTAGAAAACGCCGTTCTATTACCTTTCCTACTTGTATATTATCAAAAAGTACATTGTAAAAATTTTTCTCTTTATGAATAATTTCTTTATGTACCTCTGTATCATATGATGTGTTAGCCCTTTCCAAAGGAGTCTGATATACTCTGACTTTTTTATTAATCACCGTAATCCCCTATTCCTTTTTGTTTGTAAATATTTTATCATAGCTTAGGTTCAGCATTCCATCATACAAAATATTTAACTATTCAAGATCATAAATAAAAAAGACATCTTAGACCTCAAAAGTAGTTATTTGTAAAACCACTTTCGAAGTCAAGATGTCCATTTAGTTAAAAAAATTAAAGTGAAAATAATAAAATATAAATTGAATTTTTTACTCTTTACTAGTGATTGAGTCCTAGACCCGGATTATTCTTCTCGGTTCGCTCTTCAAGCATTTTTTGTAATTCAATAGTTAGCGATTTACTTTTTAAAGGAACACATTCACTGGGGTCGTCTATATACATTATCATGTTTGAGTCCGGGTCGAATTGTTTCCATTCAGGAAGATCTGATGTATTAGGGTGATGATTTCTAGCAAAGTTAGCCCAATACTTAGCCATTGTATTACTAACACGAACATCACTTTCTCCATAATTTATAAATTTACTACTAAGATTTTGAAAATGATATGCGTTTTCGCTAGCATGATAGGCACCAAAATAATAGGGTTCTTTACCAGGAGTCACTCTTTGGAAAATGTAATAGAAAGTTGGTGATAATCGATTCTCTACTAAACAAGAAGCAAAATATCTCATATTTGCAATTGTGTTGTCAGATCTGAATCGTCCAAGAGCATATGCAGGTGAATCATTTAAGTATGCTCCATATTTTTCATAGATAAATTTCTTATGATTAGGATATTTGGTAGTCACAGTACGCTCAAATCTCTCTTTTTCAACCATTTCGCGATCACCAAGTAAGATAAAAGCTTCATCTGCAGTACATCCAAGAATAATTGGAATATCATGAATGTTTCCTTTCAAAAAGGATTGCTCCAAGCGATCTGGAATTAATCGTCCATCAACATATGGACAAAACTCTGAGGCTTCATATTCATCAGGTTTACTCAATAATTGATCTACTGTGGCCGTAAAGAGATCTTCATCATCAATCCCTACACTGTCCAAATATTTTTTACAGCGTTTCTGTTCTTGCAACTCATCGATATCCCACTCATCATGATTGAACGGTGACCCACTCTGAGTGATAGCTGCATGAAATAATCCCTTAGCTTCTGGGCAAGTTAATAACACATTAATAGCAGAAGAACCTGCAGAAACACCGAATAAAGTAACATTATCGGGATTTCCTCCAAAAAACTCAATATTGGCTTTTATCCATCGCAATGTCGCTAGCATGTCTTCTAATCCAGCATTTGTACACTTCTCTGATTTCTCATGCAACTTTGGATGTGCCATGAACCCAAATATACCAACACGATAATTGAATGTTACTACTACAACATCTTGATTACGCGCGAAATTACTACCCTCGCATCCTTCAGAAGTTGAAGAACCATTCATATAGTGTCCACCGTACAACCATACCATTACTGGTAAGTTCTTTTTTTGTGAATTTTCTGGAGTGTACACATTTAAATATAAACAATCCTCACTGGGAGAAGTTCTTTTTTCTGGAGGATACATAGAACCTTCAGAGCTTCCTGGCAACTGCATCGGACTTGCCTTAAATTTAGTAGTATCGAGAATCCCTTCCCATGAATCATTTTCAAAAGGAGGAAGAAATCTTCTTTCACCTACTGGCGGCATTGCAAATGGAATTCCTAAGAATTTATTCACTCCATTTTCATTTATTCCCTGAACTTTTCCCTTTTTTGTATCAATAATTGGTCCGTTCATTAATAAGTAGTCCTTTCGTTTATTATTCTTTTCTTAAACATCCTCTTTCAACAAACCATTAATTAGTTTTGATAGCGTTGAATTTGCTGATTTACCGTTATCTTTTTTTATAATACTTTCTGATATGATAAAGGAACCCCCTACGGCCACAATCTTGGGATGTGATAAATAATCTAGATAATTCGTTTGATCAATTCCGCCAGTGGGCAAGAACTCGACATCATAATAGGGACCACTTAACGCTTCAATCGCATTAAGTCCGCCATAAATATTTGCTGGAAAAAATTTGACAGTTTTGATACCAAGTTCAACAGCTTCTTGAATATCTGAAGGCGTTGCAACTCCTGGGAATACAGGAATATTCATTTTCTGACAATAGTTAATTACTTCAGGTATTACTGCTGGAGAAACAATAAATTTAGCACCATTATCAATTGCTGCTTTAGCTTCTGACAATTTCCTCACAGTTCCCGCACCAACAAGTAATTTACCTGATTTTGATAAGTTTTTTATCGCTTCTATTGCTAAGCTACTTCGAAAAGTTATTTCGATTAAACGAACATCATTTTTTAATAACAGAGTTTCCAATTTAGTAAGATATTCTAAATTGGTAACAGTGTACAAGGGTAACAATTTTGTATTTTTTATTTCATCTAAAATAGAATTGTTAGACATGACTAATCCTTCTTCATTTTTTTATTTTTCATTATCGCTTCATTAAGTCCTTGCATATAAGTTAATCCCATGGCCCTATCGTATAGTCCATAACCAGGGCGTGCTATTTCTCCCCACACCGCTCTTCCATGGTCCGGTCTAACAACCCCATCAAAACCTACTTCAATTAAAGCTTTCATTAAATCATACATGTCTAATGAGCCTTCTGTACTTGGGTGAGCCGTTTCTTTAAACTTTTTATTTCCTAAATATTCTACATTTCTGAAATGAACAAAATTAATACGATGTCCAACTTTATGAATCATATCAACCAAATCATTTTTCGGATCAGCGCCTAAGGCTCCCGTGCAAAAAGTGATTCCATTGTATGGAGAATCAACACACTCAATAATTCTTTGCAAGTCAGTTAGATTTCTGGTAATTCTTGGGAAATCGAAAAGTTCCCAAGGTGGATCGTCGGGATGGATTCCCATCCTGACATCAGCCTCTTCACAAACAGGGATAATACGTTCAAGGAAATATTTCAGATTATCAAAAAGATTCTCTTCTGTTACTCCTTCATAAAGTTTCAAGAGATTAGTAAACTTATTCAGTCTTTCTTCTTCCCAACCAGATAACTTAAAACCTTTTGATTGACTATTAATCAAAGTATACATTTCACTTGGCTGCATATTTTCTACTACAGCTTGATCGTACATAAGTGTATTACTTCCATCTTCATTTTGAAAATTCAAGTCAGTTTTAGCCCAACCAAAAATTGGTTTAAAACTGTAGCAAACTAAATCTATTCCACATTTTCCTAAATTACGAATAGTTTGAATGTAGTTGTCAATATAATAATCTCGCTCTTCAGAACCTGCTTTAATTGAATCATGAATTGCCACACTTTCAATACCTAATAACTTAAGTCCTTCATTTTCAATTGAATTCTTTAAATCCTGAATCTCTTGAACTTGCCAAACATCCCCAGGCATCTTACCTAATAAAGTGCCGATTACACCGTCAATGGCTGGAATCTGTTTAATATTGCTAAGTGGTATAGTATCGCTTTGTCCATACCATCTAAAACTCCATTTCATGTAAAAATCCTCCTTTTTGATTCTATTACTTTGTACATATCTATGGATGTGCTAGCACAAATAATTGCTCAATGCTTGAACGGAACGCTCAGGTAATATTTTTTTTGAAATATCCTGGACATCCTTCACACATTTTTTCCCCATCTCCTCTAAACACTCTTTTGTATAAGCTGCAGTATGAGGAGTGAGTACGATATTATCAAACGAAAGATAAGGATGATTATTTCTACCAGGCTCTTCCTCTAGAACGTCTGTAGCAAATCCTGCAATTTTACCAGACTTTATACCCTGAATAATTGCAGTTTCCTTAACCAATGCCCCACGAGCACTATTTGATATATATACTCCATTCTTCATTTTCTCTATCGAAGCTTCATCAATCATATGATAATTTTCTTCAGTAAGATTGGCACAGAGACATATGATATCTGATGATCTCAGTAATTCTTCGAGATCAACTTTTTTTGCGCCATAAGATCCGATATATAAGTTTGATTTATATGGATCATATGCAAGTACTTCACAACGAAATCCATTTCGCAAAATTTCTACTACGCAGCTACCAGTATTACCTACACCAATAACCCCTACCTTCTTATTAAAAAGTGTTCTGCCCACAAACGATGCTCTTTCTTCCCAACAGTCGTTTTTAACTCCAGTTCCTGCCTCCATAGTTCGCCGTAATACTGTTAACAGATTCGAAACATTATTCTCTGCTACTGCATCTCTTTCAACTAATGCTGGAATAATTGTTACTACAGTTTCGTGTTCTTTCGCTGCGTTTAAATCAATGTTATTGTAGCCAATTCCGTGTCTTGAGATCAGTAGTAACTCATCTTTATTATCGAAGAACTCTTTTGTAAAAAATGGTGTAACACTGGAAATAATTATGTTAAACCCTTTCAATAATTCTGCTAACTCTAAGCCGCTAATTTCACTATTTACTTCAAATCGTTTGACTTTTCCAATTTTCTTTAAATCATCGATATGTTCTGGAAAAATTTTTCCAAAACTACTCGAATTTACAATCGCAATATTAAAATTCAATACAACTACCCTCATTCTTCATAGATATTCGACTTTAGCCATTTTTTGCTGAAAATTTTTTGACAACATCAAAAATATTATCTTTTGCAGTAGAGATTAGTCCCTCACTGTTAAAATCTTCAGAAATACTAATTTGATTATAAAGTTCAATAAACATTGGTAGGTTGAGTCCGCATACAATATCGATCTTCCTATTCTGAGATAATCTCAGCGCAGTATTACAAGGACTGCCTCCAAATAAATCAACTAGACAAACAATGTCTTTTGAAATTGTTGAAATTTCCTTTTCTACTTTTTCATAAAAGGTATCGCCCGAGTCTTCTGGTACCAATGAGACAGATGATACATCATCTAAATCTCCAATAATCATTTGAGCTGAGTTAAGTAAACTCGCTCCAAAATCTCCATGAGTTAAAACTAGAATATGTTTTTTCATTTTATCCTCCAATTACATCAATTTATTCATCATAACTAAATCCCAGTCCGTTTACTTCTTGAACTTCAGATACTACCACAAATGCTGAAGGATCAATTCTATAGACTATTTCTTGAAGTGTAATATACTGTTTGTTTGGTATTACAATCATAATGATATCTGTACACTCTTCTGAATAACCGCCTTTACCATTATAGATCGTACTACCACGCCCTAAATTATTTACTAACACTTCATTTATTTCTTTGTACATCTTACTGATTATAGTAATTTGTCTGGCAGAAGTAGCTCCTAATAACATTGTCTTGTTTATCATCACAGAACCAATCCAAACAGAAATTGTTCCTATTAAAGTTTGTTCAATTCCGTATATTAAAAAACCTAAGACAATCGTGAACATATCCGTAATAAAAACTAGCTTAGAGATAGAAAAACCAGAGTACTTATTAATAACCAGAGGGATAGTATCCATTCCACCAGTTGAGCCATCAACAAGAAAGACTATCCCTATTCCAACGCCCGTTAAAATCCCACCAAAGAGGGATGCAATAATTGGATCCGAAACAATAGTGTTTCCACCAGTATATGAGGTGACCAATGATAAGAAGAAAGGATATAGAGCAGTACTGATTGCAGTTTTCAACGCAAAATTTTTTCCTAGAAAAACAAAACCCATAGTAAATAAGAAAATATTCAACAATAAAACGGTTGTTGTTGCAGAAATATCTATGAATGGATTCAACAAAACTGCTACTCCTGCTACCCCTCCTGTAATTACGTTATTAGGTACGATAAAAAGTCCCGATCCTAATGAAAGAATAAAATTTCCTAAAACCAAGTGCACTATAGACTGAATATTACTGTTTACAAAAATCTGTTTTTTTATCATCTGTACCTCACTTAAGATTCATTTTTTTAGAATAACCCAATTAATGAACCCAATAGAGACAAAATGATAATAATTCCAATAACTAAGTTGTAGCTTTGGCCTTTTTTACTGAAGTACCAGTAAATTCCTGCAATCACTACAAGTGGAAGCATACCAGGTAATATTTGATCCAGTAATTCTTGGATAACAATTGGATCCGCATTTGCTAGTTTAATCTTTATTGGAATAGATAATTTAACGTAACTCGCAGATAACGCTCCCATCATTATCAGACCTAATATACTCGATCCTGTTATTACTTTATTGATCATCCCTGACCCTAATAAAGACTGAATTGAGTCCCTACCAACTTTATATCCAAATTTAAATAAGTTATAACCCAATGCCAGACTTATAATAGGAAATAGAAACGGGAAAATCCCACCTAATATGTTACCGGATTGTGCTAATGTGACGGCAATTGAAAAAATAATAGGTCGCAGTGTGCCCCAGATTATCGTATCCCCAATACCTGCCATTGGTCCCATAAGTCCTGTTTTTAAACCAGAAAACATTTCATCTGGAAGATCAGCACCGCTTGCTCTCTCTTCTTCTAATGAACAAATGACCCCCAAAATCAGACCGGCAAAAGTCCCTTCGGAATTGAAAAACTGCAAATGTCGTCTTAATGCAGCCTTATATTCCTCTTTATCATCCTTATATAGCTCTCGCAATGAAGGTAGCATACTGACACAGAAAGAAAGTGCTTGTAATCGTTCATATGAATTACTTAATTCAGCAGTGAATATCCACCAGAAGTATGTCTTTTTTAATGATTTTTTCGAAAGGGATAATCGTTTCGCATTATCATTATCTACAACATTATTTTCCATATTAAGCTCCCTCACTTTCCATTTTCTTCGTACTAACTACTAAAATCGCAATACATAAACCGAATACTGCAGTAGCCATTGTATTTAGCCCTAAGTAAACTACTGCAAAATAACCAATTATAAAATATGGGAGAATAGATTTTTTCCCTATTGTGTAGACTACTATTGCAAAACCAAGAGCTGGTAATAACCCACCTGCAACTTCTAAGCCATGCATTATCCATTCTGGTAAAAAATTCATTATGTTGTTTACAACATCCGAACCGAAAAGTGTCACTAGAAATACAATTGGAAATCTTAAGATAAATCCTTGAATTATAGGGTAAATCACACCTTCTCGAAAAATACCTCTATCCTTACCTTCTTCAGCAAAGGAATCTGCTCTATGAATAAACATTGCATTCATAGTTCGACGAATTTGATCAATAAAAACACCTAAAACTCCAAAGGGTACTGCTAGAACAACTGCTTGCTCTGCTGTAAGTCCAGTTTTTAAAGCAATTGGAATTGCAATTACTGAAGCGAGTGTTGGATCTGATGGTAAGTTCCCTCCAGGCATAATCATTCCTAAATAAACGAGTTGAATTGTTCCACCCAACATTAATCCCGTTTTTAAATCTCCTGAGACTAATCCAAATATCATGCCGATAAACAAGGGCTGTCCTGGTACATCATAGAACCAGTAACCAATTTTACAGTGCCCGATAAAGTATAATAATCCTGCTGTTAGAGCCATTCCAAAATTTGAATCCATTATGAGGTTTTCTCCTTTCTATTTCATCTTCGACAAAGCTGCATCCAATTCTACTTTAGGTTCGGTTGGTAAAACATGTAAGTACACATGAGTTCCTTTTGCTTGAACCTCTTTTAATAGTTCTGCATCTGTTTGATCAAGTGAGATTTGATTCAATACGTTAGTTCTACCAGGACCACCACCCAATCCACCAATTTGTAATTCAACTATTGGAAATCCTAAACGTTGAGCTTCATAAATATCCTTAACCGTTTTAAAAAGGATCAATAATTTTTCGGATCCAAATTGATTTTCTTCCCATTGTTTAACTGATTCTTCGATTGAAGTGACTTCAACCTTTATTCCTGGTGGTGCTGCCATTGTATAAATGTTTGCTAAAAAACTATCCTTTGCTAACTCATTATTAATAATTACAATTTTTTCAGCATTGCATTCCTTGAGCCATTTAGTAATTACTTGCCCATGAATTAACCGAAAATCCGCTCTAATTAAATTGATTTTTCCCATAGCACTTTCTTCCTTTCGTTTCTAAATAATGTACCAACTTAATTGTGATAAAAAATTGATTTCACATCCTCCCCGTAGCTCTTTATCAATATCAAAAATCTTGTACACTTTTAATAATGCAATTACTATGCCAATATTATTGTGTTAAAAAGAAACATGATGAAATCAACCTTTGATTCCACCATGTTTCTTTTTTTTTGACTTTAAATCTCAAAACGATTTACTGTGTCATTTTGTGTCAAAAATATCCATCAAAAATCCCATTTCACAATTTGGAATTTCCAACATATAATTATTTTCAATTACCTTTATTCCAGCTTTCAAAACAGAATAGAGCTCTTCATCCTCCTGAATTCGATTTTCTATTTCAGGATAATTTATTGATTCTGTACGTAATACTCTTTCGATCATACTGGCGCAGTGGAGGACGAACAGTATCAGATAACGACTTTGATTGTCCCCCATCTCAATTTCATTTTTAACATACTCAAATGAATCGAGTAGAATATTTAGCGTCTTTTGTGGATTTAAAAATGTCAGTGACTCATTTAAGATTTTCATTAATCCATTTTCATTACTAAATTCAATTAGATTCTCCTCATCGTTATTAGAATAATAGCTACTTATTAAATCTCTCAACTGTAACAAGCCATTCTCTAACAGAATCTTTTCAGAAGGAATAAATGGAACCTGAGCTACATTAAGATTATCAATACCAACTATAGCCAATATTTTTTTATTTTTGAAATCTCCAATACGGAAATCTTGATTGTTTGTTGGAAATAACTCGATATTATATTTCGCTATCATAGAAACCGAATTTCTTAAAAAATTTGCTAATGCAATTGCGGCACCTTGGCCAGTTAAACAGGTGGTGATAATTACTTCTTTTGACTCAATACTAGTTTTTCTCTTCTTTACTTTCTGGTTAAAATGCGAATACATGATCTCTTTTACTTCTGAGTATATTTCATCAAGTTCATAATCAATTATTAAAGTTTTTCGTAAGGCTTCTAAAACAAAAGGAGTGGACAAAAAGTCAATAGTTCTTGTTGGAACTCCCGTCTTTTCTGTATAGAGCTCTCCAAATGAGTTTAGAGAACCCATATCCGTCATTATCAATATACCTTTACCCTCGTTAATTTCATCTGCGGTTTTTTCAAATTCCGCATAAAATTCATCTACTCGTTTCTCAAGTTGCATGTCCAATGCATGTGTATGCTCTGTTTCTAAAAGAGAGTTAGCCACTTTTGCTGTGTTTTTTGCAATGCCACTTCCATGTGCCATTAAAAGAAGTCCTACTCTTTTTTTATCTTTCTTTAAGCTATTTTGTTCATCCATTGCCAAAAATAAAGTAAATAAGTATGTTTCTTGAGGAGAAAAATCAATTCCTAGCTCGTACTCTAAATGATTTTTCACTATTTGAGCCACTTTCAATTCTTCTTCATACCTTTTTTTCAATTCATCAATATCTATATTTAGAGTTGAATGTCCAGTCGATTGATTTATTATAGAATTCACATGCATTGCAAATGCAACATATGTACGCTTAGAAAATCGCTTATTTAATTTTCTCTCTGCAATTTTTAAAACAACATTCACCTCATAATACACACTGGGCTCAATTATTTTAAAAATATTCTCATTCTCAGTTCGATTATATGGTGACGAAGGATATTCTTCTAAAATGCTTTGTTCTAACTCTTTTTTTATAGTATTTAAGCTCGCATCCTTATCAACACGTTTATACCACATCTGACTATTTAAAAGAGTATCCGGCGTTGATGAACCATCGAAAATGAATTCTCCTTCTAAACTATTAATTAAATAGTCTATTTCTCGATTTTTATCCGCATTTAGAATTCCTTCTAAAATATAACTTGGTAAAGCTTTTTTTGATACAGTAATTTTTTCGTTATGAGAAGTAATCGAATCCAGATAACTTCTTGCACATATTAAATTAATATCAGCTTTCAACTGGCCAACATTACCAATACATTGGTAGCCTAATAAAGATTTGATGACTCCTTTTTTTACAATAATGGGTTTCTGAATCTTGTCGTATTCTAAATTGAAAAAAATACTAATCAATTCTAGCCTTTCATCTATCCCTCTATTATTAATATTAGGCAAATCTATAGCCATTGGAATTCTTCGTAGAAATGTAGCCAATAAAACTGACTCTATTGGTTCTGTGGTCGCTCCAATAATTAATACTTTTGAAAAATGATAATTGTCATTATCTCCTAATCTTCTGTACTTTCCAGTATCAATTAAGTGAAAAAGCATTTCCTGACCTTCAGCGGGTAACCTATGAATTTCATCTAAAAAAAGTATACCTCCATTAGCTTTGGACACCAGACCATGTTGATCACTTTCTGCCCCAGTAAAAGCTCCTTTTCTATATCCGAATAACGTAGACAGTAAGAGTTGTGGATTTTCAGAATACTCGGAACAATTAAAAATTATGAATGGAGCATCTTCGTTCAAGATCCCATGAGATTTAGCAAATTTGTACATTAAGTTTGCGAACATAGTTTTACCAGTTCCTGTTTCTCCAGAAAGAATGGTGTTAAGACCATGTGGAGGATATATCATAGCAGCACTTGCTTTTTCTATAGCTAATTTCAAACTCCCAGAATGCCCTACTATTCTCTCAAATACATTTAATGTTGGTTCTTTTTTACAAAATTCACTAAGATTCTCTACATTAGTTTTGTTAATATTCACACCAAAAATCTCTTTTATCTTATCAATAGGAAAATACTTTACAGGTCTTCCATCAATTTTTATTAATTTACCTTCTTTTACAAGTTTATTTAGTTCTTTACTACAATTAGTACGATCGATATTAATTGCTTCAGATATTTCAGTAGTTCCGATTCCATTAAAACCATTTTTTATCTCAGCATATCCAATATGACTAACACAACGCTCTAAAAAATTATATACCTTATCTTTTCTATACATAGCTTTCCCTCCTCATTTTTATTAGAGTGTTTCAAAATAGTATGATTCATTAGTTGAATATCCATGTAAATAATTAACGATGGAAATAGAATCCTTGTGAAAACGATAGCACATTTATAAATTGTCTTCAATGACGATTATGTATAGTAAACTGCATATTCAACTTTCATATTATAAAAAAAAGTGTTCCTTTTCGAACAAACGAAAGAAACACTTTACTATAATTTGGACTATTTGCTATTAATAGAAATCTGAAAAAATTACCTTGGTCTCTTATTGACTTCAGAACTGTCCTTTTTTTCATTTATTGCTTTATCTAGTAATGATGGATTCGTAAAGCACTCAATAATTGTTTGACTCATTGCTTTTGCCGATCTTTCGATAGCGATATGACTAATTGGACTAATAGCTAGTTGTTCATACTCTGGTGTATGAAGTGAGACTCTAGTAGGATTCAAACTAAAATAAGGATTAGTTGTTGGCATCAACTGGCTAACATTACCAAAGTCTGTAGAACCAAAATCATCAGGAAAATCGGGAAGTAACTTCTCACCCATTTCCTCAAAGGATTCACGGCAAATATTACCTAAAGTCTCACTAAAAGTTCGTGCTGCATATCCTTTTTGTTCTTCTATAGTTACGTCACATCCGGTTGCCAAAGAAGCTGCTTCAATACAATTCTTGACACGATTAATCAAACTTGCCATTTCATTTTCCTCTAAACACCTAATACTAAACTCTATTTTTGTATTATCTGGTATCATATTAGTTGCTACACCACCTTCAGAAATGTAGCCTGAAAGTCTTACATCTGAAGTAACCTGTTGCCTAAGAAATCCTATAGCATTAAAGAATAAATTTGCGGCATCTAATGCATTTATTCCTTTAAATGGTTGACTTGCAGCATGAGCAGATTTTCCTTTATATTGAATAGAAAAGGAATGTGTTGTTGTACACCGTCCAGCAATTCGAGTAGTCCCAGAAGTTGGATGTACCATAATTGCTGCATCTACGCCGGTAAAACCGCCATTATCTATTATTTTTATTTTTCCACCGCCGCCTTCTTCTGCCGGAGTTCCAATTAATGAAACTTTTCCTTCAATGCCATGCTTGTCCATGGTAATTTTTGTAGCTAGATAAGCACCTAATGCAGCCGTACAAATTATATTGTGTCCACAAGCATGACCGATTTTGGGTAGAGCATCATACTCAGCACAAATGGCAAAATGATATTTAGGATTACCTACTGTATGGGTTGAGATAAAGGAAGTATCAATTCCACAAAATCTTTCTTTTACTACACACCCTTCTTTCTTTAAGTAACCTGTCAACTTACTAACAGCTTTATATTCTTCATAACAGAGTTCTGGGTTTTGATGTATGAATTCACTAATACTTATCAAATTTTCTTTATGCTTATTCACTGTGCTATATATTGTTTTCTTTATTCCTGTGTCCATTTTGTCCTCCTAGAATAATCCTACTAGTGCTCCTAAAAGAGACACTGCTAATACGCCTAATAGAATTGTTGTATACTTCACATTTTTCTTTTTTATTAAGTAATATAGTAAGAAAACAGCGACAAATGGTAGTAAACCTGGCAAAATTTGATCAACATATGATTGTATTGCAGTGGATTCACCATTTACTATCAGTTTAGGTTTAAGCTCCAACTTTACATACTGTGAAGAAAGTATTCCCATCATAAACATTCCTAATATACTAGATGCTGTAATAAATTGGTTGATTCTACCGTCTTTTAGAACCTGTAAAATACTTTTACGTCCGAACTTATAGCCTAACTGAAATAGGTAGTAACTTATTGTTGATGTAATTAGACTACTAACCACAAATGGTCCCATCCCTGCAATCCAACTACCTGCAGAAGCAAGAGGTAAAAATAAGCCGATTATGATTGGTCTTATTGTTCCCCAGTCAACTGTATCTCCAATTCCTGCTAAAGGACCCATAAATCCAGTTTTTAGACCTGTAATCATATCATCAGAGATCTCTTCACCTTTGGCACGCTCTTCTTCCATTGCAATTACAATACCAGGTATCAAACTTCCCCAAATACCTTCTGTATTGAAAAAAGTCAGATGCCTTTTAAGAGCACTACTCAATTCAGAATCCTCTTTGTATAACTTCTTAAGTATCGGCGCTATACAGGCAACAAATGATAAACTTTGTAATCGTTCAAATGAATTAGATAACTCACATGTTCCTAACCACATCATCCACGAACGTCGGATATCTTTTTTTGACAATAAATGTTTAGTATCTACAATTTTTTCAGCCATTAAATACTCCCCGTTTCTTCTGATGTTTTGTTATTAGTAAATGTTATATGCATAAATGCCATAAAAATTCCTAATAAGGCAAAGGCGATTGTGTTTACTTGTTGGGCATACTGGAATAAGAAAAATCCTAGTATAAAATAAGGCAATATCCCTTTTTTACCAATAACAGAAATTGTTATCGCAAATCCTAAGGCTGGTAAAATCCCGCCTGCAACTTGTAAACCAGTCATTATCCAATCGGGAACGAAATCCATAAAATTTTGTACAGCAGTTGGTCCTAAATAAATGGCAATCGTTACTGGAATGATGTAGATAGGAATAAGAGCTAAAGTTGGATATAAAAAATGGGCTCTTATAACGCCATTTGCATTTGCATTTTCGGCATACTTATCAGCCATATGAACCCATGCAGCATTTACTGTTCGTCTAATGTAATCAAGTAAAACCCCAAGTAACCCAACTGGAACTGCTA
Organism: Enterococcus avium ATCC 14025; assembly: GCF_000406965.1. Lineage (GTDB taxonomy): Bacteria > Bacillota > Bacilli > Lactobacillales > Enterococcaceae > Enterococcus_A > Enterococcus_A avium. Next base: position 32,259 of record NZ_KE136359.1, on the reverse strand, counting down.
ATGTTACTGCTACTTCTGGAGAAAGATTACTTTGAATTGCAATTGGCAATGCAATAAATGTGGCTAGTACTTGATCTGTCGGGATATTTCCACCAGGTTGAATGACACCCATGTAAATAGCTTGAATCGCTGCACCAATAATCATTGCCTGAGGAACATCTCCTAACACAATTCCGATTAGTAGCGCACCGAAAAGTGGAATGTTCTTTGGCCAAGTGTATAAAATACCCATACGACAAAAACAGAAAAGAACACCTAATATAATTGCTTGTGCTACACTCATTTTTTAACCTCCTAAAATTTGTTTTTAATATCTTCTAATTTCACTTCTCTTTCTTCAGGTACTGTTTGAAGATAAATATCAGTACCATCCTGTTGCAACTTAATCAATTCATCAAACTCATCTTTTGTCAAAGTGATATTTTTAAAAACTACTGTTCTGTCTGGTCCGCCACCGATACCACCAATTTGAAGTCGTTCAAATTTTATACCAGTTGTCATTGCCTTTAAAACCATAGGGATACTTTTGAATAGAATTATTGAATTATTTAAACCGCGATCACTTAAAAACTCAGGTATTTCATCAATTGATTTCACAATTAGTGTTACACCACTAGGTGCAGCCATTTGAAAAACTTCGATCATGAAATCATCATTTGCCAATGCATCATCAAAAATGATTACTTCTTTCGCATTTGTTTGTCCAATCCATCGTGTGACCACCTGGCCGTGTAATAAACGGCTATCTACCCTAACTAATCCAGCTTTTATCATAAAAGTTCCTCCTTTTGATACCGATTTCATTTTTATTTTTTTTCACATTCGTGTTATACTAATAGCACGAAATAAAAATATTTTTAAAAACGAGATCGATAATTCGATATATTTTTATTATATAGAATTTTTTTGATTTGTAAATACGTTTTATAAAAATATTTCGATAATTGGAGGTTATTATGAGTTATTTAGAGAATACTATTCAAGCTAGTTACCCTACACTAACGAAAAAAGAAGGGAGAATTGCAGATTACTTGTTGAATCATACAGACGAAGCAAAATCTAAAACAATTTCTGAAATTGCTGAAATATGTGAAGTAGCTGAATCAACAGTTTTTTTATTCTCAAAAAAAATCGGGCTTTCAGGTTTTAAAGAACTTACAGTCCTATTATCTAACAGCTCTAAAAAAAATGTTTTTGAAGGAATCTACGAAGAAGACGGCATTCAAGCCATTACAAAAAAAGTAGTCGATTCAGCAATTTCCTCAATTACTAAATCGGCCACTTTGATTGATTTTGAACAATTACCTGAAGCTGTATCATTATTAACGAGTTCAAAAAGAACAGTTCTATTTTCTTTAGGAGGTTCATCACCTGTAGCATTGGATGCATTTCATAAATTTTTACGTTCACCTTTAGAAGTTGATTATATTAACGATTACCATATGCAACTACTTATGGCCGGTAGAATGTCTAAATCTGATTGTGCCATTATTATTTCTCACAGTGGAGAGAACTCAGATATATTAAGAATTACAAATTTGCTAAAGGAAAATGAAGTTCCAATCATTGTGATATCAAGTTTTACAAACACTACTTTGGCTAAGGCAGCGGATCATCTGTTTATAGCACCTTCAGAGGAACTAAAATATAAAAACTCAGGAATATATACTAGAAGATTTTCACAATCATTAATCATAGATATTCTATTCACTCTAGTTATTACTATGAGTAATGAGGATCCAACACCTAGTCTTGAAAAAATTCATAATGCTATCAATTTAACAAAATAGTTGTGGCAGATATACAAGTGTACTTTTAATAAAAATAATATTTTGGCTATTGAAGTACTTATTTTGCGTACTGACTAAGAGGGTTATTTTCATGATAGTTTTATTCTTTGAGGAACACTGAATTTGAAACTTCAATAAGTTAATGGATTTCACAAAGTTTGTCAATTAAACTGTGGAAGTTAAATAGTTAAGAGTTTCTAACAAACAAAATTTTATTGACTATTTTTGAAATCAGACAAATTTTGTTTGGACACGTAGTTGAATAAACCTACCGTTGTTACGGAAGGTAAATCGCATACTTTTCAATTCTAGAGGAGAAGGTCTCGTTGATCATTAACTGATTAAGCACCATAGCCCAGTTTTGAATTCGACCACCTGACCACTTCGCGTGTAATTCTTTCGTGCGTAAATAAAGTAGTTTTAGGAGTGCATTCTCATTAGAGAACGCTCCTTTTTTTGTGACTTTTCTGAAGCTGGAGTGATCACTTTCAACCGCATTGGTAGTGTACATAATTTTTTGAATGGCACTACCATAATCAAATAGTTGTTCAACATGTGCAAAGTTCCGTTTCCAGACATCTACAGCACCAGAATAATGAGACCACCGATTTTGAAAACTGTCAAAAGCAGCATGTGCAGCGTTTAGAGAAGAAGCACCGTAGAACTTTTTCATATCTCGGCAGACTTCCTTATAGTCCTTACTTGGAATATAGCGCAATGCATTTCGAACAAGATGAACAATACAGCGCTGAACAATTACCGATGGAAAGATCGCTTTTGCGCCTTCTTCGAGGCCAGAAACACCGTCCATCGAAATGAAAAAGACATCTTCGACACCACGCGCTTTCAGTTTATCAAAATCAAAGACATATATCTTCGACGGTTGTTACGATATCACGTTGACTCATTCCTCGTGCATACATGGAAAGAACCTTCCCTTCAATGTCGGAGACATCTCGTTTTCTCTTAGGAATTAACTCTGGATCAAAGGAAGCCTCTCGGTCTCTAGGAACATCAATAGCCACTTCACCAAAAATGGTTTTAAGCGTTTTATTCCATAGCCATTTCGACGATTATCGTGTTCCTTAGGCTCTTTAGAATGGGCATCATAACCTAAATGGTTATTCAATTCTCCTTGAAGCATTTTTTCAAAAAGGGGCCCAAACACATCTTTCAAAGCATCTTACATGTCATCGACAGATTCAGGTTGATAGGCATTCAGAATGGATTCAGCTAACTTTTCGGCATCAGGATTTCTTTTCTTTCTAGCCATCGTGTAATCACCTCTTGATCTTATTTTAGAAAAAGAAAAACCGCGAAGCAACCACCTGCCTAGGATTAATGGTTACTTTCACGGTTTATATTACACTCTCGATATCATTGTTTTATTTTTATTCCTATAAAACTATTTCCTAAATTTAGAATTTCTACAATTTTCTTCGTTTCAGTATTATAAGCTACCTTAAAAAGATTCATTCCACTCTTCCATGATAGCCCAATTTTTTTATTCCTATGATAAACGACTACCACCCCCTCAACTTTATTGTTTTCTATACCTTTTTGATAAACTTCAAGCCACACCAACTCGGAAAACGTATCATTTGCATCTTGATAAGTCTTTCTTTCCTGACCAAAGTATTCCGTATTAAGCTCATCGGATAGATACGATGATACTTCTTTTTTCTTATTCTCAATGTCATCTGGAGTAAAATTTAAGTTTGCTTCAAATACCTTTTTAACTACCAGATCATATTCGACACATATATTATCGTCGGTATCTGTAATCGTTGTTATTTGTTCCTTATTCTTTAATGATGCATAGAACTTATCCAATTCATTTGATAAGTTTTCATTCTCATCTTTTAGAATTTCTAGAACTACTTTTTGTTCTTTCTGTTTTTCTCTGAGGTTTTCAATAGTCCTCAACAGATCAATATTCTCTTGTTGACGATTAACATTCCAAAAGCAAAAACCGAAAATAATTGAAACTAAAACTAATTCAATCAATATATGTTTTTTCACATTGTTTGCTCCTTTTAACAAACTTCAAATACATTCTCATATCTTTTAAAATTCATTCTTGCCATTTACAGATTCTACATGATAAGTATTCAGAATAAGTTCGACTAAAATCATGGAATAGGCCTCTTTTTATCCTTTGTGTACTTACCGCTTTGTCTATTTAAAAAAAGAAAAACTGTGAAATAACCTCCTATTCAGAAATAGTGGCTACTTACACAGTTAATATTTCACTCTTTTCATGATCCTTTTTAATCGAAATTGGACCGGCGTAAATTACTTATCAAATCTTCAAATTCAAATTTAATATTATAAAACTTTGCTATCAGCTCTTTGCCATAATCTTTATCATTCCTTGCCTTATCGCTTACGAGGGCGTCCTGAAGAGCTAGCAAGTCCAATTCCCATCCTTTAATTTTATTAAAAAAGCTACGTCTATTTTTTCCAATATCCTTATTTTTATCCATACTTCTCATCAAATGATCTTCGAACTCTCTTATTAACCCCCTAATTTTTTTGCATTCTCTAGAAGTATCCTTAAGTTCATTTAAGTAGCTATCATGACTATATTTAATATAAAATTTTTTGGATTCTTCATCTTCAATTAATGAACTAGAATCAAATAAACTAAATTGTTTTAATTGATCTGCTGTTTCAGGGTCTGTTTCTTCCAAATCGAATAGTTCAGTCTGTATCATGTTGGCAAGGAGCTTGTTCTTAAAATTCAAATAGGAATGCTGAGAATTGTAATATGTTCTCTTAGTAATATTGGTATCTTGTTTTTCACCGGTAACTTCAGAAATAAACCTAGCAGATCCCATTGTGTATAAATCTGCATTTGCTTCGTCATACAACTCTTTTTTTAGTTCTGCTCTAGGTCCTACCTTCTCCCCTTTAGTCTGATAAATCCAATCTTCTTTCAAGTCATCAGATACAAAAACGACATTAGAATAATCACCTTTTTTAGCTTTCCCAATAATATCTTTCCAAATTAGAAGGTCTCCAAATTTTGTATGATATTCTATCTCTCCATACTTTCGTACCTCTTCTCCCTTTTCTGCTTCATCCATATAACCTGGAGGGAAGCTAATTTTATATCTTTCTTTCCCTTCAAGCTCTATGGAATTTATATCTTCTTGAGAAGGAGCGGCTCCAATTTTAGCAAACATTAATTCAGCCAATTGATTACTTGTGTCCTCAACATCACCAATTAATGAGAATTCTTTTTCTACCTCCTCTTGAATAAAGGAGTTTACAAATTTATTCAGTTCCTTACTAAAGTTCTCTTTTATATTTTTTCTTACTTCATTTTCGTCAGTGCTTCTAATCAGTGAACCAAAACTATCCATCTCTTCGTTGAAAACTTTAGTTAATTTTGGAACATTACTTTCCAGTTTGTTACCAAAATTCTTTTTCTGTATCTTAATACCTCTAATTACAGACTGTTTATTAAAATGAAACTCAAGTGCAGCTATATACGGAACCCATAAATTATCTGAAACGTTTTCCAAAGAATTGAATAATTTTTTTCGACTTTCAATAGAAAATCTAAAAATATGCAATAACACATTGGTGTCAATCACTATGAGTGTATCTTCAGAAAGATTACGAAAGTCAATCTTTTCCTTATGATAAAATTCCCTAAACATTTCTTTCATTTTTTTCTCCTTTGATTTCCATCTCGAAAACATTATACCAAACTTCCTCAATGATATAGATACCATTCAAAAAAATAATTGTTCGTTAAGAGTATACTTAGAGTTTCATACATTTTGATAAACCTTTTTAATAAACTTCACTGTGCCTTGAAGGTACGTGTAATTTTCTTCACCTTTTGTCATTTTTTTATACTATGTGCTTGAGTATCTTTGCCTCTCAAAAGATCCATCATGAGTGCCAATGAGATCGTAGCATCCTCATCGCTAACTGTTGTCATTTACTCAATCCAACTTTATACAATTTTACCGCCCACTCTCCATTCAGTTCGTTCCTTATCAAAAGATGTCCATAACAAGTATCTTGATCACAGACACAGAAACCATTTGAGGATTGTTTCTTGTCGAGATGCACTTCTTGCTGTTGAAGTTAATCCAATAAACAACGTTCCCTGCCGATCGATTAATCTGATCCAAAGAACTAAATGAACTTTTTATCCTTTACTACTTTATTCTTATGATTCTTCTACAGCGCGGGCAAAACAAACATCCCCAGATAATAAATATCCAAAGGAAGTATCAATTTGCCCTATATGAACAGAATCTGTGCCATAACCACCTATTTCAATGATCTTTGTAGCAGTTCCATAATAGTTTTCTGCAAGAATTGCGGTGTGTCCATCATTCCCGAAACCTCCACCTAGATTGACCACAATGATATCACCTGCCTTGGCTTCACTTTCTTGGATTTCTTGAAGATATTGTTTTAATCCTCGTGCATCACTTGTCATGGATGGAGTCGCCCACGGTACTTGAGGAGTCTTATATCCAGCTTTAGTCAGTACAAACCATACAAAACTGGAACAATCTGTAAAACCATTTTTATCAGGATTATCGATCGTCCCAAATTGAGTCCGTCTTTCTTGGGAATAACTGAAGTAGCCTATTAATTCTCTTGCAGTTTCAAGAATATCACCGCCATCTCCGGTACTGACTGACGCACATTTTGCTGCTAAATTTTCTAACTGGCCTTTTGCTGCATTTTCCATAGCAGCCCCTGAAATTGGATCGCTGCTGCCAAACTTCGCAAACCATTTGTCTGCCCTAGCATTCCGTTCTTCTGAATGCCATTGAGAAGAATCTTGGCTGAGACCTTCAAACCAGAGCAACCATTGATGTTGAGCTTCATGAACATCGGTCAACTGTAGCGCAGCTTTCGCTTTGGCGTAATAAGGATTCTCTAGTTCCTTTTTGAGAAATTCCAACTGGACACCTAGGTTTGACATCTCTTTCCTTTTTTCTGCCGCAAACGATCGTAGCGCCTCTTTACGAGAACCTAACCATTGCGCTAATCCAAAAGCACCACTTGATGGATTCTCAATATCTGGATTGAATCCACCACTTTCAAAATCCATACATCCCATTGGTCCTGCTGCTCCTTGTGGTGTTGCCTCCAATTCTGTTATAAAAAAATCGTAAATAGCTTTTGCATTTTCTTCTGATCCAGCATTATCAATATTAATAGATACTGCACTAGGTCTATCTTCACAAAGGTTTTCATCGTCTACGCCCATAATGTACATTCCCAAAATGAACAAAAAGGCAACGACTAAAACTGGAATCAGACACCCTAGGCAGCCACATCCGCAGCCTCGTCTTTTTCTGGTTTCTTCCATCCCAGCAATCCTCTCTAAAAAGAAAAATCCCTAGAGATTGATTTTCTCTAGGGTTAAATGTGCATATTATCAAGTAATGCATATTTTTTATATTTCTAATAAAACTTAACTTTATTTATATAGTTGAATTTTTCCTTTGCAAAATTGAAATATCGCAATACATTTACATCTTCAAGATGATAAATAAACTCTTCTTCATATTCTCCCTCAATAATCATCCCAGATGAAACTAAACCATTATAAAATCTCCTTAGTAGAATTCGATATACGAAAACTCCAGGATTAGAAGGAAAATACTCTTTGTTCAGATAAAACTCTTCATCTGATATTGGATCAATTGTTGAACGCAATCCATTTTCGGTTAAATCACTGGCTAAAAGAACAATCATTTGATTTACCCATGTCCAGAATGTAATAAATTCTTTTACCATTCGATAAAGTGCAGAATCTTTTGTTAGTCCGTCAATGATAGAACCATCCAAATCACCTCCTTTTACTCTCTTTTTGTAATTGGATTTTTCCAAGTAATTTTTCAAATTTTTAAATACATTTGAACTTAACCATCTATCAGCAAATCTATCCCATACAAGGAGATAATAGAGTCCATCATCAATATCTGCACAAATCCGCATGGTCTCCTTTTCTATTTCTTTTAATAATTCTGCACAGGCAGCTTCAGGAAAAACCAAAATTTGCTCTTTATTTACTAGCTGATAGTTAGCGTAAAACTCCTCAGGCGTATTTACATTAACTAACTCAAATATATCTTTACCAAATTGCTTTTCACTCTTTTTAAGATGAATCAAGCGATTATCAAGCAACTCATCTATACTTATTTCCAAACACGAACAAATAGCATTCAACTGACTTGTTTGGGGAATTGAATTTCCATTTTCCCATTTACTAATATTCGTTTGAGATTCACCTATTTTTTCAGACAATTCTTTTTGTGTGATCCTCAAATTTAATCGCGCTTCTTTTAACTTGTTCGCAATGACTAATTGTCTATCCATCTTATTACCCCCTAAGAATAAATTTTTCGTCTAATAAAGCTCAAGTTACTACTCATTTTCCCATTGAATTTATCATAGAGATACTCAGAAATTTCTTGATTGAACCAATATAATTCTGAAATAATCCCTTCTTTTATTAAAATCATTTCCTCTGCATCTAGTATTGTCCGAGGATCAAAATAACTTCTTGATCCTACTGAATCATCATGAAGAAAAATTTCATTACCTTTTTCATTCTCTGAAGAATAAATTTTTCGGCATCGTTCAATCCAATCAAAAAAATGATTAGCAAAGCGTATTGCCTCAGAATAACTCTGACTGGATGATAAAAGAAAATTTGCACCTTGAAGTTCAATATCATAGCGAGGAACAGATTCAAATCCACTATTATTCTTTTTGGTGATATAGTAAACACTCATTAAATCAGTAAAATTATCCATTAATGAATAACCTAGTAAATTTTCTCCAAAATCATACAACTCATTTCTCGATAATACAAAAGGGTCCTTTTCTTCATCAAGCAAGTCTGAAGCTTTTATTCCAAAATATTCTGCTAAGCATTGTAATTCAATAATGTTAGGTAAAACACCTTCTTCCCACCGTTGAATAGTTTTTGAACTCACATTGAGTCCGGTTGTTTCAAACAAGGATTCTTTAAACTCATCTCGTGATAAATTTCTTATTTCTCGTTCATGCCTAATTTGATCATTTATTTCCATGTCTTTCACCTCTTGTAACTATTATTACAAATTGGTAAAAAATTGGAATACTCAATTTGTCCAAAACAATTGGTCAAATCCGAATAATATCTATCAATAAAAGCCAATTTAATGGTTCTTAATTGACACCTTAATTATTTTATACTGTAAACTTCTTAGTGAAATATATTATCTTTTACTGTGGGCTTCTGCCTTCCGGTAATGAAAAATCTTTACCCAGTTTTCCTTCAATCGATTGATCGAGTACAATAGACTTCGAGTGGTCACTTGAACCTGGATCGACATGAATCTGCTCTTTTGAGCTTCCCGTCATTTTTATTGTTCGATTATTTTTTGTGTGACCACTTATTTGTTGCATCGATTGTAACGAGTTTTGATTGGTGATCATTGATCGTGATTGCTTCAATTGTGTAATTTGTTGCGTCAAAGAATCATTCGCAATTAATTTTGGTGTTTTCTGAGTTAACGGTACCGACTGACCAACATAATTCTTTGATGGTTGTACCAAGCTCATTTTTCGGTTTCTTTTTCCACCAGCTTTGCCATTTTTAATCAATTTATCAATTGGTAAAGCAGAAACAGATAATGGAATGGGATCACCAATTGGAGTTGCTACTTGTACGCTGGGTGGCTCTATCGTCTTTCGTGGACGTTGCATTTTTACAGGCGGTGGTCCAATGTTTGGTTTATTTTCCACAAGTAATTTCTCTCCTTCAAATGGCAATTGTTTTTTTCTGCCATAAGCAATTTCCGAAGGCTTGGCATTCGATTGTTTTACTGGTGTGGCGTGTTGCTGTTTTGTTCGTTGGAACAACTGACTTGCCGCTAATATACCTGGATGGATCTTCCCAGCAACATTCTCTCCTCTTAAAATTGCTCGTTCCGTTAAATCTTTTCCTCGATGAATGGTTCGGCTAACTTCTCTTGTCGTAGTTTGTGCTTTGGATTTTGCCTCAGCTAATGTACGATCCGCTTGTCCTAATCCCAGCTTTGCTAAAATATCTTTCCGTTTTACGAATACGGTCAACGAAACAATCCCTCGAACAAACATATTACCGATAAAACCAGCTACGGTATTCATTAGAATCAAATCATCAATAATATTGAAAACAAGGAACGCCACTAGAATTAACACACTATAAATCGATTTTTGAAAGACAAATCCCACAAACGTTTTTAACCCACGAAAAATCATATAATCCATGCCTGGAAAGAAGGAAACGATCAACATAAAAGCGATTGCCAACAGCATCAACAGCACTCCTAACTGGAATAAAAAACGAACCATTCCGATCATCAAGATAGGAATTCCAACAGATACATTTAAACTTGGACTCATTAATCCCACGATCATTTTGTAAATACTCTTTGTTGGTTGAATGAACGCACGATAAGATTCTGTTTTTTCATCATCTTCTTTTGCCGCATCGATCACAACATTAGAGATATTTTTTAAGGCTTCACTTTTGATACTTTCAGACAAGAACTCTGTTGGTTTGATACCAGCCTTTTCTAACTCTTCAATATCAGTCGTTCCATAATTTAATAATAGATACGGATCGACAACCGCCTTCTGATAATACATTTCACGAATTTGTTTGATCGCATCCTCACTGGTGGTCGCAACACTTAGATCATCAATTCCGTTGGTCGCTTCAAAAATTAACCCTTCAACAGCAGTTGACCAGGTATTTAAATCCTTCGTCATTTTTTCACCCTGACTGGTTACTGTGCCATTTCCAAACCAAAGAATTGAAAAACCAACTACACATAAAAAGCGGACAAGGGCTCGCTTTGCCTGATTTCCACTTCTACAAACCTTCAAATAGAAGATATAAACGACATATCCTCCAGTTAATCCTAGACCGACCACATTAAATAGCTTATCGTAGATATTTTTAGAGAATTGGAAAAAGGTATGGATAAGACCATCCATTGCCGCTCCTTTATAGAGTTTTTCGATAATAAAATCAAATACCTGCCAAATAATTTTGTTCGTGCTAAACGACATGTTAGTAATCATCTGGATAAAGTCTGTCCCGTTTTTTCCAAATAACATCTTTCCAAGTGAAAATTCTGTATCACCTATGTACGAAGAGAAAGTATCAAGGTGGTATTTGCCCACAGTATAGATCGCTTCTTTATCCGACTTTGCATAGGCTGATACAGATAGAAGCAGGATCAAAAGGATGGGAAGTAAGATAAACAACAGCCTTCGTTTGTTCGTTCTGACCAATTTTAAATCCCTCCTTTTTTTTATTTTTAGACATCAAAAAAGAGTCTGCTTCCAGACCCTTTTATAAACTATTCTTTTGCTTCAAAAACTTTCGTCACATTTTCTTGTTCAATCGCTTGGATAAATTCCGTTTCAGAAATTGGTTCGAATTCCTTTCCATTTGAAGTTGCCGCAGATTCACGAACATGATCTTTTATTTTCTTTTTCAAGTCAGGATCAGAATACTCCGTTTCGTTATACTTGATATAGTAAACATTGTTCTCATCATTTTTTGCTTTCATCAAATAAACTTGCAATGCATCTTTTTCAGATAAATCAGTCGGAAAATAACCTGAATCAAAATCATAATCTTTTCGTTCCTCATTATCTTTCTTGTTGTATTTACTCTTAAAATCCATGACTGTTTTCACAGCAATTTTTGTTTGATCATCCATTTTATTCATGGATTTACCGCAGCCTGCCATAAGAAGACAAGTCAAAAATAGTAACGCAGCCATCCCATATTTTTTCATTTTACCCCAACCTTTTAAATAGTTGCATAAAAGTATAGCAATGAATGATTTCATTTGTCTACAAGGAATTGATCTATGCGACCTGTTCTTCTGCTTCACTATTACTCGTTTTCTCTGTTGTTTTCAACGCTTCCGTGAACTCTTCAAACAGGCTGTGAACATTTAATTTCCCAACACGGCCATAAATATCACGCATCCAACATTGCCCCTTGATCATCCGTTTCATTTCTTTTCGGTTCTCTTCATTACATTCAAGACTCAAGTGAGTGAGTATTTTGTCTCGTTCGCTATCCTCGTCAAAAGCAAAGACGATCCCATAGTTTCCTTTTTCGTCCTCTGTGCCTAGATCATCAATAAACTGAGTATCCAACACCAATTGATTCATTTGAGATCGCCCTACACGAGCCATCGATGAAATAATTGCTCGACCGGAATTCGATTTATTAAAGACCCAAGCCTCCGTGAAGTAGACGGCTGTTTTCTGCTCAATGTCACGTTTCCCAAACATCTCACAAAAACGTCCCAAGCTGATCATCAAACACAAGGACTTTCTATCGGCATCAGAGTATAATTCAGGTGAAATATCATCTTTGGGCAACGTTAAATCTTGGATTTCCAGCACGGTTGTTTTCTCTTTGAAATCCAGTCCATTATTTTCGCCATAACTAAAACCTAAACGCAAGATCGAATCAGTAATCGTTAAATGCAGGAAGCGACCATATTCATGAATTTTTTCATCCGCATGTTCTTCTAACCAATCAACGACATGCATTAATCCCACTAGCTCACCATTTTCTCGCTTAGTCAATATTTTTTGAATTCCTTCTAGTACCGCTCCTTTTAGCTTGTGATCCTTTCCTAACGGACTCAATTCATTGATCATATCTTGTGCCACTTGTTTAGCATCAATTCGATCTAGATAAACTAGTGGGTCTAACACACCGTAGTTTTCCTTCTTTTTTGCATCCAATGTCACGTAATTAATGCTATTTAAATGTTGTACGAATAATGGGTAGTTCTGTTGGTAATATGGATTGTTGACCAGTTTCTTGAACCATTTTCTTTTTTCGCCTTTGGGATCTATCAGAAGGCTTTGGGCTTCTAAAAAGGAACTATAGAGGAAAATTAATCCCACAAGAAAGGTTTTCCCTTTACCGGTTTTCCCTGTAACTGCCATGTGTGGCGCATCATAAAGCGCACCTCTAATTCCTTCCGCAATTGCTAAAGGATTCAAAAAGACATACTTATTAGAGGCATAAATTAATTCTTCCAGCTCCGTTTTTTCACCTTTGGAACCATTCAATCCGACAACATCTTGACGGCCAATATACCAACCCGAATCCATTCCCAATTCTGTGATCGTCCCAAAAAGCAATTCTGCAATAGCATCAACATTTGTACGTTGCTTCCAATGCATCTGACCTCCTAACGGCTGTCCAATTAACAGTTTATAGAATAGTTTTACTTGATCATTTTTCCCACGACAGACTCGTACACTTTGACTCAATAGTTTGATAATGGATAAACTACGCTGCCGAACTTCTTCCTTCGTATTCCCATACACAACAAAGCAGCCCAGCCAGTCAATGATTGGCTCATTGTTACTCATACGTTCTCGCATATGTTTTAGTAAATAGCGAATGGTCAGAACACGATCCGTAGGTTCATCCCCATGTTTTTCTTGATCATTTTGTTCATCCTTGAAGCGATTATTTAACCATCCTGCTCGCATTTGGAGTCCTTGTGATCCTCCCAGTTCTGGATAATGAAGCTTCATCCGAAATTCTACTGGGAAATTCAAATCTTGCGCAAACTGAAAGATACTCATATTGCTCATATTCTCTGGGAAAGTTCCGATCGGAAGAATGGATAAGTAGCTTTCTCCGAGTTCATCCTCGACCTTCAAAATACCTTTTCCTTTATTTACCGGGCGAATGATCGCAGATTGGATATCCTCAATATCTTGCCAATGATTTTCATCTTCAATTTTATGAGGCATCCCTCTGATATATTGCAGGCGATTCACATAGATCATTTCTTCTTTTGCCAAAGGGCGGATCGAAAAAGAATACAACAATTGAGAGACCTCATTTGAAACTGGGACGATTTTTTTGAGGATCGTTTCACCGTCAGTTCGTTCATACCCAGCGAATCCTAACACCTCATCTGCTAATTCATTGGATATTTTCTTAAATGCCTCCTTCAAACTTTCAGCAATGTACTGATCCTTTACTTTCAAACCCAACAAAAAAGAAGGCCGATAAATCGTACCTTCTCTTTCCAGTAGATTGACTGTTTCCTTAGCGTAATAACTACCAATATCGGGATTGTTCTGATCAAATCCTTCTGATAATTTAGTAAATCGATTAGATAAATTCATGGTGCGTGGGAACATGATCAATTCTACATCTTCATAAGGTGCCAGAAGCTGCATTAGATTTGCCATTTGCTCTTTATTTTCTTGAATCGCTTTAGGATTATTTTGCGAAATCGTTTTTGGGGATACTTGGTAGTATGCCCAGATGTCATTATCGTATGTTAGCAATAAATTTCCCTTTAATGTCCGAATGGGACTTTTTATATTAGTCATCTTATATCCTCCAGTCTCTTTACACATATTGTTAGCAAATAGGAAGCTGTCTTCATGAAATAGCTTCTTGATAAGATAAGTCAAAAAGAGATGTGTTAAATGGCACATCTTTCTGACTTAACAGATAGGCAATGGCAAAAGATCAAACTTTTTTTTGATAACGGAAAGTATGGAAATAGACAGACACAGGAAACGTGAGTATTGATGTATGTTGTTCTTCATTTTTTTAAATCTGTATGCCAATGAAGTATGTTGTCACAGGAGTTTCCGCCATATAAAACCGTGTGGTCTTTCTACAAAAGAGATTGTGAAAATGAAAGTCCAAGTTATGGGATTATTGACTCCCAGATTGTAAAAACTATCTATAACTCTGAGGATATCACAATGAATGGAGGACAAAGTAAATAGTCGAAAGCGACATATCCTTGTTGTTATGCCCTTTTAATTGGTACGACACCACTGTTGGTTGCGTTATTTTAAAGAGCGCTTCAAGTCAATAAAAAATTTCAACTGATTCAGGCTATCGTGGGACAACCGTCACTCAGATAATCGTATTTTTAAATAAAACGATCAATATAGTTGCTAAAGAACCACTTCGTGGGGCGTATTCCTTATGTGTTGTGTCAACGGACATTTAAAAATGTCGTTTTGGGGGTGCGGACATAATCCTGGACTAAAAATGAACTTAGGAGGAATATCCGTATGTTTTCCCACGAAGAACGTGTAAAAGCAATTCAGTTATTTTTAAAATATGATTGCTCCTACGCCGCTACCATTCGGAAATTAGGTTATCCGTCCGTTGGAGCACTACGTCAATGGTATAAAGAATATTTGGTATCTGGAGAGCTCCATCAGGAACTCCGGAAGAAGTCAAAGTATTCTGAAGAACAAAAAAGAGTCGCTGTGAATCATTATTTTGAATATGGTCAATGTTATGCACGAACCATTCGAATGCTTGGTTACCCAAATAAAGGCTCCTTACGACAATGGTGTGAAGAACTCGCACCAGGTGCTAGAAAACTTCGAAAAAGTGCGGTAAAGTTAACCAAAGATCAAAAAGAAGACGTGTTGAAAAAGTTCTATAAACCTCAAACCAACAGAAAAGGCTTAGCTGAAGCTGAAGGAATCAGTAGGGTTGCTCTATATCAATGGAAGGCCACTTATCTTGGAAAGGATTTCCCTCTGCGCATGACTTCAAAAAATCAAGGAAAACAAAAAGAATTACTTTTAAAGGAAGTAGAAGAGTTACAAGAACAAGTACACCAATTGCAGCTTGAGAAAGCATTACTCGAAGGAGCAGCTGAACTACTAAAAAAAGGAAAAGGCATCAATCTACTTCGTCTATCAAATCAAGAAAAGACTCTATTGATTGATGCCTTACGAAATCAATTCAACTTGAAAGATCTTCTTCAACAGCTCCAGTTGTCTAAAAGTAGCTACTTTTATCAAAAACAGGTACTTGAGCAACCGGATAAGTATTTTGAAGAACGCCAATTAATTGTCACGATTTTCAACAGTAATTTCTGCGCTTATGGTTACCGCAGAATTCATCAAGCTTTAAAAAATATGGGGAAAATCCTTTCTGAAAAAGTCGTACGTAAATTGATGTTCGAGGAAAATCTATTTGTTAAATTTTCTAGACGAAAAAAATACTCTTCGTATGCTGGGGAGATTACTCCTGCACAACCTAATTTATTGAATCGCAACTTCAAAGCAAAAATGCCAAATGAGAAATGGCTAACAGATATTACCGAGTTTAGGATTCCCGCAGGGAAAGTCTATTTATCCCCATTGGTTGACTGCTATGATGGCGCCGTTATTAGCTGGACTATTGGAACAAAACCTGATGCAGAATTAGTGAATACTATGTTAGACGCTGGACTCGCTACCCTTCAAGACCAGGAGCGTCCAATCGTTCATTCTGACCGTGGTGCTCATTACCGATGGCCCGGTTGGATCGAACGAATGAACAAAGCGAACTTGCCTCGTTCCATGTCTAAAAAAGGTTGCTCCCCAGATAACTCAGCGTGCGAAGGTTTCTTTGGACGATTAAAAAATGAGGTGTTTTACCAACGTGACTGGAAAAACACGACAATTAACCAGTTTATGAATCAATTGGATGACTATATCTATTGGTATAATAATCAACGGATTAAGTTATCTTTAGGGGGACTAAGTCCTCTTCAATATCGGAAGAAGCAAGGATGTATTGGTTAAAAAGGTCCAGAAAAACATCCGCACCCCCTTTTTGGACACGAATGTAGGTAAGCAGAATGTAGGCTGGTAGATAACATCTGCTAGGTATTGCTTGATTAGGAACTTGGATATGATACCCTTCTAACGAGCCTGAATCCTTTTAAATTAAGGCTTTTAAAGGCTCGTATTCTTATCCAAGAAGGTTCCTTGTCAAGTTATACCGGGTGAAATAACTAAAATCAGAAATTATTCGGTATTTCTATGTCCGAAAATCCACATTCTATGGTGACCAAAAACTTACAAACCTTGATGTTCCTTTACCTGTGTTGGATAGTTGAACGAACTTTTGCTTGGATTAATAAGTGTCGAAGTTTGTCCAAAGCCACGAATTAAGAATATTTTCTACTGAAAACTTTATTTGTGTCGCTCTTATATCCGTAATTATCAAACGTTTTTAAACTCATGGAGAAAGCTTCTAAGTACAAAAGAAACATAAACGCATTAGAAGTCTCACTAAAAAGCATCATAAAAAGTACAGATTTTAATGAGAGTACCTCTCCATAGCAAAAATACCACAATTAAATCTGTACTTATAAATTTTATTAACTTATTCTTCTGTGTTATAATTGTATGTCGAAAGATCATCTATTCCTTCAACACCAATTTGTTTAAGCACAAGATATTCTTTGGCAACTTTGGCATTCCATTCCAATCGTCCAAGCATATCAAATGTCTTTTCAAGAGTGCTTCCAACCACTAAGACACCGTGTTTTCTTAACAAATATGCTTTTGGGATAGCTTGATCTTTTTTTACTGCTTCTCTAACAACTTCACCCAATTCAGGCGTTGTCGCTGGGGCAAATTCTAAACAACTTATTTGTCCTAGCTTTTGTGTCCCTTCCGTTAAGTTCGGCATTTCTAATCCCAAACTAGCAAAAACTAAAGAGTTAAAGGGATGCGCATGAATAACACATTCAATTTGTTTGCATTCTTGAAATGCGGCCATATGCATATTCACTTCACGTGTTACTTTCCCTGTTCCTTCGATAATTTGTTCATCTTTGTCGATGACTAAAATCTGTTCCGGTCTCAAGTCCCACAAAAAGTTTTGACTAGCCAGCGTAGGTGTCATTATGAAATGTTTATCACTTACTTTAACACTAACATTTCCTCCAGCTTCATTCGAAAATTTGCGGTCATACATCGTTTTTACAAACTTTGTCAGCTTTACTCTTTCTTCATAATAGAGCATCGTTCACTCCCCTATTCTTTTACAAATAACTTGGTGTTCCAATTCTTCTACCCGACGAATGTCAAAACCTGTACTCAATTCTTCCTCTGCTTTTGCAGCACCAATTGCAGTTGCAATCTTCCCAACTTTCGGAATAGCGTATTGGTTGTATAAGCCATATACTAAGCCAGAGACATAGGCATCACCAGATCCTGTGTCATTGATAACATTAATTTTCGGAGGAGTAAAAAGGTAAACTTCTTCTTTTGTTAGAAAGACAGAACCTGAACCTCCCATTGACACACTGATATTTTTAATATTCGAAAGTAAGTCCTTATTCTTTTGATAGGCTTCAATACAATCTTCCAGGCTATTCAATTCTGATCCAACTATTTCACCAAATTCAAATTGATTCGGCTTGATTAGAAAAATTTCCCGTTTCAATACTTCTTGAAGGTACACACCTGAAACATCGGCAACTAATCTAACACCTCGTTCTTCCAAATAGTCAAGAAGATAATTAAAGACCTCAGTAGAAGTTTGCAGCGAAGGATTTCCTGACAGAACCACCGTATCTTCAGTGGTTAAATCTCTTAATTTCTTGGAAACCAGTAGATCAATGAGTTCTCTAGAAATTTCAAAACCATACTCCGTAATCATATAGGAGCCTTCTCCGCTTTCGTCTGTTACTACGAACGTATCTCTGACTGATTCATTTTCAACTTCTAAAAAACTAGCCTCTACACCATAATCCTTTAAGAGACCAATCAAAGTTTCTTTGCCGTTGCTACCAATGATACCGGTACAGATATTTTCTTGTCCCATTAATGAAAGACCACAAGAAACATGGGTTCCCTTGCCACCTACATCTAAGGTGCGCTCTTGTACACGATTATTTTCTCCACGAGTGAGTACTTTACTAACTTTTAAGACAGTGTCAACTGCTGGATTTAAGGTTATCGTATAAATCATTTACTTAGTTAATCTCCTTTCGATTCGTTTGTTAATATCTGTGAATACTAAAGTATCTCCGAAATAGCGAAATGAGATTCCAATGATTAAAGCTACTATCGTAAAAATGGTATTTTTTTGAAAATAACCACTGACTAATAACAATAGAGCAAGTATCAAAGAGCAATACCAGAACAATTTTAGAAAAAAATGTTTATTCTGTTGCTTCTGCGTAACGTTTCGCATTTTCTTTGCTCCGTCCTTTATAAAAAATGATGAACAAGGCTAACCATACAACCGCTGCGATGATTCCCCACCAATTTCCTTGTGCAGCACTCGCAAATGCCCATCGAAATTCTCCATTTTCAATAGTTGCCCAGCCTAACATCGTTCCTGGTTCCACATTTACTGCGCCAGTTTCTTGTGCTAGTTTTGTAATCCATGGAGCAAACCAGGTACCGATATAAAGGAAGGCAGGAATCGTGATGATTCCATAGACAATCATCCGAATCATATTTCCGCGAGCTAACAAATAAGCAGCAACGATAATTGAAAGATTAATTAATCCTGCAAAAGGAAGCATTTGATTGCCTGGTAAAATAGCTGCAAATAATAACTCAAATGGCACGAGGATTATCGCCAACACCCATATCTCATTGGAACCAGCTAAAATCGGCCAATCAAGTCCTATATAGATTTCACGTCCTGAGAATTTTTTCTTCATCATCTCACTAATCGCATCCGAAATTGGTGATAAAGCTTGCATGAATAATTTTGATACTTGTGGAAATAATGTAAGTGCGGCTGCGGCGTTTACACCTAATACAAGCGCATCCGAAATATCATATTTAGCTACTAACCCGAGCGCCGTTCCTACTAAAAAACCCATGACATGATTTTCAGCAAAAATACCAATCTTTTGTTTCAACGTATTGACATCCATTTTTCTATTAAAGAAAGGAATCAAGTCCATCAACTTATCAATCGGATATAAAACACATGCAATCAATGTCATGTGGTGAGGTAAGGTAACTCCGGGGATTCCTGTCAATTCTTGGATCTCTCGTGCCCATAAATCTCCAACTTTCAATTCCACAACTGTTTGGATTGCACAAACCGCAAAACCTAAATAGATGTTCCCTGAAATGAACGTCACCATACAAGCGGTAAAGGCTTTTCCCCAAACATTCCACATATCAACATTCAATACCTTGGTCCATTTTAAAACTAGCATTAGGGCATTGATTCCAATCGCTATAGGGAAAGCAATGAAGGCGTATTTCCAGGCCCAAGTTAAACTGGCTCCTGTTGTCCACCCTCCATCGACTGCGGTTAAATTAATCCCTGTATTCTCAGCGAATCCCTTAGCCGCTGGCGAAACATTTTCTAGCAAAAAATTGACAACAAGATTCATACCAGCAAACGCAACACCAAAAATCAGTGCCGAGCTAAAGGCATCTTTAAACTTCATTCGAGCGACAAGCCCGATAATTAACATCAAGATCGGGACAAACACGCTCGCACCCATATCCAAAATATATTGGATCACGCTAACAAGAATATCCATCAAAGTAATCTCCTTTCAAATCCTTTATTTTTCAAGCGCTTTAATAAGCTTTTCAAGTTCTTCTTCCTGCCCCATTCCAGTCAAAAATTTGATTCCGTCAAATTTTGGAATATTGAACTCTTCTGTCCCCCCAGGTGTGATTGAGATATAAGCATCAACATCATTAATAAATGTTTTCAACGACTTAATATCAACCGCTTCAACTTTTGCATCAATATTTCGTTCAGATAATAAACGTCCCACTTTCGATGCGACCGTTTGAGATGTCGCTACACCACTACCACATGCTACAATCACTTTTTTCATGATAATTCCTCTTTTCTATTAGAATTTACTTTTTAGCAACTTAACTAATTGCTCCTGATTGGAAAGACTTTGATATTCCTTGACAAACTCTGGATCATTAAGCACTTCAATTATTTTCGAGAGCATCCCAACTTGTTCCTGTGGCTCCTTGATCCCAAGCGCTAAAATCAATTCACTTTGTATTGTTACATCTCGTGTCGCCATTTGCGTAAACGCGACTGCATTCCTTAAATGATACGCGGCAATAAATGGATTCACTATAAACTCTGGATTTGTATGTGGGATCGCAATAGAGATATTTTCTAGCGCTAATCCAGTCGGATAGCTTGCCTCTCTTTCGACCACAGCCTTGAAATATCCCTCCGTCACATAGCCCAATTCTAAAAGTTTTTTGCTTGATTTTTTGAAAAAATCTTCTTGATCATCAAAAGATTCTCCAAAGAAAACCAGTTCTGGTATAACCAATTTGCTGTACATATTTCCACCCCCCTTCAATTTCAAATATTCATTACTTTTAATGATTTACTTGCTTTTTCTACGAATTTTTTTGACACCTCTGAACCCGTTATCAAAATATCTATTTCATCAAAACTAAACGCTCTTTGAATACCGATCTTATTCTCTTTCTTTGAATCGGCGATTATGATGCTTTGACTGACAGTTGGCAGTATTTTACGCTTGACCTCTAAGGATAAAACATTATTTTCTGTGAATTGATTTTCTAATGAAAAACCACTTATTCCAATAAAGGCTTTATTCGCAATCATATTTGAAATATCTTCTAATGCTTTTGGCCCATACATCTCTTTAGTTTTTTTGTTTAACATTCCACCTAGACAGTAAATCTCAGCATTATTCAGAATTGTACACTTATCAGCTATCGGTAAACTTGCTGTAATGATTTTGATATGAATATCTTGGGGTAGACACTCGATCAAATACAGTATACTTGTTCCACCATCTAGAAAAATGATGTCATTTTCTTCAACTAGTGTAGCTGCGTATTTTCCTAATCTTCTTTTTTCTTCAACATTTTCAGTCAACCGATCGTCAAATTTTGTTTCATTCTCAGTTATTTTAGCTCCCCCGTGCACTCGAATGACTTTCGACTCTTTTTCGAGAAAGGATAAATCATTTCTAATCGTTTGCTCTGTCACGCCAAACCGATTTGCTAATTCCTTAGTTGTTGCACGTTGCTCTTGTTGAAGATAAGAAACAATATCACCTAACCGCTCAAAATTTTCCATACTCAAACCTCTTTTTCGTATAAAATTCAAATAATTTCGTTTCGTTTTGTCTACGCTTTCATATTACTACACAAGACGTTAACGCGCAACCATTATTTTGTTTTAATTTTCGTTTAGTTTTCTTTTTTCTTTCGATTAGTTGGGAGTATACTTTTCTGGAATTACTATTTTAACAACTAGCTAGTTGTTAAATAGCAGTCCATCAAACCTAACTTAAGAGAACTAAAATAAATTAATTTTGACTGTACTTACATTAAATCAGATTCTCTTGAAACGGATGAACAAAGTTAATTTTTTCAGATGATCAGTATACTACCTACTCTATACGCCTATTGTCTGCTTTTTTTAATGATCAATAAACTTCTGTCAAAAGTCTATAATTTCATCGGACTCTTTTTTTTTATAAGCTTTCCCATTGAAGAAAACAATATCTTGCCACTGGATTGTTATCACATAAACTATCAGGTCAAAGAGATAATAATGAAGCTTCTTCCCATCTGGTTGAACCTTGTTTAACAACAACACACTTGCTACCGGAATTCCTATATAGCATAAGGCTGGTAAAAAAGGAAGAATTTCTGAACCTCGTTGAATCGATTCTCGAAAAACGCCCCACATTAATCCCAACACAAAAAGGAAGCTGCCAATATTCACCACTGCTATCGGTGCAGGCAGGCGACCCAAATTTCCTAAATCTTGTATGCGATACGGTTCTTTAAATGCTACTGAGTAATTGTACGGTTCCCATTTCATGATTAGCCACCAAACAACTTTTCTATGATTGTACCCATGCCATCAAATACTTTTTCTGGATCATTCAAGAAGAAATAAGCGATTGCTCCACCTACAAAGGCAGAAATAATCTGAACGACTTTCGACTTCGCAAAGTTTTTGGAAGCTAAATAGACGACCAACATGATAATCGCATATTTTCCTTGTTCCAGTATAAAATCAGACAGTTGTTTTAATCCCATCTTGTGTCTCCCTCATTTCTACCATGTATGGTTTAATTTCTGGACATAGTATTTGTCCGATTTTTTTACCACTTCAAAAGACATATTTTCTTGCCAAATCAAATCTGTTCCTTTGTCTTTGAACTTGACAGCAGCTTTCACTACAAAATAGTCTTTTTCCTTAAATACTTGGCTTGTTACTTCATCAACGCTGGCTGAACCTTGTAGCCCTTCTGGATCATCCATCATATAACGCATATCTGCCGAAGAGCTTTTCGTATACTTCTCTAAAAATTCCTCAATATATACCATTACTTTCATACGGATATGACTATCAACCGACTCAAAATCATTCGGATCAAAATCTAAGATTTTCGCCTTTTCTTTGTTTTCTCTTAACGCAGTGAAATAGGGATAAGAGATCACTCGACTTCCTTCCTTAGAAGTTTGAAAAGGAATATTCAATAACTGACTAGCCGTGACTTCCTTTGGTTGATCATCCTCTCCCTTTGTTTCGATAATATACGTCACTTTGTAAGAAGCAGTCGAGACACCTGCCACTTTTTTCAACGAGATAAAAGCGGCTGCCTTTAACGTACGCTTCCCTGAAAAGATCGAGTTACCTTCCTTGATTCCTTGTGCAAAGTAATCATTCATCAAGGTTTTTTGTCTCAATTTTTGAGTCTCACTATCATCAGAAACCGCCATGTACAATGCGACAAATCGGTTCATAAAGGATTCAATTTCAGGCGTAAGCACGACCGAGTTACTAGCCTCTTTTTGGCTTCTTTGTTGAATAGTGGTGACCTCTTTGTTTAGTGAACTCACCTTTACTCGTAAGCCTTGCGTTTGAAGAAAGGCCAACACTCCAGAAATACTTAGAAGAAAGATTCCTGCCCAGAAAAATCGTCTCATTGCTTTGGTTTGAACTCTTCGTACTTTCGGGATTTTTTCACTAGTCGTTTTATCTTTCTTTTTAATTCGCCGTTCCTTCATTCAATAGACAGCTCCTTTTGATTATTTGAGCCATCTTACCGTTTGAAAAATCGAAACTTCCAGATCAATCCACCCATTGAAATTAACCCTAGACCTAAAGCAGATAAACTTCCGGTAGAGGCTTCGCCTGTATTTGGTAAAACTTTTGTCGATCCATCCGCAACCTTGATAGAAATGTTTCCATTTGGTAAGGCAGTGACTTCACTTTCAATGGGTGTTAATCCGGCTGCTGTTTGTTTATAGGCTACGCCGTCTTTCACTGAAATAATTTGTTCACCAGTCGCCGTTTCCACAGGCGCATCTACTGTTGGATTCAATACAACATCCGTTCCTGGCTGGCTTCCTAGATTGGATGGTGTGGGTGTCTGTGGTTGTTCTGGTTGAACAGGTATTTCTGGCTTACTAGGTTTTTCCGGCTGTTCTGGTTTCTCTGGCGTTTCAGGGACTTCCGGTGTTTCGGGAATCTCTGGTGTTTCCGGTACTTCTGGCGTTTCGGGAACCTCGGGTGTCTCCGGTACTTCTGGTGTTTCAGGAACCTCCGGTGTTTCTGGTAATTCTGGATCGATCGGAAGCTCTGGGTCTGTTGGTAATTCTTCATTCAAGCCATCTGTCGTAGAATCAAGTTCAGCTTGATTTCCATGTTCTACCACTGGTACATCTACCTCACCAGCTTGTACAAACGAACTTCCAAATTGTAAGCCATATAAAGTTACACTGGTAATTGCAAAGGTTGTGATCATTCTTTTTTTCATGTTCCATTCTCCATTCACTAAAAATTTATTTCTAACGAGTACGTAGTTTGGCTTTCATAATGTTCTAAAAATAGTTGATTCAATCCAAAAATGGTTTCCGACACAATTTGTACCCGCCCCACCTCTGGATAGAGTTGGGTAAACTGTTCAATGACTTTTTTGCTGCACCAGTTGATAAATCGTTGCCGCTGCTGCTCCCTCTCATTGATATAGCGTACCCGTTGCTTCACATAGCGTTGATACATTACTGGTTCATTCTTATACTTCCTCTTCATTTCTTTTGGTAAACCACCGAATGGCTCATTTTTTGGTTTCACCGTAGTTAAAACAGACTCGATCAATTGGTGAAACTCTTGAAACTGATCATGCTCATACCAGATTAAAAAATCAGACACATCAAAACAGACCTTTCTTTCCCAGCTTTAGCGGATATTTTTCGGATTCTATCTTTTCAATTTGAGAATAGCGATAATAGAAGACTCGTCCATTCTCTTCAATCCCGACAAATGGGTTACTTTCAAAAAGCTTGAGCAATAAGTCGGCTGCTTGATACTTTGTATAATTGGCAAATAACTGGTAGCACGCAAAACGTCCATCATCAAATGTTAGGAATAGCTCATACCGATTTCGTTTGAAACCTTGCTTCCAAGCCAAACGATCCTTCTTCTGTAGCCATTCAAATTTGGCACCCAAAAACTGCCGAATAAAACCGACTATGAAAAATCCGACCACTGTATATAGGATCAATTGATGCATCCTCTTATCCCTCCTGTCGTTTCTTCATATACACCGAATAATGGTCAAGAAATCCATCGGCCAATTGCTGGATCACAAAATTTTGCAAAAAACGATTATTCTGAATACGCATCATTTCATACCCCTCGGTAAAGGTGTCTTCCTCGTCATAACGTTTGATTGCTCGATGCCGTTCGCTTTCCATGATGAAGGCAAAATCAGCCGCTCCAAAAACCACAGGTGTGAGTAACCCCTCGGATCGTAAAAGGACAATATACCGTTCCGCAAAGTGTTCCGAATTCATGATGTTCTTTTCTCGTTCTTGGAATAGGTATTCACGAGCGATCACGGCATTCGTCACGCTATCGCTTAGGAAACGGTAGTCCGGCGGACATTTCTGTTCTGCTTCAAACTTTTGATACAACAACCAGGCGCAACGATACTCTGCTTGCAGGTATTCTTTTTCCTTGGGTAAGAATTCATCAATTGAACATAGTTGACGAATCGAAGACTCAAACAGATACATGTAGTGCTCAATAAAATCCTCTTCACCAATTGGTTCTCCAATAAATTCCATTTTCATGCGTCACCTCCACAAAAAAAGAGGCTCCAGTGAGTCTCTTGAATTCAAATGATTCATTTTTAGTTTCCGAATAATACACTTTGTGGATCAACCAACATGCCTTGAGAAAGGCTGCTGTCCTTACAAAGTTCAAAATGTAAATGGTTACCTGTACTGTTTCCGGTACTGCCTACATAACCGATTATCTGGCTTTGCGAGACAGTATCGCCTACTTTGACGATAGATTGTTGTTGATGTGCATATAGAGCGGTTGTACCATCTTCGTGTTGGATCACCACATAGTTCCCCCAAGAGGTATGGAATTCTGCCTTGATCACTCTACCGGACTTCACCACATAAATTCGTTCGCCCTGAGCTGCCACCATATCTAACCCACGATGAAACTCGCCATTGCGATTGCCAAACACACTCGAAATAGTGTAATTTTGCAAAGGAGTTTTGTAGCCTGAGCTACTAATAATTGGTCCTTGAAGATCCTTGTCATAGTCTGTTAAATCATAAGTTTCAATAAGACCATTCAGTTTTCGATCGTACTGAGTATCTTTGGCATATCGTCCTGTTAAATACTTTGTTGCTTCTTGATAGGTTTTCGCATTTGATTTCCAAACGCCTGCATAATAATTGGAATCACCAGTAATTCCCTCTTTTAAAAGTGTGGCATAATCATTGAAGCAATCTTCATAATTTTCATACACCCGAAAACCTGCTTGGGTCGCATAAAGCGTGCCGTTCCCTAAGTCTTCTTGTGTTGCCATTGAGACGGATTTCCCATTGTGTGTTCCTTTAATCCCGAACAAGTTATAGTTTGGTTCCTGGGCTAACTGGCTTTTACCCGAAGCCGATTCCAAGATGGCTTGAGCGATCATCACAGATGCATACAACTCTTTTTCCTTCCCTATCTTTCGAGCCGACTCACCGATCTTACGAATAAAGTGATCCACGGATTCATTTTTTTCAAAATGAATCGATCCATCTTGTGTCACGATACTTGAAGGAACCGTTCGTGATAGATCAACGGTCGCTTCTTGATCGACAATCGTTTCTGGTGTTGGGACTTCTTGAGAAATCTGGTTTGATTGTTCTGGCGCTGATTCTTCTTTTGGTGCTGCCGGTTTCTCTGTTTCTTTTTTTTGTTCTTCCTTTTTCGGAGTTTCTTGATCACTCGGTGTCGAAGATTCCGAAGGTTTCGTGCCACTACTAGTTGATTCTGTAGTCGATTCACTGCTTGAAGAGCTGCTTTCGGTAGATTCTTTTGTCGAAGACTCTTCTGTAGAAGCGGTACTGCTTTCTGATGTTTCTGTGGTATCGGTAGCTTTTTGGACTTGTTCTGTCTCTTCTTTGGTTGAGGGCATGTCACTTGCCAAGACTGCCATTGGTGTCGAAAGAAACGCTTGTAACGTAAAAATAAAGGCCGAAACCATTCTCGAAAATGTCTTCATCTAGTCCATCCTTTCTCATTCAATTCTGTTGTTTACCATATCGTCATATTTTCCAGCGCTCAGTATTGCCATAATGATCACACCGAAGAAAGCACCGATCATAAAGGCTACGATGATCCAAAACATACACAACTCCCTTTTTACGTTAAATTTCATACTGTTTTCGTGTGGCTACATGGCTCAAAGCTAGAAGCCCAGTTAAATAACCGATCCCGATTACAATAGGTACCTCATTTAGAATCGTAAACAAATAAATGCAGGCAACTTGAAACAGTGAGTAAATCGGTTCGTTGGATGTTTCAACTGAATGCGTTCGTATTCGTATCGTGGGTTCTTCACTAGCATTAGCCCTTTGTTGGTTCGAGATTTTTTCATCATTGATCCAGCGCCCTTCAATTAGCCCCAAACCAAGTTTCACCTCTTTACTGGCTTCACTTGCCGGATATTCTTTCAAGAATTCACCCTGTACGACCGCTCGTTTGGGTGTGTTTAGTCCACCTTCACAACGGATAAGTGTCACAATTGGTGTCTGATCATCCGTAGGAATTGCCATCAAGTCGCCACGGCTTTGATCAACGACATCATTTTTTATCGCCACGTACTCATAAACTTTCGTAAAGTCAGTTAAATAAAAGATTTGCTGCAAGGTTGTTTTCGGCAGATTTCCAAGCGATCCGCCACTTTGAACCAGATTGTGAGCAAGGAGTACGTAGTTGCCTTTTCCTAACTGCTGATTCTGATAGTACGTTCCGACCCCAACCATTAGATTCTGATTGTCGATTCCTGCAAGAATTTTCGAATGAATATCAGCGCTGGGGATATACAACGCCCCTACGCCCCACTGATTCACGATCTCGGCATACCGCAACTGAGCTTTCGCGTAAGCAGCGGGCGTAACTGGTTTGATTTGACGTGGACAGTAAGTCGCTTTTTGCAGTTTCTTTTTTTGTTTATCTCGATTGCTTTGTTTCAAATCAATCGGTTGTTTGATTTGTTCTGCTTGGTCATTGGCTTGTAGTAATAAGTGATACCCGTAGTAACTGGCACAAGAAATCACAACCCCTAAAACGATCCATAGAAATGGTAGGTTCTTCCATAGCTTTTTCACGATACCCTCCTCTAAAAAATGGAAGCGCCCTGGTATGGACGCTTCGTTGATCTAGCTTATTTTTTATTTTGACGCTTCTTGTTTACAACAATAAAAAGAGCACTTGCGGCGAACACAAGACCTAAGAGAATCCAAGTCACTGGACTTCCTAATGATCCTGATGTTTGAGGCAACGTACCTGCTGGACTAGTCGGTTTTGCTGGTTCGACTGGATTATTGATTGTAATGGTTTGGCCTTTATTGTTGAAGTCTTTTTCAGAAGCTACAGGCTCATCGTTATAAGTTGTTTCTTCAAAAGCAACCAATTGGATCTTACTGTCCTTACCAAATAATTGTTGAACAACGACATCTTCAATCGTCACGGTGACCGTTCCTGTTTCTTCTTTTGGTGTGAACTTGATGGTTGAAGTCAATTCTTTTCCATCAATCATGACAGGTAGTTTAGTCCGTGTATCCATCCAAGTCACTTTTTGATCGTATTCAACGTTAGGCGTTAAGTCTTCAAAAGCGATCTTATCAGTCAATGTCACTTTGCCGTCAGTTGTGACTTCTACTTTGCCATTCACGAGAGCTTGCGTACCAATCTTGGGATTTCTTACTTTCCCTGTTTGTTTCTCATTATCAAGTTCTTTTTCATCGGCAATTGGTGTGTCGTTTGTAGATAACTGCTCGTAAGCAACTAAGACTTTTCCTTTCGCAGCGGATAAGTTGGCTTCAAACGGAACATCGACATGCCCTTCCAAAAGTTCAACGTCACTCAGTGTTGAAAATTCAGTCGCTTCTTCTTGTTCTTCCATGTCATCTGCTGGTTCTTCGGTATCGACAACTTCTTGCGTGGCTGCTTTTGGTTGAATCGTTTCTTTTGATCCATCCGAATCTTTTCTCGTTTCTTTTTCTTTGTCGCTATCGTTTTCTTTTGATTCTTCCTTTTCAGCCTCTTCTTTGGCAAGATTTTCATAGTATTCTCTCGCATTGATAGTAGAAGTGACGGTGCCATCCTTCCCAGCAACAACAGTGATTGATCCAGTAACGCTGTTTCCGTTCGGGTCTTTGAATTCTTTTTCAGATTCACGATCCATCATGGTTAGGTCAAATTTATAGGTTTGACCTGAAATAAGGTTCTTATAGAATACTCGGTCAAATCCTTTCACTTTTGCCAATGGATCAGATAGCTTCGTTTCGTTCTCGTTCTGATCATAGAAGAAAAACTCGGTATGGATTTCTGGAGTCACAAATTGAATCGCTTCTGCCTCATTCGTCAAATCATCATGACGAGCGACTTCTTCCCACTCACCCGTTGAAGGATTGTAGAATTCTAAGACATTGATCCAAACGCCCTTTTTACCATGCATTCCTGTGGCATCAAAATCTAAATACACATTCTTAACGAATTGAGCTTGTTTCGCTTCGAATTCATTCACTTGTTTCAAGGATTCTTCGCCAAGCTGCTCCCCTGTTCCAAACTCGACAAAATCAGAAGTCAGACGTAGTTTCGCATTTGCAGGTGCTTGGTTCGCCTGGATCATCACTTCATCCCGCAGCTTTTGCCCGATCATTGGATTCACAAATTGTGCCCCGTCTTGGTTACTTGCTTGAGAAGTCAACCCAAAATTAAGCGTTGGATTATTTACTTTAATCGTGTTTTCTCCAGATTTCACTACGATCGATCCTTTGGCTTTTTCTGGATCAATGTAGTGACCTTTGATGGTTTTAAGCTCTTCCCAGTCGACTTTTGTGTTGTTCTTCAAGTCATTGGTGATCTTGATTATCCCATCTTTATCCGTCTTCACTTTGTGATCTTTCCCGTTGTAGTGAAGATTGAATTCTACACCTTCAAGATTTGCACCTTTATCATCTTGTTTAATCAGTGTTAAATTGGCATAACGTGGATTACTTACATCAATCGTGTTAGAACCAGATTTTACAACCATTGATCCCTTCGCATTGGCTGTATCAATGTAATGACCAGCAATCGTTGCTGTTTCTTCCCATTCAATTTTGGTATTATTTTTCAATTCATTCGTTACTTGAATTTGACCGTTTTTGTCGGTCTTGACGCTATGATCTTTTCCGTTGTAAGTCAGTTTGAATTGAACCCCTTCAAGGTTAAGTCCGACATCATTCTTTTTGTTCAGCGTAACATTCGCAAACCGAGGATTGGTTACTTTGATTTCATTAGAACCTTCCTTGATGGTGATCTTGCCTTTAGATGACGCAGAATCAATATAATGACCAGCGATCGTAGCCGTTTCTTCGTACTCCACCACAGTACCGATAGGATAATTTGGTGACTTTAAATTCCCATTTGCGTCTGTTTTTACGGTGGTTGATTTCCCATCCGCAGTCAATTTGAAAGAAACTCCAGCCATATTATCGCCTTTATCATTCACTTTTTTCAGTGAAATATAGCCCTCTTCCTTCGCATTATGGAAGACATAGATTTTCTCAGCGGGTGACTTCGTTTTAATATCAGAAATAATATTTCCATCAGGATAATAAGAATGCCAGAATTTATTGTCGCTAGGAGTATTTCCCCAGAAGAATCCAATATGGCAATCGTAGTTACTTACTGACACATCCGGTTCAAAATAAATAATATCCCCTTTACGCATGGTGCCACTCGCTAACATTTCAGAAACCGTATTGTACGTATCTGCATAAGTAGTCGCTCGTAAAACATCACGCCAGTTATAAGCGTTCGCCGCACCACCAAATCCCGTGCTATTATTCGTAATTCTTGAAATATCGCCTCCAGCTCTACGAATAACGGTAGCCACAAATCCGGTACAGTTCATCCCAGGTCCATAGCTTGTCGGTGCCCCGTTTGGACTCAAACAATAGGCTTCGTCTGGATTTAAATACAGTCCACGATAAGGGGTCCCCAGATAGAAGGAATCATTTTGGTGAGCAGTCAATTCAGCGTTAATTGCTTTTGTAGAAATACCGAAAAACGTGGGTAAATCTGCCGATAATGCTCTCACACTTCGGAAAAGAACCGGATCACCAGGAACACCAGCTCCAGAACCATAGACACTCCCATCCAAGGCTACTTCTCTTTGTATCTCTTCTTTATCCCCAGATTCCACATTCTCTTGTTCTTTTGTACTTTCAGAAGACTCCGTGCTGCTGGTACTTTCCGAGGTTTCTTGGCTTGATTCACTGATTGATTCAACCGGATCAGCTTTCGAGGCTTCTGTGGACTTTGGTTTCGCTTCATTCTTTTGTACTTGAGTTGCACTGGTGCTTTCCGCATAAGCCGTGATCGCTTGAATTGGAGTGATTTGCGTAAGCAGCGTGACGATCATCACGAGCGAAACAATGATTCTACTGATTTTCGTTTTCATAAACATCCTCCAATAATATTTGGTATTTTTCCATTCGAGTTCACTTAGGGACTTCGATTTCTTACCTGATGAAAGGCGCTCACCACCTTGTTTAGACAAAAAATAGCAACGTTCTATGAATGGGACTTCTTAGGACGTTGCTATAAATCATTTATTCAATTTTAGACAATCACTATTTAACAATTTTCAAATGACACTTTTCTACAAAATCGATTGGGATTAGCTTTTCAGCATATGGGGAGTTGATTTCCGTTACACGAACTTCACCATATTCTTGAAGATATGACCAAAATTGTTCTGTCACATTCCATTGTCTTTTTTTGACATAGTTCATAAAGTAGGATCGCTCTTGATTCACTTCAGTCATTCGCTCAATCGCCTGAACAAAGATTGGATCATAGACAACTCGTTTAAACTGACCATCTAACCATTCAAAAGTTATCGGATAGGTTGCGCTGTCTAATTTTTTTAGTTCTTTCAAGAAAAGATTTCTAAACTGTTTGAACAATTCATCAAAGTTCAAATCTTTAAACGGAATTGTCAAAAGATATTCGTTCAATTTCGATTTGTACCAGTAATAAATTTCGCCAAAGAAGGCTTTTCCTTCCTCAATATTTTGCAATAAATCTTGATTCCCAAGG
>NZ_KE136358.1:102500-104682 GCF_000406965.1 Enterococcus avium ATCC 14025 | reverse complement strand
GTCGGAAGACTGTTTCAAACACTTTTTATGAGAGTTTGATCCTGGCTCAGGACGAACGCTGGCGGCGTGCCTAATACATGCAAGTCGAACGCTTTTTCTTTCACCGGAGCTTGCTCCACCGAAAGAAAAGGAGTGGCGAACGGGTGAGTAACACGTGGGTAACCTGCCCATCAGAAGGGGATAACACTTGGAAACAGGTGCTAATACCGTATAACAATCGAAACCGCATGGTTTCGGTTTGAAAGGCGCTTTTGCGTCACTGATGGATGGACCCGCGGTGCATTAGCTAGTTGGTGAGGTAACGGCTCACCAAGGCAACGATGCATAGCCGACCTGAGAGGGTGATCGGCCACATTGGGACTGAGACACGGCCCAAACTCCTACGGGAGGCAGCAGTAGGGAATCTTCGGCAATGGACGCAAGTCTGACCGAGCAACGCCGCGTGAGTGAAGAAGGTTTTCGGATCGTAAAACTCTGTTGTTAGAGAAGAACAAGGATGAGAGTAGAATGTTCATCCCTTGACGGTATCTAACCAGAAAGCCACGGCTAACTACGTGCCAGCAGCCGCGGTAATACGTAGGTGGCAAGCGTTGTCCGGATTTATTGGGCGTAAAGCGAGCGCAGGCGGTTTCTTAAGTCTGATGTGAAAGCCCCCGGCTCAACCGGGGAGGGTCATTGGAAACTGGGAAACTTGAGTGCAGAAGAGGAGAGTGGAATTCCATGTGTAGCGGTGAAATGCGTAGATATATGGAGGAACACCAGTGGCGAAGGCGGCTCTCTGGTCTGTAACTGACGCTGAGGCTCGAAAGCGTGGGGAGCAAACAGGATTAGATACCCTGGTAGTCCACGCCGTAAACGATGAGTGCTAAGTGTTGGAGGGTTTCCGCCCTTCAGTGCTGCAGCTAACGCATTAAGCACTCCGCCTGGGGAGTACGACCGCAAGGTTGAAACTCAAAGGAATTGACGGGGGCCCGCACAAGCGGTGGAGCATGTGGTTTAATTCGAAGCAACGCGAAGAACCTTACCAGGTCTTGACATCCTTTGACCACTCTAGAGATAGAGCTTCCCCTTCGGGGGCAAAGTGACAGGTGGTGCATGGTTGTCGTCAGCTCGTGTCGTGAGATGTTGGGTTAAGTCCCGCAACGAGCGCAACCCTTATTGTTAGTTGCCATCATTTAGTTGGGCACTCTAGCGAGACTGCCGGTGACAAACCGGAGGAAGGTGGGGATGACGTCAAATCATCATGCCCCTTATGACCTGGGCTACACACGTGCTACAATGGGAAGTACAACGAGTCGCGAAGTCGCGAGGCTAAGCTAATCTTTTAAAGCTTCTCTCAGTTCGGATTGTAGGCTGCAACTCGCCTACATGAAGCCGGAATCGCTAGTAATCGCGGATCAGCACGCCGCGGTGAATACGTTCCCGGGCCTTGTACACACCGCCCGTCACACCACGAGAGTTTGTAACACCCGAAGTCGGTGAGGTAACCTTTTGGAGCCAGCCGCCTAAGGTGGGATAGATGATTGGGGTGAAGTCGTAACAAGGTAGCCGTATCGGAAGGTGCGGCTGGATCACCTCCTTTCTAAGGAAATAGTTCATCGAAGATGAACGTTACGGAAACTACACAGGATTGCTTTTATTCGTTCAGTTTTGAGAGGTCTACTCTCAAATCGTTCATTGAAAACTGGATACAGAAACAATTTTAAACAAACCGAGAACACCGCGTTGAATGAGTTTTTTAATAAGTTCAATTGCTTATTTATTACTAAGGAACATGATCGCTCATGGGAATTAGTAAGACCCTTGACGAAAGTCAAGATAAGGTTAAGTGAATAAGGGCGCACGGTGGATGCCTTGGCACTAGGAGCCGATGAAGGACGGGACTAACACCGATATGCTTCGGGGAGCTGTAAGTAAGCTTTGATCCGGAGATTTCCGAATGGGGAAACCCAGCATCTTTTATAGGATGTTACTTTTCAGTGAATACATAGCTGATTAGAGGTAGACGCAGAGAACTGAAACATCTAAGTACCTGCAGGAAGAGAAAGAAAAATCGATTCCCTGAGTAGCGGCGAGCGAAACGGGAAAAGCCCAAACCAAGAGGCTTGCCTCTTGGGGTTGTAGGACTCCGATATGGTAGTCCAGTGAGATAGTCGAGGGACCTGGAAAGGTCTGCTAGAAA
>NZ_KE136358.1:0-100000 GCF_000406965.1 Enterococcus avium ATCC 14025 | reverse complement strand
GTGCAGTGATGTACGGAGCGGACTGATACTAATCGATCGAGGACTTAACCAAAAATTGATTCACGGTTGATAGAATGTTTCTGATCCAGTTTTGAGTGAACGACGTTTACTCAATTAAATACTAGTGTGGTGGCGATAGCGAGAAGGATACACCTGTTCCCATGTCGAACACAGAAGTTAAGCTTCTTAGCGCCGATTGTAGTGAGGGGTTGCCCCTTGTGAGATTAGGACGTCGCCACGCGGTTTATTCCGGCATAGCTCAGTTGGTAGTAGCGCATGACTGTTAATCATGATGTCGTAGGTTCGAGTCCTACTGCCGGAGTTTCTCGAAAGAGAATAATTATAGAGTATTGGGCCTTTGTGCTCCTATCTTGGAGAGTTGTCCGAGTGGCCGAAGGAGCATGATTGGAAATCATGTAGGCGGGTATTCCTGTCTCAAGGGTTCGAATCCCTTACTCTCCGTAGCAATGTTTTTTATTGGCCCGTTGGTCAAGCGGTTAAGACACCGCCCTTTCACGGCGGTAACACGGGTTCGAGTCCCGTACGGGTCATTTAATTAAAGATATGGAGGTTTAGCTCAGCTGGGAGAGCATCTGCCTTACAAGCAGAGGGTCAGCGGTTCGATCCCGTTAACCTCCATTCGGTTCCGTGGTGTAGGGGTTAACATGCCTGCCTGTCACGCAGGAGATCGCGGGTTCAAATCCCGTCGGGACCGCCATTTAATTGAAAACTTTAAACTATTATATATGGCGCGGTAGCTCAGTTGGTAGAGCAACGGATTGAAGCTCCGTGTGTCGGCAGTTCGATTCTGTCCCGCGCCACCATGGAGGAGTAGCGAAGTGGCTAAACGCGACGGACTGTAAATCCGTTCCTTAGGGTTCAGTGGTTCGAATCCACTCTCCTCCATTTGTTTCAGGGGCATAGTTTAAAGGTAGAACAGCGGTCTCCAAAACCGTTAGTGTGGGTTCAATTCCTGCTGCCCCTGTTTTCATTATTAATATGGCGATCGTGGCGAAGTGGTTAACGCACCGGATTGTGGCTCCGGCACTCGTGGGTTCGATTCCCATCGTTCGCCCTTGTAATTATTGGGGTATAGCCAAGCGGTAAGGCAAGGGACTTTGACTCCCTCATGCGTTGGTTCGAATCCAGCTACCCCAGTTTTCTTAGAAAAGTTTCAGGAAACTCTCTTGAAAAATGCTTGTTCTAAGAAGAAAACAATAGTATAATGGCGGTATAGCCAAGTGGTAAGGCAGAGGTCTGCAAAACCTTCATCACCGGTTCAAATCCGGTTACCGCCTTAGTACTAGAATAGTTATTGACATGCCGGCGTGGCGGAATTGGCAGACGCGCTGGACTCAAAATCCAGTGCCCTCACGGGCGTGCCGGTTCGACCCCGGCCGCCGGTATAAAGAGCTAAGATGGTTATTTCATCTTAGTTTTTTATTTGAAATTGAATAGGGTAATGGCGGATGTGGCGAAGTGGTTAACGCATCGGATTGTGGCTCCGACACTCGTGGGTTCGATTCCCATCATTCGCCCTAATGAAGACTCAGCAGAAATCTGTTGAGTTTTTTTTTGATTCACAACTTGACTCTCCAACAATGTGATGGTTTAAAATAGAAGTATTATTTCAAGAAAGAGTTCATTTCTGGAGGGTCAAATGTTGAAGAAAATGCTGCTAGTTTTGGATGGTCAAACCGGGGTACTTGATAGAGGGATTCATAAGAAAAACCAAATAATTTCAAATATCAATTTACTTATCGATAAATTTGATACTATTCAACAACCAATCCTTTTTACCCGACACACGAATAAAACTTCATTAGTTGCTGAAACAGGTTCATGGGAGCTCGTTTCTACCATTAGATGCCCAGAAACCCCGATTTACTTTAATAAGAAAAGAAGCAATATTTTTGCGGAGGAGAATTTTATAGAATTATTAAAAAGGCTGAATATACAAACGATATACATATGTGGATTTGTTACAAATGGCTGTGTGCAGGCCGCTTGTCTAGAGAGTCAATCGAGAGGTTTTGAAACGTTTCTATTAGAAGATGCTCATAGTACGTTTGTTAAGAATGCCGAAAAAGTAATTGATTCATGGAATCAAAAATTAGCTGAAGCGGGTATTGAAGTGTCGAAAACCCATGAAGCAATAGAACAATTGGCAAACGATTAGCAAAACTCAGTACTGCAAAAAAATAAATCAACAATGTCATTGACTTGAGACGTTCGACATTCACGAAGGCTTATTCTCCGGGTCTTCTTAATAATACAAACGGATAAACTAGATTATAATGTGACAAAAATGCTTTCTTAGGCTTAACTATTAATGAGTAGTGATCAACTAGTCAAAGGCGCATTATTGTTCCGAACGAAAATACTTAATCCCAATCCTGGCATATAGATGATCCCGAATAAAGCGATCCACCAAATGTATTCTTTGGCATAAGTCAGGAGCCAGTCATTGGTCCCGAGTAAACGGCAAGTCGTCATTGTGATAGCTATTTCCAGCATGATAAAGGGATAGACGATATTGATGGTGCCTAATCCCATTTCGCCAACGCCTTGTCCAACGAAAATACCATTAACGATATTGTACAGGGACGAGACGACC
Organism: Enterococcus avium ATCC 14025; assembly: GCF_000406965.1. Classification (GTDB taxonomy): domain Bacteria; phylum Bacillota; class Bacilli; order Lactobacillales; family Enterococcaceae; genus Enterococcus_A; species Enterococcus_A avium. The sequence continues at coordinate 97,383 of NZ_KE136358.1, read as the reverse complement.
ATACCGATAACGGCAGGTATAGCAAAGCGGGCGAATTCTTTGCGGATGTTGGGAGTGACGTGTCGAGTTTTTGGCATATGAAAACCTCTTAGATGACAATGCCAAACAAAAAAGGATAAGCGAATCCTTTTTCGTGATGATAAATCATCTTAAAAAAATTTCGCTTATCCGGTATTTCCGATTACCTCCGCGTTCACCTAAAGTTTAGCAACTTTGAATTTGAAAACGCTAATCAATTTTTATTTTGTAAATTTTTTTCCACGGACTTAACCGACGATTAATTAACCTTTAAAATTATACAATGGTCGGATGATTTCTTTTACTTCCATTGTTTCGTGCAGATCAGTCAGTATCTGTTTCTTTGATTTATACGCTTTAGGTGCTTCGTTTAGCGTTTTTTTAGAAACAGAGGTCGTCCAAACATGCCGCATCATACGCTGGTAGTTTTCCAGCCTGATTGATGCTCTAGCTTGAGAGCGGCTCATTGTGCGACCAGCTCCATGGGGCCCGGATTGATTCCATTCGTCATTGCCTTTTCCGACACCAATAATAGAACCGTCCTTCATATTTAAAGGAACAATCATTTTCTCGTTTTTTCTAGCAGAATCCGCCCCTTTACGTAAAATCATATGCTTCAAATCAATATAATTATGGGGACTGTCAAAGCTTTCAATAACCTGCTTTTCCCATTTCATTGCTTTTAAAATCGTCTGCGCCATGCTTTGACGATTAAATACCGCGTATTGCTGTGCAATCTGCATATCTGACAGGTAATTCTCCAAATCTTGATCTGACACATAAGATAAATCATAGGGAATTTTTATTTCTTCCCGTTGCTGAATCAAATCCGCTTTTTCATCAGGTTCATTCGCTGCTTTTGCTTGCAGTTTTAAATCTTGCCGCATTTGTGTCAGCTTTTGATAGGCGATTTCCTGATGGTATTCGGCGATCTCTTTGCCTAAAACGCGGCTGCCACTGCGAATAACCAAATAAAATCCATCACTGCCTTCATTGACCTCGATGAAATGATTGCCACCGCCTAATGTTCCTAAGCTTTGTAGGGCCCATCCGCGATGAATCGGCGCCTGAATGTTTTCTAAGGGAAAACTATATAAAGGCTTGCTGTGAGAATGGTGTCCACTGGGAATCCGATTACGAATTATTCTATCTAATTTATCGAAATTCAGTTTGACACCTTTTCTAAATTTAGTTACATTTAGTCCGCAGCCGATGTCTACGCCGACAAGGTTGGGAACGACCTGATCCTTTATTGTCATCGTCGTCCCGATAACGCTGCTTGAGCCGCTGTGAGTATCTGGCATGATTCGAATTTTGGCATCTTGTGCGAATTTTTGATTGCATAGAGTCATGATTTGACCGACTGTACTGTCAGTTAAAATGTCGGTATAGACTGTTGCTGTATTGTATTTTCCTTTAATTGTTAACATATTGAATCCTCTCTTTGAGGAATCAATCGATCCCTCAGTTAATTTGTATTATTCTCTGATTTTCTTCTTTTTCCACTCATAGGAAACACCTCCATCAATGTTGTTGATTATTCATGTTTGTAGGTCGTCGATAACTCAACGGCAGGGAAGTTCACTTTTGTGCGCATATCATTCTGCTAGATATTTTGTCCTCAATATTTGTTGAAAAGCGACGATTAAACACTCATACTTTACAAACTGCAAAAAGCAGAACATGCAAAAAAACTGCCAATCATCGGATTGACAGTTTCACAAATAGGCTTTATTTACGAATACAGAGAGTCTATGGATGAAGACTCTCTGTTCGGATAAAACGCATCAAACAGATCAATCGATTGTATTTGGTTTATTTTGATAGTCTTACTCATCTTGCTCTCTCCCTTCCTTAAATTCTTTTTCATCCTATCATTCTTAAATATCGAGTGTCAAGGCTATTTAGTCTTACTCTTTAGGTTTCACCGGAATTAAAACTTCAAAAACTTGATCTTCGGGATGTTCCGAGGTCGTTTCATCCTGCCATAGCAATTCCCAGATATCACCGTTTAACTCCAAGTTATTCTCCTTCAGGTAATTTCTGAAGCGATTATTAAAAGTATTAATATGGTGAATCTCGTCCTTCATAAACCCAGAAACATAATCTCCAGCTGGTCGTTTAACAACACGTTGCCGATTATAGATGTGCAAGCGCTCTTCAGGTATTTTTACGAGAGCTCGATAGGGAGCAGCATGAAAATTTTTCTCGTAAAAGGCGGAACCATCTACTAAAAAGCCAATCGGATAGCCACTGAATAAATCACTGCTGTCAACAGAGGAATAAAAACGTCCGTAAATCTGGGCAGCGTCAATATCGTCGTAGCTTTCGATGATATCAGAAATGACGAAAGATTCCGCTTCGCGATAAGAATAAGTGATGGATTCTAAATCAAAGTTTTTTAATGTAATATAGCGTTCAATGTAGCTATCTAGTGCGCTGCGAATCCCACCTAATTTTTGGATTTGTTCATCAATCTTCTGTTTCTGTCGCATAAATCCATCAAGAACGTAATCCACATTCCGATTTTTTAAGAAGACATGTATATCCTCCAAAGAAACGTCTAGATTTTTTAATAAGAGAATAACGTCTAATTCAAAATATTGATCAATCCCATAGTAGCGATAGCCGTTTTCACCGACCTTGGCTGGCTTGAAAAGGTCGATTTGATCGTAATAAATCAAAGTCCGGCGGCTAATGCCTGCATATTTTGCCATCTCGCTGATCGTTAAAAATTTTTTCATAACTAATCCTCATTTTCGCTTGACTGTAACGTTACGTCACAGTTTATTCTACCATAGGAGAAGGAGGGAAAAAAGATGAAACTATTCAAAATCTTTTTCAAAGAATATCAAAGGATGTTCTTAGGCACCTTCATCTTAATGATTGTGCAAGCGGTCGGAACACTGATGATTCCTTACTATGTCGCTGAAATTATTGATGAAGGCATCTTAACTCAAGATCAAGGAGCGATTTGGCGAAATGGTGCATTTATGCTAGGAATTGCGGTCTTAACAGGGATTGTCTCGATTATTGCCAGCTATTATTCGGCAATTTTGGCCGGTCGTTTTGGTTACTTTTTGCGAAAACGTTTAGTAGATAAGACACTACGCTTATCAATGGCGGATATGGATGAGTTTGGAACGCCGACATTACTGGCTCGAACGACGAGTGATATAACAAATATCCAACAAATCATGATGATGGTCTTTCAAATGATCATCCCTGCACCGTTGATTTGTCTTGCTTCGATTGTGTTGACAGGAGCAATTTCCTGGCGCTTTGTCTGGATTCCGATTGTCTCGATTGTGCTATTTTCACTTGTTTCGCTAGCTGTTATCAAAAAGGCTATTCCTTTAGCGGATGTGATGCAGCAGCGAATGGATAAAATGATGCAGATTTTAAGAGAATTCTACACAGGTGTTCGAGTAATTCGCGCATTTAACAAGAATAATTTTGAAAAGAAACGCACGGATAAAACCTTCAGTAATTATGCAGAAGTCATGATTCGGGTCAATAAGCTGTTTGCTGTCTTGAATCCTACAGTCAATTTAGTAATGGGAGTAGGGATGACAGCTGTTCTGGCTTTTGGCGGCGTCATGGTGCTTCAAGGAAGTGTGCCAATTGGGAGCTTAACAGCTATCAGCGAATACACAATTTTAAGTCTCTGGTTCTTGACGATGGCGGCGATGGTAATTGTGATGATTCCAAAAGCATTGGCTTCGTTAGAGCGGATTGGCGAGGTATTAGATACACAAGAAGAAATCATTGATGGGTCAAAAGCAGCTTTTGAGTTAAGAGAAAATCAGCCGATTGCTATTTTTGATCATGTCGACTTTGCATACAGTGGAGCAGAGGAAGCCGTCTTGTCCAATATCACCTTTGATATCCCTAAAGGTGTGACCGCTATTGTCGGCGGTACTGGATCGGGTAAGAGTACGATTGCTAAGGCGCTGCTTCGGTTGAGAGATACGACGAAGGGAGAAATTCGTTTTCATGGGGAAACCATCAAAAATGTCACCCAAGAATCGTTGAGAGCACGAATCAGTTATGTTCCGCAAAAGGCTTTTCTATTCAGCGGTACGGTTAAGGACAATTTTCTTTTTGGAAATCCATATGCGACGGAAGAAGAAATGAAACAGGCGGCTAAAGTGGCGCAGGCCGAAGATTTTATTGCTGATTTAGATGGACAATTCGATGCGTTTGTCGCACAAAAAGGCAACAACTTTTCAGGAGGTCAGAAGCAGCGGTTGAGTATCGCAAGAGCCTTAATTAAACCAGCTGATTTGTATTTCTTCGATGATAGTTTTTCAGCACTGGATTATCAAACGGATGCCAAACTGCGAAAGGCATTGAAAAGTTATCTAGCTGAAGCTGCGATCGTGATTGTGGCTCAGCGTCTATCGACGATCAAAGATGCCGATCAGATTATCGTTTTGGAGGAAGGAAAGATTGTTGGTAAAGGCACCCACGAAGAATTGCTTCGTACCTGTCATGTTTACCAAGAATTTGCCAAGTCTCAAGGAATGGAGGGGAAAAAACATGAGCATCAAGCAAGTTGATGAAAAAAAGGTAGAGACAGAAACACCGAAGGAATTTAAAAAGACCGGAATTCGTCTGTTTAAATTATTAATTGAGCAGAAAACGCGCTTTGCGGTCATTATTGCTTCGGCCATCTGTTTTGCTGCATTAATGGCTATTACACCACTGATATTAGGCTGGGGATTAGACGCGATTATCACGTTAATTCGTACACAGCAAGTAACTATGGAAAATCTATTTGCTGCTCTGATACAGCCCGTAGTCTGGCTCTTCATAGCTTGGTGCGGCGTTTCACTGTTCTCCTTATTACAGGAGTATACGATGGCCAGCGTCGCGGAGACATTGACCTTGCGTTTAAGAACAAAGCTAACAGAAAAGCTGAATCATTTGCCTATGAAGTTCTTTGATCAATATAAGACTGGTGATATCTTAACGAGGGCGACACTTGATTTGGATAAGGTATCAGAAGTTTTACAGGTTGGTTTGATGCAAATGATTTCGGCAATTTTATCGATTGTAATTGGACTGGGAGTGATGATCTATTTAAGTCCGTTATTGACATTGGGTATTGTCATCATCTTATTAGTGAGTCTATTTCTTACAAACCGTTTAGCTCACAAAAATCAAGAGTATTTTTCCGAAAATCAAGCGGCTTTGGGCGCTGTAGGGACCAAGGCCGAAGAGAATTATTCAGGAAATTTACTGATCAAGGCCTACAATCGTCAGCAAGCAACAGCGGATGAGTTGGATAAATTGAATGAAGCACAGTTTCAAGCTTTTAAAAAGGCTCAGTTCGTAAGTTTCGCGATTAATCCGTTGATTCGATTGATTAATCAGTTAGGATTCGTTACTAGTGCCGTCGTGGGAGGGATCATGGTAATCAATGGTCAGCTATCCATTGGTTTAGTTCAAGCATATCTTCAATACGTGAATCAAGTTTCTGAGCCAATCACACAGGTCTCGTATGTAATCAACAGCCTGCAGAGTGCTTTTGCAGCATTAGAGCGGATTTTTGAGATTTTGGATCAGGAGGAAGAGGTTGAGGAAGTATTGAATCTTTCGGTTCCAGAAAATGTGCGTGGTGAAGTAGCCTTCAAACACGTGGCATTTGGTTATTCGCCTGACAAGCTGTTGATGGAAGATGTCAATTTTAAGGTGAAGCCGAAGCAAATGGTCGCAATCGTTGGCCCAACAGGCGCTGGGAAAACGACGATGATTAATCTGTTAATGCGCTTCTACGAACTAACCAATGGTCAAATCGAAGTAGACGGCAAGAATATCAGTCATTTCTCACGTGCGGAGATTCGTCAAAAATTCGGAATGGTTTTGCAAGATACATGGCTATTTGAAGGAACAGTGGCAGATAATATCGCTTACGGGAAACCGGATGCTACAAGACAAGAAATCGTTCAGGCAGCAAAAGATGCTCAATGTCACCACTTTATTCGCACATTGCCTAATGGTTATGACACGATCATTTCTTCCGATGGAACTCAGATTTCACAAGGACAACAACAGCTTTTAACAATTGCTCGGGCAATTTTGGCAGATCCGCAATTGCTGATCTTAGATGAGGCAACTTCAAGTGTAGATACACGAACAGAAGGGATGATTCAGCAGGCGATGGATCAATTAACCACTGAACGAACCAGCTTTGTTATCGCCCATCGTTTATCTACGATTAAGAATGCCGATTTAATTTTAGTGATGAAAGACGGCTCGATTATCGAGCAGGGAAATCACAGCAGTTTAATGAAAAAAGGCGATTTCTATGCAAATCTTTATAATAGTCAATTCGCCGGATAAGCTCAACGATCATCGTTGAGCTTGTTTTTTATAGATTTTAGAAAGATATGTGAGGAACCAAAAAATTACTAAGTTAGAAAATATTCTGAAAATTCATTGACTTTTAATCTTATGAAATGTATAGTATAAAAAAATGATTAAGAAACTATTAGAAAAACGAGGGGCCGATTTTTATGCGCAAGAGTAAATACAATAATTTTGATGGCATCGTCTTATTAATTATTGAGTCCAGGACTTAGAACGCGGAAGTAGTATCAACCGTTAGTTTGAGTCCTATTTGCGTTAGAAATGGGATTCTTGCAAGAGCATCCCATTTATTGATGGGATGCTCTTTTTGTCAGTTGTACTTTTCACAGGATATTTAGCGTAAAAGTAAAACTAATGATGGATAACAATTTATCAAGCAAAGAACTTAGTACAAAGATATGCGCATGAAAATAAGCTCATTTTTCTTGAGTTGGAAAAATGGGTTGGCTAAAAGCAGGGAGATGTGACTATGAGAAGTGATCAGATTAAAAAAGGAATTGATGCAGCACCCGCCAGAAGTTTATTATATGCGACTGGCCAAGTAAAAAATATCCATGATATGGATAAACCATTTATAGCTATTTGTAATTCTTATATCGATATTGTACCGGGGCACGTTCACCTGCGAGAACTAGCTGATGTAGCTAAAGAGGCCATTCGTGAAGCAGGAGGAATTCCTTTTGAATTTAACACGATTGGTGTAGACGACGGAATTGCAATGGGACATATCGGTATGCGCTACTCTTTACCAAGTCGTGAGCTGATTGCAGATGCAGCAGAAACAGTGATCAATGCTCATTGGTTCGATGGTGTGTTCTACATTCCTAACTGTGACAAGATTACACCAGGGATGATCATGGCCGCGATGCGAACAAACGTACCATCGATTTTCTGTTCCGGCGGTCCCATGAAAGCTGGAATTGATCCGAGAGGCCATCAAACGACACTATCTTCAATGTTTGAAGCTGTGGGAGCATATAAAGAAGGACAGATGACGGAAAAAGATTTCTTGTTCATGGAACAAAATGCTTGTCCGACCTGTGGTTCTTGTGCAGGCATGTTTACCGCAAATTCTATGAACTGTTTATTGGAGATGTTAGGTTTGGCTTTACCCGGAAATGGAACTGTTCTAGCCGTTTCTGACGAGCGTCGTGAATTGGTTCGAGAATCAGCGAAGCATTTGATGAATTTGGTCAAAAAGCAAATCAAACCACGGGATATCGTAACCAAGGAAGCAATTGATGATGCCTTTGCCTTAGACATGGCGATGGGTGGTTCAACCAATACAGTCCTTCACACATTGGCCATCGCAAATGAAGCGGAAATCGATTACGATCAATCAGATATTAATGTGATTGCGAAAAGAGTTCCTTACTTATCTAAAATCGCTCCTTCTTCCAGCTATTCGATGCACGATGTTCATGAAGCAGGCGGTGTACCAGCAATCATTAATGAATTAGTTTCGATTGACGGTGCGATTCATTCAGATCGGATCACAGTCACTGGCAAAACTTTACGAGAGAATGTTGCTTCTGCCAAGATCATGAATGAAGAAGTGATTCATCCGAAAACAGCTCCTTATAGTCCAGTCGGAGGTCTTTCAATCCTCTATGGGAATATCGCGCCAGCAGGCAGTGTGATCAAGGTTGGCGGCGTTGATCCAAGTATCAAAGTATTTAAAGGAAAAGCGATTTGTTTTGCTTCTCACGACGAAGCGGTTGAAGCAATCGATAATCATACCGTTACTAAGGGACATGTCGTGGTTATTCGTTACGAAGGACCGAAGGGTGGACCAGGAATGCCGGAAATGTTGGCACCGACATCAAGTATTGTTGGACGCGGCTTAGGGAAAGATGTTGCACTAATCACTGATGGACGCTTCTCTGGAGCAACGCGTGGAATCGCTGTAGGACATATTTCACCAGAAGCTGCAGCAGGCGGACCAATCGCTTTAGTTCAAGATGGTGATGAAATCACGATTGATTTGACTGCCCGCACACTAAATGTGGCTGTATCGGAGGAAGAGTTGGCTAAACGAAAAGAAAAATTACCAAAATTCCAACCAAAAGTCAAAAAAGGCTGGTTAGCTCGTTACTCAGCAATGGTAACTTCAGCGCACACTGGCGGCGTTATGGAATTACCAGAAGAAGAATAAAGCGAATGCCATCATGATTATCACAGTTGCCAATATGAAATAATCAAAAAAGGAAGAAAGATAAGTTGAAAAAAGCTAGTGGAATGATATACGGCATGAACTTGAGACTTATTTTTCTGAAAGAAAAATAAATACATTAAAAGGAGGAATGGGGGTGGAAGAAATGAAACAAGAAGTAGAAGTTGAACACCTATATTCAGGAGCGGATTTATTAATCAAGTGTTTGGAAAATCAAGGAGTCGAATTGATTTTTGGCTATCCTGGAGGCTCCGTTTTACCCTTATATGACTCACTTTACGATGAACCGATTCCAAATATTCTCACACGTCATGAACAAGGTGCTGTCCACGCAGCGGAAGGATATGCCAAAGCTACAGGAAAACCAGGAGTAGTAATCGTTACCAGCGGACCAGGCGCAACCAATGTAGTGACTGGGATAGCGGATGCAATGATTGATTCTGTACCTTTAGTTGTCATTACAGGACAAGTAACGACGCCGGGAATCGGAAAAGATGCTTTCCAAGAAGCAGATATGTTAGGGATTACCGTACCAATAACCAAAAACAACTATCAAGTTCGGGATATTGAAGAGCTTCCACGAATCGTCAATGAAGCCTTCCACATTGCAACGACAGGCAGAAAAGGCCCGGTCTTAATCGACCTGCCAAAAGATATCACGACGTTAAAGGCAAATCCTAAGATTGATGAAGTTATTCATTTAGAAAGCTATCAGCCAACGGTGACACCATCAATTTTACAAATCGAACGTCTAATGAACTTATTGATGAAAGCTGAGAAACCGATTGTATTAGTTGGCGGCGGTGTGGTAGCTGCCGATGGTGCCGAAGAATTACGGCAGTTTGTTGAAAAATATCAGTTACCTACTGTTTCTACTTTGCTAGGCTTAGGGCTACTACCGCAGGACCATCCGTATTTCTTAGGAATGGGCGGAATGCATGGTACCTATGCAGCAAATATGGCGCTGATGGAGACGGATTTATTGATTAATATCGGCAGTCGCTTTGATGATCGTCTCGCCTGTTCGCCTGAAGCTTTCGCCCCACACGCGAAAGTCGCTCATATAGATGTTGATCCAGTTGAAATAGGCAAGATTATTCATACTGATATTCCAATTGTAGGGGATGCAAAAGTTGCTCTTAAACAAATGCTGTCAATTGAGATTCCTGCACCTGATTGTGAAGAGTGGCGCATGGTTTGTAAAGCGCGTCAACAAAGATATCCCTTAAAGTATGAATGGAATGAAAAAGTCATCAAGCCACAAGCTGTGATTGAGATTATCGGACGTATTACAGAAGGCAAATCCTATATTGTAACGGATGTTGGCCAACATCAAATGTGGGTAGCCCAGTTTTATCCTTTTCAATTTTCTAAACAATTGATTACTAGCGGCGGTTTGGGGACGATGGGGTACGGTATCCCAGCAGGTATTGGAACAAAATTCGGAAAACCAAATGATTCTGTGGTTGTGTTCGTTGGAGATGGCGGTTTCCAAATGACAAATCAAGAATTGGCAATTTTGAATCAAAATAATCTCGATATTAAGTTTGTTCTATTGAACAACCAATCACTTGGGATGGTTCGCCAATGGCAGGAGAAATTCTTCAATGAACGTCGCTCACAATCTGTTTTCCACGAGCAGCCAGATTTCATGAAAATGGCTGAGGCCTATGGAATTGGTAGTAAAAAAATTACTGATCCCACCACCTTAGAAAAGGATTTGCAAGAAGCGTTTGCCACTGCTGGACCAATGCTGATTGAAGTAATGATTTGCAACAAGGAGCATGTATTACCAATGATTCCGGCTGGCATGCCGAATGATCAGATGTTGGGAGTTGATTAAAATGAGACGGATGATTACAGCAATGGTTCATGACCAAGCAGGGGTGTTAAGTCGAATCACGAGTGTTTTGAATCGCCGACAAGTAAATATGGATAGTGTTTCGGTAGGTCGGACAGAAAGAGACGGCGAATCCCGAATGACGATTATCATTCAAGCTGACACGTTAGCGGATGTTGAACAAGTAACGAAACAATTAAATAAACAAATCGATGTGGTTAAGGTTTCTGATGTAACCGATGAGCCACATTTAGAAAGAGAATTGGCGTTGATCAAGGTCAGCGCCCCAGCAGCAACACGTTCAGAAATTCAAGCGATGATTGATCCATTTCGAGCAGATGTCGTGGATGTTGGGCTGAAAACAATCGTGGTACAGGTTGCTGGCTCGACAGAAAAGGTCAACGCGTGTATCGACGTCTTACGACCTTATGGAATTAAGCAATTAGCACGAACCGGTGTAACCGGATTTAGCAGAGGTTAAACGCAAGATCTATTTTTAGATTTTGCTATTAATATAGTTTATAAAATTGGAGGAAAAATTATGGTTAAAGTTTATTATGATGATGCAGTAGCGAAGGATGCTTTAGAAGGAAAAACAATTGCTGTGGTGGGATATGGTTCTCAAGGACATGCTCATGCACAAAATCTACGTGACACGGGTCATCAAGTCGTGATCGGTGTACGAGAAGGAAAATCCGCTGAGGCTGCTCGTGAAGATGGATTTGATGTGTTGCCGGTAGCTGAAGCAACCAAAAAAGCCGAAGTAGTCATGATTTTAGCTCCAGATGAAATCCAGGGTGCTTTATACGATAATGAAATCGCACCGAATTTAGCAGATGGCGATGCTTTAGTTTTCGCACATGGTTTCAATATTCACTTTGATGTTATCAACCCACCGAAAAATGTGGATGTTTTCTTAGTAGCTCCAAAAGGTCCCGGTCATTTAGTTCGTCGTACCTTTACTGAAGGCTTCGCGGTGCCAGCATTATTTGCCGTTCATCAAGATGCAACAGGAACTGCTCGCGATTTAGCGCTATCTTATGCGAAAGGCATTGGCGCTACACGAGTAGGTGTCTTGGAAACTACCTTTAAGGAAGAAACTGAAACTGATCTATTTGGCGAACAGGCAGTGCTTTGCGGTGGCTTAACGAGTATGATTGAGGCTGGTTTTGAAACATTAGTCGAAGCAGGTTACCAACCTGAATTGGCATACTTTGAAGTTTGTCATGAAATCAAATTAATCGTTGATTTGATTTATGAGGGTGGATTCGCGAAAATGCGTAATTCGATTTCTAACACAGCGGAATATGGAGATTACGTTTCTGGACCACGTGTGATTACCGACCAAGCGAAAGCTGGCATGAAGGAAGTTTTAACCGATATCCAAAATGGGAAATTTGCCAAAGGCTTTATTGACGATAATAAGAACGGCTTCCCTGAATTCAAGAAGATGCGTGAGGAAAGTGCTGGACATCAAATTGAAAAAGTGGGCGGCGAGTTACGGAAAATGATGCCATTTGTAAGTCGTAAAGATTAATGGGGGATGCAGCGATGGAATTGATCAAAGATACTGAGGTTCGCAGTGCCTATCAATTATTGAAGGACTCTGTCAACCACACGCCGTTACAATATGATCGTTATTTATCTGAAAAATATCAAGCGACTGTTTTATTAAAGCGAGAGGACCTGCAAAAAGTTCGTTCATTTAAATTACGCGGTGCTTATTATGCCATTAAGAAACTTCCAGAGGCGGATTTGAAGAAAGGTGTGGTTTGTGCGAGTGCGGGAAATCACGCGCAGGGAGTTGCTTACACGTGTCATGAATTAAAGACGCGGGCAGCAATTTTTATGCCTACCACCACACCGCAACAAAAAGTTTCGCAAGTAAGATTTTTTGGTGGTGAATTTGCGGATATTCATTTAGTCGGCGATACCTTTGACGCTTCTGCTGCTGCCGCAAAAAAATACTGCGAAGAAAACGGCATGACCTTTATCGATCCTTTTAATGATAAAAATATTATTGCCGGTCAAGGAACGCTGGCTTTGGAAATGATGACTGATGCAGAAAGCGAAGGTTATAAACCTGATTTCGTGATCACAGCAATTGGTGGAGGCGGCTTAATCAGTGGTGTGGCGTCTTATGTGAAGAACACCTCACCAACAACCAAAGTGATAGGCGTTGAACCTAAAGGAGCGGCTTCGATGCAGGCAGCCTTTGAGGAAGAGCAGCCAGTTAAACTAACCGAGATCGATAAATTCGTCGATGGAGCAGCAGTTCAACGTGTCGGTGAAATCACATATTCTCATAGTAGGGAATATGTTGACGAACTGATGTCAGTTGATGAAGGCTTAATCTGTTCAACTATCTTAGATTTGTATGGTAAACAAGCCATAGTAGTTGAACCAGCGGGCGCTATGAGTGTAGCTGCTTTAGATTTGATGAAAGACCAGATTAAAGGGAAAACAGTGATCTGTGTTATCAGTGGTGGAAACAACGATATTAACCGAATGGCTGAGATCGAAGAGCGTTCGTTGATTTATGAAGGCTTGAAGCATTACTTTGTCGTGAATTTTCCACAACGTCCAGGAGCATTGAAGGAATTTGTATCAGAGGTCTTAGGGGAGGGCGATGATATTACACGTTTCGAATATACGAAGAAAAGTAATCGTGGCACTGGACCAGTGGTAATTGGTGTGTTGTTGAAGAAGCCTGAAACCTTGCCAGATTTATTGAAGCGGTTAAAAGAATTTGATTCGACCTATATCGAATTAAGTCAACATAAGACCCTTTATAATTTATTGGTTTGATTAAAAAAGGAACCCGAAAGAGATAATTTTCGGAGTTCCTTTTTTTATATGATCAATTGATGATTAGAATTAAAATAATTTTTATAGGCAGTATAACCGCCTATTATAGAGCCTAAACTTGTAGCCGAAAGCAGCATAAAGGTGACCATAATTTGATATTTGATTGCGTGGACTGGATCTAGTCCAGCGAAAATCAATCCTGACATCATGCCTGGCAAACTAACGAGACCTACTGTTTTAGCAGAATCAATGGTAGGCTGCATGGCGGTTTTGATACTTTGCTGTAGGATCGGTTTAGAAGCCAACTTGATTGAAGCTCCCAGCGCCAATTTTTCTAACACCTGTTGTCTTAAGTCGTGAAATTGAGTATTCAACGCCCGATAGCATAGACCGATTGCTACCATTGAGTTGCTGGCGATCATTCCAGTGATAGGAACGATTTGAGAAGGAATAAATTTAATAGCTCCAGCGAAAATCAATACGCCAAGAGTAGTATAAGTGCTAATAAAAATTGCTGCTAATGAATGAAGATATTTTTTATGAAGACTGGGATTTCTCTTATGGGCATTCCAAGCAGCATTGAATACAATGAATAAACTCATTGCGATTGTCAAAAGATCATTGTTAACTTGAAAAATATATTTTAATAAATAACCAACAATAACTAATTGGATGATAGCTCGGATAATACTAAGAAAGATGTCTTTCGATAAATTCAATTTTTCTTTGGAACTAATGACAACAGCGATTAGTACTAATGCAAAAGCTAAGACTAAAGAAAGATCATTGACAGCTAATTGATTCATTGTTTAAGTTTCCCTCCTTGGATAAGTAGTAATTTTTCTGCTTCTTGGATCTCTGCTTCATCATGCGTCACCTGTAAGATCGTACAGCCCTTTTGTTGAATGTTTTTGATTAAGCGATGAATGATTCTCTTTGTTTGTTCATCCAAACCTGTCGTTACCTCATCCAATAACAAAATCTGCGGCAAAAATAAAATGTTGCGGATCAGTGCTACTCGTTGACGTTCACCACCAGATAGCTCAGAAATATTTTTAGTCAGATATTCCTTTGGCAGATCGACCATTTCTAAATGTTCCATCATTTTGCTTTGATCAGGAGTAAGGTTCCTAATAGTATAAGGCAGAGTTAAATTGTCCAGTACAGTTTCACCAAATAATGAAGGTTGCTGAAAACAATAGGAGACCTGTTGACGGTATTCGGTATAGTCGTATTGTTGCTGAGACTTTCCCTGAAAAAGAATTTCGCCACTGGTTGGAGTTAGCAACGAAGCAATCAATCGAAGTAATGTACTTTTTCCTCCTCCTGAAGGACCCGAAATTGTTAAGAAAGCTCCTTGTTCTACTATCAAAGAAATCTGATCTAAAATGATTCGCTGATCACTTTGATAACTGACAGCATCCAGTTTTAATAAAACCATATCAAATACTTTCCTTTCTAGGTTCATAAGGAACGACTACCAAAAGTGCAGGCATATTCTTCACGATTAAATGTTTTAGCTTTAGTTTAGGATAAAGTTTAAAGGTACTTGTTTTTCCAAAACGATCTAAAAAATAGTCTTGAATCTGTTGTTCGCTCCATTGTCTTGCTGGAAAATGCCAGTAGTGATCATTTTCCTTAATAAAAACAAAGCCAACACTCCAAGCTCTTTTTATTTCAGTTGGAAGCTGAGCTAGTTTTTCTTGAAAATTTTCCATGAATATCCTCCATTCATTATTTCTCTTCAAAGTCCTATCATCAAAAAAGCCAATTCTATTAAACCAGTCTTTTTTACTTCTGTACACTTATTGAGCCTATTATAACTTACTAATTTCCTGAAAAGTAGGTGAGATTGAGTTTCTTGCGTTTTCAGAGTTTTTTCTAGTAATTTTCTTTTTTTGATAAAAAGCAAAACATATCATTTGGAGTTTGACCAATTCTGATGTATTATGATTTCGGATAGTTACTTACAAAAAGTAAAAAAGTGTAAATCTTTTTCATTTAACTCAAAATGTTTTACACTATATCCGTAAGAATTTTTACACTTATTAGGAGGTTTGTTTATTATGGCAAAAGAACATTACGATAGAAGTAAACCACACGTTAATATTGGTACCATTGGTCACGTCGACCATGGGAAAACAACTTTAACGGCAGCAATCACAACGGTATTAGGTAAGAAAGGTCTAGCAAACCCTCAAGACTATGCTAGTATCGATGCTGCACCCGAAGAACGTGAACGTGGAATCACTATCAACACTGCACACGTTGAATATGAAACTGAAAAACGCCACTATGCTCATATTGATGCTCCAGGACACGCGGACTATGTGAAAAACATGATCACCGGTGCGGCTCAAATGGATGGTGCAATCCTAGTAGTATCAGCTACTGATGGTCCAATGCCGCAAACACGTGAACATATTTTGCTATCACGGCAAGTGGGTGTTAAACACTTAATCGTATTTTTAAACAAAGTTGATTTAGTCGATGATGAAGAATTGATCGATCTAGTTGAAATGGAAGTCCGTGAATTACTTTCTGAATATGGTTTCCCAGGTGACGATATTCCAGTTCTCAAAGGTTCAGCTTTGAAAGCATTAGAAGGCGATCCTGAACAAGAACAAGTAATCCTTGATTTAATGGATACAGTTGACGAATATATCCCAACTCCAGAACGTGACACTGACAAGCCATTCTTGTTACCAGTCGAAGATGTATTTTCTATCACTGGTCGTGGGACTGTAGCGTCTGGACGGATTGATCGTGGTGAAGTTAAAGTCGGCGATGAAGTTGAAATCATCGGGATCAAACCTGAAATTCAAAAAGCAGTCGTAACTGGACTTGAAATGTTCCGTAAAACTTTAGATTATGGTGAAGCTGGCGATAACGTTGGGGTTCTATTACGTGGGATTACACGTGATGAAATCGAACGTGGTCAAGTCTTAGCTAAACCAGGTTCAATCACACCACATACAAAATTCAGTGCAGAAGTTTACGTATTGACGAAAGAAGAAGGTGGACGTCATACACCATTCTTCAACAACTATCGTCCTCAATTCTATTTCCGTACAACTGACGTTACCGGAAACATCGCATTGCCAGAAGGAACTGAAATGGTTATGCCTGGGGATAACGTTACAATCGACGTTGAATTGATTCACCCAATTGCGGTAGAAAAAGGAACGACTTTCTCTATTCGTGAGGGCGGACGTACCGTTGGTTCAGGTATCGTAACTGAAATCGAAGCATAAATAGAATTGATTAACACGCAACGCTAGTCGTTGCGTGTTTTTTGTGTTCTTTAAAACTCGCCTTGCGCCTATTTTATTTGATTGCTATGATATTTTTAAACGGGATAAAAAGGAGAGCCTATGGAAAAAGTGTTTGTTAGTCCTATGACTTATCGTCAGGGAGAAAATGTTCTGTGGAATCACTTAGAAGATATTCTAGCTTTTGGTCAAAAAGGTTTAATTGTAACTGATGGTTTTGTTTATCAAATGCTGGGAGAACGATTGTACCAGAAACTAACGAAGCTAGGCGGAGAAATGTTTGTATGGGTAATAGAAGAAGATAGACCAAGTGAAACGTTCGATTATATTGTTGCTTTAGGCGGTGGTCGGGCGATTGATTTAGGAAAGGCGTTGGCTTTTGAATCAAATGCGTCCTGTATCGTTGTTCCTACATCGGCAGCAACCGACGCGCCAACATCACGTATCTCGGTGAAATACCATAACGGTTATTTCGAGAAATATTCCTATTATGCTAAAAGTCCTGATCTTGTTTTAATTGATACAGCAATTTTAATCAATAGTCCGGTTCATTTTTTGACGGCGGGAATCGCAGATGGGTTATCGACTTCAATTGAAGCAAGAACAGTACGAGAAAATAGTGGTGTGAATACTTTAGGTGCTGCGCCGACATTGGCAGCTGAAGCAATTGCGGAAAAATGTCGCGAGGTGTTGCTTGAATTTGCTGAGGAGGCAGTGGAGGCAAATGAAAAACATATAATTACACCGGCCTTCGAAGCTGTAGTTGAAGCGAATACATTATTAAGTGGAATCGGTTTTGAATCTGGCGGATTAAGTATCGCTCATGCACTGCATAATGCGATGGTCAGTCTGTGGGGAAACGAGATAAAGGGAAGTCACGGTCAAATCATCGCGTTGACCACTTTGCAGCAATTACGAATTGAGGGACGAGAAGAAGAGCTTGCACGCTATCAAACGCTATTTGAAAAATTAGCACTGCCGAACTTTTATGAGGAGCTATCAATTTTTCCAGCAGCTGAAGAGTTAAAGAAAGTCACTGAGCTTGCTTTTTCACCAGAAGATGGAATCCTTCGCAGTCACTCGCCAGCTACAAAAACTAATGTTTATAAAAATCTGCTGACATTTAGAAAAACCCGTGAAATCTAAAATGATTTCACGGGTTTTTGTTAAATATTCAACACTTTATTTAAGAAATCTTGTGTTCTTGGATTGTGAGGATTATTGAAGACCTGTTCTGGCGTGCCATCTTCTAATATTTTTCCGCCATCTGTAAAGATTACACGGTCCGCTACTTCTTTAGCAAAGCCCATTTCGTGGGTAACGATCACCATGGTCATCCCTTGTAAGGCCAAATCCTTCATAACCTTTAGTACGTCCCCAACCATTTCTGGGTCAAGCGCCGAAGTAGGTTCGTCAAACAACATAATATCAGGATTCATGGCTAACGCACGCGCAATCGCCACACGCTGCTTTTGACCACCTGATAAACTGTCTGGATAGTCATTTTTCTTTTCTGCAAGCCCAACTTGTGTTAGTAGTTCAACGCCACGTTTGTCAGCAGACTCTTTTGATTCCCCCTTTAAATCAAGAGGGGCTAATGTGATGTTTTCTAATACAGTCAGGTGAGGGAACAAATTGAAATGTTGGAAAACCATTCCAATGTGCTGACGCACCAAATTGATATCTGTATGTTTATCTGTCAGATCCTGTCCATCAATAATGATCTCACCTGAAGTAGGTTCTTCTAAGTGGTTCATACAACGTAAGAACGTACTTTTCCCAGAACCAGATGGTCCGATGATGCAGACCACTTCACCTTCACTGATAGTGATATTTAAGTCATTTAAAACAGTATTGTCTCCGAATTTTTTAACTAAATGATTGACGACGATTTTATTATCCATCATTTTTTCCATCTATTTCACCTTCTCGTAATATATATTTTGAAGAAACTTTCATTCCTTCAATCGCCCTTAGGGGCTATTCCTAATATGTTTAAATAAAATAACGATTACTACTTGGATACTGTAGGATATTCCTGAATAATAAGTCTTGGAAAGGACTTACGGGAAGACGCTATCACCTTCTGCAGTTTTACTGCGACAGAAAGTCTGTGACCCGAACCGTTGGTATAACCTCCAACACACTAGCTGAGTCCATTGACCTCTACCAATCCTAGTAGAGATTGGGTGGCTTAGAGGTTTAATGAATGAAACTCTATTATGCGAGGCTGTCGTTAGACAACGTGATTCTGGGATATCCCACAGTACCCAAGCAATTTCCGAATAATCAATGAAAGGAGGTCCTTCCACATGAAACTATTTGTCGGTTTAGACGTTAGTTCTGAAAAATTAGATGCTTGCTTTATGACAGACGATTCAACTTGCTCTGTTTTAAAAGAAGCATCTTATGGAAATAGTCAACTTGGCGCAAGCCAGATCAAAGAATACATTCTCGAATTTTCTCAAAAATTTGAGATAGAGAGCTTAGTGATTGGAATGGAGGCCACATCTTTATATAGCTTTCATCCAGCTATGTTTTTTAAAGAAGATCTTGAGTTAAATCAATTGAACCTTATGGTTTCAGTTGAACAACCAAATAAAATTAAAAAGTATCGTGATATTTTTGAAGAAAACAAAAACGATCAAATTGATGCTTTTTATATCGCTGACTATTTTCGCATCCAAAGGCAAGTCAACTCCATCATTAAAGAGGAAGAATACCTTGCCCTCCAACACTTAACTAGAACGCGTTATCAGCTAATTAAACAGCTGGTTCGTACAAAGCAACACTTTATCGAAAACATTTATTATAAATGCAACACGCTTTCTAAAGAACTAAAAGCAGAAGGTGGATCCGTTTTAAGTGCCACATTAGTAACTCTAATGACGGAAGATTACACAATGGACCAACTTGCCGAACTGTCATTAGAAGAGTTTGCGAACCTAATTCAAAAACTAGGGAAGTATCGTTTTAAAAATCCCGAAGGAATTGCAAAGGCAATTTCTAAAGCCATACGTAGTTCCTACCGGTTAGGAAAAGTCCATCAGGACTCTGTAGATATTGTTTTGGGTGTTCTAGCCAAAGAAATTCGTAGTCTTGAAAAGTTAATTAAAGACTTAGACAAAGCCATTGACGATTTAGTCGTTGTGCTACCTGAATATCAATGTTTAACCAGTATTCCAGGAATCGGTCCTGTTTATGCTGCGGGTATACTCGCTGAAATTGGCCCTATCAATCGCTTTTCAGATGAAAGCAAATTGGCTAAATATGCCGGTTTATATTGGCGACAGAACCAATCAGGTAACTCTGAGTATGAAAATACTCCTATGGCCAAACGAGGCAATCGTTATCTCCGTTATTATCTAGTTGAAGCCACCAACTCCGTAAGGAGATACGAGCCTGAGTACCATGCGTATTATAAGAAAAAATACGCTGAAACACCCAAGCATAAACACAAACGAGCCATCGTACTAACCGCAAGAAAATTTACGCGTCTGGTGGATACGCTACTACGTAACCATCAACTCTATATGCCACCAAGGAGCGTGATAGATAAATAACAGTATGTTATTGACGCTAATCCTTGGAAGTACCCGAAAAAATTTTTAATTTTGGTCGGGTTTAGTTCAGTGCGCTTCAAAAATTAACTACCTTTAAAAATCTTTTGAAAAATTATCTTGACTTATTACCACTAGACTTTTCTAAACGGTTCGCTAACTTAGTCAAGATCGTGATCAAGATCAAGTACATAATCGCAATGATCAAGTAAACGTAAGAACTTTGTGTGGTTCGAGCTACAATGATCTTACCAGTTTGCAGTAATTCTACCACACCAATTGCGGAAATGATCGTTGTATCCTTCAAACTGATAACAAATTGATTGATGAAAGAAGGGATCATAATTTTCACAGCCTGCGGTAAAATAATTTTCTGCATGGTGCGATTGTACGATAGACCTAAGCTGCGCGAAGCCTCCATTTGCCCAACTGGAACAGCATTGATACCACCACGAACAATTTCAGCGATGTATGCACTTGCGTTCAAGGTTAAAGTAATAATCCCAGCTGCGAAATCAGGAATTTTGATGCCTGTAATCCCAGGTAAGCCGAAGAAAATAAAGAAGGCTAATACCATCATTGGAATACCACGAATAATGTCGATATAAATACCTGCAAAAGTGCGTAGACCTCGAACAGGTGAGACACGGAACAGTCCGAAGATTACTCCTAATACCAATGCGAGAGCAAATGAGACTAAAGCTAAAACGATCGTCTTCCATAAACCATCCAACAATGATTTATAGTTGTTTTTTAATAAGCCGGTGATCGTTGATTCATCCACAGCATCTTTTTTCTCTTCCTTTTCAGTACCAATGTATTTATTCACGATCTCATCGTATTCGCCAGTTCGTTTCATCTCTTTTAAAGCTTCGGTGAACATTTCACGAAGCTCAGCATTTTGCCCTTTTTTAACTGCAAAACCATACTCCCCGCCAATTTCACGTTTGATCGGTGTTTTCAAGTTTTGCCCTTGATTTACGGCATAACCGATAACAGGGTAGTCATCCATCATGGCATCAATTGATCCAACCTTCAATGCATCATATAATTGATCGGCAGCATCGAAGCTCTTGACGTTATACCCATATTCTTTCTTGTGTGCTTCCAGAAAATCAGCACTTTCAGTACCAACTTTGGCCCCAACTGTTTTATCTTTTAAATCTTTGTAAGATTTGATATCTTTATTGTCTTTTGCAACGGCTAATTGAATCCCACTTTGGAAGTAAGGATCGGAGAAATCATAGTTGGCCTTACGTTCATCTGTAATAGTCATCCCAGCAATCATGCCATCAGCTTGCCCCGATTCAAGAGCCTGCATAGCAGAAGAGAAGCCGATAAACTTCATATCTAATTTAAAACCTTGCAGTTCAGCTGCTCGTTTTAGCAAATCGACATCGATTCCTTTGTATTTTCCATCACTATCTTTGTACTCAAATGGTGCAAAAGCAGAATCGCTAGCAACCACGTAAACATCTTTTTTCGGTTCAATTTTCTTCATTTCATCTGAAGCTGCGGCTTGATCACCAGAACCAGTTGAAATATATTTTGCAACGATTTTATCATAGCTGCCGTCTTTCTTTAAATCCTTCAATCCCTGATTAAATTTCTTTAATAATTCTTTGTTTTCACCTTTCTTAACAGCAAAACCATAAGAACTGCCTTTTTCTGGCTCTCCTACCAATTTGAAGGGCTGTCCATTAGTTACAGCATAACCTAAAACGGGATAGTCATCGAAGATCGCAACGGAATTTCCATTGGTTAAGGCGTTGTACATTGCGTCAGCCGCTTCATATAGTTTAATTTCATAACCATATTTGTCTTTATTCTGCTCTAAGAAAGTCGCACTTTCTGTACCGATTTTTGCAGAAACGGTTTTACCCTTTAAATCCTTGTAGTCCTTGATATCATTGTTGTCGTTTTTGACAGCCATCTGGATACCGCTGTCAAAGTATGGTTCTGAAAAGTCAAAAGTTTTTTTCCGTTCATCTGTAATACTCATTCCAGCAATCATACCGTCAAGCTGATCTGACTGAACTCCTTGGATTGAACTGTCAAAACCTAAGGGGCGTAAGTCCACTTTGAAATTTTGATCTTTGGCGATTTGGTTGATTAAATCAACATCGATTCCTATGTATTCGCCATCGGAGTTTTGAAATTCGAAAGGCGCAAATGTTAAGTCCGTTCCGATTTTATATGTCTTTTCCGCGGCGTCGGTCTTATTGGCAAAGCCAAGTGTAAAAATACTTGCCATCAAAAAAACGACGAATGGAATTAATTTGTTTTTTCTCATAATAATCCTCCTATATACTTATCATTTGTTTATTATATGTTAGTTTAAGGATAAAATACAAGAGGGTTCATTGGTGGAAAGAAAAAAAGCAAAATTTTTATAACATGAAATGTAAGAAAAGGTAACATATCGATTGTTAAGAACTTTTTATGGCAAGAATAAAAAATGGCGAAAATATGTTCGGTATGCTATAATTTTGAAATGGAAAATCTTTGTTTATTTAATAGAAAAGGGGGATTTTTGTATGATTGAAAGAGTAACGGACAACACGTTCGATCTTCATTCAAAATATCAGCCTGCTGGCGATCAGCCCGAGGCCATTACACAGTTAGCCGAAGGAATCGTCGATGGAAAAAAAGCACAAATACTTTTAGGAGCTACCGGTACTGGGAAAACATACACAATTTCTAATGTCATTAAAGAAGTCAATAAACCAACCTTGATTATTGCCCATAACAAGACATTGGCGGGACAATTATATGGTGAGTTTAAGGAATTCTTTCCTAACAACGCGGTGGAGTATTTTGTCAGCTATTATGATTACTATCAGCCGGAGGCATATGTACCATCAAGTGATACTTATATTGAAAAGGATTCGAGTATCAATGACGAAATCGATAAGCTGCGTCACTCGGCAACTAGCGCTTTGCTGGAACGAAATGATGTGATTGTAGTGGCGTCGGTTTCTTGTATCTTTGGTTTGGGTTCGCCGAAGGAATATTTAGAACAAGTAGTTTCATTGCGGGTGGGAATGGAAATGGATCGAAATCAACTGTTGCGAAATTTAATCGATATTCAATTTGAGCGAAACGATATTGATTTTCAACGTGGACGCTTTCGCGTTCGTGGTGATGTAGTAGAAATATTCCCCGCATCACGTGACGAGCGTGCTTTACGTGTGGAATTTTTTGGTGATGAGATCGAACGTATCCGTGAAGTTGATGCTCTAACTGGAGAAATTACGGGAGAAACGGAGCATGTCGCAATATTTCCTGCAACTCACTTCTTAACGAATGAAGGGCATATGGAAGTAGCCATCAGCAATATTCAAAAAGAATTAGAAGATCGCTTAGAAGTATTACGCAATGATAATAAATTACTAGAAGCACAGCGCCTAGAACAACGAACGAATTACGATATCGAAATGCTGCGAGAAATGGGCTATACATCAGGAATCGAAAACTATTCTAGACATATGGATGGTCGTAAAGAAGGGGAACCGCCTTATACCTTAATAGACTTCTTCCCTGAAGATTTCTTACTTGTAGTCGATGAGTCACATGTGACGATGCCTCAAGTTCGCGGAATGTATAATGGTGACCGTGCGCGGAAGCAAATGCTTGTAGATTATGGATTCCGCTTACCATCAGCATTAGACAATCGTCCTTTACGTCTGGAAGAATTTGAAGAACGGGTCAATCAGATTGTTTATGTTTCAGCGACACCAGGACCTTATGAACATGAAGAAACAGATACTGTGGTAGAACAAATTATTCGTCCAACCGGGTTATTGGATCCGGTCATTGAAGTGCGCCCGATTATGGGGCAAATCGATGATCTTGTTGGTGAAATTAATGAGCGTTCTGAACGAAATGAGCGTGTTTTTGTTACGACCTTAACGAAAAAAATGTCCGAAGATTTGACAGACTATTTCAAAGAGCTAGGAATCAAAGTCAAGTATCTTCACAGTGATATTAAAACACTGGAACGGACTGAGATCATTCGAGATCTGCGTTTAGGGAAGTTTGATGTGCTTGTGGGAATTAACTTACTGCGTGAAGGGTTGGATGTGCCGGAAGTTTCGTTGGTTGCAATCTTAGACGCTGACAAGGAAGGATTCCTGCGAAGTGAACGATCGCTCGTTCAAACGATTGGTCGAGCAGCCCGTAACTCAGAAGGTAAAGTTATTATGTATGCTGATAAAGTGACGGATTCGATGCAACGAGCAATGGATGAAACGTCACGACGTCGCAGTATTCAAGAACAGTATAATGAAGAACACGGAATCGTGCCGAAGACAATCATTAAAGAAATTCGTGATTTGATCTCGATCAGTAAAGTCGCAGATGATACTGAGTCATATGACGCCACTTCATTTGACGAGCTTTCTAAATCCGAACGAAAAGAACTTATCGCTAAAATGGAAGACGAAATGCGTGAAGCTGCTAAGACACTTGATTTTGAGACTGCTGCAACCTTACGAGATACGATTCTAGAGCTAAAAGCAGCAGAATAGACAAATCTAATTAGTAAGAGTATGATTCCGCTTTGCTGCCTTGCTAATCTTAGTGAAAT
Source organism: Enterococcus avium ATCC 14025 (assembly GCF_000406965.1). Lineage (GTDB taxonomy): Bacteria > Bacillota > Bacilli > Lactobacillales > Enterococcaceae > Enterococcus_A > Enterococcus_A avium. The sequence continues at coordinate 72,749 of NZ_KE136358.1, read as the reverse complement.
AAAATTAATAAGGCAGCTAAGCATAAAAAAATTACAGTAAATCAATGAAATAGGAGATATAAATGGCAAATGATAAGATAGTTATTCACGGAGCGCGCGCTCATAATTTGAAAAATGTAGATGTCACGATTCCTCGTGATAAAATGGTGGTTGTTACTGGTTTATCTGGTTCTGGAAAGAGTTCATTGGCCTTTGATACGTTGTATGCGGAAGGCCAACGTCGTTATGTGGAGAGTCTATCTGCATACGCCCGTCAATTCTTAGGTCAAATGGATAAGCCGGATGTTGATAGTATTGATGGCTTAAGCCCAGCGATTTCTATCGACCAAAAGACAACAAGCAAGAATCCTCGATCGACTGTGGGAACTGTAACTGAAATCAATGATTATTTACGATTGCTTTATGCCCGCGTAGGCCATCCAATTTGTCCTAATGATCATATTGAAATCACTTCACAGTCAGTGGAGCAAATGGTCGATAAAGTTTTGGAATTACCCGAACGGACGAAAATTCAAATTCTAGCTCCTGTAGTTGCTAAGAAAAAAGGGCAGCATAAAAAAGTTTTTGAAATGATTCAACGGGAAGGTTACGTCCGCATGCGTGTTGATGGTGAATTGTATGATGTAACCGAAGCTCCTGAACTAACCAAAAATAAAAAGCATGATATCGAAATTATCGTTGACCGGATCGTTGTAAAAGATGGCATTCGATCGCGCTTATTTGATTCTTTTGAAGCAGCTTTGCGTTTAGCAGAGGGTTATGCGATTGTTGATGTGATCGGTGAAAAAGAAATGCTATTCAGTGAACATTATGCTTGTCCTTATTGTGGATTTACTGTTGGCGAGCTTGAACCTCGTCTGTTTTCATTCAACGCACCATTTGGCGCTTGTCCAGATTGTGATGGTTTAGGGGTGAAACTAGAAGTCGATATGGATCTAGTGATTCCCGATCAAAGTAAGACATTACGTCAAGGCGCCTTGATTCCTTGGAATCCAATCAGTTCGCAATACTATCCACAAATGTTGGAACAGGCCTGCTTGAGCTTTGGCATTGACATGGATACACCTTTTGAAGATTTACCGAAGGAACATCAGGATATTATTTTAAATGGTTCTAACGGGGAGAACTTCCATTTCCATTATGAAAATGATTTTGGCGGTGTTCGTGACGTAGAGGTGCCATTTGAAGGAATTATCAACAATATTAATCGTCGATACGCTGAAACAAATAGTGATTTCACTCGAGATCAAATGCGTTTGTATATGACTGAGTTGACCTGTCAAACTTGTCATGGGTATCGTTTGAATCCTCAAGCCTTGTCAGTTCAGATCAATGATACGAATATAGGACAGGTGAGTGAAGATTCAATTAATAGCGCACTAGACTTTTTCGAAACAATTGCTTTGAGCGAACAAGAAAAAGTTATTGCTAAACCCATTTTGAAAGAAATTAAGGATCGGCTAAGCTTTTTGCGAAATGTCGGTCTGGATTATCTGACCTTAAGCCGTGCATCTGGAACATTATCTGGAGGAGAAGCGCAACGAATTCGATTAGCAACTCAGATTGGTTCAAATTTATCTGGTGTGCTTTATATTTTAGATGAGCCATCAATTGGTTTGCATCAACGAGATAATGACCGTTTGATCGAATCTTTAAAGAAAATGCGCGATCTTGGAAATACGTTGATCGTTGTTGAACATGATGAAGACACAATGCGCGCTGCGGATTATCTGATTGATGTAGGTCCAGGAGCAGGTGATCAGGGCGGAGAAATCGTGGCTGCTGGGACACCAAAAGAAGTTGAAAAGAATCCTAAATCGTTAACTGGTCAATATTTATCTGGTAAACGAGAAATTGCTGTACCTAAGGAACGCCGGAAAGGAAATGGCAAGAAGATCAAAATCACCGGTGCTGCTGAGAATAATTTAAAAAATATTGATGCAGAGTTCCCATTAGGTAAGTTTGTCGCGGTTACAGGTGTTTCTGGCTCAGGAAAGTCAACTCTGGTTAATCAAATATTGAAGAAAGCTCTAGCGCAAAAGCTTAACCGTAATTCCAATAAACCAGGCAAATTCAAGAAGATCACTGGTTACAATAATATTGAAAAATTAGTTGATATTGATCAAAGTCCAATTGGACGGACACCACGAAGCAATCCGGCAACCTATACGAGTGTGTTTGATGACATTCGTGATTTATTTGCTCAAACAAATGAAGCAAAAATTCGTGGCTATAAAAAAGGACGATTCAGTTTTAACGTTAAGGGTGGCCGCTGTGAGGCTTGTCGCGGAGATGGAATCATCAAAATTGAAATGCATTTCTTACCAGATGTGTATGTTCCGTGTGAAGTTTGTCATGGCAAACGCTACAACTCAGAAACGTTGGAAGTTCACTACAAAGGTAAGAATATTGCGGATATTTTAGAAATGACTGTCGAAGATGCCGTAGAGTTCTTCAAGCATATACCTAAAATTCATCGAAAATTGCAAACGATTGTTGATGTTGGTTTAGGTTATGTTACTATGGGGCAACCAGCAACGACGCTATCTGGTGGTGAAGCGCAACGGATGAAGCTTGCCAGCGAACTGCACAAGAATTCGAATGGTAAGAATTTTTATATCCTGGATGAACCAACTACTGGGTTGCATACAGATGACATTGCACGTTTATTGAAGGTGCTTGAACGCTTCGTTGACGCTGGTAACACAGTTCTGGTAATTGAACATAATTTAGATGTGATTAAGTCAGCTGACTATGTGATTGATTTGGGACCAGAAGGCGGCGATGGCGGCGGTACTGTTTTAGCGACAGGTACACCTGAAGAAATTGCTGAAGTACCGGAGAGTTACACCGGACATTATTTAAAACGCGTTCTTAAAAAATAAGTAACTGATAAAGCTTAATGCAGGTAAAGGATTCTCCTTTGCTTGCATTTTTCTTTATGGTATGATTATCGTTGATTTAGAATGAGAAGGTGTAAGAGAATATGAATGAAAAACAAAAATTTGTACCGATCCTGTTAGGAAGCGACATCAATGTATATGGAATGTCTCGTTCTTTCCATGAAGCATATGGAATCGTTTCTGAAGCTTATGCTGGTTTACAGTTGGCGCCGACAAAATACAGTAAAATCGTGAATGTCCATGTTGTACCAGGATTCGATAAAGATCCTGTGTTCATGGATAAAATGCGCGAATTAGGAAAGACTACCTATAATAACCCCGAAACAAAATATTTGCTGATTGCCTGCGGAGATGGGTATGCGGAGTTGGTTTCACAACACAAGGAAGAGCTTTCTGAATGGTTTATTTGCCCTTATATTGATTTTGACTTGTTGCAACGTTTGATCAGTAAAGTCAGCTTTTATGAAATCTGTGAAAAGTATGATTTACCTTACCCAAAAACCTTCATTATTACAGAGGATATGCTTGAAGCGGGAAAATTGAAACAAGATTTGCCCTTTGACTTTCCAGTAGCCTTGAAACCTGCTAATAGTGTCGAGTGGTTATCAATTGATTTTGAAGGACGCAAAAAGGCCTTTATCCTAGATACACGTGACGAATTCGATACGATCATTGAACGAATTTATCAAGCCGGCTATACAAGTGAGATGATTGCCCAAGATTTCATCCCAGGTGACGATAGCAATATGCGCGTACTAAACGCTTACGTGGATCAAAATCATCAAGTTCGCATGATGTGTTTGGGGCATCCATTGCTAGAAGATCCTTCTCCTGAAGCAATCGGAAATTATGTAGCCATCATGCCTGAATACAATGAAAAAATCTATCAAACCATCAAGAGCTTTTTAGAAAAAATCGATTATACTGGCTTTGCTAACTTCGATATGAAATATGATCCGCGAGATGGTGAGTATAAGTTATTCGAAATCAACTTACGTCAAGGGCGTAGCAGTTTCTTTGTGACATTAAACGGCTTCAACTTAGCCCAATATGTAACAGAGGATCGTGTTTTTGAGAAACCTTTTGATGAAACAATTTACGGCAAAGCTGAACCAGCTAATTCAAAATTATGGATGGGTGTTCCTAAGAGTGTTTTTGAAAAATATGCTCGTAACAATGTAGATAAAGATAGAGCCCTAGAAATGATTAAAAAGGATCAATGGGGGACAACTGTCTTTTACAAGAAAGATATGTCCTTGATGCGATGGGTATTAATGAAATATATGTTTAGCCAATATAAAGGCCGTTTTGATTTATTCTTTAAAGAGAAAGAAGGATAAACATGGAAAATTTCTTTAGTATACTTGGCGGTATGGGGACGATGGCAACGGAGAGTTTCATTCGAATTCTTAATCAACGGACTCAGGCTCATAACGATCAAGAATATCTAAACTACGTCATGTTCAATCATGCGACAGTTCCCGATCGAACTGCTTACATTTTAGATAATAAGGCAGCGAATCCCCTACCTTTTCTGCTAGATGATATCGAGAAACAAAACTTATTAAAGCCAGATTTTATCGTCTTGACTTGTAACACGGCTCATTATTTTTTCGAGCAATTGCAAGGTGCAACGAAGATCCCCCTATTGCATATGCCGCGAGAAGCTGTTAATGAAGTAACGAAGAATCATCAAAAAGGGGATAAAATTGCTGTTCTGGCTACTGCTGGAACTATGTCCGCTAAAGTTTATCAAAGCGAACTGGAAATAAAGGGATATGAAGTTCTGGTCCCTGAAAAAGAGTTGCAAGACAAGGTCAATCATCTGATTTATCATGATGTGAAGGAAAATGACTTTATAAATAGTGAGCTGTATTTAGAAATTCTTTCAGACGTTTTTGAAAAGCATGGATGTCAAAACGCTATTTTAGGCTGTACAGAGCTGTCTTTAGTCCAAGAATTGACGAAAGATGTACCATATTCTGTGATCGATGCCCAATCAATTTTAGCAGATCGGACAATTGAACTAGCGCTAAAAAACAGATCTTCCAAGTAGGAAGGTTTGTTTTTTTGGTCGTGTTATTACGAAAATTTAAAGAATTATAAAAAAGTAGCAAAGACACGCCAGGAATGTTATAATTTTTTTAGAAGGCAAAGGAGTTTTTGCCTTTTTTTAGCGCACATATAAAAAGAGTATTCATATGAAGATTTAGTCACTTAGATAGTCTGATAGATTATTTTGAAATAATTTCCTTAAAAAAGAGAGGAGAGACACAAATGACTGAGAGTTTACATTTAGTTGTCATTACTGGTATGAGTGGTGCGGGGAAAACCGTGGCGATTCAAAGCTTTGAAGATATGGGGTATTTTTGCGTGGATAACATGCCTCCAGGTTTAATTCCGAAATTCTGGGAATTAATCCGTGAATCAGGAAAGGTAACAAAAATCGCCCTAGTGGTTGATTTGCGTTCACGGTCATTTTTCGAAGATATTCAAAATATGTTGGTAGAAATTGAAAATACAGGTTTTATTGATACGAGTATTCTATTTTTAGATTGCTCTGATGAGGAGTTAGTTTCTCGTTACAAAGAGACTCGCCGTGCACATCCCCTTGCAATGGAGGGCATGATCACCGAGGGAATCCGCAAGGAACGGGCAATTTTGGAAGATTTAAAAAATCGTGCAACATTAATGATTGACACGACTGATTTAACTCCGCGTCAATTGCGCGAAAAAATTAATCAATCATTTAAACAGCAGGATGATTTAGGCTTCCATGTGGAGGTTGTTTCATTTGGTTTCAAGTATGGTTTGCCGATTGATGCGGATATCGTGATGGATGTTCGCTTCTTACCAAATCCACACTATATCCCAGAATTACGACCGCAAACGGGATTAGATAAGCCTGTTTACGATTATGTTATGTCATTTCCTGAAACAGAAAGCTTTTATACGAATTTTGTACGAATGATCATGGATATTCTGCCAGGCTACATCAAAGAAGGAAAAAGCTCTTTAACAATTGCGATCGGCTGCACAGGTGGTCAACATCGTTCGGTTGCATTGACTGAACGGGTAGGCAAGGCGATTAAAGATGCAGATTATAAAGTCAATATTACGCATCGTGATAAGGATAAGCGGAAAGAGACGGTGAATCGTTCATGAAAATGAAAACATATCGTATCCGCAAACCTAAGATTGTCGTAATAGGCGGCGGAACTGGTCTGCCGGTCATTTTGAAAAGCTTGCGCAACCAAAGTGCGGATATCACTGCTGTCGTCACTGTTGCCGACGATGGTGGAAGCAGCGGTGAATTACGTGATTCAATTGACATGGCACCACCCGGGGACTTGCGAAATGTATTAGCAGCGTTATCTGATATGCCAAAACTCTATGAAGATTTATTTCAGTATCGTTTTCATGAAAGTGATAAGTTTTTAGCAAATCATACGATTGGCAATCTGTTGATTGCTGCATTGTCTGAAATGCGCAATAGTACTTATGAAGCGATTCAATTACTTTCTATGATGATGCATGTTGATGGACATATTTATCCATCGTCAGAGATGCCGTTAGTGTTGCACGCTGATTTTGATGATGGAACCAGTGCAGTAGGAGAGTCCAAAATTGCTATTGATCGCAAAAATATCGAAAAGGTTTACGTTACTGATAAAAGCGGAGAAAAGGCTGTCCACGCGGCTCGTAAAGTTGTTAATGCGATCAATGAAGCAGATATGGTCGTACTAGGTCCAGGGTCGTTATTTACGAGCATTTTACCTAATCTGATGATCGAAGAATTAGGCGAAGCCGTTCGCACGACAAACGCGGAAGTTGTCTATATTTGTAATATCATGACTCAAAAAGGTGAAACCGAGCATTTCAGTGATGCAGATCATATTCGTGTTTTACATAAGCATCTTAAAAGTAATTTTATTGATACGGTCTTAGTTAATACCGAGCACGTACCAGAGGGATACATGGATCCTGAAATCTATGATGAATATTTAGTGCAAGTGACTCACGATTTCAACGGCTTACGAGAACAAGGTTGTCGAGTTGTTTCCACTGATTTCTTGAAATTACGTGATGGCGGTGTATTCCACGATGGTGATAAGGTGGTTGATGAATTGTTCCGAATTGTTTTTGGGGCAAAAATTTAATATTAAGTAGAAATAAGGAGGGCTCGCCATGTCTTTTGCAGCAGAGGTAAAAAAGGAATTAACGGGTCTGGCGGTCCAAAAGAATCTCGCGCAAGCTGAATTAGCTGCTTTGATACGAATGAACGGTTCGCTTAGTTTGAACAATCATCAATTTGTTTTGAACGTTCAAACGGAAAATGCCGCAATTGCTCGTCGAATTTTTACGCTGTTGAAAGAGCATTACGGTGTTCGCAGCGAATTGCTGGTACGGCGTAAAATGAAATTGAAGAAAAATAATGTTTATATTGTACGGCTGAAACAGGAAACTCAGAAAATATTACTAGATTTGGATATCATGGACGGTGCGATGTTTCAATCGCATATTTCTAATGAGATCAAACAATCAGAGAAAAAAACTCGCGCATATTTAAGAGGGGCTTTTTTGGCTTCTGGTTCAGTTAATAATCCAGAAACTAGTCGCTATCATTTAGAGATTTCGTCGATCTATGAGGAGCATAATCAAGATATTTGTGATTTACTCAACCAGTTCGACTTAAATGCACGTACCCTGGAGCGCAGAAATGGGTACATCACGTATCTAAAAGGGGCCGAGAAAATTGCCGACTTTTTAACGTTGATTGGCGCGACGAACTCGATGTTAAAATTTGAAGATGTTCGAATCGTACGTGACATGCGCAATTCGGTTAATCGTTTGGTTAATTGCGAGACAGCGAATATGAATAAGACAATTGATGCTGCTTCAAAGCAGATTGAAAACATTCATTTTATTGAAGCTACTGTCGGTTTGCAGTCTTTACCTGAGAAGTTGCAGGAAATCGCAGAATTAAGAATACAAAATCCAGAAATTAGTTTAAAAGAATTAGGAGAAATGATTCCATCAGGTGCAATCTCCAAATCGGGAATCAATCATCGAATTCGTAAGATCAATGACTTTGCAGATAATTTACGCAAAAAAACCGTTTGATTTTGAAGTGAAGCGACCTCCAAATGTTAGATTTTTGATCTAACATTCGGAGGTCAGTTCAATTCCAAACGGTTTTTTTATCTATTCAGCAATATATGATTTTAATGTGGCTTCATCAATAGATTCGTCAAAAATATGTTCGCCTAAAACAATTGTTGGTACAAATTTGATATTGGCTTGTTCGGCTTCGTTGCGTATCTCGCTTTGCAATATTTGGTTTGCTTGCTGGTTGAAACGCAGTGTTTTTTCGGCGTACTCAGCGACAGCTTCGAGTTCGAAATCTTGCCAAATTGTTTGGGTTTCGAACGCCTGTTGAATTTGTGTTAATGCCTTTTCAGGGTCAGTATCAATGTATTCATGCATAACATTGCCGCGTTGTAAACTAATTTTATCCTTGTCTAGTAATTTGATGACGCGTTGAATTTTCCCTTCTGTGACAGCTTGATTTAACGTGTCATAAGATTCTTCGAACCACTGTTTACAGTAAGGGCAACGGAGGTTGATAAATTCAATCAAGCGTTTTGGTGCTGTATCAGATCCAATTTTAATCCCATTAAAATCATTGACTAGCTTTCCTTTAATAACTGAAATATCCATACGAAAACACATCCTTTCATCTATTAGTGTACAGAATATTTATAAGAATACAAACTCTTTTCATATAAATTAAGTTAAAAAGCCTACAAGACATATTGAAATTAAGGTATGTTAGTTTATAATAAATCCGTTGTTATAAAAATTCTAAAATTGGTATCTCAAGAATCCAAGTATCTTGTAGAGATATTACAGAAATATAGGTTGTTTTTCTACATTAGAAATGACAACAATTAATTGAAAAAGGAGGAGACACATGCGTAAGAAAAAAACGATGGATGGAAATACAGCTGCTGCTTATATTTCATACGCATTTACAGAATTAGCCGCAATTTACCCGATCACTCCTAGCTCAACAATGGCCGAACTTGTAGACCAGTGGGCTTCACAAGGAAAGAAAAATATATTTGGTCAACCCGTATCAATTACGGAAATGCAATCAGAGGCCGGTGCCGCTGGTGTCGTACATGGTGCGCTGAAAACCGGCGCATTAACTACGACTTATACTGCCTCTCAGGGATTGCTCTTGATGATTCCTAACATGTATAAGATCGCCGGTGAATTGTTACCAGGCGTTTTTCATGTTGCTAGTCGTGCCGTTACGACAAATGCATTGAATATTTTTGGTGATCACGGAGATGTAATGGCAGCTCGTCAAACAGGCTTCGCTATGCTGCAAGAAAGTAGTGTGCAAGAAGTAATGGATTTATCTGCTGTCGCACATTTGGCCGCGATTGAAGGTAGTTTGCCTTTCATGAATTTTTTCGATGGTTTCCGGACGAGCCATGAGATTCAAAAGGTCGAGGTGCTTGATTATCAGGAGCTGGCGCCGTTAATTAACCAAGAAAAATTAAGAGCTTTCCGTAAACGTAGTATGAATCCCAATCATCCTACCATCAGCGGAACCAATCAAAATCCAGATGTACATTTTCAACAAAGGGAAACAGTCAATCGCTATTATGATGAACTGCCAGCAATTGTCCAAAAATATATGTTTGAAATTAATAAATTACGTGGAACAAACTACGACTTAGTAACCTATTATGGTGCTGAAGATGCTGAAGAGGTTATTGTAGCGATGGGTTCCGTAGCCCAAACTATTGAGCAGACGGTGGACTATTTAAATGCAAACGGACGTAAGGTTGGATTTCTAAACATTCATTTGTATCGTCCGTTCCCGACTGAAAATTTTTTGGACAAACTGCCGGATACTGTTAAATCAATTGCTGTATTGGATCGTTCAAAAGAGCCGGGGGCAGATGGGGAACCACTTTTATTAGACGTTCAAGGAGTAATGTATGAAGCGGATGTTCGTCCTAAAATCATTGGCGGTCGTTTTGGTTTAGGCTCTAAGGATGTGACTCCAGATCAAATTATTGCTGTTTACGATGAATTGACCAAGAATAAAAAAGAAGCAAAAAAACGTTTTACGATTGGAATCGTTGATGATGTAACAAATATGTCATTAGAAACAAAGGGTATTCTTGACCTGACAAATCCTAAAACATTTCAAGCAAAATTCTGGGGATTTGGGTCAGATGGAACCGTTGGTGCGAATAAGTCGGCTATTAAGATTATTGGGGACCATACAGATAAATACGCACAGGGATATTTCAGTTATGATTCAAAAAAATCGGGCGGATTAACTGTTTCTCATTTACGATTTGGTGATACGCCGATCCGTTCGACGTATCTTGTTGAGAGTGCAGATTTTATCGCTTGTCATACACCAGCTTATATTCACACTTATGATCTATTAAAAGGTCTGAAGCCAGGCGGAGTCTTCTTAATGAATACTATGTGGAATGATGCGCAGATTGATCGATTACTGCCAGCTAAGATGAAGCGTTATATTGCAGAAAATGATATTAAATTTTATACCATCAATGCCGCGAAATTAGCAATGGATGTTGGTTTAGGTTCACGAATCAATACAGTTATGCAAACGGCGTTTTTCCGTTTAACTGGGATCATTCCTTTTGAGGAAGTATTAGATATTTTAAAAGCGGAAGCAGATAAGAGCTATCGACGGAAATCATTAGAGATCGTCGAAAAAAATATAGCTGCGATTAATCAAACAGTTGAACTTTTACATCAAGTTCAAGTACCTGAAACTTGGGCTAAAGTAGAGATTCCAAAAAAAATCCGGCAAACACCGGTTACTCAATATGTGGAACAAATCGTCGAACCGATAAATTCACAACAAGGAAATAGCTTGACAGTGAATGATTTAGTTATAAATGGGATGACAGATGGAACTATACCAACAGGTACAGCGAAGTTTGAGAAACGTGGTGTAGCTTTAGAAGTTCCGCACTGGATTAGTGACCGCTGCACGATGTGTAATGAATGTTCATTTGTTTGTCCTCACGCTGCAATTCGACCATTCTTAGCCGATGAGGAAGAAATGGAGGCAGCACCTGAAGGATACATTGTAAGAGAGATGCGTGGTGCTGATGGACAGAAATACCGTATTCAGGTTTCCGTTGAAGATTGTACAGGTTGCGGCTTGTGTGTGGAGGCTTGTCCGGCGAAAGGTAAAGCTTTGGTCATGAAGCCTTACGAAGAGGAAAAAGAACAAGCAATCAACTGGGCATTCTCAATGACTTTAAAGCAAAAGGCAAATCCTGCAAAAACAAATTCTGTTTTAGGCTCTCAATTTAATCAACCATTGCTTGAATTCTCAGGCGCTTGTGCTGGCTGTGGAGAAACACCTTATGTCAAATTAATGACACAAATGTTTGGTGATCGTATGATGATTGCTAATGCAACTGGTTGTTCATCTATTTGGGGTGCGGCGGCTCCAGTCAGTCCATATACAACGAATGAAAAAGGACAAGGACCCGCTTGGTCGAATTCGTTGTTTGAAGATAATGCGGAGTATGGCTACGGTATGTTTTTAGCAAACCAAACACGTCGTAAAGAGCTAGCTGATAAAATCAATGATGTACTAGATTACGTTTCAGATGATTTACGAGAGTTGTTGGAAGACTGGATGGATCATATGTTTGAATCAGAAGGGACGCAACAAAGAGCCACAAAACTAGCGGCGGCCTTAGAAGTGGCGGATTTATCTGATCCAAAGCTTGCTGATATTTATGATAATCGTGATTTGTTTGTGAAAACCAGTCAGTGGATGTTTGGTGGTGATGGCTGGGCTTATGATATCGGCTTTGGCGGGATAGATCATATTTTAGCCAGCGGTGCTGACGTAAATATTTTGGTAATGGATAATGAAGTTTATTCTAATACAGGCGGTCAAACGTCTAAAGCGACCCCAGCTTCTGCTATTGCGAAATTTTCTGCGGGTGGAAAATATCAGTCTAAAAAAGACTTAGGTATGATGGCGATGACCTATGGCAATGTCTATGTGGCTCAAATTGCCTCTGGAGCAAACCAAATGCAAACCATCAAAGCTCTAGAAGAAGCAGAAAAATTCCCTGGACCTTCGCTTGTAATTGCTTATACGCCATGTATTAATCACGGGTTACGCGGTGGAATGAGCAAAACGCTGCAAGAAGCAAAAGATGCTGTTAATTCAGGCTATTGGTCACTGTATCGTTACAATCCTTTACAACGTGAAAAAGGTAAAAATCCGATGACATTGGACTATAAGAAACCAAATTTTGATGAAATGATCGGATTCATGAAACAACAAACACGTTTTTCTGCGTTGGAAAGAATTCAACCTGAAGATGCACAGCGTCTATACCAAAAGACAGTAAATGATGCACAGACTCGTTTCTATAATTACGCCCGGTTAGCCGGACAAGAAGAAAAGATTCGTGCGAAATTAGCTGGAACTAAGTTGGAAAATACTGATGAAGCAGTCAATGTTAAACTAAAACGTGAGCGTAAAGTTGATCCAGAAGCAGAAGCTAGACGCGCTGCACGCCGAGCAGCACGAGCTGAGAAACGTAAAAAATAGTTATATTTGAGAGTCTTAGCTTGCTAAGGCTCTCTCTTAAATTTTATGCTAGAGCTGTACCATTGTGGTATAATTGTAGAGAATTTTGGATAGAAAGAGAGGTTATTCATGCCTAATCGTTTAATTGAATTATTCAAACCAGATTATTGGCTTAGCTTTTTTTCTGAGAATCTTTCAACCTGGGATATTATCGTCAACCTTTTAGATATATTTGTTGTTTGGTTTCTGATTTATCGTTTGTTTGAACTTGTTCGCGGAACAAAGGCTGTTCAATTGCTTAAAGGTGTCGCAATCTTTATCGGTATCCGGATTGTTGCCGAGTTAATTGGTCTGCATACGTTATCGTGGCTGATGAATCAGGTCATCACTTATGGCGTGATTGCGGCAATTATTATCTTTCAGCCGGAAGTTCGACGTGGTTTAGAGCATCTAGGACGCAGTGCTTTCTTTAAAACATCGAAGAAAGAAGAGCTGGATGATGAACGGATGATTTTGGCCTTCGATAAAGCCATTCAATACATGTCAAAACGAAAAATCGGGGCTCTAGTCACAATTCAACGTTCAACAGGCTTAGACGAGTATATTGAAACCGGAATTGATCTAGATGCGGATATTACCGGCGAGTTATTGATCAATATTTTTATTCCTAATACACCTCTGCACGATGGCGCTGTTATCGTCAAAGATGGAAAAATCGCAGTTGCCTCTGCTTATTTACCTCTTTCGGATAGTATGCTAATTCCAAAAGAATTCGGAACCAGACATCGAGCGGCAGTTGGTATTAGTGAAGTCAGCGATGCTCTGACTTTCATCGTCTCAGAAGAGACAGGTGGTGTAAGCATTACGTTAAGCAATGACTTCCTGCACGACTTGACCCAAGAAGAATACTTGGCTGTAATGCGACGAGAATTACTACCGGATGAGAAAATTGTAGGGAGAAAGAGTCTCTTGCAAACCTTTTTGGAAGGTTTGACTAAAGGAGGCAAAAAATGAGAATTAAGTTCAAAAAAGACAACGTACCTTATATGTTGATCTCCCTGCTATTTAGTTTAATCTTATTTTTTAATGTAAATAGTTCAAATTTCAGCAGATTAATTTCATCTGATACGAACTATGAAGAATCTATACAGAATGTACCGATTAATGTTGTTTACGATTCTGATGATTATTTTGTTCATGGGTTTTCATCAAATGTAACAGTCAAATTGAGCGGTGCTAATAGGATTCAATTGAATAGAGAAATCGATCCAGATACTCGCAATTTCAGTGTAGTTGCTGATTTATCTAAGCTTGGATCTGGAACGCATGAAGTTAGATTGAAAACGAAAAATTTATCTAGTTCACTTTTTGCAACGATTGAACCAGAAACAATTTCAGTTACGATTGAAAAAAAGGTCAAAAAGAAATTTGATGTGTCTCCAATTTTAAGCAGTACGACCAGTAATAATGGATTGAAAGTCGGAGAACTGTCAACTCAACCAGAGAAGGTTGAAATCACAACTGGAGAAACCACAATGAAAGAAATCGATCGTGTTGTCGCTTCAGTAGATAGTAGTAAACTTTCTTCGGATCAGGAAAGTATCCAAGCACCTGTACAGGCTTTAAATGCCAGCGGCGAAGTATTGCCGATCCAATCAGATCCGCAAAATGTAACTGTCAATTTTGAAATTCAAACACCAAGTAAAGAAGTTTCGCTTTATCCGATTCAAGAAGGAGATTTGCCTTCGTCGGTTGAAAGTGTCAAAATCGATCTGAATCGAACAAAGGCAACAATTACTGGCGTGCAGTCAGTAATTGATCAAATAGACAGTATTGGTATTCCGGTTGACGTAAGTCAAATTCAAGGGACGGTAAAAAAATTTATCGATGTCCCAATCTCTGGAAATTATCAGGTTATTCCGAAAACAGTAAGTGCACAAGTAACACCAGTATTTAAAAAATCACAAGACTCAGAAACAAGTAGTACAAATCATTCTAGTTCGTCGACAACAGGAGCCGCGGGGAACTCAAGTGACAGTTCAAGATCTTCGGAAATGAGCACTGATACTCAAGCGACTAGCAGTCAAGAAGAGTCGACAAATCAATCAGCTAACTAGATGAAGAAGGGAAATATAATTTAATGGGTAAATATTTTGGAACAGATGGAGTACGCGGAATCGCGAATAAGGAGCTAACACCTGAGCTAGCATTTAAGTTGGGCCGTTGTGGTGGCTACGTTTTAAGTCAACATCATGAGAGTGAAGGACGTCCACGTGTTTTAGTAGGACGTGATACTCGTATCTCAGGCGAACTATTAGAAACAGCTTTGATTTCAGGGTTATTATCTGTTGGTATCGAAGTTTTCCAGCTTGGTGTTATCTCAACCCCAGGGGTGGCCTACTTAACGAGATTACAAAAAGCCTCTGCAGGTGTTATGATTTCTGCGTCACACAATCCAGCAGAAGATAATGGAATTAAATTTTTCGGTGGAGACGGCTTTAAATTAGTTGATGAACAAGAGGCTGAGATCGAAGCGTTGATTGATGCTGAGGAGGATACATTGCCGCGTCCATCTGCTGAAGGATTAGGGACATTAGACGAATTCCATGAAGGGTTATTAAAATATTCTCAGTTCTTAGTGCAGACAATTTCAGGCGATTTATCAGGGTTAACAGTTTGTGTAGATGCAGCTAATGGTGCAACTTCAACAAGTGTTAATCGCTTATTTGCCGATTTAGAAACTGATTTTTACACAATGGGAACTTCTCCGAACGGACTAAATATCAATGCGGGTGTTGGTTCCACTCATCCAGAAGCTTTAGCGAAAATGGTCGTTGAAAAGGGCGCAGATGCTGGTTTGGCTTTTGATGGTGATGGCGATCGAGTGATTGCGGTAGATGAGCTTGGAAATATCGTGGATGGGGATCGCATTATGTTTATCTGTGCGAAATATTTAGCCGAACGTAAACGGCTAAAAAAAGATACGGTTGTCACAACCGTTATGAGTAATTTAGGTTTTCATAAGGCTATTGAGGATATTGGTTTGGATGATGTCATTACACAGGTCGGGGACCGTTATGTGGTTGAAGAAATGCGTAAGAATGATTATAATCTTGGCGGTGAGCAATCAGGTCATGTATTGTTCTTAGACTACAATACAACAGGTGATGGTATGCTGACGGGGGTTCAATTATTAAACATTATGAAACAAACCGGTAAAAAGCTCTCAGAACTTGCTAGCGAGGTAACAATCTATCCTCAAAAATTGGTAAACATTCGTGTCAGCGACAAGTACGGTGCCATGGACGTACCAGCCATCAAACAAGCAATTGAAGAAGCAGAAGCAGAAATGAATGGAGACGGACGCATCTTAGTTCGTCCTTCAGGAACAGAACCGTTATTGCGAGTTATGGCTGAAGCGCCTACAGATGAAAAGGTCGACTACTATGTCGATAAAATCGCAGCAGTTGTTCGTGAAGAAATTGGATTAGATTAGAGAACAAAAACGCCTGATTTCTTAAGTTCGGGCGTTTTACATGTAAAAGAGGGAGTGACTATTACTTTTGTCACTCCCTCTAGTTTGTTTATTCAACAGTCACAGACTTAGCTAAGTTACGAGGTTTATCAACATCGTATCCACGCAATAAAGTTGCATAATAGGCAATTAATTGTCCTGGAATTACAGAGACAAGCGGACGTAAAAATTGATGAACGGTCGGTAAAATGATTTGGTCACCATCTTTGCTTAATTCTTCAGATGCAATTACTAAAGTATGGGCTCCACGACTTTCCACTTCTCTTAGATTTCCGCGCGTGTGAGGAGCGGTTACAGCCTCAGTAATGATTCCAATAACCGGCGTACCCTCTTCGACTAAAGCTATCGTACCGTGCTTCAATTCACCAGCTGCGAAGCCTTCTGCTTGAATATAAGAAATTTCTTTTAGTTTTAGTGCGACTTCCATTGAAACATAGTAATCTTCAGAACGTCCGATGTAGAAAGCGTTTCGAGTCGTTGCCAAATATTCAGCTGCAATTTCCTCGATCATCGTTTTTTCAGCAATCATCACATCCATTGCGTTCGCTGCGATTCCAAGTTCTTTTGTTAAATCAAATTCTTTTGCAGCAGTAATTTCTTTTGCTTCGCCAACAGCCTTTGCTAAAACGGTTAATGCTGCTATTTGAGCGGTATAGGCCTTAGTTGAAGCAACAGCAATTTCTGGTCCTGCATGTAGTAGCATTGTGTAGCTTGCTTCTCTAGATAAGGTTGATCCGGCAACGTTGGTCACAGTTAATGAAGGGTATCCAAGTTCATTAGTTTTTACTAACACTTGACGACTGTCCGCAGTTTCACCACTTTGTGTCAAGTAAATAAAGAACGGTTTCTCTGAAAGTAAAGGCATATTGTAACCAAATTCACTTGATAAATGGATTTCAACTGGAATATTGGCCAAGCCTTCGATAATCTGCTTGCTTGCCCAACCAGCATTATTACTTGTACCACAAGCAACAATATAAATACGATCACTGTTTAATAAACTTTGCAACAACTCATTTTCGATAACGACGGTTCCTGTTTCATCTGTGTACTCACTGATGATCCGACGCATCGTTGCAGGCTGTTCATCGATTTCTTTCAACATATAGTAAGGATAGGTACCTTTTTCCATATCAGAAAGATCAATTTTTGCTTCATAGGGAGCACGTTGGATTTCATTTCCAGACTCGTCTTCAATTTCAATACGATTTTTTATAACGATGACCATTTCCCCATCATTGATTTCAACAAATTGATTCGTTTGTTCTAACATTGCCATCGCATCGCTGCAGACTACATTGAAACCATCTCCTAAACCAATCAAAAGTGGGCTCTTGTTTTTGCCAACATAAATTGTTTCACGATCTTTTTTGTCGATTAAACCGAAAGCATATGATCCATGAATCTCTTTTAGTGCATTACGAAATGCTTCTTTTGTTGAAAGACCTTGTTCCGAAAAGTACTCGACCAAATGAACAGCAATTTCAGTGTCCGTTTCACCATAAAAAATGTCATCTGTTAAATATTTTTCTTTTAGCTCATCATAATTTTCGATTACACCGTTATGAACCAACACAAAGCGTTTACTTTGTGAAGTATGTGGATGAGCATTTTCTTCACTTGGTTCGCCATGGGTAGCCCAACGTGTATGACCAATTCCGATTGTGCCGTGTACGTCTTTACCAATTTTGTCGGCCAGTTCCTTAATTCGACCTTGAGACTTTACTAAAAAATCATCATTTTGATCTGCTACAAAGATGCCTGCTGAGTCATACCCGCGATATTCTAATTTCTCTAAACCATTCACTAAAATACTTGTTGCTTGATCATTTCCTACAATTCCTACGATTCCACACATAATGTCTTCCTACTTTCCTGTCATTATATGTTCCCGAGCTGTCCGATCATTTTTTTGTTCTTTTATAAAGTTTTTGTAATGATCTGTAGAGCACAGCAACCCTGAAGCCACCCGCCGAATCATTCGATTAGCTTCTTCCTCGTCACCTCTAGAAGAGGTCTGGCGCTATCTTATTGGTACATTTAAGATTTTTTTGTTTTACTCTCGGAAACAATGAATAATATAATACAAACTTTCAGTATAGTCAAACATTTTTTTATTTTTTAGTAATTGGTATATATGAAATTAGTGAAAAAAAGAGAGGGATAACAAAGAATCTTCTACGTTTCATCTGTAAGAAGAATAAGGTAGAATAGAGAAGTATCATTTATCGAATAGTTTTAGCGCAAATCTTTTTGTTACTTGTAGCGACTATTCGTTTGTAAAAAAGATATTTCTGTGAAGACTCTTTTCGCAGAAAATATATAAGGAGGAAAATAGAATGAACCAACCAGAAAATCTAACAGTCGGCGAGTTACGTAAATATTTAGCGCAACTTGTTGATAATCCAGAGATTAACGATGAAACGAAGATTTTCTTAGATACCGGCTGGGATAGTATTCAAGAAATCAATCCAGATGCGTTAAGCATTGAGGAAGCCCAAGCCTTCAAAATTGAAGATCCTTTAACGCATGAATTTTTTGGCGGATATTCTTTAGTGGAAAAAGCTGAAAAAATGAAAGCAGAAGGTCCAACAGAAAAAGTAATGATTATCCGTAATTTATATTAATGTGGTAGCTTTATTCTGAGTAAAATTAAGAATGTCAGTTCGACTTTTTTGCAACATATTTCAACATAAGATAGTTAATCAAATAGCTAATTTATCTAGACGTTTAGTTAAAGATATTGACATTCGAATCAAACTAATTTTTCTTGGAAAATTATCACTTTAAAAATGAACAAGGAGGAAGATAGATGAATAAAAGACGTTGGGTGGCGGTTGGTATTGCAGTAGTATTACTGATTTTCTCAGGAATCTCGACAACAATCAGCCGAAAAAATGAAAGTAAAAAAGAGCTTAGTCAAGTTAATGAACTACTGTATGGAACCGGTGAACCCCAAGAAAAAGTGGAAGAAGCTGGATCTAGCAGCAAAAAGATTGTCAAACTTGTTGTGGAAGGGACGATCATTGATGATGGCACTAGTGGATTGTTTTCAACTGGAGGATACAATCATGAATCCTTTATGAAGCAATTAGCTACAATTAAAAAGGATTCTTCAGTGAAAGGGATTTTGTTAGAGATCAACTCACCAGGAGGTTCAGTTTACGAGACAGCCGAAATTACTCGCGCATTGAAGGAATTGCAAAATGAGAAGAAAATTCCGATTTATGCTTCAATGGAAAGTCAAGCTGCTAGTGGCGGCTACTATATTGCAGCAAATTCGGATCGAATATTTGCAACTGAAGATACTATGACTGGTTCTATTGGAGTGATTATGTCCAGTATGAATTATTCTGGTCTGATGGAGAAGCTTGGGATTGCTGATGCTACGATTAAGAGTGGTGCTTTAAAAGATATCGGTTCTGGATCAAGACCACAGACAAAAGAAGACAAAGAGGTATTGCAAGCTTTTGTGGATAGTATGTATGGCCGATTCGTCAAAGTTGTAGCAGATGGTCGTAAAATGAATGAAGCAGATGTTCGGAAATTAGCGGATGGAAGAATTTACGATGGAGCTCAAGCTCTTGAAAATGGCTTGGTAGATGATATCGGTTATCCAGATCAAGCGTTGAAAGCCTTGCGGAAAGATAATGGGTTGAACGATGCGAAGGTTGTTTCTTATACAAGCGGATCAACAAATTTCTTGGATACTTGGCTTGGCAATAGTCTGGCGGAGTTGCAGGGGATTAAACCATCACAAGAAGAATTAGTTAGAAACATTGCCGAAAGCGTTGGTACTCCACAAGCTCCAAAGGCAATGTACCTCTATGGGGGTGAGTAAAAATGATTGAAGAAACTGACCAAAGACCTGCTGTCGGGCCGGTAACACGATTACTTGAACAGAAAAAAGAGCGTAAGCCGCAATTTCATCATTATCCAGATTATTTTTATGCGGGTTTTTGGATTCGATTTTTTGCATACCTTGTAGATTTAGCGTGTATTTCAGCCATTAATGGAATTTTATTAGGATTACCTGCAAATTTGTTTGGATTAACAAAGAATGATGAATTGTTCAGTATTTACGGGTTATTAACACTTGCTATTTATTTAGCTTATTTTGTGCTGCTGACAAAATTAAACAACGGGCAAACGATTGGAAAGATGATTTTTGGGATTCGAGTCGTCTGCTTTACAGAAGAAGAATTGAGCTGGCAAACTGTTTTAGTGCGTGAGTGTGCTTGTCGTTTTATTTTGCGAGGCTCGGTTTTTATGTTAGGTTATCTTGTAACAATTTTTACACCAAACAAGCAACATATCGGTGATTATTTCTCAGATACTAGTGTTGTTACATTAAATTTACTTGCAGCTAGAGAGGATTTTACACAGGGATGAATCCAATAGAATTTCCTAATAACGATCATTACTATTTAACTCTTGCTGAAGAGGCTTTTTCAGCAGGGAACTATTTACAAGCGTTGGAAAACTACAAACTTGCCTATCAAGAGAATCCTTCGACTAAACTAAACCATCTAATTGCCAATCTTTCCCTAGAACAAGGGGATTTTGAAGAGGCTTTAGCGTTTTCCGAGGAGGAACCAGACAGTTATCTCGAAGCACCAGAGACAATAGATCTTTATTTGCAAATTCAATTGTACTCACACAGATTTTTTGCAGCTCGTGAATTTTTATGGCGGGCTCAAAAGATGAAACAGCTAACAGAAGAACAGAGAAATCTTTGGTTGATGCGCATTGAGGATCAAGAATTTTTTTATCAAAAACAGCAACAGGCTATCATGGAGCAGCTTGAATCAGAGATTCGACAGTTACCGTTATTGTCGCCAATGGAACAACTGGTTTCAGTTAGAGCGATCAAGCAATTATCTGAGGAACGTCTGCAAGTATGGGCTAAAAAATTTATGCTGGAACCCAAAGTAACGCCTATAGTACGCAGCTATTTATTTGAAAGTTTAGCGCGAATAGGAGTTTCTGAGAAGGTTCACTATTTGACGTTCTTAGATGAGATAGCAGAGTTGTCACCAGCTATTACAGGAGTAGATGAAACTCTCCAAAATGAAATCTCAATCCGTTTGGATGAGCACTTAAGCGACGAAGATCCAATACTTTTATCAAATATATTGGAGCAAGTGAAATTGGAAATGGCCTTCTTATATCCATTGCAAAGATCATTTATGGAACCTGAAGCTTGGGTGGCTAGCTACTTATCAGAGTATTGGTCAGGGTATCGAAATAGCTCAGAGTTGCTTGATGAGAGGATTGAAACGATTCGAAAAAAGATAAAACAACTGATGTTCGCTTATCATTAAAAAATGCCTAGAGTAAAAGCTTTATATTTACATTTCACAATCAGTAGTGTAATATTTAATGGTATGCAAAATGCAAGTATATTAGTATTCGGAGGGAACAAATTTGACTGCAAATTTTGAAAAAACAGGCACCAATGATGGTGTGTTAACTTTCTCAATTGAACAAACCGAGATTCAAAAAGGATTAACAAATGCATTCAACAAAGTGAAAAAAAATCTTAACGTACCTGGCTTCCGTAAGGGAAAAGTATCTCGCCAAGTATTTAATCGTATGTACGGTGAAGAAGCGCTATACGAAGATGCATTGAACGACGTTTTACCAGTAGCTTATGAAACTGCTGTAAAAGAAGCAGGTATTGATCCAGTTTCTCAACCAAAAATCGACGTGGATAGCATGGAAAAGGGCGAAGCTTGGGTAATCAAAGCTGAAGTTACAGTAAAACCTGAAGTGAAATTAGGCGATTACAAAGAACTTGAAGTTCCTAAGCAAGATGTTGAAGTTTCAGATGCTGACGTAGATGCACGTTTGAAATCAGAACAAGAATCTCAAGCTGAATTAGTTATCAAAGAAGATGAAGCTGCTGAAAATGGTGACACAACTGTTATCGATTTCGAAGGCTTTGTTGGCGAAGAAGCATTTGAAGGTGGAAAAGGTGAAAATTATTCACTTGAATTAGGCTCTGGCTCATTCATTCCTGGCTTTGAAGAACAATTAGTTGGTCACAAAGCAGGTGAAAGTTTGGATGTAACCGTTACTTTCCCTGAAGATTATCAAGCAGAGGATCTTGCTGGGAAAGAAGCGATCTTCAAAGTAACGATTCACGAAGTAAAGGCAAAGGAATTACCTGAATTAGACGATGATTTTGCTAAAGATGTTGATGAAGAAGTGAATTCTTTAGATGAACTAAAAGCAAAATACCGTGATGAATTAACAAAACAAAAAGAAGAAGCTGCGAAAGAAGCGAAAGACGAAGCGGCTATTAAACAAGCCGTTGAAAATGCTGAAATCGTTGACCTTCCTCACGTGATGGTTCATGATGAAGTACACCGTTCAATGGACGAATTTTTAAACAACATGCAACGTCAAGGAATCTCTCCAGAAATGTATTACCAATTAACTGGTTCTACTGAAGAAGATCTTCATACACAATTTGAAGGCGAAGCAGAAGGACGAGTAAAAACAAACTTGGTAATGGAAGCTATCGTTGAAGCAGAAAAAATTGAAGCATCTGAAGAAGATATTGCTAAAGAAATCAAAGATTTAGCAGAAATGTATCAAATGCCAGAAGAACAAATCAAGCGTGTTTTGACAGAAGATATGCTAGAACATGACATCAAAATGAAAAAAGCAGTTGAATTAGTGACAGGAACAGCTGTAGAAAAATAGTTTTTTAATTTTCTTTGTTGTTTAGCAAAAGGGATAAAAATAGCAGTAAATTGGTATGTAACACAATTTTGTGTTGCATACTTTTTTTTCAATAACTTAGTTTTTCACTTTCTGATCGATAAATATAATGAATAACTTCAAAAAAATACTTAAATTTGGTAATATTGAATTATTAATGAATTGATACTATATCTTGTTTTTTTATTTTTGAAGTTTTTTAAAAAGAGCGTTAAAGGGATTATGAACCTTGAGGAGGAGAATATGAAGAAAAAGATTCTTGGACTATGTTTTTTATCAGTATTATGTTTAAATCTATCAACAACAGTTTTCGCCGAGGAGAGTCAAGTAGTAAATAGTACTGAAATCAGTGAGACGACCTCAATTAATAGTACAGATGAAAGCAGTAGTTCCGAAACAACTGAGACAAGTAATTCTGAACAAACTATAGAGAGCACTGAAGAAAAGGTAACAGTACCTGAGACACAGATTGAAACGGCTGAAGGGACGATGTCTTTGCCAAAGGGGCGTTCTGATCTGTATCCTACGATTCAACTATTTGCTGCATTACCGTCTGTATCAGCTTCAAATACGAATACACCAAGCAAAAGCTTTATAGATATTTCTTCGCATAATGGAAATATTTCTGTTGCAAACTTTCAAAAAATGAAAGGTTACGGTGTCACAGGCGTGGTTGTCAAATTAACGGAAGCAACCAGTTATACGAATCCTTATGCGCAATCACAGATTAATAACGCTATGGCTGCTGGAATGAAAGTTTCCGCCTATCATTATAGTTGGTTTACTACTGATGCACAGGCTAAGGCAGAAGCAAACTATTTTGCGGCTGCGGCTAAGAAATTTGGTTTGAGTAGCGGTACTGTCATGGTTAATGATATTGAAGAACCTCAAATTCTTGGTAAAGGGAATCATACCAATAATTCTAGAGCTTTTGAGAATCAATTGAAAAGCTTAGGCTATGGAAATGTTCGTCACTATATTGGCTTGAACTGGTTAACAACAGGACGAATCAATGCTTCTGTAATTGGGAATAAAAATATATGGGTCGCTGCGTATCCATATAATCTTTCTACAACAAATTTCTATACACAATATGGAGCATGGCAATGGTCTTCACAACTATCATTCCCAGGTATCAGCGGAAATTTTGATATTAATGCAGATTATACGAAAACATTCAGTAATCCTGAAACGACTCCACCTGCAAATTCAATTCAGATGTACAGACTTTATAATCCGAATAGTGGCGAGCACTTTTATACACAAAATGTCGCAGAAAAAAATAATTTGGTTTCAAAAGGGTGGAAATACGAAGGTATAGGCTGGAATGGACCAACATCAGGGAATCCAGTTTACCGTCTGTATAATCCGAACGCGGGAGATCATCATTATACATTACATGCTTATGAGAAAGACAACTTGATTAAAAAAGGCTGGCGTTATGAAGGTATTTCGTGGTATTCTGGGGGACCAAATGCATTGCACCGTCTTTATAACCCAAATGCAAAAGCAGGTTCTCACCATTATACGTTGAATACAAATGAAAAGAATAACTTAGTGCAAAAGGGCTGGAAATATGAAGGCTTAGCTTGGTATGCAAAATAAAGGAAAGTTCTCGATTTTCGAGAACTTTTTTCTTTAGAAATCCTTTTTAATTCCACTTGGATTCTTTGTCTTTTTAATGCTTTGTGTTATTATAGATAAAGACTGCAATCGTGGAAACACTTGTAGAGAAAGAAGCAAGAGGTGAAAGCCATGTATGAGAGCACAGGCGCAGGTGAAACAGTCCGCTGTTCATTTTGTGGAAAGACCCAAGAAGAAGTAAAAAAAGTTGTTGCGGGTCCGGGAGTTTACATTTGTAATGAGTGTATCGACCTTTGTAAAGAGATTATAGATGAAGAATTCCATGAAGAAGCTATTCGTGAATTTATTGATGTACCAAAACCAAAAGAATTATTAGATGTTCTAAACCAATATGTTATCGGTCAAGATCGGGCAAAAAAGGCCTTGTCGGTTGCGGTGTACAATCATTATAAACGAGTGAATACTGAAAACGATGGA
This sequence comes from Enterococcus avium ATCC 14025, assembly GCF_000406965.1. GTDB lineage: Bacteria > Bacillota > Bacilli > Lactobacillales > Enterococcaceae > Enterococcus_A > Enterococcus_A avium. Next base: position 47,896 of record NZ_KE136358.1, on the reverse strand, counting down.
CTAGATGAAGTTGAATTACAAAAGAGTAATATCTGTTTGATTGGACCAACAGGTTCAGGTAAGACATTTTTGGCACAAACTTTGGCAAGAACCTTAAATGTTCCATTCGCCATTGCAGATGCAACAAGTTTAACTGAAGCAGGTTATGTTGGTGAAGACGTTGAAAATATATTGTTGAAGCTGTTACAGGCGGCCGATTACAATGTTGAGCGTGCTGAAAAAGGAATCATCTATATTGATGAAATTGATAAGATTACGCGTAAGAGCGAAAATGTTTCAATCACTCGTGATGTTTCCGGCGAAGGTGTTCAACAAGCGTTACTTAAAATTCTTGAAGGAACGGTTGCTAGTGTTCCGCCTCAAGGGGGACGTAAACACCCACATCAAGAGTTTATTCAAATTGATACGACCAATATTTTGTTTATTGTTGGTGGAGCCTTTGATGGAATCGAAACGATTGTTAAAAATCGTTTAGGTGAAAAAACTATTGGTTTTGGTAAAAATAATAAAAAAATTGATGAAGATGCAAGTATCATGCAGCAGATTATTCCAGAAGATCTATTGAAATTTGGTCTGATTCCAGAATTTATCGGACGCTTGCCAGTTACAACTGCGTTAGAAAAACTTACAACAGAGGATCTGGTTCGAATTTTAACGGAACCGAAAAATGCTTTAGTGAAGCAATATCAAAAATTGCTTTCCTATGATGATACAGATTTATCTTTCGATGCGGATGCGTTGAATGCAATTGCGGACAAAGCGATTGCACGTAATACAGGTGCTCGTGGTCTGCGTTCTATCATTGAGGATGTTATGATGGATGTGATGTTTGATATTCCTTCTGATGAATCGATCGAAAAAGTAATAGTTACGAAGGATTCTGTCGAAGGCTCGGGTAAACCGATTATTGAATACCATAACAATAAGAAAAAAGCTGGTTAGTAAAGCAGGAGCTGTGACAAAAGTCTTGTCATAGCTTCTTTTTCCGAATAAACGGTGTTCCAGAAGTAGCTTCTTCGGAAATAAGTCGAAATTTCACAAAAATTTGAGAAATAATTTTCGGAAATTCCTTCTTATTTCTTGAAGCTGACCACCTCTGTCACCACCTCTTTTTGAAAGGCGTGAAGGAATGAAAGTGCATAATGCAGAGATCGTTATTAGTGCGGTCTCGCCAAAACAGTATCCTGAAACTGATTTACCTGAGATTGCGTTAGCAGGACGATCAAATGTTGGGAAATCTTCTTTTATCAATACGTTGATTGATCGAAAAAATTTAGCGAGGACTTCAGGGAAACCAGGGAAAACTCAAACTTTAAACTTTTATCTCATCGAAAATGCGCTACATTTTGTTGATGTACCTGGATATGGCTATGCGAAGGTATCGAAAACAGAAAGAGCGAAGTGGGGTGAGATGATTGAAACCTATATTACCAGCCGCAAACAGTTACGTGCGGTAGTTTCTTTAGTTGATATACGCCATGATCCAAGTAAGGAAGATATTCAAATGTATGAATTTTTGAAATACTACAATATTCCTGTGATTGTGGTTGCGACAAAAGCAGATAAGATTCCACGTGGTAAATGGAACAAGCATACTAGTGCAATCAAGAAAAAATTAGATTTTGATCCTGAGGATACATTCATCCTTTTCTCATCTGAGACAAAAAAAGGAAAAGAAGAAGCATGGGCAGCAATTGAAGCAGCAATAGAAAAGGACTAGGCCTAAGAAGCCTAATCCTTTTTTTTATCAGTTTGTTCATTTTTTGGTTTTAGAAATTTTTGGATATCTTCGTCTTTTTGAACTTTTTTGTCTGGATCTACCGCAAAAGATTCAAATAATTTATCTAAATCATCGGTTTTTTCAAATTTCAGGCCCATCTGAACCCCTCCATTTTAGTTTTATCATATTCTACTATAGTATACAATTTTTTAAAACTTAGTAATCAATTTCATAGGGTTTTTTAAATCTTTACGATATAATTATAATAGAGTGATGAGAAAGGGGAAAGCAATGGAAAAAAATCAAAAGATTTATAGTGTCAGCCAGCTTTACGATTTGAAGCAAGCCGACATCCAATCAAAGATAAATGATTGGTTAGTCATGAGTCGCCTATTGCTGGAACCAGACAAAATGTTGATTAACGGAAAAGAGCAGTTATTTGATCAGAATCAATTGAAGCGGGTGATTTCGAGCTTTGGCATGAAGGAAGATTTCTGGTTGCAGTTGAAGAATTCTGAAGAGGAAACAACTCTACATCTTTTAAGTGATACGTTATTTGAAAAGTATATCATCAAGGAAAAGAATTTTTATTATTGGGAAAGAGTGTATCTGGATTACCTGAAGAACCGCTTGATTGACCATGGTTTTTTTGCTTACATTCGTTCCTATGATGAATATCTTTATCATAATACAAGTGATTTATCTGAACGTCGTTCTTTTGAAACAGCTAAAGAAACAAATGTGCTACCAAAGATGAAAGGCCTTAATGGAGATATAGTCGTCGATTGTAACGTATTTCCCGGCTATGATGTGTTTTATAAGGGAGTATGTTTAACCGCTTGCTGGTGGCTATTTTTAGGAGCACCTTATAAAAAATTATTCGCTAAGCAACTATTGCTAGAGATTCAGCAAGTGGAAAGAGTAGCTGAATTAGGATCTGGTGTTTTCTTCGAATTGTACAAAGACCCTTTTCAATGGCAAGAAAAGGCAAACTTGAAATTTCAACAATTATTCCGAGATCAACTTGGAATTTCACAATTATCCTATACCAATGGAGTTGGGTTATTAAAACAGCCCTACATTGAATTTGCTTTTGAAGATACTGTGATTCAAACTGTTCAATATCAAAATGAACAATTTCAACCAACTGAGAAGAGTGAGGCATCTTATTTTGTGACACGCACTTACAATTTTTTAACGAACCAATATCGCGTGAATCGAATGAAAGGTGGTCTAAATGCTCTAGCCTATTTTCCTTGGATTGATGATGAAAGTGAACGAATGATGAATTATCATATTTTATATCCTGAGCTAACCTTGGATAAGGGTTTAGCCGCTTTTGAATATTATATCCGTGATTCAATCGAATTTGAAATTCAGGATATGCGTTATAAAGACTATACTGCTGTTTTACAATTGTTTATTCCGAAAAAAGCTTTTTTGGATTTTCCTTTAGAAGAGTTGAAATCCGCACTAAAAGATATGACGATTCATCAAGTTAGTCGTAAAAATGATTCGTTGACATTCTCGTTAGAAAAAGAAGCCAAACATCTGATTGTTTCCTTTATTGATCAAAAGAAAGTGTCCGCAAAAAATCAATTAGACATACTTGAAATATAGAGGAACTTGAATTTCCTAGTAAGTAATGGTTGGTATGTAACTTAAAAAATTATTTCATTCATACGAATACGAAAAGGAGAGGTTATCTATGGATCACAGGTATATTAAGATTATGGGTAGTTGCTTACTGATTGTAGGAGTAATTTTTGCGTTGCCGCTTCCGTCACTAGAAATTCCTTTGTCAATTATTGTCCTCTTTATTGGGATGATTCTTTTTTCTATCAAACCAAAACCTCAGCCAGTCAGAGCGCGTAGAAAAGATCGCTGGATGTAAAAAAATCCACTCTCAATTTTTTGTGAGAGTGGATTTCTTTTTATTTAGTAATAGGTTTTTTTACTAAACCGTAGATAACACCTGAAACAATCGCTCCAATGATAATAAACAAAAGATAAAGTAGTGGGTGGCTTAATAAAAGAACAACAAAGATACCACCATGAGGAGCGAGTAACTTAATACCAACAGCACCAACTAAACCACCAGCTAAAGCTGAACCAACTACGAAACTTGGAATTACACGAATTGGATCGGCAGCTGCAAAGGGTATCGCTCCTTCTGTTACGAATGAGAGCCCCATTACAATGTTCGTTAATCCTGCGTCTACTTGACTTTTTTCAAACTTGTTTTTGAATAAACGAGTTGCAACGAAGATTGCTAAAGGAGGAACCATTCCACCAGCCATAACAGCTGCCATTACGATTGACCCACCTTGAGCGACACTTGTCGCAAGTGTTGCTGTACCAAATACATAAGCTGCTTTATTAATAGGACCGCCCAGATCGACAGCCATCATTCCGCCAAGCAAAGCACCAAGTAAAATTGCATTTGATCCGCTTAACCCAGTTAGAAAGCCATTTAACCCATCATTAATTGCCTTCATTGGAACATTGACTAAGAGCATTAAGAATCCAGTAATCATCAAACCAAAGAACGGATAGAAAAGAATTGCTTTAATACCTTCAAGTGATTTCGGCAAGTTTTTAAAGATCTTTTTCAAGAAAATGATGACATAACCAGCTAAGAATCCACCAATTAATGCGCCTAAAAATCCAGCACCCCCAGTATTTGCTAACGCTCCAGCGGCAAATCCAGCGATTAAGCCAGGACGATCAGCAATACTTGATGCGATAAAACCAGCAAGTACAGGAAGCATGAATCCAAATGCGGCGCCGCCGATTTGGTTAAACCAACTAGCGATTTGGTTGTAATTACCAAGGTTTGCCAATTCCGATTGAGGAACTCCCATAAATTGGTCAATCATGAATGATAAAGCGATCATGATTCCTCCACCGATTACAAATGGCAGCATATGGGAAACACCGTTCATTAAATCCTTGTAAATACGTTGGCCTAAAGTTCCGTTATCACTCTTCTCTTCCGTAGCTGAAGATTCTTCAGCATTACCATGGTAGACAGGGGCACTTCCACTTAATGCTAAATTGATTAGTTCCTCTGGCTTCCGAATACCATCACTAACTGGACGGTTGACTAATTCTTTGCCATTAAAACGATTCATTTCCACTTTTTTATCAGCGGCTATAATGACACCATCTGCTCGAGCAATATCTTCATCACTGAGGCGATGTTTGATTCCTTCAGATCCGTTGGTCTCAACCTTGATATCAACACCCATTTCCTTTGCTTTTTTCTTTAAAGCATCTTCGGCCATATAAGTATGAGCAATTCCGGTAGGGCACGCTGTAACCGCTACAATATATCGACGGTTAGTATCTTTGCTTTTTTCTTCAGCCTCCGAATGAGCTTCTGCTTTTTCTTCAGCTTCCTTCGCTTTTTCTGCTGCATCAAAAGTTGCTTGAACCTGTTCAGGTGTTTCGGCAGCTTTCAATTTAGCGACGAAGTCAGGATTGATCAACAGTCTAGACAAGGCAGCCAAAGCTTGCAGATGCGTATCATTAGCACCTTCTGGAGCAGCAATCATGAAAAACAAGTAGGTAGGTTGCCCATCTAGGGATTCATAGTCCACACCATTTTTACTTTTTGCAAATAGAACGGTAGCTTCTTTGACGGCACTGTTTTTTGCATGAGGCATTGCGATGCCATCACCTAAGCCAGTTGAAGTTTGGGCCTCACGATTTAAAATACCTTCTTTGTAGACATCAACATCAGAAATTCGCCCAGCATCATACATTTTTTGAACCATTTCATCGATAGCGGCTTTTTTAGTCGTCGCCTGCAAATCCATAATCATGGCATCTTTGATCAATAAGTCCTTAATATCCATTATAGTTCCTCCAATTGTTATAAAATGTGTTCAAACAGAAGGGGAGATCTGAATTATTTTACTTTGGTGATCTCAACTTCTGGTAGTAATTCTTGAATAAAATCTGCAGTGGCTAAATCATCTGAAAAAGTGGTAGCACTACCGCAGGCCACTCCCCATTTAAAGGCTTCGACAGGATCTTGAGTTTTAGTGAAGCTTCCAACAAAACCCGCAATCATTGAATCTCCAGCGCCAACTGAATTTTTCACTGCCCGCTTTAGTACATTTGACTGATAGACTCCTTCGCTAGTAAATAATAATGCGCCATCACCAGCCATTGAAACGAGTGCATGCTGCGCACCTTCATCTAGTAAACGTTGACCAAATGGAAAAATGTCTTCAACAGACGTAAAAGTCGTTTGATATAGATCAGCCAATTCATGATTGTTTGGTTTGACTAATAAAGGCTTCTTTTCTAAGGCATCCATCAAATCTGCACCAGTGGTATCAATAACAAATGAGGCTCCTTGTGCTTTAATGATTTCAATTAAATCTTGATAAAAACCTGTTGGAACACTAGCAGGCTTACTTCCTGATAAAACCACTATATCGTTTGCATTTAAGCTTCCTAAAACTTTTTTCAGTTCAAGCATTTCTTCAGTTGAAACGATTGGACCTAGTCCGTTAATTTCGGTTTCTTCATTTGCTTTCAATTTGATATTGATTCGTGTATCGTCGGAAACTGGTGTGAAGTTTGTTTGAATGCTTTCTTTTTTTAGCCATTTCTCAATAAAATGTCCAGTAAATCCACCAACAAAGCCTAAGGCGGTAGAATCGTTATCAATACGTTTTAAAATACGTGAAACATTGATGCCTTTTCCTCCTGGCAGTTTCAAATCGCTTTTCATCCGATTAACATCGCCGATAGTTAGTTGATCGACATGGACGATGTAGTCAATTGATGGGTTTAGTGTCACTGTATAAATCATACAGAAACCTCCTTCAAGGTAGTTTGTTCTGTGATTTGATCATGGATAACCAAAGGACAGGTGTCGGTGAGGATCGAAGCTGCTGACAATGAAGCGACACTGACAAAACTTGTTTGATTGAATTTGCTGTGATCAACTAAAACAAATGCTTCTTCAGATTGTTGAATAGCTGTTCTTTTTAGAATTGCTTCTTCAGGGTCAGGAGTGGAATAGCCGCTATCTAAGTGGACTCCGTTCATTCCCATGAACGCTTTGTTAAAACGATACTGTTTCAATTGTTCTAAGGCCTGTGAGCCAACGACTGCGTCAGTTGTCAGTTTGATGCGTCCGCCTAGTACAATTGTTGCGATTTGTGCTTCAACTAGTCGAGCGGCGAGGCCAACTGAGTTTGTAACAACCGTAATTGTGCGATTTTTAAGGAATGGAATCATTTCAGAGGTTGTCGTTCCAGCATCTAAATAAATGACATCACCCTCAGTAATACTTTCAGCTGCATATTCAGCGATCATTTTTTTCTGTTGAACGTTTTTGGATGATTTTTCGAACATGCCTAGTTCTTGTTCAAGATGCTGTGGACGTTTAGCACCGCCGTGAACGCGCTCCAGCATTTGCAAATTTTCTAATTCTTGTAAGTCTCGACGTATTGTTGATTCGGAAGAGTCCAACCATTGAATCAAATCTTGAGATTTCACTAATCCATCACGTTCCAACCACTCGATTATTTTTCTATGTCTTTCTTCTGTAAGCATTTTCAATCCTCCTTCAACTGAAATAGTAACATAAATATTTTCAAAAGACAATCAAAAACGACCAAAAACATTCAAAAACGTTTAAACTTAATAATATGGTTCGTCTTATTTTGAAGCTTTCATTAATTTCGGTATGATAGATATAAGAGGTGAAGGTTATGGGAAAACAAACGATTTTACAAGGATTTGAGTGGTATTTGCCTAACGATGGCAACCATTGGAAAACATTAGCAGAAAAAGCAGAAGAATTAAGTAGCTTTGGAATCAATGCTGTTTGGATGCCACCCGCTTATAAGGGATCAGAGGGCGCCAATGATGTTGGTTATGGAACTTACGATCTTTATGATCTTGGTGAGTTCGATCAAAAGGGCAGTGTTAGAACAAAATATGGCACAAAAGAAGAATATTTGAGCAGTATTACTGCATTGAAGAAAGCCGGACTGAAAATTTATGCGGACATTGTTTTCGATCATTTTATGGGAGCTGATGAGACGGAAGTGGTCTCAGCTGTTTCTTATCAATTTGATGATCGAACACAACCAAGCTCTGGCAAGGAAGAAATTGAAGCATGGACGAAATTTACTTTCCCAGGACGTCAAGGTAAATACAACGACTATCAATGGAATTGGAAAAATTTTTCTGGTGTTGATTATGATGCTCGTGAAAAAGATCATGCGATTTTTAATTTTGCAAATAAGGGCTGGGCACCGAAAGTTGATGATGAGAATGGCAACTTTGACTATTTAATGGGATGTAATCTGGACATGGAGAATCCCGATACGATAGAGCAACTAGATAAGTGGGGGAAATGGTATCAAGAATTAACGGATGTTGATGGCTATCGTTTGGACGCGGTAAAGCATATCCGTTTTGATCTTTTTGTTGACTGGTTGTTGCATCGTAGAGAGGAAAAAGGCGAAGAGCTGTTTGTTGTGGGGGAATATTGGTCTGATGAGCTGGATAAGTTACAGGAATATCTTGATTCATCAGGAAATTTGATTTCACTTTTCGATGTACCATTGCACTTCAATCTATTTCAAGCCGCTTCAACGATGGGTGGATTTGATATGCGGCAAATATTTGCTGGAACCTTGATTGAGACTCGACCCGACTGGGCTGTTACCTTCGTTGACAATCATGATACCCAACTTGGGCAAAGTTTGGAGTCTTGGATAGAGGGCTGGTTCAAGCTACATGCCTATTCATTGATTTTACTGAGAAATGAAGGAACTCCGGTTGTCTTCTGGGGCGATCTTTATGGTACCGAAAAAGCTGAAGCAGTGGGCTCTGGTCTGACTAACTTAATAGAATTGCGAGAAGAATTAAACTTTGGAAATCAGGCAGACTATTTTGACGATCCAGATGTTATTGGTTGGACGCTAACCGGTGATTTTGATGATAGTGACTCTGGAGCTGCTATAATTATGACGAATGCCAAAGGCGGCGAGAAAGAAATGACCGTTAGCGCTATTCATGAGGGAGAAACATTTGTTGATTTGCTGGGAAATAACGAGGCAAAAGTTGTTTTGGATGAAAATGGACAAGGTGTATTTCCAGTAAATGATGGGCAAGTTTCTGTTTATGTTAATGAGAAACTGGTTCAAAAAATACGAGGATAATTAATTAAGAAGAAAGTGTTACAATAGTTGAGTTTTTTAAGTAGCCATATAAAAAAGAAAGCGAACAATCATAACTCTTTTCCATATGGGATAGTTTTATGATAATTCGCTTTTTTTATTAGTATTCTCAAAAAATACGATTAGTCTTTGATCTTTTTATCTTGTATTTTTGCAATCGCTGCATCAGAACGTTCGCGAATCTGTGTTTTGATTTTTTTAGTGTAACCCTCGTCTGTCAGGATCATTAGTAAATCACCGACTTTCATGACTGTATCTCCATGAGTGAGTATCTCAGAAGAGCCACGTCTAATCGAAATCAACAGCATTTCTTTTGGCCAATTAAAATCGCGAACCATTGTGCCATCTAACGTACTTTCGGCAGTCACCGGGAATTCGATGATTGTTTTATTTCCGGTAATACTTGGCAGATGCCCGTTTAATAAACGTTCAAGCAATGATTCATAGATAGGATTACCACCTAACAAATCGTTGATGACATATGCAGTTAAAGAACAAACCGCTAGTGGCATTAAATGAGTAATATTTCCCACCATTTCAGTCACAAGAATAATTGCCGTTAAGGGCGCCTTGCCAATAGCGGTAAAATATCCCGCCATCGCAAAAATTGCAAAATCTCTGATCAGCATCGGGTCCATTCCGAACCATCGATGCAGGATAGTTCCATAAATTGCCCCAATCAAAGCACCTAACGTCAGAATTGGTAAAAAAATACCGCCTGGAAGATTCGCGCCGTAAGAAACCATTGAAAAAATAAATCGTAAAACGAATAATGATATTAAAACAATCAGCGGAAAAACTTGTTCACCAATTGATAACACAATTTGATTCCCACCACCCAAATAATGGGGGAAAAAAAGTGCAATTGGAATAATCAATAAAAATGGGATAATGCCATACAGATGTTCTGGCAAATGGCTGCGTTTATAAAGTTGTGGCAAAGATAAAAGCACAACTTGATACACATACCCCAGAATACCTAAAATAATTCCCAAAAGAATTAATAAACCATAGTATTTCAAAGGTAACGAAGGAACATTAGCAATAAACAAAACCGGCTTTAAGCCGAAAAAGTTCAAGGAAATTAAATTTGCGGTCAATGCTGCTGTTAGAGAAGTCAACCAAATCAAAGGAGAAAAATGATGATGGACCTCTTCAATCACAAATAACAGTCCAGCAATCGGGGCATTAAAAGCAGCTCCTAAGCCTGCAGCAGCTCCACTAGAAATAAAAATCTTTTTTTCAGAGGTAGATGCCTTTGTATACTCACTGAAACCTTGACCTACCATCGCACCTAACTGGATTGAAGGACCTTCGCGACCTAAGAATAATCCTGAACCTACTGAAAGAACGCCACCAACAAATTTTTTCCATAGAACTGAAAACCACTTCAGCTTAATCTCCCCCTGAAGCGTGCCTTCAACCTGGGGAATTCCGCTTCCTTTAATATTGGGTTCTGATTTAATCAAACTGCCAACAATAAAGGCGCAAACCAACATAATTAAAGCCCAAGGGATAATCCAAACCGGATTTCCGCGAAGCCAAAGATAAAGTGTGACCATGTGTTCCATCATTTCTTCTATCAGTAAGCGAAACAAACTGACAATGATTCCTGCGATTGCTCCAATCAGAATACCTTTCAATATAAAAATTACTTTTGTACTATCTAAACGTTTGATTTCATGTTCGTTTTTCATGATTTCCTCCCATATCCTTATTAAATTTAACGCGCTTTTCTGAGAAATACAAGGATGAATCAATGAATTCGCTTTTTTAAAATGTTGCTAGTGTCGCGAAACTTTCTGAGATGCTATAATAAAAAAGATTGAATAAAGAAAGGACGTTTTGCATGCCAAACAAACAGGAGTTGTTAGCAGGACTAAACCCTAAGCAAAAAGAAGCGGTGCTTCATACCGAAGGACCGTTATTGATTATGGCGGGAGCAGGGAGTGGAAAGACGCGAGTTTTGACACATCGAATTGCTTATTTAATAGAAGAAAAAAACGTGAATCCATGGAACATATTAGCGATTACCTTTACCAATAAAGCAGCACGAGAGATGAAGGAACGGGTAAGCGGGATTTTAGGAAAAGGCGGAGAAGATGTTTGGGTTTCAACTTTTCATTCCATGTGTGTACGTATTTTACGTCGTGATGTCGATGCGATTGGTTATGATCGGAACTTTACAATTTTAGATAGCTCAGATCAATTAACATTGATGAAACGAATTTTAAAAGAACTAAATATCGACCCTAAAAAATATGATCCACGTTCGATTTTAGGAAGTATCAGCAATGCAAAAAATGAATTGTTGACACCAGAAACGTATGCTGAACGTCAAGGTTCTTTTTTTGAAGAAATCGTTGCCCGTTGTTATGATGCCTATCAAAAGGCATTGCGAAATAACCAGAGTATGGATTTCGACGACTTGATCATGAATACGATTCGATTATTTGAGGATAACGATGAAGTTTTAACGTATTATCAAAATAAATTTCATTATTTACACGTAGATGAGTATCAAGATACTAACCATGCCCAATATACATTGGTTAATATGTTGGCTGCGCGTTTCCGTAATCTATGTGTAGTCGGTGATGCTGATCAAAGTATCTACGGTTGGCGTGGTGCGGATATGCAAAACATCTTAGACTTTGAGAAAGATTATAATGATGCAACCGTTATTTTATTAGAACAAAATTACCGTTCAACTAAAAGTATTTTAGATGCCGCCAATCAAGTAATCAAAAATAACAGTAATCGTCGAGATAAGAACCTTTGGACGGACAATCAGGCAGGAGAACAAATTACTTATTATCGTGCGGATAGTGAACGTGACGAGGCGCAATTCATCATCAGTAAAATCAAAGAAGAAATTCAAACCAATAATCGCAGTTACAATGATTTTGCAGTTCTTTATCGAACAAATGCGCAATCACGGGTAATTGAAGATACGTTAGTTAAGTCTAATGTGCCTTATACAATGGTTGGTGGTCATAAGTTCTATGATCGTAAAGAAATAAAAGATATCATCGCCTATTTAAATATCATTAACAACCCGAGAGATGGTGTCAGCTTTGAACGAGTAATCAATACACCAAAACGGGGAATTGGTGCTGCTTCAGTTGAGAAGTTACGAAATTTTGCAGCGATGCATGACTGGTCGATGGTTGAAGCGGCACAAAATGTCGACTTAGCAAATATTTCCGGCAAAGCTGGGCGGATGATCGGCGAATTCGGTACAATGATTACGCAATTCCAGGAAATGGTCGCTTATTTACCAGTAACAGATATAGTTGATCAAGTTTTAGAGCGGACAGGATACTTAGATGAATTAAAGAATCAGAGAACTTTAGAAGCGGAATCCCGTCTTGAGAATTTGGAAGAATTTCGAACAGTTACAAAAGAATTTGATAAACGAAATGAAGTACAGGATGATGAAGAAGCAGATGCGCCAGAAGAAAAACTTGCTGTTTTCTTAAACGATTTAGCTTTGGTTTCAGATTTGGATGATTATCAAGAAGAGAGTGCACAAGTAACCTTGATGACATTACATGCAGCCAAAGGGTTAGAGTTTCCAATCGTCTTTCTAATTGGCATGGAAGAAAAAATATTTCCACTCTCTCGTTCATTGATGGAAGAGTCCGAATTAGAAGAAGAACGCCGCTTGGCTTACGTAGGAATTACTCGCGCCGAAGAAAGCTTGTATTTAACAAATGCTTTTTCTCGGACGCTTTATGGAAAAACACAATACAATCAGCCTTCACGTTTTGTTGCTGAAATTGATGATAGCCTGTTGAATTCAGTGGGAATGCAGCCACAACCTAAAGCTACATTCAACAATCCATTTACTTCAAATCCAAATGCCATGAAGCCTAAGTACCAGCATGCAACAAGACAACCGATGACGAATAAGACAGCATCTGGCGGAGAAAATGAGAATTGGAATCCTGGGGATAAAGTTCAACATAAAAAATGGGGAACTGGCACAGTTGTAAAAGTTAGCGGCAACGCAAAAGATGTAGAGTTAGATATTGCATTTCCACAGCAAGGTGTCAAACGTCTACTGGCAGCCTTTGCGCCAATTCAAAAAGTATAAGTAATAATTAGGAGGGATCTTCTTGGAACCAATGACTTTTCAAGCAGCGGAAAAGCGTTCAGCAGAGCTTCGCGACGAATTGAATCAATATGCGTATGAATACTACGTGCAAGATCAGCCTTCGGTGGAGGATTTTGTTTACGATAAAAAATATCAAGAATTAGTAGAGCTCGAAACAGAATATCCTGATTTAATCACACCTGAGTCGCCTACTCAACGTGTCGGTGGAAAGGTATTAGAAGGCTTTGAAAAAGTTGTTCACGATATTCCTTTATATAGTTTAAATGATGTCTTTAGTAAGGAAGAATTGATGGCCTTTGACGAGCGAGTCAAAAAAGCTATTGGACATCCAGTTTCCTATTGTGTGGAGTTAAAAATTGATGGACTTTCAATCTCATTAAAATACGAGAACGGAGTCTTTGTTCAAGGGGCAACTCGCGGAGATGGAACAGTTGGTGAGAATATTACTGAAAACCTGAAAACGGTCAAATCAATTCCCTTACGCTTAAAGGAACCGTTGACGATCGAAGTTCGGGGAGAATGTTACATGCCGAAAGCTTCATTTATCAAACTGAATCAGCAGCGAGAAGAAGATGGAAAAGAGGTCTTTGCAAATCCTCGGAATGCAGCAGCAGGGAGCTTACGCCAACTAGACACTCGTATCGCCGCCCAACGAAATTTAAGTACTTTTTTATATACTTTAGCAGATTTTGGTCCGTTAGAATCAACTACTCAGGATCATGCGCTAAATGAGATGTCCCGGCTAGGCTTTCGAACAAATCCTGAACATCAGGTCTGCGAGACGATTGACGAAGTCTGGGAATATATTGAAAAATTTCATGAGATGAGAGATCAATTATCATATGAAATTGATGGAATTGTCATCAAGGTGAATGAGTTTACTCTACAAGATGAATTAGGTTTTACGGTGAAGGCGCCAAGATGGGCAACCGCCTATAAATTCCCGCCTGAAGAAGCGCAAACAACGCTATTAGACATTGATTGGACCATTGGACGAACGGGTGTATTGACGCCAACGGCAATCATGGAACCAGTGCGTTTAGCTGGAACAACAGTAGGACGAGCAAGCTTGCATAATAGTGACTACATTGAGAAAAAAGATATTCGGTTGAAAGATACAATTTTAGTCTATAAAGCTGGTGATATAATTCCAGAAGTTGCGCAAGTTATTTTAGAAAAACGTCCAAATAACAGCGAACCCTATCCAGTACCAACACATTGTCCAATTTGTGGAAGCGAACTAGTCCATTTAGATGAAGAGGTTGCGTTGCGCTGTATCAATCCAAAATGTCCAGCACAAATTAAAGAAGGCTTGAGTCATTTTGTCTCCCGGAATGCCATGAATATTGAAGGTCTGGGACCGCGTGTATTAGCGCAAATGTTCGATAAAGGGTTGGTTTCTGATGTTGCGGATCTTTATTCGCTAGAAAAAGAGCAATTACTGACATTGGACAAGATTAAGGATAAATCAGCTGAAAATATTTTGCAGGCGATTGATGCTAGTCGGGAAAATTCTGTTGAACGTTTGATCTTTGGACTAGGGATTCGTCATGTTGGCGCGAAAGCAGCAGGAATATTAGCTGAGCATTTCGGCAGTCTTGAAGCTATTAGTAAGGCTAACAAAGATGAAATTGTTAGTCTGAATACAATTGGCGAAACGATTGCTGACAGCCTGGTGACCTACTTTGAAAACGAAGAAGTTCATGAATTAATGCAAGAATTAGCTGATAGAGGAGTAAATCTTGAATACAAAGGAATTCGTGCGAGTCAATTAGCAGAAATCGAATCGCCTTTTAAAGATAAAACGATTGTCCTGACTGGCAAGCTTGTCGATTACACAAGGGAAGACGCAAAAGAAAAAATTCAAAATCTAGGTGGTAAGGTTACCGGCAGCGTTTCTAAAAAAACGGATATTGTAGTTGCTGGTGAAGATGCCGGAAGCAAGTTGACCAAAGCACAAAGTTTAGGAATTGAAATTTGGAATGAAAAACAAATGATTCAAGCAATCGAAGAAAGTCACACAGACTAGACAAATTTGTCTAGAAGCTTGTTGACGTTTCGATTAACGAACAGGTATTATAAAAAGACGTTAAAGCTATTAGAATGACTCTATTTTCAAATTTTTTGAATTGAACAATTTTTCAAAAAATTTCAAGAAAAAACCGTGAATTCTAACAGAGATATGATAAAATGATTGAAAATTGACAAATGAAAGAGGGATATTATGGCAATCAATGAAGAACAAGTAAAACATGTCGCGAAACTTGCGAAGCTTTCTTTTTCAGATGATGAATTGACCGGTTTTACGGATCAATTAGGCAAAATAATCGACATGGTCGAACAACTTGGGGAAGTTGATACAGAAGGCGTGCCATTTACTTCCAATGTATTAGAAACAATCAATGTTATGCGTGAAGACGTAGCTGATGAAGGCTGGTCACGCGATGAGTTAATGAAAAATGTTCCGGAAAGCGAAGATGGATTCATCAAGGTTCCGGCTATCATTGACAACGGAGAGGCTGGTGCATAATGGAAAAATTATACGATAAATCAATTGAAGAATTACACAGTCTGTTAGTTTCAAAAGAAATTACAGCCACTGATTTAACAAGTGAAACCTTTGCTCGCATCAAAGAAACAGAAAAGGACATTGATGCTTTCATTACTTTAAATGAAGAAAAAGCGATGGAAATGGCAAAAGCCATTGATATTAAAGGAATTACCAATGACAATGCATTGGCTGGTATTCCAATCGGAATCAAAGACAACATTGTAACGAAAGGGCTTTTGACAACAGCCGCATCTAAAATTTTATCGAATTTTGATCCTATTTATGATGCAACTGTTATGGAAAAAGTTTACAGTTCAGATTTGATTCCAGTCGGAAAATTGAATATGGACGAGTTTGCTATGGGAAGCTCAAGTGAAACATCTTACTTTAAGAAAACAAAAAATGCTTGGGATCAAACAAAGGTTCCTGGTGGATCTTCAGGTGGTTCTGCAGCAGCTGTTGCTGCAGGCGAAGTTCCTGTTTCATTGGGTAGCGATACGGGCGGAAGTATCCGCCAACCGGCGGCATTCAATGGTGTCGTTGGTATGAAACCAACTTATGGTCGCGTATCTCGTTTTGGATTGATCGCGTTTGCATCTTCGTTAGACCAAATAGGACCATTTACGCGTACGGTTAAAGACAATGCCTTGGCTCTGAATGCTATTAGTGGCTATGATCCAAAGGATGGTACTTCTGCTGGAGTATCTGTGCCTGATTTTTCTGCTGGCTTAACAGGCGACATTAAGGGAATGAAGATTGCCTTACCAAAAGAATTCATGGCTGAAGGTATCGAACCTGGCGTTAAAGCGGCGATCACGAAAGCGGTCGAAACCTTTAAAGCATTAGGTGCGACGGTTGAAGAAGTCAGCTTACCACATTCAAAATATGGCGTAGAAGTGTACTATATCATCGCTTCCTCTGAAGCAAGCTCAAATCTGCAACGTTTTGACGGTATCCGTTATGGGTTCCGTTCAGAAGATGTCCAAAACTTGGAAGATGTGTACGTAAACACTCGTACAGAAGGTTTCGGCGATGAAGTTAAGCGTCGGATCATGTTAGGAACATTCTCTCTTTCTGCGGGCTATTATGATGCTTACTTTAAGAAGGCTGGGCAAGTACGGACATTGATCAAACAAGACTTCGATAAAGTCTTTGCTGATTACGATTTAATCATTGGACCAACATCACCAACTGTTGCCTTTGGTATTGGTGAAAATATCGATGATCCAATCACAATGTATCTAAATGATATCTTAACAATTCCTGTAAACCTTGCTGGACTACCAGGTATGTCTGTACCTGCAGGTTTCTCAGAAGGATTGCCAGTTGGATTGCAAATCATCGGAAAACATTTCGACGAATCAACTATGTATAAAGCGGCTTATGCATTTGAACAAGCAACAGATTTCCATAAGCAAAAACCAGTGATTTTAGGGGGGGACAAATAATGAACTTAGAGACAGTCATTGGGCTAGAAGTCCATGTAGAATTAAAAACAAACTCTAAAATCTTTTCACCTGCGCCCGCTCACTTTGGTGCAGAAGCAAATACGAATACCAATATTATTGACTGGGGTTACCCTGGTGTTTTGCCAGTCATGAATAAAGCAGCAATCGAATTTGGGATGAAAGCCGCATTGGCTTTAAACTGTGAAATCTCAAAGAATATGCATTTTGATAGAAAGAACTACTTCTATCCGGACAACCCAAAAGCTTATCAAATCTCGCAATTTGATGAGCCGATTGGCCATGATGGTTGGATCGAAATCGATGTGAATGGTAAAAAGAAAAAAATTCGCATTGAACGTGTTCACTTGGAAGAAGATGCTGGTAAGAATATGCATGGTATCGGCGGCTACTCTTATGTCGATTTAAACCGTCAAGGAACACCGTTGATCGAGATTGTTTCTGAAGCGGATATGCGTTCGCCTGAAGAAGCCAATGCTTATTTGGAAGCCTTACGCTCAATTATCCAATTTACTGGCGTCAGCGATGTGAAGATGGAAGAAGGTTCAATGCGTTGCGATGCGAATATTTCTTTGCGTCCTTATGGGCAAGAAGAATTTGGTACAAAAACGGAATTGAAAAACTTGAACTCCATTAGTTTTGTCAAAAAAGGGTTGACCTTTGAAGTACAACGTCAAACAAAAGTTTTGCTTTCTGGTGGAACGATTCAGCAAGAAACTCGACGTTACGATGAAGGAACGAACAAGACAATCTTGATGCGTGTGAAAGAAGGATCAAGTGACTACCGTTATTTCCCAGAACCAGATATTCCGCGTTTCGAAATCGACGACGCATGGATTGAAAAGGTTCGTGAAACATTGCCTGAAATGCCAGCAGCTCGTCGTGAACGCTATGTAAATGACCTAGGTTTACCAGAGTACGATTCAATGGTCTTAACTATGAGTCGTGAGATGTCTGATTTCTTTGAAGATACTTTGAAAGAAGGCGCGGATGCGAAACAAGCCTCTAACTGGTTAATGGGTGAGGTTTCTGCATACTTGAATAGTGAAAAACTAGAATTAGCGGATACGAAATTAACGCCGAATAATTTAGCTGGTATGATTACATTAATCGCAGATGGTACGATTAGTTCTAAGATCGCCAAAAAAGTTTTCCGTGAATTAATCCAAAATGGTGGAGATGCAAAAGAGGTAGTTGAAGCTAAAGGTTTAGTACAGCTTTCTGATCCAGCCCAATTATTGCCAATGATCAATGAAGTACTTGATAATAACGAACAATCCGTTGAAGACTTTAAGAATGGTAAAGATCGCGCCGTTGGTTTCTTAGTTGGACAAATTATGAAAGCAACTAAAGGAAAAGCGAATCCAGGAGTAGTCAACAAGTTACTTCAAGAGGAATTAGCGAAACGTTAGAGGGAGCTCGATCATGAGAAAAGCACGACTGATTTATAATCCAGTATCTGGAAAAGAAATCATGCGCACTAATTTGGCGGATATTTTAGATGCTATTGAGAAAGCAGGTTATGAAGCAAGTGCCTTTGCTACGACTCCCGAGCCTGATTCAGCTAAAAATGAAGCAACCCGTGCCGCAAAGGCTGGTTTTGAGCTAGTTGTCGCAGCAGGAGGAGACGGGACCATTAATGAAGTTGTAAATGGGATTGCCGGCTTAAAAGAACGTCCTAAAATGGCAATTATCCCGGCTGGAACAACAAATGACTATGCACGAGCACTAAAAATTCCTCGCAGCAACGTTAAAGCTGCTGCTGAGGTTATTCAAAAGCAGCAAACTGTTAAAATGGATATCGGCAAAGCTGCGGATACTTACTTCATCAATATTGCAGCAGGCGGTTCATTAACCGAGTTAACCTATGAGGTTCCTTCTGAATTGAAGAGTATTTTTGGTTATTTAGCGTATTTGGCTAAAGGTGCAGAAATGCTTCCGCGAATCAAACCGACTAAAATGCGTCTGGTTTATGAAGGTGGAGAATATGAAGGCAATGCTTCAATGTTTTTCTTAGGCTTAACGAATTCGATCGGCGGTTTTGAAACGATTGCGCCAGATGCAAAGTTGGATGATGGGAAATTTTCACTAATTGTTGTGAAAACAGCAAATCTTTTTGAAATTGTCCGCTTGATTACGTTAGTATTGAATGGTGGTAAACACGTGAACGATTCAAAAGTTTTGTACGTGAAAACCAGTTTTCTAGATGCCAGCTTAATAGATACTGACAAAAAAATGATGATCAATTTGGATGGGGAATACGGTGGCGATGCACCAATGCGCTTTGAAAATCTACATCAGCACATTGAGTTTTATGCGAACACGGATGAGATTGACGATGCGGCTATCTTAGGACCTGATAATGAAAAAAGAGAAGCAGGGATCGAACTCGTTAAGGAATACGAGAAGATTCAAGACGAAGATACAGAAGAATAATTTTAAAAAACAATCTCGCTTCAGTTTGGCGGGATTGTTTTTTTCGGTAAATAAATCCTTCCATTCTTACAAAAGTCTTAAGGGAGATATAGCAGGCGTTGCCTTGCTTTTTCTAATAGAATTCATTAGAATAAGTGAATCAGCCTTAAAGGAGAATAACATGACCACAGTAGAAAAAAATCAAACATATACCGTTACAATCGATGACTTGTCGCATGAAGGGTTAGGTGTTGCTCACATTGACGGATATCCACTTTTTATCGAAAATGCTTTACCTGAGGAAGAAATGACAGTCAAAGTGGTTAAAGTCGGTAAAAAATTTGGGTATGGTAAAGTGATCGAACGATTTAACGCAAATCCAGAACGCCAAGAAGTGAAGGATCAGGATTTATTAAGAAGTGGTATTGCACCTTTAAGCCATATGACTTATAGCTATCAATTACGTTTTAAGCAGCAACAAGTGGAAAAGGTTCTAAAAACAATCGCAAAACTGCCAGAGCTGAGCGTAGCCGCTACTTTAGGAATGGAAAATCCGATTGGTTATAGAAACAAAGCTCAGATTCCAGTTCAAAAAGTCGATAATCAGTTAATGACAGGTTTTTATCGTAAAAATTCTCATGTATTATTGCCGATTGAGGATTATTACATCCAAGACCCTAAAATTGACCAAGCGATTATTACAGTGCGAAATATCTTAAGACGTTTTAACGTAAAGGCTTATAATGAACGTGAAAACACAGGTTTTATTCGTCATATTGTCATCCGTCGAGGGCATTATAGCCATGAGATGATGGTGACACTAGTTACTCGAACAGAACGTTTCTTTAAGGGAACTGAAATTGCTGAAGTGATCAAAACAGAGTTACCGGAGGTTGTTTCAGTCATTCAGAACATCAATCCAGAAAAGACTAATGTGATCATGGGTCGGGAGGAAAAGGTCTTATTTGGTAAATCGACAATCAATGACACCTTGCTAGGTAAGGTTTATCAAATCTCTCCCCAATCATTCTATCAAGTAAATACAGAACAAACTGAGGTGTTATATCAAACTGCGATTGAATTCGCTGATTTGAATGCTGAAGACATTGTAGTTGATGCTTATTGTGGAATCGGAACAATCGGTTTATCCTTAGCTGAAAAAGTTAAGCATGTTTATGGTGTAGAAATTGTGCCACAAGCTATCGAAGATGCGAAAGCAAATGCTAAGAAAAATGGGATTGAAAATGCTAATTATGAAGTTGGTAAAGCTGAGAAAATTATGCCACGCTGGGCACGAGAAGGGATTGAACCCTCGGTGATTTTTGTTGATCCACCACGAAAAGGGTTGGATGAAAAATTTATTGAAGCATCCGTTGCTGTTAATCCTGAAAGAATTATTTATATTTCTTGTAATCCAGCTACGTTAGCTAGAGATTTGAGAAGATATGAAGACCTTGGTTACCATGCTGTGAAAGTTCAACCAGTAGATTTATTCCCACAAACATATCATGTAGAATCAGTAACGCTCCTTGTGAAGGCGGTGTAAAAAATGAATCAAAAAGAGAAAATGCTAGAGCTAATCAAACAGAAACAGGGTGGCGGTCGTTCTAAAAAGATGGCAACACCTAAAAATGATCGTAAAAATATGCGTAAAGGACCCAAAATTTTCAATAAGTAGGATCATAGAAAGGGGTAGTATCATTGGGGAATATTTGGATACAGCGATTGACCAAATTTTACCAAAAATATGCGTATTTAATGCGCGGACGTTATGGTAGATTGGATCAAATCAATAAAGCCTTACTCATTGTATGGGCTGTGATGATGATTTTTGACCGTTGGATTCCGTTTTACATTGGAAATATACTTGCAATTGCTGCTTTCGTGCTGGTTCTTTATCGTTTTTGTTCGAAAAAGATTTATCCGCGAAGCAATGAAAATCAAAAATTTATTCAGTGGCTTGCTCGTATGAAAGATTTCTTCAAAGGTAAAAATGGAACTTATCGTTATTTTAAATGTCCAGAGTGTAAACAAAAGATGCGTGCACCAAAAGGTCGTGGGAAAATCAAAGTGACCTGCAAGCATTGTCACACACAGTTTGTGAAAAAGGTCTAGTTTTTAAAACTAGGCTTTTTCTGTTATTCTTTTAGTGAGAAGGTGAAAAGATGAATTTAGTATTAGTCCGACATGGCGAAAGCGAAGCGAATTTTGAAAACTATTGGACTGGATGGCTGGATGTAGATTTGACTGAAAAAGGAATTGAGCAAGCCAAGACAGCTGGTAATAAGATTAAGAATCATGGATTACTGATTGATGTTGCTTTCGAATCAGTTTTAAAACGTTCGATTAAAACGGCTCAAATGATTTTGCAAGAAGCAGAAGCGAGTTTTGTTCCTGAATATAAGACGTGGCGCTTAAACGAACGTCACTATGGCGCATTAGTGGGAAAAAATAAAGATATCATTGCGGAGCATTTCGGTGCCCAACAAGTGAAAAAATGGCGAAGAGGCTTTGATGAAGTCCCTCCACTAGCCAAAGACAATCATTTTGATCGTCGATATAATCATTTGGACCCACGATTGATACCGACTGGAGAAAGTCTACACATGACTTCACAGAGAGTGCTTCCTTTGTGGCAAGATCAGATCGCGCCGAACTTACTTGATGAGAAGACTGTTTTAGTTTGCGGACATGGTAATAGTTTGCGTGCATTAGTTCAGTTTTTAGAAAATGTTCCTACTAATCAAGTAGATCAAATTGAGATTCCTAATGCTACGCCAATGATTTATACTTTCAACTCACAATTGAAAATTATACAAAAAGAAATTTTATAAAAACAGGATATTAACTTAGAAAGGCATGACATGAATTATATTTGGGATTTTGATGGCACATTATATGATACGTATCCAATCATGTTAAAAGCATTGATGGAAACTTTTAAAGAATTTGGGATCGAAAAAGATGAAAAAGAGGTTTATCAGAAAATCAAAACTGAATCAATCCGTCAAATGATTATGGATTGGCGTTTACCTGTACCAGATTTTGATCGAAAGTATCATAGTTATGAGGCTCAGAAAAATAGGAACTCTTTTCCTTTTAAGGAGACAAAGGAGACGTTGGAAAAACTGCAAAACATGGGTGGTAGACATTTTATTTTGACTCATCGTACTGTGGATTCAACCTGGCAATTACTAAAAAGAGACGGATTAGATTCGCTTATCGTTGATATCATTGGAAGTGATTCGAATTTTCCAAGGAAACCAGATCCAAGTGCAATTTATTATTTTATTGATAACTATCAATTAGAATCTGAAAAAACTGTGATGATTGGCGATCGCAAATTAGATATCGAAGCTGGAAATAATGCTGGTGTGCAAACAGTTTTTCTTGATTTGGATCATTTTAGCCAAGTTGTTAAGGCGACTTATTCTATAAATAATTTAAAAGAAATGGTACAAATTTTCTGAGTAGAAAGCTATAATTAGGAAAAGGCTATTAATGAGTAAGCTGTTTATTAAAAACATTATTTCAACTCGAGCGAGAGGTGTAAAATGAAGTTACAACGCGATCAGGAGGTCGTAGAATCATTTAACTACGGACTTCCTCCGAAAGATCAGGTAGTGAAACAAAAATTGCTGATTAATTTCAGTCCACTGGAAGCAACAGATCCTGGATATCCACCTGAAAATAGTATTATGGGGGTGCGGATCGAATTTGTTCTTCCATTTGAGGAATTTATTATTGGCGGAGTTCTTTCTCAAGTGATCCACGTGATTGGTCGTCAAGTCAAACAGCAAAATGATTTGACTGAAGCGGAAGCCAATGAGATGATCCGTCCAATACTAAGACTGATTGAACGTATGGTTTATGAAATAACTGAGATTGCGTTAGATAAACCAGGCGTTAAAATTAATTTTTCATCTAATACCATTTAAAAGGAACCCTACCTGAAACTGACACTTATTTTCCAATTAGTCGTCATTTTTTAAGGTAGAGGTCCTTTTGTATATGATTATGAAAATTTCTTTGAAACTATGCAAATTTCAGGACAGATTATTTTATCTGGGTTATAATTTAAAGGTCACTAAAATTTAGGAATCGCGCAACTATATTTTAGGGTATTTTGTTGAAGAACAAATACCGGGAACCTTTACTTCCTTTGACAGACTTGTCATTATAGAAAGCTATTTTAAGGAGGAATACAATGACAACTCTGTTCACTGTATTAGTGAT
Source organism: Enterococcus avium ATCC 14025 (assembly GCF_000406965.1). Classification (GTDB taxonomy): domain Bacteria; phylum Bacillota; class Bacilli; order Lactobacillales; family Enterococcaceae; genus Enterococcus_A; species Enterococcus_A avium. Next base: position 24,174 of record NZ_KE136358.1, on the reverse strand, counting down.
TCTAGTATTCGTTGCGTTGCTTGTGGCTTTTTACCAAATGCAAAAAAGACATGTGAAATTTTCTAATCGCGTTTTTGCTGGATTAGGCGCCGGAATTGTTTTCGGCGGGGTTTTGCAATTACTTTTAGGTAATGGTAGCAAAGTGATTTCTCAAGCGATGGAATGGATTGGAATCGTTGGTAATGGTTATATTTCATTATTACAAATGTTAGTTATGCCTTTAGTATTTATTTCGATCGTTGGTGCCTTTACCAAAATGAAATCAAGCAAGAAGCTTGGAAAAATCAGTGCCAATGTTTTAGTTACATTATTGGCTACAACGGCAATCGCTGCTTTGATTGGGATTGTGGCTGTTATGGTCTTTGGACTAGATGGTGCGACATTTACTAAAGGAGCAGCTGAAACTGCTCGAATCAAAGAGTTGGCGGATCGTCAGTCAATGGTTCAAAACTTTTCAATTCCGCAACAGATTTTATCCTTCATCCCAACTAATGTCTTTGCTGATTTTGCGGGAACACGACCAACAAGTACAATTGGTGTGGTAATTTTTGCGGCTTTTGTAGGGATTGCCTTTTTAGGTGTTCGACGAAAAGCACCAAAAGAAGCGGAATTCTTTGCGAATTTGATTGAAAGCTTATATAAGGTTGTTATGCGTATCGTGACGCTAGTGTTACGTTTAACGCCATATGGTGTCTTTGCTTTGATGACAAATGTATTAGCAACCAGTGATTTTGAAGCAATTGTTAACTTAGGTAAGTTCATTTTAGCCTCTTATAGTGCATTGATCGTTGTTTTATTGGTTCATTCTATTATTCTGTTAGGTGTAAAAGTGAACCCAATCAACTTCTTTAAGAAGGCTTTCCCAGCATTGAGCTTCGCGTTTACTTCACGTTCAAGTGCGGGAACGTTGCCGATGAATATTGAAACACAAACCAAAGCGTTAGGTGTAGATGAAGCTACGGCTAACTTTGCAGGAAGCTTTGGTATCTCGATTGGTCAAAACGGTTGTGCTGGTGTGTATCCAGCAATGCTTGCGACAATCGTAGCACCTACAGTTGGTGTAAATGTTTTTGATTTGAAATTTATTGTGATGCTAATTGCTATCGTAACTATTAGTTCATTTGGCGTAGCTGGTGTCGGAGGCGGAGCAACTTTCGCTTCATTAATCGTTTTAGGTGCGATGAACTTACCAGTGGCGATCGTTGGTTTAGTAATCTCTGTGGAGCCGATGATTGATATGGCTCGTACCGCGGTTAATGTCAGTGGCAGTATGGTTGCTGGCGTCGTAACTAGTGAACGCATCCATGAATTAGACCGGGAAATTTTACATGATGAAAATGCTTCGATTGAAGTAAATTCTTAATATGAAAGGCTTGGCTGGCGCGACCAAGTCTTTTTTGCTACACTCAACTTGCTAGTCTAGCTAAATGACCGTAGTGCTTCAATGAAACCAGAACATTGGTTACCGAGAGATATTTTTTATTGGATTAGCATTAGAGGCCACTCTTTGATATATTGAGTGTATGTAGATTTAGAATATGTATTTTTTGGAGTGAATATTTTGTTTAACGAACAGGTAAAAGTAATTTTATATGCAAATGATGTACGTAAAGCTAGTAATTTTTGGCAAAGTTTAGGATTTGTCGAGATTAGTTTTGAAGAATTGGATGGTTCTCAAGTGGCAGAAGTAGCGATGAGTCAAAATAGTACGACACGTCTGGTAATCTACGATCGAGAATTTATTGAAAAAAATGATGATGAAGCAGCTGAGCCATCTCCCGCTTTAATTTTTGGAAGTGATGATGTTATGGCATTGTACAAAAAATTGCAGAAGGTGGATGTTCAATTAGGAGAGTTGGCTCAAATTGGCGAAGAGTTTTTATTCAATTTTGTTGATGCGGATGGAAATTATTTTGTAGTATCAGGTAATTAAAGCGTTCTTCAGTTAGGGGCGAACAAAGATGGAGCAGGTTTTTGTAATTGGTGATGTTCACGGGGAATACGATATGTTCAGATCAATCTTAAAAAATTTTCAGCCGGACGAACAGCAGTTGATCCTGATTGGAGATCTGAATGATCGAGGGCCCAAAAGTAAAGACTGTTGGCTTTTAGGAATGGAACTTGTAAAAAAATACCAAGCAATCTATTTAAGGGGAAACCATGAGCAATATTTTCTGGAGTTTATGAACAGTCCAGAAGATTGGTTTCCAAGTTATCTTTATAATGGTGGAAAAGAAACGATTGAAAGTTTGTTACATAAAGGCGCGACAGATGAATATTCACCGACTGAGATTGCTATGATGATCCGTAGTCGGTACAAAGATATGTTGAATTTTTTAGCGGAACGTCCATTCTATTATGAGTGGGGCAATTATGTCTTTGTTCATGCTGGAGTTGACTTGACAAAGGATTGGAAGGAAACCTCCCTGCAAGATTTCTTGTGGATTCGCGAACCGTTTCATGAAGGTAAAAACAATACAGGAAAAACAATTGTATTTGGTCATACTATTACACCAATGCTATATGGAGATATGCAAACGACAGCCCTTTGGCAATCTGATGGAAAAATCGGAGTTGATGGTGGAGCAGTCTTTGGCGGAACTCTGCACGGGGTGGTTTTTGATAAAAATGGCATTGTTCATGATTACGAAATCCCTAATACGGACGGACCATGGCAACCAGATTTTTAACGTTCAAAAAGATTCAACAATTATTGAAGTCACTATTTTGTATCATTGAAGAATAAAGTGAAGATCTCACTATTTAAGCTGAACGCTTCAAAACTTTCTAATTTAAAAGTTTTGAAGCGTTCGCTTTTTTTGATTTCAAAAATCCTTCTGGTCTCAGTATCATTTTTTTGTTAATTGCATTGCGCAATTCTTTACAAAATGTCATAGTGATTTAGTAGAGTCTTAATTAGTTTAGGATTAATATCGTACTAAGCAGGATTATGCTGTAGGGTTCTGTTATTTATAATTGTTAAAAATTGAGAAAGGAAATTCTTTTATACTATGTCAGATATTGTAAAAGGTCATTTATCCGCGAGTTTTACCGTTGTCATATGGGCGTTGACATTTATTTCTACTAAGGTGCTACTTGAGTTGTTTTTACCAATCGAAATTCTTTTCGTGCGATTTCTTATTGGTTTTCTTGTTTTAACAATAGTCTCACGTAAATTCTTGCCCTTTAAGAGCTGGCGAGAGGAACGGTATTACATAGTTGCTGGTTTATTTGGTGTTTTTTTATATTATTATTTAGAAAACGTCGCACTGACCTATACTTTAGCAATGAACGTCGGGATCATTGGTTCGGTTAGTCCTTTTATGACTGCCTTGATCAGCCGCTTTGTTTTGAAGCAAGGAATGATCCCGCGTGTTTTTATTTTAGGCTTTATTTGTTCAATGATTGGAATTTCATTGATCAGTCTTTCAGGAACACTGAATGTTAATCCGATTGGTGATGGCTTGGCTTTGGTGGCAACAATTTGCTGGGCTTCCTACTCTTTAATAGTGAAAAAAATTAGCGAGTTTGGTTATGGAACTATTGCTACAACACAGCGGATTTTTTTCTATGGTCTATTGTTTATGCTGCCAGTTTTAGTTATTACGCTGGATAAGTTCGATTTTTCTCGTTTTTTGCAAGTGGAAAGTTTGGGTAATCTTCTTTTCTTAGGCATTGGTGCTTCCGCTCTGTGCTTTGTAACTTGGAATTTTTCGGTCAAAAATCTTGGAGCAGTAAGAGCAGCAGTGTACATTTACACCATTCCAATGCTGACTACGATAGCTTCTGTTTTGATTTTGGGTGAGAGGTTGACGCTTAAAACGTTCATTGGAATTTTATTGACTTTGACAGGTTTGCTTTTATCAGAGCTGCCCAATTTTATACAGCAAAGAAAAAAAGAGAGTTAAAAGTGCTGATCCATAATTTTTTAGATATTTTGGTCAGCTCCTATTTACGAATAAACGGCGACGTATAAGCAGTGTCTGTAGAAATAAATCGGAATTTTGAGGAGTACTTTCAGAAAACCCTTCATATTTCTTGACGCTGAACGCATATGGGGACGTCCATTTTTTGCTTGAGATCAATAAGCAATCTTTCTTGAAATATGATAAAATAGATAAGATTTTGGATGAAATGAGGAATTGAAATGGCAGAGAATTTAAACCAGGAAATCATTCAACTACTGAATAAAGAATTAACGGATTATCGTCCGCAGCAGATCAATGTCGTTTTGACATTACTTACAGACGGAAATACGGTACCTTTCATTGCTCGTTATCGTAAAGAAATGACAGGCAGTTTAGATGAGGTACAGATTCGTGAAATCGAAGAACGTTACAATTATTTGGAAAACTTAGAAAAGCGTAAACAAGAAGTTTTACGACTAATTGACGAGCAAGGAAAATTAACAGACGAGTTAGCTAAGAAAATTCAACAAGCAGTTAAAGTTCAAAAGGTTGAAGATTTATATCGTCCATATAAGCAAAAACGTCGAACAAAAGCAACGATCGCTAAAGAAAACGGGTTAGAGCCTTTAGCCAATTATTTGGTGAGCTTTCCGCAATCTGGTGATGTCTATGCTAAAGCTGGCGAGTTTATAAATGAAAACATCGTCAATGCTGAGGAAGCTTTGCAAGGAGCACATGAGATTGTAGCCGAACAAATTAGCGATAATCCTGATTTTCGCACGTGGATTCGTTCGTATACGAAAAATAAAGGTGTGTATCAGAGCAAGGTCAAGGATGCCGATAAAGATGAAAAAGGTGTCTATGAAATGTACTATGATTTTGCTGAGCCAATCAACAAAATGGTTTCTCATCGTGTGTTAGCCTCCAATCGTGGTGAAAAAGAAGAGATTTTAAAAGTTTCAATCGTGGTCGAAGAAGAAAAAATCTATGAATATCTTGAACGTCAATTAGTGCAGAATACTCGAGCTGTCACTGCGGAGTTTGTTCGTGAAGCTTACAAAGATAGCTATAAACGATTCATCGGACCTGCGATTGAACGGGAGATTCGAAATGAATTGACGGAAGAGGCAGATGAACAAGCGATCAATATTTTCGGTGAAAATTTACGCAATTTACTATTGCAACCACCTTTAAAAGGAAAAGTCGTGCTGGGATTTGACCCAGCGTATCGTACTGGCTGTAAACTAGCTGTGGTAGATGAAACCGGAAAAGTTTTAGCGATTGAAGTGATTTATCCTCACAAGCCGGCTCCTCAGGCAAAACGACAAGCTGCTGGACCTGCATTTCAAGCGTTAATTAAAAAGTATAACGTTGAGATGGTTGCGATCGGCAATGGCACTGCAAGTCGTGAATCTGAATTATTCGTAGCTGAACAACTAAAACAAGTTCAACAAGAAGTCTTTTATGTGATCGTTAATGAAGCAGGAGCTTCTGTTTACTCAGCCAGCGACATTGCCCGGACAGAATTTCCTGAGCTGCAGGTTGAAGAACGAAGTGCAGTCAGCATCGCGCGTCGATTGCAAGATCCGCTGTCAGAATTAGTAAAAATCGATCCAAAAGCTGTTGGTGTTGGTCAATATCAGCATGATGTTTCTCAAAAACGTCTTTCTGAGCGTTTAGATTTTGTAGTAGAGACCGCGGTTAACCAAGTCGGAGTAAACGTCAATACGGCTAGTCCACAGCTATTACAGTATGCTTCTGGCTTAAACAAAACGACAGCGCAAAATATTGTTAACTATCGTGAAGAAAACGGTGCATTTACCTCGCGTCCGCAATTGAAAAAAGTTCCTCGCTTAGGACCAAAAGCTTACGAACAAGCTATCGGTTTTTTGCGAATTCCTGGAGCAAAGAATGTGTTAGATACAACTGCCATTCACCCAGAAAGCTACAATAGTGCAAAAGAAATTTTGGATCTTGCTGAGGTTGACCTAAAATTATTAGGTTCTGTGGAAGCCACAGAAAAAATCAAAGCATTACAGTTAAGTCAATTGCAGCAAAAGCTTGAAATTGGTAAGGAAACGATTAAGGATATCTTGCAAGCCTTGCTTCAACCAGGGCGAGATATGCGTGATGAAATGCCCGCTCCTTTATTACGTCAAGACGTATTGACGATGGAAGATTTAAAAGCGGGAATGGAGCTTCAAGGAACTGTTCGAAACGTGATTGATTTCGGAGCCTTTGTTGATATTGGAGTAAAACAGGACGGATTGGTCCACATTTCTAAATTGAGTAAAAAGTATGTAAAACATCCAACTGACGTAGTTTCGGTTGGTGACGTGGTGACTGTTTGGGTCGAAGCAGTTGATGTCAAAAAAGGACGTATCAGTTTGACAATGGTTCAAAGTGATAAAAATGACTAATCAGGAATTACAGGCTCTCGTCGAAAAGATCTCTCATGATTCTTTTCGACAACCCTTCCGTCATAATGCCCGCTTTAATCGTCGACTTAAAACGACAGGTGGACGCTATCATTTGAAAAGCCATGATTTAGATTTTAACCCGATTCTTTTTGAAAAATATGGTGAAGTGGAATTAATCAAAGTAATTAAGCACGAGCTTTGTCATTATCATCTTCATCTGGCAGGAAGAGGTTATCAGCACAAGGATCTGGAGTTTAAACAGCTGTTGAAAAAAACTGGCGGATCACGATTTGCTCCAAAACTTGTGGCAGTCACATTTCAAGTATATCAGTGTCGAAAATGCCATCAAGAAATTAAGCGCCGTCGAAAAATTGATACAAAACGATACGTTTGTGGAAGTTGTCATGGACAGCTAGAATTTTTGAAGACAATTGAATCATAGGAAGTGGCAAGGTAATCTGAAGAATAAAAGATTGCTATTTTTACGGATTTATATGATAATGTGAACCGCAAACAATTTTGTACATATAAGGAAGAGGATTAAATGAATAATAAAGAGATACTTTATCATTTTGTTGGAATCAAAGGATCAGGCATGAGTTCATTGGCTTTGGTCCTGCATGAAAAGGGCTACCATGTACAAGGCTCTGACGTTGAAAAATATTTTTTCACGCAACGTGATCTAGAAAAAGCCGGCATTACGATCTTGCCATTTAGTAAAGACAATATTAAGGAAGGCATGAAGATCATTCAAGGAAATGCCTTTCCAGATACCCATGAAGAAATCGCTCGGGCGAAAGAATTAGGATTAGAAATTGTTCGGTACCATGATTTTATCGGAGAATTTATTCAACCCTATACTAGTATTGCAGTAACAGGTTCGCATGGTAAAACAAGTACGACTGGATTGCTGGCGCATGTCTTAAACGGATTAGCGCCAACGAGTTACTTAATTGGTGATGGTACTGGACATGGTGTTCCAGATGCGACTTTCTTCGCCTTTGAAGCATGCGAATATCAACGACATTTCTTGGCATATGCGCCTGATTATTCAATCATGACAAATATTGACTTTGATCATCCTGATTATTTCAAGAGTATCGAGGATGTTTTTGAAGCCTTTCAAACCTTGGCTTCTCAAGTTAAAAAAGGAATTTTTGCTTATGGGGACGACGAATATTTACGTAAACTAAAAGCAGATGTACCGATTTATTATTATGGATTATCTGAAAACGATGATATTCAGGCACGCAATATTGTTCGGACAACAAATGGATCGGCCTTTGATGTTTACCATAAAGAAAAATTTATTGGGCGTTTTTCAGTTCCATCATTTGGTAAGCACAATATTCTTAATGCCTTGTCTGTTATTGCGGTTGCCTATTTTGAAGATTTAGATATGGACAAAGTTAAAGAAGAAATGTTGACTTTTTCTGGTGTTAAACGTCGTTTTACTGAGAAAAAGGTTGCTGATATGATTATCGTTGATGATTATGCACACCATCCAGCTGAGATCAAAGCAACGATTGATGCTGCTCGTCAAAAATATCCGGAAAAAGAATTGGTTGCTGTTTTCCAACCACATACATTTACTCGGACAATTGCTTTGATGGACGAGTTTGCTGAGGCCCTGGACAAAGCCGATCAAGTTTATCTGTGCGATATTTTTTCATCTGCTCGTGAAACGGCAGGGGATGTAAAAATAGAAGATTTAGGTGAAAAGATTCAAAAGGGTGGACAAGTAATCAAAGAAGAAAACATGTCGCCTTTATTGGATCATGAAAATGCCGTCGTAATTTTTATGGGCGCTGGAGATGTTCAAAAGTTTGAACGTGCATACGAAGATTTATTAAGTAATACGACACGCAACGTATTATAATATAAAAGAAGGGTTCAGACATTTTTTGTCAGAGCCCTTCTTTTAACAAATCTGGCGAAATTCACGGGTTTATTTATTGCATAAATCTTTATACTTGAATATGTACAAACTTGTGTTTTGTTTGCTTTCTGATAAAATAATGAATAGAACAAATGACGGAGGGAATGAATTTGTATAATATGAAGGCTCGGAAAATAGGCAAAACGATTGACGAAATTGAGGAAGGTGACTCGTTATCGTTAACGGAATCGATCGAAGATAATCAGATTCTTTTATATTTAGGTTTGACAAATGATGCAAATCCTTTGTACATCCAACATGACTATGTAAAAGAAACTGAATACGAACAGCCACTTGTACCCTCGATTATGTTAATGGGCATCATTACGAGTGCGATTTCTAAACATTTACCAGGACCGGGTTCTCACGTAGTGAATTTTTCAATTAATTTTATTGATCCAGTTTTTCACTATGAAACACTAACCTTTGAGTTTGAAGTAATCAAAGTAGATAAAATGAAAGATGTCGTTACTATTTCCGTTGAAGCGGTAGAAGCAACGGATAACGAAGAAAAACGCATTTTGGATGCTGTGGTAATGGTGAAACCGCCACAAGCACAATTAGGAGATGAGATAAATGAATAATCAAGAAGCACGCGTTTATGGTTTAAATCGGTTCTATGGAAAAATCTATGCATTCTTGGCATTGGGCATTGGAATCAGTGCGGTGATTTCCTATATGACTTTAGGGCCGTGGGCGTATCAAATGGGCAGTTTTATTCAGAATTTCCCACTAGGCTTTTGGGGAATCTGGATCGCTGAAATTGCCTTAGTGGTTTTTCTTGGTATTAAAGCACAGAAAAATCCTACATTAGCAATTAGTGGATTTATTGTATATTCTGCCTTGAATGGCTTAACACTGGCTGTCACCTTAGCAATGTATGATCTAGGGACTGTGACACAAGCATTTGTTACAGCCTCAGCGACGTTTCTAGTAATGTCACTTGTGGGTTCTTTTACTAAACGTGATTTATCTGGAATTGGTCGAGCAGCTTTAAGTTGCTTGTTGGGGATTATCATTGCGATGCTGTTAAATGTTTTTGTTTTACACAGCGGTGCCGTAGATTTCTTTATTTCTATTTTAATGGTAGTAATAATGTCCGGGATTACAGCTTATGATAATCAAATGATTCGTAAAATCTATCTTGGAACAAATGGTGAAGTTGGAAATGGCGTTGCGGTCTTTATGGCCTTGCAGTTGTATCTAGATTTCATTAATCTGTTTATTTCATTCTTACGAATTTTTGGAAGTAGTAAATAGAGGCGAGCAATCGTCTCTTTTTTTTGGACTAGTGAATATTGAAAACAAAATAGCTTCATTCTTTTCTTTTCAACGAATACTTTGTTAAAATGAATCGTGAAGGATTGAAAGTCTCGTTCATTAATTTTTATAGAACATTTCTAAAAAAATCCCTGAATAGGAAATAGGAGTCGAAGAGATGAGTGAAAAGAAATTATTATTAGTTGACGGAAACAGTGTAGCGTTCCGTGCTTTTTTTGCCTTGCATAATTCGTTGGAGCGCTTTAAAAATAAAAATGGCCTACATACGAATGCGATCTATGCATTCAACAATATGTTTGAAAACGTGATGGAGCGTGAAAAACCTACCCATGTATTAGTTGCTTTTGATGCCGGCAACACGACATTTCGGACAGCTATGTATTCTGAATATAAGGGTGGTCGTTCAAAGACTCCTGGTGAATTTCGCGAGCAAATGCCTTACTTACGTGAATTATTAGTTGGTCTCGGCGTGAAACATTATGAGTTGGACAATTACGAAGCGGATGACATTATTGGAACTTTGGCCCATCAAGCAGCGGATGAAGGCTATGATGTCGTTGTTTTATCTGGAGACCGCGATTTAACGCAATTAGCGACAGATAAGATTAAAGTGGATATTACAGTTAAAGGTGTTAGTGAAATCGAATCTTACACTCCGGAACATGTTGCCGAAAAATATGACGGGTTAACGCCAAATCAAATCATCGACATGAAAGGACTTGCCGGAGATACCTCGGATAATTACCCAGGCGTAACAAAAGTCGGAGAAAAAACGGCAATCAAATTATTGAAGCAGTTTGGCAGTGTTGAAGGTGTTTACGAAAGTATTGATGAACTAAAGAAAAGTAAAATGAAAGAAAATTTGATTAATGATAAGGATCAAGCATTTTTATCTAAGGAATTGGCTACAATCAAATTAGATGCACCAGTTGAAATTTCCATTGATGAATTAGTTTATAACGGAAAAGATTTGGATAAGCTTATTCCTTTCTTTAAGGAGATGGATTTCAAAGGCTTTTTAAATAAATTGAACGTGGAAGAAGAGGAAGTTGAGTTAGAGGACATCAAATTCGAAGTTGTCACGGAGTTTAACGAAAAGATGTTTGATGCCGATGCCGCCTTATATGTTGAAATGCTAGAGGACAATTATCATTTATCAGATATCGTGGGTGTCGCTTGGGGCACTGGAGATAAAATTTATGTAACAAATGAATTGGCTTTGTTTGAAAATGAGGCATTTAAGAAATGGCTTGAAACAGCAAATGGTAAGAAGGTTTATGACGCTAAGCGTACTTATGTGGCATTGAATCGCTATATTACAAAAACCGAGGGAATCAACTTTGATGTTTTATTAGCTGCGTATTTATTAGATACGAATGATAACAGTAACGATATCGCGGGTGTGGCACAGTATTATGGTTATACAGAAATTCAAACGGATGACCAGATTTATGGAAAAGGAGCCAAAAAAGGGTTGCCTGAAGATGATGAAATTTTCTTTGGACATTTAGCTCGTAAAATTAAGGCAATTCATTTCCTGAATGATAAGCTAGAGAAAGAATTGGAAGAGAAGAAACAAGATAAGCTGTTTTACCAAATGGAACTGCCCCTTTCTCGTATTTTAGCAGAAATGGAAATTGCCGGAATTACGGTTAATGCACAAACGTTACAGGCTATGCGGGGAGAATTCTCGAAACGTTTGCAAGAAATCGAAGAAAAAATTTATCAAGAAGCTGGTGAAGAGTTCAATATCAATTCACCAAAACAATTGGGCGTGATCTTGTTTGAAAAAATGAATTTGCCAGTTATTAAGAAAACAAAAACAGGTTATTCGACAGCGGTAGATGTTTTAGAACAGCTGCGTGAACAGGCCCCAATCGTTGAACATATTTTAAATTATCGTCAAATTGCAAAAATCCAATCAACCTATGTTGAAGGATTATTAAAAGTGATTCAAGGGGATAATAAGATTCATACACGCTATATTCAGACCTTGACCCAAACCGGCCGATTAAGTTCGGTTGATCCAAACTTGCAAAATATTCCAATTAGATTAGAAGAAGGACGAAAGATTCGTCAGGCTTTTGTTCCTCGTGATGAAGACTGGGTAATCTATTCTTCTGACTATTCTCAAATTGAATTGCGTGTTTTAGCACATATTTCTGGGGATGAGCATTTGAAGCAGGCGTTTCGTGATGGTATGGATATTCACACTAGTACCGCGATGCGTGTCTTCAATGTTACTGAAGATGAAGTGACGCCGAATATGCGTCGAAATGCCAAAGCAGTAAACTTCGGAATTGTGTATGGTATTTCTGATTATGGGCTATCACAAAATCTGGGAATTACGCGCAAGGCCGCACAAGAATATATCGATACGTATTTTGAAAATTATCCAGACGTAAAACGTTATATGGAAGAAAGCGTACGTGAGGCTAAAGATAAGGGCTATGCTGCCACACTTTATAATCGACGACGCTATTTACCAGATATTAATGCGCGAAACTTCAATCTTCGTTCATTTGCAGAGCGAACAGCCATAAATACGCCAATTCAAGGAAGTGCAGCAGATATCTTAAAACTTGCAATGATTGAGATGGCAAAACGTTTGAAGGAGGAAAAACTACAGGCGACGATGCTGTTGCAAGTACACGATGAGCTTGTTTTCGAAGTTCCAGAAAGTGAATTGGAACAATTAGACAAATTAGTCAAAGAAGTGATGGAGAACACTGTTCAGTTAGATGTCCCGTTGTTAACCGACAGTAATTGGGGCAAAACGTGGTATGAAGCAAAATAAAAAGAAGCTGGGAGAAATTCCAGCTTTTTGATTTAGGAGTGAAGTAAAATGCCAGAATTGCCAGAAGTAGAGACTGTCAGAAAAGGTTTGGTCTCTTTGGTTAAGAATAAAACGATTGCGAAAGTTGATGTTTATTGGCCGCGCATTATTGAATTTCCCGAGATCGATATTTTTCAGCAGCAATTGATCGGTGAAACAATAGAAACAGTGGATCGACGTGGAAAGTACTTGATCTTTGAATTTACACATTACGAGATGGTTTCACATTTACGGATGGAAGGAAAGTATGAATTTTTTGATCAGCCGACTGCGTTAGACAAACACAGCCATGTTCGTTTCATTTTTACTGATGGTTCTGAGTTAATTTATCATGACGTACGTAAATTTGGTCGAATGGCTCTATTGAAAAAAGGAACGGCGAAAGAGTATAAAGGTTTGACGCGGTTAGGCCCTGAGCCGACAGATGCGGATTTTGACTTAGCTGATTTTAAAGTTAAATTGAAAAAGGCTTCCACCATGATCAAGCCTCTATTACTAAATCAAAAAATCGTGGCAGGCTTAGGAAACATCTATGTTGATGAAGTCCTCTGGTTAGCGAAGATTCATCCTGAACAACCGGCGAATACGTTGAGTTCTCAAAGTGCTCGCCAGTTGCGTGAAGCGATTATCGAGGTGATCGGAAAAGCGAAAGAGGCAGGCGGAACGACCATTCGAACCTATTTAAATGCGCTTGGAGAGGCTGGACATTTCCAACAAGAATTGCACGTCTACGGACAAACTGGTGAACCGTGTTCGCGTTGTGGCACACCAATTATCAAAATCAAAGTAGCGCAAAGAGGGACACACCTTTGTCCTCATTGCCAAAAACTAAAGAAGGTGTAGAATTTGAGCTTTGTATTAGGTGTTACTGGTGGTATCGCTAGTGGAAAATCAACGGTTGTAGATTTTTTTAAGGCAGAAGGATTTCCAGTTGTTGATGGAGACATTATTGCTCGGGAAGTCGTAGAGCCGGGTACTGAAGGACTGATGGCTTTAGAGAAAGTTTTTGGTAAAACAATTTTGCAAAACGATGGTAGTTTGGACCGCAAAAAATTGGGAACTTTAATCTTTCAAAATGAGCAAAAAAGACATCTGTTAAACAAAACACTTGATCCATTTATTCGTGATGAAATAAAAAAACAAACACTAGAGGCAAAAAAAGGAAGTCACTTGGTGATTGTTGATATCCCACTCTTATTCGAAGGACATTACGAATCAATGATGGATGAAGTGGCAACAGTTTATGTTACACCAGACATCCAATTGGAACGCCTGATGGCAAGAAATAATCTTTCTGAAGAAGAAGCTTTAAAACGCATTAATAGCCAGCTTCCGTTAGAGGAAAAGAAAAAAAGAGCGGATTTCGTATTTGATAATTGCAATTCACAAGAAACAACGCGTCAAGAGGTTCTTAAATGGTTAGAAAGAAAAAAATTTGTTTCTTAAAGAATTCAGCGTCGTAGCTTTACGACGCTTTTTTTAGTGGGCTGGTTATGGTAAACTCATGTTATATAAACAAAAAAGTTTTCTTTCAAACCTGTTTTTGTTTTTGAGAAATTATTCTATATAACAAAAAGATATTCATACAAAGTGAGTCATTCTAATTAATAAGAAAGTGCGGGTGAAATTATGCGTTGTCCAAGATGTAATCATAATAATTCACGAGTAATTGATAGTCGACAAACAGATGACGGGCGAGCGATCCGCCGTCGAAGAGAATGCGAGAGCTGCGGGTTTCGTTTTACGACCTTTGAGCGTATTGAGGCAGCTCCTTTATTAGTTGTTAAACGAAATGGGGATCGCGAAGAGTTCAGTCGTGATAAAATTTTACGCGGGTTGATTCGCTCTGCAGAAAAACGTCCAGTAGCTATGGAACAGATGGAACAGATCGTGGATCATGTAGAAAATCGTGTTCGCAGTATGGGAGAAAATGAAATTCCTACGAGTCAAATCGGCGAATTTGTCATGGAGGATTTAATGGAAGTGGACGAGATCGCCTATATTCGTTTTGCGAGTGTTTATCGACAGTTTAAAGACATGTCTGTATTCTTGAAGGAATTGCAGGAAATCGTTGACAAAGCAAAGTCAACAGATGATGAGTAGGAGGCTTTTTAGTGGCAGAAGAACTAAAACCCAGCACCTTTTACACGGTCTACGGTGAGCCACAACTTGATCAAAGCAAACAGGATGCGTTGCTTTATTTATATCAGCCGATTATCGGCAGTAACGCATTAAGCTTATATTTAACTTTTGTTAGCGATGTTAGCATAGAGGGTAAGAGTGCCAGCCTCATGCATACGGATTTATTAGCTGCAGTGGATACTGGACTGATGAATCTGGTGAAAGCGCGAGAACAATTAGAAGGCATTGGTTTGTTAGAAACGTTTCAAAAAACAGATAATGAAATTGGCATGAGTTTGCTCTATCAGCTTCACCCTCCATTGATTCCAGAGAAATTTTTTCAAGATCCTTTGATGGCTTATTTACTGATGGACAAGGTAGGAAAACGACGTTATGAACGTTTAGTTGAGCGCTTCAAGCCGAAAACCTTTGAAAAAGGTGAAGTCAAGAATATTACCAAACGTTTTCGTGAAGTTTATCGTTTCGATGATAAAGCTTTTGCCAGCCAAAGTGAAAGTTTAGAACAAACACAAGAGGCTTTTTCTACCCAAACAGATTTTGATTGGTCATTGTTTACGCAACAGCTTAAACGCTTTAATTTGTTTTTGAGTTATGATGATCGTGAAAAGCTGCAAACCTTTCAAACTTTGTATGGCTTGAATGAATTGGATTTAGCAGAGTATGTAGCGAAGGCAAGTGCTGGTGAAAAAAACGGGTTGAATTTTAGCTATTTACGTCAGCTGATCAACAAGGAAAAACGTCCCAACGTATCTGCTGAGCCTAAAGAAACGATGATCGATAGCTCTGCCAATAACGGAAGTTTTTCTCCGCAGGAATTAGAGGTCATTGCTCAAAGCAAAAAAATTGCGCCAGTAACATTTTTACGAGCGATTAAACGCGAAAAAGGCGGATTTGAGACAAATACGGAAGTTCGATTGCTAGAAGAATTGATTAGTCGCAATTTGTTACCGAAAAGCGTCATCAATATAATCATCAATTATATTTTGGTCATTCAAAACCAAGCGGTAATCAATGCGAACTATTTGAATGCTATCGCAAATGATTGGGCACAGAAAAAAATTATCAGTCCTGAAGCGGCAATCGCCCATGTACGTGAGAACAATCAAAAACTGGTTCGCAAACCTCAGACCAGTCGTCCAGCTTATCAAAAACGCGGAGCGGGTCGTAAAGAAGCGTTGCCAGAGCACATCAAACAGCCACCTAAAGAGACCAAATTAACACCGGAAAAAGAAGCAGAATTGAACCGTAAATTAGCGGAATATTTAAGTAAAGAAGGTGACGATTAATGGAAGATGTAGGAAAAGAGTTGAATCGCATCATTAAAAGCCGTGGGGTCGATGGTCGTTACCGCCAAATGATGGAAGAAGTTTTGGCCGATCCAGATGTTCGTCAGTTTATCGAAGAGCACAAAGAAAAGCTGACACAAGAGGATATCGAAAAATCCTTTGCGAAATTATATGAGTTTGTTCAAGAAAAGAAAAAATATTTAGCTTCTGATCCAACTATGATTGCACCGGGTTATGAACCGCAATTGAGTTTAAACTTTCACTTTATTGATGTGACCTATGTACCGACAGATGAGCTGTTGCGTATGAAGCGTGAAGAGGAAATCCGCAATCGCGTGAATTCGCTAGATATGCCCAAAGATATTCGCAAGGCCTCGATTCGCACCTTTGAGGTTACCTCTGGGCGTAGTGAAGCATTGGAGGCTTCTCTGGATTTCATTAATCAATATGAGGCAGCACCAAAAATGTTTCATAAAGCCTTGTTTTTAGTGGGGGATTTTGGTGTAGGGAAAACCTACTTGTTAGGAGCTGTTGCCCATGAACTAGCAGTTAAGGGTTTCGAAACCACACTTTTACATTTTCCAACATTTGCTGGAGAAATGAAACAAGCGATCTCCAATGACAAAGTAGGTCCAAAACTAGATGAAGTAAAACGGGCACCAATCTTAATGATTGATGATATCGGTGCAGACTCCATGAGCGCTTGGATTCGCGATGAAGTGCTAGGAGTGATCTTGCAGCATCGAATGCAGGAGCAATTACCGACCTTTTTCTCATCTAATTTCAATATGGATCAATTGGAGCAACATTTATCCGTTACACAACGAGGCGATGAGGAACCTTTGAAAGCAAAGCGGATTATGGAGCGTGTTCGTTATTTAAGTAGAGAAATCTGGGTAATCGGTGAAAATCGCCGAAACGGTTAAAAAAACAAAAATATCCTTAGAAAAAGGCAAACGCCCTATTAAAAAGCGCTATCATTTAGCTCTTTTTAGGGGGCGCTTTTTTTAAGGAGTGTTATAATTACTTTTAGGATGTGAAAAAATGAACGCGAAAGATTTATCGATTCGTTTACAAAAAGCGGCAGAATTTGTGCCGCAAGATGCACGTTTAGCAGATATAGGTTCAGATCACGCGTATCTGCCCGTCGCTTTAATGCTGCAAAACAAGATATCTTATAGTATTGCAGGAGAGGTCGTAGTAGGCCCGTATGAGTCAGCTAAAAGGCAAGCAGCAAAAAATGGTTTAGAGAACAAAATTGATGTTCGGTTAGCGGATGGACTTGAAGCAGTTGAATTGAATGATCAGATTTCAGCCATCACTATTTGCGGAATGGGCGGTGTCTTGATCCGCGATATTTTACAACGTGGGAAAGAAAAAGCGCGCCTATCCGGTAAAGAGCGCTTGATTCTACAACCAAATGTTGGAGAGCGTCAATTACGTCAATGGCTAGTAGCTGAAGGCTATACGATCACAGAGGAAGCCATCATTGAAGAAAATCAGAAAGTTTATGAGCTGATTGTTGCTGATAAAGATTTAGTGCAGCCGGATTATACTGCCAAAGAACTATTCTTTGGACCAGTTTTACTGAAAGAAAAAGCTCCTGTTTTTATCAAAAAATGGCAGCACAAACTAAGCAAAATGGAAAAAATCTTAACTAGTTTACACCAAAGTGATCAAGATGTTACCGAAAAAATCCGCGAGGTTATACTGGAAATTGAATGGATCAAGGAGGTACTTGAAGATGCAGGGAAGTGAATTTATCCAGCGTTTTAATCAATATTGTCCCGAATGGTTGGCTGAAGAAGGCGATCCTGTCGGCCTTCATATTGGTACTTTAAATAAAGAAGTCAATCGAATCATGATGAGTTTAGATGTTCGACCAGCAGTTGTCGATGAAGCGATTGAGAAAAAAATTGATCTGTTAATTGTGAAGCATCCACCGATTTTTCGTCCTGTTTCTCGTTTAACGACTGACGATATTCAAACAAAGATGTATGCGGATTTGATCAAACATGATATCGCGGTTTTTGCGGCGCACACGAATATGGATATCATTGAAAATGGATTGAATGATTGGTTTTGTGAAGCATTAGCTGTTTTTGATACGGATTATTTAATTCACACCCATACGGTATCCATGAAAAAACTGGCAGTTTACGTTCCTCAAGAGGCCGCAAAAAAAATGCGCCAAGCATTGGCTGAAGCTGGTGCAGGAGAACAGGGAAATTATCAAGCGACTTCATTTACCATTAATGGAACAGGGCGTTTTACGCCAAATGCAGAAGCAAATCCGACAATCGGCGCGGCGAATGTTGCTGAACAGGTCCAAGAAAGTAAAATTGAAGTGCTGTTTCCTGAGACACGGCAAACGGAGGTAGTTCAAGCGATGCTTGCTGCTCATCCATATGAAGAACCTGCTTATGATATTTATCAAATTGATAATTTGGCAGAAAAGTATGGAATTGGTCGAGTCGGCGAATTAAAGGAAGCGATGCCGACAGAAGACTTCATTGAAAAAGTGAAAAATACGTTTGATTTGGAAGGCTTACGTGTGGTTTATCCTCATAAGACAAAGAAAACAATTAAACGCGTAGCAATTTGCGGCGGCAGCGGAGAAAAATTTTATCGTGAGGCCGTAGCAGCAAAGGCGGATGTTTATATTACTGGAGATGTTTACTATCATACCGCTCATGACATGCAAGAAACAGGAATGTTGGTAATTGATCCAGGACACTATATTGAGTCGCTATGTAAAGAAAAACTGGTAGACTTATTTAACCAATGGAAAAATGAAGAGGACTGGAAGGTTGAATTTTTTGTATCTGAGACTTCCACAAATCCTTTTTCATTTAAATAAATAGCATTAAAGGAGAGAGTAAGATGTACGAAAATTTATTACCGCGTTTTTTAAAGTATGTAAAGACAGAAACTCGTTCTGATGCGACAAGCACCACAACACCCTCAACTCAAACACAGGTAGCCTTTGCTAAAGAGCTGATGAAGGAATTAGAAGAGATCGGTATGCAGGAGATTACCTACAACGAAAATAACGGCTATGTGATCGCCACTTTGCCAAGCAACCTTGACAAAGAAGCGCGGACTATCGGTTTTATCTCTCACATGGATACAGCAGATTTCAACGCAGAAGGAGTCAACCCTCAAATCGTTGAAAATTATGATGGTGAATCTACTATTAAGTTAGATGCTGACGTAAAATATACATTAAATGTAAAAGATTTTCCGAATTTGAAAAACTACGTCGGACAAACATTAATCACTACTGATGGATCAACACTACTGGGTTCTGATGATAAATCTGGGATTGCTGAAATTATGACAGCGATGGAGTATTTGATTAATCACCCTGAAATCAAACATGGTGAAGTACGTGTCGGCTTTGGTCCCGATGAAGAAATCGGTATCGGTGCGGATAAATTCGATGTGAAACAGTTCAACACAGATTTCGCCTATACTATGGATGGTGGTCCAATTGGCGAATTGCAATATGAAACATTTAGCGCTGCTCAAGCAGAAATCACGATGCATGGGAAAAACGTTCATCCAGGGACAGCTAAAAACACGATGATTAATGCGTTACAAATGGCAATTGATTTCCATAACCAACTACCAGAAGGCGATCGACCAGAAAAAACAGATGGACGTGAAGGTTTCTTCCATTTATTAGCTTTAGATGGAAATGTGGAAGAAGCGAAAATGACCTATATTATTCGTGACCATGACCGTGATAAATTTGAAGAACGTAAACAAATGATTACAGATCTACAAGCAAAAATGAATAGCCAATTTGATCAAGAACGTGTGGAAATCAACATGTATGATCAATACTACAACATGGGTGAAATCATTGAAAAAGACATGAGTGTCATTGATCTTGCTAAGGGTGCGATGGAAGAGGTTGATGTGAAACCAATCATTGAACCAATCCGTGGCGGGACAGACGGTTCTAAAATCTCATTTATGGGTATTCCTACGCCAAATATTTTTGCTGGTGCTGAAAATATGCATGGTCGCTTTGAATTTGTCTCATTACAGACGATGGAAAAAGCAGTTGACGTAATTGTAAAGATTATTGAAAATAATGCTAAATAATAATTTTTCTGAAAAAGCTTTGAGAAAACTTGAAGCTTTTTCTTTTTTTGCTCATTCGCATGTGGTAGGCTATAGCAATAAAGAAAAAAATGAGGCAAAAAAATGAACTTATCAATCAATCGTAAATTGATTCTAAATATCCTTATATTTATAGTAATGATCGGCGTTATTATCTTCGTTATTCGTGACTCTCTAAGTGATATTTTCACCGAACTGGGTAGAACTTCTTTACCGGTCCTTTTAGGTGTGACAGGACTCGGTTTAATTAGTCAAGTAATCGAAGGGTACACGATTAAAAATATTGCGGGTGAATTCAACCCAGAATTTACCATTCGAGACGGATTCTTTGCATCCGCATATGCAACTTTCTATCGTGTTATCACATTCGGTACAGGATCAATTGTATCTGAGGTTATTTACTATCATAAAAAGGATCTGAGATATTCTGAAGGAACGGGCACGAGTGCCTTGAGAATGGTCACCTATAAAATCGCCTTAATGGTTTGGGCGCTGGTCTTTTTAATTGTGAAAAGCGATGCGATTCAAGAACATATCTCAAACGGGATCTTTTTAGTGCTTGCTGGAATTTTGGTAACATTACTAATTATTTCGAGTTTATTGGTATTAAGTCTTAATATCAATGCACAGGTAGTATTAGTAATCATTTGCAACCGCTTGTTCAAACGAAAAAAATTAAGAGATATCGTTGATCAGGTGAATAATCAAGTTTATTCTTTACGTGGTGCTATCAAATCATTCATCCGTGATCGTCGTTCTGTTATTCGAGTATTTTGCTCAAATATGGCAAAATTAGTTGTTTGGTATTCGTTACCCTATTTCATATTGGTTCAAGATTATCCTGATATTGATCTTTGGCTGACAGTGGCTTTTATCAGCTTCACGGTGATTATTGGTGGTGTTTTGCCAGCGCCAGGGGGAATCGGCGGCTTTGAGTTTGTTTATGTTTTATTATTTCGAAATGTTGTTGGAAGAGTAGATGCCGTGTCTTCATTGCTATTATATCGTTACGCGACATACTTGCTGCCGTTCTTGATAGGGATGATTTATGTACTATTCAAAAAGCAGCGACAAATCAATCATGAAATCAAAGAAGCTAAAAAGGAAGTTAACGAATAAGCGTTAACTTCCTTTTTGGTGTGCGCCCTGCATGGGTGAAAACTTGGTGGTGAAAGTCCACTACAGGCTTGGCAGTAGGAACTGTTAGCGAAAGACAAGGTGGCAATCGTGAGGTTGTGGCTGAAGGAAGTCGGACGCAAACTCCTGAACTGACGAACAGAAACTAGATACAAGGCTGAATTAGGTCGGATAAGTCTTCATCACAAGACAAAGTCCAATACTGCCCGAAACCTATACAGTAAATCTAGCAGTTACATAGGAGGAAAGTTTTCACTCTTACCGGGGGAGATCTCATGAGGGTGTTGTGGGCGTTGAATGAAAACAAACCAGCACAACGATCATGGCGACATGATGGTGAATCATGAGAAGTCAGCCGAGGTCATAGTAGTAACGACACTGACCGTTACGAAGGACTGAACAATAAGAATCTTGAATAATTTAGGAGGTGTGAGAAGATGCGACGACCGCAGAAAACAAGAAAACTTGGCTATCATCAAAGAGCTAGTGTGGAACACGAAGGGTATGATGAAGTGCGCAGCACTTCTTGCGGTGAACAGAGGAAACAAGATGGTGTAGAAAATCTGTTTGGGAGAATTCTAGAGCGGAATAATCTCAATCAAGCGTATCTTCAAGTAGTCAGAAATAAAGGGGCGGCTGGTGCAGATGGGATGACCGTCGATCAACTGCTTCCTTACTTGAAAGAGCACCGCGAGGAATTACTATCCAATTTACGCCAAGGGAACTATAAACCTCAGCCTGTTTTGCGAGTAGAAATACCGAAACCAAACGGCGGTGTAAGAAAACTAGGAATTCCCACGGTTATTGATCGTATGCTTCAACAGGCAATCAATCAAGTGTTACAACCGCTATTTGAACCAGAATTCTCAGATAATAGTTATGGGTTTCGCCCAAATCGCAGCGCACATGACGCAGTGAAGAAAGCAAAATCTTATTATGAACAAGGTTACCGATATGTGGTGGACATTGATATGAAAGCCTACTTTGACACCGTAAATCACGATAAGCTGATGTATTTCATTGAGCGGAAAGTAAAGGACAAACAAGTCCTAAAACTGATCCGTCAATACTTAATGAGTGGTGTAATGGAAAATGGACTCATCACAACAACGGAAGAAGGAACGCCCCAAGGAGGCAATCTCTCTCCCCTGTTAAGTAACATCTACCTGAACGAATTTGATCAAGTGCTAGAAAATCTAGGACATAAATTTGTTCGATACGCCGATGACTGTGCGCCATGAAAGTGTGCGTGAATAGATAAACTATTCAAAGCAGCTATGCTGTATAGATGATGGCAGACGGCCTGCCGAAACCGCCATACAGGTGGAGGTTTCAAACCACCTTAAGGTGCTGTAGTCAAAAGCTATGGTATTGAGCGTTAAGGAAAAGGCAACCAAGAGTTGTCAGGTGTGTGTTATGGAGATGAGTGACCATACGAACCACCCACAGAAGTGTCGAAAGCGTATAAATTCCGTCAAAACTGGGTATAGTCGTTGACCTAGGATGAGCTTGGAGGAAACCTGTTTACTGATCAGGCGGCGGGCGGCATAAAGGTGGCATGAACATAACATAGGCGTCTATATGGAACGTGGGAACCCACGGGCTGATGTCAAGGGAGTATTTCAAGCGGAAGCCCCGCAAGAAAAGAGTACCGATGCAGTCATGGGGGCAGATTGGGTTGTAGTAGTGAAGAAGCTCTTGTAACGAGAGTGGAGCGAAGAACCTGAGTTATCCAGTTTCAAGGATAAGTCAACTTTAAGGAGGAGGAACTTATGCAAGAAACAAAGTCATACAATATTTCAAAACAAGCAGTTTACCAAGCATTTCTAAAAGTAAAAGCCAATAAAGGAACTTTTGGAGTAGATGAAGAATCAATTGAGGCTTATGAATATAAGCTGAAAGATAATCTATACAAACTGTGGAATCGATTATCATCGGGAAGTTATTTCCCAAAACCGGTAAAGGCAGTATCCATTCCTAAAAAGAGTGGTGGGCTGAGAGTACTTGGGATTCCAACAGTTGAAGATAGGATTGCACAGATGGTAGCGAAGATGTATTTTGAACCTGTAGTAGAACGATTGTTTTATGAGGATTCTTATGGCTATCGGCCGAATAAGTCGGCAATCCAGGCAATAGAGAAAACAAGAGTTAGATGCTGGAAAAGAGATTGGGTACTGGAATTTGATATTAAAGGACTATTTGACAATATCAGACATGACTATCTAATTGAAATGGTAAAAAGGTACACTCAAGAGAAGTGGATTATCCTATATGTGGAAAGATGGTTAAAAGCACCTTTCCAGAGGGAAGATGGTTCGACTGTTTCGAGAAAAGCCGGGACACCGCAAGGTGGTGTAATCAGTCCAGTTCTAGCGAACTTGTTTCTTCATTATACGTTTGATGACTTCATGGAAAAAGAATTTCCTAATATACAGTGGGCTAGATATGCCGATGATGGTATTACTCATTGTGTATCCCTAAAGCAAGCGAAATATCTGAAGAAAAGATTGGAAGAACGGTTTAGAATCTTTGGTTTGGAGTTACATCCTGATAAGACAAAGATTGTTTACTGCAGAGATAGTGATAGGATGGGGAACTATCCGATAACGACATTCGATTTCCTGGGCTTTACGTTTAGACCTAGAGGCGCCAAGAATAAATATGGAAAATGCTTCACAAATTTTCTTCCGGCTGTATCAGATAAAGCGAAAAAGGCGATTCGCAAAGAGGTAAGGAATTGGCGATTACAATTAAAAGCGGACAAAAAGCTAGAGGATTTAGCGAATATGTTCAATAGTAAAATTCAAGGATGGATGAACTATTACATGAAATTCTATAAATCAGAAATGTACAGTCTACTGCGCTACATCAACCAATGTCTCGTGAAGTGGGTTCGTCGTAAATATAAAAAGCGACAAGCACGAAGAAAAGCGGAACATTGGTTAGGGGAAATCGCCAAGCGAGAAAGAAATTTATTCGCGCATTGGAAAATTGGAATATTACCATCGGCTGGATAATGGGAGCCGGATGAGCTGAGAGGTTCACGTCCGGTTCTGAGAGGGCCTAAGGGGGAGGTTCCCTTGGGCTACTTACT
>NZ_KE136357.1:1270486-1313927 GCF_000406965.1 Enterococcus avium ATCC 14025 | reverse complement strand
CCTAACTTCTTCAAATATCTTTCTCTATTTTTTTGTGTCTGAAAACGATCTCCAAATATGCTCCATTCTGGAGTAGTAATATTCACAACAATTGTCTTTGTTGACTCATCTCGATAAAAAAAATTAGGACTTTTTTGAGTTATCGAATCATTTGTAAATACACTACTAAACCATTTAACAAATTTTTTCTTTTTGTTTTGAAAATGGATGATTTGAAAATGAATCGATAGAAATTCAAAGAGGGTATAAACGTCCATTAGTATTCCATTACACGATAATATCGACGAGTTTTTGCTGACTTTCCTGTTTTTTGTTCATAGATACGTAGTAGTAAGTCATAATAATGATTTAGCAACCATGGCTCAATAAATTTGATTAACTCATCAGCAAAATCTTCGATGTTGAAATTTTTCATATCAATTGTATTTGAAGCAGTTGAGTGTTGATCAATAAATTGTTTTACACGAAGATCTTGATTTCGAGTTTCTCTAGAATTCAAAACCACATTTACCTGAAAGTCATCACTTATCAATTCGAAAGGACCATGGAAGAATTCTGATGAATGGATAGCTTGTGCCTGAATCCATTGAATTTCTTCCAAAATGTAATTGCAAAAGCAACACGCTTCACCCCATAATCGCCCAGATGTAACCCACATTTGCATGCGGCTTGGATCTGAAGATTGTACTAAGTTAATAGCGGTTTCCTCATTTCTCGAAATTTCTGAAGCTACCTTTTCTCCTACTAACTCTAACTCCTTTTTGAATTCAGATAAAATGATATCATCATTCTCTGTAAAGCATAGAATGAACCAACCAAAAAGAACTAAATGTACATCTGTATCCACAGAACTAGTACGATAGCTTAAAATATTTAATTTATCTAACTCTGTCTCGTCATCACCAATAAATCCATAAATCATAACTTCAGGAATTTTTTCTTTCGCTTTCTTCAAAACATCAATTAGTTCTTCAGTAGCTCCAGTCTTTGTTCCCACGATCAGCAATGTATTTTCATCAATTTGATCAAAATATAACTCAGACAGTTCTTCTGGGCTGACAATTAAAAATGGAATATCAATTTTTTCAAAAAGCATTGGCCGCATATCAACAAACTTTGTATATGTTCCGCCAGAACCTATTAGGTAAAGTTTTGTAATATTTCTTTGTTGCAAATTTCTAGCAATTTTTTCTACATCATTAAACTGGGTTACAACCTTTTGGTAATCGTTCACAAAATTTTCTGATTTGAAATACATCAATTTACTCTCCTTTTTATACAGATAAAAATCCAAAAATAGCACCTAGAACACTAACAATTAAAATAGCTAGTAAGATATAAATTACTTTAACGTCTTTCTTTAACAGTCTGCAAAACAAGAAAGTAATCAGTAACGGTAATAGTGCAGGCATCATAGAATCTAGTAAGCCTTGAATAGTTTGAGCATCTTTCCCATTGGTTAGTTTTACAGGGATGTTAATGATTACCATTGACGCTACCATACCTCCAATAACGGTATTACCGAGAATATTTATCGCATACGTAATATTTTCCATTAAACCGCTAGACATTTTTTCTATAAATGTGACTCCAGCTTTATATCCCCATAATGTTCCAAAATATCTGACCAATACATTTGGGACATTAAACACTATTAAAAATAGAATAGGACCTAAAATACTACCTTGCTTTGCTAGTGAAATACCTATCCCACTTGCGATAATTCTTAAGCTTCCCCAGAAAATTGAATCACCTATACCTGAAATCGGTCCCATCAAACCAGCTTTCATCGCATTAATCGAACTTTCATCGAATGAAGGATCATTTGCTTTTCTCTCTTCCATTGAAGCAGCTACACCAGCAATAAATGGAGATGTCGCAGAAGTACAATTAAAGAATTCTAAATGTCTTTGCATTGCTGCTTTTTGATCATTAACGTCGGAATAAAGCTTTTGAATTACTCCACTCATTGAGTAAGAGAAGGCTAAACTCATCATACGTTCGTAGTTAAATGAGGCCTCCATCGGCATAGATCTCCAAAAAATTCCCATTAAATCTTTTTTAGTTAAGTTTTTAGAAGTCATCGTATTGCTCCTCTCCACCGTTGTTATTTTGTCCTTTGCTCTTTTCAATGGTATCCAAGATAATATACATAATTCCTGCAAAGATTGCTCCCACAATTGCTGTAGCAATCATATCCAATTGTAGATAAGCTGAACAAACAAATCCCAAGAAGAAAAAGGGTGCAACTTTTTTTGAAAAAGTCATATTAATTAACATTGCAAATCCGACCGCTGGTAAAATATTAGTAGCAATGTTCATACCATCAATAAAAGCTTGTGGAATCAAATCTAAAATCATATCAACAGTACTACTACCGATAACAAATGCAACTGTGGTTACGGTTGTCATCATAATAATTCTGGTAAATGATGCGATTAGATGCATATTTGCTGCTTGTTTAATTTTCCCCTGTTCAACTAATTTATCCGCTTTATGTGTCATCGCTGGAAAAATGATAACGTATAAAATATTTTTGATTGCTAATCCTAAAGCGGCTATTGGTAAAACGAGTGTTAATGCTACATCTACGCCATATCCATTTTTTAGAACAAGTGCTGTTGCTAAAATTCCTCCAATGATTTCATCTGGGGGAACTGTTGCACCTACCCCCATCAAACCTAAGAAAGCTAATTCTAAAGTAGCTCCCATGATCAATCCTTGCGTTACATCACCAAAAAGTAATCCTACAAAAAGACCTGTAACCAAGGGTCTACCAATAAATGAGGCTCCCAAAAAGTCTTGCATATTTGCAATCAAGGCAATTAAAAATATTCCAATCGTTTGTACAACCATAGAACTCATCTCCTTCTTTCTATTTCAAAAGTGATCTAAATTCAACATTCGCATCGTTTGGTGCTTGTTTTACTAAGACTTCTACTCCTGAACCAACTAATTCATTTAATTCCTTAATCTCAGTTTCTGTAACATAAACAGCTTTGGCAATGTTTTCAGTATTCTCTCTCTTAGCAGATAAACCTAAATTGACCTTATTAATCTCTGGGACAGCTTTAGTTAATCTATAAGCATCATGAACATTTTCGACTACGATAAACACACTATATTTATCTGTAACACCACTTTTTATTGCTTTAATTGAATCCTCTATACTTTTAAAAATAAGCTTCGTATCATTCGGTTTTGCTAAGTTTAACGTTTGTTTTCTAAACGAATCATTTACAACATCATCGTTTGCGATCAGTATTGCATTTGCTGATAGGTTCTTTGTCCATGCAAAAGCTACTTGTCCATGTAATAATCTGTAGTCAATTCTTGTCATTTTAATCATCTTTTTTAAAACCTCCTAAGTTTAAAAATCTTCATCTATTTGGGTTCCCAAATTATTTACATCGATTACTTCAGTTCCACTAGCCGAGTTAACGACGATTTCTTCCAATTGTTTTATCACCTCTTCTCTTTTTTCCTTGAATGATACTGATAACAATTCTAATACTAAAGCAAGATTCATTCCTGAAATCAGGAAATATTTCTCTTTTCCAATCATATACTCACTCACTGTACTATTTACGCTACCTCCCTTTAAATCGGTTATGAAAATCACCTCATTTGTTGCGAGACTAGAAACCAATTCTTCTAACTGATCACCTACACTTTTCCCTTCTTCAACATACGCTGCAATTGCATGAAGATTATCTTGTTTTCCCATGATAAACTCAGTGGTTTCCTTCATTCCAACGGATAAGTTGGAATGACTAGCTAAAACTATCTCCATTTTTATCCTCCAGTTTTTATTTTTTTCTATCTTTCTTTATCTTAATAATATGTTGGAAAACGCTTTAAAACAATAAAAAAGAGACCAATTTTCAAAATAGGTCTCTTTTAGGAATCAATTAAGGAACCAATCATCTTGGTATTTCTATAGCTAAGTTAACTTTGTTGGAATCAAAAAATGATTGTGTATATTCAACGAGCTCATTTTGTTCTGTGTAACCTAAGTACTCTATACATAGGACGTACTCACCAGCACGAGCACCAATTTTTTCTAAATTCATATTTTTCTCAACACGCCGAGCGAAGAACCTTTTCTTAAATTTTATTGGTCGTTTATTTTTATATTCCATGTAGTCATAAAGAGAAAATTGACTAAAATCATAACGGTGTGCATCCTTAAATAATCTAAATGGAAAATATGCTTTTTGTATTGACACTGCTTCACTATCAGCCTCTCTTACTCGAATCAACTCAAAGAACTCAAAATAATCACCGAAAATAGTCATCAATTCAGGTGTATCATAGATAATCTTAAAGGATTCAACGAAACTAGAAGAAATCATACCTTTTACTTTTATGCCTTGGCTTAAAGAAATAGGTGCCTCATCTCCAATATCAAACTTATTGGAATTATCTGTACCTAACAAAAAAGTACCCGCTCCCCTTTTTTTTATAAGAACACCCTCAGCAACTAATGAGTTGATTGCTTTTTTTATAGTCATCCTATTGTATCCAAGCAATTCTGATAACTCTCGCTCAGGCATTATTTTTTCACTAGGTTTAATATCTCCATCTTGTATCAAAGAAATTATTTCTTCTCGAGCTTTTTGATATAAAAATTTTCCCATGCAATCACCTACTATTCCTCAAAAATGAATATCTCTGGACTTGAACTTTCTTCTTCATATCTGATTATTTTATTTTCGCGGTTCAATAAGTATTGTTTCTCAACTATTATTTGACCATCACCAATGATATGCAGTATTTCCGCCTCTTCATTCGTTGGCCAAGTTAATGAAAACTCCTTTTTAACTATTTTAACCTGTAGTAAATCATCTACTTCTTTTTCTAGGTTAACACATTCATTTGATTTAATATTTGAGTGGATACACGGAATAAAAGATTTTATAAATGCTATAGGACAATCATCTTTTTTTATTAGAAAACGCCGTTCTATTACCTTTCCTACTTGTATATTATCAAAAAGTACATTGTAAAAATTTTTCTCTTGATGAATAATTTCTTTATGTACCTCTGTATCATATGATGTGTTAGCCCTTTCCAAAGGAGTCTGATATACTCTGACTTTTTTATTAATCATCCGTAATCCCCTATTCCTTTTTGTTTGTAAATATTTTATCATAGCTTAGGTTCAGCATTCCATCACACAAAATAATTAAATATATAAATATTGAAGTCTATACAAAAAAAGACATCTTGGGCTTCATAAGTAGTCATTTAGTGAAACCACTTTCGAAGTCCAGATGTCCAATTGATTAAAAAAAATTAAAACTGAAAACAAAAAGATTAATCATATTTATCTTGATACACTAACTCATCCATGAATTGAGTTACCTGTTGTAACCATTGCTTTTTCAATTCATGTAAAGTCTCCTCACCATTCTCAAAGTGCTCGTGAAACAGTACTATCCGAGAAATAAAACTAGCCAGCTCCTTAGTTCGGCTAGAAACCTGCTTTCTTTCACAGAAACCAGAAAAGATAAGATTTGACCCTTCAAATGTCGACCATTTTTCTTGCTGAGTATTACGAGCATAGATTTTTTGCGGTAAATCTCGTAACTGAATTCTCACTTGAATCTGTTCGTTCCGGGCAATGGCACTATCACAGGCATATTTGATCGTATTCTCAATCTTTCCAATATTTCCCTCATAATACGTCTGCAGTAAAATGTTCATTACTCTTGGCGTAACTTCAATCGGTTTGTTCAGCTTTCGACTTTCTTTACCAAATAAATATTCGATCATCTGGCGTTTCTCCATTATTCCTCGTCCATCCATATTGGGAATATAGATATGGATCGGAATTCTTCTTAAAAATGTTTGCATAAATTCTTGAGGTTTTTCTGTTGTTTCAAAAGCCAAACGTACCTCAGCTTTACGTGGTTTTGTCTCACCAATTCTTGTGAAATTCCCTTTATCCATAAATGTAAATAGTTTTTCTAATTATGCTAAAGTTTTTGATAACCGCTATTAGAATCAAGATTCATAAAAAACGAGTTATTATAGAGTTCTTAATATCTTAAAATTTCAGAGTCATTAAACAAAAACAGAGCCGATTTAGAAAGTTTATTTTCTAAATCAGCTCTATTTTCATTCATAGGTTATTCCATCTTCCCTACAACTTTCACTCGTAGTCGTGTCGCATTTTCTGGATGATAGGCCAGTGGGGTTTCTTCGACTTCAACCAGCTCTATGGTTTCTTCGATAGCTCCCGCCAATTTTGCTTGATGCGCCGCCTTTTCTTTAGCATCATTCATACTATCTTCTCTTGATAGTTTCGAATAAATGTAAATTTGTTCGTATTGCCCGCTTATTTGCGCAATGGATGCTCCGATTGCATTGGCGACGCCGCCATGTGGATTGTGGTAAACGTTTGCTACTCCGGCTAGTTCTTGCGGAATAATGATTGCGCCTCCGCCAACTAATATCAAATCCACATCGCCTGAGCTGGTTTTCATTTTATCAATCGCTTCTTCGGTCATTTGTTTGATCGTTGCATAGGCTTTTTCAGCAAGCTCCAGCGGAACATCTTCAACCAGTGTTTTGTCTCCAATATCAGCAAGACCCAAGCGCACGGCGATGTCAGTGGTGGTTAATTGCTTTCCGCCAAATACCCGTGCTTCTTCAGTGATCTTGTAGCCAACACTATCTGGACCAACAGTAACCTGATCACCTACCTCACGAACGATACTTCCGCCACCAAGACCAATGGAAACGATGTCCGGCATTCTGAAGTTCGTTCGAATCCCCCCAACATCAACCGCTATTGAGGATTCTCGCGGAAATCCATCTGCTAGTACACCTAAATCGGAGGTCGTTCCTCCAACATCCAAGACGATGGCATTTGTAATTCTAGCCAAATAAGAAGCTCCGCGAATACTGTTTGTCGGTCCACAGGCGATGGTTAAAATAGGAAAACGTTTCGCGTATTCAATCGACATTAGTGTGCCATCATTTTGACAGAGATAAATCTCAGCATCATTGATTCCTTCACTTTTCAGTGCGCGTTCAAAACCGCTGCTGGTTAACGCCATGACCTTGTCTAACGCGGCGTTTAAAATCGTGGCATTTTCTCTTTCCAACAGTCCGACAGAACCGATTTGCGAGGAGCAGGATATCGGAATGGATTCGCCCAATATTTCTTTTGCCCATTTTTCTACAAGCAGCTCTTGATCATTTTTTAGCGAAGAAAAGACTCCGACAATCGCTAATGATTCAATTTTTCCCTGCCAATTAGCTAAAACTGTCTTAACTTCGTCTTCATCCATTTCCGACAAAATCTGACCATCATATTCATAGCCGCCGTGCAATAATTCGAATTTTTCTCCGAGACATTCGATCATGTCCTCTGGCCAAGCCGTGAAGGGTTTAACGGAAGCAGTGGCAGGATAGCCTAGACGAATCACGCCGACCTTCGATAGTTTTTTTCGTTCAACGATCGCATTGGTACATTGAGTGGTGCCAAGCATCGCGTGGCTAATACTGCCTGCTTCAATCTGAGATTCAGCCATGACCTTATGCAAAGCCGACTCGATCCCTGTTTGAATATCCCCGCTTGTAGGAACCTTGACACCATGAACAAGCTCCAAATTTTCATTAATGATCACAGCATCCGTATTGGTCCCGCCTACGTCAATTCCAATTCTATACATGCTTATGCCCCCCTTTTATCGCTAACTCCTTCAACGGAATATAATCTAAATCGTAGCCAAAATAGCGCGGCCCAACAGTGTTGATGCCTTCTTTGGTTTGCCATTTTTCATGACAAGGTAAGGCTAAAACACGGATTCTTTTCCCGTATTTTAACGCCTCGGTGGTTACGGGCATCAAGGTTTCTAAATCAACCATACAGATCAGATCGGGCGTCATGGTGATGACACTGCCATCTTTTTCAGCGATCAGGTTTTCATTTTGGAAATAGATCTTCATAGTCGATTCTGCATCCTGATTCAAGCCTTCCAGAGTCGCTTCCCCGAAGTTAAAGCCGCCTTCTACTTTACGGATGACATCCATCATTTTTCCTTGGAACAGCTCTAGACCATCGATTAATTTAAGCAATTTTTCTAATTTGGTTGCCTCTTCTAAATCGTTGCTGCGGATTACTTCCCCGATTTTCTCTGAAAAAGTCACGATGCCGTGAATACCATGATCTTTTAATTGACGACCGGTAGCTGGGTAAATGCTGATCAATGAACTGGCTCCCATCTCCACTGTTTGTACTCTGGCCAATCGTTCTGTCCATTTGTTGCTGATTGTTTCTGAAATGCCGATATTCCCTTTTTCATCTGTGATGGCCATCGGTGTTGAGGAGACTCCGCCTAGATTAAAGGTCGTCATCTGAAGCTCTGGAAATGCCCGACCCATTCCATCACAATCGACAATCGGAATCCCTTGAGAAGCGGCTACCACAATAGGAATCATGGAATTCACACCGCCTGCCTCCATTGGAAATGTTCCTGCGATTTCTTCGATTCCTAAATAGCGGCTCAGCTTCTGGAAAACCCGAAGAAACTCGTCGCCTTTTGGAAATTTCTCGATCAATACTGAAGGAGCACCCATCATGGCTGAAGGAATAAAGAAGTCGTCATCCTGAACTTCATCTGGAGAAATCAAACGTACCGGACCGTGTTCCTTGATCGCTGATAGGGCCATCATTTTACCAATATAGGGATCTCCGCCTCCTCCTGTTCCTAAGAACGCTGCTCCAACAGCAATATTTTCAATTGCTTCTTCATCTAAATAACGCATTGCTATTCCTCCATTTCCTTTGTATGCATGGTTCCTTTATTTTCTTCTTTGACAAAAAGCTTGTTCCCAACTAGGTAGCAGCCAAAGGATAAGATGATTCCAATCAATGGCTGATTAGGAAATTGCGGCAGCGATGGGAAAAAGCCTAGCACTACAGGAATTACTGCAATAACTGCACCGATTAACCAAGAAATGATTCCCAGCCAATTGACTCCTGAAACGGGTGCCCAATTTGAGGGTTCGCCTTTTTGGACGACCCAGTAAGAGGCGATCATTACTCCAGCAACTGCTGGAACCATCGCTGATAAGATGGACATAATAGGGACAAAATAATTTAAAATCCCCACAACTGCTAGTAAGGTTCCGATACCACCAGCAATTGCTACAGCGATTTTTTCTTTTTCTTTTGAAATACCAAACACATTAATAATGGCTAACCCGCCCGAAAACGCGTTAATGACGTTTGTTTTCCAAGTAGCCAAGATTAGTGCAATCCCTCCGATCAGCGGTGAGCCAATGTTCATGAACACACTGCTAATATCAGAGGTTTTATTGACGATAGCCAAAATTGCTCCTACAGCAATCATCAATACGCCTGCCGGAATAATCCCAGCACTTGCGGCCTTTACAACATCTGAACGCTTTTCTGAAAACTGCGAATAGTCGCCGGCAATGACTGCTCCTAAGGCAAATGAACCGATCGTTACCGCCAAGCCGTCAAAAAATGAAAGCTGACTCGTCGGCTGATACGCCTGCAAAAGTTGGTTGCCTTGCCCAGAGGAAAGAGCCTCGAATAGGCCATATAGACACACGATGACAAGATATGGAACCGCAATGTAGTTGATCAGACGAATCAAACGAATCCCATAAATTGCTGTAACAAGCATAATGATTCCCCATATTATTGAAGAGACTGGGACTGAAATATGAATATCGTATAGACCTAAAAGATTCGCAAAGGCTGCTCCTGCGACATTTGTTTGGATACCAAACCATCCTAAGCAAGCAATCGCTAAAATAATGGAAATGATTCGTTGCGATCCGACCTCGCCAAAAACCTGTTTTGCAATTTGAACAGTTGGTTTATGCAGATCCACGCTTTGCGTTCCCTGAAGAATCATAATGACTACTGTAATCGCATATCCGATCAGCCCAACCAACAACGCTTTTCCCAAACTCATTCCCGATACTAAGGTACTGCCAATTAATAAACTCGGGACACAGACCATCGAACCGCCCCAAATAAATGCTAAGCTGTACCAGGATTGTGTTTTATTTTTATCTTTCATATCGTTCCCCCCTTGTATAAATCCCGATTATACGTGAGGCAAAAGCAGATGTCTTTTTCTAAATGAAAAATAAATGAGAATATTTTTTGTTTTTTTACAATGCAAATAAGACTGCCTGCACTATCCAGCAGAGATTGGATAGTGCAGGCAGCCAAGCAGAATTCTTGTGAAGTTCTTCGATTAAATGGTATTCGAACGACGAACGATTCGATGAACCAGACAAGTAATTGAATATTCATAGCTATCAGAGATTCTCGTCACGTCGCAGCCCAAAAGCTCATTGATTCGCTTAATTCTGTATTTCACTGTATTTTTATGGATAAATAAATATTCCCCGCATTTTTGATAATCGGCATCAGCATCCAGCAGAAACGTACATAAAGTGTGCATTTGCTCGGTATTCTCAATAATTGGTTGGATGTTCCTCAATACCTCATCGACTTTTACTTCTCCAGAACGTACGCACTCGATTGCTTGCTGAACTTGGCGCACTTCGCTGATTGTAAAATGCTTTTTACCGATAAACAGGGTCGAAAGTTCTTCCTTTAAGCTGTTGATCAATTGATAATTTTTTCGAACGTCTGTCGTGTTTCTCAAACGGGGACAAACCGCCAGACTCTCAATTTCCATCACAAACTGACTGCTGCCTAAAAAGTTTTCACTCAGAGCTACCTCCTGCTCGTTGTATCGATAATTTCCTAGCAAAACAATTAATTGGTCCTCCACTAGCTGGACGATACTTGTGTGATAATACTTAGTCACGTAGTCAAGAACCTCCGCTTTTATCTCCTTTTCTTTTTCAGGTCCCTTCAGTTGAAATAGCCACATTAAATTGATGCTCTTGACATCAATGGACAGTTTGTTGGCCAAGCGATACATTTTCTCGCTTTCATCATTCAAGATGGCTTTGACCAGTCCATGCTCACTCACTTCGCCATGCTTTTTCCCCCACAGATTTAATGCGACTTGAATCAGCTCCACCGACTGCTCGCATTCAGATGGCGTTAGAGGTTCATGCTCCTTGACTAAATATACGTTCAATACGCCATTATCCTTATGAAAGATTTCTCTAGAAAATACCCAACAATTCTCTTTTTTTATTGGCGCATTAGCATTTCGATCAGCACTCAATAAAAAGTTTGCCAACTTTAGTTTTGAATTTCTCGGCCATCTTATTTGATTGATTATTTCTCCTTCATCATCCGTCAAAATAATGTTGGCCCGCAGCAAGTCCGAAAGAGATTTTAAACTCATTTCAACATTTCTAAGGTGCTCTGGTAAGGAAGACGTTTTCTCTAACACTTCATTTACGATATTTTCCGTTGATTTTTGCTTGAGCAGTTCGGTCATCACTTCGACTATTACTTCGTTGTATCTCAACGAATAATCATTCTCAGGCATTTTTATGATGACAAAGCCTAGCTCCTCGGCCACATCGATAACCTCTTGCGCCAAGTCATCTAAAACAATGCCGACATAATACAGGATAATACCGAGCTCTCCTAGTCCATGCAGCCGGCGAATTGCTTCACATTGCTTTTCAACATCGTCCTTGATTGTAAAAAAGGAACCAATGACTAGTTCCCCTGCGTAATACTCATCTGGCAGACCAATTTTTTCATTGAAAAACGACATGTCAGATACTTCCAGAAAGGATAAAGAAGTCACGGTATTATTCAGATTCGTCGCGCCACTCACTACTTTCGCTTCTTTCAATGAAGGAAGCTTTAACAATTCTTCTAATTTTACACCCATATAATTCCCCTCTTATCCTTTCTTACTTTTTTGGTGGCTGGGGAGGTGATTGCGATCAATTTGATAGTTCAAGTCCTCTATTTTAAGAGAACAGCTTCGTATGATCTCCTCTCGACATGTAGAATCAGTTACCGCTCATTCAGCGAACCCAGCCAATAGAATTATTCTGATTATATCAATTCAAGAATTCACTTGCTACACCCAGCTTTATTATGGTCAAAGTTAATTCAGAAATTGAAGCGAAAAATTCGAGCGTAAATCCCATTACTTCAGAAACAAGAAGTTTTATCCCACAGATTGATCATGAACAGATTCATAGCGATCCGCCAAAATGTCGATTAATTTCAAGTGAATACGATTTATACTTATGAGAGAATGGAGAAGCATTTTATCTACTGATAAGGTGGATCGTAACTTACCACCAGGGAAATATTCATTATTCATGCTAGAATGATTTTTCGAAATTTGAAGATTTCGAGTGCTAGAAACACGAAAGCCCTACTCGGCCAGGAGTAGGGCATTTTTTATCACCAGATGCGACAGCTGGCGCGTGGTCAGGTAGACAGTTGTATTCAGTTGTCGCCTCGATCATCTAACCAATGATCGTCCAGTTACAATATATCGGTATCACCCAAGAAGATAGAATACAGCTGTACGAAGTTTGGATTTATGAAGAAAATTTGAGTAACCCATAATTTCCATGTTTTATATTTTGGCTTGTGCTAAGATTCTTTTATAAGATATTGATGACGGATTGGAATCCAAACGAAAGTGGTGAGTACCATACTATAAATAAAGAAGCAGCTGATTTAAAGTCTCCTCGCAAATAAAAGAATTTCCGATTGATTAATTCATTAGCATCACTTTTATTGATTACGATAAGTTTATTGCCTTTGCCTATTATTCACCCAGCACTTGGATTCGACATACACGTTTTCGAATGCGGTTTTGATCGAAATCAATAAAGTAAATTGAGCCAACAACACCAATAGCCAATAAACCGTCATTTAATGCAAACGTCTCGCTTGCTCCAAACATAGAGGCACGAATATGAGCATCTCCATTCAATAATACTGCTGGATCTGAAGGATGATCTGAATGGGACAAGCTGAATAGAAAATCCTTATGCGCCGGACCAGGATAACGATAATTTGTATTTTCAGATAGCTCTCTAGGTATCAGACGATCTAAAAATGCATTCATATCGACCTGAAGATAGTCATCCCCATTAAAATCAAGATCATGCATAAACTCTTCAAAGATAACAGAGCAGGTTGTGTGCTGTGACTGAACTAAGCATAAGCCGTTTTTCACTCCTGTTTCTTCAACAAATGCTTTTACCTGTTCGGTAATATTATGATACGTCACGCGACGTCCATTGGATTCTAAAATAAGCTCTTTTGTTAAAACTTTCATTTATTAGCTCTCCTTATATTTTGCGACATATTGTATCAATTCTGTCAACGCCTCTTTAGGAGAGTCGGAACAAACGATTCCACTCGTCCCTCCGGTTCCATCCGCTCCAGAATCAAGTGCCTTCTTTACATCCGCTGCGGTGCTTATTCCAGCTGCCTGTAGCACTTTGGTTTTTCGAGAAATTTCTTTGATAGCTAGATTGCATTCTTTCATGTAGCTAGAATCACTTGTTTTCCCTGTACCAATCAAATCAGTGGGCTCACAAACGATGATTGAGGGTTCAAGTAAGGCCACTGCTTTTCCTTCAGTCACTGAGTTTGCACAAACAATCGTGTATAGCTCTGATTCTTTGGCTCTTCTTACTGCTTGTTCCAATTCATGATACGTCATAGGATGTTCTGCATGATTTAAGAAGGTCGCTTTGAAACCGGCTGAAATTAATGACTCGGGAAAAATACGTCCCATACCTTTTCCTCTGGAAATACCATCCATGTGCTGAGCGGTAACAATTAAATTCTCAGTATTTCTTATAATTGGGTAAGCTTCAGTAAATGGAACTGTAAAGAATACCGTCAATTGATAACGTTTTGAAAGCTCATCCGCTGCTTTTGCTAATTCCAGCAGCTCTGATCCAAATAAGTATCCCTTTGGATTCACACAAAAAAATGGTGCTTGAATTTTCTTCATATTCTTATCTCCAAGTTTTAGTAGCAAGCAGGTGATAATATTCTTCCAGTACCGCTTTCATTCCCCGACTCCGAAGATTTTCTAATTCAAAAAGCTCCGTTGGTCGTCCATTATTGATGGCTTTCATTCCGCCCTCGACTATATCTGTGAATATATTGATCTTAGCTATGCCTTCTGTGGCACAACGATGCAAATTTTCTTCTCCCGATGAGGAGCCGCCATGTAATACTAATGGGATAGCAGTTTTTGAAAAAATATCATGTAATGTGTTAAAGCTGATCTTAGGCTTTCCTTTATAAATACCGTGAGCTGTTCCGATAGAAATCGCTAAGGAATCAACATCGGTCATTTCAATAAATTTTTCCACTTCAGAAGCCTTTGTATAGATGGAATCCGAATGCTCATGATCCTCATAATTATCTCCAGCACCTACATGCCCCAGCTCTGCCTCCACAGCCACTTCTCTTGGACGGGCAAACGCTACAATAGCTTTGGTTTTCATAATATTCTCCTCGATTTTCTCTTGAGAAGCGTCAATCATAACTGATGTAAATCCTAAATCTATCGCCTGCTTTATTATCGTCTCGTCTGTTCCATGATCTAAATGCAGCGCTACTGGGACACTTGCCTTTTTAGCTAAGTAGCGACCTATCATTGCGGCATCTTCCAAGTCAAATTGATCCATATGTGCTTGTGCAAAAGCCAAAATCAATGGTTTATTAAGAGCTTCGGCAACTTCTAGATAAGCTGAAGCAGAACGTAAATCAAAGAAATTTGGCGCAGGTACCGCATATCCTTCCCTTCTTGCTCGTTGTAGCATTTCCTTTGTAGAAACTAACAATTGATTCGTCTCCTTTTATAAATAGCAATCTTTTCAAGTGACTTCAAATAAGGCATTCTTCTACATTAGCGTTTGATATAACTCGATAATCTCTTCAATCGAGGCATCGCGAGGATTACCGGGACTGCAAACATCGTTGAAGGCATCTTCGGCGATTTTTGATAAATCTGCTTCTTTTACCCCAAGCTCTGAGATTGTACTAGGAATTCCGACTGCCTTGCTAAGCTGATCAATTGCATCACATGCCGCGTTGCGAACCTTTGTCAAATCCATTTTCTCAGCGTCCGAAACTCCTAAAGCTATCGCAATATCACGGTATTTTTCTCCAGTGAAATCTTTATTGAAACGCATAACCGTTGGTAGCAATGAAGCACACGCAACACCATGAGGAATGTTGTACCAAGCAGACAATGGATGAGCCATTCCATGCACTAAACCTAAGCCGACATTTGAGAATCCCATTCCAGCGATATATTGAGCAAGAGCCATTTTTTCTCGACCAATTTGATCTCCTGCAACAGAATCCGGCAAGAAACGACCAATGAGTTCAATAGCTTTGATATGCAGCATGTCCGTCATTTCCCATGCTCCTTTAGTTATATAGCCTTCAATCGCGTGAGTCATGGCATCCATTCCTGTTGCGGCGCATAAAGCTTTTGGCATTCCCATCATCATATCGCTGTCTACAAAAGCTACGACCGGAATATCATGGGGGTCAACGCAGACAAATTTACGTTGGTTTTCTTTATCCGTGATTACATAATTTATCGTTACTTCTGCAGCAGTTCCTGATGTGGTTGGGACTGCAAAAATTGGCAAACTAGGATTTTTCGTATCGGCCACGCCTTCCAAACTCACAACATCAGAAAACTCCGGGTTTGTCATAATGATTCCAATTGCCTTTGCCGTGTCGATTGGTGAACCGCCGCCGATAGCTATCATACATTCAGCATTTGATTTCTTAACAAAATCTACCCCATCCTTCACATTTTCAATGGTAGGATTTGGAACGATACCGTCATAAGTGTCATAATGTACACTTGCTTCATCTAACAGATCCATTACCTTAGTTGCAACACCGTGATCAATCAGAGTTTTATCTGTGACGACCACAATTTTTTGATAGTTCCGCTTATTCAATTCTTCAGTTATATGCTGGATTGCGCCTTTTCCAAAATAAGATGTTTCATTCAAAATAATTCGATTGGCCATGTTTTCTCCTCCTTACATTTCAAAAAAGTCTTTGTTTGGGGTTACACCAAATTGCTTAGCCAGCGCCTTGAAATTTTCATCTGTAATCATTTGCTTCATGCCGCCTTGAGCTTGAACATAGGTATAAACCTCTGCTGCTTTTTCTGCTGTCTCAATTAACCCAAATGTTTCATCAATTGTTCTTCCGGCACCGTATACGCCATGGAAGGACCATAACACTAAACGGAAGTCCTTCATCGCTTTTGCAGTTGCTTCCCCAATCTCATTTGATCCAGGAACTAACCAAGGCAAGACTTTGATTCCTTCAGGAAAAACAACGAGGCACTCGGTACACATTTCCCATAACGTCCGAGTAATCGCTTTAGAAGTTATCTCATGTGAGAATGTCATCGCAAGCAAATGTGTCGCATGACAATGCATGATTACTCGATTCTCAGGATCAACTGCTAGTCGAGCAATATGGCTCATAAAATGAGCTGGTAATTCGCTCGTTGGCAATCCTCCATCACTATATCCCCATAAAAGATCCACACTATGAGCATCTTCAGCTACCCGTAAGATCCCTAAATTGTTCTCAGGATCAGATTGAACATTTTTGAAATATTTCCCTGAACCAGTAACCAAGAAATATTTCCCAACTAATTCTTTTCCATCAAAGCTCATCGGAATATTTCTAATTACCTTTGTTGTATCGATATATTTTTGAACTTCTGCTTCATCTACTAGATAGGTGATATTCCCACCATTTCTTTCATCCCATCCTAAACGATAAAGATTCGATGTTACCTCAATCATTTCTTGAATAGGTCTAAATTGCATGATATTTTCCAAAGCTGTTTCCTCCAATTGAACTTTTTTATACTTATTGATTCAACGTGTAGTGACCTTTGCTTAATTCATCCAAGGCTTAATCAATACTTTGTTTGCCTTTCCGCTCTTCATTAGCTGGATTGCATCATACAGATTGTCTAAAGGCATGATCTCCGAGATATATCGTGTAGCATCAATTCTTCCGGAAATGATCGTTTCAAAGGCTTCTTTTACTTGGATCGTATTTGACCCGTAATGACCATAAACCCAGATACTATTGTAATGAAGAAAGTTTGTGTCGATAGGTGTCAGCTCACCCTTTGGAACACCTCCAAAAAAGACTAACGTTCCATTTGGCCGCACCATATAAACTGCTTGCGTCTGTGCTTTAGTAGAAGGATTAGCTGAAATAACGACATGTGCTCCTTGTCCGTTAGTAAGCTTCTTCACTTCCTCAACCGCATCAACCTTTAAACTATTGATCGTATGGTCCACGCCAAATTCTTTGGATTCTGTTAAACGTTGATCGTTAATTTCAACCATGATAACTTTATTTGCTCCGCGAATTTTAGCAAGCTCTGCTTGGAGACATCCAATTGGTCCTGCGCCCACAATTACAATTGTCTGACCAATTTGAACATTCACATTGTCCAAACAAGCGTAGACAGAAGAAAGTGGTTCGGCCATGACCGCTGTCTCAAAGGGAACATCATCTGGAATTTTATAAATGTTTGGCCCCTTTACGCCCCATGATGGAACAGCCATGTATTGTGCAAACCCGCCTTGAATTCTGTCATAGGCCTTCAGATTCTTACAGCTGTGACTGTTACCCGCTCGACAATATTCACACTCTAAGCAAGGAACTGCTGGATAGACGTACAATCTGTCGCCAACGGCAAATTTGGTACATTTCTCCCCCACTTCAGCAACTGTTCCAACCACTTCATGACCATAAATATGTGGATAGTCCCCTTTTCTTGAGTCCGTTGTCAAATTGCGAATATCAGAACCACAGAGTCCAATGACTTCTACTTTAAGTAATAATCCTTCCGCATCGTATTCGGGTTTCTCAATATCCTCAATTCGAATATCATTTGCTCCATACATAAGTGCTGCTTTCATATAAAATTCC
Organism: Enterococcus avium ATCC 14025; assembly: GCF_000406965.1. GTDB lineage: Bacteria > Bacillota > Bacilli > Lactobacillales > Enterococcaceae > Enterococcus_A > Enterococcus_A avium. The sequence goes on along the minus strand of NZ_KE136357.1, from coordinate 1,296,004 downwards.
TCCAATTAAACTAAGTTTTTATTAGACAAGGATGCTTAGAAAATACCACCGATTGCCTTGAATAATGCATAAATAATCCATGTATACCATTGCGAACCTACTGCCAATGAAGTGACCATCTCAGTATCTGCAGGCAATTGATAGCCTACCTGAGCTGCAAGTTGGGTAACGATCGGAGCAGCATATGTGGCGCAGTATAAGATAATTGCTGTGAAAATCACTCCTGTAATCAGTCCTCGGAACAAATTACCTTTTGAAGGTACAATGGCGAATATCATAAAATATGGTAACGCTGTCAAATCTGCTAAAGGCAAGACCTTGTTTCCTGGTAAAATGAATGCCAAAATAAGGGCAACAGGAATCATCAATAGTCCAGTCGTCAAAACGTATGGGTGACCAATCCCCAATGCTGAATCCAATCCAATATATAATTCGCGGCCTTCAAATCTTTTTTGCATCCATTCTTGTGCTGATTCAGAAATCAAGGTTAAGCCATCCATCAATAAGGCCACCATTCGCGGCATCAAGACTAAGCTTGCAGCGATCGTCACCGCTGTTTGTAAAATTTGATCTAACGGCATTCTTGCTGCAGCAGCTAAGATACCGCCTACAAACAAGCCAATCAGCATGGGTTCGCCAAAAATCCCTAACTTGCTTTGAACCTTTTCTGGTGTCCATGAAATATTCTTTACCCCAGGGATTCGATCAAACAACCAGTTTAATGGGTACCCAATTAATGCCCAACCACTAGATTGAATCTGAGGGAATGAGATTCCCTCCAGCCCTAATACCTCATCTAAATCATTTTGAGTCCAGTCAGCAATTTTAAAGACAATAGCCATATTGATCACAGCACTAAGCAAAGCAAGAATCATACTCTTAGTTGTTAAATAAAGGGCACCTGCAATCATCATTGAATGCCAAAAGTTCCAAATATCTACATCCATTGTCTTGGTCCAATTCAATAAGATCATTACAACATTTGTGGCAATAACTGTAATAAAAACAAAGGGAACAATCTGCGTACCCCAAGCTAGAGACGAACCTACACCCCAGCCAATATCAGTAGCTACAAGGTGGAAGTTGTAGTTTTCGACCAACGCCTTCGTCACAGGACTGATAGCCGTTGTCATCAGTGTAGCAATGACATTTAACCCGACAAACCCTACCCCAACTGTTAAGCCTGATTTAAAAGACGCGGAAAATTTATTACCAAAGATTAACCCAAGTACTGTAATGATGAGCGGCATCATCACACTAACTCCTAAGTTGACGATGTATTGAAAAAAATCAAAAATAGCATTCATCTTTTTTCCTCCTTTTTAGATAGATTATTGTTTCAAAATAGAAATAATTTGATCGATCGTTTCTTGTTTTTTTATCCCTGTTAAAAATGCGCGGCCCATAACTACCGGAACACCTTTTACATCGGTTGGTATTTGTGCAGAACTAACAATTAAGTCAGGTTTTAAGGTTGCAACTTTTGATGAGATTTGTTGAACCGTACACTGTTCCAAGGTGTAAGGGATTTTGTTTGCTTCAACGGCTTCTTTCACTTTTTTTGAGATAACAGTTGATGTCGCAATCCCTGATCCGCAGCATACGTAGATTCTTTTTCTTTCCATAGTAAATTCCTCCAAGTTTGTTTATCGTTATAGTTTTTCAGCAATTAATATAAAGCAATCCTTTTCATTCAGCTTTTTTCTATCAGAATTGTAAAATAGCTTTTGTTCAGTACCAGTCATCTTTGCCGCTGGTTTTACCCAAAATTCATTGTGTGTTGGAACTAAAATATACTGCGGCAATTTTTTGCGATATCCTAACCAGCCTTCATATAACTCTTCCATTGAAAGATTTTTCTTCTCAGTGTTTTTCAGATAGCTGTAAATTTTTTGCGGCAAATAGCGCGACCAGATCAGTTTGGCGTACAAAATGATTCCTCCGTAAAGTAAAAACATGGTAAGGAAGAGCCACTGGTTATTTTGGATCACATCTACGATTGATCTACCAAGAGAACCAAGATTGAAGTATAAAACACGATCAAGAATGGGTGCTAACATTTTTCTCACTCCTAAGTCATTTGTTCAGAAAATTCATGGATCGTTTGGATAATTTCCTTTGCATTTTTACTAGTTACTAGCCTCTCCATAAAGGAATCATCTTGAATTAAATCGACAAACACTTGCAAAACTTCTAATTGATCCTCTGCTTTTTTTAACGCTAACATGAAAATCACTTCAACCTGTACATCCTCATCGCTACTACCCATCTGAATAAAAGAGAGCTTGTTTTCTAGAAGAGCGATGGAAACTGCTGGCTCTTTGACATGAATGCTATCCGTATGAGGAATTGCGATTCCAAAACGTTCAGTCTCCAAACCAGTTGGGAAGGTTTCCTCCCTTTCTAATACAGCTTTTTTGTAGGACTCTTTTACTTTATTGTTCCCATACAATACATCTGCTAATTCGCTTATTGCTTCTGTTTTCGTTTTGGCGTTAGAGAAAATTACTAGGTCTTCTCTAATCAAATCATTAACATTCATTTGTCTTCCTCACCTTCACCTAGTTTTAAACTGTTTAATAATTCTTGAGGTGTACTGCAGGTTCGCATATACCGCAGCCTATGTTCATCCTCAGCAATACTCATAATTTCGAAAAGCGCATTGATGTGACTCTCTTGATTTATTGGAGCAATAATAAACACAAAATGAACGCGCTCACTTCTTGAAAAGTTCACTCCTTGTCTAACATGCAGCAATGAAACAGCTAATTCATTAACTCCTTCTTCTGGGCGAGAGTGAGGAATTGCAACTTCATTTCCCAAAACAATATAAGAGTCATCCATATTATGAGATTCGATCATCGATTGAATGTAATTTGAGGTAATTTGTCCCTTTTTCAAAAGAGGGCGGCTCCCTAAACGAATCGCTTCTTGATAATCTTCGACCTGTTCAATAATCTGAACAGCATCGAGTGTTAAAACATCCAGCAAACTGATCTCATGATTTATTTCTTGATCGTATGGATAGTCATCTCTTGTTTGAAAGAGCTCGATAAGCTTCTTTTCTAAGGCTGTGCGATCGTGAACAGTTGAAAAATCTTCTATAGTTGTCATTATTTTTTCTAAGAGTTGCCCCGCTTCTTCCTGAGCACCCCCATTTGTTTCTCGTAATACACGCTTTTTCAATATCTTTAACTCTGATTGACTCATAATAGGTTTTACAATAAAGAGCTTTTCTACATCCTTAATTGGAACAGTTGAAAAAACTACATCTATTTTGCTTTTAATTTTTGAAAAATCTCTCAATGAACAAGGAGGTAAAAAAGTAAACTCTGGGAAAATCTTTTGCAGGAAAGTGTTCAACGTTTGAGAGATCAATATGCCGCTCTTGCAAACTACAACAGCATGATAACTTTCTCTTTCCTTCTGTTCTTCAGACAATGCACTCAAAATGAATAACGTGATGAACAAGAATTCTTCATCTGGAATACTTTCACCGATAAACTCTTGAAGAGGTTGAAAAGCCTCACGAATCAGCTCTTTAAACGCATCATATTTTGGATCAAATTGGATATCTTCAATTTTCATTTTTAAGTTCAAGTGATATCGCATTCGATAAAAGGCCGGCTTCATATGCAGGATCATTCTTTCTTTAAGATCTTGCTTATCCTTCAACGTTACACAAGCCTTCTTTTCAAAAGTAGTCAAACAATCCTCGATAATCGACGATAGATTTTTAGATAGCTCCTCTGTCAAAATATCTCCAGAGATGATGTTTGTAGTCAGCAGCTGTAAAGTGATGAATAATTTTTCTTGATCAGGAATTTCTTTCCAATTATTAAACATCTCACTAGCTACCGCGTATTCCTTGGTATCTGCCAGCATACTATTGTTAATTTGAAATGACTCTTGGATTACTTTTCCATTTGCTATCCGATAGTTGATAATTGCCAAAATGTAGGGAAGTATCTCAACCTGCTCATCAGAAAACTTAACTTTCAGTGTTTCCTCCGCATCTTCTAAAATCTCATGAAAAATTGCGATCTTATCACTGACTGGCTCAGCAAATTTCATTAACAGTTGATCACCGTTGGATAACTTTCGTAGCGAGCTAACTGTCTCAATCAATAGTTTTCTCAGATTCCATTCATTGCCTGCCAAATCATATCCATGACTGCGAGAATAAGTTAACTCAATTTCATTAGGAAGATGCCTTTTCAAATAACGCAATGATCTCAAAACCGTATTTTTGCTAATCTGTAAATCAATCATGAAGTGATCCAAAGACAAATAACTCGGTTTCGAAAATAAGATCAGCAGTATGATATTGCACCGATCATTCTCTGTGTAAAAAGAATTTGCTGCTTCTGTCCCCTTCGCTTGCTTAAAATGTGCCAATAACTCTGGCGAAAGATAAAATAACCCATTTCTTGTTCGCATAACTTCTGGAAAATTCAATCCTTCACACCAGCCATTGATTTTCTTGATGCTGTAATTTAACTGATTGCGAGTAATGTGGAACTCCTTCATGAGCGTCCGACTATCGACTTGAGAATGGTATACCAGATAGTTCAAAATCCGTTCACTTCTCTTATCCACTTCAATCATCCTTTCATGTAATCTAAATTTTCATCATCAACCCTCTCTTCGTTATCATTTGAGCTCACCCATAGTATAGGTCATATATACAACGAAAAGTATCCGCTTTCATACCCAATTTTAAGCACCCTAATCAACAAGTTGATGATATTCAATTTTAACCGTAAAATCTCTTCTCTGCTATTTGTTATTTTTACTTCCTTTTCAAAAAGACTTTTGAAGGCACCACCAGCATTCAAATAATTGTTTATAAATAATTGGTATCATTCATATAAGAGATCCCTAAAACAGCAAAAAGACTAATTGGCTGTTAGTAGCTAATTAGTCTTTTGCTTCGCATTTTGTATTATTTAAAAAAGGGCATTCTCTGATATAAAAACGATTACGTGTAGACATTCTTATTTAAAAAAATATCAGAATTTCAAGTGAGAAATGAGTTTATTATTAGCTTTTTAGGATCAAAATTAACCTCTTTTCTGTCAAAAACACTGCTTCTCCTATTCTTAATTCTGTTAAAAATAATCATTGATCTGATTTGCTTTCCTCCCTCCAACGTAAATCATTACTAAAAAAAGTGAAGATAGCAAAATAGGTAATTTTTATGGATGAGCATTCTATTTTTCATTATTAAAAAGTATAGCCTTCGGAAAAATATGAACGATAATCTAAAAAATAATTTTCAATTAATGAGTCTTGCTTGCTTATCAATTTTTCAGCCAATTCAAATATATATTTTTCAATAAAATTGTACTTCCTACCTATTATCAAATACCCTGTGGCAAGTTCTTGACTAGGGACGATCAACCCTACTGCATTACACATGTTCACTACACGAACAAACCCTTTTTTTCCCTGAATCTGAATTGACCTAGTTTGTTTATCAAAATGTCCAAAAAGTGTTTCTCCAATTCCGTAAACATCAATCGGTCCTTCTTTTGAAACGACAATATCAAAATCGGAAAGAAGCTGCTTTAGCGAATGAATCAGTTCGCTTCTACTCGCTTCATATTTATAGACGAGATTCGTAGTTTCTACAGTTATACACTCATCAAACTCAGCCCATTCATTTTTATCAATCTCAGAATCTACAGCGATCTTTATCTTTTTCTTTTTTAAATTATCAGCTATGAATAATGATGATGCCTGTTTGACTAAATCCAAATCTCTACTGATAAATCCAATAGAAGGGATAAAAGAGATTCCATCTGTTGATGTCTTTGAATATTTCACATAATCTATCCATTCCGATCCGAGATTAGGATGAATATATCCAATTAAATTTAAAGCAGCTGCAGGAGATAGTACCGAGCCTCCACCATCTGTTCCAACCCCAAGATCATTTATTCCATAGAAAACATTTACTGCTGTACCGCTTGATGAGCCTGTCATGAAACGACCTGTAATTGGATTTTTTAAATCTATATCAATGCCTCTTCCTTTGTGACTTGCCTTATCAATCGTGTGAAGATGAAAACCATTTTGTTCCAAATGACTGACAAATGCATCTGGAATCATAGGGACTTGTTTAACGCCCATATAATAGTCAGCTTCTGAATGAATAGTTGTGATGCAATTAGGATAAACAGTTATCACTGATTGGAATAAATTTGCCATTGCCAGACTTGTTTTCAGTGAATACTCTTGAAATCTTTGAATTTCCATACTCATCCCTCCATAAAAAGCCCGATCTAGCTGGTGTATCACCGTAGATCGAGCATATCTGATTAGTTTGAAATTAAATCAGCTAAAAATGATTCTCCATTTTGCGGAGCACCTACATTGAAATAATCAGCAACTGTTGCTCCTACGTCAGCGAGGGTTTTGCGCTCACCAACATATCTCCCTTGAATATCAGGACTGTAAATTAATAATGGAACCCGTTCTCTTGTATGGTTGCTATGACCGATTGTAGGATCGTTTCCGTGATCGGCCATAACAAGTAGGATATCCCCTTTATTCAGATACGGGATTAATTCCTTGATTCGTCGATCACTAAGTTCTAGTCGGTCTGAATACCTGTCGACATCTTCTGCGTGACCGGCTAAATCTGTTTCTTGAATATTCAACGCGATAAAACCATGTTCTATCCCTTGAACTTCTTGAATTAAGTCATCGAAAAGCTTATCTGAATCCACCCCTGGAAATAGTCGTTTACTCTCCGTTTGGATAATATCAGCTACTTTACCCAGAAAAGAAACAGGAATTTCGGCATTATCTAAAATTGTTGGTGTTTGTACATTTTTGTCAATGCCATAACCTAGATGGACCACTTGATAGCCGTGATCATAAACTCCCGATTCAGGAGCATCTACCCCAGCTATCTCATTATTTTTCACCTTTCTTGCCTTTAATAGATTGTCCAAAGTGATCTGTTGTCCTCCGAAAGTGATTACTCGAGACACTTGAACGACCTCTCGAACTGCCTGTCCCAGTTTTTTCAGCTCTTCAAAACTGATTAACGCTAAACAAGCGGATACATTATAAACTTGCCCATAGTCCGTTTCCAGATTATCTCCTACAGTTGCCGCTTCATTAACCACTAAAATTTGTGTGCCTTTTTCTCCTACACGTCTAACCTTATACCCTTGCTTAATAAGGTTTTCTTCAATTTCGTCAATTTTTTGATTGAAAGGTTGGATTAAAGGTATTTTAGGGGTAGTTCCCATGATTTCTTGGTGTCCCAAAAAGGAGTCTGCTCCGTGATGGGCTAAATTGCTGGTTCCATAGTTTGCCTCTTTTGAAAACTTATGGTTGCCTATTTCATATCCAAGAGCGTTCATTAACCCCAATTTTTCAAGCGTTGGAATATGAATGGCTTCATTCTTTTGTATAATATGTCCTGCTGTGCTACTTCCGATGTCTCTTGGACGAACTTCCTTTACATCTTCCATCGCTCCAACACCAAAACTATCTAAAACAATTACGACAAATCTTCCCATTGTTTCACCTTCTAATCAAATTTCCTAGACTGTCATAAATTCCTTCAATTTTTGTTATTCCTTTTTGAATACCAGATACTACTGCTACATCACTTCTAGTGACAAAAATTTGTGTTCGAAATGCCGCGATGACCGTCGAGCCTATCGGGTGTTCTTTTTGAGTAGAAAGATAGTAATCAATATTCTCATCACTGAATGGATTCACATTATCTCTCACTAGAGAGTGGGCATCTCCAATCAACGCAGAGCTAAAATGGCCTCTTCGATAGTAGCCTCCGCCATAAAAATAGGCCTGGCCATCTAAATTATGCGAGACTTCACTGACATATACCATTGCTGGTTTTTCGGGCAAATCCATTTTGGCATGCAGAGGGGTTGTGCCTGTTAATGCGTGTCCAGGCTCTCCTTGTGTGCCGCCGATTTCCTTGATTAAAGGAATTGTTTCGTGACAAGTAGCTGATGGAATATTCACCTCTGTAATTTCAATGCCAGCTTCTTTAAATATCATTTTTGCTTTTTTTATCGTCTCAACATTGTTTGTTGGTAATAATTTCGCTTTACCATCAAAGAGAAAACATGGAAAAGACGTTACACCAGCAATTTCAACTAAATCCGTTTTATTTGATAAATGAGCGATACTTGGTAACTCATCTAAGTGAAAGCCGCCAAATTGTCCCTCGTAGATTTGGTCGTCCTTTTCAATGACTTTGACTAAAATTTTTTGTTTGATGTTCAGCTCTACGGCAATACTGATAATTTGCTGCAACGCTTCCAACGAATAGATGGTCATGTACTCTGTCCCATAAAGCATGATCCTTTTTAAAAGTCGCTGCGGAATTTGTACTAAATGGCCAACATTTCCAAGTGGCAGCCCTTGTTCCATCATGATTAACGCTTCCTTGAAGTCCACAACAACAGCTTTTTCTATCCCTGCATCATGAATTTTTTGCGCAACATATGGATTCCGTCCAAATTGCTTTGTCATGTAAAATAATTGAATCCCTTGTTTTTTTGCATCGTTAACAAGGCTTAATGTATTTTCTTCAATTGTGTCAAGATCCAAGATATAGGTATCAGGAAGGAGGAGTCCTTTCTGATGAAGTTCAACTGCTGCATCAATCAAGCTTGGATTTCTTCGGGCAGTGACATCTAAAAACATCCTATTCCTCCCTCAGCATATTGATGATGTGAAGATAAAAGTAGTCTAACTCTGTCTCATCAAAGTGCTTGTTTGAAGTCATTTCTTGAAGGTCTTGCCATAATTCTTTTGAGTGAAGAAATTTTTCATCTGCCTCAATTTCTGCGCGGATAAAAGACTCTAAGTCATTTATGGTTTCGCTTTTCTTTCTACGTATATCAGCCATAGCAAGATGCGTTAAAAAAACATCTGCTTGTTGTTCTTCCTCGATGACGTTCTTTTTCAGTAAATACTCTAAAACACTCAAGACATAATCCTGTGTTTCCTGATCAATAATCTCAGAGCTAAGTAATATTGCTAATTTTTCTCGAATCATGCTGTTCCCCCTAGTTACGAATGAACGTTTTTTATTTATTGAAGGATAAATTTCATGGCATATAACCTACCCTTTTTTGGTTTTTATGGAAAAGAGAATAATTTAAAAAAATTAGTACTGAGGAATCAGCTTTCCATCACATACGTCTTTTTGAATGGATAGAATTTTTTTCTTGTCTACGCTTTTTTGGAAGAATGCTTTCATTGAAGAATCATCTTTTTGGGTAATGATTACTGATGTGCTCATATCCTTCTCCATCTCACTTTCAGTTAAGGGAACATAATGTAGTCCTTGATGATTCTTATCACGTATTTCGTCAAAGTTCCAGATACCAGCATCAATTTGTCCCATTTGGAGAGCCGCAATAATTTGATGTCCTTGCATTTCAACATACTCTACCTGTTCATCTTTGATTATCGCTTTTGTCAGTAATCGTTGATCAATTGAGCTATAGTCAATGGCTATCTTCATATTCTTTTCAATCTTCTTCTGATTCTTATCTCGAAAAAGCAAGACGTGCTCACTTAGATAAGAATGTCGACCAAAATTAAGACTAATTTCTATTGGTTCCCCATCGGAAATGGCTTGCTCGGCGGCAAATTTTGAGACAACCGCAAAGCGATACGTTTTATTTGCGATAGAACGGACTCTTTCCTTCGAACCTCGAATATAGGCCAGGTTCAGCTTAATATTATTTTCCTTGAATACGTCGTAAATGCCGGTAGCCAGTCCTTCGTAAAGTCTTGAATAGGGCAAAGTCATCGTTCCAAGAATCGTATCGGATAAGGCGTATTCTTGCAAAATGCTGTAATCAATTTCTTCGATGAAGGTTCCCATATGTCCGTGACTTTTTACTTTGATGGCTTTTATTTCCTTCAAAAATGTCCAAGCATTTTGTACGGTTCCCCGCGAAACGGCGTACTTATTTTGATATTCCGTCACACTCAGTACCCGATCACCCTTTTTTTTCTGCAGTAGATCGGAAGCTAAATAGTTAACAACAATTCCTTTTTTCTTTAAAAATTCTTCTCCCATAGAAACTCCTCATTCTTTAAATACTCGCCATGGCCTTTTTTAAAATATTGATAATCGTATCGGCTCCTGCTCTATTCGGATTGATCCGAATCATTGTATCTTCCGCAGCAGGGTCAGCCTTTCTAAACGTTCCCGACACTCTATAAACCAGCGGTGCAAACTCATATTTCGATTCTGCGCCTACTGGATTGGGTAAAGCGCCAAATTTTGTTGCTGCTTCAATTATTTTTTTAGCATATGGTTTGGTAAGCTTCACAACAATCACTTTTGATTGCGCGTTAACGATAAATGCCGCTTCTAATCCTTCAACCTCATGGCGATTGATTCTATCGCTGACTTCTTCACTAACCTTGGCTGAAATCGCTAACGATACTGGCGCATAAATCATCCCTCTTAACACATCTAGTGATTCATGGCCTTGAACCTGACCGCCGCCTGAGTAGTTCTCTTGCTTTAAGCGTTCGATCGCACCTCTAGCTCCAACGATACACCCTATCCCTTCAGGCCCTAACAGCTTGAAGGTCGAAAAACAAGCGAGAGTTGCGCCAAATTGTGAACCGATTCCCTCAGTTTTCAAAGCTGAGTAATTGTCATCCGTCACAATCGGTATTTTTTTATTCATTGAGCGAATATGTGAGATCAATTTTTTCAGATCATATGAATCGTCAATTTTTTGACGGGTTACTTGAATTAAAATTCCATCAACTTTATTTTCTTGAAGTACCTCTGTCACACTATTAAAATCATTGAAATCCGCATAAACTAAATGTATACCCAGCATATCAATCGAGACCTGAGTGGTTGGATAGACCGGCGCATCATGAACCAGGATTGTTTTTCCTGTTCCAACAACCGCATGTAGTGCAAGTCTAATCGCATTCGTTCCTGAACCACGGACTAGCATAGCCGCTTCAACATTGAAAAAATCAGCTAATACTTTTTCTACTTTGTTGGTCATTCTTGGTTGATTTAATTCTTTTACTACTCCGAGATCTCCTCGAGTCAAAATTTCGTCACCAGAAAAATAATGTGTAATTGAATCAACCAATTTAAATTGCAAATTCGTCGCTTCTTCGATTGTTAAACTTTTCAAAGGAAATGCTTCCATAGTGTCGATCCACTCCTAATTCATAAATGTTTGAGGATTATATTGAAGCATTTTTTTGATAAAGTGTTCAGAAACACCTGTTTCGAGTGCTAATGGGACAAACTTATCTAATAAGTAGGAATAACCAATCCCACCCTGATACTCCAAATTTGATTTCCGTGTAATATCCATTGAGAGAAATACTTTATCGTCGTAGCCTCTTTTTTCGATTTCTTTTAGCATGGTCGCTCGTAGTGAATCTGGTTGGTAGTTTTCTTTCCCAATTGTGTCAAATTCAACATACACTCCTTGGTCCAGCATATGCAAGATGTAATCGACATTTCCTGTTAAATCAACGTGTCCAATGACGATTTTTTCTAAATTTGCCTTTTGCGCTTTGAAAAATTCAACCTGTTCATGCCCATAGGTTCCTAAAGTGGTATGAGTAGTGATTGGAACTCCAGTATGTTTTTGAGCAATCACTGAAGCAGTAAAAACTTTACGTTCACGCTCAGTCATGGTGTCTTTACTTGTTCCAATCTCACCAATGACTTGCGCTTTAATTGATGTATCCGCAATTCCCGTTTCGATTTCTTTAATCATGAATTCTGTCAACTGATCGACGGTTGCCTCTGTTACGAATTCTGGAAGAAATTTATCCTGATAAAATCCAGTCGCTTGCACGACATTTATCCCTGATAAATCAGCGACTTTTTGAACATATTCCGGATTTCTTCTCATATCCATATTCGTCACATCAACAATATTACGCACGCCTTTAATATACATTTTTTTGTATTCTGAGACAGTTTCATCGAAACAGTTTAAATTGGTATCATCAGTATTTTTTAACCGTGATAAATCAATTGTTGTGTGTTCATGCATGTACGTTATTCCATCAAGTAACATCTATTTTGACTCCTCCTATTTTGTAACAACGGGAACAAATAGTCCAACTAGGTACAGAATATTTACGATTACACCTAAACTGATTGCTGCAATTGGTCCAACAGCTAATTCTACTACTGGCTTCTTCGCTTTTCTATTTAGCAGCATCAAGCCAATCACCCAAAAATAGCCAATTCCTGGTGCGATTTGCTCCGAAGCCATTGCCCCGCCAACTAATAACGCAACCTCGAGAACCTTATTCATGGCTGTACGGATGTGCTCCCCCATTTCGCGAATTCCTGGGAATTTATCTAGTGCTTTTGCCATTAAGCTTAATAGTTGAACTTCCACAAACATCAATAGCGCGCCCACAAGGAATGCGACGATAGGATTTCCATGTAATAAAATCCCTGCTACAAATACAAATGTTGTCCCAGCAGGACTATACACACCTGTAACGATTGCTGTAGAGAATACTAACGGAATGAAGCCGATCCCTCTAGCAAAAGCTGCTAATGCTGCTTCACTCATTTTTCCTTCTGAAAGTAAGCTAAGAGAAATGGGGTCTCCTGCGATAATCATCAAGCTTGTTGAAGCAGCGACTAAACCGCCAGTGATAGAAAGCCATATCCAGTTTTTCTTAATTCGATTCACTCGTTCTAAAAAAACGCTGACGAGGCTTTCATTTGAGTTGCTGCCATCACTTTTTACTTGAATAGCATAAACAATCATAAAAATCATGCCAACAAGTAATGACATCCCTTCAGCGCTTAACGTTAACGTCGCGCCTTTTCCTAAGTCAAATGTACCAAATCTTTTTACAATAAACAATGTTAACAAGGTCGCACTAAATGAAATGGCCCCTTTTTTGAATCCATGCTGACTTGCGATAGCCACCGCAGGAAAAATACTGAACCCAATGACGACTGGAGAGCCTACTTGAGAAAGTGAGTCCATAAAGTTTATTGGCATCATTGCGAATAGATCCACCACTGCTTGAAGTCCTAGAACTAAGCCGACACCGTATACTGCACCAACACAAGCAGAAATGATCATACCGGTTTTTCCTTCTGGAGCCCACGAACCGATGATATCTGTCATTAGTAACACACTGTGCACCAAAAGAATTGATGCGCCAATTGAAACAGGTATTCCAAATCCAATAACCAAACCAAAGCTTAATGCAAAGCTCGTAGCAGCGATTTCTTTTTTCCCGATCTTGCCTTCTAAAAATTCTGGTACGATCGGTCGCAGGCCGTCATTAAAAACAGCAATTCCTTTATTCGCTAATACCGCACACAAACCACCCAGTAACGCGATTGCAACTAACTCAATAATTTTTGACGAATCCATCTTCTTTCCTCCGTTGTTTTTTTATTGTTTTTTAAGTTCATCCATAATGATTGGAATCACTGTTTCTTTATGTTGCGCTGTAAATCCAAATGCTTGTTTTCCACAACGAACATTCTCACGAATCTCTTCTTCTGGCATCAATTTCCCCGGCATCGAAACGGTTACACAATTGTCATGCCCTAGTAAAGCTAACGCCATGGCTAACGCACCGCCTCCTCCTGTATTGCACGCTCCAACATAATAATCAGCCTGTCCATTTTTTACCGCCATTGCTGCTTCCAAATCACTTTTGATATCAATTTCGTATTGATTATCACCAAATTTTTCAACCAGCTCCTTCACTTCTGGCTTGTCAATCTGTCCACCTACTACAATTTTTTTCATGATAGCTCCTCCTAATTGAATATACATTTTTTTGTATATTAGTAAGTAATTAATAATTACAAAATGATTGTAACCGTACTCACCAACAAATGCAACCCCTTTCTTTTAGAAACAAAGTGATCAAATTATCTGAAACGATGTCTTTAACGCGCTTCTTAAAATTTTGCGGAATCAACTGTTTGGTGAAAACACAACTGGAGCCGCACATTTGCAGTCAAGCAACTAAGTGATCTCTAAGCGATTTTTCACGATGTTTACTAGGGGATTTCTATTTTTTAGGGCTAGCTTGATTATAAAATTTGCGGAAACATATCCTGAACGACTTTTAGAATGTATAATAAAGGTGATCGCGAGGTGTAGCATGTGTGTTTAGAAAAATATACCAAAATAATTGAAGAAATGTATACCCAACAAGAAAGTGAATCCATGGACGTTAAGGTAGCAAATTCTGGGATTCGAAATATTCGCATGGCTGCCGTTATCAACGATTATCTCCAGCGTATTTCAGGTTCAGAAATTATCGTGACTGGCGGATTATCTATCGAATTTTATACTCGAGGCGGCTACAACACTCAAGATATTGACTTCATCACCCCGGCTGAAAAAGAATTGGCGAAGGTTCTGGAAGATTTAGGCTTTAAAAAAGAGGCAAAATATTGGATTCATGAAAAATTGGAAATCGTCCTCGAATTGGTAGCGAATATTCCCTTCGATGGTATCTATAAGGAACCCTTATCTTATACCACTCAAGATGGATTTAAAATAAATTTTAGCAATGTAAATGATATGCTAATTGATCGAATCAGAGGTTTATTGCATTGGGGCTACAAGGATTATGGTAAGTGGGTATTGGAATTGCTTGAGCTTCATTATGAAGCACTGGATTTTGATTATCTAAATGAACAGTTGAGCGATGAGGAACGGGAAATTTTGGATCAGTATATTAAAATCTATGACGCCAAGGGGGCTTCGGAATATTTCAACTATTCTATTAAACAGAAGCTCGATGAAAAGAATATTCTTTACTCAGAATCCGATGAAACAGAGTTTTCCTTTCTTGCATTTCCTTTAAAAAATGGTGCTAAAACAGACATTGGTCCCTATTTTGGACTATTACTTAAACCTAATTTAGGCATTCTATTGTATAATGAAGATGATGATACTTTTGAACGTGTAGAAAGCACCATTCTTATTCGCTTGATAGAAAAGTATGGTGAACCCTTCGCGACCATTTTGAAGATAATCGAGGAGGTATCTTATAATGATTAAAATAGACAAAGAAAAAATACTAAATACCTCTGTCCAAGAACGCAGAGAACAAACCGCTGCTTTGATTACTCTTTCAAGAGTCAAAAAGAACGAACACAAATCACGAGACCCTAAAAAAGCGGAACTGCTTAAATCCTTTGAGGATAAACGCGGCGGGTTTAAGATAGGGAATATATAAAATGAAAACGGCGCTCTTCTCATAGCCGACTAGAAGAGCACCGTTATTTTTTTCTTCATTTCAATAAGTCTCCACTACTTCACACTTGTCTCCTGATCCAATCTCACAAGTGCCTCTATCAAAACATCCACAAACCCTTCTCGATCGACCTCTTCTAACACAAAGGTCTGCTTTGGTTCTGGTGCGATTCTGCGAAAATCGCCATAGGTTAAGCCGCGTGCGGGTGAATCATCGGTAATGACGTGGATATCGGCGAAGCTGCCGGTGAATAGTTCTGGTTTTAACAAATAGACAACCGCACATAGGTCATGAATCGGCGAATTGATAAAGCCAAATTGTCGTCCAGATTGATTATAGAAGGACAATAATTCATAGGCTAACTGACTAACTCTCCCTTTATCTTTTAGTTGATGGATTTCTTTAACAGTGATCTCGGCTTTTTCTGTTACATCTAAGCCGGACATGATGATTGGCAGTCCACTTTGAAAAACAATCTCGGCAGCGTCTGGATCGACGTAGATGTTGAACTCTGCCAGCGCTGTGTGGTTGCCGTGATGAATGCCGCCGCCCATTAAAGAAATTTCCTCAATTTTCGGGAGTACTTCGGGATAGTTTTTGATCAAGAGCGCGATATTGGTCAATGGACCTAAGGCGACAAGGGTTACCTTATCCAGACTTGCTTGAATTTTTTCGGCGAGAAATTGAACGCCGTTGCTTGATGTAATTGGATAATCTGCACCATCAAAATAGGGACCGTCCATCCCTGAATCTCCATGGGCTTCTGGTGCGGTTTGCAGCGGCTTGACTAAAGGACCTGCTTGACCTATTGACAATGGAACATCTGCATTTAGAAAGCTTAAAATATTTTTGGCATTTTCAGTCACTTTTTTTAGTGTTTGATTCCCGCCGATGGTGGTGATTCCTAGTATATTAAAGCTTTCTGGATTGGCGAGTGCCGCCATGATCGCCAGGGCATCGTCATGTCCAGGATCGCAATCAATCAGAAGGTTTTTCATGCAGTGATCCTCTTTTCTAGCTCAGCCATCGTCATGACATCTTGGTAATCAAGAGCTTTGGCTAATTGGCAGATGTAGGGCTGTTTTAAGGCACTTCGTTGCAGCAATTCCTCATCCCAGAAAATTTCTCGCGGAGTGCCTTCCTTTTGCAGCTGTTTTTCGGCGAAGACTAATACCCGCTGAAACTCCTTGGTTACAAATTCCATATCATGGGTGATGGTAATAACGGTTTTCTTCTTTTCGGTCAAGAGTCGGATCAGTTTACCGAGTAGCTCTGTCGACTCGCGATCCTGTCCGGCTGTTGGCTCATCTAAAATGACTACTTCTGGGTCCATCGCCATCACGGCAGCAATCGTGATGAATTTTCGTTTGGAATAGGGCAAATTGTAGGGATGCTCCTGTAAAACATCCTGCAATCCACAGGCTTCTGCGGCTTCATGAACTCTTGTTTGAACGATCTCGGCTGCCAATTTGTGTTTCTTAGGACCAAAGGCGATTTCCTTTTCAATACTATCCTGGAAAATCTGGTCGTCGGGATTTTGAAAAATATAGCCGACTCGTTTGGCCATTTGTGCAGTAGTCAAGCCCTTGGTTTCCTTGCCATCAATCAGTACACGTCCCTGTGTTGGTCGCAACAGCCCATTCATTAATTTGACGGTCGTCGTTTTTCCGGCACCATTTTGCCCGATGATCGCCACTGCTTCGCCTAATTGAAACTCGACAGAAACATTCTGCGTCGCCTCAAAGCCGTTGGGATAACTAAAGCTGACATTTTCTAAGGTTAAAAAGCTCATTGAAAAGCGCCTCCCTTCAATTTTTTGATTGCTTCTTCCATGGTGATTGGGACAGAAGTATTTTGCTTTAAATGCTTCAAATAAAATAGCGATACCTGCGGCAATGCCCCGCCATGCTTAAGAATCTCCGGATCGCTTAACACCTGATGGGCGGAACCTTTTTTCACGAGTTGACCCTTTTCCAATAAAATGATCTCGTCACAATACTCCGCTAAAAGGTCGACCTTATGCTCTACGACAATAATCGTTTTCCCTTGTTTTTTCAGCATCGCGATAATCTCAAAGACCTCTTCGGTGCTCTGCGGATCTAGCTGGGTTGTCGGTTCGTCCAAGATAACAACATCTGGATCTAGCGCGACGATTGAAGCCAATGCCACTCGTTGCTTTTGTCCACCGGATAGCTCGAAGGGATTTTTTTCCTTTAGCGCCTCTAGCTTGAACAGGGCGATCAATTCTTGGACCTTTTGCTTCATCGTCGCTGGTGAAATACCGATATTTTCCATCCCGTACGCGATTTCCTCTTCGACGGTGTCCTTGACTCCTGAAATTTGCGTGAAGGGATTTTGCGAAGAATAGCCGATCTCCGCTGCCAAGGCGCCGATATTGTATTCTTGAATCGCTTTTGATTTATAGGTGACACTTCCCGAGAGCTTTCCTAGAAACATTTCTGGAATAAAACCCCGCATAATATTGCAAAGTGTGGTTTTCCCCGCTTGATTATTGCCAATCAATCCATAGACCTTCCCCTGTTCGATAGTCAGATCGACATTCTTGATAATCGCCTCGGAATCTAACGGGTATTGATAGCTCACATTCTTTAGTTCAATGATATTCATAGCGGACCTCCTATAAAATAAGCGACCAAGCCTAGCAAGCAAACAACTACGATCAGATAATCCAACGCCGTTTTCTTCATGGAATAGTACGCGGTCTTTTTAATGGGGGCAGAAAAGCCGCGAGCCTCCAGGGTTAATACGCGTTCATCGGTTTGTTGGATCGAGGTTAATACCAATGGTCCCATCATGGGAATAAACGCCTTCATCCGCACCAGCACAGAACCTTCTGTTTCAATTCCTCTGGCACGCTGCGCATCGGTAATGGTTTGCGAAAGCTTGGTCATCTGTGGCACTAATTGGATCGTAGCAGAAATTACAAAGGTGACCTTCTTCGGGATTCGAGCCTTTTCTAATGCCGCAACGATGTCCTTCACACTCGTTACTTGGAAGAACCAAATAATAATTGAGCTGATAGCGACAATCCGTGAGGACAGGCCGATACTTGTGTCCAGCCCTATTTGTGAATAGCTGATAAACCACCAAATCGGTTGACTATCTTCATTCTTAACAATAAATACCTGAACCAAAAAGATAAATAACACAATGATGAAGATCGATTTGAAGAAAGTGGTTAAAAAACGCCCGATTTTTCCTGAACAAAGGCTCAACAACAGCGCTACGCCAAACAACACATATTGTACCGGCGGAATCGTCGAAAACATACTACTGATAATGATAGTAAGTACAATCATCAGTTTTGTGGAGGGATACCATTTTTCGATCGGGTTAGCCATGCTTCAAAACCTCCTTACTGATGTAGGTCGCGCCGTAATTCAATTTGACTAGGAAACGCGGTGGAATACGCTTAACGACTAGATAACTGATGGCAAAATTCAAAATTGTATTGATGGTTCCGGTGATGATATTCGTTGAAAACACCGAATCCCATAACTGACGCCCTGCTGCTAAAAAGGCCGCCGTCACAAGGTCAGTCCCCGCTCCGGTGATGCCGCCAAACATAAACACTGTCACAATTGCGGCTGTTCCCGCTGAAACAATCGTCAACACACCACAGGCAACAATCATCCCAATCAAATGATTGAAAAATTTAAATCGAGAAAAATATCCAGCGAATAGTCCAATACTCATGGAAACCAAACCATAAGGAATCGCCACCGGATTCAGCATCCCATTGACCACATTGCCTAAAAAACCGGTCATCACTCCAACCCAGGGTCCTGCTACCATCGCCACTAGATACGTGCCAATCTGATCAATAAAAACTGGAAGCTTTAATATCGTACATAGCTGATACCCGACAACATTTAAAGACACACCGACTGGAATCAGCATCAATGCCTGCAGACCGAAGTCATACCTTAATCCACGTTTCATCTCTCTTCCTACTTTCCTTCTTTTTTGAAAGCAAGCCCTCACTTTGTAAGGGCTTCCTTCCTGTTGCCATTAGTATAGTTAAAATGAAAAGACCACGAAAGGTCATGTGTCCCTTCGTGGTAGATAATCGAATTTTAACTGCGCGTTAAGTTCTGCTGCAGCCGTTGCCTTTCCTTTGGTCCAACGTAGATTTTACGATCTATGCTGAAAATTTCTTGACTTTCCCGCAGTTTTTTTAAGGCCCGACCGACTGTCCGCACGCTCATCCCAAGCTTGTTGCCGATTTTTTCTCGAAACTCCTGTACCTCAACTAAAGGTTCTCCGGTTTTCAAATGGCTATCGTAATACTGTACCAAATAATAGCGCAAACGATCCACACCGTGAAGCTGGTAAAAGAATCCATCACTGCCTGAGCGATGATAAAGATCATCCGCCAGAAGGTTCGCGCTAAGTCGCAGCAGCTCCAAATCCTGCATAATCCATTGATAGACTGTAGCTGACGGCACCCGTACCACCTCTACGTCCGTTAAACAAGTGATCGTAGCGATTATCGCTTCCTTTTGCGCCAAGGTTTCTAGGAGCCCCACACTGCCATTGGTTTTATCCAGTTGAAAATAATCGTATTCACTGCCGTCCTCATAATCTCTGATCCCAACCGCTACCCCGCTGCAAATAAAATAGATGTACGTAGGAAACTCCCCACGCATCACGATCGGCTCATTTGCTCGAAATCGCATGGTGGGGTAATCCTTACCCAATCGATCCTGAATCCTCGCGTAATTGAAACGTTTTTCACTGCCGTAGGTTTGCCACATCTTCTTTAAACCATTTTCTTCCAAGAGATTGCTCCTTTCATTGAGTGTGCTATTTCGTTTTATTAACTGTAACATGGCTGGCTTTTAACCGACTAAATTGAAGAAATTTAATCAACAATTTCTATCTCTCAATTGACAACAGCTCTTGGATATCGGTTAAACAATCATAGAGGACCTTTGCGGTTAGGCCCCAAATAACCCCTGATTCCGTTTGATAGGCATAAATCTTTTGTATAGAATCGCCCCACGGTTCCTGATACCGCTCTGGCAATCCTAGATTGATGACCGGCAACAGGTCTGTTCGCACGTTTGTTTCAGAATCAATGACGTAGGGATGCACCTTAACCAGACAGTCGTAGCGGTCAGGCTGTCTTTCTAAAAAGGAGGCTACTGGCAAAGTAAAAATTGAGTCAACCTCTTGTGGATCAGTTTTTAGCTCACTCAAGGAGCAATTCAACACGCCGAGATAGGGATTTATCAGTACGCCACTCGCTAGAATCAAGGTTTTTAATCTGCCCAAAACAGTAATTTGGTCCTGGTCGCAGCCTAATTCTTCCTGTGTTTCACGCATAGCAGCCGCTAAGGAAGACGAATCAGTTATTTCGAATTTCCCGCCAGGAAAACAGATTTCTCCTCCTTGCTTAATGTTTGCCGCCCGCTTTTCAAACAAAAAGTGTAGTTCTCCCTCAATTTCAATTAACGGTACTAAAACTGCGGCTTTAAAATAGTCCTCATAATCACTTAGGCGCTGTTCAAACGTGAAACTTTTCCGAATAACTTCCAGCTGTTGCTTATCCATTCCTTCTCCTCTGTTCTTTGTAGCCAATTTGTTGAAAAAAGAACCGCCGTTTTCCTGCGATTCTTGCTTTTTCATCCAGCCTAATCATACATGGATACACCAACAATCTCAATAAAAGCTGTGTAGGCTGTAGGAAAAACGAAGAAGAAAATTACTCATTTAAGTGACAGCTAAAGCGATAAAGTAATAGCTCATACACAACCCCATCTCCAGAAATGCTTTCTGGATAATCGCTGAAGAAATAAAACTCAACGTACTTCCATTTGTCCGGATTGTACACCAATACGCGACCATTTTCAGTGGTTCTTTCCAATGAAAAATCAGGAGCCGCCATTTTGTCCTGACGAGGAATATCCTGCTCAATATCTAAAACGAACTTCGCGTTCTTAATCGCTTCTCCTAGTTCGACCTGAAGAGGCACTGCGATAATGGTCTGCTGCCAGCCAAAGGACGTCAAAATGTTATCGTAAAAGCCTTCAAAAATAAATCGATTCATGCCGCCCTCCTGCTTCCACAGATACAAAGGCGCATATTCCTTTCTTGTCTCACTGTCTAAAACCAAGTAGGCCTTTAATAACAAATCCTGAAACCCGTCCGTTTTAAAGCCGTTATTCTCCACCCTTTCACGGATGATAGTCATGTCATAGTCATTCGGTAAAGTGATTTTATACTGCATTGCGTTCATTGTTGTCGGCTCCTTTCTTGCTGGCTTCAATTATACAAGCGCCCTTCTTAGCTGTATAATGATTAAATTAGATAAGCACTATTCCAAATAGGAATATCAAACGAGGTGAACCCATGGAATTTACCGATATCAAGATTTTTAAAGAGGTCGCTGATCTAAAGTCCACGATGAAAGCAGCGGAAAGCCTCGGATATGTGCAATCAAATATCAGTAAACGTGTTGCAAAATTAGAGGAAGAATCGGGAAAAAAACTGTTCCACCGTACAAATAAGGGCATGACCTTAACAACAGATGGCGAGGAATTTCTGCCCTATGCCGAAGCCCTGCTAGGCACCATCGCTGACTTAGAGGAAAACTTCATTGCCGCACCAAAAAAAATCAGAGTCGGCGCTACTCAAACCATCACGAAAAATTATCTGCAGGACCACTTTTTTGATGAACAACTCGTTATTTTTACAAATACTTCTTCGCTGCTGATCCAGCAGCTTAAAAATCACCGGCTAGATGTGATGATTCTTAATAAAAAACTGGAGGAAAAATCATTCATTAGGACAAAAATCAAAGAAGAACCCATCAGCTGGATAAAATCAAAACAAAATAAACAGGCTCTTCAAGCCTCAACCATCGTCATTAATCGAGACCTGGAATGTCCTTACAGACAAGCAACTCTTGCATTTTTTGAGCAAACAGGACTTCGTACCCGTTGCATCGAAGTCGATACACTCGATGTGATGATTGATATGTTGGAAAATCACGAAGCCGCTGCGATTCTGCCTGACTCAAGCATTCAATCAAACGAGAAGCTTCAAAAAATTGAAGATTATTCCCTTGATCCTATCTCTATTTATCACTATCAGTTGAAGGAAAGCAGGGATTCATTTGAATTGGATTTAGATTGATAGTTATTGATTTCACACTAGTTGATCCAAATGGTTCTGATATAACAGCCATTCCGGAAAAGACATACCGATCCACAAAAAGAGCTATGTAGATGATCAACAAATCTACATAGCTCTTTGCTTTTAAAGGGCTAAAATAGCTGATTCTCTTTCAGCGAATCAGTGGGTTTCTTGGCATACATGAAACAGAAAGTCAATAAAATCAAAATAGTCAGTACGCCAGTTTCGCCAACTAAATACGGTTTGTTTGGTCCGTTAATTGATTGATCTAGCAGGACCTGAATGACAAAGTTGTGGGTAAAGTGAAAGAAGGCTGCTGACCACACGCTTTTTGATTTGAGACTTAGATACGACATTGGATAAGACATGGCAATACATTGAATCACATAAATCGGCGCCTGATACCAGATCGGAATATCGGATACATAGCCTGCGAGAATCAGCGGCAGATGCCAGACCGCCCAGATAGAACCTGTTAGAAAGGCTCCTTTGCGAAAGCCAAAAACCTGGAACATTTTACGATTCAAGAAGCCGCGCCAGCCTACTTCCTCTCCTAAAGCAGTGATAAAAAAGAGAGAGACATACAAAAGCAGGATTAACGGATTGCTTGTAAGCGTCCGAATAAAATCATTCGAGAATGCTCCTTTTCCACGCATGATTAAATAGATGCTGTATGAAAAAAGACTATAGATAAAAGGAATACCTATCCCTAACAAAACGTATTTCAGCTTAAATTTCTGTAAATTAATAAGGGGCTCATTTCGATAATACATGCGTTTTACGATTATCGCAGCGACTCCTGGACACCACATCAATAAATAGGCCATATTTAACATTTGATACTTGATAATAAGCACATAGAAGATTGAACTTAATGCAAAGCAGAGTACAAGAAACGCTATAACGGATTTTTTGATCTTTTTCATAAAGTCTCCTTTTAGTAGTTTAATCGTTTGATTTTTATTTCACTTCCGCTACGCAATATCTGCGTTCGTATACAAGTGTGATCCTGCAAACAGCAGAAGTGCATCTAAGAGAAACCAAATATAGGAGAATCATTCCAACTACTCCAAAAGGAAATTCCCAAAATCTTGATAACACAGAAAATGCCGATAACGGATCACAAAGCTGCAGCCATTCTGCTTTTGGAAATAATTGCAAGAGTTGATTCGTGAAGGATGGAAAAACAATCAACCCGATTAAGTAGGTCGCAATAGTGATACTTGTCCGCTTCGTAAAAACCAGCAGCCCATTTCCGATTGCGACCATGCCGAGATACAACGGAATAGACAAGAGAATCTGGAGAAGAACTCTTATGAACAACGTCAGACTAAAGCCGCCGAAACCAAAAAGAAGCGTCCCCACTATAAAGCTTACGATCAAGCACAAGCAGGTATAAGCTAAACAACATAGGAATCCAGTGATGCATTTTGCAAAGAATACTTTCCTGCGATCAACAAAATAGGACAAGCTGTTTCGAATCGTTCCGGTCGGATACTCCGCCCCCAGCACAGCTACAGCAAAGGCTAAAATAAAGAAAGGAAAGAGCCCATCATCACGCATCTGCTGCAGGAATTCCGCGCCATTTCCAGGCAAGGCTCTCGCGGCACTGGCAGTGGTTTGAACTCCGACACCGCCAAAACCGCTGCTGGAGCCTGCCATATTTACGCCGGTAATAACAATAATGATGATGCCTGCCAGAAAGACATTGCGAACGGCGGCACCTTTGCGTAGTCGAAAAATATCTGATTTTATTATATTTACTATAGGTCTCTGCCTCCTTAAGCTATTTCACCGATTAGATGGATGAAATAGTCTTCCAAATTTATTTTTACTTCGTTAGATGAATAGATTTTTATGTCGTTGGCACTCAAAAGCTCAATCACCTGTGAGGTATCCTGATAGAAGTTAAACAGTCGAACTTCCTCCGTTGAAGGCACCTCGACTTGTGCCGTGTTGATTGTGGACTGAATAATTTCTCCAGCCTTTACCGCGCTACTGACCTTCATGGAGATATATCCTTGAGTATTTTTATCCAGTTCCTCCTTGGAAAATTCTTTTATGAGCACTCCGTGATGAATAACGCCATACCTTGTAGCTATTTGCGTGAGTTCTGAAAGGATATGGCTAGAAATCAGGATGGTCAGGTTCTTCTCCTGATTTAGCTGGCGGATGATTTCACGAAACTCGATCATTCCTGTTGGGTCCAAGCCGTTTATCGGCTCATCTAGAATCAATAATTCGGGCTCTCCCATGATTGCTAAGGCCAGTCCCAAACGCTGCTTCATTCCAAGCGAAAATTGATTGAATGGCTTGCTTCCGGTCGCGTCCAAATTGACTAATTTCAGAACACGTTCGATTTCGTTTTGATTCTTGATTCCTCGTTGTATACGGTAATACTCCAAATTTCCCCGCGCTGTCATTTTAGGGAAAAAGGCCGGCGTTTCAATCATGGCGCCAATTCTTTTTCTTGCTAGGATCAGTGCCTGTTCCTCGCTGCTTCCAAAAAGCTCTAGATCTCCGCTGGTTGGATGGATCAGCCCGGTGATCAGGCGTAAAAGGGTGGTTTTTCCTGCACCGTTTTGGCCAATAAAACCGTAGATATCTCCCTTCCTCAACGTCATATTTATTTGCTTTGCACCTGCGCCTCCAGAATATTTTTTTGTAAGATTATTGGTTTTTAAAATCATTTCCTTCATTTTCTGACTCCCCCTCGCATTGTTTTCATCACCCACATGGTTCAAATGTGGTGTTACCACTATAACGATTCAACCTATAATGAACCTTGAATCGTCCATCGTGTCGTCGGTTGGACATAAGAAAACCTCAGGAGAAAACCGCTCCTGAGGACTTTTTGTTTAGATAAATCATTTTATTGTCGATCACTGATTCTAAATTCGTATCCAAGTACGTTCTTATAGTATTCTGGATACATCTCTCCACCACATTTTTCGCAATCAAATTGCGGAGCGTTCTCAGGATCAAATGCAACATCTCCTGCATCCAAAAATTGAACTACTTCCTTTGGAATTTTTTCCTTTATCCCACATTCAAGACAAATGTAATGAACCACTCCATTGGAATCGAAGTTTT
>NZ_KE136357.1:1016852-1270351 GCF_000406965.1 Enterococcus avium ATCC 14025 | reverse complement strand
GTCATAGTCCTTCCATTTTCCATCCTTCGTCAGTCCACCCATGGTGACGACTAAATGAACATGCGGATTGTATTCTAGCTGAGAACCGAAGGTGTGGAGTGTTGCCACAACCCCAGCTTGTATATGGTGCTTTCTAAAAAAATCTAATAGTATCCGTGCAGCTTCATCCATTAATCCTTTTAAAAGCTCCTTACGATACTTCTCCTTCAGAAAAATCTCACGTAAACCTTCATCGATCGTGAAGATGACGTGTCGATGCGTCACTGTAAACAGATCATTCGCCGCAACCTCTGCCCACCGTTGACTTTCCCCAGTTGCACAAGTTGGACAAAATTTCCCTTTACAACGAAAAGCCACTTTCTTTACATCATGGCATCCTTCACAGACAAATAGACGATAACCTTTTTTAAGGTCACCACAATCGCGAAACTTCTTCACTTCTCTTTTCACAACGGATCGAATCCTTCTTGTGTACCTTTGATTGAATTTCTCCCAGTTTTGATATTCATCAAAGAAAATGGCGTGTAAAATATTGGGTTTCATATCTCCAGTTTAATAGGAAAAAGACCAGATGAAAAGCGGTCAAAAGATTGATGTATCAATCCTTTGACCGCTTAAAATGTTATACTTCCTTTAATGTCAAGAAAGGCTTCGCAAACTCGCTCAGCTTTTGAGCACCAGGTAGGTACTGTTCCACATCAGCTCTGCAAGCAATCACTGTGTGTCTCAGCAATAAGACCAAAATATTTCTAAATTGCCAAGAAACACAGTGAATGAAGAGAACTGATGTTGATTGGTACCTACTCGGTGTTTCTCAAATTTCGAAATATTTTTGCTTATTGCCGATATGCTAGTTCTGCTTAATGAAGTTTAGCAGTAACTGTATGCGTAGCTTGCGTAGAAAAGCTAGTTCGTGAAGCCGGACATGGATATTCCTGCTGTAAAGTGATTTATTTATGTAAAAATTTTATACTCCCTTTAAGTACAAAAAGTCTATTCATCGGTTCCAATGAATAGACTTTTCAACTTTATAGTCCGTCGCCGTTTACTTGGCGAAAAAAAAGGAGCATTTGTCACTATTAAACCAACTAAAATAGTAGCTGAAGTAGTAATTTAATAGAACATGTAAAAGAAAAACGTAGTCCGAATTTTTCATTTAAAAATAGAGCAAAATAGCACCCAACTCCAATCTCCTATTTGGTATCATTGTGTCGGTCAGAAAAAAGCATGTTAACAACTATGGTGAGAATCAATGACAGTACGAGAGAACGCATCAGCATTTCTTTCACCTCCATTTCTGTAATGCCTCTGATATGAAAGTTACTATTGTGAAAGCTACTATACAGTACCTAGCTATAATGAACCTATAATCAATAGACTTTTTCATGAAAGGAATTACTATTTGGCTGTTTGGCTGAAATTATTGTCCGAATATTTTCTGATCAATTACCACTGATGACAGATCAAAAAAGAAGATTGATTAAGGCTTGGCTTTCGAAAACAAAAACACCCGCCAATCATAGGCGAGTGTTCAATCAAAGTCTGCTAAACATGCAGGACAGTTATTTATTAGTCGAGAATTGTTTCTTTAAAGGCAGACGAATCGTAAACTTAGTCACCTCATTTATTGTGCTTTCGACATTGATGGTTCCACCCAATTGCTCAATGATCCCTTGGGCAATGGATAAGCCTAAGCCATAGCTGCCCTCGTATTTTTGGCGAACCTCATTGGTACGGTAAAAGCGATCAAAAATTTTGGGTAGGTCTTCTTCGGAGATGCCAACACCGGTATTCTGAAAAATGATGATCCCCTCACGTCCTTTAGCTTCTAGCGAAACATCTAACCCACCCTTTTCGTTTGTATATTTGCTGGCATTATCAATAAAAATATCGAAAAGCTGCTGAAGTAAGATTTCATCCGTTTTTATCATAACTTTCGTTATATTTTTATTGACTGTCACCTGTTTCTCTTCGAATTTAGTTTCATAATTGGCTAGCGTATTTGTAAGCAGCTGATCCACTTGAACATTCGACACGTTCAGTTGTTCAAATCCGCTATCGGCCCTCGCTACGGTAAGCAATTTATTGACGAGTCCATTCATTCGTTTCGTGCCGCGGGAAATATTATCCAGCCATTTCAACTGATCTTTGATAGTATCCTCCTGACTCGCATACAGAACATCAACATTCGTTGAAACAATGCTTAGCGGTGTCTTCAATTCATGAGAAGCATCGGCGATAAACTGCTTTTGCTTTTTCCAAGCCTCTTCCATCGGACGTAACGCGCGATTCGTAAAGAAAGCAATCACTAAAAAGAAGAAGATGATCAATCCTAGTCCGACAACGATCAAGGTGGTTCCCAGAGAAGCTACGCTTTTCTTCGAATCGGTAATATCTAAAAAGCGCATGAGATACGTTTCGTCCTTCTTCTGATCAGCTTGATTTTGATCGCTATCGCCATAATCAAAATTGGCAATGGCAGGTGCCACAACATATTGCCATTCCCGCCCGTTCATTTTTATGACCCCGCCCTCACGATTTTTCCAGGCATATTTTGCGGCCTGATTGTATTGCTTTTTCGAAAGCTTCAAGGCAGAATCTATCATAAACGGCTTGCCGGATTTGTCTACCAGCATATTGAAATAAACGCCTGCCCCTGTCACGATGCGACTAATTTCCATCGTATCCGCGTTCTTCTCATCGAAGCTGACCTTGCCGCCCGTGATCCGCAGCTGCTCGGCTTGGTTCAATTTCTCATAATTATCCGATTTTTGCTTCAAATAGGTCGTTAAAAAAATCGTCGCAAAGGCCGCAACTAGGATAAGCGTCACAAAGCCAGTCGTCATTACGATCAGGCGTTTTCTAAATTGCTTAATCATCGTCTTCACCTTGCGTAAATTCTAAGCGATAGCCTAAATTTCGAACGACCTTGATCTGAGCGACACTCTCTACTTGGCGCAGCTTCTTTCTCAAAAGGGATACATGCATCTCAACATGATTGTATTCAGCCTCCGAATCGTAGCTCCAAACCTTTTCAATCATTCGATCCTTCGAGGTCAATTGAGGGTAATTGGCTACTAGAATTTCCAAAATATTCGCTTCTTTTTTTGTTAAATTCCGCTCTCCCATCTGCGTTTTTAACTGCAAATTGTAAGGATTCAGTTCAAAATCACCAAAGGAAAGCAGACCATCGATTTTAAATTCGCCTTTTCGCCTGCCTAATGCCTTCAGTCGAGCCAGCAATTCTTGGTATTGGAATGGTTTGCACAAATAATCGTCCGCCCCGCTATTCAGACCGTCAACCCGATCATCCAACTCGCCTTTTGCCGTCAGCATCAGGATCGGAATATCAATACCCGCCTCCCTTGCTTCCTTTAAAATCGTCAAGCCGTCTTTGTTTGGCAGCATAATATCTAAAATCGCTAAATCGTATACGCCTGAAAGCAAACAATCCAGTCCATATTCGCCTTCTTCTGCAATATCGACCAAGTAGCCTTGCTTCTTTAAAATTTGAGCAGTTGCTTCCGCTAACATCGCTTCGTCTTCAACTAGTAAAAGTTTCATTTAACGTCCTCCTTCTTCCTCTTTTTCTGCAAAAAGTCGGACCAACCTTCTCAATGCTCTTTTCAATTATAAAGGATGAACCTCTAATGAAGCTTGAATCGCTAAACATAACACACGTAATGAAAGAATTTTTACAAATACTAAAGACTTTTTTGACTAATTATAAAAAAATACACCCTTTTTTCGATTACAGCTTCATTATAGGTTCGCCAATTATAGTGACTATATAAAATAGAAATGAGGTCGTGCATATGAAAAATAGGAAAATTCCCAACAATTCAACTAAAACAACCTGGTCCACTATTCTACGAGATATTCCTTTTACAGTAAGAGTAGTCGTATTCGCGATATTGATCGGACTTTCAGTTGTCTCCTACAATATTGGAAAAGCCATAACTGAAACGAAGATCAATAGTCAAACAGAAGTTACCTTTCCAAGTAAACGCAACAAAAAAACAACGGTAGACGATGTCAAAATCAGGCGCAATAATGGACGCTGGGAGTTTTCTTCTGATGAAGGTCTCTCATGGTCCACTACACCGCCCGATGGCATTTATGAAGACGAAGACGGGCGTTTACGCTACCAAAACTCCAAATCAGAAACCATCACCTCCGCTAAAAACACCTTTAAATTCCCCTTCAGTGACCAAAAGGGAAACAGTACAATTATGAAGCAGGAAGACGGGAAATGGACCTTCTCCTCTGATGGAGGAAAAACCTGGACGGAGAAAAAACCAGACGGTGTGGTAGTCGATAAAAATGGGAAGCTGACTTGGAAAAGCACTGACGGAAAAAAAGTCTCCACCTTTGATCCAAACGAAAATCAATGGAAATATTCTGAAGATGGAGGGAAAACCTGGTCAGATCCGCTAACAGAAATCGAAGACTGGCTCGAAAACGGCTTTACCGTTCCCGTTGAAGGCGGCGTCTCGATGAAAATCAACGATGGGAAAATCCAATATTCCACGGATGGCGGGAAAACTTGGTCAGATCAAGCCCCTGAAGGCTTTGAAGAGAATGTGAAATCAGTGATCACCAAACAATCAGAAGACGGAAAAACACTGTATTCAACCGATGGCGGCAAGTCCTGGTCAGAAGAAAAACCTGAAGGATACGAGATTCCCAGTGTTCAGGATATCTTGGACTCCCTTCCCAACGACATCCTGCCAAAGGACAAAGATTTAGATGAAAGCCAATCTACTGCGGTTTAAAACAAGAAAACAAAGAGGTATTGGTACCTCCATAAGAAAAGTATGGCGCCAACCTCTTTGTCATGACTTTCACTTATTACTTCTCTGCCTAGTCTTACTGGTTCTATTAAACAGTGATGAATGACCAATTTAAGCGCTCAGCAGCACGATTTTAGCGACAGGAATTTGTTTGGTGTATCGATTCCTAGGACTGAAAACAAACTGAGCACTGGAGAACAAGCCCAGCGTCGACGAATTTGTTATGCTTCTTTTAAATACAACTGAAAAGAGGATTCTATCATGACAAAAATAGCTGATATTATGGTCAAACAATTACCTGAACAGCACATGCTGACGCATCGTAAAACGATCAATTTTTTCGAAGAGTACGCAGAATTTATGGGAGAAGCCATCGGCAGAATTCTTAAGCTAATTGAAGAAAACGAGGCATTCCCCAGCAGCGGACCCATCGTCTGCTTTCATAATGTTGATCTGAAAGCTTTAGATGTAGAAATCGGTTTTGCCACTCCGAAACCTCTCAAAGCACAGAACGAGCTGCATACTCTGACCCATCCGATTCGCACAATCGCTGTGACAATTGATCGAGGGCCTTATGAACAACAAGATCCCACACTTGAAGCCCTTATGAAATGGATACCTGAAAATGGTTATGAAGCGCTCGGTGGTATCTACTACCATTATTTAAACGACGAAAAGCAGCCAGAAAATGAGTATTTAACCGAGATGTATATCCCTATTCAAAAACTGGTTGAGTAATCAAAAAAGCCCAACAAACTATCCGCGAAATTTTCGGATAATTTGTTGGGCTTTTAATTGGAAGTGCGGCGCAAAACGAAGTGATCCTAATTAAAAAATAGCCGTTTAATTAGTTAATCTGTACATCTTTAAGCAATCACTTTTATGCAGCTTTTCAATCATGAGATTTAAGCATTTAATTCATTGTCTAAGCTCAACACCAGAGGTAATGTACTACTAAAAAAGGCTGAAGGCGCGGGATTATTTCGGTATGCTAAAAAAAGAATTCAATTGACAGGCTAATAACTTTTATCTAAGATGAAAGAAAAGCTAATAAACATTAGCCAAAAGGAGTGCAGACCATGAGCAACCTTTCTACAAAAGAACGAATAATCGCAGAAGCCTCTCACCTTTTTGCTAAAAAGGGCTACGATGCGGTCAATGTCGAAGAGATCGCACGGGCAGTCGGAATTAAGGCACCGTCTTTGTATAAGCATTATAAGAACAAAAAGGAAATATTCGATGCCGTTGTACAAGCAATGAATACTCGTTACGAAACAAATATGGCGGCGTTGCAGATGAATGGACACGATGGTAAAACAGATGCGGGTGCTTTCGAAACGATGTCTGAAGAACAGCTTGTAGAGATCGGCAATAAGCTCTTTGCTTTCTTTTTACATAATGATTACGCCGCCAATTTCCGCAAACTGTTGACGATCGAGCAGTTTCAAAACAGTGAGCTGGCCGCAATGTTCACGAAGCAATACGCAGACGATCCGCTTTCTTATCAAGGAATGCTATTTTCGATGCTGACGCAAGCAGGTGTCATGCAGCCAAATGATCCTAAGATTATGGCGTTGCAATTTTACGCGCCGATTCATTTGCTGCTGACGATTTGCGATCGGCAACCAGAAAGAGAGCCGGAAGCGTTGATAATGCTGGAGCAGCATATTCGCCAATTCAATGAATGTTATCGAACAGGAGCGAATGCCCATGGATAAGAAAAGAAACCTAATTCAATGGCTAGGATTATTTGGCATGGTTAGCTTCTTATCCTACATCGCAGCGTTGGTTTTCAGTCCGCTAGCTTATCCCGGATACAACTGGATGGCACAGGCGGTCAGTGACTTAAGCGCAGATAATTCGCCTTCCAGAATTTTGTGGAACCAGCTCTCTTCCCTATCTGGCGTCGGCAGTGTCGTGTGTGTCATGCTCGTGTGCGTCTATATTCAAGGGAGATTGAGCAAATCCATACGCATCGGATTTATCTATTTGCGGTAATGATGTGGTTATCCGCAGTGGGATATACCATGTTTCCCTTAACTGACAGTGGTTTTGCTGGAACCTTCCAAGATGTCATGCATGTCGTCGTGACCGTCTTAGTCGTGGTCCTTTCGATCACGTCCCTACTGACTATTACGATTGGCAGCTTTCGTAGTAATCACTATCGTTCATTAGAAATCTGGGCCGCTGCTGCACTTTTACTTATGGTCACCGGAGCCATTGGTATCAACGTAGTGCCAATCCAATACTTCGGTATCCCTGAACGGTTCAGTGTGATTGCGGCGATGGGGTTTAATGCGGTTTTGGGTGTTTATTTGTTTCGAGGATTTGGTGGAGAGTGACTTAATAAAACAGTGTTCTCAAATAAAAATTCATCCTTACGTTGAAGCGGATATCTCGTACACATCGCAGAGTAAATTAAATTAAACTTGTGAAAAAAGGCAAGAAAATCGATGATCAGATTTTCTTGCCCTTTATTGTTTGTGGGAAGATTTTTAAGTCAGTTGCCCTGTCTGCTTTTACTCTGTTTTCTTCTTTTTTATGTCTTTTTTTCGGCAACATAAGTGCACCTATATTCCCCTATAATAATGAAGAGGTGATTAATCATGTCAGCAGATTACAATTCAGGTTCACTGGTTAATGCTGGTAAAACTATTTCTGAACAGAATATTAACCGGATTATTCAACATTCCAAAAAATATCAGTTGAAACCAAGTTTTTTAATCGCTCAAATGTTTATCGAAAGTCATTGGGGCGATCCCAACATATCCATTGTCGGGAGTATTGATAACAATTGGAGCGGAATTTCTGAACCATTCACCGCCCCACCCGACTTAGGAATACGTATACGACGAGGGAGTGCGAAACCGACAAATGAAGGTGGGTATTATGTCCATTTCAATACTTTGGATGACTATTTCAGCGCCTATGCCTTTCTTTTATCTAATAGAAATGGGATTTATAAGGTCGAAGGAAAAAGTACGATAGAGGATTTTTGTAAAGGCTTGTTCAGAGTTGGCGGTGCGAAGGCTGATTATGCCGCAAGTGGGTATCAACATTATCTAAGTATGTTAGTGCCTACCTACAATGCCATTAAAAAACAAAATCCGAATAAATTAGAAGCCATTGACACTAGCACAATAACGAATGAAAGGAATGAATTTGGTATGTTTATTTATTATCAACCGCAGGCATCAGGAACTGCTAACGATATCTACGGTGTCTGGGGCAACAAACGATTCCATTTGAATAATATGGATAAGGTTGGTCATTTTAAGAATATGGTCAAGGGAGCAACAGGCATCGACTGTAAAGAATATCAATGGGAACGAGGCAGTGAACAGATCAAAACGGTGGAAAGCTTTACTGAATTGCAGAAAACGGTGATTTAAGAGAAGAATTCAAAAAACCGGAAGCAAGCAAAACCGAAAGACTCGGTTGTCACTTGTTTCCGGTTTATTTTTCATTAGAATCTTTTTCTAATGAATCGAAAAGCAGAAAGCATACTGCCTGATTTAAGCTCTATTTCGTTTTTGCTTGAGTAGGGTATCGACTATTCATCGCTTCTACATACTTTCTCTGCTCGATCATAAAATTGACCGCAAAAACTGCGCACAATGCATACAGGAAGATATTTACCTGCTCAGATAAATTTGGCAATAAAACATTTGGAAGAATCATAATTAGAAAGGAAGCAAAAGCCCAAATCCAACGATGAATTCGAATGCCTGTTTTCTTTAAATTATTTAATAAAAATTGACTCACAGTTAATACAATGAAGAAAAATGCGAATACAGCGATCCAGTACATCGTTTCCCACCCTCTCTTTTAAAACTTATTCTGCAGCGCTTGCTTCTACCTGCGCCATTTCATCTTGGACCATCTTCTTGTCATAGGCTTTTACGAAAGGATAGTAAATAATTCCTGCGACAAGGAGGTTCACAACAATCAACACCACGACGCGCCAATCATTCCCGGCACTCAAGAACCCACCAATTGGAGCTGGAAGCGTCCATGCCTGATACGTCGTAAAGCCGTTGACGATCCCCAGCTTAATAGCTGAATAGGAAATTGTCGTCAATACTAACGGAACTAGATTAAACGGAATGAACATATATGGATTCAAAATCATTGGGGCTCCGAACATCATTGGTTCATTGATATTGAAAATCCCAGGAATCAAGGTGAAGCGTCCGACTTCTTTTAGAAATTTTGATTTACAAATGAACAGGAATAATGCGGCAACAACTATGGTCGCACCTGCTCCACCAATCGTCACTGTCCATTGATAAAATTGTTCTGGTGCGATATAAGGAAGCTTTGTAGCCGATGTTCCTGATGCTAACGCTTTAGCATTGTCGTCTAACATCACTAGCCAAATTGGACGGATAACAGAGCCGACAATACTCATCCCGTGAATCCCAAACGACCACAATAAATGGATAAAGAACATTGGCAGTAAGGCACCAAATAAGTTGTTTCCAAGTAATCCAGTAATTGGTTTAAACATTGCCATTAAAGCCGAATTCACATCAAAGCCAATGATATCGCGGATGATCCACAATGTGATCAAAACGACTGCCCCCGGAATCAAGGCTTCAAACGACCGGGCAACTGCTGGTGGTACTTGTTCGGGCATTTTGATCGTGATTTTCTTTTTGGTGAAAAAGCGATAAATTTCAACAGAAAAGATCATTGCTAAGATTCCTGAGAACATCCCAGAAGCTCCCAATGATGCCATCGGTAAAACAAAGCCTAATGGTGCGTCAGCAGGCGTGGTCACATTCACAGGCATTTGCAGCATGAAAAATGCACCTAGCGACAATACCCCGCCGGTTGTTGGATCGAGCTTGTAGGATTTGGCAAGATCAGACCCCATGATAAAGGTCGCATAGATCGCCATCAAGCCCATGGTCATCCGAAATGGCAAAGCAATCGTTGCGCTATATGGGGCTAATAAGTCAGCTAATGGTTTATAAGGAATATTTACAAAAATAAGAAAGAAACTACCGATTAAAATGAGCGACAACGTCGACACTACACCATTACGAATGGCTAATAGATGCCGTTGTGTCCCTAGTTTAGACATTGGCGGCACAAGTTTTTCTTCAATAATCTTCATGAATTTATCCATGGTACTTCTCCTTTTTTAACAATAGATTGTTTGTATCATTTATTTTTATAGAAATGGTTCTTGTAGTCCTTCACAAATTTCGCTGATTGATTCAACTGAGAAATGCTTGATTCGTAATTCCGACTCACAAAATCATAAAAGATAATATCAATAGCCATAAACTGTAATAGTAAGGAATCCGTCGCAGCAATTCTTCCCGGTAATTCGATCGGCTGGCTCGTATGAATTTCCACATCACCTAGCTCAGAGATGGTATTGCTGCCCTTTTTAGTCATCGTAATGATTGGAACCTTTCGTTCTTTAGCGATTTGAGCTGCATATATTGCTTCTGGGGTTTCTCCTGAATTGTCTACTACCCACAGGGAATCCTCAATTCCAGCATTTGCTACTATCGGCAATAGATCATTCACATTATTAAAAGCGATAACAATAGTGCCAACACTTCCCCACTTTTGGGCAATATCTTGAGCTACTAGATTAGAAACACCGATACCTAAAACAAGTAACCGTCTTGAACGAGCAACTATTTGGCTAAGCTGATGGATTTGATCATCGTCTATTTCTTCAACCGTTTCAGCTAAAGAATTTTGAGTATTCACTAGTAAGCGTTCTTTGATGGAGCTGATTTCTTCATTTTCACGTACTTCTGGCTGTATTTTCCGACTAAGTTCTCCCCCGCTTAAATCCGCGGATAATTCTATTTTAAGCTGCGGGAAACCATAGACTTTTAACCGCTTACACAAACGGATAACAGCGGCACTGCTGGAATCAGCTGCTCTGGCTAATTGTTGAGCAGTCATTTCCAACACATCCTGCGGTTGGTCCAAAATAAACTGCGCGATTTTTAATTCTGATTTTGAAAACGCCTCTTGTTGTTCCTGAATTTTGGCAAAAATCGGCATCCTTGTTCCTCCCATAATGTTCTATCTTTACTAACTGACCTCCTTCAATCTTTCTTTTTTCTCCCCTTTTTTAGAAATTCGATTTCATTTCTTCACAAAACTTGAAATAAAATTTCATTTCAGATACAATGTAAACGTATTTTTATTCCATGTCAAGTATTTTGGAGGAAAAAATCTATGTATTATAGAATAGGAATAGACAGCGGTGGAACAGTCATCACCGCTCAGGCTTACTCTGAAACAGGAGAATTACTGGCTGAAAGAAAGGCTGAACCAGGAAATAGTTTGGTCGATTTCAAGCAGACGAAACAAAATATTGAGAGCGTTTTAACAGAATTATTCGATAAATTGCCGATAGCTAATTGTGAGCTAATTTTAGCTGGTGTAGCCGGTAGTCAAAGTGCTGGAAACCAAAAAGAAATCGCAGAATTTATTGAACGGGCATTTCATCGTCCAGCAGTCGTCTTATCCGATGCTGAACTGGCAATGCTGAAAGGATTACAGGGAACAGACGGAATCTTGGTCATCGCTGGAACAGGTTCGATTGTCTTAGGCCAATTCAATCAAACAGCCTATCGAGCTGGCGGCTGGGGACATTTATTAGGGGATCAGGGCAGCGCCTATGATTTGGTGCGTCAGGCGTTTAAAGGAATGCTGGGAGAAGCGGATCGTGGAATCATCGGTGATTTAACAAAACTAATTTTGCCAATAATTGGCGTAGAAAATGTATTTGAAGCTGTTCAGCTGTTCAATCGTCTTCCTCGCAATGATTTGGCGGCTTTTGGAAAAGCATTTGCAGAACACGGCACTAAAAACCAAGCCTTCCAAAAGATTTTAAAGCGTTGCGGAAAATGTTTAGGCCTTCAGGTTTTGGCAATCCTTGATCAAATAGGTCCGAGCGCAAATCAAAGTAAAATTGCTATTACAGGTTCCGTTTTAACAAACAATCAAGTGCTCAAAGATAGCTTTGAACAAACAATCAAACATAACTATCCCGAAGTGGCGTTGATCCCTTTAGTTGGTACAAATGCTTCTGGGGTACTTTATTACAAAGGAGAATAAACCATGACATTTAGACAATTAGGACTTTCCATTTATCCAGACCATAGTGATTTTTCAAAAGACAAAGACTATTTAGAACTGGGGAAAAAATACGGATATTCTCGACTTTTCATGAGTATGCTTGAAGCGGACGACATCCTTGCCACCAAACAAAAATTCAGCAGGATCATTGCTGTGGCGAAGGATTTAGGCTATTTAACCATCATCGATATCTCTCCTCGCATCTTTGAAAAACTGGGGATCAGCTATCAGGATCTGCGCTTTTTTGCGGAATTAGGCGTGGATGGGATTCGTTTAGATCAAGGATTTGATGGAAATACCGAAGCACTGATAAGCTATAATCCTTATGGACTCATCATCGAATTGAACATGAGCAATGATGTCGCTTACCTTGAGAATATTTTGAGTTATCAAGCCAATAAACCATATTTATTCGGCTGTCACAATTTTTACCCACAGGTGGGAACTGGCTTAACAGAAGAGTTTTTCCTAGAATGCAGCGAACGATTTAAGAAGAATGGCATTCATACCGCCGCCTTCGTAGCCAGCCAATATGGAGAACAAGGTCCTTGGAATGTGAATGATGGCTTGCCTACTTTGGAAAGTGATCGTTATTTGCCAATCGAGGTACAGGCAAAAAAATTATTCGCCACTGGCCTCATTGATGATGTCATCATTGGAAATGCCTATGCTACTGAAGAGGAATTGAAGGCACTGGCAGAACTAGATCGTTATCAGCTTCAATTGAAGGTGGATTTTTTAGCGGAGACAACAGAATTGGAACGAAAAATCGCTTGTGAGCAGCAGCATTTTCGCCGTGGCGATACGAATGCCCTTGTCGCTCGCTCTACACAGTCACGTGTTATTTATAAAAACGAAGCGAATCCTCCTCATGACAACGACATGACATTTGAATTTGGCGATATTTTAATCGGAAACGACCGCTTTGGAATTTACAAAAATGAATTGCAGATCGTATTAACACCGCATAAGGATGACCGTAAAAATAAAATTGGAAGAATTTCAAAAGATGAAATTGCCCTCATCAATTATTTGAACCCGTGGACGAAATTTAAACTGGTGTGAGTCCTTTTCAAAATCACCAAAATTAAACTATCCACTAAGTTCAGCACTAAAAAAGAAGAAGTATCGCTGCTGGATACTTCTTCTTTGCCTATTCTAATTTGCACTCGTCTATCGTATCTGAGTCGCGCACTTATTGCAATAAACACTGAGTTCTTTTTGAAAGCGTTCATCAACCTGAGTTGTTTTGTGCTTATCCATTAATTGGAACGTTTTTTCCCCTACCACCATCTCCGCAATATTAGTATTTCCGCAATAAGGGCATTTTAACTTTTCGTTTTTGAAGCGTTCCGCATAAGAGCGCGCTCTTTTTCGTTCCTCCATGAATACGCGACATCTATTGATTAGCTCAATCTCTTGATAGTTCAGCTCTCTTACTTCTAGCTTGTCCGCATCCGTCACATTTGCGTATTTAGCATATTTTTCTAAATTTTTCTGTGCTCGCACTAAAGAATCGAACATCATTATACTAGCAATCTGAAGCACTGGTACGGGTATCTTATCTTCTGGAAATTGACTAGGATACAATTCAGTTAAATGGACATAATTCTTTCGGTTCTGAAGATAAGTTCCTGAAATGTAGCCTCCCACTTCCGCCTCATAATGAATGCCATACATTCTTTTATAATCCAATTTCACCAACCCCTTCTTGATAACGCTCCTTTTCTTTCGTGGCTCAAAGAAATTCTCACAAAAAATTAACGGGATCATTTATATGAACACTGTAACCGAAAAATATTTCTCATTAAATGATAGCATTTCGTTTCTTTCTTTTGGTTCTCAATATTTTTTCTTTTATTTAGCATTTTGAATAAATCAAAGCTGTGACTGAACCATTTACCCACCTCTTTCAATGTGGTAACCCCTATTGATCGAATAAAAATGAACACATTGTCATTTTTATGTTGACACCTAATGTTCGCACTGCTATCATCTAAAGTGAACAGTGTGTCATTTATTTTTATAGGTAGACATAAGGAGGAAGCAGCATGCCAAAAGTGAGTGAAGATTATTTTAAGAAAAAGAGAGACGAAATTCTGGATGCGGCTTATCAGGTAGTGATGGAAAAGCCTATTTACTCCGTTTCATTACGGGACATTATCCAAAAAAGCGGGTTAAGTCAAGGTGGCATTTATCGCTATTATTCAGGATTAGATGATATTTTGATCGCCCTGATCAATCGTGAATGTCCGGCCTGTGATATGGAGCAAGAGGTGAACGCTATTTTGTCTTTAGAGCTTGTCCCTGAACAAACATTGGAGCAGCTATTTCGGCTTTGGCAAAATGAGGTACTGAAAAACTATGTCGGCGCAGGAAAAATTTATTTTGAGGTCACAAATATGTATGCTAACGATTTGGAACGTCTGGAGCATTTCAGATCTGAAAATCGTCTAGGAGCACAGGAGACGATTTTTCAAGAAAAATGTTTCGGCTGGTTAGCAGAAAAAATTCAAGCAGGTTATTTTCAACCAAAAACGTCCATTGAAGATCTTCTATTATTTATGGGAACTGCTTTTGATGGAATGATACGGGATTTGATCTTAGCTCGTCACTACAAAATCGGTGAAGCCTATGAAAATGCGATGCAGCTTGATCCTGATAAATTGGTGACAACTTTATACTTATCTACCGTTCTCCTACTGAGCGGCGATGTATCAAAACGAAAAAATGGAGGGTTATCAAATGAAAAGTAATCAAAGTGGTTTGAAGGTCTATTTATTGTTGGTATTCTTAGTTCCGTATTTATTGTGGGGGATTATTCTGCTGGCGCAGGAGCTTGGCTGGTTTAATTATGGCGAGTCCTTTTCTGTTATCCTTGTTGTTCTTGCCGCAAATTGTCCGGCAATCGCTGCCTTTTTTGCATTCCGCCGGGAGCAAACCGATTATTCACTGAAGAAATTTGCTAAATCATCTTTTGACATCAAACAAAAGCCTGTCTATTATGGTCTGCTTGTGTTATTCGTAGTGCTATTTTTTGCGGTACCTGCTTTGCTGGGAGGCATCGCGACTGAGGTTAGCCCATTTTCTGGTGGGACTGCCGCTGCTGAACGCTTCCCCATCTGGATGACGCTACTGATTTCTCCCTTATTCTTTTTCGTTGGCGGATCAGAAGAGCTTGGCTGGCGCAACTATTTACAGCCGACGCTTGAGAAGAAATTCTCTTTCATCCCTGCAACACTTATTACCTCGCTGATTTGGGTCGCATGGCATTTGCCACTCTTTTTGATCGTCGGTACATCGCAAAATTCCAGCAACTTGCTATCCTTCTCCTTCTACGCCATCGGTGCCTCTTTTGCAATGGCGGCTATTCGTCGGGTGACGAAAAGCACGTGGTTGTGTGTCATGTTTCACTGTATGACCAATGCGATGCAGGGTTCGTTGCCGCTGATCGATGATTTGTTCATCAAGCTCGTAGGAGCCATCGTATTAGTAGCTGCTGCACTTATCGTCATTGCATTCCATCACACTTGGTCTCAACGTCAATTAGCTCTGGAAAAATAATGCTATTCCCAATACATCAACTAAAAAAGGTACTGTGGCAGGATTCTTGTCACAGTGCCTTTTTCCGACGCTTTATAAAAATTTGAAAAACAATTTTCGAAAATTCCTTCTTATTTCTTGAAGCTGACCACTTCTGTCACAACTTCGCTTTTAGCTATAAATTTCTACTACTTTAACAGACTACTGCAGAATGTAGCCTTTTCCCCAATAGGTCTTGATTCTTTTGTCTGTGTAGTTGCACTCATCTAGTTTTCGATTGATCTTTTTGGCTAAGTTAGATAGCTGTGATTTTCTTGAGCTTGATTCATCTTCTCCCCAAATTAACCAGCACATGTCCTCTCTGGCAATTGTTTTTCCTTCCTGCAGATTCTCAAAAAACAATTGCTCTTGCTTGCTTAATTTTCGATTGAATTCTTCTATCGAGGTTGCCATTAAGTGTTCATCATTTTTAGTGTTTAGGATATCCAAAAGCTCCCTAATTTCTACAAAAGATCGATCAACATACAAGACGTCCAACTTTTCCTTTGATGCGGGAATTTGCTGTCCCTCTTCAACATTTATGCGAATAATTTGCCCATCAAATAAAGAAGAGGATTCCTTCACTATGGTTAAGAATTCCTTTTCCG
This sequence comes from Enterococcus avium ATCC 14025, assembly GCF_000406965.1. Taxonomy (GTDB): domain Bacteria; phylum Bacillota; class Bacilli; order Lactobacillales; family Enterococcaceae; genus Enterococcus_A; species Enterococcus_A avium. The sequence continues at coordinate 1,254,249 of NZ_KE136357.1, read as the reverse complement.
ATAATGTTTCGCTCAAAAATAGACAATCAAAGACACTTCCGCAATTAGCCAATAAGGAGTTATTCCGTTCATTTCTTGTCACGAATACCTCGTGATTTAAAACCTGTAATTCTCGTTGTAATTCTAACTCATGAAAAATATTTTTGGTCAGTACTAATATTCTCATTTCTATCCCTCCATTAATCATCTATCGATTTCGTTCATTTTTTCTAATTTTTTTGTGTGGATTTATTTCAATTCTATTATGTTTCATTTCCCTACCTTAGAAACGTCATTATCGATTAAAAATAATAAATTTTGAGTCTTGATTTACTAAAAATAAATGAAATCATTCTAAATTAGAAAGTTTATCAACGATTAATTTGCTGATAGCGAGTCAAAAGCTACATTTCTTCTTCTATTTTCATTGCTGTTTAAGTGTTGAAAACTGTTATAAATATTGATATATCAAGTTTTTCTGTCGATATGCCATTTGTCGTAGTCATTTTTATTCCCATGACATGTTCTGTCTTGCTTGTTCCATTTTTGCTGAAAAAAAATCTTGGCAAGTACCACGTTAGTGATACTTGCCAAGAAAATTCGCTGTTAATAAATACTGATTTTCGTTCCGATTTGAATATCAGGCAGGTTCTTTTCTTCTACATATAATGTTCCTGGAAGCTCTGCTTCTGCGGCACCATCAAAACGCACGGTGATATGCCCTAAATCGTCTAAATTCTTCTTAACCACATCTCCAACGGCTGTGATCTTATACGTCTGATCGTTAAAGCCAAAGGTCATGCCTGGCAAAATATCACCGGTTGAAGCCTTTAGCTCAATGTTGTAGCAATAATCAGCCAGCGTCTCAGGAGCTTCATCCCCGAAAAAAATCAGCATTTTTTCAGCCTGAAACATCTCTGCCTCTGGTCCAATGTTCGTTACGTGCGTCTCAAAAATCATCTTTTCATCTCTCCCAACAACTACTTTTACCTCTAGTTTAACTGTACATACCGAAACTTGCCAGCCACGCTACTAATACGCGAGGCACCCCATTTAAGAAACGGGAATACAAAACGGATGGTACTCCGACTTCAACAGTTTCTGCTTCTGCTTCCTCTAGACCTAAACCAACCGGAATAAAGTCTGCGGCATTTTGCGTGTTGATCGCAAACAATGCTGGTAACGCCAGCTGCGGCGGAATATTGCCTTTGCCGATTTCTACACCAATCAGAGTTCCTAGAATCTGACTGATTACTGCTCCTGGTCCTAGTAATGGTGACAGAAATGGCAGCGAGCAGATAAAACCGATAATGATCAAGCCAATCACGTTACCTGCCAATGGCTTCATCATATTGGCGAAAACTGTGCCAATTCCTGAACCTTGAATAATCCCGATTAACAATGATACGAAGGCCATGAAAGGAATGACCGTATTGATCATGGTTTGAACTCCTTCACGAGCAGACTGGTTGAAGGTGGCAACTACTTTTCCGGCTCCCATGCCAATCTTAGCGATAAAGCTTTGCTGCTCTGCTCGCTGTTCCGTGATCTTTTTATCTGTAGAGTACTTGAATTTCTTTTCTTCCTTTGGCGCTTCAGTCGGCGCAACGACTGCTTCACTTTCATCAGCTAACGTGATCTGATCTATTCCAACTGCGGACACATAGATTTCTTCTGTAATATATTGTGCCAATGGACCGCTTTTACCCGTCGGTACAATGTTGACAGTTGGAATATTTTTCTTTGGATAAATCCCGCAACGTAAGGTTCCACCGCAATCAATAATCGCTAAGGCAATTTCATCATCTGGGATCGAAGTTTTAAAGCCGTTAACTGGCTCCATACCACTCAGTTCAACAATTTTGTCAACAATTGCCGGTTTTTCACCGCCGCCGGTTACGTAAATAAATTTATGCTTTTCTTCTGTCGGTGTAATGACTAATGGTCCGCCAAATCCGCCGTTGCCTTTAACAATCTTGATACTCTTGTAAGTCATTCCTTTTCCTCCTCTACTCTACTGTTCGTACGTCTTTACTCAGCTCAATGCCTTGCTGCTTGCAAACAAAAGCTGTCGTAAAGTCTGTGACCCAGCCGCCAATAAAGTTCATAACAACTCCTACCAGCATATAACGAATCGCTAGTTCCATTGAATTCAAGCCTAGTGCCGTAATCCCTTGAGCGATCCCCATCCATACGAACAGTTCGCCAGGATTAATATGAGGAAAAACTCCGTTGCTTGTGTGACAGAACTGTGCTTGCGACGCGTAGTAGCTTGGTTTATAGTACTCTGGTAAGAAACGAGCCATCGTAAAGGACATCGGGTTCCCCAGCATGAAGGCTGACAGAAACGGTAAAATCAAATAGCGGGTAAAGGGATTTTTAGAAGAAGCCTGCGCGACCTTTGTTACTCGTTCTTCTCCTAGAAAGGCAATTAGAGTATTCATTGCCACCATTAATAGTAAGACAACCGGGACGATCCCCGTCATCCAGCTGATAAATGTTTCAGCACCTGTTTGGAAAAGGCCCATGAAGCCTTCTGCGAATTTAATTAGAAAATCCATTTTTATACACTCCTTTTAGTAAATTTTGTCTGAATTGCTTGTTTTAGCATCGTTACTTTCAGCCCTACGTTCATCGCTGGTGAAACTGGCTGACTTTCTTGATAATTGCCCTTTTCAACTTCCAAATAGACTTTTTGCGCGTTCATCGCGGCTTGACGAGTCAATTTATTTTCCTTCAATAAGACTGGATGATCCGCAGATAGCTCATGAATATCCAAGCCGATGAATTGCGGGCGAGGTTTGAAGCGAGCCAAGATTGATGTTCCTTGCATCATCTCTGCCTCTCCGATTTTTCCTGTCGTATCTACAGCAAACAAAAGAAGTGTCCCTGAAGCAATCTTTCCCGGTCGTCTGCCGATAGCCACCTTGCCTCTTCTTCGCATCCGTCCATATACCATATTGAAATTTTTAATTTGCTTTAAGCCTAAAAATGTCTGAACAATGTAAGCAACAAGAGCAATAGCGCCTAAAAAAAAGATATTCATCTTAGACTTCCCCTTTCGTTAATAGCTGTGTATATTCTTCCTTAGAAACGACTTCCTTTACCTTTTTACGCAGGCTCGGACTGGAAGATATGGTAAAAATGGTATCGTAGAAACTCAACAGCTCGTCTTCGGCCTCCATCGTTAAATCGACTGGAATAGCGACTAAAAAGACCAGCTCAATTTCTTCGATTGACGGTTTTTCAGGATACGAACCAATAAAGGCAATAATCTGATCACTTTGATTATTAATACCATGAGGAAACGCAATCCCGTTTTCAATGACCGCCGACTCCTCCTGCGATTTCTGCAGGATATAGGATTTAAAGGCGCCATCGATCCACTTTTCAGCTTCAAGCTGATTCAGCATTAGCAATAAGTTCTCTTCATATGATTTTTGACTGTCCAGTGTCTTAAAATTAAAATGAATGTTCTCAAATGAAGCCGCTTTTGATGCAATAATCCGCTTCCACTCGCCTAAAAGCCAATTATCATTAAAAAGATCCGTCAGCTTAATCAGCGTCGTAGGAACGCTGGTTTTATTTAGCGGAATCGTTGTAAAAATAGCAAAATAGCGATTCAAATCCTTCGTTTGATATTCTTCCTCTGAATAATGAGCGATCCGAATATTCGGCCCCAGTACATTGCCTAGCTGACGCTTCAGCATCAAAGCCGTTCCTTTTCCGGTATTGCAGACAATCGCAATTTCTTTAAATTTCCCGCTGGTATCTGCCTTAAGTGCTAACTCATAATAAATGGCCAAATAAGGAATTTCTGCGCTACACTGCGGCTTGTTCAAAACATCTGCCAACGCACGAATACCGATCTCTGCTAATTCACAAGCAAATGCGTGCTTTGTACGAAAATCACGTCCAAAGATATCAGCTGTCTGTACGCGAAAAATAATTCGATTAATTAAAAACATAAAATGAGCTCGCAAATTTTTAAATAGCTGATCTTCATCAATAGCGATAATGACTGACTCGTGAATGGTCGTCATCATGCTTTTAAACAGCTGATGAACAATTGAATTGTCCGCTACTTCTTCATCCACTATGTTGTTGTTGAAAATATTCAAAGGAAAGCACAGAAAGTCAAATTCAAACTGGCTTAAGGTCACGCTGTAGCTTTCTTCAATCGTCACCCGCAGCTCTTCTACTTGTGCATCATCACTGAAATAATTTACGTAATACGGAATCGCAGTCGGTAATGTATTCCCCTCTTGAATCCGATCCAAGGTTAAACCAATGACTTTTTTCCATAAGCCGGCAGTGCGAAAATCCAGCTTCTTCGTGATTGATATTTCTTCGATTACTAATAAAATCGTCTCACTTAAGCTGAGATATTCTAAATAATCATAGGCATGATGCAAGTACAGCATCCGCAGATCCGCTTCTTGTCCTTGCAGCAGCAGTCCTTTGTTAGGGGTTCCAATTAATGAAATGTTAAATTCCTGCAGCAGCTGCTTCAAATTCCGCAGGTCCTTATTTACCGTTGAACGACTGACCCCCAGAAGTTCTGACAAATCATCAATCATCACGTAATCCTGTCGTTTCATAAAACAATCAATTAAGACCGCCATGCGTTTACTGCTTGAATTAAAATCCATCTGTTGCTTTAAGCTGCCGTTCATCACTACCTCAAATTGCTTTGAATCAATCACCTTCAGCTGATAAACACCTGAGACTTCCACGATTTTCCCTACATGTTCCATTTGCTCATTTAGTAATTGAATCGTCTTTTTGACTGTTTGTGAAGTTGTATTGGTAATCAGCTCTAGCTCCTCTAGAGTTAGTCGATCTTGAGTAATAAAATGCTGCAATACTTGATACCAACGGTTCACCAACGCCATCATATTACCCCGCTTTCACCTTAGCCTCTTGTTTTACCACCTGCGACATTGGTTGTAACACCAGTGATATAACTTGCTCGGTCAGATAGATAGTAGCATACTAGATCTGCCACTTCACTTAACTTGCCGCTTCTTCCTAATGGTATTGTGGTGGTTTTACTATAATTTTGACGTAATTCATCAACGGTGATTCCGCGAGTATAAGCCAAGGCTGTTTCATACGAGAGAGTTCGTAAGCCTGTTTCCTCCATGATCCCTGGAGCAATCCCGACCACACGTATTCCCTGTTTGCCCAGCTCCTTCGCCCATGAACGAGTGTAGCTGTTCACTGCAGCCTTGGTTGCCGCATAAGCACTTTGACCTTCAGAGCCTTCCAATCCGCTTTCTGAAGACATATTGATAATCACACCTGATTTCTTTTCTACCATGATTCTAGCAACTGCTTGACTCATTAAAAAGAGGCCTTTTTGATTAATCCCGCAAATTTTGTCAAAAACATCTACAGATAGTTCAAATTCGCCATGGGGCTGTTTTCCATCCACTAATAATCGTGGTACATTGATGCCTGCATTATTGACCAACCCATCAATGGTTCCAAACTCCTTTACTACTTTTGCTACATTTGCCTCGACCTGTTCCTTGGATGAAATATCTGTCGCAAAAAAGCGAAGATTTTCATGAGTTTGCTTGCCTTCCTTAAGATCAAAGTTCGCTACCTTCACACCAACCTCCAGCAATTCCGTGACGATACTCGCTCCAATACCTGATGATCCCCCTGTAACAATGACCGTTTTGCCTGCAATGTCTAACCAATCTGTCATAACACGTTCCTCCTATTTTTAATACACCCAAAGTATAGAACCCTTCATTCACAAAATTAATACGGTCTTTTTATGAACTTCATAAAAAAACGTGAACTAATTCAAGAGTGCCTGAAAAGGAGGAAGCACAACTGGCGCTGTTTTTGTAGAACTTTCTAAGGAACTTAATTTCTACATCAAAAATAGCACGCATAGAAAATGATCAACATCTTCTATGCGTGCTATTTATTATGTCTTATTCCATTATTTTTTCTCTCTTATAATGGCACTTAAGTCAAATCCGCCCCATTTGTGGCAATGACTCTTTTATACCAATCAAAGGAATCTTTTTTCGAACGTTTCAATGTTCCATGTCCTTCATCGTCCAAATCAACGTATATAAAACCATATCGTTTAGACATCTGACTCGTGCTTGCGCTGACTAGATCGATACAGCCCCAGGGTGTATAGCCCATTAGCTCGACTCCTTCATCAATGGCCTGTTCCATTTCCTTAATGTGATCACGGAGATAATCAATGCGGTATGGATCATGTATAGCTCCGTCTTCTTCTACAACATCTTTCGCCCCTAGACCATTTTCAACAATGAATAAGGGAATTTGATAACGATCATACAGCTTATGCATGGTGATTCTTAGACCCACAGGATCAATCTGCCAGCCCCAGTCGCTGGCTTTTAGATAAGGATTTTTCTTAGAGCCTAGTAAATTGCCTCCCACTTCTTCTCCATCTTTTTCGTGGGTAGCAATACTGCTCATATAATAACTGAAGGACATATAATCAACCGTGCCTTCTCGCAAAATTGCGTCATCGCCGGGTTCTTTTTTGATTGTAAGCTTATTATCGCGGAAAAACTTGTTCATATAACTAGGATAATACCCGCGAATTTGAACGTCCGAATAGAATAGATTGGTATGATCGCTATCAATACTTTCCATCACATCCAGCGGATTACAGGTATCTGGATAAGCCTCCATGCGAGCCAGCATGCAGCCGATCTTGGCATCTGGAATGATCTCATGACACGCCTTCACAGCTAGTGCGCTTGCAACGAACTGATGATGAGCCGCTTGAAATTGCGACTGCAGCATGTTGTCTGTTTTATCGGCCAAAATCCCGCCGCTTAAATACCCAGTCATTCCGATAATATTGATCTCATTGAAGGTCAGCCAATACTTCACCTTGTCCTTATATCGGTTGAAAAGAACCCGCGCATACTTTTCAAAAGCCGCGATCGTCTCACGAGACTCCCAGCCATTTTGTTTGAAGGCTAATTCCAACGGAAATTCATAATGTGAAATCGTAACAAGCGGTTCAATACCATATTTCAACAGCTCATCAAAAACAGCATCGTAAAAAGCCAATCCCGCCTCATTCGGCTCACTTTCATCGCCATTTGGGAAAATTCGCGGCCAAGAAATCGATAATCGAAAGGTTTTAAAGCCCATTTCAGCAAATAAGGCAATATCCTCTTTGTAGCGATGATAAAAATCGATCCCATACCGTTTAGGATAAATCCCTTCCTTATCCGCCATCGCTGCCTTGACATCCGCAGTGGTCATTGGCTTGGTGATGCCATGCATATTTGTACCATTTTCTTTAATATAACGGGCTGTGTCAGCGGTCGACCAAGCTTTGCCGTCTTCTAAAAAAGCGCCTTCAAATTGATTGGCCGCCGTTGCTCCGCCCCATAAAAAGTCCTTAGGAAATCCACTCATGCTCTTCATCCTTCCTTTTCCATTCAAGTCTATTGTATAATTGTTATACTTGATTTCCTTTATCTTATCATAAGAATGCCGAAGCGGATTTTCATGTGATAGGACCTATTTTCATTCTGCATTAGCTATTTTCACGTTTATGAAAATGAACGATTTGATTTGATTGGAGTGTGCCTAACCTTGTCTAATATCTTAGACTTTTTAACCTACTTAAATATCCATGGAAAAGAAACCAGCTATTCTAAGATCATTATTTACCTATTGACTCATTCAGAAGAGGTACAATCCTTGACGATTTCTGAAATTGCCGATAAATGCTATGTCTCGCCGGCTACGCTGACCCGTTTCAGCCGCCATTTTGATTTTTCCTCTTTTAATGAACTGAGGAAAACCTTGGCTCATTTGGTTGGCATGCCGCCTTACAACGGCTTACGGATGAATGAGCAGCAATACCAGCTGATCCAAAGAAACCCGCAAGCCTATCTGGAAAACTACAGTGAGGAAATCATTACCTCGATCCAAGACGTGCTGAAAACCATCGATATTCCTGAAATTGATCAACTGCTCAAAAAAATCCATGAGGCTCCCGAAGTTGTCTTGATGGGCTATGGTGCTACTTTGGAGATCGCTAAAGAAGTCCAGATGTCCTTACTTTCCAGCGGAAAAATTCTCTATCTTGGTGAAACCGAACCCTTGCAAAAGGAACTAATTCAAGGCTTGAATCAGGACGCCTTGATCCTTCTCATTTCTTCTTATGGAACATTGCTGACGAAGGACCCTGAACTGACGCGCTTAATTAATAATAGTTCCGCTCAGTCGATCTTTATTACACAAAATACAAAAAATACACTTACAAATTTATTTACCCAAACCATTCAGGTCACTAGCCAAAATTATGTGCAAATCGGAACCTACCCCTTAACTTTCTTTTTCGATTACGTGATCCGTCGATATGTTAGTCTCTTTGGACAAAAATAATCCAGAGAGGCTTTTTTAACGATTATTTCCCGCGTTTTTGAACAGCAATCCAAACCTCAGATTCTTTTTTCATATCCCCATTTGGATAGACCTCTAATTGATATTCAGCCGGCTCGTAGGTCGTTGTTGGGAAAAACTCTGAATATATTTTTGACCATATCTCCTGATCAATGAATCCATCCGCATCGGGACTTTGAACTTTTAACCATGTACTTCTCGGAATCGTCTTCATTACATAGCCTTCTGGAATTTCCTCGCCATCAAAAGGAGTCGCGATATAATACTGATAGCTCGCTCCATCATACGAAGAGCCATCCGCCAAACCTATAAGTTCCTTATTCTGCGATGTGGAATAATCTATCAATTCCTCCAAAGTCCCATCCTGGTTGCAGCACTTCCAAAATTCATCTGCCCGAACATTTTTGACAAATTGTTTTTCGACTTTCCCAAGTAATCGGAACGCTTCCATTTTTTCGATTTGAATTTCCACCTTGTTATCACCCTTTCCTTTATATCCTAATAATCCTGATTAACCGAATGGCTTTTCCGCTATAACTTTTTTTCCTCAATCCATTTTATCATCAATCGAATAGAAAAAAGATCCAATCATCTTTACTAATGATTGGACCAAAGAATATTTTCAGTTTCTAAGCTTTATTAATAATTATAGGAAAATGATTCGTTTAACTCGTTTTCATAATTGTTTTATTGCTCTTAAACTTAAATTTTAAAGACTTAATGATATAACTGTGAGCTTATTTTGTCGCTTCCTCAATATAGTTCTTCGCTATCGCAATGGCTTCTTTGGTGTCTTTACTCTTACTGAACAAGCCGCTGCCGCCAAGGATGAATACTTCAGTTCCTACATCGTATAGCTGTTTATAGTATTTTTCATTGCAACAGCCGTCGACCGCTATTTCATAGTGATAGCCGTATTTTTCTTTCCATTCTTTTGCTTCTTTTATTTTTTCTAAAGTTTCATCAATGAACGCTTGCCCAGCAAAACCGGGATCGACAGTCATGATCAAAAGCCGATCAATATGCTTGGCATAGGGCAAGATCACCGATAGAGGTGTAGCTGGATTAATGAAAATGCCGGTTTTTTTACCTCTTTGATGAATATGATTAAATAGTCTAAAGGCCATCTTTTCAATGATCTCTGGCGGCATAGTCACGATTTCAGCACCACTATCAATACACAAATCAACCAGATCTACATCTAAATTATCTACATATAAATGGACATCTTGAGGAACTTTTGAAATTTTGTTTATCTCAGCCATAAAGCAAGGTGCCAGTGACATATTTTTTACGTAGTGCCAATCTAAAATATCTACATGGTAATAGTCTGATTCTGGATCTAAAATTTTGATTTCTTTCTCAATATTCAATAGATCCATACACATTAATGATGGCGAAAATTTTACCTTCATGCGTTTTCTCCTTGTTCTTTTATTCTTTTGAGCTACATCTTCAGCTAAAGAGTAGACGAAGATTCTTACGCAAGCCCTTCAACGATTGGATGAATCCCTCTCAAAATGAACAGCTCTTTTATTTCGTCTAACTCTTGGGCTGAGAGTATTTGGGCATCTTCCATCGAATACTTCCAGCCTAAATAGTTGTATTTGTTACTACCGTATTGATGAAATGGCAGCAAATGGACCGTTTCAATCCTACATTCATATAAAAAATCCATAATTTGATTCAGGTTCTCCACACTTGTTGTGTGATCCGGAATGAGAGGGACGCGTGCAATCAACTCAACGTTAGAATTAGTAGAAGCCATTCGAAAGTTTTCTTTGACGTAATTGAGGTTTGCACCGATCGTTTTCTTAAGTTGCTCGTTGTCCATAATTTTTAGATCGAAAAGGACTTGATCTAAGTAAGGAAATAATTTTTCTAAAACTTTGGGTTTCGTACAGCCAGTAGTTTCTAGCGCAGTGTGAATCCCATGATCCTTCAGCTCTCTCAATAGCTCAAAGATGAAATCATGCTGAACCAGTGCTTCTCCACCAGATAATGTTACGCCACCAGTCGAAGTCCGATAGAACATTTCATCCTTTAATACTTCCTCTGTAACTTCATCAACACTCATCCAGTTACCGATAATTTCTTTTTTACCATTCTTTAGCCATTCAATTGGTTGAACAGGACCTTGTGACTCTGGATTACTACACCACGGACAAAACAATGGACAGCCTTTCAAAAAAACAATTGTCCTTATTCCGCTTCCATCATGAACCGAATATCGCTGAATGTTGAATATCAATCCTTTAGTCACTAAAACAGCTTCCTTTCTTAGAGAACATGTTCCGCCCGAGCGATGATGTCGTTTTGGATTTTTTCGTTTAAATCAACAAAAAATGCGGAGTAGCCCGCTACCCTGACTACTAAACCACGGTAATTCTCTGGATTTTTTTGTGCCTCAAGTAGCGTTTCTCTTGTTTGAACATTGAACTGAATATGCTGAATTTTTAATTTCGTATAAGCACGCAGAAAATTGGCGAATTTTTCGATCCCTTCTTTTCCTTTCAATGTGTTAGGCTGAAACTTCAAATTTAACAAGCTTCCATTAACCATCAACATATTGTCTAGCTTGCTGACAGTTTTTAACACTGCGGTTGGTCCTAAGCGATCTCGACCAACCATTGCCGATAAACCGCCATCAGCTAATTGCTCTTGTTTTTTCCGTCCATCTGGAGTTGCGCCAACTGCCTCACCAAGTGGAATATGAGCAGAAACTGTATAGGCACCGGGATTAAATTTACCGCCTCGAATATTGGTGTATTTGTCCAATTCCACTGCGTAATGCTTAAACATATCAGCTGCTACAAAATCAATCTCGTCATTGTCATTGCCGTATTTATCAAAATCATTAATGACATGCTCCTGCAGATCAGCATATTTTCCTTCATAATTATTCTCCATAGCTTCAAGCATTTCCTCAAACGTAATTTCTTTGTTTTCAAAAACCATTTTTTTCAACACATACATCGAATCACTTAAATTTGCTTGTCCAATTCCTTGGATACCTGAGAAGTTGTAGCGTGCTCCGCCCTCTGTTAAATCTAGTCCTTTTTCTAAACAATCCATCACTAACGAAGATAAAAATGGTGTTGGCGCAAATTCTCTATGACCTAAATCAACGATATCTGATCCTCGAGTGACCAGCTCTACATAATAAGAAATCCTTTCCTTCATTCGGCGATAAAGCTTATCGTAAGTAATCGTCTCATCACCCTTGAAGCTATACATTGTCAATTCCATCACTCGTAAGAAATTGAACATCGCGATATCATGAAGCCCGTAGGTACGACCAGGTATCGTCACTTCGACACAGCCGACAATCGCATAATCTCGTGCATCCTCTAATGAAACACCTTTACTTAGAAACGCTGGTACACACACTTCATCGTTGAATAATTGTGGAATTCCTGTTCCCATACGAATCGTTTCGCAGGTTTTATTCAAAAATTTTTGCGGAATCAACTCGTTCATTCTTACTGAAAGATTTGGCTGCGGCATTTTCACATATTCGTAAGCCTCTAAAAAAAGATAGGAAAGCTCATTCACTGCTGAACGACCAAATGAATCAAGTCCGCCCAATGCAATATTGTAGCCTACCGGAAAACCAGCAAATGACTTGGCACTTTGCTGACTTCGTAAAATAACAACATCATTTGTCTTAATGAAGAAATCGATCAAATAGCTGAGGATAGTTTCTTTTGTGTAGCCTTCTTCAATCGAATGCTGATAAAGAGTAAACAAATACTGATCCATCCGACCTAACGACATCGAAGAAGCATTGGATTCATATTGGGCGGCAATGCTGGTTAACCAAACAAGCTGCAACCCTTCTTGGAGATTCGCTGGTTTTTCTTTGCTTAATTTGGTACACATGGATGAAATAACCAAAAGCTCTTCTCTTCTTTTTCCCGAAGTTTCTTGTTCCGATATTTTTTTTGCCAACTCTGCATATCTTACACAATGTCGTGAAAAAGCTTCAAAGACGATCAAGGCGGCGATTAAAAACTCATTTTCAGGATTATCTGCGATTTTCTCCTTTAAAATTTTGCAATATTCACCAATTCCATACCTTAAAATAGTTGGAAAATCCAAAATAATGTGACCTTGCCCTTTGTCCGTTTGGTTCAAGCTGACGACTTCCTCATCAATCGACTTTTGGATATCACGATCAATTTTTTTCATGATAAAATCCTTCATGGATTTCCCTTGCCAATAGGAGTACAGCTCTTCACGATAAATTTTCTTGTTCTCTTCAGAAAAATGAAATTGATCCTGAGGACGTGTATCGATTGTATCTATCTCCTTCAAAATCCAATACGGGTCCATTTCAGGTGAAACGATACCGCTTCTTGGTTTCACTGTCCGATTGCCAGCTAACAGTTCTCCTTCACGAATCGAAATTGCTACGTTGTCTAAAATATGTGCTACCGCTTTTGCTCGTTTTAAAATCACACTCATGCCAGCTGTCTGCTTATAGCTTTCTGTATACAGCAGCGCTCTTTCTAAAGAAATTTCTCTTGTTGGATTCAACATGTCGTTTTTTAGAGTTTTAATTCTGTCCAAATCAATACTATTAAAGTTGCACTGTAAGGTGTTTATCATTCATCTCTAACTCCCTTTCCTGCTAAATCGGATATTTATTGATAAGTTTTAGAATGATAGCCAGTACACCTTTTTTAGACATACTGGCTATTTTCGTTACATAATTTCGATATCTAAATCAATATCCTCATCGGCTGTTTGGATTGCTTGTTCTTCTGCACTTGGCACCTTTTTAAGCACGCCCATGAGTACTGCGCCGATCATGCTTCCTACTACAATAGCTAATACATAAGCAAAAGGATTATTCACTACTGGCGCTACAATTAAGCCACCCCATGGAGCCGGATTTCCTGCCCCCAAAAGTGCCGCGATAACTGCACCTGTTCCGCCACCAACAACCAATGAAGGAATTACTCGGAATGGATCTGTCGCCGCGAAAGGAATGGCTCCTTCCGAAATACTTACAAAACCCATAATCAATGAAGCTTTCCCGGCTTCACGTTCTTCAGGTGTAAATTTCTTTTTGAAAATTAATGTTGATAATCCGCAAGCTATCGCTGGAATCGCGCAAGATACGCCAACAGCTGCCATAATCATTAATGATGATTCCGTCGGCAACCCAGTAGCTGGATCAATGTTGGATAACATCGCTGTACCAAAGCCATAGGAAACTTTGCCAATCGGTCCTCCCATATCGATATTATTCATTGCTCCTAATACAAATGCTAATACAACGATATTTCCTGTACCCATACCTTCTAAAAAACCAGTTAAGCTCTTCATAAGCGCGGCTATTGGTTCACCAATAATAAACAGAACAATTCCTGAAACAATTAAGCTACCAATTAACGGAATGATAAATATTGGCATGACGGATCTGAGAACGGATGGTACCTTGATTTTCTTCAAATAGAAAACAACAATCCCGGCAAGCAGCCCCGAGATTAATCCGCCAATAAAACCAGCACCGATACTGTTCGCAAGATACCCTCCAATAATTCCCGGCGCCAAAGCAGCACGATCACTAATTGAAAAAGCAATAAATCCGGACAAAATAGGTACCATAAGTCCTAATCCAGCAACACCGATTTGAGCAATCTTACCTAGTGCCCCAGCATCTGGTACAGCCGTTTCACCGCTCAGCAATACTGAAACAGCAAGAATTACACCACCAGTTACAACAAAAGGAATCATGTATGAAACACCTGTCATTAGGTGCTTTTTTGTATCCTTTAAAATCTTCACTAAATCGTTCATCTTAATACCCCTTTACTTTTTTTTTGGGAGTGAAAAGTTGTATACTTATGTCAAATGTTTTTTGTTAAAAGAGATGAGCCTTTGTGGAGAAGGCTTATTTCTTTTATCCAAGTTTTGCTTGCAACTTTTTCACAATTGCGCCTGCTTTGTTGATACAATCTCCTGCACTGACCCTGACTACTGGTTTACCAATAAATCTTTCTTCATTTTTGATTCCGATATTATTGGTTAAAATAACGGCATCTGCTGCGCCAATCTGCTCTGAAGACAATTCATTCTCGATACCGATGGAGCCCTGTGTTTCAACGTGAATCTCCACACCATTTTCCTTAGCAGCCACTTCCAAGCTTTCTGCTGCCAAATACGTGTGTGCTACGCCCGAAGGACATGCTGTTACTGCAACTAATTTCATCATTTTCCTCTCCTTTTTTATTATTAAGCGACAACCGCCGCTAAGGTCCCGTTTAGTAAATTCACAATTTCTTCTTTCGTCTTTGCATTTTGAAGCGTTTCTCTAAAATCTTGATGAATCAGTTTTCGCGATAAACTAGCAATAATTTTTAAATGCTGATCTCCTTTGCATTCCTCTGGGACAGCCAAAAGAAATACTAACCCAACCTCTTGCCCGTCTAGGCTTTGCCAATCAAGATAATTCGTCAATCGCCCAAAAGCAACCGTTGTTTCTTTCACATGTGGACATTTACCATGTGGAATCGCGATTCCAAAACCTATACCAGTTGTTGTTAATTCTTCTCGTTCAATAACACTTTTTAAATAACCATCACCATCATATAATCTGCCAGCAGCTTCAATTCTATTAGATAAAACTCTGATTGCGCCAAGTTTATCCTCTGCCTCAATATTCAAATCAATCAAATTTTCCGTAATGACCTTTGTCATAGTTATCCTCCTAAAATTTTGCGGTAAATTTCTTCTGGACGCGTTTTATTAAAGAAAAATTTTACGTTTTCTTCGGATTTCACTAATTTATGAATATCCGTGATAACCCCTTTAACCAACTTTTTTTCGTCCTTCGAGATGCAAATAAGCAAAATATAATTAACTCTCTTATTGTCCCAAACAATGCCACGATTCAAAGTCAAAATGAAAACCTTAGACTTCAAAACATTCTGCGGCGCTGCATGGGGAATTGCCACACCTGTATCTAGAGCCGTTTCCCCCAGTTTTTCCCTTTCAAAAACCTCGTTTCGAAATTCTGTGCTAACTATATTATTTTTTTTAAGAATATCAATCATATAATCTAAACAAGAATCCTTATTTTCAAAAAATTGATTTGTAAATATATATTCTCTATCGATGACCTTTTTAAGAAATGGAAATGTTTCCGCCTTTGGTTTAGTCGCTTTACTTTCTTCATTAAAAAAGAAATCCGAATAAAGGATGGAAATGTTCTTGATGTCTTCTTGCGTAATCAGTGGAGAAACTTTGATGATTGGTTTTTCAATTTTATCTAAATTGACAGATGAAATAATTAAATCGACGCTGTCTAAATCACTTTGATAAAGATTTTGAATCGTGGTAACTTCTGCTGTATCTTGAGCTGGCAACACACGCTTAATTCGGCTATAAATCAATTCAGAAGTACCTACACCAGTTGGACAAACAATCAGTATTTTCTTCCCATGCTGACTTTTTTCAAGTGACACTTGAAAATACATCGCCAAAAATGCGACCTCATCATCATTAAAGTGGACTCCCAACTCGCTTTCCACATTTCCCATCGCATACCAGGTTGAACTGAAGATGATAGCATATTGACTTTTTATTTCAGCTAACAGTGGATTGGTTGTTTCGATTCCCATCTTTAGTCGGTAAATCATTGGAATAAAATGCTGCGAGAAATGTTCTTTCAAGGCCGTATCTTTGGAAAAATCTACATGCATGATCTCGCTCATATTTCGAATGATTTTATTAATTATAGGTTCATATTTCTTGTAGGTTTGTTCTGTAGATGTTTCCAGCTTAATGCCATAACCTACTAACTGACGATTAATATAAGATAGATCCTGATCGTCAAAATCTACCTGTATTTTCTTCGAGATTGCTTCCATTATTTCATTCGCTAAAAAATAGGTATCAAGAGACTGGATCTGGTCAAACAGGAATTCCTTTTTTGAAAGAATATGCTTTCCTAAGCCTAATCTGAAGAAGAAGACAATTAAACTTATAATAATTGATTTTCTATATTGTCCCGGAATCGTGTAATCAGAGAATCTCTCAATCCGATCAATTTCATGGAAAACAGCCTCCACAATCTGTACTGAAAAAAGACCTGATAAAAATTCTTGCCCGTTTGTATCCAATAATTGTTCACTGCCAAAGCCTTTAATGTTTAAGTAATTTTCACAAAATCGGAAAAGGCTTCGTTGAATTTCCTCCTCACTCCCTTCGATATAAGTACCCCTTTTCGAAGAAACGACTGTTACTGGGTAGCTTTCATCCACTTTTTCTAAATCATTAGAAATTGAACTACTACTCACGTGAAATTTATCTGCTAATTTTTGATGTGTCACGGTTTTCCCATCGACAAGCAACATCCTGCTAATCTCAAATTGCCGTTCAACGGGCTCAAGATAAATAGATTCATGAACATCCTCGTCCAGAATTTCCAACAAAGACATTTTCTCTGTGACACTTCCAAGTAACTTGATTCCACTCCTTGGCCTTCTATCGATGCTGACTTTAATAGGAAGCTTTGTTAGCTCCTCTTGTATTTTTTCTAGGTCCGAATAGATTGTACGATTTGACTTAGAAAGTCTCGTCGCATAAAAAGATATTGCTAAATACTCATCATTTTGAACAAGTAATCGAATCAATTTCTTCTGTCTTGTATTCATTCCCTCCATAATTATTCCTCCAAATTGTAAGCGCTTATCAACTTTAGTTAAATATATCACATGGCTTTTTCTATGTATAACACATCCTGCTTCCGTATTAATGTCGCAATTATTATTCATAGCGAACACTCGTATAATACAATCTCACAGTTAAAGCATATTAGTTTTACGTTTTATAAAACCAAGTTATCGTTGTTTTATAAAATAATTTTAGTCCGACGATATTTTCATATCCTAATCTTATCTAACTAAAAACATTTATATCTACAAGACTCATTCTTTACCTCAATTTTGAAAAAGAAAAGAATCCCGATACGCACCTATCCAGATTCTTCTCTTATTTATCATGTTTTCCTACACCCTTAGATCACTTTTGAAAAGAATAGTGGATTTACCTTTAGATTCAAAAATGACACAATGCCATTACCAGAATCAAAAAAAGTATAATGCTCTTTATCATGATAAAAGCTTATGGTTCTTTCTTCACTTGTTTTTTCAATTATAATCTCTCGAACATCACAAGGATAAATTTCTCTTTCTCTCACTTTATATAAGCCCCGATGCCTGCTTATTCCAATGATCCCTTTCTCGTACTCCACCTCAGCAAAATAATAATCTTCTCCGTTCCGGTCAATAACCTTAACATAAGTATTCATAACCCTTCCTCCTATTTTTTTCTTGAGTATACGCTATGATACCCGTTTCATAGGAAGCGGTTTGCTTAGCTTCTTTGTTCTCATTGTAAAAACAGTAAAAAATGGAAGCCATCATCTTCTTTTATACTGATATTAAAAAGCCTATGGCTTCAATAGAACGCTTAGGATTCTCGACAATCCAAAAACCCCAAGTAAAGTTTCCCTCTACCTAGGGTGTGTAAGTCAAAAAATTTTCTAATCCTATAAAGTAATTCTCTGAAAATTTTCTCCTAATATTTCATTTTTAACGTCTATGTTCGCTGGTTTGTTCCTCTTCAACATTCTTTGGCAGTAATCGGGCGTATTTTCGCTCCCGAACCTCATTTATAAAGGTGATCACTCGCACCCAATCAGGCAGGTACTGTTTTTCACTCCATTGGAACAGGTAAGGGACATCTGATGAAAAATATTTTGACAGATCAATCGCATAATCGGAAATAATCACATCAGGTTCCTCATTGATTCGCACCATGATTATTGGCCGCGGACTCAAGCGCACAAGCTTTTGCTTCTGCAAGGCTTCTTCAATTCCCCGTCCTTTTGATTCTATCGCCACACGAATCGGTATATCGTAATCCATTAGAATGTAATACAACAACTGAGAAGTGTAGTATTTGAACGAGTTCGATTTCAAAGCTTCGGTCCATTCTGGATTGTCAGTTTTTACTTTAGGTGCAATATCGTCTAAAACGGCGAACAAATAATGGTATTCTTCCTCCATCTCTGACACGGATAGGTAATCCCCAAAGGAATCAATTTGATTACTAAGTCCAAAAGAAAGCAGAAATGAAAATACATAGGTGGCATTTACGAACAAGTATTTCTTTTCATTTTCTCCAAATTGAAACTTCAGCTGACTTTCTACCAACGAGATCCAATCGTCAATTAGGCGACGATAATCACTCAAAAACATCGGTGATTGCAATTGGATTTTCTGCATCGAATCAATTGGATAGCTTTGACCTATCGTAAACATGTAATAAAGATACAGTAATTCATCCTTGGTTAAATCCTTAGAAAAAAGAAAATTCGCCTCAAAAAACGGTAATAAAAGCTTCTCTTCAAAGGCCCCCTTCGCCATGAACGGATTGTAGAATTTTCTCACCGAATCCGGTACTTCAGAAATCACGTGCCCTTGCTTTATCCGCGTGACCGATACTGCTAAAAGATTAATGAAACGTTCCTTTGCCGCATGTCGGATAAATGGAAAATAAGCGGTTATTTTTTGATAAATCTCTGAAGCACTCTTTTCCGTGATCGGTGGCCGGTTGCTTTCAATTTCATCGAACACGTGCCAGTAAAAACTATGAAAAAAGTAACGAATACGATATTCTTCCCCTTCTAAATGATCGTTTTTCTTCAGATTTAATCCGATCTTATAACGATCCAGAATCGGGCCAAAAGCGGCTATTTGACGTTGGACTGTGCGGCGGCTCAAATAATTTTTCTGGCTGAAGGCATCTAACGACGTAAACTTTTGATAGAAAACCGCATTCCAGATAATGAATGGCACCGTTTCTTTGGTCAGATTCACACGAATCTTGTTCAATAAAAATTTTTCTGAGAAAGTAATCGTTACTGTACGACTTCCTCGATCTATAGAAAACTCAGGATAGCCGGCTTGAATGGCTTCTACCTGATCTAACGCATGTTTTAACATTGGATATGTAATATCCAATTCATCGATCAATTCCTTGTAGCTAAATGAATTTTGATAGGATCGATAATAGTATAAAAAAAGCTGCTGTACTAGTTGATCTTGTCCTTTGATAAAAGAATCTAGCACTGATATTCCTCCTTTTCCCCTGATAAATTTTAGAATATATCACCTTTTTTCACCCGACTCAATCTATCTGCTTCACTGTGTAAAAAAATAGACAAAACACTTTGAGGTTTAAAAGAAACTTTAAAAACTCGTTGGCTGTCTATCTTTTTTGTACGAATAAATACCCTTGAATGAGTCTCATTGACGAAATATTCTCTGATTTTAGTGAGAAAAAAGACGATTCGCTTCTTGATGTCTATTATTTTGTTAAAAAGTGCAAGGAATGCGGCGGCGTGTTTAATATGTTTATTCCGCATTTTTCCTTCAAATAGGTTTTGAAATCATTTTGAGCAATTGTTAATATTTCTTCCTCTGAAAAAATAGATGCTCCTTCTGAATCTGCGATGCTGCACATTTCAATTAAGATCCATATTTCCGATTCCAGTCCATTGATTTGTGCTAAATGTTGAAAAAAGTTTCTTCCATCAATTGAAGCAATTCTATTTTTTAACTCTGCACAATTCTGCAGAATACGCTCCTTGACCTGAGGAAACCTTATTTCAAATGACTGTTCATTTGCTTTTTCAATAAAATAGTACAAATAGTCGTCTATATTGTTAATTTGAAGTGTTTGCTTTAACATCTTCTTCCCTCCTTTTTCTGATTTAGCCAAGGAAGACGTGTGTTTAGCAGCCTTCCTTGACCAAATGCGTCACACTTAAACTGTTTTCCAACGAATGCCTTCTCCTCATAATTGTTACTGAACCAAACGCTATATTTTTTCTTGCACTTACCCTTGAGACTCCTATTGTTCTTCTGAAATTTCATCCCTTTGTCTAGGCACATGCAGTTCTTCAAGCTCTAGAGGCATCGTTTCTTTGACTAATTGTTCCATTTTTTCCTGCAGCTCTTCATACATTGTTAGCACTGCTTCTTTGGAATCATCCATTTCACTTAACATTTTGTTCGCATGACGACTCATACCCTTCAGCTCTACTTTTGCGGAGGCAATGATTTGTTCTGCCTTTAGCTGTGCTTCTTCGATCGTTTGACTTGCCTGTTTTCTGGCAGAAAGCAGGACCTCGCCGATTTCCTGCTGAGCCTGAGTGACTTCTTGCTTCAAGCGTTCATTTTGCGAAGTTAGGTCAGCGATTTTTTCCTGCAGTTCAACATACAAATCGTTCTCACCTGTTTGAGCGGAATTCTCTGTTTCGATTTGTTGTCTCAGCTCATACAATTCGTGGGATTGCTGCGCTAATTGTTCCTGCTGCTCTTGAAAGGCTTGTTCTTTTCCCTCATATTTTTCCTGTAGCTGAACTGTTTCTCTAGTCGCCTTCACTAATTGGGTAGTCAAAGCGTCTTTTTCATCATTAAGCTGCTCGATTTTACCGCTCAATTGCTCAGCCTCATCCGTCCGATCCTGCAACAAACACTTTGTTTCCATTAGTTCTTTGACTTGATCATCATTTTGCTTCAATTGTTCATGGAGCTGCTGAATTTCAGCGTGTGCGTTTACCAAAGCTTCATTCAAAGTATTTTTTTCTTCTTTTAGCTGTGTAAATGTCTGCTGGGTGTTCTCGAAGGTTTGTTGAAGTTCCTCCACTCTTTTTTTTAGCTCAATTAGTTCATGCTCTTTCATTTCGCAGGCTGCTGTCAGTTCGTCATTTGATTCTTGTATCTTCGTATTTCGTCGCGTTATTTCTGCTATTCTTTGTTGCAGCATTTCTTGCTTCACCGTCAAATTTTGATTGACAGCATTAGCATTCTCGTATTCTTTTTGCAAACGCTCCATCTGCGTGGTTTGTTTTACCAGTTCTGACAGCACGCGTTCTCGTTGACTTTGAATTTCATCCAATTTGGTTAAAACAGCGGTTTGCTCATTCAATAATTCGTCTTTTTCAGCCAACCAGATTTGTTTTTCTTCCTTTAATTGATTAACTGTCACTGTGATTTTTTCTACCTGTTCGTTCAGAGCTTCATTCGCACGTTGAAGCGACAGCTCGTTTTTGTCCTGTCCTTCTGTTGCTTCTTCTTTTTTTACTGAAGCCTTCAAAACTTCGATTTTCTGATGCAGCTCAGTCAATTGAGCTTGATACTGTTGATTCTCTTCGACTAACTGTGTCTTTTCTGCTTGAAGCTTTGCTGTTTGCGCTTCCTGCTCTTGGCCTCCTTCATTTGAAGTCCTCATTTGTTTTTCTTTCATCGTTAGTTCCGTTTGCAGGTGTTGCTTTTCTGTTTGCAACTGTTGAATGGTTTGCTGCAGCTCTGCAAGAGATTCTTGTTGTTCTGTTACTTGATCTGTTCCTCTTGCGTCTTCTTCAGGAAACAAATCCTCTGATACATTATTGATTTCATCAATAATATTTTTGGTAAAAAACCAACCGTCATTCTTTTTTGCCACGATTATCCTTTTCCTTTCTGATCACTTGATGTGTTCTCTATTTTTGAAAATTTCTGGTCATCCTTTTTGCGTAAAAACGTTTCATTATAAACTGTTTTGTCTTTTTCCTCCGCGGTAACTAAGACTTCTATATGAATTTGTGTCAGCTTAGGAATCGTCTTAGCTTCATTTATAAAGGTGTTCACGTTGGCTTCAATCATTTTTTGATTGTCTTCATTTTCTGTATTTCCAGTCAGTGAAAGACTCAACGTTTGAGAGGGTACGTCGATGGAAACAATCGCTTGTGCCAATCCAAAATACGGCGCCAGCTTTTGTGACAGCTCCGTTTCAATTTTTGGCTGCAGTGACTCCTGCTGGTTCTCGTCGAAGACCTTCTCCCAAGCCATGCTCTCTAGTCCCAACCCTTCTTCCGGATAGGAACGCAGCGGTACTTTTGAAATTAGCATCTTTTGTTCGTTTTTCACCCTTTGTACAACTTCTTCTACTTGAACAACGCGTTGCTGCGTTTTTGCTAATTGATCTTCCATTCGAAAATAAGAGATCATTAACAGCAACAACGCTGTGGCAAGCAACCAGCTGATTACCAGCAGAAATACAGTGTTCTTTTGACTTGCCAGCTGCTGTACAATTCGTAATTTTCGACGGAATTCTTGAGAATGCTGCGGGTCTTTTTCAACTTTTGTTAATTGAAAATGCACAAACAAACGTGGCACCAAAACCCCAAATACCATCACAATCATTACGACACCAATGACATTTATAACAAACACGAGGCGTCCTCCTTTTTCTAGCATCAAGGAAAAATACTTTTCAGCACTCCCTCGATTTGTGTCTTTTTAACATAACCAAATCTACGGCTATCCTGTGAAACGTCGGTGTTATCGCCTAGCATAAAATAGCAGTTAGGCGGAATTCTTGTTTTTCCAGCCAGTTCAGCTGCAATTGACTCACTCAACTCAAGGCGAAGAGTCGACTGAAAGGTGCCCTTTCCGCCTAAATCAAGGATCAGCGTCTGCTTCTGTACAAGAATTGAATCACCGGGAATACCTACGATTCGTTTGACAAACATTCCCGGTTCCTTTGAAACGGAGAAGGCCACAACGGAATACCGTTGAACCTTCTGCGTTTTTTCAATCACCACTTGGGCACCATCGTGGATTGTCGGCTCCATAGAGCTGCCAGAAACAGGATGGATAATATACCTCGTATGGAAAAATCCCAGAGTAGCTAGACCAAGGAAAGCAAGGATCAGTATTAGTCTTTTTTTGACTTTCTTCTTTTTACTCTCTGGTGTACTAGCAAACTTTGAATCTACCGCCTGTTCCTTCCCAAGATCTGCGGTCTGCTGATTCAAGTTATTTTGCTTCAATATAGGTCACCAGCTGTGAACGAGCCAAGCTATTTGGAATGATGCGATAAGAAATGATCGTTCCTCCTACCACATTTCCTTCAGAAATCAAGATTCCTTCATCGGTAACAGCCTCTACAAAGGCAACATGCCCATAGCGAGGATCAGATCCGGCTGTCCCAGGACTAAAGGAGATTAACCATCCTGCTTTTGGTGTTTGACTCGTTTGATACCCTAAGCGTTTGGCCGAGGCGCCCCACTCCCCGCCATTTCCCATATAATCATCTACTCGTTTGCCCAATTGAGCGACACGATTATACGCATACCAGGTACATTGTCCGACGGGATAAGAACCCGAAAGATTATAATTTTTCCCGTCGTAATCTGGGTAAGTCATTTTCTCACGATAAGCCGCCGGGATGGTTTCTTTTCCTTGCATGACTGCACTTGTTTGGGTTCCAGTCACTTTATTTTCCGGAATCGGCAGGTCGTATTGGGTAAGGTGATAAACGGCAATCAATGAACTGATTTTGCGATTGTAGCTTGTATCGGTCGCGTATTTTCCTGTTAATGCACTTGCAGATCGTAGATAGTTTTTCGCCTGTGAGCGCCAAACATCTTGATAATACTCTTCGTTTCCTTGAATGCCGCCTCGAATAAGAGTCACATAATCCCCCAACGATTCTGCGTAGCTAGGATAACGTCTGAAAGCCGCCTGAATAGTATACATATCGCCATTTCCTCGATCTTCCTGAGTCGAAAAATTCACCGAAGCGCCTTCGTAGCTCCCTTTAACACCAAATAAATTATAGTTAGGAGCTGCCGCTAAGGTACTCGTACCTGATCCGCTTTCCAAGATTGCCTGAGCGATCATCACTGAGGCAAACACATCATAATCGAGTCCCAGCTTTTGAGCCGATTTTGCAATTGTTTCAATGAAGGCTTGGGTTTGCTCGTTTTCTGTAAAGTCCATGGATGCTGGATAAGCTTTTTCTACTTCCTTGCCATAGGTGGTTAAGGTGCTGTTGCTTAAACGCTGTACCTGCAGTGTTTGCTCCAAGTCTTTCTGGTCAGAAAAAAGAGCAATTTTTCCGATTTTATGATCGGCCTGTTCTGGATTTTCCGTTTTTTCTTTGTCACTCGGATCACCTGCAACTAAGTAATGGTCGCCGCCTAAATACAAACCAAACAATTGATCATCCTTATAAAGCAAATCTCCCGGCTGTTTTTTTTCATTGGCAATACTTACTTTTTGAGCTGTCTTTGCCGATTCGCCAAAGAGATTTTTTGTGATCAGATGAAGTAACTCTTCTGTTGTCTTAAAGGTCTGACCTGTCTTATCTGCTTCTGCAGTCGTTACTTGGTACCTGCCAACCTGTCTTATCCCTTCATAAACCAGAACTGCTTTGCTTTTGTCTTCAAAGGCTTTTAAAAGTGGTAATTCAAAGCCCTTTAAATCAGATTCTGAAACATCACTTACACGTAGGGATTCATCCAAGGTAACCTCATCTAATTGTGAAAGGACAGCCGCAGTTTGTGTAGCCGCCGCAGCGGTATCTCCGGTTCCTGCCGTTGGCGCAGATTGTGCAGTCGTCGCAGGAGCTGGTTGTTTTTCAGCTGTTATCTGATTTTCGTTATTTCTATTGTTTTCTTGACTTGCTTGCGTACTTCCGGCAGATGTCTCTTTAGAAGTTGACGGCGCACTTTGTTCCTTACTAGGTGTGGTACTGGTAGACGGCTTCGAGGTTGTTGAAGAAGCTGTCGGTTTTGTACTAGAAGGTACCGTGCTGGATTCTGATTGCCCGCCGCTAGACTCTGTACTAGAACTTGCTGGTTGCTCAGAAGATGTTGCCGTATTCTCCGAAGTCATTGACGACGAACTAGAAACACTTGATGATTCAGCGGCTGACTCGCTTGGTACAGTCGCCGACTCCTGAAGCTGTTCAGAACTCGTAACAGAATTTTCTGCGGATATTTTTTCATTTGCTGAGGATTCAGTCGAAGTGATTGTTGTTTCAGAGGTTAATTCATCCGCAGCCTGTAATGGTTGCCCAAAGGTACTATGTAAAAGCAAGACACTCAAACATGCTGCGCAAATTTTCCAAATGCTTTTTTTCATGTAATCCACCTTCTTTGTTTTTTTCTATAGTTAGTTGTTTATTGGTTTTTTTCAGTGACAATTCAATTTTCTCTTTTGAGTAACCAGCCTCAACGCAGAAGATTGAAAAACAGAATCGGCAGCATGAAGAATAGAAACATCGGTAAAATCGTCTGTAATGGTTCCTTCACAAATCTCGCAGCTACAGCCATCGCGAAGCTTTGAAAGGCTGAGACTGGATTTTTCTTCACCATTTTTCCATCTGATTTCTTTGTTGTTTGCTTTAATCCTATGGAAGACAGCTCTCCTGCGTTCATTTCTTGAACAGGCTCTATCGTTTGCAGATTCGCCTGAACGACACGACGATAGATCGTTCCAATATTCCCCTCACAGCGCAACAGCGTCAGCTTAGGCTGTGTACCTGGTTTGTTTTTCTCGATGAAAGAGACTTCCGATTCCTTGACAACTTTATTTAATGAGACCGTATAGACATAAACGTCCTTAAAATCTGTGGTATAGATTTTGTCTCCTGTTTTCAAAAATTTAATTCGGTGAAGCAAGACATCCTGTTCGTAAATGTTGTGGGCGAGTAAAACATAATTGTCTCTGCCTAATTGCTGCTCCTGGCGAAAGGTCGCAGCTCCTGTCAACAAGTTCTGATTGGCCAGTCCTGCTAAAATTGGCAGGTCAATCGATTGATCAGGAATTACCAGTTTACCGATGCCCCAATTATTGGTTGATTGCTGAAGCGCACTCTTCGCAGACGCATAATCTGCAACGTTCACACTAGCTATTTGTCGTTCCTCATAATTGGCGCGTTGAATTTTGCTCAAATTGTAATCACTAAGTGTCTCCTCTACCCCTACATCTGCCGCTTCGACCACGGTATCGTGCTGCATTTGGAGATAGCCATAAAAAGCGATGGCTAAGATTGTCAGCATACTGACAAATATCAATGCAAAATACGTCTTGGTCACAAGGAACAACCGCTTCAGATTTTTTCGCCCTCGTTCGGAGATTTTAGGATCAGCTGAACGAAATCGTTTTAGCCAGAAGCGATAAATCACTATAAGAATCAAGAAAAGCACAATATTGATTCCTAGAGTCCCTAAAACGATATTCTGATAACTCCATAAATTCCGCTTTATGACCTTTTTCGCTATGGCATCCTTATAAGGAATCCGATGTCCTGTAACCAATAGTCGATAGGTATTGATCCCAGGCGGCGTACAGGTAAGCAGCGTCACTTGATCTTTCCCCGGTGTGATTTTTACTTTTTCAACCTCATTGGGTAAGATTTCTTCAAATGAATCGATTTGATACGCTAAGCGTTTGCCTAATATATTGATAAAGAACAGATCACCCTCCGTGAGGTTGCGCACATCTGTAAAAAGGACTTGATTTTTAACACCGCTATGACCAGTGATGACTGAGCGGGTATTTTTCCCGCCAATCGGAATGGATGTTGGTTCAAAATGTCCTAATCCTTTATCTAATGTTTTGTAGGAGGTACCGTGATAAAACGGCATCTCTTTGATATCAATTGCTGGAATGTCGATCGTCCCCATAACACCCGAACGATTTTTCAAAATACTTTTATATACTGCAGGCTCAGGATTTTTTCCTTGCTGCTTTTCAAAAATGTAGTGATTGTACTTCTTTGCTAATTCGTATTGCGTGTTTTTCTCTGTCTCAGTCATTTCCTCTAGGGTTCGATCGTAAGCTGTTTCTGCTTGACTTCGTTCCCGATTAGCTAAATAATTCCCAACGATTGGATAAAGGAGGACCAAAAAGCCCGCGGTAATCATTGTTACTGCAAACACCATCAAGAAGGAATGCTTCTTTTTCTTGTTTTTTTTCTTCATGGCAGCTCCTCTCCCATCGCTTTACTCACTGAGTGGTTCCTGTTTTTCCCCTCAGCTCTTATGTATGATTGCTTAAAAACGTTTGTTTCAATAACCTTTTCTAAAAAAGCAGGGGGTAGTTTTTTTAGGACTACCCCGTGCAACAATCCTTTTAAAATTTATGATGTTTTGTCTTGAGAACCTTTACCCCGATCGCTCCCATCACAACGATAAACGCCAAGATAAGATAAAGCGGCTGGGCGTTTCCAATACTTCCACTTGTTTGCGGGAGTTTGTCTGAAGCCGTCTGGGTACCCGTATTGACACTGTCTTCATTTACAGTCTCTTCTGAAGGACCCACCACACTTGATTTCGGATACAGGTAAACTTCACTTAATGCCTCACCTTCTCGTTGCGGTAAAGGCAATTCTAGAATGACCGGTTCCATCACAGAATTTAGTAAACTATTTTCTTTTTCAACCACCTGATACGTACCGCTCGCTAACCCATCAACTCGCGCTAATCCGTTTTGATCAGTGGTCACGGTTACGCTAAAGGCATCCGTCCCTTCCACCGGAGCAAACGCTGATTCTCCTTGAACGGGTGATACCCGAGTAATTTCATAGGAAATACCGGCTAAAGGCTCTAAGGCATTTCCGTTTTTATCGGTGACCTTTTCTGCCTTGGTTCCATCTAAGGGCAGCTCTGTCGAAAGAGCTGCTGCCTCACTCAATTTGTATTTCAAAATAGAGATCGCGTAACCATTGGTAGGAGTCGATGCGTTCTCCACAGCTTGCGAGTGTAACGGACCTGCTCCTACTCCCAGCAAGAACAGGAGCGTGAAAAAGATGAGTATACGTTTTTTCATTTTCTTACGCTCCTTTCTTTCTAGGCTGACGATAGTAGTGATACAAAGCGCCAAGTCCTGCTAAACCTAAAGCACTAGCAATACCTAAGAGCCAAACCATCGGTCCATTGCCGCCAGCATGTGGCAGCTCTGTCGTTTTTTCATTGTCCTGATAAACCATGACCGTCTGATTGGCTTCAGCGAGCGTGACCTTTATCGGTGTTTTTATCAGCTCATAGCCTTTAGGTGCTTTGGTTTCCACCAAGTTGTAATCTCCCAGTGCCAAGCCGGTAAAATTCAAGTAACCATTTGCATCAGTGGTTGCTGTTCCAATCTTTTCAGTTTGATCGTTGCCCTTATAAAGATCGAAGGTCGCACTTGCTAAAGGCGTTCCGGTACTTTTTTCTGTATCACTGAGTGAGCCGTCTGAATCCGCATCTACGGCACTGCCGGCTTCATATTTGAACAGACGGATACTAGAAAGACGGATCAAACCAATATTGACATCTGTTACATGGTGAGTAGCATTAGTTAAATTCTTATCTGTAGCTAAGTCCGATAGTTTGGGCTGTGTGTACTCGTCGGTCTTGAAGGTATCTTGATCTGCCTTAGAATTTAATGTCGGATCATCTCCCACTAGAGGCTCTGTTACAGAAAATTTCTTCTGAACTACCTGATCACCTACAACAAATTCAGCAATGTATTCTCCTTCAGCCAAGTTTGAGAATAGGTATTTCCCATTGGCATCTGTCTTAATCAAAGAATTTCCTGAATCATCAACAAATTTCTCGCCAGTTAAGCTTTCTTTTACCAATTCATTCTTGTAGTTTTCATCATCTAAACTGGTCCGATAAAGCTTGACAGGAATATCTTTTACAAATGGTTCTGCAGTATCGATCAAACCATCCGAATCATCGTCATACCACGCCACTCCAGAAAGGTCTCTTCCGTAAACCTTCGTTTCGAAGTTTTGTGAACGAACCATCATATCTAAATGAGAATTAAATCTCACATTATTCACCAAGATATCTCCAGGTTTCTGATCAGACGGGTCCAAAGTGACAGACAAAGTGATCGTTTTTCCGACAGGTAATGAATCCGATTTGACTAAAAAGGCTTTCGCTTTAGAAATATCCGAAGTTCCTGCTGTATAAAGTGTCCAATTATCAATATCATTAGGATCCGCCTCTTCATCGGCCGCTTCTGTTGTGAAATAGATTTCTGCATCTTCATCATCAACGTCGACATCTGTGACGGTATAGCTTCCATGGAAGATGGTGCCTCTTGAATCGCCATTATATGGAAGTACATCAACGATTCTTACATCCGTAACAGGTTGTGCGGATTCATTTTTAGTGGTCATTTCATACGTGATTGCATCCTTCGTTCCAACTGGCTTGTCATCACCTACTTCAATCGTCTTCTTATTTCCCGTTTTACTGACGATAATTTGCTGAATCAGATTTTCTTTGAACGTATCTGAGGATGAGCGAATCGCTGCAACTGCTTCATCCTTCACTGCAGTATTGCCCGATCGCCACATTTCACCCACTGTGGAAACCGTTAAATTTCCTGTAAATCCGCTAGAATCAAAGCTTAGCTCTGAAAAATCCGATGTTGCCTTGAAATTCACTTCTACGCCTGTTGCTAATGGCATATCCGAGAAATTCCATCGAAGGGTGGTCGACCCATTTGCATTGTTGGTAATCGTGGGTTCTGGTAAGTCATCTCCTTTAGCATCCTTACTGGAATTAGCTTTGTAATGGATTCCTTTTGGTAACGTGGTGGTCAAAGCGCCATCATACTTTACGGAACTAGTTCCAGTCAGCGTTCCTGTTACCTTTATTGGAATCGTCTCTGATGTATCGTAAAGCTCTTTCTCGACTTCTGTTTTTGTTAAAATACTAAAGGGATTTACATAGGCAGACTCTCCGATCGTGCAGACATAGGACATTGGATAAGAGGTTGCCTTCCCATTGGCATCAAAGATCGTTGGCAAATATTTTCCATTATTGAGCCATCCTGGTGAATCTCTAACTGGATCATATATAATCCCACCATTATTATCTTTAAACTGCATGGTACTCAACAATACCAAAGGATTTCCTGCTGGTGTTTTATTTCCCGGCTGCATTTGAATAACTTTCAGCGGGACTCTTTGCATGCCCTTCCAGCCTGTTGGTATTGAGGTTTTTGCGTAACAGGCAACAGCGGAAATTTTTCCGCCGCTTGCTTCAGCTGCTTCTGGTGTTGAATACCAGTTGTACAATGTTTCTGTATTAGTGAACGACTGAACCTGCATGGTTGCCGGTGGCGAGTTCGAAAAATTCTTCGCTACCCCATACATGAATTTCACAGTATCTGATTCAGCGTGTGAATAAGTCTTTCTAGATTTGTCATATTCAAGTGCACTAGGGTCCCACATCAGCATAGAATCTATTTCATAGACCGCCTCGTTGGTAGTTCCTACAAAATTGAATCCAACGATAGAATCGCCAGAAGACAGTCTCGCATTGCCGGTATTGACTGCAGGTGAAGGTTCATTTAAATCTAGGTTAGTCAGATTACTGGTTATATCCTCTGGGTCACTCGTTTTTCCGAATACCGGACCTCCCGTATAGGCTCCTGATGGTGTCACGATGTTCGGATAACTGATACTGGCATTATTTGTAGTCGTTAGACCATCATATGAGACCGAATCTACATAGAAAGTCATATCATAACGATTCCAGTTATTCGAACGAGCCAGTGATTCTGTTTGGGTACGATCCCAGCCCATAATTAATTCCAGACTAGAAAAGGTTTTCGCTGCACTGCTTGAGATTCTAGTACCAGTCATGTTATAGGTATACGGATTTACAACCCCAGCATAATTCTTGTTCGTCACATTCCCGTTGCTGGTAACTTCAAAGTCGCCAGATTCATATACCCCGATCTCAGCAAGATTTCCTTCAGGTTGAGAGGAATAGATTTTTCCGGTACTCGCGTTAGGCGCTGCCAGAGGATTCGTGAATACATTAGTATTTACCGTTTCAGTATTTTTGGTAAAGGACGCCGTTCGAGAATAAGTTGCCGGCGCATATGCATTAACTGAATAATTAGCATATTGAGACGAGGTTAAATTATTCGTCGTTGCACTTCCGTTCACTTGATACGTCCCTTTTTGTTTGATAGTGTAAGTGATCGGACCACTAGGAAAAGTTGTTCCACGATAATCTCCTGCTGCTCTGCCATCTAATGGTCGTAATACAGTGATCGCTGCAACATCATAAGCATCCAGATTGGCATTGCTGCCTCCAAATACCACTGTTCCTTTTTTTCTATCTCCTTGAACCAATTGAATCGCTACCGATGGTTTTGCAGACACCGTTGTCTCAGGTACTGTGAACTCTGAATCGTACGTAGTATTGATTGCTTCAATGTTTCCTGTTTCTGCATTTTCGGCGTCCAAAACTTCTAATTCAAACGTTGGCTTTAATTCAGTCCCATGCTTAGCGTCAAAAACATTTACAACAACGGGAACAAAGACTTGTCCCGTATCACTGATAGTAGATTCCATGATCCCCTCGGAATACTGTGTGCCATCATTTATCGCATGATCATAATACGTTCCGTTGGCAATCTCCCCATTGACTTGCGGAACCCCATTCCCATCCTTTGTCACTGCGTTGGACAATGTTGCCTTCAAACGATAACGAATATTTGTATAATCCTGATCCTGCGTGCTATTTTGAATAGTAAAGGAAACAAGATAAATAACTTGATCATATGAACGAACAATTGTATTCGTATCGTTTGAATCGTGTCCAGGAGCATCATCACCATCAAAAGTCGCTGTTCCTGTCTTTAAGCTAATTCTTCCTTCTCCCATTTGAATGGGATCATCGGCAGCTAATACTGTCGCCTCTGATGTATCAGAACTAAAATAGACAGGTTTATTTAACGAATCTTCTGGCGCATAATTAGCAGCGGTCAACTCCTTCAAGCTTTTCTTTGTCACTTCGGTTGGAACGCTGATCACTTCTGCATTTGCTGTTTCTTTAGTAGCGTTGCCATCATCAGCTTTTAATGTAGAAGTGTGTGGAATTGCCCAAATAACCAACAAGACAAGCACAACCGGAAACAGAACGGCGACAAGTTTATTCAATTTAAGTTTGTTCATGTCTTAAGTCACCTCATTCTTTCCATCAGAACCTCTCTTAGTTGGCTTGGCGTTTTTTATCAATCACTACTGCCGCAGTACCGATTGTGATTGCGCCGATTGCAATGACAATCAATAAGGTCGTTCCGACGCCCCCTGTAAATGGTAGATCTGTTTTTGTTTCATTGACGATGGTTGCTTCAATTGTTGAATCATTTTCACTCGCCAAATTAACAGTAACTTTTTGAGGCGCTTTTAATAATTCGTAGCCATCAGGTGCTTTTGTTTCAACTACCCAGTAATCACGTTTGATTTGATCTTCAGTAAATGTTGGTTCAGTTCCAATATCCTGTTGACCATCGCCATCTGTGTCTGTAAACCAGTTCAACTCTAATCCGTTAAATTCCGTTAGCCCCTGTGCATCCGAAGTTGCTTTCAACAGCGTCGTTCCTGCTGGCAATGCTGGTGTAGTCGTACCGTCATTATTTAGCGTATATGTTTTTCCATCTGAAGCTAAGAACTTATTAGCTTTCGCATCGTCTTCACTGATTGCAAGGTGGAATTCTGCCCCTGCTAATAATTTTGCTTCATCTTCTGCTGTCTTTTTAATATCAAAACCACCTGTGTAGTATTCAGGATCTTCTTCTGGCGGTGAAGGAACTTCGACTGGCTCTAATCCTGGACTCAAGTAGTCAACATCCATATGATTGAGAATCGTACCATTGAAATCTTTGTCCGTATGTGTTTCAAAGACAACTTGAATCTTTGTATTGTTTCCAGTAGCTACTTTCTTCATCCCCGCAGTGGTCAAGTTAACCACAACTGCTTTTTCATTCGTAGAAGAATCAGTGATCGGGTGAGCGGTTTTAGAAGCACCGTTTAAAGTAACCGTGTAATCTGTTCCTAAAGT
Organism: Enterococcus avium ATCC 14025; assembly: GCF_000406965.1. Classification (GTDB taxonomy): domain Bacteria; phylum Bacillota; class Bacilli; order Lactobacillales; family Enterococcaceae; genus Enterococcus_A; species Enterococcus_A avium. Next base: position 1,221,125 of record NZ_KE136357.1, on the reverse strand, counting down.
AAGAGCTGTCCAATTACCTGTTTCCGTCTTAACATTTACCGTAAGGCCGTCAAGCATGATTGCTTCGTTCAACGTATCGCGAATCGTATAGTAATCGGCATAGATTTCTTCTCCTGCTGAAACAGGCTTATCTGCGATTTGATTGCCATCCTTGTCGTAGACTGGTGTAATAACCATGTCTTGAGAAGCTACTTGATACAAGCCACTTGGCAAACTAGCATTTGCTTCCCAGGTGAAGTGATTTCCAGCTTTATTCGAGAAGCCTTTTCCTTCTTCGACTGTTTTATCAGGCTCAAGTAATGATTCCATGATGTTCTTAGGCTGTACCTGAACGTCATAAATCAATGAGCCGAGATCATCACGATCTGTTTGCGGAACTTGAACAAAGAACGGATCCGCAGGTTTTGCGACTGTTGGAGACACGCCACGATCATCTTCTAATTCAGTAACCAGATAAATCCCATCTGCCGCATTCCCCGTGCCTAATTCTGCTTTGATCGAGCCGTCAGCTCCAGTGGTAACTGTTTGAGCAGTAAATGAAGAATCGATTGTATAATCTGTTCCTTCCTTTTGAACTAAAGGATTTGTCAACGCAGCATCTCCAATTGGTGTTACTCGTTGAATACGGAACTTGATCCCTGCTAATGGTGTTTTCGTTACTGTATCGTCTTTTTCACCGTCTCCGCGTTCTCCCAGCTCAGATAAATCCTTCACCTGATATTTCCAAAGTGTAATAGAACGCTTTGAGGTATTATCCGCAACAGGATTCGTCGTAGCAGCGTAAACAGAAAAAGAACCAACTACAGGAGCCACAACTCCTGCAGTAGTAAATAATGTAGTCGCCACGACAAATTTTGTAATTATTTTTTTATTGCCTTTCACATTCATAACCTACTCGTAATATATATTTTGAAGAAACTTTCATTCCTTCAATCGCCCTTAGGGGCTATTCCTAATATGTTTAAATAAAATAACGATTACTACTTGGATACTGTAGGATATTCCTGAATAATAAGTCTTGGAAAGGACTTACGGGAAGACGCTATCACCTTCTGCAGTTTTACTGCGACAGAAAGTCTGTGACCCGAACCGTTGGTATAACCTCCAACACACTAGCTGAGTCCATTGACCTCTACCAATCCTAGTAGAGATTGGGTGGCTTAGAGGTTTAATGAATGAAACTCTATTATGCGAGGCTGTCGTTAGACAACGTGATTCTGGGATATCCCACAGTACCCAAGCAATTTCCGAATAATCAACGAAAGGAGGTCCTTCCACATGAAACTATTTGTCGGTTTAGACGTTAGTTCTGAAAAATTAGATGCTTGCTTTATGACAGACGATTCAATTTGCTCTGTTTTAAAAGAAGCATCTTATGGAAATAGTCAACTTGGCGCAAGCCAGATCAAAGAATACATTCTCGAATTTTCTCAAAAATTTGAGATAGAGAGCTTAGTGATTGGAATGGAGGCCACATCTTTATATAGCTTTCATCCAGCTATGTTTTTTAAAGAAGATCTTGAGTTAAATCAATTGAACCTTATGGTTTCAGTTGAACAACCAAATAAAATTAAAAAGTATCGTGATATTTTTGAAGAAAACAAAAACGATCAAATTGATGCTTTTTATATCGCTGACTATTTTCGCATCCAAAGGCAAGTCAACTCCATCATTAAAGAGGAAGAATACCTTGCCCTCCAACACTTAACTAGAACGCGTTATCAGCTAATTAAACAGCTGGTTCGTACAAAGCAACACTTTATCGAAAACATTTATTATAAATGCAACACGCTTTCTAAAGAACTAAAAGCAGAAGGTGGATCCGTTTTAAGTGCCACATTAGTAACTCTAATGACGGAAGATTACACAATGGACCAACTTGCCGAACTGTCATTAGAAGAGTTTGCGAACCTAATTCAAAAACTAGGGAAGTATCGTTTTAAAAATCCCGAAGGAATTGCAAAGGCAATTTCTAAAGCCATACGTAGTTCCTACCGGTTAGGAAAAGTCCATCAGGACTCTGTAGATATTGTTTTGGGTGTTCTAGCCAAAGAAATTCGTAGTCTTGAAAAGTTAATTAAAGACTTAGACAAAGCCATTGACGATTTAGTCGTTGTGCTACCTGAATATCAATGTTTAACCAGTATTCCAGGAATCGGTCCTGTTTATGCTGCGGGTATACTCGCTGAAATTGGCCCTATCAATCGCTTTTCAGATGAAAGCAAATTGGCTAAATATGCCGGTTTATATTGGCGACAGAACCAATCAGGTAACTCTGAGTATGAAAATACTCCTATGGCCAAACGAGGCAATCGTTATCTCCGTTATTATCTAGTTGAAGCCACCAACTCCGTAAGGAGATACGAGCCTGAGTACCATGCGTATTATAAGAAAAAATACGCTGAAACACCCAAGCATAAACACAAACGAGCCATCGTACTAACCGCAAGAAAATTTACGCGTCTGGTGGATACGCTACTACGTAACCATCAACTCTATATGCCACCAAGGAGCGTGATAGATAAATAACAGTATGTTATTGACGCTAATCCTTGGAAGTACCCGAAAAAATTTTTAATTTTGGTCGGGTTTAGTTCAGTGCGCTTCAAAAATTAACTACCTTTAAAAATCTTTTGAAAAATTATCTTGACTTATTACCACTAGACTTTCTTTTTACAAACCGTAAGTAACTTTGCTTTTGACTATCCAACAAACCAACTGCACTCCTTTTTATTGATGCATGGCCTTCCTCCTCAAAAATATATAATCTTTCTTCCAAGTCATTATTGATTATTTTGAGGCCTAAAAAACGTCATAATCGTCTATGATTGTTACGCTTTGAGGCTTATTTAGTAAAAACGCCACGTTTATTTTTCTATTATTTTTTCTTAACATTTCGGCTAGTTTTATAAATAAACATTGGATTAAATAAGGTTTTTCTTCAAAAACTGTCATTTTCTCTCATCAAAAAAGTCAGTGATAGAAGGGTCGTTTTTTAGATTCACAAGATAGGGGTTATTATTAGACAGCGATTCTCTGCTGATAATTTTTATTATTATTTCAATGGTTATTTAATCAAGAGTCACAAATCAGGACGATTTTTATTTTTTTGGCGTATTTCACATAAATAAACTTTATTTCGAGACGATATGTTTACTTTTTTATAAAATAAACTTCTTAGTCCAAGGGGAAGCACTCAAAAAAACCATCCATGGCGTGTTGATCATACATAGATGGTTTTACTTTCCCTTCCCTATTTCAACATCCGTGCAGCAAATGCAAAAACTATTTTCGAATATGCTAAACTAAAAAAAGTAATCCTTGTGCGAGTTTAGCGGATGGATTAACTGTTCAATCATTTTTCTCAATGAGGTGATCAAAATGAGTATGCAAGTGAGCTTCTTTGTAAAAGACCAACCAGAGGGCTGCTACTTTGAGAAAATCGAAGCAAGCTTTTTTGAAATAGAAAAAGTGATCGAGACCTATTATCCCAATGAGCAGTTTGATGCGATTTTAGATGATGCCCTCCTGCAAATCCTACGCACTGTCTTAGATAGTTTAGAAAAAATTGGAGAAGTCGAAGAGTATCTGCAATTTCTAGATTTTAAGATCGAGAACATCTATGATTCTGCATTTGTCAGCAAGCATTTTCTTTTATATAAAAATCCAGAGGTTGAGGCCTTGATGGAGCATGTCTTGTTGGAGGTTGCGGAGCCGTTAGCAGAAGGTTATTTCGAATCCATGATTGATTATTTAGAAACATCGATGGACGATGAAGTGTTTGTGGATTTTCGTTTAAATGGTGAGGAATTACTGCTGGAGGTTCAAAGTAAAGGGCAAAAATTCAGTCAAACAGAGCCCTTAAAGCAATTACTAATCGACTACGATGAATCGTTTCAACGAGTCGCAACAGAATTTTTAGAAAGTTTTATTTAGTTCAATGAACCGATAATCCATCAGAAGGGAGATATGACAAAAGTCTTGTCATATCTCCCTTTCTCGAACAAGCGGTATTACAGAAGCAGCTTGTTCGAAAAATGAGCCGAAATTTCTTGAAGCTGACCACTTCTAGTACAAGTCCTTTTCTTGGATAGGCAGAATTCTTTGGATTCAGTAATTTCCCCTTTATACTTTTGATAACAAGAATCCTAAAGGAGAGATTTCCATGCAAAAAAGGTTAAAATCCCTTTTTAGTATCATTTTTTTATTAAGCAATCTATTTATTCAGCTAGGTTCAACCAACGTTTATGCAGCAGAAAACCTGGATGCTTCACAATTTGTTACAAGCGTGGCTCTTGCTGATGCAAACAGCCCCATCGGAACCAATAGAATTCGCGATACTTCTTCTGTTCAAGTGACCTATAATTTAAATTTGGGAAATGGCAGCGCCATCACTACAGACCAGCCTTACACCATGTCTTTACCTAAAGAACTGAATTACACAACGACAACACCAATCAGCATCAATACACCAACTGGCGTGCATTTGGCGGATGTTACCATCAGCAATGGCATCATTTCAATCCAGTTTACTTCTGATGCTCAATCCTATGACAATTTAAGAATTAATTTTAATTTTTGGGCTACCTTCAATCGCAGTCAGTTAAATTATGAAACTGGAAATGATCTGGCCTTTCCGACACAGACCAATCCAAACAACACGGTTCACTTAAATTTTTCAAAAAGCAGCTCAGGCGGCGGCTCTGGCACAAGTGCAATCGCCAAGAGCTTATCCTACGAGGATACAGACCCCACAATTATCAATTGGACACTAACGGTCAATAATGGCGGCTACCCAGTCGAAAATGCAACACTTCAGGATATTATGGAGAACAATCAGGACTATATTCCTGGATCGATGACAGTCATTCATCGAAATTGGCGCCGAACTCCTTTAGCTACTGAACATACTGAGCCAGTTATTACGCAACAGGCAGACGGGACGCAGACCTTCAGTCTTAGCTTTGGGAAATTGACCAGTGTGCAGGAACAAAATAATACAGCTACGACTTCTTTAGTCATCCATTATCAAACGCGGCTATTATATAATGCAGCCAATAATCGATATCACAACACCGCATCTACTTATGATAACGGAAGTTTTATCGATACCGCTGTTTCCACCGCTACTTATCATGGCCAAGGCGGCGGCGGTGAAGGTGATCAGCTGATTACCATTTCGGGAACGAAAATTTGGGAGGTCGAAGAGAATGATTCCCAAACACGACCGGAAACTATCTCCGTCTCGTTGCTGCGAGATGGCGTAAACTATCGCCAAACAACTATCTCAGAAAGCCAGGACGGAACGTGGAGCTACGCCTTTCCTTCAGTACCAAAATACGACAATACTGGAAGAGAATATGGCTATTCTGTGCAAGAAACGACTGTCCCAGAAGGATATAGCAGCGAGGTAAAAGGATTTGACATCATCAATCACTATCCGGCAAAAACGACCGAATTCTCTGGACAAAAAAACTGGCGGGATCAAAACAACCAAGATGGCAAACGTCCGGATCAAATTACCGTCAATCTGCTGGCCAACGGCGCCTTTCAGGAAAGTCAAACGGTCACGAGTCAAGACGATTGGCACTACCAATTCACCAACCTGCCTAAATTTTTAAATGGACGGGAAATCGAGTATAGCGTCTCCGAAAACGCCGTGCCTGATTATGTCACTACTATTGAAGGGAGTACAATTACCAACACCCACACACCTGAAGTTCGAGCCATTAATGTTCAAAAGGTCTGGGACGATCAAAATGATCAGGATAAATTAAGACCGGAAGCTGTTACGTTAGCACTTCTAGCTAACGGAGAAAAAATCGACGAAGCTTCTGTTTCTGGCGCCGATCAATGGGCCCACACATGGGAAGGGCTTCCGAAAAATGACAAGGGACAAGCAATTAACTATACAATAGAGGAAGAAACGGCAGTACCTGGTTATACCTCTACTGTGTCTAAACAAAATGACGATAGCTTTATCGTTACCAATACCCATTCACCAGAACAAACCTCCGTTAAGGGGCACAAAAACTGGCAAGACAATAACGATCGTGATAAAAAAAGACCCAACAGCATCACCGTCCTACTGTTAGCAAATGGCGAGCAGGTGGCGACTAAACAAGTTACCGCTAATGATAATTGGGACTATGAATTCACTGACTTGCCAAAAAATCTAAATGGTCAACCAATCGTTTACACAGTCAATGAAGAGCCCGTCTCTGGATATTCAAGTCAGGTGGAGGGCTTTAATATAACGAACACATATAAAGAAGTCCCGACTATTCCATCAGTAAATGTCACTCAACAATGGAATGATAACAACGATCGAGAAAAGGATCGCCCCTCTTCTGTTAAGGTACAGCTTTACGATCGCGATAAAAAACATGGAGACCCGGTAATTTTAAATGATGGTAATCATTGGAGCCATTCTTGGAAAAATCTTCCAAAACAGGACGCCAATGTAAACAAGACGAACTATACCGTTAAAGCCATCGACGTCCCAAAAAATTACCATTCAACAGTTGTTGAACAGGCACCCTTTGATTTTGTTATCGTGAACACGCACATAAATAATACAAGCAAAGCAGCTAAAGCTTATCCGAATACTGGAGAGAAAAGTTCGACCGCAATAACGATTTTGGGAATGACTTTTCTATTAGGCGTCCTTTTAGTTCACCTGCGTAGAAGATTTTTCGTCAAGGACGAACGATAATCTAACAGTCCAACTCCAAGAAAAAAAAGGCCATCTATGAGTCACGGTTTATTCGCCAAAAGGAGCTGCCAAAAAGGTTAAAAGACTTTTAGGGCAGCTCCTTTTTTTATTATGTAGTATTGCTCCCTCAGGCAGGAACGTCTTGTGTATATAAGTCTTCACTTAGTGTGTCTAGCCGAACTAAATATCGTTTTGCGTCCTTTTTCGAAACGATTACAAAGGTTCGTTGATAAATACTCAACACTTCTCCTTCAACATAGTCGCCGTGGACACTTACTGCTTTTAACTTCATTCCAATACATAATTTCATCATACTCTCAACCTTTTCTTTTTATACTTTCAGTTAACAACGTTTCCTCACTGATTATTAACTAAAATAAAGGCAAAAAAATGACAGAATGATTTACAAATAATAACAGTAGTGTCGCGTTCAATAAAAGGAATTCTCTGATTCCTTAAAACATCTGTTGTTATTTTTAGTTTTATGTTTATCGTATTCTGACCCGCTTCAGAAAAACTGCTGATATTTCCTAATAACAAGAGATTCTTTCTTCGCTGCTTTTTCTCGTTGTTTATCCTTTATCAAATATTTCTTATAGTTGAAAATATTGCTGGTGTTTGTTTCGCTATGACAGATTACCCGCTAAAAGAAGTGAACAAATCGTCTGTTTACAAATAAAATATGCCGTTTTTCATTTTAATCAGCGCCATCTAAGCTCAAAATATCTTACAACGTGACAAACAACTTAAGTTATTTTATATATCCTGAGAGTGCCTCACTCCTCTACTATAGCCAAAATAGAAAAATAAAAACAGGATCAAGAGTCTTCTATTTTTTAGTTAGTTATTCTTTTTATTTTCGGCGAGCTATTAATGAGGAACGATTCGTATAAAATATGTATCATTTTACCCTTTCTTGATCCTGACGTCATGCGCTTCCAAAGTAAAAATAAGTTTTTTTATCCTCATTCATTCTTAGGCTAGACCACCGTTCGTTCCCTATACAATAGGCTCTATTTATATTATAATGGAAGTAATGTTAAAAATAATTTTAACGAAAATGCTTTTTATGGAAATTATTTTTAGAATAAATATAAGTGGAGGGAGATTATGGAGTTTCGAACATTGCAAACGTTTCAAGTCGTTGCTGAGGAATTGAATTTTACTAAAGCCGCAATCAAATTGAATTATTCACAGCCAACAGTCACGAAGCATATACGCAGCTTAGAAGAACATCTAGGGACCATTTTATTAGAGAAACGCAGGGGAAAATATGTATTGACCTACGCAGGAGAACAGTTATATAAACGTGCAATCAACATACTAAGAGAAGTGAATCTGATCGAAGGAATTCCTAGCGAATATGGAAAGAATTATCTAATCCAGCTACAGGGACACGATTACTATTGCTTTCGCTATTTTTTACCGGCCATTCGTCAAATAAGCAAAAAAAATCCGACTCTATCTTTTCAGCTGCATGGTTCTAGTAACGAAGAAACAATCAGTCAGTTGTTAAAAAATGAGATCGATATAGGAATTATTTCAGGCAATATCGCATCTTCTGATTTGAATTATGAAACGATCGATTATGAAAGCGTTGTCTTGTGTATCAATACAAAATATTATCGTTCTAATTTCCAGCTGGAGGATTATTTTGAACGTTATCCAATCGTTGTGGATCAATCTGAATATTATAACTACCACAACTCCTTTAAGCAATCACTTAACACACCGCAAATCATCGATTCAACAAGTGATGAAGTGGTGCAAGAAGCCGTCTTGAACAATAGCATGCTGGGCATCGTTCGAGCAGGAAGAATTCGACATTTGATTGATTCAAAACAAATTTCGATCATCAAAGAGCTTTCGACAAATGAACCTGTTAATGTGGTAATCAATAAAGCAAGCAGCAACCATGAAAGTATTCAAAATTTGTATTCGCTTATCTGTCAGCAAAGTCAGGCCCACTCAAAGACCGCCAAAGTCCAATGGATCTGATTTCTTATTAAATGATTTAAAAAGATTGGGGAATCTTTTTAAACAACAAAAAGCCGCTTTGTTTTGAGACAAAGCGGCTACTTTCATGGTTTTATAGCCACTTTCTTACTCCCGAAAAAGTGATTGAGCACTCACGATGTTCCTGACTTGGATACTACGATCCTTACAGTTGCGGGTACAGCATTGGACTTTCACCAACTTCCATCAAGTCATAACGACTATTACGCACTCAATTGTATTAAACTACCATCATTTTAGCATAGAAGCTTCTTATTGAGAAGCAGTAGCACTAGAAATTAACTCTTCATTTAACAGCGGATAGCCTAATGAAGCTTCTAGTAGCTTCAAGGCTTCATCGGGATATTTACATGCTAATACTCCCAATGAGGACATAATATAATCATGATCAATCAAAACTTTCGGAATACCTGTTGGCAGCAATTTTGTATCCGAATCTTCCTTGCGAATGTTCTTCAAAATGTCTGGACCATTCTTCAATCGTGTCAATGCGCCTCCGGTTCCAATGACATAGCGAATATTCGACAGATCCTTCCCTTGGGCTAACGTGTCTCTTCCAGAAGGCCCATAAACATAGCGTAGAGCACCAACATGCCGATCTACCGCCGTCTTCACGGCTACTTCGGTCAATCGTTCGATAAATGCTCTTTCTTCTTTATTCTTAGGAATCGAGTGATACTCCCGACGCAGCTTTTCCAGGTTATGTCCTTCTTTGACAAGCTGCTCTTCACCAACAATCTCGATGACATGCTCCATATTGACAAACATGCCCAAATCTCCTTCAACCGTTCTTTTAGCTACTGGCTCAGGAGCAACTTGAATTTTTGAAATAGCATCGGTTCCCTCGGTGACAGAATAAACATCTGTTGTTGCGCCACCCACATCGACGACTAAGACATCTCCGATTTTTTCATAGATTAGCTGGCTTAAATTCATTACCGCCGCTGGAGTTGGTGTAATGGTTTCATTTACCAGATCGTGAATATGCTCCATTCCGGGCGCGTGGATGATATGCTTTTCAAAGGCATTTTGAATCACCCTGCGTGTCGGCTCGACATTCAACTCGTCAATCTTAGGAAAAACATTTTCAACAATGTACAGCTCCTGTTGACTATTTTCAAAAATCAGTTTGATCTCTTCATTGTTTTCAACATTACCCGCATAAATCACGGGAATCGAAAGACCTAAGTCAACGATTTTTTCTGCATTGTCTAATGCCGTTTCACGTTCGCCATAATCAACTCCGCCTGCAATCAAAATAATATTTGGCGAAGCATCCGCGATTTTTTTCATGTCTGTTCGCCGTAATTTTCCTGCGGTCACCATATGGACAATTGCTCCTGCTCCCAGCGCCGCTTCTTTGGCCGCACGTGCAGTCATATCAAAAACCAACCCATGAACAGTCATTTTTAGCCCGCCGGCCGCACTGGATGTGGCGAACATCTCGTCATAGGATAGATGATCCACCTCCAGCTGTTCCTGCAGATCCTTGATGCTGTTCTCTAGACCGATTCGAACATCACCCTCTAACACCGTTGTTGCAGCCTGTCCTTGTCCTAAAAAGACAGGCTGCGCTCCGTGGATACCTTGAAAAGCATTAACCACGGTTGTCGTGGACCCGATCTCTGCTACTAAGATATCAATTTTCATTAGACTTCTTCTCTTTCCATTTCTTTCCTGAGCTCTACTAACGCTGTTGCAACATTTGCTCCATTACTTCCTCGACCAAAGCCAGCGTCCATTCCATTTTCAACAGCGATCTCTGGAATAACTTGGGTTCCTCCAGCCATGATCATGATTTTTTCACGAACGCCTTTTTCAATTGCTAATTCGTGAATCCGTTTCATGTTACGGTAATGAATATCATCATGACTGATAATCGTTGAAGCTAGGATTGCGTCGGCGTTTAATTCGATTGCCGCATCCACTATTTTTTCAACTGGTACACTCGTCCCTAAGTAATGAACTTCCATTCCGTATTTTTCAATTCCGCCGTGTTTGATGTCGATGATTTCACGCAATCCTACAGAATGTTCATCTTCGCCTACTGTTCCTGCAACAATCACCATTTTTTTGCGTTTTACTTCTTCGCGAATTTCATCGTCCGACAATGTTTTTGGTTCTTCAGGAATGACTAAAGTGGCTTTATCAATCGTAAATGGTACCCGGCCTTTTAGCTCGATTCGTGTTCCTTCGGCGGCCTGCATCACTTCCTTGTTGATCACTTCGCAATCGACCAGACCCATCTTCTTCCCAATTTCTAGCGCCGCAAATTCTGCCACACGTTTTGATTCTGGAAGCATCATTGTTAGTAGGATAATCCCATCGCCCTGCCATTCTGCTTCTGGTTTGATCAATTCCTTTTCTCGAAGCTCTTTGTTTTCTTCTAAACGAACATTGACGTTGTCATTTTCATCCAGTTCGTCGATAAAAATAATTTTCTCCGGTTTTTCAAAAGTAGAGCCGCCAATTAGACTCGCAGGATCATCTACCGCGCCCTCATCGTATTGAGCGACGTTGTTATAACCGTAATGAGCGGTAACGGGCGCTAAATAATCTTCATCTCGTTCATAAACTGTATTTTCTCCAACACCGCCATTAATTTTGCGAGAAATTCCGTCCTCATTTCGCTCTGGATAATTTCCAGAATCCACGAAGAAAGCATCTTCAACTGCTTGGAAGTAGCCGCCTGCTTCAATGATTCCTTCAAAGAACAGGACCGCTCTTTCTTTGATTTCACGAGCTGTTTCTCGTAACGGGCCATCATCAAGCAGCTTCACCATATCACCAAAGCCATCTAAACCTTGGAAAACCTGTTTCGCGGTATCAACAGCTTCGATATTGTAAATATGCCAAGGAACATTGCGACCCTCATCTGGCGTAATAGTTGATTGAATATCGGCACTGGTTAATTTTGAGATCAATAGATTCAGTACATGAGTCACCGTAGCTTCACGGGTTGAGGCCTCCATGTATTTTGTATTCTGCTGCGCACGCATCCGATAGTCGCTGAAAAATTCCCGCAAAGCAACAGCATACGGCAAGTCTAGGTACATTGATGGTGCTGGTGGTGCCGTTGGTGGAACGGTGGACAAGCAGATGTCTGATTTTTCCATTCCGACTTTATGGGAGAAGATCGAATTAATCGCGTGCTGGACCATCAGCTCAGGCATAACCTTCCAGGCTTCGCGTGCCGTAGCATTCGCGTTATGCGCCCCGTCAATTTGGGCTATTCCTGCCCAAGCCATCACCTTTTTCGATTCACAGGCATCGACAAACGAACGAATCATATTAATATTGCGATACAATACATTGTATTGCGGATCTTGGTGAGCGCCGTTGACTCCTTCTTCGGCGAACATTACCGCAACCTCTGGACCAGCGATTCCTGAAACGTAGCTATGATAATTAATTGGACGGCCTACTTCGTCTTCAATCGCATCCAACGCTTTTCTTTGCGCTCGAACTTGTTTTCGCGTAATTGGAATACCGCCGATTCCTTGCGGTGTGCCCTCAATCAGCCCTTCAAAATGGGACTGACCTGCCGTACGAATCACCATCAGATGATCGGCACCATGCCATGCGGCCATCCGCATTCTGCGAATATCATCTTCAAAACGACCTGAAGCTATTTCCGTTGTAATTGAAGAGGTTCCTTGAGGATCAATATTGTCAAAATATTTTGCAGACGGTAAGGGAACATATTTTTTTAAGGATTCCGCCATGTCATGGTATTCAAAGCTGTGCATCTTGTAGCGTGGAACTGGCGTACGCCACGACCAGCCGCGACGTCTTGGACGATAATTGGCTAAATCATCCAAAATTTCGTGTATATCTAACTTTTTATTTTCATCAAGCTTCATCTCTTTTGACATCTTAGTTTGCCTCCTTGAAGATACGATCTACTTGTTCCCATAGTTCGCCATCGGCTAGTTTTAATCCGGCATCTCGGACGCTCAGACCATTTTCTTTGGCGATTCGATAAACGATGTGTCCGGCTCCTTTGCCCATCAGCTCATGCGACAGCACACGTTTAACAATTTCTGTTGCTTCAATTGATGAGAAGCCCATTCGTAATAAGACGGAACGTTCAATTGACGGCGAGGTGTATTTTTTCCCCATGTCTAGCATCGGTTCAACGACCTCTTCTGCTAGTTGCCAAAAACGTGCCTTCAATTCCTCATCGCTTAAATCAGCTAAATGCTTTCTCGCATCCTCAAATTTTATATTTTCCAATTCCGTCACCTCTTAGTTCAAATTTTTAATGATTTGTTGGACCTGCTCAACAGTTCCATTGATCTCTTCTGCCAAGTACTTCAGTTCAACTTCAGATAATGGCTGATCAGTCGTTTTCAGTACATTCTTCACCAGTGATTGCTTCAGATAAGCCAAATCAATGTCGTTCACTGAGATTTTTTCCGGTGAAGAAGGTAAGATGATCGATTTTCCTGGGATCTCCTCTGCTGGATCGCCAAAGCGAACATCGATCCCATTTTCTCGTGCAAAGGATAGCTGCGGCTGAACACTCTTGCCAGCGCCGGTATATTCCGTTTCCTGAACTAAAATAATTTGATCCTCCCGCATCTCTTGCGCCAAGACAAAGGCGGCAGCTAAGGAAGTATTTCCTGCTGGACCCTTTTCTAATCCTTCCAAGTTGGCTAAAGCTTCGGTGATAAAGAACACTTCACCCTGACGAATTTTCACGTAACGATCCATGTAACGCAGTGGACGGGCGGCCGAGCGCGGAACATCTGAACGATCTGGTGAAGTCGTAAAAGGTACACCAAAGCCGGTATGTCCAGTCGTAAATGATTTCCGATTAAAATCTACATCTGATGCCATGTGCAGTCCCTGCAAATCGACACTGGCGCCAACAATTTTCGTCTCTGTATTTCCCGCTTTGCGCATTCCCCGAGCAGTACCAGTCAAGTTTCCGCCGCCCGCATTTGTAGCCACAACGATGTCTGGCTGCTGACCAAGCTGGCTAAACTGCTGGACGATTTCATAGCCTAATGTCTCAACACCTGCGATTCCAAAGGGTGTATATAAGGAGGCATTGAAGAAGCCGGTTTTTTCAATTAGTTTTAGGAATTGATAAAATAATTCCGGTCCAACTGTCAGCTGGACAACCTCCGCACCTAATGCTTCACATTTGCGAGCCTTTTCAACGATTTCTGGCTGTCCGACACCCTTTGAATCAAAGCATTCCTGAACAACAATACACTTCAAGCCGAGTTTTGCGGCATGACAAGCGACTGCTGCACCGTAGTTTCCGCTAGTTGCGGTCACCACACCTTCGTAGCCTAATTTCTTGGCATGATACACCGAGATGGCCGCGCGTCGATCCTTGAAGCTTCCTGAAGCATTAGCCGCTTCATCCTTTACAAAAATCCGCGCACCGTTTCCTTGTGGCGCATATTTTCTGGCGAGCTTGGTTAAATTCTTCAGCTCGACAATTGGCGTATTCCCCACACCTAACGAGCGTTGAATCTCAATCATTTCTTCCATCGAATAGGCAGCCTCTGACATCATTTTTTCGTAATCAAAGGCTACACCTTCTAGCTCAAATTCTTCATAATTGATTTGCAATGAGGCCTCCATCAGCTCTCCGCGACGTGCCATGACGGCTTGATAACTGTCGTCTCTCACTAATCTGCACCTCCAAATAATTCTTTTCTCAGCATCTGATCAATCTCGACGATTTCTGGAACAAAATTTCCGAAGCTATGATTAAATGTCGGATCAACCTGTACCAATCGCCCAATTTCCATCCGACCGGTGACGGTTTTGATCGTTACTTCTTCTCCGATATTGCCATCCTCTTGTAAAAAACCCTTGACCCACATTTCCAGCGGGACTTTTTTGGTGCTATCTGGTACTTGCGATGCCCGTTCATTCGTCTTTAACACAACTGAATGAATCTGCACCCAACTTCCGCTTTTTATCATCTTTTCTACCCTTTCCTGTCTCTTAAACGATTTTTGCCTCTTCATGGATTTGATCTCTAAAATCTCCTAAAATCGCATGAGGAATCGGCAAGTCAATCATGCTGACTAAGCCTGGACGCGCATTGATTGTTTGGGGAATCATATTGACACACATGGCGATCGTTCCAACTCCGCCTTCAATTTCTGGTGAATTCACTAGATTAACCTGAGGATTTCCATCAATAATGACATAATCCCCCGTTTGGACACCTACCTGCTCTGGTTCGATCTGTTGCGGATGATCCATGGCGATCAGCTCTTTGCCGTCCTTGATTCCGCTTGCCTTCATGGAAACACCAGCAACCGCGCCTGCTTTTGCTTCGCCGTATGGAGCCACACGATCAACATCCGTTACGATCGCATCCATGGATTGTTTAACGGTGTCTAGCTCAACACCCAAAGCCTTCGCAATCATTAGCATCGATTCTGGGAAGCCGACGTGCCCCGCTAAGGTACCATCTTTCTTCCCTTGTTCAAATTCTTCTACAGAAATACCGATCCCTTGCTCCTCCATTACCGCTTTTCCAAATGGAGAGAGGGAATTTACACGACGAGAAGTGATATGTTTGATATCCTCGCAAGCCCCCGTCATTACCAGTACCAATACATCCATAATCAATCCCGGATTGATGCCTGTTCCCAGAATTGACACGCCATTTTCTTTGGCTAGTTTATCTAATTGCTCTGCTAACGCTGGATTTTGTGCCATTGGAAAGGCCATTTCCTCAGCGCTGGTGATGACATTGATCTTGTTTTTGACGATTTTTTTAATTTTATCGAAGGCCTTTACTGTAAAGGAATCTGTACATAGCAGAACAATATCCGCTGCTTTTTCTGTAATCGCATCCTCTGCCGTACTAATTTTTATATTTTCATTGTTAGGAAATTCCTCTCCCAACACTTCAAAGATTGGTTTTCCGATCTTATCGCCGATATCAATCGCGCCAACAACATCGACACCCTTTTTCTTCATTAGCATTTTTGCCATGCCGCTTCCCATGGCACCCATTCCCCAAATAATGACTTTTACGTTTTTCAAGTTGAATCCTCCTAAGTAATTTTTTATTCTACTGATGATTTGTCTGGTGCTTCTTCTTTGTTCTTTCTTTTCATTCCTGCCCATATGGTGCTTCCAACAAACAAGGCAATAAAGACCGGTGCGCCTGTTGTCAGCGCGCCTCGCTGAGTCGGATCAAGGAGCATCCCTGTAGCCACTAAAATACATAAGATGACTAACAAAATTGGGACGACTGGAAACAGTGGAATCTTAAATTTTAAATCTGCCACTGTATTGCCTTTCGCTAAAAAGGCCTTTCGGTGCTTCAAAGCGCAGACTCCGGTAATCGAATAAACCACCAATTCTGCTGCTCCGATAAACGATGTCAAAAATAAATACACAACATCTGGCGAAATGAAGCTTGATGCCACCGCAAATACGGCGAAAATCATCGTCACGATCAAGGCATTGATCGGCACTTTGCGTTTATTCACTGTTTTTACGAAACCAGGAGCCTGTTCAAAGTGCCCCATTGACCATAGAGTACGAACGGCAGCAAAAACATGGGCGTTCGCTGAAGACAGTGCTGAGGTAACAACAACCAGATTCACGATCATTTCTGCTGAAGAAATACCAAGCTTTCCAAATACGTAGGCAAACGGGCTGCCCATCAAGTCCGCTTCACGCCAAGGCAGAACCGCAACTAGAACAAACAATGTCAAGGCGTAGCTGATAATGATACTTAAAGAGCTAATCTTGATTGCTCGAGGCAGATTCTTTTCAGGATTTTCACTTTCACCGGCAGCTGTCGCAAACATATCTGCGCCGCTATAAGCAAAAACCGCAGTCATCATCGACATCATGATTGGACGAAAGCCTGTCGGAAATAGTCCGCCGTCATTGGTGTAATTCGCTAAGCCCACACCATTTCCACCAACACCTAAAATCATCCCTAAACCAACCAGCACGAAAACAACGATTAGGATCACTTTGATACTGCTGAAGAAGAACGAAGAGGAACCATACTCTTCATTGGAGCGCGAATTTAAGAAAAATAGCAGCAGACCAAAGCCGATGATCCAGACAATTGATGGTACCTGTGGAATAATATTTTTCATAATAATCGCTGAAGCCACAATCTGTGTTGGAACAGTAACCGCTAGCTGCAGCCATTTTACCCATCCAACAGTAAAGCCTGCGCCATAGCCTAAAAACTGGGTCGCATAGGCCTGAACATTACCGGCAACAGGCATTTGTACCAGCATTTCTCCCATACTTAACATCATGAGAACCATGATCAGCGCCCCAAAGGCATAGGCTATAAAGGTTCCACCGGGCCCAGATTGCTGGACAACATAACCAGTTCCCAGAAACAATCCTGTTCCAATCGTTCCGCCTACGCTCAACATCGCAACGTGATGAATCTTCATCCCTCGCTTTAACGAAGCTGAATCTGTTGATTGGTTCTCCTGCTGTTCTTTGAGTGACATTCTTTTTCCTCCTTTAATTTATGAACTCTTTTTTGATGTATTTGCTCGTAAATGTGCTTAATACCGATCCATAGGAGACTGAAAATTCAATCTCATCTCCCACCTGATACTCTCTCTCACTCTGTGTTAGATCTAACAGCAGATGATCGGAGCTGGCTCCTAAGATTTCGATTTGCGAATCTTTCGGCGTAATATCATCCAATGCAATATCCTGTTGGCCAATCGCCACTATACCCCGTAGCATCTTTCCCTTATCAACGTAGTGAGGCTTTTTACCAAAGGCATCCACGCCAATCTCGCCAATCGGATAGGAGGGCTTTTGCTTTACTTCGACAATTTCTGTCACCAAAGTAAAGACGTCTTGATGCATTACTTGATAATCGGCGCCATAAGCCGTTTCTCTTCCTAATACAAAGCTTTCACCAATTCTCAAATTATTGATCCCGCTAGGAAGCTGATCCTCTGGTGAATCCAGCAGATACAGTGAGCTAGAATTGCCGCCAGAAATCATCTCTAAAGACAAATCAAACCGTTCCTTGATTTCTTCTTGGATAGCGACCAAATTTCCAAGATTTTTCGAACTAGGTATGATGGCGCCGTAACAGGTCAAATTCACGGCTAGACCATAAATTTGAATGTTTTTCAGCTTCATGACTTCACGAATACAGTCAAACAGCTCTTCCTTTTCAAAAAAGCCTTCCCGCAAATCACCCAGGTCTACCATTAAGACAATTTTGTGCAGCTTCTTTTGCTTCTGTGCCTCGCAATCAAGCAGCTGGATCGTTTTTAACTCCGAATTAAAACTAATATCCGCGTATTGGATCACTTCAGGAACTTCACTGATCATCGGTATCCGAATCAAAATCTTCTGCTTTTTTGAGTGGGAATAGCTCATTAAATTTTCAATGCGGGAATCTCCAAAATAAATAATGTCAGAAAATTCTTCATATAAAGCAATAATTTGTGAATACGCATTGAATACTTTTGTTACGGCCGTGATCGTTAAGTCATGTTCTTTTAATTTCGCTACAATAAATGAAATGTTCTCTCTTAACTTTGTCCGATCAACAACGATTCTCGGATTTTTCATAGCATTCGTCCTTCCATGTTATTATGAAGCGCTTTCAACAATATGATACTTTTTCTTCTCTACGGGAAATTCACAAACTTGCATAGTTACTATTCGAAAATTGATTATTTTGAATCTTTTTTTGAAATATTTAAAAAGAAATAAAAATTGGCATACTAAACATTCGTATTTGGCATTTCTTTTCTTGTACTAATCTGTTACTTTATTTGTATGCGTTTCCAATAATTTAGAGAAAGGTTTTGTTGCAATGAAAGTTTATACTCGTAGCGGTGATAAAGGAAAAACCAGTGCAATCGGGCGGCCTCGTCTTATGAAAGACTCTCCCCGTATTGAAGCCTATGGAGAAGTCGACGAACTAAACTCACTCATTGGCTTAATCATTAGCCAAGATGAAATCAAGCAAGAAGCCTTCAGTAAGCTGGCAACGGAACTGACTGAAATTCAACACTTATTGTTTGATGTCGGAACAGATTTAGCAAATATAGATGGGGAGCTTCCCCTGCGCATCACAGAAAAGCCAACAAAATGGCTGGAGCTGCAAATTGATTGGTACACTGATAAGACTCCAGCAATCGAAAAATTTATTTTGCCTGGTGGAAACGCCTTGGCTTCATGGTTGCATTATGCTCGCGCGGTTTGTCGTAAAGTTGAACGCCGCATTGTCACCCTGATGGAACAAGAAGAAATCAACACTCACGCTTATGTTTTTGTTAATCGTCTATCGGATTATTTGTTTGTGACAGCTCGTTATGTCAACACCTTGAAAAATAAAGAGGAAGTATTTTATCGCAATAGTGATCGTGTTTTTAAAAACTAAATAGATTTCAATCAGCTATTAGGAAAAAGGTGAAATTCCTTTACAGCCCCTTTCTACTGTAAATGCTTTAGGCAAAGTCAGACACTAATCCTGATTGATAAGAACAAGCAATATCAGGGTCGTTTGTTTCAATCATTTTAGACACCCTTATATTTTGGGGTGTCTTTATTTTTTTACAAAAGGAGATAGATAAGTTTGAAAATAAATCTATTTGAAGATACCTGAAGAACGGTACACTAAATAAGCCTACCGTTTTCAAAATTTTTGAAATGGAAGACAACGAGTCTATTTAGGAAGAATCAACGTAACTTTGGTTTAAGCACTATCTATAATGGTATATCCGCGTTTTCTTAAAAGGTCCAGAGCTTGGGATTGCGTCAGAACTTTCTCTTCTTTCGCAGGTTTTGGCTCCAGATATCCTTTAGCAGAATAGGGTTCCACCTTTGATAAGACATTCCAGATAGCGGTCAGGAGCATCTTACAAATAGCAATGATAGCTTTCTTGTGTCCACGATTCGCTTTGATTCTACGATAGCGATTTTTAAATTCTGGATGTTCTTTGGATCTGAGAAGAGCATTGGCAATCTGTACAAGTAGCGGTTTCAACGACTGCCCTGCACGAGAGATACGTGTTGATTTTGTTCGTCGGGCACTGCGATCGTTTCTTGGACAGCATCCAGCCCAAGAAATAAAGTGTTTCGAAGTTGGAAACACGGACATATCCGGTCCTATTTCTGAAAGAATCGCAATCGCTGTTATTGGCTGAGTGTCTAAGCCCGGTATGGTACGAAGTAGTTCCAAAACAGGGGAGAAGGGTTCTGCAAGAGCTTGAATCTCTAGATTGATCTCTTCTCGATGCTTCTCAATCTCGTTAATATGGTTGAGGCATTGGCGAAGCTTAATCGCTTGAGGTACAGAAATCGCCCCCTCAACTGCCGCTTGGATTTCTTCAACGGGAGTTTTACAACGGGCATGGATAAATGGTCGAACATCAAATGATTCACCGGGATGTTCTAACAAGTATTGGATGATAGAAGTGGATGATTTTCCGAACACATCACTAAAAACATCATCTAGTTTCAGATTAGAAACGGTTAAGCAGTTTAAAGCACGATTCTTTTCACTTGTTTTCATGTTGGTCAGTTTCGTCCGATAACGCATTAGATCACGAAGCTGGCGGATTTCAAGACCAGGAATAAAACTGGGTTTGATCATGTCGCACATAAAGAGATCACAAATCCATTTTGCATCTTTGCGATCTGTTTTATTTCCTTTCTGGGGTTTGGTGTACTTCGGATGAGCCAGTGTGACAAAACAAGTTTTTTCAAGAATATTAAAAACAGGGATCCAAAATTTACCGGAAGATTCCAAACACACATCCTTACAGTTGTATTTAGCAAGCCATTCAGCTAATTCATTGAGACCTTTTGTAAAGGAAGAGAAGCGAGCTTGCTTATACACTGTACGACCATTCGCATCTGTGATTCCGATACACGCATAGATCCACGTTTTGTGGACATCCAAGCCACAACAATTTTTACGAAAGATTTTGAACATAGCAACCTCCTGTAAAAAAATAGTACAGGTTTGGTAGGGACTGGTCATCCGGCGAAATCGAGTCAACTTCGGAAGAGATAAGTTTACGGGCTACGGGTTTGCGCCATTCATTGATGCCTTAACGGATGACCGACACCATATAATTATGCGGGGTTGCCGCTATACAGCCCCGCCACTCACCTCCTCGGGTTCTGTAGTGTACCAGGGACCTGCAAGGAAAGGGTAACACGGAATAAAAAAAGAAAGAAGGCGCTCTAAGGTTTTCATCACCTCATTGGTGCCTTTCGTAGGAAGGCGGATTTATAATTATGAAGAAAAAAATTTGTTTTTTTGTATTAGCAGCAGTCCTTGTGCTATTTAGCGGCTGCACAACGAAAGAAGCTGATTCGACAGCTAGTTCAACGCCGAAAGAAACGATCTCCAGCAGTCAAGAAACAGAGATTAAGGCGTCCATTACCTTATTGGATGGAGAAAAGGAATTATCGAAAAAAGACGTAACTTTCAATAAGGGAGAAAAACTATTTGATGTACTTAAGGATAATTATGCGATTGAGGATAAGGATGGAATGATTACTTCCATTGATGGGCAAGCTCAAGACGATAAAAACAATAAATATTGGGTATTTACAATAAACGATGAGCAAGTAAATTCTGGAGCAAAGGATGTTGTTCTGCAGGAAGGTGATCGTGTGGTGTTCAAGCTTGAACAATTCTAATAGTAAAACAGCTATCTTCTTTTCACTTGGAGTAAGAGAGTTAAGCCTGCTGTCAATGATGATCGCTTTATGTGTGGTTAGCCGGACCTTCTTCCAATTTATCGTAAATGTCCAGCCAGTAACTGCTATTCTTTTAATCATCACCATTTATTGGGGAAGCTATCAAGGGCTTTTAGTCAGTATTTTTTCCATTTTGATCACAAATTTCTACATGGGAATGGGCGTCTGGACAATTGCGCAAATTATTACCTACAGTTTGATTATTTTTCTAACCGGTGTATTAAAAATGAGCCCTACCTTTAAAAATAGTCTGTTATTGCAGGCCATTTATGCCGGTATTTCAGGAATTCTCTTTGGCTTTTTTATTTCCGCAATACAGGCGCCGTTTTTCGGCATTTCGGCCTTCCTCCCCTATTACTTGGCGGGGCTTCCGACTGACCTTATGCATGGATTTGGGAATATTGTCTTTTATCTTTTGCTGGCGCCTATTTTAAGGAGACTGTTGACGCAACACTTAAGAAAGTGGCAGAAGGATAGTAGTAAATAGAATATCTGTTTGAGCTATCGACGAAGCATAACTTTTAAAATCAATTGATCTAATTATTTTTCAATAAAGAATGGAGGTAATGAAATGGAGACAAACAGCTCGTTGGATTTTTTCAACACCCTGCAAGCATTTTCTGCTGCAACCAATTTTTCCTTAGTCGTTGTTAACAGACAAGGACAGGTCATTTCTGATTTTTCTAGTTTCTCAACTTTTTGCCAAAAAGTGCGTTCAAAGCCCGCATTCAAATCACGCTGTCAACAATGTCATGCTATTGGCGAACTAGAAGCATATCAAGATAAGAAGGTTTGTATGTATCGTTGTCATGCTGGGCTTGTCAATGTTTCGTTACCTATTATTCTAAATAATCACTTGATGGGAGCTATTTCTTTTGGACAGATAGACCTAAAGGAGGACGAGGAAAATCAAATTCCTCAACTACAGCCGACGAGTACTCGTTGGCAATTTTATCCCGACTTACGACAGGCAAGAAAACAAAAAACAGTGACTAAAACTCAGCTTGAAGCTGCTGCATCGTTACTCGAAACAATCATCGATTATCAATTTAAAGCGATCGATCCGCGTGATCAAATGAAATTTACGCTTCCCACACTAGAAATAGAAAAACAAGCTGTGAATGATCCAAAAAAAGCAGAAATTTCTAAAGCGATCACTTACATAAACAAAAATTTCACCTCTGACTTAACGATTAAGGATGTCGCGGATCATGTCTATTTAAGTCCGTTCCATTTTAGTCGCGTATTCAAAAAGGAAATCCAGGTTCCCTTCAATACCTATTTAAACCAACGAAGAGTGAAACAAGCAAAAATTCTTTTAACTCATTCAGACCTAAGCGTAAACGCCATCTCAAAGGAAATTGGCTTTTCACAAACGAGCTATTTTTGCAAAATCTTCCGTTCCTTCGTCGGCACAACACCTGCTAGGTATCGAAAAAAAATAATCAGTTAGAACGAGTGTAAATATTTAAATCTAAAACTCAAATTTCAACAAAAACTAAAGGAACAGGAACTATCAGCTTGATAGAAGCCTGTTCCTTCATTTTTAAAAAAAAATCAGCGGTTGGTAATTGATAAAGCAAGGTTGTCGTAAAAATAGCCCAATCACCATAAATGATTGGGCTCTCAGAAAATAAATTAGATTAGTTTATCTATTAATATTTCTAAATTCTCATGTTTTATTTAACTTTTTATTCCTTTAAATGCCGCTGTTTGTTCCCGAATCCCCTTTTCTGCTGCAAAACGTTCAATACTTGAGGCACCAAAGAATCCATCGATTCCTTTTGTTTTCTCAATAACATATTTTGCATCTTCAGGTTCAGCGATTGGTCCGCCGTGACAAATGACCATTATTTCAGGATTAACTTCTCTGCCTGCTTCAATAATCGCTTCAATTTTTTCTACACAATCATCCAAAGTTAAGGCTGTTTTGGCACCGATCGTTCCTTTTGTTGTTAATCCCATGTGAGCAACTAAGATATCGGCTCCTGCTTCTGCCATTTTTCTGGCTTGCTCTGGATCAAATACATAAGGTGTTGTTAGCATATCTAACTCGTGAGCTTTCTTGATCATCTCTACTTCTAAATCATAACCCATGCCTGTTTCCTCTAGATTTTGTCTAAAGACACCATCAATTAAGCCCACAGTTGGAAAATTTTGTACGCCATTGAAGCCCTGATCTTTTAGTTGTTTAAGATAAATTTCCATTACACGGAATGGATCTGTTCCGCAGACACCGGCTAGGACAGGTGTTTCTTTCACTACAGGTAAAACTTCTTGTCCCATTTCCACGACAATTTGGTTCGCATCGCCGTAAGAAAGAAGTCCGGCTAATGAACCTCTTCCAGCCATTCGATAGCGTCCAGAATTGTAAATGATCAACATATCAGCTCCGCCGGCTTCACTGCTTTTAGCTGTGATTCCTGTGCCTGCGCCTACTCCTACTAAAATATCTCCTTGTTTTACTTTTCTTTTAAAATCTGCAACGATCTCTTTTCTTGTTTGCTTATTCATGATTCATTTCCCCTTTTCATTAAGTTGATTAATTGCTGCGCTGAAAATTCCGCGAACGCCTTATCATTGATTGCTTGTTCCTTTTCAATTAATTTGACACTTTCATTAGTTAAATGCTTCTTAATTGAATCAATCAACGCTTTATCTGCTTCAGGACAATGAAACGGTCCATCCTTTACATCAATGGCTGAAAATCCGCCATTCGGAATAACTAGAATGGTCTCTGACTTAGCTAAATTTAGCTTGCTTGCGATAATCTTACCTAATTTTTCATTTTCTTCGACAGTCGTTCTCATCAATGTTACAGTCGGATTGTGTTTGTAAAAATTTCTATTTTTGAATTGATCAGGAACCGTGTCAAAGGGCCCAAAATTGACCATATCCATCGCTCCAAGTGAAACAACTTGTGGTATTTTTGCCAATGAAGCCGCCTCTAGTCTATGTTCTCCAGCATTTAGGATTCCTCCGACCAACTCATCTGCCCATTCTGTCGTTGTCAAATCAAGCACACCTGTAAAATATCCATCCGAAACTAGTGATTCCATCGTTCGACCACCAATTCCAGTTGCATGAAATACTAGAACTTCATAGCCGTTTTTTTCAAGATACTCTCGCGCAAAATTAACAGCCGGTGTGGTAACGCCAAACATAGTAGCCGCAACCAATGGATGCTCGTCCTCTTCAGTTTCAAATCGATAATTCAACAACCCAGCCATTGCAGAAACGGCATTTCCAAAAATTCGCTTCGATATCTTATTTAGTCCCGAAACATCGACAATTGAAGGCATCATCATGATGTCACTGGTTCCAACATAAACACTAGTATCTCCTGAAGCCACTGTTGAAACGATCAACTTGGGAATCCCAATCGGCAATTGTCTCATCCCAGGAGCAACTAATGAGGTCCCGCCTGTCCCTCCAAAAGAAAGAACACCATCAAATAATCCTTGTGCAAATAATTTTGGAAGTAAACTCTTTAACCCTCTCGATAAAACCTCCGTTGCATAAGCTCGATCATTACGTTTACGGATTGACGCAATGTCTTCATCGGCTTCCGCAGCAATCTCAGCTACATCAACATCTGGAACAAAAGATGACTCGAATACACCAGTGTGAATAGTAAACACTTTCAAATCAAGTTTTTCTAAAAGCTCTTTGATGTACTGATACTCTGTACCTTTTGAATCAAAAGTTCCTACTAAAGCAACAGTTTTCAATTGTTTCTACCTCCCTATTCTTTCAATAGTTAACTGCTTACAACTTGATTATAGGTAGTAAAGCCTGCATTGAAAACGTTTTATCATTCGCAGAAATAGTTTATATATTAGATTTTCTGTATTGTTTTGGTGACTGCTTCATATATTTTTTAAAAATCTTATTAAACTGTGCATAGTCCGAATATCCCACACTATTCGCTATTTCAATTAATCTTAGATTCGTTGAATTCATTAACTCAATGGCTTTATTTAGTCGAAATTTAATTAGATACTCGGTAAAACTAATACCTACTTTTCTTTTAAATAGATCACTTAAATAGCTAGGCGACAGGTTTGTAAAATCAGCTAGATCACTCATATAGATAGTTGTTGAATAATTCTCACTGATATATTTTTTTACGAAGTCAACATAATCATAATACTTTTCAATTCCCTCCAAAATTTGAATGGTCAGATTATCATGTTGCGTGTGAGTAGCATCTTTAAAAGACTTAATCTGAGAGGATAAAATTTGTTCGGAATTAATTCTTTCAAAGGTTGATCCCCCGATATATCCTTTTATCTCTGGAAATTTATTGTATACGTAACGAACTTCTATCAAATCATTAATGGGGCCACCGTAAACCATAATAATGCTAGTTGATTTAAGCTCTTTCAATTTCAGACAAATATCTTGAATAGTGCTAAGCATATTTTCAAAAGATTTCATTTTTTTCGCACCTAAATTACCGCCTTCAGTTAAACCAAGATGGATACAAATTATTTCCGGACTCACTTGATCCATTTGTTCAGCTTCACGAATATTAGTGACAAATCCCATGGTAAATAGACCAGCTTTTTTGGCTTTACCAATAAACGCTACCTCTTGAGAGAAAGTTATCTGCTCCTCTTCTAGCGCTTCTCTAAACTTTCCATCAATCAAACTGATTGTTGGATAGTTAACGACTCCTGCAAAATTACATTCTTTAATCTGATGGGTTAGCTCATCTGAGTCCAGTAATGGATCTGTTGCATTTACACCAAATAAGACCGGAGAATTCCCTAAGATTGGCAATAATTCTTTTGTGGAAAATTCCATTACTAAATCATTACTATTTGCAAATGGCAAATACCCGCCTAATGAACTTCGACCCATTTGCCTAAATTTTCCAGAATTCAAGGCTAATATTAAATCTGCTCCACCTTCCTTTGCGTTAATAGCACTCATCCCGGTAGCCGTTGCAACACCTAAGAGGAACTTTCCATCATAAATTTGTCGATTTAGCTTATTCAAAACAGCTTCTCTTTTCATCGCCAGTCACACTTTCACTCATTATTTTCTCTGCAACACAAGTATACGTTAACAATCGAAAAAGGTTAAATTTTCTCACTATTTCTCAACAAAAATAGGAGCTGACCCAAAAGTCTTATAGACTTTCGGATCAGCTCACATTCACGAATAAACAGCGACTAATAAGTAGCGTCTTATGAGTCGACCTCTTCCTATTTTAGGTGAATAAACGAGCATCAAACGTTAACCAATTCTCTCCCCGTCTTCTCGTCAGTAATCAACACATTGATCAATTGCCCGTTCAAAGCTGCTTTGATCCCACTGAGCTTCTTATGACCGCCTGAAACGCCAATTCGGGAGGGGATTTTTTTTAGCTTGTTTAGCTCAATCGAGACGACTCGATCGTTCCAGCTGCATTTCGCTGCTTTTCCAGCATGATCAATGAAATTGTAGCAAATATCGCCGGCGATTTTTTCCTGTGAGTATTCTGGGTCATTGTCGATTTGTTCGGGTAAATAGGCATTGGTCAAGGTAGAAAATTCAGGCGTCCCACCGATTCCTACTAGCGCGACATCCGCTGCTTCAGCTGCATCCAAGACTTTTTTGATAAAGAATTGCTTCATTAAGACCTGTTTGGCTTCGATATCATCTAAGGTGATTGGCGCGTGCAATTCAACTGAACGCCCGCCAGAATTAGTAGCCAGCAGTTCACAGACACGGTTTGATTGGATCGTAAGGTGTTCTGTTCCCAGACCTCCGACTAATGGAATAAACTTCACATTTGGCAATTGATGCTGTTTAGAAAAATTTTCTGCTGCCTCATGAACGGTGGTACCTGATGAAACAGCCACGACATCATGAGATTTTAGAATCCTGGATAAGTATTTCGCGGCAGCCAGTCCTAAAACTTTGCCTTGAAAGTGCTGATCGGTGGATTCCACACAGACAACTTCTTCTAGTCCGTACATTTCTTTTAGCTGCTCTTCCAGCTCTCTATAGGGTCCCGCAAACTGATCATTGATCGTAAATTCAATGATTCCTTCGTTTCTGGCTTTAGCCAAAAACTTTGAAACCAATGATCGGCTGATGTTCATTTTTTGGGCAATTTCTTCTTGTGTTTTGTTTTGTTCGTAATACAATGAGGCTATTTCTACCAATAGCCTTTTGTCGTCAGCTAGACTCATTTGCTTCCCCTTTCATTCCAGTAAAATGGTGCCAGATAATCTCACCGGCTTACATCTGATTTTTTCTAGCCAGTAAATATTCGGCTAATCCATCGGTAAGTGTGATACAGTTAATGATTTTTGATTCAACCGCGGTGAACAAAACATCTTTTTTCTCATCCTCAAAACAAATGGCGCAAACCTTTTCAATTTTGCGAATATCATGTAAATTAATGCCAATGACATTCTCATTGATGCGACAGCGCACTTCATTCCCGTCACGATCAAAAAAACGCGAGTTGACATCGCCAATGACCTTCGCCTCAGCTAAATCAGCAATATCCTTTTGATCAATGTAGCCGATTTCGGTCATCGTATTGCTTTTAGAAAATGGCGAGGCAATCCCGACTAAAGCAAAATCTACCTTTTTCCCGTCTTCAAGGACATCCTTGACCGTCACATTTTCAACGAGGTTTTTCTTAATGTCCCTGCTATCTACCAAAGCAGGAACGTATAGGTATTTACATTTTGCCCGCATTTTTCTGGATAGGTCATGGGCGATCTGATTCGAGTGAACCTCCACTTTATCTGAACCCATCCCGCCAATCAGCGGAATAATCGTGGACTCAGGCTGATTCACATAAGGATATTCATCAACTAATCTGCGCAGGACCTTCCCCCAAGAAACACCGATTCTACGAGCCTTGGCAATGTCCTTGCGAAACGCCGCGATGGCTGTTTGAACAATCAATTTTTCAATTTCTTGTTTTTCCAAGTAGCTCGTATCCAATACCGCCACCCGTTTGAGCCCAAAAGCCTTCTGTAATTTGAGCTCCAACTGAACTGAATAGGCACTTGAGCTGTTAATGTTAATCTCGACAATTCCCTTACTTCTGGCGTCAACTAAGTATTTTGAAACCAATTGCCGCGAAATTCCTAATTGTTTAGCGATATCTGATTGCTTCATCTCTTCTTTGTAATACATCGTTGCCACTCTAACCAAGTCACGATCAGCCAGAATATCCATATGATAACCTCCTGTGTAAAAAAACCTCCCAATCAAATGAGGGAGGTTTTTTGTTAAATAAACGCTATTTCATCCCCAACTTCAATCGTTGGAAATTCCCCCGGACTAACAATAATCGCCCCAGGCAGAATTTCCCCAACTTCATTGCGGAAATAAATCGAAACATGACCCAATTCATCAAAATTCGGATTCGCCTGAGATCCAACTTCTTCTATAGTATACACTTTTTCTCCGACTTTCAATTTGCCACCGACTTGAATTGAATTTTCTGGCTGTTCTTGTACCTCATGGATCACCGAGATGTCACGTAATTCAGGCGTCGCCTTTGGTCCGAAAAGAATAATCAAGCGTTCCTCTTCAAACGCCGGCACCATTGAGCCGATTTCTACAATTTTTGTTTTTACCATGTCAGATTCCTCCAATTTTCTCGATTAATACATTCCGAAGCTGGCAAAATAAGCCAGAATCACTGCCGTAAAGCCTGTCAGCATTCTACTATATAGAATCGCTGGAACACCGACTTGAACGGTCTCAGGTTTTGCTTCACCTAAGGACAAGCCTACAGGAATAAAGTCACAACCAACATGGGCGTTGATAGCAAAAAGAGCCGGCAGCGCATATTGAACAGGGATCGAGCCATTCGCGATTTGTGTCCCAATTAATACCCCGATTACTTGAGAAATCACGGCACCTGGTCCTAAAATCGGTGACAAAATTGGAATACTACAGATTAAGGCTAAAACAATCATCCCCGGAAGTGAACCTGCGAGAGGCGACAGCACTTTGGCAATCAAATCACCAATCCCGGTATAATTGATAATTCCGATCATCATACTAATAAAGGCCATAAATGGAATGATATTTTTCAAGAGCATATCCACCGCGTCACGACCGGATTGATAGAATACTCCCATAACCCCGCCAATGCCCCGCGAGAATCTCACTAAAAAGCCATCCTTCTTCGCATTCTCCTTGGCGTGCTCTTCTTTGGCCTTGGCATATTTCTCTTCAAATTTTTCTTCTGACTCCGCAGGCTTTTCTTCTGCTACAGTCGCTTCAGCAGCCGCTTGAGGTGCAGCCTGCTCGTCAGTAAGCTTAATGCTTTCAGGCTTTACCCCTGATACAAAAATATCCTCGGTAATATGCTTGGCTAAAGGTCCTGACGGTGATGATGGTAAAATATCGACAGTCGGAATGCGCTTCATTGGATAAACACCGATTCTTGCTGTCCCGCCGCAGTCAATAACCGCACAAAGCATTTCATCTTCCGGCACTTGATTTTTGAAGCCGTCCCAAGCCTCAGCACCAGTAAGATCCGCGATTCTCTGAGCCACCGGATGAATCCCGCCGCCTGTTACTGACACAACCTTATTCTTTTTATCTGATGGTGTAAGGGTGAAGCCCACACCCCAGCCATTATTTCCTGGTTCTACAAAAACTGATTTATACATTTGTTTCCCTCCCATTTAGAGTACGCTTCGTTTTTACGCATTCGCACGTTTTGACTCTTTTGCGATCAAGAACTTCGTCAGCCGTTCAGTGACAATTCCTCTAAATAAAATCACTACTACCCCTACCAAGAAATAGCGTACAGCTAAACTTGACTGACTGTAGCCTGCTTTCATGACCCCGTTGGCAATCCCTAGGTAAACAAAGAGCTCACCGGCATTGGCATAAGGGAAAAGTCCCGTAACTGGATGTAAAAACGAAACAACCGAATCATAAAACGCGGGTTTTTCTTCTTCATTAACGAACTTTCCAAATGTATAGGCCATCGGATTTGTTAACATCATTACGGATAAAATCGGCATAATCGAGTAGCGAAGAAGCATATATTTTGAACAATAGCGGATTGCACGGTCTACTCGATCCTGACCAATAAAGGCGATGACTGAATAAGTGAATGTCAACAATACGATAAGTAAAGGAACAATCCCTGTCATGAATCCCATAAATTGTTCCCCACCAGCTTCAAATAAGCCAATAAAATTTTTACCAAACCATTCAATATACTTCATTAATGTTCCTCCTAATTATTAATTACCAGTAACCGTTTCCATCTTTCTGGAATAAACATTGGCAAGAGTAGCCTCTACTGGAGATAAGCGAGCCTTTTTAGCCTTTTCCTCAGAGAACCCTTTCAATGAAACGCCTCGGTAACTCGTATCTTCCTTAAAGCGAGCAAATACGGTAAAGCCTCTGCATACATGACAACTGACAATCCTTCCCTCTGAATCAACGACTACCGCAACAATGGTCTTTAATAGCTTGCCCTTTGACACATCCGTGTAAAACTCATAGGAAGAGTTCTCTTTGTACTCATCTGTGATACTAGCAATAAATTTCTGATAGTATTTCACTTGAATAATGCTCGTAAAGCTTTGCGCGATCATTAATAGGAAAAGAATTATCAATAGAATCTGCATACTATTACCCTCATTTCTTAAGAACCAGATAGAGCAGCGGCTCTATCTGCGTCCTAAATCGTTTTCACTTTTAAGCGAATGTCTCATCCTGCAGCTTGCGTAATTTGTAAACGGTGGTTGATTCGTCTAACTCAACATCGTCCATCGTTAAGAACGCGCCATCTTTGATATCTTTCTTAGCAACCGCACCAGCAATCAAACCGATTGGAATGTTTGCATTTTTCTTCATGTCTTCATGGGTTTCTAAGACACCGCGAACACAGAAGCCGCCGATCCCGTCAATTTTTTCACCTGCTTTGATGTCCTTCTTCGCCACACAGACTGTTTCAGAAACCGGTGCGCCCATTGGAACGATCGCTGTATCTTGTTCCAAAACAGCACGAGCAATAGTGATCGGTGTTTCTAACGAACATAAGTGGAATGGGCGATATAAGATATGATGATCACGATCGCCTTTCTTCATCAAGTAGTTCATTTCATGGGCAACGCCTTCATTTTGTCCTTTTACGATACAAAAGATCCCTGGCGCAATGCCGTCAACGTATTCAACAACGCCAAACTTGCTTAAAATTCCGCCGTTTTCTTTTAAATCTAGATTTTTAACGGTGCCGTCTAAATCTGCTGAAATACCATGCATCCCAACAACATCAGGAACAAAGCCCATCGCATTTGATAAAAGGTTCATCTCACCCATTGTCTTCGTGCCATCTTGGAATGACGCTAGGATTTTAGGGCTCATCACCTGTGCTTTGGCTTTTTCAGCAGCCGTATCAGGATTAGCATGAACCATCAGCTTATTATTTTTCCCTTTACCAGCAACTAATACTTCCATCCCCATGCTTTTAGCAAATTCATACATTTGCATCGTTGCAGCAGGTTCGTCTCCGTCTGAACCGGTATAAATCAAGTCTGTCGCATCGTACATTTTCTTCATCAATGGTCCAATTGTGATGTCAATTTCAACATTCAGTAAAACTAAGTGCTTTTTAGCCATCAAGGATTCTAATGAAATTTGCGCTCCAGCTTCTGGTACGCCTGTCGCATCGACAATGATTTCAACTTTGTCAGAATGAATAATGTCTTTAAAATTCTCGCTAATCAGAATGTCGACTTTTTTATCAGCGCTTGCATTGTAAGCCTCCGCTGCACGATTCGCCGCGTCTAAATTAATGTCGCTAATACCTGCGACGATCATCCCTGGAATAGTCGAAATTTGCGAAATCATTCCGAACCCCATTTGTCCTGCACCAATTACTCCAACTTTGATTGGAGCACCATTTTTTTCTCGTTCTAATAACTTACCATATAACGTCATTTTGAACCCTCCATCTCTTTTGTCATATGCCAATGTATTTGGCAAATGTTTAACAGTTCCCAGTATAACATCGAAAAAGTGTTTGTCAACGCTTTCCTAGAACTTTTTTTCAATTTTATGGCATATGCACTCATACGGAACATATGTCACAACTTATATTTTTTGATTATCAGAAAATATTAAATAACAAATGATATTAGTTTTATCGATTGTTCCAAAATTGAAATTGATTTTTTCGGCTTAATTTGGAGCACCATAAAAATGAAAAATCAGCGATTCATTCTGATTATTTTCGATCAAAATGACCCGCTGGTTTCAATTGATAGAACTTGCTGCACAATGAACAACCGGAAGAAAAATCTCCAAAAAAAGTGAACAACTGTTTTAGTCGTCCACTCTTGTGATTTATATTGAAATTCAAGTAATTTGAATCGTTTTTTGAAGCTTATTTTTAGAAATCTCCCCAAAAATCATCAGCGGTTGTTTCTGCTTGTTTTGGTTGGCTTTTACTTGATTGGTAATAGCTGTGTTCGTAGTTGCGCGTGCTGTTTTTTGCATTTGGAATCAGGATTGCCAACAGGATATACAAAAGAATTGGTGCGCCGATCAAGAAAACACTAGCAAAAACATAGATGACACGTGCGAGTGTCGGATCAACTCCGAAATACTCCGCGATTCCTGCCAATGTACCTGTTAATACTCGATTGTTTTGTGATTTAGTCATTTTCTTATTCATTTTCTTTTTTCTCCTTTTAGTTACCCTAGTTTTTAAAACATTCTTCCGATTTTTGTTTAGGTGGAAGTTGTTTTCCTTATGACTATATTATGCCGAATCTCCTTTCATTCAGCATAGGGCAAAAGGCCGATTTTCGACTAAACATTTTGGCCCAAATCGTTGACAGTCTCAAGGCAGAGAGACTCATAAATCAATCAAGTAGATCACTATAAAGAATGATCCGTCCCATTCTATTTACAAAATCCTGATTGTCTAATTCGCAACTTTCTAAACAAAACACGACGAATAGCCCGCAGCTTTTGCGGGCTTAAAATTTGCGCTCACCTTTTTAAATCGTACACACTTCCGCCTCATCCCAACGTTGGATTTTTTGATGAGGCGGAAGTGTGCTACTTATTCTCGCTTGCGCATGCGATTGAGTAATCGTTTCCGTTTCTTCTTAGGTTTTGCTGGCGGCGATTCTTTATTTGCGGAGGCTATTGGTTCTTCTGCTTCCTCCTCATATTTCGCCGTAATAATCAGCTTCGCTGGCGTTGCTTGCTCATCTACTGCAAGATCCTCCACGGAGACGCCTGCTGGCAGACTGGATGTAATCATCATCAATGCCTGACTTTCACTAATATCCTGCGGTTCCACTCCCATTGGTAGCTGGATGGTTTTAATTAACCAGCCTGGTTTTGGCTGCTCTTCGGTGATTGTGAAATCCTCTGGAAAGCGGATTTGTCCGGTATTTTTTACAGACTGCGGCTGCGGTTTTTCTTTTGCAATAGTCGCTTCTACAACTGGCTGTGCGCCAGCTGTCTCCAGCATGACACTCATTGGATCGTTTGCTGGTTTCTCAATTTCTTCTTTATCATCAATGATCGTGCGGACTTCTCGCACGATTACTTTGGCGTGGAGGACCTCCTTGAATAGCGCGACCCCATCTTTTTCAAACAGGCCGATCTTGGTTAATTTGGTTAATGCTGTTTTGACTTGATCCGCGGTTTTGGTGGGATCAAAATGTTTAAATTTCAAATGATGGGACTTGCCAATTTCATCGGCAAATTCCGCATCTAACGTAATCGTTTTCATTTTTTAGTTTTCTTCCTTTCGTTTTTTATTTTTTCTTCACTTGGACTGGAAATCACCTTCATGATTCCGCAAATCCTGTTAATGGTTCTTCAGTGATTTGATTCAATAATCGTTCAGGTTCTTCAGCGACATAGGTTTGCGCTGGGAATAATTTCGCGGATAATAATTGCCATTCTTTCTTTCCAAAATAATCGGTAAAATAAATATAATAGCGACGCATCGCGGCAGTCGAGCGGGTTTTTAAGAAAATATGATTCGCTAATCCGCGTAACACACTCTTGAATTCTGATTCGCAGAGTTCTGCTCGGACTTGCAGCGCGATCAACAGTTCAATGGTGGCTGTGCCATCTTTTGTCTCATGGTAAAACTTGCGAATGCGTTTTTCGACTGTTTTCCGTGACAGCGTAAAAAGTTTTTGTCTGGTGATGCCGTATTCTTGCACCTGATTTCCTCCTTGTTCGTTTTAATGTATTTATTTTTTTGCAAAAAATTAAGTTGATTCTCACGCCGTATATCATTCTGCTAAACAGGTTTATTGCTTTCTTTGACTATGGCTTTCTATTTTTTCTGAGCTATAGATGCTGTGAAAAGCAGAAGTGACATCCTTTCTTGAAATCATTCTTTATTGAGATATCTACACCAACAACATACGCCTATTTTCGCGAGATTTACACACCAAAAATTTGATTGCAACTAAAATATAAAAATCCTAATCTAAGGAATACGACAACCACGTATCAAAAACCTACATAAAATAACTTAATTAAGAAATAAATACCCATATTTTTATCTAAAAATAAGAAAAAAGCCCACGAAATGATGGGCTTTTGACGAAATATCTTATTTTAAATCATTGATAAATGCGTTGATACCTTCAGTTTTCTCAATTTACTTGATGAAATCTAAGACGTTTTTGTAATCATTCATCGCGTGCAGCATCTCCGAACGCTTTTCAGTCGTTGTTCGATATCCCCCCAACTCACCAAAGCCATCCATGCCTGACAATAAGGTATTTAGGACTAGGTTACTGGAAATGTTCTTCCTTGCGCCATAGATAACAGCGATGTGGGGATTCACTTGCTTAAACGTCTCTAAAAATTCCTTTTGCTCCGTATTCAAACGAGCACTAGCAGTCGAATCTGCCAGATCATCGCTAAAATTCCATTTGATGATATCGATATCCTTTAAGACATTTTCAGGAATGTCAAAGGGCTTCTCGGTTCTTACTAAGACGGAATAATTCAGTTCTTTGACTATCTCTAAAATATTTTTTATGTTGAAGATCGTTTCAAGATCATCGAAAATAATGACCTCAGCGCCTTCTTCTCTTAGCTTTTTCAAATTTTCAGGTTTAGCGTCTGTAAAATCAATCGCGAGTTTGATTCGATGAATCACATTTTTAACTTTGGAGACATCCTCGCTGCACACCGTAAAGATGGCGTCCATTCCTAGCTGTGAGACCTTTTGATCAACCAGCACAGCATTCTTGACAGCCTCTTCATCCTTCCAAAGCACCTGAGAATTAACACAATAGAACGGGGTTTGCAGTCTTCTTTCCTTCATCACTCGATCATCCTTTCTTTGATAAAAAACGGGTGAAAAAAATCACAAACATCTTTAAAAAAAAGAGCTCACTCGGCCGAATTTACATTTTTTTCAAGACGCACCATCAATCTAATTTCGCATTATTCCATAATTAAAAAAGAATGTCAATAATATTGTGAATATCTGAACATGAAAATTTTCGCTCGTATTCTTCTTACATTCTTTTTACTCAACGAAGATTCTGGTTTATATCATACATCATCACCCTTCCACTTACACCAAGTGGGCTGTAAATTAACACGATAAAATCAACACTAATCACTAAAACAAAAATTTTTTTGACGATCATTCAATCAGACACCATCTTCTAAATGTTGCTATTTACACATTTCCGATTTCTAAGCCGTCAATTTCTCACCCACGATTTTCCAGCTAACAAAAGAAAAATAAAATTTATCGTTTACAAATTCACAAGTTAAAGGTATATTATACTAGAATTATAAAAGTAAATTTTACCACAAAGGAGCTTTTCGATGACAACCAATTTTGATTCAAAAGAGTATTTGGAAAAAGTAGACGCATGGTGGCGGGCAGCCAATTATATTTCGGTAGCTCAAATGTATTTAAAGGACAACCCGTTATTACGCCGTCCGATTCAAAAAGAAGATGTAAAAACGCATCCAATCGGACATTGGGGAACGATTTCTGGTCAAAACTTTTTATACGCCCATTTAAATCGGACCATCAACAAATATGATCTAAATATGTTTTATATCGAAGGTCCGGGTCACGGTGGTCAGGTCATGGTGGCCAACTCTTACCTAGATGGAAGCTATACCGAGATTTATCCTGAGATTACCGAAGACGAAAACGGCTTAAAACAGCTGTGCAAGATGTTTTCTTTCCCTGGCGGCATCGCCTCTCATGCGGCGCCAGAAACACCCGGCTCGATCCATGAAGGCGGCGAACTAGGCTATGCCCTGTCTCATGCTACTGGAGCGATTTTAGATAATCCTGATGTAATTGCCGCGACAGTTGTGGGCGATGGCGAAGCAGAAACCGGTCCATTAGCCGGCGGTTGGTTCTCAAATGTCTTTATCAATCCTGTAAATGATGGCGCTGTATTACCGATTCTTTATCTAAATGGCGGAAAAATCTCTAATCCGACCATCCTTTCCCGTAAAAGCAACGAGGATTTAGCGAATTATTTTGAAGGCTTGGGCTGGAACCCTTATTTTGTTGAAGGAACCGATCCGCAGGAAGTTCACGAAATGATGGCGAAAACCTTAGATGCCGTAATTGAAGATATTAAAGAAATTCAAGCCGAGGCACGTAAAGGCAAAGCCGAAGAGGCGACGATGCCAGCTTGGCCAGTCATTTTGTTCCGCACACCAAAAGGCTGGACTGGCCCTGAAACTTGGAACGGCGAGCAAATCGCTGGTACCTTCCGTGCCCACCAAGTACCAATTCCAGTGGATTCTGAGCACATGGAGCATATCGACAAATTAGTGAATTGGTTGAAATCCTATCGTCCAGAGGAACTTTTCGATGAAAAAGGAAAAATCAAGCAAGAATTACGAGTGGTTTCTCCAACAGGCGATAAACGCATGGCAAAAAATCCGATCACTAATGGCGGAATTGAACCAAAACCAATGAAAATGCCTGATTGGAAGCAGCATGCCATTGATACTTCGACACCAGGTGCGGTAATGGCGCAGGATATGATCGTCTTTGGACAACAAGCCCGTGACATGATCACCGAAAATCCGACAAACTTCCGTATTTTTGGTCCTGATGAAACAAAATCAAATCGCTTAAATAAAGTCTTTGAAGTCACTGACCGTCAATGGTTAGAACCAAAGAACGCAACGGATGAATGGCAATCTTCTGTTGGTCGTGTAATCGATGGCCAATTATCTGAACATCAGGCCGAAGGATTTTTAGAAGGCTACGTATTGACTGGCCGTCACGGTTTCTTTGCTAGTTACGAATCTTTCCTTCGAGTGGTTGATTCAATGTTGACACAGCATTTCAAGTGGATGCGTAAAGCAAGTGCTCATTCATGGCGCAAAAAATATCCGGCTCTGAATGTGATCGCCACTTCGACTGTTTTCCAACAGGATCATAATGGCTATACCCACCAAGATCCTGGTATTTTGACTCATTTAGCAGAGAAAAAGCCTGAATTTATCCGCGAATATTTGCCAGCCGATGCCAATAGCTTGATGGCGGTCATGGATAAAGCGATGCAGGACGAACAAGTCATCAACCTAATCGTTTCAAGTAAACACCCTCGCCCACAATTCTACTCAGCCGCTGAGGCAGAAGAGCTTGTAGAAGAAGGCTTGAAGGTAATTGATTGGGCAAGTACCGACAACGGCGAAGAACCTGACGTGGTGATCGCTGCGGCTGGTACCGAACCAAATCTAGAAGCATTAGCAGCAGTTTCTCTATTGAATAAGAACTTCCCAGAACTAAAAATCCGCTTTGTCAATGTCGTGGATATTTTGAAGCTGCGCCATCCAGATGTTGATCCTAGAGGCTTGTCTGATGAAGCCTTCGATGCCATCTTTACCACGGATAAGCCAATTGTCTTCGCCTTCCACGGCTATGAAGGAATGGTGCGGGATATCTTCTTTGATCGTCATAACCATAATATTCATATTCATGGCTACCGTGAAAATGGCGATATAACTACCCCGTTTGATATGCGTGTCTTTAGCGAAATGGATCGCTTCCACTTGGCACAAGACGCAGCAAACGCAGCATATGGCTTGGATGCAGCAGCATTCTCAGCTAAAATGGATGAAACCCTTCAATTCCACCACGATTTTATTCGTGAAAATGGAACGGATATTCCAGAAGTTGCAAATTGGAAATGGGAAACTCTAAAACAACTACAGCACCAATCATAAGAATCCTTACAAAAAGCCAAGGTGTCACATCTTGGCTTTTTGTTTAAAATGTTAACGATGAAAAAGAGGTGAAAGACGTGGAGCAAACTGTTGTAATCATCAAACCAGATGGCGTTAAGAGAAAACTAATCGGAAGAATAATTCAACGTCTTGAGGATCGTGGCTTGATCATCAGGAAAATGCAGCAAAGAACCCTTGATGTCCCATTAGTTAAGGCCCATTATGCTCATCTAAGGGATAAGCCCTTCTTTGATGACCTGTTGGCCTATATGACCTCAGGCCCAGTCGTTGTCATGATTGTCGAGCAAAAAGAAGTCATTCGGATCGTTCGAACGATGATTGGCACAACCAATGCCTTAGAGGCTGCACCAGGAACGATTCGCGGAGATTTCGCATTAAATGCCAGTGAAAATATTATTCACGCCTCCGATTCTCCGGAAGCCGCGACGATCGAGATTCAGCGCTTTTTTCCTCAGTAAATAGTTAAAAAAAGAAGTACAATCCTGAGTGAAACCACTCCGATTGTACTTCTTTTCTTATTCACCCATAATCATTAAATTGCAGGTACGTGTGCGTTCGCGATTTTGATCCCAATCAACAAAATACAGATACCCAACTGAACCGATCAACGGTTCGCCATCCTTGATGATGACCGTTTCGCTGGCTCCGAAGAACGAACCTTTAATGTGTGCATCCGCATTTAAAATCGAGACTGGATCAGGCAGATAATTAGGGTCCTTGGCAGCTAAGTCTTTGAGAAATTCCACATGGGCTGGACCAGGATATAAGTAGTCTGATTCCGTATATTGTCGTGGGATTAATTTATCTAAAATGCGATTTTGATCAACCTGTAAAAATTCGTCACCCTTCCAATCCTTGTCGTGAACGTATTCTTCAAAAATGACCGAACACGTCGTATGAGGAGTCGTGATGGCGCATAGACCATCCCGAATGCCAGAATTTTTGATCGCTTTTCTTAGCTGAAGAGTAATATCTAAATACGTCACCTTCCCTGCTTGAGTATCCAGAGATAATTGTTCATGTTTTACAGCCATTTTGTCTAACCTCTTTCCTTATGTGCTTTTACCAATGCCTCTACCATAGCAGTCAGCATCTCTGCCGGCGAATCCGCGTTTGTGATTCCGCTGGTACAACCAGTCCCATCGGCACCGAGTTCCATTGTGCGATAAACATCGTCTGCGGTGCTGATTCCAGCGGCCTGCATGACTAAAATGTCCGCATCAATCGCCTTAATTGCCTGATTGGTTTGTTCGATATAGCTACGATCACTTGTTTGTCCGGTACCGATCAGTTCGGTTGGCTCACACAAAATGACGTCCGCCCCCATCATTGCCACCGCTTGGGCTTCCGGAATAGAATCAGCACAAACAATCGTTTCAATCCCTAGCTCCTTGGCCCGTGTGATGGCCTGAGCTAACGCAGCGACAGTCATTGGCCGCTCGGCGTGATTTAGGAAAACAGCCCGTGCCCCCGCATGATAAATCGATTCAGGCAAAACATGTCCGATCCCTCTGCCTGGATAAATCCCATCCATATGCTGTGCGGTGACGATGATCTTTTCTGTCGTCTGCTTCACTGCGGCAATATCCGCAAAAGGAACGGTGACCAAGATCGAACATTCTGGATATTTCGCAGCCAGTTCATCTGCACGTTTCGCCAATTTCAGTAATTCTTCGCCGTATAAATAAGATTTCGGATTAAATACGAAAAATGGCGACTTGATTTTAGTAGACATTCGTTGCTCCCCCTTTTTAATTCACGCTTTTCGTCGCAAAAACCTTATAGCAAGCTTCTAGTGTTTCAGCCATCGCTTCATTCGAAAGCTGTTTCATTTCTAAGTAGTCTTTTGGTTGCCCATTCATATTTTTCTGATAAGCCGCATTTAGGAAATCCGTGAAAATATTGATTTTGGCAATGCCGCTGGTGGCACAACGATTTAGGTTCGCGCTGCCAGATGAGGAGCCGCCATGTAAAACTAATGGAACATCTGTGATCTGTTTAATTTCTGCTAAACGCTCGAAATTCAATACCGGTGTTCCCTTGTAGGCTCCGTGAGCGGTTCCAATTGAGATCGCCAGCGAGTCGACATTGGTATTCT
Source organism: Enterococcus avium ATCC 14025 (assembly GCF_000406965.1). GTDB lineage: Bacteria > Bacillota > Bacilli > Lactobacillales > Enterococcaceae > Enterococcus_A > Enterococcus_A avium. The sequence goes on along the minus strand of NZ_KE136357.1, from coordinate 1,180,359 downwards.
CGATAAAAGTCTGAACATCCTTGACCTCTGTGTAAATAGAATCAGTCGTTTCATGATTTTCATAATTGGTGCCGGCACCGACATGCCCCAATTCCGCCTCTACGGTAACGTTTCTTGGATGAGCATAGTCCACTACTTTTTTGGTGATTTCAATATTATTTTCTAGACTCTCCTTAGAGGCATCAATCATGACAGAGGTAAAGCCTAAATCAATCGCCTGTTTAATAAAATCAAAATCTTCGCCATGGTCCAAATGCAAGACGATCGGCACAGAAGCCTTATTCGCCAAATATTTCCCGATTAATGCCGCCTCTTCTAACGAGATCAAGTCTTTGTGAGCTTGGGCAAATGGCAGCATCAAGGGTTTATTTAATTTTTCCGCCACCGTAACAAATGTCCGGGCCGAATCTAGATCGATAAAATTCGTAGCAGGTACAGCGTAGCCTTCTTTACTGGCCTTTAGCAGCATTTCCTTGGAATTGACTAACAATTGAATCCTCTCCTTTTTTTACATTTGTAAAACTCTATTTACTTTTGTAAAAATTGTAGTATCATTAAGGTGAAAAGTCAACGGAATCCGCGAATATCATTTGGTATAAAATTATTTTCGCAGGAACATATGTTACAAGGAGGGATACAAATGCTTGATCGTGAAAATTTGATGCTAAAAACGGCGCTTCTCTATTACGAAGAGGAAGCCACCCAAAGTGAAATTGCCAAAAAGCTGAATATTTCGCGGCCAACGGTGGCTTCACTGCTTCACGAAGCCAAAGAAAAAGGCATCGTCAAGATCACCATTCAGCACAATGAGCTGCACTTACTGAAGCTGCAGGAAACGCTGATAGAAAAATATCAGCTAAACAATGTAAAAATCGCGGCAAAATCCCAAAAGGACAAGAAAGCCGCCGCCGGAAAACTCTGCGCCGACCTGATTGAGCCCATGCTAAAAAGTATCCATAAATTAGGAATCGGCTGGGGCTCCACACTTTATGAATACGTTGAACACGCGAATTTATTAAATTTAAACCATTTGAAAATCACGCCACTAATCGGAGGTATCGGTCTTTCAGAGCTCCGTTTTCATTCCAATCACTTAGCCTTTGTTCTATCTGAAAAATACAACAGCGAGGTCTCCTACTTCTACGCACCCGCGATTGCCGATACCTTAGAGGTGAAGGAAACCCTGCTCAAGTCAGAGTTAATCAAAGAAATCATCGAAGAAGGAAAAAAAGTCGACCTTGCGATCCTAGGTGTCAGCGATCCTATTCGCTCCTCCACCTATAAAAAATTGAAATATATTTCCGAAGAAGAAGCAGCGCTGCTGAAAAGCGAGCACGCCATCGGCGATATCGGCAGTACGATTTTTACTGTAGACGGCACCCCATTAAAAAAAGGCTTCTCCCAACGTCTGCTGGGAATTGAACTACAGGACATCAAGAAAATTCCTCAAGTAGTCATCGTAGCTACCGGAAAAGAAAAAGCCGAGAGCGTCCAAACCCTGCTTAAGATGAACTTCATTACAGATCTGGTGATAGACGAAGAAATCGCTGAACTGCTTTAGTTCAGCGATTTTTAGGTGTATTCCCACCCACAAACCTCTTCCGAAACTGCTTCGGACTGCAGCCGTATTTCTTTTTAAACCTTGCGATGAAATAGCTCAAATTATTAAACCCAACCGCAAAACAGATTTCAGAGATTGTCTCTTCGGTTTCCAAAAGCCGTTCTTTCGCCTTCAACAATCGATAATCAATCGTGTAGTTCATAGGCGATTGATTGGTGTAGGCCTTAAACAAACTCGTACACTTATTTTTATTGATAGGAATCACTTGAGCAATCACCGCCACTGTAATATCTTGTTGAAAATTTTGATGGACAAAATTCAGCAGCTGATAAATATCCTGATCCTCCTTCTTTTCTGAAGAGGTAGGCGAATTGCCGATCTCATTTAGACAGCTGAGGATTAGTTCATAGATTTTTAGAAAGTTATAGGCTTGAGGAGTCTCTGCGATCTCTTGTAAAATTGCCTGCTGATGAGGCGCAAGTGTTAATAGCCGGCAGATAAAATTCTGATTATCTTGCAAAGGTTTGATGGTCGATTGATACAATTGTTCATTCAGAAAATGGGGCGAAAAATCAATACAGATGTACTCTGCCGTTTCAGTTAAGGGAATCGCGTGATGCAGCCTTCGTGAATTAATAATGATCCCACTCTTTTCATGGATCTGATACGTCTCTTTTCCAACAGAAAGCTCCAAGGTTCCGGAAAGAACGAAGGTCAGTTGAAATTCTTCATGCCAGTGCCACATCAGCTCATCATTTCTAGTCCGTTCTAAAATGCGATGATAGATCGCCAGCGGGAAATCACCGATTCGGTGTTCGGTTTGCTCCTGCTCAGCTTCATTGACTTCAAAATACATCGCCTTGCTCCTTTACACAATAATGATAAAAATAGTCTTTATTTTGATAGAAAGTCAAAAATACAACGTTCTATAATACAGTATCACAACACTATTGGTAAATTAAAGGAGAACATTATGAAATTAGCAGAAAAGAACACAGGCATCCTATTTGCGGGACTAGCAGCCACACTATGGGCAATATCAGGGATTTCCGGACAAATTCTATTTAATGACTACCAGTTTTCCGCTGAATGGTTGGTTTCTACTCGAATGTTTATTGCCGGACTTCTTTTACTATCTGCTGCTAAACTTACGGGCGCGCCTTCAATCTTCGCCCTATTTCGAGAAAAAAAAGACCTTATCGCGATTCTGACTTTTTCTATTCTAGGAATGTATGCCGTTCAATATACTTATTTCAAGACGATCGAGCTAAGCAGTGCCTCCTTCGCTACGATTATTCAATATACAGGCCCATTTTTTATCATCATTTATGAAGCTATGAAAAACAAACGATTGCCTAATCGAAACACCCTGCTGCTGATGCTTCTAACACTTATTGGTGTGTTCATGATCGTCGCTAACGGAAATATTGCTCAATTGACAGTCACTCCGGCCTCCTTGCTTTGGGGTGTCGGCTCAGCGATTTCTCTAGCGTTTTATTCCGTTCAGCCCCGTAATCTGCTAAAAAAATACGGCAGTCTCTTAGTCGTAGGCTGGGGCATGCTGTTGGGAAGTGTGCCCGCAAATCTGATCCAGCCATTTTTCCGCTATACCGGGGAACTTTCCCTTCATTCGCTGCTACATATTTTGATCGTAGTCATTTTAGGAACCGCTGTTTCTTATTTTATTTACCTGTCCAGCTTGAAATACATCTCGTCATCCCTAGCCAGCATTTTGACTGCCTTCGAGCCAATCTTTGCGACCGTTTTGTCCGTCCCGATTTTTCATACGTCATTGACAGCCATCGCAACGATCGGTTTTGTGATTGTTATTGGGACGATCTTGCTATTGCAGAAGGTGTTGTAAAATGCGGGATTTAATAAAAAATAGTAATGAGCCGTTGTTCGTCACGCAACGGCTCATCACTATGAATAAACGTTTCTATAATGGTTGTTTGCTTCCGATAGTGAAAACACCAAGGACCCTTTCATAACCAAAAAATATCTGATTATCCTATAAATCAATTCCCAAACCCAATCATAGGAGACAACACAAATGTCGATTACTAAAAATATCCTTCAAAGATACTTTGAGCGATAGATTCATTTTTTAGCATGGTTTATTTTGTCGTAAAACGATCCACCCAAGGAATCAACGGACTATAAAGGGTCACTAATCTACCTGTAAAGAGCGCCGCAATGATCGTTCCTTCTCGAATCCCGACAAGTCCTTGAAAATAAAGCAGCGAGATCACTAGCGCTACTGCCACCATCGTTAAATCTGTATACATCTTTAATTTGCCGAAAGGTTTCTTCGTACGCAAGGTCAGAGCGACCACCAGTCCTTCTCCTGGCATCAAAATCGACCGCGAATTGACTTCAAAAAATACACCCAGAGACAGCACCACCATTCCAAGCAATGTAAATGCCAATTGCTCCAAGTAATGTCCCATAAGTGCCGGCAAACCCAAGTTAGTAAATACATCCACAAAGACATCGATCAACCCACCAAAGGCGAGACCTGGTACGATTTGCAGGATAATAGGAAGGTTCACCTCACGTAAGATGACCATTTGCAAGAAAATCATCAAGACCATGAAAATCATTGTCAAGTTTCCAATCGATAGTGGTGTGATATAACTCATCACATTGGGAATACTAGAAATTGGCGAAGTACCTAATTGGGCAAGCTTCGCTAATGCGATCCCGATTGACATCAGGCTAATTCCGACAAACAAAACCACCAAGGATTTTATTTTTGATAGCATAACAAGACTCCTTTCACAATAAAAACAGCCGCAATTTGCTTTTTATGACTACTCAAACAAATGTAGCCATAGAAATAAACGGCTCTATAATATCTAGTGTTGGTGACGCCTTCTGTTGCCAATACTTTTTCTTTTTTCTAATAAACGCAAACAGACACCTTGAAATCCTTTAGAATAAAGTCGACGAAAACCATTCAAAGGAGTGTTTCAAGATGTCCTATTCAGAGTTTACCAAAGAGTTACTAGATATTCTAGACCTAAATCTTACCTTTCATGAAGATGCCTTTCGCAAAGAGCGCATCAATGACGAAACATGTTTTGTTTTTGATGGCACATTGACCTATCAACCAGAGGAATGCTTTCATTGCCACTATGAAAATGAGCAAACGATCATTAAATGGGGCTGGAAAAAAGTATCCATCTTATTGAATGATGTCAGTAACTACAAGACCATTCTTCGGATTAACAAACAGCGCTTCAAATGTAAACACTGTGGAAAGACTTTTTTAGCAGAAGATTCAGTTAGTGATCGTCGCTGCTCCATTGCTCGCAGAGTCAAACAAGCCATTCTTGAGCTATTAAGCGAACCACTTTCTATGTCTTTGATCGCACGTATGAAGCACATTTCTCCGACCACTGTCATTCGAATACTTCGCAGCCTTCGGCCTAAAACCGTTTCTTTGAACCAGCCGTTACCAGAAGTGGTGTGTTTCGATGAATTCAAATCGGTGAAAAACGTCTCGGGAGCCATGAGCTTTGTCATGATGGACGGCAAGACCCATCAACTGATTGATATTGTGGAAAATCGGCAACTCAATCCTTTACGCGACTATTTCTTGCGCTACCCTAGAAAAGTCCGTGAACAAGTACGTCTAGTGGTTTCAGATTTCTATACACCCTATCGCACATTGGTGAAAGAGTGTTTTCCGAATGCCAGAATCGTCGCCGATCGCTTTCATATTAGCCAACACATCGGTCGGGCCTTTACCAACCACCGAATTCAAGTAATGAAGACCTTTAAAAAAGGGGATCGTCGGTCGAAGCACTTAAAGAAATACTGGAGACTACTTCAAAAGAATGCGTGGGAATTGAATGGTCAGCATCGCTACTGGCGTCCGTCATTTCGAGATCATCTGACAGAAGCGGAGATAGTCGATCGGCTATTATATTATGATGACTCCTTAAAGCGAGGCTACGAAGTCTACCAGGTTTTTCTTTCCGCTATCAGAAGACAAGATGTTCCTGAATTCGTCGCGCTCCTAAAAGAAGACTACAAGGAGTTGCCAGAGCACTACCAACCAGTGTTCACGACCTTCAAGAAATATCGAACAGAAATCAAACGAGCGTTGCGAGTTCCCTATTCCAACGGCCCTATAGAATGTTTGAACAACCATATCAAAGTACTAAAACGAATTGCCTATGGCTTTAGAAACTTTCAAAACTACCGAGAACGAATCTTTTTATATCGAGGAAAATATTTCAAGAAAACTAAGAACACTACCCAACTAACTAAAGCCAGAACAACAACACGGCTAGACAAAATAGCTGTCTAGCCGTGTGAGTATCTCGATTATTCTATTGAATTTCTTCACCAACACTCATTGACGAAGAGCCAAATAAACAAACCGCCGCCGCGTATTTTCGTGTTATGCATAAATACGTCCTTCTCTATATTAAGAAGCAATTCATATTTTGTCAAAACAAAGCACACTTAGTAACTTCGTCTTTTTCGTAATACTCCGCTTCGTCATTAGAATAGGTAACAATGTATTCTTGGTTTTCTGGAGGTCTCTTCCCGTTCTCTGAAGGCAAAGGATTAACCTTTTCTGTTCATAACAAAACAGCCCAACCATCAATTAAGATGATTAGGCTCAACTAAAGCAACTTCACAAATAGAAAATAGCAACTTCACAACTAGAAAATCTTTCTATAGAAAACAACAAATACTTTTACTCCTCTACTCGTCTGCTCATGATTCTTTTGAGTGTTTTTTCTCTGATTTCGATGCTTCTTGAAGCGTGTTGATTGTTTTCGTAAATATCAACGATCAATCCAGAGATATACATCTGGCTCATTCTCCCAGGTACAGGTGAATTGAACAACTCATCGTAAGAGCTTTGCAGCACGACATTGCTCAGCTTCGCAATAGGAGATAGCAAATAATTGGTAATGCCGATAACTGTTACGTCGTTTTCTTTAGCGATGTTGATCGCATCAATGAGATCCGCTGTTCTACCGGTTAAAGAAAAAACGATAAGCAGATCATCTGACGTCATTACCGTTGCCGCATTGATTTGAAAATCCGAATCTAACAGGGCTGTTGATTGTACACCATTTCTTAGAAGTAATTTCTCCAAATCCGTTGCCGCTAAGCCGCTTTGACCTTTGCCTAAAATATAAATATGGCGTTTCTCTTCGATTAAACGGACGACTTCGCGATAGTCATTTTTGTCAATTAGCTCATGGGTTCTGTCCAGAGTTTCTTTGATTTTGTTCAACAGGTCGGTGTTATTGAAGCTGTCATGCTCCAGCTTGACATTGTTTTTAGCAATCGAGATTTTTAAGTCAGTAAAGCCGGAAAAGCCCACTTTTTTACAAAGTCGATTGATCGTAGCATCGCCAACATTCAAGAGCTGCTTCAAGTCACTGATCGTGTTGTGAATGACCTTGTCTTTGTTTGAAACGATATAGTCCGCCACTTTTCGCTCAGATTTGGTTAATTCGTCATAATGTTTGTTTATCATATCAACAGCATTCATTGTGTTCGTTCCTTTAACAGTTATATTTTCCTCACAGATTTAGGCTTTCATTCAAATTTATGATACCATCTTTTCCTACCTTAATCATATCATTAAAATCAATTGTTTCCGCCCTTAATTGGCTATATTCTAAAACCATCGGCAGATTCATACCAGTGACGATCTGAAGTTTCCCCTTATACTTGGGGGCGGTCAGCAAGCGTGCCACCACATTCGCCGGCGTCCCAAAGGCAAGATCACAAAAAACGACCACACCGTCTCCTGAATCAACAGAAGCAATTTTTTGAACTAATTGTTCATTAAATTCCGAAATGTCCTGCCCAGCGGATAATGATAAAGCAGCTAATTGCTCCAATTTGCCTGAAAACAATTCTAGCGATTCTCTCATGCCCTCAGCCAATCCGCCATGACTGACTAATAAAATTCCCTTCATAGACACAACTCCTTTCCCTATACGATTCCAAAGAATGACAGCGCGATCGAAACGATAATGGTTCCGAAAATAACTTTAGAAATGCTGACTTTTTTCTTCCCAATCAAGAAGTAAAATAAAAACAAGACCAAAATGGCGAAGAGTCCTGGGATCAGATTGTCAAAATTATCTTGAATCTTCATTTTCGTCTCACCAAACGTCACCGCTAATGGTGTAACCAATGTGACCATCGAAGCAGTCAATGCCCCCATCATCATCATGCCCAGAATATTCGCACCCTCCAGTACGTCAGTCATCAAGCGAGAGGACAAAACATCCTTGATGGCCTCACGACCTTTAATATAGGTAAGATTCGTCGTCAAAACAAGCTCGCACATCAGAATAAAATTCCCTAAAAACAGCATTAGCAAACCAAAAAATGACCCGCCCGCCGCCAAGGTACTCGCCGCTAAAATACAAAGTGTTTGCAATGTGCCTGCACTGAATGAATCCCCAAAAGCCGCAACCGGACCCATCAATCCTGTTTTAATCCCAATAATTGCCTCATCCGAGATGTTTCCTTCATTGGCCTTTTCTTCTTCCATCGCAAGAACCGTTCCTAAGATCAATCCTCCAGCTGTACAATTCGTGTTGTACAAAGCCAAATGCCGCTGCAAAGCCTGCTTCAGGTCGTCTTTTGTATCATACAGCTTTTGTAATACAGGCATTAACGCATACGTAAAGGAAATGGACTGCATTCTTTCATAGTTCAAGGAGATCTCTGTTGAAAAATACCAGCGGAACATCGTTTTGTTAATATCTGAACGCGTCAGTTTCTTTTCATTCTTTTCCATTTTCTTACCCTCCCATTAGCTCAGACAGCTGCTTACGATTCAGCACAGTAATAAAGGCGATCGAAATCGCGATGATCCCAGTTACTAGAGAATTCATACCTAACACAGAAACACAGACAAAACCGATAATAATATAAGGGATCAGCCGCGGTTTTCCAATTGAATTAATGATTAGCGCAAACCCAACCGCTGGTAAGACTCCGCCGGCAACCTCTAGTCCATGCATGATCCATTCTGGAACGACTTCTAAAAGATTCAGCATCACATCTTGACCAAACAATACAACGATAAAAACAGGTAAAAACAATAATAAGAAAGAAGTCGCCACCGGATACCAGATTGCTGCTCGAGCGATTCCCTTTGTGTCCACCTTTTCAGCATATTCATCGGCCTTATGAACCAAAGGAACATTGATGATTTTACGTAAATTCAATAATTGCGCGCCCAAAAGACCTAACGGAACAGCAAAGGCGATTGCCTGCTCCACAGATAAGCCGGTATTTAAAGCGATAGGAATCATAGTGGCCGCGGCCATCCCTTGATCCGTCGGCAGATTGCCTCCCGGAGCAATAATCCCCGCAAATACAGCCGCGATCCCTCCGCCAATCATCAGCCCCGATTTGACATCCCCATAAATCAAGCCAGAAATAATCCCGATGAAGATTGGATTTCCAATGAAAAACAGCGCGAAATATCCCCCGATCATTCCGCGACTTAACCAATAAACCAGCGCCATTGCAACAGCCATCATTACACTATTATCCATAGTAATTCCTCCTACTGATTTTATTTTTCAGGAAAATAGGTGTGATTTTCACCACATATCTCACTCCACTAAAATGAAAAATTACTGAAGCAGTGGAACGGACATCCTGCCTACTTGATTTTATTCGCAATACTTTCTAACGATAGTTTTTCATTTTCAGGAATTGGCTGAATATATACCTTCAAGCCTGTTTGTTGAATTTCCTGTAAACAATCAAACTCCTCTTTGGATAAGGCGACACCTGATGTCACGAATTGACGATCCTTTCCAGTCTGAACCGCACCAACATTTAATTCCGACAGACCCACTCCACTATCTAATGCCTGCTTCGCATTTTTAATGTCTCTGAAGATCAGCATGACATCATCATTTTTCTTATCCAGTGCTGCCTGCAACTCTGCTAAACCAACGATCTCCACTTCATTTCCAGGAGCAGCCATTTTGTAGATATCGCACATGAACGCATCATTTTTCAATTCATCATCGGCGACAATGATCCGATTCACTGGATAATACTTGATCCACTTTGCTACAACCTGCCCGTGAATCAATCGGTAGTCTATTCTGACAATTTTCTGCTTTGCCATCGTTCCTCTCTCCTTTTTTCTTTTTTTGACTAAAGTTTCACTCGGTCACCTATTTCCAAACTCTTATGAATCGCCTCGGTCACTCTTGCCGCCTGCAATCCATCATACACATCTGCCACAAAATCAGACCCATCGATCAAGCAATCAACGAAACTATTGATTGGGTCTGCCCCAAAACCAACCACTTTATTATTGAAATCATTGAAGAAAAAGACATTCGGTGTATGTGATTTTTCATTGTCTACCATCTCCACTCCACGATCCTGATTGTTGATGCGAATGTATTTTTCTGAAGTCAAAATCGACGTTCGACTATCATTCGCCTTCGCAAAGCCTGATGGCAGAACCCAAGAATTCTCCAACATCCACGTGCAACCGTTCTCAAAAGTAATCATTGATTGAACACTGTCATACGTATCAACGCCCATGCTAGGCAAGAGCTTCTTTGATCCAACTGAATAAACTTCGGTAACTTCACAGCCCATATACCAACGCATCAGATCCACACAGTGAACCCCCAGAAAGTCAACTGGATCAGAAGAATTGCCCCATTTGAACCACTTTGTCGGTACATCAATCATATCGTCCATGTTCATGTACCCGCGAATCGGATAACCATTTTCAGATTCATTCAACTGATTGAAGGTATAAATCGCTGCTGGGTCCCAGCGTTTATGGAAATCAACCGCAACACGCACATTATTTTTCTCAGCCGCATCCATAATGGATTTACAATCCGCCACCGTTATAGCTAACGGCTTTTCAATCAATACGTTGAGCCCATGATTGATACAAGCCAGTGCTGGCTCCACATGAAGATGATCTGGCGTAGCAATTGAAACCGCATCCAATTTCTCGCTGTCTAATAATTCCTCGACAGTTTCATACGTCCTTACACCATACTTCTCTTCTGCCATCTTTCGAATATCCGCACTGAAATCACAAACAGCGGTCAACTCCACAAATGGATTTTGCTTATACACATCCACATGATGAATCCCATAAATCCCGACACCAATAACTGCAACATTCAGCTTCTCCATAAAAATTATCCTCCGTTTTTATCAATTATGGATTAATTATCCATAAGCCAAGTTTAGCAGGTTTTTATTTTATGTCAATATAGAAATGGAGAATAATTGGATAATAAAAAATAGCAGCATACACCAGAACGGTATGCTGCTTTTTAACGCTAGATTTTTATTGATCAAGTTAAAGTTATATGATCAGGTAGTCTATCGAACAAACCATGTTCTATCGTTTGTCCTACCTATCTAATCACACTTTCATAACCAATTCTTTCCATATTATCTGACGAAGCGGTGACAAAGGATACATCTCATGCCCCATCTCATCTGTGGGTTCCAAGGATAACACGCTAATCACGACATTCTTCTTAGGGATCAAAATGCAATATTGCCCGAGAATCCCCCACATAAATACTAGATCATTGGCCTCATCAATCCATATTTGATAACCATAGCCTGCCTTAACCGGAGGATCGTTAGGCACAAACTCGTTGCTTTCATAATGTGGAACGAACATATCATCAATAAATGCCTCTGACAGTATACATTTCCCCTTGTACACTCCTTTATTTAGTAGAAGCTGACCAAAATTCCCAACCTCATCCATACTTAGCTGCAGCGCATTGGCCGCGATTGTATGCCCCATCGGACAGCTGGTCCATTCGACATTGTGAATTTCTAAAGGTTCAAAAAGCCGATACCTCAAATATTCTCGCAGATTCTGACCCGATTTCTTTTCGATTAAACAGCCTAAAATATAGGCATTTGCGTTGTTGTATAGAAAAGTCGTTCCCGGCTCATTAAGAAACGGCGCGTGCTTAAAAAAATAACGCACCCAATCTCGTTCATGCTTCCGCTCATATCCAGCTCTGCGAAACATTCGTTCACTCACACCCGAAGTCATCGTCAATAAATCTCTAACCGTTATTTTTAAAGCGTTTTCATTCGTGAGGTCGTAGCTCTCTTCCGGAAAACTATCAACAATTCGATCATCTAAGGTGATTAGTCCTTCTTTTATAGCAATCCCAACACCTGCCGCCGCAAATGTTTTCGAAATAGAATATGCTTCAAATCTTGGCTTTCCTGTAAATCTCGTCCATTCATCAATCACTTGACCCTCTTTTCGAATCTGAGCAGCAGTAACATACAGCTTCTTTTCCTCTGTCTTCTTTAAAAATCCCTCTACCAATCCTGTCATCGGAACAGCCTCCTATTTGTTATTTATCTTGACATCTGTATAAAGTGAACATGGATAGAAAAGCATTGGATTATCTTAGCCGATAAACTTCGAACAGTTTTTATATGAGTTTTCAATAAAGATAGCATGAAGAATGGCGATGTGTAAATATATATTATATTTTGGATTTCTTAACTAATTTCACTTGTTTAAAATAAAATATGAGTTCCCCTCTCGCAGAAAACGCGACATTCACCGTGACGCATGTCGATTGGATGATTGAGCTTCACAGATAAGTTCTGCGAAATCTATTATAAAATTATAATTCTCTGAATTGATTTCCATTTGTATTGAACTTGCAGACACTTTCATTTCTTCATAGGAATACTAAGTATAGCGTCCATTATCTTCCTTTCTCCATCTCAACCTTGTGATTTTAACAAACTCGTTTACATTTTTATTCAGTAAATGATCGTTAACTTTTTTATTTGTTGAATATAAAAAGTAGTCCAGTACCACTCTCGTGATACTAAACTACTACTTTTATATTTATTAACTCCTATTAAAGAGTTATCTGGTCCTGAAAAATACTCCAATCAAAACAGAACAATCAATTATATTAGTATTATTCTACTGTACCAATTTTATTCTGTGCTTGATTCTCCCCTAAATCTAAATTTAGTTTCTTATCTTTCAAATTTGTAAAAATGACCATAACATCAGTTTTTTTGTGTTGTTTTTCTAGATAGTCTATATTAACTTTTGCTAACAAAGTATCTTTGTCAACTTTATCATCTGTTTGAACTAAAATGTCAAAACCTTCACCATTTAATTCAACCGTATCAATTCCAATATGAATCAAAATTTCCATCCCATTTTTTGTAACAAGGGAAATAGCATGTTTGGTTGGAAATATAGCTGTTACTGTAGCCTTTGTAGGGCTATATATTTCCCCACTACTTGGAAAAACACCAAACCCAGTTCCCATTGCTTCGCTAGCAAAAACTTCATCATGGACACTTGATAGAGGGACAACATTTCCTCTTACAGGATTAAATAGTTCAGTAGTTTTTTTCTTATTAAATAGCCCCATGTTTTAAGACTCCTTATTTTGAAATAATCTCAATTTCTTTACCTATTTTTTTATCAGATTTGTCTGAAATTAAAGTAACATCCTTCAAACTAAAAGCTTTAACTGTCGAAACTTTATGAAATTTACTACTATCACATAGTAAATAAGATATTTTCGCTTGACCTAATACTGCCATCTTTTTAGAGGCTTCTACATAATCCGGCGTTGTTACTCCAAATTTTAAATCAATCCCGTTAGCACCTAAAAAAGCTTTATCATAAATATATTTCTTAATATTTTCTTCGGTTAATGGGCCTGAAAGAGATGAGATAATTGGATTAAATGTACCTCCCAATAAAGTAATGTCACAAGAAAAGTCACCAATTAACGACAATGCGTCAGTATTAGTCGTGATAATGTGTATCTTCTTTTTAACAATTTCCTTTAACAATGCAAAACAAGTAGATCCGGAATCTAAGTATATCGTATCGCCATCATTAATATATCTGGCTGCTACTTTAGCAATGTAATCCTTTTCTTTTGTTTGTAGATTAGTTTTAGCCGAGATAGGCAATTCAATAGTGCTAGTCATCAATTTTACCGCACCACCAGCTAGAAGTTGCACCTTATTTCTTTTTTCTAACTCTTTTAAATCTCTTCTTAAAGTAGAAATTGAAGTTTCTGGAATATACTTTTGCAATTCTTCTATTCGAAGAAGTTCTTTTTGATTGAGGATTTCTACAATCTTTTCTTGTCGTTCATATGGTATCAATTAACTGTCCTCGTTTCTAGTTTTACTATTACTATAATAATAGCATAGTTCAATTAGTAACGACTATTCTACCAATTTCTTTAAGCTAATTGATCGTCTTTATTTGTAAATAAATAGCCTAATACAGCTGAAATTAGTAACGAAATTAATAAACCAATCATCGCGTGGACAAAGTTTGTACTATTCTTTGTCACAAACGCAGGAAATGTAGTAACACTACCAAATACAAATGAATTAGTAACAACTTTCATAAGACCTAAGTATGCACCACCAACCGCGCCACCTATAATTTGGGCTAAAAACAATTTCTTATTTTTAACTAACAGACCAAAGAGCGTAGGTTCTATAATAGCTGATAGCGCTATCGTAATAAGACCTGTTAAGGCGAAGTTTTTTAGCTTTTTATTTCGTGCTTTAAAAATAACTCCAATAGTGGTACCAATGACAGCAAAATTACAAGCAAAAGTAAACGGCACAATATAGTCAAAACCGTGCATCGATATATTATTAATCATAATGGGATTGACTGCCCAATGAATTCCAAAGCTTACAAGAACACTCCAACCACCACCTATAAGCACTCCAGTTAGAATACTGCTGCGCTCAATTAACCAATTTACAATATTAGCTATTCCCTCTCCACCGTACACGCCCAAAGGACCAATGACAATAACGGTTAATGGAACCATTATTACAAGTGAAATTAGTGGTACAATAACTAGCTTTAACGTTTCTGGAACATGTTTATCTAAAAATTTATAAAGATAAGAAAATGCCCATATAGATAAAATAATCGGCACAACCGTTGAATTGTAGTTCATCAAAACTACTGGAATTCCTAAGAAATTCGTAGTCGCACCATTACCTTGATTCCCTAATAATGCAATGAAATCAGGATGTAACAACGATGCTCCGATTAAAGCAGACAAATAAGGACTTGCGCCAAATCTGCGTCCAGATGTAAAAGCTAACAACACTGGTAAGAAATAGAAAACACTCATTGAAGTGGCATATAGAATAGTATACGTACCACTATTCTCGCTAAGCACACCTATTTGAACTGCTAAAATAATAAAACCTCGTAAGATCCCAGAACCAGCCAGGGCTGGTAACAATGGTGCAAAAATGGCTGAAATAGCTGAAAAAATATTAGTAATGATACCCCCACTTTTAACATTACTCGTCTCTACTTGTGCTTGACCATTATTATTAACTAACTCTTCAAATTCGTCATATAACTTAGGAACTTCTGTACCAATTAAAATCTGATATTGCCCTGCTTTATTAACAACATTAGCGACCCCATCCAGTTGCTTAATATTTTCATCATTTGCTTTTTTATCATCTTTTAGCGTGAGACGTAATCGTGTAGCGCAATGAGTCATATTTGAAATATTTTCTGGTCCGCCAACTTCATCTAAGATACTTTTTGCTAGATTCTTATAATTTACCATTTTTTTCACTCCCCCTAAAATTATGCTAAAAATTTAATTACTAAATCACTCACTTTTACAGCACTGTTTTCATCAATTACTGACTGAATATATGACATACCCAATTTACCAATTAAATTATCTAGTTTCTTTATCATATTAATATTACGTTTGCATTCTGCAACAGGATCTTCAATTACAGGAAATGTATCGAAATAAATCGCATGATCATATTCATGAAGTTTTATATAATATAGAAATTCGATTGTCTTCACTAAACTACTTGTTCCAAGCATTAAGCCGTCATCATTCAATCCATAGCCATCATTTAAATGAACCCCATACAACTTGTTCCGACTTCCTAAAATGCTAGCACCATAAGCTGGATTTTCATGTTTCATTAGCATATGGCAATAGTCTAGAGTAATTCCTAAATTATCCCGATTAATTTCATTCATCATTACCATAGCTAAGCCTAATGAATCGATAAACGCATATGCTCGTGGTTGAAAAGGCTTGTATTCAATACTAAATTTAACATCCGGTGCATAGTCTGCCATCTCAATAAAGCAATCTCGAATTTGTTTCCAAACTTTTTCATAGCTTATTTGGAACGAGTAATCAAAACCATCAAATCCTAACCAAATCGTTACTACTTCACCACCAACTGCTCGACAATAGTCTGCGGCGTCTTTACAAAGTTGCAAAGCTTTTTTTGAAATTTCTTCGTTAGCGTTTCCAATTTCGCCGTTGATAAATTGATTTCTAAAACGAAGAGCAACTCCATTTAATTCTAAATTATTCTCACTCAAAATTTTTTTCATTTCATCTGGACTGTAATCCACAACATGTTCAGGATAATTTAGATCAACATGAGTTAATCCTAAATTTTTGAACTCTGCAAAGACTTTTTCCAGATTATTGTCAAACTTTGGTAAAAACGAGTTAATTCTTGTAGCTAACTTCATTTGATATTTCCTCCTCTAACCTTATGTGAGGTAATCATACCACTTTAAATCAAATTATTCCATATTTTTTCAAACATTTTTATATTTTTTCAAAATTAGATACGATTAAGCATCTCAATTCTCTTAGAATGTCTCCCGCCTTCAAACTTCGCATCTAGCCATTCCTTGACAATCATTTTGGCAAGCTCACTACCGACAACCCGTGAGCCAAAGGCAAGAATATTTGTGTTATTGTGTTCTTTAGATAATCTTGCAGAATAAGGTTCGCTACAAACGACTGCTCGGATACTTTTAACTTTATTAGCAGAAATCGAAATTCCCACTCCGGTTCCACAGATAAGAATGCCACAATCAAAATTACCCGCTGCAACCTCTTCAGCCACTTTCTTACCATAAATTGGATAGTCTGTTCTTTCACTCGAGTATGGTCCAAAATCAGTTACCTCATGTCCAAGCTCTTCTAAATACTCAATAATTACTGGTTTTAATTCAAATCCTACATGATCGCTACCAATTGCTAATTTCATTATTTACGCCTCCACTGTTTCATTTCTAAGTTTATTCAGAATTTCATCATATCTATCTTTCTTTCCAAATAAAGCAGAAGTACCTAAGACAAAACCAGTCACACCTATTCCATTAAGTTGTTGAATTTTTTCTGGAGAAATCGCTCCATCCACTAGGATCTCAAAATTGAAATCCTCTGCCAATTTAACAAGTTTTTCAATTTTAGGATTCACAAACTCCAAATATTTTTGTCCTGCAAAACCAGGATTAACTGTCATTACCATCACATAATCAATTAAAGGTAATAGTTCCAAGATATTTTCAACTGACGTTCCTGGGTTAATCGCAATTCCAGCTTTCTTTCCCATACCACGAATAACGTCTAATGTCCGAGACGCCTGTTGGTCCGCTTCAGGATGAATATAAATAATATCCGCTCCCATAGTGGCAAACATTTTTACATGTTTACTTGGATCTTGAATCATTAAATGAACATCCACGGTCTTTTGAGTAGAAGATCGAACCATTTCAAAGTCCTGTAGCCCCATACCAAAATTAGGAACGAAACTACCATCCATAAAATCAATATGAAATATATCCGTACCGGCTCGATCTAATTCTTCAACTTCTTCTTTCAATCTAGAAAAATCTGCACACATTAATGATGGACACAATAATTTTTTCATCTCTTCAACCTCCTTGAGTAATCGATTTCCCAAAAAACAAAAAAATAATTGAGTAATCGATTAACCAAAATATATCACCTCAACAAAATAATGTCAACGTCTTATTTAATGATTCCATTGTATTACTAATCTGTTTATGGGAAAATATGAGTAAATAAAACACGATATGGATATCGTTTACTCAAAGAGGTGCTACTTTGAAAAAATATTCTTTAAAAGACATCGCTACTCTCAGCGGTGTATCAATCGCCACCGTTTCCCGAGTGATCAATGACAACGGCCGATTCTCCGAGGAGACACGTCAAAAAGTCTTGAAAGTGATCGAAGAAACTGGATATAAAATGAACTACAATGCTAAAAGTCTTAGAATGAATCGTTCTTTTACGATTGGAATCTTAGTTCCTGATATCAGTAACTATTTCTTTGCCGATGTTGTCCAAAAAATCGAAGAAATCTTATTTGATAAGGGGTATTCTACGATAATATGTAATACTGCTCGTAGTCAAGAAAAAGAGACAGCCTACTTAAAAATGCTTGAAGGCAAAGGCGTGGATGGCTTAATCGTGATTTCTGGAGCAGAAGCTTTTGACTTTGATTATGCACCTAGCGACAAGCATATCCCTTACATTTGTATTGACAGAGAGCCAAAAACTAGAAAAGACACTATATTCATTTCGTCTAATCATTATCAAGGCGCTTTTAAGGCAACAGAAGAGCTAATTAACTCTGGCTGTCAACATCCCTTAATCGCTATGCATAGTAGAAAATCTACGTCAACAAGAGAACGGTTCAGCGGTTTTAAAGATGCATTAAAAAAGAATAATATCGTCTTTTCCTCTAAGAATCATTTGCTGAATATAGATCCTGACAAACAAAATTTTTTAAAACTTATTGAAACTTATCTAACAGAAAATCCTAAAATTGACGGAATTTTTTGTATCAATGATTCGATTGCTTTAGAAACGATGCTAGTTTTACGTCAATTAAATAAATCGGTTCCTAAAGATATCAAAATAATTGGATTTGATGATACTCCTGCAGCTAAATATGCGTTTCCTCCACTTTCTTCTGTTAAACAAGATACTGATAAAATTGCCAAAGTTGCTGTAGATAATTTATTGAATCTCATCCTACATCCAAATGAGACAGATCAATTATTAATTGTTCCAGTTTCGCTGATTTCGCGCCAATCAACAAATAAACCATAGCCAAAAATATTGCTATGGTTTATTTGTTCTTGCATCCTACTAATTTTCTGAAATAATTATAGATACTTGCCAACCATCCACTACCACATGCCATCTTTCAGTAATTTTCTAACATTCCCCTAGAATTCCTATCATATCAATTTAGATTTGAATAAAATCATCACTTATGGCGCGTTTTACGAAGCCCAACTAAATTATCCAGTGAAAGCTTACTAACCAAACTCAGCTTTTCACCAAAAAAAGAAGCCACAAAGGACTTCTTCCTTAACTCATCGTATTAAAGTTATTTCTGGACATAATTATTTGTTCAACGACTTCACATAAGCATCAACCGCAAACAACGCATCTGTCACATCTTCGGCAGTAAAATCTGCCGCCATCTGATGGATGGTTTCACCATCTTGAGTCGCTAATTTGCCAACTTTTAAGAGCTCCTCGTAGGAAACATTTTCCAACTTCAAATCTTTTAATGTTGTTGGTAGGTTTAGAGCCTGATAGAAGGAAACAAACTTGTTGATCATTTCTCTTGGCTTATTTTCTAAGAATAGCTGAGTCAGGGTTCCGTAAGCGACTTTTTCTCCGTGAGTCAGGGTATGGATGTCTCCATGCAGTGCGGTAAAGCCGTTATGGATCGCGTGCGCCGCTGCAAGTCCGCAGCTTTCAAAGCCAATCCCGCTTAGAAGTGTATTAGCTTCGACAACTGCCTCTAAAGCTGGTGTTACCACATTTGCTTCGCAGGCTTCTATCGCTTGAAAGGCGTTCGCGAACAAAACACTTTCACATTTTTCGGTGATCACTTCAGCTGCTAAAGTTGGAGCTGCGCCACCCATCGTTTTTCCATGGGCTTCGATAATCGATCTCCCTTCGACCCAAGTCGAAAGTGCATCCGCAATACCAGAAGCTAACAGGCGGCTCGGCGCTTTGGAAATCACTGCCGTATCTACCAACACCAATTCGGGATTCTTCTTATAGAACAAATATTGCTCAAATACCCCTTCCTCTGAATAGATAACAGACAAAGCTGAAGTTGGTGCATCGGTAGAGGCAATCGTCGGCACAACAGCAACAGGGATAGCTAATTTATCGCTGATTGCTTTTGCTGCATCAATTGTTTTTCCTCCGCCTAAGCCAATAACCAAATCGCTTTGATTGGTTTTGCCAATGTCGCTTACGCGTTCAATTTCTTTGGTTGAAGCTTCCCCGTTAAATGGAACACGGGTAACAGCGATATTCTCTTTTTTTAATTGATCATTGAACGTTTCTCCAACAATTTCCCAAACGATGTCGTCGCAAAGTAACAATGCATTGACTCCTAACGCTTTGATATGCGCAATCCCAGTAGTCAGCACACCTTTTCCTTGTACATATTTTGACGGACTTGCAAATACTTTCTCCATAACGAACCTCCAAATTTTTTTTAAAGTGACGCGATAGTCGTTCCTTCTCCAAAACTTGCTTCCCAATCAGAGGTGAAATCCACCACTGCTTTTTCAATTGACGGCATTGCAAAAGCAGATTTAATGATGTCTACACCCATCGTTGCAGAGTGCGCGCCATTTTCTAAAGCGGCGTTCACTTGACCGACATTTTTGAAGCTAGCAGCAAGAATTTTGGTCTGGCTGTTGGTTCTTGAAATTTCCTTCGCCATTTCAGCAATGGCTTCTCTAGGATCAATGTTTAAGTTTTCCATTCGGTTGAAATAAGGCGCAATGTAATCCGCACCTGCTGCGATGGCTAAATACGCTTGGAATTTGGTGTAGATTGCGGTTGCAGTCACATTCACTTCGCGTTTCTTTAATTCTTTAATGATTTTTATGCCCTCTTCACTGACAGGAACTTTTACAAAGACATTTTTGTCAATTTTCGCTAAAATCGTTTCTGCATCCTTAAGCATTCCCTCATAATCTGTGGCAACAACTTGGACATGAAGGGATTTGTCGTCTCCGATGATTTGTCTGATTTGTTTCATATGAGAAAAGAATTCGATGTTGCCTTCATTCTTTACGATTGAAGGATTTGACGTCACACCTGCTAAAGGAATGATTTTTTCAAATTTTTTAATGTCTGCGATATTTGCTGTGTCTAACATAAATTCCATTTTTGCACACTCCGTTTTCAAGTAATTCGGATTATTTGTGGAAAAATTCACAAATATTCACTTGCAGTTAAACCTAGAATATATCTGAGAGACTAGGTCTCTCAGATATAAGGAATCTCTTACAATACATGCTCGGTCCGTTCAATAATGTCATCTTGGGTTGCTTTTGATAAGACATTGAAGAAGGCAGAATAGCCGGCAACGCGGACAATTAAGTCACGATGTTTTTCTGGATGTCTTTGTGCATCGATCAATGTTTCTCTAGAGACGACATTGTATTGAATGTGGTATCCGTGCAATTTATTAAAGAAGGCGCGAAGCAGCATGATCAATTTTTGCTTGTCTTCTTCTTTGGCTAACGTTTGAGGATTAACCTTTTGATTGAGTAAGACGCCACCAATGATTTCCTCTGTTCTTAGCTTAGAGACTGATTTAAGCACGGAAGTCGGTCCGTTTTTATCCATGTTATGGGATGGTGAACAGCCTTCAGCTAAAGGCACCCACGCATTACGTCCGTCTGGTGTAGCCATTGTGCCTTTCCCTTGACCGACATTTGCTGAAATCGATGAGGTTCCAGAATAACGGGTTCCGCCGATTGGTCCGCGTCCAAAACGGGTACTTGGGTATTTTTTGACTTCTTCGATATAGCTGTCATAAGCTTTTGTCACCAACTGATCGGTATAATCATCGTCGTTCCCATATTTTGGAACATCGTTTAGGATCATTTGCTGGATTTCTTGACTGCGTTCACTGGCATAATCTGTCATCAATGCTTCCCAAAGCTCTTCTTGCGTTACTTTTTGCTCTTCATAAACGAGCTTCTTAATCGCTGCTAAAGAATCCGCTAAGTTGGCAATCCCAACCTGAAGGCCTGAAATGAAGTCGTAAACGGCTCCGCCTTCTTTCAATGTCTTCCCTCGGCCGATACAGTCTTCCGTTAGTGCAGAACACAAAACATCTGGGACTTCTCGTTCAAGGCCAATATCAATAGCATTTTCTACAATGACACTCATACGCGTTAATTCACGCACGGTTTTATCCCAAGCATCCTGCAGCTCTTCAAAGGACTTCATCTCTTTGAAATGACCATAACCTTTAACAAAACGTTTACCAGAAACCGGGTCAATCCCGTCATTCATCGCAATCATTAAGATTTTAGGGAAGTTCATGTAGCTCATTCCGGTACAGCGATAGCCCCATTTACCTGGAACAGCCGTTTCGACACAGCCGATTGCACTATAATCATAGGCATCTTCTTCTGTGACACCAATTTTTTCAAATGAAGGGATGATGATTTCATCATTGTTAAAAGCAGGCATCCCAAAACCTAGCTTCATTACCTCAATACATTCATTCATAAAGTCGTTATCCAATCCTGAATGATAACGAACCGTTAAATTAGGCTGCGGCAATTTTGTTTGCGCAACACTTCGAAGGACAAGATAAGATAACTTATTTACGGCATCCTTCTTATCCCGCGTTTGGCCGCCAATGGTGACATTTTGATACAAGGGACTGCCTGCACTGCTAAAGGTATGGGCTTGGCTTCTTACTTTATTAATAGTTAATGTTTTGATCCAAAGGTTGGTTAACAGCTCAACCGCCTTCGCTTCAGTAATGGTGCCTTTTTCTAGATCAGATTTCAAATATGGATACATATATTGATCGAAGCGACCGTAAGAAAGCGAATGGCCATTTGATTCAATTTGTAAAATCAATTGAATAAACCAAACTGATTGTACTGCTTCTTGGAAGGTTTCCGCCGGCTGATTGGGAACTTTTGCACAAATACGGCTAATCTCTAACAGCTCCGCTTTTCTTTCCGGTGTCGCTGTTTCGGCCAGCTGTTTTGCTAAGGCAGAGAAACGTTCTGCGTAGGTTTGAACCGCATCTAATACGATCAAAATTGCATTGTAAAATTGGTATTTATCAATGCTTTCCGGCTCTGTCAGATCTAGGTTCGCTTTTTCATGCAATGTCCGTTTGCGATAGCCTTCCAAGCCAACTTCTAACACAGTCCGATAATCCACGGCTAAGTGGGCATCGCCAGAATTCATCTTTCCTTCCATTCCGAAGAAGCCCGTTTCCATAAATACAGAAACTTCATCAGGCAGTAAGCAGCCCGCTTTTGCTCGTAAATTATTGTTTTCCCAGAAAGGCGCGATCGAACGTAAATCCTCTTTGGTTTTTTCAGTTATATAGAAGACATCGCCATCACGTTTTTCAAATAGATCAAGTTCATTTAAAACGAATTCCATCGTATATTCTGGGAAAATCGGTGCATCCTTGTTGGAGGCTGCTTGATTTCCGACGATCAAGGTTTCATCTTCAATGTAAATCGACATTTTTTCTAGAATGTTTTTTAACATCAATGCCCGTTTCATGACATTTGTCTGATGTTGATTTTCCTTATAGGCTTCAGTAGCTAATAATGCGCGTTCTGCACAAATATAGGGTTTCTTGTTCAGTACAGATTCCCGATACTCGTTCATACGATTTGTTAAATGACCAAAATACGGTTGACTGTTCGTACCTTCACGTTCTTTTGTTTGAATACTCATATCAAGCCCTCCTGTTTCGTTCGTAACTATTTTATTGTTCTTTCGAAGTTATGATACCATGCACTGGTAAAATACGTCAATATGAATCCAGAACAAAAAAAGAAAAAAGAGAATTGCACAAATGTGCAATTCTCTTTAAGGGTAACCCATTACTTCACTGCGATGACATCAATTTTATTTTTGTTCAGGAAAGTGCGTGTTGCTTCTTCAATCCCATCATCGGTAAAAATCTTGCTGATCTCATTAAATCCAAATTCAGATACCACGCCATTTTGAGTAAATTTGCTGGAATCCGTTAAGACAATCGTGTGCTTCGCCGCGGTTGCTAAGGTTCTCGTCGTGTCGCATCTCGTGATATCACTGCCAGTAAAGCCCCGCTTCAAATCAAAGCCATCAATGCCAACAAATAGCTTATCGACGTAAAATTCGCTAATTACCTGTTTTACCAGCGGCCCCACGTTCACCTGAGATTCCTTTTGATACTCGCCGCCGATTAAGATCACCTTCACCGAATCCGCTTTCCTTATATAGGAAGCAATAAAGCATGAATTCGTAATGATCGTAATGTCGTTTCGATTGAAGGCCAACTCTTCTGCCAACAACGCACAGGTAGACCCCGATTCGATCATGATCACATCGCCATCATTAACAATTTTACTGGCTTCTAAGGCGATTTTTCGTTTTAAATCGTAATTTTGAGCCAATCTATAGTTAATATCATCCATATTATTCAATAAGGCAAACCCATGTTGGCGATGCAAAAGGCCTCGTGATTCTAATTTATCCAGATCTTTTCTGATGGTTACTTTGGATACGTTTAGCAATTCCGAAAGTTCATTTACTTCAATTTTTTTCTTTTGACTTACTATCGAAATAATTTCCTCTTCTCTTGTCATAGTGAACCTCCTTTATCCCTCTTAGATTACCATATTTCCTATCACGCAACAATATTTTAAAATCATTTAGTTTCGTACGTAATATATTATATTTACGAATACAATATTATTTGTTAAAATACAAGTGAGTTAGGAAAGGAGTCTTACCATGAAAGACAAAGCCTGTATCTTTAATATCCAAAAATTTAGTATTCATGACGGTCCTGGTATCCGAACCGTCGTATTTTTCAAAGGCTGCCCATTGAAATGCTACTGGTGTTCAAATCCGGAGTCTCAGGACGGTAAACCAGAAAATATGTGGGATAACCAAAAAAAGGCTGTCACTACTGTAGGTGAATACAAAACCTTAGACGAAATCATTGAGGAAGTGATGAAGGACGAACCATTCTATGAAGAATCCGGCGGCGGCGTCACCTTATCTGGCGGCGAAGTCCTTTATCAGGCAGAGTTCGCTACCGAATTACTTAGACAATTAAAGGAGAAAGGCGTTCATACCGCTAGTGAGACGACGGGATTCGCTCGAGCTGAAGTCTTTAAAAAATATATCGAGCAAGTCGACATTCTCTACTTTGATGTGAAGCACCACGATGAAGACGAACATAAAAGAGGAACGGGTGTGTCGTTGAAGCCTATCTTAAATAATTTAACCTACGCCCTCAACGAGCATCCCAATTTAGTAGTAAGAATTCCGGTCATCCCGAACTATAATGACGGAGAGGAAAATGCCGAAGCCTTTGCTCAGCTCTTTAATCAGATGGGGATCACTACGGTCGAGCTGCTGCCTTTTCATCAGTTTGGAGAAAAAAAATACGAATACCTTGAGAGAGAGTACACGATGCACGATATCCCTCAGCTTCATACCGAAGATTTGGATTACTTTAAAGCGATCTTTGAGGACCATCAGATTTCCTGTTCGGTTCACTAAAAAAGGCGTGCGAGCATTATGACGAAAAATGCCTTTACTTATGATTATATCGCTGTTCTAATTTTTTCTTATGGGTAGTCATGATTTCATCAAAAGAAATGTTGTATTTATCCGCGATAATTAATAAGTTATCAAGAACGTCTCCCAGCTCCTCTGTCAAATTTTCAAGAGATTCTTGATAGTCAGCTTGTTGTTCATCGGGACGATCACGGCCGATTTCAATAGCTCGAATTGCGCGGCAGACTTCCCCGACTTCTTCGGATAAAAAATTAGAGCGAATAAATGGATTATATTGATACCAATTTCTTTTTTTATAAAATTCACTGATCCATGTTTGATACTTTCTTAATTCCAATCTATAACCTCCTTTTTTAGGAACATAAGTTCTTTTTTCTATGGTACACTAAACTAACTATGAAAGAAAGAGGGGAAATATTTGAATATCATCGTTTATTGTGGAGCTAATACGGGGAAAGACCCAATCTTTCAGAAAACCGCTGAGAACTTAGGGGGATGGATCGCTGATCAAGGTCATTCGTTAGTATATGGTGGTGGAAAAGCTGGATTGATGGGAGTTGTTGCTGATGCGGTGCTTGATAAAAATGGGACTGCGATCGGTGTAATGCCCACATTTTTAATGGAAAGAGAATTGGCTCACCCTAAGTTGACCAAAATGTATACCGTTGCAAATATGGCTGAAAGAAAGCAAAAAATGTTCACTCTAGGAGATGCCTGCATAGCTTTACCAGGCGGGCCAGGAACATTGGAAGAAATTACAGAAATGATTTCGTGGTCAAGGATTGGTCAAAATCCAAATCCATGTATTATGTTCAATGAAAGTGGATTTTATAATCCATTGAAGAATCTATTTGATAATATGGTGGAAAACGAATTTCTTACTGAAGCAGACAGAGCCAAGACGCTATTTTCTGTTTCATTAAAGGAAATCGATCAATTTATAAAAAATTACACACCTCCAGAAATCAGAACATATTAACTTTAATCAATGAAACACAAGCTGATTGTGCCTCGTTGATTAAAATCCCTCAGTCTTCTATGACTCTAAGAGATTATACAAATTTCATAAATCACCTTTTGTTTTGTACCATCTAAATGTAATACAATAGTTTTTCTATCGTGAAATTACATTGACTGAAGCCAAATCATCTTAATCTGATAAATTAACCCCTAACGAGGACAAGGAAATAATTACGTCCTAGTTAGGGGTGTTTATTATGGGGAAAATGAAGAATCAACTGGATTAGGAGATATAATCCTCGCGGAAGCTGAAACGACACAAAGCGGTAGCTACTACTTGAAAAAAACTACTCTCCAAAGATGGAAGAGTAGTTCAAAAAAAAATATTTCATTGTCCTATTGACGGGCAGCCCGCCATTTTTTGATCACATGCATTTTTGTTAATTTGCTATTTCAACTTCGGCTTCTGCCGCTTCTTTTTTGGTTACGCCAAGAATAACGACACCCACAGCTACCCCTAATACAACCGAAAGGACAAACCCAAAAGGATTCGCATTCAGCGGTAAAATGAAGAATCCGCCAAACGGCGCCATGACTGAATACCCGAGTAAAACAGAGCCACCGCCAGCAATTGCTGAGCCAATCATACACGCAGCGCCAACTCTAAGCGGATCTTTCAATAGGAAAGGAATGCCGCCTTCTGAGATGCCGGCTAGTCCCATAATCAAGTTGGTGATTCCTTGTCCCCGTTCTTTCTCCGTAAATTTTTTTCTAAACAATAAGGAAGAAATTCCTGTGACATACGGCGGAATCAAGGCACCAGCTAATACCGCAGACATCAAAACATATTGTCCATTTGCCAAGGCAGCCGTAGCAAACAGATACGCCGTTTTATTGATCGGACCACCCATATCCGCAGACTGCATTAAACCTAAAACAGCGCCTAAAATAATCTGACTTGACCCATTCATAGACTGTAGCCCTGAATTCATTAACAGGTTCAACGTGCCAATAATCGGCTCCACCAAAAATTGTGCGATTATTGCTGTAACAATCACCGAAATAAGCGGGATGAGCAGTAAGTCTTTCAAAATTGTAAACGTCTCTGGCAGCTTCGCCAATAGCTTTTTAAGCAATAGAACAAACAAGCCAACAACGAAACCTAATAACAGCGCCCCCAAGAAACTTGAATCGCCATCACGACAGATTGCCCCGGCCATTAGTGCCGCAGGAATCCCCGCGACTCCAGCAATATAAAAGGCAATCCCGGCACAAAAGACCGGTAACATGAAGCTGAACATGATATTCCCGTTATTATTGAAGAATGCCGCTAAAGGCAAGTTGGTTCCATAAGTATCAGGATTGATGGAAATATCATCTAATAAAAAACTAACACCTAACATAATCCCGCCAGCTACTACGCACGGCAGCATATAGTTGACTCCTGATAAAATCGATTCTAAAAAATGATTCTTTTTCTTTTCAACTGTCTCCATCTTTCTCTCCTTCGCTACCTTACACAGCCTTCTGCTCTGACTGGATCAACTCCGTACTGCAATTTGGACACAAGATCGCATTATGCTCCGCGTACTCATCGGCTTTCTCGATATATTCCTCGAAGAAGTGATACAGCGCGCCATAAAGATTGGCGTCATTATTTAGCGTCGAATTTTCAATAACAGGCATCAGTAAGTACATCGGATTTTTCTTATAAATCTGCTCTACTTCCTTCATGATCTGTTCACACACAAGTGACTGAGTACTGATCCCGCCGCAGATAATGAAACGTTCAGGATCGAGAATGTATTGTAGACTGACGATCATTTTAGCAATTTTATGGCAGTATTCCGTAAAGATTGACCACGATGCTGCGTTTTCCTTTTTGATATATTCAAAGACGATGCGGCCATCGGTATCAGGAGACAAACCATTTGCCTCAGCAATATCATTGATCATTTTAGGCGCACAGGCATCAAAACCGCACATTTTAAAAATCCCTGGCTGGTCTGTCGGGTCCCCTACCATATAGCTCACCTCACCAGCGGAAAAATGCTGTCCACGATGGAGCTTACCATCGATCACGATGCCGCCGCCGATTGCACTGCCTAAAACCAGAATCACGGCATGTTTGGACTGATTGACTCCCCCGCGCCATAATTCAGCAAGTGCCGCCGCTTTGCCGTCGTTTTCGATCGAAACAGGAAGCTTAAATTTTTCAATGAATTTCTGTTTGAGATTTACTTCATGTAAATAGGTTAAACAGCCGCCGTAGTAGACGACTCCTTGATAAGAGTCGACTACCCCCGGGCAGCAAATGGAAATGCCTTTGACCTCGTATTCTTCATAACGCTCAATCGTTGAAAACATTTCAAGTAATAATTCATCCAATGACTGCTGCGGCGTTGGAAATTTTCCTTGAATGAAGATATTTCCAGACCTATCTAAAATTGCATATTTTACAAATGTTCCACCAATATCAAATACCATGTACATTTTAAAGTCACTCCTTGCTTTACGCTAAATCAACAATCGCCGCTTGACTGGAAGAAACCGAATCTCCGGAAACAATTTTGATCTCTTTATTCGCTAGATTGGTAAAGGCAACAATCGTCATGGTATTTTTCCCTTGCTCTTTCAAATAGTCAAAGTCAACAATGAACAAGCGTTGGCCTTTATGAATTTGGTCTCCTTCATTGACCATCACTTGGAAGCCTTCGCCTTTAAGCGCGACCGTATCCAGACCAACATGCACGATCAATTCAATGCCGCAATCCGTTACTAAGCCTACCGCGTGTTCCGTTGGGAAGACATTGATAACCGTTCCATCAATCGGTGATACAATCACATTATCTTCTGGAATAACGGCAAATCCATCACCCATCATTTTTTGTGAAAAGACTGGATCTGGTACTTCACTCATGGGAACGATTTTTCCGGCTACTGGTGAAACAACTTTTTCTTTAATATTCGCACAGGCGTCATCCAGCTTGATTTCTAACGGAGCTTCCACTGTGATCGTTTTCTCCAAATCAATTTCAGCAGGACGTTCCATATTCGAATCGATGATTTCATTGATAGTTGTCGCATAAATATCTGATTTTGCGCCGAAAATCGCTTGGAAGCCATCGCCAACGTGCACGACACCCACTGCGCCTAATTTTTTCAACATCTCTTCATCCACAATCGAGTTATCCACCAATACGGTTCTTAACCGTGTGATACAGGCTTCCACCGATTTAAGATTGGCTTTGCCGCCTAATGCATCAATGATTTTCCAGCTAACCACAAGATTGCCGCCAGATGAAACAGCCGCGGCCTCTTCGTCGTCAACATTTTCCTCACGACCAGGGGTTGGCAAATTCAGCTTGACGATCACAAATCTGAAGACAAAGTAATAAATAACCGCAAAGACTAAACCAACCGGAATCACCAACCACCAAGAGGTACGATTGACTAAAACACCAAAAAGAATGAAATCAATTAACCCGCCAGATAAGGTCATCCCGATTTTTACCCCTAAAATATTCATCACCGCAAATTAAACTCCGGCTAATAAACAATGAATACCGTACAAAGCAGGCGCGATGAATAGGAAAGAAAACTCTAATGGTTCCGTAATCCCTGTTAAGAAGGCGGTTAAGGCTCCTGATAGTAAAATCCCACTGGCTAACACTTTTCTTTCTGGTTTTGCTTCCTTATACATGGCATAGGCAGCAGCTGGCAAGCCAAACATCATGAATGGGAATTTCCCTGTCATGAAGGCTCCCGCGGTTAGCGCAACCCCGTCACGCATTTGTTGGAAGAAAATTTGCTGATCGCCGTGGATAATAGCTCCTGAAGTCGACGTATAAGAACCAAATTGGAACCAGAAGGGCGCGTAAAATACGTGATGAAGACCAAAGGGAATCAATGCCCGCTCGATTACTCCAAAAATAAAGACAGCCAACGTTTGATTCGTTTCAATAACGGTCGAAGAAAAACCATTCAAGCCATCCTGAATCGGCGGCCAAATGAAGCATAAAACTCCCGCAATCAGCAGTGAGAATACCGCCGTTACCATTGGGACAAATCGTTTTCCAGAAAAGAAGCCTAGATAAGGCGGTAATTCGATCTTATAGAACTTATTAAAACAATTGGATGCAATCACCCCGGCGATGATCCCGCCAAAGACACCCGTTTGCAACGTAGGAATCCCTAATACAGTGGCGTATTTCTGACCATTTTCAGCCACCATTTCTGGTGTAA
This sequence comes from Enterococcus avium ATCC 14025, assembly GCF_000406965.1. GTDB lineage: Bacteria > Bacillota > Bacilli > Lactobacillales > Enterococcaceae > Enterococcus_A > Enterococcus_A avium. Next base: position 1,150,101 of record NZ_KE136357.1, on the reverse strand, counting down.
TTCCTAAAATAGCCCCCATCGCCATGTTCATCATCAAGTAACCAACAACCCCAGCAAGGGCCGCACTTCCATCATTTTTAGCTAATCCAATGGAGACCGCAATTGCAAATAGCAACGGCAGATTGCCGAAAATAATCGAACCAGATTGCTCCATTACATCTGCCACAATCTGAAACCAGCCGGCCTGCAACACTGGAAATTGGTTCAAAACCGTTTCCTGATGGAACAAATTTCCAAACGCGAGTAAAATCCCAGCAGCCGGCAAAGTAGCAACAGGCAGCATTAACGACTTACCGACCTTTTGTAGAATCCCAAATAATTTTTTCATAAATCACTCATCCCTTTCCATTCTCTAACGTAACTCCTGATTCACCATGACACGTGAAAACAACTGATCCACTAGCGTAAAAGCATCCTTTCTCCAAACAAGCAGAAACAGATTTACTGCTAAGGGAATTCCAAGAAAAACAACGTTCAACAATAATTGCAATAAAAACCTCAGCAACAAGACGATACCATCACATTTAGTGCTACTATTCACAAATACATAAGCAAGATGATTAACCTTCATTCCGATGGTCTGTCTATTGAAAAATAAAGGAATTAATACATAATTGATTATCCCTCCAACTAATAGACCAACAAGTAATGAAAGCTGCATCCCCAGTCCGATTTGATGGCATCCATAAAGAACAACCCTTGCAAATACGGAGAAAATAAACAGGTCAGTAATAGTAGCAAAAACCTTTTTACTCTTTAGCTTTCTTTTCATACGTCACTCCTCCTTTTTCTTTCGAAAGTATTTACTGTCCTTTCGTAAGTAAAAAGTTATCACCTGAAAGCGATTTCGTCAACGACGCTTGTGAAATAGATTCTAAATTGCACTTTTGTGCTTTTCTTAAACATTTTTATTTTGAAATAGAAATGCACTTTTGTGCCAATTAGTAGATGAATGGTCTTAATGTAGTTTTTTTGGTAGTAGTTGAAGCTGATTTAACTATCCATCGGTTATCTTCTCTTCGATAATTTGGTGTTTTCTCTCTCATAATGCGATAAATTTCTAATGTACCAAACATATTTTGAACACAAAAAAACGCCTAATCATCGATATAGATGATTGGGCGTATATATCACATCAGTTACAACTACAAATCCTCTGTCTTAAACTCTGTATATCCTTCATAATAATAACTAGCATCAATCCCTTTAAAATAGGTTTCATGATCAGCAATCTTGTCGGTCAAGGCAGGTCTCAATAGCTCTTTAATAGGAAGATCATTCACCGGACTCATGATCATTGCTGAAAGGTATTGATCCTTGTCTACCTCGTTCCAGTCTACCATCTTTTCTATTTCTTTCTTCAGTATCTGGTCTAACCAAATTCTAGTGGCACGACCGTTGCCTTCTCTAAAGGGGTGAGCAATGTTCATCTCTACATATTTTTCAATAATTTGCTCGTAATTCGTCTGTTCGAGCTTCTCTATTTCTTTCAGTGCGGGTTCAAGATACAGCACTGGCGCAAATCTAAACTGACCTTTTGCTAAATCAACCTCTCGGGTTTTTCCCGCGAAAGGATAAATATCTTGAAACAGATAATGATGAATTTGAGCCAGTCCTTTAAAGGTGCCTACATCAAACGAATCAATGACATTCTTTTCTACGAGTTCTTTTGCTCTGGTTTTACTTACTTTTTCTTTGGCTTTGGCAAGCTCTGTTTGATTGTCTATGCCAAGTAAGTTCTCTAAAATAGCCATGACCTGTTCTCCTCTTCCAAAAAGACATCATAATGATTTTTACTAAACATCTGTCTCGTATTGGTTTTTCTTTCTATATAAAATTAGCATTTTCTCTAGACACTAAAATGAAATTTGCACCCATTGCGTGATTGAGTGTTGCATGGTAAAATTGATATAAAGGAGTGGTACTATGCTTATTGCAAAATCTAGATTACAAGGAAGCTCTGTAGTGATAACCTTACCTTCGGATAACGGGAAGAAACCTAAAGAAAACAAAGAGTATATTGTTGTCTATTCTGATGATGGGACAATCACATTAGTTCCCAAAATCGAAGATCCCTTCAGTGGTGGAGAAGAAGCGGAGTATTATGAAAAAGACGAATGGACAGATTTATCTCCTGAAGGAAGAGAGATTTTATAATGACTGAAGAAAAAATCTATGTTCCTAAAAAAGGAGATATTGTGTGGATTGATTTTGATCCTTCCGCAGGAAAAGAGATTCAAAAGAGACGTCCTGGGTTGGTCGTATCTAGATACGAGTTTAACCGTAAAACGCTGTTTGCAGTGATTTGCCCGATTACTTCTACAATAAGAAACTTACCAACACGTTATTCTTTACCAAACGATTTAGACACTACGGGACAAATACTTATTTCTCAATTAAAATCACTTGATTTCAAAGAGAGAAAGCTCAAAAAAATTGAATCCTTACCTTTGCAAGATATGGCTAAAATAGATCAAATTATTGAATATATATTTTAATCATAGTAAGGAGCTGTTGTTATTAGTACAACGAGTTTGTTACTATGATTTTTTCTCATATGTCTTGCGAGAGTCACGTTATATAAATTCGGAAACAAAAATCACTCATATCAAAAATTGTCCAATTCGATGCCATGTAGTTTTTTTAACAACCAATTTCCTTTTCCCATATAATGAACCCACCAAAACGGCATCTATCCCCTAACAAACGGCATACTCATACAACGTGGACCGCCGCGTCCGCGAACGAGTTCACTTCCTGGGATGGTGTTTATTTTGACGCCGGCTTCTTTTAATTTCTTATTCGTGATCGTGTTCCGGTCGTAGACGATCACTTCGCCGGGTGCGATCGCTAGGGTGTTCGCGCCATCGTTCCATTGCTCGCGAGCAGCTGCGGTGATATCATTTCCGCCGCAACGAATCAGCTCTACAGCCGGCAAATCGAGATAGCGGCACAGAATATTTTCTAACGTATCCTTTTCTTCAATAATTTTTACTTTTTGATTGGCTTTGATTAGTGAATAGACCGCCAAATCTCCTTCGATCTCAGGATGGATCGTAAATTTATCCTGATCCACCATCGTAAAGACGGTATCTAGGTGCATGAATTTTCGTTCTTCGCCAATATTGAAGGCCAATACCTGCTCAAAGCTTGGCTCTGATTCAAAAATGCGGGCGGCTAATTTTTTGATGGATTCCATATCAGTTCTTTGGGAGATTCCGACAGCCAATACTTTGCTTGAAAGCACCAATACATCGCCGCCTTCAAGTCTCGTACTGTCTTCACGGTCGTACAGCAGATTCACAGGATTCTGCGCAAACATGGGATGATGGTTGAAGATATACTTGGCATAAAACGTCTCTCTGCGACGGGTTTCGGCATACATTTTGTTCAGTGCGATACTGCTTCCAATCGTTGAGAAGGGATCACGAGTAAAATACAAATTCGGCATTGGATCAATATAAAAAGGTGACGCCTCATCCGTCCTGTCAAACAGCTGATTTCTTTTCAACCCTGCCATCGTATGATCAATAAACATGCGGTTATCCTTAATAGCTGAAAAATAGTCCGTAATTTCTTTGCGGATATCACCGTCAGTGATGAAGGCTTCATCTAAGTATTCCTGTAAAAATTCCTGCTTAATCCCATCACATGTTAAGGACTCCGCAGCTAAATCTTCTAAGTAGAGCACATCAACACCTTTTGATCGAAGGGTATCCGCAAATAGATCATGCTCCCTTCTCGCCTGATCAAGAAATGGGATGTCGTCAAACAACAACTGCTCCAAATAATCGGGCATCAAGTTATCTAGCTCCTGTCCAGGCCGATGCAGAAGCACTTGTTTCAATGGACCGATTTCCGAAAAAACATGGATTGGTTTCTTCATAAATTCTTCCCCTTCCTCTCGACATGTACACGCTTTCGATTATAGGCATGATATTCGTTACTCAAAAAAAGAATGCCTAATAAAAGTATAGATGAGAATCACAGATAATCCAAGTTCCCTGCTGTTGCAAAAAAGAAAAGAGCCTCGAAAGACTCTTTAGTACAAAGTATCCAATTATCTGAAAAGGTCAGAATGACTGCCTGTGCGTTCAAAAATAATTGTCTTCTTTGCGAACACATAATAAAAAATAACAATCCAATCACTATTCCGTCCACCAATATGTATATCCCATCGCTTTGGAATCTGATTCTTGGGTTCTAATGGATGAAGCTTGTACTCTTGACCCAGCTCCGCTTCATTTATCAGTAACTCCATCGCCTGTTGCAATTTTTCTATCTATCGCCCTTGTTTAATCAATTTTTTTCACATCTTTATCGAAACGTTTTGTTGTCTGATAATTAAGCATCCAAATCGGCTTCCTTTTTCATTCTATCAAAGTAGGCCTGCAATTCTTCGTTATTCCCTAAATTTCCTTGATTAATCATTTCATCGGTCTCTTTGAAGGCTTTTAATGTTTCCTCGTTGGGCTGGTGATCGATTGTTTCTATTTCAAATGGAAATTTCCCAGTTTTAACAAATCGTGTCAAAAAAATTTTCACCGCAACTGAAGTATTCATTCCCACCTCGTCGAACATTTCGTCGGCTTCTTTTTTCAACTCATCATCAATGCGAATGGTTGCCATTTTGCTCCCTCCTCTTATTATTAACTATCTATATTATAATGCTTTCGTATATAAAAAGCTACATATAGCAACAAAATGACGATAGATAGCCCCGTTTATCACCATCGAAAATTCAACACTCCAAACTACTGAAGGATATACCCTTTCCCCCAGTAGGTCTTGATTCTTTTGTCTGTATAGTTGTATGCCGCGAGTTTCTTATTGACCTTCTTCGCTATGTACGAGAGCTGAGATTTTCTCGATTTTGATTCGTCCCCTTGCCAAATGATCTGACATAATTGTTGGCGAGTGATCGGTCGCTCCTCCTGTAGTTGTTCAAAAAATAACTGTTCATTCTTGCTCAACTTTCGAATAAATTGTTCTAATGTTGCCTGTTCTTTGTATTCATCATTTTTAGTAATGAGCGTGGCTAAAAGATCTCGCAAATCGACAAATGACCGACTAACGTATAATACGTTTGAAGCTTCTTTTGAGTGTGAAGGGTATTCTCCGTTTTCAGGAATCACACGAATTATTTGCCCGTTAAATAAGGAAAAAGCTTTCTTGGTTATTGATAAAAATTCTTTCTCTGATAACGTTTCACTCAAAAATAAACAATCAAATACAAGCTCACATTCATTTACTAAACAAATGCTCCGTTCATTTCGTGTCACGAAAACTTCGTGATTCAAAATCTGCAACTCTCGTTGTAATACTAATTCATGATGGATGTTCTTGGTTAACACCAATATTCTCATATAAAATTCCTCCAGTTGTTCTATCTGAAATAAGTTCACTGTCCTTCGAAACTTCCTATAAACAACAATATTATTAGCACTTAATTTATTTTGCGTTTCAAACGATTAACTAAAACGCCAAGGATCATCATCACGGATATCGCAATACCACCGAACCATGTAACGTAGTGCTGGCTCTTTTCACCGTTACTTGGAAGAGTCTTCGATGAAGTAGTGGTTGAATCACTTGATTCTACTGACGATAGTGTGCTTGATTCCCTCGACTCCGCAGTTGAAGTTACTGAAGCGATTTTCTTATATGTTACTGTTTCTTCTACGTCTTCATCGTCAACTTCGAGATTAGTCACTTCATCGATTACCTTTTTATCTGCTGTATACCCATTGAATTTCGGACTCTTCACCTTCTCAAAGGTGGTATCCTGGTCTGCGGCCACCCATTCTCCATAAACAGCTTCACCGGTCATTAGGTTTTCCGTTACGATACGTGTGAAAGTGACTGTTTCCGTTTTGTCTGACGTGGCTTTCTTGGCGCTTTCGTAGGTATAATGAATCACCCGATTGATTTCTTTAGTTTCGATCCGTTCTTCTGTTTTTGTTGGAGTAACAATCGTTTCCGCGGAAACAGGGAGGCTCACCAGCGCTTGTGTAACAAAGGAGCCTGTTAACACAAAAAAGGTGGAAAAGACAAATAACAATCCTTTTTGCTTGGTTGATTTCTTCATTAATATTTGTCTTCTTTCTATAAATTGAACGAAATAAATAACCTCGCTAACGAAAAAAGCCATCAAATGACAGCACGCTCAAGCTATTCGGTTTCGTTCTTTTTTCCTTACGAAAGGTATCATAATCTATAGAAACGTTAACAAAGCGTCATCATTTGTGATTATCAGTAACTATTTCGGTTTATTTTGTTAAAAACAATCATTTAAAGGCAATGTTGTGTAAAAATGATTGAAGACCAATACACATATTTCAAATAAAATCCAATAATAAAATTCTATTTTTAACTATCAGTAGCTGGAAATCACTGACATAAACCTTAGTAATTCAACTGTTCCTATCTAAAATGCCAGTTTCTAGTTGTTTTTTTATCCTATTTGTCGTTTTACAGAGTAGCCTTTCTTTTTTGAACCCAAAGCAAATAAGAAAACCTCAGGAGAAAACCGCTCCTGAGGACTTTTTGTTTAGATAAATCATTTTATTGTCGATCACTGATTCTAAATTCGTGTCCAAGTATGTTCTTATAGTATTCTGGATACATCTCTCCACCACATTTTTCGCAATCAAATTGCGGAGCGTTCTCAGGATCAAATGCAACATCTCCTGCATCCAAAAATTGAACTACTTCCTTTGGAATTTTTTCCTTTATCCCACATTCAAGACAAATGTAATGAACCACTCCATTGGAATCGAAGTTTTTTAAAAGCTGCTTCTTTTTCTTTTTCATACTTACGTTTCGATGCTTCTTCCCCAATTTTTTTATTCTCCTCTCGCATGAATCGTTCCGATTCTTTATTCTTCGCATATTTCACTACAAGTCGTCCATTTTTAGACACACTAACTCCACTAAATTCATAATATTCGCCACATCTAGTACATTCCAATGGATTTACTCCGAATTCTTCGGCTATTCGTTCACACCATGATTTTGGTTTAAGTGCTTTCTTCACATTCACAAGCATTCGTTGAATCTCTTTCTGGTAATTACTTAATACTTTTTTCATGATTGTCTTGATCCGCCGACTATAAATGCCGTATCTACGAATTGTTTTGAACTGGTTCTCTGGAATATGACGAATCAGTGCACCAATAAATTCCTCTGCCGACATCGTCTTTATCTTATCCGTGTTAGTTCGTTTATCATGATACTGAAACATCACTATTTTCCCATCGTACAAAAGGATACGATTTAAAGCAATGGGACCACGTTTCATATAACGACTGATATATTCTAATATCTTTTTGAGAGAAGTTCGGCTCCTTTTGGGTGCATGCACGTAAAAAACCTCTGCATTTTTCGTGTACGCCGCTTGTAAAAGCGGCTGGACTCGTGCCTTATCCCATTGGGATAAGGTTCTTCGAATGAGCTTTAGGACCGCATTCTGCCAATATTTCCTCAACATTGCGAACGGAAAATAGTCATAGTCCTTCCATTTTCCATCCTTCGTCAGTCCACCCATGGTGACGACTAAATGAACATGCGGATTGTATTCTAGCTGAGAACCGAAGGTGTGGAGTGTTGCCACAACCCCAGCTTGTATATGGTGCTTTCTAAAAAAATCTAATAGTATCCGTGCAGCTTCATCCATTAATCCTTTTAAAAGCTCCTTACGATACTTCTCCTTCAGAAAAATCTCACGTAAACCTTCATCGATCGTGAAGATGACGTGTCGATGCGTCACTGTAAACAGATCATTCGCCGCAACCTCTGCCCACCGTTGACTTTCCCCAGTTGCACAAGTTGGACAAAATTTCCCTTTACAACGAAAAGCCACTTTCTTTACATCATGGCATCCTTCACAGACAAATAGACGATAACCTTTTTTAAGGTCACCACAATCGCGAAACTTCTTCACTTCTCTTTTCACAACGGATCGAATCCTTCTCGTGTACCTTTGATTGAATTTCTCCCAGTTTTGATATTCATCAAAGAAAATGGCGTGTAAAATATTGGGTTTCATATCTCCAGTTTAATAGGAAAAAGACCAGATGAAAAGCGGTCAAAAGATTGATGTATCAATCCTTTGACCTCTTAAAATGTTATACTTCCTTTAATGTCAAAAAAGAGCCGTCGCTTTTTGCGTAACTTAATTACGTGATGAAGATTATTATGTTGTAGCAGCTTTTGTGAATGGCGTCATTCAAAAAAAATTAAAGCATTGCTTCTATTATTGTGAGTAGATAGACACCAAATAATTAGGTCTAAATTTGATTATGACCCAATTATTTGGTTAGGAGAATTTACTATGGAAGATGCATTACACGAGAAAGACTTACTATCTTTTTTTAAAGAAAACCCGATTGTAGCTACTCATTTGATTCAGACAAATAATCTCATTGTTGAAATCGACGCCGATGTATTAGATGCGGCATTCTATTTTTTGAAAGAGTAGCATCCCAACACTTTTTTATCTCCAGAACAGAAAATGTATAACTATTACATTTCTCCACAAGAAGAAAATACGATCGTAAATCAATTACACGTAGACGCTCCTTTGAATAAAGTTAACGACAATTTCTATACACCTAAACTTGAAAAATTATTGATTGAAAGTTAGGGCGGCTAACTTAGTTGTTGAGCCTCATGATCAAAATAAAAAAGTACACAGAAAGATCTCTGTATACTCTAAAATCGTATTTTTGATGCAATTTTCACTGATACTACTTGTCATAATCAATTGCCGCCCCTGATACAAATGATTTACTTAATAGGATAGGATCACTGATATTAGGCTCTTCTTTATATAAAGATAAGCAAGCTAAATCAAAGTAAAAATTGTAAAAGGTTTCAATGTATTTAGAGTAACGAGATGTTTCATTGCCGTTGCCCATATTTAATGCGTAGCAGTATGAAATTTTTTTGATCTCAGCTGCTAAAATAGAATGTCTGCCATTGCTTCAGTCTGGAATTAGAATATTTTTGATCTTTAAACCGATCGAGCAAAGTCTACTACTGGAAATACTGACTCGACACACGGGACTAAACGCCCTTTTTGTTAGGAGAAACATCTCTACATCGGAACAATCGACCTTTCAATCGGAACAAGGACTATCTCTAAAATTACGTGCATATGAGCTGATTGATCTATTGCATCGCCTACTCTTTCATCCTTTTTGCCACAAAAAACCGCTTGGGGCTTTCCCTAACGGTTTTTTTCGTGTTTCTCTATTTTGGCATATTATTTTCGTAGTGTGACCAAGCAGAATATACCTTAACTACTTTATTCTTCTTATCAATCGTATAAACAACTCTATGCTTTCCATTGATTCTCATAGAATACATTAGCTTGTTTTTTGGACGTAATTGCTCAAAATTTCTAATTTGAGTATAAGGGTTCTTTTTTAGCGTTTCGATGATTTCTTCATAGTCAGATAGCAGATTTATTTTTTCTAACAGCGGTAAATGCTTTTTTTTAACTTCTTTATGGACTAATACCTTCCAATCGCTCAATTATGCTTCCTCAAAATCATCCTCAGATTCGCTTTCCATAAGGCTAAATACATTATCAAGCGTACCTGTTCTATACAAATATAATTCTTCTTGAATCGCACTCCATTCACGTTTAGACATCATGATTACTCCATCATTTACCCCCTCTTTATTCGTTAAGGTAACTTCAATCTCGCTGTTATCAGTTGCTACGCCCTTCAAAGTTTCAAATAAATTCTTTCTTAAATTCGTTGGTGTGATTACTTCCATGACAAGCCCCTCTTTCTACATGTACGTTATCACGTACATTATAACGTACATCCTTAGTTTTATCAATCTTCTAACTCCTTATAACCGTCAAAATAAGCCTCCATTTGAATTTTTGGAGCCGTCATCTTTTTAAATCACGACACTATTTCTAGACCTTCCTCATTTCAACTTTCTCCTTTACTCATTAAGAAAACCTTAAGTCAAATAAAAATGTTTAGTTTTTTTAGAAGATGTTTCCATTCTACAAACACTATCAAATCAACATTACTTCTCCACGCATAAAACCCAAAATGTGTCAAAGTAGGCAAAATTACATGAGGCTATGAAAATTACTGGCTTCTTTCATTTTTCACAAAGTAAAATCCTGTTCTTATAGGATTTGTGTAAAAAAGAGATTGAAAACTCCTGCAATTTTGACCCCCAAATGTAATTTTGCCGGTTTTGACCGAGTTTGTATTTCCCCTTTATCGTTAAGTCACCGACCGGAACAAAAAAAATACTATAACGGAGGAATGAAAAAATGATTCAAAAAATCGGCAACAAATTACAAGTACAAATCGACGCAGGTGAAGACAAATTAAGAAAGGTGAACTTCCAAAACGTCATCGACGAACCAACCGAAGAAGCGGTGCTAGAGCTTGGCGCCATCCTGACAGAACTTTCACCAGAAGGCAGCAACCTAGACGGTGTGCTCCTAACTAGCCAATCTCGGTATACCAAATAAGGAAGGAGAAAATTAGATGTTTAAACTTGTCGCAACCTTTACAACCAGCTTAGGAAAAAAACAAACCTGGAGCCTGAATAACCCTGATCCAAATAAGACGCCTACTGAGGTCAAAAGCCTCTTACAACGTCTAATCGGCATCAAGCTTTTCCATAAAGACGGCGCGGACCTTTTCAACACAGTCGAAAGCGCAAAATATGTGGAAACAACTGAAACGATCCTATTTGATAACACACAGGAACAACAGTAGGATATTGCTTTACTAAATTTGAGAAGTCGCGGTAGACGTACCGCTCTTCTCTATTAATAAGGATGTCAGTTCTTACTTTAGCAATTTTAAAAGAATGATATACGGCATTTGAATCGAACGATTTTTTTCTCTTGGAAAAAATTATTACTTTAAAACAAATAAGGATGTCAGTTCAACTTTTCGCAGGTCTCTTAGTTAGAAAAATAATTAGCATTAATAGCTAGTTTATCGTTCCAGCACTTTAGTTGAATGATATACGGCATTCGAATCGAACTTTCTTTTTACAAAAAACTACTTCAAAACAAATAAGGAGGATGAAGATCCATGAATGAACCACTTTTAACGCACCAACAGATTTTCACACTAAAACCCGAAACACTTGAGGCACGAATCATGACCTTTTATCAAGAAACACAGAACAGCAGCTTAACAATTAAATATATTATGGCTTTACGCATCCGTTTTAGACTTGGTGCGCAGGAGTTTGCGAACATTCTCAGCGATCTTGTCCGCTATTTGTTTATGAACACCAAAGCAACACGTACCATGAAGCGCTTCTTTTATTATTTTCAGGATTACTTTGCGGCGCCTGAATGGAAACGGCTGACGATGAGGGTCTTCCCTTTGAGAAATTTTGGCAAGAAAGTCTTGTCTGTCGCTCGTTCACTGGTTTCATTTGTACGTCCTGAAGAAATGACTGAGCCTTGATAAGAACTACCCTACGCAGAAAATAAATGAGAGGAAAGAAGAAAAATGATCACTGAGTCTACAAAATTGGTCACAACTTTTTTTAACAGTGACCGCAAGAAACACAACTGGACCTATCAGGACGTGGATACGAGCTTGTCGGCAGAAGAAATCAAAGAAGCTTGCGAACTATTAACGACCTTAGACCTTTTTGAACAAGATGGCGTAAAACTATTTGATTCTGTTGTCACGGCAAAGTTTGTCTCTACCAAGGTAACCACGCTGTTTGACCTGAAAAACGAGATTGATGTGGATCAAACTGAACCGTTTTATGAAGCGACCTGTGAAAAGGTTGGCTGTTTTGAAGTACCAGAAAAACAGGAGAAATCCGAACACGTGCCGCTCCAGATTCCTGTGGCGATTGTGCCATTTAGTAAAACACAATTATCGTTAGAAACGAATGAACCCGTCGCACATCCAGCAACTGTAGCCGCACCTGTCAAACGATCGACTAAACAGCCAACAAGAAAAGATGCAAACAACAAAAAAGGCCTGCTTCAACGAATGTTCAGGCGAAAACAGCGGAATAAAGACGACCCAGCGAATCATGAATCAAGCACTTAATCGCTAATCTCCATTCTATCTAGCGTAGGACAAATGACACCTGCGAGCTAAATCGCAGATGTTGATTAAATCTATTTGAAAGAAGGGAATTGAAATGACTGTTTTATCAATTTTATCTGGAGGAACACTCGTTAACTATCTATTCGGCGGAAGTGTCCCAATCATGGGTGTCTTTTTGACGATGGTTGGCTTAGACCTTTTTACTGGCTACGCCAAAGCACTAAAAAGCCATACGTGGGTCTCCTCTATCAATCTTTACGGACTGTTTACCAAGTTCATCACGTTCTCAACAATTATCTGTGCCGCTGCTTTAGACATACTAGCACCTGTCGTTGGCATCGATTTGCCTATTAATGTCGCCTTGATTTGGACCGCTCTTCTGATTCTGTACGAGATTGGTTCGATCTTAGAAAATGCCCATGCCTTTGGACTAAAGATCGCGTGGCTGCAGAAATGGCTGCGAGTGTTTGAACGGGATGTCGGGGATTTGCCTGATAAGGATGATCAAGAGAACAATGTATAATAAAAAAGAGAATCCAATTGCAAGTGCTGAAGTGGACTTGTAATTGGGTTGTCTTTGCGTGGGGAAATATAGTATGGCTTGAATGATAAATAATGTGCAAAATCCGTCAGTTGTTGGTCTGATATAATTTCCCCTTCTTGTAACATGACAACACTCTTTCCACCTGCTCGTTTTTCCTCCCATTTATTTCTTAGAAAAACAAAAATAAATGATAAAATGATAGCAGAATACTTTTTGGAAAGGGAAATAAAATGTCAGTTGAAAGATATGGAACGTTTTTACTATTACTGAGGCTGTACAATGAATCGCCGACAAACTCAACGGAGAAAATACTATCAAAATATTTTCTGAAGCGATTTGATGATATAAAAAGCATCAATATTTACGATGTTTCTGCGGATTGTCACGTCTCAAGAGCCACTGTTCGGCGTTTTTTCTCAAAACTGGATCATGAGAGTTTTTTGGATTTCAAAAATGAGTTTACGATCCCATACGATATCAGTATGTTTGAAAAGGAACTAGATAGAAAAGACTACGTAAAAGAACACATTCAGCAAATAAATGAGATTCAGAAATTCTTTTTGAATAATAACTCTAAGATTCTTGAGAAAATTAGAACATTGGCGAAAGTCATGCATAATGCTAAAAATATTTACTGGCTTACCTCTACTTCAACAACACGAATGGTAGAGGATATGCAAATGCAATTTTTGAGATTTAACTCTTTTTGGGATATCATCATCAATTACAAGAAGGATAGCGACATACAAATAGAAGAAAATGATGTAGTCATCGTCCTATCCTCCAGCAGTGTCATGGCGCATTCGATTGTTACAGATCTGGAAGAAATGACGTGTCCGATCTATCTTGTTACTTTGAATAATCAATATACTCACTCAGTCTTTACCGACATTATCCGATTAACAGACAGCACTCTTTACAATTTTACGGATCAAATTTCAAATGAAACGGTCAAGGAAGAGGTCGTAAACAGAAGATACGCGACAAATTTGTTCTTTGACTTTTTATACTATGAATACGCAACTATTGATAAGGAAGTAAAACATATGCAAAAAGAAGCTGAATGATCATTTTCATCCAGCTTCTTCTTTGTATTTTGAAATTAACTAGTCATCGCTTATACCTTACTCATTTTTCTTCTTTTTAAGAAAATCGTCGCCAGAAAACCGGCAGCTCCTGATACGACAATGACTAAAATGCCTGCGTACATATTCGATAGACCCGTATATGGAGCCTTCGAGATAACCATTGTTGCTAATCCGGGTAAGCCTGAAACAATTGAGTTTTGTGCCAAATTCGTTATACCTGCCACTACCCCTCCAATAGCTCCTCCGATCATCGAGCCGTATAATGCCTGTTTATCATTGATTAGCACTCCGAATAAGGATGGTTCTGAAATACCCATAAGTCCAGTCACTCCGGCTGACAGCTGTGTCCCTTTTTTCGTCGCATCTTTTTCAAGATAAGCGACAGCCAAAGTGGCCGTAGCAATCGCGATATTGGTACCAAGCATCGCAGGAATAAGGAATGTATCATACCCTTGAGCAGCGAGAGAAGTAACCATGATCGGAACCAGCGCTTTGTTTGTTCCAGTAAGTACCGTAAAGCCAAATAGTGCACCAACTAATCCCAGAGCCAGCCAACCAATTTTATCATGAATGAATACAAATCCAGCAGTCATCCAATTTCCTAAAATGACTCCTAAAGGTCCTACTAACAGCAACGTAGCAAGTGTTCCGACTGTAATGACAATTAATGGAATCAAGACCTCTTTAAAATAGCTTGGAATTCTTTTATAAATAAGTTTATGCGTTTGAGCCATTATAATCACGCCCAATAACACCGGAAGCGCGGTATAAGAATACGTGGTTGCGACAATGGGCAGACCAAAAAGACTCAGACCTTCTACTCCGTTAATTCCTTCATTTAGTAATACCGCCCCTAAAAATATGCCGTAAACAGGATTGATATTCAGTTGCTTCGCACTTCCATAACCGACATAGAGCGGAAGGAAAAAGAAACCCGTAGATGCGATTGCATTGATCAATTCGTAGGTAGGTGACTCTGCTGATAAACTAGTCGCAAGAATGATAATATTAAGAATTGCAGATATTAGTCCCACAGCAACCACGATTGGCATCGTAGGTAAAAATGCGGCGGCTAAAAAGCTCAGCGCTCTAGAAAATGGTCCTTCTTTACTTTTGGTAGAATCTTCTTCTTTACTTTTAGTTGTAGAAATTTTTGACTCATATAATTGATTAAACGTATCGTAGACTCCTTGGACATTCGGGCCAAAAATAATTTGCAGCGTATCACCCTGTTTGACGACACCTAAGACCCCTTCAATTTGTTCAACCTTTTCTGTGTCGATCTGGTCGATATTTCTGACATTCACTCTGAGTCTGGTTGCGCAGTGTGTGATGTTACGAATGTTTTCGATCTTAATAACATCCAGTAACGCCTGAGAAACTGATTGGTAATTCATATTTTTCCTCCTTCATACTATTTGTCGAAAGTTACACAAACGATTTCTATAAAGAACAATTTCTTTATACTAACAGCATACTTTCTTTTCATTTCTGTCGGGGGACAAAATATGCACCCTGCTTTATACAGGGGACAACATTTGCACCCTAGCCCAATTTCCATTGATTATAACATTCCCTTGTCTTAAGATTAAAATAACGATAAGGAGGTAAAAATATGGCAAAAGATACTTTTTTTCCTGAACATTTTTTATGGGGTGGGGCTATCGCCGCAAATCAATCAGAAGGTTCTTGGAACAAGGATGGGCGCGGGTCATCGGTAGCAGATACTGCTCCATACTATGAAAATCAAGATTACGCTAAATATGCTGCTTTCGATGAATTATCAATTGAGGAAATAGAAAAAAGATTAGCCGATAAAAAGGATATTTATCCTAAGAGATGGGGCATTCATTTCTATGAGAGGTACGAAGAGGATATTGCTTTATTTGCTGAAATGGGGTTTAAAGCGCTAAGGATGTCTATTTCTTGGTCAAGAATATTCCCTAAAGGTGATGAAAAAGAGCCGAACAAAGCCGGTTTGGATTTTTATCATCGCGTATTCCGAACGTTAAAACAGTATGATATTGAACCAATCGTTACTCTTTCCCACTATGAAACACCTGCATATCTTGCTACGAAGTATGGAGGTTGGATCAATCGAAAAATGCTGACGTTTTTCTCTCATTATTGTGAGACAGTCATATCTGAGTTCAAAGATTCGGTCAAGTATTGGATGGCCTTTAATGAAATAAATGTGATTGATCATAGTTTTTATGTAGGCGGCGCTGTTCCAACGGACTATATAAAGGACGAAAAAACGGATAAATACCAAGTGATTCACCACCTTTTTATGGCCAGTGCAATGGCTAAAAAAATACTAAAAGATATTTCTCCAAATGCACAAATGGGTGGCATGTTAGCGCGCCGAGAAGGATACGCAGCGTCCTGTGATCCACTTGACGTCCTGGAATCAATCAAGGACGATCAGAAAAATCTTTTTTATTCTGATGTCTTAGTGAGAGGTTATTATCCAAGCTACATAAAAGCCTTCTTTAAAGAAAATGATATTAATCTTATTATGGAAGATACAGATGAGACGCTGCTGAAGGAAAACACTATCGACTACCTTTCCTTCAGCTATTACATGACTGTTCTTTCTAAACATAAAATTGATAAAGATACTGAACTCACAACAGGCAACTTGGTGAATGGTGTTAAGAACCCTTATCTTGAAAGCAACGAATGGGGATGGCAGATCGATCCAGTCGGACTTCGGATCACGCTGGAAAAGCTTTATGATAGATACCAACTTCCACTATTCGTCGCAGAAAACGGTATCGGACTTCAAGAGCACTCTGATGGGACTACCGAGATTGAGGATACTCAAAGAATTGATTACTTACGCAGTCATATTAATGAAATGGGAAAGGCTATTAAAAACGGTGTGGATTTAATCGGATATACCGTTTGGGGACCGATTGATATTATTAGTATGTCTACCTCAGAGATTTCCAAACGCTATGGCTTCATTTATGTAGATGCTGACAATTTCGGAAATGGAACGTTCAACCGATATAAGAAAAAGAGCTTCAATTGGTATAAACAAGTGATTGCATCAAATGGCGAAGAAATTTAATTTGTAAAGCTTTCAAGTTGAATCTTATTTGAAAAATGGGAGAAAAAGAGTTAAAGTGTTAGTTTATATCAAACAATTGGTGAACATCGGAACTCACCTTATAAGCTCCAGAAACGACGGACACTCGTCAATTTCTGGAGCTTTTGGAGTCTCCTATACTAGGCAACAACCTATTCTAAGAAACAACGATGACTTATAAAAATCACCAACCTCTTGTATTCATCCCATTCAATGAAGCGTAACGATCTTCTCATCAAACAAATCATCAATCGTCACTAATACGAGGTTTTCGTGGATTTTTTCTAGTTCACGCGCTTGCTCTGGATACGGCGCTTTTGAGAAAAAATAGAAGTAATACTCATCGTATCCCGGTAAATAGGAGGCATGGCTCATTAATTTTTGAATTTCTTTCACCGTCTTCAATTGATTGCGCCATTTGCATTCACCAATCAAAATTTTTTGCTCTTTCTTATTCTCCATTACAATATCAAATTCACGTTCATCAGAATCCCCTTTTTGCTTCTTCCCTCGCCATGAACCTGTACGTTTAGGAAAGAAGGGCAATTCTTCTAATTCATCTAAGAAATATAAATAGCTCATGGAGATTTCTTCAAAAGCAGGGGCACCAATGAACTCATTCAATGTTTCTTTTATCTCTCTTTGATACAGCCTTTTTCCTCTTCCACGCTCGATCTCTTCTTGATTCGTGAAGACATAGCGAAACCAAAAACGATAGACATTATCCTTTAAAGTATAATGAGAATTTTTGCTCTTCAACGGATCAACATCGAAGGGCAAATTCCGTTGAATAATCCGCATATTGACTAGTGTTTTAAGGTACTTACTCAATGTACTTTTTTCAATATATGTTGCTTGCCGAATTTGTTCAAGCGTGTTCGCCCCACTGGCAATAGCTTGCAGAACCGAATTATATAATTTAGGCTCTGGCAGCTCCTGATGCAATACCATGATTGGATCTGAATACAGACCACCATAAATATCGAAATAAAGCTCCTCCATGTTCTCATCAAAGGATAGGGTCTTATCTACTTGAGAAAGATAGTACGGAATCCCTCCCATGCAGGAATAAAATTTCACTTTGTCTTCATTTGAGTAGCTGTCAAGGAATTTTGCGGCATCAATATAATCTAGTTCTCCTACATGAATAGGCGTAGTCTTTCGACCAAAAAGTGGACTATTTTCTGCTAATACCTCATCCTCCATAAAGCTCACCTGCGAACCACAAAGAATCATAAAAATATTACTATCAAGATCAAGTTTGTGGTCAATAAAATGCTGAAGAATTGAATTTAAAGACTTATTCGCCTTTGCTGCATAAGGATATTCATCAATAATCAAAACAATTTTGCTACCGCGTGTTTTTTCATACAGATAATTAAACGCATCTTCCCAATTATCAATATTAGGTAAAAAATGTTCCCCCACAAGTTCCTGAACGGCTTGTAAAAATCCATTGATATTTAAACGATCATTCACTTCTTTCGCCGAGAAAAAGATCGTTTTCTTTCCCTTTGCAAATTCTGAGATAAGACGTGTCTTCCCGACCCGCCTTCTCCCATAGACAACGGCCATTTCAAAGCTGGATTTTTTGTATAATTTTTCGAGAATAGCTAGTTCTTTCTTCCTGCCTACAAACATTTCCCTATTCCTCCAATCTCATTCCGTAGAAATCTACGTCAACTGAGTTTGATCTATCTCGTTTCCTTAAGATCAGTATAACATGTTTTTTACAGTTTATTCTGATTAGAATTATTCTGTTTATGATTATTCTGAATGGAATTATATTTCGCGATTCATCCAGCTAGTCCGAAGTAATGCTAGCTGTGGAATAGGTACTAATTAATTTAAATCAATAAAAAGGACTGTTTTTTAGCAACATTATATTTCTTACATTTTAAAGAATTTACGCTCCCCTATTACTATTGTTCCACAAGGACGATTTTCGTTCAAAATGACTATGTGCTGTTAACTAAAGAGTTTTTGATTCAACGTCACCATCTCAATCAAGCCCTGCGCTGCTTCCGCTCCTTTATTCCCGGCTTTGGTCCCAGCTCTTTCGATAGCCTGCTCAATCGTTTCTGTGGTCAATACGCCAAACATCACAGGAATCTCTGACTCTAGACCGATATGGGCCACCCCTTTTGCGACTTCATTACTAACCAGTTCATAATGGGTGGTGGCTCCGCGAATCACTGCGCCTAAGGTGA
This sequence comes from Enterococcus avium ATCC 14025, assembly GCF_000406965.1. Classification (GTDB taxonomy): domain Bacteria; phylum Bacillota; class Bacilli; order Lactobacillales; family Enterococcaceae; genus Enterococcus_A; species Enterococcus_A avium. Next base: position 1,131,094 of record NZ_KE136357.1, on the reverse strand, counting down.
TCAACCCGCTGTATTTTCCACTTGCTACTAATTTTTTTGTGATAAAGGGAATCTCAAAGGCTCCTGGTACCCAATAGACATCAATATCTTCTTCCTTTACACCATGCCGCAGCAAATTATCCATCGCTCCGCTTAATAGTTTAGAGGTAATAAATTCGTTAAAGCGTGCAACAACGATTCCTACCTTGATTCCTTGGCCGTCAAATGTTCCTTCAAATTGTGGCATTCTTTTTCTCTCCTTTTCTTAAATCGATAATAAATGATGAAATTTTTGTTTTTTCGTTTTTAAGTACGCACTATTTTCCTTTAAAGGGGCTGTTTCTAATGGAACCCGTTGGTGAACGTGGATGCCTCGTTCTTCTAGTTCTTTCACCTTCTCCGGATTATTGGTTAACAAGCGAATCTCCTTGATACCATAAGAAGCTAATATTTCTGCAGCAAATTGATACTCCCGTTCATCGGGTTCAAAACCGAGCTCAACATTGGCTTCATAGGTATCTAGACCTTGTTCCTGAAGCTGGTAGGCGCGCAGCTTATTCTTCAAGCCAATGCCTCTTCCTTCCTGTCGCAAATAGAGAATCGCGCCGATTCCTTCTGCTTCAATCATGCGCATCGCTTCATGGAGCTGCTCACCACAATCACAGCGATGAGATCCAAAGACATCTCCGGTTAGACATTCCGAATGAAGCCGCACCAACAATGGCTGTTCTGAGTTTGAAATATCACCCTTTGAAAGAAGCAAATGCTCTCGCTGTTGTCCATCCTCAAACAATGTTAATTCAAAGGACCCGTATTCAGTTGGAAGCTGAACCGTCGTCCTGCCTTGTACCGTCGCAGTCAGATAGTTCGCTAATTCCTCCACTGTGATCATTGGCAGCTGCCATTCTTCTGCTAGTTTTTCCAGCTGTGGACGGCGGGCCATAGAGCCATCGTCATTTAAAATCTCACAAATATAGGCCGCTTCACTTTGATTCGTCATTTTCGCCAAGTCTAACGCGGCTTCAGTATGTCCTCTTCGCACAAGTACGCCTCCAGCTTTCCCAATCAGAGGGAAAATATGCCCCGGTTTGTTAAAATCTGTTCCTTTTGCCTGGGGATCGGCTAGTGCTTTGATTGTTTGTGCTCGTTCACCAGCCGAAATCCCAGTTGTCGTTGACTGATGATCGACACTTACAGTAAAGGCTGTCCCGAAGCTGTCTGTATTTCTTTTGACCATCTCAGAAAGCTGCAATCGTTGAGCTACTTTTTCGGAGATTGGTGCACAGATCAATCCTCGAGCATGTTTTGTCATGAAGTTGACCGTTTCAGTAGTCGCTAGATTTGCAATTCCTACTAAATCTCCTTCTGCTTCACGATCATCATCATCTGCTACAATCACAAGTTGACCCTTTTTTAACTGTTCAATGGCGGCTTCGATTTTTTCTCTATCCATACGATGTGTCCTTTCTTTGGGCTTTGACATATTTTCCTAACAAATCCGTTTCAATATTGACCAATTCTCCTCGCTGTAAACGCCCCAAATTGGTTTGATCCTTCGAGTGGGGAATCAGGCTCACAGAAAACAGGCGATTCGTGGCTTCTGTTACGGTCAGGCTTACACCATTAATTGCTATCGAGCCTTGAGAAATAATTTTACCAGTCAATTCTCTTGGGTAGTCAAACGTTAAAATCAAGGCATTTTCTAACACTCGCTTTTCGACTAAGCGGGTCGTTGTGTCGATGTGTCCAGCGACAAAATGACCTTCAATTCGACCATTGAAGGCTAACGCTCGTTCCAAATTTACTTCGTCAGATACTTTTGCCTTTGAAAACGACGTTCGCTGATACGTTTCTGGTATAATTTCAACCGTAAATTCCTGCTCTGATTTTTTGACGGCGGTCAAGCACACACCATTGATCGCCATACTATCGCCAATCTGATAATCTGCTAGTAGTTTTTTAGACGCTCGGCAGGTTAACAGAATGGTCCTTCCACGAGGAATGATTCGCGTCAGCTTGCCCTTTTCCTTAATAAGTCCTGTAAACATCTGCTACACTCTCCTTCCGACGATTCGAATGTCTGATCCCAATTGTTCAATTGATACACCGCTTAGTGCTGTTACCTGCTCCACTAAGCGTGCGCCGGTAAAACTAGCTGTGCCATTCCCGCCAATAATTTTCGGCGCAAGATAGGTAACCAGCTCATCCCAATAGCCGCTTGCTAAAAAGGCATCATGGATGATAGCTCCGCCTTCAACATAAAGGGATTGAATGTTTCTTTTGGTTAATTCTGTCACGACAAAAGACAGGGAAAGAACCTGATTTCGAATGACTTCGACATGCTCAGGCAGAGGAATCTCATCATCCCTTTCGGTGAAAATGAGCACCGGACTGCTGTCAGCTTGAAAAAGTACGAGTTCTTTATGTGCCAATACTTCCCCTTTTCGATCCAAGACCACTCGGTAAGGAGGAAATTTATCTTCGTCAGTCGTCCCTAAGGTTGGATTGTCAATCAAAGCGGTTTGACTTCCAATCAAAATCGCTTGATAATGCCCCCGTTCTTTGCGGACTCGTTTCAATGCTTCTTCTCCTGTTAAGGGTGTTCTTTGACCAGCTAACGCAATTTTCCCATCTAAGGTCATGGCCTGCTTCAATGTGATAAACGGCCGTTGCTGCTCATGATAAAAATTGTAATGGCGATTTAACCTTCGAACTTCTTCCTCTAAAACCCCTGTAATCACCTCAAGCCCTTGCTCTTCTAAATACTGTTTTCCCTTTCCTGCCACGAGGGGATTCGGATCAAGTTGTCCGATGACTACCCGTTTGATCCCACTTTCCAGAATCGCTTGGGTACATGGCGGCTGCTTGCCATAGTGATGACACGGTTCCAGCGTGACATAGAGTGTTGAATTTAATAGTTTTTCGGGAGTTTCACATGATGTCAGCGCATTTTTTTCAGCATGAGGCTGGCCATAAGCTAAGTGCGCGCCTTTGGCAATAACCTGATCATCTTTGACAATCACTGCGCCAACTAAAGGATTCGTAAAGGTTTTGCCTTTGCCCTTTAACGCTTCCTTGATCGCAAGCCGCATAAATGTTTCATGCATACAAATTCCTCCTTTCCAAACAGCTATTTCGCTTTATCGTATTATTTTTTTCAAAAAACGGGAAAAATAATTCTATTCTCGTTACGCATAGCATTTTTCTAACCTGCTGAAGCAGGAAGAAAAACTGCCAAAAAAAGGCCTCGTGTAAGCACATACACGAGGCCGTAACAGATAAACTCAAAGAAACCATAATGAAAAAAGGATAGACCTTCCCCATCATACTTCTGATAAGTTTTTCTTCTCCCATCCAGACTTTAACTGTCGGTTCCAGACTCACACTGGATCAACCGCAAAAATGCGGGTCACGGACTTCAAGGCACGCCTTGTCACCGTCGGTCGGGAATTACACCCTGCCCCGAAGAATACTATTCAATTCACAAAAAATACTACTATTCTTTTTTTGAGTCGTCAACAGAATAATTTTAAAATAACAAAAAATATCAATCATAATCTCTAGAAAAACAGATCATTAAACCGTTATTTTAAATTTTCTCCATTACTTGCTATCACCTGCTTATACCAGTCAAATGATTTCTTCTTGCTGCGTTTTAACGACCACTTTCCTTGGTCATCACTATCCACATAAATAAACCCATAGCGTTTACTCATTTCACCAGTTCCCGCAAAAATTGACCTTTGCTTCCAAGTCAACTATTCTAAGTTCCTTAGAAGATACCATGGATTATCTTAAGAAGACAGATTGGAATGAGATTTATGATCTAATTGACCATTGTGAGAACATGTATATCATTATCCATTAGTGCATAATATTTATTCCATTCAGAATAATTCTATTCAAGATTATTCTGAATGGAATTATCTTTAGTATTTCATTTGATTGTCGTTTCCTAAGTGCCCCAGCTAAAACTTTGCAATATGAACTGACTTTGTTGGGGAAGATCATTTACTTGACGGAAATGTTTCACTATAAAAATACAGAAAATCGTGGTTCAACTACCACTTTCGATAGTTGAACCACGATTAATTTGTTTCTCTGATCTAGAATTGATCAACGATTTTTCCCAAACAATCCATTTAGTTATTTCAAATACTTTTTTCCCTTTCTCGTTCCTGTTCCTCCACAATTCGATGAAGATGGACGAGTAAATAGATTTTCTCTTGTTTTGTGATATCCAAGCCGTATTCCTTAGAGATAAAAATTTCAAAGGCTCTGATAATAGCAACTTCATTGGTCATTTTTACGGCTAACGTTTGGTACAGTTCTTCCTTATCCTCATCAGGAAAGAGATTTCCCTCATAGACTCGTTCACTGAAATAATTTGGATGAGTCAAAAAGCGAGAATAAGTAAAGGTATCACGGTTTATTTTTCCGCCTACGATTCTTTGAACGATTTTTTCAAAATTATTCATCAGCTTGGTAATACTCTGATCTCTCTGATGGGAGGAGGATTCCAGCTTGGCGTTAACAAAATGAAGTCCAATGGCTGTAGCTTCACTATCTGGTAGTTGAATTTGAAGCTCTTTGTTTATTAAATCCACTGCATACCTGCCGATACGATATTCATTTTTGTGGTAGAGCATCACATCAGGATAATTGAAGTTTTCACCTACGTTTCCCTCCTTGAGACGCTTTACGACGAATGAGATATGATCGGATAAAGACAAATAGAGGTAGTCTTTTACCTCTATTTGATAGCTGGTAGCGGCATGATCGATAATCTTTTTCACCAAGTTTATATAGGTATCATCCAGGGTGCTGGCTAATTGGACAAAGTTGGTTAGCATTTTGTTATCTGTTAAAATAAACACCTTTTCGATTTCATCGTCTTGGATTTCATGACCGATCGCTTTGTTATACCCAATGCCCTTTCCCATTAAAATGCATTCAGTCCCTGCTTCGTCTAAGGCTAAAACGAGAGAATTATTCATCACTTTTAGCACCTGCATTGGCTCACCGCCTTATCTTTTCTCTAATCTGTCAGCCCGTGATTTTGAATCACGTTTTGATACCAATAAAAACTATCCTTAGGAATTCGTCTTAAATCCTTTAAATCGTGATCCGCTCTATTTACATAAATAAATCCATAACGCTTTTTAAAGCCTTGATGGGAACTTAATATGTCCATCACTGACCACGGACAATAACCGAATAATTCAACTCCGTCTTGAATCGCATCACAACAAGCCGCGATGTGATCGCGAAGATAATCAATTCGATATTGGTCATGAATTTTTCCATCCTCAGTCAACACATCCGCTGTCCCTAATCCATTTTCAGTAATAATCAACGGTAATCGGAATTGACGATAATACTCATTCAGGACCAGCCGTAACCCCATTGGATCAATTTGTGCACCGTATTCTGTAGCGATTAAATGTTGGTTTTTCTCCACTCGGAAATATCCATACAGATCAAAGTCAACATCTTTTTCCCGGGTTCCGAATGGGTGCGTTTCATCAGCTGGCAAATAGCTAGCTACGAGTGTCCGATAGTAATTCAGCGCAATAAAATCTGGTTTTGCCGCTTTAAGAATCGTTTTATCTTCCGGTAGTGTAACTGGTGCAATGCCCGCCTTTTCTAAATAAGTTTGATAATAGCCAGGATATTGTCCGAAGCAATACATTTCCAACGCATAATTTGTTTTAAAATTATCATTCATTTTCGCTGCCCAAATATCCATCGGCTTGTTGGAAGCCGGATAGGTCATCGTTGATGAAACTGCTGGTCCGATGCTGCTGCCTGGAATCATTTCATGGCAATCATTCGTCGCATGGGCATGAGCCACAAACATGTGATAATCCATTTGCGCCCGAACACGTTCTCGGTCCTCTGGCTTCACATCGTACATATTCATTCGTTCGTCCACGCGAATCATCAAGTTTTGTTCATTATTCACTTGCCAGTGCTTCACTCGATCACCAAACGCTTGGTAGCATACTTGGGCATATCGTCTAAAAGCATCCACACAAGCTCGTGCTTCCCATCCATTATACTTTACAGCAAGCGCATAAGGTAAATCAAAATGATATAAGGTCACAAAAGGAATAATCTCATTTTCAATCAAGCAATCGATGACCTTATTATAGAAGGCTATTCCTCGTTCATTCACTTCACCGTCTCCATCTGGAATAATACGCGCCCATGAAAGTGAGAAGCGATACGTTTTTAATCCTAATTCTTTCATCAGCTTGATATCTTCTTCATAATGGTGATAAAAATCACTCGCTACTTTTGTGTCCGCCTGCTGAGCAGAACGGGTAAATGAATTGTGGTCAGCAACAGATTCCCCTTTGCCGTCCTCGTCCCAAGCTCCTTCTATTTGAAAGGCTGAGGAAGAAGCTCCCCACCAAAAGTTTTCATCGAATTTTTTCATATAATTTTAGCTCCTTCATACTTTTTCGAATACATGATGTTTATCAGAATACAACTCATCTGCACTTCTTGGGTTGTTTAAATTGCTGAATTCGTCAGCAAAAATAATAAGTTGCTGTTTGTTTCAATATGATTATCTTTGGTTGAACCAATCGCTACATAATTATTCGAATTCGTAATAATTACTGATGTCGTTAAGTCATATCCCGCAGCTTCAATCCCTTGCATATCGAAGGAAACGATTCGCTGTCCTTTAGTCAAATGCTCTCCAACATTCGCATGCTTTTCAAAGAATTTCCCATCCAAATTCACTGTATCAATTCCAATATGAATCAACATCTCAACACCATTATCTAATGTTAAGCCGATGGCGTGCATGGTTGGATAAAGTACACTGACCGTTGCATCCATTGGCGCTACGATCTCACCTTTGCTTGGATACACGGCGATTCCTTTGCCCATTGCTCCAGAAGCAAAGACTTCATCTGGAACGTCCGCTAAGGAAATTGTCCGACCTTCTACCGGTGAATCTACGACTAAATCACTGTCCTCAAATACCAAATCATCGTTAATCGCTTCCTTCACCGCATCCGTCAATGTTTCCTGAACCTTCTTTGCATTTTCCTCTGGAAGATCTTTAAACCCTAAAACAACCGTCATAATACAAGCACCGCCAAACGCAATTAAACATCCTAACAGGTAGCAAACAAAGGCTTTCGTTCCTGCCTCTGCGTATACTGGGATCGTCAACACTCCTTGGTTAGCAAACGCATTTCCATAAGAGCCTCCCCAGCCCATCAATGCTCCGCCCAGCGCACCGCTGATCACGGCATAAATCATTGGTTTTTTCAGACGTAAATTGGCGCCATAAATTGCCGGTTCAGTGATTCCGAACAACGCAGTTACCGTTGCTGAAGCTGCGACTGTTTTTAAGTTTTTATTTTTCGTTTTCAAAAATACCCCTAAAGCTGCTCCAGCTTGAGAAAAATTAGCTGCTCCAGCAAAAGCTAGTAAATTTTGACGCCCGGTTTTGGCTACATCGTTGATCCCGATCGGAATAATCGCCCGATGCGCACCAAAGATAACCAACACACACCAGATTCCACCAATGAAGGCGCCTAATAAGATTGGGCTCAACCCCATGATATAGTAGTACGCCCAGTTCACTACATTACCAAAATAAATACCAATTGGACCAAAAATCATTAAGGTTGCCGGCACCATCACCAATAACGACAACGTTGGAACCATGATGACTTTTAATACTTCCGGCATGATTTTTTTGACGAAGCCCTCTACGTATGCCAAAACAAAAACAGCAATAATAATCGGCACAACGGACGATACATAATTTGCTTGTGTAATTCCGATACCGAATAAAGTCACTGGATTCTCACCGGTCATTAAATCAACAATTGCCGGATAACAAAGCGTCGCTCCTAAAATCATGGCAATGTAATCGTTGGTTTTGAAAACTTTCGCAGCTGAACGTGCTAAAATAATCGGCATAAAATAAAAGAGTGCATCAGAAGCTGCGTTTAAAATGATGTACGTATTGTATGTTTTAATATCGACACCATACATATTCAGCCCAATCAATGCTGCGACGGCTAAGATCCCTTTTAACATACCTGAGGCTGCGATTGCTGGAACCGTTGGTGTAAAGATTGCGGCTACTGTATTTAAAATTTTCGTCCCAATTCCAATCTTTTCGCCATTATCATTGTTCGTTTCCTCTAACTCACCCACCATCGGCATCAGTTCATCATAGATCTTTTCAACTTTATTCCCTAAGACGATTTGAAACTGCCCGCTTGCTTCAACGACTTGGATGACCCCTTCTAAATTTGAAATGACTTCTTTATTTGCTTTGCTTTTGTCCTTTAGCACAAAGCGCAAACGAGTAAAACAATGGGTCAAGCTGGAAATATTTTCTTTCCCGCCGACCTCTTCTAAAATTCGTTGTGCCACATCGTGGTTATCCATTTTTTAATCCTCCAAAAATTTATTTTTTGTGATCTTCGATTTCCCTTGGCCAAAGGTCCGCGTTTTTTAACAAAAAAAAGATCAAATATACATAAATAACACCATGAGCCATGGATATCATTTACGTACACTTGATCTCGCCTGCATTACCAGTAACGCGTCAAACGAACGCGGTTATTAAATTTACATCCACACTATAGCATGTGATTTTTTCAAATGCAAGCGAATTCAAAATAAAAATTTTATTTGCATTTTTTTCTCATTTTACGTTATGCTTGTCCTTGAATTTTTAAATCACGAAGGGTGTGTTCATCATAAAAAAACAAGAACAAAAAATATTATTAATAATAGTCGCGTTATTTTGGTTTGCCCAATATGTTTATATCCCTTACCAGACTCCTTACTTAGCAGCAATCAATGTATCTACGAGTTTCATCGGCGTGATTGTTGGCTCTTACGGCATTTCTCAGTTGGCATTACGCCTGCCTGTGGGTATCTTGGCTGATTTGCGGCCGAACCACCGTTTATTTATTTCATTGGGCACTTTGTGTGCGGGAGTTGCTTCCTTATTTCGCATCTTTTTTCAAAGCGGCACTGGTTTTTTATTAGGTAATGTTTTCTCAGGCTTTGCCAGTGCTACTTGGATTTCTTTCATGGTTTACTACCTTAGTCTCCATGATAACCAAATGCAAACCGCAGCAACTGGAAAAATTATCATGACGAATAATATTGGCATGCTGATTGGTTTTATTACGAGCAGCCTATTATATAATCATATTGGCATGACGAATATTTGTTTATTGAGTGTCTTAGGAGGTTTCTCTGGTTTTGTTATTTCATTAAAACTAAAAAAAACAGACACAAACATTGAGATAGCCGTTAATGTAAAAGAGCTACTAGCTGTTGGCAAGCAGCCAAAATTAATTCTATTCTCTTTTTTAGCTCTCATTCAACAAGGAATCCAAATGTCTACAACTATGTCCTTTACAAATCAATTACTCAAAGAACAAGGTGCGACTGATTTTCAAGTTGGACTCTCCTCAATCACTTACATGTTATCAGCAGTTTTCTTTTCTCGAATTGGTTCAGATATCTCTCTAAATTCTCAGCGCAGAAAATGGCTAACGTTCACATCGTTTGGACTGCTGGCACTTTACTGTTTTACTGTTCCATTGGTAAATGCCCTGCCAGTTTTTTATCTTTTACAACTCATTCCCGGTGTCGGTACTGGAATCCTATTCTCATTACTCACTTCTGAAGCCATGGAAGGCATAGAACTCAATAAAAAATCAAGCGCTATGGGCTTCTTTCAGGCAATCTACGCGATTGGTATGACGCTTTTTCCTGTTATAGTCGGTGCCATCAATAATGCATTGAACTTGAAAATCGCCTACTGGGTATTAGCAGGCACTTCGCTTGTTGGTGGGGTAGTTGTTCTTGTTTATTACACTGTTCAAAAGAAGAAAGAAAATTTCAAAAGTTAGCTCCATGCTAAATTAAGGATAACAAAACTTTCTTTAGAGGAAGCTTGCTCTCCTATTTGTTTTTGAATATATGTGTGACATAAGAGGATTGAATAGTGAAATTTATAATTTGCATTTTTCCGACGTAAAATTTTAGAAGAATTCTCGTACGCCTGTTATTCTTCTAAGCTTGCTAAAGCAATTAGAACTGCCGATACTCTTCACTAAAAAAGGAACGAAACACTCTTAAATAGTGCTCGTTCCGATTAATTGTAATTTTTAACTGTAATTCCATGAACCCTTGCTTCAAAGGGGTTAATTATTACTTACACTCCTAATCGTCTATCTATTTGACGCTATTCTTAATGCGTGTTGTTACACCATTTAGGTTATAACACTCTGCATAGTCACGAATCGGACGTTTGATATGATCGACTACATAACGTTGGCCATCGATATTATGCGCCTTCAAGTTCTTGTACATTTTTTCGATTTCGGCTTTTACTTCATCGTCATTGAAGGTATAGTGACCGGCAATGTCTAGGATTTCCGCTTGAAGTTCGGCGTCATTTTGTTCCATGATTTGATCGACGGTTAATTCTTTTTGCTCACCGACCATCCATTTTCTCCAGCGTTCGCTCTTGATCGCGTGTTCTAATAAAACATCCCGTGTGTTTGAAGCGTCCTTGACTAAACCATATTCCACTAATTTTGCTTCGACTGCCGCCAGATTCAAGTACGCCCGAGTTTCTTCCGTACCGTATTGCGGTGCCACATTTGTTGCAGTGATTGCTGAAGGAATATGTTCTAGCAGTGTCACATCATCTAAGTAATCGCCGTTGTGTTCCTTCAATCCAACGCCGTATTTCTTTGCCATTTGGGCTAAATCATAGGCGTTTTTAAAGTTGAAGGTTCCGACTTGTTCAGTTTTACGGGTCAACGTTCCTGTCTGTCCAACAATGAAGGTCGGCATTGGCAATCCGCGTTTTTCTAACTCTTCCTTCAATTTAAGAATAAATGTTTCGTAGGTTTCTGTTGAAGTTAAGCCGCCATTGGTTTCTTCGGTTCCAACTTCATAGCCGATCTCTGGTAAATTCCGCGCTTTACGTTCTTGTTCACAAAATTCAATCAAATCCACTGTCCGTTCCAATACAGTATCTAATGGAATGACTTTCCCAACTTCGAACGGATCTTTGGTTGGATCGATCATCAATAAATCAAAGCCGGCTTCAATATCGGCAACGTATGATTTTTTCCCTAATTCCATCGCTTTTTCAGTTGGCAGATGGTCGTTGCGTTCTTTATCACGCTGCCAAGGCCCGCCGTGATCTCGACATAAGTAGTATAGATTGTCATAGTTGATTTCTGCCGCGACTTCTTCCACCGCTTTAGCAAAGGTAAATTGATTCCAACCATTTACATAGCCGCCGCCCAATTCATCTGCATCCACTTGATTCCGGCTGGCAATAAACATTACAGGATAATCATCATCTTTTGATAGCTCCAGTGTCGCTTGGACACAGTTTTTTGACATCGGTCCAATTCCTAGTAAAGTAGCACTTTTCCCTGTTGCCTGTAAATCAAGTAACCCTTCTACGACTGTTTTAATCGGTAGCTTTTCCATTCCTTGACATCTCCATTTCGTGTAATTAAATTTGAGTCCATGTTTCTTATCACACTTAAAGTATAAGGTGGAAATGCAGGCGTGAATATTACATTTGTTTGCAACAAGTCAATGCATCAGCGCCGTTACTTGTTGCAGAATCGGTTGGAACTTGTTGCAATTGATTAGAGCTCTCTATTCTGTTTATCTGTTATTTTTATAATGATATTTACACTAAAAAAGCAAGAGGATATTAAACTCCATCTTGCTTTATCGCTTCATTATAAACACCTTTTTACTTCGCTACTTCCGCCTGTTCAGTTGCATCAGACTTTTTTTCCTGACTTTTTTCATCAACTAAACTTGGTTTCGTGAAATGCAGAATCCCTGCTGAGATTACTGCACCAACGATGATGGAAAGTGCATACCATAATTTACCGTTCACGACCGGCAGGATAATAAATCCGCCATGAGGAACTAACGCTTCTACACCAGTCGCCATACCCATGGCGCCGCCGACTGCACTCCCGATAATGATGGCTGGCAGGACCCGTTTGATGTCTTTTGCCGCAAATGGAATCGCGCCTTCTGTGATACCGATCAGGGACATGAAGAATGCCGAAATTCCCAAGTCTTTATCTTCGGCGGTATATTTTTTCCGATCAACAAATGTCGAGATTGCCATTGCCAATGGCGGGATCGCACAAGCGATACGATGCGCGCCATTTGGCCCGTATACGCCTTCGGCCATCAAGGCTAATGTAAATGCGGTCGCTGTTTTATTGATCGGTCCACCCATATCGACCGCCGTCATAGCACCTAAGATCAAGCCTAGAATAAGTGCGCTTCCGCCTTGCATTTGTCCAAGAACTTCAACTAACCAATCCATCGCTACGCCGATCGGCACAGAGATAACGTAAATATAGAACATACCCAGTACAAAGGTCGTCACTACCGGTACAATCAAGATCGGCATGATTGTTTTGATTGTTGATGGCACCTTCCAGGTTTTACACCAGCGAACAAAGTAACCAGCGGCCACACCCATTATCATCGCACCAAGGAAGCCTGTCTTGACTTGACCTGCACCGATCGGATTATTCGCCACAAAACCTAAGATCATCCCTGGTACTAACCCTGGTTTACCCGCTAATGAATTCGCGATATAACCTGAAAGCAAAGGAATCATCATCGCAAAACCTGCCGCACCCAAATCATTCAGGTTTTGCATGAAGGGACTGGTGATTTCCATCCCAGCATCAGTCGCCTTACCGGTAGCTAAAGCGACGGCTAAGAAGATACCTCCAACAACGACTGATGGCAACATGAAAGAAACCCCAGTATTAAAGGCTTTTTGTAAGTCTTTAACGAACTTTTTCTCTTTTTTCATTTTTTTAAGTCTCCCTTTTTATAATTTTTCTGCTTCATCAATGTACTTGGCAGGATATTTGATCATATCCCCTGGCTCCACTGATAACGATTTGCCAGAATCGATCTTTTCTTCAAAACGTTCGCCATCTTCTACATCGATGGCCACCGCCAAGATCAATACGTCCGCTTGATCAATGTCTTCTTGTTCTAATTCATTTTCAATTCCCATACTGCCTTGTGTTTCTACTTGGACCTCATGTCCGCGTTTTTTGCATTCTTTTTCAATCGCCTCTTGTGCCATATAGGTATGCGCAATCCCTGTCGGACATGCTGTAACTGCTACTATTTTCATTTTGTATTCCTCCTTAACGTATCTGTGTTCATTTCGTATACCATTTTTTAAATTTCAATGGAACTTAATTGTTCATATATTTTATGCTTGTCTGTTTCCTTCAATAATTTATTTCTAAAGTCATCATCCAGTAATTTCTTACTTAATTGCGAGATAAATTTTAGATGCATCTTGCTTTCGCTGTTTTGCGGCACACCGATCAAAAAGACCAAACGAACCATTTCTTCATTTTCTTTCGCCCACTGAAAGGGTTGCTTCACTCGTAAAAAAGCAATGAAAGGCTTCAACACCGCTTCTGTTTTTCCATGAGGAATCGCGATATCATAACCGATCGCGGTGGGTACTTCATCCTCCCGTTTCATCACTGCTTGAAACAAGGTATCTGCATCTTCTACGTATCCGACAAACTCTGCCGTATCAACGATGTGTTGGATTGCTTCTTCTTGATTGTCTAAATCACTATCTAAAAAAATTAAATCAGTTGTAATAACACCTTTGCTGTTTTCCTGCACTTTCTCCATCTTACTCACTCCCAAGTTTTCTAAACAACACATCATTTGTCGTTGCCTCGCGTAATTGTTTTAATTGTTCATTGCTATCGATGATGTTATAAATATCGGCTAAAATATTCCGCGTTTGGAAGGTATCCTGCTTCGCGATACAAATCAAAAACACCAGATCAACATAATATTTATTCCATTTGAATTTCTTTTTGTTTTTAACTAGAACGATGATTGTTTGATTGACACAGATTGAATTGCCATGAGGGACAGCTGTCCCTGTTGGAAGATCCGTGCCGCCCATCTCTTCACGCTCCTGGACTGTTTGAATAAATTGCTGAGTCACAAACCCATTTTCAATCAGGACCTCGCCGACTTGTTCGATCAGCTCTTCCTTAGAAGAAAAATCAGTGTTTACAAAGACAAAATCCTTATCGACAAATTTCATCAGATGATGGGCTCGTACAAGCTTCAACACGTTATTTTCAGCCTTTGGTAAAAGATCAGACTGTTTGATTCGTTCAATATCTTCCTTGGTCAAAAACGGCGAGACCAAGATGACTTGCTTTTTCGGAATATCCACTTTGATCGTAGAAATAATCAAGTCATACTCGTTAAGAGGCATCTGTTCTAATTCTGCGACCGAAGCCACCTCAAAAGTATCCAATGAGGGCAAAACATTTTTTATTCGATTGATTAACAGCTCCGAAGTCGCAATCCCCATTTGACAAACGATCAAAATTTTCCGATTCATCCGTGCCCGTTCAATCGCGGCTTGAAAATACATCGTTAAAAACGCAATTTCATCTTCATTAAAGCTGATACCTAATTCCTGCTCATACTCACTTAAGACCACCCAAATGACATTGAAGGTCAAAGAGAATTCATTCTTAATTTGCGAAGTAAACGGATTTTCTGTTTTATTGTTTGAGCGTAATCGATAGATCATTGGTGGAATGTGGTTTTTCAATTGCTCTTCCAGCTTCTGGTCACTGGCAAAATTGATATTTAACGCCGCGGATACTCTTGAAAGCAGCCGCTCGACGATCACTTCATCGACCTCTTCTTCCGGTAACGGTTCAAAACGATTTGAAATGAGCTGTAGTGATAAGTAATGGACATCTTCATTGGTATAAGTAAGCTCCAATCGCAAAGCCGCCTTATGCAGCATTCGAACCGCACTTTCTTCAAAGAAAATCGTTGTTTCACTGGCATCTGTTCTTTTCAACTCTTCAATATGATGCCCTTTAGCGATTCTGAAAACCAAGATAATAAAAATATTCAAGATATTCTGTACGTAATAATCAGAGATAGCGTTCACATTTTCTCGGATATACGTATACAAAATATTTGAGCAAACATTGATCAAGCTCTCACCATAATACGTATCAAGTAATTTGATCTTTTCAGCGAAATCTTCGTCATACAGTTCAGAATTATTTAGTAAATAACGATTGAACTGTAATAAGGCTTTCTGGATATCTTCTTCGCTTCCTATTAATGACGTTCCATGAATATCGCTGCATAACTTAATCCTAGAGCCAACATTCAGAATTTTCATGATAAATTCAAAATCCTTGATAATAGAAGTTTTACTAACCATAAAGCTATCTGATAAATGATTGAAGCTGACTACCTTTTCTTTAAATAGCAGAATATTCATGATTTCGACTCTTCGATTGAAGGTATTATAGATATCACTGGCTTCTTTTTTTTCCTCGATCGCTTCGACTTCTTTGAAACGCTTTATCGCGATACCAACGCCACGCTTTTTTTCAAGATATTCTCCCGAGCTCTGGAGATAATCTTCAATAATCCTTAATTCGCTGTGAGTGGTTCGTTTTGAAACCCCCAGCTTGCTTGCAAAATACTCCACTGTTTGAAAGTCGCTTTGCTGGGCCAACAACTCCAACAATTCTTTTTGTCTTTTTGTAAGCATGATGAAAAACACTTCCTTACTATCTAGAATAAAGGCCTTAATCTTTTTGATAGCGTTATCATGATCATGGCTTCATTATAGATGGGCTTTTTGAGATTGACTATTACATTTCCCTGCAACAAGTCGCTACAACATCTCGTTTACTTGTTGCAGAAAATAAGACTAAAATTTTGCAATTAATCTGCGAATGAACTCTTACTCTATAAAAAGATAATGATGTACTTTTCGTGTAAATACAAAAAAACCTCCCACAACTCCAATCATTACGACGTGAGTGGGAAGCTTCTTCTATAAAACATACTTAAACAACAATAATATTCCACACGATGCCATACTTATCCATAACGGATGCATGGAACGGACTATAAAAGGTTTCGGTTGGCGGAAGAAAGACCTCGCCGCTCTCTTTCAGCTCATTAAACATCTCGGTCGCTTCCTTCAGCTCATGTGGATTGATCGTCAAGTGCAGATTATTGCCGGAAACAACTGGCTTAGCCACTTCATCCGCAAAGGTAAACGGCGTGCCAAAAATCTCCAGCTCACCATGCAGGACGTAATTACTGACATCTTCTTCCACACCATCTGGGACGTAGTCGTTGTATCTAAGAATATTCTTCTTTTCCCCAGAAAAAACCCTTTCATAAAACTGCATCGCCTCTTCGCATTGCTTGTCGAATAAGATATAGGGTGTCACCATGGCAAATACCTCCTCTATACTTCATTTTTATTATTATATCATGTAGGAACTTGCGGATGTTTTTCTAAAAATAAGCTCTATCCACCAATCCAAACCGTATCGTCTTCAACATAATAAAACGTATCATCCGAATTTTCTTCGATAGTGTAGGCAGAGTCTATGATTTGAGTGATTTCCTTTAAAGTCATCAGCTCAGCCTTTAAGTCCTCGAGCATTTCTTGTTTTGACCAAGGTACAAGGAAAATCCCTTGATTCCAGATCAACTGGTCAGCTGGCTCGACTTTCATTTCTGATGGTAAAGTCACGACCTCCTTCACTTCCGAAAACAGGTTATCGTAATTATGTAACGAATCACGATAACTGGCGACTACCTGTGATCGCATAAAATCTTTTTTGAAAATCCAGATTTTTAAATAGTAAGGTTCACCAATTTCCTGTAAAGCAGTTTCCCAAGAATGATAAACATCGAGCAATGCCTGAATTAATAGGCGCTTGTACCAATTTGGTAGAGTGTACTCTTTGAGAGAAAAAAACGGGTGGATCCAAAGTTTTGAATAGTTCATGTTTCTTTCTTCTAACCACCCTAAATCAATGTCTTTGTTGTTCATTACCCAATACTCAACATCCCTTAGCCGACGCTTCCAGCCACGGATCTTTTGCTTTTTAAAATCAAATTTTACTGTCATTATTCCTCCTATTTTCACGCTCTACTGACAAATCAATACTGTTTGTTGCTTTGATCATTCAATTTGCAATAGGTAGCTAATTAACCGTCCAAAACCAAACAGCTCGCATCTCTTCTAAAAATTCTACCGATAACAAGTAGTGTTCACTTCGCGGAATGACCGAATCAATGCCACAATTAGGACACAATGCGGTCAAATCGGGATCACCATCAATCCATTCGTTGATACGTTCATATTGAAAAAGCAAGCAGCAATAGAAACAACCACATAAGCCGGATTTTTTTAATAATTCTTTATTGTAGATCGAGTATTTATAGGCAGCTTGATAGATTTCTTTCATTTTTTCTCCTTTATTTACGATTTGGTTTAGCATCATACTTCTAGAATTTTAGTTTACTATGGATGGACAGGTGTTGTGAATCACGTTATCAGACTTTCACTTAAAAATAATTAGTCAAATTGATGTCTTTCATCCGTCATGATATACTGGATATACGAGATATACGAAAGGTGGTACTTATGATGGCGATTCAAGAAAGAAAACTTCGAAAAATAGGAAATTCAGTTGTCGTTACTCTCTCAAAAGAATTTTTGGAGAGTATCGGAGCGAGTGAATCAGATATTGTTTACGTTGATGAAGAGAAGCTTAAGGAGGCTTTTGCAAAAAAAGAAGTAAAGGACGAGCATCAAAAAAAATTGGAAATGATGATTGCGAAGTCCGTTCAGAAGCACGATGAACTCTATAAAGAACTGGTAGATAGATGACGATTAACTATTTAAGGGCAGAAGATATTTCAAAAATCAACGCATTTCAAATTGTTAATTATTCACCGGATGAGCAGTTGGGAATCAAAGACATAAATGCTTTAGAGATGGCCGTAAATCAACCTGCTCAACACGTATTCGGTCGTGAACTTTATGTAACTATCGAGGAAAAAGCAGCCATCCTAATGATCAATCTGATTAAAAAACATCCTTTTCATAATGCAAATAAACGTACAGCGATGATGGCAGTGGATATTTTTCTGCAGCTTAACGGCTATTCAATTCAGTTTGATCTACAAGACGGAATCGATCTCGTTGTGTCAATCGCTACCGATGAATCAAGTGATTTTGAAAACTTAAAAGATTCTGTTTCACAGATAATCGGTGCACGAATGACCCTATCTTGAGAAGCCGGCATGCATTTACCAATAAATTTTAACTAATAAGACCGATCCTCAGCATTGAGAATCGGTCTTTTATTATATGGAACCAATCATACAAGCCCCATTTTCTCCAACATATAAGCAATCCCGTCCTCATCTGAGCTATACGTGATTTCATCAGCCACTACTTTTAGACGCTCACTGGCATTTGACATGGCGATACCGGTTGCGACTGCTTCAAACATTGGAATATCATTCTCACCATCGCCAAAAGCTAAGCAATCTTCTTTCTCCTGTCCGATATGCGCCAGCAATTTTTCGATTGCGGTTTTTTTGTTGATATTTTTTATTCCGATCTCACCGCTGTCTGCTCCAAAGGCGGGAACGGTGCTTCGCAGCATGTGGAAATCACCATTGTATTTTTTGTGGATGGTTTCATATGGTATCGCATGATTGACAAAGGAAAGCTTGTTAACATCTTCATAATCGATGCGCGATGGATCTTCAATCAAAAGATCTAAAAACCATTTGATCTCGTTTATTTTTGCTTTCCCTTCTACTGAATTTTCCGCTAATCCATTCAACGTCAGCTTGACTAAACAACTCCGCAAATTCGCACTCGCGAACAAGCCCTGATTGGACTCAAGATAGTATTCCACACCGTGCTCTTCTAAGAAGCCGATAAGTTTTCTTAACTCCGCGGAATCAAACACTCGATGAAGAATCACCTCTCCGTCGACCTCGCAGTAGCCCCCGCCAGCTCCGATAATCCCGTTGATAGGTAAATCCAGGACCTCCGCTGGTATTTCTGCTTTTGAACGCCCCGTACATAAAAAGAAGCGATGCCCATTTTGATGTGCCTGCTTAATTGCGTTCTCAGCACTAGCTGGCACGACGCCACTATCATTGCACAGTGTTCCATCGATATCTAAAAAAACGATCTTCCTCATTTCATATCTCCATTCTAAAAAACCTGTTTATAAGGCTCTAATTAAGCCTCATTTTTATAATCCCATACACCGCAACCTGTTCACTTATTCACAGGTTACCTGATAGTTACTCATTATAATTGGAAAAAATTTTTAATTCCAGCGTTTATCAAACTTTATTAGCCATCCTAAATCTATCGACGGAATAAATTCCTGTTTTCTGTTCAGCTGATTTTTGTTTGTAAATTATTAAGAAAATACTAAGCAGAACAAAAAAAGGAAATTTTTTTCGAAAGATTTTCCGTGCAGAAAAGCGATCAATACAATATTCTTCTCCAATGCCTAAAATGAAAAATGTGTCAAAGTGGGCAAAATTGCATTTGCCCCTGAAAATTGCACGTTTTTCGGAGTATTTTTTTAACGCAATCCCCTTCTTATGCGATTCCGTCTAGAAAAGGGAGCAAAAACGTGCAATTTTGACCCCCAAATGTAATTTTGCCGGTTTTGACCAAGTTTGTGTTTGGCCTTTATCGTTAAGTCACCGGCCGGAACACAAAATATCGAAATATGGAGGAAGTAAAATGATCCAAAAACTCGGCAACAAATTGCAGGTACAGATTGATTCAGGGGAAGACAAGCCAAAAAAAGTCAGTTTTCCAAATGTCATCGATGAACCAACCGAAGAGGCGGTTCTGGAATTAGGCGCGATCCTGACAGAACTTTCACCAGCAGGCAGCGCCCTAGACGGCGTTATCTTAACTAGTCAATCACGATATACCAAATAATAAGGAGGAAAATATACATGTTTAAACTTGTCACAGTATTTAGAACCAGCTTAGGTAAACGTCAAACCTGGAGCCTCAATAATCCAGATCCAAATAAATCAGCGGTTGAGGTCAAAGACTTGTTGCAACGTCTAACGAAGGTAAAGCTATTTCATAAAGACGGCGCTGATTTATTCGACACAGTTGAAAGCGCGAAATATGTCAAAATTACCGAGATCACTATTTTTTAGAGAGACTATTTGGAGAAGGTGCGATGCTCTCGCCCTTCTTCATTAAATAGAGAACACAGGAGGAGAAAAAAATGAATGAGCAGCTTTTGTCGCATCAAAAACTATTTTCGTTAAAACCAGAAACATTAGAAAAGCGCATCATGGAACAGTACCAAGAAACACAGAATAGCAGCCTGACTATCAAATATATTTTAGCTTTACGGGTAAGATTCAAACTAGGTGCGCAGGAGTTTGCCCACATTTTAAAGGATCTCGTCCGCTATCTGTTTATGAATACCAAGGCCACTCGCACCATGAAGCGATTTTTCTATTACTTTGAGGATTATTTTATGGAATCCGAGTGGAAACAATTAAACTTGAGAGTTTTTCCATTACGTAACTTTGGTCAAAAGACCGTGTCCATCGTTCGTTCACTAATCTCAATTGTCCGACCTGAAGAAACTGAAACAACCGAAACCTGATAAGAATAACCTACGCAGAAAAAATGAGAGAAAGGAAATGAAAAAATAACCCGAGATTTAGTCGCAACATTTGGGAAAAGCAACGGCGGCACCCATGACTGGACCTACAAAGGCCTAGACCTAAATCTGTCAGCACCAGAAATCAAAGAAGCTTGCGAACTATTAACAACACTAGATATTTTTGAACAAGACGGCGTAAAACTATTTGATTCTGTTGTCACAGCAAAAGTCCGCATTTATGAAGAAGAAGTGCTTTTTGATCCGGAACACGATCCTGAAATAGAACAAGCTAATGAACCAGTCAGCTTTTTTAACGCAGCAAACAAACAGGAACCAGCCGCCTTTCCAACAGTGGTTCTTACCGATAAAGTCTTTTTAGAAGAACAGCATGAAAATCAATCAATGGAGCATCACTTAGATTCCGTTCAATCAGCGGAGTACCCTACACCACATACAGCAGAACCAACAAAAGATTCTATTGAAAAAGAAGGTCTGTTCCAGCGGATGTTCAGGCGAAGGAGTCGAAATAAGGAAGACCCTAACGATAACTAAATCCCGAGCACTTTCTACTCAATCATGCGTAGGAAAATTACAGCTAAAAACGTTAAAAATGTCAAGCTGTCTACGAATAAAAATATTAGAATAAAAGAGGTGATCCAATGCCAAATACGGAAGCAGCCTTACAGTATGGCTTGGCTTTGCGCGGAAAAATCTGTTATTCCATGTCGAATCGTCTTGGAGCAGGTGCCATGGATTGCTCCAGCTTTGTTTTCCGTTCACTGATCGCAGCTGGCCTTTTACCTAAACATACCGCCATCGGCAATACAGAAACGCTCTTTGGATTGAACGGGACTTTACTTAAGGAAATCACCCGGCAAGAAGTCCGACGAGGGGATTTATGGGTCGCAGGTCATGAAGGTGCCTCGCTAGGATCAGCTGGACATTGCGGCTGGTTCTTAGGAAATATCAATGGCGATGCACTGCATTGTACCTACTCCAAAGGCTGTCAAAACATCGCTGTTACTAAAGCAATTGGCTGGATGGGCGATTATTCAGGCCTACCAGTTCGTTATTTTCGCGTAAATCAGGCGAGCATTGTTGGTCAAAGTGAAAATAGCAGTCAACAACGAATCCTAGCGATTGATGGCTCTTGGGGTCCCGCCACCACTCGACGTTTACAGGAAGTGCTGAATTGCGCTATCAAAGATGGAAATATCAGCGGTCAAATCAAAAACCCTGCAAATCAGTTTATTCCATCCGTTCAGTATGGTTCAGGCGGCTCGAACATGATTCGCGCGCTCCAAGCTTATTTACGTGTGCCCGTAGACGGAAACTTTGGTCCTGTCACCTGTCTAGCATTGCAAAAAAGAATGGGCACAAAACGAGATGGCCTGATTAGCCCAGTATCCGATTGTGTGAAGGTGCTGCAAGATAGGTTGAATAAAGGACGGGTGTAGATGATCTAAACTGGGAAGAAAGATTCTCCCCTGCGATTTTTGATTGCAGTGGTTATTTGCTTACCTTTTACTGATGAGATTGTTTCTCTCGTAAATAACATACGTAAAATGCTCATTATTCATTGCTATTATGCAGATTAATGACTATGTATTTTCTGATCTATTTACTATAAAATAATAGTTATCCAAATTTGTGATGGTTTTCATATATTATAGTTCAAAGAATGAATCGTTCTTTTATCCTATATAGGTCATTCATAAAAAAACATCGCATTTTAGGAAAAAATTTTTCAAAAGGACGGAGAACATGTTAAAAAAATTAAGTTCTATCGCTACTATTGCCGTTATTTGCGTTCTATTTCTGGCAGGCTGCAATAACAAAAAAGACAACAATAAGGAAGTTAAAGTCTCTGAATCATCAGTCACTAAAAAGAGCAGTATCAGTGCGTCCTCTTCCAAATCATCAGCAAGTTCGGTCAGCAACTCAAGTGAATCCTCACAAAGCTCTAGCAGCACAGAGGCCTCTTCTAGCAGTACCGACTCATCAGAAAGTGCAGCGGTTAATCAAGCAGCTCCCTATGCAGTGGATGTCACTCAATTCAGTAGCCCTGCTACCTTTAATTTACGGGGAGTAAACGTTCCTCCTTCAATCACTTTGCAAAACAATGGCGGAACGACTGTAACCTTTGCTAGTCGTCAATCGAATTCTGGAGATCAATTTGCGGCCCAAGTTGATACGATTCCAACAAAGGAAATCCGTGTTTTCTCTCAGGACGGAAGCGGCATTCGCACAGTCAAAGTAAACACTCAAATCACCCTAACCCAGCATCTTTCAGGTACCGGCGGACAAGATCAAAACAATGTGATGTATCTGATCAATAATAAAAATGGCGGATTATCCCTTATTACCCCTAACTATGCCGGCAATGTAGAGCCTGATCAGATGGATGTCATGCTAGAGGCAGTGCAGTAGATTTTAGAAGGTAAGAAGTCTTCAGCATTTAGACTGTAGATAATAAATACACCCCCCCCATTCGCATATGCAGAAGCAAACCAATTGACGTTTTCACGCTCTAACAACTATTCTTTACAAAAAGAAAGTGAGCTGAAAATGAAGTACGTGATCTTTGGATTAGAAATCATCGCCATAAGTCTCTGGCTGTTATTTGGACAAAACTCCTTGCTCTCGGCCATTTTCGGGATAATTGTGATCATTCTCATTTCTCAGCTACTGCACAAAGCGTTTCATGCCCGATAATCAAAATCAGCGAATTCTTTTTCCTTGAAAAAGTCTTCGCTGTTTTGATTTTGAAATTTTAAAAAGTGATGACTTCCAATCTCGAACGATACAAATGGCCTATCAATGGTTGTTTTCAAAGCCTTTTTCACAGATAATGATAGTAGGAAATGTCTGTTATCCGTTCATCTTATTTAAACAAGATGAATGGAGTGGTTGATCAGCGTACTTGTGAAAGGAGTCGTCCTATGTTTCATGTCGTATTGATTCTATTTCCCCTCATTCTTTGTGGGATTATTCTTCCGATACTTTTATTTGGGTTATCTTCGATTCTAATCAGTATTTTTTGGTGGAACGGCCTCGGCGCTTCTGATCAAAAATAAAAAGGCCCGGTCATTGCTATTTATCAGCTTCACAATTCTGTCTCTTTTGGGGGTCTTATGTTTATTTCCTTTTGTCGCGATTTATACACCTTTACCCTTTAGCTACTATCCGTTCTTTTGTAATGTGTTGATTGCTTTGATGGGGATCTTTTCCATTCTAGGAATTACCAGCTCCCGTTCAATCCAGAACAACCTGGTTAAACGGGTGGTCATCGTGCTTTTTAGCATCGTAGTTGGCGTTGTTGGTATCGTTTTTTTGCTACAGATTCTCTAACGTAAAAAAGTTTTGAGAAGGACACATGTGTGTTCTCTCAAAACTTTTTTATTAATTCAAATCGTATAATTCGTGATACTTTTGATAATTCACTATTCCAAGTGTCGTGGTGAAGAGGCGTGATTTAGCTTCTAATTCGACACGAATTTTTTCAAATTCCTTGCCTGTATGCTTCTTTGGTTCGTTTTCTTTTCTTCTCGGATCAAATAACTCCTTCATAACAGATTTCCTCCTTTTTCATAACACTGAGAGGCGGACAATTGTTCGACTAGTTTTCAGAAAAAACGGGAACTTCTACTGTTGGCAATGTCTTCATCATCCATAAAAATTCAATTTCATGCTTTTTAAATGAAAACAACATTCGCTGGTAATCACGTTTCATATAAAACAATTGGGCTGTTTTACGTTCTGTTAGAATGATGCGCAAATGTCCATGCTCTTGGGCAAATTCTTCTAAGCTGTTCATCAGTTGATCACCAATGTGCTGGCCCTGATATTCTGGTGCTACTGCCACTTGACGGACACGTGCGATACCAAAGGGATACAGTTGGATCGCAGCTGTTCCGACAACCTCATCGTTTTCGATTGCGACAAAAACGTGTAAATTCTTTTCATTGTCCCAGTCAATTTTTCCACCTAAGACTTGTTTACGCAATTTCACTGCGCTAGTGTGTTCCTTGCTAAATAATTCAGCCATTTCGATTTTCATCATCAATGACCTCCTTTTTCATATTAAAGAATTAATTTTTCCGAGGAAAAATTAGTTTGATTTTCAAGCCGTATATCATTCCACTAGTTGTTCTTTTGGTGAGTGTCATTACTCTTTTATTCGTTTCCCCACCGTATAAACTGCGAAAAGTGGAACTGACATCCTTTTTCATATTAAAGAATTAATTTTTCCGTGGAAAAATTAGTGTGATTTTCAAGCCGTATATCATTCCACTAGTTGTTCTTTTGGTGAGTGTCATTACTCTTTTATTCGTTTCCTCACCGTATAAACTGCGAAAAGTGGAACTGACATCCTTTTTCATATTAAAGAATTAATTTTTCCAAGGAAAAATTAGTGTGATTTTCAAGCCGTATATGTTTACCAATTTTCCCAATCTTTATCTTTGGGCTGATCATGCGGGTCTTTTTTTCTAGGGTCTTCTTTCGGACCTCTAGGATGCTCTGGACCGAATGGACCTGGGCCAAAGCCGGCTCTGCCGAATTGATTACGCATTTGTTCTCTCCACGACCGCTTCATTTGACGGCGTTCAGCTTGTGACATTCGACCAAACTCTTTCATATGAGGCTCGAATTGGAGCTTCATCGCTTTTAACGCTTCAATCGCTTCAAATGGATCATTTGGAAATTCAGGTCGACCGCCGAAATCTTCGCTCCAGCCATCAATCACCTTATTCAGTAATTGATCCAAAGTATGTAGTTCTTCATCCGTTAAGCCGGCGAAGAATTCTTCCGAGCGTTCTTGTGGTTTGTTTAAATTGGCCTTCTCGCGGCCGATCTCCGTGATATAGATCCGTTTAATCCGCTTATCCTGTTCATCTTCGCGACGTTTTATTTCTCCTCGACTTTCCAACTTGTTCAAAATTTCGGTGACCGAACTTGGACGCATATCCAAAATTTCTGCTAGCACCCCAGAGGTTACACCATCCTCTTCTGCCAAAATATCTAAAACCAATTGCTGGGTGGGTGCACTCTTCTGACAATTACCTACAACCATCAACTGACGACTGGCACTTCCTACATAGGATAGACGTTTCAATAATTCTTTTGTATACTCGCTCATCGTCACTTATCCTCCCTTTGCTTCGGTACCTATATTTTAGGTACCTAACTTTTTATTTGAACTTAGTATACTTCGGTACCTAATCATTGTCAATGAATAAAACCAAAAATTTTTTAATTTTTTTGATTATTTTTCTATAAATAGTGCTAAAAACCTCTTACATCAAGGATTAACCGTCAATTCTTTTTGGCATAAATACTTCGGAATCATTCAAAAGTAGTCCTGAGCAATAAAATTAGCTAAGCTTAGAAGAGTTTCTCATGGCGCCAATCGTAAAATAGTTTAGCTGCCCCAAAATGATTACAGTTTAAAAAATTACTTGTTTTCACGATGAAATAAAGTGTATAGTGATAAAACATTTTATTTTTTTGGGGTGTAAATTATGGTAAATAACCGTTACGAACAATTGAAAAAAGCGGAGTTGGGTGCGCTGATTAGTATCGCCGCCTATATACTAGTTTCCGCTATGAAACTAGTAGTGGGAAATCTAGCTAATTCTGAAGCCTTACGAGCCGATGGTCTGAATAATTTCACCGATATTCTCGCTTCCGTTGCTGTTCTGATCGGCTTGCGGATCGCGCAAAAACCAGCGGATGCGGATCATCGCTATGGACACTGGAAAGCAGAAAATGTCGCTAGTTTAGTGACTTCTTTTATTATGCTGCTGGTAGGAATGCAGGTACTTTACAGTTCGATTCTTTCCGTAATCAATAAAAAAACTGAAGCACCAGATATCACTGCGGCAATAGTCGGAATTATTTTGGCTATTGTTATGTATGGTGTCTATTTCTTCAATAAACGACTTTCCGAAGAAGTCAAAAGTCCTGGATTAATGGCCGCTGCCAAGGATAATCGCAGCGATGCATGGACCAGTATCGGGACAGCCATCGCGGTTTTTGCGGCTTCCTTCAACTTGGGCTGGCTCGACAGTACGGCCGCAATCGTTGTGGCATTACTGATCTTGAAAACGGCTGTGGATATTTTTAAAGAAAGCGTCTTTTCACTTTCTGACGGCTTTGACCAAACACAACTGAATCAATACAATGAAGCGATTAGCCAGATCAAACAAGTGCAAGCAGTTAAAAGTATCAAGGGTCGCAGTTACGGCGCTAATGTCTATCTCGACGTCACCATTACCATGAAGCCTGATCTAACAGTCAAAGAAAGTCATGACATCACCGATCAAATTGAGAAATTGTTGCAAAATAAGTTTCAGATTTTCGAGACCGATATCCATGTTGAACCGAGTGATTAAACAAAAGACGCTTCGTTCCACCCTTACAAACCCCAGAGGAAACGAAGCGCTTTTATCAGGAAAAATTTAAACCAGCCGTATATTTTTAGCACTGCCGCAAACTAAGCTTGTCAATCTCAGTTTGTATATAGTTTCCGTTAAAAAGAACCTTCCAAGTCACTACTCAGAAGGTTCCTTGATGGCTATTACTTCGCCACTAAGATTATGGTTAAATTTATAGACTAGGAATAAAGAACGCAGGTACAGGTCAATCGCGATCGATAGCCAAATACCAGCGATCCCAAGCCCCAAGTACTTAGAAAGTATGATCACACCCACAACCCGAATTCCCCACATGCCAAATGCTGTGCTGTATAAAGGCGACTTAGTATCCCCCATTCCTTGCAAAGCGCCCGTCGTAATCAAACTGATCGCCAATCCCGGCTGTGCGAAGGCATCAATCCGCAAGGCAATCACAATCTGCTGCAACGCTTCTTGATCTGAAGTAAACAACGAGGCAAAAAATGGCGCACCGAAAAATAGAATCACGCCCAGCAGTGACATAAAGATCACACCATATTTAGCCGCCGAATAGCCGTATTTTTTTGCCTGCAAGTAATCCCGTGCCCCAACAGCGTTCCCTACTAAAGTCGTCGCTGCTGTCGCCAGACCATATGCAGGCATATATGTAAAGCTCTCAATATTTCCGGCAATCGAATGAGCCGCAAAGGTTTTGGCACTGATACTGACAATCAAACCAAAATAAAGCACCTGTCCCAACCGCATCACTAACCGTTCCAAAGTTGCTGGAATCGATAGATTGATCAGCGGACGATAATTTCTAACAGTAAACAAGGTTGACCAATCCAATGGACTTTTAGAAAGCTGTACCCTTCGATAAAGCAGCCAACACCCCAGCAGCCGGGATAAAACCGTACCAATCGCTGTTCCTAAAACGCCTAGAGCGGGAATAGGTCCTATACCGAAAATCAAAATATAATCAATCACGATATTCCCAATATTAACCACGACACTGACCTGCATAGGTGATTTCGTATCTCCGGTTGCCCGTAAAATACTGCCAAAAATCGTCATTAGACCCATGAATATCGCGCCACCGCCTACAACAGTGAAAAACCGCAGCGACTCTTGCAAAACAGCTGCCGATGCTCCCATCACACGCAATAACGAGCTACCAAAAAATATCGAGAGCATACCAAGCAGCACACTGATTGCAACGGTTAAAAGAACAGATTGATTGGTAACTGTTTGCGCCTCGTCACTTTTCTTTGCCCCAATTTTTTGAGCAATCAAGGCTGAAGCCCCGACACCTAGCGCGATAAAAAGGGCCAAATACACATTCAAGACCGTGTTAGCAATGCCGACTGCACTCACCGCCACTAAGCCGATCTTTGAAATCATCAGAGCATCAATAAATCCTACTGTCGTCTGCAAAATATTTTCGATCGTCGCTGGAATCGCCAATGCTAAAATTTTATTTTCTTTGAGTGAAGGCATCTAATCACCTCACTTATAGCATCTTGCTGTATTGATGAATCGCCCGCCTTAAACTTTCCAACTCCTGTTCGGTCTTCCCGCTTTCCACAGCATCTATAAAGGTATGATCTGCATGTGCTTCTAGTAATATTTGAGAAATCTTTTGTATCGCTGCCTTAGCAGAATTCAATTGAATGATCACTTCGTCAAAAGGCTTTTCATCAACGATCATTTTCTTGATCCCGCCAATTTGTCCTTCGATCCGATTGATTCGTTTTACAAGGTTATCCACCTGATGATCCGGTCTATGTGACATGTTTGTTCCTCCTCTTTTCCTTTGATAAAACTTGGGTATATTACAGCACTCATCATATGCTATATACCCCCATACCCCATATGGTTATTGTAAAACTTTCAAGTAATAAAGTCAAAATCCACTGTTAACAGACGGAGGGCATAAGAATGCTAATATTTTAATCTCGTTTCTCCAAAAACTCTGAAAAGTATACATGCTTACCTACTTTCGGTATACTATTTTATGCGGATGTTCGTTCAGTAATTTACTATGGCCCAACCTGCTGATATTTTTATTAGCTATCCCATTGAGACCTTGACGACGTTCGAATTAAACATAGAAGGAGACTCATCCTATGGAAAAAGAGAAACCCTCAAAAATCATTCAATTTTTTGGTGGGAAAACATCGTATTACATTATTGGACTGATTATTTTGAGTTCCTTGGCCATCTATTTATTAAATACTGTGTCATTCATTTTTAAACCACTGGTGGTCATTATTACAACGGTGCTGCCGCCGATGATCTTTGCTTTGCTGCTGTATTATTTACTGAATCCAGTAGTCAATTTTCTGAGTAAAAAAGGTGTACCACGCACCCTCGGCATCGTTCTCACCTATGTGGTAATTTTCGGAATGCTTTTCTTTGGCGGTGCGCGGCTTATACCGGTAATCCAAAATCAAGCGCAAGAGTTGATTAAGCAGTTCCCTTCTTATGTCGATGATTTCCAAAAATCGATTCGGAATATTTTGGATGCCACACCATTTGCGACTTCTTCTGATCAGGCTTTGGATTCGTTGGACAAGCTGGCAAAAGAAGCTCTTACCTATCTAGGAAATAACTGGCAAGACGGTGCCAAAGGTTTGGGAACAATCTTTTCAGCAGTTTCCAGTACCGCTATTACCTTGTTTACCGGACCGATTATCGCCTTCTTTTTACTGCAAAGTCCGCATAAATTGTACAATGCAGTAATTGAACTGATTCCGCCACGTTTCAGAAAAGATTCGAGCGCCTTGATCCGAATAGCCAATCAACAATTAGGCGCCTTCTTAAAAGGACAAGTCATCGCTTCCTTGCTGCTAGGCTTGATTTATTGGATCGTCTTCCTGCTGTTAGGGCTGGAATTTGCGACAGTCATTGCACTGGCTGCAGGGATTTTGAGTATCATCCCATATATCGGATCATTTTTGGCCTTCTTACCAGGAATGTTCATTGCCTTTCAGGATTCGAATCTGATGGTGGTAAAATTCGTGATCGCTTGGTTTGTTGTTCAGCTGCTTCACGGGGATTTGGTTGTACCGCGGGTCATGGGAGACAAATTGAAGATTCATCCAATCACGATTCTAGTCGTATTATTGGTAATGGGGGATCTATTAGGATTAGTCGGTGTAATCTTCGGTATCCCGATCTACTCCATGATCAAATTGTTCGTCGTCTTCATCTTTCGCAAGTTCAAGCAGCGCTATAATAAGTACTTCGCTGATGAAGGAGCCTATCGCAACACTGGCTTTTCCGAAGATGATTATCTATAAAAAAATGAGTTGTCTCCGCAATTTGGAGACAACTCATTTTTGATTATTTTTTATAGATAAATCGAAAAGAACATCAGCATTGCGCCAAGCATCACGAACAAATGCCAAACAACATGCATATAGCGGCGATTCTTCATACTGTAAAAGACCGATCCGACGGTATAAGCAACGCCTCCGCCAACTAACAGCAGCAAGCCCTTCAATCCAACACTATGATAAAGACTTGGCAAAGCAATCACGACTGCCCATCCCATCACATTGTAGATGATCGTAGACAATTTCGAGACCGATTTAACTTTGCTTAGCGTCAAGCTTTTGTAGACAATCCCGACGATCGCCGCCAACCAAATGACACTTAACAAAACAATTCCGATCGTTCCTTTAATATAGAGCAAACAATATGGCGTATAGGTTCCAGCGATCAACAGATAGATCGAACAGTGATCAAAGACCTGAAAAACTTTCTTCGCCTTGGTGAAAATCAAGCTGTGATACAACGTTGAAGCTAAAAACAGTAGTAGCAGCGAGACGCCATAGATAATAAATGATACATAATGCAGCCCGCTATCCGCCTTCTTCAGCAAAAAAACAAACCCAACAATACTCAACACTACCCCTATACCATGCGTCACCGCATTCAACACTTCATTTGTGATCAGATATTTCCGGCTAAACTGTGTATTCATTTATTTGTCACCTCGAATAATTTATTAAAGATACTATATCATAGTTAACAAGATAATTCAATCTAGTTTACAAAACTAGATGATAGCTCATCCTAAGGAAATCCCCTGTTTAACCAATTTATAGCCAAAAACCAGCTCGTCCTCTACATAAATCTCTGATTCCTTGGCCGTATTCAATACCTTGATCAGCTCATTCAGTGTTAATACCTGATTTTGCTGTTTCTGTAAAATAATCTTTGACTCTTCTGTTTTGATCCTTAAATGATTCGTCTGTTTATCTCCATCCTTCACAAAAACATAAGTATATGAAGACAGTTTCTTCAGCTCACCCGCCGCATCTATCTGGATTGCAGTCAATAAATCTTTGGCTTTCAACGACCTCACCTCCACTTTTATTATAGCAAAAAGAAAACGATGAACCCGGGGAAAACGCTCCTTCGGTTCATCGTAATATTCTTAGCTTCGATCCAAGCTTTTAGCGATGGTATTGCCTAACGACTGAACAATCTGAACCAGTACAATCAGTAAAATAATCGTGGTGTACATCACTGCCGGCTCATTGCGTAAAAAACCATATTGATAGGCAATGCTTCCTAGTCCTCCTGCTCCGACTAGACCGGCCATTGCGGTAGCTCCGATCAAACCAATCATGGCAATCGTTAAGCCGCGAATGATTCCGCCTCGCGCCTCTCTCAACAGCACACTGCGGATAATATGAAAATGACTGATTCCCATCGCCTGATAGGCTTCGATCACCCCGCCATCGACTTCTAAAAGCGACGTCTCTACTAACCGAGCCAGATAAGGCGCCGTGTAGATGATCAGTGGCAAGAGGACGCCCTGCACACCGATAGTGGTACCCATAATCAGCTTAGTCACTGGCAATATCAAAAATAATAAAATGATAAATGGCAACGAGCGCAACACATTAATAATACTGTTTAAAATCGAATATAGAGGCAAATTGCTGTTCAAACCGCCAGGACGAGCAATGACTAGCAGTACGCCTAAAGGTATCCCGATAACAATTGATAAGCCTAACGCTACAAACACCATCACAAGGGTTTGACCTAATCCTTCGATTACGACATTGCCCCACTGATTCCAAAATTCGCTCATTACACAACCCCCTCAACGATGATTCCTTGATTTTCAATATACTCCTTCGCCGCTTGGAAATCGGCTTCTGTTCCGCCGTCAAACTGAACGAGCAGCTGACCATGACGCTTGTCCTTCAAATAGCCGATGTTCCCGCTGAGAATATTGGGACATAAAGGAAAATCCTTCGCGACCTTTGCCAAAACAGGTTCCGTCGCCTCTTCTCCAATAAATTGCAGCTGAACCAGCCTGCCAGTTCCCTTATAAGACGCTAGGACCTCTTCTGGGACGTTGTAGCCATCATTTGCACCAATGAACCGTTTCGTCGTTTCCTCTTCAGGACGGGTAAACAGATCGATCACAGGACCTACCTCGACGACCTTTCCTTCTTCCATCACCGCTACACGATCACAGATACGCTGTACTACGTCGATCTCATGAGTGATCAGAAAAATCGTGATACCCAGTTCCTGATTGATCTTCATCAATAACGTCAAAATGGATTCTGTTGTCTCAGGATCTAACGCACTGGTAGCCTCATCTGATAATAATATTTCAGGTTCATGAGCCAATGCGCGGGCAATTGCCACCCGCTGTCGCTGCCCGCCGGACAATTGGGCGGGATAATTGTCTTTTCGATCCGTTAAGCCAACTAGGTCTAAATACCTGTCCACACGCTCTGCAATCACCTCTTTGGGCACTCCCTCCAGCTTCAAGGGCTTGGCAATATTTTCATAAACAGTCGCTGTCGATAACAGATTGTACCCTTGAAAAATCATCCCGATTTTACGTCTAGTTAACAATAATTCTTTTTTGTTAAGCTCGCCCAAATCCTGATCATTGATCAAAATTTGTCCTGTTGTTGGCGGCTCCAAAAAATTAATCATGCGAATCAATGTTGATTTTCCAGCACCAGAATAACCCACCACGCCGAAAATCTCGCCCTGTTGGATCGTTAGGCTCACCTCTTTTACCGCTTCGATTCGACGCTTTTTTTGTTGGTAAACCTTTGACACATTTCTAAGTTCGATCATGTGAAGCTCCCTTTCTCATTCATCTATCTGGTATTACTAAAAAGCTGGAACCACAGAGCCTTTGAATTTTTCCTCAATAAATTCCTTTGTTTTGTCTGATTGGTAATATTTCTTAATCTCTTTAACGATCTTGTCATCTTTGTTTTCTGTGCGAACTGCGAAGACATTGTAATTAGGGTTATCCTTTAATGGCTCGTGGTAGATTGCATCATCATTAATGGTCAATCCCGCACCAAAGGCAAAATTGGTATTGATTGCTGCTGCCGCCAGCTCGCCTAGCTGAGACGGAATCTGTGAAGCCTCTAACTCAACGATCTCAATATCCTTAGGGTTTTCCGCAATATCATTTTTGGTCGCTTTAATTTCCACGCCCTCTTTCAGCTTCAGAACACCAGCTTCTTCCAATAGCTTCAACGCCCGATACTCATTCGTCGGGTCATTCGGTACACCAACTTTGTCCCCCTTTTGAAGTTTACTTAAATTCGAAACTTTTTTAGAGTAAACCCCTAATGGGAAAGCCACTGTTTTAAAGGCGGATTCAATTTTATAGTCCTTATCCTTCACCTGCTGCTCAAGAAAAGAGAACGTCTGATAGCTATTTCCATCCAAATCCCCATCGTTTAATGCAGTATTTGGCGTATTATAATCGTCGAAGCTTTTTACTGTGATATCAAGTCCGTCTTTTTTCGCTTGCTTAGCAACCTCTTCTAAAATCTCCTGATGAGGACCCGACGTCACACCAATCGTTACTTTCTTTTCATCCAACGGCTGCGCCTCACTTTTTGTTCCACAGCCTGCCAAGATTCCGCTAACTGCCAATGCCGCTACACTTAATAAAATTCCTTTTCCTAATTTTTTCATCATCATTTCCTCCATATTCGTTTTAAAGTATAATTTTTTTGCCAAAGAAAAAAGCCCGCCCTCTTCCACACATTATGTGTTGGAAAAGGACGAGCTAACTCGCGATACCACCTTCATTTGCAAAAGCCTCACGACTCTTGCCTCAACAAGTACAAGCATACTTGAGCGTTGGTAACGAGCGCTGCCCCGTCATTGCCTACTTATCGGCAATGCCATTCAGAGACCATTTTCTAAATTCTTCCGCATATCCGCTCTCACCTGCCCGGACTCTCTTTGATGCTTCGTCATTTATACTTTTCTCTTCATCACGTTTCTTTGTTTAGCAAATTGTTAAATCGTATCTTACAGGTTAAAATAAAACCTGTCAACACTTTTTATCATTAAAAACACAGTTGACTTTAATTTTAACAAAGCATAAACTAGTTGAAATCTCACAAAACGAATAGATACCATGTTTCATTTAATCATCTTGGTATTCGTTTAAAATGGAGCAAGTCTTCCACTGACGGCTTGTTCTTCAATATAAAAAGGAGTTGAATTCAATGGACATCACTACCGAAGTACGCCCTGGCGCCAATCGCTATGCCAGCGGTGCAAATATCCTGCAAAATTTACCCAGCTATTTAGCTGACTTCAAGAAAATCTCGGTTATCACCGGCGAGAAATCCTCTGAAGCATTCAAAAAATACTATCGCAAGGAACTACATTACCCAACATATCGTTACGATGGCAGTTCAAGCCACGAAAACGCAGTGGAATTAGCCACTCAGATTGGACATGCCGAGTTGATTCTTGCAATCGGTGGCGGACGTGTCATTGATACAGCAAAAATGGTTGCTGAAGAGCTGAACGCCGAGTTAATGGTGATTCCTACATTGATCTCTAATTGTGCTCCATTTACTCCAATTGTCGCAGTCTATCATCCGAATCGGACATTTAAAGCGATGGGATTTATGAAACGCGCACCCTTCTTAACACTCGTAGATTCAAACTTCCTATTAGCAACACCAAAAGATTACTTTGTTGCCGGTATCGGTGATACACTAGCAAAATGGTATGAAATTGAAGGAATTACAAGAAATCTAGCTGAAGATGAAAAATCCGCTTATGTGCGACTTGGGATCGCCAGTGCGAAAGCCATTCAGCAGCTTCTTTTAGAAGATGCCATTCCTGCTATCAAAGACCTTGAAAATCACCAAGCAACCTCTGCCTTCAGTCGTGTTACCGATACAATCATTGGTTTAGCTGGAGAAACAGGCGGGTTTGCTGCATCCTATGGCCGCTCTGGGGGAGCTCATGCTGTCCATGATGGTCTATCTTATTTAGAAGCAACTCATAATCAGCTTCATGGCATGAAAGTCGCCTATGGTATTTTGGTCCAACTAGCACACACAAAAGACCTAGAAGAAATCGAAAAGCTTAGACCCTTTTATAAAAAAATCGGGTTGCCTTTAAAACTGAAAGATCTGGAAGTCTTCGACACATCAAAGAGCGCTTTAACACCAGTAATCGAACATGCCGCCTCGTCAAATGAAACCTTTAATATGGTTGATCCTCATATCACCGCGGATCAAATCTATCGAGCGATTCAAACGATAGAATTTTTATAAAGTTTACTTTTAAGCCATTGAGGTATACCTCAATGGCTTATTTTATTTAAGTTTACCTTTTATCATTCCCAATATATAGTTTACTTTAAATACAATAAATTTTTATCTATTAATAGAGTTCACCTCTAATAACGCTGTTAATTAAGCATTTTATTTAAAGTTTACCTTTTAATATTTTAAATAAAGGTTTACTCTAATATCATTATACTAGATGAATTTCTTTAATTTAAAGTTTACTTTATCAAATAGATTATTTTATTTTTAAGTTTACCTTAAATATCCTACTGAAATATGCCTCTCATCGCTGTTTCAATTACCACTGTTTCTAAGTAGTTATTTTAATCTCGATTCCTTTTATATAATAGATAAAATTCACAGTTTACTTCAATTTATTTTAAATGAAGTAAACCCTATTAAGTATTGAGGTTTACTCTAATTAAATAAGGTTTACTTTAAACTTATATTATACAGTTCACCTTAAACATTCGATTTAAAGTTGACTTTTTATTTATAGGTAAACTTCAATTTAGAATATTTAAGTAAACTTTCTTATTCAAAAAAGTTTACTTAATTTCATATAGAAAAAGTTTACCTCATAACATTGATAATTTTAGAGTTTACTTTTATAAGAACAAATAGTTTACCTTAATCGTGATAAATGCAGTTTACTTTTATTTAAAACGGTTTACTTTATTAAGGGTAGAAAATATATAGAGTTTACTTTTAAATAATCATTGGTTTACCTATATTCTTTTTAAAGTAGACTTTTTTAAAAGACAAATGTTGAAATTAAAGGATATTACTATAGATAAAGTTTACTTTTTATTAAATTCAAGTATACTCTTATATAGAAAAGCGTTAACTCAAATAACCAATTGAGGTAAACTATATATCAGATGAAGTTTACCTCAATTTATACAATGGAGTAAACTTTATTTCTTAATTAAAGTTTACTCTATTCTATGCAATTACAGTAAACTTTATCTCCATAGCAAATTATAGTTTACCTCATTTAATGAATTATAGTAAACCTTATTGATATTATTATCGTTTTATAGTAAACTTTAAATTGAGAAATTACGATTGGAGAATTAGTATGCCAAAAAAAGCTGAGACATATGTAGTAGGGAATTTTAAAGGGGGCGTAGGCAAATCGACGACCGTTCAAATGCTTTCCTTCGAGAGTGCTTTTCGGAAAGATCGTAAGACATTAGTTATTGATTTGGACCCTCAAGGGAATACAAGTGACGTATTGTCGCTAACTGCTGAAAATTTTGGCAATGATACCTTGCCTGACGAATTTGATGCAACCATTTGGGAGGCTGTTCGTTCTGGTGATATTCAGTCCTCAATTTACCAGATCATTCCGAATTTGGATCTGATCCCGGCGAATATTTCATTTTCTGATTTTCCTGATTATATGATTGAGAAATATCCTGGCGATAAATTGTCTCAATTTAAATACATGGAGGAATTGATCGAACCACTTAAGAGTATTTATGATGTCATCTATATTGATGTTCCTCCGACAATCAGCACTTATTCAAATGCCGCCATGTATGTAGCAGAATATGTTATCGTCATTTTGCAAACACAGGTGAAATCACTCAAAGGAGCGCAAAATTACATTGATTACATGAATTTCTTCATTGAACAGTACGAAACAGATCTTGAAGTCGTAGGGATTGTTCCATTTATGATGCAAAAGCGGGACTCCGTTGACCAAGAGATCTATACTGCAGCAAGAGAAATCTACGGTGCGCATCTTTTAGATACGGTTGTGTTAAATCAAAGCCGTTTGAAACGCTACGATGGGTCCGGAATAACCTATGAAATCAACAAAAACGGTAAAGTTGAGCAATGGGACAAGCGCGCACACGAGGTTTTCGTCAATATTTTGGACGAAATTGATGAACATCGCCTCATATTGAGCGGTGAAGAGTAGGGGAGACGTTAAATGGCGAAAAAAATGAAGCTAGATTCGCTTTTAACGGCGAATAAAAAGAATAAAGGCATTGAAAAAATGTCTGAGTATTCCAATCAAGATAAAGAAGAGAAGAAACCTAGCTCTCAAGACCTCTTAGCAAAACGCACGCTAAGCCCAGAAACAGATTTTCGTCGTTCTTCATTTCACGATGAATCGAGACAATTAAATGAGAGAAATCAAATTCAGCAACATCCTCCTCAACCCCAAGAATCAGAAGCAGGGAAGAGAGGTCGGAAACGTCAATATTACGATCCACGTTTAAAAGCTTTAGAAATGCAAAAAATCTCTGCCCGAACTAAGATTCGCATGCAAAATTTAATCAATGCAAAGTTTGATGGGTATACACCAGATAAAATGATTGACTTCTTATACGACTATTATCTTGAAAAAGGTCTTTCAAGAGATGATCGAAGTTTCTTAAATCAACTTGAAGAAGCCTCGATGGAAGAGTATAAAGAGAAGCCAAAGTACCAAAAATTATTCAAAGAATTAGAAAATGATGAGAAATAGACACAAAAAAAGTAAACCGTAATGTAGAGTTCATCTTGCATTACGGTTTACTTTTTTAAAAGTTATCTGTTATTTAAGTTTACCTTTATTATTGTTTATTATTTTTTAAAGTTTACTTTTTCCTAAAGACGAGCTTTCTCTATGTAAGCTGTGGATAACTAAAGAAGTCCTTATCCACATTACTTTTTATCCACATTACAACTCGAACAGGGGGAAGACAATACTTAATTTAAGGTTTACTATAAATACTTTTATATCCTTTAATAAAGTAAACCAAAATTGTTTTTATCTCTATATTATAGTAAACCTTAATTTGTTTTATAAACATAATAAAAGTTTACTCTAAAAAAAGATGGTAGGGAATCGCTTTACAACAGGCTTTTAATCCATTATTCTATACATGTAGAAAAAAACGAAAAAAAGAGTTTAAAGATTTGGCGATCTTTAAACTCAAAGGTTTGAGCTAATTTTGGCGAATTAGCCTGTCACATTTAGATAAACGTTTAAGGGTTAGAAAAATTGGCGTTTGCCTAACCTTCTATTAAGTATACCATATTTTGGATACTTTCTCAATCAAATATCTTGTGACAGTAAGCATTCCTTTAAAACTTTCGTAAATAATTTTGAGAGTGAACAAGGAGGTTTTTTGTCGTGTCCACAAATTTAGAAAATATCATGACAGCAACAAACTTACCCAATGGAAATTATATTCCGATTGATATGAATTTAATTAATAATCCACAATATGAAAAGCTTTCTATTGAAGCAATGATGCTCCATGCCCTTTACACAATGCGCATGACTTGCAGTATTTACAATTCCCAAAAAGACGGAAGCTGGCTAGATGAAGCAGGGATTCCTTATATCTATTTTTCAAACGAAGAAGCGGCAGCTTTGTTACGTGTGTCTGAACGAAAAATAACAACTTTGAAAAATGTATTGATAAAAGCGGGCTTAATTCAGGTTCTGCGTCATGGGTTAAAGAACTATCGTATCTATGTTTCTAATCCTAAAGCCCCTGAAAAGGGAATGGTTGTTCAATTGTCTTTTAAAAATTATATGAGCACAAAAACCTTAACTCCTGTGGAAAACTCAGTTCCCGAAAAAAAAGCCGAGTTATCCACTGTGGATAGACAAGCAGAATCTGCGTCTAGGAGCTCGCAAGATTTGCTTACAAGTACACAAAAACATTTAGCAAAACAAACCACAAATGCAACAAAAGTAACCAGCAAGTCGCCGCAAAACACAGCTACTTCGCAGGATCAAAGTTTAATCGAAGGCCTGAATGCTCGTTACGCTCATTTATTACCACAGCAAGCTTTTCAACGATTTCTACCATTTTGCGAGGGAAATTATCAAAAGGCACGTTGGTTTGTTGATACTATTTTCAAAGCTAAATATGCCAGCACACAGCAATATATCCAAGCAGGATTACCAGCAGAAGCTGAAGTATTAACCTTTGAACACAACGAATATTTCAAGGCTGACATTGGGGATGCAATTGCTAAGGCTATCGAACAAATGTATCGTTATAAAACGGTTAAAAATCCAGAAGGGTTCTTTTTTGCCTTCATGAAGGGCTTCTTTACCGAGAAAACTCGACAATACTTAATTGATCATTACGAGCTAACCGCTGATCTTAAACAAACGCTTTCATCGGTTCAATTAATTATTCAGCAAAAAAATCTGCGGCAAAAGCTTGAAAAAACGCAAAAAGTCTCTAAAAAGGTCTCCTAAGAACGAAAACCTTTGATATAATGTAGCGGAGTCTATCAGTATAGAAAGGTTAATTTTATGAATAAGTTTAAACTAGCACTTTTTGGTTATAGTGGGCTTTTAGGATTAGCTGTAGGAGTCATTATAGCTTTATTTATGGGGCTGGCAGAGGTAGGTCATCAACTTTTATGGCAGACACTGCCTAAAGCGCTGGGTGATCCGCGCTTTTATCCTTTGATTCTTTGTACGATTGGTGGGGTAGCTATTGGTTTTTTTGTTAAAACGTTTGGACGGTACCCCCGAACCTTGCAAGAATCTTTTGATGAGTTTCAAGAAACACAGCGAGTCGATTATCACGATGGAAAGCTGATTCGAAATTTACTAGGCGCTTTGATCGTGTTGCTATTTGGCGCAAGCTTAGGGCCTGAAGCGGCTCTGGTAGCAATCATTGGTGGTCTCGTCACGTATATGGCTGATCGGAGGAAGCTCTCCGCTGACCAGCGAACCGATATGATCGAGTTTAGCATCGGGACATCCATGGGTGTTATCTTTATGACACCATTGTTCGGTGTGGGACGTTCGGTGGAACGTGATAATTGGCAAGTGGTGACGGAAAGTAAACTTAAAAAATACGTTTTATACATTTTTACGACGTTTACAGGTTTCATTGGTTATCTTTTAGCGTACAATCTCTTTCCTAACCAAGAGCAAGTGTTTGCGATTCGCAGAATGGAGAGCAGTTTTACTTGGCAAGGTTTGCTGCTGGTTATTCCCATGATTATTTTAGGCGCGCTTTTTGGGAAATTTTTCTTAGTTTTACAAGAAAAGGGCGATAAGCTGAATCAGCGGATCAAAAATCCACTGCCGTTAGCTATTTTAGCGGGAGTACTTCTAGGATTATTGGGAACGATCTCTCCATACTTTTTATTTTCCGGCGAGCATAGTCTCTTGTCTTTTACTCGTCAGGCAGAAACGATGAGTTTTTTCATTCTGCTATTAATCGGATTTGGTAAGGTAGCGATTACGATGATTTGTCTGGCCTGCAACTGGCGTGGCGGAACAATCTTTCCGATGATTTTTGGAAGTATCGCCGTTGCATTGGCTTTTGCGAATCTATCGCCGTACTCACCTGGCTTATTGGTAGCTGTTTTTACAGCTAGCGCTTGTGCAGTAATCTTGAAGCAGC
Source organism: Enterococcus avium ATCC 14025 (assembly GCF_000406965.1). Classification (GTDB taxonomy): domain Bacteria; phylum Bacillota; class Bacilli; order Lactobacillales; family Enterococcaceae; genus Enterococcus_A; species Enterococcus_A avium. The sequence continues at coordinate 1,090,139 of NZ_KE136357.1, read as the reverse complement.
CATTTGCTACAGCCTGTTTATTTTTATTACTGTTTCCAGTGGAATTATTTTTGTGGATCTGGTTAGCGGGATATCTGGGCAACTTGTTTTTACAACGAATTCCCTTTTTCCACGAAGAGCAAACAATTAAATCCTTTAAATTTCCTGAATTGCCGAAGCGAACTAAAAAACCTTCAGTAAAAACAGAAGAAAAGAGCGCTACACGAGATGTTTCAGAATTAAGAAAAGCAGCAGATCGTAAAAAGGCTGAAAATTCAGATGTGCAGCCGCGTGTTGCCAAACCAAAGCAAGAAATTTTAACCCGAAAAGAAGCTCGTCCGTCACGTGAACCAAAACGAACGGTTGAAACCAAAACAGATAGACCCTCATCTGATGCACCAATGACTCGGATGAGTCGCCATCGACGTAAATAAAAAGCAGCAGAAATTCTCAATAGAAAATTTCTGCTGCTTTTTGGTTGTTCCATTTTATTAAGGTTCAATAATATTGAAGTAACGTTCGTCAGGATTTATTTCAAATAGCTGACGCCATTCTTTTAGTTCCTCTGTTTTCGTATAGAGAAGCTGATTCATAAAAGGTATTCTGTTTCCACGATAAAGATATTCTGGTGAAGCTAAATTGGTTGAATTAATTGGAAAGTAAGTTAAGATTCCTCGCCAATAATCAAGTTGGTAACAAGAGCTTCGTTGTTTGTATGCGCCATTTTCAAAAGTCCAATCATCTTCAAAAACAACTATACCAGAAAGCTGTTTGTCGCTAGGGATAGTGAGTAAACTTAAATAATTGAGCACCATTTCCCCAGTGAGATGACTGATCAGATCCTGAGATCCATTGGCATAATGATCGGGATTTTTGATTGTTCCCTGCGCGAGCTCCAGAGCACCAGTTAAGTATTCATTACGCCAAGTACCTGACTCTGCCTGATACCCCAATTGGGTGAGAGCCTTATTGCAAAGAAGGCGCGCATCCTGATTGTCTGGTTCTGCGAAAACGATCAGATTGGTTACTTTAGCTACCCAGCGATAGTTACCGTTTTGATAGTCTTCAGCGGCTTTTTGTAAAATTTTCTGTGCGCCACCCATATAATTGATGAAATTTTTAGCTTCTTCAATCGGCGGCAGCGGGTCCAAATTAACTGGATTCGAATCATACCAGCCCATATATTTTTGATAGACGGCTTTGCTATTATGACTCAGTGTTCCGTAGTAAGGTCTTAAGTACCATTTTTCCGTTAATTCTTTTGGCAGCCTAATCTGACTTTCAAGTTCGTTAATGGTGTATCCTTTATTGATAGCGGATAACGTCTGGTCATGGATACCTTTATATAATCGAGCTTGAGAGATTAAGTAATCTTTAATTGCGTCGGGGTCTTCGGCTGTTGCATATCGCGGCCAAGTGTGAGCATGAAACATTACCCGAGCTTGTTCTCCAAATAATTGCTGGGCTTCTAGAAGATATTTTGCCCAAGCTGTCGCATCACGAACCTGAGCTCCTCGTAGTGTATATAAATTATGCATGGTACAGGTACAGTTTTCTGCCATCCACAATGCTTTATACTGAGGAAAATATGTGTTCATTTCGGCGGGAGCTTCTGTACCGGGAGTTAATTGAAAAACCATTTCTAATCCATCTATTTCCAGCGTTTGATTTTCAGTAATCTCTTTTGTCGGCAGCTCAAAACTAACCGTTCCTAAAGACTGTCCTTGACCGATCCCGATTGACAGTGAGCCAGTGGGGGAATTTTCTAGCAGGGTGCCATATTGGTAGCCTGCTCTTCGTCCCATGGCTTTGCCGGCCATCAAATTTTCAGCAATCGCGGCTTCAGTAAAACCTGTTGGAGCAAAAATAGGTATCTCTGGCTCTAACGTGAAATCAGGAAACAACCCGCGAATTCCGCCAAAATGATCCACATGAGAGTGGCTGATAACAATTCCTGCAATGTGTCCGTCAACAATTGGATAGTCATTTTCTTCAAACCAGTGATTAGCAAATTCAATCGCTGCTCGGGAACATTCAATACTCATCAAGGTGTCAAAAATCACCCAAGTATTTTGCGGAGTCAAAATCAGACTCAAGTTCGCCATATCAAAGCCGCGAAGTTGAAAAATCTTATCCGTTACACGAAATAATCCTGTCTGATGATTACAGCGGGCATTTTCCCATAGACTGGGATTTGCGGAAGTAGGGCAGTCCTTCTCCAAAAAATCATAAGCTTTTTGACTCCAAATCACTTTGTTTTCTTGGATAATTTCAAGTTTGTTAAACGAGGCAACACAGTTTTGTCTGGCAAGGTTCAACTCGTGATTATGATTGAAAGGCAAGCTGGATTTCACATGTTGATTATGCTGACAGGTATGATGACTAGCTTTTTCCATAAGTACCTCCTTTTAAAAATGTGATAAACCAATGGTAAGCGATTTCGCGATAAACTGTCAAACTAGAGCTGATGGTCAGAAAGACTTAGAGGAATGAACCGCTAGAATGGTTATTTATGGTTGTTGCTGAGAGTATATTTTTTTGAAAGCGTTGACCAAAGTTCCTGCGACTGCTACTCTATTCTTTAGAAGGCTAGAACTTCAAAACAGAAAGGAACGTGTGACAATGTTAAACGAAGCAAAGATTCGTGCGTATTTGGAAAAAGAGAAATTGGACGCTTTTTTTATTGCTAAAAGAGTAAATGTTCGTTTTACTAGCGGCTGGACAGGAGACGATTCATTTATTTTGCTCACACAAGAGGGACAATACTTTTTGACTGATCCGCGTTATACCGAACAAGCGGATATTGAAGTACCAGATTATGAAATCATTAATTGGCGTTTGCCCGGACGGACTGTCGGGGACACAGTGGCACGCTTAGCAAGTGAGAAAAACATAAAGACGATCGCTTTTGAAGCAGATTATCTGACCTATGATATGTATTCTGATTTCACCTCGAAGACCAAAGCGGAATTTGTTCAAGAGGGTGGTGTAATTGACCGCATGCGTGCCATTAAATCACCAAAAGAAATTCAGTACATGCGCAACGCTTGCGAAATTTCATGTCGTGCACTTAATCGGCTATTACCGGAAATTCGCATTGGGGTAACAGAAAAAGAATTAGCAGCTAAGCTTTCTTTATACATGGTACAAGAGGGTGCAGATACGCAGCCATATGGAAATATTTTAATTTCTGGCGCAAATACCTCTTTGTTACATGGCATTCCATCGAAAAAATCAATTGAATATGGTGATTTTGTCTTAATGGATTTTGGCTGTCAATACGAAGGTTATATGTCTGATATGACACGTACGGTCGTTGTCGGAAAGGCGTCAGAAAAACAACGAGAAGTGTATGAGCTTGAAAAACAAAGTCTAGAAGCAGCAGAAGCAGTTATGAAAAATGGCGCCGCAGTGAAAGACATCTATCAAGCATCATTGAAACCATTGGCGGGAACAGAATATCCGCAATATACGTATCGGAATATTGGTCATAGTATCGGGTTATTTGTTCACGAATTACCATACATTGACGAACAATATGATGATGTATTGGAAACGGGTATGGTCATGACCATTGAACCTGGAATCTATATTCCGGATTGGGGTGGTGTCCGAATTGAGGACCAAGTCTTGATCACGGATGACGGCTATGAAAATATGATCAGTATTTCTCATGATTTGATTGAATTATAAGATTGAGATAGGCTATACTAAGACGACGACGGCAGAGGCTGTCGTCGTTTTTTAAACAAGTAATCACGTTAAACTATTGATGAAAAAAACGTATGATTTGGCAGATTATTTACGTAAAAAAGGGAGTGAAACCGATGAATGAACAGGAAGCTTTTGATTTCGTCTATGATATTGGGGAAACACTATTAAAGAATGGTGCGGAGATCAAGCGGATTGAGACGACCATACGCCATATTGCGGAAGCTCTGGATTTGAAGGAATTTGATAGTTTTGTTTTAATCAATGGGATTTTTATGACAGCTCGGCTGAAGGATCAAACAGTCCAGGCTCGTGTACGGGATATTCCGATTTCTCCAATTAATTTGGGGCGGATTGAACAGATCAACACCTTATCGCGTCGCTTAACAGAAAAACGTTTGAGCCCAGAGGATGCCAATGAGTGGCTGCAGGAGATTAAAAATGAGTCCTTTGCTTCAAATCCATTAAAAATTTTTGCCTATGCTTTTGGCAGTGCCAGCTTCTGTTTTATTTTTGGAGGAAGTCTTTGGGATACCATCGGTGCATTCATTTTAGGTGTGCTATTAGCCTGCTTTTCTATGTACTTATTACCGAAATTTAATATGTCGGATATTATTTCAACAATTACCAGTAGCGGCTTTGTCAGTATTTTAGCTTGCTTGTTTGTTCATTTTTTTCCGGTACTGCAGCTGACTAGTCTAGTTACTGGTGGAATCATTTCATTGCTACCTGGTGTGGCGGTTGTTAATGGTATACGTTATTTATTTGATGGCGACTACAGCTCTGGCTGGGGGCAGATGATCAATGCTCTTATTACCGCTCTTTGTGTTTCTGTGGGAGTTGGACTTGTCTTGCAATTATTTAGCTAATTTATTTGAAAATTGAAAGGAGTGAAAGCAATCATGGTAACTACTTTGCTTCAAATCCTAGCTGGGTTTTTAGGAACAATCTCATTTGCGATACTTTTTGAGGTTCCCCGTTGCTATTATGTTCACTGCGGAGTAATCGGCGCTTGCGGTTGGGCCATCTATTTGCTGATCATGCATTTTTGGGTTGCACCAGTTGCTGCGACATTTATTGCTTCAATGGCATTGATTTATCTTTCACGAGAAGCGTCCTTTGCTTTAAAAGCACCGGTGACAATTTTTTTGATTTGTGGTATTTTTTGCCTTGTTCCCGGAATGGGAATTTACAATTTTACTTATAATTTTTTCATCGGTGATTCCATCAAAGCCGCACAAATTGGTGTTCAAGTTTTGAAGATCGCTATCGCAATTGCTGTAGGGATCACAGTGGGTTATGAGTTATCACCTAAATTTTTCTATTCCTATCATAAAATGCAAAAGAATAAAAATTCACTCTCGTGAATAAAATGTAGAAACAATTTTGTTGTATAACAGAATTGTTTTTTATTTTATTTCCATTCGAAAAAACAAACTAATTGTTTTAGAAAGTGTTATTGAAAATCCCATTATTTTAATAGAAAAACAAAACCATGAGAGAAAGATAAGGAGCAGAAATAACTGGAGAAATAATAGATTTTGGGACAATTTTTTTGATAATTATTCCAATCAAATGGCGATTTAGAAAAAAACTTTAAAGAATTGTTTAAATAAGCCGAAAGATATAGTAAACTAGTGGAAGCGGATACCTATAATTTTAGTTGATTTTATTCTGTGAAAGACTTGAAATTCAAATGATTTTATGGTTATTTTAAAACTAGTGATAGGTGAATAGCTGCACAATTTTTTTGTGTTGTTTTCGAACTGTTGCATAGCAGTTAGTTTCCGCGAAAAGGATTATTAACAGCTACGTGAAAACAGAGCTGTTTTTAATAATGCCGCCAGGCTAAGAATATCAATAGAAGGAGTGAAACATTTTGAAAGAACGTCGCGTTGAAAGAGTAATTGAGAAAATGAAAGAACAAGGTTATGGCCAACTGCTAGTTTCAGATCCAACAACTATTTTCTATCTAACTGGTCGCTGGATTCATCCTGGTGAACGGTTGTTAGTATTAGTAATTACTCCAGAAAATAAAAACACATTGATCGTTAACAAATTATTCCCAATCGAAGAAGACTTGGGCGTGGAAAAAGTATTTATTGATGATACCGACGACGCTGTGAAAAAAGTACTTGAGTATGTTGATACTGACAAAAAAATTGGTGTAGATAAGAATTGGCCTGCGCATTTCTTATTACACTTATTAGAGCTTGTACCTAATGCTAAATTAGGCAATGGTTCGGAAGTCACTGACGCGGTCCGTGCGATCAAAGACGAAGAAGAAAAACAATTAATGCGTGATGCGCAAGCAGATAATGAGATCGCGATTGATCGTTTGAAAAAATTATTGCCACAAGAACTAACAGAAGCTGAAATGGCTGAAAAATTAGGCGAGATCTACAAAGAGTTAGGCAATACCGGCTTCTCATTTGATCCAATCGTAGGTTATGGCGCAAATGCGGCAGACCCTCACCATGAAACGGATGATTCAAAAGTTAAACCGGGTGATTCAGTCATCTTAGACATCGGCGGAATCAAAAACTCTTATGCTTCCGACATGACACGGACATTCTTCTATAAAGAAGTATCAGATAAAGGTCGTGAAGTGTATGAAATCGTTAAAGAAGCTGCCCAACGTGCGATTGATCTTGTGAAGCCAGGGGTTAAATTTTCTGAACTTGATGCTGCTGCTCGTGATTACATCACGGAAAAAGGTTACGGAGAATACTTTACTCACCGTCTTGGCCATTTTATCGGGATCGATTGTCATGAAACAGGGGACGTTTCAGGAGCAAATGATGCTGTCGCAGAAGTAGGCAATGTCTTCTCGATTGAACCAGGAATTTACATTCCAGGCGAAGTCGGTGTACGGATCGAAGATTTAGTAATCGTGACAGAAGATGGCTGCGAAAACTTGAACCATTATCCGAAAGACTTAGAAGTAATCGGTTAGGAGGCCGCGCAACGTATGAAAATCGAAGAAGGATATATGCCTTATCTAGGGCATCAAACTTATTATCGAGTTGTTGGAGAACAAAGCGGGAATAAGAAACCATTGATTGTCATGCACGGCGGACCTGGATCAACCCATAACTATTTTGAAGTTCTTGATGAAATGGCGGTCGATGGCCGCCAGATCATCATGTATGATCAACTAGGTTGCGGGAAATCTGCGGTACCTTCACAGCCGGAACTTTGGACGGCGGAAACATGGGTCAATGAGTTGATTGCTTTGAGAGAGCATCTAGGTTTGGACGAAGTTCATTTACTAGGCCAATCTTGGGGCGGAATGTTAGAAATCATTTATGTTTGTGATTATGCACCAAAAGGCATCAAGAGTATGGTACTTTCTAGTACATTGCCTTCTGCCAAACTTTGGGCGCAAGAACAACATCGGATGATCAAATTTATGTCAGAAGAAGATCAAGCAGCCATTGCAAAAGCAGAAGAAACCGGCGTTTACGACGATCCAGCTTATCTGGCGGCAAATGATCGCTTCATGGTACGCCATGCGGCTCCAGTATTTACTAAGGATGATCCTGAACCATTGTGGCGTGAAAAAGTAGCTGGTACTGAAAGCTATGTCACGGCTTGGGGGCCAAATGAATACTCGCCGGAAGGTACTTTACAAGGGTATGATTATACCGAAAAGCTGCGTGATGTCACTATCCCGACACTTGTTACAAGTGGCACAAATGATTTGTGTACACCTTTAGTAGCAAAAACCATGTATGATGCGATTCCAGGCGCAAAATGGGAGCTGTTTGCTAATAGCAGACACATGCCATTTGTAGAAGAACGTGAAAAATATATGAAGTTGTTGGAAGAATGGCTCGCAGCGAACGATTAATTTTTTAAAGAGAGAAGGAATGATAGTGGAAACAACTCCAGTAAAAACAAAGAAACCTTTTGGGTTTTATGTCTGTGCATTAGGGTTCTCGTTTGAACGATGCGCATTTTATACGGTAAAATATATGTTGGCGATCTGGATTGCGGTTAATGTGGGCTCTGGAGGTCTTGGACTTTCAACTGCAAAAGCTGCATCAGTATCAGCTGCTTTCGTTGCAATGACTTACATTACTCCAATTTTTGGTGGTTGGTTAGCCGATTATTGGTTAAGTCCACGCCTTTGTGTGGCTGCCGGAATGATTTTGATGGGTGTAGGTTATCTATTTACTTGGCAGGCAGATTCCCTGACTATGGTTTGGATAATGATTATCTTAGTATCGATTGGTACTGGATTATTCAAAGGTAATTTATCCGGGGTAAACGGGTTGCTCTTTGATGATGAAAAAGCACTGAATGAAGCTTTCTCTGTTCAATACTCATTCGTAAACATTGGTTCATTCATTGGAACGACTTTCTTAGTATTGTTAATTCCCACATTTGGCTATAATTTTGTTTTCTTAATTTGTGGTATTTTACTATTGGTTGATGCACTATGGTTTATTTTCAATAGCCGTTCATTAGGTGATGCAGGAAAAAAACCATTTAAAATTGACCAACGTAAATTTGAATCTGCCGGTAAAAAGGAAGAAGGCGCGGATGCAAAATTAACTTCGGGGGATAAAAAACGTATCCTAGCGATTATCTTAGTTACAATTTTTTCTATTGTATTCTGGACAGTTTGGTATTTAGCTTATATGCCAGCTTACTATTACTTTGGATATGGTGATGGCGCAGGCTTCTTAGAACGAGCAAACTGGCTAGTAGGTAGCTTTAAAGTTCCAACTTCTTATTTTGACTCAATGAATGCATTAACTTGTATCATTTTAGGCCCACTATTAGGTCGTTTGTGGACTAAAATGGCTGCCCGTCCTAAAGGTGATATGAGTATGTTTAAAAAGACAGCATTGGGTATGATTCTAGTAGGTGTCTCTTATGTTGCGATGGTTTTAGCAGATATCATCGGTAAAGGACAAACATCAATTTTATGGTTGGTATTAGTAAGTCTGTTGATGTCTGTGGGTGAAATGATCTTCTCTCCACTAGGCAACTCATTTATCGCGAAGTTAGCACCAGCTAAAGTAATGGGCCTATTATTAGGACTATGGCCAATCGCGGTATTCTTTGCGACTATGATTTACCCTAAAATTTATGCAATTTTAGAAACAAGTGATCCTTCTCGATTCCAGATGGGCTATGGTATTTTAGCCGCAGTTGTTATCGTGTTAGGTTTAGCGTTATGGTTTGGAAGTAAAACTCTTGATCGATTAGAACAAGATGATTAATCAATTTTTAGCACTTGCCTCAATCTGGCAAGTGCTTTTTTTGTCTTTAATAAAATAGTTTGAACCGTGCCAATTATGAGATTGTTAAAGAGAATAATCAAGATTCTTTAATGTGAACCTATATACATATGAATGGAGAAGATTTATTTTGTTGGAAGGGATAAAAATAGTCCTAAAACTTCATTTAAGTTGCTGACAAGGCTAAATAAAATAACGAATATAATTAATTAGTGTAAATGTGAAATAACGATTGAGGTTTCTTAATATTCAAATACATAACTTGTGTTGTCGACAATCCACAATCGTTAAAAATATTATTGAATCAGTCTTTGTAAACGATTTTTGAGGAATTGATATTTTTGATGAAAATTTAATTAGAGAATCCAAAAAAATCTACAATTTGTCAAGTTGTTTATCAGAAAATATCAAAATAATCGAGAAACGACCTTTTACAAGGGAGATGAGTGTGCTATGATTTACTTGAACTACGGGTGGCTGATTTGCTCAAGTTCGAACAAACAAAGAAGCAAGGAGGTGAAATAATTTGACACAAATTCTTATACCATTAAAACAACATGTCGGCGCTCCTTGTAAAGGGATCGTACAGGCTGGTGATCAGGTCCAACGAGGACAATTAATCGCTGAGCCTAATGGTTTAGGTGCCAATATTCATGCCAGCTTTTCTGGGAAAGTAGTGGATGTAGATGGTGAAAATATCGTTCTGACGATTGACGAGGAACAAGATTTTTCAACATTTGTTCCCATTCCTGAAACGGATTCTCATGCAAAGGCAGTGGAAGCTGCGGGAATCGTCGGTGCAGGAGGTGCGGGTTTTCCAACATTCTTGAAACTGGCTTGCGAGATTCCAGAAGGTCTTTTTATTGCGAACGGTGCAGAATGTGAGGCGTTATTAGCTCATAATGTCAAACAAATGAGTGAACATATCGAGCAACTGATCCGCGGAATGAAATACTGCATGGAAATGACGAAGGCGCCAAAAGGTGTAATTGCTGTAAAAGGTAAACACCGGATGCTGGTCACACGCTTGCTGAAGGCAGTGGACAATGAACCAACACTGGATGTTTATCAATTGCCAGACATCTATCCAGCAGGGGACGAGCGTATGATCGTTCGTGAAGTAATGGACATTGTTTTGGAACCAGGTCAACTTCCTACAGAGGTTGGTGCTGTGATCGACAATGTGGAAACGATTAAACGTATCGCAGAAGCAATTGAAGACCGCAAACCGTTCATTGACAAAGACGTGACCGTTTCGGGTCGTGTAAAACAAAAAGAAACAGTTTTCGTAGATGTACCTATTGGCACACCAGTTAAAACATTGATTAACAATGTTGGCGGATATGTCGAACCTCATGGCGAGATCGTAATTGGCGGACCAATGACAGGAAGAAGTGGTGACGAGATGACACCGATCACTAAGACAAGTGGTGGTGTGTTAGTCGCTATGCCTTTCCCTCAAGAAAGTCGGAAAGTCGGTCTTTTGATTTGCGAATGCGGCGGCTCTGCCGAACGCATGACCGAGATCGCTAATAACATGGGCGCTGAAGTTGTCGCTGCAGAACGCTGCAAGCGAATGGTAGAAGTAAATGGAAGATATAGATGTGCCCTGCCAGGTATTTGTCCAGGCCAAGCTGCAACTGTGATGTCCTTGAAGAAGCAAGGAGCAGAAGTAGTATTGACTGGATCCTGTTCCGATTGAACGAACACCGTTATGGGTGTAGCTCCTAGGTTAGGAGTTCCGGTTTATCATCATACAGATCATGTACTGCGGGCAGATGGGCATAGACTATATCGTCGATTACCTACAAATTAATTTTAAAAATTTAGGAGGATTTAACGAATGTCTATTACAGCAGAAACTGCTAAAGAACATGCCAAAGACCCTGCAGTATTATGTTGCCGTGCAGAAGCAGGCAAAGTAATCGCACCAGATGATTTAGAAGATCCAGCGATCTTCCCTGATTTAGAGGATTCAGGTTTATTAGAAATGCCTGAAAATACTCTAACAATCGAACAAGTACTTGGCACGACATTGAAAGAAACAACGGATGCGTTGGTTCCATTGACAAAAGAATTATTAGATGGTGTTTCTGAGGACACTGAAGAAGCAGCAGAAGAGGAAGCTCCTGTCGAAGAAGCACCTACTCCAGTTGCTCCTATTGCTCCCGTGGCACCAGTTTCGCCAGTGGGCGGACAAACAATTAAAATCCATATTGCTGAAGGACGCGGTATTGATTTAGAAGTACCGATGGCTATTGCAGGTCAAATGGGTGTAGCTCCAGCAGCCCCAGTGCCTCCAGTTGCAGCAGCGGCTCAAGCGCCAGAAGCGCCAGTTGCAGAAGCTTCAACAGCTCCAGAAGCAAAAGTAGAAGAAAAAGTCGTTCGTTCTGTTCGTCGCGATCACATGAAGATTGAAAAAGTTGTGTTTGGCGATGAAACGAAAATCGAAGGTACGACATTAGTTTTACGTAAAATGGAAGATATGTGTGCGGAAGCGGCAGAACTAGAAGAACTAGTTGAAAGTGTTACTTTTGAAATCATTACACCAGATAAATACAACGAATATAGTGAAACGATCATGGACGTACAACCTATCGCTGCTAAAATGGATGGCGCGGATATCGGCCATGGTGTTACACGTGTGTTAGATGGCGTCGTGATGGTTCTTACAGGAACAGATGCAAATGGTGTTCAAATCGGTGAATTCGGTTCATCTGAAGGTGAATTAGACCGCAACATCATGTGGGGACGTCCTGGTGCACCGGACAAAGGCGAAATCTTCATCAAAACACAAGTAACAATTAAAGAAGGCGCGAATATGGAACGTCCTGGACCATTAGCCGCTCATAAAGCATCTGACTACATTACACAAGAAATTCGCGAAGCAGTGAAAAAAGCAGACGAATCTCTAGTTGTAGAACATGATGAAATCGTACAAAAACGCCGGATTGGTAACAAACGCGTGATCATCGTTAAAGAGATCATGGGTCAAGGTGCGATGCACGATAACTTGATCATGCCGATCGAACCAGTTGGAACATTAGGTGCGAAACCTAACGTTGACCTTGGAAACTTACCAGTCATTTTAGCGCCAACTGAAGTATTAGACGGCGGAATCCATGCATTAACATGTATTGGACCAGCATCAAAAGAAACTTCTCGTCACTACTGGAGAGAACCATTAGTACGTGAAGCAATGGAAGACGAAGAAATCGATTTAGTCGGTGTTATGTTTGTAGGTTCTCCGCAAGCGAATACTGAAAAATACTATGTTTCTAAACGTTTAGGTATGACAATTGAAGCGATGGATGTTGATGGCGCAATTGTTACAACTGAAGGATTTGGTAATAACCATATCGACTTTGCTTCACATATCGAAGAAATTGGTAAACGCGGCATTAAAGTTGTCGGAGACTCTTATTCAGCTGTACAGGGTGCGTTAGTTGTCGGTAACCCAGAGATGATCGCTATGGTTGACAACAACAAATCAATGCAAGGGATCGAAAATGAGATCTTGTCGAACAATACCCTATGTAAAGAAGATGCAATTCGTGATCTAGCAATGTTGAAGACCTTGATGGGCGGCGGCACGATCAAAGCTGCTGAACGTAAATGGAATCCAAACGTGAAAGCCAACAACATCGAGATCATCGAAAAAACAACAGGCAAGAAAATTGACCTAGTAGATAACGAACAAGTCTTACCTAAGAGTAAAAAACGCCAAGAAATTTACGAAGTAGAATAAGGTGAAGTAATGGATGGAATGAATAAACTCAAATATATTTCGACGGAACAGATGTTTGAAGGCATCATCGTTGAACTTCACGATGCCAGTGTGACAATCGACTTAAAAGGTCGTTTAGGTCAACTTAAAATCCCCCGTCGAATGATCATTTCTGAGTATAATTTAGAGATCGGTCAAGAAGTTGGGTTTCTAATGAGCTATCCAGAAGTTTTGGCGGAAGAGCCAGACGAACATTATAAAACTGCTATTTATGAGCATGAACGTCGTCGGGCCGAAGCCAGAAGAAAACGTGAAGAAGCAGGAGAGGAGAATTAACACATGGGCTTAACAGTCTTTGAAGGGTTACAGTCAGAAATTTTTGTGCCGATTACGCCAAAATCTGTCTTTACCCCTGTGAAAAAAGAGCTTAAAGAAATGCGCGTGGCGTTAGCAACAGCAGCTGGCGTACACTTAAAATCAGATAAACGTTTCAATTTAGCGGGTGATACAACATACCGCGAAGTACCAGATACTTCAAAAGTAGAGGATTTGATGGTTTCTCACGGTGGTTATGATAATGCCGATGCGAACCGCGATATCAATTCGATGTTCCCGTTAGATCGTTTACATGAATTAGCTGCAGAAGGCTTTATCAAAGAATCTGCACCTGTTCACTACGCATTCATGGGCGGCGGTGGAGACCAAGACGCATTCCACGATGTGACTGGACCAGAAATCGCTCAAAAATTAGTAGAAGAAGAAGTCGACGCTGTCGTCTTAACCGCTGGCTGAGGAACCTGTCATAGAACTGCCGTGATCGTGCAGAGAGCTATTGAGGAAGCGGGAATTCCTACTATTTTAATCGCCGCATTACCACCAGTTGTACGCCAAAACGGGACTCCACGTGCCGTTGCGCCGCGTGTACCAATGGGTGCCAATGCCGGTGAACCACACAACATTGAAATGCAAACAGGTATCATGAAGGATACTTTAGAAGCATTAGTATCAATCGAAACGCCAGGGAAAATTGTTCCATTACCTTATGAATACATTGCCCACGTCTAAGTCAAGAGGCTGATTTAATAAGTGTTTAGCGTCGAGAAATAAGACGGGAATTCCTAAAATTGCCAAGAAACACAGTGACGTAGGAACTGATGTTGATTGGTACCTACTTGGTGCTTTTCAAATTTTTGTGAATTTTCGACTTATTTCTGAATGCTAGTTCTACTTAGCGTAGCTTGCGTAGAAGACGCTACTTATTAATCGCCGTTTACATTGAAAGTAGGTGTGAATGATGCGAGGCGAAACTTTAAAGATCAAAGTTTTTCATATGGAAGAAGTCACTACAGGTAACGACTTCCGTATTGAACCAACTCGTTTACAAATTAAGCAAGACTTTGACTGCGAGGACGCCACTATTCAGAAGCTGACGATTCGATTGCTCCCACCGCAACAACATGAAGTTGAAACCAACACCATTATGGATATCATTCCGATCTCCACAAAGGTGTTGGGTGCGTTGGGTACAGGGATCACGCATACACTTACAGGAGTTTCAGTCGTCATGACTGGGGCTATTGAAGATGGAGAACAAATGCATGAATTTGGCTCCTCTGAAGGTGTTTTGCGTGATCATTTAGTATTGGATCGAGCAGGGACGCCTAAAGCGGAGGACTACATTATTCATGTAGATCTCTTAGCGAAAAAGGGGACTCCTTTTAATCGTGAGCTTTGTCTGAAAATGTTTGCGATCGTGGACGATTTTGTTCAAGAAATTCGCGAAAGAATGAAGATGCTGGAGGGTAAAGACGCCTGTGAAGTACATGTTTATGAAGAGCGTAGTAATCCTGGTAAGCCCAAAGTTGCTTTAGTCAAGCAAGTGGCTGGTCAGGGAGCAATGTATGATATGTTGCTCTATCCGAATGAACCTAGTGGCTTTAAAGGTGGTTGTTCGATCATTGATATGAACAATATGCCGGTCTTTCTAACAGCAAATGAATACCGCGATGGGGCGATTCGTTCCATGGTTTAACGTAAATAATGGATAGGTGGTGGCGTTATGGGAATTGGCCCATCAACCAAAGAAACATCACTGCATCATTTTCAAGATCCGCTCGTCGATCTTCTTGGTAAAGATCCAGACATTGACTTTCAAGGAGTCGTTGTCGTGGGAACACCGCAAAGTAATGCAATGAAATATCTAGTCGGGCAGCGAACGGCTGCGTGGTTAGAAGGGATGCGCACCAATGGTGTGATTGCTTCAACAGATGGCTGGGGAAACTCAGATGTGGATTTTGCGAATACCTTAGAGGAAATCGGGCGCCGAGATATTAGCGTGATTGGACTCAAGTTCATTGGTACACAAGCGAAATTTGTGGTGGAAAATGACTTTACGGATCACGTATTGGATTTTAATAAATCAGAAGCCGGAGTCGAGACGGAGGTTGTTGGTGAAAATACCATCAATCATCGAGATGCAGTTAAAGCGCTTGCGTCAATTAAATTAAAAATGCGAAAAGATAATCAACAAATACGTTAGCGAAAAATTTTATGAGTATGAATCATCAAAGTCCTATTTATTTTTAAAATTAGGTAACAAGGGAGGATAATCATGAAAGTATCAAAAATGATTTCAGCGATCGATACACATACAGCAGGCGAAGCTGCACGTTTGATCATCGGCGGAATTCCAAAATTCCCAGGTGAAACAATGGCTGACAAGAGAGCTTATTTAGAAACGGAAGCAGACGACTTGCGTAGAATGTTGATGCTGGAACCACGTGGACACCGTGATATGTTTGGTGCCTTTATTACTGAGCCCGTTCATGAAGAAGCGGACTACGGAATTATCTTTATGGATTCTGGCGGCTATTTGAACATGTGCGGACACAACACGATTGCAGCGATGACATCAGCAGTTGAACAAGGCTGGGTAGAGGCTAAAGAAGGCGAACGTGAAGTAAAAGTTGTTCAAGATACACCAGCAGGAATCGTACGCGGAACAGTTCATTTGGATGAAGACTATTCAGCAGAATCAGTTTCATTCGAAAACGTGGAATCATTCCTTTATAAAGAAAATGTAACGGTCAATGTTCCTGAAATTGGTGAATTGGCCATGGATATTTCTTTTGGCGGAAGTTTCTTTGCAATCTTACCAGCAGCATCTGTTGGTTTAGAAATCAAGCCAGAAAATGCTTCTAAATTTAATGATTTAGGCATGATCATTCGTGATGCTGTAAACGAACAAATTGAGATTCAACACCCGACACTGGATCATATCAAAACAGTCGATCTTGTTGAATTTTATGGACCACCAACCAGCCCGGATGCAACATATCAAAATGTAGTTGTTTTCGGTGATGGACAAGTTGACCGTTCTCCTTGTGGAACAGGTACAAGTGCGAAGCTTGCGACGTTGTACGGCAAGGGCGAAATGAAAGTTGGCGATACTTTTGTGTATGAAAGTATTTTATGCACGAAATTTAAAGGTGAAATTGTTGAAGAAGCAGAAGTTGGAGGATACAAAGCCATCATTCCTCGAGTAACAGGTTCTGCTTATGTCACTGGATACAACTCATTTTTAGTTGATCCGAAAGATTCCTTGAAGGATGGTTTCCTTTTAGGATAAAGATGAAGGAGGGGTAATATGGTAACAGTATTATTAGCTGTATATGTTGGTTTGATGTTGCTGCACACGGTCAACATGGGACGTGACTGTATAAAACACAAAGATGATCTTGGAAAAGGAAATTGGATCGTCTCAGGGATTATTGGTTTTGTTACTGACTTTTTGGATACATTGGGAATTGGAAGTTTTGCGCCGACGACATTGCTTTTGAATATGACCAAACAGTTGAGTTCTGACCGTTTATTACCAGGTACATTAAATGTAGGTCACGGAATTCCCGTGTTGGTAGAAGCATTTATCTTTACAACGGTTGTCGACGTATCACCAGTGACTTTATTCGCTTTGGTTGGTTCAGCAACAGTTGGTGCGTTTATTGGATCAAAATTTGTTACAGGCTTACCAGAAAAGAAAGTTCAGCTTTGGATGGGCTGGGCATTGATCATCACAGCTGTTTTGATGTTCGCTCGTCAACAAGGCTGGATTGATGTTTTAGGAGCAGATAATACGGCAACTGCTTTGACTGGTATCAAATTAGTGATTGGTGTGGTAATCAACTTTATCCTAGGCGCGTTGATGACGATCGGTGTTGGGTTGTATGCACCATGTATGGCGATGGTTTATATGTTAGGTTTAAGCCCGCTAGTTGCTTTCCCTGTAATGATGGGTTCTTGTGCTGGCTTGATGCCGGTTGCAAGTTTGAACTTCGTTAAGACAGGCGATTATGCACGAAAAGTAAGTTTAGCGATTACAGTCGGTGGGATTATTGGGGTAATTGTTGCTGCTAAATTCGTAACTGGACTAGATTTAAATGTGCTTACTTATATTATTATCGTAGTTATCATTATTACTGGTGTAATGTATATTCGCAAGAGTATGAACGCAGCTCAGACTGCACAGTAAAGTTCATCGTCAAAACTACCTGCTCGATTTGAGTAGGTAGTTTTTTTGGTATACAAAGGAGTTTTAGACGCGAAAGAAAATTTTAATCGGTTTATTCTAATAAAAAATTAAGAACTAAATGATATTATTTTCATTTTTTGATAGAATGATTCAAACGCTTTCGTGAAGGGGGAATATCGTTGAACGTTCAGGATATATTGAGATTGTCTTCCATGAAGGGAGCAAAGATAATCGCTGGTGCATCTCAAAGACAGCGTTTGGTCACTACGATTTCTGTTTTGGAGGTTTCTGAACCAAAACTGTATGGCGGAATGCCGATTAAAGGGGAATACTCCGGAAACGAACTGGTTCTTACTTCTTTTGCTCAAATCGCTCATGATGTTGATAAGCAGCTTGAGATTATCTCGATCCTTCATCAACACAGCCAGTTAGGGATTATCTTATACTATGTTGGTCTGATCATGCCCGAAGTTTCAGAAAAAGTAATTGCTAAGATGAACGAATTGGAAATGGTTTTGATTTTAATGCCGATCAATCGAATGGATCTGAGATATAGCGAGGTAATTTCTGAAGCTTTGTCTTATATCAGCAAAGAGGAAGCGGATTTAGATCCTCAACAAGAGGTTTTGCTTGAGACGATTCGACAGTTGCCTGCACCGAATCAGATTGAAACAGGATTAAGTATTTTATCAGACAAGTTCAAGTGCAGCTTGTTCATTAAAAGTCAGGAAGACGAGGTTTTGTTATCAAAGGCGTGGCCGCGAAGTCTTGATCATAATTTAAGAGAGGTCATTGCTAATAAAAGGGAGAAGGAAGCTAAAAAAAATACTCCTGTAGAGGTAAATCAAAATTATTATTTTCAAACGGATATTCAGTTATCGCTGTCTTCCTTGGAGCACCATTATTACTTAGCAATTTTTAGAAGAGAACCCTTGGCAGACAAGCAAATAGATGGAATAAGGACAGTCGTCGAAAAAATGATTAAGTATTTTGGCGAGGGACAGCTGCTGAATACTGGCCAACAGTTTTTCTCTGCCTGTCAAACAGAGGATTTTCATACAGCTATGCTCTTAGCTCAAAAAGAAGGAATTGACGTGAATCAGCCTTTAAAATTGTATTGTATACAAAATGGAACACCTAAAAGAGGCAGAACTGCTTATAAAATGAAAAGGATTTATTATCAGGAAAAGGATCTGGAGTGGTTGATTAGTAATTCTTTGGACCTGACAGCTACGGCAATTTTTCCGTTATATGATGTTAAGACAGACTATTTTTATATTGGTAGAGAGTTTTTAGGTTTACCATCTGTTTTTAAACAGATGTCATTTATTCTGGATCAGATCGAAGACAGTAAAAAGGTTTTTCCGAAGAAAAGATGTTTTTATCCAGAAGAGCTATATCTGTTGAAAGATGTGACGCAGGAGACGGAATCGATTTTTTTAGAGTCGTATTTAGAGGAGGATTTCATCGAGTCGTTAGCAGTTTTCTTTTTAGATTGCGATGAGAATATTAATGATACAGCGAGACAACTTTTTTTGCATAATAATACGATTAAGTATCGATTGAAACGAGCACAAGAACGCTTAGGAATGTCTTTTTCACATACAGCTTCGCGTTATTTGTTGATTAAAAATCTAATTTATTATCGAAAATACTCGGATAAAGACTGATGGAAAGCCGCTTTTGTCAATATTGACAAGACGGCTTCTTCTATTTTGTCAGATTAACATAGTCAGAGAATTCTCATTTAGCTATAATGATAAAATATTTATTTGTCAGAATATTCAGAAATGAGGGTGTTAAATGGAAGAAACAGTGGAAACAAATTCGGGAAATTATGAAAGAGAACGTGTACCAGAAAAGGACAGAAAGCGCTGGTTATCCATTAGTATGGTGTGGATTGCTATCGGGATTGACTTGTCTGGAATGTTTATGGGGGTTGCATTATCGCAGGGGATGGCGTTTTGGACGGCTATCTATGCAGTGATTATTGGATCGGTTATTCTAGGAATATTGGCAATTGGTGCGACCTACATTGGCGCGAAGGCTGGACTATCAACGGGAATGATTTCCAGAATCTCTTTTGGAAAGAAGGGTGCTTCATTGATGGGGGCAATCATGGGGATTTCTTCTTTGGGCTGGTTTGGTGTGCAGATTGGGTTCTTTGCTGAAAATATTGGTGCGGCGATTAATCAATTGACGGGTGCTAACACACCTTCATGGCTGTTGTCATTGATTGGCGGGAGTTTAATGATGCTCTCGGCCTTCTGGGGCTATCAGGCGATTGAGAAGTTATGTACTTATTCTGTTCCATTATTAGCTGTATTAATCATCGTTGCAACCCTCATGTCCTTAAATCGGAATGGGACATCTGGCTTGGCTAGTGCACCTCAAGGCTCCAACCTCTCTTTTGGCTTAGCGGTTTCTCTTGTTATTGGTGTGTATATGGTGGGAGTTGTTATGGCACCGGATGTTGCACGTTGGGCACAAAATCCAAAGCAGGCAATGATTGCTGGCTTTGTAGGGTTTACTATCGGGAATAGTTTTATGATTATCATTTCCCTGATTTTAGTCAAGGTGATGAATACGGCTGATCTTACGGCAGTTTTCTTTACTTTAGGTCTAGGTATTCCATCTATTTTAGTTTTAACACTTGCACAATGGACGACGAACACAAACAATCTTTATTCCGCTTCTTTGGACTTTTCGATAGTGTTTAAAAATATTAATCCTAAACTAATTACCATTGTTTGCGGTACATTGGGTATTTTAATGGCGATGTTTGGGATTTATGGCATGTTTGAAAACTTTCTATCGATCGTGACGGTTTTAGTCTCACCAATTGCTGGGATATACATGATTGACTATTTCTTATACAAAGAGAAGTATGATTTCTCTTACGAAGAAAAGCTGCAGGACTATTATCCGATTTCTATTTTTTCTTGGGTAGTCGGCAGTACAGTTGCCTTTATGACTAGTCAGCCGCCAGCCGGCTTTGGCTTGTTTACGCTAACGAATGTTTCAGCTTTAGACGGTATTTTAGTGGCGGGGCTTTGCTATTTTATTGTGACAAAATTGACTAAAGGACGGAAATAACTCATGGAATGGATTACGGTAGAAGATTTAGAAAATATTTCAATCGGTGCAACGTTGCTGGGAACCGGTGGCGGCGGAGATCCGTTTGTCGGTCGATTGATGGCGCTGCAGGCGCTTCAAAAATATGGTCCAGTGAGGGTTTTAAAAGTAGAAGACTTGGATGATGATGCTCTAGTTATGCCTGTTGGATCGATTGGTGCACCTTCTGTTTCGAACGAGAAAATTGCTTCAGAAGAAGAACTCTATGCTCCTGCCGAAGTATTAAAGGAAACTTTTCCTGAAAGAACACAAGCGATTATGCCGATTGAAATTGGCGGCGGAAACTCCTTGCTGCCGATTGCCTGCGCTGCAAAAATGGGATTGCCGATCGTGGATGCTGATGCCATGGGTCGGGCTTTTCCAGAATCACAAATGGTTACCTTTTTCTTAAAGGGTTATCAGCCTGAGATTGTGGCGATGGCTGATAGCCAGGGAAATCGAATCATCTATTATCCAAAAGATGGAGAATGGTCTGAAAAAATTGCTCGTGCGATTACCGATGTGATGGGTGGCAGCGCCAATATGGTGGATAATGTTTTTCCTGGAAAAGTCGTGAAAGAATGTGGGATTCGCGGAACTTTGAGCTTAGCTAAAAAAATTGGTGAAGAATTAACCGATTCGAAAGAGACTACAGCTCCAGTTAAGCGTCTATTATCTACGTTGAAGGGGTATTCCTTGTTTGAAGGGAAGATCAAGAATATTGAACGGAATGTGGAAGGCGGCTTTACACGCGGCAGTGCGACGTGTGCCGGTATCGGTAAGAATAAAGGTGAGGAGTTAGAGGTTCTTTTTCAAAATGAATTGTTGCTAGCCAAAAAAGACGGAAAAGTTCTTGCTTCGACCCCTGATTTGATTTGTGCATTGGATTATGAGACCGGCCGTCCGATTACGACAGAAACCTTGCGCTATGGTGCGCGTATTCATGTGATTGCCTTACCGTGTGACGCTAAATGGCGAACAAAAAAAGGCATAGAAGTAGCCGGACCGAACTATTTTGGATACGAAATAGAGTACAGACCGGTGGAAGAACTGATGGGAGAAGAAGCGATATGTATAGATTAGGGATTGATGTTGGCGGAACGAATACGGATTGCGCGATTTTAGATGAGAATTTAAACTGTATCGGAAAAATCAAAAGCCCTACGATGGAGAATGTTAGTCTAGGAATTGATGCGGCGATTCAAAAAATTTTAGCAGAAACGCGTATCCCAACGGATAAAATCAGTGTGGTCATGTTAGGGACTACTCATTGTACGAATGCGATTGTTCAGAGAAAAGAAATGAGCAAGGTGGGAATCATTCGTTTAGCCAAACCAGCCACCACTGCGGTTGCTCCCATGGTTGGCTGGCCGGAGGATCTTGCCGAAAAAATGAACGCGCAGACAGCTATTGTCTCAGGCGGCTATGAATACAATGGAAATAAAATTGCTGAAGTTAATGACACGGAGATTCGTGAAGTTTGTCAACATATGAAAGGCAAAGTAGAAGCCGTAGCAGTAGTTGGTGTGTTCTCACCAGTCAACAGAGAGCAGGAAAAACAGGTTGCCGCTATTGTAGAAGAAGAGTTAGCAGTTCCGGTAACCTTATCTAGCGAGATTGGTTCTATTGGACTATTGGAAAGAGAAAATGCTAGTATTTTAAATGCTGCCTTAACACAAACGATTCAGCAAATGATTCGTGGATTGAAGCAAGCGTTAAGTAATAATAACCTGACTGCTGAGGTTTTTATTTGCCAAAATGATGGTACATTAATGAATTTAGAAAAAGCTTTGCGTTATCCTGTATTAACGATCGGCTGCGGTCCAACCAATTCCATTCGTGGAGCCGCGCATTTAAGCAACTTGGAGAATGCGTTAGTTGTCGATGTCGGCGGAACGACAACAGATATTGGGGTTTTGAAAAAGGGATTTCCCCGCGAATCGTCACTAGCAACTGTGATTGGTGGAATCAGAACAAATTTCCGGATGCCAGATGTTCTATCGATTGGATTAGGTGGCGGAACGATTGTACATGTGGAAAACGAACTTAGAGTCGGACCAGAAAGCTTAGGCTATCGAATTTTGGAAGAAAGTTTATCTTTTGGTGGCGATGTCTTGTGCACGACAGATATCGCGATCGCTAATCAAAAGAATCATCCGGTAGATGGAGCTATTTCACCTGATTTAGAGGTGAATCTAGTGAATCAAACAAAGGAAAAAATACGAGAACTGATTGAAGATGCGATTGATCAAATGAAGACAGATCGCAAAGAGGTTCCTGTTATTTTAGTTGGTGGAGGCAGCATCATTCTGCCCAAAGAAATGAACGGGGTGTCAGAAGTAATTGTTCCAGAAAATTATGATGCTGCTAATGCGATCGGAGCCGCTTTAGGGGAAGTCTCAGGTGAAGTAAATTCGGTCTATTCATTAGAAAATCAAACGCAAGAGGAGGCAGTGAGTCTGGCGATCGACACTGCTCGAAAAGAAGCGATTGATTCAGGCGCGTCCGTTGATACTTTGAAAACAATTTTTGTCGAAGTCATTCCTTTGGCCTATCTGCCTAAGCAGGCCGTTAATATTAAAGTTAAGGTTGCTGGTAAATTGAGCTTCTCTGAGGTATTTGCATCAATAAAGAGCTAAAATCATCCGCTTAAATGAGCATAAATGCGTTTCCTATTTTGTTTAGGAAACGCATTTTTTAATGCTGTTCTCATCCTCAAATAAGAAATCATCACAGAAATTAAAAACGTTTTTATGAGAGATTAAAATCGTTATAAATTGGATGGAAATATACGTAGAGAAACAAAAAGTAAACTGTTATAATAGAGAACGTGAAGGATGGTGGAAAGCATGGAGACAGCTCAACAATTGATTGTCTGCGGTGGCTGCAATGCGAAAATCGGACCGGGGAATTTAGGGGAGCTACTGGCGGATTTACCAAAAGCGACCAATGAAAATTTACTGGTAGGATTTGACTCGACAGATGATGCCGCTGTTATTAAACTGCGTGATGACTTAGCAATTATTCAAACGTTAGATTTTTTCCCAACGATGGTGACTGATCCTTATCTTTTTGGTAAAATCGCTGCAGCAAATGCGCTAAGCGATGTGTATGCAATGGGTGGCGAGGTTTTGTCCGCTCTTAATATTGTCGCTTTCCCAGAAGAAAAGGACTTGAATATATTAAAAGAAATCTTACGAGGCGGCGCTGAAAAGGTGCAAGAAGCTGGAGCAATCTTGGCTGGCGGCCACTCGATTCATGACCAGTCGGTGAAATACGGCTTGTCTGTAACAGGGACGATTGATCCGAATAAAATTTATCAAAACAATACCTGTCAGCTAGGCGATCACCTGATTTTGACGAAGCCATTGGGCGTCAGCATCATCACGGTAGGCTACAGTGCTGAAGAAATCAGTGAAGAAGCGTTTGTGAAAGCTACCACGAGCATGGAGACATTGAACAAGTATGCGATGGATATTATTCGCAAGTACCCGATCAACAGCTGTACCGATGTGACCGGCTTCGGCTTGGCTGGACATCTACATGAAATGATGAACGAACGTTTTAGCGCGAAAATTCATTCGAAAGATTTGCCGTATTTTGAAGAGGCGTATCAAGGCGCGAAAGAATTTATTTTAACTGCTGGCGGTCAACGTAATCGAAATTACATGGAACAGAAGATGGATTTTCAGCTTGATGATTTTGGGATTGAAGAATTGTTGTTTGATCCACAAACTTCTGGGGGATTATTAGTCAGCGTTCCTGCAGATCAAGCGGACACGCTAGTACAGGAATTACAAGCTGCCGATATTCCGGCACAAGATTTTGGTGTTGTCATCGAGAAGCAAGAGAAGGAATTGATCGTTTATTAATCGCAAGAAGACGAAAGTCAATTGAGGATCGGAGTGGAAGAAATGTTTAAAATTGATGCGTTAGGCAAAGCTTGCCCGTTACCAGTCATCGAAACAAAAAAAGCACTGCGGGAGCATGAAGTTGTGCAAACACTGGTGGATAATGAGATCGCTACGCAAAATTTGAAAAAAATGGCGGAGCAACTTGGCTATATCTATCAAATGGATCAGGATGCGCCGAATCATTATACTGTGGTTATTTCAAAAGGAAATGCGGCTCTGACTGAAGAAGCACCTCAAGCAGCTGAATCAATGGTTACAACGGACGATTATATCGTGGTCGTAGATACGAATATCATGGGACGCGGCTCAGATGAATTAGGTAAAAATCTGTTGAAGGGCTTTATCTATTCATTGACCGAACAAGATGTATTGCCGGGAAAAGTCATTTTTTATAATGGCGGTGTGCATTCTGTGATAGAAGGTTCTGATTCGCTGGAGGATTTGAAAGGCTTAGCAGAACAAGGTGTGGAAATTTACGCCTGCGGAGCTTGTTTGAATTTTTACGAGTTGACCGCAGCAGTTGGCGAAGTGACCAATATGTATCGCATCGTGGAAATGATGCGCCAAGCACCGAGAATCGTTAAACCATAGAGGGTGCAGAGCATCATTAGAGGAATATGGCTTGAAGCTGTAGCTTATTGATTACAGTATTATGAAAAGAGGAGCAGTTTTTATGCAGACGTACGGTGTTGCGTTGTTTTATTCAACCCGGGAGGCCATGAAAGCTGAGGAAATCGCGAAGGAAGCCCAACTTGCCGTTCGAATCATTCCCACACCGGAAAAGATTCATGCTAGTTGCGGCTTTTCTTTGAAATATCCGTTGAAAGAAGAGGAGGCATTAATGTCTTTGCTTACAGCGGCAGAGATTGCCTCAGAGGGCTTTTATCATGCAGCCCAAGAAGGCCTGAAGACAAACTATATATTGGTTCAGAAAGGATAAGCAGATGGCAAATATTGTGATAGGAACGGCTGGGCATATCGACCATGGAAAAACCACGTTGATTAAAGCGCTGACGGGTATCGAAACGGATACCACCAGTGAAGAAAAAAAGCGCGGGATGTCGATCAACTTGGGATTTGCTTATTTGGATTTGCCGAATAAGAAGCGAGTCGGGATCGTAGATGTGCCGGGGCACGAAAAATTTATTAAAAACATGGTCGCTGGTTTGCCGGGTATTAATCTGGTTCTGCTGGTGATTGATGCGGCGGAAGGAATCATGCCGCAAACGAAGGAACACATTGATATTTTAACGTTATTAGGGATTCGTGATTACTTGATCGTGTTGACCAAAGTGGATACTGTTGATCCTGATTTGAAGGAGTTGGTCGTGGACGATATCCGTGAACAATTAGCAGATACGCCGTTAGCTGAAGCGGATTTAATCGAGACAGATGCGGTGACTGGTACAGGAATCAAAGAACTGCTGGCCAAAATTCAAGAGCACTCAGAAGAAGCACAAGAACGTACAGCTAGCGGCTCCGCGCGATTGAATGTGGATCGGGTCTTTAGCGTAAAAGGTTTTGGGACGGTTGTTACAGGGACCTTATTAGATGGCTCCATCAATGCTGGGGATGATCTGTACCTTTATCCAAGCCAGAAAAAAACGCGAGTAAGAAACATTCAGGTTCATGAGACAGATGTGAAAAGCGCTCAGCCGGGGCAACGAACAGCTTTGAATTTAGCGAATATCGCAACTGATGAAATCCAACGAGGCGATGTCTTGTCTGTTTCAGAGAAGCTGGAGGACACCTGGATGCTGGATGTAAAAGTTACCTGCCTGCCTGAAGTAGAGGGCGGGATCGGCTTATGGGATCGGGTCCGCTTGCTAGTTGGTACGCGGGAAGTAATGGCACGAACAGTCCCATTAGGTGTTGACTGGATTGGTCCGGGAGAAGACGGATTCCTGCAACTGCGGCTGGAAGAGCAGGTAGCAGTAAAAGAGCGGGATCGCTTCATTTTACGAACCTATTCTCCAATGCATACCATTGCTGGGGGTGAGGTTTTAGATGCGGCACCACATAAGCATCGCCGTTTCAAAGTTGAAATTCTGGAAAGCTTAAAGGCTAAAGAAGAGGGCAGCTTAGATGAACTAATCGCAGATTTCATGATTAATAAAAAGCAGCCGTTTACGAAAGAAAAAGAATTATTAGAATACTTAGGTGTGGGTAAAGAAGAGCTGCAGCCGATTTTAACGGAGATGTTAACAGCAGGTCGTGTAATTGAAACCAAGGTCGGCTATCTAGCTCAGACTAGCTATCAAAAATTGGTGGAGCAGGCAACCGAAATCCTGTCAGCCTATCATAAGCAATATCGGTTGCGCTATGGGATGCCGTTAGAAGAATTTCGTTCGCGGATGCGGGGTGTTTTAGCGGAGAAGGAAATCTCCGCGCTGATCCTGTTGATGAAAGTGGATCTTGTCAAGGAAGCCAATGATAAAATTGCTTTAGCCGATTTCGAAGTAAGCTTCAACAAATATCAGCAGGCCGCGAAAGAAAAAATCGAACAGACACTTGCTAAAAATGGCTATACACCTGTTAAAAAAGAAGAATTATTCGACTTAGATAAAAATGCAGAGGAAGTCTTGGAAGCCTTAAACGGCGATACGGCGGTCTTCTTAACCCATGAGTTTGTATTGTTAGGGAAGGTTTTTGATCAATCAGTGGGATTGATTCAAAAATATATCGCAGAACACGGGCAAATGACGCTAGGAGATTTTCGCGATTTGACAGATTCCAGTCGTAAGTCTTCCATGCTGATTCTTGAATATATGGACAAGCAGGGAATTACAAAACGTGTGGAGAACTATCGTGTGCTAGGAGAGAAGGGAAAATAAATGAGCATTTATTTGGATAATGCCGCTACGACTGCTCAAAAACCGGCTGTCGTGGCAGAAGCGATGACGACGATTTTAACAGGTGAATATGGCAATCCCTCTCGCGGTGCTCACGGGTACTCTCTAGCGGGTTATCGTGTGGCGGAAAAAGCCCGTAATCAGCTGAAGGAGCTATTCAAAGCAGATAAACGGTATGAGGTCGCTTTTACAAATAATGCGACGGTCGCTCTGAATGAAGTTTTGAAGGGCTTGATTCAGGCGGGAGATCATGTAATCACGACTGCTTGGGAGCATAATTCTGTTTTACGACCGCTGTATCAGTTAGAAGCCGCAGGTGCCAGCTTTGATGTGGTTTCTAGCGAAGCATTAACTGGTCGTCTTAACTATCAAGAATTTGCCGAAAAGCTTCGTCCAGAAACGAAGGCTGTGATTTGCAATCATGCGAGTAATGTTACAGGGAATCTACTGGATCTAGAATGGGTCAAGACGTTTTGCGTAGAGCACAAGCTTTATTTGATTATTGATGTTTCGCAAACTGCCGGAGTAGTTCCAATTGATCTCAGTGATGGGAAAATCGCCGCCGCTTGTTTTACGGGACATAAATCACTTTATGGTCCACAGGGGACTGGCGGCGTTTGTCTGCTAAAGGATCTGCCTTTGGAGCCAGTGCTCACGGGCGGCGACGGGATGCAGTCTTTTTCAAAGGTTCAGCCGAAAGAACTCCCCACTCTATTAGAAGCTGGAACCTTGAATATCCCTGGCTTAGCGGGTTTGGCCGCTAGTGTTCAATGGGTAAAAGAAAAAGAAGAAAAAGCAACATTGGGTGATTATTTTTATCATGAGCTCAAAAAAATTGATGGTCTGACGATTTACGGTGATTTCAGCGGTCCGCGAGTGGATGTTTTTTCGATTAATATCAAAGATGCGGAATCGGCAATCGTCAGTGATTTATTATGGGAAGAGTTTGAAATTGCGACCAGACCGGGGTATCATTGTGCGCCCTTAATGCACGAAGCATTGGGTACCGCGGATCGTGGGACGGTGCGTTTGTCGTTTTCGAGTTTTACCACTAAGGCTGAGGTTGATACAGTCTTAGCAGCATTACAAAATCTGGCGTTACGCTAAGAAAGCAGGTGGCCTATGTCAAAAGAGATTCAGAATATTTTAGCAAGTTTGCCTTCCGTAGATGTTCTATTGAAGCAGATTGATTCAAATTATCCTCATGGAAAAGCCAAAGAAGCTACGCAGCAGGTTTTAGCAAGTTTTCGAGAAGCAGTAGTTGACGGGACTAGAAAAACCGTGATTGACCAAAAAGAGGTCGTAGAACTGATTCACAAGCAGCTCGAAGAAAAACAATTTTCACTACGACGCGTAATTAATGGGACCGGAACTGTAATCCATACGAATTTAGGGCGTTCTTCATTAAGCGAAAAAACACAAGAACAGCTCCTAGCAACCAGCTTTCATTACTCAAATCTAGAATTTGACTTAGAAAGTGGCAAGCGCGGGTCGCGTTATAGTCACCTAGTATCAATCGTGAAGAAGCTCACAGGAGCCGAAGATGTTCTGGTAGTAAATAATAATGCAGCAGCCGTACTACTCGTTTTAAGTACCTTGACACAAGAAAAAGAAGTGTTAGTTTCACGAGGCGAATTGGTGGAAATTGGCGGAGCATTCCGCATTCCTGATGTAATTACGTCAAGCGGTGGCACGATCGTGGAGGTGGGTACGACCAACAAGACGCATTTAGCCGACTACGAAAAAGCCTTAACCGAAGAAACGGGTGCGATTCTAAAGGTACACACCAGTAATTATCGCATCGTCGGATTTACCGAAACACCGGTGTTAAATGATCTAGCAGAGCTGGCCCATGCCAAGAACTTACCATTGATTAATGATCTAGGCAGCGGGTTACTGATGGATATGCGACCGTTTGGCTTGCCTTACGAACCCACAGTGAAAGAGGTCCTAGATCAAGGCTGTGACATTGTAACCTTCAGCGGAGACAAGCTATTAGGCGGTCCACAGGCGGGTATCATTGTTGGGAAAAAGGAATACATTGACAAAATGAAGAAAAATCAATTATTGCGAGCTTTGCGTATCGATAAAATGACTTTAAGTGCACTGGAAGCAACGCTGTCTTTATATCTTGATGAAAAAGAAGCTTTAAAATCCGTGCCAACCTTACAAATGATCGGACAAAGTGAAGAGGACTGCTTATGTAAAGCAGCTGAACTAGCAGCGATGCTGCAATCAATCACTGAGCTAAGTGTAAAGATCGAAAAGGACAGTAGCAAAATCGGTGGCGGTTCTTACCCAGAGCACTTATTGCCGACCTATGCTGTTGCTTTAAGCAGTAGTAAATTCTCTGCGGATACGCTGCAAGAAAAACTGCGATTAGCTGCTACACCAATCATTAGCCGGATCAAGGATGATTGCAATTTCTTGGACGTACGAACGATTGCGATAGAAGAATTCGCAGCAATTCAGGAAAGCTTGCAGGAGATTTTTAACTAAAAAGAAAGGAGATAGGATTATAGAACCACAGAAGCAATTAGTAGCTGTGTCTCATTGTGTTTTGAATCAAAATGCTGTGATTCACGGGTGGGAAAGAGCACGAGGAGCCTTCCCTTTTGCGGTCGAGTTGTTGCGCAGTGGGATTGCGCTGATACAGCTGCCGTGTCCTGAGTTTATCGTCTTAGGCGGAGATCGTCCGCCGATGACTTATGAAGAATACCGTGATTTGCCTGATTATCGTCATCAATGCCAGACAATGCTGCAGCCGATCATTCAGCAGATTCAAGCGTATCAAGCAGAAGGCTATCAGTATCTAGGAATAATCGGCATCCATGAAAGCCCGAATTGTTCCATCAGCGGGCAACGAGGTGTCTTAATGGAAGAGTTTTTCGCAGAATGTCGGCAGGCCAAAATCGGTACGAATTATTTGGAGGTGCCTACGTCTTACAGTGAAGAGGATCAAGGGGATTTTGATGAACAGTTGCAACGTTTTTTAGAGAAAGGACTAGACAATGAATAGTAAAGCAAAAGTGATCGCGATGTGTGCCATCGCGGTAGGATTAAATGTGGTGTTAGGAGAAGCAGTGTCGATGCTGCGGATTCCATTATTGTTCTTAGATACGATGGGGACGATTTTTATCGCGGCCAATTTTGGAATGGGCTATGGAATCTTAACCGGTGTGACCACCAACTTATTGATGGGGCTGATCGGCGGAGTGACGGCGATTCCTTTCGCATTAGTGAATGTGGCTGTCGCGATTATCGTCGCCTTATTAGCGAAAAATGGTTTTGGTTTTGGAAAAGCAGTAATCGCAGGTCTTTTGTTAGCCTTTATTTGTCCAATGATTGGCGCACCAATTCGATTGGCCCTGTTTGGCGGTTTTACCGGTTCAGGAACGGATGTCGTCATCATGGCATTGCGAGCGTCTGGTAAGGAAATGATTTCTGCAACCTATTGGGGCGCAGTGACGGGTAATCTAGTGGATAAAATTGTTTCTTGTCTGTTAGTAGCTTGGTTTATTAAGCTGCCGCAGATGAAACGCTTCGCCGTAAAATGAGCATGAACGGCGTCTAAGACTAAGGTGCTTAGTCTGGAAATCTTAAAGTGAGCTAGAATCAACGGAAACAGTGTTGAGGCTAGCTTATTTTTTATGTTCATTTTTGTCATTCATGTAACTTTAAATCAGTGTTTAAGGGAGAAGTCTGTCTAAGGTATCTGAATTTAAAGAAAAAGCATGATCATGCGGTAAAATTCTTTTTTTGGAATTTCAAAATAATAAAATGCTGATTCAAGTAAATAATATTACGAAAAAGTTTAGTATAATACCTGTTTTTAAAGATTTGACGCTGACCATCAATAAAGGGAACAAAATTTGGTTAGTTGGGATGAAAAGCTGGTATCAAAAAAGTTGAGGGTAGCTTTTTGTCGGCGAAAAATCTTCAAAATGACAAAAATGTTAGGTGTTTTTAGTAGGTTTCAATGGTTGGATTTTCAGAATTTTTGTATAGTTGCTCTAGAAATCAAAAAGGAGCAATCAGTTATGAAAAAATTTTTAATCGGTTTAGTTAGTTTAATTGTTATCGCCTTTGTAGGCTTACAAATAGCAGATAAAGTCGTCAAAGGTGGAGATGAGTATTTCGTTCAGGTCACAACAGATGGTCAACGAGTGGAAGAAAAAGATGACAGCGGCAATAATTACGTTGATTACAAATACTCGTTGCCAGGCTATGACAAGGATGGAAACAAAAAAGAGTTAGATTTTAATGCAAATAAAGACCGTCCGCTGCGTCGGGAAGCGTTTCTTAAAGTTACCTGGAACAAGAAAAAAGGAGTGACTTCCTATGAAGAGGTCCAACAAAAAGATCTACCTAAAAAAGCAGCGGATAAATTAGGTGTTTAATTTAACCTTGACTGTTGTATTGAGGAAGAAGACGGGTCATCAAAAATGACCCTCTTAGTTTAATTACGAGGAGTGGAAGTATGGAAAAAATCGTATCAGTAAATGAGGTAAAGAAAACCTACGGAAAAGGCAATCAGAAAAAAACTCAGGCCTTGAAAGGTATTTCATTTGAAGTAGAAAAGGGTGAATTCGTCGGAATCATGGGAGCATCTGGTTCTGGTAAATCAACCTTATTAAATTTATTAGCAACATTGGATAAACCAACTGACGGCAAAATTCAGATTAATCAGGCGGATGTAACCAAATTATCGGGCAATCAATTAGCCGATTTCCGTAGTCGCGAGATTGGTTTTATTTTCCAAGATTTCAATTTGTTGGAAAATTTAACAGCAGCAGAAAATATCGCAGTTCCATTATCCTTACAAGGGGCTAAGAGCAAAGTCATCCATCGGCGAGTTGCTGAAGTGGCAAAACGTTTATCAATCGATGGTATTTTAAATAGCTACCCGGCCCAAATCTCTGGTGGTCAAAAGCAACGGGTTGCTGCGGCGCGCGCCTTGATTACCCAGCCAACTATTCTTTTGGGAGATGAACCAACAGGTGCGTTGGATTCTAACAGTGCAAGGGATCTGTTAGACACGATGGAGGAATTGAATCAAAGGGATCAAGTATCGATTTTATTGGTAACACATGATCCGTTTTCTGCTAGTTATTGTCAACGGATCTTGTTCATTAAAGACGGCGTGATCTATCAAGAAGTAAAAAGAGAAAACCAAACTCGGGAAGCTTTTTATCGTCAAATTTTAAGCATTCTCGGTAATCTGGAACAGTAGGAGGTCATTCGATGCTTTTAAAATTATCACTTGCTGGAATCAAAGGACGCTTGCGTGACTATGTGGTCTTATTTTCAGGACTTGTAGTAGCCTCAGGAATCTTTTATATGTTTGAGGGTCTAGCAACGAATAAGACCTTTTTGGAAAGTAATTCAATGATCTCATCGGTAGTAATGATCTTTCATTTAGGAACCGTCCTACTTTCAATTATTACCTTCGTCTACATTTTATACGCCAACTCCTTTCTGATGACGATGCGTCAAAAGGATTACGCGATGTTTATGATGTTAGGAGCAAAAGGCCGTAAAATCGCACAGTTGATTTTTATTGAAACTTTTGTGGTAGGTGTTGGCGCGACTGTTGTCGGCACTTTGCTTGGTATTGGATTAAGCGGTGTTGTGCAGCAATTATTGGTCAAACAATTAGACATTAAAATCACTCATTTCACCGCTGTAAATTCTTCAGCCGTGCTATTTACATTGATTTTTTTCACCGTGATTTTCTTATTGGCAGCATTCGTAAATGCCATGACGATTGTGAAAAAGCCAATCTTGAATTTGCTAAAAGCTAGTGAAACGCCTCTACCTGCTAATCGTAAGCTTTTTACGTTAGTATTGGAGGTTCTGGCAGGAATCATTTTCCTAGGAATCGGCTACTTCATGATGACGCAATTAATGAAGCTAGCTTTTCTGGCCTTGATTATTGCCTTGATTACCATTATTTTAGGTACGTATTTTGTTTTTCATTCAATTTTGATTTTCGTACTGGATTTACTGAAACGACGTGATAGCATCGCTTTAAAGAAGCTGAATAATTTTACGTTGTCGCAATTAAGCTTCCGGATTCAAGATTATACGCGAATTCTATCGATGGTGGCGATGCTTTTTGCTCTAGCTCTCGGTGCCATTACTGTTGGATTAGGCTTCCATAATGAAATCATGAAAATGACTGAAGCAACTTCTGCTTATGACTTAGTATTAAACAATGGACAAAGCTTTAGTGAAACTGAGCTTGATAAAATCACACCAACTTCTGATGCTGTTTATCAACAAAAAGAGGATAATGAGACCGTTTATTATGATCGTTCACAATTTGATCAAGCCCCTTTGAAGGTCAAGGAGTTTACGGCTAGCCGTCAAACGAAAGAAGTGCGCTATACGGGAGAACAGTTGGCAAACGATTTGTCAGCCTCGGATCAATTAAGATCGTTGGAATTACCAGAGCAAAGTGCGAAGAAGCATCAATTTTTATCTAGTGAAGCATTCTCAGCATTACCTGGTAACACAACGGAGATACGGTTGATTACAGTGGCTGATTTTGCCAAAGATAAGGATGCTTTGAAAAATTTAGCCGAAGAAAATTTTCATAAAAATCCGACGTTGGATAAAAATTCAGCAGGCATGAATCAAAAGGCTCTGGTTTATGAGCTATACAATGCGCTGTTCTCAGGCTTTGAATTTATGGGCTTCTTCTTGGGAATTGCCTTTCTAACCATGTTAGCCAGCTGTTTGATGTTTAAAATTTTATCTGGTGCAAAAAGTGATATCCAACGCTACAGCATGCTGGAAAAAATCGGTGCACGCCGTCAGTTGTTGAAGCAATCAATTCGCAAAGAGATCGGTATCTTATTTTTGGTTCCAGGCTTGTTAGGAGTCACGCATGTCTTGTTTGGACTGCAGTTATTCACTACACTTTTGTCTGAACCTTACAGCAACATTTGGCTGCCATTTTTGATCTTCTTTGTTTTATACTTTATCTATTATGTATTAACTATATGGATATATACAGGGATTGTCATGAAACGCGAAGCCTAAAAAAACACCTTTCAGTTAGTCGCTGGAAGGTGTTTTTGTTATTTTATGGATAATTATTAAGAATGTGAAAATTTTATGTCTTAGGAAATTTTCACTTGACCTGAAAAAGCGATAAAATTCGCGGGTCTTTCCTTAAATTTTAAAGGAAAAACCGCTATTTAAGCCAAAAAATAAGATTGAGCCTTCAATACAAATAAATATGCATTTTTTTATATTCTGCTCTATAGTAGAAACGGACAATTTAATAGAGAAAGAAGTGATCCGGATGAACCGGGTAAAAAAAGCGTTTAGCAATCGTTGGCTGATCCTACTGACAGTTAGTCTGCTATTTTGGGCAAAAACAATTTTAGCCTATTATGTAGATTTTTCATTAGGGGTGGAAGGGTCCATTCAGACCTTCATTTTGTGGATCAATCCAATTGCTACAACCTTGCTGTTGTTTGGCGTTTTCCTTTACGTAAAAAAATTTAAGCCAGCCTTGATCGTGTTGTTTTTAATGGATCTGTTAAATACCTTGATCTTATACTTGAATGTGATTTTTTATCGTGAATTTACTGATTTTGTTACGATCAAATCAATTCTTGGTTTTTCTAAAGTTTCACAAGGAATTTCAGGCAGCTCCTTTGCCTTAATGAAGGTGCATGATATTTTTTATTGGCTGGACGTAATTATATTTTTAGGCATTCTGATCTATCTCTTTGCTGAACACAAAGAAATTGCCAGCAAGCCGATCAAAAAAACATTTGCAGTGGCAGTTAGCTGTCTAGCAGCATTGACCTTCTCAATCAATTTATCCTTAAGCGAGGCCAATCGCCCACAATTGCTGCAGCGAACCTTTGACCGTTCTTATATCGTTAAATATTTAGGCCTGGATGCCTTTACTGTTTATGATGGGATCAAGACTGAGCAGACCAACAGCGTGCGGGCTCACGCTTCAAGTAATGGGTTAACAGACATTCTAAAATATACGAAGAGTCATTATGCAGCGCCCGATCCAAGTAAATACGGTATCGCAAAAGGCAAAAATATTATCGTGATCCACTTGGAAAGTTTTCAGCAATTTTTGATCAATATGAAGGTTGACGGACAAGAGGTAACACCATTTTTGAATAGTTTAGAAAATGACAATAAGCAAACATTAGCCTTCGACAATTTCTTCCATGAGGTCGGTCAAGGGAAAACCAGCGATGCAGAAAATATGCTGGAAACAGGCACCTTCGGATTGTCTCAAGGCTCTTTATTTACTCAATTAGGATCTGACAATACATTCCAAGCCGCTCCGGCAATTTTGAATCAGGAAGCGGGCTATACAAGCGCTGTTTTCCACGGAAATGTCGGCAGCTTCTGGAATCGCGATCACGTATACAAGAATCTCGGCTATCAAAACTTCTTTGATCGCTCTTACTTTAACCAAGCTGATGAAAACTTAGGCTACGGAATTTTAGATAAGGATATGTTGAAGGAAACGGTTGGTCATTTAGAGCATTTGCAGCAACCATTCTATACGAAATTCTTGACGGTAACCAATCATACCCCTTATTTGACTGACGATAAGAATTTTAATTTTCCTGCCTTAAAAACAGGCAATAGCACGGTGGATGATTATGTCCGAACCGCGCATTATTTGGATGAATCGCTGCGTCAATTTTTTGATTATCTTAAAGCTTCCGGTGTTTATCAAAACTCGATCTTTATGATTTATGGGGACCATTTCGGTATCTCCGACAGCAACAACAAAGATTTGGCCAAAGCATTAGGAAAAGATCCAACGACTTGGGACAAATTCGATGACGCTCAAATGCAGCGTGTACCATTGATGTTCCATATTCCTGGCTATACAAATGGTGGGCTTCAACATCAATATGGTGGTGAGATTGATGTCTTACCTACATTGTTACACTTAATGGGCATCGATAGTCAGAAATATATTCAATTCGGTACAGACCTATTTTCACCAAAACATGATCAAACAGTTGCCTTCCGTAACGGCGACTTTATTACACCAAATTATACCGAATTAGGGGGCGAGACCTACGAGAATAAAATGGGTGAAAAGGTTGATGTGAAAGCTTTAGGTATCGCATCAGAGATTGATAAGGAACAAAAACAGGTCAAACAAGCATTGAGTCTATCTGATAAGCTGAACCAAGAAAATCTCTTACGTTTTTACACGCCAGAAGGCTTCACACCAATTGATCCGCAGAAATACGATTATCATGATCTTGATAAGAAAAATACGGCAATCGAAAAGGAAAAAGGCAATCAATCAACCAGTCTTTTTTCAAAAAATGGCAACAAGACAACAGCTGCATTGTATCCGCCAATTCAATAGTACACGTAGAGGTTGTGACAGAAGTGGTCAGCTTCAAGAAATAAGAAGAAATTTCCGAAAATTGTTTCTCAAATTTTTGTGAAATTTCGGCTTATTTCCGAAGAAGCTACTTCTGGAACACCGTTTATTCGGAAAAAGAAGGATTGTATTAGGTGGTTCAATTCCTACACATTCCCGCCATTTAGTTCATTAACTGAGTGATAATTTGATAAAGCAAATGGGAAATAAGCAACACCGTTAAGTCATAAAACGTATCTTTCAAAAGGTTTGCCGTATTTTTCTTTAACGAGTTCATCATAAGAATCATCCTTTCGAATCAATAATGTCCTTACCATAAGCAGCGAAACTTACGCGCTACTTAAATAGAGCTAAGAAAGTCTAAATTATTCAACAGAAAATCCGATTGCTTCGTGATCTATTTCAGATTAAAATAAAGATATAAAGTTTAAAGGGCAGGATTATTATGGAAAATTTTGAACAGATACTTCAGCTTATTTTTCATCCCATCGTTTTGGCACTGGATGCCATCTCGATTTTTATCATTTTATATGGGGCAATTTTTTCCTTTGTTAAATTAATCCAATCGAGAAGTGAGCAGGATTATTCTTCTGTGCTGCACAAAAACAAGTGTATTAAAGCCTATTTAGGCAGTTATATTTTGCTGAGCCTGGAATTTTTGATTGTTGCAGACATTATTGAATCAATCATCAATCCCACCTTTCAGGATATTATCAAGTTAGCGATGATCGTGCTGATCCGAACGATGATTTCTTATTTCTTAAATAAAGAAATAAGTGAATTTTCCGTCGATC
The DNA here is from genome assembly GCF_000406965.1 of Enterococcus avium ATCC 14025. Lineage (GTDB taxonomy): Bacteria > Bacillota > Bacilli > Lactobacillales > Enterococcaceae > Enterococcus_A > Enterococcus_A avium. Next base: position 1,052,871 of record NZ_KE136357.1, on the reverse strand, counting down.
AATAAGATTTTGAGGAAAAGATCATCCTACTTTGAATCCAATAATTTAGTAATTTTTAAAAAGAAAGAAGCATTTAAGATAAGGTGAATTCTTTCTTTTTTTCTTTTCATTTTGTTATTGATTCCAACTTGAAGGAGTGGTATGATTATTTTGTTTCGGGAGTGGATGGGTTCTGGTGTTCCCTCTGGTCTTCAAAACCAGTATGAGGAGTTAGGAGCTTCTTGGGTAGGTTCGATTCCTACACATTCCCGCCAATTAAACTATTATGTCTGACAAACACTGATTTGACGCCAATCTCAGCAGTGTTTGCCGGACTTTTTTATATTTTAGAAGTTTATAATAGAAATTTTCAAAACCTAAGAAAGAGGAGTTTAGAAATGAAGGAATACAAGTTTGATTCTAAAATCTATGCATCAGAAGTAGGAAAAGGCGGTGCTTACGTAATCTTTCCCTATGATGTTCGGGAAGAATTTGGTAAAGGCCGTGTCAAGGTACGTGCGACGTTTGATGGTGTTGACTATGATGGAAGTATTGTGAATATGGGGGTAAAAAATGAGGATGGTAGTATTTGCTATATTTTAGGAATTCGAAAAGATATTCGCAAGGAGATAGGAAAGGATATTGGAGATGTGGTAGAAATTGTGGTTCAGGCGCTATAGATTAACTTAGTATATTTTCTCGTGTAATGCACAATATTGGAAAAATAAGACAATAAGAAAGAATGTAGAACGAAATACGTTTAATATTTTTTATTTTAGATGACTGTTTAGCTTCAAAAGTTATTGTTCGTGTTTTCTGCTATTTCTAAATTTATTTAAATAGAAATTGAATGCGTTAGGCTTATCTTAATAAGTCAAGATAAATAACCTCATGTCCAGATCTATTAAGAAAAAAACTGAAAACTTAATATTTTAGATGTTATAGTTGGTAAATGTTCATATTAAGTTTGCTTTTACTCTCCATACGTGGTAAGGTAACTAAGTAATACTTTGATATGTGACTAGTTGGTTATCTATATTTATTAAGATACTTTTTTATTACACGTCATTTTTTATTACAAATAAACACATTTGATGTGTAATTGGAGGTACTTTACATGAATAAAGGTACAGTAAAATGGTTTAATGCAGAAAAAGGTTTTGGTTTTATCACTGGTGAAGATGGCAACGATGTGTTTGCTCATTTCTCAGCTATTCAAGGTGAAGGTTTTAAATCTTTGGATGAAGGCCAAGCAGTGACTTTTGATGTTGAAGAAGGCCAACGCGGCTTACAAGCTTCAAACATTGTAAAAGACTAAAATTTGTTTAATTACGGATGACTAAGAAGATCGGAAACGATCTTCTTTTTTTAATATTTGAAGGAGGATGTTCACATGGCAAGCACTTATGGATTTAAATCTCCAAATCCCTCTTTTTTAGGGGAGCGCTTCTCGGTAGGCCAAGAGGTATTTTTCGAATATAAAAAAGAAACACAACGAGGCATTGTAAAAAATAAGTTGAATAACTCGGCAATTGTTCAAATCATAAAAAGCGAAACAGAGGATCTGAATGATTTCACAACAGTAATTAGTTACGATAGCTTAGTTGATCCGAAAACAGATTTTTAAAAATGAATGATTTTTCCTTGAACTAATTACGATTACTGACATGAAGATAGTTAATTGAAATCGCTCAAATAAACGACCCTAGCCTAGGATCGTTTATTTTTTATTCAAAAAATTCAAATACTCCAATCGTACCATTTGCTCGAAAAAGGATGCGGTAATTTTGATAGGATAACCCCTTTTCATACATTCTTGCATAGACTTTGACCGCATGCTCAAAGGACTCCTTATTTACTCCTAAAAACTCCGCACATTCCCATACGTTTGAAAAACGCTCTTTGTAGCAAGCAATAATATCTTCTGGAGTGACGACCAAGGTAGCGCCAATATCCCTTGCTCGTTGTTCTTGTTTTCGCTGCTCAGTCGTATCCTGACTTATTAGATCGCCTGAGCTAGTTAAATAATGGGCAATTTCTTCGGCAACCGTATCTGTCAGCTCTTCGGAGGTTTGACGAGGATTTAAGTAGACATGCTTGTCAATATACAATCCTTTTTGTCCATCTGGCATGGAAGGATCGAAAATATAGTTGATTCCCTGAAAACTGGCCATAAGTTTTTCTGCTTTATCCATCTGCTCAATCCTTCTTCACGTGCTTATGCTTAATAAAATCGATGTAATTCAAAATATCTTCCATCTGTTCCTCGGTCACTTCATCGTCAATATGAGCTGCGACAGTCATTTGTTTTGCTGAAAAAGAGTTCTTCGATTCTCGGCCATGCAAGTAGTCCAGCGAAACGTTAAAGAAGTCCGCAATTTTATTTTGTGTTTCAATATCAGGTGTTCGTTTTCCTTGTTCATAAGAAGCGTAGGTCGTTTTCGCAATTCCCAATTTTTTTGCCATATCAGTCTGAGTCAAACCAGGTGTTTTTTTTCTTAAATCCTTCAATTGTTGAGCAAACATAGACACACTCCTTTTCACTCTATAATAGCACGATTCGTATTAATTTATCTACAAAATAGAATAAATAAATTTACAAAGTACGCGAAATGTATTACCATTAATTTAGAAAAAATAGTTAACTACGTTTTTAAGCTATGTATCATTAAAATTAATCCGAAGTTCCCTGTAACCAGTGGGGAACGTTAGTTATTTTAAGGAGGAGAGACGATGGAGAAATGGAAGAAAGATTACTTGAAGGGCATCCTACAAGATTATCCTAAGATGGAAGACTATTACTTGGAAAGAAAAGAAAAGCTACTTTTGCATAATCAGAAGACACATCAACGAGCCAATACAGATACCAAGGATAAGAAGTTATTAATCTCAATTTCCCTTGATCGGCAACTGATTAACTTGGAGCGAAATCAGCGAATCATTTCTTTGTGTTTAGAAAATTCGACGGAAGAGACAAGAAAAATTATCAAATTGCTTTATATGACGAATCATCGAAAGGTTAATCTCGATTTGGTAGCTGATCAAGTTTTTTTAAGTAAACGGCAAGTCATTCGTTTACGGGATGCTTTTTTTGAAGAACTAGCCGAACATCTAGGGATATGATGTCTTTTTTTTGGCACTAAAACAAACATACGTTCGTATATAGTGTAAGTAGATCAAATGGAGGGGGGATGAACAGGCAATATATTTGATGAATTTAACAGCGTGGGCTTTGATTGTTTGGAGGTTTTTTGACAGGTGGATTTCCTACTCTTTGACGGCTATAAGTTGTTCGTATAAGGAAATAAAGAAATTTCTGTAGAGTTTAACCCTTCTGAATGAAATTGAAGTCTAGATGGAGATAGATGATTAATTTTTAAAGGAGCGATGAAGCATGGATAACTTTATTTCAACAGTTCTTAACAACCCGGAAAGCATCGGATTTCCAGTGCTTTTTGTATTTTTATTAGTTTGGGTGATGAAGCAAAATAATGCACGTGAAGAGCGCTACTTGAACACGATCGACGATTTAACAGAGTCACTTAAACAAATTGAGAGAATCGAGACAATTGTCAATCGAATACGTGAAAGGATAGGTGAAAATGGATGAGATTTTGACACATATTTTGGCGACAGGGTTGAGCTTTGCACCGATCATGATGATCATAACAGAGGGTGTGAAGCAGACAAGATTAATAGCTACACGGTATTTACCAATAGTGTCATTAATTCTTGGCACAGGGTTAGGAGTAGCGATGGGGCTTCTTTTCAATCAATCGCTAGGGAAATTGGCGCTCGGAGGTCTTGTTGCTGGTGGTATGGCTTGTGGGTTGTATGATGCTACGAATAAATATGGACACAACAGAGAAAATCCCTGAAGACCTATTATCTTCAGGGATTTGTTTTTAGTTTTTCTCCGCCTTCACAATCAGCATCATGGGTCGGCGCATTTCATCCTTCATTCCAGGGATATCCAGCATATTCCCAGGCGGTATTGGTTCGACAATGCGTTTAATTTGAAAGTTATTCGTCATCAAATCATCTAAATAGGTGGTTAAAGTGCGATGATATTTCGTGATATTACTACCGAGAAAATGCGCGTTGCGCTTTCCTTCATAAAAGTAATTATCGACAGGAAAGTGTACAATCGTACCATTTGCATCATAAATCCAGTCTTGAGAACCTTCTGCCGTAAAAATCGGATGCTCAACGGAAAAAATGAATTGTCCGCCGGAAACCAACCAATCTGCCATATTTTTTGCCAATTTTTTGAAATCTTCAATATAATGGATTGCTAGGGAGCTAATGATGACATCAAAGCTATTCGGCTCAAAAGTGATTTTATCAATGCTGTCGTGAAGGTAGCAAATATTGTCAAAGGTATTTTTTTTGCATGCGACCTCTAGCATTTTTTCGGAGATATCAACACCAATGACTGAAGCTGCGCCGTGTTCTGCTGCGTAAAGACAATGCCAGCCATAACCGCAACCCAGGTCCAATACACGCTTTTTCTTAAAATCAGGCAGCAATCTTTTTAACGTCTGCCATTCGCCAGCCCCATCCAAGCCTTGTTGACTGCGAGTCATCTGACTGTAGCTTTCAAAAAATTTCTCATTATTATAAATGTTTTTCATTGTAATTCCTCCATGTAATTTGTATTTGGTTAAACTACATGGAGAAACTCTCTCTTATGTGCGATCATTGTTAGTCCTCGCTTTCGTTAGATTTCATTCATCCAATAGGTGCGATCAATCGGTTCGACGAAAATCTCGAATGCGATGGATTCGTTTTCAATAATATGAGTAATTCCATGAACCAGCAAAAATTTGTCAGGCTGTCTTAGCTGCAACGTGTCACCTACATTAGGAAGTAGTGTAAGATCAATGGTTCGTTCTTCTTTTCGAGTGAGGATATTTTTTAAACTAGCTTTATACATGTCTGTTCCTCCATTTGTACTTGTGTATCACAGTACATAGTTTAACACACAAAGACCGGAGAAAAAGAAGTGATTTTCGTTTAAAAAATCCTTTTCGGTAAAGAAAGAAGTTGAACTTCACCGTTCTCAGGATCTAGCTAGATAGTATCTCGTAAGTAGTCAAACTGAGAAAATGAGGACCGAAAAAAAGACCGGCCAAAGATGGCAACGGTCCACAAGTGAAAAAAACAAATTCTATAAAGGATGGGTAATACCCAGTTTTTACTATAATAGGAAAAGGCTTTCTTGGCAATTTTTTTGCTCAAAAAGAGCCGTCGCAGGGCAACGACGGCTGGAGTCCTGGGAAGGAACTCGGATAAACAAATGAACTACTGTAACCTTAATGGATTGTCGAAAAAGATACAAGAAAAATGCTCAGAGAATAGCAGAATAGTATAAACAAATGATTTATTTAAGTAGATAAGATTGAAGAGGGTAAAATGGTTAGTTATGTCGATAGCTTTCTAATAGTGATAATTTTGTACGCAGTTCAACGAAGGAGATACTAAGTAAAAAGTTGATTTCGTTTCACAGATCGTTTATTTTCCTTTATAATTTAATAAAGGAGGCGGTTACAATGATGAGTAAATACAAAAATATTTTAGTAGCGATCGACGGATCTGAACATTCAGAGCATGCTTTTGATGAAGCCGTTGAAGCAGCCAAACGTCACGATGCCAAACTGAATGTTATTTCAATCATTAATGACAGTGAACTCTCCACCAGCGCTTTTTCTTTTAGCAAAATCTATGCGGCGGAAAAAGAGCAAATTGAAAAAGAAATGTTGAAAAAAGTTCATGACGCAGCGCGTAAAGAACTTGAGAATGTGGAACCATTTGTTGAATTGGGCAGTCCAAAAGAAAAAATTATTGAGTTTGCAAAAGACAATGACATTGATATGATTTATCTTGGTGCTACCGGAAAAGGCGAAATTCGCCTGTCTCGAATTGGCTCCACCGCAGCTTATGTTGTTAACCATGCCCCATGTAGCGTGACTGTCATTCGTTAGATGTCTTGATAATAAAAGAATGGTATAGGGAAAAAATAAATTCATTAGTTTGAAGGAGCAGATAATATGATCAGTAGATATAAGAATATTATGGTTGCTGTGGATGGATCTGATCAATCGGAGGGCGCTTTTTTTGAAGCGATCGGTGCAGCAAGAAGAAATGAAGCTAAATTGTACGTCGTTCAGGTGATTGATGATTCTAGTATTTTAATGAGCAGCGCGCAGCCGATGGAGGATATCCTAGCAGAGGAATCTCAACGAGCTAAACAATACCTAGAGAAACTAAAGGAACGTGGTCGCTATCAAAACATGGAACTTATTCAATACATTGGTAATCCCAAAAAAGCATTAACAGAAGAATTGCCGAAGCAATATGGTATTGATTTGATTTACGTGGGTGCAACAGGTAAGGGGCGCTTTCAACGTCTACTAGTTGGTTCAACTAGCGGATATATTGTTAATCATGCTCCATGTAATGTGATGGTCGTACGATAAAAAAAGGTTTTGACGAAGGAGTTATTCGTCAAAACCTTTTTTAAATTGTTTTTTCAATAAAGTATAGTGATTCATGTCTCTCAATTTTCCATGAAGCAGTGCATCTTGAGGTTCAGTACTAGTTAGGGTAAAACCGCAGCGTTGGGCTATACGATTGCTAGGAGCATTGTCGACATCGACACAAATTAACAGTTTGTTCATTCCGAAATCATTAAAGGCCAAATGACAAAGGGCTTTAACGCTTTTTGAAATGATTCCGCGCTTGGTAAAAGAGGAGTGCAGCCAGTAACCGATTTCGCCTTTCCCAATTTTGGGGTCAATATTATGAATATCGATACAGCCGCAAATCTTTTGGCCCTGTAGAATGAAAAAAAGATAATCGGTACCATCCGCATATCCATGCAATTTCATTTTGATAAAGTCCTTTTCATCCTCAATCGTTTTCGTTTCCGCCATGACATCAATAAAGGCTTCAATGTGCGATCGATCAGACTCAATCAAAGCTAAAAGTTCTTCAGCAGCTTCTAGCTGAGGAAAGGCAAAAGCTAAATGATCATCAATTTGATAAGTAAAGGCATTCATAGTCAGATCCTCCAAAGATTATTTTATCCAACATATCAGTCTTAGAAATGAATGTCAAAAAAGTATCTAGCAAATCCTTATTTTTATTAATTGAAAGGTTAAAACAACTTAAAATTTAGCTGTTTCGAGGGCTTTTCTTTGTTGCTTTTCATTATAAACCGTATAATTTCGGATGGACTATTAATGTTAGGTGATGAAATGAAGAAAAAAAGAATCGTGATTCTGCTAATTTTCCTAGCAGTGGTTAGTGGAGGAATTTATTTTGCCCAAGGGAAGAATGAACTGACGGAACGGATTGTGACACCTCAACAAAAAAATAAAATCGTGTTAGATGTTCCCTTAGAGAGCCAGTTTGATGATGTTGCCTTGGAAAATGGTTGTGAGGTTACGGCTCTTTCGATGCTATTGCAGTATTACGGTTACGATACAGACAAAAATGAATTAGCAGACGAACTTGATTATCAGCCGTTGTATACAGAATCTGGTAATTATGGAAATCCCCATCTAGGATTCGTAGGGGACATTACCGGTGGAGATGAAGCGATGGGTGTAGCTGTAGAGCCGATTGCAAAATTAGCTAAAGAATATGTGGAGGATGATTATCGTGTAGTCGCGAGTAACAAAAAATCATTCAATAAAATCATGGCTATCGTAGCCGGCGGCACACCAGTCTGGATCGTCGCGACGGTGGACTTCCAAGTGCCAAAGGACAATGACTGGTTGTTGTGGGAGACAGATCAAGGAAGTATGTATGTCACGCCATTAGTCCATTCAGCCGTTATTACTGGCTTTGATCGTAAGGAAAAAATTGTTTACGTTAATGATCCTTATGGGTATCAAAATCGTGAAGTTGATTGGTCTGATATGAAGCAAGTCTATGAGGAATCTGATCAGCAGTCATTGTATTTAGAAAAAAATTAGTCATTTTTTACCACGTCAAGTCATTTTGAGGTGGTTTTTTAATGTTCTGTGAATAAAATTTTTCGTTGTGAGGAACATTGGTATTATAGGCTTATCACGGTGAAAAAGAGCTTACAAATGCTTGCCCGCTTGTTATACTAGAATAAAAATGGGAAAGGCTTATGAATGAACGCTATTACAATATTTTGGCTGCGGTAGATGGATCGCCACAGGCTCATCAAGCATAAATGGAAGCTGTTGAAGCCGCACGTCGAAATAACGCACGTTTGTATAACGCACAGGTGATTAATAGCAGCGGCTTACTACTAAATAGTGCAACGCCAATCGCCCAAATAATCGAAGAAGAGAAGAAAGCCGCACTCAAACTGTTAGAAAAAGAGTTTTCAGGAATTGAATATTACAATAAACAAATGATCATTTGTGTGGAAAGTCCTAAAAAGGCTCTTTATTTTGAACTACCTGAGGTATATAAGATTGATCTGATCTATATTAGCGCTACTGGTAAGCGAAGGCTTGAACGAATGCTTGTCGGATCAACCACCGATTATGTTGTCAATAATGCTCCTTGCGATGTCATGGTCGTGAGATAAAAATAGATTTATAATCCAAATTAAACAACTTAAAACATCTAAAAAGGGCTGATAGATTATTCAACCCTTTTTGTGTTTAGTATTATTAGTGATCGTTGTGCCTCAGGAATAAATTGTTCTTCCTCCACTAAAAGTGCTTTACTTTGGGGAAAAGCTGAAAAGCAGATCAAAAATTTCCACTGAATCAATAAGTCTGATTTGTATGAATTTCTAATTTCAAGTAGAGATTGATAATTTTGTACAGTTGCCAAACTGGGATTATAAAAAGCCATATAACCGATCGCATCAATCAACTCCCGCAGCTTCGAATTTGGAAGCTGTGTTGCAGCTTTTAAAAGAACTGGAAAAATCTCTGGTTTCATACGTCCCAGTGATCGAGCAATCAAATCTCGCGGCAAGGGAAAAGATTTCTTTTTTGAAGGAGCCACTGGGAAACGGTGCTGATTTGTTCCAATTTCGGCAAGAAAAGGAATCATTTGCTGAGCAGTCATTGAATCGCCGCTTTCTAGTTTTTCCGTAATGGCTAATCGAGTGTAGAGGGCTGGTTCCTTTATCAAAGAATGCAATAAAATGTTTACTGTATCACAATTTATTGGCAAAAGCTTTGCAGAGATAGTCCGTTCGTGGGCTTCTTTTGAGGAAAGTAACTCTATTAATTCTGCAAGTTGTTTCTCTTTATATGGAAAGAGTTCATTATTTTCAGCCCATCCACGTCGTTTACGCTGCATATATTTATCCAAGTGATCCACTCCCTTTTTAAGAGTATAACAGAAATTCTCGTTATATAATTTTGTGTTTTTATTCACAAAATCGTTGATTTCTGATACTCTCTATGATATTATCGAAAAAAGAAGGAGTGATGGGTATGAAAAAAGTAGTCGCGAATCCAATGGAGCTGCGAGATGCTATTCGTTGCGAGAAAAGAAATATTTCAATCACGGGCGGCTTTGCTAAGATGATGCAGCCATTAGTAACGGAGAAAGAAGTGGACGTTGAAAAACTAGATTTACCGACTTTTGTTAAGTTAGCTTTGGATCCTACCACCATGGAGACCTTATCTACTGCTTATCGAGTTGCTACCAAAAATGGAAATGCTGGTGTTGAACTAGAATACGTAAAAATCTAATTTTTTTCATCTTTCTTGTGAAAATATTATCAAACTAGAATAGTAATATCCTTGTAGTAATATGCTTCAAGGATATTTTTATAAGAACTAAATCGGCTAAATATATTGATAAAAGTAATTTTTATAATTTATTTCTAATGTAATTAAAAAAAGGGAATACTTTCATGGAATAAAAATATTTAGTAACATTCAGAATAAATTTAAAAATGTTAAAAAAACAATTCGTAAAATCACCAAAATTGCAAAGAAATCTGTTAAAATATGAATATGAGGAAGACCTCTCTCAATCTTTCTTAGCTAGTTTTATTTGACTAGCATCCCCTTTAAGCACCTTGTGATCAAGGTGCTTTTTTTGGTTATAGGAAAAGTATTAAATTTTCACATGATTGAATCGCTTTACAACAAGTATATGCATGTTCTGCTTTTGTGGGTGGTATATGAGGAAATGAACAATGATTTTATCCTGAAGTAATTATTAACGATAATTGATCTGTAGGTTTTCTTATTAAAAAAGGATATCTAGTAAAGTCGTCGTGTCCTAAAAGATCTTAATAAAGAAAGCGTTTACTATTTGCTGTACAAATATAGTCTGAATTCGTTACAATAGAAAAAAGGGGGTCTTATTATGAAGGAATCATACAAAAAAATACTTGTCGCAGTTGATTTATCCGAACAGGCACGTCGAGCCTTCCAGGAAGCTATCGAAGTCACCCGCAGAAATGATGCACATTTGTATATTTTAATCGTATCTGACACCAATCATTTAGGAGCTGAACCTTACGCTGTAGATCATATCGTAAAGGAAGCACAAAAAGCTGCAAGTACTGTTGTGGAAGCATTAGAAAAAACGATCCCAGAGGATATATCCTATAACACTGTCGTTGATGATGGAAATCCAAAAGCTAAAATTGTTGCTTTTGCAGAAGAGAAAAAAATTGATTTGATTTTGATGGGCGCTACCGGAACGGGAACTTTCTCTCGGTTATTATTAGGTTCTACAACAGCATATGTTGTCAATAACGCACCATGTAACGTAATGGTCGTTCGATAAAAAAGAAGCCAGCACATTTGCTGGCTTTTAGCTTGCTGTTTGATAGTTTTGAATATCATTCATTAATTTGGTTCTGCCTAAGACCGCGTATTTTGCGACAATAAATTGTCCTCGGGTATTTCGTTTTCCTAATACAACAATTTTCATACCAGCTTCGACATCTGCCAAAAAATTTAATGAATGGGTGGCAATCAGACAGTTGATGTTTGCGAGTTGAAAATAAACTAAAGGCTGTTGCGAGAATTGAATGATTTTTAGTTTCGTGACAGTTCCTTTAATTGACTCCATCCTTTTTCCTCCTTGTATGAATGCCTTTGAAAACGAGCTCGTCATTTCTACGTTCAAACTGAAAATAGATATCCTTTTTGCGACCGGTCTTTTTAGCAGGGATGACAAAATAATCACGATTTTCGGCATCCATCTTGGCGGTAATTTGGCTTAAAAATAAAGCTAGTGGCAGGGAGTCTTTTACTAAAGAATCATACGTTCGGTAAAATATTTCAACAGAATCTGGACTAATCATAGACATGGTCATCACCTCAAGATTATTATACGAACATTTGTTCGATAAGTAAAGTGTTAAGTTGAAGTCTTTTAAAATAAAATACGCGAAGAAATGAGAAATTCTGCTTCGAGCATGTCATATGAAAGTTAAGGCTGAAAGATAAGAGAAGCACGCTTGCAAAGGACAAGCGTGCTACGTATTTTTAAAAGTATTTAGTGTCTACGTTTGGTTCTTTTTCCCATTTTTTTCAGGACTAATGCCCCTGCTATAATGATTACCCCACCGAAAGCAATCCATAGAGGATAGTTTTCTTGTTTATTAGATTTGACAGCTGTAGTAGGTTTTTTCACGCTAGATGTAACTTCAGCTACGGTATTCTTTGTGTTGCTTGTTTTGGTTGTGTTGCTTTCGTTGGTAAAGGAGGTTGATAAATGATAATGCTGGTCAAAGTCTGTTCGATCAATAGATGGTTCGCTTAATTGGTTGTTCTCATTTAAATTGGTTTGAGTCGAGTATGTTCCAGTGACTGTTAATGTTGTTGAACCAGTTCCTTCTACGACGGTTTCGCCATCTGCTATGATCGTCGCGGATTTTCCATCCTCGTCAACAATTTCGCCGCCTGTCTCCAAATTTAAGTTGGTTATCTGTGAATCGGCGGTCATTACCCATTTAGACGTTTTATCAATTGTTACAGTGATCGGGGTTTCACTGGCTGCGGTATTCACTTCGTTTGCAGTGATTTCGGTCTCGCCGTTGTAAGTCGTTTCTTTGGTTAAAACGAGATTGAGACTGCTAATAGAGTCCACACTGATCTTACCGGACAATTCTTGATTGATTCCAATAAAGTTCACTTTGCCGCCATTACTGCCGGCTGTCCCCCAATTATTGGCATTATTTCCCTGAATCGTTAATAGCGCTGCCTTATCGCTATCAAAATCTAACGTATTATCCTTCAAGATAATGTTTGCTTCAGTATTTGTTACATAAAACATCGTTCCTTCAGTGGCACTTTTCAAAGTGGAATTAACGGCTTCAAAATTTGCTGTTTCACCAGTGGATGCTTCGGCGTCACCTGACGTGGATTGATAAATAATTACACCGTTTGCGACAGGATCACTGCCTGTTGTTCCGGTTAACTTACTGATTAATTCAGAATTGTAGATTTGAATGGAGTTATAGCCTTCCATACCAGCAATCTGGCTGCCCGTAGCCGTACCTTTGACATTACTCACTTCAATGTCACCCGTGGAATATAGTAGAGGTGAGCCTGAGCCTTGTGTTGCAAGCTGGCTATCAGTGACTGAAACATTTCCGCCGCCGCGATCTGTTGCTAACGCCGCGCTATGATCGCCTTTGGTACTGACGGAGGTTTTGTTGGCAATGATGGTGCCGCCGTAGGTTGCATCCATCCCCCGAGAATTGTCCGATTCTGTCGCGATGGTATTGTCATTTGCATAAATCGTTCCGCTATCTGTTGCGAAAAGCCCATTACTTCCTTTATCGTTAGCAGTTAATTGACTGTTAGAAAGATACGCAAAGGAATTCTCGTTTACTGCCAACAGGATTGAATTCAATCCATAGAAATTGCTATTGTCATCGTTAGCACTTGCGCCGGCTTTTTCTAATGTACTTTTCTCAAGCGACAAGGTTCCACCATTTTTTACTAAGGCAGTATTTTCGTCATTGCCGTCAGAGCGTTGCTTTTCGGAATTAGCTTCTATTTCCTGATTATCAGCGATTAAGCTGCCCTTCAACTCTCCTGTATAATCATAAGTCATAGTATCTGCGCCACCCATTCCACCGCCATCTGGTGGAGCGGCGGGAACACTGCTTTGTTCATTAGTGAATCCGATAATAGGGAATGTGGTTGTACTTAACATTAAAGTGCTTATTAGTGTAATGATTACTGACTGCTTTTTTTTCAAAAAAACGCCTCCTACTAATTTCTTCTTGTGTCAATTGTAGAAGGAGAACCTTAAATGAGCCTAAAAAGGTTGAATCATTGATTTTTTTCGAAAAAAAAGAAGCTTCTCAGCTTCTTTTGAATTATGTGGATGACAGGAATCGAACCTGCACCTCTATCTTAAATGCGGACTACATCATTGAACGAGTAAAACACCAAGTTCATCCACGATTACAAGTATAGCGAATCTTGTGTGGATTTGAAAGAGGCCTCTCAGCAATTTAAAAAATATTATACTTTGAGTTTTTTCTCGTATTCCTCTGAAAATTCCTTTGCAATGAGCCAGCCGTAGCTTTCAGTGATGGCGGCAGCGGTGGAGCCATTAACAATATTACCTGCAACAGGAAGTTTTCCAGCAAGGAAGCGTGCGGTCATTTGTCCAGCTTTTTGAGCTAGAAATTGGGTGGCAAGAGCTTTTGCGGCACCCTGTTCGAGTTTAATATGAAAAATTTTTCCCAAAGCAATCACCATAGCGGTTTGGATTGGTAATAAAACGGTGGCATCAGGAAAAGGCAATTGTGCCATTCCTGCCCCAACACCTGCTGCGGCAGTGGATGCGCTATGAATAATGAAATGGGCTTTTCTTCTTTGGGTTTTATTCATCTCTGATTCTCCTTACTTCTCTGGATAATTCATGTAAAAAATTGGATTGAGGCAAGTCTAGCATTTCATCACAAAAAGTACAATTTTTCAGCTGGTTTTTTAAGCAGTTTTAATGATTAGACAGTGAAAAAATAAAGAGAAATGGTCATTTTCATTTTTCGAAGAATCAGTAGAATGATAAAATAAAGGTGAAAGGGGCGGCAAAAATGGTTGATGAATATAAAAATATTTTAGTTGCTGTAGATGGTTCAAAGCAGTCAAAAAAGGCGTTTGATGAAGCGATCAATATCGCGAAGAGAAATAGGGGCAAGTTAACTCTGGCAACTGTGATTGATACGGCTAGTTTCAGTGGAACAACCGGCGGAAATTCAATTCCATTGATGCAGGAAGTCCATGAAAGAGCGAAAGGGATTATCACAGAACTAGAGCATCATCGGATAGCAGAGGAGCAGGAAGTTCACCTAACTTCTCAGATCATCGCTGGTAATCCTAAACGAGAGATTGTTGAATTGGCGAAAAAACTGGATACGGATCTGATTGTGATGGGGGCAACAGGATTGGGCGCGCTTTCCTTATTACTGGTCGGTTCTACAACTGCTTATGTGGTTAATCAAGCACCTTGTAATGTAATGGTCGTAAAATAAGCACAAAAAAAACGCCTGACTTAGTCGGACGTTTTTTCATCTAGTGTCATAATCAATTCATTTCCATCATCATAGACATACATGATTTTAGGAAATTCGATCTCTTCGTATGCTTCAACATAAGGTGCAGTGATCCCGTCTGAAAAGTAAGGTTCACTTTGGGAGTAAACGACACTTAAAGTACGAGCAATTTTGTTTTTAAAAAAGTGAAAACGTTGTGGTGAGGTAAGCGGCAACCCCTTCATCGGACGCATAAAAATCATATGCCATATTTCCTGCTGCATATGTTCAGGAACAGTATTAAAAGGAACCTCACTTCTTCGTGGTTTTGTCGGTTCAAACATTTTTCTCAACCCTCTCTTAGCTTTATCATATCAGGTTTTACGAAGAAAAAAAGTCAAAGCAATCAAATTCTTACAAATTAGTTCGTCGAAACAGTTTTTTTAGGTTAAAAATGATAAGGTGAAAGGGAACAGATAAAGATTTTTAACTGATAAAAAAATTCTTACTTAACAAATGAACGAGGGTGAAAAAGATGCGTTATGGAATTTTTTTTAATCCGAATGCAGGAAATGGGAATGCTGAAAAATTAGCAAAAAAAATGCAAGAAAAATTTAAACAGGCTGGACACGAAGGTGAATTTTTGACTGCCCCTGATCCTGAAAAGGCAGTTGAAACAGTGAAAGAGGCCATTGAAGAGTATGACGGAATCGTGGCGATTGGCGGAGATGGTTCGCTGAACATCGTGGGGACAGCGTTTGTTCAAGCAGGAAAGGCAATACCTCTAGGAATTATCCCAGGCGGAACCATTAATAATTTTGCCAAACGCTGGCATTTGCCAATGGATGAAGAGGAAGCGATGGATATAATCATTGCAGGGTATCAACGTAAGGTTGGGATCGCAGCCTGTCAAGATCGGCAAAAAGCTGTTATCAGCTCTTTTACTTTCGGATCGTTTGCGGATATTTCCAATGAGGTTCGACAGAGCGAAAAAAAGAAATTCGGTTTAATCGTCTATCCTTTAAAGGCCTTGAAGCAGCTTGGCAAAGATAAGTCTTATCCGGTAGAGATTAAGACGGATAATTTTCATGAAAAATTGGAGGTCTGGTTCTCCTTGGCGACGACTACTCATTCAATTGGCGGAAGGACTTATGTGGATTCAGATTATGATGAACTTCATGTCAGCATTTTGCACAACATGCGTTTTCGTAAATTATTCCAGCTTATTCGACTTATCTTTACGGGACGTTTAAAAGATTCAGATACGCTGACGTATTTAGAAACCAGCACGTTGGAATTAACGCCTTTAACAGATAAAAAGATTTATTCTCGAATCGATGGCGATAAAGGCCCAGCTTTACCGTTAACAGTGGAATTTATGGCAGATTTTGTGCCGCTTTATGTACCAGAAAATAAAAAGTAAAAGATAGGAGGCTTTTGGAAATGGATAAAAATATGGAAACATTATTAGCTAATGCCGATACATTTACACTGATCACGATTGATAATCGTGGTTTTCCCAATGCAATTGCTGTTTCACCGCCGCTTGAGCGGAATGGCTTTTACTATTTCAAGTTCTATATTAATGGGGATGGTCGAACTGCTGAAAACATTCGACACAATCGTACTGGCAGTCTCTTCTGTTTTGACAAAGACAAGCATGAAAGTATTGCATTAAAGGGCTATTTGTTTGTTGAGGAGTTAGTTGAGTATAAAAAATTGGCCGCCCAGCTGAACGAATTTCAAAAAGATTTGAATTATGAACATCCAGTTATTGCCGTTTTTGAGACCTTGAGTGTCAAACACTATGAAAATATGCATGGAGAATTTCTAGATGTACCTGAGCAGTAAAAAAGTCTCTCCCGTCAACTAGGTTGTGGGAGAGACTTTTTTGCTTAATCGACCTTAGCTGCAATTGTACCTGAAGCTTTTGCTTTTTTAATGATTGTCGTGAGGATGACAGAGAAGATAATACAGCCAATCCCCATGGCGATCGCATACATGAACATCATGTTGAAACCTGCTTTACCAGGATTTGCATCTAGCCAGCCACCAATCATGGTATACATGAATACATCTGGCAGATAACCTAAACAAGAAACAATTCCAGAAACTCTACCAGTCAGTTCAACTGGGAAACCAGCGTCATCAATGATCGCAAAATATTGACTGCGTACTACATAGATTAGGAATAATCCGAAGATGAAGTTCGCAATGATAGCGGTCAAAAGACCAGCGCTGTCTGGCAATATGAGAAAACCAGCGAAGCAAAGCGTCAGCAGACCGGCACCACCAATAATTACACGGATTCGAGAGCCCATTTTATCGGCGATAATCCCACCGATGATTCCGCCTGCCGCTTGAACTAAATAACGTATTCCACCAAGTTTCGTTCCACCTGCTACAGACAAGCCGTACACATTGATTGCATACGTATTGATATAGCCTAAAATTCCGTAAATACTGTAAGCAAAGAAAACAATAGCCACTAATACCCAAGTTCGAGGCATTTTCAATGTTTTGAACATACCGATGACGATTTTAGAGAGTGGTTCTGTATGTGTTTCTGCTGCTGTGTCTTCAATAACAAACCAATTTAAAATACCAATAATAAAAACTGTGATCGCACATACTCTAATTGCCCAAGTTGTCCCTAGAATCTCATTTGAAAAACGACTGTAAACAGCGGTCATTCCAAATACCAATAAGGCATTTAAAAGTCCACGTAAACCTTCCTGCCAACCAAACAAACGTCCTTGTTCGGAACTGTCACCCAACATTCGTGTAGCCTTGATTGCGGCTGACCAATAGGTGATGATTGTAGAAATTCCCATCAAAATGAAAATAATCCGGCTGATCTGAAAACCTGGAAATGTCGAAAACCACCACCCCAAAACACCAGTTGCTAGGAATGAAACCGTCAGTAATTTTCGAGCCGAGAACTTGTCTGCAACGACCCCACCGACAAAGTAAGAAAATGTTGCCATTGTAGCATAACCTGACGAGAGCATCCCCATTTGTGCATTGGTCAGATCCATTGCTTTTTGGATTGGTACATAAAAGGTTTCCCGAATGTAAGGAAGCTGAAAGATAATCCCAGCACCGGCTGAAAGTAGTAACAACGTTCCCCATTTTTTTACTGCTTGCTTGTTCATATAACACCCTCCTGCTTGTGAATTGTTCTGTAAAAAAACGCAAAAAAGAAGCAACGCTTAAATAAGCGTTACTTCTCTCTGCTCTCCAGTAACACCCAAAGTATAGAATTTTATGAAAGCGATGTCAATGATTTTTGAAATAAAAAAGAATCGATGTGCTAGATTCTATTAAATTTTTTTAGAATAAAGTCTAAAAAATGCTGATGTTTCAATGTGTTTTCCAGGTTTCTTTTTTTATTATAGGATTGACGAAACTAGCGTTATCCATTAGACTGTGAAAATACAGAGATTCAAAAAGAAATAAAATCGAAAAAATGAAAAAATATGCTTTACAATATTCATAGCTTGTATTGTAAATTATTGTGAACGAGTTTGTGATATCATCTTTAATGAAAGCGTATTAAATTACTTGATGGGGATAAGGATGGAAATGAAAAGAAAAATTATTCAGATGATGGAGGACAATCCATTGATTGCTGCCATCAATAGTAAACGTAGTTTTGAAAAGGCCTTAACCTGTGATAGTGATATTATCTTTGTCTTGTATGGAGATGTTTGCAGTATTGTTGACATTGTTGATCGCTTGAAAGAGGCAGGTAAGATCGTTATGGTAGATGTTGATTTGATTGATGGCTTAGCCACGAAGGAGACGGCTGTCGATTATTTGAAACGAGCCACCAAAACCGATGGGATTATCAGCTCAAAATCAATCTTACTAAGAGCGGCGAATGCGCGAGGGTTATTTACCATTCATCGATTCTTTTTGATTGATTCGAAATCCTATCATAATCTGCCGAAACAACTGGGAACCTCAAAGGCGGATGTAGTGGAGGTTTTACCAGGAGCGATGCCAAAAGTTTTATCTTGGGTGCAAGACGTCGTGGATGTGCCGATCATTGCTAGCGGGTTAGTATGTGATAAGGAGCTAGTAATGACCGCCTTACAAGCAGGAGCAGTGGCGATTTCAACAACCAATATGGATGTTTGGGAAATATAAAAAAATAAAAAACGGTAGTTGATGCTAAGAGGACAGAGAAAAGCGGACACCAGCTTATTTGGTGTTCGCTTTTTTGTTTTGGATTATTACTAACGGAGGGATACAAATGGAAATCACAGAATTCAATATGGATTTTTTCTCATTAGCAGGAAAAGTAGCTATTGTAACAGGTGGAAATACTGGGATCGGCCGAGCGTTTTCACTGGCTCTAGCAAAATGCGGAGCAAACATTCTTGTTCCAAGTTTGATCGATGATGATGGAACGACACAAAAAATTATTGAAGAGACGGGTTCCTGTTATGTTTTTATGGAAGTAGATTTGACAGAAGAAGGGGTGCCTCAACAGGTTATAGAGCATTGTGTCGAAGTCTTCGGTACAGTAGACGTGCTAGTAAATTGCGCAGGACTCTATTTCTCAGACGATGTACTCAGGTTTGACCGCTCAAAATGGGATCCGATGATTCAATTGAATTTAACGGCGGCATTTGAGATGTCTCATGAAGCATCGAAGGTAATGATTTTACAAAAAAGCGGCAAAATTATTAATATCTGTTCATTGTTTTCATTTTTAGGCGGACAGCAATCCCCAGCGAATGTTGCAGCTAAGCATGGCTTAGTTGGTTTGACCAAAGCTTATTGTGATGAACTTGCTGGCTATAATATCCAAGTCAATGGTATCGCTCCGGGGTACTTGACAACGGATATGATGAAAAATGACCGTGAAGATCCAGAAATAAATCAACAGATTTTGGCTCACGTTCCGGCCAATTACTGGGGGAGTCCAGCAGATTTGATGGGGGCATTAGTCTATTTGGCAAGTTCCGCCTCAAATTTTGTTAATGGACATATTTTGCCTGTTGATGGCGGCTACTTAGTACGTTAGTTGTACGTTAACTTCTAACATTGCGACGAATTATCTTCGTTGCAATGAATTACATAATGGATGGAGGAATCATTGCTATGATCGAGTTCGAACAAGTAGAAAAAAGGTATGGAGAAGATGCGATCGCTGTCCATCCTTTTGATTTGACGATCGAAGATAATCAATTTATCTGTGTTATTGGCACTAGCGGGAGTGGGAAAACAACGTTGGTACGAATGATCAATCGGATGATCGAACCGTCAAAAGGCAGTATCAGGATTAACGGACAGGATGTCACAAAACTAAACGAAGACGAACTACGGCGACAAATTGGGTATGTGATTCAAAATATCGGACTATTTCCCCACATGACAATTCGAGAGAATATCATGATTGTACCGAAGCTGCTGAAATGGAGTGATGAAAAAAAATCGGGAATTGCTGAACGATTGATTCAACGGGTTGATCTACCGTTGGATTATTTGGAACGCAAACCGAAAAATCTTTCAGGAGGCCAGCAGCAACGGATCGGTGTCATTCGGGCGTTAGCAGCTAGTCAAGATATTATTTTGATGGACGAGCCTTTTGGTGCGTTAGATCCCATCACTCGTGATGCGCTTCAGGAGATGATCAAAGGCTTACAGCAGGAGATGGAGAAGACAATTGTTTTTGTGACACATGATATGGACGAGGCGATCAAGTTGGCTGACAAGATCATTATTATGGATCATGGAGAAATTGTTCAGTACGACACTGTTGAAACAATCTTAGAGCACCCAGCCAATGATTTTGTGGAAGAATTGATTGGTAAACGAAAACGTAATAGTTATTACAACAATGAAATGACGGTTTCAGATCTGATGGTAGATCGCGTGCAAGCAATTTCTATTAGTAAATCAATCACTGATGCGATTCGGCAGATGTCAGAAAATAAAGTTGATACACTGCTGGTAGTGGATGATCAGTACTGTTTGAAAGGTTTTGTCGATATTAATTTTATTGAGCGGAATATCTCCAAGCTGAAACCAAACACCTCTGTTTTCGAGATAATGGAAACAGACACGGCTAGTGTAAATCAAAAGGAACGAGTAGCTGATGTGATCGGCCCATTAATTAATCACACGTATAAGTATTTGCCAGTGGTGAATGATGAGGATCATCTTGTGGGAATCGTTACTCGTTCGTCGTTGGTCTCGCTCGTACAGGAACAATTGCAATAGGAGGTGGTAATGTGAATTTTTGGTCTGAATACGGCAGTGAAATCTTATTGAAACTCTGGGAGCACTTTTATTTGTCCTTTTTGGCAATTTTCTTGGGTATTCTTGTTGCCGTTCCTTTAGGAGCAGCACTAACTCGCTTAAAAAAAGGCTCTGAAACCGTCATAAAAGTGGTGGGGGTATTTCAAACAATCCCGTCATTAGCGTTGCTGTCAATTATGATTCCTTTTTTTGGAATTGGCAAAATTCCAGCAGTGATCGCTTTGTTTTTGTATTCCCTCTTGCCGATCCTGCGAAATACTTATGTCGGGATAAGATCTGTTGATGCGACTTATTTAGATGCTGCTAAAGGAATGGGTATGTCGCAAATGCAACGCCTTTTACAAATTGAATTGCCCTTAGCGATGGGTGTCATCATGGCGGGGATTCGCGTGTCGACAGTTTATGTGATCTCTTGGACGACTTTAGCTGCATATATAGGCGCAGGGGGATTGGGTGATTATATTTTTAATGGTTTGAATCTTTATCGAATGGATCTAGTGTTGATGGGGACGATTCCGATCACGCTATTGGCCTTGCTTTCTGACGCATTATTGAAACACTCTGAACAAAAACTGACGATGGATCGAGGGTGAGTCGATGAAAAAGCGAATAGTACTTTTAGCAGCAATACTTCTGCTTTTTGGAAGCTTTATTGTGAGTAATTATTCCGCCAAAGATGACACACTTACGGTGGCTGGCGGAGTAACTTCAGAGTCGCAAATTTTAGGCAATATTGTGGTGGAACTGCTGCAACATTCGACCGACCACAATGTTGTTTATCTAAATAATTTAGGTTCAGCCAACTTAATGCATGAAGCAATGTTGCGAGGCGATTTAGATATAGCGCCAACTCGTTATACTGGAACAGACCTGATTGGAACCCTTGGATTACCCACGGAAAAGGAGCCGGATAAAGCCTTAGAAATTGTTCAACGAGAGTTCGATCGACGCTTTGGTTTTGACTGGTTTCCAAGTTACGGGTTTTCCAATCAATTTACGTTTATGGTAACGCAAGAAACGGCGAAGAAGTATGGCTTAAAAAAAGTTAGTGATTTAAAAAAATGTGCAAGTAAAATGCGGTTAGGCTCCGACCAAACCTGGTATAAACGAGAAGGTGATGGATATAAGGGATACACGGAAGCCTATGACACGAAATTCCAACGAGTTTATCCAATGCAGGTGGGCTTGCTTTATGATGCTTTAGTTGCTAATGAACTGGATGTGATTTTAGGCTATTCGACCGATGGAAGGGTCGGTAGCTATGACCTTGTAATGCTAGAAGACGATCTGAAATTTTTCCCGCCTTATACTGCGAGTGTCGTTGTTTCGGGAGAGACACTGAAAGAATATCCAGAACTCAAACCGATCTTGTTGAAATTACAGGACACGATTGATACCAAAACAATGCAACAGCTGAATTACGAATCAGATAATGAATTGTTGGAGCCGAAGATTATCGCACGTCGTTTTTTGGAGAAACATAACTTTTTTGAGGAGGGAAGCTAATGTTTGACAATTTAGTGACATATTTAAGTGAGAACTCCTCGTACCTAATCACACAATTCGGTGTTCACGTTTATATCTCAGTAATTGGTGTTGTGTTGACCTTCTTGATTGGGTTTCCTTTAGGAATAGTATTGTCTGAACGGCCAAAAATTTCGGATATCGTAATCGGAATTATCAACGTAATTCAGACGATTCCTTCAATCGCGATGCTGACTATGTTATTGATCTTGATGGGGCTGGGACAAAATACAGTGGTGGCAACAGTTGTTTTGTATTCGTTATTACCGATTGTGAAAAATACTTATGTTGGATTAGTCAATGTCGACCCGATGTATATTGATAGTGCCAAGGGTATTGGGATGAATCGCTATCAAATCTTGTATATGATCAAAATTCCTTTGGCCATGCCGGTAATTTTTGCTGGTGTGCGCAATGCGTTGGTAATCTCAGTCGGGATCACGACAATTGGTTCATTTGTCGGTGCAGGTGGCGTCGGTGACGTGATCTTGCGGGGAATCGCGATCACGGATGGCGGACCGATCATTATTGTCGGCGCTGTTTTATGCGCCTTTATCGCCATGATGATGGATTGGCTGTTTGATTGGATGATGAAATAAAAGAAGACGGTCGCGATTATTAGCGATCGTCTTCTTTATTTATACTTAACTTTCGAACAACTTCCTCGATATACATCAGCAGGATTGTCCGCGTTTTTTCATGAGATTTTAGTTGTTCGTCTTGATGCGACTTGGTTAAAAAGATAATCTCACTGGCATCTAAAGATAAATTCGTGTTCATTTCTTCCATCACCAGTAAGGATTTTGCATGGTGCTTTTTGGCTTCCTCAAACAAGGGATCAAAGCTGGCGAATTTCCCAGCAACTGAAAAGATTAGCAGCAAGGAATTCTCCGTCAATAAATCTGGAATTAGTGAAGGTTGGCTGACGCGGATGACATTTTTGTTCAAGGTAAAATTGAGCTTGTATTCAAAGTATTCCATACAGAAATTGGTCGGGCCATAGCCAAAAAGCAGGATTTTCTCTGATTGCTGGATGAGATCGGCTAGATAGTCGACCGAGGATTCGTCGAAATTCTCCATGAAATTTTGAATACGTGCAAACTCGCTATTTAATTTCTTCTGTTTGATTAATTCTTTTCCGGTCAGAAAACGAAAATATTCTTTATAGCCGGAAAAGCCCATTTTCTTAACCAGCTTAGAAATCTTCGAAGGGGAAACCTCCGTCAGTTTCGCTGCTTCGGTAATTGTCAAGTTTGGCTGAGACTGACTTTCTTTTATCAGACGGTTATGGATTTTTATTTCCAAATCGTTTAAACGATCCAATTGAATTTTCATTCTGAATGGGCTCCTTTACATTCTATGCCTTGACAGTAGAATAGCATAGTCTATTTAAAAAAAGCAATCATCTTATGGAAAATTTTCCAAATATATAAATAAAATCGCAAAAACATAGAAAATCTAATTAAATTTTAATGTAAAATGGTTTTTAGCCCTTTATACTGAATTCAAGAAAAGCGCTTTCTAAAAAAGATGAATGGAGTTAATTGAATGAATTCTGAAACATTGGTGAAAGAAGCAATTATCAAAGATATAAAAAATATTGTTTCTGACAAACAAGTCGTCACAGATCACGAGACTTTATACGACGCGGCCTCTGACCGTTATCGTAAATACATGAAAGCAAAAGGTGTTTTAGATAATCCGCTGCCGACTGCAGTCGTTTATCCAAACAATGTCGAAGAAGTCAAAAATTTATTGATGTATTGCAACGAGAACGATATCAATGTGATTCCGCGAAGTGGTCAGACTGCGACTGAGGGTGGCTTGGAAAACTGGAAGGACTTGGCATTAGTGATCGACGGTTCTCACATGAATAAGATATTGAAAATCGATCCTTATAACATGCAGGCGACTGTTCAAGCAGGTGTGCCGCTGCAGGCGTTGGAAGATGAGTTAAGAAAAATCGGCTACACGACAGGTCATTCGCCACAATCAAAACCAATCGCACAATATGGCGGATTAGTCGCAACACGTTCAATTGGACAATTTTCAACGTTATACGGCGGGATCGAAGATATGGTGGTGGGACTTGAATGTGTCTTCCCGAATGGTCACATTTCTCGCATCAAAAATATTTCTCGTCGTGCAGGCGGTCCAGATATTCGGCACATCGTGATTGGGAATGAAGGAACGCTTTGCTACATCACGGAAGTTACGGTGAAGATCTTTAAATATTATCCAGATAATAATAAATTTTATGGCTATCTAGTAAACGATGTAGAAGATGGTGTAAAAGTCCTGCGTGAAGTAATGGTCAACGGTTATCGTCCATCGGTTGCTCGGACCTATTCGCCAGAAGATGCGCGTCAGCATTTCTATCATTTTTATGAAGGAAAATGCGTCTTGATTTTTATGGCAGAAGGACCTGCAGGAATTGTCGAGGCAACGGGTAAAGGAATCGAAGAAGCGGTTGAAAAATTCAAAGACGGCATCGTCAAGCAGGTCGATTCTCAATTGATCGAAAACTGGTTTAATCAATTAAACTGGACACAACAAACGATTGACGATGAGATCCAAGGTATGATCGACAACGACAAGCACGACGGCTACACCACCGAAGTTTCCGCAGATTGGGAAACAATTACGAAAATCTACAACAACGTTATTGATAGAATTCGCAACGAATTTCCGCGTGCGAATGATTTAACTATGTTGGGCGGACACTCTTCTCATAGTTATTTGAACGGAACGAATATGTACTTTGTTTACAACTACGAGATTAACTGTGAACCAGAGGATGAAATGAAGATCTACCATCATCCGATTCAAGCAATCATTGTGGAAGAAACACTGAAATTAGGCGGTTCGATGTGTCACCATCACGGGATTGGGAAATATCGAAATGAATGGACAAAAGAAGAACATCAATCGGCGTACTACATGCTAGAAACCTTGAAGGAAGCATTTGATCCAAAAGGTGTTATGAGTTTCGGAAATATCTACCCAGTTCAAGAAGGCTATAAGTATCAGAAATAAATGATTTGTTCAAGGGCGAATCTTTGCCCTTGAATGAAAGGATAAAAATATCAGTTCTGCTGTTAGCAGTATATAGCGCACAAAGCACGCTAAAATATATGTCAAGCTAAATGCACCAATCGAACAGTGTAGCAGAATGATATACGGCGTGAAAAAGAAACTAATTTTTTGGAAAAAAATTAATCCATTAAAATGAACAAGGATGTCAGTTCTGCTTTTAGCAGTATATAACGCACAGAGCGCGTTAAAATATATGTCAGGCAAATGCACCAATCGAACAGTATAGCAGAATAATATACGGCGTGAAAAGCAAACTAATTTTTTGGAAAAAAATTAATCCATTAAAATGAACAAGTGAACAAGGAGGGCTTGAATGAAAATCATTTGTTTAGTCAAATTTGTGCCAGATACGGAGAAGTTTGAATACGATTATGAAACGGATAAGATCAATCGTGAGACTTCTCGTATGATTCTAAATCCAGATGATAAAAATGCCTTGGCATGGGCCATGAAGCAGAAAAAACAAGATCCCTCCACATTTGTAGAAGTCGTTTCGATGGGACCGTTGAAATTGGAAGAGGAAATGAAGGATTTTGTTCGCTTAGGTGCTGATAAAGCTGTTCTGATAAGTGATCGACGGTTTGCTGGGAGCGATTCGCTGGCGACTAGTCGGATCATTTCCAGTTATTTGGCTTCACAAGAGTATAATGTATTGCTTACTGGTACACATACTTTAGATGGAGGAACCGGACATATTGGTCCGCAAATCGCAGAAATATTGGGATTGAATCAGTTTTCTAATATCATCGCCATCAAAGAAGTGAAGCAGGAATTTTCGATTGTGGAGGCTTTGCAGGAAGAAATGACTTACCGTTTGAAAATTCAAAATCCCAGTGTATTAAGTGTGACGCATCAAATGAACTTGCGTTTAGGTTTTGTACGTTATGAAAATATCGGTAGAAACGTGGATGACCAATTTGCATTGGTAGATAATGAAGTTTTGCAGTTGCCGGCAGAGCAGATTGGCGGTAAGGGCTCGCCAACGAAGGTAAGAAAAAATATCGTGGTAAAACGTAAGCAGGTAGAACATAAGGTAGTGAAGGTCGACGACGAAGGTATCGATGAAGTGGTTTGTTTTCTCAAAGAAAAGGGGTACTTATAATGTTTAAAGGACTCATTTTGATTGATAATGAAAATATAAACTACTCATTGGACTTGATTGATGTAGTGAGACGTTTGGCCGGCAATGAAGAAGCCTATATTTATGGTTTAGGAATCAATTTGTCTGAAAAAGTTAAGGGGCTTGATGCGGTGATCAGCGTTGAGGCACCAGCTATCCAAATGAAGGATAGTCGCGTATTGACGGATATTATTCAGCAAGTCCATGAAGAATATCAATTTGACAGCATTATTATTCTCGCAACGGATTTTGGACGAATGGTAGCACCACGTTTGGCGATGCGGCTTGAGGTAGGATTAGTGGCTGATATTACCGATATCGATGTCGACAAACGTGGGAAGAAATTGATCCGGCCAGCTTTTTCAGGCAATATCATGGCAAGTATCGTCTGTGAATCCTCACCGATCATGGCTAGTGTCCATCCGAATGTTTTTCACACAGAAGACTTGAGTACAGAACCAGAGATCGTCAAATTTATACCGACAGATTTGAAAGCGTCATCAATCGAAGTGCTTGAAATTATAGAGAGTGAACAGACGGCAACAGATATTCGCGAGGCTGACGTGATTGTTTCAGCGGGCGGCGGTTTTACCCAGCCGATCGAACAATTGCAGGATTTAGCGAAGGAATTGACCGGCGTTGTCGCCGTATCGAAACAGCTTGTGGATCGTAAAAAAGCCCCGCGGGAAATCCAAGTGGGACAATCGGGCAAGACTGTCAGTCCGGAACTCTATATCGCTTTAGGGATTTATGGATCAACTCAGCATATTGAAGGGTTAAAAAATGTAAAAGAGATTATTTCGGTGAATACGGATCTTGGGGCACCAATGAATTATTTAGCCAGCCTCGTCGTTCATGGCGATGCGGCGGAATTTGCAAGGAAACTAAGTACCAAACTTAAGGAATAATCCCAATCGGGTAAAAAAATAAAAGGAAAAGAAGGTAAACAAATGGAAATCAAAGACTTTAAGATGGACATGTTTCATATCAAGGGGAAAAATGCAATCGTAACTGGAGGGAATACTGGACTAGGGCAAGCATTCTCATTGGCATTGGCAGAAGCAGGCGCAAATATCTTTATGCCGTCAATCATGCCAGATGATCCAGAATTCAATGCGATCTTAGCTGAACGTGGCGCGAAAACGGCATATATGGAAGCGGATATTACCAAAGACGGCGTATGCCAAGAAGTCGTCGAAAAATGTGTAGCTGAATTTGGTTCGGTGGATATTTTAGTAAACTGTGCCGGCATTTGCCCATGTGATGATGTAGTGAGCTATGGTCGTGACAAATGGGACCCAACCATTAGTATCAATTTGACAGCCGCTTTTGACATGAGTCATGAAGTAGCGAAAGTAATGATTCCTCAAAAGAGCGGAAAAATCATCAATATCTGTTCTATGTTCTCGTTTTTAGGAGGACAGTGGGCGCCAGCATATGCAGCTTCTAAACATGGTTTAGCTGGTTTGACCAAAGCTTACTGTGATGAATTGGCTCAATACAATATTCAAGTAAACGGTATCGCACCGGGGTATTTCAAGACCCATGCGGCAAAAGCGTCGATCGAAGACCCAGAACGCAGCAAATGGATCGTGGATCACACACCAGAAGGACGTTGGGGAGATGTTGCAGATCTGATGGGTGCCACAGCCTTCTTGGCTTCGGAAGCCTCACATTTCGTTAACGGACATATCTTGGCTGTCGATGGTGGATTCTTAGTACGATAGTTTATCTATATAATAGAAGAAAAAATCAAAAAGGAGAGACTATGGAAAAGAAATATATCGTCGGTATTGATGGTGGAAGCCAGAGTGCCAAGATCGTCATTTTTGATTTAGAAGGCAATATCGTGGGTGAAGGAAAAGAAGTATTGCGTCCGATGCACTTAGGTGATGATGTGGTTGTGGAGCATCCTGGTGATGATTTATGGGATGCGTTATGCAGTGCATCAATGAAAGCGATGGATGAATTTGGTATTCGGAAAGAAAATATTGTGGGAATCGGCTTAGGTTTTATCCGCTGCTGCCGCGTGCTTTTGAAAAAGGATGGTACATTAGCTCAGCCAGTCATCAGCTGGATGGACAAACGTACGTCTACACCTTATGTCCATGACAATCCTGAAGTTCAATACGTGACGTCAACGAGCGGATACATCACGCATCGTTTGACGGGTGAGTTTAAAGATAATATCGGCAATAACTTTGGGCAATGGCCCGTTGATTATCAGACATGGGACTGGTCGACAGATGAAGAGGTATTGAAACAATACAATCTTCCCGAAGACATGTTATTTGAAACAGTGAACCCAGGAGATCAATTAGGAACAATTACAAAAGAAGCCAGTGAGAAAACAGGCTTGCCTGAAGGAGTGCCAGTTTTTGCGACAACCAGTGACAAGGCTGTTGAGGCATTAGGTGCTGGATTGATTCAGGATTCAAGCGCGTTGGTATCTCTAGGGACATATATTTGCAGCATGATGATGGGCAAAGAAATGCCTCCGAGTGATGCGGTCAATTATTGGGGCATCCTATCCTCAATGCCGAATCGCTATATTTATGAAGGCTATGGTATTCGGCGTGGGATGTGGACCGTCTCTTGGTTCAAAGATCTTTTAGGCGAGAAAATCAGTATTCGTTCGAATTATCAAGGGATCAGTGAAGAGGAATACTTGAATGAACAGGCTGCCAATATCCCAGCGGGCAGTGATGGATTGATGACGAAATTGGATTGGTTGGCGAATCCTTGGGAGCCATTCAAACGCGGTGTGATGATCGGCTTCAACGCTCATCATGACTATCGTTATTTATACCGTTCGATCTTGGAAGGTATTGCCTACACAATGAAAAATAATGTGACTAACATGACGGACGAAATGGGCCATCCAATCGACGAAGTTATCGTAACTGGCGGTGGTTCAAATAGTGATTTACTGATGCAGATTTTTGCGGATGTTTTCAATTTACCGGTCAAACGAAATGTGGTGAACGGTAGCGCCAGCGTTGGGGCTGCGATCAATGCCGCAGTTGGCTTGGGAATCTATGAAACCTATGAAGAAGCTGTTGAAAAAATGGTAAAAGTAAAAGATGTGTTCACTCCAAACCCAGACAATGTGGTGGTCTATAAACAGTTAAATGAAGAGGTTTATCAGAGTTTGACGGATTACACCGATGAAGTGTTGAAGAAAACCTATCATGTATTGCATCCAGAAGGCTAATTTTTTGATATATAGTGTGTAATTTACGAAGAAGCGGTTCCGTTCAAAAGGGAATTGCTTCTTTTTATTATAAGTAGGGATGCAAGCATATCTGAAATATGGATATATTTGTGAAAAACAGAGAAATAAAAGAAACGAAATTTCTCAATTAAGAATTATTTTTAAAATAACACATTTGCTAGTGATTCGTATCCTCAACCCTGATATAATAGAAAAAATATTTACAAAAGGGAGAGAAGCAAGTGGATAAAAAGGCGTTAAAACGATTGATCGATGTAGCAGCAGGTCGTGAACCGGCTGATTTAGTTTTAAAAAATGCAAACGTGATCGATGTCTATCAAGCAGAGATGATTTCTGGCGATTTAGCGATCGTTGATGGCAAGATCGCAGGGATCAATGGGGAGTATCAGGGTAAAGAAACCATCGATCTTAAAGGAAAAATTGTAGCGCCTGGGTTTATTGATCCCCATATCCACGTGGAGTCCTCTTACGTGACACCTGAGGAATTTAGTCGCTTGCTGGTCCCTCACGGAACGACAACGGTGCTAGCGGATCCACATGAGATTGTTAATGTTCTTGGCCTGTCAGGATTGGATTATATGATAGAGGCCGCAAAGGAAACGGCGCTGGATATACGCTACATGATGCCTTCATGTGTACCGGCTACGAATATGGAAAATGCTGGTGCTGTAATAGAAGCGGCAGATATGATCTCTTCCTTTGAAAAAAAACAGGTAGATGGATTAGCGGAGTTCATGAATTTTCCCGGAGTGATCCACGCTCAAGATGAGGTTCTGGATAAACTATTAGCCGCAAAAGAACGAGGATTGCGAATAGATGGACACTCGCCGATGGTTTTTAATGAAGAATTAAATGCTTATGCTGCGGCGGGTATCGCCAATGATCATGAATGCTCTACAGTGGAGGAACTTAAGGATCGGATTGCTCGTGGAATGTACGTCTTCTTACGAGAAGGATCAGTTACGCAAAATTTACGGACGCTATTAAACGGAGTAACGGATAATAATTATCAGCGTTGTGTCTTATCAGCAGATGATCTGCAAGCGAAAACGATACTAGAAAAAGGACACTTGGACAATAGCATTAGAATTTGTATTGAAGAAGGTGTTTCACCTTTGAGAGCAATCCAAATGGCGACCATCAATGCGGCTCAATGCTGCCAATTAACAGATCGCGGAGCCATCGCACCAGGCTTAAGGGCGGATTTAGTTATCTTTTCTGATTTGGCTCAGCCAGAAATTGAAGCGACCTATATTAAAGGGAAGTTAGTTGCTGAAAAAGGTACCTATCTACCAACTGTGAAACGAATTTCAACAGAAAAGGTGCAATCAAGTGTTCATATCGATAAATTTCAAAAGGAACAATTGAAGTTGAACCTAACTAGCGATAAAGCACGGGCGATTGAAGTGATTCCGCAAGAAGCTTTAACTAATGAAGCCATTGTTTCTGTGAAAAGAGATGACCAGGGTCAGTTTGTTTTTGATCCAAAGCAAGATGTTACAAAAATCGCGGTTATTGAACGCCATCATAATACAGGCAATGCTTTTGTGGGATTATTGAAGGGGTATGGTGTGAAAAAAGGTGCGATTGGTCTATCAATTGCCCATGATTCTCATAATTTGATTGTAACTGGAACGAACGACGAAGATATGGCGGCAGCCGTTCAAGCCCTCAAAGAGCAAGAGGGCGGCGTAGTTCTGATTGAATCAGGAAAAATCATTGGTAATATGGCGTTACCGATCGCAGGACTAATGAGCGATCTCACTGGTGAAGAAGTAGCCCAGCAAGAAGCGGAAATTAATCGACTAGCTCATGAAGTATTAGGAGTTTCAAATAACGTTGATCCCATCATGACATTAGGATTTATGTCTCTAGCAGTCATTCCTAATTTAAAAATTACAGACATTGGGTTAGTAGATGTAACGAAGTTCGAAATTGTACCGGTCTCGGTAGAAGCATAAAAAACTAGGACAAAGATTCATTCGCGAATCTTTGTCCTAGTTTTATCTTTTTGCTTTAAAAAGTACGGGTAAGAAAATGAAGAATGAAAGAATTAGTACGCTCACTCCAACTGTTACTATTAGTTTTGGTAACCCTAGTTGCGATATACCAGAAAAATTACCAAACGAGTTTCCTAAAACAATGACGAAACTGATTAGCATAGTTGAAAGGATCGCTTTACCTCGTTCACCGCGTTTTTCAAAGTAGCTAATCACTGAATAAAGTCCCCAGCCCAACAAAACAATCGTAAATGTATCCATAAATTCCAACTCCCTTTCTTTGATGTATTCATCATATCAAGGAAATAGAGGCTAAAATACTTACAAAAGCAGTGATGGACTTACGATTGTGAAAGGTTGAAATAAATGGATGAAAAAAAACTAGAACCAATGTGATAAGTAAAAACGCTGCCTACTTCTCCTTTAAAGAAAAGTAGGCGGCGTTTTTAATCTAATACTTCACCATTATCGCCAATGGAATCGTCTGAAGTTTCCCCTTCCGGTTTTTCATAATGGAAGTTTGATGTATCGTATTTGAAGTTGTATTTATTTCCTAAGAAATACTTCGCGATGTGTAGTGTGCGGTCGCTGGAACGTTCAAGGTTGGAGCTGATATCGATCAGTAAAACACCATCTGCGGCACGACCTTCGCCCTTGGTCATTAGACGAATGTATTTTTTACGCAGTAATTCTACGAGTTCATTGATATTTTCTTCACGGTCTAACATTTTTTGTGCAAGTTCGATATCGTCATTTTCTAAGACTTGCAGGGCATCGCGTATATTTTTTAACACTTTATCAAAAAGCAATTCAAGATGTTCATCGTGAAGCAAGAAGGTCTCACGGTTGCTATTGGATTTGGTTCGATTCCGCTTATCTTTTGCTCGTTGTTTCTCCTCAAGAGCGATCGATTCCTCAACGTAGCGTATAATATTCATTGAATGATCCCCGATGCGTTCGAAATCCTTAGTGAACTCCAGCAGCATTGCTTGTTCTTGACTTTCCAAGGGTGTAAGAACAGTCGCAGAGATTTTGACTAAATATTCGGTTAGTTCAATATCGCATTGGTTAATTGCATCTTCGTATTGTAAAACATCATCGCGCCATTCTTCTTTTGTATCGTTATAGTATTTGCGCGCAGACTTTACTGAGGAAAGAACGTAGCGGCCCATTTGAATGACTTCTCCTTTGGCTTGCTCAATCGCCATAACTGAAGATGTATGAATGATTGGTTCACTTAAAGTGACAGAACGAATATTTAAATTTTTCTCACTACCAGGGACAATCTTTTTCACCAGCATTTCAATTTGAGGGATGAACCAGAATTGGATTGCTAAATTTGACATATTAAAAAGCCCATGAGCGAAGGCTATCTGCATGGCAGGATTCAATCCCAATGAATTTGCGAATAACATAACCAGTTTTGTAAATGGTGACAGTAGCAAGGTAAAAATAATCGCACCTACAAGGTTAAAAATCACGTGAGAGGCTGCGGTTCTCTTTGCGGAAACACTGGCGCCAAGACAGGCGATGATCGCTGTAATAGTCGTTCCAATATTATCTCCAAAGAGGATTGGAAGTGCAGCAGTTAGCGTGACACTGCCTTGCATGTACAATTGTTGTAAAATACCAATCGTGGCACTTGAGCTTTGTAGAACCATCGTCAAGAGCGTACCGATACCAACACCCAAGACAGGATAATCAGCAACACTAAGCATTAATTGATTAAATTGCGGCAAATCTTTTAGTGGGTCCATAGCAGTTCCCATTAATTTTAAACCATAAAAAAGAGCACCAAATCCGAATAAGATCTGCCCAATTGATTGTAAAGAGGTTCGTTTCGAGAAAAAGAGCAAAATCGCCCCCGCGCCAATGATCGGCAGCGCGTATGCACTTAAATTAAATCCAATAATAAAAGCGGTGACAGTCGTCCCTACGTTCGCCCCCATGATAACTCCGATAGCCTGTCGTAAGGTCATGAAGCCAGCGCTAACCAGTCCAACGGCTAAGACAGTGGTACCTGAGCTGCTTTGGATCAAGCCCGTCACAATGATTCCGGCCAATACAGCGCGAAAAGGGGTTGAAGTGAAGCGATTTAGAATTTCTCTTAGTCGGTTTCCGGCAGCTTTTTGTAAACCATCCCCTAAATATTTGATCCCGAAAAGGAAAATTCCTAGTCCACCTAAGAAGGTGAAAAGCATTTCTTGATAAGACATAATGCGTCCTCCGCTAATTTTTTTTGCATGCTACTACCAAAATAATAGATTCACAAGTAAAAAGAAAGTCTTTTATTTAAAAAAGCGCTATTTTTTTTGAAAAAACCGATTTATTTTGTCGGAATTGAAATAAATACTAGATGAAGCAGTTAAATGGATGGAATTCTTTTGAAATTTTTAGCGCTTTCAGCTACTCTTAAAGTAGTAAAAAGTTTTTTCAATCGGAATGGAACGCGCATTATTTATAAATAGAGGAGATGTAGTCGAATGCTTTATGGAAAGAAAGATCGACGCGAGGCAAGTTACTTGGAACCGATTTTTGGTTCAGTGAATGAAGATGAATTATTGCCTTCTTATCAGTTAGGTGAAAAATCAATTGAGCCGCGAATTGCATACCAAATGATCAAGGATGATCTATTAGATGAAGGAAATTCTCGTTTGAACCTAGCAACCTTCTGCCAAACCTTTATGGAGCCAGAAGCAGTCAAATTAATGAGTGAGACACTGGATAAAAACATGATTGATAAATCGGAGTATCCTCGGACCGCAGAAATGGAAAATCGTTGTGTAAACATTATTGCTGATTTGTGGCATGCGCGAGGACCAGAAAAATACATCGGTACTTCTACGATTGGCTCATCAGAAGCCTGTATGTTAGGCGGTATGGCGATGAAATTTGCTTGGCGCAAGCGAGCAGAGAAACTTGGGGTGAATATCCAAGCGAAGAAACCCAATCTGATTATTTCTTCAGGCTACCAAGTTTGTTGGGAAAAATTTTGCGTCTATTGGGATATTGAGCTGCGAGAAATTCCAATGTCAGAGGACCACTTGTCATTGGACGTTGAAAAGGCGTTGGAAGCTGTAGATGAATATACGATTGGAATTGTGGGTATTTTAGGAATTACCTACACAGGACAATATGATGATATCAAAAAATTAGATCAATTAGTTGAAGAATATAATCAGCAAACGCAACACAAAGTTTATATCCATGTGGATGCAGCTTCAGGTGGGCTATATGCGCCATTTGTCGAACCAGAGCTAGAATGGGATTTTCAGTTAAAAAACGTGATTTCTATCAACACTTCCGGACACAAATACGGCCTGGTCTATCCTGGCGTTGGCTGGATCGTTTGGCGAGATGAAAAATATTTGCCGGAGGAGTTGGTTTTTAAAGTCAGTTATCTAGGTGGAGAAATGCCAACGATGGCTATCAATTTTTCTCACAGTGCAGCTCAAATGATCGGTCAGTATTACAATTTCGTACGTTTTGGTTTTGATGGTTATCAGAGCATACATCAACGAACGCATGATGTAGCAGTTTACTTAGCGAAAGAAATCGAACGTTCACGACATTTTGAGATCATCAATGATGGTAGTCAATTGCCGCTAGTCTGTTATAAATTGGCAAAAGATGAAGCGCGCAGGTGGACGCTTTATGATTTATCCGATCGGTTATTAATGAAGGGGTGGCAGGTTCCTTCTTATCCGCTACCTAAAAATTTGGAGTATCAAGTTATTCAACGAATTGTGGTGCGCAGTGATTTTGGGATGAATATGGCTTATGATTTTATTGAAGATCTGAAGGAAGCGATCAAAGAATTGGAAAATAGTCACTTAGTTTTTCATGAAGAGACTGAAATAAAAAATTATGGATTTACCCATTAATTGAATCAGAGGAGGCGTTACAAATGAAAGTCGTTTTTCATGTTGATGAGTTGGGAATGATTAGAGAGGCCCGTCATGATATCGAGCATATCCTGTTGTCAGAGCCAGATGCGGATATCGTACTATTGATGAATGGTGAAGCGATTCAAGGATATTTACTGCCGCGAGTGATCAAGTTTATGAAGGAGTATCCGAATATCACTTATCAAGCCTGTCATCATTCGATGCGCACATTCCATGTCCGTTCAAAACAAATGCACGAGCAAGTGGAGATCATTGAATCTGGAGTGATTGGTTTAGTAGAGTTGCAGGAGCGTGGGTATTCTTATATTAAGTGTTAAATTATCGATCAAAACGGGCTCTTCGTCAAATCGTGTTGGTGAAGACAAATTTGAATAAAAC
This sequence comes from Enterococcus avium ATCC 14025, assembly GCF_000406965.1. Lineage (GTDB taxonomy): Bacteria > Bacillota > Bacilli > Lactobacillales > Enterococcaceae > Enterococcus_A > Enterococcus_A avium. The sequence goes on along the minus strand of NZ_KE136357.1, from coordinate 1,016,894 downwards.
TTAGTCTGATATGCGGCGCGTTCTGTGCGCCGCATATTTTTT
>NZ_KE136357.1:835334-1016057 GCF_000406965.1 Enterococcus avium ATCC 14025 | reverse complement strand
CTGGTAATGCTTCGTTGCTTCACGCAAGATCCGTGTCACCGTCCCATCCGAGACGAAGTACTTCTTAGCGATTAGTTTACGTGATTGATTTTCGTACAGTTCCATGAGAATCGCCTGCTTCAGTTCCTTTGTTAGTTGATGATGTTCATCAACTAAGTCCGTTTTCGCAGAAAAGGTCCGTCCACAATCATGGCAGAGAAAACGGGTACGTTTTAATTCTAAAATAGTTAACTTTTCTTTGACTTTCAACATCTGAGTGCGTGTCGTATAGGAACCGTTGCGGATAATACGAACCGATCGACAGTGTTCACAATAGGAAGGAGAGTCATCCAATTTTCCTTTAATAAACTGCGCTTGAACGCCTTTATATTCTTTTTCAATCAGCCATTCTTCATCAAAAAATAAATGTTTATCTGTTAATCCGAGTAATTTTCTAGTATGATTATCCATTGAGAGACTCCTTTGGTAGGGTGACGTTTTGGTCGACTAAATTTTACCAAAAGTGAGTCTCTTTTTGAGTTGAAACGAAGAAAAAAGTGTTAGTAGAAAATCGCCTTCGATTTTCCACCAACACAAAATATTATAGAACCTCAAAACGTAAGTCCTTCCAAAAGAGGGGCTTATTTTTTTACTTTCATTAGTAAAGAATTGCTTCAAAGTTAAAGATCCCGTGTTTGTTATTCTAAAATACAAATTATAAGTTATTTTATTAAGTAGTATGCAAACTGTAACTTTAATATCTAATACAGATTAATGGTAAGAGAATTATTCATTCAGTCTAATTTTGCATGTTTAATTTGTAAAAGTTGCCATTTTAAGTAAAGGGCTTACATTGTATAGTTTATTTGTAAGCGGGAGGTAGTTATGAGACAAGAAAAAATTGTTGAATACTTATATGCAAAGAAGCAAGCGATTGCTCCCAGGGCATTAGCCGCTAAATTTCAAATATCAGAACGAACTTTGGCGAATGATATTAAATGGCTGAAGGAAATCGGTTCAAACGAAGGATTTACGGTCGAACGGGTTCGTTCAGCGGGTTATCAGTTGAAGGTTTTCGACAACGTTCGATTTAGTAGTTATCTGTCGAAATCGAAAAAGCAAGAGCAGGTAGATAATTCAAGTCCGCAGGAGCGAATTAAAAATATCGAGCTATTGCTACTGTTCCATGAAGAGTACATTACAATGCAGCAGATTGCAGAATGGTTAGATGTCAGTTTGTCGACGATCAAAGCGGATATCAAACAGGTCGAACAGTTTTGTGACAATTATGATCTGACACTCTTTAGTAAAGCCCATTACGGCTTGAAGATCATGGGGACAGAAAGTAAAAAAAGACGAGCGATCTTATACTTAATTCGTAATACGATTCATACGCCGGTTTTGACGGAAAAGTACAAAGAGTTCAATTTTGTCTTCAATGAAGAAGAGCTTCGGCAGCTTTTAAAGGAGCAATTGTTAGAAAATCAATTGAAGATTAGTGATATCGTTTTTGAAAACATCGTTCAACATATTCGCTTGTTAAGCTTTCGCATCCTGCAAAACAATACCTTGAACAGCGAAGAGTTGGAGGAGCATGCAATTAGCGATGACTATGATCGTTTGACGGAAAAATTAGTCGGTTATTTAGAAGAGACCTATCAGTTGAATTTCTCGTGTGCGGAAAAAAATTATTTAGAAGAACAACTGCGTGGGAAATTTGCTGTTTTAGATGATCCTGCTAGTAATCAGCAATTGAGACAGGCGATCGATAAATCCTTGGAATTGGTAGACCGCCGTTATCACACGAGTTTTCGGCAGGATCAAGATTTAGCCAATGCGTTAATGATGCATGTAGCCCCATTATTGCAACGTCTTTACACCGGTCATCAGCTGGAAAATCCGATTATTGAGGATATTTACACGCAATATGCCAATGTATTTAATGTAGCAATGGTCTTTATCAATGAACTGAATAAAGACTTAGATGCGGATATCAGCAAAGATGAGATTGGTTATGTAGCGATTTATTTCGCGGCGAGCTTGGAAAAACAATCTAATCAAGTGATTGATGACTATCAGAAAATAGCAGTGATCTGTTCGACAGGTGGCGGGGCGGCTTATTTACTAAAAGTCAATTTGGAGCGATTGTTCAGTAATGCGAAGGTTGAAACATTTGCCCTCAATGAAATTGAGCAAATTGATGCTAGCTTTGATCTTTTAATCTCGACTGTACCGCTGGAGCAAACCGATTTTGAGATACCGATCATTTACACCAAAACGATTTTAAGTCAGACAGAGATCACAAAGATCGAAAAAGATTTGTACCTGTTAAGAGAATCGAAAAATAAAGTCTTTGATGTACACCAGTTCATTCTCAGTTTATTTGATGAGGAATGGTTTCAGATTAATGAAGAATCTAATGACTATCTGGAGCTTTTGGAAAATGAAGGTGCTCATCTTGAAAAGCGCGGCTGGGTTGAACGTGGCTTTAAAGAAAGTGTTTTAAGTAGAGAAAAGATGATTGATACGATTTATCAGCAAGGTGTTGCAGGGCCCCATCCGATGGAGCAGGCAGCCATCAAGGAAGTCATTGATGTGATTTTACTGAAAAAACCGCTGATTTATCGGGAGAAACAAGTAAGGATCATTTTTCTAATCAATATCAAAAAGGATCACTTGAGCCTGCATAAAGAAATCAGTCGTTTAATGATCAAGATGATGGATGATCCACTTTTAGATACGCAACTAACAAAAATGACGAATTTTCAAGACTTCAAGTCTTATATGAAAAGTTTAATGAAAGAAGGATAAAACAATGACCGATCAAGAAATGGATATTTTTAAAATTATTTCCGCAGCAGGAGATTCACGAGGTTCTGCTTTTGAAGCGCTACGTCTCGCCCGCAAAGGAAAATTCGAGGAAGCCGAAGCGAAAATGCAGGAAGCCAAGGAAAAAAGCATCGATGCACATGATGTGCAGACCAAGTTGATCACCGGTGAGATCAATGGAGATAAAACGGAGACGAGCTTACTGATGGTACATGCGCAGGATCACTTAATGACCAGCATTCTGGCTCGAGATTTGATTGAGGAAATGATCGGTATGCTAAAGGAACAAAGCGAAGCCAAGACTTTGCAATAAGATAAAAATTTATTAGGAGGATTTAACACATGAAAACATTACTCGTTTGTGCAGGGGGCTTTTCAACGACCATGATGATGGAGTCAATGAAAAAAGTAGTCAAGGAATCAAAAAGTTTAGATGAAAAGGATTATCCGATGGAAGCGATCGGTGTCGATAAGTTAGAACGTTACATCGATGATTACGACGTGATTTTAGTCGGTCCACAGTTGAGCCATAAATATGATTTCATTAAAGGAGAAGCTGACAAAAGTAATAAACCAACAGTGTTGTTAACGTCAGATATCTATGGGTCAATGGATGGTGCCACGGTTATGAAGCAGGCATTAGTCGCATACAGAAAAAATCAAGCATTAAAAACAAAATAGTTAGGAGTGTAAAAAATGGAAAATCCAAAGAAACAGGGTGCCTTCGAAAAAGTTGAAGCATTCATTCGTAAGACACTGGTTCCAATTGCGAACAAGGTTGACAGCAATCCTTACTTAACGGCGATTAAAAAAGGAATGGTCGTTATGACGCCAGTGCTGCTATTGGGTTCGATCGCGGCGATTTTTCCGTCGATTCCAGAGTTTATCAAAACACCAGGCGTTGCGAGTTGGTTTGAAAATTATGGGTATATCTTTGGCATTATTTCAAAAGTTTCATTAGGTCTTGTTGGGTTGTATGCGGTATTGGCGATCTCTTATTTTTTAAGTGAACATTACAAGCTGTATACAGTTGGTTCTATGATGCTATCAGCCATAGCTTTTCTAATTGTTGCAATGGATGTTGACGACAACGGCAATATCGTTGCTAGTTATCTAGATTCAAAAGGGCTCTTTACTGCCATATTCGTAGCCATTATTTCCGTTAAACTCTATCAGTTCTTTACGAAGCATAAATTGGTGATTAAGATGCCGGAAGGGGTACCGGATTTTGTCTCTAGTTCATTCGAATTGATCACACCAACCGCAGCGATCGGAGTTTTATTTATTGTGATTCGTGCGGTGACAGATAGTCTATCTGGTGGGGTTTTACTCCCACAAGTAATCATGGATGTTTTAGCACCTGCTATTGGCAGCTTGGATTCATTATGGATTATTTACTTTGTATTAGTTTTGCGTTTGGTTTTCTGGTTCTTTGGGATTCACTCAGCCGTATTATCGCCGATCTTATCACCAATTGCGGTACAGTATTTGTCAGAAAACATTGCGGCTCATGAAGCGGGGGAACCACTACAGCACGTAATTACAAATGGAACATTGTCAGCTTTTGCAAACTTCTCAGGATCAGGCGTTACGATCGGGTTAGTTTTAGCAATGCTGATCAGTAAATCTTTACGCTATAAAAAAGTCGGAGCAGTTGCTTTGCTGCCTTCACTGTTTGGGATCAATGAGCCGGTGCTCTTTGGTGTGCCGATTATCCTGAATCCTGTGTTGATGATTCCATTTATTTTCGGCGGTGCCTTAGTGGGAATGTTTCCGATGATCTGTATGAAGCTCGGACTATTGAATTTCCCGATCTTTGATCCGCCATATGTTCCAGTATTTATGGAGGGATTTCTGACTGGTTTTGACTGGCGTGCGATCATTATTCAGGTAATCCAAGTTGCGATGTCTTTTGGTCTATATCTGCCATTCTTTAAAGTTTTAGAGAAGCAAGAATTAGAACGTGAAGCATTATTAGAAGCTGAAAAAGCCAATTCTGTCATTTCAGATGACGATGAACAATATTTAACCGATATTGATTTCTAGCCAAAAAGGACAGCTTGGACTGTCCTTTTTGCTTTAAGGAGCACAACGAATGAAAGTAGAAAAATTACGAAAAAAATTAGCCGAAGAAAAACTAGATGGATTACTGGTAACTGATAAAATTAATCGCCGATATTTATGTGGCTTTACTGGATCGAACGGTCTTTTGTTAGTTACTGAAAATGCACTGCAATTATTTATTGATGGACGGTATACGCGACAGGCTCAGCAGCAAACGCAAGGGGTCGAAATTTGTGAAATTCCTGTTGGCACCAGCCTAATTGAAGTACTACGACCTTTTGTTAAGGGGGCTGTATTCGGTTTTGAAGCAGGGACGATTACTTATCAAAGCTTTATTAATTTTCAAGCTTTAATGGGAGCAGTCGGCGGACGATTAGTTGCAACAAAGAATATGATCGAAGAATTACGCATGCTCAAAACACCAGAGGAGCTATCTGCAATTAGACAAGCGGCCAAAATTGCTGATCAAACACTAGAAATGATTTTACCGTTGATTCGCACAGGTATGACAGAGTTAGAATTAGCCAACGAGATTGACTATCGCAGCAAAAAACTAGGGAGTGAAGGTCCTGCCTTTGAGACAATCGTCGCCTCTGGCCCACGAACAGCTTTGCCTCATGCCCATGCAGGCAACAAAAAAATTGAAGCCAATGAGTTAATTATGATCGATTTTGGATCGATCCATCAAGGTTATTATTCAGATATTACACGAACTTTTGCGTTTGGCGAAGTGGACAACGAAATCATAGAAACGTATCAAAAAGTTCTAAGCGCTCAAAAACAAGCGATTGAGACAGTCGCTTTAGGAAAGCCATTAGGAGAGATTGATCAAGTTGCACGGCTTGTCTTAGAACAAGAAAATTTGGTTCAGTATTTCAGCCATAATCTTGGTCACGGAATCGGACTATCTTGTCATGAGTATCCAGCCTTAGCTCCAAATGAAACGCTATTAATCGAAAAAAATATGAGCTTTACCATTGAACCAGGAGTGTATTTACCAGAGAAGGCTTTTGGTATTCGGATTGAAGATGACGTCGCGGTAAACGAATCGGGACACGCTGAAATCCTAACGCATTTTAACAAGGAGTGGATGACAATTGATTGCAACCGATAAATTATTGATGCAATTATCTGACTTAGATGCATTGCCAGGACAAGAAGCGCAAGTCCAGCAAGCATTGCAGGAAACGATTCAAGGTCCGATAACAAAGGACTCATTTGGCAATCTGTATTTTGGCGATTTAGAGACCAAAAAGAAAAAAATCGCGCTCTATGCACATATGGATGAGGTAGGATTTTTCGTTCACCATATCACGGAAGATGGGTTCGTCTATTTTTACCCAATTGGCGGTTGGTGGGGGCATGTGGTTTTAGGACAGCAGGTCAGGGCAACATGTCGTAAAAATGGTGCAATTTTGGAAGGGATCGTGGGGACGTTATCCAAAACTAGCCACAAACTGACAGAGGTTGTACCGATCAATCAAATGTATATTGATTTTGGTGTTCATTCAAAATCAGAATTAGAAGAAGCAGGTATGCAGATCGGTGACATGATTTTACCGAATACAAAAGCAAGAAAAAGCTTTAATCAGAAGAAGATTATGGGTAAAGCGTTGGATGATCGAGTGGCATGTACGATCATGGTGCAAGTCAAAAATCAGGCAGAAACAAAGAAGATCGAAGTGATTGGTGTTGGGACGGTTCAAGAAGAAGCCGGGACTAGAGGGTCTAAAGTCGCTGCTGCTCAAGTGGATGCAGACATTAATATCGTCATTGATGTTGCCAATGGGAAGGATACACCACATGCTGCAGATTTTCCAAATCGTATCCAAGGAAATGGTCCAGGCTTGGTTTTAGCAGATAAAACAGCGCTAGGAAACATCAAATTATTGGACTACTGTAAAGAAATTGCTGAAAAAAATCAACTTCCATGGCAATATGACCTACTTGGCGGTGGTGGCACGGACGCTGGTTCCGTACAATTATTTGCTGGCAAGCCAACATTGGTCTTCTGCGTACCTGTTCGTTATTGTCATTCATGGAACTCGATAGTTGAAATTTCTGATGTGGAAGCAACGATTGATTTACTTTCAGCAGTTATCCGTTCATTAGACGAAGGAGGAATTGAGCTTGAGCAATTTTAATCAGCAGCGTTCGCGTTACGGTACGTATTCTACCCAATGGGATTATGTTCAAGATCGCTTTGGTGAAAAAGATCTGTTGCCATTTTCTATTTCGGACACCGATTTTATGCTTCCTGATGGGACGATCGCGGTTTTAAATCAAGCGGTTAATCGTGGTTTCTTCGGCTATACTCGTTGGAATCATTTGGATTATAAACAAAGCATCAGTCATTGGTTCCAACAGGAGTTTGATTGTTGGATTGATCCCGAATGGTGTGTCTATTCTCCCAGTGTGATCTATAGTCTGTCGGTATGCATCCAATTATTGAGTAAAAAAAAAGATAAAATTATCACTTTAACTCCCTGCTACGATGCTTTTTTTAACTGTATCGGCGGTAATGATCGTGAATTAATCACTTTTTCACTAACAAACGTCAATGAACAGTTTACGATTGATTTCGCCGCACTGGAAAAAGCTTTTGCAACTGAAAAACCAACGATTTTTTTATTGTGCAATCCCCATAATCCAACTGGTCGAGTATTTACTCAAGGTGAGCTTACCCGCTTGATTTCCTTGTGTAATCAGTATCAAATTGCCATCATCAGCGATGAGATTCATATGGATGTGCGTCGTCCAGAAAAAAAACATTTGCCGATCTTAGCATTTATAGATCAACTCGAGATTCCAGTGGTTTTACTGTCTTCGGCGTCTAAAACCTTCAATTCTCCTGGATTAGGTGGGTCTTATGGAATCTTTTTTGAAGCTGGATTACGAGAAAAATTCTTGAGTGTTTTGAAGGGGCGTGATGGCTTGTCTTCGATCCCTTATCCTGCATTGCTTGCGACGATGGATTGCTATAACAATCAGAATAAATGGGTGGAAGAGTTGAATCAGACCATTGATGCCAATTTCTTAGAGTTGAAAAGAATTCTTGCTAGCGATTCACGAATTCAGTTTGAGATTCCCGAAGCTACCTATCTAGGTTGGATCAATATTGAGCAATTACCTTATACAATGGAAGAACTACAAACAGTTTTAGTCAAACAGGAAAAGGTAGCGATTATGAAAGGAGAGACTTACGGACCAGAGGGTGAGAGGTATCTTCGGTTTAATTTAGGTGCTCCAAAAGAAAAAATTATTGATGGCGCTGTACGTTTGATGCGAGCAATTCAAAGTTTAGATCAAAAATTCTCTTAATTTCTTCCCTTCATTTGTTAAAATGGAGTAAAAGTGAGGATGATTCTAATTAGCACAGCCATTGTAATTCTCCATGAAATCTATGGCATTAATGATTTCATGCTGGATCAAATCAAGTATTATGAACAGAGGGGCTTCACTGTTTATTGCCCTAATCTTTTGAAGCGGGCCTCTTTTTCTTATCAGGAGGCGGAACAGGCATACGAGCATTATTATGCTCATTATTCGGAGATCAAAAATTTCACTTTCAATTATTATATTGAGAAAATATCTCAGCTCCATGAAACGGTCTATCTTTTGGGCTTTAGTGTTGGTGGCACACTTGCTTGGCTTTGTAGTGATGAGCTGGAGTGTGCTGGGGTGATTGCCTGCTATGGTTCGCGAATCAGAGACCATCTACAAATTATGCCAAAGTGCCGGACATTGCTGCTTTTTTCTCAAGAACCTGCTTTTTCAATAGAGAAAACAGTGAAAAGTTTAGAAGGAAAACAGAACACAACTGTTCGTCTTTTTACGGCTAAGCACGGTTTTCTAGATTCCTATTCTGCAAATTATCATCCTGAGACTGCAAAAGCGGCACAGCAGGAAATTATTTGCTTTTTGAATGAAACATTTGAGTAGGTAAAGTAAAAGCAGAGAAGCGGCCAATACTCCTTGGCTTACTTCTCTGCTTTTTCGTTCCATTTTTTTGGACTCCAAATATTTCCCTCTAATGCGACTTGTAAACTTTCATTGTCATCTTCTAATTGTTCGATATATTTAACTGCCTCATCGATGATAAATTGGTACTTCTCATCAGAAATTGCAGTCAATTGTTCCTGTAACCATGTATTTCGCATTTACTTCACCTCAAAAGCAGTGTAGCATAGAATTAGTCGATATCTCGTGTGGGATGCTTGGGAGGAATTTTACAATGAAGATAAATGAAAGCGTTCTTATTGAAGCAAAGGCAGAATTAGCTGCAGCAAAAATCGAATTGGAACGATTAGAGCATTTAACTTTTTCCAGTGAGTTGAAAGAAGAGCGGATTAAATCACTAAAACAGGAAATTCAACAGGCAGAGCGTTTGTTGAATACGCAAGCAGATATTTAGCCTTCTCATTTCTTCGATGGTAGAATAATTTTAGAGATATTTGGTGCCTATTTTATCAATAGAGGAGGATTTGTTATGGCAAATAACGACGAACTAAAAGGTAAAGTGAACGAGGCAAAAGGGAAAGTAACAGATGATGAAACGACCGAATTAAAAGGCAAATTTCAACAAGGATTCGGTAAAGCAAAAGACAAGGCAAAAGAAACAGCAGATGATGTTGCTGGTAAAATCAACAAAAAGCTCGATAAAGAAAAAGAAGATTAATACATTAAGACCTGCTGCGGCGGGTCTTTTTTTTGGGGTCAAATATTTCTTATGATCAACAAAGCAATTCATGAAGTCAGCAGTTTAAAGCGATCAATCAGCTGGGACTATTGGATGAAAGCCTTCTTTGTTTGCTATATAATACTATTAAGAAGAAAAATGAAAGGTTGAGGTTGTCGTGTCGCAAACTGCATTATTGGTCGTGGATATACAAAAAGGAACATTAGCACCATTGATTGGCAAAGAAAATTTTTTGAAAAATGTGAATGGATTGATCGATTATTTTCATAAAGAGGATCTTCCTATCGTTTTTATAAAAAAGGCTGGGTATGGTGAACTTTCGCAGAAATTACACCGTGAACCGGAGGATCTAGTGATTTCAAAGATTCAAATGAATACATTTAAAGCACCAGAATTCCGATCGATCATTTCTAAACATGATTTTCGGAAGTTTGTGGTAGTTGGCTTAATGAGTAACGCGTGCGTCCAAAGTACGTGTAAAGGGGCTTTGGCAGAAAATTATCCTGTGACATTAATTGAAGATGCTCATGATTCTGTTATTAAACCAATGCGAAATATTTGGAATAGGAGGTTACATGATCTAGGTGTAACGATTATGACCACTAAAGAGTATATAGAAAAGTAAAAGGAGTGACTAGTTGTGCGTATTTTAGTAGTTGGTGGTAAAGGAACGATCGGTCAAGCAATTGTTGAAAAATTGAAGGAACATCACGAACTGATTATAGCTGGAAGAACAAGTGGCGATGTACAGGTGGACCTAACATCTGTAGAGAGTATCGAAACAATGTTCAAGAAGGTTGGACATGTAGACGCGATCGTAAATGCTTCAGGAACAGCCAAATTTCAACCAATAGAAGAAATGACCCCTGAAGATAATCTAGTGGCGGTACAAAGCAAGCTGTTAGGGCAGATCAATCTGGCATTAATTGGACAAAAATATTTACGACGTGATGGCAGTATTACATTAACGACAGGCATCATGAAGGACGATCCGATTCCAGGCGGGGCTTCAGCAGCAATGGCCAACGGTGGTGTGGCAGCTTTTGTAAAATCAGCAGCCATTGATTTTACTCAGGGTATTCGCATCAACTGTGTCAGTCCCAATGTTTTAGTAGAGTCCTATGATAAATTCCAAGATTCCTTTAGAGGGTTTGTACCTGTACCAGCAGAGCGCGTGGCAATGGCATTTGTAAAAAGTGTCGAAGGAAAACAAACAGGGCAAGAATATCAGGTGTATTAAAGGGCGAGAAATGATATAGAATACAATAATAGATGGTTATTTTTCACTTGAAGCCAGTATTGTTTTAGAAATATTAACTTTGACTGAGCCGAGCTGCGCGCCGAAAAAAAGCAGATAGCCATTTTTACTAAAACGAATTATCAGATTTTTTCCTAGGATAAATCCGTTATTCTACACATATTGGAATTTAAAGTAACAAAACGCGAAAACAGTGTGTTTAAACTGTTTTCGCGTTTTTGTTAGTCATTTTTTTCAGTGGTGTATTCTTTAAAGGATTTTGTTTTGTACAAATCTTCTGTTGATTGCTGATTATTCTTCGAAAAGACGCTGGTTGATTGATCACCTAGCTTTTTCTCAATCCCGTTTAAGTTTTTGATGGAATTTTTATAATTGATTTCCTCTACTTTAACCGGGCTCAATCCACTGTCGTAATAAAACCGCAACAGATCCCCATTATTGATCTGATCGGAGATATTTAGCTGTTCCTCGACTTTCTTTTTAACTTCTTTGGCTTCTTCCAGTATTTCAGGCTGACTAAAGTTCAATAGAGCCCCTGTTTGATTATCGTAAACATCGCCCTTATGGTAAGAATAGTCCTCCGTAACAAAATCTCCATTGCGAAAGGCGACTAACTGTTCTCTATTAGGAGAAAGCAGGTCGTGTCCCAGCAGCATTAAATCATTAGAATCATAACCAACTAAATGCAACAACGTAGGCAATACATCGATTTGTCCACCATAAGTATGATTGATCGTTCCCTTTTCTTGGCCCGGAAGATGAATGATCAAAGGCACCTTTTGTGCTTCGATGGTATCAAAGGTCGTCCAATCATCTTTGCCAAATAATTCTTTAGTTGCCTCAATTCGTGAGTCAGAAATACCGTAGTGATCGCCATATAAAACGATCATAGAATTTTCGTAAAGTCCGCTGGCTTTTAGATAATCAAAAAATTCTCTGATGGCTGTATCAGTGTAATTCGCTGTTGCAAAATAGCCGTCGATCGTTGAGTCGCCGGTATCTACTTTTGGGAAACCATTCTCCGCTTCAGGTAATTCAGAAAACGGGTAGTGGTTAGAGACAGCTAAAAATTTCGCGTAAAAAGGCTGCTGCAGGTGCTCCAAATATTTCACTGATTGCTGGAAAAAAGGCTTGTCATGCAACCCGTATTGGAAAGAATTCTTATCATTTAAACTATAATAACTAGAGTCAAAGAAATGCTGGTAACCAAATCGTTTATATGTTTCGTTGCGATTCCAAAAATTTCCAGCATTACCATGAAAGGCTGCAGTTGTATAACCTAATTTTTGATCAAAAACCGCAGGTGCGGCATTAAAGGTATTCTTGCCACCTAACTGTGAAAATAGAGAGCCTTGATTCAGCCCAAACAAGGAATTTTCCAATAATGTTTCTGCGTCACTGGTTTTTCCAGCACTGACCTGATGGTAAACATTGTCAAAGCTGAAAGAGCTTTGACTGTGATACAGACTATTTACAAAAGGCATGACTTCATGCTCGACACCGTTTTCGTCTTTCAGCTTGTAATCAATCAAAAATTGATGGGCACTTTCTAGATGGACATAGATAATATTCTTATCTTTAGCTATACCAAATGTTTCCTTATTCATTTCCTTTGGCTGCTGCTTGAGTTTTTCCGCTAAAACTTCCATATCATTAGGGCTGGCCTGTGCACGAATTTGTGAGACTTGGTAGGTTTTGACGCCGTCGTAAACGGTATAGGCGTTGATTCCTAAATATTTCACTAGATAATCTCTAGAAAACGTTCTAGTCAATAAGCCTGGACGACTTGTTTCCGCCAGTGCAATATTTCCAGCAAGAAACAATAACGAAGCCATCGTGACTGTAAAAGCCAGCTTTGCTCGAACGGGACGAGTATCTACTGGGAGTTTCTTTAGTAGTAAAGCGGCTAGTACAGCAATACAGTCCAGAAAATACAGAACATCATGAGGCTTAAATAGTCGTATAGCACTTTCTCCAAGTCCGCTGGCGACTTTTCCCGCACCTAATATTGTATCAATGGTAAGAAAATCGGTGAATTCTTGATAATAAACCACGTTAGCAAAAAGTAAGATGCTAAGTAACAAGTAAATGAGATATCCTGTAATATAGGCAGCTTTCGTTCTCCGGATAAACAAAAAGATCGACAAAAAGAGCATTGTGGACGCTATCGGATTGATTAGCAGAATAAAAACCTGAAGCGCATTATCTAAACGCAAGTCGAAATCGACCAGATAGGCAAATAGATTTTTGGCCCATAATAATAGCGTTAATATGAGAAAGAAGCCGAATCTCGAGTTCAGTTTTTCTTTGATCATGTCATAACCTCTCTTAGTCTTTGTTCTAATTAGTTAATTGTATCGAAAAAACGGTTGGTATGTAAAGGCTATCAATACGAGATATAACAAAATTTAGAGAAAAAGCAATGATCCGCGAATATAGTATAAATTTTATATGAGATTTGATTTTTTTCAAAAAACGAACCGATAGTTTTTTCTATCGGTCCATTTTCTATGCTTCGGTTGGTTGTTTCTGGTATTCCTTCACGAAGGCTTTTGCCTCTTTGTTAATTATTTTCAAATCGCATCCCTGTTGCTTTGCTGCAAATACACAGCCGCAGTAGCATTGGCGATACACATCGTACTCTTTACACATCTCAATCGAACGTTGGTAGCCGGAATTTTTTTTAAAATCACTTGTCAAGTAATGCGTATTGTAGATTTTTTGGATATCCATACCGATTTGATTGATCAATTGGCTATTTTTTTTCGGGGAAATCGTTAAGGCACTACCAAAATAGTCGAAACCGCGTTCCAACGCTTCTTTTGCTGCTAAGTCTAAGCGCATATTAAAGCAAGCGGTACAACGTTTCCCGCCTTCAGGTTCTGCGATCAATTCCTTTTGCTGCATTAACTGAATGAATTCATTCGGTTTATAGTCGTCAATAATCAAATCAACTTGATTGCCAGTCGCTGTATTAAAGTCATGGATAAATTTTTCTTGAACTAAAACTCGACGTTGATATTCACTTTCAGGATGGATGTTTGAATTTGAGAAGAAGATCGTCACATCTGCGTGCTGGGTCAAAAATTCCAAGGTATAGGTACTGCAGGGTGCGCAACAGGAATGAATCAAAATTCGTGGGCGGACTTTTTCTTTTTCCCACGATTGAATCATCTTATGCAACACACGGTCATAATTTATTTTTTGGTTATTCATTTTCTCAACGATTTCCGTTGCATCTATTATATTCATCAAATCACCTGAAGGTATTATAAGGGAAATGAAGTTAGAAAAAAAGACGATTGAGAAGCACTTTAAGATTAAAAAAATGGCTTAAAAGTAAAAAAAAGCTGAGAATGATTGAAATATATTTAAAACTGAATATAGTATATACTGTAAGGTATATACCGAATGAGACGGAAAAAGTTAATCTAGCCAAGCTGTGGAAGAATCAGTATAGTGAAAATGAAGATTGGATAGTAGATAGAAAGAAATAATCGAAAAAGGGAGAAATTATGGAGGATAAGAAAACGACAAAGGCGAAATTTAATCAGGTATCCGCTGAGATCGAAAAACGTATCCATGAAGGAATCTATGTAAGCTCACAAAAATTACCTTCTGAATATGACTTGGCGAAGGAGTTTGATTGTAGCCGCTTAACGATTCGTAAAGCCATCGATGATTTAATCGGCAAGAATATTTTGGTGAAACGGCGCGGTAAGGGAAGCTATGTAATGTCACAGCCAAAAATTCAAAGTGGGCGCTCTGGGCTGCAAGGCTTTACTGAAGCCGCGAAGGCCTATGGAAAAACCAGTAGTACAGAAGTTATTTCGTTTAAAAAGGTTAGTGAGCCGTCAGAGGAAATTCTGAACGCACTGCAACTAGAAGAAGATCAACCAATCTATGAGTTGGTTCGGCGGCGGATATTAGATGATGAACCAATGACAGTGGAAAAAATTTATTTGTCCGAGTTTTATGTAAAAGGGTTAAAAGCAGAGGATTTCAGCGGCTCGCTATTTAAATTGCTAGAGGAAAAAACCGAGATTGCCTATTCTCATCAGGAAGTGGAGGCAATTTTGGTCAAACCGGATCTTTCAAAATTACTGGATGTACCGATGGGAGACCCCTTGCTGCAAGTCTATTCTGTGACCTATGCATTAGACGCGACACCGATTTTTTACGATATCTCTTACTATCGCTCGGATCGTTATGTCTTTAAAACCACACTTACTCGCTATGGCAAATAAAGCAAGTACAACTAGGGAGGCTCTTATGACGATTGATTTTCGAAAAGTAATTGAAGAAAACAAGGAACAATTCTATCAGGATCTGGATCAGGTAATGCAAATAGAAAGTGTTAAAGGTACACCAGCAAAACAAGCACCTTTTGGGAAAGGCCCCAAAGAAGCCTTACTCACAGTGATGTCTTTAGCGGAAAAATACGGATTCAAAACGGCGATCATCAATGATGTAGTAGGGTATGCGCAATGGGGTGACGCAGAAGACTATATTGGTGTCGTGGGTCATCTGGACGTTGTCCCAGCGGGGGATGGCTGGTCATTTCCGCCGTTTAAATTAAGCAAAAAGAATCAACGCTTTTATGGTCGCGGCATTTTAGACAACAAAGGACCGATTTTAGCCTGCTTATTTGGCTTGAAGCTGTTGAAGGAGATGGATTTGCCCGTAAAGAAAACGATCCGAATCATTTTTGGTACCGATGAGGAAAACGGCAGCTCAGATATTCCGCTTTATTTGAGCGAAGAACAGCCACCACAGTTTGGTTTTACGCCTGATTGCAAGTATCCGGTGGTTTATGGCGAACGTGGGATTGTTAACTATGAAATTTTGACAACGCTTCCTAAAGAAGAACTAAAAGATTTAGGTGATTTCATCGGTGATCAAGCCCGCGATCATGTTCCAGATGCGTTATCAGTAACTATACACGGCAAGAATATCAGTGTGCAGGGGAAAAGAGCCCCTTCGAATGCACCTGAACTAGGAGAAAACGCAATTACACTATTGGCGGAAAAAATTTTACAGGAACAAGCCGTTACTGGAACACTGGCGGAGTATTTTTCTTGGCTGGTAAAGAGTTTAGCAAATCAACATCATGGGGAAGGCTTAGGCCTTGCTTTTTCAGACGCGGATAGTGGTAAATTAATGATCACGCCCTATGAATTGATCAAAAAAGACCAGCAGTTAGCGCTTTCGGTAGCGATTCGCTATCCTGTTTCAGTCACAGAAGCAGAAGTTACCGATAGCTTGAAAAAACATTTGCCGCCGGAGAGTCAGCTAACAGTAGTCCGTCGTATCAAAAGCAGCCATTTTCCTAAGGATAATCCCAATATTCAACTCTTATCAGCTGTTTATGAAGAGGTTACAGGATTGGATGGGACTCCGGTAACGACGACCGGAGCAACTTATGCCCGCTTTGTTCCGAATATCGTTGCCTTTGGTCCTTCGTTTCCTGGTCAAAAGGGGATTGCCCATAATCAGGACGAATATATGGATGAAGAGGATCTGTTGAAAAACATGGAAATCTATATGCGGGGCATGTTAAAACTAATTGAATAATTGATTTTTTGAGACCTAGCAAGGGATTGCGGGTCTTTTTTTTGTTGCTTCATATCTTTAGCTTAGAAAACGGTAAAAAAAGATAAAAAAATTTCAAATTTAGTATATACAAAACAGTATATACTATCTATAATGAATTCAGATTTTGAAAATGTAAACGGTAACGGGAGGAGCACGACGATGGCGTGGGGAGCAATTGCGACATGGCGCATGGCGCATGATGGTGTAATAGAAGCAATGTATTTGCTAGAGAAGAAAGGGAAGGCTGGTGACGCAGTAGAAACCTTAATAAAGACAGTAGAGGATTATCCTTATTATAAATCTGTTGGTTTTGGCGGATTGCCGAATGTCGAGGGAATCTTAGAGATGGACGCTGCCTTCATGCACGGGGATACCTTTGAAATTGGTGCAGTGGCAGGAATCACCGATGTAAAAAATCCAATCTCTGTTGCACGAAAACTTAGTAAAGATAAATTCAATAGTTTTCGGGTCGGTGAAGGGGCAACCAAATATTCAATGCTGGAAGGCTTCGAACGAAAGAGTATGCTGACAGAACGTGCCCATAAAATTTGGGAGAAGCGTTTGAAGGAAATTCAGGAAAATAATCTGAATCCCTACGATGGTCATGATACCGTTGGCGCGATTACTTTGGATCAGATGGGAACGATGACGGCAGGCACATCTAGCTCTGGGCTGTTCATGAAAAAGCCGGGACGGGTCGGTGATTCCCCATTATCTGGCTCGGGATTTTACGTGGATAGTGAGATCGGAGGAGCAGCAGCGACAGGCTTAGGCGAAGACTTGATGAAGGGCTGCTTATCCTATGAAATCGTTCGTTTGATGGGAGAAGGGTTGAAGCCGCAAGACGCCTGCGATAAAGCTGTCTATGAATTTCATGATAAATTGACTGCACGCTATGGCAAAGCAGGTGCTTTCTCATTGATCGCGATGAACCCTAAAGGCGAGTGGGGCGTAGCGACAAACGTTGAGTTTACGTTCAGTGTAGGTAACGATAAGGAAAACCCGCAGATTTTCATTGCCAATATGGGAAGCGGTCACACTACAGATATCCAACCGATCACACAGGATTGGCTAGATGCCTATGAAAAACGGATTAAAGCACCGATTGAATAAAAAATAGGAGAGTGAAGAAAATGAGTAAAAAACAAATTTATCTATTTTGCGATGCAGGGATGTCCACAAGTATTATGGTTAACAAAATGATGGAGATCGTTGAAAAACATAATATGCCGCTGCAAATTACAGCTTTTCCAGTAGCACGTGCACAGGAAGTAGTTGAAAAGGAAAAACCAGTAGCGATTCTTTTAGGCCCACAAGTAAAATTCTTATTGGAAAAAACACAGGAACAATTTGCTCCGCAGGGGATTCCAGTAGCAGTGATCGCACCCGAGATTTACGGCATGATGGACGGGGAAAAAGCGATGAAGGAAGTTCTAAAATTGCTTAAAAAAAATAAAAAATAATATTGAACTGATTGGAGGATAAAAAGATGCAGAAGTTTTTAAACTGGTTGGAAAAAGTTTTGACACCATTAGCCAAAGTCATCGGGGAAAATAAGTATTTGATCGCGATCCGTGACGGTTTTTTGATTTCTACGCCCTTATTGATTGTTGGATCGTTCTTCCTACTTTTGGCGAATTTTCCGATTCCGAATTGGAGCAACATGATTTCTCCAATTTTAGGCAATAATTGGGAATCCTTGATGTCGGTACCTGCTTCAGCCAGCTTCGATGTGATGACAATTTTAGCGGTTGTGGGAATTGCTTATAGCTTAGGACGGCAATTGGAAATTGATGCGATTCAGTCGGCTGCTCTGGCATTGGTTTCGTTCTTTATCCTGACGCCTTACACTACACTCTTCACACCAGAAAATAGTACGAAGGTGTATGAAGTAACGAGTTTACCTTTAAAATGGATGGGTTCAAGCGGACTATTTTTAGGAATGATCATTGCGTTAGTTTCTACCCGGATTTTTGCGGCCGTGATTCACCGCGGCTGGACAATCAAGATGCCAGATGGTGTTCCACCTACCGTAGTGAAGTCTTTTGAAGCATTGATTCCAAGTTTTGTGGTAGTAACAATTATGTTTGTTCTCAATTGGTTAGTTTCTTTGACATCAATGGGGAACTTGCAAGATGTGATCTTTACATTCTTACAAACGCCACTATTGAGTTTAGGCAACACGTTAGGCGCGATGATTATTGCTTACTTATTCCTACATTTCTTTTGGTTCTTCGGTATTAATGGAAGCAGTGTTGTTGGTGCGGTGTTCAATCCGGTTTTACGCGCATTGTCAGTCGAAAATATGCAAGCATTTAAAGACGGGCATGAAATTCCCAATATCATCACAGGTCAATTTCAAGACATGTTTGCGACATTTGGCGGTGGTGGCTCAACACTGTCATTAATTATCGTGATGGTACTCTTTTGTAAGAGCCAGCGAGTCAAAAAGTTATCACAGCTATCACTCGTTCCAAGTATTTTCGGTATTAATGAGCCAATCATTTTTGGCTTACCAATTGTTCTGAACCCGATTATTTTGATTCCTTTTGCGCTAGTTCCTACTATTAATATTATTATTTCTTACTTTGCGATGGATTGGGGACTTGTTCCTTATACAAATGGTATTCAACTGCCTTGGACGACACCGCCGATTATCTCCGGCTTTTTAGTAAGCGGCTGGCAGGCCTCAGTTTTACAGGCGTTGCTGATTGTATTAGGAATGGCGATCTATTATCCATTCATCAAAGTGCTAGATGATCAGTATTTACGAGAAGAAAAAGAAGCGGAAGAGCTTGAAGCAGAAGAGATCGACTTTGATACCTTTGATTTTGATGAAATTTAGGCAGAAGGGATTTTGGGGAAATGAATGATGAACAGTTACAGGTAGTTATGGGACTAATTATGAATGCCGGTAATGCAAAGGGTGAAGCAATTGCAGCGTTGGCGGCGGCAAAGGAAAATCATTTTTCGGAGGCTGAGTCACGAATGAAAGCAGCTAATGATGCATTAGTTGAGGCCCACAATACGCAAACGAGTCTGCTGACCGCGGAGGCTAGTGGAAATAATTCAGAAGTGACATTATTGATGGTGCATAGTCAGGATCATTTAATGAACGCTATTTCCTATTTAGGCTTAACTCAAGAATTGATTGATGTTTATAAACGACTGAAGGTATTAGAAGCAAATTAAAATCCAAGTCTGACAAGGAGAATGCTCTTTGTCAGTTTTTTTGTATCTAGACAAGAGATTGGAGAGGTATAATCAAAGAGAAAAATTATCGGAGGGCAGGGACTCAATGAAAACATTTATCACATATAATAAAGAAAAACACATCTATCCAGTAGTTATCAGTTTGCCCCATAGTGGAACATGGATACCAGAGGAAATGCGCTCAAGCTTACGGAAAGATGTGGTTTTGGCGAACACAGATTGGTTTTTACCCGAGCTATACAATTTTTTAGTAGCAATGGGCTGTACGATGATCGAAAATCGAGTGAATCGTTATGTGGCTGATCCGAACCGAGAAAGTCAAATAAAAGGAATGAATTATCAAGAGGCGGTGATTTATCAGCAAAATACCTTTGGAAAAGCCTTGTATACAAAAAAGCTAACATCAGATATTATTACTGAACGCTTAGAAAACTATTATTGGCCCTATCACCAAGCATTGCAGAGATTAATCGATGCCAAAAAGAGCCGATTTGGAAAAGTCTATTTAATTGATCTGCATAGCTTTGCGGAATATCCAAATGATGCCAGAACTACCCCAGCTGATTTTGTGATTGGAAATCAAATGGATCAAACTTCTAGTGCGAAATTGCGAAAGCTGTTAACAGTTTTTTTAAAGGAAGCTGGCTACAGCGTTTCCAACAATCACCCATTTCGTGGTGGATTTATTACCCGTCACTTTAGTGAACTATCCGGAATTGAAGCATTACAGCTAGAGATTCGCTATAATCAGTACATTGAGAAACGTTCTTTCGGTGAAGAGGTACTAACCAAATATGATTCAGAATTATTTTCAAAAGCACAAGAGCATTTAGCAATGGTTTTTAGGAAATTATTCACGGAACTATCCATAGAGAAATGATTTTAGAAGTCTGTACTACTAAGTAAAAAAGCGTTCGATCATTTTTGATCGAGCGCTTTTAATAATCATTTGGATAGTGGACCACGATAAATTTTACGACATTGCTAGTTTGGTTGTCCCAATTGTGATCAATCGTCGAAAAATAATGAGCGGAGTCACCTGGATAAAGTTGGTACGTCTTTTCTTCGATCACCAATGTCAAGATTCCCTCTAAAACATACACGAACTCTTCTCCTTGATGTGGATAGGTAGTCGGCAATTCACGCTTTTCATGTGGCATGATTTCGATCATTTTTGGCGCAATCTTCTTATCCTGTGGTGTGCGGCTTAATTGTTTATAGATCATGTTGTTTAATTTGTGGATCACCGGTTGGTCGTACCCGCGAACAATCGGTTCAATTTCAGGTTCTTCTTCAAAAAAATAATTAATTCTTACTTTAAATAAATCTGCGATACTTGATAAATGTTCAACCGCAATCGTTGTAATCCCCCGCTCGAACTGCGATAAGAAGCCGGTTGACAAACCGGTGGCTTCAGATAGCTGTTTGAGAGTCATCCCTTGTTCATTACGCAAATTTTTCACTTTTTCTCCAATATTCATCTGTTAGCCCCTCACATGATTAATTATTTTTAGTATACCTGAAAAACAGATAAATTCCTAACCATCATTAAAATGAAAAAAAAGCGAAAAATAAAATGAAAAATTCATCAAAATGAATTAAGCGCTTGCAACTTTCTCGTTTGAGTTTTATAATTAAAGGCGGGAGGGAAGTACGTGAAAAAGCCGACGATTTTTAATATTCAAAAGTTTTCGACCCATGATGGGCCGGGAATTCGTACGACGATTTTTTTCAAAGGGTGTCCCATCAGATGTGAATGGTGTCACAATCCTGAAAGTCAAGTATTTTCACCAGAGATCATGTTAAACAAATATGGCAAGGAAGAACTGATTGGTAAAGATTATTCTGTTCATGAGTTAGTTAAGAAAATCCAAGCAGATCAAATCTTTTACGATCAATCAGGTGGCGGTGTCACATTTTCTGGCGGTGAAGTGATGGCTCAAAATATGGATTATGTGGTTGAACTAGCGAAGGAATGCCAGAGATTAGGCATAACTGTCGCTATTGATACCTGTGGAGTCGCCCCAACTGAAAATTATCGACGAATTCTTCCATATGCAGATTTATTTTTGTACGATTTAAAGTTCATTGATTCACATAATCATCAGCTTTATACAGGTGCTGGCAATCAATTAGTGCTGGAGAATTTGCGATTTCTATCTGAACAGCAAGCAGAAATCAATCTTCGTCTAATTTTATTAGATGAAATTAATGCAGAAGAACTGGATGCAGAGGAAGTTATTGCCTGGCTAGCTAAAGAGAAGATTCATGTGAGTGAAATATCGTTGCTGCCGTATCATGATTTCGGACGAGATAAATATGAACGGTTGAAAAGAGTGTGTACGCAGAACTTCATTAAACCAGCAGATGAAAAAGTAGCGCGCTTGCAAAAAATTTACCAAGACGCAGGTTATCAAGTAACGATTGGCGGGTAAGTAATCAAGAAAGATGAATATACAAAATAGGAGGAAGATCAATGGCGGAATTAACACTAGAACCAACAAGAAGAGGTAGCACAGAACGAATCAAACGATTAAGGGAAATCAGTGATAAGGAATGTACACCAAGTATTTCAATGGAACGAGCAGTCCTTTTGACGGAAGCCTACAAAAAATGGGAGGGCAAGGTTTCTGCGCCTGTTTTACGAGGAAAGGCGTTCAAGTACATTATGGAAAATCGCACCAATTATATTGAAAAAGGCTCTCTAGTTTTAGGCGAAAAAGGGGATAAACCATGGGCTGCACCGACATTTCCTGAATTGTGCTGTCATACTTTAGAAGATTTTGACAATATGAACAATCGTGAGAAAGTTTTCTTCCGTGTGAGTGAGGAAGATCGTCGTATCCAGGAAGAGGTTATCATTCCCTACTGGCATGATCGTGCCATGATGACACGAATGAATCGATTGCTGCCAGAGGAATGGCATTTATTATTTGACGCAGGGTTGTATACTGAATTTTTAATGCAACGCGGTCCTGGTCATACGGTAGCTGATGGAAAAATGTACCAAAAAGGTTTTGCTGATTTCAAAGCGGATATCCAACAAGAAATCGATAACTTGGATTACAACAATGACATGGAGGCTTTAAATAAACGGGAAGAACTAGAAGGCATGAAGCTAGTTTGCGAAGGCATGATTATTTTCGGGAAACGCTATGCACAGCAATGTCGTGATTTGGCTGAAACAGAAACAGATCCTCAGTGGAAACAAGAACTATTGGATCTAGCTGAAGTCTGTGATGTGGTTCCAGAGCATGCGCCGCAAACCTTCCGCCAAGCGATTCAAATGTATTGGTTCACTCATATTGGTGTAACGGTAGAAATGAATAACTGGGATGCCTATTCTCCAGGTAAATTAGATCAGCATTTAGAGCCTTTCTATGAAAAGGATATCGAGGAAGGCCGCTTAACACGTGAAAAAGCGCGGGAGCTTTTGGAAAATCTTTGGATTCAATTCAATAACCAGCCTGCACCGCCAAAGGTTGGGATTACTTTAAAAGAAAGTGCAACCTATACGGATTTCTGTAATTTAAATACGGGAGCATTACGTCCAGATGGAACAAGCGGGGTCAGTGATGTTAGCTATTTGATTCTGGAAGTTATGGATGAAATGAAGCTGCTGCAGCCAAGCTCAAATGTTCAAATTTCTCGTAAATCCCCTGAAAAATTCCTGCGTGAAGCTTTGAAAGTTTCACGTAAAGGCTGGGGACAACCAGCAATGTATAATTCTGAAGCGATTTTAGCCGAATTAAGCTATCTAGGAAAATCTGTCGACGATGCTAGAGAAAGCGGCATTTGTTCTGGCTGTGTTGAAGTTGGTGTAGCCGGAAAAGAAGCCTATGTGCTAACTGGTTATCTGAATATCCCGAAAGTATTTGAACTTGCTATGAACCGGGGCTATGATCATTACACCGATAAACAGGTGGGAATCGATGTAGGCGACTTCACTAAAATGAAAACCTATGAAGAAGTTTTTGACGCTTTCCATAAAGAGCTGCAATACGTAGTTGATGTGAAAGTTGCGGGTAATAACATGATTGAACGGATGTATATGGAATTTATGCCGGTACCGTTGCTTTCTGTGATGTCTGATGATTGTATCAAAGTTGGTAAAGATTACAATGCGGGTGGCGCTCGTTATAATACTAGCTATATCCAATGTGTTGGTATCGCAACGATTACTGATTCATTAGCCGCAATTAAGCATAACGTCTTTGAAGAAAAAACGATGTCGATGCAGGATTTATTAGATGCCTGTGAAGCAGACTTTGAAAACTATGACGAAATCTTTGATCGTGTCTATAATGAAACGCCTAAATATGGAAATGATGACGAATACGCGGATACTTTATTACGTGATGTTGCTGATTCTCTACAAGAGGTAATTGCAGGTCGTCCAACTCCGAAAGGCTCAAAAACGGTCGTGGAATTTTTACCGACAACGTGCCACGTTTACTTTGGTCAAGTCATGGAGGCATCGCCAAATGGACGGCATAAAGGAATTCCATTACCAGATGGAATTTCTCCAGAAAAAGGCGCTGATCGCAACGGTCCAACTGCGGTTATTAAGTCCGCATCGAAAATTGATCAAACGAAAACTGGTGGTGCTCTGCTTAATCAGAAATTTACACCTAGTGTGGTAGCAGGAGAAGCGGGGATCACTAATATGGCTTCGTTAGTTCGCAGTTATTTTGCATTAGACGGCCATCATATTCAGTTCAACGTTATTGATCGTGAAACATTGATAAAAGCGCAAAAACATCCGAAAGATTATGAAAATCTAATTGTTCGAGTAGCGGGGTATAGTGATTACTTCAATAATTTAGAAAAAGCCCTGCAGGATGAGATCATCTCACGGACGGAGCAAGCCTTCGGATAGGCAAGCTTAATAAAGACTACTTTTATGCCAGAGAAAATATTTCTCTGGTTTTTTGTTGCCTATAATTTTCTAAAGCTTAAAATTGCAGGCAATTAATAAAAAACGTTTGATTGCATATAAGAGAACAGGAAAATATTAAATAGTAAAAAGCAGATGAACTATTTCATAGTTTTAAACCTGTAATAACAAATTGAAAAACTTTGGAATGGAATATTTATAAAGTGAAATAGATAACTAAATGGTTTTATAAAGGATAACAAAATGATAAAAACAGAAATCTTAAGATTCATAAAAGAACAACTGTAATATTATTTTATAAAATAAATAACGAAAAAATGAGTTGAAAATGGATTGCATCATCTTGTAAATGTTGGTAGAATGTGGTTGAGAAAGTTAGTCGTTTGTCGACAATCGACTAAAAGTGAATTTATCTATATCCTTTTAACTATTAAAGAGCATCTAAGATATAAATGTTCAATGAATCACAATTTGGTTGGTTCATCTACTTTTAGCATCTTATTCACAAAAAGTAAAAAGAAAGCATAAAAATTTTATTTAAGAAAATCACGGTGGTTAATCATCGTATTTTATAAAGAAAGGGATGAAGGATAGATATGCAAGTGTATGACGTAATCATCATCGGTGCAGGACCAGCTGGCTTGTCAGCAGCCATTTATGCCGGACGTGCGAGACTAAAAACATTACTAATTGAAAAAGGGAAGGATGGGGGGCAAATTATACTGACTTCCGAGATTGAAAATTATCCAGGAAGTCTCGAGAAGGAATCGGGACGTTCGTTGATTCAGCGAATGACTGAACAAGTAGCCTCATTCGGTGTCGAACGGGCCGCAGATACGATCACAGAAGTTGATTTATCCAACGATGTAAAGGTCATTAAAGGGAAAAAAGAAGAGTATCAAAGTCGTTCGGTTATTATTGCTTCTGGAGCCTTTCCGCGCCCAATCGGTTGCGAGAACGAAAAAGAATTCATGGGGAAGGGACTATCCTATTGCGCGACGTGCGATGCGGCCTTTTTTGAAGACATGGAGGTTTTTGTGATTGGCGGCGGAAATTCAGCTGTTGAGGAAGCAATGTTCTTATCGACCTTTGCTCGAAAAGTGACAATCATCCAGAATTTACCAGAGTTGACGGCAGATGCTATCGCAATCGAGCAAATAATGGCAAATGAAAAGGTCCATTTTATCTACAATTCTGTAGTAGAAAGACTTGAGGGTGATGGCATTGTTGAAGCGATAACGATCCGTAATACCGAAACAAATGAAGCAACACGTTTCGAAGCTGACGAAGAAGACGGATTGATTGGTGTTTTCAGTTTTATCGGCTACTTACCGCAGTCGAAAATTTTTGAAAATGTCTTAGAAATAGAAAGCGGATACATTAAAACCGATGAGAAAATGGCGACGAGTGTTCCTGGTGTTTACGCAGCAGGAGATGTTCGAGTGAAAAACGTGCGTCAAGTTGTTACCGCCAGCGGTGATGGCTGTACAGCAGCTGTCGCAGTCGAAAAGTATCTGCATCATTAGCATTTTACTTGAAGTGTAAATTCAAGGTAGAAAAAATAAGTACATTAAACTGAATAAGGATTTCAGTTCTGTTTCTTGCTTTAGCAAGATTAACAGAATGACATACGGTATGAAAAACAAATTCATTTTTCTTTGAGAAAAATGAGTAGATTAATCTGAATAAGGAGTAGTGAAACGATGAAAGTTTTAAATAAGAAAAACTTTGAAGAGGAAGTTATACAAAGCAAGGGAACGATGCTAGTAGATTTTTTCTCAGAAACCTGTGAACCATGTCAGGCATTGATGCCCAGCATTGAAGAATTCGCTGATAAATACAGCGGGAAAATTCCTTTCGCAAAGCTAGATACTGCAAAAGCTAGAAGAGTAGCGATCGGACAAAAAATTCTTGGGATACCAGTCATTGCAATTTATCAAGATGGTGAAAAAGTCGAGGAATTAGTGAAAGATGACGCAACGCCAGAAAATGTTGAAGCAATGATCAAAAAATATATTTAACGGGTAAAGCCGTTTAAATAAAAAAATAAGGAGGAATCATTATGTTGCTGAAAGACAAAAAAGTTATCATCCTCGGCGACAGAGACGGCGTCCCTGGTCAAGCCATTGAAGAATGTGTGAAACCACTAGGCGCAGATGTAGTATTCTCATCCACAGAATGCTTTGTCTGAACGGCCGCGGGCGCAATGGATCTGGAAAATCAAAAGAGGGTAAAAGAATTTACAGAGGAATTCGGTGCTGAGAATATTGTTGTTGTTCTTGGCGCGGCAGAAGGTGAAGCTGCTGGTTTAGCTGCCGAAACTGTAACTTTAGGCGACCCTACGTATGCCGGTCCATTAGCGGGAGTCCAGTTAGGACTTGACGTATATCATATCGTGGAACCAGAAATGAAAGAAGCGATCGACTCTGAGCTGTATGAGGAACAAGTTGGCATGATGGAAATGGTACTAGACGTTGACGATATCGTCGATGAAATGACTTCAATTCGAAGTCAAGTAAGTGAATAAGTTCAAAGTGCAGCTTTTTTGATGGTGCTGGGCTTGAACTTGTTCAGCATCATCCCACAATTTTGAAAAGAAAGGATGTTTCTATGTATAGCGTATTGAAAGGGTCGAGCTATTTTCTTGCACATACCCCAGATATGGTAGTCTACAACGGCACTACTCAAACACTTCAAAGAAAAATTGATCCTGATTCAGAATACTTGAAAGAAATAAGTAACCATCTACGCGATTACGAAACTTGTGTCGCTTATCCACCGAACCAAGTCTATATTGGAAACATGACACCAGAAGAACTCGAAGCTATCGAGACCCCTTGGTACGATAAAAAAGCTGAGAACAAACGCCAGGGTACTTTTGGTGAGATCATGCCTGAAGATGAGTTCATCGGTATGATGAAATATGTCGATGTGTTTGACTTGGTCAAATTGAATGATGATTTTAGTAAAACAGTAAAAGATAAATTAGATCAACATCCATTATTAGATGAGAAAATTTTAGCAAAGCTTACAGAGGAAGTATCCTCGGAAGAGATTTCAGGTTTCATCGAAAATGAACAGGCAGAACCGATTTATTTTAAAGGCGATGTCGTAGGCTGTGTAAAAGCCGCTCATAATTTAGATGATACCTTGTTTGCTCATGTCATTTTTGAAAACCTGGTTTCGAAAGCATCCTGTACGATTGCGATCTTACATTTGCTTCAGCAAACAGGCATCGCCAAAAATGAAATTGAATATGTGCTCGAATGTTCAGAAGAAGCCTGCGGAGATATGAATCAACGCGGCGGTGGGAACTTTGCGAAGGCAGCAGCGGAAATGGCTGGGTTGGAGAATGCAACTGGCAGCGATGTTCGCGGTTTTTGTGCTGGCCCGACCCACGCATTGATTCAAGCCGCTTCATTAGTGAAATCGGGCGTCTTCAAAAATGTAATCGTTACCGCAGGCGGTTCAACGGCGAAGCTAGGCATGAACGGAAAAGATCATTTAAATAAAGAGCTACCAATTTTAGAGGATTGTGTTGCAAGCTTTGCAGTCTTAATCTCTGAAAATGATGGTGTCAGTCCAGAATTGAATATTGATATTGTCGGGCGGCATACGGTTGGCACAGGCGCTTCGCCACAAAAGGTAATTTCGTCATTAACTAGCATCCCGTTGGAAAAAGCTGGATTGAAGCTGACAGATATCGATAAATATTCTGTTGAGATGCAAAATCCTGATATCACTAAACCAGCGGGAGCAGGAAATGTGCCTGAAGCAAATTATAAAATGATTGGTGCTCTAGCAGTAATGAAAAAGCAGATCGAAAAATCCGAATTAGCTGATTTCGTGAAGCAGCACGGAATGGTGGGATGGGCGCCGACTCAAGGTCATATTCCATCTGGTATCCCATATCTTGGCTTCGGACGAAACGATATTATGGCTGGTAAGGTCAATCGAGCAATGTTTGTCGGAAAAGGCAGTCTATTCTTAGGACGAATGACGAACTTATTTGATGGGATTTCCTTTGTAATGCAAAAAAATAGCGGCAAACAGGAGGAAACTGTTTCTGAAGATCAAATCAAGCAATTAATTGCGGAAGCTCTTCGTGACTTCGCAAGTCATCTTGCTGGAAAGCTAGAGGAGTGATCCTATGGCTGAAAAAGAGACCAAACAAATAATCGCGGATGTGTTTCAAGGACTTGCGAACACGTTGGAAACTAGCCGAGGTGTTTCCTCAACAGTGGCCTTAACTGCCTTAGGAAGCGAGCATGACGAAGCAGAGCTGATCGAAGCGGCAAAAATGGCTGCTGACAAAGGAATTTCGGTAAAAGTTATTGGCACACAGAAAATCGACTATTCTGGGATTGAAAGTTTCTTAGTTTCAGATGCGGAGGAAGGCCATAAGAAATTAGAGGAGCTATTGAACGAAGGAGTTGCGGATGCTGGTGTGACGATGCACTATCCGTTTCCGATCGGTGTTTCTACTGTCGGTCGAGTGCTCACTCCCGCCAAAGGAAAGCACATGTATCTAGCAACAACAACGGGTACCTCTGCACTGACACGAGTAGAGGCATTGGTACGGAATGCGTTATATGGCATCATCACAGCAAAAGCATGTGGAATCGCAGAACCGACCATTGGGTTATTGAACATTGATGGCGCGCGTCAAGCAGAGATTACATTAAAAAGATTGGCGGAAAATGGCTATCCGATTCATTTTGCAACTTCGAATCGCAGTGATGGAGGAGCAGTTATGCGGGGAAATGATGTCCTTGCAGGGACTTGTGATGTCATGGTAATGGATTCTTTAACGGGGAATATTTTGCAGAAAATCTTTTCTTCCTATAGTACGGGTGGAAATTATGAGTCGTTAGGGTTCGGTTATGGCCCCGGTGTGGGAGAAGAAATGAATAAGCTAATTATGATCGTTTCCCGTGCTTCGGGTTCACCAGTTGTGAGGGGGGCGCTAGAATTTGCTGACGAGTTGGTACGAGGAAACTTCCAGCAAGTTCAAGAAGCGGAATTTACCAAATTGAGGCAGGCATCTTTAGATACTTTGCTAAAAGAAATTCAACCGCAAAAAGAAGTAGTACAAGAAGAAGTTACTCAACCAGATAAAGAAATTGTAACTGAAGAGATTCATGGAGTAGAAATCTTAGATTTAGAGGATGCTGTTCATCATTTATGGAAGCAAGGAATATACGCTGAGAGCGGTATGGGGTGTACCGGTCCAGTTGTAATGATTGCGGACAAACGCTTGTCTGAAGCGAAGGCTTGTTTGGCTGATGGCGGCTATATAGGAAACTAAGTTGCCGCTTGGATATGTTTAACGTAAAAATATCAAGTTTTACTCTATAAAGAGCATTTAGATGAGATGCATTGATTTGAGAAAGGAGCAAGTAAATGAAATTAGATATCGCAAATTTTCATGTCGTGGATATTCAATTCGGTGAAAAGACAGCATATGCCGATGGAATCTTGACGATCAATAAAAAAGAAGCGTTAGATGTCGTTTTTGAAGACGAACACATCACAAAAGCAGAACTACACATCGTTAAACCAGGGGATGAAGTTCGATTGGTCCCGGTAAAAGAAGCGATTGAGCCTCGTTATCGTGTTGGAGGCGGACCCGTTTTTCCTGGCGTTACTGGGAAATTGATGCAAACTGGTGACGGGGTGACTCATGCGTTAAAGGACATGAGTGTCTTAGTTGTCGGACAACACTGGGGAGGGTTCCAAGATGGACTGATTGACATGAGTGGAGAAGGGGCGAAATATACCTATTATTCTCAACTTAAAAATGTTGTATTAGTGGCTGACACGGATGAAGAATTCGAATGGCATGAACAGCAAAAGAAAAATCATGCACTACGCTGGGCAGGCATGCGTTTAGCTGAGTATATCGGAGCAGTCACCAAAGGCTTAAAATCAGATGAGGTGGAAACCTATGAACTAGAACCGATTACCAAACGCAGTGAAGCGGTCAACAAATTACCAAGTGTGGTCTTTGTCTTACAACCGCAATCACAAATGGAAGACTCAGGCTATAATGACTTAAATTACGGTTGGGACTGCAATTTGATGCTTCCGACTTTTATGCATCCGAATGAAGTGCTGGATGGTGCGATGATTTCGGGCTCCTTTATGCCGTGTTCATCAAAATGGTCGACCTATGATTTCCAAAACTTCCCAATGATAAAACGGTTATATGAAGAACATGGAAAAACAATTAATTTCCTAGGAATCATTATGTCAAATCTAAACGTCGCCTTGGAGCAAAAAGAACGTGCGGCCCTATTTGTTGCGCAAATGGCAAAAAGCTTAGGTGCTGATAGTGCTGTGGTAGCAGAAGAAGGGTATGGTAATCCGGATGCTGACTTTACCGCTTGTTATGTAGCTTTAGAGGATGTAGGGATTAAAACGGTTGGTTTGACTAATGAATGCACAGGGCGCGATGGCGCCAGCCAGCCACTTGTATCAATGGACGAAAAATGTGATGCGATCGTTTCAGCAGGAAACGTGTCAACGTTGATTGAACTTCCACCAATGAAGACTGTATTAGGAGAATTAGAAGCGTTAGCTAGAGATGGCCTTTCTGGCGGCTGGTCAAATGATGAAATTTTGGGTGCTTCGGTAAAACCAGATGGGTCGATTATTATGGAGAACAACGCAATGTTCTGCGGAGATCAGGTGGTTGGCTGGTCAACGAAGACTATGGTTGAATTCTAAATTTGTCATTTGGTACTTTGAAATGAACTGAAGAATTAAATTAAAGTGTTTTTCCAAAAGAATTCAAGATAGACAGAATTAGGAGGGAAAGTTTGAAAATAAATCTATTTGAAGATACCTGAAGAACGGTACACTAAATAAGCCTACCGTTTTCAAAATTTTTGAAATGGAAGACAACGAGTCTATTTAGGAAGAATCAACGTAACTTTGGTTTAAGCACTATCTATAATGGTATATCCGCGTTTTCTTAAAAGGTCCAGAGCTTGGGATTGCGTCAGAACTTTCTCTTCTTTCGCAGGTTTTGGCTCCAGATATCCTTTAGCAGAATAGGGTTCCACCTTTGATAAGACATTCCAGATAGCGGTCAGGAGCATCTTACAAATAGCAATGATAGCTTTCTTGTGTCCACGATTCGCTTTGATTCTACGATAGCGATTTTTAAATTCTGGATGTTCTTTGGATCTGAGAAGAGCATTGGCAATCTGTACAAGTAGCGGTTTCAACGACTGCCCTGCACGAGAGATACGTGTTGATTTTGTTCGTCGGGCACTGCGATCGTTTCTTGGACAGCATCCAGCCCAAGAAATAAAGTGTTTCGAAGTTGGAAACACGGACATATCCGGTCCTATTTCTGAAAGAATCGCAATCGCTGTTATTGGCTGAGTGTCTAAGCCCGGTATGGTACGAAGTAGTTCCAAAACAGGGGAGAAGGGTTCTGCAAGAGCTTGAATCTCTAGATTGATCTCTTCTCGATGCTTCTCAATCTCGTTAATATGGTTGAGGCATTGGCGAAGCTTAATCGCTTGAGGTACAGAAATCGCCCCCTCAACTGCCGCTTGGATTTCTTCAACGGGAGTTTTACAACGGGCATGGATAAATGGTCGAACATCAAATGATTCACCGGGATGTTCTAACAAGTATTGGATGATAGAAGTGGATGATTTTCCGAACACATCACTAAAAACATCATCTAGTTTCAGATTAGAAACGGTTAAGCAGTTTAAAGCACGATTCTTTTCACTTGTTTTCATGTTGGTCAGTTTCGTCCGATAACGCATTAGATCACGAAGCTGGCGGATTTCAAGACCAGGAATAAAACTGGGTTTGATCATGTCGCACATAAAGAGATCACAAATCCATTTTGCATCTTTGCGATCTGTTTTATTTCCTTTCTGGGGTTTGGTGTACTTCGGATGAGCCAGTGTGACAAAACAAGTTTTTTCAAGAATATTAAAAACAGGGATCCAAAATTTACCGGAAGATTCCAAACACACATCCTTACAGTTGTATTTAGCAAGCCATTCAGCTAATTCATTGAGACCTTTTGTAAAGGAAGAGAAGCGAGCTTGCTTATACACTGTACGACCATTCGCATCTGTGATTCCGATACACGCATAGATCCACGTTTTGTGGACATCCAAGCCACAACAATTTTTACGAAAGATTTTGAACATAGCAACCTCCTGTAAAAAAATAGTACAGGTTTGGTAGGGACTGGTCATCCGGCGAAATCGAGTCAACTTCGGAAGAGATAAGTTTACGGGCTACGGGTTTGCGCCATTCATTGATGCCTTAACGGATGACCGACACCATATAATTATGCGGGGTTGCCGCTATACAGCCCCGCCACTCACCTCCTCGGGTTCTGTAGTGTACCAGGGACCTGCAAGGAAAGGGTAACACGGAATAAAAAAAGAAAGAAGGCGCTCTAAGGTTTTCATCACCTCATTGGTGCCTTTCGTAGGAAGGCGGATTTATAATTATGAAAGCGATTTTATATATCAATCAGTTTTTCGGACAGATTGGCGGCGAAGAATTCGCTGGTCATGAGCCGGAAATTAGAGAGGGAATTGTTGGCCCAGGCATGGCTTATGCCAAAGCTTTAAAAGATGAAGTTGAAATCACGCATACGATCATCTGTGGCGACAATTTTATGGGGTCAAAAACCGACGAAGCAATTAAAAGAATTCTTGGCTTTTTAGATGATAAAGAATTTGATATTTTCTTTGCCGGACCAGCATTTCGAGCAGGGCGATACGGTGCAGCTTGTGGCCATATCTGTTCGGCTGTTCAGAAGAAATTTGGTGTTCCAGCAATCACCTCGATGAATGAAGAAAATCCAGGTGTGGAGATGTACCGTAAGGAAATGTACATTTTTAAAGGTGGAGCAAGTGCAGCAGCGATGCGTAAAGATGTTGCGAAAATGTCCGCTTTTGCTTTGCGTTTATTATATGGAGAAAAATTGAACTCAGCAGCTGAAGAGGGCTATTTCGGTCGGGGAATACGTGATCAAATTTGGTTGGACCCACCAGTACCAGCAACCGACCGTGTTATTGATATGCTATTGAAAAAAGTCAATGGAGAAGAGTATCAATCTGAATTGATCATTCCTAAATCAGAACGAGCACCGATCGCGCCAGCTATTCCACCAGAAGAGTTGGCTAAAATAAAAGTTGCCTTAGTGACATCTGGCGGAATCGTTCCAGTTGGCAATCCAGATAGAATTCAATCTGCTTCAGCAACCAAATGGGGCAAATATAATGTTGAAGAAATGGATGAACTGAAAAAAGGTGAGTTTATGACAATTCACGCGGGGTTTGACCCAGCTGCCGCCAACGATGACCCGAACGTTGTTCTGCCGTTAGATGTAATGAAAGAATATGCGAAGGAAGGAAAAATCGGCGGAGTGTATCCGCACTTCTATGCGACTGTAGGTACCGGAACGACGCAAGCAGAAGCGACTAGGATGGGACAAGAAATTGCGCAGGAATTGGTCGATGATGGAGTTAAGGCTGTTATACTGACATCCACCTGAGGCACCTGTACTCGTTGCGGGGCAACGATGACCAGAGAAATTGAAAAAGCAGGAATTACGATTGTTCAAATGGCGAACCTGATTCCAGTGGCTCGTACAGTAGGTGTAAATCGAATTGTACCAACGATTTCGATTCCATATCCATTAGGCGATCCTGCCACACCGAAGGAAGTTCAACACAAACTCCGTTACCATCGTGTGGGAGTTGCGCTAGATGCGTTAACCACTGATATTGAAGAACCTCGACTCTTTGAAGTAAAAGTTTAATTGCAGAATTGACGGGCTGTTTAACGACGGCTCGTCCAATAAAAAACTTTGAAGAGGAGACGTTCAGATGAAAAAAAATATAGTATTTTATGTTTCTCTTTTAATTACGGCTATTATCGTAGTGATTGGGTTAATTGCGCCAGATCCATTCGCACAGGCGATGAATAGCACGAAAGCTTTTTTAGTAGATACATTTGGTTGGTTTTATTTAATTGCTATGTTTGTATTTGTCGTTTTCTCGTTACTTATTGCTTTCAGTCGTTTTGGTAAAATAAAATTGGGCCCAGACGATTCTGTTCCTGAATATAGTAATAAATCTTGGTTTGCAATGTTGTTTGGAGCTGGAATGGGGATTGGGTTGGTTTTTTGGGGAGTGGCAGAGCCGCTGAATCATTTTGCTACGTTTGGCGGAACAGAAAAAGCAGCGGATATAGCTATGCAGAAATCTTTTTTACATTGGGGCTTTCATCCATGGGCGGCTTATTCGATTATTGGAATGGCGCTGGCTTACTTCCAATTCAGGAAAAAAACACCTGGATTGATCAGCAGTATTTTCTTACCGATTTTAGGTGAGGAAGGTGTACGAGGACCGATTGGAAAACTAATTGATATTTGTGCGGTTTTCGCAACAGTTGCCGGAATCGCCACCTCACTTGGTCAAGGAACCTTACAGATTAATTCAGGTCTGAATTATTTGTTTGATATTCCAACAACACGTCTGGTTCAGATTATTATTATTGTGGGCCTAACCATTATTTATACATGGACTGCAGTCAGCGGAATTGATAAAGGAATTAAACTATTATCAGATATCAATCTTTATTTGGCAATCGCGCTGCTTCTAGGGGTTTTTCTGGTTGGTCCGAAGATCATGTCATTGAACATTTTTACTAATTCTTTTGGGGGATATATCAATAATATCGTATCAGAAAGCTTTTCAATCAATCCATTTGGAGACAACTCGTGGCTGGGTTCATGGACAATTTTTTATTGGTCATGGTGGATTGCTTGGGGGCCATTTGTAGGAACCTTTATCGCTAGAATTTCTAAAGGAAGAACGATTAAGGAGTTTGTCTTAGGAGTAATCATTGCCCCATCGATGGTTTCCTTTATTTGGTTCTCGATCTTTGGCAGTTTAGGATTGAATCTTGATATCGGAATTATCAATAAGGCAAAGGAAGTGACGGAAACGGCACTGTTTGTGGTTCTTGCTGAATATTCATTAGGGATGATTTTTTCAATTATTGCTATCTGTCTTTTGTGTACTTTTTTCATCACATCTGCCAATTCGGGGATTTTTGTTTTATCGATGTTTTCATCAGAAGGTGACTTGAATCCCGGCAATGATAAAAAAATCTTATGGGGAGTCATTCAAGCTTTATTAGCTTTGGTTTTATTGATGACCGGCGGTTTGGATGCTTTGCAGACGTGCTCAATCGTAGCGGCATTACCATTAACAGTGATCATGCTATTATGTGCCGTTTGTTTATTTAAGGCTTTGATGCAGGAAAAGAAAACACCAGACAAATTATCCGAGTCTTCTAAGCTAGAATAACACGACTAGGTTGACTATTCATGTGAATAAAAGTACAATCGGGTTTTTCTGAAAAATCAGAGATATTGAAACGATTGAAGCGGTCAAATACCGAACGACAAGAGACTTAGCAAAGGCTTTCTGATATAATTAGTGACGTATATCTGAAAGGATGCTGAATTATTTATGGATATTATGCCTAGATACGAAAAACAAAGCTTAAGTGACATGGTCGTATCGTATGTTAAAAATAGAATCTTATCTGGCACGTTAAAAGGCGGCGATCGCTTAATCGAGACAGACATCTCGAATCATTTTAATATTAGCCGGGCTCCAGTAAGAGAAGCCATGCGGATTTTGAACGAACAAGGGTTAATCACGTTTTCACCTCGCAAAGGCAATCATGTGATTGAAATGGACC
The DNA here is from genome assembly GCF_000406965.1 of Enterococcus avium ATCC 14025. Classification (GTDB taxonomy): domain Bacteria; phylum Bacillota; class Bacilli; order Lactobacillales; family Enterococcaceae; genus Enterococcus_A; species Enterococcus_A avium. Next base: position 979,757 of record NZ_KE136357.1, on the reverse strand, counting down.
CAGCAGAAATAATGGAAGTGTTTGAAATTCGAACCTCACTAGAAACGCAAATTTTACGAAAAATTTTGCGAAATCAAATGATTAAGGAAGAAGATTTTCAACAGCTGACAGAGATTGCTTTGGAGATGAAGGATGGCGAGAATCGTTGTCGTAATGAAGAGGATAAGGTCTTTTTGCTGAATACATTAGATATTTCATTCCATAAGTATCTTTGGCAGCTGTCAGGCAGTGTGCGCAGAGCGCAGATTTTAGAGAGCTTGTTCTATCAGTTACTTATCGCCATGAACGAAGATCTTTCTTCTTTGGGGATTCTTGAGAAGAAATCAGAAGAGCATCTGGCTTTTGTTGAGGTTTTACGTAAGAATGAACTTCCATTAGTAGTTCGTTCGTTTCATAATCACATCCAAAATTATGTTAAAGCTACTTTGCCGGAGGAAGAACAGAATTTTTGTTTGGATTGCTAGGAAACATGTTTTTGCTTGTTTCTAACTTTTGGAGGAAATATGACAAACAAAGTAAAGGTTTGGACGAAGCAGCATGAAAATATTTTACAGGTGTTAGAACAAACGGGACGGTATATTGCGAAAAAGGAATACATCCAGCAAAAGATGGAGGACCACAGCAGTCTGTATTTAGGTGTATATGAATGGTATATGCAGGCGGCTGCGCGTTTTGTTCAGCCGCCTGCTGACGTGAAATATCCAATTTGGGTATCGCTTTCAGAAGAAGACAGTATTCAAAATAGTGAAGGCAATACGATTTTAGAAATTGAACTTGACGAGGATCAGCTGATTGTGGTTGATTTATTGAAATGGGGAAATATTGTCAATCATTTGTACATTCCTAAAGATCTAGAAGACCAAAGGGAACATACAAGGCTGTTGGAGAAATATGGAATTGATGATATTACTGCTTTTATGACGCTTTTTTATCCCAATATCAAACGAAAAATCGAGCAAAGTCATGAGCGGCTTTTCGATGATTCGAGTGTATTGGGAGAGATGAAAGTGGGAACGATATGGGAAATTCGCAAGGAATGGATTACTCAAATAACCAGGTAACATTGTATACTTCTCAAAGTCGACTGGTAGTTGATAAGCTGATTAAATCGGGAAGGCATGTTGTCGACAACACCTTTATAAAGGAAAAGTACGGAGAAACGGCTCAAGTATTTTTGCAGGCGTACAGCTGGTATTGTCAAAATGCCGAAAAAATCGTTGAGCGTCCTGCAGATGCTGATTCTGCGATCTGGACTTTTTTAGATGTAAAATACCTCGATTATTCAATGGATTCTCAACTAATCAAGCTGCGTGTGCCGATCGAGCAGGTTGTCTTTTTCCGTATGTCTGATTGGAATAGGATTTTGAATCTGCGTTTTCTAGGTACGGAAGAGGAACAAGCAACGTATGATAACAAGCTGAAAAAATATAATATAACCTATGAAGGTGATGTCTATACGACAGCGTTCTATCCGCATTTGAAAACTGAGCTGATCCGCAGCTGGCAAAAGCTTTTTCACTATGATGCAGAGATAAAGAAAACTAAACGGCTCCCCTTTGAAGATATTCAAGGGGGAATATGGGAAGTTAAGCAGGCTTGGGTAGAATCTTTTTTAGAATGGAAAATGTAAATGAACCGTCCAATTTTTTTGGACGGTTCATTTTACTTATGCAACGCAATTTGTTTAGCATTGATATTTTTTAAAAAGGTTTGATCGTGCTCTACAATCAGCATTGTTGGTTTGAGCTGAAGTAAAAGGTCTTCTAATTGTTTTTGATTAAATACATCTAGATAATTTAGAGGTTCGTCCCAAATATAGAGTTCGGCTTTTTGGGCAAGGGATTTTGCTAATTCAACTTTTTTCCGTTGTCCCATACTCATTTCTTCAATTTTATTTTGAAAGACATTTCGTTCCATTCCCAGCTTTCGCAAATTGTTGAGAAACATAGAATAATCTAGCTGGTTAGCTTCAGCGAAATTCTGCAGATCGCCGCGATTACTTTCGTAGTTTTGGCGAACATAACTAATTTTAACGTTTGGCCGCAGGAGTTCTCCGCTGCCTTCGCCTGCAAAGTTTCCTAATAAATAATGTAATACGCTGGATTTTCCGATTCCGTTAGGGCCGGTCAATGCTGTGATTTCTCCTCGTTTCAGTTCAAAGGACAAGGATGCAAAAAGAGGTTCTTGGTCGGGATAACGTAGTGATAGCTCCTCGACTTTCAAAAGCTGAGCATGTCGGCTCGGTTGATAGTTCATCGTTAGACGATCGACGTCTTCTAAATCCTTTAAGAGACCTTCTTTTGCTTCGATTTGATCATACATTCGCTGCTCGATAGTTTTTGAGCGTTTCATTGTCCGAGCAGCTCGCGCACCGATAAAACCTGTATCGAAGATTCCGCCACTGCCTTTTTCCGAGGGTTTGCCGTATTTATCTGTTTCTCGAGAGCGCGACCATTCGGCTTTTTCGGCAGCTGTTTTTTTCAAACGACCGACTTCTTTTTTTATTTTGCGGTTTTGAGCGAGCTCGAATTCATCTCGCAGCTTTTTTTGCTCCTCATAGGTAGAAAAGTTTCCTTGATAAAGCACTAATTGGCTTTTTTCGATGGCTAAGGTATGATCGGTGACCTGATTCAAAAATTGTCGATCATGACTGACAACGATAAAGCCATCTTTGTGTTGCAAATAATTCGCAACATGTTGACGACCTTGTAGGTCTAAATGATTGGTCGGTTCATCAATTAGTGGAAAAAAGTCTTCCTGTGTAAAGAGCAGCGCCAATAGAACCTTTGTTTGCTCGCCTCCAGAAAGAGTTTGATAAGGTTGCCACAAAATTTGCGGGTCTAACTGAATCAGATTCATCTCTCGTTCTAATTCCCATAGCTCAAAATCAGCGACCTCCAGCAATGCGTAATAGGTTAATTGTTCAGCTTCGCCAACGCTCGCTGGAAAATAAACCGGACGTAATGGAAACTGAATATCTCCCTGATAGGTGTGTTTTCCTAAAAGTAATTGCAGAAGGGTGGTCTTTCCGCGACCATTACGACCAACTAAACCTAATTTCCAACTGCTATCAATTGTTAAATTGGCGTCATTAAACAATAAATCGACCTGTTTATCAAAACCAAAGGTTAAATGTGTAATTTTAATTGTAGACATAAAAAATTCCCCCTTTTGTTTCATTAGAGAAACAAAAAAATCCTGACCAATTTTCAGGAAAGGATTAGGGCGATTCTTGGCTCAATAGTAACAAGCAGGTAGAACGGCTAGCTCATTAGAGAGGAAATTATTTTTCAAAGTTCGTGAAAAATAATTTTATTCTCGTACGCCTACCATTCTGCTAAACTGCTTGTTCACTATATTCGCGAAATTTTTATATTACCTATTCATGCTTAGCAAACTGCAACAAGCACAACTGGCAACAAAAAAAGACCATCCCTTGAAATCCTAAGCCAATCCTGAAAATCTGCCCACTGATCCTATCAACAACTGTCAATTTATGATCGGTTTGCAACTTCCAACATTCGCTTAGTTTTTCAACGGCATGATCCCTCGTTTCTGTCTTTGATGAATTTATTAAAACAAAATTCATTGGCTTTGTCAAAAAAAATACGGACGCAGCCGCTTCCCCAAACATGCTACGCCCTGGAGTGATCCTCGTAAAACGAGGCGAAGAAAATTATTCTTCTATAATTATAGTAGCATAATTTTGTGAAAAAAATGTGTTTGAACACTTGAAATAGTTTGAAGTGGAGACGTTGTTAATATTTTTGTTACAATGAAGGCAAAGAAGGAGGTGGCGGGATGAACAATGCAGGAATTTATCATCGTCCCGAGAGTGAGTTTGCGTTTCTTTATACTAAAGATCTGATGCGGATACGTTTGCAGACAGCTCGTGATGACATAAAAACCGTGGGGCTGATCAGCGGAGATTTTTATACCTTTGCTGAAGAAAAATGGTATCAGAAACAGCAACCTATGAACAAAGCCTACACGACTGATAATCACGATTATTGGGAGATTGAAGTTACCGCCTCCCATCACCGTTTAGCCTATGCTTTTTGTATTACAGATTTTTCAGGTAAGCAGTTTTTTTATACGGATCAAGGGATTTTTGACTATGAAGAACAACGTTTAACGCATGATAATCTCTATTTCCGAATGCCATATTTTCAGGAAATCGATCGCTTTAAGGTACCAGATTGGGTAGCTAAAACGGTTTGGTATCAAATTTTTCCCGAGCGCTTTTATAATGGCGATCCCACGAATGATCCGGAAGGTACGCTTGCGTGGGGCAGTGAAAAACCGTCCCGAGAGAATTTTTTCGGCGGTGATTTACAAGGAATTATTGATAAGCTGGACTATTTGGAAGAGCTGGGTGTGAATGGTTTATATCTTTGTCCGATTTTTACCTCACCGTCGAATCACAAGTATGATACTATCGATTATTATGAGATTGACCCGCACTTTGGGGACAAGCAGCTTTTCCGTGAGTTAGTCGAAAAGGCGCATGAACGTGGAATGCGTGTCATGCTGGATGCAGTATTCAATCATCTTGGGGCAAGCTCTCACCAGTGGCAGGATGTGATTTTACATGGGCAAGAGTCAGCCTATGCCGATTGGTTCCACATTGCATCTTTTCCACCAAGCTATACCGCAATTCCTAATTCCGAAAACGCGAAAAATTTGAACTATGATACTTTCAATTTTAATCCGCATATGCCGAAGCTGAATACAGCGAACCCGGAAGTTCAGAAGTATTTGCTGGAAATTGCGACCTATTGGATTCGTGAATTTGATATCGATGGTTGGCGGCTGGACGTGGCAAATGAAGTGGATCATCATTTTTGGAAAGAGTTTCACCAAGCTGTTTTGAAGCAAAAGGAAGATTTATATATTTTAGGTGAAATTTGGCATTCTTCTCAAAGCTGGTTACAGGGCGATGAATTTCATGCAGTGATGAATTATGCCTTTACAGATAATATCAAAGCTTTCTTTGTCGAGCAGTCGATCTCAATTTCGCAAATGATTTTTGGGATGAATCGCCAACAGCTGCTTTATCGCGATCAAACCAATGAAGTAGCCTTTAATTTACTAGACTCTCATGATACACCTCGTATTCTGACTTTGTGTCAAGGCAATAAGGAGTTGATGAAAGCAGTCTTAACCTTTATGTTTATCCAAAAAGGAACTCCGTGTATTTATTATGGCACTGAAATTGGCATGGAGGGCGAAATGGACCCGGATTGTCGCCGATGTATGATTTGGGAGGAGCAGGACGAAGCGCTTTTAGCATTTGTGAAGCAATTGATTGCTTTGCGGAAGCAGTTTTCGGAAGTGTTCAGCTATGGAACTATGACTTGGCACTATGATGATGACAAAAAGGCGTTTTCGCTGACTCGACAGTATAAGGAAAAGACTTTAAGAGCTATCTTTAATGAAGGAGAAGCCTTTGGGGTTGAAAAAGCAGGAACGCGATTGTTTGCGCAGAATTACCATGAAGATGATGCTTATCAGTTAACGCGTCATGGATTTGTGATTGAGAAACTGTAAGCCGTTTTGATTGGAAAAAAGGAAAAAGATGAATATAGTAGATATCTGATCAGATTTATTTTTTTGGAAGAAAAAATAATTACTTTAATAGGAGTAAGGAGAAGTATCTATGGAATTCATCATTCTTTTATTATCCGGGATCATCGGTTTGCTGCATTTGGTAATTATGGGGCTGGAAATGTTTGCGCCAGCGGAAAAACAGGCAAAAACATTTGCAATGCCAATGAAATTTGTCATTCAAAAAAATGCGCAAATTGCCTTGAAAAATATGGGCATTTACAATGGCAGCTTAGGATTGGCACTGTTGACAAGTTTGCTGCTGTTTCAGGGAGATATAAGATTGAAGGTTTTGCTATTACTCAATCTGTTTGTCGTGATTGTGGGACTCTATGGTGGTAAGACCGTGACAAAATCGATCTATCTGATCCAAGCGCTGCCTGCGATCATTACAGTTTTATTCATCCTGTTTCAATTAATTTAAAAAGTTCGGCTAAGGAGCAAGTCCTAGCCGAACTTTTTTTGACTGTCTTCAGCCACTTTAGAAGAAGCAGACAGCATTGTGTTATAGTAGGAGGATCAGTCGAGAGCAATGGAGGAAGAACATGAATAATAACGATTTATTGTTGCGCTTAAGATATGCGTTGGATATCAAGGATGCGGATATTGTAAAAGCTTTTGAATTAGGTGGCTTGGATATTTCCAGAGAAGAGGAAAAAGCTATGCTGACGAAAGTACGTGATCATGAGTTTGAAGAAAATGAAGGCTTTGAAAAGAACGTTTATGTAAAAATGATCAATAATAAAACCTTGGATAGCTTTTTGAATGGCTTTATTACCTTAAAACGTGGTGAACCGAAAAATAAAATGGCGCAGGCACCCCAGCCTAAAAGCACGGAAATTAGGCATATGAATAATGTTTTATTGAAAAAAGTAAAGATTGCGTTAGCACTGACCAGTGATGATATACTGGATATTTTGGCTGAGGCAGGCGTTTATCCTTCAAAAGGAGAGCTTGGTGCTATTCTAAGAAAAGAAGGACATCGTAATTTCAAGCCCTGCGGTGATAAATATGCGCGAAATTTTCTGAAGGGATTAGCACTATGCTACCGCGAGTAATTGAATAAAATAATTAAGACCTGTCTTTCATAATAAGACAGGTCTTTTTCTGCGTATATATGTGCAGAATGAAATTATATAATCATCTTATTGACTTTATATAAGTCGCGTATTAAACTGTTAGTAGATTAAATAAAACTTTTTTAAGAGGAGAAGCGCATGAATCGTTGGGTTTATTTATTTTCAGAAGGATCTAAAGAACAAAAGGATTTATTAGGTGGGAAAGGTGCTAATCTCGCTGAGATGACCAAATTAGGACTGCCAGTTCCAACAGGTTTCACGGTTACAACAGAAGCCTGCTTACATTATTTAAACCACGGCAACCAGCTGATTGATGAAATGAAGAATCAAGTGATGGAAGCTGTTGAAAAATTATCGACTAAAACGGGGAAAAAATTCAGTGATTTGGAAAATCCATTGCTGGTTTCCGTGCGAAGCGGTTCAAAATTTTCGATGCCGGGAATGATGGACACGGTTCTAAATCTAGGTTTGAATGACAAAACAGTCGCGGCTTTAGCTGAAAACAGCCAGAATGAACGCTTTGCCTATGATTGTTACCGTCGTCTATTACAGATGTTCGGAAATGTCGTGATGGGCTTGGACAATAATGATTTTGAACATCGCATCACAGCACTAAAAAAGGTAAATGGTTTAACCTTTGATAATGAGTTGACTGCGGATCACTGGAAACAAATTGTAAGCGAGTACAAAGAAATTTATCGAAAAAAACTGCAACGAGAATTTCCACAGGACCCGATCGAACAATTATATCTGGCGATCGAAGCAGTATTTGGCAGTTGGAATAACCAAAGAGCCAAGACCTATCGTCGCCTTCATGACATCAGTGATGATTTAGGTACGGCCGTAAATATTCAAGAAATGGTTTTTGGTAATTTCGGTGATACTTCAGGAACTGGGGTCGTCTTCTCACGCAATCCATCGTTAGGCGATCCAGGATTATTCGGTGAATATTTAATCAATGCGCAAGGCGAAGATGTGGTAGCCGGTGTGCGGACGCCAAAACCGATTCAAGTCTTAGCGGATGACATGCCTGAGCAATACCAGCAGTTAAAAGGCATCTGCGAAGATTTGGAAAAACACTACCATGATATGCAGGATGTTGAATTTACGATTGAACGGGAGAAATTATTTATTCTGCAAACCCGCAGCGGTAAGCGAACATCGAAGGCGGCGTTAACAATCTTGTTGGATTTCTACAAAGAAGGAATTATCGATGAAAAGGAATTAATCAGTCGGATCGAAGCGAAGGATTTGGAAGCAGCCTTGCATCCAAACTTTGATGAAAAAGAATTGAAGAGTCATGAATCCTTCTTATCTGGATTAGCTGCTAGCCCGGGCGCTGCAACAGGAGCGGCATACTTTACTGCCGAAGCGGCGACCGAGGCTAAAGCACGAGGAGAAAGAGTCGTCTTAGTAAGGGAAGAAACTTCGCCAGAGGATATTGAGGGAATCGCCGTCAGCGAAGCGGTTATTACCAGCCGCGGCGGAATGACATCTCATGCGGCAGTGGTTGCTCGCGGAATGGGAATCTGTTCTGTAGTGGGTTGTGAACGACTGACGGTTTTAGAAGAAAATAAAGCGACTGTCGGTGACAAGGTTATCGAGGAGGGCACGATCCTTTCTGTAGACGGAAGCAGCGGAAATATCTACTTTGGCGAGATTCCAATGGAAGAAGTGACCAATACCGTCGCTTTAGACGATCTTCATGAGATTTGGGAACGTCATGCGAAAATTAAGGTTCGTGCCAATGCCGAAACGCCAAATGATATCGAAACTGGCATGGCTTTAGGGGCAGTTGGAATCGGCTTGGCACGGACAGAGCATATGTTTTTTGAAAAGAGTCGATTGTTGCAGTTCCGACAATTGATTTTGGCGGATAGCTTAGACGAACGTTTGGAAGTATTAAAGGATTTGAAAAAGGTCCAAAAACAAGATTTCAAATATATGTACGAAGCAGCTAAAGGCAAAGCAACGACGATTCGTTTGCTTGACCCGCCGTTGCACGAGTTCTTGCCAAAAGGTGCGGATGAGTGCCGGGAAGTGGCGAAGGAGCTTGGCAAGACCTATAATGAGGTGAAACGAAAAACCGATAATTTGGCTGAAGTCAATCCAATGCTGGGCTTCCGTGGTCTGCGTTTAGGTGTAGCGTATCCAGAAATCTATCAGATGCAAGCCGAAGCGATCATTGAAGCTGCTTGCGAAGTGACAAAAGAAAATGATTTTGCCATCCAACCAGAGATCATGATTCCATTTACGATTGATGCGCAAGAGTTCGCTCGTGTGCGGGCATCGATCGAAGAGGCAATCCAAAAAGGTTTAGAAGAGCAAAAGCTCGCTGTGGATTATCAAATTGGAACAATGATCGAAATTCCAAGGGCCTGCTTTGTGGCCGATGAAATTGCCAAACATGCTGATTTCTTTAGCTTTGGGACGAATGACCTGACGCAGATGGCGCTGGGCTTGTCTAGAGATGATTCACCACGAATTATCAATCAATACATGGAGACAGGAATTTTTGCGGACGACCCATTCCAAGTCTTAGATGAAGCGGGAGTCGGTGCCTTGATGAAATTAGCTATTGAGCGAGGAAGACAGGTGAATCCGAAGCTGAAAATTGGAATTTGCGGTGAAGCTGCGGCGCATCCAAAGTCAATCGCCTTCTTAAATAACTTGTCTATCGATTATATTTCTTGTTCGCCATTTAGAATACCGCAGGCAAAAATGACCTTGGCTCAAGCGGCGTTGTAAAAGTAGATAAAACAAGAATAAAAAAACATTTATATGAGTTTTGGATTAAAATGTAATATGATTTCAAAAAGAGATAGTCTTTTATGAGGCTATCTCTTTTTTGTTATTGACTGAATTATTCGAAAACTTAATATTAATGAAAGATAACAAACAAATGAGAAACGCAAGAGTTAAATGAATGAAATATAATTTGTAAACGGATACAACCTTCGTTATACTTCTTGTAGGATTTAAATGTGTCATGTCATAGAAAAAGTTCTTTCTTTTTGAATTGCTTAGATAACATATTTTTTTTAGAAAAAACTTTATTTTTGATGAAATTTATCTTATTTAAATTAAATGATAGTTTTTTCACAATGACTTATGAATAAAAATACGGTATAATGCTGATTTGGGAGGTGAAACAAACTGCGGAATTAGGAATCATAGAATAACATTTTGACATTCATGAGCGATCTTTTCCGTTGATTGTTTTGACGTATTGCATCCTCTAAAAGGGACCGTTAATTCGTCTTTTTGAAAAAAAGTTATTCTAAGCTGTCAAAATTTGAGAACGATATTTAGACATGATCTTTCTAATGAATCTAACAGGTTTTAACTTGTTATAAAAAAAAGAAAGCAGGGATTAAACAATGACAATTGATTGGCAAAAAGAAGTAGAAGCACGCAAAGACGACTTACTGAAAGACTTAGGCGATCTTATCCGGATCAACAGTATTCGCGACGTGGAACATGGAACAAAAGAAGAACCTCTTGGACCTGGACCAGCAGCCGCTTTACGTAAAGTATTAGAATTTGGCGATCGCGATGGTTTCGTGACGAAAAATATCGAAAACGTAGCCGGCCATATCGAATACGGTGATGGAGAAGAAATGTTCGGACTATTAGGACATGTTGACGTAGTTCCTGTCGATGACAACTGGGATACAGATCCATTTGAACCAGTGATCAAAGATGGAAAATTGTATGCGCGTGGTTCAGCTGATGATAAGGGACCTTCAATCGCTGCTTATTATGCAATGCGTATTATCAAAGATTTAGAATTACCAATCTCTAAAAAAATCCGCTTCATCTTCGGTACCGACGAAGAAAGTGAATGGGTAGGGATTCACCGTTATATGGAAGTAGAAGAAATGCCTAAAGTAGGTTTTTCTCCAGATGCACAATTCCCGATTATTAATGGTGAAAAAGGAATCTTGTCTTATGAAGTAACTTTCGCGCCTAAAACGAATGCTGAAGCTGGCGACTTTGATCTAGTAAGCTTCAAATCAGGCTTACGTACGAACATGGTACCAGGGGATGCAACAGCTGTTCTTAAAGTAAATGATGAAGCAAAAGTTGCTGATATGAAGGCTGCATTCGACGCATTTATCGAAAAATCAGAAGTGAAGGGTGAATTTGCTGAAAACAACGGCGAAATCACGATTACTGTAATTGGTAAAGGTGCTCACGCACAGGAACCAAAATTCGGCGTCAACTCTGCAACATTCTTAGCAGCATTCTTAGCTGACTACAACTTAGACGGCAATGGCGCTAACTATATTCAAACAATCGCTGAATATATGCATTTAGATTACAACGGTAAGAAATTAAATGCTTACACAAAACACGATGTAATGGGTGAAACAACTTCATCAGCGAACTTGTTCGATTACAGTGCAGATGGCGACAAAAAAGTTACCTTAAATGTTCGTCATCCAGAAGGCATCGACAAAGATACAATCTTAGCCAACATGGAAGAAGTTCTTAAAGCTGCAGATGTTTCAATCGCAATCATCGGTGATGTGAAAACTCCTCATTATGTTCCAGCGACTGATCCATTAGTGAAAACATTATTGGACGTTTACGAAGAACATACTGGTCTTGAAGGCCACGAAGAATCAATCGGCGGGGGTACTTACGGTCGGATCCTAGAACGTGGTGTCGCATATGGCGCAATGTTCCCAGGTGAAGAAAACGTAATGCACCAACCAAATGAATTTATGCCTATTGATAGCTTGTTCAAAGCAACAGCTATTTATGCTGATGCTATTTATCGCTTAGTTAAATAGTCGGTATTGAGAGACAGGAATCCTGTCTTTACAGGATTCCTCATCTCGATGGGGAAATGATAGTAAGGAAGGAATTTCAAAGATAATGAAAAAACTCTCAAAAGACGCTTTTGGTGGAGTAGCGGGGAAAGATTATGTCCCGTATGTAGCTGATAAGCCTAAAAAAGCAGGTTCACCAATCATCATGATTTTAGGTATTTTGCTTGCTGCGTTGTTCGCTGCGTCAACTGCTTATTCAGGTATGAAGGCTGGTTTAACTGTAGCCGCAGGTATTCCAGGCGCAATTATTGGATCAGGGCTAGTCGCTCTATTTGTAAAACCTAAAACAATTTTAGGTAAGAACTTATTGCAATTGATGTCGAGTGGTGGGGAATCTGTAGCATCAGGGATGATTTTCGTATTGCCAGCCGTTATTTTAGTCGGTGGTAAAGTGAACTTCATCGAAGGTGTCGGCTTAGGAATCGGTGCTGTTTTATTAGGTGTCGGTGTATTCTCAATCGTTCAAGATTACATGCTAGTTAGTGAACACGGTAAATTAGTGTATCCAGAAGCAATGGCGATCTCTGAAACATTAGTCGCTTCAGATACTGGTGGCGATTCATTAAAATACATGGGAATCGGTTTTGGAATCGGCGGTATCTTAACTGCATTAACTGGCTCTGTATTTGGCATTATGAATAATGTTATCAGTTATGTAAATGAAAGCTTCTACAAATGGAAATTTGAAACAGAAGTAAACCCATTATTAGCAGGTATCGGATTTATCGTCGGAATGGACGTATCAGTCTTGATGTTTGCTGGTTCGATCTTAGCAAACTTCGCGATCGCGCCATTATTAGGCTATTTCATGGAAATGGCTAACAGCAATGCCCATGTTTGGGATAACGCTTCTCAATTATTGAGTGCTTCAAACTTTGCAGTGATTTCCGGTTCTTATGTTAAATACATCGGTGCTGGTATGATGATCTCTGGTGGATTGATCGGCGCGATCAAATTGATCCCAACCATCATTTCATCAATTTCTGCAACGATGAAAGGTCGTAAAGACGGTGTCGAACAAGAAGGCGGCGGTATGTTGCCGTTGATCGTTGGTGCTGTTGTAGGTATCGTAATGGGCTTCATTATCACTGGAAGTGTTGCAATGGCACTTGTTGGTGGTTTGTTGTCAATTATCTTAAGCTTCCTATTCGTTATCGTTGCAGGTCGTTTGACTGGTACGATCGGTACCTCAAACTTACCAGTATCTGGTATGACGATTGCGTCAATGGTTATCTTAACATTAGTCTTTGTAATGATGGGCTGGACTTCAGCTGAAAATACACAACAATTATTGATGTTTGGTACATTTATCGTATTAGCGATCTCAGTAGCTGGTGGTTATTCTCAATCACAAAAGGTTACGTTTGTAATGGGCGGAAACTTCAACGAAGGTCGTCGTTACTTCTTGATTTCTAACATTGTCGGTGTAGTTATTGTTACTGGTATGATGGTAATCTTATCTCCACAATTAGCAATTACTGGATCAAATCCTCCATTTGGTTTGCCGCAAGCGAACTTGATGGCGACATTGACTTCAGGGATTACGTCGGGTTCACTTCCATGGCATATGATCATCGCTGGTATCGCAATGGGTGTTGTATTACACTTCATGAAGGTTCCAATTATGACATTTGCGATTGGGTTCTATCTGCCAATCTCAACAACGTCAATCATCTTAGTTGGTGCGTTGATCCGTCGCTTAATCGATGAATTAAACAAAAAAGAAACAGAAGAAGTTGCTGAAGAACGTATCACTTTAGGTGTCAGCTTGTCTTCAGGTCTGATCGCTGGTGGTTCAATCATCGGCTTGATCGGAATCATCTTACAAGTAACTGGCATCATCACTCCAGGAACTCCTTCAGGCTTCCTAGGCTCTAACGGTTCAGCAATCTTGCTATTAGTAATCTTAGTTGTTGCGATCATCGTTCCTTTATTAAGTGTGAAGAAAGTGAAACACAATGACTAAAGAACAGCCACAAGCTGTGAACCCTGAAACACAGGAGCTGCTAAAACGCGTTTATCGCCTCAAAGAGGATCTGCATTACGAAGTTCGTGATGGTATCGTATTTGTCATCACGGAACAAAATGCTTGGATTCAACGAGTCTTACGCAAAATTCATTATAAGATTCCAGAAACCTCAGAGATGGAATTGGATAAATACGGCAGCTTTATTCTTCAACAAATTGATGGGAAACGGACGGTTAAGGAGATTGGCGAAAACCTTGGTTCAGCCATAGAAGAAGCCAATAATCAACTGTACGATCGTTTATTGATTTATTTGCATCATTTAGAGAAGAATGAAAAATATATTGATTTAGTTTAAAAAAGAATTCCTTCAGGCGATTGCTTGAAGGAATTTTTTTGCGAGTTATACTTTCTGCAGTTTGAGGAATCAAAAAAGTTCTTTTGAGAAGCAAACAGAAGTATTTTTCTGAAATAGTCTAACTGATTGATATAGACAAGAAAACCAGCGTATTGTTTATGCTTAAAAATAATTTCTCCAAAATGACCTAGCTGTTGCTTTTAAACAGAATAATCTCATTTTGTCTCGAAATTACTAAATTAATTTGAAATTATTTCTAATCCCGTTTATAATGAATCTGAGGTGATAGGTATGTCTAAAATGGCGAACTTAGAAAAGAATCTATATGACGATTTTGGAAACAATGAGCCGATCATTATCAAAGAGATTGATTCAGAGAATAGGTATGATATTGATAAAGATTCATTTAGAAAATACTTATCTAGACTTCATGAAGAGGACAAAATTGAACGCTTTGATAATGGAATTTACTATTTTGCCACCTTGAATCAATACTTTAATGAAAAATCAAAATTGAGTGAGAACAAAGTCATTGAAAAGAAGTACATTCGCGACGACAATGTTGTCTATGGTTATATAACGGGATACAGTTTTGTGAATTATTTAGGTCTCACAACCCAAGTACCACAAGTGATTGAAATTGTTACAGGGAAAATTTCAAAGTCGATGACGGAAAATTTTAGTACCAGTTATAAACTAAAGAAAACCAGAGTTAATATCACAAAGGATAATTATAAATTTCTACAAGTACTGGATCTTTTGACTGATTACATGCCTTTGATTGAGGTGGACATTAGAGTCGTTAAAGACAAAGTTTTCAATTATCTAAAGGGGATAAAACTTACCGATACTGAAATAAAAAAAATATTGATCGCTTATCCTGCTAAAACATCAAAAAGTATTTTTACAGCTGGTTTTGATGAAATTGTATACAGCTTAAAGAAGGAAAATGATAATGTATCTATATCAGAGTAGAAAACTTTTTGAAGATTTGATCATTAGAACAGCTGAATATTTTAGTCTTTCTGAAGAAATTATTGAGAAAGACTATTTCGTTTCTTTATTTCTTAAGAGAATTGCTGAAGCTAATCCCAATATTGTCTTTAAAGGCGGGACTTCACTCTCAAAGGCTTATCAACTCATCGAGCGTTTTTCTGAGGATATTGATTTGTCTTATTTTATTAAGGATCATGGTGCCCCTTCTCAAAGCAAACGTAAAGAATTAACGAATACCATTAGAAATGTTGCCAGTGAGATGTCTTTGAAGATTCTGAATGAGGATGAAATCAGAAGTAGAAATGTTTATAATCGCTACAATGTCGATTATTCCTCATTATTCAATCGAGGAGACCAGTTAAAATCGGCTCTTATTATCGAAACGTATGCCCAAAACAGTTCTTTTCCTGTCAATAAAAAGGACGTTTCGAACTACATTTTTCAGATGAGTTCTTCAGTGGGAATATCGGAGTTGGCGAAGGATTTTCCTGAGCTTTTTCCATTTAAAATGAATGTGCAAACATTGGAAAGAACATTTGCGGACAAAATTTTTGCACTCTGTGATCACTATATGATCCGTGAACCGAAACATTATTCAAGACATCTGTATGATCTATATTATCTTTTTCAAAAAGAGAGTATAGATTGGGACAGTTTTTCAGAGACATTTGAGGAAGTGCGATTGATTCTTCAAAAAGATTTGAAACGAAATCCATCAAGTAATCAAACGATAAATATCAATAATATAATATCTCAGATAATGAAGGAAGATTTTTACAAAGCGGACTATGAATTGAGTACAATGTATTTGGCAACCAACGCACCAAAATATGAAGAAGTGAAAAGAGTTCTTTTATCGTTCAATAATAGATTGATTTAAATTCGAGTCCTTCAAGTTATTCGCTTGAAGGACTTTTTGGGCTTTAAAAATAGTAATAAGCGATAAGTGGAATGACGATCTGAAGAATTAACCTCAATCTAAAAAGTCGTCGTAATTACGACGACTTTTTCCAACGCTTCAGCTCAGGAAAGAAGCTGTTCATGAAATCCAATGCTTCTTCTTCTGTTTTCCCTTGTTCTTTCAATATATTAGCTTCCTTCATATGCTGCAGGCTGACGGCGATCATTTCTTCCATCGTGCAGTCATCAACAAAAGCTCCGTGCTTGTAGCAATATAAGCAGTACTCACTGCTTTCTGAGCCATCGTGTTCGGTTCCATAAACTCCTTTAGTCAATGGCATTCCGCAACTTTGGCAATAGGTCATTTCACTCATTAAAATCCTCCTCTTAATAAAATCCGGTAATCGTTTTCATTGAACTTTAACCGAACTCATCGGTAGTATTTGTTATAATTATTCTATCAGAAAAAAAGGATGCTCGTCCAACTTTTCTAAATTTATTAAGAATCGTTGATAGGTAGAATAACGAGCTCTTGATTGTTGAAGGAAAGTTTGGTTCATCGAATAAAAAGTAGTCCTATTTTTCGAATGGTAAACAAAAGATACTATGAACATTAAGGAGAGAAGTCAATGAAGATCAATCAATTTGGTTTAAAACGTGTCTCACTTGAAGAAGCAAAGAAAGAACTGGAGCAGGCCGGTTTTTTGACTATTCATTCTGCAAAGGATGCGACGAAGTTATGGTTTGAATTTTTACGGAAAAGCTTCTTAACTGTCCGCGATGATAGCGGCTTTATCAATAAGATGGGCAATTTCTTGGCGGATGAACAGACCGATCTTGGCACGTTTTATCAGGCGAATTCTTCGGTAACGAAGGAAGTTTTTTATACGATGGCTCTGCAGCAGTTGGATTTTGAACCAACGATCGATTTTGAGCCAAATAATGTTTTAGCAGAAGCTGAAAAGATTGGTGTTCCAATGATTGACGGTGATTTTTCTACCAGAGAGACACTTATCGAAGCTTGGTATTTATTGTTAACGAGTCATACTAAGAATGGCTTGAATTATTTAGATAAATTAGCTTCTGAAGGCTACTACGAAGATAAGGAGGTCAGCAAGCCTTTCTTCTTCAATGGGAAAGCGCAGGCAGTTTTTGATACTGCGCGTTTGATTCGGGAAGTAGTTTACGTGGAAGCTCCGCTAGATACGGATAAAGACGGGAAACGAGATTTACTAAAACTAGAGATTTTACGTCCTGCTGAAACGGAAGATGGACTACAGGTACCGACTCTATTTACGGCGAGCCCTTATAGTCAAGGCGTCAATGGACCGGCGGGAGAAGAGCTGACTTATGATGTGAATGTTCCATTAGAGCGGAAGGAACCAACCGAAACGACTTATGAGGATATTCGGTACAAACCGGAGCCAGTTGAGCTCCCAGCAGAACGGGAAGTGAAGGGCAAGGCGACACATGCGACCGAAACCTTCACTCGTGAAAATAATCATAGCCTGAACGACTTTTTCCTAGCACGCGGCTTCGCGGTAGTTTATGGTTCAGGAATCGGAACACGAGATTCTGATGGCATTCAAACCTGCGGATCGGTCGAGCAGACAACCGCAATGGTGGCTTACATTGAATGGTTGGCTGGCAACCGTCGCGCTTTCACAAATCGGACCGATAATATTCGCATCAAGGCTTGGTGGAGCAATAAAAAAGTCGCGATGACTGGAAAATCTTATCTGGGAACGCTGGCAACAGCTTGTGCGACACGGCAGGTGGAAGGGTTGGAAACAATCATTTCCGAAGCAGCGATCTCTGACTGGTATCAATATTATCGGGATAATGGCTTAGTTATTGCGCCTGGCGGATTCCCAGGGGAGGACGCGGATGTTTTAGCCATCGAGACCTTTAGTAAAATGCGCAACGCTGGTGATTACCTTCACAGCAAGAAATTCTTCTTGGACTATTTAAAAGATATGGCAGAATGGCAGGACCGGAAATTCGGCAATTACAATACTTTTTGGGATGAACGGAATTACTTGCCATTCATTAAAAATATCAAGTGTGATGTGGTAATGGTCCATGGGCTAAACGACTGGAATGTGAAACCACGTCAAGTCGCTGATTTATGGGATGCGTTGAAGGAGGTTCCTGTTGCCAAGAAATTGATCCTGCATCAAGGACAACACATCTACATCAACAATATGCCGTCGTTTGATTTCCAAGATATGATGAATCTGTGGTTGAGTCATAAGCTTTACGGTATTGAAAACAATGCTAAAGATATTTTACCGGACATCGTTTATCAGAAAAATACAGCTCCAGAAACGTGGGCTACGTTGCAGGACTGGGCGCCTGCCAGCGAAAAAGTCTATCATTTAGGCGAAAAGAGTCTGACAAATAACGTTGAAACAGGACATTACACCTTCAGTGATCAATTACCAAAAGAACAATATGACAGCTATACGAAAAATATTGAGCTTTGGGAAAAAGAGCTTAAAGAAGAAGGTCCGATGGACGGGCACCGTTATTTAGCAAAAACGGAAGCGCTGGAGGAAGCGGTCTTCTTAAATGGTCGTCCTAAGGTAAGGGTCAAAGTAGCTTCAAGTGTTGATTTAGGAATGCTGAGCTTTGAGTTGATCGACTTTGGCACCGCAAAACGCTTGAAACCAACACCAGACGTGGTCGCTTTACACGGATTGCCATTAGGTAGAAATTGGCGGGAAGATAATCTGGTAGAGTTCAAACTAGGTGCGGAAGACGATTACAAGCTGATCTCCCGTGGACATATCAATCTGCAAAACCGTGAGAATGCTTGGAAGAACGACGATCTGAAGGCCAATGAATTCGTAGAGATCGAAGTGGTCTTGCATCCGACGATGTATCATCTACCATCAGGTCGTCAAATTGGCCTAGCTATTTATGGAACCGACTTTGGAATGACCGTTCGCGGCAATCAAGACATTGATTACACCATTGATTTAGCCGAATCACAATTGATTCTGCCGATGGGTGAATAAATCCTTTAAACCAATCACAGCTTTTGTGGTTGGTTTTTTCTTTTACTAAGTATCACTAGAGCAAAATCTTAGCTCTCCTTATTATTATTCTTTTAAAGTCATTTGGTATATGATAGGTCACAGATACAAAAAGGGGTGGAATAATGAAGGAGCGTGTTGTCGTCTTTGGCGATGCGATTATCGCGATTATTCTGACGATCATCGTTTTAGAATTACCGATTCAAACAGCGGCGAATGGTGCTGTGGATCTATATTCATTATTTAGAGCAGTGGGAATCTATTTTATCAGCTTCTGCTTTGTGGCAAATCTGTGGTTTCAAACGGGTTATGCTTTTAATAAAATCAATCAGGTAAAGAATAAGGATTTAGTTATTTATTTACTGTTGCTATTTTTCTTATCATTGGTACCATCTGCGACGCGTTTGCTGATCGAAGATACGACGAAGCAGACTCTTTTGATTTATGGCGTATTGACGCTGATCGTCACGCTAGTAATGCGGCGTTTAATCGTAGCCCTAACAGGACAAGCGATAAAAGATCAGGAGCAACGCAAACGACGTATCAGCGAGTTGAACAAACAAGATATGCTTTCGATCGGATTTCGGATCATCGTTTTGATTTTTGGGATGATTTACGTTAGACCAACGTTGATCGTCTATTTAGTTCTACCAATCTTGGCATTTTTGCAAAATATCATCGATCGCGAAGAGGATAGCTTAATTGCGACATTGGACGAGGAACAGCAGGTGGATTATTTTCAGGATCGGAATCAGGTCTGGGGCAACTCGATGCGTCGTTATTCAAGTTTACTGCGGGATTCTATGAAGGGCGATGATGCTCAAAATCCTGATCGCTGGCGGCAGGTCATGTCAAACTGGGAAGAGCATGTGACAAAAGAAATCAATCGACGCAAGCAGAATCTTTCGTCAATGAATGAACATGATAAACGCCGCGCCGAAGCAGAAATCAATCGTTTAGAAAAACAAAAACAACGGATAGCCACGCAGAAAGCTATGACCGAACGGCGTTTCAGTCAGCAGAAAGAACAGGAATTAAATCTTCCCAAAAAAAGAAATTAATTGTCAAGGCGAAGAGCAGATGAGCTTTTCGTCTTGGTATTTTTTTCACTCCGAGCTATAATGAGGTATAAATATCGCAGGAGAGCTAGGTGAGAAGGATGTCCTTAACCATGATCGAACACCCAATCAAAATGTATATTCGTCGGGATCTGGGAATCACTGTCGAACAATTCGGCAAGCTCGCAGGTATTCCGCAATCAACCTTAGCAACATGGATCAAGCGCGAACGGCGAGTCGAAAAATTGCCCATTGACTTCTACAGCGCTTTAGCTACCGTTCGCAAACAGAAAATTGAAACCGTATACGGCGAATTATTAGAATGGCAACAACGCTACGATCGTTACAAACAAGAGAGTCTGCAGGCAATCGCAGAGGAACAGCCCTTATTCTCCTTAGCCGCAGAAGAGGGGCGGACGATTTATCGAATCTATCGCACCAATCAAATGGAGAGCCAATTGCTAGAACCGGCTAGACGTCTAAGAAAAGCCATCGATCAGCTGAATGCGCAAGCATTTATTCAAGTCATGATCGAGATTTACGGAACGGTCGAGGTACCGATGCCGACCTGGATCGTAAAATCCTTTAATAAAAGTGAACTGAAGGAAATCGGTCAGGCGTTTTATAATGAATTATTAATAAAGGGTTAGACTTCGGTTTATTTCCAAAGATGCTTCTTTTGGAATGACGAATACTCGAAAAAAAGAGTGTGACAATTACTTTTGTCGCACTCTTTTTATGCATTTCATTACGGCTATACTGATTGTTTCTTTTTAGTTACTCGAACGATGCCCCAAAGCAAGTGCTTCTCTCCAGTTTAAAAGACGAATATAGGATTTTGAAAATAAAAACAACACGAAAAATATCAGCTATTCCTCCGAAATTGCTCCTTTTGATGAAGCAAGTGTTATTTTGAAAAATCCTTTCTATTTAGATGAACCGCAACGATGATTGCTAAAAGCACCGCGACACCTACCACCATAAAGAAACCAATGCTGGAGCCTTTTCCCGGCAAGCCGCCTGTATTCATTCCCCAAATTCCAGAAATTAGTGCGGGGATGGAGATAATCAAAGCGGCAGAGTCTAAATATTTCATCAAGTGGTTTAGATTATTGTCCATCATGTCAGTGAATAATCCGCCGACTGTCTCTAACAAATCACGATAAATATGGATCAGTTTTTCAGCATGCTTTTGATGAAGCTGAATATCATAAACCAATTTTGAATCATTCAAGTCCTGAATGAAGGATTCATTTTCCCACAGTCCGTTTAACGTACTTTTTTGATCAGCAAGAGTGTGATCGAGGTACACGATTTTTCGCTCGGTATCTGCTAATTTAAACAAAGCGTCATTTTCGGTCGTTTTTCTTGCTGCAACGTCCAATTCATCAATATCCTTCTTTATCTCTAACAATTCTTCAATATAGTGAGTATAAAGCATATAAATGCCATACGAAATGAGTTCGGCAAATGTATGAATTTTCTCATGATATTTTTCAAGTAGACGATCAATAAAGGTCGATTCTTTCCCTACGTGGGTGATGAGCAGCGAATCAGAAATGATAAAAATAAGCGGCTCAAGTCGTTCTTCTATTTGCTCTTTCTTTTCAGCGGATAAATTAGTCACTCCCAAAGCATAGCTGTTATTCAGCGCAGTATTTTCTAATGGCTCCAATCGAGAAACCTCTTCTGCATGGTTGCCTCCGACAAAAATATTTTGTGGCAACCGATAATTTTTAATAATTTCTTCTTGTTCTTCCTTCGTCGTATCCTTTAAAACAAGCCAGTTACCTTTACCTGGAGAGACTTCCTGGATATGTTGGTTACTGATCTCAAAATGTTGAATCACGTCATTCATCCTTTCAAAAAAATGATATACATTTATTTTTTACTAATAAATAGTTGGAATAAAGCAGAGGTTATTTCTAATAATTACCCCTGTTAATTTTCTATAACTTATCCTTAATATATTGTCAATTAATAAGCTTAAATAATGTGAATTTGAATATTTTGAGCGAAATATTTCAAAAATAGAATAAAACACGTTACGATATTATTAGAAAGTGAGGAAGAAAAATTATGAAACCAATTTTGAAAGACCCTAGAGAATTATTTTATGGGGGCTCGTTTGAGAAACAGGATCAGAACACTCCCGCACTACAAACCAACATGAAGCCACAACCAGATTGCGGAGAAGAAAGCTATGTTGGTAATGGAAAATTAGAAAATCGCAGAGTATTGATTACCGGAGGCGACTCAGGAATTGGTCGGGCGGCAGCGATTGCTTATGCTCGAGAAGGTGCAGATGTAGCCATTCAATTCTTTCCTGGTGAAGAAGAGGACGCCCAAGAGGTCGCTAAGTACATTGAAGAAGCTGGAAGAAAAGCAGTATTGCTTCCTTATGATTTACGAGATGACGAAGCGCCTAGTGAGATCATCAGAAAAACAGTCGCAGAATTAGATGGATTAGACACACTTGTGCTAAATTCTGCTCAACAAATTTCTCAAGAATCGATTGAAGAATTACCAATTCAGCAAGTAGAAGATACGTTCAAGGTAAATATTATTTCGATGTTTGCACTCGTTCAGGAAGCTTTACCGCATTTACCTGCAGGCAGCAGTATTATTACAACAACTTCTGTCCAAGCTTTCAATCCTAGTGATCACTTGATGGATTACGCAGCAACGAAAGCTGCTATTGCAAACTTCACAGTTGGCTTAGCACAACAATTAGCTAAAAAAGGAATTCGAGTAAATGGTGTTGCGCCAGGTCCAATCTGGACTCCACTTCAATTAGATCAAGGCCAACCTAAAGATGCACTACCGGAATTTGGTCAAGATTCATTGCTAGGACGGGCAGGGCAGCCAGCAGAATTGGCGCCAGTGTATGTTTTCCTAGCTTCAAATGATGCAAGCTATGTTACTGCTCAGATTTATGGTGTCACTGGAGGAGAAGCGATCAATCTGTAAGGAGGGATACGCGATGCTACATTTAATCGAGGCAATCGGGATTTCGTTAATTCTAAATTTGATTTCTTTATTGTTTAAACGCAGACAACCGGCTTTTGCATTGGCACGTGTGAAAAAACAGACAGGAACGGATCGTTACCGTTAAGTAATTAAACAAGTCGTTAAAAGTTTTTAAGGAGGTGCACTATGAATCGTGGAATAAAAGCAATTGGGATCATTCTTTCATTGATTTTGATGTCCGTGATGCTGATGGTTATTGCCATCAGTTCACCCTATTTGAATCTTCCATTTGGCATTGGACGTGGAGAGTTTTTAAGAAATTCATTGGCAAATTATTACTTCCGCCAATACCTATTTTGGATCGCTCTAGCTGTTACAGTTATCTTGCTTATTGTGATTTTAGTTCTGATCTTTTATCCAAGAGTTAAACAAACATTTGTATTAAAAGAAGACAAAGGACGTTTATCTTTAGACAAAAAGGCAATTGAAGGTTTTGTTCGTTCGAAACTACGAGGTGTAGGCTTTGTTTCATCTCCTGACGTTAAGGTTCGAGCAACCAAGAACAAGATTAAAGTGAAAGTGAAGGGTCAGCTGACTCGAACATCATCGTTAATTGGGAAAACCAATGCGCTAATGACAGAAATTCAGAATGACTTACAAGAAATTCTTGGCAGTCAGGAAAAAATCAAAGTGAATGTTGCCTACAAGACATTTGATGAAGAAGAAAAAAACACCGCAAATCAATCACGCGTACAATAACAAAGAACGATTCATTTAATTTTTAGGAATACAGGACGACAGTTAGGAGGGAGACAGATGGAAAAACTTATCACTCAATACAAGCTCCCAATGATCTTCGGCGGATTAGGCTTGATTCTGGCCATATTATTTGTCACGCTGGGATTTTTCAAGACACTCTTGATCGTTTTATTAACAGCGCTTGGCATTTGGCTGGGAAGCTATTTAGAGCAAACCGGCATGATGGACAGCTTTTTCAGTCAACGAAAGAACAATTAATGATTCAATCATCATACAAACAAACTCTATAGGAGGAATTTATAATGGAAAATTACAACAAAAACGGAATGGCCGCAGGCGTTCATACAGATGCAGCAAAAACAAATAACACCGTAAACGTTAAAGGCGAATTAACCTATGACGACAAAGTGATTCAAAAAATCGTCGGTACAGCAGTAGAACAAATCGATGGTCTATTAACAGTCGACGGTGGATTTTTCTCTAATATTGCTGAGAAATTAGTCAATACAGACAATGTGACTGCCGGAATCGAAACAGAAGTCGGCAAAAAACAAGTCGCTGTTGATATGGATGTCGTCATTGAATATGGTCGGGATATTCCTAAAATCGCAGATCGAATCAAGGAAGTTATCCATGATGAAGTGGAGAAAATGACGCATCTTGACGTGATTGAAGTAAATATTAACGTTGTCGATATTAAATCAGAATCTGAATATCAAGAAGACAGCGAAACGGTGCAGGACAAAGTAACAAGCGCCGCAAAAACAACTGGACAATTTGCTTCAAAACAAACAGACAAAGCTAAAAGTGCCGTCAATCGCGGAACAAACAAAGCACAACAAAAAATTGAAGAAAATCGTGAACCACGAGTAAAATAATCAAAGGAGTGAATTAACATGGGTTTATTATGGTCATTAATTATTGGAGCAGTAATCGGAGCAATCGCTGGAGCGATCACAGGTAGAGGAAACAGCATGGGCTGGATCGCTAACATCGTAGCCGGCTTAGTCGGATCAGCATTAGGTCAAGCGTTACTAGGATCATGGGGGCCTTCATTGGCTGGCATGGCACTGGTACCGTCGATTATTGGAGCAGTCATTCTGGTCTTGATTGTGTCATTTTTCTTAGGAAGATCAAAATAGATCAGTGATGGTCCACAAAGTCTCAGACAACGTTACGAACAACTAACGCAGGCATCAAAAAGAGACGTGATAGAACAAAAGAAATAAGGATGAATATCAAAAGAGTGTTTCCTCCGAAGAAGTTTTCTTATATCAACACAGATTCAGTATCAGCAGCAAGCTAAGGAGTATGGATTTTTTAATTCCACAGAGAGTGCTGTTGAAAGCGAATCGAATGATTTGAATGATAAAAGGACTTCCTGTCGTTAACTTATGAACGATGGGAAGTCCTTTTTTGGTGAAGCGGGAGTCATAGTACGGAAAACGAACTGAACATATAAGGTAGTTAAGAAAAGCGAACTAATTAAAAGCATTGTATAAAAGACATCTAGTTTGGTGAAAAAAGCATCAAAGGTGTAAAAAAAGAAGCGATGATTCGCTTCTTTAGAGAGTTAATTATAATTCTTCCTTGACTGTTCTGGTGATTTTTTGCAGTTCATCGGTCATTTGACCAGAATGTTTGATGATATCTGATACGCGCAGGAAGCTGTTTTTATACATTGCCACTTCCCGGAATTTCTTATATTTTTCTTCGATTTCATTAAAGGTCGCGGCTTTACGGGCGTCATGCTCGACCGTTTCCGAGCTATTTACATAATGCATCCCTAAAAATGAGAGGGCATCATTGATTCCATCTAAAAATGCCTCGTACTCCTCTTGGCGAATCTTGCCGTCAGCCAAACGCTGCCTCTGTTTTTCAATAAACATCTCAACTACTTGTTCCATTCCCAATCCTCCTGTCTTAACGCATTTTACTTGTTGCTCATCCAGTTTATTGTACTATGAAAAGGCTCACTTGTGTTATAAAAAAATAGAATTTTTTTGAGTGAATTGAAAAGATAATAGATTTTAAATTATCAAAGGGAATTTTCGAAATAGTTTGACAGTTTTTCTTTTTTTGGGAATAATAAACAAAAGATTAAAAATAGCTAATAAATTGTTAAATTGAAGGAGACGTTCATATGGAACAAAATAAACGCAAGCAACTATTGAAGCTGATCGAATCCGATTGTCGATTAAGTATTGAAGAATATGCGGTGATGCTAGGCGAAGATGAAGTGATCGTTTCTGCTGAAATCAAACGAATGGAACAAGAAAAAATTATTTGCGGCTATCGGGCTCTGATTGACTGGGATAAGGTGGAGGATGATTGGATCGAAGCTTTGGTTGAGGTCCAAACAATTCCTAAAGGTGAAGAAGGCTATCGCGAGATTGCGGAGCGTGTTCGGAAGTTTCCTGAAGTCAAATCGTTCTTTTTCGTCAGCGGCGGCTTTGACTTTATCTTACTACTGCAAGGACGCAACATCAAAGAAATCTCAAAATTCATTTCTACTAATTTAGCATCGATTCCTGATGTTTCAGGAACACAGACGCATTTCTTGCTAGACAAATACAAGGAGTGGGGCGTCGACATGTATCAGGATGACTCCGATCCTAGAATTCAGGTGAGCCCATGAGAAATTTTTTAACGAAAAAAATCACGGATATTCAACCTTCTGGTATTCGAAAATTCTTTGACATTGTTTCTGATCAGCCGGATGCGATTTCCCTTGGTGTCGGCGAGCCGGATTTTGATACGCCTTCTCATATGGCTCAAGAAGGGGTCCGTTCGATCCAAGAAGGGCGGACTTTCTACACGGCTAACGCGGGACTGATCGAGTTGCGGAAAAAAATCAGCGAGTATTTGCTTTATCGCAACAAGGTTCAATATGATCCGAAAACGGAGATTGTGGTCACAGTCGGCGGCAGTGAGGCGATTGATATGGCATTGCGGATTTTTGTTGATCCAGGAGATGAGGTCATCATTCCTCAGCCAAGCTTTGTTTGCTACGAACCGATTACCCAGATTGCAGGCGGAAAACCAGTGACGATTGACTTACAAGCTGTGAATCAGTTTATGCTGACGCCAGAAGAGTTAGAGAACGTTATTACTGAGAAAAGCAAGATTTTGATTTTGTCTTATCCTAATAATCCAACGGGAGCAACGATGGATCGCGAAGCGTTGATCAAGATCGCCGATGTTGTGAAGAAGCATGATTTATTAGTCATTACGGATGAAATTTATGCGGAATTGGTTTACGACGAGCCTTTCACTAGTATTGCGGAGCTTCCGGGAATGCGCGAACGGACGATTATTATTAACGGTTTTTCAAAAGGCTTTGCGATGACTGGCTGGCGTCTGGGCTTTATGGCTGGTCCAGAAGTATTTATGGACCAGCTGCTGAAGCTGCATCAGTATACAATCATGGCAGCGCCGACAGCGAGCCAATATGCGGCATTGGCCGGTTTGAAAAACAATTGGCAGGAAACCGTTGAACCAATGCGCTTGTCTTATGAGGAACGTCGAAATTATCTGCATCATGCGTTGGAAAAGATGGGGCTGCCTTGTTATAAGGCCAAGGGGGCGTTTTATCTCTTTCCGCAGGTTAGTCAATTTGGCTTGAGCAGTGAAGAATTCGCTCTGCGCCTATTAGATGAAGAAAAGCTGGCAGTGGTTCCCGGATCGGCCTTTGGAAAAAGCGGTGAAGGATTCCTGCGGCTATCGTATGCTTATTCGATTTACGAATTAAAAGAAGCAATTCAGCGTCTAGAGCGTTTTGTGATGCGATTAAAATAAGAGTAAGGTTAGGAGCGAAGAAATTCGCTCCTTTTCTAATGCGAATGTTAGCTAAAAGCGATTAAAACGTCGGTTTATCTAAAATTTCTATTTATTTTTAACAAAAGCGTTCTTGGGATTCCTCATAAATGATAAGATGAAGCCATATCCTGGGGGATAAGAATGTTTTAAGGAGGTTTTTATGCTGTCACGTTTCAAACAATCAAAGCTGTTCTTTTGGACTGCCGAGATTGTCTTAACGATTATCGGGATTTATTTTTTATTACAAATGCCGAATATTTTTAAACCAGTCGTGGGAATGGCTTCTGCGATTTTGATGCCGCTTTTGATCGCGGGTTTTCTTTACTATATGTTTGATCCGATCGTGGTTTTTCTGGAGGAAAGAGGGGGGCTGCCACGTGTGGTTGGTTTTCTTGTATCCTTTATTGTGATTGCGGCGATTATCGCGCTGATTATGATGAACGCTGTTCCGAAAATGATCGAACAAACCGTTCAACTTACGCAAAATCTACCTGTTTATGCAGAGGAATCAGGTCGTTGGATTAATGATTTAGCTAGTCGAGATGAATTTAAAAATTTCAATTTGGAAGAACAATTGGCTTCAGCAAACCTGACGATTACTAAACTGATCAACCTTGCGATTGTCAGTGTGACCTCAAGTTTGTCACGAATCGTTGGTTTGGCGATGAAATTCTTTGTTCTCTTGTTCACCGTTCCATTTATTTTGATTTTCATGTTTAAAGACGGGCATAAATTTTTGGATGCTGTGTCACAATTTTTTCCTATCACCATTCGTAAAGAATTACGTCAAACAGTGCGCGAACTGAATGAAACACTTTCTGCTTATATCAGCAGCACGGTTTTAGATGCCTTTATTATCGGAATCTTAAGCTTTATCGCGATGACTATTTTTAAACAGCCATATAGTTTACTGTTGGCGCTTTTTTGTGGGATCACCAATATCATTCCTTATGTTGGTCCATTCATCGGGGCAGTTCCGGCAGTGATCGTTGGGCTATTCATTTCACCGCTTCAAGCACTGTACATGGGCATATCCGTTCTGGTTATTCAGCAGTTAGATGGGAATTTGATCAAACCGCTATTGTTCGGTAAGTCGTTGAATATTCACCCATTAACGATTATATTAGTTTTGATCGGTGCCGGCAGTGTTGCAGGAATCGTGGGCATGCTGATTTGTATCCCAGTGTATGCGGTGATCAAAACCTTGATCATCAATCTTCACAAAATTTACCAGCTACGCCGCGAAAGTAACTTGTTTAAAGACGGTGGAGAGGGTTAGTAGCAAAGAGAACCATCATCCAAAATGCTGGATGACGGTTCTTTTTTTGACTATAAAGAAAGTATAAACTTTTTACATGAATAAATCGATTTACAGCAGGTATATCCATGTCCGGCTTCGCGAACTAGCTTTCTCGGCAATAAGCAAAAATATTTCGAAATTTGAGAAGCAATTTAGAAATATTTTGGTCTTATTGCTCAAAAGCTGAGCGAGTTCGCGAAGCCTTTCTTAATTTTTATAAGATAGCAATAGAAAAAATAACTAATTCTGATCTAGATCGTCAGAATGATGCAAAATTTTACCAAATATCGGTTTATTTCGTTCGAATTTGAAATGGTAAATCACTAGAAGACCGATAAACCAAAATGGAGAGAAAAGCAACGCTTCCCGTGTATCCGAGGCAAGTGCCAAAACGAACAGGACAAAGGCTAAGAAAGCAAAAATCAAATAGCTTGAATAAGGAAAGAACGGTAATTTAAAGGTACTTTTGGCTGCCAATTCGGTCTTTGTTTTACGATAGCGCATGTGAGTAAAGACGATCATTCCCCAAATAAAAATAAAGCAAATCGTAGCAATCGAACTGATTATGGTGAAAATATGACTAGGTACGAAAAAATTTAAGAGAACCGCGATAAAAATGACGAGCGTTGAGAATACTAATGCACTACCTGGAACACGATTACGTGTCAGCTTGGTAAAGCGACTAGGCGCGCTACCTTCTTGAGCTAATGAACGGACCATCCGACTGGTACTGTAAATGGCGCTATTACAAGCAGACATGGCGGAACTTAATACAACTAAATTAACAATAGATGCTGCCGCAGCGATTCCAATCTCAGAAAAGACCTGAACGAAGGGACTTTGGTCTGCTGATAAGCTTGACCAAGGGTAAATCGACATAATCATAAATAATGAGCCTAGATAGAACAAAATGATTCGCAGCGGAATGGTATTAATCGCTTTTGGCAGCACCGATTTGGGATCAGCGGTTTCGCCACCGATCAAACCGACCAGTTCAACCCCGCAAAAGGCAAAGGTTGCCATTTGAAAGGAGAGAATAAAGCCGCTTGCACCTTTTGGAAAGAAGCCGCCGTGATGCCATAAATTTCCAATATCAACGGGACCAGCACTTGTTTTGAAGCCAGTAAAGATCATAAAAGCACCGGCGATAATCAATGCAATGATGGCGACGACTTTGATCAGAGCAAACCAAAATTCCAGTTCACCAAAAAGACCAACAGCAACTAAGTTCAATCCTAATAGCAAGATTAAAGCAATGATTTCCGGCAGCCATTGAGGGATATGGGGCAGCCAATAGCTCACGTATAGCCCCGTTGCTGTTAGATCAGCCATCGCGATTGCGATCCAACAAAACCAGTAAGTCCATCCTGTGACAAAGGCAGCCTTTTTCCCTAAGTAGCTAGCGATAAAATCTAAAAATGAATGATAATTTACGTTTGATAGCATCAATTCACCTAAAGCGCGCATGATTAAGAAAATAATGCAGCCGGTGATTGTGTAGGAAAGAAGAATCGAAGGACCAGTTAATTGAATGGTTTTCCCCGAGCCAAGAAAGAGCCCAGTGCCGATTGCTCCTCCAATTGAAATCAATTGAACATGCCGATTTTTAAGTCCTCTGTTCAATTCCTCATGTGTTTCCAATAAAATCAGTCCTTTTTTTAAGAATAGTCTGAGTTTATCAAAAATTGTGAAATAGGTTAAAGAATATCCTTTGAAGTAACAAAGCGGCGAGAAGACTCTAATAATTCAAAAATAACAAAAAAGAAAAAGACTTGTTAAAGATTTTGCGTTAAGCTGTGTTTGGAATAGCTAAAATGCTATAATATTAAGAAAATTGTGTATCAATACCAGCTTAGTACTTCAACACGATAGCTGGGTAAGAAAAATTGAACATATAGAAACGAATGAGGGGGAGAACCGGTTTGAACAAAAAGACAATCGGTTGGCTGATTTTAGGACTGGTTGTGCTAGGTGCTGTTGGGTTTGCCGGCTATCATATTTTTCAAGAGAATGTTATCCAGTCAGAAAAAGAAAATAAGAAGGAACTAAATGCACGCTTGACTGATCTTTATGAGGATCAAACATCGGGCTATTTCAAATCGGATATCTCAGCTGAAGCTTTTAATGAGTTAGCAGATGAAGTGAAAAGTCAAAGCGGGGAAAGTCAAACCTTAGAAGATATTGACCAAGCGAAGAAAAATTTTAAACTCCAGGCTGAAATGAATAAGCTTTTTGAAAAGGATGTTCTAAATGGGCTGGATCTATCTGCCCACCCCGTTCTAAAGGCGCCTAGCGAAGAAGATATTAAAGCTTTAAAAGCTGAGCTAGAGGAAAGTAGCGCGAAAGACAAGGAGTGGGGTCAAGACATCAGCATGATCCTAGGCATCGCGGAAACACAATCAAAGGATTTTACCAATGCAGATGCGGAAGTGACGAATCTAGTCAATAAAGGCACTAGTTTAACACTGACTGATTATTTAGAAGGCGTAAAAACCTTGGCGATTCTGCCAGATGGCAAGTTCAAGGAGAAACTACTAGAGAAGCTATCACCGGTCAAGGATCAGCTTACCAATGAGAACGCTGGTTTTGCGGCTAAAATTCAGCAAAGTGATACCTCGATGGCAGCAGCAGAAAAGAGCTATCAAGAGCGGCAGGCGAAAGAGTTGGCTGCTCGCAACAAGGAACTGACAGAACTGAAAAAAGAGTTAGCAGAAAAGCAAGCGACCTATGATTCTTATAAAGACATCCTTGATTCCATTGATGACAGTAAGAACGATGAATCCTCGCGAAAAAAATCCGAAGAGGAATCGCGATCACGAGAATCTGATTCTTCCCGCTCATCAAGCTCCTCTAGTTCAAGCTCTAGTTCATCAGAACAGCCAGACGAGGATTAAAAAAGAGCAACGATTTTTCTAGGAAAAATCGTTGCTCTTTTTTAGGTTCATTTTTTCGTGTGAAGCTGAGCGATACTCTTCAAATAATGGGAAAATCTGTGTTCGTTTCTTAATATCCAGCTTAATGAAAATGTTGTGAACATGGGTTTTAACGGTTCCTAATGAGAGAAAGAGCTGGTCTGCAATTTCTTGATTGGTTCGATGGAATAAAAGCAATTCAAACACTTCGGTTTCTCTTTGCGTGAATTGGTGAGCATGACAAAACTTCTGGATCAACATGGCTTCCTCTTGCTCTTCAGAGTTCACTTCCTCTTGTACATGCCGATCCTTTAAGAAGAAGTGGATCATCAACAGACAGACGACAATGGAGAAAATGTCTTCGGAAATGCTTCGATTGTATATTTTAGTCGTTAAGGAGCTGTATTGATCGACATTAAAAATGACGAAGCTGTCTTCAATAACGATCAGAATACTGAATAGAATGCTGATGATTGATAATTTTTTTAGGTAGCCTTTATTTAGCGCTGGCAGCTCTTTTTTCGTGCCTCGCCAACAATAAAAGCCTAAATAAAAGAGGAAAATTTGGTTTCCTAAATAGTAGAGCCAAACCTTAAAGGCAGAATTTGGCAGTAATGGGATCGAAATCATCCAGACGGCCAAAGCGATCAATAGGGTGTAGTGCAGCGGAGTGAGTTTTTCTTTCCTTAATTCGGCAATAATCGAAACGGAGAAGAAGGCGTTCCCCATAAAAATAATAGTCTTGACTGCCGGCGCGCTCATAAATGCTTGGTCATAGCTTTGCGCAAAGCTATTGATGAACTCTGTCATATAAATAATGATATTATCGAAAATAAAAAAAGCTAGATAGAGACTGATCAACAGGAACACTTTGTTCTTTTCCTTTAAAAAGGAATTTATCGCAAAAGCCATGGTGATGGAATAAAGAATGATCAAAAGGATATTGTAAACAAAGATGGCTATCATATTGAATCCCCTTTCATTTCAGGATCAAAAAACTGTTTTTCAACCTAAGTATAACACTATTTTTTTCTCCTTCGTTCCAAAATACGCTAAACTTTTCCCTAAACTTTTCTAAACCCTTGAAAAATAAAAGGTTTACATCTAAAAATAAACCGCTGGTTGAAGCTCATAACGGGAAATGTTAGCGTTTACATCCTTTAGCTTATCGTAAACTCGTACTTTTTCTCCTACAGTAAGGATGCAAAAGCAAACAAATTACTTAGGAGGCGTCAACATGGCAAAAAGAGATTTCATTACAACAGAAAATTACACAAAGGAGGAGATTCAATACATCGTTGATTTATCATTGAAAATCAAAGCTTCTATTAAAAACGGTTTTTATCCGCCATTATTGAAAGATAAAGTGTTAGGCATGATCTTCCAACAATCTTCTACTAGAACTCGCGTTTCATTTGAAACAGCGATGACACAGCTAGGCGGACACGCAGAATATTTGGCGCCAGGACAAATTCAACTAGGCGGACATGAAACAATCGAAGATACCAGTCGTGTATTATCTCGTTTAGTCGATATCTTGATGGCACGGGTTGAACGCCATCACAGTGTGTATGACCTAGCCAACAATGCAACGATTCCAGTTATCAATGGTATGTCTGATTTTAACCACCCAACACAAGAATTAGGCGACCTTTGTACGATGATTGAACACTTACCTGAAGGCAAGAAAATCGAAGACTGCAAAATTTCCTTCATTGGCGATGCTACACAAGTATGTTTCTCATTAGGTTTAGTCGCAACAAAAATGGGAATGGATTTTGTCCAATTCGGTCCAGAAGGATTCCAATTGAATGACGACCATCGCGCAAGATTGGATAAGATTTGTAAAGAGTCTGGCGGTTCATATACTGTTTCTGATCAAATCGATGTGATTGAAGGCTCTGATTTTGTCTATACAGATGTTTGGTATGGCTTGTATGAAGCAGAATTGTCAGAAGAAGAACGCATGAGCACTTTCTATCCTAAATACCAAGTAAACGATGAGTTAATGAAGCGTGCGGGTGAAAATGCGAAATTTATGCACTGCTTGCCTGCAACACGCGGAGAAGAAGTGACTGATGAAGTGATGGACGGACCAAACTCGATCTGTTTCGATGAAGCAGAAAATCGTTTAACTTCGATTCGCGGCTTGTTGGTGTACTTGATGCACGATTATGCTGATAAGAATCCAATTGATGAAAAGAAAAAAGCAGCAGCAAAAGCAGATTTGGAAGTCTTTTTAGGAAAAGCACTATAGGCCCAAGAGGTGAGGACGGAAATGATCTGCAGCTTTAAGTAAAATTCATCAAGATTATTTCCATTCGGGGATTGAGGCAATCCTCAATCCCTGTTTCCCTTGTACCGGAAAGGAAGAAAACAATGGGAGAAAAGAAGAAAAAATTTAGTTTGATGAGTGCAATCTTATCCGTTATCTGTGTCGTGTTCGTGGCAGAGGCAGCGGCGCCGGTTGCGGCGATCGGAAATTCACAATTTTTTTGGTGGATATTCCTGTTAGCCGCGTTCCTTTTACCGTACGGTTTGATTTCTTCGGAGTTAGGCACGACGTATATTGGTGATGGCGGGATTTATGACTGGGTGACCCAAGCCTTCGGACATCGCTGGGGTTCGCGGGTATCTTGGTATTATTGGATCAATTATCCATTGTGGCTGGCTTCGCTGGCAGTTGTATGTCCAGATTTATTAACGACGATCACAGGAATTGAATTTTCAACAATTCCAGCAATTTTAATTGAATTGGTCTTTATTTGGGTTATTGTTTGGATCAGCTTCTATCCAGTCGCTGACAGTGTATGGATTTTGAATGGCGCAGCTGTAATTAAGATGCTGTTGGCAATCTTGATTGGCGCATTAGGACTTTATACGTTTGCGACAAAAGGCGCAGCTAATGAGTTTACATTATCGTCAATGCTGCCAAGTTTTGACCTGAATAGTTTGTCGTTTATCTCGGTTATCATTTTCAACCTACTAGGTTTCGAAGTTATTTGTACCTTTGCCGATGACATGGAAGATCCGAAGAAACAAATTCCACAATCAATCATTGCTGGTGGTTTGGTGATCGCTGCAATTTATATTTTCTCTGCATTCGGAATTGGTGTCGCAATTCCAACGGATCAAATCAGTACTGGCAGCGGGTTAATGGATAGCTTCAAGCTATTAACGGGTTCTACAGGGGGGTGGTTCATCATCGCGATGGCCTTTCTGTTCCTGCTGACTCTGTTCGGCAACATGATTTCTTGGTCATTAGGAGTAAACAATACGGCTTGTTACGCAGCTGAAAACGGCGATATGCCGAAAATTTTTGCTAAACGTGGCGGAAAAGACGAAATGCCGATTGGTGCAGCGATTATGAATGGGATCGTGGCTTCAGTAGTCGTAGTGATTGCGCCAATTTTGCCAAATCAAGATCTATTCTGGGCCTTCTTCTCATTGAACCTAGTAATGTTCTTGATGTCTTACGTACCTGTATTTCCTGCATTTTACAAATTACGTAAAATCGATCCAGATACACCGCGACCATTCAAGGTTGGCGGAAGCGACGCAGTCTTGAAAGTTTTGGTTGCGTTACCAATGATCATGATTGTCATTTCATTAATCTTTACAGCGTTACCGTTGCAATTTGATGCGGAAACATTGAGCCAACAACTACCGATTACGATCGGAGCTGTCGTCTTCACACTATTTGGTGAAGCGATTATATGGGTGAAAAAAATCAAAAAAG
The DNA here is from genome assembly GCF_000406965.1 of Enterococcus avium ATCC 14025. Lineage (GTDB taxonomy): Bacteria > Bacillota > Bacilli > Lactobacillales > Enterococcaceae > Enterococcus_A > Enterococcus_A avium. The sequence continues at coordinate 944,418 of NZ_KE136357.1, read as the reverse complement.
AGGGAGTAATTTATCATGGCGAAGAGAATCAAAAAGACAACACCGAAACAAGACGGGTTTAGAATGCCCGGTGAGTATGAACCACAAGAAAAGGTTTGGATGATTTGGCCTGAACGTCCAGACAATTGGCGTGACGGTGGGAAGCCAGCACAAGAAGCTTTCACTGAAGTAGCCAAAGCCATCAGCAGATTTACGCCGATGAATGTGGTGGTTTCGCAGCAACAGTTCCAAAACTGTCGTCGTCAATTACCAGAAGATATCACGGTTTATGAAATGTCCAATAATGACGCGTGGATTCGCGACTGTGGCCCAAGCTTTGTGATCAACGATAAAGGTGAATTGCGGGCAAATGACTGGGGCTTCAATGCTTGGGGCGGACTGGTTGACGGATTGTATTTTCCTTGGGATCAAGATGATTTAGTCGCTCAAAAAATCTGTGAAATCGAGCATGTCGATTCTTATCGGACAGATGATTTCATTTTAGAAGGTGGTTCTTTCCACGTTGACGGTGAAGGAACGGTTCTAGTAACTGAAATGTGCTTATTAAGTGAAGGACGCAATCCGCATATGAGCAAAGAAGAAATCGAACAAAAATTGTGCGATTACTTGAACTGTGAAAAAGTACTTTGGTTAGGGGATGGTATTGATCCAGAAGAAACGAATGGACACGTGGATGACGTAGCCTGCTTTGTTCGCCCTGGTGAAGTGGCATGTATTTATACTGAAGATAAAAATAGTCCATTTTATGAAGCTGCTCAAGATGCATACAAACGCTTAACAGAAATGACGGATGCGAAAGGCCGCAAATTGAAGGTCCATAAAATCTGCTGCCCAATCGAAAACGTCACAATCGACGGCAACTTCAAGATTGATTATGTTGAAGGAACAATGCCGCGTGAGGATGGCGACATCTGTATCGCTTCTTACATGAACTTCTTAATTACCAATAACGGCGTAATCGTGCCGCAATATGGTGACAAGAATGATGCATTAGCTTTAGAACAATTAGAAATGATTTTCCCAGATAAAGAAGTTGTGGGTGTAAATACAGTAGAAATCGTCTACGGCGGCGGAAATATTCATTGTATTACGCAGCAACAACCACAAAGATAGGAGCCTGTCATGTCAAAAATCGTTATCGCATTAGGCGGAAACGCCTTAGGCAATTCCGCGAATGAGCAATTAACCAAAGCTGAATTAGCAGCGAAATCCATCGCTGATCTGATCACTGCGGGGCACCATGTCGTGATCGCTCACGGCAATGGTCCCCAGGTTGGGAAAATCCGTTTAGCCTTTGAAGAAACCAGTCAAAAGCCGGAGGATACGATGCCGTTTCCAGAATGTACGGCCATGAGTCAAGGCTATATCGGCTATCACCTGCAGCAGGCCATTGATGAAGAATTGGTTTCTCGCGGCTTAACAGATATTCCAGTTGTATCTATGCTGACGCAGGTGGTGGTTGACCCGAAAGATCCGGCATTTTCGAATCCAACCAAACCGATTGGTGGCTATTACAGCGAAGAAGAAGCAAAAAAACTGATGGCTGAAACGGGCGATGTTTATGTTGAAGATGCTGGCCGCGGCTGGCGTCGGGTAGTACCATCACCAAAACCAGTAGATATCTACGAAAAAATCAGCCTACAAACCTTAGTCGACGCGGGGCAAGTCGTGATCGCTTGTGGTGGAGGAGGCATTCCAGTCATTTACGAAGGCACGCGCTATAAAGGCGTCGATGCCGTAATCGATAAGGATTTTGCCGCAGCGAAAATGGCTGCATTGATCGATGCTGATGTCTTCATTATTTTGACAGCTGTTGATCATGTCTTTGTCAACTTCGGCAAACCGGATCAAAAAGCTTTGGAAACAACTTCCGTGGCTGATATGAAACAATATATTAGCGAAGATCAATTCGCTCCAGGAAGTATGTTGCCAAAAGTAGAAGCTGCGATTGACTTCGCCGAATCAAAAGCCGGTCGACGTGCGATCATCGCTTCATTAGAAAAAGCTTCAGAAACACTGGATGGAAACAGCGGAACAACCGTGCAGATGTAAAATAAAAACCCATCTCTCTTTTTTCATAAAGAGAGATGGGCTTTTTGGATATACAGTTTTACGATGTTTTTTAGTAGATTGTAGTTAAAAGAGAAATTGTCATAAGACTTACAAACTTAAATAAAAGTATTCATTCTATGGTTATTCTGTAATCTTAGCTAATAAACTATCCACATCTCTTTTTATCAAACTTTGCATACTTTCTTTATACTGACTTAAATCCAAAGCTGCCAGCTTTTCCTGAATCACCGGGATTAATTCTGGCTTGGCCTCTGCTAAATAAATCAAATAAGGAATACATTGACGAACAATCGGTGCTTTGGGATCGTCTAGAACAGCTAAAATTTCTGCGAGATATGTCTCAATGACTTTTTGTGAATCCCAACGCGCATTAATCATAAAAAACTTAAAGGTTCGTCCACGTCCACAGGCTCTTTCAGCGGTCAGAGCAGGAAGGAACATTTCTAGACGGTCAGCGTAAAGCGGTTCAGATAGACACTGTTCTTCCAATTCTTTAAATTTGTTCATGGCTTTTTTGGTGTCTTTAGCAGTCAAAAGCGCTAATATCGTTTCCATAAAAAATCCTTTCTAGAGTAAAACAGTCGTCAATGCGACGACTGTTTTTTAATCCTCATCTTTTTCTTTTTCCTGCAACTGTTTTTTCAGATCATTGATTTGTTTATCGAGGTCTTTGCTTTGATTTTTCGTATCATTGATTTGATCTTTTACCGAATTTAATGCTGAATTCCGGGCTTCTTTTTCACGGGCGTACTCGACTTCCTTATTGCGATAAACATTTGTATATTGATCAGACAGCGTTCCGCCAGAGGGTTCGACTTGTTGAACCAAAGCGTATACCTGCTGTGCATATTGGTCGAAGGTTTGCCAGTTGTCTTGTGTATCTGTCACAATAAGCTCGAACTGACTTAAGGTATTAATACGTTCAGAGATCAATTGATTACTGAAGGTGGAAGCTTCTTCTACCATCGGTGTATTCAATTTTGCTGTTGTCAATTCATTGGCTTTTTGTTTTGCCAAGGTGTCGATATTGGCTGTCGCTGCCTGCAAGGCATTTTGACGGGCTGCCAGTACTTGTTTTGTTTGACTGGAGCGTGTAACTAATTGGTTGCCAACTTTTTGTACGGAAGAGGGCATCTGAAAATCAACATCTTCTTTGCCGTTATTTAAGAGATCCATCGTTTGCTTGAAGATTTCTTTGGTCGCCTGTCCGACACTGGCATTGTCTTGCGGTTGCGGTGTGTCGTCGCCGGCCCAGACCGCAACGGTATAGTGCGGAGTCGCTCCGACAGTCCATAAATCTTTTGCTTCGTCAGTCGTACCGGTTTTGACTGCCCAAAATTGATTATGTGCTAGGGTCAAGCCTGCCGCTGTTCCATCCGCATTCTCATGAACGGCTTTCATCGTATCAATCGTTAAATAAGCTGCGTCATCGCTGTAAATCTTTTGCTGCGCAATATCATTTTGGGAGAAAATCTCCTGACCATTGTCTTTCCGTTTAATGGTTTGAATATTTAATGGGGCACGATAATTTCCTTGATTTACTAATGTTGCGATCCCGCTAGCCATTTCTTGAGTAGTTGCTCCGTAGGTCATCCCGCCGACCGCAATAATCGGATTGTCATCTGCCACATCAAGACCGGTAAATTGCATTTGTGCCAAAGGCTGATAGACGGCTTCCTTCAGCTCATTGCGATTTTCGTCTGCTAGTTTATACGCGACAACGTTTGAGGAAATCGCTAAGGCATTTCTCAGTGTCAGATTCCCTTTAGAACTATTATAAACATTATTTGGGTACGTATTATTTGGCCGATCATCTGAAACGACACTGGTTTCTAGCAAGCCACGCTCATACGCAGGGGCGTAGGAAACTAGGGGTTTGATCGCCGAGCCAGGCTGACGATAGGAAAGAAAGGCACGATTATAATGATTTCCTTCCTCACCGCGGCCACCGATACTAGCAACAACATCGCCTGTTTGATTGTCAATAACAGTCATGGCAGCCTGCTTGGTATAGAAATTATTGTCGCCGCTACGATCTTGCCAAGCATTCATCACATTGCTGACAATCCCTTGCAGCTGATCGTGTAAGCCAGTATCGATATTGGTACTGATTTGATAGCCGCCTGAGAGAATCCGTTGATATACCTTATTATAAGCAGAGCTGTATTCCTCGTTATAACGATCTTCTTCTTCTTTGGAGTCAAACTGGTATTGGAAACGGAAATCCTGCTGTCCCATCAAAATTTTAGTTGCAGAATCAACTGCTAAGGCAACTTCGTTATTGTCTAATTGATTGTTAAGTGCATTACTGTGAATTTTAGCTTCAAAATCATCTGTAACAGCTTTATCATACTGGTCCTTTGTGATGTAGCCCTGCTGATTCATTTCTTTTAAGATCAATTTGGCTCTTTTCAATGCATTTTTCTTATTGTCAGTAGGATCAAATATACCCGGATTATTTGTAATTCCTACTAATACAGCTTTTTCCAACAGACTGGTGTCATTGATTGATTTGCCAAAATAAACCTTTGCTGCCGCATTGATTCCATAAGCGCCATGTCCGAAATAAACGTTATTCAGATAATATTCTAAAATCTGATGTTTGGTAAATTTCTTTTCTAATGATTGTGCCATCACCATTTCTTCAATTTTACGAGAGATTGAGACTTCGGGCGTTAGATAGATATTTTTCACCAATTGCTGAGTGATGGTAGATGCTCCGCGGATTCCGCGCCCTGTCGCAGCATTTATCGCAATGGTCAATAGCCCTTGCGTGTCTACTCCGTGATGCTCATAGAATCGCTTATCTTCAATAGCGATCAACGCCTGAGAGACTAATGGGTCCATCTTGTCATAAGTCAGGTAATCCCGTTCTTGCGTTTTTAGTTCCTTGATAACTTGACCATTCTTATCTAAGACGGTTGTTGGATGGTACTGCTTAAAGTCGCTCTCTTGAATAGAGGCTGCATGCTCTTCACCCGCATCAATGGCGGCAGTTACTTCTTTGCCGTATTTTTGAAAGAAGAAGATGGTGCCTGCCACCACCATAAGCAGCATGACGGCCAGAATACTAAGTGAAATCTTAGTGGATTTCGCTAGTTTTCCTCGAGGGGACTTTTTTCGCACACGTGGTGCTTTCGTTTCTTTTCTTCGTTGATGTCGTTCTTGTCTGTTTGCCATATTTGCCTATCCTTATTTCAGTTATTGTATTTATTTCTTCTCTCGGAAAAAATAAGTTTTATGTTCATGCCAAATACCATTCTGCTAGTTATACTTAGCGTTATTTAGTTAATTCATAATCGAATTTACGAATCAGTAAAAGCAGAGCTGGCATCCTGATAAAATCATTTCTTCTAGTGTAATAGAAAATGACGAGAATAACTATGATAATCATATTTTTCCAAGAAAAATTTAGATTATTTCATAAAAATAGGCTGATATTCACTGGAAATACTTGACGCTTGCTTAATTTGTCGCCACAATAAGGAGGAGATGAGGTGACCTATGAATACATCAAAAAAATGGTTGATCTTTTGGGGCGTACTGGCTGCGCTGTTTGTCGGTACCTTCGGCGTCATATTAAGCGGGAATTTTCCGCAATTTACGATTCCTTTCAGTGTTTTTGCTAGTGACGATAAGGGCAAGAAGAAGGAGGAGTTGCCGAAATTAAAGGTATTGGCATTAAGGGATGTCAATGATCAAACATTATTAGATGAACAAATTGAAAAAGTTGATGCGCTAAATAAAGCATTTGCACAGAACAATAATAGCTTTTCCAGCTCTCAAACGATGGCTGACACAATTGAAAAAATCTATGGACCCGCGAAGGATGGGAAGAATATTTTTAATCTCTATCGAAAAATCTATCCGATGGTGAGTTCGCAAGAAAACGGCTTTGTAAGTATCAGTCTGATTGGTTTTGGGCAGCGTCTGGTTGACGATGAGCCAATGTCGACCCAGAGACAAATTTGGAGCTTTACCGATACAAATGGAACGCGCCATGATTATACCGTAAGTCTGCGCTTTAATGGAAACGAGTTAGCAGAACTTTCAGCCGAGGACGGCGGTGAGGTGAAATCAGTTATTACTAAAGATGATACCTATCTTGATAAATCTGCTGATTTCGAGACAGCTTGGACGGAAGTTGTTCGTCGTGGAACGGATACACAATTGTATCGAGAAATGAAGAAAGCTGGAATGGACAGCAACCAAACAGAATTTAAAGCACTAGAAAAAAGTATCGAATTGACGGACCCAAGTGGATTTTTCGAACTATTCAAGGACACTAGAGGAGATCTTGCACATGCGTACCTATCTGGTTTCTATCATACAAATACACCGACGGATGGGCAATCTGATTACTATTTCCACGTACCGACATCTGAAAAAGAGGTTGCAGAATTTGTCGTGGTTTATGATCGTTTGCAGCAAAAAATTGTCTCGATTAACCGTCAGTAGAAAAGTTATCACAAATTCATTTTTACAAAATAATAATCGTAAGGGAGCTGTGACAAACGTCTTGTCACAGCTTCCTTTTTTCCGCATAAATACTGTTCAAAATAGCTTTTTAAAAAATAGGCCGAAATTTCACAAAAATTTGAAAAACAACGAGTAGGAACCATTTTTTAGTGGATAAACGCCTTGAGTATCAACAAGATTTCAGGTTTTAAGAGATCTGCTTTACAATTGAATTATTGAAAATATTATAAAATATATGGTATATAGCGAAAGTTTTTTATCATAATTCAAAGATTATTTTTGAATTTTGACGGAATATAGATATTTATCACAAATATTGTTATATTCTAACCAACAGGAATAACCCAAAGATTCACAATCTTAGAGGCGGAGAAAATTGAGAGAGCAAATCCTGTTATCGAGCATACCATTTTGGTGTGAGAACTTGATGGGGGGTGGTACATGGGATTTTACTTCTGTTTTTGGCCAAAAACAATCTCCGAAAAATAAATAGACTACTATCTTTCAAGGTAGTAGTCTAAATCGTTAGGGTAAGGTTATTTGTTGTGCATTTTTTGCACTTGGGTAAGAGCAGAAAAGGAGAGGGAAATGAAAAGAAAAGGATTGATGAAAAAGTTAAAAGGGATCATATCGTTGGTGACGCTTTTGATCATGACGGTATCTTCGTTAGGGGTACCGGCTCAAGTGTTTGCGGCAGATAGTAAGGTTCCTGCAAATTTAACAGCTAAACATGATGATACGCAAAAATGGACAGTGATTCAATTTGACAAAGTAGATAATGCTGAAAGTTACAATATTTATCGTTCAGAATCACAAGATGGGGAATTTAAACGTGTCCAAACATTAAAGAGCGACAAAACATTTACAGCTGATAATTATATGGATTTAAAGACTAGCGGTACACTTAAGGCTGATTATCTTTATTACTATAAAGTTTCAGCTGTTGTGGATGGTAAGGAACAAGTTGCGATTGCTCCGATCGCCAATCAAGAGGTTGTAACACAATCAAGTGAATCGAAAATGGAAGAAGAGGCACCAACAGCGGCTACCACTGAAGAGACAGCACAAGAATCTTCTGATGTCCAAGCTTATGGAGCAGCAAAACATAACACAGGTTGTGACGGTAAGCATAGTGGGCGCACGTGCAACAACAATGCGGGGAAACATGATGAGTATTGTGACAAAAACCATAGTAAATATCGTAAGTGTAATTCCAACAAATGGAAGCATGACGAGGACTGTGATAAAAAGCACAGCGGCAAAAACTGCAATAAAAATAATTGCAAGCATGACGAATATTGCGATAAAAATCACAATGGCGGAAGTTGTAATGACAATAAATGGTGCCATAAACCAACCTGCGATGAAAAGCACAGTGGGCATAACTGCAATAACAATTGGAAACACCATGAAGATTGCGATAAGAAACATAGCGGAAAAGATTGTAATCAAAACAACTACAAAGAAAAATGGGATGCAGTTAAGAATGTTTGTGTGACGGAAACTCAACATCACTGGTTAAAGCTTAGCTGGGAATCAAAAGGCAGCAATGCTGAATATAAAATCTTCCGTGCAACGAAGAAATGCAACGATTACCAATCCGGTGATTTTAAAGAAATTGCTACAGTAACAGGAAAAACCACGTATAACGATATCAAGTTGAACCATAACCAAACATATTGCTACAAAGTAATGGTGAAACGTCCGAAAGCTTGTCCATACACGATCGAAACTGTTAACAGCTCAAACATCGGCAAATTTACTGTTTGCGCGACTACATTGAATCCAAACATTAAAGCAGCCGCTGTTTCTGACAAAGCGATCAAAGTAACCTGGACAAATACCAAGAGTGATAATGCTTCAACACGTTATGCAACAGGCTATACATTGTATCGCAGCACAACGAACAATATTAACAATGCGACCGCGATCAATGTTGCTGGTAAACAATATGGTTCTGAAATGACTTATACAGACAATGGATTGAACCAATGCACGACGTACTATTACTGGGTAAAAGCAAATTACGGTCAATGGAGTAGCTGGGTTAGCCCACAATGGGGACCAAGCTGTGCGACAACACTTAAGAAAAAAGAAATTGGCACCGGATTAAACGGCTGTATCAAGAATGTTTTGAAATGCGGCTGTATTCCAACTCGCTACTACGGTGCGCAAATTTTCTTAGGTACTCAAAATCCAAATTCATTAGACTATACGAAAGTTCTTGTTTATCGTAGAACAGCCGGCTGCGGATACAGCTCAGCGTACAAGATAATTGATGTTCGCTATGCGAAATATATGAATGGCGCTTTTGGAAAAGGATACTATCTCGACTACTCGTTGAGTCAAGTTTGCCTATCACGAGGCACTTACTACTTCGCAATTCAAGCAGTTGGTTCTGATTGCGGGAAAGATATCACCGGACCAATGAAAGAAATCGGTTGTGTGACTGTAAGATGGTAAGCTAACGAGACGTTGGTCAAATTAGGGTTGGGGGTTAAAAAGTGTTTTAAAAAAGAAAGAAACCCGTTTTTGATTCGTTTTCTAAATAGCAAGATCGTCCAAAAAAGTGTTAGGAGAGGGTTCTCCTAACACTTTTTAATGTATTTTAATCGATAAGGATCGCTTCATGTCCTGTATAGGGTAAGAATTTTTCAAACAAATCCGCGGTTTTCAGCTTCATATAATTTGTGATCGACCCAGAGCTGCAGGCATACCATTCACGTTCAGAAACAGATTTATCAAAGACCAATTGGATTTCATGTTCAGGGTCCTTCAATAAGCCAAAAATTGTCGCAGCACCCGGAATAACGCCTAAGCGTTCTTTTAGCAGTTCGGCTGAAGCAAAGGAAACACGGGGAATTTCCAATTTTTTACCAAACTCTTTGGTGACAAATTTGAAATTGGCTGGTGTGATGTACAAATAAAATTTCGTCTTCTTTTGATTACATAAGAAAATTGTTTTGACAACTTCAACCCCCAGACGTTTATCAATATCGATACAATCTTCCATGGTAAGTGCCTCTCCAGTAGCTACTTGATAAAAAGGCATCTCTAACTTTGTCAGTATTTCGTACGTTTTTTCTTCTAATTCAGAACCAAATTCTTTCGGCGGGGTAGTAGACATTTCACTAACGTAAACCATAACGGCCTCCTTTTTGCTTGTGATAAATGTTACAATACCCGTTTTTTAGTGAATACTCAAGCTATAATGATTATTTTGCTGTATTTTCTAACTCTTTTTTTACAAGTACTTCCAAGACATTTTCAATAGCATTGAAATCAGTTCCGCAGAGATTTGCCCGGATAATCACATATTTCTTATCCTCTAATTGAAGGTCCTTACAACCTGGAGATGTACCAATAATCAGCTGAGCCTTGTTAGGATCTTCAACGAATTTCAGATGGTAACGATTTTTGAAATGCAAATTGATTTTTTCTTGGATAAAAACACTGAAAAGTTCATTATGTTCAGAAAATGCATAAACCGAAATTTCAGGTAAACAATTTTCAAATGAATAGAGCGTCACACAAGTTAAAAATGAAAATATCCGTAATTGACGATGTGCAAATCCGGGGGCGGCTTCAGTGAAATCCTCCCAGAAGGCATCAAATCGACGATAATAATAAGGACACTGTGTTTGCAAATTGTCTAAGGCAAAATTGTTTTTTAAGTGTTCGAGCATTTGATCGTTTAAGCGGAAAAAAATCAACGAAGCGTAATGCTGTTTTAGCTTACGCGCAATTACTTTTTGTTCGCGAGTGCTTAATGGACGAAAATGACGTGAAAAATTGGTAGTCCAATGAGTAATCACTTGAGTGAAAAAGGATTCATCGACAGTGTTTTTTGGCTGTAGTTCAAAATTATTCAATTGAGAGCTATAAATCGCATAAAGGAAAAACTTCCATTCATGCGTATTCCAAGTCTTTAAGAAAGACGGCTTTTTTGGATATTTGAATTGATTGAGCCAGTCATTTTCGATTTCATTAAACGAAAGTGTTCCTTTTTTACTTAAGGATTGATTCGTGATTAACAACCAAAAACAGATCATTTCTGAATTGGCTGGATTATTTGTGAGCTTTAAGTATTCTTCAATTTGTCTTGCTAATTGAAGATAGCTTTTAGTATTGAGCCATTCAATTTGAGTGAATTGATAATAAAGACCTCTGACAAAAATGTAGTAGAAGCGACGGATATCAACTTCACGTCCTTTTAAGCTGATTTTAGTCGAGCAGGAGATATAGAGATCATAATCAGTAAGCTCTTGATTGATCTCCTTAATTTTTCGTCGCAATTTTGATTCGCTGATGTTTTTCTCCATACAGAACTGAATAGCGGATATTTTCCGTCTTGCTAGGACTGCCCGGATAATTTCACAGGCGAGATCATGCTGGTACAAATAGCTTATCAATGATTGGAGGTTGGTTGAGGTCCGATCCAATTGGATACCGCGACCATTATCCATGCGAAGTCTTAATGAATAGTCTTTATCGATATAGAGATCTTCGATTATCGATTGCAATTCTTTGCAATTTACTCGGATCGTGCCGAGACTAGCATGACCGATTATTTCTTGTAATTCTTTCATAGAGATCGGCGTTTGCAAAGCATCCAACGTTTCAATGATCTGAATTTTCAACAATGTATTTCTATCCATTCCAAGCATGAACTATCCTCCTATTCTTATTTGATAAAAATTAACCTCGTTGTTTTATATGATAAATTAAAATATCACTTAATACAAATAATAAATTAATAAACGGTGAAAAATAAAGCTTTTTCTCTAAATTTTTTTTAAAAATCTACCATTTAAAATAACCTTGATTATTTTTTAACGATAGAAATCATGAATGGAGTTTTTATGTAAATGTTTAGAAAGCTGAGAAACAGGCCTTAGCAAAGTACTCTCCGAAACTTGTGAAAACATGCAAAAATAGCAGCCATAAGACGATCATTTCTTGTAAATAAATGAGTTTTGTTAGTAATTTTTTATGAAAGCTGTCGTTTCCGCTTTCATTCTAAGGTATAATAAATCTAAAAGGAGTCGGCAATGAGAATCTCAGAAATGAAAAATATTGGTGTTATAAATGAAGAGAAGTTAGCTCAGGTAGGGATTGTTGAACCAGACCAGCTGCGAAAATTGGGTACAGAGGCAGCTTTTTTAAAGATCCGACATCTAGTAGATGATGGCGCTTGTCTGCATCTCTTGTATGGATTGGAAGGAGCGATCCAAGATATTCCTAAAAGAGAGTTAAGTGAGCGAAGAAAAGCTGAGTTACGTGATTTTTTTAAACAGCTAAATTAGATTTGATTGAGCAGGCTTGCTGAATATTCTTTTTCACGTTACACTACAGACAAAAAAGGAAGTGACCTTTTGTATCTGATTGCATTAGTCGTCTTCATCATTTTAGTTGGCGTATATAATGTTTTTCTTAGTCTTTCACGACGAAGAAAAAATACGATAACGCCATTAATGGTGAATATCCAGGTAACGTTAAATATCGTATTAGTAGTTGCAGGCTTAATCTACTTGATTTTTGGATAAGAAAAAGAGGAAGACGGCTGTCATTCCTCTTTTTTATGGTGTTTGTCAGGGACATATTATTTAACGAGCAGAAACGATTTGTGCGCCAAATGGCATCAAAGCTAGTTGAGCAAGTTTCAATGATTGAGCGGCAAAAGGAATACCGACAATCGTAATACATAAAAATAGGGCGCTGACTAAATGTCCCAAAGCCAAAGGAACTCCTGAAACGATCAACCAAATAATATTGACGATAAAGTTTACTCCAGTCGTGTGGTAAACGATGTCTTTACCAAACGGAGCAAAGCTTAAACTAGCAAATTTGAAGCATTGTAAACCAATTGGGATACCGATGATCGTGATGCACCATAAGATGCCGGCGAGACACCAAGTCAAACCGCCGATCAGTCCACCAAAGATGAACCAGATAATATTTCCTAAGCAAGACATATTTTTTCCCTCCATTTACCAATAGTGTATCATGATTTCAAAAATCTACCTCCAACTTAGGATGGAAATTCGAGAGAAATAGAAGATAAAATCAAATGGCACTAGAAAAGTCATTAGTCGATTTTTAGAAAGGAAATGAACATGTTAGAAAAATTTGAAATACTTTCTGTTGATCAGAAAACAGCAGTGCAAGGCTACCATTGGACCTGTGAGAAGCCGTGGGCGGTACTTCAGCTGACACACGGAATGGCAGAGCATTTAATGCGTTATGAAATCTTAGCAAAATACTTAAATGAACGAAACATCGCGGTGATCGGACATGATCATCTTGGTCACGGGGCATCTGTCTCTGCTCCAAAAGGACTTCAAGGTTATTTTCATGATGAAAAGATCAAACATGGATTGGTTCAGGACTTGTATCAGGTAACTCAGTGGGGGAAAAAGCAGTATTCTGATATTCCTTTTTTTCTTCTAGGACATAGTATGGGTTCATTCGTTGTAAGAAATTATCTATATGAATACGGTGAGGCGATCAATGGGGCAATTCTCGTAGGAACGGGTCAGCAGCCAGCTTGGCTGGCCCGTTTTGGCCAACGTTCAGCAAAACTATTAAGTAAAATTCAAGGAGAAAAGCACCCAAGCAAACTAATTGATCAATTAGCTTTCGGCAATATGAATCGAAAAATTGTCAATAAGCGGACGGATAAGGATTGGCTGTCCAGCCTTTCGGAAGAGGTAGATGCTTACTTAGCTGATCCGAAGTGCGGATTCTTATTTACCTTGAGCGCTTATCACGAATTATTTTCATTGATTATTCGTTCGCAGGAGCCTGAGTTGCTGCAACGGGTGCCGAAAAATCTTCCATTATTGTTCTTATCTGGAAAAGAAGATCCTGTCGGAGAATACGGTAAAGGCGTGATGAAAGCAGCAAAGACTTATCAAGCAGCTGGTGTGAAGCAGGTGACGGTCAAGCTTTATGAAAATGCCCGCCACGAACTGCTAAATGAAGCTCAAAAACTTACAGTTTTTCATGATATTTGCAAATGGATGGAAAAAAATTCTGGAAAATGATATTATTGTAAAAATTTTAGGTAATTGAGGGATTCTATGAAAGCAGAATTTTTGATTGATTATTGCCATCAAGGTGACTGGCAGCCGCAGGGTGGTTTGCGGCAATCACCGATCGACATCCAAACATCTTTGGTCCAAGACAATGATGAGACCCTTGCAACTATACAAGTAAATTTTTCAGATAAGACTGCAACATTTTTTAATAATGGACAAAATCTGCAACTATTGGGAGTGGGTGAAGCGACATTCAATAAGCGCTTATTTCATTTTGTTCAAATGCACTTTCATGCTGATTCCGAGCACCGTATAAATGGAAAAAGTTTTCCGTTGGAAGGCCACTTTCTTTTCCAGTCTCCTAGTGGAGAGGTGGCAGTTATCGGAGTCTTCTATCAGGCTGGAGAATACAATTCTGATTTTGAAAGCATCTTGAACCAGTATGACCAGCAAAAAGGAGAGGGAACTTTTTCTGTTGACGAATTGATTCCCGAAAATAAAAGCTATTATCATTACATTGGCTCTTTAACGACTCCGCCGTTGACTGAAGGCGTAGAATGGTACGTCATGAAGAATGTATTAGAAGTATCCGCTGAACAGCTTCAGCGCTTCATCGATATTCACGGACGAAATAATCGAGAATGTCAGCTGATCAATGAACGTAAAGTATTCAGCTATAACGAATAAAGTCGCTACCAAATTGGTAACGACTTCTTTCGTATGCATATTTTTAAGCTAGATATTCCTTTAAAACAAAGGCAACGCCGGAATCTTGATTTGACTTGGTCAGCTTATCTGCGACTTTTTTTACGGCAGGAGCCGCATTTTCCATCGCGATACTATTTCCGCTGATTTCCAACATTTCTAGATCATTTTCTTGATCACCAAAGGCAATAACCTCTGAGAGCTCCATGGATAAATAATTCGTTAAAAATTTCAGAGCCGCACCTTTATTAACCCCATCAGCCATCACTTCTAACCAATACTTATCAGAGTAAGAACTATTGATCTGTTTCATTTCTAATTGCGAGCGTAGTTTGACCAATTTACTCGTGTCACTATCTGTAAAGGCCAATTTGAAATAGCTGATCGCCTCTTTATCGATTTGTTCCCACAAATCTTCTGCTTTTGATTCCTTTAAGTTAAATTGTGCGTAATAGGGACTGTTGACTTCATTTTTATCCTGTGCAAATGAAATGCGATCATCTTGCGTCGCACGACTAGCGACGACGGTCACACCAGATTTCATGGCAAGAGAGAGGGCTGTTTTTACAGTTTCGGGAATAATTGTATAATTTTTCAATACCTCTTTAATTTCTCCCTGTTCAATTCGTGCTACATACGCACCATTAGAAGCTAAAGTGTAGCCGCTCAAATTTAATTGTGCAAATACTTCCTTGGCAGACTGAATCGATCGGCCTGTAGCCAAGGCGACTGTTCCCCCTTGCTGATCGAATTTTTTTAATGCCCAGGCATTTTCTTCAGGGACATGTCCTTCTTTGTTTAGTAAGGTGCCATCAAGATCTACTGCTACCAATTTCATCTATATCCGTCCTTTTTTAATCATTTAACTTAAGAGTAGACTAATTTTCTGAAAATGAACAATTAAACGCTCAGGAGTTCTCAATTGATTAATAAAAACAATAATTATAATAAAAACTTTAGGAAAAATTAATAATTAGAAAATTAGGCTAAATACTAGGGTTTTAAGTGACTTTTTGAATAAATGATAGGGGTATCAAAGCATAAATTTTGCTTAATCCATCTAATAGGTCTAATCTGAATTTTGTAAACAATGTTATTAATAGAACAAAATATTAGATAGGAGTGAAGATTTTATGATCTCGAAAATCGAGGAAATTCCCGTGGTCACAGCTGCTGATGAAAATTATGCTCCTTATCTGAGTGTAATGATTTCAACCTTACTCGAAAATACTTCAAGAAAAACACCCATTCGTTTCTTTGTTATTGATGATGACTTATCCGTTTCTAGTAAAGAAAAATTGATTCAAACAGTACACAAGTTTTCTGATGTAGCTGTTATTCAATTTGTGAAGGTGGATGAAAAAGTCTACGAAGATTTCTTGGTAAGCGACCATATTACGACGACCGCTTATTTTAGAATCTCCATGCCAAAGCTTTTGGCGAAAAAAAATTATCGAAAAATTCTATATATTGATTCAGATACCTTCGTCCTTGATGATGTACAAAAGCTTTATGAACAAAGTTTAGAAGGAAAAACAATCGGCGCGATTATTGATCCTGGTCAGACGGAAGCATTAGAACGTTTAGGGATTGACTCAGACGATTATTACTTCAATTCTGGTGTAATGGTGATTGATGTTGATCAATGGAACCAACAGCAGATCACTGAAAAGACCATTGACTATTTAAAAAATCATGGAGATAAAATCATTTACCATGACCAAGATGCTTTGAATGCTGTTTTATATGAAAATTGGCATCCATTCCATCCTCGCTGGAATATGCAAAGCTCGCTGATTTTTGATAAGCATCCAGCACCAACGCTGGAGTATAAGCAAGCTTATGAAGCAGGACGAAAAAATCCAGCGGTCGTTCATTTTACTGGGCATGATAAACCTTGGAACACCTTGGAGGGTCATCCTTATCAAGACGAGTATATGGATTACTTGAACAAAAGTATTTTTATGAAGACGGTGAATGTAAAATGAAAAATAACAAAATAACAATCGTATCAAGCTGCAATGATGCCTTTGCGGAGCATGTATCGGCACTTTTCGTTTCAGTTTTAGAAAATACAGATCGTTCAACGAAGCTTTTTGATTTTTATGTGATCGACGATGAGATTAGTATTGCTAATAAACGCTTGATGCGTGAAACACTCAAAGAATATGATGCAATGCTGCACTTCTTGACCATCGATAAAAAATACTTTTCAGATGCGGTGGAAAGTGAACGGATTCCGGAAACTGCCTATTATCGAATTGCTATTCCAGAATTATTCAGCGACCAAAACCTTGAGCGAATTCTCTACTTAGATTGTGATATGATCGCTTTAGGTGATATCTCAGAACTTTGGGAGATTGATTTGTCTGATTATACATTGGCAGCGGTGGAAGATGCAGGATTTCATCATCGCTTAGAAAAAATGGACATTGCTTGCAGTTCAACGAAGTATTTTAATTCAGGCTTTATGCTGATCAATATGGAAAAATGGCTTACTGGCAATGTGACGAAGCGAGTAATGCAGTTTATCCATGATAATCCTGAAAAACTAAAATTTCATGACCAAGACGCCTTGAATGCAATCTTACATGACCAATGGCTGCAGCTTCATCCAAAATGGAATGCCCAGAGCTATATCATGAAGCGTGAGGTGGAGCATCCAGATCCTGAAGGTGAAAAGGAATATTTCGAGACCCGCAGAGATCCTAAAATTATTCATTATTCAGGACATGTGAAACCCTGGAGCCCAGAGTTTACCTCATCATTGAAGAAATACTACGAAGAATACGAAGAGTTGACTGCCTTCACTGACGAAGAAGAAGTTTCTGCAGCAAAAGCATCTTCAACTAGGAAGCTTGGCTAATGCGGTGAACTGCACAAACGAAATCAAAAGGAGGGGAAATCACGATGGTAAACGTATTTAAAAATACTTGGGATCGCCCCAAAAATCATTCTCGATACCATAAATCAAACAAAAAGAATGCAGCAAAAAAAGACAGCGCGGTTCGATCCTTGCTCTTTAAAATTCTATCCGTGTTCGTCATTGGTTTTCTTACTAAGAAAATCAAGGAACGAAAAAAATAACCAATAAGTATAACCTGAAGGCCATAAGAGATTTTCATTTCTCTTAAGGCTTTTTTGTTTATTCCCGTGATTTTGTGGGTCTGTGCTTGATTTGCGGTTCGATTAGCTCCGCCATAATATGATGAAGCTGTTCCTTTTGGAAATCATCGTTTTATTAAGCAACAATTCTAAAAATAGTTCAATTCAACAAGTCGAAAAAAGACTGAAAATAGCTCTTTTTACGGAGTATTTTCAGTCTTTTAAAATTATAATGTGATTTCTGTATTAATGATTCGTTTGATACCTAACCAATGAAGTTCTAAAGAAGCTTTCTGCGATGTAATATTTGTTTTGTGCTAAAACTTTCCCATTCGTTGCATATAAATCTTCAGTCATTAAAACTAGCTTTTCGTTCTCTGCGAAATTTCGTCTAAAACTATCAGGTTTTCTGGAAGAGATACTAATGGTTAGCTTTGAATTAGCCACTTCACGATAAATATCTTTTTCTAGAAATTGAATGATTTGATTTTTATCATCTAGATTAAAGCCAAATTTTTCGATTGTTTCAGGTAATAGAATTGAAAAAATATTTGCTATGTTCGAGTTATCAATTTTATACCAGACATTTAATGTGTAGTAGGAGATATCTTTAACTTCAAACAATTTATCAGTAAAAACACTACTGGGATTTTTAAAATAATACGCGTCTTTCTCTGAAATTTGCTCAATTGGTATCGTCAAGCTATCTAACACTGGACAACCTAACGTACGGATACCTTGATCATTTTTTTGTTTATCAGAAAAATTAACAAAATGACCTTGTCCGTGAATACTACTAATTACACCATCCTCTTTTAATAGGGATAAAGCGGTTCTTAAGGTCACACGACTTACATTGAAATCATTGGTTAACTTTTCCTCTGAAGGCAATTTTGAACCAGGTGCAAACTGTGACCGCTTGATCATTGACAAAATTTGGTTATAAACTTGAACATACTTTGGCGTACGATGCATCTCCATCACCATTCCTCATAAATAAATATAATTGCATTGTATCATAATCTTTATTTACAGTTACTGATTGGATAGACATATTCAATAAAAGTACCGAATTGTTCACGTCCAGCCATTTCATATTTTCTACAAGGAATAAAATTCAAACTTGTTACTAAATTTTTGATAGGGATATTTGAAGTATTCGTACTAATTTTTATTTGTGTTATTTCGCTCTCGTTTTCTTCTTTTTGGAGAATATCTTTCAAAATAAACCGTGCCAATCCATTTCTTTGATGAGAGGAGCTTACTACTAAACGTTGAATAAACGTAGTGCCGGCAACTCTAGAAATGGTAACACAAGCATCAAAATGTTCTCCGTAAATCCATAATTACTGATGCTCAATATCCTGAAGGATTACATTCCTATTAGGATAGGAGTCATCCCATTGCGTAATACCAGCTGCAGTCATTTGCCTTTTTCCATCATTAATGAGTGCTAGGATATTCTGATAATCACTAAATTGAGCGATTCTTTTACTATAGAACATTTATCTATTGAAATAAAATAAGCGATAACACTAAGGATAGAACGACCCCGAAAATCATCGGAACTGAGGTTCTTCGGACGATTTGCATAGGTGAAAGTTTCGTTGTTCCTGCAGCAATCAGGATAACAGCTGCAACTGGTGAAACTGCTCGTAGCAGGTTACCCGAAAGTTGCATTGGAATAGATAAAGCAACGGGATCGATTCCAGCAGCCTTAGAAAGTGGAATCATTAACGGGATCATTGCGAATAAGAGGGCTGTTCCACTACCGCTTAATAAGACAATCACTGCTGTAAAGGCAACCATGATAACTGGTAACAGGATTCCAGCACCGCTGATATTCTCCATGGCCTTTTGAACAAGTTCGATGATACCAATTGAGGTGAGGCCTTGAACAAAGACTTGCGCTGCCACTAACAGTGCAACGATACTCATAACACCACCCATACCTTCAAAGAAGAAGCTAGTTTCTTTTAAGACAGAATTTACAGAACGATGCGTAGTAAATTCAACTAACACGGCAATCATAAAGCTGATTAAACTGACAACCTGTACGCTGATGTTTAAAGAGGTCCCCAAAAGAATATTTGCTACAAATACGAAGAGTAACAAAATAATCGGTAATAACGGTAAGGTACCGTATATAAATGCTTTAGCACCAGAATAGGTTGATGTAATCGTCATGTTTGTTTCTGGAGAACCATTTGCTGTAAGTTCTTCTTCATAAGTCAATATTTCTTTTTCCTTGATGTCTTCATGCTTTTGCCAAAAATAATGAACAACAGCAATTGCTAATAAGGTAGGAATTGAAACAATAGCATGACTCCTAAAAACATAGTCTGTAACGTTTACATTTAATAACGAAGCGATTGCAACATTATCAGAACCTAGTGGTGTTGGTACGATCGTTGCAGAGGTACCGATTATCGCTGCAGCACTCAAACGTGACATACCCGCTGTTCGTAAAACAGGGTATAGCGTCGCTAATAGAATTATTGCCAAATTTGAGGCACTGGGTATAACCAAGGATAGTAAATTTCCAATCAAAAAAACAATTGGGATTAAAATATAAATTGATTTGATTTTCGAAATAGGTTTCGTCAGCGCTTGAACGGTTACTTTGTTTGCGCCGATGTGATTCATGTAGGCACTGTAGCCCCCTAAAATTAGAATGACAAAACCAGGACCGACTAAAGTATTTGTAAACTGGTCGACAATTACTTGAAAAGGATCAAGTAAAAGAGCTCCAGTAGTCTCGCTAACTTCTAGTTTTCTTCCCATCAATAAAGCAACGTACATCAAAATTACACCTAAGATCAGTAAGGTCATTTTTATATCATTTTTCTTTAGAAGCATATACACTAAAATACCAACTGCCAATATGCCGACAACACAAGTTAATAAAACATCCATATTATATCAACCACACTTTCATTTTATAGTTTTAGCAATAGAATGAATAAACCACTCTTCAAATTGCTTTGGATCAACGCTGATTGCTACTTCAGCATTAGCAGGTAATTTTAAGTAACCTTTTAAATCAATTAAGGAAGCACCAGCAGTCAAAGGACTGGTAGTTTCTATTTCGATTCTAGTTGAAACGATTTCAAACATTTTTGGATTTAGGATCAGACCTACTGCTAGAGCATCATACATACTTAATCCAGTCGCAAAACTTCCTCCACGATATTTTGAGAATAATTGATAGAACATATCGCCAATTTTCCCAAGCTGTTTGATCTTTTCAGAGATTTCAGGCATTACTTTTGCTTGTCTTCCGACTTCCATTGGTGCTACTTGGATAGGAAGACCGCTGTCAAAAACAATTTTTGCTGCTTCTGGGTCTGCAGCAAAATTGAACTCCGATAATACACCGTAATTTCCTCTTCCTAAACTACCGCCCATTACTACGATTTGTTCTATTCTCTCAAGATCTTGCGGATATAGATGGATAAATAGGGCAATATCAGTCAATGGACCAATTCCAATTAAGGTGGTCTTGTTTTCTTCTTGATTAATAATTTTATGCATAGCTGCAACCGCAGTTAGAGAATGATCCGCAAAAACTGTTGGTTCGGGAAAAGAGTACCCATCCATACCTGATTTTCCGTGAACATTACTGGCATTAATGGATTTTCTCAAAAGAGGTTGTTGGCTACCTAATACAACTTGAGGTTCTTTTTTATACAACGTAAGCAATTTTTCGGTATTCGCTTTTGTGTTTTCCAAACTAACATTTCCAAAAATTGGACAAATCAACTTTACATCCAATTCTTCACTGAATAGCGCTAAAGCAATGGCTACTGCGTCATCAATTCCCGGATCTGTACTGATAATTACTGGTTTTTTATTCATATCATGCTCTCTTTCTTAATGTAGTGAAACGTTTCCAAAAAGAATAATACAACATAGTATCTTTTAAGTCAACGTTGTATTAAAAAGAATTTGTTTTAAATTTAAAGAGAACGGTAGCTCTCTGGAAATGAGTAAAGGAAAACACTTTTGATTTTCATGAATAACAATATCCGATTGATGAAATTAAAGATTGTTGTTAAATAAGCCTTTGGGCGGATGGCAGGCATTGTGATTTCATGTATAGTGAGAAGTAGGAACGAACTATTTATGAAAGGAAGAATGACCATGATACTTGTATGGGGATTAATGATCGTTTTAGCGATAGTTATTATTTATCTGATTATCCCAGGTGGTCCTGCTTGGAAGAAGTATCTTGCGGATATCGCGTCTTCTTTTCAACAGGAAAACGATATTTCTTTGCAGCCATCGGTCATTACCGAAGAAGCTATCGCTGAGTTGCCACAGCTGCTAAGGAAATATTTAAAAAAGAATGGCTATATTAATCAACCAATGATGCGCAATATGTATATTCAATTTGAAAATACGAAGTTTCGAATGGAGGCAGGGAAAAAAACGATTCCGATCGATTTTTGTCAGGTGAACTTTGTTGATCGACCAGACCGCTATGCTTTTTTAACGGCACACATGTTTGGCTTGCCGGTTCATGTGAGAGACAGTGTTCAGGATGGCAAGGGATCAATGATCGGCGTGCTGGCGAAACATTTTCAATTGTTTCATTCCACTGGTCCAGAAATGGATCAAAGCCAATTGATTACGGCACTGGCTGATGCGGTCTTCATGCCGAGTTTATTTTTACAGGAGTACATAAGCTGGAGAACGATTGATTATCAGACGGTTGAAGGAACAATCAGCTGGAATGGCGTTAGCGCTAAAGGGCGATTTACCTTTGATGATTCGGGAGATATTGTTCGTTTTGACACGGATGAGCGCTATATGGACGAAAACGGCAAGGGAACCTCCTTAGTTCCTTGGTTTGTTCTATACGAAAACTATCAGAGCGATGAAAAGTATCGCCGGCCAGGCTGTGTCAGTGTAAACTGGCAGCTATCTCAAGGTATAGACAACTATTTTGTTAGTGATCGCATTAAAGTACAGTATTCGATTGAGGCATCAGAGATTTATAAAGAAAGGGCGTCAAAGGTTTTGCCAAGCAGAATCTCTTGATTAGATTAAGAGGAAACAAATAGGAGTGCTCCGATATTTTTCGCAAATATCAGAGCACTCCTATTTTTAATTATATAAAGCAGCAATCTCTTTGATTCTGCGCTTCATTTCAGCGCGGATTTGTGGCGGCTCGAGGCATTCGCAGTTATTTCCAAAACTAAAAAGGATATTATAGTAGTAATCATTTTCAACAAAAGGGAAATCTACGATGTAGTGGCTATCACCATCAGGTTTAAAATTTTCGAACGTGCAATAATCCAGCACCATATCCATAACCGAGCGGTGAATGCGAATTTTGATCGTGGTTTGTACCGTATCTAAATAATCTGCAAAATCTAGCTGCGGTTTTTGATACTCCCGTGGGACAAAGTGTTCTTCTTTCATTTGCAACTTGGTCATACGATTAACTTTGAATAGACGAAAATCATTTCTAGCCAAACAATATCCCTGCACATACCATTGACTATTTTTTAGAACAAGCTGATAAGGCTCAATCGTTCTCTCAGAGCTTCTGCCATGTTGATTTGAATAATTAAAAGCGAGCAGCCGGTTTTCCTGTAATGCGACTTTGATTGTTTCGACGTAGTGCTGAATGCTCCGATTTCCTATCCATGGACTTAAATCAACGTTGAACTGATCGATCTTTGATTCAATATCCTTCGCTCGATCAGCAGGAATAAAACTTTTGACCTTTGCAAGAGCGCTTGCTAGTTCTTTTCCCTGCAACATGTTGGAGAATCCCGAAAGGCTTGTCAAAATAGTGGAGAGATCGGTAGAGGAGAAGACTTTTTTATCCATTTTGTAATTTTCCATAATCTCAAAGCCGCCGCCTACTCCGGATGTTGAACGGATGGGAATTCCTGCCATGTTGAGAGTATCAATGTCGCGGTAGATCGTTCGCGGAGAAACTTCGAATTTTTCCGCCAGCTCTTTAGCGCTGATTCGCTTTTTATCTAGCAAGAGCATCGTAATGCTTAGTAATCTATCCACCTTCAAAGATTTTACCTCTTTTCAAAATTTTCTTATTGTTAGTTTAGATTGTTGCCATATAGTTGTCAACAATTGCCTTGTATACTAAAGCTATAGAAAGTTATTGGAGGCGGAAATTTATGAGTACAATTTATGTTTATGTGATGGATACGTTAGCTGACTGGGAATTAGGATACGTGACAGCAGAGCTGAATTCGGGTCGGTTTTTCAAAGAAGGAGCACCAAAGGTAACGTTAAAAACAGTTAGTCATTCTAAAGAACCAGTCACGACGATGGGCGGAATGAGGATCGTACCTGATTGTGTGATTGCTGACATCGAGGTAGCAGAAGCAAATGTCTTATTATTACCTGGTTCAAATACATGGAACGATCAAAAACATTTCGCAATTATCGAGAAAGCCAGCGAGTTTCTTTCAATCGGTGCTATGGTGGGAGCCATCTGCGGAGCAACAGCTGCACTTGCAAATTTTGGGTTATTGGATGAGCGTCCTCATACGAGTAATGGACCAGGCTTTCTGGAAATGGTCGCTCCTAGTTATAAAGGACAAAGCCACTATCTAGATGAGCCTTCTGTGGTAGGGGACAATCTGATTACTGCTAGTTCAACTGGCGGATTACTGTGGGCAAGACAAATAATCGAGCATTTAGAAGTCTTTGAAGCTACTACACTGGATGCGTGGTATAACTATTTCAATACTGGTGAGACGGAACAGTTCTTTGCTTTGATGCAATCATTGCCAGCAAATCAATAAATCACTTAACAAGAAACAGCCCAAATCTGACTAGATTTGGGCTGCTTCTTGTTAATGTCCTTTGTGCTTCTCGCGTTTTTTGGCTTGCTTTTGTTGAAACCGTTTGTCAGCATACTCAGCTTTTTTTCGGCGCTTTTGCGATTTATTCGCCGCTTTTGCCTGCTCACGGATTTCATTCATCGCAATCTGGGCTTTGGTTGAAACAACGGGCTGCCGCTTTTCGCGATTGATCAAACGTTGCATCCGTTTGGGACTGAGTTTCTTTTCAGCTGTTTTTTTCTGAGTAGCAACAACGCCCGTTTGCTTCAATAGATGTGGCAAACGTTTGGTCACAAATTCCCACACATCCGCATCCTTTGGTTCGGGACCAAAAACATGCCGGATTGCTTGGTAATGGCCATTGTCTTCAACTTCTACTAAGCCGCACCAAAAACTGCCATCGAAGTAAATCGTCAACTTCATGATGACACCTCCCTCTTGAAATGATTTCAAGCAATGGACAACCCGGGAGGGCAGGTTACTGACATTTTCATGCGGCGGACTACCAACCGCCATGTGTTTTTATGCTTAATTTAAGTGTACTAGGTTTGGAGCGAAAAGCAACAGGTGTGATAAATAAACAATGCATTAAATTTCCAAACGAGTCTGATCGGAAGAAAATGGCTAAAAGCGTTAGTGTCGAACACTGCAAAACTAAGCCTTTCCTGAGTTCTAATTGTTTTTTCGTTGATAAAGCGGAATTTTATGTAAATATCTGAATTTTAAAAATTAAAAGTATAGACATTTAAATATATAGTATATATAATATAATTAAGAAAGATGCTGAGAAGTATTGATGCAGGTAAGATATGAATGATTTTTGGGATCATTGAGAAAAGGAATGTAACCGAAATCATTTGAAATTATCGAGCATTTCATTGTTTCTAGTAAACTGAATAATCGCGCAGGTATTATTGGCGGATTGGCATTAGCAAGGAAAATACCAGGAGGAGAATAAGCGATGCAGATTAAATTTCCAAGTAATTTTTGGTGGGGTGCTGCAACATCAGGTCCCCAATCAGAGGGGCGGTTCAATAAAGAGCACGCCAACATGTTTGATTATTGGTATGATATTGAGCCAGAAGCTTTTTACGATCAAATAGGGCCAAATGTGGCGTCAAATTTTTACAATGATTTCAAGAAAGACATTCGTTTAATGAAGGAGATCGGTTTGAATTCGGTACGTACATCGATTCAGTGGACGCGACTGATTGATGATTTTGAAACCGCTACGTTGAATGAAGATAATGTTCGATTCTATAATGACGTCATTGATGAACTTATCAAAAACGGCATTAAACCAGTTATCAATTTGCATCACTTTGATTTGCCGGTGGCGCTTTATCACAAATATGGCGGGTGGGAGTCTAAGCATGTTGTTGAATTATTCGCTAAGTTCGCCGAACAGTGCTTCAAGCTGTTTGGGGATCGTGTCACGGATTGGTTTACGTTTAACGAGCCAATGGTGGTGGCCGAAGGAGAATACCTGCATCAATTCCATTATCCGAATCTTGTGGATGGGAAGAAGGCGGTGCAGGTGGCTTATAACATTCAATTGGCTTCAGCCAAGGCGATTGCTTGCTTTAAAAAAGTCAATCCAAATCCAGCGGGGCGCATTGGGATTATTTTGAATTTAACCCCTGCTTATCCTGCCAGTCAGAAGGAATCAGATTTGGCAGCGGCCGAATTTGCTGATTTATGGTTGAATCAATTGTATATGAACGCTTCAACATTAGGTGAATTTCCAGCAGCCTTGACAGAAAGATTGGCAGCTGATGGTGTGCTTTGGGAGACTAGCAGTGAGGAGCTTCAACTGATTAAGGACAACACAATCGATTATTTAGGTGTGAATTTTTACCATCCACATCGTGTAAAAGCACCAGAGGTTTCACCGGATAGCTTGGCGGTAGATTGGCTTCCTGAAAAATATTTTGAAGAGTATCAAATGCCAGGCAGACGGATGAACGTGGACAAGGGATGGGAAATTTATCCGAAAGCGGTCTATGATATTGCCATTAATATTCGTGACAATTACAATAATATCGAATGGTTTGTGTCAGAAAATGGGATGGGCGTTTCCCGGGAGGAACGTTACCTGAATGAACAAGGAATGATCGAGGATGATTATCGTATTCAGTTCATTCAAGAACACCTGTATTGGCTGCACAAGGGAATGGAAGAAGGCTCTAATTGCTTCGGATATCATTTATGGACACCGATCGATTGCTGGTCTTGGAAAAATGCGTACCGTAATCGCTATGGATTTATCTCCACGGATATTCGCACACAAAAGAAAACCATCAAAAAATCGGGCTATTGGATAAAAGAAGTTGCTGCCGCAAATAAAGTAGAAATAGCAGATCAATTAATTGCTAAATTAAATAAATAGGAGGATCAAGACAGATGAAAACAATTATGCTAGTTTGTTCAGCAGGAATGAGTACGAGTTTGTTAGTGACGAAGATGGAGGCCGCTGCGAAAGAGGAGAATTTTGATGCGGAGATCTTCGCGGTTTCGTCGACAGAAGCCAATAATACTTTGGCAGAGAAAAATGTAGACGTTTTATTATTAGGACCACAAGTTCGTTTCATGCAAAAGCAATATGAGGATAAGCTTGCTGATAAAGGTATTCCGGTAGCAGTCATTAATATGGCTGATTATGGGATGATGAATGGTCAAAAGGTCTTGCAGGAAGCCAAAAGATTGATGAATCAATAGGGAGGCTGTACGATGGATCAACAAAATTTAGAAGCGATTATGGGACTGATTATTCATTCCGGAAATGCGAAAAGCGATGCGATGGAAGCGATTCGAGCGGCTAAACGTTCGAATTTTGCTGAATCTGAAGCGAAAATTTCGGCGGCGGAAAATGCTTTGGTAGAAGCTCATCACGCACAAACAGGATTGCTTACGCAGGAAGCACAAGGAAACAATATGGAAATTTCACTCTTAGCGGTTCACAGTCAAGATCATTTGATGACCTCGATTGCATTTACTGATTTGGCTAAGGAAATCGTTGATCTCTACAAACGAATTGATTAAAACAGGAAGAGGAGCTGTGACAAAAGACTTGTCATAGCTCCTTTTTCCGAATAAACGGTGTTCCAGAAGTAGCTTCTTCTACGCAAGCTTCGCATACAGTTACTGCTAAGTTTCACTAAGCAGAACTAGCATTCGGAAATAAGCCGAAATTTCTTAAAACTGATCACTTCTGTCACAACTTTTTTTTTCGTGTAAAAGTATGAATCTATATAAAGTAAGTTTCATACTATTCTTAATAATTAGTATAGACCAAGTCGAAGGGGCTGGGCTATAATGATAGAGACAACAAAAGGAGGTCATTTCAGTGAAAAAATATATTCATATATCAAATGATCTAAAAAATAAAATCATCGATGGCACCTTTAAAGCGAATGAGAAGCTGCCTTCAGAAAAAGAGCTGGGGCTTGAATACGATGCAAGTAAGATGACCGTTAAGCAGGCGCTGGATATTCTGGTATCAGAAGGATTAATCATTAAAAGACGAGGTTCGGGAACCTTCATTAAAGATTTATCAGACACAGAATTAAAACGAATCTCAATCACCAATCAGTTCCGCGGAAAAACGGCAGAGTATCCGCAAAATGAAGTAACCAGTAAGGTCCTAAATTTTTCAGTCGTTCAACCAGATGAAAAGATTCAAGAAAAGCTGAATATTTCAGAAGATGATTTCGTTTATTTCATTCATCGAGTGCGCTATGTTGATGGTGTTCCCTATGCTATCGAAGTCACCTACATGCCGATTAATCTGATCATGAATCTAAAGCCTACACATGTTAAGCACTCGATTTATGATTATATTGAAAATGGGTTGGGGTTGGTTATTCAAAGCGCTCATCGAATCATCACCGTCAGAGGGGCAACAAAAGAAGAGGCCGAGGAATTACACATGCAGGCCAACGAGCCTGTGGGTGTGGCAGAACAAGTTGGGTATTTATCGAACGGGGCTGCTTTTGAGTATTCTACCACCACTCATCATTATGATCACTTTAAAGCAGAAATGGTTTTAACAAAGTAGAAAACAGAATATAAAGCGTTACAAACCGGTTATTTCGCGTGTTTGTAGCGTTTTTTTTTGCTGATATTTCGCTTTTTTGAAGCTACTGCGGCGGTAAAAATCTTTCAATAATATGGATTCCATAAATTGTGCAAATAGTACTGTCTACCATTCTGATTAATATATACTTTTGAATATAAATATGTAGACTTATATAGGTAAGCGTGATATTATAGGGATGTAATCGATTACTAAAAAATAAGAGGTGACGAAGAATGAATGGTTTTATGGATAAACTAAGTGAAAAAATCATGCCTTTAGCAAACTGGTTAGGCGACAATCGGTACTTAATGGTTTTGCGCGACTCTTTTATGTTGGCGTTTCCATTGACGATGTTTGGTTCCATTATTGTAGTTATTAACAATTTACCCTTTTTCAATGATGATACAAAAGGAATGCTGTCTAATTTATTAGGAAATGGACAGAATGCGACAATGAGTATCATGACGGTTTTTGTTACATTCGGTATCGGCTATTATTTATCTCAATCCTATGATGTGGAAGGTATTTTTGGCGGAGCGGTGGCCTTTTCAAGCTTCTTGATCCTGACTCCTTTCTTTATGAGTACGGAATCTGGTGAAACTGTTAGTGGTGTGTTGAGTCTCGACAGACTTGGGGCAAAAGGGATGTTTTTAGGAATGATCGCGGCTTTTGTAGCGGCTGAAATTTATTGCCGTGTAACAAAACGTGGTTGGCAGATCAGAATGCCGGATGGCGTTCCACCTGCAGTAACAAAATCCTTTGCGGCTATGATTCCTGCAATTCTGACATTAACAGTCTTTTTAGTAATCAATGCTGTCATGGTCGGAGCATTTAATGCCAATCTGCATGATGTCATTTATGATGTGATTCAAAAGCCGTTGACTGGATTAGGCAGCAGTCTGCCAGCAACGCTTGTATCCATTTTCTTCATTCAATTTCTATGGTTCTTTGGTCTGCATGGACAGATTATTGTCAATTCAGTAATGGACCCGATTTGGAACACCTTGATGTTAGACAACCTAGAAGCTTATAAAGCAGGAGAGTCGTTACCCCATATTGTTACGAAACCATTTATGGAAACGTTCACTGTTGGTCTGGGTGGATCGGGAATGACGTTAGCAGTGGTGATTATCTTAGCTTTTCTAATGAAGAAAAAGCAATATACAGATATTGGGCGCTTGGCTTTAGGTCCGGGAATCTTTAATGTAAATGAACCGGTTATCTTTGGTTTACCGATTGTTTTGAATGCGACGATCCTCATTCCATGGGTCCTTGCTCCAATCGTTGTGACTACTTTGAACTATTTAGTGATGGCAGCTGGAATCGTTCCTGCGCCAACAGGTGTTTCTGTTCCGTGGACTGTTCCGATTATTGCCAGCGGTGTCTTAGCGACGAACTCTTGGTTAGGCGGCTTGCTGCAGGTGATCGACTTCCTGATTGTGGGAATGATCTGGTTGCCGTTCCTGCGAGCATTAGATAAACAACCGGATATGATTTAATCAATTTTTGAAAAGTATGAGCCAAGTGCTCATGCTTTTTTTCTGAAGGAGCAGATGAAGAATGAATCTTTTTGTTATTGATATTGGAGGCTCGACAATCAAGTATGCCACCTGGGATGGCGAGCAGTTAGACGCGAAAAAAAGTTTGCCTACACCGAATTCTTGGAAAGCGATGAAGGAGCAGTTCATTGCGGAGATAAAAAGCTCAACACTTGAATTTTCAGGAGTCGCGATCAGTTCTCCTGGTTCAGTTGATACACAAGCGGGAATCATTTATGGATTGAGTGCGATTGAGTATATTCATCGTTTTGAAATCAAAAAAGAGCTGGAGCAGCTTTTCGGCTTGCCCGTCTCGATTAAAAGTGATGCTAATTGTGCGGCACTGGCCGAAGTTTGGAAGGGCCATGCAGCCGAGGTAGCCAACAGTGCTTTTCTTATCATTGGTTCAGGCGTAGGTGGAGCTATTGTTTTAGATAGAAAACTATATGCAGGACCGCATTTATTTGGCGGTGAATTTGGTTATATGATCTTAAATGAAAAACACCAAACATTCAGCGAGTTAGTCAGCCCTGTTAATTTGGCAAAAAATTATTCGATTGAAAAAGCAGATGGGAAGAGCTACGATGCGGTCCATGTATTTGATGCAGTTCAAGAGGTATTAGCTAAAAAATATGTCGATCAGTTTTATGCGAACCTAGCGATCGGAGCTTATAATGTACTGGTCAGTTTGGATGTCGATCGGTTATTGATCGGTGGTGGCATTTCAAGAAGACCAGGTGTTGTGGAACGTCTTCGAAATGAAATTGATGCATTGCTGGAAACTAAAAGAGCGCAAGATCAGACTGCAGAAATAATGAGCTGCAAATATTTAGCGGATGCTAATCTCATTGGTGCGGTGTATCAATTTATGACAGAATTTAGCTGAAGGTTGAAAAAGTAAAAGGAAAAAAATTATTCGAGGAGAGGTTCGTTTTTCAAGGTTACATTTACAATAGATAAGTTCATTCAGATGGGATGGTTGGCAATCTTTTGTGACTATCGAAATCACTGATTGTCAAAAAATGAACGATTTTTGATGGGTCATTGTTTAAGGCTTTTGGTAAAATCGAACAAAAGCAGTTTGGAGTGGTTGGCATGATCGATTTACACTGTCATATTCTTCCAGGAGTAGATGATGGGCCTGAAAATCTTGAGGAGAGCATCGCTATGGCGCATGCTGCCGTTAAACAGGGAATCACGCACATTTTGTGCACGCCCCATCATAACAATGGCCGTTACACCAATCCGGCTCCTAAGGTAATTTCAGCGGTTAAGAGTTTGCAGCGAGAATTGAATCAAAGAGGGATTGAATTGACGCTTTTTGAAGGCCAAGAGATTCGCTTGACTGGAAATTTACTAAAAGAGATTCAACAGCAGCAGCTACTATTTACCGATTTAGATGACCAATACCTATTAATCGAGTTTCCTACTATTGAGGTTCCTGCATATACAGATGCACTTTTTTTTCAGTTAATTGATCGAGGCTATACTCCTGTAATTGTACATCCTGAGCGTAATGCTGTTTTTTCCAAAGATCCGAACCGGTTATTGCCCTATCTGGAAATGGGGGCCTTGACCCAAGTGACCGCGCCAAGTATTGTCGGTTTCTTTGGTCCAAAGGTTCAAAAGGCAGCCAAGACAATGCTGACTAAACGGTTAGCCTTTATGGTTGCCTCGGATGCTCATAGCATGCAGCAGCGTGGGTTTTATTTAAAGGAGGCCTATCAAGAAATTGAGAAAACTTTTGGAATAGATCGGGTAAAAGAGATGGAGCAAATGACTAAGGATTTACTAAATGGAGATCCTGTCGTGCGTCCGGATTATCAAAAGGTGAAGCATTTTTCTTTTTTTAAATAGCTTAAAAGGCTTGTATCTTTCAAAAAGATACAAGCCTTTTCTGCTGATTTTTGACGGTGAATAGCTCGTTTAATTTTGTATCCAGAGTATAAAAATCAAGTTTTGTCGGTTTTCTTGGAATGACGATATTTGGAATGGTAGGCTGATCTACTAAAATTGTTTTTCTTGTTGAAAGTAACAGATCAAGGGAATTTCTTTTACGAAGACAGTCATGATGGGTGTAAATTTCCATTTTAAATCTTCCGAGATATTCATTCTTGATCATCTTTATCAGATGTTGTTCTTCTAAATTTGTTAAATCCGTTGCTAAAAAAATTTGTAAAGGCTCTTCTACTTTTTGAATAGGAGTAATCGTTTCAAATAATAATGGATAAATGGACAATAGATAATCTGTTTCTCTAAACAACGGAAAATTTGTCTTTTTTTGTAATAAAGCAATCAATTCGCGTGCCCGTTCTTTTAAATGAGGAGAAATGGTTTCGTTGTTGTGCAAATAAGAATCCTGCGAATAGCAATCGGAGGACTCCTTATTTTGAAATAATTGGCAATACAAATGTGTGCTATAGAGGCTTTTTTCGACCGTTTTTAGATCGTCTTTAGAAATAAAGAATTTTTGCTGATCAAACCAAAGATTCTTGAAGGCTTCAACAGACTGAAACAATTGTGTGTTGCGTTCATAGTGGAATTCGATGAATTCTTTTCTAATGTATGTATTGTTAAGTACCTCATCAATTGTAAAAACGTATAAAAATAGAAAGCCTATTTCATCCTGCCGATGGAGTTCCTTAGGCAAAACATCTCTCAACTCATCGAAAAAACGATCAAATAATTCATTTTTCTCAATATTTTCCCACAGCTCCCTCGTTAAGTGAACATGCTTTTCCTTCTTAGCTCGTTCAATACACACCGCAATCATGCAAAACAGCTTCTTATACTCAAAATCCGATAGACATAAATGAAAAAAGTTAATTACGTAATCGATGATTTTTTCGGTAACTAGCTTGGTTGTACTTCCGTAGTGCCAACTGCCTCTGCTGTATGAAGACAATAACAAGGAGAGACTTAGATTACGAATATGAATTTCATTTCCAATCAATTCCAACGAACGACGTTCAATAGAAATTCCTCTTGGGACTAATTTTTTTCGGAATTTATTGATCATGCGCCACAAGGAGGACTCACTTACATAATACTGATGCGAAAACTGGATGATTGAAGGCATTTTTGAAAAAAAGATTTTCATAATCAGCTGATAGTTGATCGTTCGTTCAATCATTCGAAAAATCAAATCCTCCAAGGCTGGTTCAAAATCATAATATAAAAAATAGCCTTTTTTATTGTGATTTTTTAAAGCGATTTCTTTTTTTGAAGCAAAGGAATCAATGTCCTCTTCGATAAATGTAAGGTATTTCAACATGGTACGTTGATTGATTTCTAATTGTGAGGACAATTCATCGATGGATAGCCATGTTTTGCTTTCCTTTAATAAGCAAATAATCTCTATCTTTATGAACGTTTCCTTGTCAAATAGATCAGCGAATTGATGGTTTAGAAACATCTTTGTGTAGGCACCTTCTTCTAATAATTTATAAAAAATAGTTAATCAATCAGAAAGAAATATCGTGATTGCCAAATAAATAGACTTTTGTAATGTTAATATTTCGTTTTATTAATTCATAATTATTATTTTATACTCTCGTTCAAAAATCTACCAACCAAAATTTGAATTAAAATTAACAAAAAAAGACGTTTCGATAAATGTGCCTTAGATTAATATTAGTTATATTTAATTTTTATGCTAAAACATTATTTAAATTTTAATAGAGGAGTGATTTGTTGAGTGATCGCATGAAGATTCATTTTTTTTTGTTACTAATCTTGATTTTTCCTTTAGTGGATATTTTCAATGGAGTCTTCATATCTTATGGAAATCCGATGCCTTTAGGGACCGCCTATCGAATCTTTTTCATCGCATACATTTTCTACGGTGTATTAACAAAAGGAATAAAGCAAACAGATGATTATGTATTGCTTCTGATAACTCTTTTTTCATTAACGATCATCTGTATCATTCAGGCCTTCTTTTTCAATACAGGCTTCACTTTGTTGGTAGAAGAACTGTCATACGTTATTCGGTTTTATTTATGCTTGCTGATTCCTTTTTTTGCTAAGCAGTTTAGAAATTATTTATCTGTAAACAAGTTAGCTAGATTAACAATTCTTTTGGATGTTTTTTTGATTGGCGGATTACTGATTCCTTACGTACTTGGATTAGGAAATAGTACCTACGATGATGCAGCAGGCTTTAAAGGCTTCTACTTCGCTACGAATGACATTGCTTATGCTTTTTTAATCATGCTTTTTTTTGTTGGCTGGTTTCTTATTCAACAGAAGCGGCGAATCATTCCGGCAGGCTTCTTAATAGGACTTTATTTTCTTAATATGTACTGTCTATTAATTTTAGGAACAAAATCTGGATTGATGACAGGCGTGCTCTATTCGCTTTTTTTGATTGGGCATTTTTTATTTCGTCATCGCAGTCAGTCGTTGTATGAGCAATTTATTATTTTTGAATTTTTACTTGCTTTGCTCTTCTTTCTTGTGATGAAGGGAAAGGAATTTCTACTAAATTCCTTGTCTAGTGTAATTGCACGCTTTACTTATTTCCGCACGCTTTATCAAGACGATTGGCCGAGGCTGCTGCTGAGCTCCAGAAACGTCTATTTGAAGGATGCCGTCGCGAATTTTTCTAAATTACCTAAGAATCAATATGTTTTCTGGTTTGGTTATGGTTTTGAGAATCGG
This sequence comes from Enterococcus avium ATCC 14025, assembly GCF_000406965.1. Lineage (GTDB taxonomy): Bacteria > Bacillota > Bacilli > Lactobacillales > Enterococcaceae > Enterococcus_A > Enterococcus_A avium. The sequence continues at coordinate 909,914 of NZ_KE136357.1, read as the reverse complement.
TGGAATTGGTATGGCCGAAAGGGCGGATTAATTGAAATGGATTTTTTCGATATGTTTTTTTCTTATGGGATTGTCGGAACGATCGTCTTGATAGCTGTGATGGCTTATTTTCTGAGGGTAGCGGCTTATCAAGGATTTAATAAATTTTGTATTTTCTTACTTATATTTACGATTGTATACAGTTTCTTGGTTGGACACGTCCTTTTTTCAGCATTGTCAGCGACGGTGTTTGGATTTACTTGCATGTTCATCCAAGTAATTAAAGAGGAGCAGCTATGAAAAGAATCATTATGGTGGGACCGAAGAGTACTGGAAAGGGTGGAATTTCAACAGTAATCAAAAACTTTATTGATTATTTTCCCAATAATCAGAAATATCAGATTCGTTATTTTTTTTCATGGAATGAAAAGGGCAAGCTTTTCTATGCTTTTCGCGCCTTTTGCCAACTCTTTAAGGCTACTCATACTCGTGAAGTAGCGATTGTTCATTTCCATGTGTCTCAAGATGCAAGCTTTTATCGAAAAGCTTTATTAATAAAAGCAATAAAAAAAGGAACAAAAATCATTTTTCATATGCATGCACCAAATTTTGAAGCGTTCTATAACGACGCGGCTAAATTTGAGCAACGTTACATTTGTAAGGTACTAGATCGTGTCAATCTTATAGTCGCCTTAGGTGATGACTGGAAGGAATACTACCAGACGCTGACGAAAACGAAAGTAATCGTCGTAAATAACGCTGTTTTTGTTCCTCAGGAAAATAGCTATCAAGCTAGTTCCACAAATGTACTTACCTTTGGACGGATCTGTGAACGAAAAGGGAGCCAGGACATTTTGTTACTTGCTAAGCGAATTCAAAGGAAAATGCCAGAGCTCCGATTTCATCTGTACGGGGACACGGATGACACAACTTCGAAGATTATTGATCGAATGAAGCGGCTGAACTGTGAAAATGTCGAATTACACGGTTGGACAACGAATCAGGAGGAACTGTTGAAGGATTGCGGCTTACATCTTTTGCCGTCTTATCATGAAGGCATTCCGATGGCGATTTTAGAAACAATGGGATGCGGTATTCCCAATATGGCCACAAATGTTGGAGGAATCGGCCAGGTGATAAACCATCAAGAGAATGGTTTTCTTGTGACGCCTGGCGACATCGATCAAATGGAGCAAGCAATTATCAGCTTTTTCTCTAATTTGGAAAAGCGTAAACGATTTTCTATCAATGCGAAACAGACGATTCATCAACACTATTCCTTGGAGGCCTATCTTTCGACTTGGATATGTGTATATGACTCACTAGCTGATTAAGGGAAGGAGCTATTCATGTATTCATTCAACGATTTCATACATGTTCTCTGGTCGCGAAAAAAAATGATCGTGATTCTGACACTGTGTTTTATGGGAATAGGCTGTGCAGGCTTCGTATTTATGAAGGGATTTCAGTACACGAATCAGGTGTCCTTTCTGTTACCCGCGACAGAGACCGCTAAAGAAGATGAAGGCGAGGATGAGCTGGAGGTGGAAAATCAAGTGATTTCCAGCAATATCAAGCTGATTGAGACATACAAAGAAATGATAAAAAGTGATTCTCTTTTACAAGCAATTCAGGAGGACTATCCACAGCAAAGTAAACAACAATTGTTAGATAGTTTGACGGTCTCTAACAGCATCAATTCACAAATTTTTACGGTCTCTATCACGACAAAAAGCCCAGAACAGAGTAATGAAATTGCCATGAGCTTAAGTGAAAAATTTCCACAAATAGTAAAACAGAGCAGTTTGCCTCGAGACGTGTTTTTACTTTCAGCAGAAACGGCCGAAACAGTGAGAACACCTGGCTTTTCCAAGCTGCTGATAGGCGCCTGGTTTGCGAGCTTCATGCTTAGCACCTCGTGCAGCTTTGCTTGGACTTATTTATATGAAAGAAAATACCTGAGATCTCCGGAAGCGGCTCAGCTTCTGATTGAGACAGAGAATATTGGCATAGTTGATTTCTATGAATTATAAAATTTGAAAGTAGAGGAATATGAGTGAAAGCAACGTTAGTTAGTTTTATTGACAGCTCAAATATTGGTGATCGTCTGATTGCGGAAACCTTATCGGAGCAGCTGTTAACAGGAATTGAGATAAAAAAATACAGCTACAAATTAATCGAAGAATCGCAAGTGAAGATAAATAAAAATCTGGTTCGACGGTCTAAACCTCATGATATCTATTACAAATATTTTCGTCAGCTTCCATTAATAAAAAATGTTGTCAGTAAAGGAAAGTGGGTACGGTCCCGAAGAAGAATGTATGACTCGGAAGATATTCAACGCTTTGAAGCAGCGTTGCAGCAATCAGATTTCTTAATGATTGGAGGAGGCAATGCGATTTTTGATCTGTCTCCAGCAACGTTATCCGCGCAACGCTTTGATCAAGTAGTTTCCTTGGCGAAGCAGCATCAGTTGCCTATTTTTGTCAGTTCCATTGGGATCGGTCCATTTTCTACAAAGAAACAGCAGAATGCGGCGATTGCTACATTAAAAAAATGTGATTTTGTCAGCTTTCGTGATAAACGTTCCTTGGAATACTTAAAAAATGCAGGGCATCCGGCAGCCTATGCGTCGGTTGATCCGGTCTTTCTTTTGCCGGAAGTAGAGACTTTCGAACAATTAAAAGCACAAAAAAAGCTTCAGCAACGAATCGGTATTTGTGTGATTGATTATCGAATTACCGGCTGTTCACGAAAAGACTATCTCAACTATTTAAAAGACATGAAGAATCTGATCCATGACTTAGCTGCTGCTAAAAAAGAGATCATGCTCTTTTCTTCTGAGGTGCAGGATTATGAAACGATTGAAACGCTCTATGTCGAGTTTCTTAAAGATCCTCAGGTGAATGTGGTCTTTGTAAAAGAGAAGGAGGACTTATTAGCGCTTTACCAGTCGTTGAACTTGGTCATTGGAACTAGGATGCATTCGATGATCGTGGCCGTCTCTCAATTTGTACCGATCATCGGTTTGTCTTGGCAGCAAAAGGTTGTTGAAATGTTCAAAAATCTAGGAATCGAAGAAGATGTATTGGCGATTGCTGACTTGAGCAAAAAAAGAGAAATACTGTCGAAAAAGATCGATGAAAAACTGGAAAATACCGATCAGGAGCTAATAGAGATGAGGCGTCACAAAGAAGAAATGCGGCGAGCGTTTGCGATCAATTACGAGATTATTGATACTCTTCAGCAACATTTGGTAGATGTATGAATCAATATAAAAAATTATTCAACGATTCCATTGTTTTCGCTATTGGTAGTTTTGGCAGCAAGCTCATTACCTTTTTCTTGGTGGGATTTTACACCTATTATTTGAGCAAAAGCGAGTACGGAACAGCCGATTTACTGATCAACTCAGTCAATCTTTTGCTCCCAGTTGTTAGCTTGAGTGTTTCCGAAGGCGTTTTACGTTTTGTTTTAGATAGTAAAGATACTTTGGAAAAGGTCAGCTGGTTGCGTACAGCTATCAGAATTAATTTTTTGGGACTGATAGTGACAGGTATTTGTGCGTTTCTTTTCTATCTTTTCGGCCCACAGCTGGAAATTTCTTCCTCAATGGGTGTGTTTAGTTTCCTTTTACTGACGATTCAGTCCATTCAACTTATTTTTATGCAGTACATAAAAGCGATTGGAAAGCTAAAGATTTATGCCTCGAACGGTATTTTACTTTCGTTATTAACGTTGGTTTTAGGCACCGCTTTCTTTCGCCGTTTACCCAATAAGCTGGATGCCTATTTTTTGTCACTTGTATTGGCTAATGGGATTTCATTAGTGTTTTTGTTTCTCAATATTTCTTGGAAAGACTTATTCAAAAGCAGGAAGAGCTGGAATCCGCAACAAGGAAAGCAGCTAATTACCTATAGCTTGCCGTTGATTCCTAATTCCGCGATGTGGTGGATTCTGACAACCTCTAGTCGTTTTATTATGACCTTCTTTTTAGGGGTAGCAAGTAATGGGATGTATGCAGCTGCAAGTAAGATTCCCAGTCTGTTATCGGTGATTGGTTCAATATTTCTGCAGGCTTGGCAGTTGACGGCTGTTGAAAATTATCGCCAAAAGGATGCAGGGGTCTTTTATCAAAAAGTCTTCAATCATTATTGTACGCTGCTGCTGGTTTTTTCCAGTTTGATTTTATTATTTTTAGATCCATTAGCCTCTTTGCTGTTATCAAAGGAATTCTATTTTGCTAAAGCCTACATTCCATTATTGCTAGTAAGTAATTTTTTCTCCTGTATTTCTGGTTTTCTAGGCACAACCTATATCGTGGTGAAGAGAACAAAAGGTGTCTTAACGACTTCTTTAGCAGGAGCAGCAGTCAGTTTTGTTGGAAGTATTCTGCTTATACCGCTGATAGGAATCAACGGGGCTTCGATCGCTTCCGGACTGGGTTTTTTCATCATCTTTTATTTACGAAAAAAGGAAACGAATCGGTTGATGGCAAGTACGTTAGCAACAAGACAAATGCTGCTTCAGTTTGGGCTGTTGGTTTTACAAATATTTCTTAATGAGGGGTGGCTTTTTTCTAAAACACTCGGCTTTATCAGTCAAATGTTAATGATCGCAGGCATTATTTTCATTGATTTATTTCAAAACAATCTAATAAGAAGGAGGGGGCGCAATGAATAAAATTGAACTGTTTGATCTGTTGATTGATGAGGGAAACTTGAAGGAAACGGTGGATGAAATGCTCGCACGCATTCAGCGCGATGAAGTAATCGAGCATGTAGGCGTCAATTCCAACAAGGTGGTCTTGAGTCATCGAAATGCTCAAATAAAGAAAATCATTCAACAAGCTGATATGGTAAGCGCGGACGGCTACTCGGTTGTTCGAGCCTGTCGTTGGCTAAAAAAGAAAAATATCGAGCGTGTTACCGGGATTGATACAATGCTGGAGCTTCTCAAACAGGCTGAAGAAAGGGGTCTGACCGTTTATTTCCTAGGTACGAAGGAAGTAATCCTTAACCGACTACTAGAAGTACTAAATCAGCAGTATCCAAAATTACAGATTGTTGGCGCGCAACACGGCTATTTCAAGGATGAGCAGACGGTTGTTAACAAGATTGCTGCCTGTCAACCGCAAATGTTGTTCATCGGTATGACTTCCCCTTATAAGGAAGAGTTCGTCAGTAAATACAAGAATGAATTGAATGCCAATTTGATTATGGGTGTCGGCGGAAGCTTTGATGTGTTAGCTGGTGAGATTTCCCGAGCACCGGTCTGGATGCAGCGCAATGGGCTGGAATGGCTGCATCGTTTTATGAAGGAACCGCAGCGGCTCTATAAGCGTTACATCTTTGAGAATATCTATTTTGTTTACTTATTAGTACAGGAGAAATTTAAATGAAGAAGCCGCGTGTCCTGGTGTTAACTTATGGAAAATTGCCGATACCTGCAGTAAAGGGCGGGGCAATCGAAACACTCTTAGATTCTTTGATTGAAGAAAATGAACAGCAGCAACAAGTAGAACTGATTGTGCTGTCTGGGGCTGATCCCGCTATTTCCGCTTTCAATCAAACCCACAAACATACACAAGTAATTTCCGTCAAAACAAAAGAGCGACCTTTATGGTGGCTGCTTCAAAAATGTTGGAACAAGGGGCAGCAACTTTTCACGGGAAAAAGAAAAAATCTTATTCTCTATCCAGAATTAATCAAAGCAGCTAAGCAGTATCTACAAAAAAATACAGTGGACTGCGTGATTGATCTGAATTGTCCTGAACGCATTCCTGCTATCCGTTCCTTTTACTTAGGCAAGCTTGCCGTTTATTTACACAATGATTACTTAAATCCCCAAACGTTTAAAGGAAAAGAGATTCTTCAGAAATTAGATGGTGTCTTATCGGTCTGTGATTTTCTTAATGATCAGGTGCGTCAAATCAACTATACGAAGGACTGGCCGTTTCTTTATCGAATAAACAATGGAATTGCGCTAAAAGAATATCAACCAGCAACAAAAGAAGAAAAACAGAACATTCGCTTAAAACTGAACTACAGCCAAACTGATTGTGTCATTGTCTTTTCAGGCCGAATAACGGAAACCAAGGGTATTCATCTTTTGTTTGAAGCATTGAGTCAGCTTGATTCACTGGAGAATGTAAAGGTTTTGGTATTAGGCGGCACTACATACAGCTCCGCTGAAAAGGACGGCTATTTCAAAAAAGTGCTGGCACAAGCGGAACACTTGCCGATTGAAGTGACATTCACAGGATATATTGAAAAACAGCAGATTCCTAATTACTTGAAGGCGGCAGATATTTGTGCCGTCCCATCCATATTTCATGAGACCTGTTGTCTTTCGGCAGTTGAAGCTCAGGCAATGGGAATCCCTGTGATTGCGACTAGAATCGGCGGGATTCCTGAATATATCAGCGAAGAAAGTGCGTTTCTGATCGATTATGACGCACAATTTGTAGAAAATTTTGCGACTGGACTAGATCACTTGAACCATGATCAGACCCTTCGACAGCAAATGAGGGAAGAAGCGCTAAAGGAGAGGATGAGGCACTCACAGGAACGCTATTATGATGAATTTGTAAACTGTATCAACCATTTCGTTGATGAATGAACGGAGAAAAGGAGACTGAAAATGAAACTATTAATTTTAACAAAAAATATTTTGGCTGAAACCAGTTTTCAAAGCAAGCTGCAGCAAATGAATAACGAAGTATTTTGCAGTACGTGCTTATTAGATGCCTGCTATTCGATGGATCAAAAGATGAGTTATCTGCTGTCCTGCTTTGATGCGGTCATATTAAGCGAAACAATTTCTTATCAGGAGATTGTTGATTTACTCTCTAATATTCGTGAGCATGTTCCTGCTATCGTTAGAAAATATGAAAGCGAATTTAGCAAAAGCTTTGAAGAAGAGCAGACCGATTATGTCATTGATCAGCGGATAAAAGGGGATGCATCGTTAGAAGAAATTCGCGAGCTTTGTCAGACGATGAGCCCAAAAAGTACAGAAATACGGAAGGAAAGCAGCTATATCTATAGCAAAAAGAAAACACCTGAAATTAATTATCATTTTTATAATTTCGGCTTTTCTAAACGGGAGAGCCGGATGCTGATGTGTCTATACGAAAATAGAGGGCAGTATCTTTCACGCCAAGAAATGTGCCAAAAAATTTGGAACGAAGAGCATGCTTCGGATTCGAAAATGTCCGCATTGTCTAGCTGTGTTCGTAATATCAAAGAAAAAGTCGAAAAAAGCGGTATAGATTTCAATCCGATTGATACCGCATGGGGAAGAGGGTATCAGATGTCAGATGAGTTCTATCATCTGATACAAACAGAAGCAAAACTCAAAAAGAGTGATGCTCACCAAATTCTTAACGTGCCTGAGAATATTTTTCTTTAAAAGTAGCAAAAAAATTCAGAAAACAGACAAAAATAGAAGGAAACTGAGCGTTTTTAATCTTTTTTCATTAAAAATAATGTGAATTTATGGTAAAAAACTAAAAAAACCGTCACATGTTTGATGGTTCAAGGCGTCTCTTCTGTTCTATTATTAGTTTGTTAGTTGTAATTATTCTAAAAAAAAACAGATGAAATAATGAAGAAAAATATATCGGATTTTTTCGATTTTTGGAAGTGAAATGATGAATAATGTCTATGGAAATAACTCATCCATCAATACTGTCGAAATAGCAGAGCATAACAATTTAGCACCCGCTAGTTTTCTTGCAGGAAGAACCAAACGATTGATTGATTTAATCGTGAGTGCAGCAGGATTGCTGGTCCTTGCGATTCCCTTTGCTTTTGTAGCCTTGCTTATAAAATTAGAAGATCCTAAAGGTCCGGTTTTTTTTAGTCAGACCCGCGTCGGTTTAAATGGAGACTATTTTCTTTTGTACAAGTTTCGAACGATGCATGTCGGAGCTGAGGATGAACTAGCAGATTTAATAAAGAAAAATGAGATCAAAGGTGCGATGTTCAAAATGAAATGTGATCCACGTGTGACGAAGGTGGGTCAATTTTTGCGGAAATTTAGTATTGATGAATTCCCACAGCTCGTCAATGTCTTAAAAGGGGAGATGTCCATTGTAGGACCGAGGCCCGCGCTGCCGCGAGAAGTGGAACAATATTCAGATTATCATCGTCTTAGATTACAGGTGAAGCCTGGATGTACAGGTCTTTGGCAGGTGAGTGGGCGCAACCGGCTCCATTTTGAAGAAATGATTCAGTTAGATCTGAGCTATTTAACAAAAGGCAGTTTTCTTTTAGATGTACAAATTATGTTAAAAACTTTGCTGGTAATCATTACCCGTGACGGGGCTTATTAGCTTAACACATTAATTATCGGAGGCAACAAACCACTATGGATGAGAATTTAAATTTTTCTTTTTTTGCACGAACAATAAAAGAAAAGCTACCAACTATTATGCTTTTTAGTCTCGTCGGATTACTACTGGGCGGCTATATTTCTTTTTTTTGGATCACACCGCAATACAGTTCGCAGACGCAAATGATTGCTGCGGCGAAAACAAATGAAGAAAACCTTTCGAATGAAATCACGGCCAATCTCCAATTGGTAAAAACCTACAAGGAATTGGTATTAAGTGATTTAGTCTTAGGTCAGGTACAGGAGAAGCTGAAGTCTGAAGAGAATCAGCAGATGTCAATGAGTGAATTAAGGGAGGCCATTACACTAGAACAGCAGCAGGAATCGCTTTTTTTTTCGATCCGAGCTGTAAGTGATCGTCCAAGATTATCGGCTCATTTGGCAAATATCACTTCGCAAATCTTTCAAGAGGCTTTAGCAGAAAGCCAAATCCCTGGAGAGATCTCAATTACTTCGGAGGCGACAGCAAGCCGTTCTCCGATCTCGCCTAATCATAAATTAAATTTAGTTCTAAGCTTATTTATTGGGGGGTTGGTCGGCTTTCTATTCGTTCTGCTGCGAGCAAGTGTGGATCAGACGATCAAATCGGAGCAAGCCGTTTATGAGATTTTTGAAACCAATGCATTAGGAATCATTCCTTATACCACAAGTGTGGATATGAAAATGTCTGCCAAGGATAAGGACCTTTTGAAAAGAAATTTGTCGGAGGATACGGTGCATATATCCAGAAGACAACGAAAAAGAGTCTAAATTTAGGAGCGTCACTACATGAAGGAAAGAGAAACACGCTTAATATCGATTGAGAATCGATTTTCACCTATTACCGAACAGTATCGCAATGTTCGAACGAGTATTCAGTTTGCTTCCTCCTCAGGTCAGCCGTTAAAGCTGCTTTTGGTCACCTCTACAGAACAAGAGGAAGGAAAAACCACCGTTGCGGCGAACTTGGCAGTTGTTATGGCGGAAGCAAATAAAAAAATATTACTGATTGACGGAGATTTACGTCGCGCAACAGCAGGTAAATTTTTCACTACCTATTCGAATCGAGCAGCAGGTCTAAGCACCTTGCTAAGTAATCTACGTAGTGAGCCAAGTGAAGCCATTCAAAGTACGCAAGTTAAGGGCTTGGATTTTTTACCAGCGGGTCCGATCCCGCCTAATCCATCAGAGCTGTTAAATTCTAATCGCTTAAATGAAATTTTTCGGCAGCTGGAAGAACAGTATGACTATATCATTGTTGATTCACCACCATTATTAGTAGTTACAGATGCTCAGATTTTCTCTTCAAAAGTCGATGGCGTCATTTTAGTAGTCCGGGAAAATCGTACGAAACGAAATAATTTAGTAAAGTGCAAAACCTTGCTTAAACGGTCAAACGCCCGTTTAATCGGCTTTGTTTATAACGGAGCTAAATCTGTGAGTGCTGGAAACTATAAATATTATAAATATTAGGGGGTGATCGATGGATAAGCGGTGTTTTAAATCAATGATAAAAAAAAGAAAGGGGTAAAATTAGTGAAGAAAAAGAAATTATTAACAATTGGGGCTAGCAGTTTAATGTTGCTAAACTCAGGCTTACTACCGGCCACAGCTTTGGCAGAAGAAAAAGCTGCAGGAACTGAGGAGGTAGCACCGGAGACAAAGGGGTTAACAACTGACAGCTTGTCGGAGGCTCTTCCTGAGTCGAGCGCTGAACCTGTACAGGAAACAACCGAATCAAAAGAAGTACCTACCTCAGAAGTTCCGACTACAGAAAAGGAGGATACTTCTAAAGATAACGAAGAACAAGAATCAAAGACGGCATCGATCAAACCGATGGATTTGGGATTGATTGCTTGGGGGAAAATTGGTTTAAAAACATCAACAGATAAAGAATTAGTGATCAACAACCAAAAAACAGAAGGTATTTTAACCGTTGACCTAAATATTACACAAGTAGCAAACTTAGGGATTGCAGACAAAACGTATTATCAAGTGAAATTACCAAATGAATTTAAGCCATTGCTAGAAGACCCGCGCTTTATTAACTATTTATCTGGTGAAATGAAGGCTTACAATCTTGGTATTCCAATCAAATCGTATACGTACAAATCAACAGACATCAAGGTTGATCCAGATAACTGTTCACTGATTATTCAAAATCCAAGTATTACAACAGTTATTGGTCTTTTCCCACATGTTTACACTTCAGTAAGTATTGATTTAGGCGGATTTGTAACGGATACAGAAATTCGTGTGCCAAGTTCGTTAGACGGAAAATATCATTTCAACACCGCTTTAACACAAGATAACAATGTTATTGACTGGACAGTCGGTGGTGGTAAAGAGTCAAGCGGTTACTTAGAGTATGCGAAGCTTGACCCAGCTTATGGAACTGAAAAACCTGTATTAACAGCTGAAAATCGCAAAATTGTTTTAGGTGACGACTTTACAGGGTCATTTGCCATGAAGGGTGTTTCCGCAATTGACAAGGAAGACGGCGATATCACTAAAAACATCGTTATTACAGATAATCAGGTGAAATCGAATGTTCCTGGCGTCTATCCTGTAACCTACAAAATTGTTGACAGCCACGGTTTGTCAGCTACGAAAACAATCGAAGTAACAGTTGCTCAAAACACACTACCAGTAATTAATGCTGAAAACAAAGTAATCGAACAGGGCGAGCCTTTTAATCCATTAGAAGGAATTACTGCTCACGATGAAGAAGATGGCGATTTGACATCAAAAATCAATATTAAATCAAACACCGTCAATACAAATGTCCCTGGTAAATACTTCATCACTTATTCGGTAGAAGATAGTCATAAAGGTATTACTACCAAAGATATTGAAGTTGAAGTGAAAGCAACGAAGCACAGTATTACTCCAAGTGACTATACAGTCGGAAATGGATTAATCACAGGAACATATGAAGGCAACGTTTCATATTTAGAGTTTTACGTGGACGGCCATTTAGTATCTACTGGCGGAACATTTAAGGATGGAAAATTCGCTTATGAAGTAAGCACTGGCTTGATTAAGAAAAATTCTAAAGTCGTGTTAATGGCTTATGACAAAGATAAAAAGAAATTAGATGAAAAAGCAGTAAAAGTATTGTCTAATTACAGCGGCACACTTTCTGCTTACGATTATACAGTTGGCGATGAATATATTCGCGGAACCTATAGTGGTGACGTGAAGAAAGCCAAAGTAATCGTTAACGGAAAAGTTCTTTCTTTAGGTGGAACCTTCAAGGATGGGGAGTTCAGCTATTGGGTTGGTAAAAATGCCATTCAAAAAGGCGATAGTGTTTTTGTTAATGGGTATGATGTCGACGGCGATGTGTTAACTCAAAATAACAAAGTAAACATCCTAGCTGCTCCAGAAGCTAAAGGAACAATTACACCAAATAAATTTACCGTTGGCGCTGTTGAAATTACCGGAACATACACTGGCGATGTGAAAAAAGCGAAATTGTATGTGAATGACAAATTAATTTCACAAGGCGGAACCTTTAAAAACGGAAGCTTCACTTATTATGTGGGCCAAAATGTTATTTCAAAAGGTTCAAATGTCCGTTTAGTTGCTCTTACTTCAGACGATAAAGAGCTGGACACTAAAAATGTACAAGTAGAATCAAACACATCTGGCACAATGGTAGCGGACAGCTATACAGTCGGCGATGAATACATCACTGGTAGTTACAGTGGCGATGTGAAGAAAGCGAAAGTAATTGTCAATGGAACGGTTCTTTCTTTAGGTGGAACCTTCAGTAATGGCCGCTTTACTTATTGGGTAGGACCGTCAAGAATTAAAGCTGGCGACAATGTCTTGATTAACGGATACGCCCAAAACAATGCGGTATTGACTCAAAATAATCGTGTAACTGTGAAACAAACACCCGCTCAAGCAGGAACGATTACACCTAGTCAATACACAGTAGGCAACGGAGAAATTACCGGAACCTATACTGGTGATGTGCGGAAAGCTCGTTTATCAGTCAACGGAAATGTTATTTCATGGGGCGGAACCTTCAAAAATGGTCAATTCACTTATTATGTTGGCAGCAGCATTAAAGAAGGCGATGTTGTCACAATGAATGCCTATGGCGCAAACGATGTATTGCTTCAGGAAAATGTGAAGGTCAACTTTACCAGCTCTTCATACAAGGGCAGCATTTCTCCAAATGCATATACAGTTGGTGCAGTTGAAATTACGGGTATTTATGTGGGCGATGTGAAGCAAGCTCGTCTTTATGTAAATGGTGGTTTGATTTCAATTGGCGGAACCTTCAAAAATGGAACCTTCAACTATTATGTAGGCAACGCAATTAAAAAGGGCGACACTGCGTACCTAGTAGCTTATGGTCCAGATGGTAAGGAATTAGATAGAAAAACAGTTCAAGTTAACTAACGAACGGAGATTTTGAATGAAAAAAATATTATTAAGTATTGTTGCAGTTTGTTTTTTCTTAACGGGATGTGATACGTCGAGTAATAAAGAAACTGACGGCAGTAAGGATACTTCTGCTAAAGTATCCGAAGTTACCATGAAAGACGGATTAGACACACCTTTTACAGCGGATGGGGTCGAAATGAAAATCACTGACGTATCCACCAGTGAGTCTGTCGATCAAGCAGATAAGCCAAAGCAGCTCGTTACCTTTACAGTTGAATGCAAAAATATCGGTACTCAAGACAAAGGGGTAGGGGCGATTGATTTTCAATTGGTGACAGATAAAAAAGATAAAAAGAATAAAAAAGATAAAACATACAACGTAACTGAGGAAATGGAAGCTTTTGGCGGTGTCTTAGAGCCCGAAAAAACTTCGAAGGGCAAATTGTTTTATTTGATCGAACCAGGAGAAAAACCAACAAAATTGGCCTATGCTCCAGCTGACAAAGCCCTTAAAACATGGAATCTACAATAATAGATTTTTTCATTGATCAATATTTGGCGAGAACAATCAATCTTTTTATTATTTAGATCTTCAATTCGCTTGTTTTATGTTTAAAATCTAGAGAATCTTGAAGGAGCTGATGACACTCTCCTTCAAGATTCTTTGTTGTATGAGACAAATTATTAAATAAAGGGAGATACATATGCCGATAAAAGTAATGTCGATCTTTGGTACTCGACCGGAGGCTATAAAGCTGGCGCCTGTGATTAAGCATTTGGAGAAGGATTCGCGCTTTCAATCTAGTGTTGTTGTCTCTGGACAGCATAGAGATATGTTGGATCAGGTCTTGGACTTCTTTCAAATTATGCCAGATTATGATTTGAAAATCATGAAGGAAAAACAGAGTTTGAGCGATGTGACGGTGAGAATTATTGAAGGTTTGACCCCTATCTTGGAGGCGGAAGCTCCAGACGTGGTCTTAGTTCACGGAGATACTACAACCACATTGGCAGCGGCGTTATCCGCTTATTACCAGCAGATTACTATAGGTCATGTCGAGGCGGGACTGCGAACTTGGAAAAAGTATTCCCCATTTCCAGAAGAAATCAATCGTCAGCTGGTCGATTCATTATCTGACCTGTGTTTTGCGCCAACTGCAGATAGTGCTGCTAATTTAATGAAGGAAAATTGTTCTAAGGAGCAGATTTTTATTACGGGAAATACCGCCATCGATGCAATGAGATACACCATTCGTAAAGACTATACTCATCCCAGTCTTATTGATAATGACAGGCGCCGTTTATTAGTCACGATGCATCGAAGAGAAAACCTAGGCAGACCGATGACGGAAGTTTTTCAAGCATTGGCTCAATTAGCAGAAGAGAAAAAAGATATCGAGATTATTTTTCCCATGCACAAAAATCCGGCAGTTCGTCAGCTTGCTGAACATGAGTTGGGTAAAATTAAAAATATTCAGCTGATCGAGCCATTAGATATTTTTGATTTCCATAATTTTGCGCAACGCAGTACATTGATTTTAACCGATTCTGGAGGTGTACAAGAAGAGGCGCCTTCACTTGGGGTGCCTGTGCTGGTGCTGCGTGATACGACAGAACGACCTGAAGGAATAAAAGCAGGAACGTTAAAACTAGTGGGGACTAAGAAAGAGACTGTTTATCAAGAGGTCAAAAGATTGCTGGAGGATCAAGGAGCTTATCAAGCGATGGCTCAAGCGGCGAATCCTTACGGCGATGGTCAGGCAAGTAAACGTATTGTGACTATCCTCGCACAGACTTTTAGTGATAAAGCGATGAAGGCTGAAGAATCTGAAAAAGTAATGGAGCACAAGAATGGGAAATAAGCGAAAAAGAAATGGGCCACATAGAGTACTCCGAATGAAAAAAGTCCTAACGATTCTAGTGTCTACGTTACTAGTATTGATTCTGTTGCTCACTGCAATTGCGGCAAAAGTTCTCTACGATGTAAAAGAAACTACTGAAGAAGCCTATGAGCCTCTGGCTAGAACACAAAAATTAAAGACCGTAGACTTAAAACAGCAGGAACCTTTCAGTGTATTATTACTCGGAGTGGATACCGGCAGCTTGGGGCGCTCAGAACAAGGGCGTTCTGATACGATCATGGTGGCTACAGTCAACCCTGAAAAAGAAAAAACTGTATTGGTCAGTTTGCCCCGTGATACTTACGCTGAAATCGTTGGACATAATACAATGGATAAAATCAATCATGCGTATGCGTTCGGAGGTACAGCGATGACGATCGCTACGGTAGAAAAATTACTGGATATTCCAATTAATTACTACGTGTCGATCAATATGAAGGGGATTGAATCCCTTGTTGATGCAGTTGGAGATATTGAGGTTTCCAATCCTTTTGCCTTTACCTATGAAGAAACAGAATTTCCAAAGGGCTCTCAGCGATTAGACGGAAGTAATGCGTTAAAATATGTTCGCATGCGCTATGATGATCCTGAAGGAGACTATGGTCGACAGGCAAGACAACGTCAAGTCATCGCTGGAATTATGAAGCAAGCACTCAGTATCAAAGGGATCAGCCGTTATCAAGAAATATTAACGAGTCTTGGCAGTACGATCAAAACGGATATCTCTTTTAGTGATCTAGAGATAGTAGCGAGAAAATACCGCAGCGCCTTTAGCACGATTGAATCAGATCAGGCAAAAGGAGAAGGATTCATGCAAGATGAAATCTCTTATCAGCGTCTATCTCCAGAAGAATTAGCCAGAGTTCAGCAGTTGTTAAAAGCAGAGCTAACTACGGGAACATAATACGAAATCCCTCCTATTAAACACTTCGTTTTCCAAGTCACCGTTGTTTTCAGACATTGAAAAATCTCCAACTTAACTGTAGACAAAAAATATCCATGGATATATAATGTCTGTAGAAAGAGGTGAGTACTTGAAATTATCATCGTCCTACGTCCAAGCTATTGGAATTTTAGTTATGTTAGCAGAATTACCGGAAAATGACTCGCTAAAATCGAGTGAAATCAGTAAGCGAATGAATGTCTCACATACGTACTTACAGAAGATCGCGACGAAATTGAAGCACGCGGATTTAATTGAATCTTATGCGTCTAAGCAGGGCGGATACAAATTGAAAAAGCCTAAAGAAAAGATCAATTTTCTCGATATTTTCTTAGCTGTTGAAGGGGAAACGCCATTTCTTTCCCATATCAATCTGGAGCCCATCGATGCGATGTTCATTGACCAAGATTTAGTCGCCGAAAAAGCAGAGGTCGTGAAGGAAATTCATAGAGATGCTCAGAAAGCATATCTGAAACAATTAGAGGCTCGCTTATTAACAGAGATTTTACCAAAAGATGCGGACGGTCAGTATTTGATCATTGATTGGAAAAAAATAATTAACGAAGAATAGGAGAGAGTAGTATGTCATTTAAAGATGAAATTAACAAATTAAAAGAAAGCTTTGAGCAAACGAAAGAACAAGGAGCCAAATTAGGCGAAAAATACAGTGAAGAAGGAAAAAGTATCGGAGAAGAGTACGCAGAAAAGGGCAAGGCTGTTGGAAAACAGTTTAAGGATATGTCCTCTTCAGTCAAGGAGCGTTTTAAATAACCTGTTATAAAAGAGTATAGGTCACTTATTTTTGAGGGAGTAATCGATTATGTGTACTAGTTTAACGTTGACAAATCAAGCGCAGCAGCATTTTTTAGCAAGAACCATGGATTTTGGCTTTCAGCTAGAAGGAAGACCAGTCGTGATTCCCAGAAATTATGTATGGAAAAAGCAATTTAATGGCTCGCAACAAACAAAATACGGCTTTCTTGGGACGGGGCGAAATCTAGGAGAGTATTTTCTAGCAGATGGGATCAATGAAAAGGGGCTTGCAGTTGCAGAGCTTTACTTTTTAAATGAAGCCAAATACAGCTCTGAAGAAAAAGAGGCGTCTGTCAATTTGGCTCCTCATGAATTTATTATCTGGCTACTAGGTGAGATCGAAAGCATTTCTGAATTGCGGAAGCGAATCGCCGAGGTACAGATTGTTGAAAAGGAAGTACCGGTTTTAGGTTTTGTACCACCGCTTCATTACATCGTAACTGATAAAACCGGTGAAACTGTGGTGCTTGAATCAGATAGCGGCGAATTGGTAATAAAAGATAATCCAGTTGGCGTCATGACAAATAGCCCAGAGTTTGGCTGGCATTTGAAAAATTTGAATAATTATTTGAGTATTCAACCCAACAACTTTTCAAATAAAAAAATCAATGGGTATGAAATCAAGCCTTTCGGTCAAGGTTCCGGCACGTACGGGCTGCCTGGCGGGTATACTTCACCAGAACGATTTGTTCGAACCGTCTACTTGCGAGCATTAATTGAATCAGGAGAAACCGTCGATGATTCTTTGAATGCGATGTTTAAAATTTTGGACAACGTTACGATTCCAAAGGGTGTGAACATTAAAAACGATGGCTCGATCGACTATACGCAATACCGAGCTGTGTTTGATGTATCGAACGGCACTTATTACTTCAATCCGTACGAAACACAAGAGATTTTTGAACTGACATTGACTGAAGAACTGTTAACGAAAGACGGACCAGTTGAATTTAAATATCCAACAGATTTCAAAACGACAAAATTAAATTAATCGCTAATAAGACAAGCTATTTGAGGTGAAATCTTTCAAACAGCTTGCTTATTTGTATGTAGCAGATTGGATAAATAGGAAAAAGCATCGGAAAGTATATATAAAAAAATTAGGTCATATATGAAGGAAAGAATCATCCGTTTCTTTCGTAGTAAAGAAAAGGAGACCTTTGTGATTCTAATAATGACCGTATTTTATTTAAAGTTGAAATTATATCCGCTGTCTTTTCATTGGGCGTTTAATTATTTGCCAACCATATCGTTTGAGGTAAATAAACGATCATTGAATAGATTATTCCATCGGATTATGAATAGATCATCAAAGAACGAGCTGAGCGATATACAATCATTTTAACTGACTCGATGCTATAATTTGATTGAAATAAATCAATATGAGGAGTTTTAATATGAAAAATAAATTATTTTTTTGTATTGGTTTTATTGTGAGTATATTTTTTCTTACAATTGGAACGCACAGTGTATCGGTAGACACCAATCGTTTTAGTTATGAAACCAATAGTTCAGGAAATAAGATAGCGGATGGTGTTGCTGACGGCGATACGTATAACTATGGATACCAAAATACGGCCGAAATCCCTGTCGATAGCGAAGGGTTTATTAATTATCAAGATCAAGCTTATCTTAAAAAGACAGTTGCAGAAAATCCAAGCAAACAAGGCCTATTCGATGTGACGTTAGACATCAAAGGAAATCAAATCACTTATCCTCTAGATATCGTACTTGTAATTGACTATTCTTCTTCTATGAATGGAGAAAAGTTGGCAAATGTGCTGAAAGGGTTACAGGAATTCGGAAATGAATTAGGCAGCTCCTTATCCAATGGAAACGTGAAAATTGGAATCGTTGCTTACAATCGGTATGTGTATGAAACGAATGGGTTTACTAATAATTTAGATGACTTGGAGAATTTTTTGAGAAATATCGCTGAAAGTCATACAGGTACGTTTATGCAAAAAGGTCTGATTGCAGGGGATACTCTGCTTAAAAATCAAGGACGACCAGAAGCTGAGAAAATGATGGTTCATATTGGTGATAGCAGTGCCAATCGTAGTTATCTGCCTTCTGAGAATGCTCAAACTTATAACAATACTGGAGAAATTATTGATTACAATGGGTTTCACACCGCTATTTATTATAAGGACTTTCAAACAAACTCAGAAAAATTCAACACGAGCGACAATATCTCTGACACCAATGGCACGCTCGTAGAAAAGAGTGTTGTTACAGATGCAACGCTAGGAACAGCTGTCGCAATCAAAGAAACGGGCGTTCAATTGTATTCCATTGGAACGGCACCAACTAGTCGAGGAGAGTATATCGCTAGAAATCTCGCAAGCAGTGAAAAAAACTATCACTCAATCGATGAAAACCTAACTGAATTAGGAGAAGCATTAAAAGGTATTGCGAACGCTGTGGACAATACAATTCCTAATGGGACGGTCAGTGATCCGCTGGGGCAGGGAATTCTGTTACAGGGCAGTGGCAATTTCAATTCAGATGCATATACTCTTAAGGGCTGGCGCAAAAATGCAGAGAATGAGTGGGTTTCAGCTGATGATTTAATAACAAATGTTGCGGTAAATGAAAACAATCAAGTCATTACCTTGTCGAATATCTCATTGGGATCGAATGAACGGATCACGCTTACGTATTCAATCAGAATCGACACGGAGTCCAGTGATTTTCGAGGGGAATACTGGTACTTGTGCAACCAACGGACAACGTTGGACCCGACTGGTGACGGCAACTTGCTAGATTTTCCGATTCCATCAATTAAAGCACCAAAAGTACAATTAGGTGTTGAAAAAAAATGGGAAAATGCGACTGAAGATTTGATTCCTAACCAAATAGATTATCAAATCAAGCGCTCTCCGTTGGTAAACCAACAGGCCTGGAACGTGTCACCAACGCTTTCTTTAACAAAAGAGAACGGGTTTAAAACTAAGATTTCCAACATTTCAATTGACGGAAAAACGAGCGATCTTCCTTTGTACAATAACGCAGGCGAGACGATTGCTTATACGATTCAGGAAGTGAATATTCCAGAAGGGTTTGAAACCTCTCTAAATCAAGAAAACAATCAGTTTACACTGACCAATACGTATAAAGATATAACGCCAAGTACAACAGAGCCAAGTACAACGACGCCAAGCACGACAACGTCAAGTACAACAAAACCAAGTACATCAGTCAAAAGTTCCGAAGAATCTACGTCAGGAACGACTAGTACGACGAAAAAATCGCAATCAAGTGATTCAAGTAGCACAACTAGTAACGTTTTAACAAAGACTATCCCAAGTAGCAACACCCAGAAGCAATATCCAAAAACCAATGATTCGAAAAGTAGTTTCTTGTGGGTAATTTTTGGCATTAGTTTGTTTGGAACAGCGGGTTATTTGCTAAAGAAAATGTGGTAATGAAAAATTGAAGTAAATAGAGGCCCTTTCTTGATAAAAAGAAGGGTCTTTTTTTCTTTATTGTCCTTTTGTATACATCATAGATAGCACAAAAAACGTGTACATTCTTGGGCTATGTACACGTTTGTGTGTCTTTATTTTCTGAAGGAATATCTATTAAAAGCGAAGTGTGACTAAATAGGATACTGGACAGAGATGTTCTTCAAGCTAATACGTTTTCCTAATCCTTCACATGAATGACAATTTTACCTCTAGTATGGCGTCCTTCGATCATTTCATGGGCCTTTTGAACATTCTCAACTGAGAGCGGCATGATTGTTAGCTGCAAGTTGATTTTTCCTTCAAGTGTGAGGTTGGCAAGGGCTGTTAAGTCCTCTGATGTCCCATTTGTAAATTGAAAACTGACTTGTTTTTGTTGATCCTGCTGCTGTTCAGGAGTAGGCTGAGCGGCAACTGTTACTAGTTTTCCATCAGCTTTCAAAACGTTTAAACCAGAGTCAATATCTCCCGCCGTATCAAAAACGGCATCATAATCCTGCAAAACATCTCCTGGAGAAACTTGATTGTAGTCAATCAGTTCATCGACGCCCATTTCCTTCAGCAAAGCATGATTAGATGGACTTGCAGTGGCAGCTACGTAGGCTCCTAAAGCTTTAGCAATTTGTACAGCGATCAGACCAACGCCGCCAGCGCCTCCCTGGATCAATATTTTTTGGTTTTCCTGTAGGCTCAGATTCTTCACGATGGCACAATAAGCGGTCAAACCAGCAATTGGTAAAGCGGCTGCTTTATCAAAGGATAATCCAGCAGGAATTGGAGCAATCAATTCTGGTGTGGTAATAATTGATTCGCTGTAGGTCCCGTTATTTCCTGGTCGCACAGTGGGGGCATTACCAAAAACAGGATCGCCTACTTGATAACTAGTCACGTCGCTGCCCACTTGTGCTACCAACCCGGCAAAATCCCAGCCGAGAACGATCGGAAAAGACCATAGTTCGTTAAAGGGTTTATCCAGCATACCTAAACGACCAGCGATATCCATAGGATTAATACTAAAGGCATGGTTGGTGATCAAAATCTCGTTTTTCTGTAATGGTAATTGAGTTAGTTCTGTTTCTTGTAATTCTTGGGCTGAACCAAATTGATGAATTGCTATTGTTTTCATTAAAAAACCTTCTTTCAAATTTACTCACATCATAAACTATGGGCTTAACCACATAGCAATAAGTTTGTTTAATTTTTATTCGAAGATTTTCGTTCATTGAGATACTCAATTTTTTTATCAATGAATTCAGAAATTTCTATTAGCTGTTGTATATGCTCTTGTAGAGAAACTTGATAGTCTTGATAAACTTTTAGATGTTTCTCGATTGGATCATGGTCCGAAAATTCCTTCAGCAGGGTTAACTCCATTCCGGTGTACTGAAAGATCCTAATTATTTGCATCCGTTGGAGATTATTTGCAGAGTATCGTCGGTAATTATTGGTATCGCGTTTAATGGAACCTAGAATATCCAGTTTTTCATAATAACGTAAGGCTTCTTTAGTAAAGCCTGTAATCGCCATGACTTCCTTTGTAGAGAATTCTGTTTGGTTTTTGGGAATATCAAATAATTGAAATTGAGCCATTCGTGTTATCCTTTCTTTTTTCAAGATGCGGAGTTACTCTTACGATCAAACTACATTGATTGTTAATAGTCCACCATTGATCAGCCATTTGTGCTGAAAATTGGGCAGGAAGGGGGCACGACCTTTCCAGATTCATTAAAGAACTGACCGCTTGTATTAGTTAAGGATACATCTGTTGCCAGCATAGCACCAATCGGTGGATTTTTTTTGATAGACGAGCAAATAATGGACCGATTATTTTTAGTAAAAGACCGCTACTTTCTGTACCATAACTAGAATCAGAATTATTTCCTAGATGAAAAATATTTTGTAACACTGATAACTTTACGAATTGAAAAATTAGTATCACGACGATACTCTATGATATTTGTACTTGAATTTACGAGGTTGTCTGTATTTCAATGGCAACTTATGTTAGAACTAGTAAGCAAAAGTTTTAGTCTTGGTTGCGATAGAAGTAAAAAGAAAAATATGGAGTGATATTTTGTCCGTAATACTAATAGTTACCATTTTATTCAATTTATTTGCGATTGGGACGATCGTGATTCGCCCACGCTTGTTTCACACAAAACTGTTTAAACCAATGGTCCATAATTTCAAGCTTTCACTTATTCCGGTGGTCATTTTGGTGGGTACGATTCTCACCCAGCTGTTTATTTCTTGGCTAGGGGCCGTTCTTCAAAGTAATCTGGTTACCAGTATTTCTTTAGCCGTACTAGTTATCGGTTTGATCGCTTGGTTTTTATTTTTGCCGAACTCCGGATATTTGATCACAGAATTGAATTTGACTCACCGAGAAGTGGATAAAGTGGAAGTGCCGATTTGGTATGACATTATTTCTGTACTAAGCTTAGCCATCTCGGGTGTCTTAAATACAGCACTGAATATTCTATTGCTTCAATTCTTAGTAATCATCTATATTGATCCGCAAACGATTAATCAGATTAATACGCCATTATTTTGGACACTAACAGGGCTGATCTTCCTATTATTGAGCTTTGGAATTTATTTAGGGCGTTACATTCGCTTCAACACATGGGACTTACTGCATCCAAGAACGTTTGTGAAAAAGTTGGTGGACCATTTTAGCATTAGTAAAAATCGGCGAGATGGGTTCTTATTTACGCTTCTTTACGGAATTTTTCTCGCAATGTTTTATGCCTTAACTTTCTTAAATCCGTTGCTACAATTGATCAGACAAGGGAAATAGACTCATCAGATAACGTTGCCGTATACTATTAATTCGGAAAGACAATACGTTTAAAAATTGATAAATAGCAGAATAATTATCCCTCCGTTGGAACAAATGGGGGCAGGTCAAATAGCCCGCAGCTTTTGCGGGCTTAAAATTTGCACTCACCTTTTCAAATCCTGCACACTTCCGCCTCATCCCAACGTTGGATTTTTTGATAAGACGGAAGTGTGCTACTTATTCTCGTTTGCGCATACGATTGAGCAGACGTTTACGTTTCTTCTTAGGTTTTGCTGGCGGCGATTCTTTATTTGCGGACATGACTACTTCTTCTGCTTCCTCCTCATATTTCGCCGTAATGATCAGCTTCACAGGCGTTGCTTGCTCATCTACCGACAGATCCTCCACGGTGACACCGGCTGGCAAACTGGATGTAATCATCGTCAGCGCCTGACTTTCACTGATATCCTGCGGGTTCACACCCATTGGCAGCTGGATGGTTTTGATCAACCAGCCTGGTTTTGGCTGCTCTTCGGTGATTGTGAAATCCTCTGGAAAGCGGATGTGTCCAGTACTTTTGTTATTTTTTACAGACTGCATCTGTGGTTTTTCTTTTGCAACAGTCGTTTCTACAACTGGCTGTGCGTCAGCTGCCTCCATCATGACATTCATTGGATCGTTGGCGGGTTGCTCGATTTTTTCTCGGTCATCAAAGATCGTGCGGACTTCTCGAACGATTACTTTGGCGTGCAAAACTTCTTTGAATAGCGCAATCCCGTCTTTTTCAAACAGGCCGATCTTGGTTAATTTGGTTAATGCTGTTTTGACTTGATCCGCGGTTTTGGTGGGATCAAAATGTTTAAATTTCAAATGATGGGGCTTGCCAAGTTCGTCGGCAAATTCCGCATCTAACGTAATCGTTTTCATTTTTTGGTTTTCTTCCTTTCGTTTTTCGTTTTTCTTCACTTGGACTGGAAATCACCTTCATGATTCCGCAAATCCTGTTAATGGTTTTTCGGTGATCTGGCTCACTAATTCCTCCGCTTCTTCAGCGACATAGGTTTGCGCTGGGAATAATTTCGCGGATAATAATTGCCATTCTTTCTTTCCAAAATAATCGGTAAAATAAATATAATAGCGACGCATCGCGGCAGTCGAGCGGGTTTTTAAGAAAATGTAGTTCGCTAATCCGCGTAACACACTCTTGAATTCTGATTCGCAGAGTTCTGCTCTAACTTGCAGTGCAATCAACAGTTCGATGGTGGCCGTGCCATCTTTTGTCTCATGGTAAAACTTGCGAATGCGTTTTTCGATTGTCTGCCGTGACAACGTAAACAGTTTTTGTCTGGTGATGCCGTATTCTTGCAAATAGGTCACTCCTTTCTTGAAATCATTCTTTATTGAGATATCTACACTAACAACATACGCCTATTTTCGCGGAATTTACACACCAAAAATTTGATTGCAACTAAAATATAAAAATTCTAATCTAAGGAATACGACAACCACGCGTCAAATACCTTCATAAAATAACTTAATCAAGAAATAAATACCCGAATTTTTATCTAAAAATAAGAAAAAAGCCCACGAAATGATGGGCTTTTGACTTGATTAGAGCAGAATACCTATCATCTATAAGGGGTGAATATAGTGATATCAGCATCTTTTTTAAAGGAGTTATTCACCAAAAAGAAATGCGTCTCATATTTTTGTTGCCAAGATTCGTCTAAGTTTATTTAAAAAAAGTTTGGATGTGGAATTTGTGATGAGAAATTTTGATTATGTGAATGATTTTCTAGAAAAAAATAGGCTTTGATTGATCCTTACTATTTGACAATATATAGTTTAAAAATCTTTAGTAAAATTTTTAAACGTGGGCACATACCGCTCTCGATAAGCCTTTGGGGACATATGATTGTATTTTTTAAATAGTCGTGAGAAATAATAGGGGTCATCATAGCCAAGCTCTTTTGCAATTTCAATAATTTTCAATTTAGTGATTCTAAGTAATTTACAGGCTTCGTCCATTTTTAATTTGGTGAAAAAGCCAATCGGGGATTTTCCGGTTTCCTTTTTGAAAATTTTATTCAGATAACTTGTAGAAACGTTAAACTTCTGTGATAAGTCTTCAAGGGTTATGAACGCCTGTAAATGCTGGGCCATATATTGAATACACGCGGTTAATAGATAATCCTTTTTTTGATTTGAATGTGTGGTATCAAGGTAGTAGTAAGAAGTTACTAAAATGTGTCGTAATAGATTGGCGATGAAAATGGCGTTTTCTAAAGTATAGTTTTTTCGATCCATTGAAAAAAGTTCAATTAGACTAGACTCTAGAATCTCACGCTTTTGTCCATCACTCATAGAAGCCAGAGTGAAGCTCTGAATTGGGAGCTGTTCAATTAAGGGACTGGAAAAATGGACCCAAATAATCGACCATGGATCAGCATCGTTTGAATAATAGTAATGAGGAATCTTGGGTGGAATACAAAAAATACTGAAGGGCTGTATCGAAATCTTTTCCCAATGGTTCTCTGTATAAATACAAATCGTTCCTTGACCTTCTTGACAAAAAAACATAATAGCTTCATCAGCGCCGTCCAATCGCTCTCGATAATGGTGTTTTGCTTTAGGATAATAGCCTAGCTCAGTAGCATAAGTATGCTCAACTAGCGGATGCGCAAGATAGCTTGGGAAGTTCATCGTTGGAAATTTAACATAACGTTCGTTCTTAAATCCATCTCTTTTTCTCTGCTTCATAAAATTCTCCTCGGTTTATTAAATTCTGTCTTATGAAGAAATTATACGATATTGTCCATCTTTTGTAAAAAGCTCTATTTTATTAAAAACGCTTCCAATTTATACTTTCATTATAAGTTAAAAGGAGGCAGCAATGAATGAATCAAGTAAACAGCGTTCGCATCTGGGAAGAAACGGTCACTATTCCAACCTATGGAGTGGCTGGACCAGATCACAATCCCCGTTTTTATGAAAAGCGTGCTTATCAAGGGAGCACAGGGAAGGTTTATCCTTTGCCGGTAACTGAAAAAATTTATGATGAAAAGAAGTATCAGGAGTATCATGCGGTATTTATTGAAAACAAATACCTTAAAGTCATGCTTTTACCTGAGCTAGGTGGTCGTATTCAACGAGCGATCGATAAAACGAACGATTACGATTTTGTCTATTATAATCATGTGATCAAGCCGGCTTTGGTAGGACTGACAGGACCTTGGATTTCTGGGGGCATCGAGTTCAATTGGCCGCAGCATCATCGTCCAACGACCTATTCTCCAACTGAATTCAAGCTGATGGAAAATGAAGACGGTTCAAAATCCTTATGGGTCTCGGAAATTGATCAAATGTACGGCACAAAAGGCAGTGCCACCTTTACCTTATATCCGGATAAAGCGTTCATTGAAATCAAAGGTCAGCTGTACAATCGGACAGATCTTCCCCAAACATTTTTGTGGTGGGCTAATCCTGCAGTACCTGTAAATGATTATACGTCATCAATTTTTCCACCGGATGTAACCGCTGTTATGGATCATGGTAAACGAGCTGTTTCGACTTTTCCAATTGCGACTGGTGAGTATTATAAAGTCGATTATTCGGCGGGTGTCGATATTTCAAAATATAAGAATGTGCCTGTTCCAACCTCTTATATGGCAGAAAAATCAGATTTTGATTTTATTGGGAATTTTGATGAGCAGTTAAATGCAGGCTTATTGCATGTAGCCGATCATCATGTTTCGCCTGGGAAAAAGCAATGGACCTGGGGAAATGGTGATTTTGGTCAAGCATGGGATCGTAATTTAACAGATGAAGATGGACCTTACATCGAGTTAATGACTGGCGTCTTCACAGATAATCAACCGGATTTCACGTGGTTGAGACCTTATGAGGAAAAAACTTTTACGCAGCATTTTATGCCGTATAAAGGGGTAGGCCATATTAAGAACGCGACGATCGATGGCGCAGTAAATATTGAAAAAGAGGAACAAACAGGTATCGTGAGTGTCTATGTTACTGGTGAAGAACCACAGTGTCGCGTAAAAGTTTACAATGACGATCAATTGATTTTTGAAGATAAAGAAGATTTATCACCAGCTGATACGTATCGAAAGGCATTTGATTTGCCAGAAGCAATCTCTTCAGAGGCAAACTTGAGAGTCGTTGTCCAAGACCAGTCTGGTAAAGAACTTGTCAGCTTTCAAGAAGTGAGCTGGCCAGAACCAGAGATTCCAGAACCTGCTGAAGCAATTCCCGTACCAGAAGAGCTAAAAACCACCGAGGAATTGTTCCTAGCGGCTACCCATCTTGAACAATATCGTCATGCTACAAGAGAGCCGGCGGATTATTATTTAGAAGGCTTGAAAAGAGATACCACTGATATTCGTTTAAACACAGGATACGGGACATTATTATTTAGACGCGGACAATTCACAGAAGCGAAAACTTATTTAGAAAAGGCCATAGCTAAACAAACTTGGAAGACACCAAATCCTTATTATGGTGAGCCTTTATTTCAATTAGGATTGGTTTTGGAGATGTTAGGTGAAAAAGAAGACGCCTTTGATACTTTTTACAAAGCCACATGGAATGATGATACGCAAGGAGCGGCATTTTTCAAACTGGCTTGCTTAAGTGCGCAAAAAGCAGAATGGGAAAGAGCTGCGGAGTTTGTTCAACGAGCGTTAATTAAAAACAGCCATCATATGAAGGCGCGAATGCTGGAAATTTTAATTTTGGAACAGCTAGGTTTTGAGGTAGCAGAAAAAGTAAGCGAAGCGTTGGCTATCGATCCGTTAGATTTAGCGATTAATCGAAAAGCGGTAGAGCTTAACGGGACACCAGAAGATTATGTTAAGGTGATGCGTGGCGAGCTTCAGAATTATTTGACAGTCGCTCTTGATTATCGTCAATATGGTTTCACTGAACAGGCATTAGCAGTTCTATCAGAATGTCCAGCTTCTTCGCCGCTACTCGGCTATTATGCAGCTGGGTTATACCTAGAGCAAGGCGAGAATGAAGAAGCGAAAGTAGCGATTGCCGAGGGTGAAGCCGCGGATTCAATCTACTGTTTCCCAAGTCGCCTAGAGGAGCAGGTATTTTTAGAAAAAGCGATCGAGCTAGTACCAGAAGCCAGTCATGCAAAATATTATCTTGGCAACCTGCTTTACGATAAGAAACGCTACGACGAAGCCATTAAGTTGTGGGAGGAAGCCGCACAGACATGGTCAGAGTTTCCAACTGTTTTCCGGAATTTATCCTTTGCTTACTACAATAAACGAAATGATCCTAAACAAGCACAACAGATGATTGATCAAGCATTTTCGTTGGACACGACAGATGCGCGGGTTTTACTGGAAAAAACACAATTAGAAGCGATGACAGGTGTTTCGGTATCGGATCGTTTAGAAACATTAGAGCGATACCTGAAGACTACTAAGGATCGCGATGATTTGTTCATTGAGTATTTGACCTTGCTGAATGTAACGGGTCGTCATCATGAAGTCTTACAGGAAATCGAAGGACGCATCTTCCATCCGTGGGAAGGTGGAGAAGGCAAAGTATCTATGCAGTATACCTATGCTTTGACTGAACTAGGTCGTCAATTGATTGATACAGATCCTAAAAAGGCTGAGAAAACATTAAAGGCGACATTTAACTATCCGCATAATTTAGGAGAAGGTAAATTACCTAGCAATCATGATAATGTGGCAAATCTTTATCTAGGACGTCTATATAACAATCGTGGCGAAAAAGACAAAGCAAACGTACACTTCATTGAAGCCACAAAAGGTATTCAAGAACCGGGAAGTGTCTTGTATTACAACGATGAACCAGCAGATGTGTTGTTCTATCAAGGCTTGGCTTATCAGGAATTAGGACAGCAGGAACAGGCGGCGGCTAAATTCGATTTATTACTAGAATACGGTCGAACACATCAGAAGGATACGGTTGAATGGGATTTCTTTGCAGTCTCGGCACCAGCCCATTCTGTCTACGAAAATGATATCCAGTTAGATAATGAAATTTATTGTATCTATCTTCAAGGCTTAGGTCATCTAGGAAAGGAAGAAGAACGAGCGGCCAAGGAATGCTTTGAAAAAGTTTTGAAACTGAATCCGGCACATCAAGGCGCTATCCAGCATTTACAACTGATTAAGTAATTTGTCGTGTATTGTTAAACAAGGAGGAAAATTTGTGGAAAATAGTGAAGAAAGCCGTGTCACATTGGAAGTGAGTAAAGATAATCGGGTCACTCTTGTTGAGATGTTGGGGCATGCGACTGCTGGAATTGGATTGAACTTGATTTATGGATTTTGGGCAACTTATATGTTGGTCTTTTACACGGATGTTTTTGGCATAACGGCAGCAGCGGCTAGTATTATCATGGTGATTTCACGAATCTGGGACGGTATCAATGATCCGATGATGGGGGCAATCGCTGATCGAACAAGAACTCGCTGGGGACGCTATCGTTTCTACATCATCTTTATGCCAATTGTCGTGTTGATTGCGATGACTTTAAATTTTTCATCACCTGGGTTAGATGCGAAAATGAAGGTCATTTATGCAGGAGTTACGTATATTTTGATGAGCATGGCATTCACCAGCTGTGACGTTCCTTATTGGTCCTTGCCATCGGTAATGTCTCAGGCAGTCGACAAACGGACAGCTATTTTGAGTCTATCTCGCGGTATGGGCCAAGTGGCAGGACTGGTGATTGGGATCGTAGCTATTCCAATGGTTCAATTTTTTGGTCAAGGAGATATGCAAAAGGGCTATTTAATGACCGCTATTGTCGTTGGTGTGGTGGGTGGTTTATTAACAACCGCTGGTGGCCTGATGGTGAAGGAACATGTGGAACCGATTATAGAACCGAAAGCAGAAAAAATCGGCTTTGTTAAATCGTTGCGAGTAATCATTCAAAATAAACCGTTATTGCTCGTCTTGATTTCTTTATTAATCAGTTTTATGTCAAACCTGATTCGTCAAAGCCTATTGGTTTATTATGCACAATATAATATTGGAAATATTAATTTAGTTGCGGCTTTTAACACAATTACTGTTCCAGGAATGCTTTTAGGGATTGCCTTGACACCGATCATGAGTAAAAAAATCGGTCAGAAGAATTTTTATTATCTTGCGTCATTGGCAGGGGTCTTGGTGAATGGCGGATTATTCTTCATTAATCCAACGAGTAATTTGAATCTATTTATGTTTGTTTTCGCTTTGACCTCGCTACCGCAAGGAATCATTTTGATCATGACCTCATCAATGATTGCGAACACGATTGAGTATGCTGAATGGAGATTTGGTCAACGAAGTGAAGGACTGATTTCTTCAACACAGACCTTAACGTCGAAAATCGCGATTGCCTTAGGTGCGGGACTCTGCGGAGTAATTCTATCACTATCCCGTTATGTTCCTAACGCGATCCAAAGTGCCCAAACATTGTCAGTTCTCCATTTTTCGCTGACAATGTTACTGGCTATTATGATCGCTGTCGGAACGATTCCAATGTTTTTCTATGAACTGACTGAAGAGAAGCACGCTGCTATTATGAAGGAGCTGGAAGAACGGAAGAAGAATTGATATTCTATTGACGTTTTCAGTAGAGATTCTTCAGCGTACAAACGAATGAATAAAAAAAATCAAACATTTTTTTGTTTGAAAGTGTTTACAAATGGGTGGGAAGATGCTATTCTATTAGTGAAATATAGATATTAGTGGATTGTTACTATTTGATTAGGCAAAAACCGCAAGTAACTGATTGCTGAGCAGTCGGTTGTTTGCGGTTTTTTTTCATTGAAAGGGGTGAGAAATAGTGTACAGGGTAGTACAAGTGTTAAACAACAATATCGCCATTGTTAAGAAAAACAATGAGCAGGCAATAGCGATGGGAAAAGGACTTGTTTTTCAAAAGAAAAAGGGCGATCTGTTGTCAGAGGACACGATTCAAAATTTGTTTGTATTGAAAAGCGAGGAGTCAAAGCAAAATTTTTCTTTCCTATTAAAGGATGTGCCTCTGGATTTTATCACAACTGCTTATGAAGTAATTGAGAACGCTATCAAGAAGTATCAGTATTCGGTTCAAGAGTATATTTATGTCACTTTGACGGATCATATCTATTGGAATTATAAACGATTGGTAAAGGGCGAGTATCAAAATAGTCTGTTACCCGATATCAGCCGGCAATATCCGACAGAATATCAAATTGCAAAAGACGCGTTAGCAATTATCAAGGAGCGGTTAGATATTGCATTTCCAGAGGATGAGCTAAAAAACATTAGTATCCATTTCATCAATGCACAGGGAAAAACGCCGGAGCCGGTGACTTCTCCTCCAGATTTTTATGATGAGCAGAAGCGGGCATTGGAAGAAATTGAGGAGTATTTACGCAAAAAGAATATTGTTCGAACGGAAAAGACTCAAAATTTTTACGACCGCCTAATGATTCATCTGCGTTATATGCTGGAGCGGACAGAAGAAGCAGAGGTCGATGAATTTGCTGAAAAATTGGGAGCGGATTTAAAAAAGGATTATCCAGAAGCCTACAGTGTGGCAGAAGGAATGTATCAAATCTTAAACGAAACAAACGGCTTAAAGTTAAATGCCAGTGAACAGGTTTACTTTACGATTCATATTCAACGATTACTTTAGATGGAGGATAAGAGCATGAAAAAATTACCAGAACATTTTATTTTTGGCGGGGCAACCGCTGCGTATCAGTGTGAGGGAGCTACAAAAGAAGGCGGCAAGGGTGCTGTCGCGTGGGATGAATTCTTGGAAGAGCAAGGCCGCTTCAGTCCTGATCCTGCCAGTGATTTTTATCATCAATACCCAGTAGATATTGCTCTATGTGAAAAATTCGGTGTGAATGGATTGCGATTATCGATTGCGTGGAGCCGTATTTTTCCTGAAGGAGTGGGAGAGCCGAATCCAGAGGGAATTGCTTATTACCATGACATATTTAAACAATGCAAAGAGCACCATGTGATCCCGTTCGTAACCTTGCATCACTTTGACACACCGAAGGCCCTATTTGATCAAAACGATTTTCTGAATCGTGACAACATCGATGCGTTCGTGAAATACGCGCAATTCTGTTTTGAAGAATTTACCGAAGTCGAGTATTGGAGCACCTTCAATGAAATCTATCCAGTCGCGACGAATCAGTATTTATTGGGTGTTTTTCCGCCGGGGATTAAATTTGATTTTACCAAAATCATTATGTGCCTGCACAACATGATGGTGGCCCATGCGAGAACGGTCAATATTTTTAAAGAAAACGGCTATCCAGGTGAGATTGGTGTGGTTCATTCACTGGAGACGAAGTACCCAAATTCGGATTCCGAAGAGGACAAGCACGCCGCCTTTTTAGAAGATGCGTTATCGATTCGCTTTTTATTAGAAGCAACGTATCTTGGCCGCTATACAGATGAATTGTTAGCTGCTTTGGATGAGATTTGTGAAGCGCAGGGAGCAACGTATGAGTTCTTAGAAGAAGACTATCTGGAAATGGAAAAAGCTTCGCAGCGGAATGACTTTTTGGGCATCAATCATTATCACAGTCATTTCTGCAAGGCGTATCAAGGGCCGAATGAGATTTATCATAACGGTACTGGTGATAAGGGAACCTCCGTCTATCGTGTGAACGGGATCGCGGAACGTGTCTATCGCGAGGATATTCCCCGCACGGATTGGGATTGGCTGATCTATCCTCAGGGTCTGTATGATTTATTGCTGCGGATCAAGCAGGATTATCCGCATTATAAAAAAATCTATATTACGGAAAACGGCATGGGCTACAAGGATGATTTTGAAGACGGCCTCATCATGGATACGCCGCGAATCGATTATCTACGTCAATATTTAGGAGCATTGAGTGATGCGATTGAGGCTGGAGTAAATGTTGAGGGCTACTTTTTATGGTCCTTGATGGATATGTTCTCATGGACGAATGGTTATAACAAACGCTACGGATTATTCTATGTGGATTTTGACACGCAGGAGCGTTACCCGAAAGAATCAGCTTATTGGTATAAATTTGTTAGTGAAACGAAGACTATCATTTAGTTTTTTTGGTAGACATCCTGAACGATTTCTACCTAACCAGGCTAATGGAATGAGAAGGGATACATTGCTGTAGGAGGAAAAAGTTTGAAAATAAATCTATTTGAAGATACCTGAAGAACGGTACACTAAATAAGCCTACCGTTTTCAAAATTTTTGAAATGGAAGACAACGAGTCTATTTAGGAAGAATCAACGTAACTTTGGTTTAAGCACTATCTATAATGGTATATCCGCGTTTTCTTAAAAGGTCCAGAGCTTGGGATTGCGTCAGAACTTTCTCTTCTTTCGCAGGTTTTGGCTCCAGATATCCTTTAGCAGAATAGGGTTCCACCTTTGATAAGACATTCCAGATAGCGGTCAGGAGCATCTTACAAATAGCAATGATAGCTTTCTTGTGTCCACGATTCGCTTTGATTCTACGATAGCGATTTTTAAATTCTGGATGTTCTTTGGATCTGAGAAGAGCATTGGCAATCTGTACAAGTAGCGGTTTCAACGACTGCCCTGCACGAGAGATACGTGTTGATTTTGTTCGTCGGGCACTGCGATCGTTTCTTGGACAGCATCCAGCCCAAGAAATAAAGTGTTTCGAAGTTGGAAACACGGACATATCCGGTCCTATTTCTGAAAGAATCGCAATCGCTGTTATTGGCTGAGTGTCTAAGCCCGGTATGGTACGAAGTAGTTCCAAAACAGGGGAGAAGGGTTCTGCAAGAGCTTGAATCTCTAGATTGATCTCTTCTCGATGCTTCTCAATCTCGTTAATATGGTTGAGGCATTGGCGAAGCTTAATCGCTTGAGGTACAGAAATCGCCCCCTCAACTGCCGCTTGGATTTCTTCAACGGGAGTTTTACAACGGGCATGGATAAATGGTCGAACATCAAATGATTCACCGGGATGTTCTAACAAGTATTGGATGATAGAAGTGGATGATTTTCCGAACACATCACTAAAAACATCATCTAGTTTCAGATTAGAAACGGTTAAGCAGTTTAAAGCACGATTCTTTTCACTTGTTTTCATGTTGGTCAGTTTCGTCCGATAACGCATTAGATCACGAAGCTGGCGGATTTCAAGACCAGGAATAAAACTGGGTTTGATCATGTCGCACATAAAGAGATCACAAATCCATTTTGCATCTTTGCGATCTGTTTTATTTCCTTTCTGGGGTTTGGTGTACTTCGGATGAGCCAGTGTGACAAAACAAGTTTTTTCAAGAATATTAAAAACAGGGATCCAAAATTTACCGGAAGATTCCAAACACACATCCTTACAGTTGTATTTAGCAAGCCATTCAGCTAATTCATTGAGACCTTTTGTAAAGGAAGAGAAGCGAGCTTGCTTATACACTGTACGACCATTCGCATCTGTGATTCCGATACACGCATAGATCCACGTTTTGTGGACATCCAAGCCACAACAATTTTTACGAAAGATTTTGAACATAGCAACCTCCTGTAAAAAAATAGTACAGGTTTGGTAGGGACTGGTCATCCGGCGAAATCGAGTCAACTTCGGAAGAGATAAGTTTACGGGCTACGGGTTTGCGCCATTCATTGATGCCTTAACGGATGACCGACACCATATAATTATGCGGGGTTGCCGCTATACAGCCCCGCCACTCACCTCCTCGGGTTCTGTAGTGTACCAGGGACCTGCAAGGA
Organism: Enterococcus avium ATCC 14025; assembly: GCF_000406965.1. Classification (GTDB taxonomy): domain Bacteria; phylum Bacillota; class Bacilli; order Lactobacillales; family Enterococcaceae; genus Enterococcus_A; species Enterococcus_A avium. The sequence goes on along the minus strand of NZ_KE136357.1, from coordinate 875,498 downwards.
AAGGGTAACACGGAATAAAAAAAGAAAGAAGGCGCTCTAAGGTTTTCATCACCTCATTGGTGCCTTTCGTAGGAAGGCGGATTTATAATTATGAATAAAGAAGAATTACAAATGCTGGGTTTTGAGATCGTTGCCTATTCTGGCGATGCTAGAAGCACATTGATGACACTATTGAGCGAGGTTCGCCAGGGAAATTTCGAACACGTGGAAGAAGCTTTGAAGGATGCGGATGAAAATCTAAAGCTGGCCCATAATTCACAAACGAAAATCCTTGCAGATGAGGCGGCGGGCAGCAATTTGGATATTGGTTTTATTTTTATCCATGGGCAGGATCACTTGATGACCACCTTATTGTTACGAGATTTGGTACAGGATTTTATTGAGCTGTATAAAGATAAATTTCAAGGGTAAAGGAGAGTAACGGCTATGAATGCAATTATCAAGCAAATTGAAAAGGGAAAACCCTTCTTCGAAAAAATATCGAGAAATATCTATTTAGGGGCGATACGTGATGGCTTCCTAACTGCGATGCCAGCTATTTTGTTTTCTAGTATTTTTATTATGATCGCGGCGATTCCAGAAGTTTTTGGTATCACTTTGCCTGAAGCTGTGTCTACTTGGCTGTGGAAGGTCTATGGGTATTCGATGGGGATTGTTGGTTTGCTAGTAGCGGCAACTACTGCACGATGTCTGGCAGGTTCGATGAATCGTAGACTCGAAAACGGCAAATCAATCAATGAAGTGTCGGTCATGTTGGCATCAATCGCTGGCTTTATGATGCTAAGCGTAGAACAGATTGATGGCGGGTTCGCTAGTGATTTCATGGGAACAAAAGGCTTATTGGCTTCGTTTGTCGCCGCATTTTTAACTGTCAATGTCTATAAATTCTGTGTGCAGCGCGATATTACGATCCGGATGCCAAAGGAAGTTCCCGGAACGATCTCCCAAATGTTTCGTGATGTGATCCCTTTTTCCTTTGCTGTGTTTGGGGCTGTCTTGATTGATTTGTTGTTTAGAAATGTTTTTCATGGTTCCTTTGCTCATACTGCGATTAGTGCCCTGCAACCACTGTTCACCGCCGCGGATGGCTATTTAGGAATTGCAATCATTTGGGGTGCGATGGCTTTGTTCTGGTTTGTTGGGGTGCATGGACCATCGATTGTAGAGCCGGCAATCGCCGCAATTATTTATGCGAATGTCGAGACTAATCTAATGCTTTTCCAAAATGGCGAACAGGCTTCGAAAGTGTTGACTGTCGGTATGGGAAACTTTGTCGGAACAATGGGGGGAACTGGAGCAACCCTAGTGGTGCCATTTTTATTCATGCTGTTTGCTCGTTCTAAGCAATTAAAGGCAGTCGGTAAAGCGTCCTTTGTTCCTGTTATTTTCGCAGTAAATGAACCGTTATTGTTCGCGGCACCAATGATTCTGAATCCCTATTTCTTTATTCCATTTTTAGTCGCGCCAATCGTCAATGTCTGGATATTCAAATTTTTTGTGGATGTTCTTAGTATGAACAGCTTCATGTATGTCTTGCCTTGGGCAACGCCGGCGCCGATCGGATTAGTTTTGGGAACTGGTGTCAGTGTACTAGCGATTATTCTTGCGTTGATCCTAATTGCTGTTGACTCAGCTATCTACCTGCCATTTATCAAAGCTTATGATGCGGTATTGCTAGAGGAAGAAAGTAAAAATGCGCAGTTAGAAGAAGTAAAAGCAGAGGTAGTAGAGGCAGGAAATGCATCTGGAGCAGTTGCCGTCGAAGCACTGTCGGAGGATGTGTTAGAAAAGCTAAGTGATGGAAAACGGGTCTTAGTTCTATGTGCTGGGGCTGGTACGAGTGCGATGTTAGCAAATGCGCTTGAAGAAGGGGCAAAAGAGACAGGCGCCAACATTCAAGCACAGGCCGGCGCTTATGGCTCTCATTACGATATTATGAAAAACTTTGATCTGATTGTTTTGGCTCCTCAAGTAAACTCCTATTTGGCGGATATTCAAAAGGACGCCGAAAAGCTTGGCGTGAAGGTAGTAGCCACAAAAGGTGCGGAGTATATCAAATTAACCCGCGATCCAAAAGGTGCAGTAGATTTTGTTTTAGCAGAAATTTAATTAAGACCAAAAGAAGTTCGAGTGATTTTCGAGCTTCTTTTTTCTCGATGTTTCAGAAGATCGGGACAAAATACAGGATCTATCGTCAGCATCCTTTCATTGAGCATTTCAAACAGTGTTTCATCATCAACTCAAATTCACGATTTTGTTTCTCAATCTCGATAAGCCAAGCAGAGGGGACTCAGGCAGTGTTTCGTTCTTTTTAGGATTTGAAGAATATGCTTAATATAACAGCGCATATTCGTTTAAATTATAAACTATAAGTTCTTTTTGATAATTTAAAAAAACGATAGTTATAAAAATTATTATTGGGAATTTTGATAAATATATTCTATGAAAGCTGTTTCTATGGTTTTTATCAGAAAAAACTATCTTTATTTAATTAAAATAAATGATTTAGCATAACTATAAAATTAAAATATGGTTAAAAATAAAATAATTGTGAAAAAACATTCAAATAATTTGTTTATAATATTAATATAGGTTTAAGAGGGGAAGAGTACGATGAGAATAAATGAACTAGAGTATGATATTTTAAACGAAATTGCTAAAAAGAATTTCAACAATTTAACACATCAATTTTTTAAAGCATCTAAAGCAGAGTTTGAAGAAAGTATCGAAATCTTGAAGGAAAGCGGATTTATCCAAGGCAGTATTTTCGAAGGTAACGGCTCACTAAGAAATCCGTTTAGATTCTTTTTCTTGTCTGATGCAGGAGAAGCAGTATTGAACAGATGTGTATCATAAAAAGGGCAGATCACTCATTTTCGAGTGATCTTTTTGTTTAGACAGACTGTTTATAGAGAGTTGGGAATGGAGACTTAGCCAAAGAAAGCTAAACAATGTTGTTCTATTTAGTTATAGATTGAAGAAAGCCTCACAATCCAATGGTGTTTCATCACGCTTGATTATCCCATAAACAAGTTAAAATTATTTTTTTATTCTCACTGTGTGTTTAATTTGTTATTATAATAGAAACCATTCAAATTGTTGAGGTATAGGTATGAGCAATATTCGCATTTTCCTTATCGTCATTTGTGTTATTATTATAATTCTTTTTATCATAAAAGGCTTGAAAATAAAAAGGGAAAACAAACAGTTTAAAATTGACAAAAAGCAGCTTGTGAAAGAGAAATATCCAGATTTATCAGAGGCGGATTTGAAATATCGTCAATCCAGTTTAGAGGCTTATCAGCGTATCCATATGCATAATCCTAAAAAGGGTGTAATCCTGCTTGCTATTTTGGGATTCATCATTGGTATCATTGGGGCAGTCACGGGGGCAATCTATGCATTGATAACGTCTGGCTCTTTGTTTATTCCTATTCTACTGTTAGCAGTCAGTTATTATTCTCTTTCGTTAGTAGTTATTTGCAGCCCAACCATCGATCAGCAATTTGATTTTTGGTATCATTATTTGGAGGAAAATCCTGATAATCAGCTGCAGGTCGTACTAACTCCGCGAGAGATGGCTGAAAAAATTGTGGAAAATCAAAAGAAAATCGGTCTATATTGCAGTGTGATCGGGGTCATGTTCACTCTTATTTCTATTTTGTCGTACTAATATCGTAAAATTACCATAACTTTAAAATCGAAGAAGAGCTTGAAAACCTTCATTTAACAGCTAAGTTTGTACTTTTCTTCAATAAAAAAGAACCCAATACTCGAAATTGTCTGTGCAATTTCAACGTATTGGGTTCTTTTTCATGTAATACGAAGCAATGTCAAGTTTTCTAAAAAGACAGAGAATCATTGCTGCGAAGCTTCATGATTTAAGGTATTTATGATAATAGAAGGGACCTTACTAGCTTTTACTTCTTCCCATCCGATAACGCCTTTTTTTTTGTTTATATGAAGAACAAGATACGCATTTTTTTTTAATGGTACGCTATCCACTGAATTAAACTCAACTTCTTTCTTCTCGTTCTTTTGGTTATAGGCATTTAAGTGATAGCGATAATGAGGATAAGTCTCTTTGCCATTCTTAATAGCTACGTTAATTCTTTCGCCATTTGTTGTAATTTTTGTGTAATACTCTTGCGTTGAATAGTTTTGGTGATACCAAAGATAATAACCACCCAGCAACAATGCTATTATAAATAAAAAACCACTTAGTCGTTTCAAACGAATCCGCCCTTTCTACAAAAGAGTACAAAAAAGATGACAATAAAGAACCAGACTAAGGTCTGATCCTAAACGAACAATTTTGTAAGGTAGGTTTATTACCAAAGGATTTAAGGAAATAAAAGACCCATTCTTTTTAATTAGTTGCATGATCCAAAAAAATGATTTTTCAAAGAGCTTTTCTATTTTACTAGGTGAGGTCATTGAACAGAAAGTTTAAAAATTTTTCTGCTTTTCTCTTGCTCCTAAAGTTGACTTTAGGTTTATTATGATTTCAGGGCCTTCGTAATGGAATGTCCGCAACTGTTTTCATGAATAATAAAGAGATCAAAAATGAAGGGAAAAATCAGATGAAGAATCCATTTATTGTTTGCCACATGATGACTTCCATTGACGGTAGAATTGATGGCAAGATGACAGGATAATTGAAAGGGGTAGAGGAAAGACGCCTTGGAAGCTTTAAAAACACCTCCAACTTTGAGCGGCAGACAACAGCTGAACTAGATAATCGCTCTTCCAGTTTTGTAAGTCGCTAAAGGTAAGTCAATGAATAAAATTGAAATCAAAAAAAGACTATTAGGAAAGGAAAGAACGCCGAAAAGTTTTTCGGTCGTTCCTGGTATTTATTTATGAAATCTGCAATTTTTGAAAAAGCGGGATTAGTAACAGTAGAGGAAGTGGCTAAACCAAGTCTGCAAGCCGATGACGATGTAATCATCAAAGTTGTTCGAGCTTGTGTCTGTGGTTCTGATCTTTGGTCTTATGCTCATGGGGATAATAAAGAAGCCCATTCTGTTAATGATGGGCACGAAGCTCTAGGGATCGTCGAAGAAATCGGTTCTGCGATCACAACGGTTAAGCCGGGGGATTTTGTGATCGTGCCGTTTACACACGGCTGTGGTGAATGTGATGCTTGTCGTGCGGGCTTTGACGGGACTTGTGATCGTCATCAAGGTGCCACCAATTGGTCTAATGGCTTCCAGTCAGAATATATTCGCTTCCATTACGGCAATTGGGCATTGGTAAAGATTCCAGGACAACCATCAGATTATACAGAAGGCATGATTAAGTCGCTTTTGACTCTAGCAGACGTGATGCCAACAGGCTACCATGCGGCACGCTGCGCCCATGTCGAAAAAGGTGATAAAGTGGTGGTAATCGGTGATGGCGCTGTCGGTCAGTGTGCGGTCATCGCCGCTAAAATGCGCGGGGCTTCTCAAATCGTGCTTATGAGCCGACACGAAGATCGTCAGAAGATGGCGCTTCAGTCAGGCGCAACTGCTGTAGTAGCTGAGCGTGGAGAAGAAGGGATTGCCAAAGTTCGCGAGCTTCTAGGCGGTGGCGCAGATGCTGCCCTTGAGTGTGTAGGAACAGAAGCCGCGATTGAACAAGCTCTAGGTGTTCTGCATAATGGTGGTCGCATTGGCTATGTTGGTGTTCCTCATTATAATAATCGGCCATTAGGTTCAACCTTCGCTCAAAATATTTCTGTTGCCGGCGGCTCTGCCTCGGTCACAACCTATGACAAACAATTTCTTCTTAAGGCAGTTCTAGACGGTGACATTAATCCGGGTCGTGTCTTTACTGAAACCTATAATCTAGATGATATTAACCAAGCCTATCAAGATATGCAGGAGCGTAAAACAATTAAATCAATGGTGGTTGTGTCTGAGTAATATTTGATAGCTTGCCATGGAAACACTTTCGAATCTTTGGGAGTGTTTCTTTTTTTGCATTTTGAAATATTTAGAAGTGTCAAATTGCGATTTGAAATCGTTTTCTGTTGGGCTTATAAAGAAGAGTTTTGCTGAAAAGGCGATCATTAATCGATCCAAATACTTTTCATTTTTCTGCGTATTTTAGAGTAAAGGACTTTGATAGCGGTTGTTTTGCCATGTTATAATGTAGGCGAGAAAACCTGCTGTCTGAAAGGCAGGAAAAGAGATGCAAGTGTATTTACCAACCAACGATCTATTATTCAAAAAATTACTAACTTCGGAGGATTCCCAGCATATTCTAAAAGCGTTCGTCAAAGATTTATTAGGCTTAGAATTCGAGAGACTGATGCCAAAGCAGAACTATCACATTTACAGCTACAAGAAATCCTATGAGGAACGGGAAAAGATGGAGGTAAAGCTTACCGAAGTTGATATTCTGGCAATCGCTGAAGATGGGAGCTATACCACGATTGAGTGTCAAGTTCAGGCGCAAAAATATTTTCGCGAAAGAAGCCTCTTTTATCTCGGGGAAGCTTACCGCTCGCCTTTTGGCAACCTCGCTAAAAATGAGGTGAAGAAAAGCAATTTTTCGAGTCTGCGCCCAGCGTATGGTATCAATATTGTAGACTTTCATTTGTTTGATGACACAGAAAGTGCCTGCAATTGTTCCGTTTAATGAATCCCGAAACCAATCGCCTTTTTCTAAATAAAGAGGGAAAAGAGCTGTTGGTACTTGGTTTTCTTAGTTTGAAGAACGACGTACTTAATACGCAACATGCAGCGTATCACTGGCATTACTATTTCAAGACAGGAGAAGTGAAGACTGACGCCCCTGACTATATCAAAGAAGCGAAAAAGAAGACAGACTTCTTAACATTGGAAGAGGAGGAAAAGGAAATGATCATGAAAATCGATAAAGCCCGAGCAATAGCAGAGGCAGAGTTGGAGTACGCTCGAGATGAAGGCATGGCAAAAGGTCTGAAGATAGGCATGGAAAATGGGAGACAAGAAGAACAAAAAAGAAATCTGGAAGAAAAACGAGTGCTGCTTCTAAACTTAATGCAAACCTCTCTCTCATTGAAGGAAATCTCAGAGATAAGCGGCATAGATATTGAGACACTGAAAAAGTGGAAGGCAGAATCGGAGTAGCTGCGGGAAGATTTCAAAATGAGTGATACTACGATTAATATTTTTGAGCTCAATCATCAAAAGTGATGGCTGAGCTTTTTATATAGAAAGAATAATAGAATTCCGATGTTTTTCAGCAAAAGCTAAGGGAAGATTTTTACAAGTGATTACGAAGAATGAGTTGGATACGGTATACTAAAGTTGAAAGCGAATACAATTATTTGCGGAAGTTACTCAGATTTTTCTTTAATTATTTTGAAAAATCTCGATCGTTACTTCTTAGAATTTTAAACTATATTAGAGTAGAAAGAAGATTGATTCGTCATGGAAAACTATTATTCATCAGAAACCCGACAGTTATTACAGGAACTCACGAATAAACATAAAGGAATCAACATCACTGTTGGCATGCTAAAACAAGGTGAGGCGGTTTTTGATGCTTGGAATGCTGAAAATGAGTCTATTCCGCATAATTTGTCCTATGATATTGGCTCAATTACTAAGCTTTTCACGACTTCTTTACTAGCTAAGTATGTTTTTGGAAATAAAATTGTTTTGGATGCGCCGTTGAATCATTATATTTTAGGATTGCCAGAGCGTTTTTATCCTACAATCCAGCAATTGGCAACACATTCTTCGGGCTATCCAACAGAGATTCCCTATACGAAGTTCCAAACGGTGAAAATGATGCTGACGATGAATCAGCAGGATGTTTTTTTGCATACAAATCCTTATCACGGAACTTTGGATAGTACAAAAATGTTTGAGGTGCTGCGGACAACACCGATAGAACCAAAAACGTATAAGTTTGCTTATAATAATTTTGCATTTGGTGTTCTTGGATATATTCTTGGGCAGCAAACGCAAAAAACAGCGTATGAAGCGATGGATGACTTTATTAAAAAGGATCTTGGTTTGAAGGAAACAAATTCAAGTAGTTCTGCTGAAATGTTTGGACATGACCGTAAGCAGCAAAAGACAAAAAGCTGGGAATGGGATAAAACGGATATCGTCTCATCGGCAGGATCATTAGTCTCAACGGCAAGCGATCTTTTAAAATTTAGTCAGGCCCATTTAATGAATACACCAAGCTATCTAGACCTGTGCCACAATAAATACACGAATGGGAATAAGCAATGGGATATGGGGCTGGGCTGGAGAATTGATAAGGACAGTCAGAATATTCACTGGCATGATGGAAACGCAGGAGGTTTCAGCTGTATTTTGATACTTGATCGGAAAAATACATTAGCCGTCACCATCATGACGAACTATGGATTAGTTGATTTAAAGAAAATCGGCATGGCTCTGCTGAATGATTGCAAAAAAATGAACTAAAGACTTAAGCACTTCACACGATCTGACTTAAAGAAAACGGCTGCTTCTAAAGCAATATTTAATAAAAGAAAAATTAACCCTCCACTAAGTCACCACTTGCTTTTTTCTTAGTAAACTTTTCTGGTGACAAGAAAGTGAGGGGATAATATGGAAACAAACAATGCACAGGAGCAACCACAAACTTGGCGTCGAAAAACGATATTATTTATTATCAGCCAAGCCATCACGCTGTTTGGCTCATCCATCGTTCAGATGGCGATTATCTGGCAGGTGGCATTGGAGACCTCATCTGGCTTATGGGTGACGTTACTGACCTTGAGCTCGACGATTCCGCAAACAATCATTTCCTTTTTTGGCGGGGTGTGGGCGGATCGTTATCCGAGAAAACGACTAATTATACTTGCGGATCTAGGCATTGCCTTAGTGACCTTGCTATTAGCTGTTATTCTGATTGTTGGCAAAATAGCAAATATCCTGTCGTTGCTGCTGATAATATCCGCTCTGAGATCATTTGGCTCTGGCATTCAGTCGCCAGCCGTGAGTGCAGTCATTCCGCAAATTGTACCAGAAGAGCAGTTGCTACGCTATAACGGTATCAACGGAAGTATGATGGCTATCGTCCAATTTGCTTCTCCAGCGGTAGCAGGAGCAATTCTAGCGATTGGGTCCTTTCATTGGATTCTTTTGCTGGATGTAGCAACAGCAATTATTGGCATTACCATTCTTTGCTTTATCACCATCGCGAATCAAAAACGTGAGACACGGATGCACGCTACTTCTTTTCTTGTCGATATGAAAGCAGGTATTTCCTACGCTGTGAAAGAACAAAAGGTAAAACGGCTGCTGCTGACCTATGGCGCATTTATCTTTTTGAGTGTACCATCTAGTTTTTTAACGGTACTGATGATCGAGCGAACCTTTGGGGATAGCTATGTATATCTGACAGTCAATGAGATGGCCGGTTTTGCAGGAATGGTATTGGGAGGTATTTTGCTTGGGACTTGGGGCGGTTTTAAGGATAGGATGCGGACGTTTATCTATGGGCTACTCGGCTTTGGCCTGCTCTCATTAATACTTGGATTTACCTATCAATTTTGGCTCTTTGCCGCTTGTATGTTTTTCATGAGTTTTTTTATTCCAGTCGTTCAATCTTCAACCACGACTATGCTTCAAGAGCATGTGCCTGAAGATAAGCAGGGACGAATTTTTGGGCTTTTAGGTGCCATGTATAGTGGTTTTATGCCGCTTGGCACCGCAATCTTTGGTCCGCTTGCGGATGCTGTAAAAATTCAGTGGCTGGTGATCATTTGCGGTGTGTTCATCGTAAGCTTAGGTCTGCTGCAGTTAGTGAGAAAAGATTAGCTAATAGTTAGTGATGCTAAAAAACACCTAGTTTGTCTTTAGTGACAGACTAGGTGTTTTTATGATAATGGTTGAGAAAAATCGGCTTCTCATTGATGGCAAGAGAAGTTTTGACTCAACGTGATTTACTAACGGTAGACAATTGAATAAACACATTCGTTTAATCAGTCACAAAAAGAGCAGTCTCGCTACTTGTGCCGCCTACTATATTAAGCTATCATCAAGGATAATCCATAAGATAGAGCTGTTTTGGCATTCTTCAATAGAACAGCGATATTCCATTACTTTGATTTTAGAAGTAGAGAATTGTTGATTGTTTCCTTGTTTTTATCTAATAGGAGTGTTTGATAGATGAATAAAAAAATAGATTCATCACTGCCGGATAAGTGGCGGAGGAACTTGTATTTTTTTCTAGCTGGTCAGTTTTTGTCGGGAATAACCAGTATGATTGTTCAGTATTCCATCATTTGGTATTTGACTAAGATAACGGGTTCTGCAACGGTTTTAAGCTTTGCTACATTGTTAGGGATGATACCAATGGTTGTGTTGAGTCCGTTTGTAGGCTGTGGATCGACGCAATAAAAAATTTCTATTAATTATTACTGATATTGTTGTCGCGCTCTTTGCACTGATTCTTTCGATTACGGGGACGATTTCACCTGAGTTTCCATTATGGCTGGTTTTTGCATCGTTATTTGTTCGGGCTGTCGCTCAAACGTTTCAAATGCCGATCATTCAATCGATACTGCCTACGATGGTACCAGAAGAGGAATTGACTAAAGTCAACGGGCAGCTTGGAATGGTCCAATCGGCGAACTATATTATTGCCCCAGCATTGGGTGCTTTCCTTTTCTCGATTATCCCGATGAATTGGCTGATTCTGTTTGACGTACTTGGTGCTATTCTCGGCGTTGGGCTACTGCTTTTTGTAACGATTCCTCATGTTGTGTCCGAAGGGGAAAGCATTCATATTTTAGCTGATTCAAAGTTTGGGTTGAAGAAGCTGCTTGAAAATAAGGGCCTTTGGTATATTACGCTTATCGGCTCGGTGTTCATGCTGATCTTTATGCCTGCAGCTAGTTTATATCCTTTAATGACGATGGAATATTTTAAGGGAACGGTGGGGCAAGCAGGATTGATTGAAGTGATTTACGCGACTGGGATGTTGGCTGGCGGCGCAGTGATTGGCCTGTTTGGTAAATGGAAAAATCGTATGCGGCCGATTCTTTTTTCTTATTTGGTTATTGGGGTAACCATCGGTTTAAGTGGATTATTGCCAGGGACACAAAAAGGATTTATGGTGTTTGTGGTTCTAAATGCTATTGCAGGCTTTGCGACACCTTATTTTAATACCTTATTGATGGCAATGATTCAACAAAGCTACGAACCTAAATATTTAGGCAGAGTGTTGGGAGTAATTAACTCGTTGATGAGTATCACAGGTCCTGTGGGATTGATTTTCGCCGGACCTATCGCAGATAATATCGGAGTTGAAAAAATGTTTATGATTGCTGGGATTGGCACCTTGGTTTGCGGCTTGATAAATATTTTGATTCCTCAGGCACGGAATTATGATGCAGAGCTGCAGAAAAAAATAGTAAAACGAAAAGGACAAGAAAATTTTTCTGAGGAGTCTTTTTAGTAGGGGATTTCAATAAGGGTTTTATGAATAGAAGAAAACAAAGGGAGCTTTCTTAAGTGATAGCTCCCTTTGTTGTATAGTTTTTTTAAAGTCTGATCTAATGTAGAATAGAATGCTTTTTTGAAGGTGCTAATAAAAAACTTTTAAAAGTTATAAGCGCGTCTAGTTAAGCTTTTGAAGGAGTATGAGGCAGCTTTATCTTGCGACTTATGGAATTTTTCTATTGTCTTCGAAACATTTTTTTCTCCTTAGGGCTTGAACCTAAAGTTGGCTTTAGGGTTATGATGAGATTGAACAAAGAAAATGACAATCAATTTTGGAGGGATTTTAGATGACTTACACAAATAATTTTGAACTAAACAACGGGGTAAAAATCCCAGCTTTGGGTTTGGGAACATGGTTACTGAATGATGAGCAGACAGAGCAAGCAGTGATTGATGCAATTTCATTAGGTTATCGCCACATAGATACTGCGCAAGCCTATGGGAATGAAAAGGGAGTTGGTGAAGGGGTTAGAAAAAGTGGAGTCGACCGTCAGGAGCTTTTTATTACAACCAAGGTTGCGGCTGAGGAAAAGACTTACGAAGGTGCAGCTGCCTCCATTGATGAATCTCTTCGTAAAACCGGTTTGGATTATTTCGATCTAATGATTATTCACAGCCCGCAACCATGGAAGGAAGTGAATCAGTTAGATGATCGCTACTTTGAAGGAAATATCCAAGCATGGAAAGCGTTGGAAGCTGCTTATAAAGCGGGAAAAGTAAGAGCAATTGGTGTTTCTAACTTTTTAAGAGAAGATTTAGAGAACCTATTGGAAAATACAGAGATCAAGCCAATGGTAAATCAAGTGTTGTGTCATATTGGAAATACACCGCTAGAACTGATCGAGTTTTGTCAGTCGAAGGAAATTAAAGTTGAAGCCTATTCGCCAATCGGTCATGGGGCGATTTTAAACCGAAAGGACGTGAAAGCTATTGCGACGAAGTACGATGTCAGCGTGGCACAGCTTAGCCTGAAATACGCTTTGCAACTAGGAATTGTCGTGATTCCGAAAACAAGCAATCCGGATCATATGAAAAACAATGCAGAGTTGGATTTTGAAATCAGCGATGCAGACATGGAAACGCTGAAGGCCATTGAAAAAATTGATGATTACGGAGAACATAGCTTTTTCCCAGTATTTGGCGGTAAATTGTAATTGGAATAAAAACTTAACTAAAGGAGCGAAAAAAATGACACAAAAACAGTTAGTTGCCTTCTTTTCGGCAAGTGGAACAACGCGACGGACAGCCACTCAGCTGGCTGGAATTCTTGGTGCGGATATCCTTGAGATTGAACCGAAGCAACAGTACACTAGTGCTGATCTAGATTGGAACAACCCCAATAGTCGCAGCAGTCTGGAGATGACGGGTTCCTCGAATAAGCTAGAACTTGCTGAAAATGCACTTGATCTAGCCAATTATGAAGTGATCTTTGTTGGTTATCCAATCTGGTGGGGTAAGGCTCCTAAAATCGTAGAAGCTTTTTTCCGGCAGTATGATTGGAAGGGGAAAACAATCATTCCCTTTTGTACGTCAGGCGGCAGCGGATTTGGATCTAGTGATCAAGCTCTGAAAGAAGCTACCAATGAACAGGCAAACTGGGTTCAAGGAAGAGAACTAACAAATTCTAATCCAAAGGCAATCGAGCACTGGGTGTCACAAATGATTAAAAGTTAAAAATTATTGCAGTGTCTTTGGTGACACTAATATAATTGTTAGAGCTATCAGCGATAAGCAAGTAGTACTAAACAAAAGGACTGAAATCCACGTAGTTATGCTGAAAAACTACGGAATCTCAGTCCTTTTATTAAAATATGAATTTTGAGGAAGCATCAGTCAGTCGCTGTGTAGTGGACTACCTAGTCTCAGCCTTCTATCTCATAGTGACAATTAGTTGCGCAACTTTTTTAGACTTGCTCCAAAAATCTGTTCAATCGTGTCTGGATCGTGATGGTCAAAAAATTGGCTGGCATTCTTGTCCAAAGAACCGATTAGCTCCATATCCGCGGCAGTTAATTCAAAATCGAATATCGCCAGGTTTTCTTTTTGACGCTCAGAATGCACTGATTTTGGAATGACGATAATGCCTCGTTGGATCAGCCACCGCAGAACAATCTGGCCTACAGATTTATGATGCTTTTGTCCGATCTCGGCAATTAAGGGATTGCTGAAGATTTCACCTTTTCCCTCTGCGAAGGGCGCCCAGGCTTCGAGTAAAATATCGTTTCGCTGGTACCATTTAACTTCTGAATCTCGTTGGTACCAAGGATTGATTTCAATCTGGTTAATTGCTGGTTTAACATTGCTCATTAATTCAAGATTTTTAAGTTGATCTGGCCAAAAGTTGGATACGCCTAAGGATTTAATTTTTCCTTCTTTTTGCGCTTCTTCCATAGCTCGCCAGGCACCAGCAATATCGCCATAGGCTTGATGCAAAAGAAATAAATCAATATAATCGGTTCCTATTTCTTTTAAATCATGATCAATCGCTTTTTTTGCTTCCTCGTACCTGTAGTTAGAAACCCAAAGCTTTGTGGTGAGAAAGACGTCATCCCGTGGAATTTTACTATTTTTAAGGGCTTCACCCACGGCTTTTTGATTATTATAAGCCTCGGCAGTGTCAATTAATCGATAACCATTAAACAGAGCACTTTCGATAGCTGTGACTGCTTCTGCATGATCAGTTATTTGAAAAACACCAAAGCCTAATTGAGGAATTGTATGTCCATCGTTCATTTTTAGCATAGGAATGGTTGTCATAATCAGTTCAGCTTCTTTCTTATTTATCGTCTGCATGAACATCAAAAGCATTCAGCAACATTTCTTTCGTACCAGATGCATCTGGATCGTGCATGCCTTTGTTCTTATCTAGCAGGCGAATACTATCCATTTCATCACTCGTAAGTGCAAAGTCGAAAATGTTTAAGTTAGAAATCATCCGTTCGGAGTGGACTGTTTTTGGAAAAACAATGATTCCTTCCTGATATTCAAAGCGCAGAATGATTTGACCAACATTTTTAGCGTATTTCTTTGCTAGATTTTTCAAAATCGGTTCATTCAGCAGTTCCTGATTTCCTTGTCCTAGTGGTGCCCAAGCTTCAAGCGTCACGTTGTTTTCAGCCATTATTTTTCGCAGTTCCTTTTGCTGGAAATAGGGGTTGAACTCTACTTGATTGACAGCAGGCATAGTTGTGAAGCTATTTTCCCATTTTCGCCAAATTTTTGGCGTCATATTGGAAACGCCGATCGAACGTATTTTTCCTACTGATTTTGCTTCTTCCATTGCTTTCCAGGCTTCATCGACTTTTCCATAGGGTTGATGGATCAGATAGAGATCAATATAGCCTGTTTGTAGTTTTTTAGCGAAAGATCAATGGCCTTTTTTGCATCTTCGTAAGCATAATCTTGCAGCCACATTTTTGAAGTGATCCAAATGTCATCACGAGAGATGCCGCTGTCTTGAATGGCCTTGCCGACTTCTGTTTCATTAAAGTAGGCGACTGCGGTATCAATGTGGCGGTAGCCAATTTCCAAGGCCTTCAAAACGGCCGCATAGGTTGACCCATCGTTTGGAATTTGAAACACACCAAATCCGATGGCTGGAATTGAGTTATTGTCGTTTAGTTTAAATGAAGGATTATTCATTGTAGATACACTCCTTTGTCTTAATTAACTAAAGTTTAGTAGATAAAGTGAGCGTTGGAAATTCATAATTAATTATGCTAGTATACGGTAAACGTATGGAGGGGAATCATGATTGATAATTATTTGCTGGAGGAGCTTGTGGCATTTAAAAAATACGGAACACTCGCGGCGGCCGCTGATCAACTGGGACTTTCTCAACCAGCCCTGACTCGAGGGATGAAGAAATTGGAGACTGAGCTAGAGGTTCAGCTTTTTAATCGTGGAGCTAATCGGATTACGTTGACCAAAGCTGGGATATTCGCTGCAGAAAGAGCGGAGGATGTTCTTTCAGTAAATAGAAGCTACGTATCCGATATCCAGCGTTTCGACAAAAGTCAAAGAGAGCTCACGATTTGTTCCGCTGCTCCGGGACCATTAATCGTTTTGGATTCATTAAAGCTTCCCAAAATAAGTGTGGAAGAAAAGCTGGCTGAACGACCGAACTGGATTGAGCTGTTGCTAAAGGAACAGTATAGTTGTGTCGTGACCAATTATCCGCTTAAGGATAAGAGAATTGACTCTGTGTATTTAGGAAAAGAAAGATTAACGGTAAACTTAAGCGGATTTACTGATCTAGCTAGTCAAGGAAGTGTTACCTTTGAGCAGCTGAGTGATTTGACTTTTTTAGTATTAAGGGACATCGGTATTTGGACTGATGTTATTCAAGGAAAAATTCCCAATGCTAAATTTCTTTACCAGGACAATCACGAGAATTTTGAGGAGATAAAGAATTATTCGGTTTTTCCGTTTTTTACAACGAATGTTTCCAAACTCGATCCCTGCCTGCATAAGGAGCTAGTCAATGATCGCGTGCCAATTAAAATCGAGGATGATATTGCCGAAATGACATTTTACGCAAGCTTTTTAAAAAGCAACAGATCGCGTCTTGAACCTGTGATTGAAGCTTGGCAAGATGGGTGGATAAGGATTGATTAGGTTTTACCGTAAAGGCAAGTTGTTATTTAATAGAAATTAAGAATGTTCAAGTAAAATCAAGCTTAATCATCTTTTGTGATGGTTAAGCTTTTTTGAATTGAGAAAAATTAGCAAGGCAGATCGTCAGGGGTGATTTTTGTGCTTAAGTCTGACAGAAATCCCATTATAGGTAAGGATATAGATACTATTTGTTACGATATTTTTAGAAGCAGATACAATCTTTATTACTGCACATCTATGTAATGCTATAGAAACCATCCTTCATAAACGATAGAATAAGACATGAAAAGGGGTTTTAGTAGGTACAAAAATAAAGAAGGAGCTTAACAAATGAACGTTCAAGAACTTCAATGCTTTATGAAAGTATTCGAGACAAAAAGTATGAACCAGACGGCGAGTCAGCAGTTTATGACGGCTCAAGGCGTAGGAAGAATCATCAACCGTCTAGAAAATGAGCTTGATACGCAATTATTTGTTCGAAGCAGTAAAGGAGTTGAGCCAACTGCGACTGCTAAAATACTGTACAGCTACAGTGAACGATTAATTGACTATTTCACCTTGCTGCACACGGCGATTCAAAATGAAAAAGAAAAGCAAAATCACTTAAAAATTTATCTGGCTAGAGGTGTTCTGAAGGCTCTATCTTTTGATTTTCTGCATGATTTTCAATGTGCTTATCCAGAGGTTGAGTTTAGCTGGAAGGAGATGGCTAATCAGGGGGTCAATCACAAGATTCGACAGCTAGAAGGAGAGGTCGGTATTGTCATCGGGAAAGTTGATGACAAGGAAATTACTTCACTTTTTATTGAGCGTAAGGAAGTCAAACTGCTAGTGTATCATGGGCATCCATTTTATCAACGAGATACGATTGACTTAGCCGAGCTGCAAGGGGAAAAGTTGATTATCTTAAATGAGAATTACCACGTTTACCATGAATTTACCCGATCATGTGAAGAAAATAACATTAAAATCGAGCTGGCAGCAAAGACTGAAGATACTTCATTATTGGTCAATTTGAGTCGAATGAAGATAGGATTGGGGATTGTTTTAGATTTTTCATTGGATGGGTTTGAAATGAAGGATTTGAAGGTAGTCTCACTAAAAGAACCATTATACTGGGACATTTATGCGATCTTTCATCGTGATCAAACGGATTCGCCAAATGTACAGCGATTTAAGAGCTATATTAACCGTAGAAATAAATTGGTATAAGGTTAGTGATTTTGATTGGTACCGATGGGATATGGGGGTCTGTTACACTCTAATTGTGATTTATATAACAAAAGGAGTGGCGAGGATGAAAAGAAAGTATCCAAATTTATCAAAACCTATTCAAATCGGTAATGTCATGTTTCGTAACCGTATGTTTTCAGCTCCAATGGGTGGGACTGATATTACTGCAGACTGCTGTATTGGTCCAGCATCAAAGTCATTTTATGAGTTGCGAGCAAAAGGCGGAGCAGGAGCAGTTACAGTATCTGAGGTCATGGTTCATCCTGAAACAGATGGTTCCCATGCCTATCACTTGGACTTGAGTGTCCCAAATTCGTTATCCAGTGCGACGTATGCCGCGGATGCTATCCGCCGTCATGGAGCGATTGCCAGTGTGGAGCTTTCTCATTCGGGTCAGTTTGCAGGAACCTATTTGGCAGATAAAAGCAAAAAGCAATCATTGTCTCAATGGGGAGTATCCGCAACAGTACGAGCTG
The DNA here is from genome assembly GCF_000406965.1 of Enterococcus avium ATCC 14025. GTDB lineage: Bacteria > Bacillota > Bacilli > Lactobacillales > Enterococcaceae > Enterococcus_A > Enterococcus_A avium. Next base: position 857,707 of record NZ_KE136357.1, on the reverse strand, counting down.
ACGGAGTAAAAGTAAAGGAACTGACCCAAGAAGTAATTGATGAGATCGTTCAGGCTTATGGAGATGCGGCGGGCTTAGCTAAACGAGCGGGTTTTGAAATGGTCATGGTGCATGGCGGACATGGCTGGTTGATTAATCAATTCTTATCGCTATTATTTAACAAACGAACCGACAAATATGGCGGCAACTTGGCTAACCGCGCTCGTTTTGCGATCGAAGTATTGAAAAGTGTTCGTCGAGCAGTTGGTGCAGGTTTTCCAATTGAATTTCGAATGAGTGGAGCAGAATTTGTCGAAAATGGGTATGGCATCGAAGAGGGAATTCAGATTGCTAAGCTCGTTGAAGAGTATGTGGACTTAATTCATGTCTCTGCGGGAACCTATCAAGGAACCTTTGGTATCACGCATCCATCGATGTTTACAGAGCATGGCACCAATGTTCACCTAGCTGAAGCAATCAAGAAAAATGTCAACAAGCCTGTCGCAACGATTGGCGGATTGAATGACCCTGAGCAAATGGAAGAGATTTTACGCTCTGGCAAAGCCGATGTTGTTGAAATGGCCCGCGCGTTATTAGCAGATCCTTATCTACCAAGAAAAGTCATGGCCAATCAAGAAGAGGAAATCGTTCATTGCTTGCGTTGTTTCGTTTGTATGGCAGAACGAGCGGCGACCACAACGAGAAGATGTACAGTAAATCCATTAATAGGAAGAGAAAGCGAAGGCTTTGATGTTCAACCAGCAGCTAAACCGAAAAAAGTAGTGGTTGTCGGCGGTGGACCTGGCGGATTAAAGGCAGCAACAACGGCGGCTGAAAGAGGACACCACGTTGTTTTGTTGGAAAAATCCAGTACAACTGGCGGCATATTAAACTGTGAACAAGCGATTCCTTTCAAATATGAAATGTATCAGCTAGGCCAAACCTTTACTCATCAAGCCCAAAATGCTGGCGTGGAGCTTCGTTTAAATACGACGGCCTGTAAAGAAACCGTTGAAGCTGAACAACCTGACGCGGTAATCATTGCGGCGGGATCACAGCCGATTATTCCTAAGCTAAAGGGAATTGAGAAGGAACATGTAACGATTATCAATCAGTATCATTTAGCCCCAGAAAAAATTGGCGATGAGGTAGCGATTCTAGGCGGCGGCTTAGCTGGCTGTGAAATGGCGATTCATTTAGCACGTCAAGGGAAAAAAGTATCAGTGATCGAAATGCGGGATGCGGTTGCGCCAGACGCAAATGTTCGGCATCGCCCGCTGCTGCTTCAGGAGTTGGAAAAAAATGTTTCTATTTTGACTAATCACAAAGGATTAGAGATAACCGAAGATGGGGTTTATTGTGAGAATTCCACCGGAAACGTTGTCCATGTTCCTGGGAAATCTGTCATCGTCGCTGTCGGCCAACGAGCAAATCGATTCGTTGCAGAAGAGCTATATGACACAGCGCCTTATGTTGTAGAAATCGGGGATGTTGTTCGGGCCTCGACTATCACTACCGCCGTCTACCAAGGCTATCATGCCGCGTTGGATATTTAGGGGGTAGGCAGATGAAAAATAAAAGACTATTTACGCTTATTGCCTGCTGCATCATTAATTTGTGTTTAGGATCAATCTATTCATGGAGTGTTTTTGCTTCCTCGATGTCGGTGTATTTGACTAATTTGCTGCAAACAGAGATTACTTCGGCAGACCTAGCACTTGTATACACGGTGGCGAATTCAGTCGGTCCGATCACAATGATTACTGGCGGCTGGTTCAACGATCATTTTGGACCTAAAAAAGTGATCATTGTCGGGGGAACGATGTTTGGATTGGGAATGTTTTTATCCGGTTTTGCTACGAGTGTCGGTTTTCTAGTCGTTAGTTATGGTTTAGTTAGTGGATTAGGACTAGGGATGGCTTATGGCTGTACAATTTCGACAGTTGTTAAGCTGTTTCCTGATAAAAGAGGGTTAGTCGGCGGTATCGCTACAGCCGTATACGGATTAAGTGCAGTGATTGTTTCGCCATTAGCTACTTTAATAGTGGAAAAAACCAGTGCGACGACGTCATTCAAAATTTTAGGTCTCGCATTCATTTTTCTAATTCTTCTTTGTACTTTTTTTGTGACAACACCAGAAAAAGAGCGAAAGATTTCTACAAAAGTCGTAGTTGAAGCATCTGGTTCTGAAAAGACTTGGAGAGAAATGCTTCAGACTAAAACGTTCTACGTGATGATTCTTTTATTAGTATGCGGGGCTTTTCCAGGAATGATGATCATTTCTCAGGCTTCCGGAATTGCCCAAGGAATGGCAGGTATGAACGCATTAGCTGCTAGTACGGCTGTATCAGTTCTGGCTCTATTCAATTCGTCAGGAAGAATTATGGCAGGGTCCTTATCGGATAAAATCGGACGGATTTACACATTGATGTTTTCTTGTATTTGCTCTGTATTCGGCTTGGCTATTTTGTTCTTTTTCGGTGGAAAATCCGTTATTGCTTTCTATTTCGGAATCGCGATTATTGGCATTTGCTTCGGCGCTTTCATGGGGATTTTCCCCGGTTTTACGGCCGATCAGTTTGGAGCTAAAAATAATAGCGTTAACTATGGGATTATGTTTATTGGTTTTGCTTTAGCTGGCTTCTTCGGTCCGACAGTTATGCGTCTTGTTTTAGAAAAGACTGGAAATTACCAACAGGCCTTTATCCTTGCGATTGTTTCGAATATCTTAGGTTTAGTGATGGGGGCAGTCTATTTGACGCTTAATAAGAAGTTTGTGAAGGCAAAATCCTAGTCAAATAATAAATTGAAATAACCAAAAAGGGTTCAAGCTTAATCAGGTAGCTTGGGCCCTTTTTGAATAAGAAAAGCGAACAGCCATTTTATCAAAAGCCGATATTGTTTAGGTGACAGCTGGAATCTTTTTTTAAGTAGGCGGTAAAAATGGCTTTCGCTTTGATAATTCACCATCTCTGAAATCTCAGAGATGGTTTTTGAGGTTTCTGAGAGATTTTTCTATTTTTGAAATGTATTTACAAATAACTTGCCAACCTATTCCTTAATAACTCGATCTGTTCGGCGGTATTCACTAGGAGAAATCCCGGTCTTTTTTTTGAAGAGGCGGCTAAAGTAAGCAAAATTGTCCAGACCTGCTTCTAATGAGATCTCCTTAATTGAAAGATTGGAATACCGAAGCAAATCCTTCGCATAGGAAATTTTGCAGCTTATTTGATAATCCACTGGAGGCTGTCCCATGAATTTCGAAAAGTCTTTGACGATTTGATATTTATTTAGATGGAAATGTTTTTCTAAATCCTCCAGGGTAACGCCCTGGCGATAATTCTCGTCGATATAGCTTTTCACATCCAGAATGTATTCAGGAATTTCGCTGTCGGCAAAGTCCATTTGGTATTTTTGCAGAATCAGCTCATTTAATAATTCATGGACTAGGACAGAGGATTCAAAGTCTGTTTTGGCATTTGGGTCCTTTTGCAGCTGTAATAATTTCTCCATGAGTAAGTGAATCGGGTTATTACGCACGTTTTCTGAGTTCGTATGTAGAATATTCGAGCCATTTTTGATGAATTCGTGATAGAAGCTTTCAGTATTTCCACCAGAAAAGTGAACCCAATCCATCTCCCAGGGCTCGCTGCTGATGGTTTTGTAATACTGATAGTTCTTACAATCAATGAAAAAAATATCCCCCGCTTTTAGAGTGTAGACCTCGTCTTGATAATGCAGCTCCCCAGTACCAGACAAGGTAAATTTCATCAAATAGGAAGGAAGATTCTCTCGTTCGGTAAAATACGGCTTATTTGCCTTGAAATATCCGATTTCTTGAATGTAATAAAATAAATCGCGGCTTTTTTGCTTTGGAGTAAGAATAAATCTAGTTGAATCAGCGGTCCATGAATGGTTGGCTTTTTCCCAATAAGTCATTGTGAGCTTCCTTTCACCAAGATAATGCAAGTATACATCAAAATCGTGTAATGTAAAAGCTTACATGTGATTGTAGAATAACATCATAAGTTGAAAATACGAGATTGAGTCATCAATTCTCAGTTTTTAAAATGCTATCAATAAAGTGAAAGGAGCAGGTGATGAAAACATATATTGCTATTGATATTGGCGCTTCTAGTGGTCGCTTGATGAAAAGTGAATTGATTGATGGGCAGCTGACCTTGACCGAAGTTCATCGTTTCAAAAACGGGTTTAGAATGCTGGATGGTTTTCAACGTTGGGATATCAACTATTTGATTCAGGAGATCGTCGTTGGCTTAGAAAAAATAAAGCAAAACGGCATTGAACATTGCTACGTTGGCATTGATACTTGGGCGGTTGATTATTGTCTTATAGACAAGGATGGCACTCTTTTAGGCGATCCGATTGCTTACCGAGATAGCCGAACGAAAAAAGCAGTCGAGAAGTTTCAAAAACTAATGAGTTTAGAAACGTTGTATGAGAAAACCGGGATACAAATCCAATCCTTTAATACAATTTTCCAGCTGCTGGTTGAACAAAGAGAACTGCTAGAGAAAACCGATAAATTGCTATTGATTCCAGATTACCTTGGTTATGCCTTTACCAATCAAGCCGTAACGGAGAAAACGAATGCTTCGACCATGCAACTGCTAAATCCCGCCAATGATACGTGGGATGAAGAGCTGTTAGATTTAGTCGGAATTCGTAAAGAGCAGCTGCCGCCGTTAGTGGACGCTGGAACCATTCTAGGCTCGCTTGTGAAGGAGAAATTTCCTGATTTTGATTTACCTGAGGCGACCTTTGTTTCCGTGGCTAGTCATGATACCGCCTCGGCGATTCTCGGAACACCGGGACAGGGGCGTGATTGGGGCTATATTTCAAGTGGTACTTGGTCGCTTTTAGGAGTCGAAACGAAAGTAGCGAACGTCAGTCGAGAAGCCTTTAATGAAAACTACACGAATGAATGGGGCGCTCATAACACGATTCGCTTTTTAAAAAATATTATGGGCATGTGGCTGATCCAAGAAGTCGCTCGAGAGCAAGACTATCAATATAGTTTTCCTGAGCTAGCTGAAATGGCCGCAAAGGAAGCACCTTTTCAACAATTTATTGATGTGAATCATGAGAGCTTTTTAAATCCAGAAAACATGATCGTCGCTATTCAAGATTATTGTCAAAAAACCGGACAGACGATACCTGAAACACCAGGCGCGATCGCCCGCTGTATTTATGACAATTTAGCCCTCTGCTATGCCAGTGAATTAGAGAAGCTGGAAAAAATGACCGGAACCAATGACAAGCTTAGTAAGCTGCACATCGTTGGTGGCGGCTCCAACAATAAGTTCCTTAATCAGCTTACCGCCGATGTCGCACAAATTGAAATCAGTGCAGGACCGGGAGAGGCGACAGCAATCGGAAATATTCTGATGCAGATGGTTGCTACAAAAGAATTTGAGTCGATTGAAGCTGGACGCCAATGTATCTTGGATTCCTTCACATTTAGCAAGCATTTACCACAAACCTGTGATCATGAGGTATTAGAAAAGTATAAAAAATTTATTGAAAAAAGGAGCAAGGAAAATGAGTGAAGTAACTCAAAAATATCAAGCTGCTAAGGCGGCCTATGAAAAAGTAAATGTTGATACAGATGCGGTATTAAAGCAATTGGCCGAGGTAAAGATCTCGATGCACGTTTGGCAGGGAGACGATGTGAAAGGCTTTTTGAGTGATGATGAGCTTTCTGGCGGAATCTCAGTTACAGGAAATTATCCAGGGGGCGCTCGCACACCGGAAGAATTACGCTCAGACTTAGAAAAAGCTTATTCCTTAATTCCTGGTAAGCATAAATTGAATCTGCATGCGATTTACTTAGATACAGATGAAAAAGTCGATCTAAATGAACTTGAGCCGAAGCATTTTGAAAAATGGGTTGATTGGGCTAAAAATCAAGGCTTAGGCTTAGATTTTAATCCAACCTTCTTCTCACATCCTATGTTTAAAGACGGTTTTACTTTGGCCTCACCGGATTCTGAGGTTCGCGAATTTTGGATCGAACATGGCAAGCGTTCTCGAAAGATCGCAGAATATTTTGGGAAGGAAACCGGTCAGGTATGTGTCAATAATTTCTGGGTACCAGATGGGTACAAAGACAATCCAATCGATCGCTATACACCGAGAGAACGCTTGATGACAGCATTGGATGAGATTTTTTCCGAGAAGCTTGATCCCAACTACACCTTAGATGCAGTGGAAAGTAAGTTATTTGGACTTGGTGCCGAGGCATATACTGTTGGTTCCCATGAGTTCTATATGGGTTATGGATTGACTCGCGATAAATTGATTTGTTTAGATGCTGGTCATTTTCATCCAACCGAAGTCATTTCAAACAAATTATCCTCATTAGGCTTGTTCAGTGATGGGATTTTACTCCATGTTAGCCGTCCGGTTCGTTGGGATAGTGATCATGTGGTAATCATGGACGATGAATTACAGGAAATTGGACGTGAATTGGTTCGCAATGATCTGCTTAAGAAAACACATATTGGCTTAGACTTCTTTGACGCGACGATCAATCGTGTAGCCGCGTGGGTGATTGGTACTCGTAATACACAAAAGGCACTGTTGAAGGCGATGCTTGAACCAATTGATACGCTTAAGGAAATCGAATTGTCTGGCGATTACACGACTCGCCTAGCAATGATCGAGGAATTGAAGGACTTTCCATTTGCGGATGTTTGGAATTACTTCTGCGAAATCAACAATGTACCGGTTGGTCTGGATTGGTTAACAGAGGTTAAGCACTATGAAAAAGATGTTTTAAGCTTAAGAAAGTAGGGAAAACGTGTTGAAAAAGAACAATATATTAAATGCAAACTATGTACAAGAAATGATCGAGGTAACCACTAATTTATACCGACTAGGCTGGGATGAGCGCAATGGCGGAAATATCAGCTATTTGTTGGAAGAAAATGAAGTATTGCCGTTTTTAAATCCGACTGAAGTCATTCGGGAAATTCCGATGATCTTTGATGCTGCTTCGTTAGCAGGGAAATATTTTATCGTGACCGGCTCTGGCAAGTACTTTAAAAATGTTCAAGCGAACCCAGCGGAAAATTTAGGAATCATCCGTGTAAAAGAGGATGGAAAAACCTTACAGTTGCTATGGGGATTGGAAAATGGCGCGGTTCCTACTAGCGAACTGCCAAGTCACTTTATGAGTCATATGGCACGACTAGAGGTTGATCCTGAAAATCGTATCATTATGCATAACCATGCGACACATTTATTGGCCATGAGCTTTACCCACGATTTAGATGAAAAAGCCTTTACTCGTACCTTGTGGCAAATGTGTACGGAATGCTTAGTGGTCTTTCCAGAGGGCGTCTCCATTCTTCCGTGGATTGTTCCTGGAACAACCGAAATAGGCGAGGCGACAGCTGCCAAAATGAAGGAAACTCGCTTAGTTTTATGGCCGCAGCATGGGATCTATGGTGCAGGAAAAGACATGGATGAGGTATTTGGTTTGATCGAAACGGCTGAAAAGGCGGCAGAAGTTTATACTTATGTGTGCGCTCAAGGCGGAATCAATCAAACCATCAGCGATGAAAACTTACGTTTATTAGCCGACAGCTTTGGTGTAACACCTAGAGAAGGTTATCTAAACAGCTAAATGAATCGGAGGGGCAACCCTCCAATTTGTTAAGTGATATTGTGAAAATAAACACATTAGATGGAGGAAAACAAATGACAGTAAACAGAATGATCTTGAATGAAACATCTTATTTTGGCAAAGGTGCGATTGAAAACATCGTTCCTGAAATTGAAACGCGCGGCTTTAAAAAAGTCGTTGTGGTTACAGATAAAGGATTAATTGATTTTAAAGTGGCAACCAAAGTAACTGAAATGCTGGATCAAGCGAATGTTTCTTATGACATTTATGATGGGATCGTTCCTAATCCAACAGTTCAAAACGTGAAGGATGGCGTCGCCTTCGTTGAAGCTTCAAAGGCGGATGCGATTGTCGCAATCGGTGGAGGATCGCCGATCGATACGGCCAAAGCGATCGGCATCATTATGACAAATCCAGAATTTTCCGATGTAGTAAGCTTAGAAGGAACCGCAGCGACAAAAAATCCTTCCTTGCCAATTCTAGCCGTACCTACAACTTCGGGAACAGCCGCAGAGGTAACGATCAACTATGTTATTACGGATGAAACGAATCATCGCAAGTTTGTCTGTGTGGACCCGAATGATATTCCAATTGTCGCTTTCGTTGATAGTGACATGATGATGGGCATGCCGAAAAATTTGGCTGCTTCGACGGGGATGGATGCCATGACTCATGCCATTGAAGGCTTCATTACCAAAGGTGCGTGGGAATTAACTGATATGCTGCATCTTAAAGCAATCGAAATCATTGGACGCTCATTGAGAGATTCAGTGAATGAAAAACAGTCAGCTCGCGAAGAAATGGCGCTAGGACAATACATTGCTGGGATGGGCTTTTCAAATGTTGGCTTAGGACTGGTTCATGGAATGGCTCACCCGTTGAGTGCTTGGTACAATATTCCTCATGGCGTAGCCTGTGCCGCACTTTTACCGACAGTAATGAAATTCAATAAAGACTTCACTGGAGAAAAATACCGGAAAATCGCCGAAGTATTACAGGTAGAAGCGATTGAAACAATGAGTATTGAAGAAGCTAGAACCGCGGCTTGTGAGGCGATCGATCAGTTGAGTAAGGATGTCGGGATTCCTGCGACTATTGCTGAGTTAGGTGTGAAATCAGAGGATCTTCCTAAAATCGCGGAAGATGCCTTCAAGGATGTTTGCACGCCTGGGAATCCTCGTGATGCTAGTATTTCTGAGATTATTGAGTTGTATCAAAGCTTAATGTAAGACGATTCAGAGTAGAGCTTTCTTTACGGAAGATACATGAATCGATTTTAATAATGGATCAACGAAATTTTTGCTTAGCAATTTTTTTGTTGGTCCATTATTTGATCGTTTTCTTAGATGCCTTAAAAGAAGATTCCATCTTTTCTTTTAAATGATTTAATGTGTTTACCTTTTGGAAGAATGAAAATAATCTTGGACGTTGGATTATTTCGAATAGAAAATTTGAACAATTTACCTTATTAAATTATTTATTATAAATTTAGATGATATTTAATTGCTCTATTTTTATGAAAAAATATTTTATATCAAGCTTATAATATAACGTTCGTTTTGTAATAGGATATACCAATCAATTAAAAGCAAAGAAAAACCGCTTTTATAAACTCAGAATGAATGAGATAAAAGTGGGCGATTAAAAATAAAATATTTTCATGTAGATATCTTTGTGATATGATTAGCACAAAATAAAAGAATTGTAATGGTCGGTTGATGTTTTATATAGTTTAATCGTCTGTTTTTTATAGTTAAGGTGTATTTGATGAGAGAAGATATAAAAAAGGCAGATATCATAGTTATAAAGGTTGGAACAAGTTTATTAGTGTCACCGGAAACAGGAATAATTGAATCAGCTATCTCAAAATTAGCCAGTGTCTTGGCCCAATTAATGAGATCAGGGAAGAAAATTATTTTAGTATCGTCAGGAGCTGTTGGTGCTGGGACAGTCCAATTAGGTGAAGTATCAAAATATGCAGCTGCGGCGGTTGGTCAAGGTATCCTAACCGGCTTATACGAAGCTGAATTTAAGAAGCACGATCAGAAAATCGGACAGCTATTATTAAGTAGAGATATTTTAACAGTTCCTGAAAATCGTCAGGCTTTTGATCAAACGATTCAGGAGCTTTTGGCCCGCCGAATTTTACCAATTGTGAATGAAAATGACGCGGTGACGGTCGATGAAGGAGAACACAGAACAAAATTTGAAGACAATGATGAATTATCTCTATTGATCGCTGAGGCAGTTGATGCTGATTTATTAATCATGTTGACCGATGTGAATGGCCTGTATTCGGAAAATCCAACAATCAACGAAGAAGCACAAATGATTCGACATTTAAGTAAAATTGATCAACGCTTATTTGAAGCCTCTGATCCCAGCTTAGGAAAATTAAGCCGCGGCGGGATTCGTAGTAAGCTGAAAACAGCGACTGGGGCTTTAACGGCGAATATCTCGATGGTTCTAGCAAATGGCAGAGATCCACATGTCTTATATGATATTTTAGCTGGACGTGAGATTGGGACATTGTTTAAAAAACAGCAGTAGGGAGGAAATGATGTGCTAAAAGTAGAAGGACAGTTGGCTTTTCCTGAACAACGGCAGACCATTCAAGCAGCTTTGATTTCAGGATTTATGTGCGAACATTCAACTTTTCCAATTGCTAGTACGAGTACGGGTGAGGCTACGCCAACTGAACAAGAGTTAATGAAACAGCTTGTACAAAAGCAGAAGCATGAAAGACCGCCAGAGGATTATCAAGCAACAAACAAATATGCTGAGAAGGTCATTGATTTTGAATGGCGGAAAGTGACCGGCTTAGAGAAATTATTCAGTACGGGCCCGCTTTTACAAGATCGAAATCATGATTTTTTACCTGATAAACTAGCAGTTAAGATGATTGTACCCGAAAAGTGCAGTGCTTCAATGATGGCTGCGGCAAGCAATATTGCTTTTCGTTTTGGCATGGAGACCACAGCAATAACGGATTGGCTGCTTAGCCAGTGCTATGAGAGTGGTCCAGCAATTTTATTCCGAGAAGCAGAAAATTGTCAAATTTTCAAACAGGGTGAACAAATTATTATAGAAGGAACTGGTACAGAGCTGGAGGGATTTTCGGCGATTTTGTGCGAACAGTTTCCAAAGCTTTCCGCTTTTGAGACTTGGAGCAGCTATCTTCAAAAGTTGGTAGAGAGCTTTTCAATGAAAAACCTCGATGGTCAATTGGCTTATGCCGCGAGCTTGCCAGCTGAGGAGAAGCTGGTGTATGCTTCACCTGAAATTACGCAACGGCAGGAAGAAATTGAACAGGCATTTCCTGATTTAACCTTTGTCAATCATCGTTCTATGATCGAAGCCTACGAGAAGACCTTTGATTTAACCTGGGAGGTTGATGAGTTTTTAGAAAAATTAGCTTCTGTTTATCCTAAAATCCAGTCAGGCGATCGTGTAGAAATTACAGGTGTGCTTAGTGAGGATCGGCAAGTGCGTGAGGCGCTTCAACAAAGGATTCACAAGGAACTGACAGCTCGTCATGCAGATGGAAAGATTGAACTGGTTTGCGCCCATAAGCAAGGGTATTCCTGGATCAATGACATCATCATACCTAAATTGAAAAGTCAGAAAATTGAGAATGTTACAATAGCTTTTAAGCCCTTTTTACCAGAAGGTGTAACGGAATGGACAGAGGAATCTGGTGCGACACCGACCTATAATAATGTAGATGGTCGTGATCCGGAAAAATGGAATGATCTGCCGATTCGTTATCTGCAAGAGCTTTATCCGATTCAAGATAATCTGATGAAGGCCTTCAATCTGTCGGCGGATCAGATAGCGTTTGCTACTTATTCCGGCTCAGAAGAGCTGACCTATGAATTGATAGTGAAAACAGAGACGGAGGAGAAACGCTGGACTTATCAAGCCAGCTATTCTGAAAGACCGTATCTAACTGCTTATCCAGGTATGGGAAAGGTTCATCCGCCAACTGGAAGACTGCGAGTGAAAATTAATGCCGCGACTGTTTTAGAAGAGCGCGTTGAAACAGACATTGAAAAAATTTGGACACTTTATCAGGAAGAGGTGCTGCCAAGTTGCCGTTCATGGATTGAAGAACGGACAAATGGCAAGCCAACTAAGGCACAGCAGCCATTTTTCGCGCAGATGCAATTAGAGATTACTGCAAGTGAGCCAGATGAACGTTTGGCAAGCCGTAATGATCTTTTGTCCAGTTTAGATGCGTTGCATGAAGACCTCTATTTTGCAGGAGCAGATTATTTCAAAAATTATGGCTTGGACGTTCATGGTGAGATGTTTGAAGAGCCGGGATTGATTTTACCGATTGTTCAGAAAAAAGCAGGAAAACCTCAATTTAAAGTCACACTTCTTGAACAAATGAAGAAAGAACCTCAAATCGTGGTGAAGGGCAAACAGGCCGTCTATCCACCTGAACGCAGGAAAATCAATTGTTACCTTCAGTCCATTCATTATGGATCACAGAGCTTAGCTGCAACAATTCAGATCGAGGGTGTGCAGGCGGAGGTAGTAGAAGCATACGCAAGTCTCTTTGGTAAAGGATTAGTTGGTCAAGATTATGATTTTCATTTGTACAAACAATTAATCTTTCAAGCTGAGGGGCAGCGTTTTATGGTTGATGTCCCTCAAAAGGCGCCAGAGGCAGTTCAGGATTTAACGATTGATCAGATTGATTTATATCCTGAGCAAGTCATTGGTTACGAAGAATATCTGTCGATTATTCAGCAGTTAAAACGCGTGCCGCAGATTTCAGTCTACAAGATCGCGACATCCTATTTAGGGCGAGAAATATATGCAATCGAATTATTACCAAAAGCTGCCGATTCTGGTTATTTGTCTAGAACCAAGCGTTTGACCAATTATCCATCAGAAATAATCAATGCGCGGCATCACGCGAATGAAGTGTCAGGTACCAACGGAGCTTTCCTACTATTGAAGGAATTGCTAACCGATCCGAAGTATCAGGATGTTGCAGTGCATCTGAATTTGGTCATCGTTCCCTTGGAAAATGTCGATGGTGCAGCCATTCACTATGAGCTGCAAAAAAAGACACCTGAGTGGAAGCTCCATGTCGCTCGTTTTAACGGAGTAGGAAAAGAATTCTATTATGAATACTTCAATTTGGAAACACAGCATACCGAAGCGCTAGGAATGACGCGACTTTATGAACGATTTGTACCAGATGTCATGGTGGATAATCATGGTGTGCCTACTCATGAATGGGAGCAGCCGTTTTCTGGTTATACATCGCCTTCGTATAAAGGCTTTTGGCTTCCACGTTCATTATTGTATGGCTATTTTTGGGTCCCTACAAATGAAGAATATCGTTCGAACATCGTCTTAAATAAAAAAATCGAAGATGTGATTGCAGAGGCGATTGGCTCTGTTCCAGAAATGAAAAAGTGGAATGAAGAGTGGGCGCAGCAGTTTGAAACCTATGCACATAAATGGCTGCCTAAGCTATTTCCAGCAGAGTATTATAAGGAAATGATCAATTATTGGATTGGCTTTGCGGCAGATACAACGCATCGCTATCCGTCAATTCGTTTTCCGTGGTTGACTTCAGTCGCCTACACAAGTGAAGTGGCAGATGAAACGGCTCAAGGAGAATATTTAAGATTGTGCGCTCAAGCTCACGTTGTGCATGATCTGGCAACGATTGATTTATTGCTAGAGTCAACATCGCTTTACCAAACCTCTGCGGTGTTTACATCAGAGGAAATAAACATTAGCTATACTCGGCTTCGTCCGATTATTGCATCATCATAAGGATGTCAATTGCGCGTTCTACTCATACGTTAATATTAGTAGAATCGTAGGCCAATGGTGATAATAAGAAAATTTGTTTCAAACTTTTACATCATTTTGAAATGAATAAGGGAGGAAAAGTTTTACATGGAATTAGTTAAATTAATAGGAATTTTGATCGTTATTATTGGTTTTGCATTGAAGCTAGATTCAATTCTGATCATTTTAGTGGCGGCAATCGTCACAGCGATCACTGGTGGTCTAGGTGTTGAAGGCTTATTAACGACGTTAGGAACAAGCTTTGTTTCAAATCGTTCGATGGCTATTTTTATCCTGATCATGCTGGTTACAGGAACTTTGGAACGAAATGGTCTGAAGGAGTCTGCGGCAAAATTAATTGGGAAAATCAAGAATGCATCAGCTGGCGCAGTTATTGGGGCCTACGGTATCATGCGTTCAATCTTTGCGGCGTTCAATATTAGCTTTGGCGGGGTAGCCGGTTTTGTCCGTCCGATCATTATGCCAATGGTGATTGGTTCAATTGAAGCAAAAGGAAAAGAACCAGAAGAAGATTATGTCGAAGAGCTTAAGGGAATGTCCTCAGGGATGGAAAATATTGCGTGGTTTTTCTTCCAAGTATTATTTGTTGGTGGTCCTGGAGCCTTGCTAGTTCAAGCGACATTGAAGGATTTAGGTTACGAAACAAACTTGCTTGATTTAGCGAAGGTTGAGATTCCAGTGGCGTTATTTGCGGTCATCGTAGCAATCGTATACTACTTCTTAAAAGACCGAAAATTATACAAAAAATACTACGGCAACGATAAATAGGGAGGAACATACATGTCATTTTTTCTAAGTCAAGATGTTTTATTATCTGAAAAGCTACTTGAAATTATTTATATTATTATGGGTGCAGTTGCTGTTTATACCGGGATTAAAAATGCCCGAGATAAAGCAAATCCAACACCGATCGGTACTGCGGTTTTCTGGTGTGCACTAGGTGTAGTCATGATGTTTGGTCGCTGGATTCCACCGATGGCTAATGGGGTGATCGTTATTATTATGACATTGCCGCCAATTTTCAAAAAGGTCAGCAAAGGCAAAGAAAGTGCACCGACTGAGGCTGTTACGAAGAAAATGGCTGATAAGATTGGGATGAAAATTTTTATCCCAGCGTTATCAATGGGGATTTTTGCAATTATTTTTGCCGTATTTACGCAATTAGGGGCATTAGTTGGTGTCGGAGTCGGCGTATTGGTTGCGATTATTGTATTAATGGTTTATTCTCATTCAAATAAGCCAAAAGTATTCTTGGATGATGCGGAACGTATGTTGTCTACGGTGGGCCCATTAAGTATGCTGCCGATGCTATTAGCTAGTTTAGGTGCGATTTTTACGGCCGCTGGAGTTGGAGAAGTAATCTCTGATCTGGTAGCGAAGGTGATTCCAAAAGGAAATGTCAACTTGGGAATTATCGTCTTTGCGATCGGCATGATGTTGTTTACGATGATCATGGGAAATGCCTTTGCTGCTATTACGGTAATGACTGTCGGAATTGGAGCACCGTTTGTTCTTGCTTACGGAGCTGATCCTGTCTTAATCGGTATGGTCGCATTAACCTGTGGCTACTGTGGAACCTTGTGTACACCAATGGCCGCAAACTTCAACATCGTTCCTGTGGCGATGCTGGAAATGAAGGATCGTTTTGGCGTAATCAAAAATCAAGCGGTCTTAGCAGTAATCTTCTTAGTTTTCCAAATCTGCTATATGATTTTATTTAAATAGAAAGAAAAGGAATGGTGAAAGAAATGAACGTTTTAATTACCGGTTTTGATCCCTTTGGCGGCGCAGCAATTAATCCTGCGTTTGAAGCAGTAAAATTATTACCTGATACAATTGAAGGCGCAAAAATCCATAAACTGGAAATCCCCACAGTCTTTAAAAAGGATGGCGAAGTTCTGGCAAAGGCGATTGAGGAACAAAATCCTGATATCGTCATTTGCGTCGGACAAGCGGGCGGACGTTCAGATATTTCTGTTGAAAAAGTTGCTATCAATCTGATGGAGGCTCGTATTCCAGATAATGAAGAACAACAGCCATTGAACCAAGTCATTTATGAAGATGGTGAAACAGCCTATTTTGCAACACTTCCAGTCAAAGCGATGGTCAGCAAAGTAAAAGAAGCGGGAATTCCATCCAGCGTTTCTTACACCGCTGGAACATTTGTTTGTAACGATATTATGTATCGTTTGCTGTATTTAGCAGATAAAGAAGGAAAGAATCTCAAAGGCGGATTCATCCATGTGCCTTACTTGCCTGAGCAAGTCATAGATTTACCTGTAGGAACACCGAGCTTATCTGTTGAAACAATCGCTAAAGGTTTAGAAGCAGCTGTTGCTGCTGCGGTCATCAATGATGAAGATCAAAACGTAGCAATGGGAACGATTATGTAATAGTTAAAAAGGAAGGATCGAGCATTTTTAGATGCTCGATTCTTTTTTTGCGTCGAATAGCGATAATTAACGATTGTTTATAGGATTTTTTGTTTCTGATAGAGCATTAGTAAAAAGGAGTTTGTATTTTTTGCGGACTCGATTTAGTCGTATCTAGGAACAATCGGCAATGGAGAATGGAATGTTGCTATAATGATTTGTAAGAGGATCGAACGGAATCAACTCTTATTTCAAGATAATTTTTTCGTTCAAAGGCGGAAAAATAACGAAGGGAACAATTACATAAAAAGCTCGCTTAGTTTTTTATTAAGAATGTGTAAGTCTAGTAACTGAGTATAGAGGCTGTATTGGAAAGCTTTTGACTTAGAAAAATAAATCGTTGTTTTATGTTCCTTTATCGCAGGGTAAAAACATCGGTACACTGTTTGAGAAAAAGTGAAAACAGGTTGTGCCGAAGAATCATAGCGCTTTCTTTGGTCTGGATATATAGTATAAGTGGGGGTAGGGATATGATAGATTATCGGTTAAGTTATCTTATTGAAGATTCAAAAGAAAAATATTTGCTTGATCAAGCAGCTGAAATGACAAAAATGAGGAAAATGGACCTGCTTTTGGCAATTGAAAAGGTCAATGAAGTGGCGTCTGACTTATTTGAAACAGAAATTTTAATAACAGAGACAGGGATTGAAATTCCTAAAATGATTACGCGGAATTGGATTGATCTCTTTTTTAATCAAAAGCGGGAGGAAGTTGTTTTTCTTGAAGAAGAAAGGCAGGCAATGATTTTCTTGCTGACTTTTGCACAATTTGAGGAACTATCTGTCTACTACTTCCAAGACTTCCTGTTCGTCAGTAAAAATACGATTTTAAAGGATTTGAAAAAGCTTCGAGCAGCACTGGCTGAACGTGGAGTAACCCTAGAATATTCTAGAAAAATTGGTTTTTTTCTTAATGGAGCTGAAGCTTCAATCCGCGGAGCCGCTTTTTATTTGCTAGGTATTTTAGCCGCCAGTCCCAATGGCAATCGTTTGTTGTATGAAGGTCTATCATTAAAATCCCCAAACCTGTATACAGATGTTCGCTTAAATTTTTCAATGACGATTGAAGAATTTGATCTAGTGTTTGTCCCTAGTCGTTTTGAAGAAATGGTGTATTTCATTTCCTATTTGATTTGCCGAACGGAAAACTATGAGATCGACTTTTCGCAAGAGGATCAAGCGCTTTTAGCGCCACTGATTGCACACAAGGCGAGCAATCAGTTCTTAGCGCATTTTTCGAAAATTAAAAACAGCAGCATGGAATCCTATTACTTCACAGTTATTTTCATGACGGTTCTTCAAGGGGAAATTCAAGATACTTCGCTAGAGTTTTTGTTGGAATGCTCCAGTGAGATCATTCATGAAATAGAACGCCTTTCTGCGATTGAATTCAAAAATTATCGCAAGCTGCTCCTGGACCTTTTCTATCATTTGGTACCGGCTTATTTTCGAATCAAATTTGATTTTAAATTGAGCAATGTATTAATTGACGAAATAAAAAGTGCAATACCATGAGATTTTTGAATTGACCAAATTAGCGTTATTTCCGTTAAGGAAGCTCGTTCAAAAGGATATTCCTGACGAAGAGATTGGCTACTTCACGATTCTCTTTGGCGGCGAAATCAGCAATCAACGACAAAAGAAGAGAAATGCCCAGTTAAGGGCGCTGATTCTTTGTCCTAGCGGTATTAGTTCATCTTTGATTATGAAGTCTGAGCTGCAGGAATTGTTTCCGCAGATTGATTTTTCCGAAACAAGTTCCTTCGAACAATTCAATCATCAAGGGCTGGATAGTGCATTTGATCTTATTTTCTCTAGTGTTCCAGTGAAGACAGAGAAGAAGCTCTATGTGATCAATCCAATCATGACACAACTAGAAAAGAACGCATTAATGAGAAGAGTTCAGGAAGATTTTCTCTTTCCGAAGGTGTTGATTCCATCGGTGAATGAAATTCTAGATATTCTAATCCCTCATATTGAATTAAAGAATGGTATTACAAAAGAAAAGCTCTACAACATTGTGCAGAAAAAAATGAACAAGGAAATGAAAAGAAGGGAAGATGATCGACCGATGTTATCAGAATTATTAACAGCTGACATGATTCAATTGACAGACCGTAAGATGGGCTGGGAAGAGGCGATTGATACAGCTGCTGACCCGTTAAAGAAGAAGGAAAAAATCAACCAATCCTATATAGAAGCAATGATTAACAAAGTGAAGGATTACGGACCATTTATCCATATTGGTAAAGGTGTGGCGCTGCCTCACGCACGTCCAGAAGATGGGGTCAATGAGTTAGGAATGTCACTGCTGAAGGTGGATACGCCTGTGCTGCTTTCAGATGATGAAAAGCATCCGATTCAAATTTTTATTTGTCTAGCAGCCATTGATAATGAAATGCACTTAAAGGCGCTGGCGAGCTTAACAAGAATTTTGTCGAATAAAGAGAAATTAGATACTTTACTAAATGCTTCAACAAAAGAAGAAATTTTAGAAATTATGACTGAAGGAGAAGATGAATAATGAAATTTGCGGCGGTATGTGGATCAGGCTTGGGTTCAAGCTTTATGGTAGAAATGAATATTCAATCTGTACTTAAAGATTTAGGAGTAGAAGGCGTAGAGGTTGCTCATTATGATATGGGCAGTGCAGCACCAGAATTAGCAGACACATTTTTTGTCGGCGGTGATTTAGCTGATAGCGCACAGCATTTAGGCAATGTAATTGTATTAAATAGCATCATTGATATGGACGAGCTAAAAGAAAAGGTTCAAGCAGAATGTGTGAAACAAGGACTGCTATAGGATGCGATGTCTGGAAGGAAAGAAAAAGTAGGAGGATTAAAAAATGAACGGTATTTTAAGTATATTAATTGATATTGCCAGTACGCCAGCGCTATTAGTAGCTCTGATTGCTATTTTAGGAAATATCTTACAAAAGAAAGATACGGCTTCAATCGTTAAAGGCGGAATCAAGACATTTGTGGGCTTCTTAGTAGTAACAGCTGGAGCAGGTGTAATTGAAGGCTCATTGGCACCTTTCGGAGAAATGTTCCAAGCGGCCTTCAATATGCAGGGCGTTGTTCCGAATAATGAAGCGATTGTTGCTTTGGCACTTAATAAATTTGGTACGTACACAGCACTTATTATGTTAGTCGGAATGGCCTTTAATATTTTGATCGCGCGGATTACTCGGTTTAAATATATTTATTTAACTGGACATGCCACACTTTACATGGCGTGTATGATCGCGGTGATTTTGAGTGTGACGGATATGGGAACTGTTCCATTGGTATTATTTGGAGGTTTGGCTTTGGGCTTGGCCAACACGATCTTCCCAGCTATCGCAC
The DNA here is from genome assembly GCF_000406965.1 of Enterococcus avium ATCC 14025. GTDB lineage: Bacteria > Bacillota > Bacilli > Lactobacillales > Enterococcaceae > Enterococcus_A > Enterococcus_A avium. The sequence goes on along the minus strand of NZ_KE136357.1, from coordinate 838,455 downwards.
AGCCATTTACTCGCCAAATTACGAAGAACGATACGGTTGCTTTAGGACATACAGGGAATTTTGGGTATGCGCTGAGCGGTCTGATCGGTAAATTTGTAGGAAATAAAGAAAAATCGACTGAAGATATCAACTTCCCGAAAGGTTTGTCCTTCCTACGCGATTCCACAGTTAGTATTACGATTACAATGGCAGTTGTTTATGTGATTGTTGCCTTATTTGCGGGAAATACTTTTGTAGCAGAAAACTTAAGCGGTGGCACAAACTATATTATTTATTCGCTGCAGCAGGCTGGCTCATTTGCGGCGGGGGTATTCGTTATCTTGGCAGGTGTTCGTTTGATCTTAGCAGAAATTGTTCCGGCATTTAAAGGAATCTCGGAGAAATTAGTTCCAAATTCAATTCCAGCATTGGATTGTCCAATCGTTTTCCCTTATGCACCCAATGCCGTATTGATCGGCTTTTTAACCAGCTTTGTTGGTGGAATTGTGAGCTTAGTGATCATGGTCTTAACCGGAACGACGGTAATAATTCCAGGGGTTGTGCCGCATTTCTTCTGTGGAGCAACTGCCGGTGTTTACGGAAACGCGACTGGCGGACTTCGAGGAGCGGTAGTCGGATCTTTTGTTCATGGTGTTATTATCAGCTTTATGCCGATTCTCTTAATGCCTGTTATGGGTGAACTAGGCTTCCAGGGTTCAACCTTCTCTGACACAGATTATGGAGTAACCGGAATTTTCTTAGGAAATCTTGCCAATTTTGGTGGACAGATCGCTGCGATTATTGGAATTTTAGCAGTATTAGGAATCTTGATCGTTTTGACAGCTGTTACCAAAGGGAAAAAATCACGTGCGGTTTCTGAATAATTCAAGGGAGAAGATAGTGTGGAAGAAGTAACGCTTAAAAAATTAGAAATTTTAGCCACGAACATCCGGATTGATACAATCGAGGCGATCAGGAAGGTTGGTGCCGGACATATCGGCGGCTCGCTATCCATTGTGGAATTATTAGCAGTGCTCTACGGAAAACAATTGAACTATGATCCAAAGAATCCTCAGTGGGAGGAACGTGATCGAGTTGTTTTATCCAAGGGACATGCAGGAACTGCTTGGTATAGTGCGTTAGCAGAAGTTGGTTTCTTTGAAAAAAAATGGCTGATGACTTTGAATGAAGGCGGCACAAGACTGCCTTCTCATCCAGATCGGACAAAAACACCCGGAGTAGATGCAACGACAGGCTCTTTAGGTCAAGGAACCTCGGTCGCGGCAGGAATCGCGACAGGATTGAAGCTGCAGAAGAAAGACAGTTACGTCTATTTAATTGTTGGAGACGGCGAATTAAATGAAGGACAATGCTGGGAGGCCTTTCAGTATTTGGCTCATTTCAAGCTGAATAATTGCATCGTAATCATTGATGAAAATAAAAAGCAGCTGGATGGAACAACAAAAGAAATTTTGAATCCTTTTAATATTGAGGAAAAGATGCGGGCATTTGGTTTTAAAACAGTGAAGACCAAAGGAGATGACATACCAGCCATTGATCAGGCGATCACTGAGTGTAAAGCTATCAAAGATCAAGCGGTTTGTATCATTCTTGATTCTGTCAAAGGTCAAGGAGTACCTTTTTTTGAAGAAATGGCGGCTAATCACTCAGTAAAATTTGACAATGAGAAAACATTGGCACAGACAGAGAGTATCCTGGCCGAATTGCGAGAACGAATAAAGGAGTGTGGCTAGATGTTTACATTAGCAGATACTAGAGAAGTTGGAAAAGAACTTCGTGTTGCAGTGGTCGATGCTCTGAAAGAAACGATGGAAAATAACGAGAAGGTGATTGCTCTGGATGCCGACTTAGGCGCTGCCAGCAAATGGACGGATCTAATCAAGACTAATCCTGATCGTTTCATCAATGTCGGAATCGCTGAAGCCAATATGGTAGGTGTCGCCGCAGGATTAAATCTTACAGGATACATTCCTTTCGTCCATACCTTCGGGCCATTCGCAACAAGACGTGTATTGGATCAAGTTTTTCTATCAGGTGCCTATTCTAAAAATACGATCAATATTTTTGGTTCAGATCCTGGATTTGCGGCTGGGCATAACGGCGGAACCCATACAACTTGGGAGGACGTGGCATTATTACGCGCGATACCTGATGTGGTCATCTGTGATGCAGCTGACGCTGTTCAGATGGAGTGGATCATTAAAGAATTTAGTCAATTGACCGGGGTGCATTATGTTCGGGGCAATCGTAAAGGCGTTCGCGATGTTTATGCAGAAGGCTCGAGCTTTGCATTAGGCAAGGGCAACCTGTTGAAAGAAGGTTCAGATTATCTAATCGTTGCGGCTGGACAATTAGTTTCTGAGGCTTTGGATGTGGCGGAGCATCTTGAAGAAAAGGGCAAAATAGTCGATGTGATCGATATGTTTACGATTAAGCCGCTAGACAAGGAATTATTATTGGAGCGATTAATTGGTAAGAAAATGGTCATTACTATTGAAAATCACTCGATCACTGGCGGTCTAGGCAGTGCGGTAGCAGAAGTTTTAGCAGATAACGGCTTCGCCATTCCGTTAAAGCGTATCGGTGTCGACGAACGTTTTGGACAGGTGGGAACGCCAGCCTTTCTACAGGAAGAATTTGGCTTGACTGCGGAAAAAATCATCGAACAAATCGACGGATGATCTAAAAAGAAAAAATAATTTATAGGTGTTCAAGGGATCTGTAAGGATCTTTTGGGCACCTTTTTTCAGCAGTTCATCTGAGTTACTGACCTATTTGATTGAAGAAATTGGGCTCTAAGTCAAATCGTGTTGTTCTCATTAAATCACTGAAAGGAAATGCTTCGGCGTTTCCTTTTTTCTTTTTGTTTTTTTGCTCAAATAATGTCGCAAAGATTCTGTTGAATCAGAATTCGCATACGAAGGTGGCGAAAGGTTCTAAAACCGAATGCCACTCTCTTAATCACTTTAATCAAGTTATTCTTCCCTTCAAGTTTTCCGTTCGAATAGGGGTATTTTAACGCATTGATAATCGCTTGTTTGTGTTTGTTTAAGTAAAGAATCGCTTTTTTAAATGCTGGATCAAGCATCGGAGGTAAGTGATCAATGCGTTCGTAAAAGTC
>NZ_KE136357.1:634316-833594 GCF_000406965.1 Enterococcus avium ATCC 14025 | reverse complement strand
GAATCATGAATATTTAGGATTTGTTTGATGGTTTTGTCTAGGCAATTATCTTTATATTTGATATTCTTAATACTGGACATTTGGTTCGCCTCCTATGATTGGGTTCAGCGATTTAATTATAGGACAACCAAATGTCTTTTTGTATAAAAAAATACTTGGTGTTCTCACTCAGAAAGAGTAACAACACCAAATATTATAGAACCAGAAATTGTTGTCATTTCTTATACCAAATCATGCTATGATTGGATTAATCGGTTGAAAACTACGAAGCAAGTCTGTTTTAGCAGACTTTAGTGGGCACTATGTGTGCAACAGACCGTGATTTTTTTCAGATGGGAGCTACAGAGCTATGAAGCATAAGAAAGAAGCAGACTTAATTTTTTTACCGCTGGCTGCCAATGGAAAGCCGCAACATTTGGGATCAGAAAAGACGGGGTGTCCCTTCTGTGAGTACGCAGAAAAAGAGAATATCTTGAGAAGAGAAGAAGACATGCTTTGGGTGCTCAATAAATATCAAACATTGCAGGACACCTTTCAAACGATCATTATAGAACAAGCAGACCATAACAAGGATATTTCAACTTATACAATCGAAGAGAATCGAAAATTATTTACTTTCGCCTTTGATTGCTGGACAAAAACCAAAAAAGACCCACAATTTAAATCCGTCCTTTTTTATAAGAATCATGGCCCATTATCGGGCGGTAGTTTAAAGCACCCTCACATGCAAATTGTCGGATTAAAGGAAATTGACGGAGAGGCTCAAATCGAACCGGAGAATTTTGAGGGAATCACTGTTCTGTCTGAGAACAACGTTGTTATCAATTTTTCTAGTAGGCCAATTATGGGATTTTTAGAAATCAATATTATTGTTGATTCTCAGATTTCAGAGGCAATTTATCGTTTGGCTGACTACGTGCAAAAGACGGTTAATTATATTTTAACTACGTATCACCATGGACGCTGCGAAAGCTATAATCTATTTTTCTTTGAGAAAGAAGGAAAGTACATCGTTAAGCTAACCCCACGTTTTATCGTTTCCCCATACTTCGTTGGTTATAAGCTGACCCAGAATTTTTCTGAAGAGCATTTACTTTTACTAAGGGAGGAATTTCGGAAGAGTTTGTTAGAGAAATAAAAGAACATCAAAGCAGTTTATTTTTTTGAAAAAGTGTACAAATGAGTCCGAAAGAAAATATGGATTGAACTTTTGAATAAGGCGCGATTAATATAGATAAATCAAATGTAAAGTACCTAGATTTCCATTGGAAAATGGCATTCGGGTACTTTTTTTTTTCCCTAATTAATAAAAAGATGAAAGTCTGTCTATAAATATTAAATTTTAATTAAGAATATCCGAGTGTACAGGCTATGGTCAGCTAAAATAGGTAGTAAACAGGCTTCTTTACAAAAAAGTAACACAATATGGTTTGTTGTTTTACATGTGAAATAGGCCAAGGAGAGTGAAAATAATTGAATAACGGAAGTCATGCGATGCCAAGTTCTATGATGGAGCTTCGCGAGAATGCCTATAATTTGCAGTATTTGGTAGGAGATAGGATTGATTTTTTATTTAATGAGGGACAGCTTAATCTCTCGGGGATAGTGATAAAAAAGTACACTCACAGCTGTTTAGTCGATATTAGCCAAGATACTGAGCTTACTCGGGATGAAATTGATCTATATAATCAGAAGGTTGTTGTGAATTACAAACAAATCAAAGGGGTGGTTCATTGTGGATGATGCAGCATTCGAAGATTTAGAACTTCATGTATTGACGTTAGCTTTTCAAATAGAAGGATTAAAGAAAAATGCTACGACTAACAAGCAAAGGAACTCATTGAAAATGATTGAAGAGGATTATCGGTATTACAAAAGACAATATGACCAGCAGGTGAAAAAAATGGAGAAGGTGATTCCGAAAAAAGTTTCTTTTGGCGATTGGGATTAATTGTTGATAACGAATAAAAAAAGGATGGCGATGCAGACGCTGGATGTCTACATCACCATCTTTTTTAATACTCGAAAGTTCATTGCTGAAAAAAATAACTTTTCTTCAACAGAGGATTTACTGCGAATCAAGCCGAGTATTTCCTCAATATTCTTTGTTTGACGAAACTGTATAAGGCAGTAAAGAAAGCAAGTCCTAATGTTAAGTAGCCTAACGGAACACAAAAGAACGCTGGTTCAATCAGCATTCCGCTTGAATCGAGGTAAGAACCGACTAGGGCAGAAGTCGAAAATAACAAAATACTCAAGAAAAGAAATATACAAGGAATAATGAATTTTTTCATGGTGTCTCCTTCGTTGTTTTTCTAAATTATATAGAATAGAACTTAAGAAAAGATAAGTGTGACAAAATTGTTAGATGTGAAAGGCATTGAGGTATCAACCAGCTTTGTCTTTTGGAGTATGCTATTGTGATCAATGAGACAGAGGATGTGGGATTAGACGAGACAGAATCAACGGCAATTGCTATGCATTTCATCAGTAGTGGAAGCAATTATGATTCGATTCAACAGGCGATGAACGTCACAAAAATTATTTCGGAGATCATTTCCATTATCCAATATCATTTTCAAATCAAAATTGATCAGAACTCGAAAAATTTTTCTCGATTGGTATCCCACCTTCAATATTTCTTGATTCGCCAGGTAAAGGGAATCAAAATGATGGATATGAGTGAAGAAATGATTCGCATTGTCCTTGATCAATATCAGTCCTCCTTTCAATGTGCAGAAAAAGTGATAGGTTATTTGAACAAGGTCCATAATGTGAAACCACCATTAGAGGAGGAAGTGTACTTGACGATGCACAAAGAAAGAGTTCGTCAGGTGGAGATGTGAATACTGCCGTTTTTTGAGACCGCCTAATTTATATGATACAAGCACCATTCCTTTTTTTGGAATAGGTGCTTTTTTATTCTATCTTCGGAATAAAAAATGACAGGGATAATTCTAAGGAGGATTTATCTTTTTTCAGACGATAACTATAAGGTGCGCATAGGATTCAAACGAGGCTAAAGACTGATTAATTTGTACGTTCAGGAGTGAAAATCATACGTTTAAGATAAAATGGACTTTTATATGTTCTCAATTTGCTCAAATATTCAGCTTTCCACTGATGCAGCCAACATAGCTAATTCCAATCCTTCAATGATTCTAAGGATCGAGCAAACAGCAACATTTGTCCGATCCTTTTTCACATTCTATTTATTTCGTTTATTCAACCAATCGGTAGAGACATCCATTGCAGCTCTTGTCGCGTGGCTTTGATCCATAGAATTGACCATTACGAAATCATGGATCATCCCTTGAAAGCGGACTTGTGTCACATCTACTCCGGCATCCCGCAAATGGCGAGCATATTCTTCACCTTCATCTCTTAACACATCGGCTTCGCCATTAAGAATCATAGCTGCTGGCAGTCCGGTCAACTCTTCTTTAGAAGCCTGAAGTGGTGAGATTGTTTTGATTGTTGCGTCTTGACCTTCTGGTAAATAATGATTCCAAAACCATTTCATTCCTTCTTTAGCTAAGAAATAATCAGTCGCAAATTGATTATAGGAGTCCGTATCAAATGCGTGATTCGTTACAGGATAATATAATAATTGCTGATTGATTTTTGGTCCTTGGCGATCCTTAGCCAACATCGTAAGGACTGTCGCCATATTTCCGCCCACGCTGTCACCAGCAATCGTGATGCGGTCAGTGTCATACTTTCCATCTGCATCCGCGACTAATTTCAACAGTGTGGCATAGCTTTGTTCGATCGCCACGGGATATTTTGCTTCAGGAGAACGATCATATTCAGGAACAAAAACAATGGAGTTGGTTCTTACGGCTAATTCGCGAACTAATTTGTCATGAGTCTGCGCACTGCCCAATACCCAACCAGCGCCATGAATATAAAGAATGACTGGCAGTTTCTCAGTGGTATCTCTTGGTTTTACGGTTCGAACGTTAATCGTTCCATATTTCCCTAGCTCCCATGTTTCATCTTGAATATCTGCGTCCAATTTTTCTACTGGAGAATCTTGAACTTCCTCTAAAAGTGCACGTGCTTCATCTATAGGTAATTGATAAATATAAGGTTCTTTTTCATTAGCGATACTAAATTCTAAGGCTGATTTTTCTAAAGAGATTCTTTCTGTCATATCATTTCCTTCTTTCTTGGTTCCCATTTATCATAATAGCAACCGCTATCATTTCAAAGGAATCGGCTTGTTAAACTATTCGCTAATAAAAACCGTGAAAATCTCAATTGTAAACTGGTTCTTGCTTTTTTCTCATTCTTTTTACGTTACTTAGTGGTAAAATTAAAAAAATCAGTTCATTTTTCGGGGGATTAAGATGAAAAAAATTAGTTTTATTATGTTAGGATTTTGTGTCGTATTTTTATTGTCAGGCTGCAATTCAACTAAGAAAGAAGAAGCAGAACCATCGAGAAGTGTTTCTTTAGCACCAGAAACCTCGTCAAGTCAAATATCTGAATCAACCGTATCATCAGCGTCGCAAAGCAGCAGTACGACTGAATCTAGTAGTAAGGCTCAACTTACTGATGCTCAGAAAGGACAAATGAATCAGGCGTTTCTTGATTGGGCGGGGGGACGTGCTGTAATAGGAAATATGGCGGTTAGTTATTGGTTTTTTGATCACGGAGCGGCAGGACGTGGTGATTGGTATGCCAATACCCCAGATGGTCAGGTGCAAGTTCAGAATAATGGCGTGCCAGGGGAAAATGCGTTTCCTATTCATGCTATCGGCGGATGCGTCTTTTATACATCAAAAGACGGGAGCGTTGGTAAGCAAGAGCTTATGGCAGGATCATTTGCGGCAAATTATTCTGTAAAAATGGATTATAGTAAACCTGTCAGTAAGTATTTATTAGGCGATAATGGTGTTGTTTATGAATTGAAAACAGGAAACGGTGAGCCTGTGAGTACAAACACAGGCTTTGGCGAATACGCGGATGATGGAAGCTTAGGAAGCTACACACCGACTAAAAGTTTTCAAGTTTCTGAGGATCAGGCAGCGCAGGAAAAGCTTAGAGAGCTGATGTATTCGTATTGATTCTTTTTGGTTTTTGGTTAAGATTAATTAGAACGTGACCGTACAATCTGTTATAGGATTTGTACGGTTTTTTGTCGTTCAAAGTAAGTAGACAATTTTGTAAAAAAAGCTCAAAAGTGTTAAAATAGAACAAACGTTCGTTTTTAGGAGGGGATTGAATGAGACAAGGATCAATTTTTGAAAAGTCCAGAGAAAAGAGTGAACCATTAGCGACACGCGTTCGTCCTGAAACGCTAGACGATTTTGTGGGACAAACACATTTACTAGGTAAAGGGAAGCTGTTGCGGGAAATCATTGAAAATGATCGCGTCTCGTCAATGATTTTTTGGGGACCGCCAGGAGTAGGCAAGACAACATTGGCCCGTATCATCGCAAATCAAACAAAATCTGAATTTATCAATTTCAGTGCGGTCACTAGCGGAATCAAAGAAATAAAAACGGTCATGAAAGATGCGGAGCATAATCGGACTTTTGGTACGAAAACGATCGTCTTTGTGGATGAAATCCATCGCTTTAACAAGGCGCAGCAGGATGCTTTCTTACCTTACGTTGAAAATGGCAGTATCATTCTGATTGGCGCCACTACAGAGAATCCATCCTTTGAGATTAATTCGGCATTGCTGTCGCGTAGTAAGGTATTTGTTTTAAATCAATTGGAAAGTGAAGATATTTTACAACTGTTGAAGCAGGCAATCGATAGTCCAAAGGGTTTTCCAAAACTAAAAATTGAACTGGACGATCAGGTACTTGATTCCATCGCGAAATACGCCAATGGTGATGCTAGAGTAGCGCTGAATACACTGGAAATGGCTGTTCTAAACGGAGAGAAAAAAGCGGATACGGTCACATTGAAGGAAGACAAGCTGCTAGATTTAATTGAGCGAAAATCATTTCTTTATGATAAAAAAGGCGAAGAGCACTACAATACAATCTCAGCTTTGCACAAATCAATGCGTAATAGTGATGTTGATGCAGCGATCTATTGGCTGGCTCGGATGGTAGAATCAGGCGAAGATCCATTGTTCATCGCCAGAAGACTGGTTCGATTTGCTAGTGAAGACATTGGTTTAGCAGATATTCGAGCATTAGAATTAGCGAATACAGTCTTTCAATCCTGCCAGTTCATCGGTTTGCCCGAGTGCAATGTCCACTTAACGCAAGCGGTGATCTATTTATCCTTGGCGCCCAAGTCAAATGCGGTGGATGCAGCCTATCAAAGGGCAAAAAAGGATGTCTACGAAACCATGAACGAACCTGTTCCTTTAGTTATTCGCAATGCGCCTACTAAGCTGATGAAAGAATTGCATTATGGTGAGGATTACCAATATGCCCATTCTACTGAAGCTAAATTAACTTCGATGAAGACGATGCCGCCCTCATTGGAAGGGCATCACTATTATTTACCAACGACACAGGGAAATGAAAAACGCTTCAAGGAACGAAAAGAAGCAATCGAAAAATGGCATGCAGAGCATGATGAGTAAAGAGAAAAACTTAAAGTGGAAACAACGTGCTACTTTTTGATTCTCGAAATAGGGAATCAGCAGTGTGGTGGGATTGATTTTAAATAATCCTGTTGCACTTTTTGTTTATAAAACAATAAAAATATCGCAAAAGAGATAAATGCAAGTCACTTAGATCAAATCTAATTAGTAAAGCCGGAAGCTGTAAAGCAATTTATTCATGCAAAAAAAATATCCTTTCCCTGTAGTTAAAAAGCTGATCCCAACAATATCAAATAGTTGAGACCAGCTTTGTGTTTTTAGTCGTCCATTTCTACTTCCAATACATTTCCTGACTGAGCATCAATTGAGACATCAGATTGTTGACCATTATTAACAATTTTTACATCCCAGTAGGTTTTTGATAGTTCTCGTTCCAATGACCATTCTGTGATGTCGCCGTTGACTTCCTTTTTGGCGATGCTGTTGATTTGATCTAATGGCAATAGGTTTTTGAGATCAAGCTTTTCATTGTTTCGTTCGTTTCCATTCCGTTCATCCTCATCTAGCATTTCTTCTTCTTGATGTTGAAGCTCGCCAGTTTCTGTGAAGAAAAGTTTGTATTCCTTACTGTCATCCATTCCTTTTACCTCATAGACAAACTTACTCATTCGTGATTCAATTTCAATGCCGGTGATATCTGTATTTGGCTTATTTTTCTGGTAAAGAGCGATAATCTCATCTAGAGACATCTGTTTTGTTGCTGAATCAGTGTTTTTTGTTGAGCTAGAAGCAGTGGAGCTGTTCGTTTGTGTTGATTGACTTTCTTGGGCAACGCTCTGACTGCTCGCCTCCTGTTGAGTACCATTTTCAAGCTGAGCAGAATTGTCTCCACAACCAGCAAGTAGTAATAGAGCAGAACCAGTAATTAGTAAAAGTAATCCTTTTGTTTTCATTTGTTTTCTTCCTTTCGCAATTCATCTTTTTATATCTTTTCTATACTTAAAGTATAACTGGCTGAGGGTACTGAAAATTCAAGATGGGATGAAAGCTTCATGAAGAAATCTTCATTTTAGTTAGGAAACTTCAAAGTAAAGCACGCGCCACTTGGTTGATGATCAGTGACTATGATGCTCCCATGATAAAGCTCCGTCAATTGCTTCACGATTGCCAGACCAATCCCAGTTCCGGGAATTTTACTAGAGCGGGAGCGATCGATGCGATAAAAGCGTTCAAAAACCTTTTCTTTTTCGCTATCAGGGATACGTTCTCCTGTATTGGCAATTTTTAAAGTGATTTCTTTTTCAGCTGCAGTGAGAGAGATAGTAATTTCTCCTTCATTTGGTGTATACTTAATGGCATTTTCAACTAAATTACGAATAATTTGATAGAACTGTTCAGAATTGCCGATTATGCTGGCTGTTTCATCTAAATCTAATTTCAACTTCTGGGGCATCAGTGTCGTGTATTCTTCAAGCGTAGTACGGATGAGTGCTGCTAGAAATAGCTGCTGCACTTCTCCTTGCTGTCTCTCGCGGTCAAGAATTAGCAGTTGATTGGCTAATAATTCCATTCGTTGAGATTCCTTATCAATAAAGGGTAACGATTTTTCTAAAACTTCAGGGTGCTCTTTCCCGCGCCGCTTGATAAGATTGACGTGACCTCGAATTGCAGCCAATGGTGTCTTCAATTCATGGGAAGCATCTGAGATAAATTGCCGCTCTCGCTGCATCAGCTGTTCCTGCTGTTGAAGCAGCCGGTTGAAGGAGCTTGCAAGATTATCTGCTTCTTTGGGTGAAAGTGGTATTGATAATCGTTCGTTTGTTTGCGGATGCTTAGACAAATTCAAGACCTCTTGATTCATCTTTACTAGCGGAGCACTGATTTTTTTTGCAAATCTAGCGACGAAAAAGATTCCTAGCAGTATGATCAGCATGGATATTTCTAAAGACCACAGAAAGAGAGTCGCTAGAATTTCAAAATTATCTTCCATACTGGTGAGTACTGCCACGCTGGTATTTTTTACATAAAATTGTTGAAACAAATAGGGCGTATCCTCATCCCATAGAACATCTGATAAAAAGGGGAGCTGTCTCAGCTGTTGAAAGCTGTCATAAAGCTGATAGGCATCGCTGGAATATACTGTGCTGCCTTTTTCTAATGAAACACGGATAAAATACCTAGGATCATCTGCGGCGATATAAAGCTGCAGGGTATTTTTCCATTCCTGATTGGTCTGTGTCTCTACTTGAGACAGCGCATCCTTAATGGCTTCGGTTTCTTTCTTACTGGATTCATACAACTGCAGTGCAGTGACACTGAGGATTAGAAGATTGACTAGTAAGACTAATCCCAGCATGATCATACTAAAACGAGTAATCAGTTGATACTGCAGTGTTTTTCCTTGTTCTTTTTTATTTTTCATCATCAGCCCTCAAGACATAACCAACGCCTCGGACTGTTTGGATCAAGCGAGGGTGTTGGTCGTCATCTAATTTGTTACGCAGCGCTCGAACAAAAACGTCGACTGTATTGGTTTGACCAATATAATCATAGCCCCAGACCTCATTTAATAACTCATCTCTAGTAAAAACCTCCTCCGGCTTTTTCATTAGTTCATAAAGAAGGTCAAACTCCTTCTGTGTAAGCATAATAGTCTGGCCATCCCGTGTTACAGTTCTTTTCACCACATCCATGGTCAAGTCCTGATATTGGTTGATGATTGGCTCATTTTGTAAGGACTGTATCCGCTCCTCTCGTCGAAGAATCACACGAATGCGGGCCAACAATTCTTCAATATCAAAGGGCTTGGTGAGATAATCATCTACTCCAGCATCTAAGCCTGACACTTTGTCCACTACTTGATCTCTGGCAGTCATCATTAGGATAGGGACTTGACTACGTCGACGAATTTTTCGTGCAACAGTCAATCCATCTACCTTTGGCAGCATCCAATCCAGCAGCAGCAAATTGACCCTTTCTTCATTGACATCGAAAATAGTCAACGCTTCTTGACCATCTGCGGCAATCAGTACCTCATAGTTTTCATATTTTAATTCTTCAGCGATAAAGCTGACTAAACTTTCTTCGTCTTCAACAATCAAAATTACTGGTTTTTTCATGCTTTTCTCCTTATCTAATGGGACAAATTTTCGTTAATAGGAAGATTGAACGAATACCTTTTTCTTTTAGAGTAGACGGCTTTTACGCGCAGGTCAATTATTTTATAATGAAGAAATTTTCATAAAGATGAGAGGATGGATGAATTTTTATAGCGCACTTATGTAAGTAATTTATAAGGAACCTATGCCAGTAAAAAGATAAATCAAGTCACTATAACTAAAACCAATCGTCATCCATAAAAAATGTCAATTGGCTAAAAGCGGCGAATAACAGGTATAGTTGTTTTAAATTAATCAGAAGTAAACAAAAACTGATAGGAGGAAATCAACATGACAAAAATTTACCAATCAATTTTGGACACGATCGGTGAGACGCCCATTGTAAAATTAAATCAACTTGTACCCGAAAACAGCGCAGAGGTCTATCTGAAGCTTGAGTTTTTTAATCCGGGCGGCAGCGTGAAGGATCGCATTGCATTGAATATGCTTGTAGCAGCAGAAAAAGCTGGGGATTTGAAGCCGGGGGATACGATTATTGAACCAACTAGCGGAAATACAGGCGTTGGGTTAGCAATGGTTGGGGCAGCAAAAGGCTATCCCGTTATAATTGTAATGCCTGATACGATGAGCATTGAGCGTCGAAAGCTAATTCAAGCCTACGGTGCGACATTGATTTTGACTCCCGGAGCTGAAGGAATGAAAGGTGCTATCGCTAAAGCGCAAGAATTAGCTAGTCAGGACGGGTATTTTTTACCATTACAATTCAATAATGCAGCAAATTCAGCGGCTCATCGTGAAACGACTGCTAGAGAAATCCGAGAAGCTTTTGCTGATAGCGGTCTGGATGCCTTTGTTTCTGGAGTTGGAACGGGGGGAACAATTACTGGTGCAGGGCAAGAATTAAAGCGGACATTCCCGTCATTGAAGGTTTATGCAGTTGAGCCAGAGGAATCCTCAGTCTTAAAAGGTGGCGCCCATTCTCCTCATAAAATTCAAGGAATTGGAGCAGGGTTTGTGCCGGAGATATTAGATACAGAAATCTATGATCAGGTTCTTTCCGTTTCCAGCGAAAAAGCATTGGAAAGCGCTAGAGAGGTAGCCGCAAAAGAAGGGATTCTGGTTGGGATTTCGGCAGGAGCGGCTATCCATTCTGCTCTTCAGGTGGCTAAAGAGTTAGGAGCAGACAAAAAAGTTTTAGCCATCGTCCCAGATAATGGAGAACGCTATTTAACGACTGTATTGTACGATTTTGACGATTAATGTATTCATTAAAAAAATAGTTTTAAGGCACGTATGCTTTCTTATGAACGAGGGTGCGTGCTTTTTTTGTATGACTATTATAGGTTTTAAGTTGTTAAAAGCTGGGGAGAGGAATCACAAACAATAATTATTAAATTGTTCAGAAAAGTGTTATTAAAAAAAATATTTTTTTTAATGGTTCCTACTTGTGGACTTAGGTCCAAAGAATCAAGGAAATATTGTAACGGGTTTCAAAAATTGTTAGTCTAAGGTCAAGAGATACGTATACTCAATAAAATGAATGGAGAGAAATGATGAAAAGTAAATTTTCTCAGACAATGCAGGACTTTTCTCGAGCAGTGATTGTTCCAGTTAAGTTTATGGCGGTAATGGGTTTGTTCTTGGCGGTTTCTGTTATTTTACAATTAGAATTCATGCCGAACGTCGTCCAGACTTTTGGCGGATTGATCAAAACGATGATGGACAGCATGTTAAATAATTTGGCACTGATCTTCTGTGTGGGAATTACAGCATCCTTAGCGAAAAAGAAAAAGGTCGAGGCCGCTCTGATTTCATTGATCGCGTTTTTATTCTTTTTGGCTGCCAACAATGCTTGGCTGACATTGACTGATCAATTAGCTGAAGCTGGTGAAATGGGGCTGTTCGGAACAGGACAAGCGGTGGTTTTAGGTTTTCAAGTAGTAGACATGAATATCTTTTTAGGGATGCTAGTCGGCTGTCTTGTTGCTTTTATCCATAATCGTTTTTCTGATAAGGAGTTTGTGGATTTTTTAAGTATTTATGGTGGTTCGCGTTTTTCCTTCATGATTTTGATTCCGGTCATTTTAATAACTGCGATCGGTATGAGCTATATTTGGCCAGTAGTGAATAATTGGATTTCGTCATTATCTGGATTTATTTTGACCACTGGACTATTAGGAGTCTTCATTTATGCGTTCGGCAATCGTTTCTTGATTCCGACTGGCTTGCATCATCTGCTGTGGATGCCGTTTTGCTTCACTGCGTTAGGTGGAACCGCTGAAATTGGGGGACAGGTTTACAATGGTGCGGCCAATATATTCTATGCGGAAATGGCAAATGCCGGATCTATTACTAGCTTGGATCCATCTTTACGTTTTGCAACCTTTGGCTTTGTTAAAATATTCGGTTCGATTGCTGTTTCATTGGCACTGATTCATTGCGCGAAAAAGCAGCGTAAGGAAGAAGTAAAGGGAATGATTTTACCTTCGATGTTTGTTGCCGCGGTGGCTGGGATTACCGAGCCTTTGGACTTCTCTTTTCTATTTGCCTCTCCATTGCTATGGCTAGTTCATAGCTTATTGACCGCTATTTCAGAGACAATTCTTTGGGGGATTGGGGCTAGAACGTACATGCTGTATGGATTAATTGATACATTCGTTTCTAACTCAGTCTTCAGTCCTTCTGTCACGAAATTCTATTTGGTGATCATTGTCGGAATTGTCATGTCAGTCATTTGGTATTTCATTTTTGTGCTTTTGATCAATAAATTAAACATTAAAACACCTGGTAGAGAAGACGATCCAGAAGAAATAGTTGTAGCAGATGCAGCAACTGGAGAACAGCTTGTCACTGCTAGCGCGAACGATTTTGATTTAGTTGTTGCTGGATTGGGTGGAAAAGAAAATATTGAAAGTATTTCTAATTGCTTCACTAGATTGCGAGTGACCGTGAAAGACGAAGAGCTAGTAGATTCGGCTCAATTAGAAAAAATCTCTCAGCAAAAAGGGATCGTTTTAAATGGAACGAATGTCCAAGTCATCATAGGAATGGGTGTTCAAAGCTTCAAGGATGATATTTGCGAAAAATTAGGGATGAGCGAAGGATAAAAATTAACAGTTTTTAGTTTGAAAGGAAGAGAAAAATGATGTTGGAAAAACAGTCAGTTGTTATTGCAGGCGGAGGAAGTACATATACCGCCGGAATCGTTATGATGCTTATTGAAAATCAGGATAAATTTCCTTTACGCAAGTTAAAATTTTACGATAACGATGAGGAGCGTCAAAATATTGTTGCGAAAGCCTGTGAAGTGATCGTTAAGGAGCGCGCGCCAGAAATTGAATTTTTGGCGACAACAGATCCCGAAGAAGCTTTTACCGATATTGATTTTGTGATGGCCCATATTCGAGTCGGCGGTTTGAAGATGCGTGAGCAGGATGAAAAAATCCCTTTAAAGTATGGGGTTCTTGGACAAGAAACCTGCGGACCAGGTGGAATGGCGTATGGTATGCGCTCGATTCCTGGAGTGGTTGAATTGATTGATTATATGGAAAAATATTCGCCTGAGGCTTGGATGCTGAATTATTCAAATCCAGCGGCAATCGTAGCCGAAGCAACTCGGAGAATGCGTCCAAACGCGAAGATTATTAACATTTGTGATATGCCAGTGGCGATCAAAAAATCAATTGCAGACATTGTTGGCTTAGACAGCGAAAGTGACATCGTCGATCGTTATTACGGCTTGAATCATTTCGGCTGGTGGACGGAAATGACGGACAAGCAGGGCAATGATCTAATGCCGAAATTAAAAGAGCACGTGGCAAAATTTGGCTACGCAGCAGCTGAAGATGAAGGAAATCCTTTATTAGAAGAAACTAGCTGGATGGATACTTTCCAAAAAGTAAAGGATGTTTATGCCGTGGATCCAAACACGGTTCCGAATACCTATTTGAAGTATTATCTATATCCTGACTATGTCGTGGCTCATGCCGACCCAAATTATACCCGAGCCAATGAAGTAATGGACAATCGGGAAAAAAATATTTTTGCAGAATGTGAACGTATCGCAGCGGCTCAAACCGCCGAGGACACCACGATCGAAGCGGGAGAACATGCGGAATTTATCGTACAATTAGCGGGAGCGTTGGCCTACAACACCTATGAACGAATGCTTCTAATCGTCAAAAATGAAGGGGCGATCGCTAACTTAGACGATGATGCAATGGTCGAAGTACCATGTATTGTCAGCAAGCGCGGCTATGAACCATTATGTATGGGAAAAATCCCGCATTTCCAAAAAGGAATGATCGAACAACAGGTAGCCGTCGAAAAATTAGTGGTGGATGCCTTTGAGGAAAAATCATATCAAAAATTATGGCAGGCGATGACACTTTCAAAAACCGTTCCTTCCGCTTCTGTTGCGAAACAGATTCTGGATGAAATGATCGAGGCCAATGGGGATTGGTGGCCTGAATTAAAATAATTTCAGTAATAAAGCATTAGTGAGATGATCATTAATGCTTTTTTCTAGCTTGAATCTCTTGAGTAGGTTTTGTAAGGTAAAATAAAAGACAAGGAGGGCTAGCGATGCTTTTTTCTGATATTGTCAATCAACATTACGAAACACTTAATGAAGTGGATATCCAAATGGTTAAATACATCCATGCGCATCCCAAGGAAGTCACAACGATGGGAACCAATGATTTTGCGAAGGTTTGTCATTCATCAAAATCCTCCGTGATTCGCTTTACCCAAAAGCTGGGCTTTACTGGATTTAGCGAGCTGCGTAATTTTTTGAAATGGCAAAACAATCCAAATGATATTGGAAAAGATGCTGCCTTTAAAAGAAGAATTTTTTCAGATGCCCAACGAACAATCCGATATCTTGAAGAGAATAACTGGGAAAAAATCTATCAGGCTTTGGAGAATAGTCGTAATGTCTACTTGCTGGGAACAGGAGTCACGCAACAAAATCAAGCAGCTGAGCTACAACGACTCTTGCTGTTGATTGGCAAGCCGGCCCAAATGATTCCTGCCTCTTCACAATCCAATGAGTTCAAACGAATCATGGAAAACATTACCGAAAACGACCTGATTTTTGTCCTATCACTATCTGGAGAAAACCAGCACCTTTTTAATGTACTGAATGTCCTTTCCACCTATCATTCTACGATCGTTTCCATCACAAATATGCAAAATAATCTTTTGTCTGGCAGAGCAGATTATTCGCTATATGCTTCTAGCAGCCGTAGTCCGAACCCCACCGATTGGTGGCTTCAAACCGCTTCTTCCTTTTTCCTATTGATCGAAGCCTTTGCGTTTGGTTATGTTGATTATTGCCGCAGTAAAGAAGATTAGTAATTAACTGAACATGAAAACCATTTCTAACAGATTATCCAGATATTGTTTGATTATCTGATTGCAAAACTATTTTAAAATTTTCATAACAGGGAAAAGGTGAACGCTTGTATTCCTATCGCTTTGATAGTCTACGAGCGTTCACTTTTTTCTTACTTAAAGCTCCTCAATGTTGATAACGTTATTAAATGAATGGGGTGCTGGTAGTAGAAGTTGATAGGCATACTTGCTTCCGATGTAATAGGTTTCTTCAAATTGGGCGGGACGTCCGTCACTTAATGTGCTGTATAATGACAGCTTAAGACACGGATCTTGGCTGGATATTTCTAGAAACTTGGCATTCTTTTCATTCAAATAACCAACCTCAAACTCTTGAGTAGCATTACCTAATTTGAAATCGTATTTGTTTTCTAATAGATCATAGAGGGATTCGTGTTCCATATCCTCAAGCGTCGTCCAATAAAAAATTTCAGGCATTAAATAAGCGATACTCAGACACAATAATTTGCCATCGACGATTCGCAATCGCTTCAACAGAATTACATTTTTATCTGAAGGCAGATTGAAAAAATTCGCCATCTTCACTGGCATAGTAACACTTGTAGTTTCTAGTACCCTAGTTTCTAACTTGAGCTTTTTTTCCTTCATTCTTTTTGTAAAGCTTGAAAGTTGAGATACACCTTCAGATAGCTGTTTTCCTTTAACGAAGGTCCCTTTACCTTGGATACGATAGAGATAATCTTCAGCGACTAATTCATTGATCGCTCTAGTTACAGTGATTCGGCTGACATTGTATTTTTTGCACAATTTAGCCTCAGATAAAATCTTATCATCAGTATTCAGTTGTTTTGTCTTGATCGCTTGTACAATGTCATTTTTGATCAGGGCATATTTAAAGGGTTGTGTCTTTTCCATCTAACCACCTACATCCGTTTTAGTATTAGATATAAGTCAACTTATTAAGTTGACATATCATTGTTAAGCTTATCATAGCAGATTGACTGTCTTCTAACAACGTGTTACGCTTTTTATATGGTATATCAACATGTCAACTTTGAAAGGGTGAGTATCATTTTAACTAAGAATGTTGTGATTAACGGAGTGGAGGATGTCCGTTTAATTGAAGAAACTGTCGATCCGAAGGCTGTTTCAGCGAAGGAATGCCTAATCGAAAGTGAAGTTTCGTTGATTAGTGCGGGAACAGAATTGTCACGAGTTTTTGGACTGAAGAAGGGAGCAGTTTATCCAGTTCGTCCAGGATATTGCTCAGTTGGGAAAATTCTGGCGATTGGAGACGATTTAGCAGGCTTTAATGTAGGTGACAGAGTCCTTTTTAATGGACCGCATAGTAGTTTGCAGTTCTATGATCCAAGTAAAAGTGATGGAGGAGTTCTTTTCAAGTTACGAGAGGAAACTAGCTCAATCGAAGGCTCTTTTCTGATGATGTGTTGGATCGCAATGAACGGGATTTTACCAGCAGATGTCAAGTTGGGAAATACTGTTGCGATTTTGGGTATGGGAACTTTAGGCTTGATTCTATCGATTTATTATCAGCAAATGGGTGTTGAGGTGATTGCTTTGGAACCTATTACCGATCGTGCAGAATTGGCAAAATCTATTGGAGTTAACCATGTAATTAATTGTGCGCCAAATGATCAATATGAGTCAGTCATGGAGATTACTGAGAAGAAGGGTGTGGATATTGTTGTTGATGCGACCGGTTTATCAGAGAGTATTGAGACAGCTATTAAGATTGCAGGCAAATATGGACAAGTAATCTTGATGGGCTCTCCGCGAACCGACTATACAACGAATGTTACAAATTCCTTTAACGCGATTCATACCAAAATGTTAACGGTGATCGGGGCATTTAATCGCAGGTACCCTTATCAAGAAAAAGAAGGCTCGAGACTCTCTATCCACAGAAGCTTAAAATATATTGAATCCCTATTAAACAAAAAAATCATTGATGTCGATCGTTTTATCAGCCATGTGATCGCTCCCACCGAAGAAAATCTGATGGAAGCATATGACGGATTGATGAATAAGAAAAATGAGTATACAGGGGTTATTATTGATTGGAATAAAAAGGAGGATTTAGCGTGAAATTTGGTGTAATTGGAACGAACTTTGTGACAGACTTTTTTATGGCGGGCGCTACTCAAGTAGCGGAATGTGAAGTTGTCGCGGTGTGCGGAACCTCGTTAGAAAAAGCGAAAGGTTTTGGCGAAAAATATGGAATTCCCCATGCTTTTAATTCTTATCAGGAGATGTCTGAATCTCAGTTGATCGAGGCAGTCTATATCGCTGTCCCTAACAGTTTGCATCACCCGATCACGACTTATTTTTTAGAAAAAGGTATTCCAACTTTTTGTGAAAAACCTTTAGCTGCCAACCATGAACAAGTAAAAGAGCTGATTGATTGTGCGAAAAAAAATCACACCTATTTACAAGAAGGATTAATCCCATTATACAATCCTAATTTTCAAATTTTGCGTGACAATCTGAACCTAGTCGGAAGGATTCGCCAAGTAAACTTGAATTTTTCTAAGTATTCCTCTAGATACGATGCATATTTAAGCGGTGAAAACCCTACAACATTCAGAAATGAGTTAGCGAATGGGGCCACGATGGATTTAGGCGTATATGTCGTCGCTGATTGTGTGGGACTATTCGGCAAGCCCAATAAAATTCTCAGTACAGCTTCATTACTGGATACAGGTGCAGATGTTGCAGGCTCCAGTATTCTAAGCTACGATGATTTTAATGTGACTCTTAACTATTCGAAAGCCAGTGATACAGTCAACACTTGTGAAATTTGCGGAGAACTGGGTCAGCTATTGATTGATCAGCCAAGTCAGCCGCAAAGAATCAGTTTCATTGAAAGAAAAACCGGCAAACACACAGAACTAGGCATTGCACCAAAAGAGAATTTCTCTTACGAAATTGCTGAAATGATCAATCAAATCAAGAAGAATGAAATCGAATCAACAAAAGTTCCTTTTGATGTGAGCTTGGCTATCCATGAGACGCTGACTGAAATGAGAAGACAATCGGGAATTGTTTTTCCGATGGATAAATTTTAGAAAAACCAAACCTCATCGTTCATGTGTGACTTTACTTACAAATAAAAAAACAAAGAAATCCGAAAGATCATGGTTGTTAATATTGATAGCCATGATCTTTCGGTTTTTCTTTTAAGTTATTTTATGCGATAAAAATGTTCAGGCTTTGATGTACCTTCAGCATTGGGTTTAGTTGTTGACATTTGAAAGCTGAGTTCATCGTCAGAAAGTAAGATCACACTATATTGTGTTTCTTCACTATTCATGGGTGACAGAAGCCAACGTTTTCTTGCAGGTTGTTGACTTGAAACACTTGCGTTAACTTTTCTGTTCTCAGTAGGAAATGAAATCGTGATAATTTGCTTATGCTCACTGAACGTTAGTTTATTGGCCGCGTCTACCGTTTTCCATTCGCCAGAAAAGGTATTCAAAAAAGCTTGATTATCAGTAATCTGCTGATCGGATATGTTGTTTTTTTGCATTACATTATTCAATTCTCTCACTGGAAAACAGATGATAAAAGAAATGAAAAATAACGATAAAAGAAATAATAGTTTACCTTTATAAGAGTTCATTTTCCCTCCAAAATGTTTGCCAAGCTGTTTAAGCGAAAAATGGGAAGATAGGTTTGCTTACTTGAAATAGTATAACACGAAAAAGCTTTCGCTTATTCGGGATGTTGGTCGGAGATAAACAGAAAAGTGAGGGTGTCTCGTAGATTATTATTTGCAAATATAGCGTACACTAATTTGATAAAAATTCTAGATTATATTTAGTATTAGATGCAGTAATTTTTGACTTTGGAGGATTAAAACCAAGATAGAATATCAATGAAGGGAAAATAAAATAACAGATTTTCTTTTAGATAACATCTGAAAGTGAAGAGAAATCCTTCTTTGCTAAAAAATAACAAAATAAGCTGGTTGTCTCTTGGTGAATAGCTAATTTTATTCAAAATTATTATAAGAAATAAATAAAAAAGTTTAAGGTAAATTCCATTGATATTAACACTTTTTTTCACAATTTGTGGTTATCTCGTTAGATACCAGGTCAGAAATTACCTTGACAACTATAACAGAACACCTCATAATTTTTGGAGAATTATCGGGAGGTGGAATGATGGTGACGAGAATAGATACGAAGAAACTGCATAGTATTGGTGAAGCGGCTGAGATTTGTCATGTTTCTAGAAAGACATTACGCTTTTATGAAGAGCTAGGATTGCTTGTTCCTGACCATGTAAGTCCTAAAAATGGTTATCGCTATTACAGCGAAGATACAGTTATGCTGATTCCAGTTTTGAAGTATTATAAGCAAATAGGGTTTCGTTTACAGGAAATGACAAAAGTTTCGAATACAACGGATTATTTCTACCACCAAAGGAACTTTCTTAGTAAGCTTGATGAGCTCAAAAAGGAAGAGGAGCGAATTCAGAATTGTCATGAATCGGTTTCTGATTGGGTAGGGCTTTTAAATGAAGGCACAATGGCGATAGAAAATAACATTACCAGTATCAGCCTGAAGTACATCGATCGCGATCAGTATTATTTTTTAGAACAGGGTTTTGAATACGATTACAAAAAATCCATCATCAATATTGAATGGACAAACTTATTGGAAACTACAGAAAGTGAGATTACCGGACCTGTCATCTTGGGTTTTGCGGATTATAAAGCAAAAGCTCAAGGAATGATTAATCAGGCAACGGTCACTCAAAAGCCTGTACGAAACAGCAAGTTTCTATTACCGAGGCAAGCATTTGGCGGACAAATGTTTGTTTGCATGTATCATTTTGGGGATCAAAAAGACAGTGCTGATAAGTATCCGTTATTGGAAAAATGGGCGAAAGAACATAATTATGAGATTGGACCAAATTGTTATGAGCGCTATGTCATAGATTATTGGTCTACACAAGATACAAATAAATTTGTCACCGAAATTATGATACCTGCTACGAAATTGTAGCATGATAGAGCTAAGCCACTTAAGTCGCTTAGCTTTTTTTTGTGCAAAAATGAAAATGATAATGTAATTATTCTGAAAAATGTGTAAGAGAAATGATCCTTGTCTTTAAGGGGAAGGTTTGAAAAAGGAAAGATTTTCGTTGTTAAAAAGGCATTTATTCTTTCATCATCAATAATTGAAAAATTTTCTTACCTTGTCATTCTAACAATTTTCACTTGTTTCGAGGTAAAAAAATGTGATAGTTCTTTTTATTTTCGTTCAATTTTTTTAAATTCTGTATTAATCTGAGAGAAAATAGCAGCGGCACTTCTATGAAATTATTTTAATTTAAAAGAGATATTACTTAAATAGAATCAAGTGATTAAAAGATTTTATTCTGAATATTCTCGATTAATACAGTTAATTGAGAATTGAAACTGTTTTATAACAATACAATTGTGTTATACTTCACAAATTTTTAAAAATTTGGGGTTGACTCCTACCGTAAGGGAACAATCTACAGTGAAAATG
Source organism: Enterococcus avium ATCC 14025 (assembly GCF_000406965.1). Taxonomy (GTDB): domain Bacteria; phylum Bacillota; class Bacilli; order Lactobacillales; family Enterococcaceae; genus Enterococcus_A; species Enterococcus_A avium. The sequence continues at coordinate 813,063 of NZ_KE136357.1, read as the reverse complement.
CATAAAAAATGTATGCGATTCAATCGCGAATAGGAGGAACAATAGTGAAGTACGATGCATTAGGAATGGTAGAAACAAAGGGTCTAGTAGGATCAATCGAAGCAGCCGACGCAATGGTGAAAGCCGCAAATGTTTCCTTGATCGGAAAAGAGCTCGTTGGCGGTGGAATCGTCACTGTAATGGTACGTGGGGATGTTGGTGCAGTAAAAGCAGCTACCGATGCTGGAGCAGCAGCAGCTCAACGAGTGGGTGAACTATTATCTGTGCATGTCATTCCGCGTCCGCATGGTGAAGTAGAAACTATTCTCCCACATACAACGAATGAGTAAGGGGAATCAGTATGAATAGTGAAAAGAGTGTCATGCAAACAACGGTTTCTGCAGAATCGAAAATGAAAGCGGTTGGGAAAAAATTTCGAATCGCTGGACTCGGAAATGGTTTGTTTTCTGGGTTGACTTATGGGATTTATTCAACTTTGGTTATGGTGGCTAGCGGATATGATCCTTTAGTCAGTGCAGCGGGGTTCTTAGCAGCTCCTTTTGTTAGCTCGGGCTTAAACGATTTATTTGCTGGGATCTGGTTATTATTTTATAACGCAAAACATGGACGATTGAAGGAATTATCGCGGACATTGAAGACAAAACCTGGACAAATGCTGGTAGTTGGCTTTCTTCTAGGTGGTCCTGTGGCCAATGGAGCCTACCTGATCGGTTTAGCAATGGCAGGAGCTTACGCAATTCCAATCTCGGCAACGTGTAGTCTATTCGGTTCTTTATTTGCTTGGATTTTCTTAAAGCAACGCCCTACAAAGCGTGTTGTTTTTGGGATGTTGCTATGTGTTGCAGGAGCAATCGTCATCAACTGGGCAAAACCTGAGGGGGCACCGAATTTTACACTAGGAATTATTTGTGCATTGATTGCAGCAGTTTGCTGGGGGCTTGAAGGTGTCTTTTCAAGTTTCGGCGGGGCAATGATTGATACCGATGTTGCAGTGAACTTACGCGAGTTAATTTCTGGCTTAGTTGTCTTGATTTTGATTGTACCGCTTGTTGGCGGATTGAAACTGCTTGGTGGAACATTGACAGCAGGTATTCCGATTCTGTGGCTGGTTTTATCTGGATTAAGTGCTGCGGCATCATTTGTTTGTTGGTATAAAGCCAACTCAATGGTGGGTTGTGCAATCGGGATGTCTCTAAACGTGACCTACGCTTTCTGGGGCGTATTATTCTGCGTTCTGTTCTTAGGTCAAACCCTGACACCAACAATTGTTATTGGTTCAATTGTAATCGTATTAGGAGCCATCATTGTAACGATGAATCCTTTAGATTTATTCAGAAAAGGAGATGCATAGAATGGCGCTACCAACCAGAATGGCTGTTTTGAACTACATGTTTGATCATAACGAAGTAGATGTAAAAGAAGTCATGTCCGCTTTGAAAAAGGATTATGGCAGTGAAAAACAGTTCAACGATAAAATGTATCTCGATCATTTGTTGGCCCTTGAAGCAAATGGTTTATGTGAAATGACGAGTTACGATTTGGATAAGAATAGTGAATTAGTGATGCGCTATATGATCACGGAAGATGGGCGGCAAACTGTTTCTAAGTATGTAGATGCTGCTTATCGCAAAAGCTAAGGAGGTCTGTTAGTGAGATACAGAGGTGAAGAAGCACTAGGATTGGTCGAGACAGTCGGACTGGTTCCAGCATTAAAAGCTTGTGATGAAATGCTAAAGGCGGCCAATGTTGAGCTGATCTCGTATGAAAATATTGGATCAACACTGGTGACGATCATGATCAAAGGAGATGTTGCAGCTGTCGAAGCTTCTGTGGCTGCAGGAGCTAAGGCAGCAGAAGGAATCGGTACTCTGACCGCACAAAATGTTATGCCCAGGCCAATTCGGGCTGTAGGTGACATTGTTTCTGTTCATGATATTGACCAGTAGTTTAGGAGGGACAAAATGGAAAGATACGAAGCGATCGGGGCAATCGAAACATTTGGATTAGTTTTTATTTTGGAAGCAGCTGATGCTATGTGTAAAGCGGCAGACGTTGAGTTGGTCGGTTATGAAAATGTGGCCTCTGGTTACATTTCCGTCATCGTAAGAGGAGATGTTGCAGCATGTAAGACAGCTGTTGAAACAGGTATTGCGGCAGTTGAAGAAATGGGTGCGGAGGTATACAGCTCCGTTGTGATTCCAAGTCCGCATATTGATTTAGGAAAGATCATTGATCGGTATTCGTTGGAGCAATTACTACCAGCATAAGGGAGTGGAAGTCATGCAGTTTGTGGATAAAGATCTAAAATCGATCCAAGAAGCCCGCATCTTGGTTGAATCCGCTCGCGATGCACATTTTTTACTAAGGGAATATGACCAAGAAACACTTGATCGCATGATTCAACGAATGATCACTGAGGTGCACCAGCTATTGCCAGAGCTAGCTGCTTTCGAAGTATCAGTTACGGGAAAAGGCAATAAACAAGATAAGACACAGCTATACCAAAACTTTTTAGCTCAGTTTAATGATTCGTTGCAAGAGCAGGTGATCGGTGTTTTGAATACTAATGGAGTTCCTTTGAGTAAAATCGGGATACCATTTGGTGTTGTTGCAGTTATTTTACCAGCAGAAAATATTGTTTTAAATGCGCTATTTGCTACATTAAGTGCCTTAAAAGCAGGAAATACAGTGATTTTGATTCCGCCGAATAAAACGGAAGAGGCAGCGGCTAAATTAGTCGAAATTCTTAATCAGGCTAATTCTGGCTTGCCAAAATCCAGTTTCAGCTATATGGAAAATACTACAATCGAAGGAGTCAAAGCATTAATAGAGCAAGAAGCTGTCGATTTAGTGATTAATATCGGAATGGCGGATTATTTTGATTTACGTGCGTATCCTAAACCGATTATCTATGGCGGCTGTGGTTCAGTACCGGTTTTTGTCGAGCGAACAGCCGATGTCAGCCAGGCTGCTCAAGCGATTGTTTCTAGTCGTGCTTTTGATAATGGCTTATTGCCCTCAGCAGAGCAATTTGTTATTGCTGAAAGTGTGATTGCAAAGGAAGTAAAAGAGCAGATGATCGAGGCTGGTGCTCATTTCATGAGTGTTGCGGAAGAAAAACAGCTTTTGACTAAATTATTTTTAAGCAATGAAATAAATCCCAGCATCGTCGGAAAAGATGCACAAACGATTGCTGGAAACGCTGAATTTACTGTGTCAGAGAAGACGAAGGTCTTAGTATCGGAGCAACCGTATATTTTTGACGAGAATCCCTTTACCACAGCACTAAAATGTCCGATCCTAACCTTTTATTTAGAGTCTGATTGGATTCATGCCTGTGATAAATGTATTCAGTTGTTAAAGGAAAAGCGTAACGGACATACGTTAGCGATCCATTCGAATAATCAATGTATTATCAAAGAATTCGCTTTGAAGAAACCTGTTGGCCGCATGATTGTAAATGCAGGAGCAAGTTTAGCGGGAATTGGAATCGATTCCAGTTTACCAGTCTCGCTGATTTTGGGTGGAATGACAACGGGACGCGGGTTCAAAGCCAAGAATATTACAGCAAAGGATTTAACCTATGTTCGTGAAATTGGCTACACGTCGGTTAAGGAGCCGAGTAAAGGAGTTAACAAGCGAATTTCAGATGAACAATTACTTATTGAGAAATTTTTACAAAAAATAATTGAGCAGTAAAGTGAGGGAAACAGATGGACATCAAAGAATTTTCAGCAAAATTAGCTGAAGCGACAAAAGAATTAAGCTTAGAAGAAAGACAGGCCTTGATGAAAATGTTTGCTTCTGTTTCAGACGAAGTCAAAAAGGACGACGTCGTAACAGAAATACTGGTCTCGGATGAGGGAACAGAGATTCCTAATGGAATTACGAAACGTTTGCAGGCATTGAAGGACAACTATTTAGAGCAAGTACCGTCAATTACTACTTATCGTGCCCGAGCGATTACAAAAATTGCCAAGGAAAATCCAGGCATGCCAAAGATTGTTTTGCGGGCAAAATGCTTCCGTTATTGCTGTGAAACAGCGCCGCTGGTGATACAAGATCACGAACTGATTGTTGGAGCACCCAACGGTAAGCCGCGTGCAGGCGCATTCTCTCCAGATATCGCATGGCGCTGGATGGAGGATGAGATCGATACGATCGGCAGCCGTCCACAGGACCCGTTCTACATTTCTGATGAAGACAAAAAAATCATGCGTGAAGAGCTTTTCCCATTCTGGAAAGGCAAATCTGTCGATGAATATTGTGAGGATCAATACCGTGAAGCAGGTGTTTGGGAATTATCTGGTGAATCTTTCGTTTCCGATTGTTCGTATCACGCACTAAATGGCGGCGGCGATTCCAATCCTGGGTATGATGTCATTTTGATGAAAAAAGGCATGATCGATATTCAGAATGAAGCCAAGGCGCATCTGGAAGAATTAGATTATGAAAATCCTGAGGATATTGAAAAAATCTATTTCTATAAATCAATCATTGATACAACTGAAGGCGTCATGATTTATGCCCGTCGGATGGCGGATTATGCTGCGGAGCTGGCTGCGAAGGAAACCAATCCAAAACGCAAAGCCGAGCTTTTGAAAATCTCTGAAGTGAACCGTAAAGTCCCTGCCCATAAACCGGATACCTTCTGGGAAGCGATTCAAGCCGTTTGGACAATTGAATCATTGTTAGTCGTTGAAGAAAACCAAACAGGGATGTCAATTGGACGTGTGGATCAATACATGTATCCATACTTTAAGGCTGACCTAGAAGAAGGTCGGATGAATGAATTTCAAGCCTTTGAATTAGCTGGCTGTATGTTGATTAAGATGTCTGAAATGATGTGGATCACTAGTGAAGGCGGTTCGAAATTCTTCGCTGGCTATCAGCCGTTTGTAAACATGTGTGTCGGCGGGGTAACTCGTCAAGGGCGCGATGCTACCAATGAGTTGACCTATTTATTGATGGATGCTGTTCGTCATGTCAAGGTGTATCAACCTTCGCTTGCCTGCCGCATTCACAACCACTCACCAAGAGAATATCTGAAAAAAATCGTGGATGTTGTTAGAGCCGGTATGGGTTTTCCTGCTTGTCATTTTGATGATACACACATCAAGATGATGCTGGCAAAGGGTGTCTCAATTGAAGATGCGAGGGATTATTGTTTGATGGGTTGTGTGGAGCCGCAAAAATCAGGTCGTTTGTATCAATGGACCTCTACTGCCTATACGCAATGGCCGATTTGTATTGAACTAGTCTTGAATCATGGCGTTCCTCTGTGGTACGGCAAGCAGGTTTGCCCAGATATGGGTGATTTGTCTCGGTTCAAGACCTACGAAGAGTTTGAGACAGCGGTTAAGGAAGAAATCAAATACATTACGAAATGGACAGATGTAGCTACCGTTATTTCCCAACGTGTTCATCGTGATCTAGCGCCAAAACCATTGATGTCGATCATGTACGAGGGCTGTATGGAAAAAGGGAAAGACGTTTCTTCTGGTGGCGCAATGTACAATTTTGGACCGGGTGTTGTTTGGTCTGGCCTAGCAACTTATGCTGATTCAATGGCTGCAATTAAGAAACTGGTCTTTGATGAGAAAAAATACACATTGCAGGAATTGAATGAAGGATTAAAAGCTGATTTTGCGAATAATGATCGTATGAGAACGGATTGTTTGAACGCGCCGAAATATGGAAATGACGATGATTATGCCGATTTGATCGCGGCGGATCTGATCAACTTTACTGAAGCTGAGCACCGTAAGTATAAAACATTGTATTCAGTGTTGAGTCACGGAACCTTGTCAATTTCCAATAATACACCGTTTGGACAAATGACTGGAGCTTCTGCGAATGGACGTAAAGCTTGGACTCCGCTATCTGATGGAATCAGCCCAACGCAAGGCGCCGATTTCAAAGGACCGACTGCAATTATCAAATCAATCTCGAAAATGTCCAACGACAGCATGAACATCGGGATGGTGCATAACTTTAAGATCATGACTGGTTTATTGGATACACCAGAAGGTGAAGAAAGTCTGATTACGTTGCTTAAAACGGCTTGTCATTTAGGTAATGGAGAAATGCAGTTTAACTATTTAGACAACAATACCTTAATTGAAGCACAAAAACATCCAGAGCAATACCGCGATTTGATTGTTCGAGTAGCTGGTTACAGTGCTTTCTTCGTAGAGCTATGTAAGGATGTTCAGGATGAGATTATCTCTCGGACAATGCTGACAAAAATTTAAAAAATAAGCTGGAGCTTGGAATGGATGGTAAATGTGAAAGAGGAACGGATAGAACGGCAAGCGATGATTTTCAATGTACAAAAATACAGCCTGTATGACGGTCCTGGGATCAGAACTATCGTCTTCTTCAAGGGATGTCCATTGCGCTGTCAGTGGTGCGCCAATCCAGAAGGGATCAAGCGTCGGTTTGAAGTCATGTTTAAGGAAAGTGTTTGTACGAATTGTGGAGCATGTGTGGATGCCTGTCCTTTAGGTATCCACTACATTGATGAACATGGGAAACATCAGGTGCGACGCGATATTTCCTGTAATGGCTGTCAAGAATGTGTAAATGCCTGTCCAATGAAAGCACTCAATATCACAGGTTCCATTATGACGATCTCAGAATTAATGGAAGTGATTCATGAAGATGATGCCTTTTATGAAATGTCTGGTGGCGGGGTAACCTTTAGCGGTGGGGAATGTACCGCGCAGCCTGAAGCAGCATTGGCGCTTTTAAAAGCATGCAAAGCGGATGGATTAAATACTGCGATTGAAACCTGCGGCCATAGTCACATGAATAAACTGCTAGAAATGGCTGATTATATCGATCTCTTTCTATACGACATGAAGCACATGGACCCTGTGCGCCACAATGAATTAACCGGTATCAGCAATGAGAAAATCCTAGCTAATTTAAAGGAATTGTTGGTACGGGGCTATAAGGTCCAGATCAGGATGCCGATGCTGAAGCTGATCAATGACAGTCATGAAGAAATCAAAGAAATCGTAGAGTTCCTGCTACCGTACAAAGATTTGCCGAATTTTAAAGGGATCGATTTACTGCCTTACCACAAATTGGGTGTCAACAAATACGGACAATTAGGCATGGAATATCCGGTAGAAGGCGATCCGAGCTTATCCGATGCTGATTTGGATCAGATTGAGTCTTGGATTGCTGAGTATGATTTTCCAGTACGAGTGGTGCGGCATTAAGGAGGCGGAACAATGTCAGAATTATTAGCTCAGCGAGTGATTGAAGAGTCTGTGCCTGGAAAACAGATTACGTTGGCGCATGTCATAGCAGCACCCATCGCGAGTGTTTATCAATCATTAGGAATCGACGCAGCAGGAGCGATTGGTATCTTGACCTTGTCTCCTTTTGAAACTGCAATGATCGCAGCAGATACAGCAGCGAAAGTAGCAGATGTTGAAATTGGATTTCTAGATCGCTTTACTGGTTCGGTAGTTATTACAGGAGATGTCGAAAGTGTTGAAACAAGCTTGACCGAAGTGCTACGGGTTTTTAAAGAGGTATTGCACTTCAGCGTAGTGGATGTGACTCGAACGTGAGAATCCTTTTGGTTGGACCAAGAGAAAGCGGCAAACTGAAAATCGCGAATTATCTGGAAAAAACAAACGCGCAACCATTAAAGAAAGTCGCCAATATCATGTATTATCGACGGACAATCCTTGTTCCAGACAGCTATTTGGAAAGTCCTTGGATGCATAAGCATGTGATTGCTTTACAGCAAACGGCGTCTTGTGGAATCTTTTTACAGCCAGTTATTGCAAAACGCCACAGCTATCCGCCAAATTTTGCGAAGGTTTTTCGAATTCCTATTTATGGAATCGTCACCTATCACAAATCTTATGAAGAGTCTGCCTTGCAGCAAGCCAAAGCGCAACTTCTGGCTTGTGGACTTGAGCAGGTTGATCTGGTTCTTGACTTGGAAAAAGAAGAGCTGCATCAAATAGAACAAATAATTTTAGGAAGGGGGCGAGAGAATGGGGAGTTTTAAAATGGCAACAAAAATATATTCCGGCAGCAACGCCACAACTTATCTGAAAGATTGCCGATGCCAACGGGCCTTAGTTATTTGTGACCCTTTCATGGTAATAAGCGGAATGGTAAAAAAGGTCACAGCCATTTTGTCGGAAGCGAACAGCTCGTATCAAATTTTTTCTGAAATCGTTCCTGATCCTACGATTGAAGTAGTAACCAAAGGGGTTGCCTATGCGGCAGATTTTCAACCGGATACAATTATTGCTTTAGGTGGTGGTTCTGCCTTAGATACGGCAAAAGCGGTTCGACAAATCTATCAACAGGCAGGGATCGAATCAGCTGTGCAATTAATCTGTATACCAACAACGAGTGGTACTGGTAGTGAGGTCACATCTTTTGCGGTTATTTCCGATCCATCCGTTAATGGCAAATATGCTTTGGTGGATGATGCGATGATTCCTGATATTGCAATTTTAGATCCAGTTTTTACCCTAACGGTTCCTAGCAGTGTGACTGCGGATACCGGTATCGATGTTTTGACTCACACCTTAGAGGCATATGTTTCAACAAATGCCACAGACTTTACGGATGCTTGTGGGGAAAAAGCGATGAGGATTGTTTGGCAGGATCTAGCTAAGGCAGTGGCTGATGGTGAAGATGCACAACGGCGAGAGAGAATTCATAACGCTTCATGTTTAGCGGGAATGGCCTTTAGCGAAGCCTCGTTAGGAATTTGCCACAGCTTGGCTCATGCGCTGGGGGGACGTTTTCATATTCCTCATGGTCGAGCTAATGCCATATTATTGCCACATGTTATTAGCTTTAATGCGGGAATTGAAAGCAATCAAGATCTGCCTGCTTTGAGTAAGTATGCTGAAGCGGCGAACCTATTGGGAATATGCTCAACAACAGAAAGAACGACGGTCAATCTTTTGATTGCAGGTATCCAAAAATTAACCCGAAAACTCGATATTCCGAAGTTCGTAACAGATCTAGGAATTAATGAAGATGCGTTTATCGCTGCAATTCCAGAGATGGCAGAAGCAGCATTGAAGGACAAATGTACATTAACCAATCCGCGGCAGGTTACGGTGGCGGATCTGGCAGGTATTTACGCCAGAATTTGTCGAGGTGAGTGCTGATGCGTTTTATTACTGAGCAGGAATTACAGTTAAAAAATCGTCAGAAATCAATAGAACGTTTTTTGTTAACAAAAAATGAGCGTTTGACTCCTGGAGCGAAACAGTTTTTGACGGATCATCAGATTCCGATTGTAACGCATGATGAAACGGATACTGCTGGAGGGTCGTCCGATGAAATGATGAAAAATCTGGCTTTAGTGTCCAAGCATAAGACTTTTTTTCCGTTATTAGAAGTCGAACTGTGGGAAGCGGCGTTAGAGGCGAGAAATGTTTGTTCAGCTAGCTGTAAACGAATAACCGCTTTGACTCAACTTGTAAAAACAATTGCAACGCAAAATCTTGAAGAGCTTCCTTGCAATGAAAATGAAAAAGATCAACCGATTGAACTTTCTGAAATCAGCGAGGTTCAGATTTTTCAGCCTGGAGGTAAGGTTGCTTTAAAATTGAGACGCGCAATCATCTATGCGAAAACGATTCAAACCTGTGTCACACTCGAACAACAAGCAGCTTTAGAGCAATTGATCTATTTAATTGCAAAAGAAATCGAACAGCTAGAAAAGCTTTAAAATGTTAAAAACTTGGAGGAATCGCTTGTGATGACTATGTCCGATATATCTGCCTGTGACCACTTAGTCGCAGAATTTGAAGCAGTGATAAACAAACCAAAGAAAAATTCAACACGTACATTTTATACCGGTGTCGATCTTGGGACAGCTTGTATCGTTTTAGCTGTAATGGATGAAAACTATCAACCAGTGGCAGGGGCTTATCGCTATGCAGATGTCGTGCGAGATGGGATGGTCGTGGACTACATTGGTGCGATTACCATCGTGAAAGAGCTGAAGGCTGAATTAGAAGAAAAACTGGATACAGAACTAATTTATGCAGCGGCGGCAATTCCTCCAGGAACAGATGCGTTAGATGGCGGCGCGATCAAGAATGTTGTTCAAGGAGCCGGTTTTGAATTGACGAATGTGTTGGATGAACCTACTGCGGCCAATCAGGTCTTAGCGATTCAAAACGGTGCTGTCGTCGATATCGGTGGCGGAACGACAGGTATATCCATTATCAAAAATGGTGAAGTTGTAAAAGTCGTGGATGAGGCGACTGGCGGTACTCACTTAACACTTGTAACGGCAGGTGCATACAAGGTTTCTTTTTCAGAAGCGGAGCTTTATAAACGAAATCAAGATAATCATCAAGAGTTGATTGCTGTTTTGAAGCCAGTAGTAGAAAAAATCGCAACGATCATTACCGAACAAATTGCCGGTTTTGAGATCAATGGTCTGTATTTGGTTGGCGGAACGGCTTGTTTAACAGGGATTGAGAAAATCATTGAAGCAAAAACCAAAATCAAAACGTACAAGCCATTGAATCCGATGTTTGTTACTCCGTTAGGCATCGCGTTGAGTTGTACAGATGAAGCTTTGTAGCTTTGGCAGCAGGTTAAAAGTCTTAAAGTAGTCGATTTATGCGTTTAACCTATTGCCAGAAAGAAGAAAACGTTTGGTGAAATAAAGGAGGGACAGCAAATGGATTGTCGAATGATTAAATCTCCCGGTGAAGGAACGCTGGCTATCTTAAATCGTCGGAAAGGCTCTGGTCCTAAAGCAGCACTGGAGATACCTGATGCAGTAGGATTGGTTCAAGGGAAATTGATTGAAATGGTCTGTGCGGCTGATGTTGCAGAAAAGGCAGTGGGCGTCACCGTGGAGGATATTCGCGGAAGTTGTCCGCAAAATATGATCTTGTTAGCGATTTTTGGTGATACCGCATCTGTTGAAGCAGCAATCGAGGAAATCAAACGAAAAGAGAAGGAACGAAAATGGTAACAGCACGATTAATCGATAATATTTGGGCAACACGAAAATCAGAGCAACTGAACGGCCTGAAGCTAATGATTGCAGAAATCATCGGCGGATCGCGTGATGGCGAGCAGATGATCGTTTGTGATGTGATTGGTGCAGGGATTGGTGATCGAGTGATTGTTACTTGCGGCAGTGCTGCGAGAAGAATGCTGGAAGATGATGCGATTCCAGTCGATGCTGCGGTGATCGGTATTATCGATGAAGGCTGTGAATCTGTATAGAGAGGATCAGGTGCAATGAAGAAATTAATATGTCTGGAGGATGTAACAAAAGCGCATGAAGCGGGTGTACCTCTTTGTGTTAATCAAAACACGATCATTACACCCGCTGCACAGGATTTAATCGAAGAACTGCATGTTCCGTTAAACGAATCCTGTGAACCGCAATCAAAAGAGCTCAATTTGCCTGATGAACTGAATCAGGAGACCTTGTTGCAGCTATTAAAAATGATTTTAGCCGGTGAAACAAACCCCTTTCAATGTGAAAAGCACGCAAGTGGATTAAAAGTTGTAAAAGGCAACACTGTGGAAATGAAACCCTTTGAAACGGGCAATCCTGAAGCGCAGGTTTTTTATCAAGAACTCATCAGTAAAGAAGAGGCGAAAATCAGTGCAGGCTTTTTGGAAATTGATCAATCACGTTTTGATTGGGAACTCAGTTACGAAGAGATTGATTACGTGATTAGTGGAAATTTAGAAATTACGATCGAAGGTCAAAAATTTACAGCATGTCCAGGAGATGTTGTTTTCGTACCAAAAGGCAGCAAAGTCACTTGGGGTTCTAATGATAAAGTGAGGCTGTTTTATGCAACGTATCCAGCGAACTGGTCAGATTTGCTGTAAAAAAAATTGTGCCGACAACGTGTACGATGAAGGAGTAGACAATGAACGCATTAGGATTAGTTGAAACAAAGGGCTTATTGGCTGCGATCGAGGCCAGTGATGTCATGCTGAAAACAGCGGAAGTGAGCTTAACGCAAAAAGAAATTGTCGGCGGTGGACTAGTGACGGTAATGGTCTCAGGCGATGTGGGAGCAGTCAAAACGGCAGTGGATGCTGCGGCTTCCGCTGTGACAAAGCTCGAGGCAACTTTACTCGTAACAACTCACGTTATTCCACGTCCTGATAAAAGCTTAAGCCTTTTTGAAAGAAAGGAAGAGATTCAGGAGTCTAGTGATGAATCAGTATCTATTGTTGAGGAGACACCTCAGGATGCGGAAGAAGTGTTAATCTCAAATGAAAATCATGAAGAGACAATTATTGAAGGTAGTCAGGAATCAGAAGCCACATTAAGCCCAATAATTTCAGGGGCTACCCTTTCACAATGGGGAAAGACTGGAAAAATAGCGGAAATGGAAGCAGCATTGACTGAAATGAAAGTTATTGACCTGCGAAAACTTGCGAAAAAGCAAACTAATTTTGCTATCAGTAAAAAGGATGTGCATAAAGCCAATAAGGAACAGCTTGTTTCTGCATTGAGCTTACATTTTCAAAAAGGCTAGTGACTGTCTTCAGAGGCTGCATTTCCGCCAAACTGATGAGAAGAATTCTGTTTAAAAATTTTAGCGCTAAAGGAGTCACATAAAAATGAACAAGTTTGACAAAGATTTATGTTCCGTACAGGAAGCGCGAGACTTAGCCCGAGCTGGAGAAAGGGCTGCTCAAGAATTTGCGACCTTTAGTCAAGAGCAAGTCGATGCAATTCTAAAAAGTATGAAGGAAGCAGCAGAAAAATTTTCTGTTTGTTTAGCTAAAGCTGCTGTGGAGGAGACTGGTTTTGGAACAGTAGCGGATAAGGCTTACAAGAATCATGCAGCCGGAACGTTGCTATACGAAGAAATCAAAGATGAAAAAACCGTTGGGATTATCGCTGAAGATACGACTAAAGGGACCCTTGATGTGGCGGAGCCAGTGGGGCTAGTCTTAGGAATTATCCCTTCAACCAACCCCACATCAACGGTTATTTTCAAGGCAATGGTGGCATTGAAATCACGGAATGCTATCGTGTTTGCTCCGCATCCTGCGGCTGCAGAATGTACGAAGAAGGCTGCGGGCATGATGAGTCGTGCTGCAGAAGCAGCCGGAGCACCCAAAGGCATTATTAGCTGTGTCTCGACACCAACGATGGCGTCAACAAATGAATTAATGCATGCTGATGAAGTAAGCTTGATTATCGCTACTGGCGGGCCGGGAATGGTAAAGGCTGCCTATAGTTCAGGAAAACCTGCTATCGGTGTAGGAGCGGGGAATTCTCCTGCTTATATTGAGAGAAGCGCTGATGTCAAAAAGGCTGTTTCACAAATTATTGCAAGTAAAACCTTTGATAATGGAACGATCTGTGCCTCTGAGCAGTCGATTATTTGTGAAGAGATCAATGAAGCTGAGGTTATTGCTGAATTGAAAGCTCAAGGTGGTTACTTTATGTCTGAAGAGGAGACCGCAAAAGTCTGCGGGCTGCTTTTCAAAGGCGGGGGTCATGCGATGAATGCGAAATTTGTCGGGCGTAAGCCGCAAGTGATCGCAGAAGCAGCCGGTTTTACTGTTCCACATTCAACGACTGTTTTGATTGGTCGTCAAAACGGTGTCGGAGCGGGAAATCCGTTGTCATTTGAAAAATTGACGACTGTTTTAGCCTTTTATACCGTCAAGGATTGGGAGGAAGCCTGTCACTTGAGCATCGAATTATTACAAAACGGCATCGGACATACCATGAGTATTCATACGAATAATCGCGACATTGTTTTGAAATTTGCGGCGAAGCCGGCTTCACGTATTTTAGTGAATACAGGAGGCAGCCAAGGAGGAACAGGAATTAGTACTGGGTTGCCAATTTCCTTCACGCTAGGTTGTGGAACCTTTGGCGGCAGCTCTGTTTCTGAAAATGTTAGTCCGAAGCATTTATTAAACATTAAAAAAGTCGCATACGGCTTAAAGGACGTGACGACTTTATTGGCTGAGGATACTAGTTTTTCTCATCCAGAACTGGAAGAGCCACTAGATGCCTGTTTGACCGCAAAGCCAGTGGAAGCGAGCCAGCCATCAGAGGGGGAAATGGACAATTCAAGTATGAAGGATTTTTCGGCAGCAGAATTATCAGAGTTGGCAGAAGTCGTGCGGAAAGTTTTAACCCAAATGAATGCTTAAATTGAAGCAAATAAAGAATTGAAGGAGTAGGAATGGAAGATTATGAAGTGATTTTAAATGCCATTATGGCGCATTTAAATCCTGAAGATGTCCCAAATGATGATTCGATTCCAGTAGGGATTTCAAATCGTCATATCCATTTAAGTCAAGCTGCATTAGAGAAGCTGTTTGGCAATCACTATCAATTAACTAAGCTAAAGGATCTCTCGCAACCGGGACAATATGCTTGCAAAGAATGTGTCACGCTCGCCGGTCCCAAAGGAGTAATTGAAAAGGTCCGGATTTTAGGTCCTGTGAGAGCAGAAACGCAAGTAGAAATTTTACAAAGCGATACGTTCAAACTTGGAGTAAAGGGTGCGTTACGGTTATCTGGTGATTTAAATGGTACACCTGGCTTAACATTGATTGGCCCCAATGGCGCATTTGAAATGGCTAAAGGGGTAATTATCGCGAAACGTCATATTCATATGCTGCCGGAAGAGGCAGAACGTTTTGGCGTGACTGATGGACAAGTCGTGACGATCGATTTTGCTGGTGAACGCGGCGGAAGCTTAAACAATGTAGTAATTCGCGCGACTGCGAATTCAGGCTTAGAGTGTCATATTGATACGGAAGAAGCCAATGCTCTTGGTGTTACGCCAGGAACAACAATAAAAATCAGAAATTAATTTAGGAGGAATACAAAAATGAAATCAGATGCATTAGGAATGATCGAAACAAAAGGATTGATCGGTTCAATCGAAGCGGCCGACGCAATGGTGAAGGCAGCCAATGTTACATTAGTAGGAAAAGAACGTGTAGGAGGCGGGATTGTGACCGTTTTGGTTCGCGGTGATGTTGGCGCAGTAAAAGCGGCAACCGATGCAGGAGCAGCAGCGGCTCAGCGTGTAGGTGAACTATTATCTGTTCATGTGATCCCACGTCCGCATTCAGAAGTAGAAACAATTTTACCATCTACAAATGCATAAGTTCTTTTATAAAAATAGGTAATCGATCTGTACTGTTTCTGACAGGCCTTGTAATTTTGGCAAAAGGAGCAGTACAGATTTTTTAGTGTGTGAAAGAAGAATATTGTTTAAAATTCTTCTGAAAGTATTAGTAGCTTTGAAGTGCGTAAAAAAGGGGAACCAGGCGTAAATTTTTTAAGTAAGCTAGAATCTTCAGACTGTTCTCATGTATGATGAGGATAGAAAAACGCTTTCTCGAAAATAGTAAAGGCGCTATAATGATTTATTGTTTATTAGAAAGCGATACAAGGAGGGGCATTATGCGTTTGATTGAACCGTGGGAAAATATTGAGATAAATGTATTAGCAGAAGATCGAATCATGCAGCATTTTGATTTAAATATCCATTTAATCTATGTGTTGGCAGGTGAAGTGACGATTGAAAAAGAAGGAACAATCATTTCATTGCAAAAAAATGATTTTTATATTTTGTCAAAATCATTGGTACATACTGTTTATACAAAAAATGCGCGGGCATTTGAGATTGTTTTAGAGTATTATTTTGAAGAGCAAGAGAACCAAGTGTTTGAAGGAAACTCGGTCACAGAGAATAAAAGAGCAGATAATCAAGTCATTCAGTCGATTGAACGCTTGCTAAAGCTATACGTCTTACAAGAAAAGCATACAGTTTCAGAAGTGTTTGAGGAGTATTTTCATATTCTTCAGATATTGGAAAAGGAATACACGAAACCTTCTACTATAGAAGAAGAGCGAAGCATGAAGCAAAAAGTCTATGAACTGAAATTTTATATTGATAATAACTTCGATAAGGATATTCGATTGGTCGATATTGCCAATAAGCTGTATGTTTCCGATCAATATTTGTCTCGCAGTTTTTCTAACGAAATCGGGATGCCAATGAATGAATACCTGATTCGTAAACGGTTGGAAAAGGTTCGGAAGGATTTGCTGGAAACGGAGAAATCAATTACCGACATAGCCTTTTCAGCGGGCTTTTCGAATATTAACTCATTTAATCGTTTATTTAAGAAGTATCAAGGTTTGACGCCGAGTGAATTTCGTAAGGAAACAAAAGCGAAGGCTAAGGTTTCCTCGAAGCAAAATAGCCTTGAAGAAAAAGACCTTCGAAATTTGGAAATTTACTTTAAAGAAAAGGATGCGAAGATTAGTGATGAGACGATTCAAGTTTCCATGCAAATGTCGTCAAAGCAAAACTTTCAAAAGAATATGATTAATCTTGGCTACGCTGGTGATTTGACTCATGCTTCATTTGCGGAACAAATTCACTATTTGCAGGAAAATAATCCTTTTAATTATGGACGTATATGGGGATTGTTAAGCGAAGAAATTCTGGAGCAGGTAGGCGAGGCTTACGATTTTTCCACAGTTGATGAAATTTTACGAATCATGCTAAAGGCGGGAATCAAACCATTTTTAGAACTCGGCTTCAAAGGAAAGCTGATTCATGAATCCCATACGCAGATTGTTAAAAGTCATCCTTTTATCCGAAAATCCTATAAGCTATCTGACTTGATCCAACGATTCCAAGTTTTTTTCCATCATTGTGTGGATGTATTTGGTTTAGAGGAAGTTTCTACCTGGATGATCGAGATTTGGAAGCCTAATCCTTTAGTTTTGAAGACAATTGGCTGTGAGGATTTGATGCGAATTGATCAGGATGGGGTACAACTGAATTTAGCTAAAGAAAAGACCTATATTGATGTCTTTTCGAAAATAAAAAAAGCTGTAAAACAAATCGTACCAATGATTCAGATCGGCGGCTGTGGCTTAAGCTTAGATATTGAAACGCGCGATTTAAGCACGTTTCTGACACAGTGGACAATGAGTAAAGGCGCACCGGATTTTCTTAGTCTGTCGATTTATCCAATGGATGCGGTAAAGCAGCAGCTGAACCAGAAAAAGCAGCATCATGAGCCGATTTCACCGAATTCTGATTACATGCTTCATCGCATAAAGGATTTCAAAGAACTTTTGACGGAAATCAATTATCAGGGAAAAACATTCATTACGGAATTTAATGTGACCATTTTAAGTCGCGATATTATCAACGATACGGCCTTCAAGGGCAGCTATATCTTGAAAAATGCTTTAGGGGCGATGCCTTATTGTGATTTGATCGGCTACTGGCAGCTGACGGATTTATCGGTGACGACCTTTGATACGGCCAATAAAGAGATTTTTGGCGGTTCTGGTTTGATTTCTAAAAGCGGTATACCGAAGATTGGCTACTATGCCTACCGTTTCTTAAATCGGTTAGGTAATCAGGTCGTGTATCAATCAGAGGATCTATTGATTACGAAGGATGATCCGAACAAGATACAAATTTTGTGCTATTCTTATAGTCATCTAAATTCTACTTATTATTATGACCATAGCAGTGTCTTTACTAGGAGAAATGCAGCTGCCCTATTTGCTTCTGGAAATGTTCAGACGAAACAGGTGCTGTTGAAAGATTTGAAGGAAGAAGAAAGTCACTATCGTATCAAGTATTATCGTATAGGTCAAAAGACCGGCAATATTCTGGAGGAAATTAATCAGATCAGTAGCTCTGATCGGTTAGATGATGAGATGATCACTTACTTGAAGCATCGTTGTGAGCCGCAGCTGGAAATAAGGGAAGGGCAGTCTAGAAACCATCAGTTAAAAATCGAGCTAGAGCTTTTTCCGCAGGACATTCAATTGATTGAGATTCAAAAAGTCTCTCGTTAACAAGATTGTGTAATACAATCTTGTTTTTTTGTGGATTTCAAAGCCATCATCCTAGGAAAGTATCAATAGAAAGAATGAAAAAAGCAGAGTAATGTTTTGGCTGACAGATTAAACTATTCATTGTAAACGTTTGCAAATACAACTATTCTAGGAGGTTCACATGGAAAAAGATGTCTTTGAAAATGGAATGAAGATGGAGAAAAAAGGGTTAACGAAATTTTCTATGATTGCTTATGGATTGGGTGACTTGGCTAGCCAGTTTGTCTGGACATTTGTCGGCACTTATTTGACTGTTTTTTATACGGATATTGTTGGTTTGGCTCCGGTTGCAGTTTCGATGATCATGCTAATTGCCCGTTTATGGGATGGGATCAATGATCCGATGATGGGGATGATCGCTGAACGTACAAGAAGCAAGTTAGGCCGTTTCCGCCCTTATATTGCTTTTGGCTCACCATTTTTAGCTCTGTTTTCAGTTTTGACTTTCACCGGTCCGTTTGGAAATGGAACGGCAGGTATCATTTGGGCAGCGGTTATTTATATCATCGCTGGAATGATCTACACATTAGTGAATATTCCTTACGGGGCTTTGGCGGCGGTGATGAGTGAAGATGCCAATGAACGAAATCAGTTAAATGCATGGCGCTCGGTTGGGATGAATGTCGGAATGATTATTGTGAACTCATTGTCTTCGTTTATTATGCTGGCATTTTCAGATGGTTCGCAGGTAGCAACTGGTCGAGGCTATTTTATGACAGCGTTGATCTATGCGGTAATTTCGATCCCGTTGTTTTTCGCGGTATTCGCGACATCTCGAGAAGTTGTTCAACCGATGAGAAATGAAAATAAAGTACCGTTTCGTACCACGATTAAAAATGTGATTGGTAATAAATACTTAATGATCGTTTTTCTTATCATGATTTTGCAAATGACTGCTTTTATGGGAAGAATCGCTGTAACAACTTTTTATGTCATTTATTGTTTAGGTGCGTTTACCTTGATTGCCTTACTCATGACGATTCCATCCATTGGCGGAGCGCTTTGTTCATTAGCAATTGTTCCTTTGGTTAAACGTTTTGGGAAACGTAATGTGTTGATGGTTTCCTTGATTCTTCAAGGGATTGGTTTACTCGTCGTATACTTTGCTGATTTTGACAACTTGCCAATGATTATTGCCGGTCATGTAATTTTTGGATTGTTCAATATGGGCTTTCCGATTTCACTTTCATTAGTGGCGGATTCTGTAGATTACCAAGAATTGAAATCAGGGGTTCGAACAGACGGGACTGCTTATGCGACTTATGGATTAGCGACAAAAATTGGTAACGCTATCGGAGCATCGGTTGGAATCATGCTGCTGCATTCATTCGGCTATCGGGCCAATATGGAACAATCAATGGCGACTAAAAATGGTATCAATCTAGTGGTTAATTTGATTCCAGCAATCCTATTTTTCGCTGCTGCATTGGCTTGTCTGTTATGGAACTTAAGCGACAAGGATACGGATGATATTCGTGCCCAACTAGATAAAAAACGCGAGAATATCAATGATTGAGCATAAAAGTATGGTATAAATTTGTGCATTATAAAAAGAATGAAGATATAGTGCAAAAATGTTTGATCTTTAAACGTACGATTTGAAGAGTACGAAAAGGCATCATTCAGTAAACTAGATTTTGTAAGCGATATCCATTTAGCCAGTCAATAAAATGATTGCGGCTGGCTAATAGTGTATGGATGTCAGCGTAAAAACGAACAAGGAGGAAAACAACGTGAAAAAATTAAAATTTGGTATTATCGGGTGCGGCGGGATTGCCAACCAAAAACATTTACCAGCGTTAGCGAAATTAGCGGATCAAGTAGAATTGGTGGCCTTTTGCGACACGATCATTGAACGGGCAGAAGCTGCGGCGGCAGAATATGGTGTTGCCGATGCATTAGTTACAGAAGACTACAAAGAAGTGGTGAAGCAAGCTGATATTGACGTGATACATGTATTGACACCAAATATTTCTCACTCATTTATTACGGTTGATGCCTTAGAAAGCGGTAAGCACGTGATGTGTGAAAAGCCAATGGCGATCAACTATGAAGAAGCGAAAAAAATGCTGGAGGCCGCAGAACGCACAGGCAAAAAATTAACGATCGGATATCAAAACCGTTTCCGTGCGGATTCCTTAGCAACCTATGATGCCTGCAGTAAAGGCGAGCTTGGCGAAATCTACTTTGCAAAAGCTCATGCGGTTCGTAGAAAAGGTGTTCCGACCTGGGGTGTTTTCCCAGATAAAGAAAAACAAGGCGGCGGTCCGTTGATTGATATCGGTACCCATGCGTTAGATTTAACCCTTTGGTACATGAATAATTACAAACCAAAAATGGTTTTGGGCTCGACCTACCAAAAATTGAAGGATAATCCAATGGCGAATATGTTTGGACCGTGGGAACCGGAATCCTTTGAAACAGAAGATTCCGCATTCGGTTTAATCAAAATGGAAAATGGCGCAACGATCTTCTTGGAAGCGGCTTGGGCCTTGAATATGATCAATCCGAAGGAAGCACAGGTCACACTTTGCGGGACAGAAGGCGGCGCGGAAATGTTTGGAAAAGCCTTCTTAGATCAAGGATATGTGGTCTTTAACAAAGCGGCTCACAATCAATTGGAGCAAACGCAACCTTCTGATGCTGGCGGCGTCTTTGGCTTTGAAGGCAGCAGTTTGGAGCAAAAGGATGCGGAAGCGAAGCAATGGGTCGAAGCGATTTTGAATGATACAGAGCCGTTGGTAAAACCAGAACAAGCAATTGTGGTGACACAAATTTTAGAAGCCATTTACAAATCTGCAGAAACTGGAAAAGTTGTGGAACTGTAATTTAATGAGGCGGACGAGCGCAATTGAAAGCAGTCGCTCGTCCCATCATCTTTATTAATTATTCGTAGGAGGAATACAAATGTCGAAAATCAAAACGGCTGTAAGTTTATATAGTTTACAGGATGAATACTTAAATCATCGCATGAACCTAGATGATTTAATGCACTTTTTGCAGGAACACAAGGTTGAAGGAGTGGAAATTTTACCAGATCAAATGATCAAAAACGCGCCTCATCCGACACAAGAGGACGTTTCCCATTGGCATCAGCTTTTAGAAGAAACAGGAATTAAGCCGGTTATCGCGGATGTTTTTTTAAACACCAATCTCTATAACAATCGCAGTTTAACAAAACGCGAGTGTATTGAGTTATTGATCGAAGAAATCAAACAGGCCAATCGCTTAGGAATTAAATTGATTCGTTTGGTATCAATGGTGCCTTATTGGGTATGTGAGCCGTTGCTGCCTTATTGTAAAGAATGTGATGTAACGATTGCTTTAGAAATTCATGCCGGCATGGCCTTTGATGAACCTGAGACGCTTCATTTTATCGAAGAAATGAAACGATTGGATTCTCCCTATATCGGGTTAGTGATCGATACAGGAATTTTCTGTAAAAAATTCCCGCGAGTAGTGGTGAATTATGAAATCAATAATGGCGCAAGCCCAGAAATGTTTGCTTACTTAGATGAGATTTTTGCACAAGGAACAGACCTTCACCGTATCGTAAAAGAAAACAATGGCGAATATCCAGAAGACTTTAAAAAAGTTATCAAAACCAAAGAAGATCAAATGTTTGCGCCGCTTTGTGATGGCTATGAAAATTATCCGTTTACCGTGCTGGACGAGTATATGCCGTACATCAAGCATTTCCATATCAAAATGTTTGAAATGACCTCTGAAGGCCCCGAATACTCGATGGATTACAAAGGACTTTTAGAATATCTGCATGGAAAAGATTATGACGGTTACGTGGCAACTGAATATGAAGGTAATCGCTTCACACTACCAGGCAAACCAATGCAGGAAAAAGAACAAGTGGCCGCAAATCAAAAATACTTGCAGGCGTGCTTAAAAGAGATCCAAGGATAGGAGGATGTAAGAATGTTTGACAATAATGTGTTTAAAGAGGCTACCTGCAAAAATATTGAAGAAAAGGGTGAAGTAATTGGTTTCGAATTACAAACGCTGATTACGTATTATCGTGGTATCCCTCTTTCCATGGTGGAATTTATCAAAGTAGCGGTAGATGATGCGGAAGTCTCAACAGAAGACATCCAAATTTCAATCGATCAGCAAGATTGGTTCTATTTAAAAGAAGCAACAACTGTTACCAGTTATAAATGGGAATATGGTGAGCCCTTATATATTCGCGTCTTAAAACCAGGCGGACTATCAACAGGCGATCATCAAGTAAAATTGACCGTGGCTACTAGAACAGCGTATATTCCAGTGCCGTTAGTCGGTGTGAAAGAACGAACGGTGACGATTTAAGCGAAGATGTCAGTTCGATTTTGCGCAGTTTATTTCAGGAAAAAAGGGTTAGTGAAGTAATGAAGATAAACACAAGCACCTAGTGGAAGGATATACGGCATGAAAATTAAGTCATTAATAGAAATAAGGAGCAAAAGCGATGTTAAATTTTGGAATCATTGGACATGGTTTCATGGGTCAAACTCATACGCAAACCATCAAAAAATTAGATTATGCAACCTTAATCGCTGTGTGTGATATCAATAAGGACCAGTTAAAGGAAGTAAACGAAGGCGTAAAAACATTTTTGAAGGCGGATCAGTTATTAGCAGAAAAAGACATTGACACAGTCATCATTGCGGTGCCGAATCATCTTCATTTAGAGATGGTGAAAAAAGCGGCTGCAGCCAAAAAGGATATTATTTTGGAAAAACCAGCGGCGATGAATGGCACAGAATTTCAAGAAATGATGGAAATCACTGAAAAAGCGGGTGTGCGCTTTACGATTCATCATCAACGTCGTTGGGACAAGGATTATCGTTTGATGAAGGAAGTCATCGACAGTCAGACGCTTGGCGACATTTATACGATTAAAAATTGTCTCTACGGCTTTAATGGAAACATGCACGATTGGCACGTGTATCCGGAGTTTGGTGGCGGGATGCTTTATGATTGGGGCGTGCATTTGTTAGATCAAATGCTGTGGATGATTCCAGGGAAATTGAAGACGGTTTATGCGGATGTGCGAAATGTCATTAATGAAAACGTCGATGATTACTTCAATATCCAGCTTTATTTTGATAGTGGAATCACGGGTCAAGTAGAATTAGGGACGTATTTCCTAAAAGACGAAGCTTCATGGTTTGAACGCCATTGGTTTGTTGGGGGAAATAAGTCCAGTGCTTATGTGGACGGATTTAACCCGCAGGGGAAAATCGTTCGAACAAGTGAATTGTTAACGAATGTTCCAGGCAAAATTACTATGACAGCAGCTGGTCCGACCCGTTCATTCGGGCCGCCACCAGAAGGACGGTTAGTGACCGAAGAGCTTCCTGAGGTTTCAGTCAATCATGAAATGTTCTTTGATCAGTACAGAAACTACGTTGACGGCGAGGGCGAATTAGTGGTTAAACCAACAGAAATATTACGCTTAATGAAGCTATTGGATGCGATTCGCGTCTCAGCGAAGGAACACCGTTCGGTCGATTTTGAATAGAAAGAGGGAAGGAACATGCAATTAGGATTGGTTTCAGCGATTTTAGATCAAAGTGATTTTTATGAAATGATCGATATCGTTGCTGAAAATGGATTGGATTGTGTGGAGGTTGCATGCTGGCCTGCTGGAAAAGCAGAGCGTCGTTATGCCGGCGTTTCACACATTGACACAGAAAATCTGACAAAGGAACAAGCAGAGAAATATCAAGCCTACGCTGCTGAGAAAAAGGTTGCGATCTCGGCCTTGGCCTACTATCCGAATCCGCTAGATGAGGATTTGGAAAAACGTCAGCTAGTGATTGATCATATTTATTCAGTCATTGATGCAGCGAAATTAATGGAGATTAATTTGGTGACGACCTTTATTGGACGGATGCCTTCAAAAACGATCTCTGAAAATTTAAAGGAGGTTGAAGAGGTTTGGAAGCCGATCTTAGCATATGCGGAGAAGCAAAAAGTCAAGATCGCGATTGAGAATTGTCCGATGCTCTTTACCGAAGATGAATGGCCAGGCGGTCAAAATTTGATGACGACTCCTGCTTTATTCAGAAAAATCTTTGACCTTTTAGATAGTGAATATCTTGGTTTAAACTTTGATCCATCGCATTTTGTTTGGCAGCAAATGGATTATTTAGCCCCGATCTATGAATTCAAAGACAAGCTGTTCCATGTTCATTATAAGGACATCAAGGTTTATTGGAGCAAGCTTCAAGAGGTCGGCGTAATGGCGACACCGTTAGAATATATGTCACCAAAAATACCAGGCTTAGGCGATGTTGATTGGGGAAAATATGTTTCGGCATTAACCGATATTGGCTATAGCGGCTATACCTGTATTGAAGTAGAGGATCGGGCGTTTGAGTCTGATTACGAAGATGTCAAACGTTCGATCAAGCAAAGTGCCCACTACTTACGGAACTTTGTCTAGGTGATGGGATGAAAACACAAAAGAATAGACTAATCGGGATCGACATTGGTGGCACCTCTATCAAGTTTGCCTTGATGGACGATGCAGGAACAATCGAGAAGAAGTGGTCGATCCCAACAAATATTGCAGAAAAAGGGAAAGACATTCCCAAGGAGATTTGTGACTCCATTCGAACGACACTTGAAGATGCTAGACTAGCAACTGTAAAAGGAATCGGGATCGGTGTTCCGGGGCCGATCTCGCCAGATGGGAAAATGGTCGTTCAAGCAGTCAATTTAGATTGGAAGGATCTCCCGTTAAAAGAAATAATCGAAACCGATTTAGGAATTGACGTGTGCTTATTAAATGACGCAAATGCAGCCGCACTAGGCGAAATGTGGAAGGGCGCAGCTCAGGGCAAGGCTAATCTGCTGTTCGTCACCTTAGGGACAGGCGTTGGCGGCGGCATCGTCTTAAATGGTGAAGTCTTGAATGGCTGTCATTCCTCTGGTGGAGAGATCGGTCATATTCCGATTCGCTCTGACGAACAGCGCTTGTGCGGTTGCGGTGGTAGAAATTGCCTCGAAACCTTTGCTTCTGCCAATGGATTGGCGCTAAGCATGCGAAAGAAGCTGAAAGAAGTCAATGAAAATTGGCCGGAAATCACGCCGCCAATCGTTTTCGAGAAAGCGGCCCAAAAGAATGTCCACGCACAGGCAGTATTGGCGGAATTTACTGATATCTTAGGACAAGCCTTAGCTGGAATCATGAACACAATTGATGTAGAAGAAATAGTGATTGGTGGCGGACTATCCGAAGCTGGCGACCAATTATTGCTGCCATTGAAGAAAAAGCTAGAGCAGTATGTGTTTCCGCAGATTAAAGCGCATTTCTCCGTAAAGAAAGCGCAGCTTGGGAATGAAGCCGGCATCTATGGGGCGGTTTATGCGTATTTAACGAACAATGACTGCTTATGAGAGTACTTGGAATTAGTGGTTTTGAAACGAAAAATAGGACTCAATCAATTTTTGACATCTTGAAAGCTTTTGGCGGACCTTGTTTTCTTCCAAAGTGAGTAAAGATGTTTTCTTTTTGTCAGGTTTATTTTGATAAAAACGGATACAAATGGGGATTCTTCCTATACGATAGAAGTAAGTGAATGCAGGAAAGAGGAAGCTGAATGAATAAGACGATCGATATAAGTATCTATAATCAGTCATTGGATAAGAGCCGCGATAAAAATTTTTACTTGTATTATGTTTTAAAGGGACAGATTTTTCTCCATTTGGCTCATGGAATTTCTGAGCTAAATGAAAAGGATCTCCTACTGTTAAATCCAAATGAAGATGTAGCGGTAGATTGTCATGACGGAGCTTTTGCGCGGCTCACTATTTCCAGCAACGAGCTGCTGCGAATGATGGATTACAAGAAAATCGTTTTTGTTTGTGATAGTCGCAAAGGGGACGGGCAGTTATTCGACAAGCTGCGTCTGCGTTTGAATAAGCTGATCGAGCTGGATATCGAAATGGATGAGCATTATTTGCATTATCAAAAAGAAATGTTCGATTTCCTCTCATTTTTAGTGACCAATTTTGCCAATAACCTTTTTATTGAAAATGAAGATGAAGCACGGAAAAATAGTATTCTGGCGTATATTCATGCGAATTACGCAGAGGACCTTTCCCTTCAAGTAATCGCTGAAAAATTCAATGTGACGCCGCAATATTTTTCGAGATATTTCAAGGAAACCTTTCAAGTGACCTTTCTAAAATTTTTAACGGACATTCGTTTAGAGCAGGCGTTGGAGGATGTAGTCAATTCGCCGGATACCCTATCGAAAATAGCGTTGTCACATGGATTTCCCAATCAAATTTCTTTTACAAAGTCCTTTAAGGCTCATTTTGGTGTGACGCCGACTGATTATCGCAAAAGCCATTTTGAGAAGAAAGAGACTCTAGAAGAAGTCAACGATGCTGAGGTTCAGAGATTACTGCTGAGTAAACCAGAGCAGACGAAAGAAAAGCTTCATCAAATTTATGTCGAAATCGGGGACGAGCCGGAAACACTCAAGCCTTTTTGGTTCGATATTGTGAATATCGGATCGATCTCGCGAGTTTTCGAGAACGGCCTGAACGATCAGTTGCTTGAATTGAAAAGCAGCATGCCCTTTAAAACTGCCAGAGTAATTCTGGACAATCATCTGACCCAAAATACGACCTTTTTCATTGAGGAGAAGACGTTAGATTTTTTGGTCAGTTTAGATTTCAAAATCATGCTGGTTCTCGATTATCGGGATATATCGAATCAGCCAAGTTTTCAAGCGTATTTTGAACAGTTCTTAAATCATTTTGCCAATCGCTATGGCATCAAAATTTTAAAAAGTATGACCTTTGAATTGTTATATAATACGTATTTTTCTGAAAGCAAGGCCAGTAACTATGCGAAGCTTTACGAGAAATTATCTCGGGTGTTAAATAAGTTGGGTTTATCGAAAAATCTTGTAGGCCCAGGCTTATTGATGGATACTTCGGGTGGAAATCTCGCGCGTTTTTTAGAAAAGAATCAACACCTTCCCAAGCTAACCATCAACATTGCTCCTTATTCCATCGAGAAATTAGGGACGAAGTATTATATTAATCGCAAACCAGATACTAATTATATTGTGCAGCAATACGAGCTGGCGAAAGAGATCTGTTTGAAACATGACATTACGGAGGTTGTCATTACTAGCTGGAAGGATGCTCTGAATGAGTTTTCAGTCATCAATGATTCTTCTTATCGCGGAGCTAGCATTTTGAAAAATATTATTGACGCCTACGGGAGAGTAGAGAGCTTACCACTCGAGCAGCCCTTTGATTTGATGGTTCCTATCACATCCAATAAGCCGTTATCTGGTTTGCCAGGAATTCTCACGAAGGATGGCATCAAAAAACCGGCGTATTATAGCTTGAAATTTCTGAATCAGTTGGATAAATACTTTTTGTACAAGGATGACAGTATGCTGATTTCTTATAGTAACCGACAATATATTCAGTTGGTCTGCCATAATTGTAAAAGCCCAAACTATCGGTTCTATAATCAGGAAAATGAAGGGACGATCATTAGTGATTTTGAGGAGCTTTTTGAAGACAATCAGCCAAAGACGATCAAATTGACAATTTCTGGACTGAAAAATGGTCAGTATTTTTTGAAATCAAGAGAACTGAGTGAGGAGCAGGGTGGTTGTTTGCATATTTTTAATGAGATGGGGTTTGAAAATAGCTCTTTTTTCGGCAGAGATGAGCTGGATTATCTTTTGTCTGCCTCTAAACCGATGATTAAAGGGAAAAGAATGCATACAACTACCAATAGTTTGGAAATAGAGATCGTGCTACAGCCAAATGAAATCAGACATTTGCACCTGATCTACGTTCATTGATCAAACTCATTTCTAGGCTCCTTTTGACACATGTTAATAATCCTATAGTGAATTTTAGCTTTTTTCAGCAGATCAACTGAACAGGTTAAAAATCGACTAGGATTATTTTTTTTCTGGTTAAGAACACGAAAGATGGTTACAGGAAAATTAGCGATAATAAGGTATATCATCGAAGGGAGCAATTATAATGAAGCACAAAAATCTTGCAGAAGTCATTATTCGTTGTGTTGGAGGAAAAGAGAACATTACCTCCGTCTCTCATTGTGTCACGCGACTGCGCTTTGTACTGAGGGATGAGTCTTTAGTAGACGAAGCAGCGTTGGAAAATGAGAGTGGGATTATCGGTCTTACGCGTTCCAGTGGTCAATTTCAGATAATTATCGGACCAGAAGTGGATCAGGTGTACAAAGAGGTACAGAAAATTTTAGGCGATTCGGTTAAGTTTGAGTATCCAATTACAAGTAAGCAAGAAGGAAACAAGCTGGTGAATCTCGCGAAGCAGGGACTAGACACTATGATCAGCTGCTTTATTCCGGCTATTCCTGTGATCGCAGGTTCTGGGATGATCAAGGTATTGGCTGTGTTACTTAATTTTACTGGACTGATTGCGATTGATTCTTCAAGTTATATTGTCTTGAATATGATTGGAGATGCTGTTTTCTATTTCTTACCAGTAATTGTTAGTTACAATGCTGCTAAAAAAATGAATGTGGATGTCTTTCTGGCTCTGGCAATTGCCCTTATTATTTTACATCCGACGTTATTAACCTTAGGAGATGAAGGAACGAGTACCACATTTTTCGGAATCGGTGTGCAAATCATCAATTACAGTTCACAAGCCTTGCCAGCAATTTTCGGTGTTTGGCTATTGAAATACGTGGACAAATTCGCGGATAAGATTAGTCCTTCGATTGTTAAAGTTTTTCTGCGACCAATGATCTCATTACTGATCGTCGCACCGATCATGCTAATCATTATTGGACCTGCAACGACGGTGATTGGAGATGGCTTCTTCAAGTTAGTCAATATTATGAATCAATGGGGATGGGTTGCAGTTGGTTTGAATGCGGCATTATTCCCGATCATGGTATTGACAGGGACTCACAATGTTACGATTCCGTTATTAGTGCAAATGTTTGCGACTCAAGGGTTTGACGCAATTTTCTTGCCATCAGGATTAGCTGCGAATATTGCTGAAGCTGGTGCTGCTGGTGCGGTTGCTGTCAAAACGAAAAATAAAGCCTTAAAGGGAACCGCCATTTCCGCGACGATTTCCGCTTTATTGGGCATCACGGAGCCGGCACTTTATGGGGTCAATCTTCGCTTGAAACGCCCATTTATCGCCGTTTTATTAGGCTCATTATTAGGCGGCTGCTATATCGGATTTTTAGGGATAACGGCACCGACCTTTGTTACTCCAAGTCTATTAACGATTCCGATCTATGCCGGATCGATTTCTAACTTTATTTTAGGCTTAACCAGTATTCCGGTGACCTTCTTGATCACCTTCATCATTACGTATGTGATTGGTTTTGAGGATATTGCCGATAAGAGTCAAACAAATACCGTGGAATCTCCAGTAAAAGGAAAAATTGTTAAATTAGAGGAAGTCAATGATCAGGCGTTTTCATCAAAAATGATGGGAGAAGGCTTTGCCGTTATTCCGAATGAAGGGCGAGTAACCAGTCCTTTTGATGGCGAAGTTGTTTCTGTTTTCCCAACGAAGCACGCGATTGGCTTGAAGCGTTTAGATGGTTTGGAATTATTGATTCATGTAGGAATTGATACTGTTGAACTTAAGGGCGAGTATTTTGAAACGCTCGTGAAGCAAGGGGATTTTGTGAAAAAGGATCAACCATTGCTGACGTTTGACGCTAAAAAAATCAAAGAATTAGGCTTTGATACGACGACGATGGTTGTTGTGACAAATTCGAAGGAGTTTGAAGAAATTCACTTGAGAGACATGGACGGAGCTGAAGTATTGTATGTTAGATAATAAAATGCCAACTGATTTTTTATGGGGAGCTTCGATTGCCGCAAATCAGATTGAAGGTGCGTGGAATGAGGATGGAAAAGGCGTCAGTGTCATCGATACGATTGCTACAGATATGGATGAAGGGGTTCGTGTAGAAGTTGCATCCGCTTTTGAAGACGAATACTATTCTTCTCATAAAGCAGTGGATTTCTATCATCATTATCAAGAGGATATCAAATTAATGGGCGAAATGGGCTTAAAGGCGTATCGCATGTCGATCGCTTGGACGAGAATTTATCCAAACGGGATTGAAGAAGAGCCAAATGAAGCTGGATTACAATTTTACGATCGTATCTTTGAGGAATTATCAAAATATGATATCGAACCGATCGTGACGATTTCTCATTATGAATCTCCTTGGTATCTGGCGGAAAGAGGCGGCTGGACCAATCGTGAAATGATCGATCATTATTTGAAATATTGTCAGACGTTATTCGAACGCTATCATGAACAGGTCAGCTATTGGATCACCTTTAATGAAATCAATTGTACGTTAGTCAATTTTGGGATTCGGACAGCAGTGGGACTGAATGCTTCGATTCCTTCTGAGATCAACAACGACAATACGAGATATCAAGCGCTCCATCATCAATTCTTGGCTAGTGCGCAAGCCGTAAAAATGGCTCATGACATTGATCCAACCTTAAAAGTCGGCTGTATGATCGCTAGTATGGTGGGCTATCCTTTAACCAGTGATCCTCAGGATGTCTTTAGTACATTGCAATATGAACAAATGAAAAACATGTTTTGCAGCGATGTGATGATCCGAGGGTACTATCCAAGTTATTCCAAGCGTTATTTTGACGAGCATCACATTTCGTTTCACACAGAGCCTGGTGATCAACAAATATTAGCCGAAGGATGTGTTGATTTTTATTCCTGCAGCTATTATCAATCCCTTTGCGTAAGTGGTCAGGAAGAAGGGGAAGCATTAGGCAAGGATAAAGCCGCGGGAAATCTAATCTCAGGCTTTGGTGTGAAAAATCCTTATTTACAGGAAAGCGAATGGGGTTGGCAAATCGATGCCACGGGTTTGAGATATCTACTGAATACCGTTTATGATCGCTATCAAATTCCGATCATGATCGTTGAAAACGGTCTGGGAGCGAAGGACGAGCTGATCAACGGAAAAATCGATGATCAGTACCGCATTGATTATTTGCAGGCGCATGTTGAAGCGCTGATGGAGGCAATCAAGGATGGAGTGAACGTTATTGGCTACATGCCTTGGAGCGCGATCGATCTGGTCGCTTTATCGACAGGAAGTATTGAAAAAAGATACGGCTTTATCTATGTCGACGCAAACAATCAGGGAGAAGGCAGCTTCAAACGTTACCCGAAAGCATCTTATTATTGGTATAAACACGTGATTGAAAGTAATGGTCAAAGTATCTTGAAAAAATCTGTAACTGATGAGCGGGTGACTTCGTTTTAGTAATATTGACAGACATCTCCTAAATGTTGATTTCCTCGTGATGCACAACGGAATTACAAAAGAATGGAAGTTCGGAATAGATGAGATGAAGCTATAAAAAATCGTGTAAGGATACGCTCTCGCAGTGAGTCCTTACACGTTTTTTTGATGAATAATCCGACTACTAAACGATGAATTAAAAGTATAGGATAAACCAATAACATGCGTTTTAGCGGAATCTATGTTAATTTCGAATAAAGGATCGTCATTTTATTAAGGAGGTTGATTCGATGCAAACGGTTATGTGGTTTCGTCGGGATTTGAGAATACAGGACAACAAAGCGCTTTATCATGCGTTTCAAGATTTAACTGATGAAGATGAGTTGATTTTATTATTTCAAGTTAATCCAGCGCAATTTCTAGAAGACAGTCACAATCATCACGCTTTCTTTGCAAGTCTAGCTTATTTTAAAGAAAAAATCGATGAGAAGGCGCAGCTACAAGTTCAATACGGAGAACCGATTGAATTGTTTAAACAACTAAAAAAAGCTTTGCCGGATTGGAATAAAATCTATTTCAATGAGGATACCACTGGATTTGGTGCTAAGCGAGATGATGAAGCAAAGAAATTTTTCCGACAAAACGCGATTGATTATTTTCGTTTTCAAGATCACTACCTTCATGGAGCAAATGAGATCAAAAATCAACAGGGGAAAGCCTACAAAGTATTTACTCCTTACTACAATCAATGGAAGGAACGCGTGAAGGAAACACCGCTTAAGGTTAATTTTCAGGCCGAAGCGGTTTATTCAAAGGCGCTATTTCCTGCTGACAAGGAAAAGTTTGAGGAGTTAGTTGCTAAATTGCCGAAGTTTAAAAATCTTGGCGAAGAGGCAGCGCAGCGTCAACTAAAGAAATTTGTCAAAAATTCAGTGGAAAACTATGAGAAGGCTCGTGATATCCCGAGCTTAGATCAAACCAGTCATTTGTCTCAGTATTTGCGAACAGGAGAACTCTCGATTCGAACGGTTTGGCAGGCATTACAGGAGGAAGAGGTCTTTCAAGGACGTAATACCTTTCAAAGAGAATTGTGCTGGCGGGATTTCTACAATATGATCTTTACGAAACATCCTCGTCAACAAAATGAACCGATCCAAGCACAATTTCGCTTCATTCAATGGGAAAACGATAAAGAAAAGTTCAAAAAGTGGCAGGAAGGCAAAACTGGCTTTCCGATCGTTGATGCAGCAATGCGTCAGCTGAACGAAACAGGGTGGATGCACAATTGTCTGCGGATGATCACCGCTTCTTTTTTGACGAAGGATCTGCTGATTGATTGGCGCTGGGGTGAGCAGTATTTCCAGCAGCAATTGATCGATTATGATCCTGCCAGCAATATCGGTGGCTGGCAGTGGGCTGCTTCAACTGGAACCGATGCTGTACCGTATTTCCGCGTGTTCAACCCTGCGACGCAATCACAAAAATTCGATAAAGAAGGCAAATTTATCAAGAAATATGTGAAGGAATTGAAAAATGTTCCCGAAAAGCTGATTCATCAACCAGAGAAAATGACGCAGGCAGAGCAAGAAGAATATGGGGTGATTTTGGATAAAGACTATCCAAGACCAATTGTGGATCATAAGGAACGACGAAAACGCGCAATTTCTGTGTATGAGGCCAGTAAAGAATACGCAAGAGAAGTAGAGGCGGATCAAGATGAGAAATAAAGCACAGTTTAGCTTTTTCTTTCTTTATAGTTGCATAATCAACCTTCTATTTTTAAGTAAATAAAAATAATGCTGGAATACAGTGCTGGTGAAGGAAATCAAATCAAGTTTTTTTATAGAAATTGAAGCAAGAAATAATAGTTGGATACGATCTATTTTCATAATAAAACCCGTAACGAAGCTACTATCGTTACGGGTTTTATAATTAGTGAGTCGCAAATTCAGAGAACTTTTTGCTATCAAATTCTGTTAATTTTCAATTTGAACGGATACCATGCTACAGAAGAAAAAGTACATTTGTCCTAAGGTGAAGATACTGATGATGGAAATGCGAGTTTCAGATAATGAAGAACAATAGCGATCTGATGTAAAAAGAAAGGTTAATTATCTGTTTTTGTGTAGACTAATGATGCTAGATAATAAAAAGCTTTTTTTGAATTTTACGTAAGAGTATAATTATAAATGATCTTATTGGAGGGAGTGAGGATGATCGAAAAAATAAAGGATGGCGGAGCTGGGTTATTACACGCAATCAAGAAAATTACATTTCCCAATCGTTTGTTTTTAGTCTTAGCGATCGTTTTTGGCTTATTAATGATCAATACCGTACCGCCGATCCAGGCACCGGATGAGATTGGGCATTTCATTAAAGCCTATGCGTTTTCGGAATTCAAGGTCAAACCAATGACCTATAACAAAAAGTTGAAGAAAACAGACAATACATGGGGAAACTATGGGTTCGAGGTTCCGTACGAAATGAAAAGTATGAATTCTTACGCTGTTGATAAGAATGGAAAGAATACGGAATACCCTTACCAATACAAAGTAGATGAGAAACATATTAAGGCCGGTGAAAAAGCCTTTATTGGTACTGGTGGTATCACGAATTACTTCTTTGTGAACTATCTTCCTCAGATATTCGGAATCAAGGTTGGCAAGTTGATGGGGAAACCAGTGATTTGGCAGTATTACGCCGCCAGGTATTTGAATCTGATTTTTTATGTATTGATCCTCTTTTTCGCTATCAAGCGATTTCCATACTCTAAAATGGGTGCCGCGATACTCGCGTTGAATCCGATGGCGCTCTTTTTAGCAACCTCGGTCTCGGGAGATGCAATGATCATTGCA
This sequence comes from Enterococcus avium ATCC 14025, assembly GCF_000406965.1. Lineage (GTDB taxonomy): Bacteria > Bacillota > Bacilli > Lactobacillales > Enterococcaceae > Enterococcus_A > Enterococcus_A avium. The sequence goes on along the minus strand of NZ_KE136357.1, from coordinate 779,012 downwards.
ATAAGCTTCTTCTTCATTGCTTGGATTACCAGCTTGATTGGTAAGGAGTCGATCAGTAATCGCAAGCTTGCTCTCAGTGCTGTCTTGATGGTTTTCTTAGTGTTGCTGAAGCCGACTCTGATTGTCTTGGGCATGTTGTTTTTCTTGATACCTAATAAAACGTTTAGCATCCAGCGTAAAGTGATTTGGGGTGTAGGTATTTTTGTATCCTGCATCCTATGTTATGTACTATGGAATAAACTGATGATTGATCAGCAGCTGCTTTATCGTGATTTTGCCAATCCCAGTAAGCAGGTGGCATTGTTCTTGAAGGAACCAGGAATCTTTTTTGAAAATTTTCGAGATAACTATCTCTTTGGCACAAAAGGAGACAATATCGTCTATTCCTTTGCCGGAAAATTTGGTTTGCTCGATGCACCGTTAGGATTACACTGGCTCGTTTTGTATTTTATGACCTTCATTGGAGCTTGCTTTGTTCAAGAAAAGGACTATCAGTCATTGATTCCTTATCAAAGAATCGTTGTCGCGGTGATGCTGCTCCTGTATACGGTCTTGACCTTCTTTGCTCTGTATCAAATTTGGAACAAGGTCGGGCGTACCGCGTCGATTGAAGGATTGCAAGGACGCTACTTTATCCCGGCCAGCTTGTTGATTGTGCCACTGTTTTCCAGCAAAGAAAAAATCCTCAACATAAAAAATAGCAGGGTAAATATTGTCGTTTCAATTTGTATGGTTACTGTGTTGATCGCGACATTAATAACATTGTCAAATCGGTACCCTGTTGGCTAATTTAAAATCAAGTTTAGTTTATGAACAAAAAAGTCGAACGCCACTTCCTATCAACTGATAGAAAGATGGCCGTTCGACTTTCATTTTGTAAAGTATTTCTCAAAAAAGCTTTCTGTTTGTAAAGTTTTTACAGATTTTACTTCGTAACTGTGTCCCAAAAGCGCTCTAAGGTTGCTAATTGTGTCAGCTGGCGATTGCATTGATCGCTATCGGTACAAATATAGTTGCCTTTTTTGGTATACGTACCATCTCCAGCAGATTTGGTGGTTGCCAAAAAGAAGGCGACGGTACTGATTTGATTACAAATTGCACAATGGCCTTTTTGCACATCGGTACTAAAGCTGCCATAGGCACCGACAAAACGTCCGTCGATTTTACGAAGCAAGTATTTGCGATTGGTACCGCTGTCGTTCCAGCCCAAATAGCTTAGGTCGCGAAAATCTTTTGTTTCCAGTTCGGGATACTGCATTTTTTTGACTTTGCGGAAGCTTTTCTCGATCTGCTTTGTCGAAGGGACGTCCATCGGAGTGACGAAACGTTTCATTTCTTCAAATAGCTTTTCAAATTTATCCCGCGTGAGTCCGGTATCAAGAAATTGTTCCCAATATGCGGCTAGTAAAGGATCGCGACCAAAAAATTCTTCGGTCCTTCCTTGGATCAATGTCTGTAAAGTGACGATTGTTTGCTTGTCGTTCACTGAATGGTAGGCACTGACAAGTTCGCTGACCTGCTGCTTGCAATACCAATATTCATAAGGGGCTAAAACGTTATTTTCTGTATTCATAATTGATTTTCCTCATTTCTCTCTTTGAGGAAAATTGCTTTTCCGTCAAAGAACTAATCGTTTAATAAGTAGGATAGTTCTTTGAGCGTACGATACAAGATGAATGGGTCATCATGATCTCCTCCTAATGTTGCATGTTACGTACATCCGATAGAATAAATCATTCTTCGCGTTTCTACAAGTCTTTTCTTCTAATTATTCGCTAACTTAAGAGATTTATTCTTTGTGCGCTTAAAATAGTTGATAAAGTAAACTAAAACGCTTATACTTTATTTAGTTGCCAAAGTAAACTAATTTAGGGAGGGAGTGTAAGCGCTTGGATACCCGCGATGTCAGAGAGTTTAATCGATACTATACAAGAATTTTAGGTGTCTTTGATCAAAAAGTCTTTGATTTGGATTATTCGATGATCGAGATGCGTATTCTAGGAGAGATTGGTCGTCATCCCAACATTACCGCAAATCAACTGACAAAATGTTTAAATATCAAAAAGAGTTATTTAAGTCGGAAATTGAGCAAGTTGGAACGAGAGGGCTATATTTCTAAAAAGAAAAATCCTAATGATAGTCGAAGCATGCAGCTTTTTCTCAGTGAAAAGGGTTTGGAATTGAACAAGTATGTAGAAGAACAATCGGATCGAAAAGTACTAGAGCTGTTAGAGCCCTTAGACGCAGCGGACTATCAAGAGTTGGTCACCGCCATGCAAACGATCGAGAAGATCTTGTATCAGGTCGTACCCAACGAGCAGGAAAATAGTTTGTAAAGTAAAAGACGTTTATTCTTTATGAAAGTAAAGTTTTTTCGATAATTTATTTACGATTGAAAAGTATCAAGAAAAAAAGTGAAACATTTATCAAGGAGTGTGTGGAATGAACGAAGTAAAGATTGTCCCATTTGAAGAAAAATATACACAGCAAGTCGTTGATTTGATTCTGCCAATTCAACGAGAGGAATTCAATATTGACATTAGTATTGAAGATCAGCCGGATCTTTTGAGCATCAAAGAAGACTATATCGATACAGGCGGAAATTTCTGGGTGGCACTTTCTGATGAACACGTTATTGGAACGATTGCTCTAGTAAAGCTGGAAAATCACTGCGGAGCCATCAAAAAAATGTTTGCGGCAAAGGAATTTCGTGGCGAAAAGCAAGTAGGAAAGAAATTGTTGGATACACTGGTCGCTTACTGTAAGCATCAAGGGTATACCCGTTTGTATTTGGGAACCGTTGACGTGCTGAAAGCAGCTCAGAAATTTTACAAGAAGCATGAATTTCAGTTGATTGATAAATCAGAGATGCCAAAGGATTATCATTTGATGGATGTTGATACGGTCTTCTTTATGCGGGATTTGACGAAGGAATAAAGAAAATTCTCTTAACCAATTTTAGGGATATGGTTAGGAGATTTTTTTAGACCGAAATTTTTACAACCTCTATTATGTCCTCAATCTAACTGATAAACTGAGGATATAAGTCACTCGGAATTTTCGAAGAATCAGAGGAGGGTAAAAGATGAGTTTATTGGGAACACCGATCAAAATTGGCTATTTAGATGTAGCGAATCGGCTGGTCATGCCGCCGATGGCAACGGAAAAAGCGCAGGGAGACGGAGAAGTGACTCAGGCACTTTGCGACTATTACGCGGAAAAATCCGCAGGCGGTTTTATTGGCTTAATTATTTTGGAGCACAGTTATATCAGTCAAGAAGGAAAAGCCAGTAAAGGACAATTATCAATGGCGAAGGATAGTGATATTGCTGGTTTAGAAAAATTAGTGAAGACGATCCATCAAAATCGCAGCAAAGTCTTTGCGCAAATCAACCATGCCGGTGCCCGAGGAAAAAAAGAAATTATTGGCGGATTGCCAAAAAGTGCCAGTGCGATTGAACACCCAAAATTTGCTAAAAATAAGGCCTTGCCGATTGAAATGACCGCAGCAGACATTCAAAAGGTTATTGCTGATTTTGCGGCAGCAGCTGTAAGAGCGAAAAAAGCCGGTTTCGATGGAGTAGAAATCCATGCTGCTCATGCCTATTTATTGACTCAATTTTATTCTCCATTGACCAATAAACACGTAGATCAATATAGCGGATATTCGATCGAAGGAAGAATCCGACTTCATTTAGAAATCATTGAAGCTGTTCGTCAAGCGGTCGGTCCAGATTATCCACTTGCCCTTCGACTGGGTGCCAGTGATCACGCGCCTGGAGGAACTACGATTGAAGATAGTATCGTTGCAGCGGCAGCATTTGAGCAGGCGGGCATTGATTTATTGGATATTTCAGGAGGACTCAGTTCATACATCAATCCGAATAGCTCAGAGCAAGGTTATTTTAGTGATTTGACCGCGGCCCTCAAGCAAAAGGTGACGATCCCAGTTCTTTTAACAGGTGGAATTCTTGACGCAGAAGTTGCTGAAGAACTACTAGGTGAAGAAAAAGCCGATATGATTGGTGTTGGACGAGCAATATTGAAGGATTCAGAGTGGGCAAAGCAGGCGATGTTGACGCTGGAAAATTAGACTGATCAGTGACGAAAAAAATGATACTCGTAAAGTTTTTTTGAAAAATACTTTACAAATGAAAAGAAAACGACCTTTTTACTATCAAAATGGATAGTCAAAGGGTCGTTTAACTTTTTTCTAAATCAATAATTCGTATGGGGATATCTGTCTGGCCTTAAAAACCATGGTGGCAATATCTTCGGGGGATTCTGTCCCGCCCTTTTTGATCCATAATAAAATAATCGCTACGATGCTTGATAGAAGAATCTCCAAGGCATAATCCTCTGGAAGATTTTCTTTTTTAAATTCTAATTCTGTGGATTGACTGATTTTCGATTCAATCAATTCGGATAAAATGCCTTTGATCATCGCGACAAATTGTGGATCGCCGCCTGGTCCTGCCAGAGCACTGATAAAATCAAAATCCTGTTTGACGTAAATCAAAGCTTCCAAAATCAAAGGGTAAGGAATCAGCTCCAATGGGTCATTGACATCTCCAACATTTGGCCGCAGTAAAATAGCCTTTAAATCATTGATTGTTTCCATCTCTAATTTATCCATCAAATCATACTTATCAATATAGTGTGTGTAAAAGGTTCCCCGATTGATCCCAGCTTCGCGAGCAATCTCCATCACTGTCAGTCCTTCAAATCCCTTTTCATGTATCAATCGAGTGAAGGCACGTTTAATTTCTTGTTTACTCGCAGTTTTTCTTTTATTTCCCATCGTTATCCTCCTAATTGAACAGAACTGGACAAAGTGTTTATTGCATTGTTTATTTATTAATTCTATACTAATTTCATTATTTAATCAACACGTTGTTCAATTAAGGAGGAAATTTTATGAGTTACATCGAAATGGTCCACAATTACAAAAGCTATCAAACAGGTGAAACGGAGATCTTGGCAAACAAAAACGTCAATTTTAAAGTAGAAAAGGGGGAACTAGCCATCGTATTAGGCCCTTCTGGCGCTGGAAAATCGACAGTCTTGAATATCCTTGGAGGAATGGATAAAAATACCAAAGGGCAAGTAATCATTGATGGCAATAATATCGCGGATTATACAGCTAAGCAGCTTACCGAATATCGGCGAGAAAGCGTCGGATTTGTCTTCCAATTTTATAATTTGGTTCCCAATTTGACAGCGAAAGAAAATGTTGAGCTTGCTTCTGAGATCGTCGAAGAGGCTACCGATCCTGAACAGGTTTTGGAAGAGGTGGGCTTGAAGAATCGGATGAATAATTTTCCTGCCCAATTATCAGGCGGGGAACAACAGCGGGTCGCGATTGCTCGAGCGGTCGCGAAAAATCCAAAAATATTGCTATGTGATGAGCCAACAGGGGCATTAGATTACCAAACAGGGAAGCAGGTTCTGCAAATTTTGCAGGACATGAGCCGAGAAAAAGGCTCAACGGTAATCATCGTGACACATAATGCAGCGCTGGCGCCCATCGCTGACCGGGTGATTCGTATGCACGATGCTCAGGTAAAGGAAATTATGGTAAATCAAAATCCTAAGAAAATTTCAGAGATTGAATGGTAGGTGGAAACGATGAGGAAAAAGAAAACGTTATGGAAAGATATTTTCCGTTCATTTAGATATTCGAAGGGCCGATTCGTTTCAATTTTACTATTGATGATGATCAGTTCCTTTGCTCTAGTAGGTTTAAAGGTAACTGGACCAGATATGCGGGAAACGGGGAAAAACTATTTTTCTGAGTTGAACATGGCGGATGTCTCGGTGATCGGCAGCTATGGGATCGATGACTCTGACCGCGAGGCAATAGAAAAAACTGATGGCGTACGTCAAATTGAGTATGGCTATTTGAAGGATGTCACCAAGAAAGATACGACCGAGAGCTTTCGGCTTTTTTCTAAGACGAAGGACATTTCTACTTATCAAATAGAGAAAGGGCGAATGCCAAAAAAAGACACGGAGATTGCATTGGATGCGAAATGTGCAGATAACTACAAGCTAGGGGACACGATCAGCTTTACTGAAAAAGCCGATATCACAAATTCCAGGATCTTGAAAAAGAATTCTTTCAAAATCGTCGGCTTTGTCAACACCTCCGAGGTCGTATCATCCCTCAATCGCGGTCAGTCGACGGCTGGTACTGGTGAATTAAAAAGCTTTGGTGTGGTGAACGCCTCAAACTTTGATTCGCCGTATTATATGATCGCTCGCATGACCTTTAAGGATACGAAAAATCTAGATCCCTATTCGGACAACTATACAAAGAAGGTCCAAAAGCACAAAGACGATTTAAATGAGCAATTGGAGGAGCAACCGGAAAAACGGTTAACGGCGATTAAAGCGGACTATCAAACGAAAATGAATGATGCAAAAAGACAAATGAACAATGCCCGCGTACAGTTATCGGATGGCCAACAGCAACTAGATGCGGGAAAAGAACAGCTGACTGCTGCCCGCCAAGAGCTAGAACTGAAAAAGCAGCAAATGGGTGGGTCGGAAAATGTTCCTGAACAACTTAAAACACAATTAGCTGCTAGTGAACAGGAATTGGCACAAAAAGAAGCCGAGTATCAAACACAGCTGAATCAGTTTGAAGCAAAGAAAAATGATGTGCAGAAGAAGTTGAACACAAGTGAAAGCCAGCTTTCAGAAGCACAAACGACGGTAGACCAATTAAAAAAACCAGTGTATTCAGTCAACAATCGTCGGGAATTACCCGGCTCCGAAGGGTACAGAATCTATAACAGTATTTCGTCGATTGTGGATGCTTTGGCAAATGTTTTTCCGGTTTTCCTATTTCTAGTAGCTGCCCTCGTGACGTTTACCACCATGGGCCGCTTTGTGGATGAGGAGCGGAAAAATTCTGGAGCGCTGAAAGCTTTAGGCTATACTGATAGAGATATTTACAAGAAATTTGTGGTTTATGGGTTGAGCTCCAGTATGATCGGATCGATCATCGGAATTGTATTAGGCCACACTTTGCTGCCGATGATTGTCTATAGCACCTATCAAGATGGCTTCATCCTGCCTGAACTAACGCTGAAGTTTCACTGGGGGATCTCAGTATTGGCATGTGTTCTAGCCTTTATCAGCGCGGTGATCCCTGCACTGATCTCAGCGAAAAAGGAATTGCGCGAACGACCAGCGGATCTGCTGCTGCCTAAAGCCCCTGCAGAAGGTTCAAGAATTTTATTGGAAAGAATTCCTTTTATTTGGAATCACCTAAGCTTTACCCATAAAGTAACGGCTCGAAATCTTTTCCGTTATAAAAAACGGATGCTGATGACGATTTTCGGGGTTGCTGGGTCGGTCACTTTATTATTTGCCGGTTTTAGTGTGCAGCACTCGATTGAAGGAATCAATGAACGGCAATTTGGCGAGCTGATCCGCTATGATATGATCGTGGCTGAATCAGACACGCTGACACCTGACAAAAAGGACGAAATTAAGCAGCAGCTATCGGATCCTGCGATACAGGAATATGCGCCTGTTCATTATGAAACCATGACAAAAGCTGCTGGAGCGAATCACGACAATCAAGAAATCAAATTGATCGTACCGGAGAAAACACAAAATTTTGACGACTACATTCATTTAAATGAACGAAAAACTAAAAAAACGTTGCACCTGAATGATGATGGCGTGATCATTACTGAACGATTGGCGAATTTGTTGAATGTGGAGGTTGGCGATCAGATCAAGGTCAAGGATGCAGAAAATCAAAACCGAACGATGAAGGTGGACGGAATCACTGAAATGTATATGGGTCATTTTATGTTTATGAACAAAACGGAGTATCAGTCTGTCTTTAAGGAGGATTTCCAATCCAATGCTTCATTGGTCAATCTAAAGAACCCGTCCAAAGCGAATACCAAAAAACAAGCGGCGAAATTTATTAATCTGGCAGGAGTCGCCGGTGTCGTTCAAAATACGACGATGACTAGTCAAATTGATATGATTGTTACATCGCTGAATAAAATCATGGAGGTCCTTGTCTTTATTGCTGTGCTGCTAGCGGTCGTGATCCTGTATAATTTAACGAACATCAATGTATCTGAACGAATTCGTGAGCTTTCTACTATTAAGGTATTGGGATTTTATGACAAAGAGGTCACACTGTACATTTATCGTGAAACAATCTTGCTGACGGCAATCGGGATCGTCGTTGGTTTCGGGTTAGGTGAATGGCTGCACCAGTTTATTCTTACCTCGGTTCCACCAAATGATGCGATGTTTAATCCAGCGTTGTCCAGTATCAGCTTTATTGTACCGACAGTAATCATTGTTATCGTGACGACCATTCTTGGATTTATCATCAATCACCGTTTGAAAAATGTTGATATGTTAGAGGCCTTGAAATCGGTGGATTAAATGAATTTTTTCTTCATGATAGAGAACACTTTATTGGAAGTAATTCTGATAAAGTGTTCTTTTTTTTGTGAAAAGGACTAGCTAGTCACTTGATATATGAATATGTATTCATATATACTTAATTCAAACACATGAATTGACATTCATATGAATAACAATGATGATAAGAGGAGAATACTATGGAAAAAAGGAGCGTACCACTTCATGATCTAGATAATGCCCACAGCCATGAACATGTCCACAATCATGGAGGGAAACTCACGATCATCCTGTTTTTTGTCGGGTTTGCGGCATTTTTAGCGGGCTTTATTTTGGAGGGAAGCAGCAGTTTTTATTCGAGTATGGCATTTATTCTCTCTGTTGTTACCGCGGGATACCATATTATCCTTGAAGGTGTCGGCGATACCATTAGAAATTCACACAGTGCCAAAAAATTTCAGCCAAATGTTCATTTTTTAATGGCCTTAGCAGCTGCTGGGGCGATCGTGATTGGTAAATACGAGGAAGCGGCCATGCTGATCGTGATTTTTGCGGCAGCGCATTTCTTGGAGGATTACGTAGATGGAAAAAGCAAACGAGAAATCACTCACTTATTGAATCTAAATCCGACAGAAGCCAGAATTGTTTATCCTGATGGCAGTACCCAAATAGTTCCAGTGGATGTGGTAAAAACTGGTGATACATTGCAGGTTCTTAATGGAGCGCAGGTGCCAACCGATGGGGTGATTTTAAGCGGAAACACTGCGATTGACGAATCCTCCATCAATGGCGAAAGTATTCCCAAAGAGAAGACGTTCGGGGATGAGGTTTATGGGGGTACGATCAACGGTTCCGGCACTTTCACCATGAAAGTTACAAAAGATAGTTCGGAAACGGTCTTTTCAAAAATCTTGCAACTGGTGAGGCAATCGCAAGAAAGTTTAACCAAGACAGCCACGCTGATTCAACGCTTGGAACCTAAGTATGTGACGATCGTCTTAGCCTTGTTTCCATTCGTGTTACTTGCCGGGCCGTATATTTTCGGCTGGAGCTGGGAAGTCAGTTTGTATCGCAGTATGGTTTATTTGATTTCTGTTTCACCCTGCGCGCTTGCTGCAAGTGCTGTCTCAACGACTTTAGCGACGATTTCCAATTTATCTAAAAAAGGTGTGTTGGTAAAAGGCGGTGCGTATCTCTCAAAATTACAAGGCCTAAAAGCCATTTCTTTTGATAAAACTGGAACACTGACAAATGGCAAGCCGGTAGTGACGGATTTTGTTTTTGAACAGGGGCTGGATCAAAATGAACTTATTGATATCCTAGTGGCTATGGAAAAACAATCGAACCATCCATTAGCCACAGCGATCATCACTAGTTTTCCCGAAACGAGGGCGCTTCAGCTTGACGTAGCAAATCAAGTCGGACGTGGCTTATCGACGAATTATGTAGGCAACAGCTATCGTATCGGAAAACCTGTCTCCTTTGAAAAAGTTTCCTTTATTTATAAAGAAAAGGAAAAGCAATTTTCTGCAGAGGGAAAAACGGTGGTATTCTTTGGGAAAAATGAGACAGTAATTGGCTTGATTGCATTGATGGATGTACTGATTCAAGACGCAAAGGCAGCGATAAGCTATTTCAAAGAAGCGGGTCTTCATACGACCATGATCACAGGCGATGCAAAGCTAACCGGTGAAACAGTCGGAAAACAAATCGGTGTCGATGAGGTCATTGCCAACGTGATGCCGGAAGACAAAGCGAAGATTGTTAAAGAACAACAGGAAGAATATGGTTCAACTGCTATGCTGGGCGATGGAATCAATGATGCACCTGCACTTGTTACTGCGGATGTTGGTATCGCAATGGGCGAAGGAACAGGTGTCGAGATAGATGTGGCCGATCTCGTGCTAATGAAAAATGATTTATCTAAACTGGCTTATGCACATCAATTAAGTAAGAAAATGGACAAAATTACGTGGCAAAATATCGCCTTTTCAATAGTTGTTGTGTTAACGTTAGTCACATTGAACCTTCTTGGCAAGATGGACATTACCATCGGTGTGATCTTGCATGAAGGGAGTACGATCTTGGTTATTCTAAATGCGTTGAGAATGTTGAAGACACCGAAGAAGTATTTGTAGAGTAAGATTTTATGGGAAATAAAAGCAGATGGTGAAGATGGAGCAAGGGATTAATTAAAATTGGAAAATCCAACCATTTGACAGTTGTTCTTTATAACCATTAGAATTTGTGTATCAAGATCGAAGAATAAAGAATAGCTGGAGGAGATAAAATTGGAACTAGATTTAAAAGGAAAAACCGCATTGGTCACCGGTTCAACTAAAGGAATCGGCAAGGCAATTGCCTGGGAACTGGCAAAAGAAGGGGCAAATGTCATCATAAATGGTCGCAATAGTCAGGCAGTGGATGAAGTAGTAATGGAAATAAAGAAACAATTTCCGCAAACAACGCCACAGGCAGCTGCCTATGATTTATCTAAGGAAGACGAGCGTCAAAAACTGTTTGAAGCTTATCCGAGAGTTGATATTTTGATCAACAATATGGGCATTTTTCAGCCAAAGGATTATTTTGATATTACAGATGAGCTTTGGCAGCATTTTATTGATGTGAACTTTTATTCCGGCAATGCACTGGCGAAGTTTTATTTACCTGAAATGTTGTCGACTGATTTTGGCAGGATTATCTTCATTGCGAGTGAAGAGGCGATTATGCCCTCTGGTGAAATGCCGCAATACAGCTTGACCAAAACGATGAACCTTTCTTTAGCTAAAAGCTTATCCAAGCTGACAAAGGGAACCAATGTAACAGTCAATACCATCATGCCAGGCTCCACTTTAACAGAAGGCGTGCAGCAGATGTTGGTGGATATGTATAGCGACACGGATATCCCTGAAAGTGAATGGGAAAGCGATTTTATGAAAAATCATCGACCATTGTCTCAAATTCAACGATTGATCCGTCCAGAAGAAATCGGTCGCTTTGCAGCCTTTGTTTCCAGCCCTTATGCGCGATCCTTCTCAGGAGCAGCATTACGTCTAGATGGTGGATTGGTACCGACAATTTTCTAGAACGATTTATTTATGGATAGCATGTTGTAAAAAAACAACACAAAAAAATGAACCCTCAAGAGAAAATCGCTGAGGGTTCATTTTTAATATTGTTATTTAGCTGGGGGTGTACCGTACATTTTAGGTGTAACAGGATCAAGCTTAGGGGCTTTTCCTTCTACTTTTGGTTCTTTCAAGTAGTTGTATTCACCTTCACCGTCTAATGCTTTTCCTTTGGCCCAGCTGCCTTTTTTGCTTTCTTTGCCTTCAGAAAAGTTGTAGAAATCATAAGCGATATCTAAACGTTCATTCTCTCTTGGGAACGTACTAGGAACTAAAATACTCTTTTCCTTTTCTTCTAGTTCTTTGACAGCAGTTGCCCATAAGTTTTGGTGATAGCTGTCGCGGGCTAATAGTACGGATAGTAAATCTTTAACGCCTTTATCTTCAATCATTTCGTAAATTCTGGCTACTTGCAGGCGGCCTTGGGATTCCGCATTTAGGTTTGCTCGGAAATCAGCTAGTAAATTACCGCTGGCAATGATATAACCGCCGCTCCAAGGATTTCCTACACTGTCAGCAGGACGTGGTCCTAAGCCAGCAACAATTGCCTGTTGCGGATTCATACCAGCAATTACAGCGCCAATAGCAGGATCATTTTTCATTGCTGATTCTTGATCTTCAACAGGGGCGCCTTCTAAAAGTCGAGCCACCATCGTTGCCAACATTTCTACGTGGCCAATTTCTTCTGTTGCGATATCCATCAGCATATCTTTGTATTTTTCTTCTCCGCGCATGCTCCAGCCTTGGAACAGGTACTGCATAGCAACGCTCATTTCGCCGTATTGTTCACCAATCAATTCTTGAAGATACTTCGCAATTAGAGGATTCGGACTATCCGGTTTTGCTTCAAACTGTAATTCCTTTTTGTGTAAAAACATATCAATATTCACTCCTATTTATTTTTTACATGAACCAATAACAGTTCATTGTATTTAGTTTTGGATGGTGATTTTATTGAATAGTAAAAAGCTAAAATACGTCAATAAAAGCTTATTTATTCACCAGTAAAAATTTGTTTGGTAACTTTATAAATTTAAAAAATGCTTTACTAACGATCGTTTAGCTCTTACATTAGTTTCTAAAGATACGAAGGAAATAATAAGAAACTTAATCTGTTTATCTATAAAGTAATGCTTGTTGTATAAAATAGTGTAAAGGATAACTTTTTTTTGAACAGAAATATGCTTAAAAGAGTAAAAATGGGGACGCGTATAGGAGAAAATAAACATATTTTCAAGCGCTTGTTGTGTATTTGGAATTAAGGAAAACATAAAGCTCAGCCTTTAATGATGTTGACAAACACGGTGTTATCTATTAAATTTACACTATAGTGGATTTTATTCGAGATAGTAATTGGAGGATATTATGATTTCAGCAAATGAAATTGTCAGTCGAAATATTAAACGAATTCGCCAAGAAAGAAATCTGACCTTAGATGATCTGGCGCGATTGTCCGGCGTTAGTAAGAGTATGCTAAGTGAGATCGAGCGTTGCGCCAAAAGTCCGACGATTTCGATGCTAGAGAAAATTTGTACAGGAATTCATATTCCTTTAGCCCAGCTGACTTATATGGAAACACCGGACGTGTCAGTAATCAGAAAAAGTAATAGTAAGCATTATTCAACTTCAAAAGGGTTTGATACGTATAATTTGTTTGAGTTTGATCCGGATAAAAAATTTGAAATGATGCGTCATGTGATCGCGCCTCACTCGGAGCGCTTATCTGAATATCATGAAGCCGGAATCAGAGAATATATTATTTGTACACAAGGGGTATTGGCTATTCAGGTTGGTGAAAAGAGTTTTGAACTAGAAGAAGGAGAAGCAATTCAATTTTTAGCAAATTGCAATCATAAGTATGCCAACCCGACGAATGAGGAAACACATATTTTGATGCTGATGTTTAGGGAGTAGAAAGAGGGGATTGAATGAAAGGGTATAGTGTTCGGTTGGTAAAGTTGGTATTTGGTTTGTTTTTATTCGCATTGGGTTCGTTTTTAACGATTCAGGCAAATATCGGCTTGGCTTCCTGGGAGGCCTTCAGTATGGGATTAGCTTATCTGACAGACCAAACGTATGGCAATATTTTGATCATTAGCGGATTTGTCATTTTATTGGTTGATGTAGCTTTAAAGGAAAAAATTGGCTTTGGAACAATTCTTAACACGATTCTGATTGGAACTTTCGTGGATCTGATTCAAGCTGTGGATCTGATTCCTCAAATGAACAATTTTTTCTCTGGCGTTTTGATGCTGTTACTTGGGCAACTGTCGATTTGCATTGGGAGTTATTTTTATATTGGGGCTTCGCTTGGCTGCGGGCCGCGTGATGCTTTGATGGTTGCGTTGGGAAAACGTCTGCCGAAGGTTCCCATCGGAATTGTTCGCGGTGTAATCGAGGGCACGGTTCTGCTGATTGGTTGGCTATTGGGAGCAAAGGTGGGAATTGGAACAGTTATTTCGGTCTTTGGAATCAGCTTCATTTTAGAGGTGACCTTCAATATTTTGCACTTTGATGTTACGAACATTGAGCATGAAAGCATCGTGGATACCGTGAGAACATTATAAAGCTAAATTTAATCCAAAGAAAAACGAATTGTCTTTTATAGGCGGTTCGTTTTTTTGTAGCTGCAGTCAGAAGCTCCTATTTAGGAATGAAAACCAGATTTTTTAACATATAGTCAGACTCCTCTCGAATGTGACAAAAAAACATTCAATAACAACAGAAAATGACCTCTTCTAAAGAAACGTTTAAATAACAACGTTTCTTTAGGTTATCAATGAAAATTTATTTGTAAATTAAATATAAAGGTTAGTTGACAAGAAAATAATTTTTTTCTAAAGTCCGTTAATTAAATGACTAGAAAACAAGAAGCAATGTTCGGCGTGTATTTTGGGAAGAAAAATACGAAATGAGAGATCTGTTTATGATAGCAGGTCTTTATTTTTTTGCTCTTTTAAAGTTTATATTTTGAATAGGACGTTAATATAGACTTATTTTATTATTTTTGTCATTTTCAGACCTCTAATTTGACTAATAATAATAGATGAGAAAGAGCCTATTTATTGTATAAATTGAAGCGGCTTTTCTCAGATCTATAGCCTTGGAAAATGGAAGAAAAGCTAGTCAAAAGGTTGGGAAATGCTGGGAAAGTAATAAAGGAGGCGGAAAAATAATAAAAAGCTATAAGACGATTTTAATGGATTAGTTTGTTTAAGGCGGAGAATCAACGCTTAAGCAAATTATTTACATGTATAAGGAGGTTGTGAAAAATGAAACGATTAAAAAAGCTTTGGTCGTTGTCTGCAATAATTGGCATGATGATTAGTCTTTTTCCGATGTCGGCTATTGCGGAAACCGCGGATCAAACGGGAGTAGTCGTTAATCAAGTGACTGTCACAGATACCAATGATCAGGAAATCACAGAGAATCATCGGATAGATCAAAAGACGGCTGTCAAACTGAATTTAAGTTGGGCACTGGCACAACCGACATTGATTGAGGAAAATACCACCACGATTATTGAGTTGCCCGCAAACCTGCATTATCCAGAGCAATCAGGTAGTTTAGGCGAGATGGGGAATTATCAAGTAAAAAATCAACAACTAATCTTTCAATTCAAACAAAATTATCAAAAAACAGCTGATGGACTTGTACCAGATTTCGCTAGTGCAAAATTTTATGAAGGATTGATTGAGGTAACGGCAGAAACTACATCAGATAATGTAGAAGCAGAAACAATCGATTTTGGGAATAATGTGTTGACCAGTATATATTACAACAAAGCTTCAGATCCAGCGCCCGATATCGTCAACCAAGCTGAGGCAGACCAGACAATAGCTAAAAGACAAGCTCGGGCGGATCATGAAGCAAATCTGAACGCTCGTGGCGTGAATTTATTTACCAATATTAAAATTACGGATTTTAATGACCAAGAGTTTAATGAGGAAAATCCGGCTGTTCAAGATGCTAATATCAAGATTCATTTTGATTGGGTGTTGGATGATGCAGAAATTATACAAAATGGTGATTTTTATACGTATCAGCTGCCTGACTATTTTTCTATTCATAATGCCGTAACAGATGTGCTGAAAAATCAGGATGGAGATGTTTTAGGGTCATTCACCTTAGACTTAAATGGGCTTTTAACCGTCACCTTTAATGATAAAGCCGGAAATTTAAGCGAGCGTCAAGGGACGATTGATTTAAGAACAGAACTGAAAATTACTACGGAAAATGAAACAATTGAGATTTCAACTGGGATCACAGATGAGGCTGGAGTAGAAATTAGGATTGTCATTCCAGTCGTAAAAGCGGACATTAGTAAAAGCGGAAAAATTGAAGCTGATAACTCAGTGACATGGACGATCATCTTAAATGAAGAAAGACGTGATCTGAGAAACGCGGTTTTAAGAGATACGATGCCTGAAGGATTATCTGTTTGGTATACCCAGGATTATGTGATGAATGAGAATGGTGAATGGGTAATACCGCCAGCAGGCTTTATTAATTCTTGGATAGCTGGCACAGATTATGTCTACAAATTTACCTCTGGTGTGATGAATCAGCCAGTAAAAATTGTTCTTAAAATGCGGGTGGCTGATGAAAGCAAGAAGGAATTTCTGAATAAGGCAACGATTAGCGGAGATAACTTTATTTCTAATTCGGCAGAGGCGAGTGTGTCTTTCGATGATAGAGACAATTATAAATATTGTACGGATTATGATTTAAATACCGGTATTTTCAACTGGGAAATCAAAGCTACGTATACGACTGATGGTGGAATTCTTAAGGACTGGATGTATTCAAGATATGGTGATCCGAATACAGCAAAACATTATTTATTGAAAGACAGCATCAAAGTGTATGACGAAAATGGCAATGAAGTCGCTAGTGATAAGTGGACATTTTCAGAAGCAGCGGCTGATTATAGAGAAAAAAACGGAGAGTATGTACACTTTACGTTAAATTTTGCAGAAAAAGGCGTTTATAAAGTGAAGTATTCGACCCAAACATTTGATGTGCCAACGCCATTACGAAGTGCTCTTCAGAATACTGCTTTGATTATTGATGGAACAGAAAGTGAAGAAATTAATGCGGGAGAAACACCAGATGTTGAAGGAGCATTAGGCATCACCAAAACAGCGCCGAGTAAGAATTATGCGACGAACACAATCAGCTGGCAGGTAGTATTGAACAAAAATCGTCTTTTAATGAAAGATGCGATCATCAAAGATAGATACACCACTCTTTCTGGAATAAATAAGAGTGCGCTTCAATTGATTGAATCATCGCTTGTAGTAAAAGCTAACGATGGAACGACTGATAAGGTTTTAACTAAAGATAGCGACTACGTTCTGGAAAAAGTCGATGGCGATGAAGATTACTCGTTAGGATTTAATATCCGATTAATTGGAGCTTATGCAACAACAAGCGATCAAATCACCTTTAATTATGAGACACACTTCTTCATGGACAAACAGCCACATCATGATACGGGTACTACACAGAGATTTGATAATAGCGTAGTGGTAACGTATACCGGTGAAGATGGAAAAAATCACACAGATGGTGCAGAACTTGCCACATGGGTGAGTACACAGTACGCATTTAATGGTTTAAAATATGGGAAATATCTTACAGAAGGGGCAGATGTAGCCAAAGCCTTTAGTCATAATAATCCATTCTTAGAAACAACCGCAGGAGAAAATAGTGTGTACTGGACAGCGTTGTTTAATACATGGAAAACAACCATTCCTAAAGAGACAACGATCAAAGAAGCATTAGGCGAGGGACAAACGCTTAAAGAACTTGTTATTTACGATGTCGATGTGGCTGCTAGTAAGCTAGAAGCTGCTCAATTAGGAACGAAATGGGAAGTCAATGTTGATTATACGTATGAACTTGATGAAGCTGGGGTTCCAACTATTACTTTATTAAAAGACAAAGGGTCAACCTTCGCCATTTTTGTTTCGGCAGAAGCGGCAGATGAAGTTCCAACTTATAAAAATGTTGCGACGATGACAGTAAAGGATAGTAAACCAATAAAGGTCGAAGGAACCGTTGAAAAAAGTGCGAAGGATGCATGGATTTCTAAGAGCGGGCAACAAGGAACAGGTGAAGACTACCGTTCAATCAATTGGTCTGTTGTTTTAAATAAAGACGGGCATACAATTCACGATCCAGTCGTTAAAGACACTGTAAAAATCAGTGAGCAGACATTTGTTTATGACGCTGATAAAAATGTAGTGGTAAAGGTCTTTAAGGCAAAAAATAATGGTTCTGGAACATTTGTTAAAGATGGCGAGGCTCTTGTGTTTACAGAGGAAAACAGCCCTGTGGTTACTTCGGATTCTGCAGCAGGAACTCAAACATTAACCATTCATCTAGGTGAGACGATCGATTCTGCTTACATCATTGAGTATCAAACATTGCTAGATCCGGGGATTCAAAATAATGAAGTGATTGCAAACGAGGCATCACTTTATGGTAAAGACATCCAATTTCATGAAGTAACGAAAACTGTGACCGTGAAATCTACAGATGGTGAAGGAACTTCAAGTGGGAAAAATGGCTCGATCACCTTCCGGAAACTAGATGAGAACGATCAGCTAATTACTACAAGTTCAGCCTTTTTCGATCTTTATCGAAAGGACACTGAAGGCAATCTAACACTGATGCTTTCAAATATTGAAGTAAAAGGCGATAAAATCATTGAAAATGGTGCGGAAGTCGATTATCTGTCTAATTTACGTTATGGAACCTATGTCATTGTAGAAAGTCAAGCACCTGAAGGATATGTGAAGGACAACCAAGAGCATGAGTTTATCATTTCTAGAGAACGAATAAATCATACATTCTCTTTAGAAAATCGAAAAGCTTCTTCAAAAATTGAATTAACGGCGAAGAAAGAATTAAGCGGACGACCTTTAAAAGCTGAAGAATTCAGCTTCAATCTGAAAGGTGAAGGCGTGGATCAAATCCAGAAAAATGCGGCAGATGGAACGATTACATTTGATGCGATCGAGTATGGTGAAGCCGGAACTTACGAGTATACGATTTCCGAAGTGATCCCAGCCGAAAAAGAGGCCGGAATCACCTACGATGACACTATTTATAAGGTGTTCGTGACTGTTGAGGAGAAAGCTGGAAAGCTTGAGACTACCGCTGTTTACGAAGGAGTTGAAGCTGGAAAGCAGCCGATTTTCACGAATCATTTTACTCCAGATAAGGAAATTCCACCGGGTGAACTGCTATTGAAAAAGACAGATAGTAAAACTGGCAAGAGATTGGCAAATGCAGAATTTAAATTAGTAACTGGCGAAGATAAAGTAGTCGAGGGTCAGGAAATGATCGTCACCGGTAAGGATGGAACGATTCTTATTAAAGGTTTGACTGATGGAAGCTATAAGCTGATTGAAACCAAGGCGCCAAAAGGGTACCAATTAGATGCAACACCAATTGAGTTTTCAGTAAAAGATAATCAACCAAATGTAAAAGAGGTTACCAAAGAAAATACGCCAATAGCAGAGCCAGAGATAGAAAAAACAAAGGATGAGACGAAGAACAGTGTCACGAAGAAGAATACGACGACCCATCAAACTACAACGAGAAGCACATCTACGACTTCTAAACGTTTGCCAAGTACAGGAAGTCAAAACAGTGGCATCTGGAGCACTTTGGGCATTTTAGTCCTATTGATTGTATTGGGAGTAGTTGTATTAAAAGTCAGAAAAAAGAGCATTTAAGAAAACATGAAATGAGAGGATTTAATGACAGTCTTACTTTTAACAAAAAGTTATTCATACGAACAGGATTTTGTAAAAAAACTGAATGATTTAGGGTATGAGGTGCTATGCAGTAATCAGGTACTTTTGGATTTGCAAAGTACAGATAAAGAGGAATTTTCTAGCGAGCTTGATTATTTTGATACAGTAATTCTAAGCGAAACCATTTCAGATCAGGAAGTAGCAACTTGTCTAGAAACATTGAAATTGTTTCACTGCAGACTCATACGAAAAACAATTTCAGAGCTAGATGAGGAGACTCGTGAGCAGTGGAAGCAACAAGGAGTCGAATTGATTGTTTCCCAGAAAGTAAGCTTTGAAGAATTACGCGAGCAGATGTCAATTCGCGAGAAAACGAAGCAAAAAAGCAAACCTACGCTGACAAAGGAAAAAGATATTGATTTGGAAAATTTCGATTACCGCTTAACAAAGCAAGAATATCGAGTCTTTCGCTTGCTGAAGCAATCAATAGGAAAATGTATTTCTCGAACGGAGATGTGCTATTACTTGTGGGAATCTGCACCTTCAAGAGCGAAGGAAAGCCGTCTGTCTGGCATTATCAAGTCGCTTAAGAAGAAAATGGTAGAGCACGGCTTAGATGAATCCCAGCTGCAAACCTCTTGGGGAAACGGCTATTGCTTGAAAAAGGTTGTTTCTAAAAAAGCTTCTGTTACAAATCAAGTGTGATGAAATGTGTATAAAAAATGAATTAGTCGATGGAGCATCAAAATATAGGTCATAATTTTTTCAGACTTCAATGAAAGCAGTAAAAAATCTTCGGATTTTATCCTTCGAAAATTTTTTTACTGCTTTTTTTGTCTAAAAAAACAGTGAGCGAATTATTTATGATCAATAAAAATATTGTTATATTTCTAAATTTATAAAGAACAAAGGAGGCTTTCTGATGCTAGATTCTTTTATAAAGGGACAAGATCAACTAGTACAAAAGGTTTTCACGTACTGCTATCGATCGTATAACTCTGTTTTCAGTTATAAAGAACTTACAGAAGAACTGAGTATTTCCTATTCTATGTTAAGACAAGTATTGGATCAGATAGAAACGATTCAACAGAGTTATCCTGAATTTTCGATAGAGCGAGAGAATAAGGAAGCCACAATTAAGTTTTCCGAAAGATTTCTGCTAAATAAAATTCGAGTGGATTTAACCAAATCAACGCTGCCCTTTATTATTTGGGACGCTATTTTTAATCAGAAATTCAAATCCCTGGAATCGTTTAGTCAAAGTCAATACCTAAGTCGTCGAACGGTCCAACGACAAATAGGTGAATTTAGCCCAATTTTGGCTCAATATCAAATCGGTTTGAATTTAAAAAAGAACGGGTATTTAATTGGAGATGAGTTTCGTATTCGTTTTTTCTTTCATAGTTTTTATTGGCATATTTATGATGAAATTGACAGCAATCGTCCTCCGATTGTTCAAAAAAGTGCAACTGTGATCTATCAAAGTTTAACTGAATACTTTCCTTTTCTTAGACATGCAGACAAGGAGCGTTTTATCAATTTTCTGGCAGTGACTGTTATGCGTATTAAACAGGGCTATTTGATTCAAACGATACCGGAAACGGTCAGAAAGTTTTTTAATCCCTTTATTTCCAAAGAGCTTTTTGAAAAAGAAATACTTGTTCCTTTTTTTGAAGCCAACCTACTTTTCGAAAAGGATTTACCTAGTGATGAATTCTTGTATATCTATTATATGTTTACCGTAGGACAGAGCTATTCTCAAGAAACGTTGCAGCAGATTCAATTACAATCGCCAACTTTTCTAAGTGACTATCGACGCTTAATTGACGAATGGATCATTCAGATAGAGGAGCATTTGCAATATCGTTTCGGGCAGGATGAAAAAAGATTTCTATTTATTAATACCACGTATATTTTTTCTTTTTTATTAACATTTGGATTAGGGAAACAAATCGATTCCTTCGGTGATTATATGACAATTTCTGAGGTTGAGGACCAGTATCTTTATCTTTTTGATCTCCTAGAAAGGATCGCTCACAGTGTGGATACGCCGAATGAAAAATGGAGAAAGACAATCAATTCAAATTCCTTCAAATATTATGTTTCACAACTGCTTTATCATATTCTGATGGACCGCGATCTACCTATCCGTGTGGCGATAGAGTCCAAAGGGCGGGGACTAGAAGAACAGCTGCAGAAACAAACTTTGGTGCGAATCAGTCCGCGCCCGATTATTATTGTCGGTATTCGTCAAAAACCGGATGTTGTGATTTCCGATTACGCGATTGATTTGTCTAAGTATTTTTCTCGCGATTTGCCGCATCTTTTTCAATGGGACGAAAAGCAGTATCTTTCAGATTGGGTTCGAGTAATTACCTTTATCAATAAAATTCGTGATCAAAAATACAATCAGTTATTATCGTAAAAGAACTGTCGGTGCAACTAGAAAATGATCGCGAACAGTATGATTTTTTCGTGTTTGATTCTTTTTTTTATTTGATTGAAAAGAACAAATTCTGGCTGAAAATAGCAAATAATGCTAATATGCAAAATGCAAAGGGAGAATTTGTGTGAAAAAAGAATATTTTTTAAAAGGGTTAGCAGTAGTTATCGCCTTATTTGGATTCGTATTGGGGATGATAAGTAATAATGCAGTCGCAGGACTATTTCCTGCTAGTATGCTCTTAGTAAGTGCATTGGTGAGTACAGTAGTACACATTTCTATTTGCTTATTGTTTTTCTATTTTGCTAGTAGGGTGGAAAAAAAGACAATTCGTAATTATGGAATGAGCTGGAACAAGGGTGATGGGCGTCAGTTAATTTATGGACTGTTAGCAGGAATCGGTGTATTTTTGCTTATTACGGGGACACTTTATTTACCAGGACTTTATCAGTTGAAAACAGGAAATCAAAATCTGTATAAATTACTTGTTAATTTTGTGATTTTTGTGGCTGTCGGTACGAGTGAAGAGTTATTTTTCCGTGGGTTTATTCAGCATCGGCTGTTAAAATTTGGACCAATTATCGCCTTACTAGGTTCAGGTCTTCTTTTTGCCTTAGTACATGCTCTAAATCCAAATGTAAGCTTACTAGCTTTAGTGAATGTTTTTCTCGCCGGATGCTTTTTTGGAGTGTTGATGTATAAAACTGGAAGCTTGCTTGCAGCGATCGGTGCTCACATTACCTGGAATTGGGTGCAAGGTTCCTTATTGGGAATTCCAGTCAGCGGAACTACCGAATCTGGATACTTTAGAACGATCATTCATGGGGATAACCCGCTACTAACTGGAGGACAGTTCGGAGCAGAGGCAGCACTGTCAACAACTATTGTCTTAGCTGTTCTTACTCTAGTCCTTCTACTTTATTTATATAAAACGAAACAAATCAACAGCATCGTCTGATAAGTGATTAGTGATGATCAGAACAGACTTCCTTCGAATCTGAGGGAAGTCTGTTCTTTAGCTGGTCATTACGTGCTGAGAAGAAAGGGTTAGGAGTTAAAAGAAATGCAAACGTTTTTAACAAAAACATCTGTAAAAAAAGTGGTCCTACTTGATCACCTGCTGGAGAAAAATGATTGGTGCACTATAAAGGAATTGAAAAGCTTGCTCAAGGTTACAAATAAATCTGTCTTACACTACATTGAAGAATTATCAGGACTGTTTGAAATCTATGATGGTAGAATTTATCTGTTAAATGATGAAAACAAACGCTTCTATGTCAAAAAGGAAGAGGATTTTCCAATCTATGCAATCTACCTTCATTTCTATAAAGCTTCGTACAATTATCAGCTAATCGATTTTATGTATCGTCAGCCTGAAAAGTCGTTAAAGGATTTTGCGGAAAAGCAATTTACGAGCGTATCGACTGTTTTTCGGTATGCAAAGTTACTTGGTCCATATTTCGAGCGTTATCACATTGACTTTCAGCCCTATAAGCTCTATTTACAGGCAGAGGAAAAAAGAATTCGTTGCTTTTACTATTACTTTTACTGGCATTCAACGCGGGAAAATATTGGAAGTTGGCCCTTTGCTACAAAGTTAAACAAGATAGAATCATATATAGAAAGCTTTGAAGAAAACTATCGAATTTCGTTGGAACCCCTGCAGAAACGTATATTTTCTTATTGGCTGGCAATAACCTTGGAAAGAAGCAAAATCGTCAATATATCAATTCACACTAGCGTGAAGGCGGTCATCGAATTAGATCCATTTTTTGAACGACTGAGACATTGGCACAGCGAAACCGACATGGTCTTAAATAATGATGAGCTGTTTTTTCTCTATCAAGTCATTTACTCCTTCGGCATTATTGATGGGAACAAATGCTATGAGAATAGTTACGCCGCGGCACATCAAAAGGCTAACACCGATTCTTATCGAGCGGTGGAGAATTTAGCTGCTGCTTTGAGACAGGAGTTCAATTTTGAATTGGCTGTAATGGATCAAGAGCTATTATTCAATTTTATTGCCTTTCATGAGAGGAGCCTATTTTTTTATGGAAATACTGATCTCTTCTTTAATCGTTCCTATCAGAATGAGGTTCTTGGAGAGAAACCTAGGAATTATCATATAATTAACACGTTTCATAAAACACTGAATCAAATGGCAGATAAACAAGTATCGGCTATTTTAGATAATTGGGAGCAGCTATTTTTAAACTATTACTTTGTTTTAGATTATTACGGACTGTTTTTAAGCAGTTTTAAGCCTTTAAAGGTATTAATTCAAGATGATCTGCACCATACTCATCGCTTATGGTTGATGAATAAAATCAATGTACAATTTGGTCATACGTATACTTTTGCATTTTATGATTATAAAACAAAGGCCTCAGAAGTAGATTTAGTCGTTTCTAACTATTATTTCAATACTGGAGATACACCGTTGGTATTAATGGAAAACATCCCCACTGAAAGAAACTGGCGACAATTGGGGAAAGTTATCTATGATATAGCCAATCAAAAAGACGCATGGACGTAAAAGTCGATGCGTCTTTTTAATTTGATGAAAGAAGTATTTCTAATTTTTTTCCGGATTTAGGAAAATTTTCGAACTAGAAATAGTAAGGGGTCCATGCGAGAATTGATTTAGTCGAATTAGACTAATTATTATTTAGGAGGAATTATAGAATGAAAAAAACGATAGTTACGACCGCCGCACTAGGGTTATTGGCATTAAGTGCGACAAGTACGACTGTTTTTGCTACTGACTTTACAGAAAATACGAACAAAACAGACGTAACATTCACTGCAGGATCGGGAGAAGATGTGGACCCAATTGTTCCAGATGATACTCATGATGATGATCCAGGTACAGGAGGTACCGGAGCTCTATCTATTCCTTATGCATCAAATATTACATTTGGTCAACAAGAAATCAGACAGGGAGATACAGATTACTTTGCAATGAATCAAAAGCCACACGTGCAGGTAAACGATACTCGAGGCGGAGCAAAAGGTTGGACACTTGGTGTAACTATCTCTCCATTTGTAGGTGAAAATGGCAAAGAGCTAACTGGAGCAAAAATGTCATTAGCCAATGGGAAAGTCGTGACAAAAGACAATGAATCAGTAGCGCCTAAAATGGCAAATGATTTCTTTGAATTGAGTGATGAATATCAAGATGTAATGTTGGCAAAAGAAGGACAAGGTGCTGGAGGTTTTGCGGCAGTCTTTGAGGGCCAAGACGGTCAAAATGAAAATGTGAAGCTTCACGTACCGCGTGCTGGATTGGAAGCACAAAGCTATACGGCAGATTTAACATGGGTGTTAACTGATGCGCCAGCGTAGGAAGCTAGGAGGGTGGGGGAAGAGATTCCCCCTCTTTTTTATTCTTTGTTTTGTTAGCTTAGCAGTTCTTTTTTTACCAACTCATACTTTGGCTGAAGAAAAAAACACGACAAATAAGGTCAGCTTTGATGCTCAAGCAGTTTTACCTGATAATCAGCAATCTGAGGCAAGCTATTATGATCTGAAGGTGCAGCCTGGTGCTGAGCAGGAGCTAACACTTAAGCTGCAAAATACAAGTGAAAAGCAGATTCAGGTCATCGTTGAGGGAAATAACGCCATTACTAATAAAAATGGTTCAATTGATTATTCAAAGCATGGAGCCAAGCTAATCGGCGGACCCTCTTTTGAAGAACTTATCTCTGAGCCACAGACAGTTACACTGAAGCCAGGAGAAGCACGAGATGTAAGCTTTCAATTAAAAATTCCTGCTGAAGGATTCGATGGAACGATTCTAGGCGGTTTTTATTGCTATGAAGATACGAAAGGGCAAGAAAAAAAGGATGAAGGGTTCAGTCTTAAAAATAAATTTGCCTATACTATTGGTGCCAAACTCAGCTGTTCGGATAAAGAGATTCAACCAGGATTGGCTTTAAAAAAAGTGACTCCAGGATTAGACAATGGTTATTTGACAGTATTTGCTGAGATGGAAAATACGCAGCCTCTACTCATGAGCAAATTGGCCATGCATGCGACGGTGACAAAAAAAGGTCAGAAGGACATACTGAAAGTCTTAGATAAAAAAATCTCCTTTGCACCGCGAACCAGCTTCCGTTTGCCAATCAGCTGGAATAACGAGCCTCTTAAAAAAGGCAAGTATGAACTAACAATGCATTTAAAAAATGATGCAGGAAAGAAGTGGCTGTTTAGAAAAGAGTTTGAAATCAAAGGTACGGATGAAAAATTGAATAAGCAAGCAGTAGAAGTAAAAGACACAAAGGATTATAGCTGGTTGCTTTATTTAATAGGGATCGTATTCTTGGGAATCATTCTTGGTTTAATCGTGTATATTTACAAATTAAAAAGTAAAGATCGATAGAGCGGGGGAGAAAAATGAAAAAAGTTTTGAGCTTCTTGCTTTTGGCGTTATTGATAGGGGTATCTATGCCAGCAGAAGCTGCTGAGCAAGCCAAAAGTGAAGTGGGTATAACATTTTATCAACCTAGTAATAAAAATCAAACGATACCAATGGAGAAGGTATCGATGAATGATTCCAAAAATGACGCACCTCAAATGGGGGCAGTCGCAACAGGATCAGGTTCTAAAATGTACCCAAAAACAAATGAAGAAAAATCACTTTTATTCGGAGGAATCGGCCTGCTGATTCTAGTTTTAGTTGTTTTCATCTACTCGTTGAAAACGAAACTTAGAAATGAGGCGATGCAAGATGAAAAAGCGTAGTCATTTATTGTTTTGGCTAATATTATTTGCAGGTGTTTTCTGGAACTCAGTCAGAGTAGAGGCGGCACCTAGACCTCTGACAGATCTAGGGTACTTCCATTGGGCAAACCAATCAGTAACACCAGCAGAAAATACCTTCATCATGCATTATGGAAAAAATACGACTGTTGAAGCGCTTGAAGGAGATGTCGGTTCAGATTATATATCGGTTGATCGAAAGACAAATAGAAGTAAAGCGTTAGTGAAAAATGTCGGTTTCTATGAGGGAAAAGAAGTAAGCTTACTGATAACAGTGGAGAGAAATAAAAGCAATTTAGATGGCGGGACCATCAGCTTCACAAAGAGCTATTTTCTGGGAATTGATATTTCAGGTGAAATGATCGTCACTTATGATTTTTTGGACAAAAATGGTCAGCCTATGGAGATAAAAACCGCATTTAATTATTATGGGCTAAATCAAAACAAATATATTGGCTATAAAAATCCAGGCACAATAATTGATTCATTGTATGCGGAAAATCCAACACATATTCTTTATGATACTTGGGACGGCGGAGGAGATAAATATTGGTTATATCTAAAAAATATCACCGCTGGAATTCCTTGGCGAGATCCGCGTCAGCGTTTTGAAGTAACAACAAATGCTGTTTCTACTATCACGTTTATGGTACACAACAACGATGTTACTCCTTCGTCAATTGTTTATTTCACAGATTTTATAGCCAAACCAGAATTTCCTCCTGCTTACGCTGTAGATTCAGAATTTGAAGTAGCAAATAAAGATGTTTATTTGAAGGCACAACAGACGATGCCAAATGTTGATCAATGGTCAAAAACAAATCAAATGGAAATTGATTTTAATTTGGAGCAGGTGAATCAGACAAGACAATATGAGCCAGAAAAAATGAGAATAACTAATATAATTGGAGAGGATCTTACCGATTTATTTAGTTATCAGGTCACAGATGACAACCATGTGATAATTAAAGCTAAGAATCCAACAGATAATCGTCTATATGACACCGTTCTTCAATATAACGTATATCTAAAATGGATCGGAGCAGAAAATCCTGTTGATTCTTCTGCTGTTTCTGATGGGAAATTAAGCTTGCCGTTTAGTGTACAAACTATTTTTGATGGAAAAAATTTAGGAGAAAAATCAGCGGCTTCAGTAATCAATTATGGTGCAAAAATAACTATAGCCTTTTTAGACGAAAGAGACAACACGTTACGTGAGTCGATAACGAAAGAAGGAATCCTAACCACACCCTTTGATTTATCTAATGATTATCCAGAAATTCCTGGATATGAACCTATCAAGGATAATAAGCAAGACAAGGGAATCTTCTTGCCGGATGAACAGATGATTGTTCATCGTTATCGTGAAAAAAAGGTATTGCAATTCAAACTGAATGATAATGAAAATCCGCTCTACATCTCGCGTTTTACTAATTCACGCGAACTTTCATATACGTTTTCGCACGACACTGGTGCTAAGGTGTATCTGATGGCTCGTTGCGGTACTGAAGAAAAAGTACTAAAGGAATACGCAGACGCTCCTGAAAATATGGTAGATAAGGTTAAGTTCACATTTCCTGAAAATTGGCTAGATCAAGAGGTTTTCTTCTATATAAAAGACGATAACAATCAAGAATCTGAAAAGGAAAGTAGAATTATCAAGAAAGAATCTAGTCCTAAGCTTATTATTCCTAATACGATTAGTTTCGGTGAAAATGAGATTCCAGCGATGGATAAGTTAATCTCTGCAACCACGAAGGAAGAATTTGGGGTTGAGGATGTAAGCAAGCTGGATAAAAGTCACTGGACAATTAAAGTAAAAGAAGAACAGCCGCTAACAAATGAAAAAGGCCAGGTACTCGCTCAAAGATTAAGCTATAAAAACCAGAAGCAAGATATTCCAATTAATGAGGACGATCAACCGATCTGGGATGGAAGCGGCAGTACGAAGGTTAGTTTGGCGGAGCATTTGCAATTAGCAATTCATCCCTCAGACACAGTCGGCACATACAATGGCGTATTGTGTTGGTCACTTGAGGATGTACCAGAAGAATAAATCAGTAGTAACTGTAAGGTACTAAAAAAACATAATGAAACAACTTCCTAAGCTATGCAAAATGGGTGGATGTAAGAGCAGCGATAAGGGAGTTTTAATATGAAAAAGTTTGAAGTAAAACATTTCACATCGACTTCAGGTTCGATAATTAATAGCCTCAATTGAAAAAAGTCTTATTCGTTTGAAGAATGAGGTGAAGGATTTGATTCCTCCAATGTTTTGTTTATTTCGTCTATGGAGCAGTGCATATACTCGCGCTTACTTTTTTACTAGCAATTGAAAGATCAAATAACAGTAAAACGCTTTTTTAGGAGGAAGACAATGGGAATAAGTGTATCTACTAAAAAGATTGTTTATCAGTTGTACAATCATTTGATTGCTCGTGCTGATAAAAATAAAGGATTAAGGGATATCACTGATGTTCTGCTACAAGTCTATACTGAGATAGATTCTTCGAAATACCCAGAATTGCTTGAAAATAGGCTAGTAAATTATATTTTGATAGTTGCTGTAGACAATCATGTACTTTTTGATACGTATGAAAAGAAACGTATTTTAGAATTAGAAAATATTGCAAAAAATTTGGGAGCTACTATCAATTACCAAGCCGGGTGTGTATCTAAGGCACAGTTTTACGAGTAGATTTGAGCATCAAATAAAAATAGATTTAAGCAGGGTGAGGAAAATCAAAATATTAATACTAACTCATAATATTTTAAACGAGTGCTCTATGCAGGAGAGTTTACAGAAGTTCAATTATGAAGTCTTCGTATCAAAAACGATGCTTGATGACATATTACGTATGAGTGTTCAAGGGAGTATTCGTTTTTTTCAACTTGTCATATTGAGTGAATCTTTATCTAACAAAGAAGTAGAAATGATTGTTCCTCAATTAAAGGAAAAACGAGTTTTTGTTTTCAGAGAATATTTAAATGAGCCAATTGACAATGAAAAAAACAGTATAAAAGACTTAGCAATTGATAAATGGATACCAAAAGATATCGGGATGGATCTTTTACGTGAACTGATAAGTGATTGTGCCGGTATTGCAAGGAAAGAATCTGAAAAGAAGCATGCCGATAATTATGATTACGATCGAATATTTTTAGATTTCACGAAAAATCAACAAAAATTTTTCCAGAAATTGTACGATGCACATGCTTCGATTGTGTCTAGAGAAGAGTTATGCAAATATATATGGAATAAAGAGCCATCGAATTCAAACTTGGCCCAACTGTCAGTTTTATCAAAAGATCTTCGCCGCAAATTGATCAACGAAGGCTTTTCCGAAGATGTTTTGGAAACAGTATGGGGCAAGGGGTATTACTTGAAAAATGGGGGTTGTCAACTAAACTGTGGAAGTTAAATAGTTAAGAGTTTTTAACAACCCAAATTCTCTTGGCTATTTTTAAAATCAGATAAATTTTAATTGGACACATAGTTGAATAAACCTACCGTTGTTATGGAAGGTAAATCGCATACTTTTCAATTCTAGAGGAGAAGGTCTCGTTGATCATTAACTGATTAAGCACCATAGCCCAGTTTTGAATTCGACCACCTGACCACTTCGCGTGTAATTCTTTCGTGCGTAAATAAAGTAGTTTTAGGAGTGCATTCTCATTAGAGAACGCTCCTTTTTTTGTGACTTTTCTGAAGCTGGAGTGAACACTTTCAACCGCATTGGTAGTGTACATAATTTTTCGAATGGCACTACCATAATCAAATAGTTGTTCAACATGTGCAAAGTTCCGTTTCCAGACATCTACAGCACCAGAATAATGAGACCACCGATTTTGAAAACTGTCAAAAGTAGCATGTGCAGCGTTTAGAGACGAAGCACCGTAGAATTTTTTCATATCTCGGCAGACTTCCTTATAATCCTTACTTGGAATATAGCGCAATGCATTTCGAACAAGATGAACAATACAGCGCTGAACAATTACCGATGGAAAGATCGCTTTTGCGCCTTCTTCAAGACCAGAAACCCCATCCATAGAAATGAAAAAAACATCTTCGACACCACGTGCTTTCAATTCATCGAACACTTGCATCCAGCGATTTTTAGATTCTGTTTGATTTAACCATAATCCTAAAATCTCCTTATTTCCTTTGAGATCATAGCCAAGAATGGTGTATACAGCATATTCTTTGGCTTCATAATTTTCTCTTAAAGTAACATACATACAATCAACGAATAGAAAAGCATAGCACTTGGCCAATGGACGGGCTTGCCATTCTTCCAATTCAGGAAGAACAGCGTCAGTGATGTCTGAAATCATTTCATGGGAAATATCAAAGCCATAAATGTCTTCGACGGTTGCGGCGATATCTCGTTGACTCATTCCTCGTGCATACATGGAAAGAACCTTCCCTTCGATGTCGGAAACATCTCGTTTTCGCTTAGGAATTAACTCTGGTTCGAAGGAAGCCTCCCGGTCTCTAGGAACATCAATAGCTACTTCACCAAAACTGGTTTTAAGTGTTTTATTTCCATAGCCATTTCGACGGTTATCGTGTTCCTTAGGCTCTTTAGAATGGGCATCATAACCTAAATGATTATTCAATTCTCCTTGAAGCATCTTTTCAAAAAGGGGACCAAACACATCTTTCAAAGCATCTTGCATGTCATCGACAGATTCAGGTTGATAGGCATTCAGAATGGATTCAGCTAACTTTTCGGCATCAGGATTTCTTTTCTTTCTAGCCATCGTGTACTCACCTCTTGATCTTATTGTAGAAAAAGAAAAACCGCGAAGCAACCACCTGCCTAGGATTAATGGTTACTTACACGGTTTATATTACACTCTCGAAAAATGAATTTTATGATCTTTGCAGGCGACCTGATAAAAAGTACTCTGATTATTCTACCGAAAGCAACACGGAATGTCAGATTATTTGAGGGGAACAAGCCGCTATTTCTGAGCCTAATAAAGGTAATCTATTCGTAATTGTATAAGTATAAATAAGGAACACACTTATGATCTGTTGATTCAGCTCATAAATGTGTTCCTTTATTTTTGCTTGCATTTTATGGACTAATTTTTTGTAATCTATGTTTCTCTTCATTTTATTTTTACGTTTAGACAATGGGAAACTAATCTGATAAAAATTTACTCATCAGAAAAGCTAAATTATTTGAAAATTTTGCATGAAAACGGCAAACTAAGATAAATGTAAAAAAATAATTTGAGTACGAGGAGGGCGACCTTGTGAAGCCAAAAATTAGTCGGGACGAAGTAAAAAAAATGCTTGTTTCTGATTCATATTTTGAGAAAAGACACTACCTGTTGAAAATCCTACAAACTGTGGTTGCCATTTTTAGTTGGCTTTGTGTAGTTGCTCCTTTTATATGGATATTACTGCCATTCATATCTCCGGAGAATGCACGAGAGAATCATATTCTAGTTTATTAAGGAAGAAATGCAAACGTTAAAATTTCTGTTCATATTCTTATGTATCATGTTTGTGGTCATTGCGGTGATTTTCATTTTACTGACGATTTGGAATAATTATCGTTTTAAAAATCTTTTACAAAAATCAGTCCAGTATGACGAAGAACGCTTAGATGCTCGTCGGCAGTTACTAAAAGACGAGTATGACAAACGCTTTGGCCCAGAAGAGTTTCGCAGAGAGGTTTGCTACTATTCGGTAAAGGAAGAGCAGAATCTGGATACGGACTTTGTACGAAACCTGTATAAAAAAGGTGGTGTGAAGTTATGATTACTTTTTTCCATACTGGCAATTATATTGTTGATGTCATTTTTACGTTGATGTTCTTGGTACTGATTACTTATCCGATTATTGGCGGCTTTTCTTGGTTTATTGGTGTTTTTTGCTATACTTTTTTGTTCAAGTATCGTCAAAAGGATTGGCACGAGATTCCCTCAGAAATTGAACCTTTTATTACCATCATGGTTCCAGCCCACAACGAAGAAATTGTTATTGAAAATACGATAGAATATTTAATGACAAAAATAAATTATGAGCATTATGAGGTATTAGTGACTGATGATGGCTCTACAGACAGTACGCCTGAAATATTAGCTAGGTTACAAAAAAAGTACCCAAAACTGCGAGTCATCCGAATTGAAAAGAATAAAGGCAAGGCTCATGCTTTTAATATTGGCTTTGCGTTTGCTCGTGGGAAACTGCTTTTGAGCAATGATGCGGATACGGTTCCAGAACCTGATTCTTTGAATATGTATGTGAATTACTTTCTTAGATCAGATTCAACGAATATTTCTGCGATTACAGCGAATATGGACGTGCAAAATAGAACCAGACTTATCGCAAAATCGCAAACGGTAGAATTCTCCAGTATCGTAGGCATTATCAAACGGACTCAAATTGGCGTTTTAGGAAGTATCTACGCCTACAGCGGAGCAAATACGATGTATAGAAAAGATGCATTGATCGATGTCGGCTTATTCAGACAAGACAGAGCTACTGAAGATATCAGTATTGCGTGGGATCATCAAATGGATGGCTGGTTATCGCTTTTTGCGCCGCGGATCATGTTTTTCATGGAGGTTCCAGAATCCTTGAAGATGCTTTACCGTCAAAGAAAACGTTGGGCTAAAGGTGGAACAGAAGTTTGGCTAACCAATTTTAGGAAAGTGCTGCTGCATCCTTTCAATAATCTTGGTCGTACAGTGATGTTTATTGATCAAACCTTTAGTATAATCTGGTCCTTCTTCTTTTGGATCTCTTCATTTATGTTTGTATGGAGCTTGGCTCGCTTTGCACTAGATGGAAATACGGAACGAATCTATCATATGTTTACGATGGCTTTTCTCTTTGTCTGCTTTGAAATGATCTCAGGAATTCTTCAATTAGTGGCTTCACTGATTGTGGATGATCGTGGCAGGAAAATAAAATATTTATTATTTGCGCCGCTATACATGCTTTTTTATTGGATAATGAATGCAGTAACAATCGTGGTAACATTTATTCCTGCAATAAAAACTATCATGGGATTAGGCTCCGGTACCTGGAAGAGCCCAGAAAGAAAAGGAGCGCCGCCTGCAAAAAAGGCTTCGGAAGAATAAACTTTAAAAAGATACCGCTGTTTTAGCGCGGGTAGCAGAATAGGTTTATGACTGTGCTAAATAGCCTAGTTGTAAACCTATTTTTTGGAAGAAAAAATGAACTTAGTCAGATGAGTAGAAAGATTTTTTTCAGTTAAAATAAAGAACCGTCTATTTATTTATTGTTATTTTATTCTATTGAAGATGAACTGAAGAAAAATGACAATAAATCTATAATATAACCGTTTTATTGACAGCTATCTGAAATCAGTTTTTTCAATCAAAAATATGATTTATTTTTTTATATATTGTGACTTTGTAAGCAGATTATTGTTCATACAAAATTATTTGCGTTAAGCTATTAAGTGAAAGTAAGAAGAGGAAAATGACAGCGTGATTTTCTGATAAAATATAAATGGTTATTTTATCATTTGTATGAATAGTTTGAAAAGCTATTCTCTTACTGAACAGGTCAAGATGATTAAATGAGTCATCTGGTAAAAGGAATATCAATTAACAGGAGGAATTTAAGATGGTAGAAAATTACGAAAACAAAAACTTTAATGGCAAAGAAACACCTGAACAAACACACACGAATCAATTTAGCACTAACAAGGATGCACAAGTTAAAGGTGAAACAGTCTATGACGATAAAGTGATCCAAAAAATTATTGGCAGTGCTATTGATAAAATTGATGGCTTACTAACAGTTAATGGTGGTTTCTTCTCGAATGCTGCGGAGAAATTGGTTAACACAGAGAATGTTACGGCAGGAATTGAAACAGAAGTTGGCAAAGAACAAGTAGCTGTTGATATGGATGTTGTGGTCGAGTACGGCAAGGACATTACAGAAGTTGTTGATCAAATTAGACAAGTTACGCACGATGAAGTTGAAAAAATGACGCATTTAGATGTTATTGAAGTAAATATTCATGTAGTAGATATCAAAACCAAGGAAGAATTTGATCAAGATAGTGAAACGGTCCAAGACAAAGTAACAAGTGCAGCGAAAACGACTGGTGAATTTGCTTCAAAACAAACAGATAAAGCTAAAGCTGCAGTTAACGAAGGTGCAGAAAAAGCACAAGAAAAAATGGCAGACAACCAAGATACACAAGTAAAATAGTTAGATAGTAGGAGGAAGTTATTATGGGTTTATTATGGTCATTAATTATAGGAGCTGTTATCGGTGCAATCGCTGGTGCAATCACAGGTAAAGGCAATAGCATGGGCTGGATAGCCAATATCGTTGCCGGTTTAGTCGGGTCCGCTCTAGGACAAGCGTTGCTAGGCTCTTGGGGTCCATCATTAGCGGGGATGGCTTTAGTACCATCTATTATTGGTGCAGTCATCTTAGTTTTGATTGTTTCATTTTTCTTAGGCCGCTCAAAGCAATAGGAGGAACGCGATGTTAGTAATTGTAGATATGCAGAATCGAATTTTGGATCCAAATGATGAAAATTATGTTCAGGGTGCAAATACGATTGTTCCTAAAATACTGCATCGTTTAGAAAAGGCCCGTGAATCTGGGGAAATGGTTCTTTTTACTAGAGACATTCCCATCGAGCATAAGAATGAATCAGAAGAGTTGGACGGACTACAAATAATTAATAAACTAACTCCTTTGCCGGAAGAATACGTGATTAAAAAGAATTACTATGCGTTGCCGCCGGAAGCACTGATCGAGGTTCGAGAGTTGACGGAAAAACATGAACAAGAAAAAAATTACATCGAAGTTGTTGGTGTGGAGCTTAGCTTATGTGTATTAGCGAATGCTTTGGCTTTGCAGGGAGCTCTTCCTGAAGCAGATTTTTATATTAATTCAGAGCTAGTTGCTGGAAATCAATTAAATGAAGCAACGTTGAGTTTACTAAAGAAATTTAACATTGAGATAAAATAGTAAAAAGCGATACTACTTTACACTTGTAAAGTAGTATCGCTTTTTAGGTAGTTTTCGAATGATCTGACAATATCCCATTTTCGATCCAACCATTTTTTCGTTTGAAGTCGGTAAGATTTTGCTGGAAATCCTTCGCATATAATAGCGAGAAAAGTGTATCTAAAATATACTCAAAAGCTACCTGAGAAGAAAAGGTACTGACTTTTACATAATCCATTTCTTCTTGGGTGAAGACAATTGACTGGGATGCCAGAGGAATCAAATTCGATTGTCTGTTGCCTGTCAGTAGGATTGCAGGAATATTTTCGTTTATAAAGTGCTTCATCATTCGTTCGTATTGCGGCACGCGTGCCCGATAGGTAATGAAAATCGCACAATCTCTACTGGTTAGGCTGGCGGCATTCCAATCCTCGTCTGCGTATTCATCTGCAATGATCAAGAATTTATTGATCTTCACCAGCTTGTTTTGAAAGCTGCGGGCCCGAATCTGGGAATCTCCTTGGGCAAATAGAAAGATTCGTTCGGCCTTAGCCAACAGCTCGGCTGCGTCATCAAGAACTTGATCATCTAATTGGGCATAGGTGCGTTGGACCGTGTTGATGGTCAAATCGGCAATTTTTTTAGCGATTTCTTTGGTTGAGTCTTGTGGTAAAAATGGGAAATTGGCATCGACAGGATTCGATCGATAAATATCACTGTGGGCAATCTCAGAAACCGCCACTCGAAAATCGCGAAAGCCGTCAAATCCCATTTTTTGAGCTAAGCGAATCACTGATGAATGGGAGGTATAGGTATTTTTTGCGAGATCTGCGACGTTGATTGCTGGAATTGTGGTTAAATTCTGTAAGATATAATCAGCGATCCGTTTTTCCGTATTGGTCAGATCCTTTTGCATTCGTAATTTATCGATTAATAACATTCCATCACCTTTTCATTGAGGGTAACTACCATCCATTCTATCATAACGCAATTTAACCGATTTCAGAAGAAACGGCCTCATTTTGAAGCTTTTTTTGGATAAAATGTTCAGAATTTATGCGTATGCATACGAAAGCTTGGATAAAACGACCTGTTTTACTGAATCTTCTTTTCAGGAGGAGTCGTTCTTATATAATAAAATTATCAAAAGAAATCTGGAGGAATCTATTCATGTTAACTATCGCATATATCGGAAACGGCAAAAGCACTAATCGCTATCACTTACCATTTTCAACTAAATTAACCGACAAAATCAAGGTCAAAACCATCTATTCACCTAGCGGCCGCATTACCTGGGAGAAAAATCCTGGCACCAATTATACATCAGACATCAACGATATTTATAATGATCCAGAAATTCAATTAGTTGTCGTAACGACACCAAGTCCGTTGCATTTCAAATTAGGCAAAGAAGTCTTGGAGCACGGGAAAAATGTTCTGATCGAAAAGCCTTTTACTGAAACCTCTGAGGAAGCCAAGGAATTATTCCGTTTAGCAGATGAAAAAGGCCTATTCATTCAGTGCTACCAAAACCGTCGCTACGATTCAGACTTTTTAACCGTACAAAAAGTAATCGAAAGTGGTGTGCTGGGAGATTTATTGGAAGTTGAGATGCACTATGATTATTTCCGTCCAGAAGTGCCAGAGAGCGTGGAGCATTTTTCAATCGGAACAAGTTATCTATATGGTCATGCTTGCCACACATTGGACCAAGTGATCTCTTATTTTGGCCGCCCAGATGATGTGCATTATGAAGTACGCCAGCTTTTAGGCGATGATCGAATGAATGATTACTTTGATCTGGATCTGTTTTATGGTCGGATGAAGGTCTCGGTGAAATCCAGCTATTTCCGTTTGAAGGAACGTCCGAGCTTTGTGGTTTACGGGAAAAAAGGTGTTTTTGTTAAGGAAACAAAAGACCGTCAAGAAGAGCACCTGAAAATGTTTTATATGCCTGAAAACGAAGATTTCGGGATTGATTTGCCTGAGCATTATGGTACGCTGACTTATATGGATGACGAAGGCGTGTTTCATGAAGAGAAGGTCGTTTCAGAAATCGGCGATTATAGCCGTGTCTACGAAGATATCTATGAAACGTTGATTAACAGCAAACCTAAAGCCGTCAAAGATGAAGAAACGCTGCTGCAAATCGAAATGTTAGAAAAGGGCATCCAACAAGTCTCAAAATAGCAGAGAAAGAGGGAGTAGCAATGAAATTAGCCATTTTTGGTTCTGGCAAAATTGTTCAAGAGTTTTTAGCAATCACGAAGGATTTACCGGAGATTCAATTGAAAGCTATCATGGGCACAAAACGAAGTCAGGAAAAAACGGAGAAAATTCAAGCAGAATACAAAATCGAAGCCTCCTACACGGATATTGATGAGTGTTTAAAAAGTGATGCCTTTGATACGGTTTACGTAGCAGTACCGAATCACCTGCACTACAGCTTTGCAAAAAAGGCACTAGAAGCTGGAAAGCACGTGATTTGCGAGAAGCCATTTACGTTGAAGGCAGCTGAATTATTGGATTTAGAACAGCTAGCACTGGAAAAAGATCTGGTATTAGTGGAAGCTATTACGAATCAATATTTGAAAAATTTCCAAGGGATTAAAGAAGCTGTTAAAAAGATTGGCACCTTGAAAATCATTGAGTGCAACTACTCACAATACTCTTCCCGCTATGATGCGTTTAAAGAAGGAACAATTTTGCCCGCTTTTAATCCGAAAATGGGCGGCGGGGCGTTAATGGATATCAATATCTACAATATTCATTTAGTTGTTGGTTTATTAGGAAAACCAGAACGAGTACAGTACTATGCCAACATTGAACGGGATATCGACACGTCAGGTATGCTGCTGCTGGATTATGGGAATGTAAAGGTTGTTTGTATCGGCGCCAAAGATTCTGAAGCCACAATTCGTTCGACGATTCAAGGGACAGAAGGATCAGTGATCGTCAATGGTCCAACCAACACCTTGGATAGCTACAGCACACAACCATTGGCTGGTGACATCGAAACCTTCGATCACAAGGATCATCCCCATCGGATGTTTGATGAATTCAAGCTATTCAATCAGGTAATTGAAGATAAGGATATGACATTTGTTAAAAAGCAGCTGGATCATAGCAAGATCGTTATGGAGATCGTTGAAGCAGCGATTAATGATGCAGGAATTGTTTTGGGATAGTTAGTTAGAATAAAGTGAAAACGGCGCGGACTTTGTAAACGAAAAGTCTGGGCTGTTTTTTCTTAATGTCTGAAAGATCTTTGTATGATCAGGAAAAAAGCTTGCCTTAAAGTGCACTTTAACAAGTAAACTAATAAAGTAGAAGAAAGGTGTGAAAAAGATGGAATATAAAAAATTGGGAAACACAGGATTAGATGTCTCAAGAATTTGTCTAGGCTCTATGAGTTTTGGTGATCCTAGAAATTGGATTCATAACTGGGTCTTGGAGGAAGAAGACAGTCGCCCCTTGATCAAAAAGGCGCTCGAACTGGGGATCAATTTCTTTGACACAGCCAATGTCTATTCCTTGGGCCGCAGTGAAGAAATTTTAGGAAAAGCGCTGAAGGATTATGCAAATAGAGATGAGATCGTTTTGGCAACGAAGGTTCATCAGAAAATGTTTGACGGACCGAACGGCCAAGGGTTGTCGCGAAAAGCAATTATGTCGCAGATCGATCAAAGCCTGAAACGCTTGCGGACCGATTATGTGGACCTTTATATCATTCATCGTTGGGATTATGATACACCGATTGAAGAAACAATGGAGGCGCTGCATGATGTGGTGAAATCAGGCAAAGCCCGTTACATTGGTGCTTCAGCGATGTATGCTTATCAATTTCAAAAAGCCAATACGATCGCTGAAAAAAATGGTTGGACAAAATTTGTCTCGATGCAAAATCATTTGAATCTGATTTATCGCGAAGAAGAACGAGAGATGATTCCCTATTGTCAATCTGAAAATATTGCCTTGACGCCTTATAGCCCAATGGCATCTGGACGGTTGATCCGTAATCGCTCTGAAGCAACCAAGCGAAGTAGTACCGATGTGGCACAAAAAGCCAAATATGATGAAACGGCAGATAAGGATCAGCTGATTATTGATCGTGTGGCGGAATTAGCCCAACGATATGAAACAAATCGTGTAAATATCGCATTAGGTTGGCTACTGCAAAAAAATTCTGTTGCTGCACCTGTCGTAGGTGCAACAAAAATGAACCATATTGAAACGGCAGTAGGAGCAGTTGATTTCAAATTGACAGCAGAAGATGTTTTGTATCTAGAAGAGCCGTATGTTCCGCATAAAGTGGTTGGTCATGATTAAATCTTAAGAGATCGCGCGAAACTGTGTCGTTTTTCGATGCAGTTTTTTTAAAAGTCTCTTGACTTAAAGTGCACTTTAGCCGGTATGCTAGAACTAAAGCAAACGGAGGTAAGCGTTATGAAAAAGTTGTTTTTGTTATTACCAGTTGTCTTGTTTCTTGGTGCATGCGGCTCGAACGCGACGAATACTAATGAGGAGAACACCAGTGAGTCCGCTGTTCAGTCATCTGAGAGCCTCGAATCCAACCAAAATCAGGAAACCGAAGATATAGGGAAATCACTGATCGTGTATTATTCATTGACTGAAAACACAAAAGCTGTAGCTGAGGAAATTCAAAAACAAGTGAATGGCGAACTAATGCGAATTGAAACGGTTGAACCATATCCAGAGGTTTATGATGAGGTTTTAGATGTGGTGGAAGCTCAAAGGGAAGAAGGAGAATTACCAACCATTGTAAAACAAGACGTTGATTTATCTGATTATGACAGTATTTTTCTCGGAACACCGATCTGGTTTGGTGAACCGGCCTTACCAGTAGAAAAATGGATCAGTGAAAATAAGTTAGCGGGAAAGAGAGTTTATCCTTTCTTTACCAGTGGCAGCAGTTCTATTAATGAATCTATGGAACGTTACAGAGAATTACTGGATCAATCAACGCTTAGTGAAGGATTAGGCATTACCTCTTCGGATAGAAGTCAAACGGCGAGTCTTGTGAAAGAATGGTTGGCTCCGTAAATCGATGGTAACCATTTGAAGTTTCTGGTTTAAAATAGGAGCAAAGCCTGTTAAGATTTAAATGTGTTGGCAAACTAAAGGAGTGGAGAAAATGAACATATCAGAGGCTGCAGCAAAATTTAAAATGACTCCAGCAACAATCCGCTATTATGAAAAAGAGGGATTAATTCCTCCGATTACCAGAAATGACTCTGGAATTCGTGATTTTCAAGAAGAGGACCTAAACTGGGTCGAATTTATCAAATGCATGCGAGATTCTGGGCTTTCAATTGATTCCTTAGCAAAATACTCCGAATTATATCAGCTGGGAGATGCCACGTTAGTTGAACGCAAGAAAATTTTAATCGAGGAATGCCAGAAACTACTAGAAAAACAGCAGCTGATCAATGCTACCGTCGCCCGCTTAGAAACAAAGCTGGACAATTACGATCAGATGATCCAGAAATGTGAGCAAGAAATATTTTCCCATTCAAATGACACTGTGTCGGCAAAAGGTTAGTTAGCGCAAAAACTTAAATGTTATTAGTAAAAAAACCATTGAATCAGAAGCTACACGTAGCTTTCTGATTCAATGGTTTTTATTTACAAGCTAGTCAATCAAAAGCAACTTCTTCTTACTATATTCCTTCCGTACTTTATCAGGAATATCCTCTGAAATCAGGAAACTCAAATCATCGACGGGGCCAACGATCGCGTTACTGATTGTACCGAACTTATCATTTGTGATCATACCCAAAACTTCTGTAGAAACTTGTGTCATTTGTGCTTTTATTTCCGCTTCCTGTACAGTTGGTACACTGGTGCCTGTCTCAATATCAATATTGTAAATTCCCATGACATAAAGATCAGCTCGAACCTTTTGCAACGATTTGTAGGTCTCCACACCAAGGTTAATCATGGATTGCTTATAAAAGATTCCTCCAATGTTAATCACCTCAATGTTCGCTCGTTGCGCGAGTTCAACAGAAATTGCTGGACTATTTGTAATAATCGTTGCACGAAAATCAACTGGAATTTCCTTTACAAGTGCTAAATTTGTGGTGCTTCCATCGATAATAATCACTGAATCTTCTTTGATAAAAGGCAAGGCCTTGCGAGCGAGAGCCTTTTTTCGTTCATTGTGCTCATTTTCTCGATAAGAAAAATCTGTAATCGGCGGTCCTACTCGAAGAGCCCCGCTGTGAACTCGCTTCAAGAGTCCTTGACCATCCAACTCCTTTAAATCTCGACGAATCGTATCTTCAGATACATTAAAACGATGACTTAAGTCGCTAGCGATGACTTTTTGTTCAATATTTAGCAGATCAACGATTTTTTGATGACGTTCTTCCTTCAACATAGTGCGCACTCCTTCTTGTTTTTTCCAGTTAATGATGCCATGAATGCGTTTTTGTGTCAATTACAGATGAGTTTAATCGAACATACAGGCATAAACACGCAAATAAAAAGAAAAAATGTGCATGTTTGTATTGACTTGTATTTGTTAAGCGATTACAATGAGGGTGTAAACGAAGGATGTACGGCATTCGAATCACATTGATTTTTCCGGAGAAATCGATGTATTAACAGCAGGAGGAAGCTTATGGAAAGCAGGATTATTTTGTCGCCGTCAATCATGTGCGGAGATTTGGTGAATTTGGAAAAGAGTATCAATGAATTAGAAGAAATCGGAATGGATACGTTGCATATCGATGTTATTGACGGAACGTTCAGTCCAAGCATGCCATTAGGAATTGAAACGATTAAACGGATGCGGGAAATCACTTCGATGAATTTCGATGTGCATATCATGTCGAATGACAATGAATTTTTTATTGGCGAGATGCTGAAGATCGGTGTTGAAGGAATTACCTTTCATCACGAGACTAGCTTGCATGTTGATCGGTATATTCAATTAATTAAGCATGCCGGAACAACAGTCGGGATTGCGCTGAATCCGGCGACACCCTTGAATGTTTTAGAGTATGTCTTGCCAGAAATTGATCGGGTATGCTTGATGCTGATCAATCCAGGATTTGCCACCAACAAAGCCGAGAAGCAGATTCCTTACGCACTGAAAAAAATTACTGACCTGCGTAAGCTAGTTGACGAACAAGGATTAACGATTGATATTCAAGTGGACGGCCGTGTCTCCTTAGCGACAATCCCAGATTTATTGACCGCAGGTGCGACAAACTTAGTGCTAGGAAGTACAAGCCTATTCATTGCAGAAAATACACTAACGAAAAATCGGGAATTATTGACAGATGCGATAAATAAAGCGGTGTTGGTGAAGTAGGAGGGAAAACTAGTGGGATTTAAAAGTGTAGAACAAAAGATTACAAAGGAAATCTCTGCGACTTTAGACAATATTGCCCCAGAGGAGGTAGAGCAACTTTTAGAGGCAATTGAAACAGCGGAGCGAGTATTCTTTGTAGGCGTCGGTCGTGTACTTCTCTCATTAGAAGGAATTGCCAAACGTTTAGCTCACTTAGGTGTTCAAACAGTAGTAGTCGGACAAATTACTGAACCTGCCATCACAGAAAGGGATTTATTGATTGTAGGATCTGGTAGTGGAGAAAGCTCGTTTCCATTAGCAATCGCCAAAAAGGCCAAGAGTTTTGGCGCAGCAGTGGCTCACATCGGATCAAATGCAAATAGTTCAATGAAGGAGTATACGGATATTTTTGTAAGAATTCCTGTTCAAACGAAGTTGGCTTTGTCAGGAGAAGTTCCATCGGTTCAGCCGATGACGAGTCTCTTTGAACAATCTCTACTATTATTAGGTGATAGTATCGCTTTGATGATGGTAGAGGAAAAGAATATTGATATGCATAGTCTATGGCAGTATCATGCCAATCTGGAGTAGGTGAAAGAAATGAAAGCAGTACATTTTGGCGCGGGCAATATTGGACGCGGATTTATTGGGCAGCTCTTACATCAAAATGGTTTTGAGATTTGTTTCGTTGATACAAATGCAGAATTGATCCAGCAATTAAATCAGGATGGCGGTTATAGAATTGATATCATGGACGAGCAGGGGACTACTGTTTTTGTTGACCGAATCAGCGCTTTGAATAGTCTTACCGAGACAGAAAAAGTCATCGCGGCGATTAAAGATGCAGACATCTTGACCACCTCTGTTGGTGCGAATAACTTAGCAAAAATCGCACCGACGATTGCCAAGGGTTTGAGTGAACGCTTCAAACAAAAACGCAGTATCAATATTTTAGCGAACGAGAATGCTATCAATGCCAGTAATATCTTAAAAGAAGCGGTCTATGAGACTCTTTCTCAACAAGATGCGACCGTTTTTGATCACTATGCTTATTTTGTCAATACAGCGATTGATCGGCAATCACTTGGTAAAGTTGTTGAGGGCAAAGCTGTGGCAGTTGTTGAACCCTATTATGAATGGGTGATTAATCGCAAGCAGCTAGACCCTGCAACACCGTTTAAATTGCAACACGTGGTTTTGATTGACGAGATGCAGCCTTATATTGAACGTAAGTTGTACATTGTCAACGCTGCTCATGCAGCCATTGCCTATTTAGGAGACTTACATGGATATCAAACGATTCAAGAGGCGATCCGAAACGTGGAGATAGTGAAAATAGTGAA
This sequence comes from Enterococcus avium ATCC 14025, assembly GCF_000406965.1. Lineage (GTDB taxonomy): Bacteria > Bacillota > Bacilli > Lactobacillales > Enterococcaceae > Enterococcus_A > Enterococcus_A avium. The sequence continues at coordinate 734,879 of NZ_KE136357.1, read as the reverse complement.
TCAATTTTTATCAGAGAATAGTGCCTATTTTGTCCAAAAGTATCAATTTGATTCAGCAGATTTGCAATGCTTCATTGAAAAGACACTTAAGCGTCAGAAAAATCAAAAACTGTCTGACGAAATTGCTCGTGTAGGAGGGTCGCCTATCAGAAAATTAGGACCGAATGATCGTTTAGTCGCTCCTGTCGTAAAGCTTGAGGCACTGGGTTTGCCCTATGAAACAGGAGTGAAAGTGATTGCAGCAGGGTATCATTATCGCCATTCAGATGATCCCGAGGCGGAGAAAATACATGCATTGATTGAAGAAAAAGGTTTAGAAGCAACGATTAAAACAATTTCTCATTTAGATGGGAAATTGCTAGAGGAAGTAGTTGTTGCCTACGATTCAATGGGATAGGAGGGTCATATGTTAAAAGAACAATTAACAGGGAATACGATGTTTATCGACACCATCGAATCTTGGCAGGAGGCGATTCGAATGGGTGCGGAGCCTCTTGTGAACAATGGTATCGTGGAAAAAGCTTATGTTGAGGCGATCATTCAAAACGTGTTGGAAAATGGCAATTATATTATTCTTTTGCCACAGGTTGCGATGCCCCATGCTCGTCCAGAATATGGAAGCAAGGGTGTCGGACTGACGTTTCTGCGTGTGAAGGAACCCGTTATGTTTCCAGGCGAAGAACCAGTCAAGATATTTTTTACGCTTTCTTCGGATTCGCCAGATGGTCATTTGGATCTAATTGCGAATCTTGGTGAGCTGTTGAGTGATGAGGATCGGTACCAAAAATTATTTGATGTTAAAACGGAAGAAGAGCTGTTGGATTTAGTCAAAGAGTAAAGGATACCAATTTCTCTCGGTACTTCAGCGTAATTAGAGAAATGGTATACGACTTGAAAAGAGAATTGATTTTTCCTATGAAAAATCAATTCCTTAATATGAAAAAGGATGCCAGTTTCTCTTCACGCTTTAGCGGGTGTAGAGAAATGGTATACGGCTTGAAAATAGAACTGATTTTTCATGGGAAAAATCAATTCCTTAATATGAAAAAGGAGTGAAGGAAATGGATGTAACGAATGAAGGAAAACAAGTATCAATGCGTGCCAGAGTTCAGGCGTTCGGCGGATTCTTGACGAATATGGTGTTGCCAAACATTGGCGCGTTCATCGCTTGGGGGATCGCGACGGCCTTATTTATTCCAACAGGGTGGTTTCCAAATGAATCGTTAAATGAGCTGGTCGGCCCAACAGTCAGTTACTTATTGCCATTATTGTTAGCATATACCGGCGGTCGCATGATTGGCGGACAGCGCGGTGCTGTATTAGGAACAATTGGAACTATTGGTTTGATCATTGGTGCAGATATCCCTATGTTTATGGGGGCTATGATCATGGGACCATTTGGTGGTTGGGTAATGAAAAAGACCGATAAATTTTTAGATGGCAAAATCCCAGCTGGGTTTGAAATGGTCGTTAACAATTTTTCGATCGGAATTATCGGTTTTGTATTGATGTGCTTGTCTTATGTAGTAGTTGGCCCAACGATCCAATCAGCGAATCAATTCGTAACGAATGCGATCGAGGCCTTAGTTTCAACGGGATTCTTGCCGTTGCTGTCTTTGATCAATGAACCTGCAAAAGTTCTTTTCTTAAATAATGTGATTGACCAAGGGGTGTATTATCCATTAGGGATGCAGCAAACATTAGAAGCCGGAAAATCCATCTACTTCATGGTGGCATCAAATCCTGGACCTGGATTGGGCTTATTGCTTGCGTATTCCTTCTTTGGAAAAAAAGTGGCAAAACGGACCGCTCCGGGAGCGATCATTATTCACTTCTTAGGCGGGATTCATGAGATGTATTTTCCATACGTATTGATGAAACCGGTTACTATTTTAGCGATGATTGCTGGAGGAATGGCTGGGACACTGACATTCCAATTACTTAACGTAGGATTAGTTGCTGGTCCGAGTCCTGGTTCGATCTTTTCTTACCTAGCCTTAACTCCTAAAGGGAACTTTTTTGGAGTAATCGCTGGAGTCGTTATTGCAACAGCCGTCTCCTTCTTAGTAACCTCTGTAATCTTGAAAGCAGATAAAACTCCAGATGATGATGAAAGCTTCGAAGAGTCTGTACAAAAATCTAAATCTATGAAATCAGAAGGAAAAGAATTATTGAATGGCGAAAATGCTAAAACAGAAAGTACGCACTTAGCAAACATCAGTAAAGTTTCCTTTGCCTGTGACGCTGGAATGGGCAGCAGTGCGATGGGCGCCACGACCTTCAAGAAGAAACTGCAAAAAGCCGGCATCACGGATATTGAAGTAAAGAATTATCGGATTGAGGATGTGCCAAAGGATAGTGATATGGTGGTTGTTCATCAAGACTTGGAAGAGCGTACACGAAAAGCTCATCCACAAATGAAGATCGTTACTCTAAAAAATTACCTGCAAGATCCGGTAATCGATGAACTGGTGAATGAGATTGTGGAAGCGAAAAACAAAGAATAATTGCGACACCGACGGAACTTTCGTCGGTGTTTTGTGTGAAAGCTTTGTAAACGTAGAAATAAATTTCTGTTATAGTAAAAGAAAAATAAAAAACAGAGGCGAATTATGGAAATCAGACTTTTACGTTACTTCTGGGCAGTCGCACAGGAAGGAAATATTTCACGGGCAGCGCGTATTTTGAATATTACTCAGCCAACCTTGAGCCGTCAAATCAAAGAATTGGAAGAAACAGTTGGGACGCCACTTTTTCATCGTGAGAAAAATCGGTTGCGTTTGACTCAGGATGGCCTTTTTTTGAAAGAACGAGCAGAGGAAATTTTAACGTTGGATGAAAAGCTGGAGCAGGCTTTTTCGGCCCAACGCAACAAACAACTCAGCGGGATGATAACGATTGGCTGCGTTGAGGCTGATAACTCGGATACTTTGGCGATGATGTTGGAAGAGTTAATTAGTGATTATCCTCAGATTCGATTTAATTTGGTCACAGGTACGAGTGATGATATCTCGGATCGTTTGGAAAAGGGCATATTGGATATGGCTATTTTGATTGAACCGATTGTTTTAAATGAGGTTGAGATGCTGAGGCTGCCTAGAGCGGAAAATTGGGGTTTCTTGGCGTCGAAGGAATTATTTATTGCCAATAAAAACGTTCTGCGTCCGGAAGATATCAAAGGTTTGCCAATCTTGTGTTCTGGACGATCAGAGGTTCAAAAGCTATTAGCAGAATGGGCAAAAATACCATACAATCAATTAAACATTGTTGGCAACTACAATTTGATTTTCAATATTTTGCCGTTAGTTGATCACAAAGTTGGGGTGGCATTGGCGATCGAAGGGGCGATTTCTGATCGGAAATTGGAAAATGCGGTTTTTATTCCTTTAGAACCCAGTATAAAAACAAATTGTGTCTTAGTATGGAAAAAACGAGTGCAGACGCCAGCTGCGCAAGAGTTGATCAAGCAATTCAAACATGCTTTTAAGCTATAGTACTATGATTTTATGGGTATTAGACATAGTGATAAATCCGTCGTATTCTGAAGCTGTTCAGGGTACGTTTTTTTTTGCGAGTTACGCTTTTACAGTTTTACAGAGACACGAGATTTATTCTTGATTTTTGGAGAGAATATTGAACGAGTAGCTTGCCAGATTCGTATGCGAATAAAAAAGTGAACGAGGAGGGAACTTATGACTGCTATAGTTATCTATTTTTCAAGAGCTGGTGAGAACTACCTTAATGGGACAAAACAAAGGATTACTAAAGGAAATACAGCCGTTCTAGCAGAAAAAATCAGTCACGCGTTGGCGATCGAGAGTTATGAATTGTTGTCAAAGATTGCTTATTCAGAAAGCTATGATGAGGCGGTTCAACAAGCAGAAAAAGAAAAACAAGCTTCTGCACGGATTGATTATGAGAAGTTGCCAATTGATTTCACTCAAGTAGATAGTATTTTTCTAGGTTTTCCTAATTGGTGGGGCACTTATCCGCAAATCATTGCGACTTTTTTAGCGGATCAAGAGTGGAAGAATAAGGTGATCTATCCTTTCTGTACTCATGAAGGCAGTGCTTTTGGTTCAAGTATTCAAGATTTGCAGGCGGCATGCTCTGGCGCTGAGATCAAAACAGGTTTAGCTGTACGTGGTTCAAAAGTTGATCGCTCAGAAACAGCAGTAAAAAATTGGTTGCTGTCTTATTCAAACTAATTAACTGGAGGAAATTTATAATGACAAAACATCAAGAAGTGAAAAACGGCGTGATTTTTCCAATTGGAGAAAAGAATGAAGCTTATGCACAATATTTTATTGGACAAAGCTACCTTCAATCGTTGGTTGCTGATGCAGCAATCAATGTAGGAGTCGCGAATGTAACTTTTGAGCCTGGCTGCCGTAACAACTGGCACATTCATCATGACGGTTATCAACTATTATTGGTGACAGGTGGAGAAGGCTGGTATCAGGAAGAAGCTAAGGCTCCGCAATTTTTACAAGCTGGAGATGTGATCGTCACCCATGATGGAGTCAAACATTGGCATGGCGCAGCCAAAGATAGTTGGTTCGAACACATCGTCATCACTGCCGGGACACCGGAATGGTTGGAGCCGGTTAGTGATGAATGGTACGACAAATTGGAAAAATAAGGGGAGAATATCATGAAAAAACAAACAGCTGGAAGAGAACAATTAGGAGAATTTGCCCCACAGTTTGCAGCATTAAATGACGATGTGCTATTTGGTGAAGTTTGGGCAAAAGAGGAAGAGCTTTCGGCTCGTGATCGCAGTATGATTACGTGCTCTGCACTTTTAGCCATGGGAGCACCGCAATTGGAAGCTCATCTAAAAATCGCCAAAGAAAACGGCGTGACAAAAGAAGAAATTAGCGCATTGATTACTCATTTAGCATTTTATGCCGGCTGGCCTAAAGCTTGGAGTGCTTTTACGATGGCAAAGGAAATTTTTGATTAAAAAACAAAACAACTATCCTGTTCAGTGAGTAGGATAGTTGTTTTTATGTACCGATAGTTTTTGTAGCTCACAAAGTAAAGAGCTCAGCTGCCCCAGTAGAAAAAGCCATAATAGAAAACATATAACCATCCAAACAAACCATGAAATAATGCCAAAAGAACACTGTGCCATCTTTGATAAGAGAGAATAAACGCAAGAATATTGCCTAATCCAATTGTAGATTTCATAAAATCCTCCTAAAGAATGCTTGTAGCAAAGAAAAATCATGTATAAAAATACGCATTAAATATTGATTTTCTTCTGAATGCAACCGAGAACAGTTGGGAAAACGAACGATTGAAAGGATTTAGACAGGAAAAGCTTTTCGTTTAATAGTGATCGTAGTACTGATTATCCTTTTTTATTTTTAACAGCGAACGCCCCAGACGCTCCCAAAGCAACCCCAATTGCTAAACCTAAAGCAAGGTTATCGAACAGCAAGCCAAACATCAATCCCATGGCAATTCCTACTGCTAATGATCCTCCTTCTTCCTTTTCCATTTACACACCTTCTCGTAATATATATTTTGAAGAAACTTTCATTCCTTCAATCGCCCTTAGGGGCTATTCCTAATATGTTTAAATAAAATAACGATTACTACTTGGATACTGTAGGATATTCCTGAATAATAAGTCTTGGAAAGGACTTACGGGAAGACGCTATCACCTTCTGCAGTTTTACTGCGACAGAAAGTCTGTGACCCGAACCGTTGGTATAACCTCCAACACACTAGCTGAGTCCATTGACCTCTACCAATCCTAGTAGAGATTGGGTGGCTTAGAGGTTTAATGAATGAAACTCTATTATGCGAGGCTGTCGTTAGACAACGTGATTCTGGGATATCCCACAGTACCCAAGCAATTTCCGAATAATCAATGAAAGGAGGTCCTTCCACATGAAACTATTTGTCGGTTTAGACGTTAGTTCTGAAAAATTAGATGCTTGCTTTATGACAGACGATTCAACTTGCTCTGTTTTAAAAGAAGCATCTTATGGAAATAGTCAACTTGGCGCAAGCCAGATCAAAGAATACATTCTCGAATTTTCTCAAAAATTTGAGATAGAGAGCTTAGTGATTGGAATGGAGGCCACATCTTTATATAGCTTTCATCCAGCTATGTTTTTTAAAGAAGATCTTGAGTTAAATCAATTGAACCTTATGGTTTCAGTTGAACAACCAAATAAAATTAAAAAGTATCGTGATATTTTTGAAGAAAACAAAAACGATCAAATTGATGCTTTTTATATCGCTGACTATTTTCGCATCCAAAGGCAAGTCAACTCCATCATTAAAGAGGAAGAATACCTTGCCCTCCAACACTTAACTAGAACGCGTTATCAGCTAATTAAACAGCTGGTTCGTACAAAGCAACACTTTATCGAAAACATTTATTATAAATGCAACACGCTTTCTAAAGAACTAAAAGCAGAAGGTGGATCCGTTTTAAGTGCCACATTAGTAACTCTAATGACGGAAGATTACACAATGGACCAACTTGCCGAACTGTCATTAGAAGAGTTTGCGAACCTAATTCAAAAACTAGGGAAGTATCGTTTTAAAAATCCCGAAGGAATTGCAAAGGCAATTTCTAAAGCCATACGTAGTTCCTACCGGTTAGGAAAAGTCCATCAGGACTCTGTAGATATTGTTTTGGGTGTTCTAGCCAAAGAAATTCGTAGTCTTGAAAAGTTAATTAAAGACTTAGACAAAGCCATTGACGATTTAGTCGTTGTGCTACCTGAATATCAATGTTTAACCAGTATTCCAGGAATCGGTCCTGTTTATGCTGCGGGTATACTCGCTGAAATTGGCCCTATCAATCGCTTTTCAGATGAAAGCAAATTGGCTAAATATGCCGGTTTATATTGGCGACAGAACCAATCAGGTAACTCTGAGTATGAAAATACTCCTATGGCCAAACGAGGCAATCGTTATCTCCGTTATTATCTAGTTGAAGCCACCAACTCCGTAAGGAGATACGAGCCTGAGTACCATGCGTATTATAAGAAAAAATACGCTGAAACACCCAAGCATAAACACAAACGAGCCATCGTACTAACCGCAAGAAAATTTACGCGTCTGGTGGATACGCTACTACGTAACCATCAACTCTATATGCCACCAAGGAGCGTGATAGATAAATAACAGTATGTTATTGACGCTAATCCTTGGAAGTACCCGAAAAAATTTTTAATTTTGGTCGGGTTTAGTTCAGTGCGCTTCAAAAATTAACTACCTTTAAAAATCTTTTGAAAAATTATCTTGACTTATTACCACTAGACTTTTTTGTTCTATTAAATTTTAGTATACATGTTTCCATCGGTGATTAACAGATAGCCAGATTTTTTACTCCTAATTTTTCCGCAGCAAAGATTGTAAAATCAATTACGTTGGATCAAATAGATTAAGTTATAATAAACAGAGCAATAAAAATAGAAAAAACTTCCACTTTGGTGGGAGTTTTCAGACTGTAGACAAAAGCTGTTCCAAACTCGTAACTCGAGCTTAGAACAGCTTTTTATCTACTTCGTTTCGAATTTTAGGACAAAAAAAATAAAGGCTCCTTGCCTTTCCATTTGTTTCATTTTGAAGAGGATTAAATAAAGATGAAGGATCAAAAGCTAGTTTTATTTTTCAAGTAAGAACTGACTATAGCTCGTTAAAAAAAGCATGTAAGATGAACCTGAAATGATTTTGAAAAGAGATATAAAATAACGGTATTTACAAATGAATGAAAGGCTTTAAAATAAACATTTTTTAGGTTGCGCTTACATTGTTGCCAAAAAAGATTGCAAGAATCTCTACTTATCAAGAAAAATAAAGGGTTATATACTCACCTTAGACGAAAGGAAGATTGGAATGAAAGATCGCACAGTAAAAATATTACGGATTTTTATAACTTCTGACTATCCAGTAACACTTGGAAATCTAGAAGAGGAATTTCATACCAGTGCCCGAACGATCCGAAATGAATTAAGAGAAATCAACCAATTTTTAAATGAGAGGTCACTTCCTGAAATCAAAAATCTTAGAAAAAAAGGGTATCAACTAATTTTAACTCAGGAGCAAAAAGATTCCTTGCTTGAGCAGCTTGATTTAGCGGATGTGGAGCAATACCTGGATCGTGAAAGCCGGATCTTTGACCTGATTCTTTCTTTTGCACTAGGAAAGAAAGCAACATTTTTGTATCAAAAAGAAGAGGAATACCAAATTTCTAAAAGTTCGTTGGATGAAGACATGCGTCGCGTCAGAAATATTTTGGCAGAATACGGCATCGAGGTGTTGAGTGTGCCAAAGCAAGGAATTGTGCTGCAAGGAGCTGAACGCTCCATCCGAACGATGGTTTATGATGTGATCAACAATGCTGTTGGAGTGATTTCACCTCAGGAGGAACAGGAAGCTTCTGTTAATTTAACAATTCTGAATCGTTATATCTCATCACATTGGTTGAAAAAATTAGATGATTTGTATGTTCGATCGATGACCTCGCTGGAGGATACAATTTATCGCAATCAATTGTTGATGTTCACAGCGGTCTGGTTGAGTCGCTATTTACGAGAAGATCTCATTGCAAGCTCGGTGTGGGAAGCTGCCGATACACCTCAAAGCGACATTCGTGATTTTGTCACAGCGATTTGCGAAGCCTTTCAACTCTCACCGCCAGAAGTCGAAATCAAATACATTGTTTTTATGCTGAATACCTTCAATTCGAGAGACATGAATAATTCGATCGAATGGGTTCAGGCGCAGTTGCTTTCGATTCAACTGATGCAATTTGTCGAGAAAAAAACCAAAATTCCGTTTTCCAGAAAAGAAGAGTCTTTACAAGAAGGACTGTACAAGCATTTGGTCGGTCTGATAAATCGGGTGAAAAACGATATTCAAATCGTAAATCCGTTGAAGGAAAACATAAAAAAGAATTATGGCACTATTTATTCGGCCATTCGTCAATTTACCCCCTCGATCGAGCAGGTAACTGGTAATCGATTAAGTGAAGATGAAATCGCTTTTTTAACCATTCATTTTTCAACATCCGTCAGTGCGATCAATCAAGAGCTGCATTATGTCTATAAGGCAGTGGTTATTTGTAATCATGGGGTCGCGACCGGCAAGCTGTTATCTGAAAATTTGAAGGAGCTCTTTAATATCGAAGTGTTAGCAGTGTTAAGCTCGCGGGAATTAGAATTGATCGAAAAGCTGGATGTCGATTTGGTTTTCAGTACAGTAACAATCCAATATTCACAAAAACCAGTGTTGGAGCTAGAGCCGATCATTAAGGAAGAGAGCAAAAAGAGAATTACTAGCTTCTTAAATGAAAATCATAAATTGAAACGTTTAGTTAACAATCAAGATTCCACGCAATTGTTTTATTCCCTGATCGATACTATTAAAAAAAGCGGGGGAGAAGTGTCTGGAGCCATCTATCAGGAATTGGAAAGGCTCTTTGACCAAAATCATTTAGAGATAAATAAAAAGGAGATTCAGCCGATGTTAGAAGATGTGTTGAAGGATAGCGATATTTTATTAAATCAGAAGGTAAATAATTGGGAGGAATCGATTCGTCGAGTTTCTGAACCTTTGATACATGATCAGGTGATTGAACCAAGTTATGTGGCTGCTATGATCGACTCGGTGAAGGAATACGGTCCGTATATCGTGATTGGAAAATACATTGCGTTGGCTCATGCTCGGCCTGAGGATGGCGTTAATCAGTTAGGGATCAGTGTCGCAACAATCAAAGAACCGATTGAATTTGGCAATGAAGAGAATGACCCGGTAAAAATCATTTTTTGCTTAGCGGCAGTTGATTCTTATTCGCACTTAAATATTATGAAGAGTCTGATTGAATTGATCAATGATGAGGAAAAGGTGAATCGTTTAAGTCGCGAGACAAATATTGAACGATTCAAGGAGATTTTATTTAGTTAAGGAATTATGCATAGTTCGATAAATAGAGAAAGAATGGAGAGAAAAATATGGGAAAACAAGTATCAATTTTGTTCGTGTGCGGTGCAGGTTTAGGGAGTAGTTTTGCTGCTCAAATGGCGGCAGAGGATGTATTAAATGCTCATGGTGTTGACGCAAAATTAGATCATGTGGATATTTCAACAGCAGCTTCATCACAGTCAGACATTATTATTACCGCTCAAAATTTTAAGTCACAGTTTGAAAAATTTTCAATTGATGAAGAGAAGACCGCCATTGTTTATTTGAAAAATATTGTATCAAAACCAGAAATCGAAGAAAAACTGCTGCCGATTTTAGAAGCAAAAGGAGCGTTATAAAGAAATTTTAAGGATGTCGGTTTGCTTATTTCCGTAAGTTAATAAAACAGTTTTTCAGTTTTTGAAAAATGAATACATTAATATGAATAAGGATGCCAGTTCCACTCTTAGCAGTTGATAAAGTGGAACAAACAAAAAAATAGCACACAATTCAAGTTCAGGGAACTAGTGGAATGGTATACGGCATGAAGATCAAACTCATTTTTCGGTTTTTGAAAAATGAATACATTAATATGAATAAGGATGTCAGTTCCACTCTTGGCAGTTAATAAAGTGGAACAAACAAAAAAATAGCACACACAATTCAAGTTCAGAGAACTAGTGGAATGGTATACGGCATGAAGATCAAACTCATTTTTCGATCTTTGAAAAATGAATACATTAATATGAATAAGGATGCCAGTTCCACTCTTGGCAGTTAATAAAGTGGAACAAACAAAAAAATAGCACACAATTCAAGTTCAGGGAACTAGTGGAATGGTATACGGCATGAAGATCAAACTCATTTTTCAGTTTTTGAAAAATGAATACATTAATATGAATAAGGAGCGAAACAAATGGGAGTTATTAATTTTATCATCGAGAATATCTTGACACAGGCATCGATCACAATTGCTTTGATCGCGATGCTAGGGCTATGTTTGCAGAAAAAATCTGCGGGTCAAGTGGTTTCAGGAACCCTAAAAACTTTGCTTGGATTCCAAGTATTGAGTGCTGGTTCCAGTATTATTGTTGGCAGTTTGACTTATTTTGGAGAAATTTTTACTGCGGGCTTTCACATGCAGGGAATTATTCCATCTATTGAAGCTATTAACGGGCAAGCAATGAATGAGTTAGGCTTGGGACGTGATATTGCCTTAACCTTTCTAGGTATTTTTATCGTGAATATCTTGATTGCCCGCTTTACAAAATGGAAATATATTTTCTTAACTGGACAAGCGATTTTATGGATGGCGACGATGACTACAGTTTTTGGGTACTTTGCCGGTTTGAGAGGGTTGGTTCTGATCATTGTTGGTAGTATCGTCGGAGCAATCTTTGCAGTAGCAATGCCAGCGATCGCTCAACCAATTATTCGTAAAATCACGGGATCAAATGATATCGCATTAGGACATTTCTGTACGATCGGTTACATGTTTGAAGCAGGTGTGGCGTATATCTTTGGTGAACGTGGTGAAAATAAAAAATCAATCGAAGATATCAATTTGCCAAAATCTTTTGAGTTTTTACAAGATACGTATTTGTCAGTGATGGTCGTGATGGTTCCGCTATACATCATCACAGCAGCCTTTGCTGGACCAGGCATTGGTAATCATGGCGCACAACATTATTTAATGTTTGCCTTCTTACAAGCCATTCAATTTGTTGTCGGAGTCTATGTTTTGCTATCAGGTGTTCGTTTGCTATTAGGAGAAATTGTTCCAGCCTTCCGCGGAATTGCGATGAAATTGGTACCGAATGCGATCCCGGCTCTGGATTGTCCAGTATTTTTCCCGTATTCACCGAATGCAGTAATTTTAGGATTCATCACGACAACAATCGGAACAATCATCGCCATGTTTGTTTTGCCGACATTTGGTTTGGCAATGATTTTACCAGGTATGCTGACTAACTTCTTTGCTGGAGGCACGGCGGGGATTTTCGGAAATGCGGCTGGTGGACGTCGAGGAGCGATTATTGGCGGGATCGCCCATGGCTTCTTCATTACCTTACTACCAGCACTTTTAGTAACAATCTTCAATCAAATGGGCTTTGTCAACGCGACTGCAACCGACGTAGATACCGTTGCGGCAGCATTACTTTATGCTTGGATTCTTAGCCCGATTTTGAAAATGTTTTAATTAGTTTACCAGTAACGAGTCGTTATCTCAGTAGCGGCAGAAATATAAAGCATAAAAAATAGGAGGTGGATTTATGTTTAGTTTCTTTAAGAAAAAAGACAAACTTGAAAAGACGGAACAAAAGATTGAGCTTTCACTTCAAGAAATGGACAGTATAACCGAGGAAAACCAGCAATTAATGGCAAAAATCGCAGAAGCAAAACAAACAGATGATTTAGCTAAACTATATGAAAAACTTGGCTTGAATTATGCCAAATTAGAAGAGGTGGATTCAGCCATCGAAAGTTTAGAAAAAAGTTTAGACTATAAGCTGTCCATTGGTGACGGGTATAAAAAATTAATGAGTCTTTATAACGCAAAACGGGCGGAAGCCGCGCGAAATGGGGATGATGCGGGCATCGATAAATACATGAATAAGATGGATGAAATGCGTCAAATTGCTAAAAAAGTCACGATTAGCGGCTAATCAATCAAAAGAAAAGAAGGTATTCGATAAATGTACAAAACACTAAAAGAAGTTACACAGATTGCAGAAGATTTAAATATGACCATTGGGGCATTTAATACCCATAACTTGGAAATGCTGCCGGAAATGATCCGCGCAGCGAAGGAGATGGGTTCACCTATTATCATTCAAACCAGCATTGATACAGCAAAATATATTGGTTACGATGTGATGGTGGCAGTAGTAAAAGAAATTGCCAATACTGAAATGGTGGATGTTGCTTTGCACTTGGATCATGCCAGAGATTTCAACGAGATCAAGGCAGCGATCGATGCAGGATACTCAAGTGTCATGTACGATGGCTCACATCTACCATTTAAAGAAAACATCGCCAAAACAAAAGCAGTTGTGGAGTACGCTCATGCTAATGGCGTTTCTGTTGAAGGCGAGTTAGGGACCATCGGCGGAACAGAGGAAGGAATCTCTGTAGCTGAAAATGACAAGGTCTATACGAAACCAGCAGATGCGGTGGAATTTGTTAAGCAAACAGACATCGACGCCCTTGCAATTGCTATCGGTACCAATCATGGACAATTTAAATCTAAAACAGAGGTCAATATTCCATTGTTAAAAGAGATCCATGCAGTAGTTGATATTCCGTTGGTGATTCATGGCGGTACAGGTGTAAAAGAGGAAGATTATCCAGAATTAATCAATAACGGAATCCGAAAATTCAATGTAGGAACCGAATTGCTAGTTAATTGGACAAAAGTCGCAAAAGAGTCCTTTGGCGAAACCGAAGTAAACAAATCACTGCGCCATAACGTCATTCCTGCAAATCAAGCGGTCAAAGAAATCGTTAAGCATAAAATCGGACTATTCATGAACGTTGATAGTCCCTTGGCGATGCAAAAATAACATGAAGAAGTATTTGATTTTGATCGCAGGAAGTCCAGCAACTGGAAAATCTTATTTAATTAATGAAATGCGGCATGCACTAGGAGATTTTTTTCTGATCACACCAGATGAAGGAAAAGAAATTTTCGCGGATCAAATCGGTTTTGATAATCTGGATGAGAAGAAGGAACTAGAAAAAAAGGTTTGGGCATTTTATTACAGTGCTTTGGCCTTGTATATGGGTGCTGGGAAACGGATCGTTGTTTCCGAATATCCCTTTAGCGAGAAGCAAAAGGATCAGCTGAGTGCTTTAGCCAATCAATACAACTATGAACCAATCACTATCCGATTGGTTGCTGATTTTGATGTATTATGGGAACGCAGAAAGCTTCGTGATATTGAGCCTGATCGTCATTTGAGTCACATTATGACGCATTATCATTTTGGTGACCAGTTGGCGGATCGAAGCAAGGCAGATAATTTGATTACAAAAGAAGCTTTCTATGAAATCATTAAAACCCGAGACTATAACAATTTTCAATTAGGCAGCTTGATCGAGTTTGATGTGACTGATTTTTCAAAAGTTGACTATGAACCATTTTTGAAAGAACTAACTGAGCGAATCGCGAAGAACCGTTGATTAAATATTCAACGGTTCTTTTTAAACGGATCGTTCTAAGGTTGATAAAATTATTTCTTTAATAAATCCTATTGACAATCAAAAATATTCATCGTATGATAATTATGAAATCGATACCACAAGGCGGTGAGTTATTGGCAACTATTAAGGATGTCGCAAAAAAAGCAGGGTTATCTGTGTCAACAGTTTCTCGATACTTGAATCATCATCCCTACATTTCTGAAGACAAACGCAAACGAATTCAAGCAGCGATGGCGGAATTGGATTATACTCCTAGTTCAGTAGCGACTCAACTGAGATCAAAAAAAGGGACAATGATTGGTATCCTTGTGTCACGGATTGCTAACCCGTTCTTTTCACACTTGGTTGATTCGATCGAAAAGAGTGCGCGATCACACGGGTATAACGTTCTGGTTATGCAGACCTATGATGATAAGAAAGCTGAAACAAATATGCTGGAAATGCTGAAACAGCAAGTGATCGCTGGTTTGATTATGTGCTCGATCGAAGGCGATCCAAAAAATATTGAAGCGTATCGCGAATATGGTCCGATTGTTTTATGTAATGAGGAGATACCAGGATCTGATTTGCCTCAGGTATTCACGAACCAAGAAGCAGCGAGTTTTGAAGCGACTGAGTATTTGATTAATAAAGGCTATAAAAAAATCGCTTATTGTACGGGAGGTACATTAACCCGCGGGGGACATGGGAATTCTCGGACTGAAGGATTTGAACGGGCTTTAAATGAGCACCAACTACCGATGAAAATTGACTGGATTTTTAAGCAAGTGCACACGATTGAAGATGGTAAGCAGGTGGCGGATAAGCTGTTGGCTTTGCCTGAGGAAAACCGTCCTAATGCGGTATTCACCAGTAGTGATGAAGTAGCCAGCGGTATTTTGCAGCGGTATTTGGAACAGGGAAAACAGGTACCAGAGGATTTGGCAATCATGGGTTTTGATAATCAACCATTCACTGGGATGCTGGCGGTACCTTTGACAACCATCGCACAGCCGATTGAGGCTTTGGGGCGTGAAGCAACGAATTGGTTGATTGCTCGAATGGAAGAAAAAGATTATCGAGTGGATACATCTGAATTAGTATTAAAATTAATCGAACGAAAATCTGCATAAGCAGGTTTTTCTTAAAATAAATATGGTATCGATACCACAAAAGGAGCAACGTAAGATGGAAACCGTTTTGAACAAAGAAAAGATATTATCCGAAGAACAAAGCTTTTGGAAAGAAGAAGTGGTCTATCAGATTTACCCGAAAAGTTTTTACGATAGTGACGGCGATGGGATTGGTGATATCAAAGGAATTACGCAGAAGCTAGACTATTTATCGAACCTTGGGGTGACCATGCTGTGGATTTGTCCGATTTTTACTTCGCCAATGGTTGATAATGGCTACGATATAGCTGATTATAAAGGTATACAGGTAGAATTTGGTACGATGGAGGATCTAACGGAATTAATCGAAGCCGCAAAAATAAAAGGCATCAAGTTAATTCTTGATCTAGTTGTGAATCATTCTTCAGATGAACATGCATGGTTCCAGACAGCTTTAACGGATTCCAACAGTCCTTATCGTGATTACTATATTTTCAAATCAGGTGAAGCGGGAAATCCGCCAAACAACTGGCGCTCGATCTTCGGTGGCAGCGTCTGGGAGCCTGTGCAAAACGAGGAGAATATGTACTATTTCCACACCTTTGATAAGAAGCAGCCGGATCTGAACTGGGAAAATCCAGAGCTGAGACAAGAAATCTACGAAATGATCAACTGGTGGTTGGAAAAGGGGATTGCCGGTTTTCGAATTGATTCGATCACGTTCATTAAGAAGGATCAGGATTACGGAAATGCGCCGATTGACGGCAACGATGGCTTAAGCAGTGTGAAGCACAAAACACGAAATCGTCCCGGAATTGAAACGTTCTTAGCGGAATTGAACCGCGAGACTTTCCAAAAGTATGAATGCGTCAGTGTTGGGGAAGCTCCCGGTGTGCCTTATGACCAATACGATCAATATATTGGTGAAGATGGCTACTTCAATATGATCTTTGATTTCCATTATGCCGACATTGATGTAGAAAATGGCAGCGAATGGTTCCGTCGCACAAATTGGGAGCCGCAGGATTTGAAGGAATTATTGTTCAAAAGTCAAACAGCGATTCAAAATAGCGGATGGGGCGCGAACTTTTTAGAAAATCATGACCAGCCCCGTTCATTATCAAAATACATTACCGATGAAACGTATCAAAATGAGATTGGGGCGAAAGCATTAGGGACTCTTTTCTTCTTTTTACGAGGAACCCCGTTTATCTATCAGGGGCAGGAAATCGGGATGAAGAATTTTCAACGAGAATCAATTGAAGACTTCAATGATGTCTCTAGTATTGATAATTATCATCGTTCGATTATGGAAGGCTTTTCCGAAGAGGAGGCCATGAATTTTGTAAATCATCGTTCTAGAGATAATACGCGTACGCCGTTTCAATGGGACGCTTCAGAAAATGCTGGTTTTAGTAAATCGAACAAAACTTGGTTGAAGCTGACAGGGGATCAGATCGAAGTGAACGCAGCGGACCAGGTACAACGACCAGAGTCAATCTACTCCTATTATCAACAAATGATTCAATTGCGAAACCGTTCAGTCTATCGTAATGCATTGATCTATGGCCAATTTACGCCACTGGAAACCGCCGATGCCGTTATTGGTTACGAGCGATCAGGAGAAAAGACGCTTCAAATTTTTGTCAATCTAAGCAATCAAGAACAAATAATTGAAGCCGTTGGTGAAGTTTTATTAAACAATTATCCAGAATTGACAGAACAGAATCATGCAAAAATTTTAAAACCTTATCAAGCCGTTGTAATCAGAAAGGGTGGCAATCATGACTAAAACAAATTATCAAGAAATAGCTGAAAAACTTGTCGCAGTTGTAGGAGAGGATAATATCGTCTCTGCTACACACTGCGCGACCCGCTTGCGCCTGCAAGTAAAAGACCGTAAAGCAATCGATGACAGTCAAGTAGAGCAGGTGGAAGAGGTCAAAGGTGTTTTCTATAATGCGGGACAATATCAAATTATTTTAGGTACAGGGATTGTCAATAAGGTTTATGCTGCGCTACAAAAGACTTACTCTTTCAATGAAGTTTCGAAAGATCAAATAGCAAAAGACGAAGCTTCGCCGTTGCAGCGAGCTGTTCGGAATATTGCGGATATCTTTGTTCCAATCATCCCAATTCTGGGAGCGACAGGTCTCTTCTTAGGACTAAAGGGCGTACTCTTCAATGAAACCGTTCTTCGTGTAATGGGACTGACGCCGAATAGTATTCCCGAATGGTTGAGTGCGTCAGTGACGATTTTAACCGATACGGCTTTTGGCTTTTTAACCGCTTTTATCTGCTGGTCTGCGTTTAAAAAATTAGGCGGATTACCGATCATTGGCTTTTTGATCGGATTGATGCTGGTTTCTCCGGCTTTACCCAATGCTTATGCAGTTGCAGGTGGAACCGCTGAACCAATTATGGCTTTCGGTGTAATTCCGTTAGTTGGCTATCAAGGCTCGATCCTGACTGCCTTGATCACTGGAATGATTGGCGCCACGTTAGAGAAAAAATTACGAAAAAACATGCCCAATGCGATGGATTTGATTTTCACGCCATTTCTAGTAATCCTAATCTCTGTCTTTGTTGCTTTATTCGTCCTAGGCCCAATCGTTCATGCCTTTGAAGGACAGGCGGTAAAAGTAATTGAAATGTTCCTGCATCTGCCATTAGGAATCGGCGGTTTGATCATTGGTTTCTTATATCCAATTGCCGTCATGACGGGGATGCACCATATGTTTATCATGATAGAAACCTCTTTAATAGCGACAACCGGTTTCAATCCGTTGATTACGGTTTGTGCGATGTATGGTTTTGCCAATGCGGCGGTTTGTTTAGCAATTGCTTTAAGAACGCGTAATACTTCTGTGAAAACGGCTGGGATTTCGGCCACGGTTACTCAAATGCTGGGTGTTAGTGAACCTGCGCTGTTCGGTGTGGTGATGCGAACAGGAATGAAAGCGATATTAGTCATGTTAGGAAGCTCCGCAGTCGGTGGCATGGTGTTATCTTTATTGGGAATTCAAGCCAACAGCTATGGATTAGCGGTTCTATTATCACCACTGATGTATATCTATGAGCCTTACCAAGTGATCACATATGTGTTAGTAGGCATCGGTACCTTTATTCTGGCCTTTGCGTTAACGAATTTATTTGTTATTAAAAAAGAGAAGGACGCTGTTGCTTCAAACGCACAAGCTAAAAAGACGAATGGGAAAGTTTATTCACCCATCGAAGGTGAAATTATTCCAATTTCTGAAGTGGATGATCAGGTTTTCGCCAGTAAAATGATGGGGGAAGGCTTTGCGGTCTTACCAAGTGATGGAACAATCAAGGCACCTATATCGGGTATAGTAAAAATGATTGCACCAACAAAACATGCGATCGGAATAGTTGCCGATGATGGGATGGAATTGCTGCTTCATTTAGGAATCGATACGGTTGATTTAAATGGCGAACCCTTCACATTGACTATTAAAGAAGGAGAAACACTGCAACAAGGACAAGTAATCGGAACGATTGATCTAAACCAGATCGAAGTTAAAGGAAAAGATGCAACTGTGATGGTGATTATCACCGATTCAAAAGAAGCCATTTCAGGATTGGAATACAATCAGGATTATGTGTTACCAATTTTAGGATCATAGGTGAATACGATGAAATGGACACAAGCGGCACGTTATCGCCCATATCAAGAATGGTCTGAGGAATATGTCAAGGATTTAAAAAGGAAGATCACTGCTTCAAAATGGCGATTGAACTATCATGTTCAGCCAGAGACAGGATTATTAAATGACCCTAATGGATTTAGTTATTCTAATGGGAAATGGCATTTGTTTTATCAATCGTTTCCCTTCGGTGCCATCCATGGGTTAAAATCTTGGTTTCATATCACCTCAAAAGATTTGGTTCATTGGGAAGTAGAAGGTCCGGCGTTAGAGCCGGATTCGGTGTACGATTCTCATGGTGTTTATTCAGGAAGTGCCATTCCGGTAGAAGAAAAACTTTTTTTAGCCTATACCGGAAATGTTAGAGATGAGACCTGGGAACGTCATAGTTACCAATTAGGTGCTTGGATGAATAACAATGGAACGGTCACTAAGCTAGAAATGCCATTGATTTCAGCTCCTCCTCTTGGCTACACTGCGCATTTTCGCGACCCTCAGATCATTCAATACGAAGATGAGTATCTGATGGTGATTGGTGGACAAACGAATGACGAAAAAGGCAACATTCTGATTTGCCGTAGTCAAAATTTAATTGATTGGACATACCGAGGCCCATTAGCGCTCAATCAAGATTTAGGTTTTATGGTAGAATGTCCTAATCTGCTTTTTATTGATGGCAAGGTGGCACTGCTGTTTTGTCCACAAGGCATGGACAAGAGTGTATTAGAATATCAAAATGTTTATCCAAATACGTATATTTTGGCTGAGGATTATATAATAGAAGAAAATCGACTAGAACATCCACTCCAGCAACAGTTGCTAGACGAAGGTTTTGATTTATATGCGACGCAAGCGTTCAATGCGCCGGATGGACGTTGCTTGAGTGTTGGCTGGATCGGATTACCAGAAATGGACTATCCAACCTTTAACGAGGGCTGGGCACACAGTTTGAGTTTGATCAAAGAGCTAACGCTAAAAAAGGGAAAGCTCTATCAATATCCTATAGCTGAAACGAAGCAACTAAGAAAAACAAAGGAAACCTTTATTTTAGAACCGACAGAGCAGTTACGAAAGACGACTAATAATTGTTATGAGTTACAGCTAATAATTCCTAAAAATAGTCATGGAGAGATTCATTTATTTTCAGATAAAACAGATATGTATGCTCTGATTTTGAGCTATGATACTGAAGAGGGGAAGCTTCAATTGGATCGCAGAAACACTCACTATCCGTTGAATCTCGCGTTCGGTGAAATCCGAGAAAGTTTAGTAGCTCCAAGTGAAGCGATGAGACTCTCCATTTTTGTAGACCAGTCAACCTGCGAAATATTTATCAATCATGGGGAGAGGGTTCTAACTGCGAACTACTATCCAGAAGAGAATCAGAAGGAATTAGTAGTCAAAGGTACTAAGAATATTTCAATAACCTACTATTCACTAGAAAAATAAAGGAAGCGATGGTTGAGTGCTCTCAATCATCGCTTCCTTTATTCATCAATAAAATTCTTCAAATGTTTGGCGGTATAAGATTTCTTACACTCTAAAAGCTCTGGTAAATAGCCCTGAAACAGAATTTCTCCACCGTTCATACCACCACGTGGACCCATATCAATAACCCAATCGGCCTGACTAATCATCGATAAATTATGTTCTAAAACGATTAGGGTTTTGCCAAATTCTTTTAACTTGTCTAAAAGCTTTAGTAAACTTTTAATATCACTTTCATGCAGTCCAGTACTAGGTTCATCTAAGATAAAAATTGTTGAAGCTAACGAGTCCTTTTGCAGTAGCATCGTTGCGATTTTTAAACGTTGTCGTTCTCCACCTGATAAAGTATCTAGACTTTGTCCCAAGGGAATATAGGCCAAATTAGCTTCAACTAGAACCTCTAGCGTGTTTCTGATTTCAGGAATAGCAATTAGTTCATTAGCTTCGGCGACTGTTAGTTGAAAAAATTCGTCAATATTGTAGCCTTTCCAACTATAGGACAATGCTTCCTCGTTGTATCTTGTTCCGTGACATTTTTCGCATTCTTGCCGAACATCCCCCATGTAAGCTAAGTCATAGTTGATATAGCCTTTGCCCTTACATTCAGGGCAAGCGCCAGCGCCGTTGAAAGTAAATAGAGAAGCTGGTTTTCCCGAAAATTTCGCATATTCTTGGCGGATAACATCAAACATTCCAAGATAAGTCAATAAATTCGAACGATTGCTTCCACGGATAGGTGTCTGATCGAAGGCAATTGCTTCTGGATATTTTTCCATAAAAAGTTTTCGAATCAACGTACTTTTTCCAGAACCCGCTAAACCAGAAACCACCGTTAGTGCTCCTTTAGGAAGCTGGACTGATTGATTCTTGATGTTGAAGGCACTGACATCTTCCAAACTATAAAACTCTGAATAGTCTTTCTTGTGCAGTTTAAACTGATGAGGTTCATTTAACGATTGTGCGGTTAACGTGTCAGTATTTAAAAATTTGGTATAACTTCCTTGAAAGGTGATTTGGCCGCCCTTTGAACCTGCACCGGGTCCTAAATCAATGATGAAATCAGCCATTTTGATAATATCTGGATCGTGGTCGACCAAAACGACAGTATTACCTTTTTCTTTTAAACGTGAAAAAATCTTGCTAATTCCAATAATATCTTCAGGATGCAGACCAACACTGGGTTCATCGAAAATATACAACACATCGGCGAGTGAACTATTTAGATGTTTCGTCATTTTTAGCCTTTGGGATTCTCCTCCGGAAAGAGTACTGGTGGTTCTTCCAAGAGTTAAATAGTCTAAGCCAACAGATATCATCGTTTTCAGACGGTTCTTCAAATCAATTAAAATGGTAGCAACCTGCTTATCATGAACAGTGTCTAAAAAAGCTAGTAGATCTTGAATCGGCATGTTAACACAATCAGCGATGGATAAATCGTTGATTGTCGCCGAACGAACAAGCGCGTTCACCCGTGTACCTTGACACTCAGGACACACTACGGATGTGGTCACTCGATCGATATCCTTTTGGTATTGTTTCGCGCCTTTTTCAATTACGGTCTTTTGAATACGATTAATTACTCCGGTATAAAGGCCCGTTTTAGGGAATTTATCGGTCGCATTCGCCGGTTTACTGCCTTTATCGTAAAGCAACTTTTCCAACTCAGCAGAAGAGAAGTCTTTTATTTTTTTATGATTGTCGAAATAACCGGATTCGGTATACCGAGTCAAGCGCCAGCCGCCTGGTTGGAAAGTAGGAAAGCAGATGGCGCCTTCAGCGAGGGAACGATCAAAATCAATCAGTTTATTCAAATCAAAGGTTAAACTTTCACCCGTTCCCTGACAGCTTTGACACATGCCAGCTGGATGATTAAAAGAATAGATCATAGAATAACCAATAAAAGGCTGAGCGATTCGTGAATAAAGTAAACGCAGGGAAGTATAAATATCAGTAGTGGTCCCCACAGTTGAGCGGATATTTCCGCCAATTTTTTTCTGATCTATTACGATCGAGATCGGGAGATTTTCAATTTTATCTACGATAGGGCGTACATAGTGGGGAGCATTTGCTGAACATAGCTTGAGTAAGTCTCATTCAGCAATCGCTGTGATTCAGCTGCTAAAGTGTCAAAAACTAAAGATGATTTTCCTGAACCAGAAAGTCCTGTAACTACTGTGATTTTTCCTTTTGGGATAGTAACAGAAACATTTTGTAGGTTGTTGCTTCTGGCGCCTAAAATATTGATTGTTGTCGTCATTGTTTTCGCGACCTTTCTTCTTCAAGAGCAAGGATCAGTTTATTCGCTAATTGGGTAAAAAGCTGCTGTTCTTCTGAAGAGAAATTCTGAGCGGTAGTTTTGTAGAGAAACGTGTGACCAGCGTCAACTGTTCGAAGAAAATCCAGACCTGTTTCAGTCAGGCTGGTTAATAACCCCCGTCCATCTTCTTGGTTGACTGCTTGTGTAATATAGTCTTTTTGCTTTAATTCTTTAATGACCTTGGAAAATTTTGACGGGCGAATGTGCAGCTGTTCGGACAATTGGGAAGGGGAGGCCGGGCCTT
The DNA here is from genome assembly GCF_000406965.1 of Enterococcus avium ATCC 14025. Lineage (GTDB taxonomy): Bacteria > Bacillota > Bacilli > Lactobacillales > Enterococcaceae > Enterococcus_A > Enterococcus_A avium. The sequence continues at coordinate 711,935 of NZ_KE136357.1, read as the reverse complement.
TTTGCCGCAGCAAATTTAAAATATCGTATTGCAGCCATGAAAGTCCGTTGGGATTGACTAGATTTCGTTCAGCGACTAGCTCACATTGTAGCTGGATCAACGCAGTTTCTAAATCAGACATGATAATCACCCCGAATAGTTTTTATTTGGAAATTATATCTGATTTAAAACTAATTATCAAATGAAAAGACAAAATGATTAATTCGCTTGCTGGTTGTAAGGGAGAGAGTACGGGATATATCATGGATTTTTGGGTTGGTTGATACACTATGAGGTTTTCAGGTGAAAATTGATGAGCAAGGGGTGCATTTGTTTTAGAAGATCGGATAATCTCTGCTATCAAGAAATAGAAAAATTATTATTGGTTTTTAAATATCTGTTGACAGAATCAAGAGCAAGTTAAAAAGAAGGTACTACAAATGACAAACGAGATTTCGGCTTCTTATAAAAGAAAGAGCAGAAATCTCGTTTGTATTATTAAAAATTTTTTTTGGATGCTGATTCATGCTGTCGGGTGTATTTATCAATTTTACGATCAATTTTGTCCAAATAGGCTTGCGTCTGAGCCAACTGTTTTTCGACTTCTTTTTTATGCTTAGTAAAAAAATCAAGCCGTTTTTCATAGGTTGGATCACCATCCATTGACCATTCGACAAATTTTTTGATGTCATTTAATTGCATTCCGGTATTTTTCAAACAAGTGATAATTGAAAGAAACGCTAAATCCTCATCCTTAAAATGACGCCTTCCATGTTTATCGCGAGCAACGAAGGGCAATAGTCCCTTTTGATCGTAAAAGCGCAATGTATAGGCACTTAGTCCAGTTTTTTTTGAAATATCACTGATTTTATAGCCCATCTTTTTCACTCCCTTTCCTATATTTTACCAGACTGAGGAAACCTATAAATATTTCAGGAGCGTATAAATATCTGAGTTAGTATTTTTTTGAGCCAGGTCGTCAAATGCAGTATCAGTAGAGGTAATACCCAAGTCTTCTAAAGTCGTCGGTAAATGAAGAGTTTGAAAAAAAGCTTCAACTTCATGAATCCCCATCAAAGCAGCTTCTTTATCTCCTCTGTGAGAGTCAACAGATAGGATATTTTTAGCGAACAATACAAAGCGTTCTACGTGCTTACAATAAACCATACGGGCCCAATTTGGCCAAACAATGCTCAATGCCGCTGTTTTTGAGATATTAAAAGAGTAGCTAAGTTCACTAGACATCTTTTGAAGAGAGGAGTAGTCTTGTAGGCTCATTGCATTCCACGAATAGTCTGGGTGGCTGATCGTATTTAATATGGATGTTGGCTCTAATTGATTGATTTGATCGATACTTACCTTCAAAGTAGTGTACATAAGATCTCGAATGAGCGCTTCTGTCAATCTATCAGTGACCGTAGTTTGCTCCTCCTTAACCAGATAAATGGTGGCCAAGTGTAAAATAAACTCAATGTTATTAGAAAGGAACCGCTCCTTCGCAGTATTATTTTGCTCAATGATAAAAGTCTTGCCTAGATAATCCTCTTTTTTTGGCGATTGAGATAAAGATGATTTCACAATATACACCCCTTTTCTTTTTGTATATTCAGCTTATGCCTTCGAGTACACTCTAAGTCAACAAGAAATATGCCAAACTTGAAAATAACTATTCGAAAAAAGCTTGATTAGATTTGATAGAGCACGATGTCTAATTGGATTGTGTGATGCTGAGAAACAATGATGTCGACAGCACAAGTGAAGAAAGGTCAAATAGCTGGTGCTCTTAAAGGCTAGACGCTGATGAATCTATCAAGGGAATGGACTCAGCATTTAATTGCGGTTGCTTCTTTTTTCATTTGTGTCATGGCGAAGAAATAATCCGCATAAGTCCAGCTGCTCTTTGGATGAAATTTACTAATTTTTTCGCTCTCAAACTGCTGAATCATTCGCAGTTGCTTCAATAATCTTCTTGCGTCTATTTGTGCATATGCATAGGGATCAATGAAGGAAACAAAGTAAAAGCGGGTCTTTAGCCGATTTAGGTAACGAAGCTCATGCATAAGCGGGAGGCTTAATAATAGAATATCTCCAGATAACTGCTGGATCGCTTCTTCATCATAATCGACGACGTCCATTTGGATGGAAATCGTTTCTTTTTCCATAAGCTCTTTAAAGCGAGCAACTAATTGGGTGGTGATACTATTACTAGATTTCTCTTTAATAATGGTTAATTTATTTTAATTAGTCATTTTATTCCTCTTTCCTGATGGATTTAGACAAAGAGAGTCAGATATTTTCGTATGAAACTAACATACTACCTCGAGTTAACTTTAGGTCAACAAAAAAATTCGATTGTATTTCAATCAATCTGTTCTTTGAAACCATCATAGCAGTTGATACAATAATTTTGTATGCTTCTAAAGTAAAGAAAAACAGCGTTCCAAGAATAGTTAAAAGAAGCGTATTTTTTTGAAAAGCCGTTCTAATATTATTAGCTAGGACTCTATCCGCTTATCAATAGTGGTAGTGAATTCTGCTAAGGTTCCACGTCCATTGAAATTTCATCTTGCTAAAAAAAGAATTCTTGTAAACTATCAAACCTGTGTCAGCTTTCACCATTGTCTCAACTAGGCAAAATGTTATACTGAAAGAAAAGTGAGAGGGAGGCTGTTCATGCAGATTCGTCATGTCCAAGAGATTGACAGAGATTTTTGGCTCACATTGGATCGTCATCTGCCGGAAAACCAATTCGTACAAAAGATTCGAGATAAACAAGGGTATGTTTTATTAGTTGATGGTGTGCCAGCGGGGCTATTGAGATACAATCTATTTTGGGATGAGCATCCGTTTTGTACGATGCTTCATGTGGCTGAGAAGTATCAGGGGCTAGGGTTCGGAAAGGTTTTAATGGAGTTTTGGGAAAACGAAATGCAGCAGTTAGGTTATAAAATATTGATGACATCGACGCAGGTGGATGAGGATGCACAGCACTTTTATCGCCAAATAGGTTATCAAGATGCGGGCGGTCTATTGCTTTCAGTTCCTGATTATCAACAGCCGATGGAACTGTTTTTTATTAAAGAGGTTTAGGAGGAAGATTATGGACTATCAAGGAACGTTGATTGCAGTGAAAGATATTGAAAAGGCAAAGGATTTTTATCTTTCTGTTTTTGGTTTGAAAGTAATGGTGGATGCTGGTGTCCATGTTCAATTGACCGGCGGGGTATCCTTACAGACGACAGGTAGTTGGGCAGACTTTATTTATAAGAAGGAATCAGATATTATTCTTGAGAATAATGCTAGTGAGTTATATTTTGAAAGCGATGACATTGATGTTTTTCTTGATTTGTTGGAAAAAAGAGAGGATATCGTTTATCTTCATCCTGTTATTGAGCATAGCTGGGGACAAAGAGCAGTGCGTTTTTATGATTTGGATAAGCATATTATTGAGGTCGCTGAGAAAATTAGTATGGTGGTCAAACGCTTCATTGATTCTGGCTTGACCATTGAGGAAACGGCGGAGCGAACGGATGTGGAGCCCCAGTATATTAAAGATATTTTGGATAAGCTATAGGAACTTTGAATTATTGTCTAATCGGGTACTCTTTTTCGATTGAAGTCAGTTTTCTTTGTTTTATCATGGTTCATGCAAAATACCCTTTTAAAAAAACGAAGTGTGTGATCTAAAAGAAAAATAGATGATATTGATTGAGAGGGTGGTTATCCCATTTTTTTGTATTTTCTTTTATTAAGTCATATTATGGGCTGATCCGCATAGAAAATATACTGATAAAAGATAATTCTAGGAGGATATAAAATGGTTCGAATCGCAATTGATATGGATGAGGTTATTGCTGATTTTACAGCGAAGCTTTTGCAACTGTACAATGAAAAATACGGAGCTAGTTATACTAAATCTGATTTGGCAGGGATAAATTTGCGGGATATACGTCCTGAGCATACGGAGAACATTCGAGAAATGATTCTGGATGCGGACTATTTTTCTGATTTGCCTGTGATTGAAGGCGCCAAAGAAGCGTTGGAAAAATTATCAGAAAAGCATGAACTGTTCATTACCACAGCCGCGATGGATTTTCCGACTTCCTTTAATGCAAAGTATGGGTGGTTAAGAGTGAATTTTCCATTCATTCCAGATACCCACTACGTTTTTTGCGGTGACAAATCTATCATTTCTGCAGATTATTTGATTGATGATCATTCGCGGCACTTAAAGACATTTAAAGGACAAGGCATTCTTTTTGCAGCACATCACAATGCGGATGAGTCTTATGAATTGAAAATGGATAGCTGGGAAGAAATCTACAACTATTTTGAAAGTAAGTATTAGCAGATTAAAAGCTTGAGAAGCATTTTATTCACTTCTCAAGCTTTTTTCGATGTGCGCCCTGCATGGGTGAAAACTTGGTGGTGAAAGTCCACTACAGGCTTGGCAGTAGGAACTGTTAGCGAAAGACAAGGCGGCAATCGTGAGGCTGTGGCTGAAGGAAGTCGGACGCAAACTCCTGAACTGACGAACAGAAACTAGATACAAGGCTGAATTAGGTCGGATAAGTCTTCATCACAAGACAAAGTCCAATACTGCCCGAAACCTATACAGTAAATCTAGCAGTTACATGGGAGGAAAGTTTTCACTCTTACCGGGGGAGATCTCATGAGGGTGTTGTGGGCGTTGAATGAAAACAAACCAGCACAACGATCATGGCGACATGATGGTGAATCATGAGAAGTCAGCCGAGGTCATAGTAGTAACGACACTGACTGTTACGAAGGACTGAACAATAAGAATCTTGAATAATTTAGGAGGTGTGAGAAGATGCGACGACCGCAGAAAACAAGAAAACTTGGCTATCATCAAAGAGCTAGTGTGGAACACGAAGGGTATGATGAAGTGCGCAGCACTTCTTGCGGTGAACAGAGGAAACAAGATGGTGTAGAAAATCTGTTTGGGAGAATTCTAGAGCGGAATAATCTCAATCAAGCGTACCTTCAAGTAGTCAGAAATAAAGGGGCGGCTGGTGCAGATGGGATGACCGTCGATCAACTGCTTCCTTACTTGAAAGAGCACCGCGAGGAATTACTATCCAATTTACGCCAAGGGAACTATAAACCTCAGCCTGTTTTGCGAGTAGAAATACCGAAACCAAACGGCGGTGTAAGAAAACTAGGAATTCCCACGGTTATTGATCGTATGCTTCAACAGGCAATCAATCAAGTGTTACAACCGCTATTTGAACCAGAATTCTCAGATAATAGTTATGGGTTTCGCCCAAATCGCAGCGCACATGACGCAGTGAAGAAAGCAAAATCTTATTATGAACAAGGTTACCGATATGTGGTGGACATTGATATGAAAGCCTACTTTGACACCGTAAATCACGATAAGCTGATGTATTTCATTGAGCGGAAAGTAAAGGACAAACAAGTCCTAAAACTGATCCGTCAATACTTAATGAGTGGTGTAATGGAAAATGGACTCATCACAACAACGGAAGAAGGAACGCCCCAAGGAGGCAATCTCTCTCCCCTGTTAAGTAACATCTACCTGAACGAATTTGATCAAGTGCTAGAAAATCTAGGACATAAATTTGTTCGATACGCCGATGACTGTGCGCCATGAAAGTGTGCGTGAATAGATAAACTATTCAAAGCAGCTATGCTGTATAGATGATGGCAGACGGCCTGCCGAAACCGCCATACAGGTGGAGGTTTCAAACCACCTTAAGGTGCTGTAGTCAAAAGCTATGGTATTGAGCGTTAAGGAAAAGGCAACCAAGAGTTGTCAGGTGTGTGTTATGGAGATGAGTGACCATACGAACCACCCACAGAAGTGTCGAAAGCGTATAAATTCCGTCAAAACTGGGTATAGTCGTTGACCTAGGATGAGCTTGGAGGAAACCTGTTTACTGATCAGGCGGCGGGCGGCATAAAGGTGGCATGAACATAACATAGGCGTCTATATGGAACGTGGGAACCCACGGGCTGATGTCAAGGGAGTATTTCAAGCGGAAGCCCCGCAAGAAAAGAGTACCGATGCAGTCATGGGGGCAGATTGGGTTGTAGTAGTGAAGAAGCTCTTGTAACGAGAGTGGAGCGAAGAACCTGAGTTATCCAGTTTCAAGGATAAGTCAACTTTAAGGAGGAGGAACTTATGCAAGAAACAAAGTCATACAATATTTCAAAACAAGCAGTTTACCAAGCATTTCTAAAAGTAAAAGCCAATAAAGGAACTTTTGGAGTAGATGAAGAATCAATTGAGGCTTATGAATATAAGCTGAAAGATAATCTATACAAACTGTGGAATCGATTATCATCGGGAAGTTATTTCCCAAAACCGGTAAAGGCAGTATCCATTCCTAAAAAGAGTGGTGGGCTGAGAGTACTTGGGATTCCAACAGTTGAAGATAGGATTGCACAGATGGTAGCGAAGATGTATTTTGAACCTGTAGTAGAACGATTGTTTTATGAGGATTCTTATGGCTATCGGCCGAATAAGTCGGCAATCCAGGCAATAGAGAAAACAAGAGTTAGATGCTGGAAAAGAGATTGGGTACTGGAATTTGATATTAAAGGACTATTTGACAATATCAGACATGACTATCTAATTGAAATGGTAAAAAGGTACACTCAAGAGAAGTGGATTATCCTATATGTGGAAAGATGGTTAAAAGCACCTTTCCAGAGGGAAGATGGTTCGACTGTTTCGAGAAAAGCCGGGACACCGCAAGGTGGTGTAATCAGTCCAGTTCTAGCGAACTTGTTTCTTCATTATACGTTTGATGACTTCATGGAAAAAGAATTTCCTAATATACAGTGGGCTAGATATGCCGATGATGGTATTACTCATTGTGTATCCCTAAAGCAAGCGAAATATCTGAAGAAAAGATTGGAAGAACGGTTTAGAATCTTTGGTTTGGAGTTACATCCTGATAAGACAAAGATTGTTTACTGCAGAGATAGTGATAGGATGGGGAACTATCCGATAACGACATTCGATTTCCTGGGCTTTACGTTTAGACCTAGAGGCGCCAAGAATAAATATGGAAAATGCTTCACAAATTTTCTTCCGGCTGTATCAGATAAAGCGAAAAAGGCGATTCGCAAAGAGGTAAGGAATTGGCGATTACAATTAAAAGCGGACAAAAAGCTAGAGGATTTAGCGAATATGTTCAATAGTAAAATTCAAGGATGGATGAACTATTACATGAAATTCTATAAATCAGAAATGTACAGTCTACTGCGCTACATCAACCAATGTCTCGTGAAGTGGGTTCGTCGTAAATATAAAAAGCGACAAGCACGAAGAAAAGCGGAACATTGGTTAGGGGAAATCGCCAAGCGAGAAAGAAATTTATTCGCGCATTGGAAAATTGGAATATTACCATCGGCTGGATAATGGGAGCCGGATGAGCTGAGAGGTTCACGTCCGGTTCTGAGAGGGCCTAAGGGGGAGGTTCCCTTGGGCTACTTACTGCAATATCTATGTTAGAAGCAAACGAGCAGGACAGCGTGTGATGAAGAAATCCATTCAATTTCTCGAAGAACAACTAAAGTTGACGGTAAATCGAGAAAAGAGTGCGGTAGGAAGCCCATTGAAACGAAAGTTTCTTGGATTCTGCATTCTGCCAACAAAGAAAGGTATTAAAATTCGCCCTCACGCAAAAGCAAAACAGCGTGTGAAAAGCAAGCTCAAACAACTCACTAAAAGAAACCGTGGAAGAAGTATCCAACTTATTTTAAAAGAAATCAAGCAACTAATGACTGGTTGGATCAACTACTATGGAATTGGTGAGATGAAAGAATTCATGAGGGAGTTAAACGGTTGGTTGAAGCGAAGAATCAGACAATATATTTGGAAACAATGGAAGAATCCAAGAACCAAAAGGAAAAATCTGATTCGTTTAGGGATCGATAAAGCGAAAGCGTATGAATGGTCAAATACAAGAAAAGGTATTTGGTCAATCTCCAAAAGTCATATTCTTCATCGATCATTAACAGACAAAGAACTGGCCCGCCAAGGATATGAGGACATCTCCTTGAAGTACCAGTTCGTACACTCAACTTATTGAACCGCCGTATACGGGTCCGTACGTACGGTGGTGTGAGAGGGGCGGAAGGTCAGTTGGCTTTCCCCTCTACTCGATTGGAGAATAGAGGTAGGTAATCCATTCAGAATCTTTACGGCGGTTTTCGAAAGGCAAATAACCAGCGTACTTATAGATATAATCAATTTTCCAACCACCAGTCTTGGTCTTTTTCTGGTGGATTAGCTGTAATAGGTCATGAGCACGCGGATCAGTCGTATATTGGCTTTTTTCAATAATATACATCAAATCTGTTAAGGAAAGAACATAGCTTTGAGGGAACATACTCTCCGTGATATGCGGGCTGATGGGGTGACCAGTAGACAATCGCTGATAGAGATTGTGCTGTAGCATATAATCGACACCTTGCTCGATCAAAGCGTTGACTTTTTCGTCGTGGGGATCAACTTTTTCTTGGTAAGTCAGTAGCGCTCGCATGGTTTTTCCAATACCGATGTAACAGGGAACCCTCATCATACAACCGCCAAATTTGCAGATACCTTTGTGGGGCCAAGTAGTTTTCTGCTGACGGTCAAATACTTGGTATTGTTTGATCCATTGAAGCGCGTTTTGTGCTTCGCTAGATTTTCCTAATCCCAGCCGACAGTAAGCCTCGAAAAGCATAGCGTTATAACAGGGAACGATTTCCTCTAATTTACCAGTAAAGGAAAAGCCCTCCGATGTGGACAGGTTTTGGTTCACAAAAGCAAGCAATTCTTGAGTAATCGGTAATTTCTCTGCATAAGGGATTTCAGCTAAGCCAATTAGAGCAAAAATTTTTCCTAATGGTTTCAACTTAGTCATTTTAGCGTAGTTTTTAATGATGTCAGAGTGATCAAGATAGTCGAATGGATCAGAGATTTCTTTATTCTGATCCACTTTCATTCGTAATACCAGAGCAGAGTCCATCTCTTTTCCTGCCTTTCTTGTCTATTTACATGTATTATCTCAAAAATGGAAAAAAATGAAAGCTGTTTTCTAACAAAACAGTGCAATTTGTTCCTAAAACCTGTATGTTAGAGATAGTAGAAAATAACGTTTAGATAGTCTAGTGGTAATAAGTCAAGATAATTTTTCAAAAGATTTTTAAAGGTAGTTAATTTTTGAAGCGCACTGAACTAAACCCGACCAAAATTAAAAATTTTTTCGGGTACTTCCAAGGATTAGCGTCAATAACATACTGTTATTTATCTATCACGCTCCTTGGTGGCATATAGAGTTGATGGTTACGTAGTAGCGTATCCACCAGACGCGTAAATTTTCTTGCGGTTAGTACGATGGCTCGTTTGTGTTTATGCTTGGGTGTTTCAGCGTATTTTTTCTTATAATACGCATGGTACTCAGGCTCGTATCTCCTTACGGAGTTGGTGGCTTCAACTAGATAATAACGGAGATAACGATTGCCTCGTTTGGCCATAGGAGTATTTTCATACTCAGAGTTACCTGATTGGTTCTGTCGCCAATATAAACCGGCATATTTAGCCAATTTGCTTTCATCTGAAAAGCGATTGATAGGGCCAATTTCAGCGAGTATACCCGCAGCATAAACAGGACCGATTCCTGGAATACTGGTTAAACATTGATATTCAGGTAGCACAACGACTAAATCGTCAATGGCTTTGTCTAAGTCTTTAATTAACTTTTCAAGACTACGAATTTCTTTGGCTAGAACACCCAAAACAATATCTACAGAGTCCTGATGGACTTTTCCTAACCGGTAGGAACTACGTATGGCTTTAGAAATTGCCTTTGCAATTCCTTCGGGATTTTTAAAACGATACTTCCCTAGTTTTTGAATTAGGTTCGCAAACTCTTCTAATGACAGTTCGGCAAGTTGGTCCATTGTGTAATCTTCCGTCATTAGAGTTACTAATGTGGCACTTAAAACGGATCCACCTTCTGCTTTTAGTTCTTTAGAAAGCGTGTTGCATTTATAATAAATGTTTTCGATAAAGTGTTGCTTTGTACGAACCAGCTGTTTAATTAGCTGATAACGCGTTCTAGTTAAGTGTTGGAGGGCAAGGTATTCTTCCTCTTTAATGATGGAGTTGACTTGCCTTTGGATGCGAAAATAGTCAGCGATATAAAAAGCATCAATTTGATCGTTTTTGTTTTCTTCAAAAATATCACGATACTTTTTAATTTTATTTGGTTGTTCAACTGAAACCATAAGGTTCAATTGATTTAACTCAAGATCTTCTTTAAAAAACATAGCTGGATGAAAGCTATATAAAGATGTGGCCTCCATTCCAATCACTAAGCTCTCTATCTCAAATTTTTGAGAAAATTCGAGAATGTATTCTTTGATCTGGCTTGCGCCAAGTTGACTATTTCCATAAGATGCTTCTTTTAAAACAGAGCAAGTTGAATCGTCTGTCATAAAGCAAGCATCTAATTTTTCAGAACTAACGTCTAAACCGACAAATAGTTTCATGTGGAAGGACCTCCTTTCATTGATTATTCGGAAATTGCTTGGGTACTGTGGGATATCCCAGAATCACGTTGTCTAACGACAGCCTCGCATAATAGAGTTTCATTCATTAAACCTCTAAGCCACCCAATCTCTACTAGGATTGGTAGAGGTCAATGGACTCAGCTAGTGTGTTGGAGGTTATACCAACGGTTCGGGTCACAGACTTTCTGTCGCAGTAAAACTGCAGAAGGTGATAGCGTCTTCCCGTAAGTCCTTTCCAAGACTTATTATTCAGGAATATCCTACAGTATCCAAGTAGTAATCGTTATTTTATTTAAACATATTAGGAATAGCCCCTAAGGGCGATTGAAGGAATGAAAGTTTCTTCAAAATATATATTACGAGGAAGGTGCATTGATGAAGAAACATCCACTAGAGGGTAGAATAGCAAAAATATTCTTTGATTCCGGGCTGCAATTTCGTATTGATTTTTTGGCGGATAATCAGTTACGCTGGACCTCTATCCGAGAGGAAGATGCAGGAGCAACAGATGTCGAGACAATTCATATTGAAGAGTATCCAGGCGGGATTTTTTCGATTGATTGGGTAGAGAAAGACGGATTGTGTGTCTCATATACTGTCGATACGGCGAATAGTTATGTAAAAAGCTTTATGACCTTCACTGATGAGGGCTATCGCGGCGGACGCAGACCATTTGTTCATGAAGGGCCGTTTCAGCTTATTCTAGAAAACGGCGAGCCAGATTTAGAACCGCTCTATTAACAGCTTTACGATAGCAAATCCGATCATTATTTTGTGATCGGATTTTATTTTGATATGTTCATTCGATATTATTGGTCTGAGGTGTATCAAGTGTTGAGCTGATTTTTTAGGTATGATCAATGTGTGAGTGAGGGGATAAGAATGATTCAAGATTTGAATCGATTGATGGATTATATTGAGGAGCGGCTAACAGACGAGCTTTCATTGGCAGAGGCCGCAAAGACGATTGGGATTTCTGAATATCATTTGAAACGGACATTTTCTTTTATTGCAGGTATTTCTTTAGTGGAATATATTAAAAATCGTCGACTGGCACTAGCGAATAAAGATTTGATTCGAGGTGAAACAGTAACGGATGTTGCACTTAAGTATCGTTATCAATCAGTTGAAGGATTTTCTCGAGCGTTTCGAGACTGGTCGGGCTACCTGCCTTCAGAAGTCATTAAAAGTCACCAGCAAAAAACTTTTCCTCGGTACTCATTTTATATTGATGTTAAAGGAGGAACTTCAATGAATTTCAAAATCGAAGAAAAACCCGCTTTTAATTTAGTTGGTGTTTCAAAGCAGGTACCGCTGCAGTTTGCAGGAGTGAATAATGCAATCCAAGAATTAGCTCAGTCAATTACAGAAAAACAAAGGGCAGAGATGCATGAGTTAGGAGACCTTTATCCTAAGCAGGTGATCAACGCATCTTATGATTTTGCTAAAGAGCGAATGGAGGAGAAGGGGGAACTGACACATTTTATTGGTTTCGCTTCGACTCAAGAAAATCCTTTTGATGACCTAAAGCAATTGTCTATTGCCAGTCAAACATGGGCGATTTTTCCTAACAAAGGGCCATTTCCTCAAGTACTTCAGGAGACTTGGGGACAAATCTATTCAGAGTGGTTGCCCTCTTCAGACTGTGAATTAGTTCAGGCGCCAGAAATCTCTTTTACCAATTTCGATGAAGGATTGGAGAACTGCTATAGTGAAATTTGGATTGCAGTGAGGGAAAAGTAATCGAACGAATCAAAGGGCACACCGATCCATAAATATACATCGGTGTGCCCTTTTCTGCTATTATCGATTGATACTTAGTTCCTTGATTTTCGTTAATTGGATTTCATCAATAAATTTATCTACCTGATTTTTGTCAATTGTTCCATTTGTTTCGAACAAGGAATTAGAAATACCACAGGCCATTGCATATCTGAGAGAATCTTCAATGGAATAACCTTGACTGATAGCATAAGCCATTCCTCCAACTGTAGAGTCGCCACAACCTGTTGTGTTCACGACAGCAACCTTGGGAATTTGAATATCATAAATAGAAGTCCCATGCTTAACAAGTGCTCCATCTTCACCTTGAGAGATCATAATGGTTTCGACATTGTCAAAAATAGGATCGTGCAGGATTGTAATTAGTTCTTTGATTGACTGAATCTTTCTGCCAATCAGTTCCTCCAATTCATGGGTGTTGGGTTTAATAAAGCTTGGTCGTACTGTTTTCTGTTTTAAACAATTTTCCAACTGTTCACCAGAGATATCCATCAAGATCGGGAAAGACTCTCCAACGATTGAGCGGATAAAGTGAAGTAAATGGTAGTGGAAATTGGCATCGTCCGAATTGACTGACCCAGAAATACAAATTACATCGATTGCGTATGTTTTTAAGAGATTACTAATATGTCTGAAAAAAAGCTGCTCATTTTCTTTGGAAAGATAGAGACCTTTTTCTACTAGCTCAGTGTGAGTGTTTCCGTCATGCATGATCGTGATTGCATTTCGTGAATTCCCTTCAACAGTCAAAAATTCAAGATGGTAACGCTCCTCAGCAATTAAGGTATCCAAAATCATTTTTCCGACAGGACCACCTAGGATGCCAGTCAAAATTACTTCTTTACCTGATTGTGCGATGACTCGGCCAGCATTGATACCTTTTCCGCCAATCGACGTGTGGGGATTTTCGACCCGATTTACTTGATCCAAATTCAATGAAGAAACAAGGTAGTTGTAATCCATTGAGGGGTTGAGCGTAATTGTTAGGATCATTCTTGCTCCTCCTTAATGATTTTCGTATAGGAGCTGTAGTAGTCAAACTGTGTGTCCGGCAATTTATTGTCGGTGACTAAATAATCGACTTCCGATAAGGAGTAGAAGGTATAAACATCCGACCGATTAAACTTGGAGCTGTCAGCCACCACGCATTTTTTCCGAGAGTGGGCAAAGGCCACTCGTTGGATTGAACCCTCGATAGAATTTGCGGTGGTGACATTATTGTCAAAGACACCATTCGTTGCAGCAAAAGCAATATCGATATTTAGATTATCAAAGCTCTTTTCAGCGATTTCTCCATAAAATTCTTCAGTTGTCCTTGAAAATTCGCCTCCTGTTAATAGGACACGATAATCTGTATTATAAATCAAATAATTAAATGCTAGCAGACTATTTGTAATCACGAATAAGTTTGCTTTTTTAATTTCTGGCAGTGCATGGAGCATGGTCGTTCCAGCACCAATATAGATCGTGTCATTATCAGAAATAATACTGTTCATAACTTTTCCGATAAATTTCTTTTCTGGTACATTGGTATCGATTTTTTCTTGAGTGGACAATTCTTGTTCAATTTTTTCAAGTTTTTGTGCGCCACCGTAAATTTTTACTAGCAACGATTTGTCGGCAAGCTCATTGATATCTCTTCGAATCGTCATATCGGAGACGTCTAAACTTGAAGGTATTTCTGGAATGGATAAGTAGTCGTTTCTATTTAACAAATCCAAAATTTTTTCCTGACGCTCTTTTTTTAACATGAAATCACCTCTAATAGTAAGCTCTTACAATAAACCGTGAAATACACGGTTATGTTTATACATTAATTAATAGCATTTAAAGAAGGAAAATGCAAGAGAAAAATGTTCAGTTGTGTTAAAGTTTGTTAAAAATATGAAATTGAATTTGCGTAAACGTGTTTTAGAATGAAATAAAATGTTAAGTAAGCGTTGACAAACAGAATGAAGCATTGTATATTTACATTGTAAAACATATGTTAACAAAGATTAACAAATAATTTCAGTTTTTGTATTTGAAAGGAGCGTAAAATTTGTGGACTATAAAAAGATGTTCGACAAGCAGCTGATCGGTCTAGAGATTGATGGTGAAAACGAAGAACAGGTATTTGAACAGGTCGCAGAGCATTTAAAGAATCTGGGTTTTGTTAATGAAGGGTATCTAAAGGGAATTACGAGCAGAGAAAAAAAATTTCCAACAGGATTGATTACACAGCATTTAAATATTGCCTTACCGCATTCAGATCCAGAGTATGTGGAGAAACCATTTGTTTATATTGCGCGATTGAAAAATGAAGTAAGGGTCAAGCAAATGGGTGATAGTCAGTTAATGAAGGTGAAAAATTTGTTCTTTCTTGGTATTAAAGATCCCAAAGAACAGGTCGGACTGCTGCAAGCGTTTATGGAATTATTTATGAACGAAGAGTTTGTCAGAGCATTTATACAGGAAGAGGATAAACAAAAAATCCATCATTTGTTTACCCAAAATATTTAGATAAGGTTTCAATTCATTAAATTATAGAAGCTGGAGGAATTCATGATGAAAAGAAGACTAATTGTTGCATGTGGAAGCGGAGTGGCAACCAGCCAAACGATCGCTAGTAAAATCGCGGGGTTATTAGAAGATGACGGGATTGATTTTCCGGTTGAAGCGGTAGATTATAAGTCCATTCAAAATGAGCTGCCATCTACCGGAATTTATGTCTATGTTGCGCAGCCGGATGACGAGGTTTTAGAAAAGGCTGAGGAATTAGGCGTGAAGGTTTTTCCTGGTATTCCATTTTTGACAGGTATGGGTGCAGATCAAATTTATGATGATATTAAAGCGTTGGTCGAGTAGCAATAGAATTAATTAAGGAAAGAAGTGGAAAACGTGAAAATATTTCAAGACATTATTAATTATATCTTAGGACTGGGTTCAGCCATTTTTGTTCCATTGATTATCTTGATTTTAGGGTTGGTCGCAGGAATGAAATTCAAAAAAGCGTTTATGTCAGCCATCACTTTAGGGATTGCCTTTACTGGGATGTCAATGGTTATCGGCTTTATGTCGAATGCGGTAAGCCCGGCTTCAGAAGCGTTGGCGAAAAATACCGGGATTAATTTACCGGCTTTAGATTTAGGCTGGACAGGTGCTGCTAGTATTACTTGGTCTTGGTCCTATGCGTTTGTTTTCTTCGCTGTGGTACTTGGTGTGAATTTCGTCATGTTGCTTTTGAATTGGACGAAAACATTAAACGTTGATATGTGGAATGTTTGGGGCAAGGCATTAACCGCCTACCTTGTTTACTTTATCAGCGGGAGCTTGTTAGCGGGATTTGCGACGGCGATTGCTCAAGTGATTTTGGAATTGAAGATGGGAGATATGTTCCAACGACATATTGAAGACCTGACAGGAATTCCATTAGTGACGGTTACGCATTTAATGAACATCTCTGCGGTATTGCTGTTACCGATCAATGTGATCATGGATAAGATTCCTTTCTTTAATAAACGAGCAGATACGAAGGCATTGAAGAAAAAAATCGGTGTTTTCTCTGAGAATTCTGTGATGGGCTTTATCATTGGTTTAGGACTTGGACTGGCAGCCGCCTATGGCGTATCTGGTTCACTGAACTTAGCCATTCAAATTGCCACAGCAATGGCTTTATTCCCAATGATCTCAAAAATGTTTATGCAGTCGCTTTCGCCATTAGCTGATGCTATGTCAGAAATGATGAAAAAGCGCTTTAAGGATCGCGAAGTATACATTGGCTTAGATTGGCCGGTCCTAGCAGGTCGCTCTGAAATTTGGGTTACTGCAATTTTATTAGTACCAGTCTTTATTGGCTATGCAATCATCTTGCCGGGGAATGCTGTACTGCCATTGGCCGGCATTATCAATTATTCAATCGCTGTGGGTGGTTTGCTATTAACTGGAGGAAACCTAGTCAGAATGCTAATTATGGGTGTAATCTCCATGCCGATTTATCTGTACGCGGCTACGTATTTGACACCGATTCTAACTGGTTTAGCGGACAAAACTGGCGCGGTTGAAGGAATTAAGAAAGGCCAGCAGATTACCTGGTCTTCCATTGAAGGACCGGAATTTCGAATTTTATTTGCGGAAGCCTTCAAAGGAAATATTTTAGGTATCGTTGGTACGATTATTTTTGTCGCAATGTTTGTTTGGTTGTATAAATATATGTCCAAAGCAAAAGTTCCGAGCCAAAGATATGAAGAATTGACAGATAAAAAAGTCAACGGTGTAAAAGTCACAGGGTAATGACTATGAATGGAGGGTAGGTATGATTAAAAGAGAGAATAAAGAAAAGACGAAATGGCTGCTTATATTATTTCTGGCGATCGTTAGTTTTATCCTGGCCTTCATGACCCAGAAGCTGATCTTTAACGCTATCGCTATTGGTTTAGCAATCTGTGTTTATAAATATGGCAATCCGATTCTTTTCAAGGAATATGACGAACGTCGGAAAAAGAGATATGAAGAAGCTTTGCAGGTTAGAGATGCAGCTCAAACAGCTATTACGAGTAGACGAATTTTCAAAAAATAGAAAAAGGTGGTCTCGAATATGTCAGATGGACGAATGATTTTTGAAAGAGAGCGCGAGGATTTAGCGCGGATCGTGAAATTGATTTTTGAACGAAAGAATACGAATGTCGCAGGCGGCAATTTTTCATTCAAAACAACGGATCAAACAGGAAAAGAATACATTATTATGACTCCGACAATGATGTCGGAAGCTTATTTAGGTGAGGTATCACCAGCGCAAATTCTAGTCGTTGAACCACATACACGAAAGATAATTGATGGTGTAGGGAAACTGACACGTGAAATCAATTTACATGAAGCTGTGTATGATACAAACCCAGAAATTAAAGCAGTTTTACATGCTCATGCACCAAATTCAATGTTTTGGGCAACAGCTGGATTAGATATGCCGAATTTAACCGAAGCGACCCAAAAAATCGGTTACGTTCCAGTATTAGATTTTGAACCGAATTGTTCTCCCGAACTAGCTGGGTTAGTCTCTGACTACATGGAAAAAGAAAAGCTTGAGCTGCCTAATATGCTGCTGCTAAACAGCCACGGTGTTTTGATCAGTGCGCCAGGAGAAACGGGCATCGAAGCGATCCATAAAGCCCTGCAGATTCTAGATACAACTGAGTGGAACGCAGAAATCGCTTATAAACAAACGATTTTCCAATCGTTAGGTCTATTAGATGGTTATTATTCAAAAGGCAAACAGGTAGGAACGATTGAAGATTTAAAGGATCATAATCCGATTTACAATCGCGAAGAGATATTTGCAGGAGGAGATTAAATTATTAGAGAAATTCCTTGAATGGAAAAGGAGAAATCCTTTTCTGTTCGAGGTTTTTTGTTTTGGGAAGATTAAAAATCAGAAAAGATATCTCGCTATTCGCGAAAGATCTTTTCTGATTTTCATTTTTTCCAGTCAAAATCAGTTAAGCAGTTGTCGATATCTTCTTCGAAAGTAGAAATTTCGATACCTTGAGCTTGGATTTTATTAGTTGCTAAACGTAAATTTCGGAAGCGATCTGTGTAACGCTGATGATCAGGCAAAATAAATTGCTCGATCACAGCCTTTTCAAAGCCTAATGCTGCACCAATGTGTTTGGCTGCTTCATAGGTTGTGAACACATTTTTGCTTGAAAAGTGATAAACACCTTTTGGCAAATTCACAATTTTATCAAATTGCTCCGCTAAGTTTTTGGCATAGGTAATGCCACGAATTTCATTGACTGTAAATTTTGTTGGTTTTTGATACAACATTGCGTTCATTACATTTTTAATAAGGTTCGGGCTACTTTTAATTCCGGGATAAGAAAGTCCCATCATCCAAGAAAGCCGAAGAATTATCGCGTTGATTTGATTTTCAATTAGAAAGGTTTCAACTTCTATTTTTTGCTTTCCGTAGACTGATGCACTGTTGACAGGAGTATTCTCTGTGTAAGGTTCTTGGTCAGACCGATTGTTGAAAACCTGCTCGGTACTTAAAAAAATGAATTGTGCCTTTTTTTGTTGGCAGATTTTTGCGATATTGATGGCGCTCTCCGTATTTATCTTATGGGCAACTAATGGATGCGCTTCACAGTCTGCCGTTTGAGAAAGGGCAGCCGTATGAAATACAGCATCAAATTCTAAATTCTCGAAAAAGCGAGTGACTGCTTCAGGTTGCGAAAAATCCACATCCCTACGAGTGACAGGAACAAATTCAACCTTGTGTTCATTGCTAACTTGGATTAATGATGCTAAGTATCCGTTAGCTCCTGTAATAGCAATTTTTTTCATAGTGTCTCCTATATCGAAATAGTTCCATTGACGGCTTCTTTTTTTAATGCATTAATAATAGCAATTCCTGAACTTGTACCAATGCGTTCTGCACCGGAAGCAATCATTTGTTTAAATGTTTCGGCATCTCGAATCCCACCAGCCGCTTTGACTTTTACTTCTGATCCTACATGTTTTTTCATTAACTTAACATCTGCGAGAGTTGCACCACTAGGAGCGAAACCTGTAGAAGTTTTGATAAAATCTGGTTTTACTTCTTTGGCAATTTTACACAGAGCGATTTTTTCGTCCTCTTCAAGATAAGCATTTTCGAAAATAACCTTTGAGATTACGCTATTTTGTCTGCAAACAGTGACGATTTTTTCCATTTCAGTTTTTAAATAGTCCCAATTTTTTTCTTTTACTTCAGTAATATTTACAACGTAATCAATTTCAGTTGCTCCAGTGTTGATAGCATCAGCTGTTTCGGCTACTTTGGCTTCAATCGTTGTCTGTCCTAATGGAAAGCTGATAGCTGCTCCAATATTAATGTCAGTATTTTTTAATAGTTCGCTGCATAGTTTAGCTTGCACCTGATTAATAGCGACCATTTTAAAATGAAAGTCTTCAGCTTCTTTACATAAGGTACGAATTGCTTCTTTAGTAGCATTTGGTTTTAGATTTGTATGATCGATAAAGCGTGCAAGTTGATCAATAGAATAAGTTTTCATGGTATTCTCTCCTTTTTATGTATTTACATATCAAATGTTAAAACATAAACAACGAATTGTCAATGTTAAAAAAATAGTTGACAACGCTTACTTATGGAATTATAGTTATTACATAAAATATTTTGTAATTACATAAAACGAAGGAGGAAATATCATTGAAATTATTGATAGTGAGTCACGGAGAATTTTGTAATGGAATCTTAGACAGTTATCAAATGATTGCAGGCGAGAATAAAAACATAGTTGCGGTCAGTTTGACTGATGCGGGAATTCAAGATTTTGTAGAGCGTCTCACCGACCAGTTAGCGAAGTTTGCCTCGGATGAAGTGTTGATTTTGACCGATATCAAAGGTGGAACACCTTATAACGAGGCATACAAGTATTACCTATCAAATGACAAGCGCGTACGAGTAGTGGCAGGAATGAACTTGCCAATGGTGATTGAGTTGGGTCTGAGCTTATCAAATAGTTCGTTAACAGCATTAGAAGAATTAGCGATTGAACAAGGTCGCAAAGGGATAACGGGACTTTTAGAGGAAGAAAACGTAGAAGAAGAGTTGGAGTTTTAGCTATCTCAAAAGAAAAAGATTTAGCAATTATTTTCAATATTTAATTAGGAGGATTTTATTATGACGATTACTTTAGCAAGAATTGATGATCGAGTAATTCACGGGCAAACAACAACACGATGGACAAAGGCACGCTCAGTTCAAGGAATTTTGGTAGTAGGAGATGACATTGCAAAAGATGATTTACGAAAAAAAGTGCTAAAAGCGGCAGCAGGGAATTTAAAATTGGGTATTTATACTACTGAACAAGCTATAGAAAGTGTGCCGAAGGGAAGAGATTCAGCAAAAGATTTCTTTCTAATCAGCAATTCTCCTCAAACATTTGCTGAGTTAGTACGATTGGGAGTTGATTTTGGCAAACTATTGAATGTTGGACCGATGAACACTCGTGAAGGAGCGAAAGTTCTTGGAAGAACGGTTGCGATTGACGAAAAAGATTATGAAGCATTCGATTATATGGATCAGCAAGGAATTGAAATTAAATTTCAGCTATTACCAGATGATGAACCAAAATCTTGGAAAGTTATGAAAGCAAAGTATGATTCATTGATGAGTTAGTAGATATGAAAGAATCAAAGGAGGAAAAAAGATGGATGGCAGTTTGTTTTTACCCGCTTTATTAACTGGAATTTTTTGTTACTTAGGTGCAATTGAGAGTCCTTGGTTATTTGGAATGAGTGGTGGTTTTTATGTAGTTGGTCGTCCGCTGGTGGCAGGATTTTTAGTGGGCATGGCTTTTGGTGATATTAAGGCAGGCGTGTTATGCGGACTAGCTGTTCAAGTTGTGTTTATTGCAAACTTATCAACTGGTGGTGCAACCAATAGTGAAATCACTTATGCAGCCTATGGCGGTATTGGTTTAGCCTTAGCTACTACAAGGGAACCAGCGGTTGCAGTTACTCTAGCGATTTTAATAGGTCAGACCTTTGGACTCATATTTTACAATACACGAATGGCTCTATATTCATTTTGGAATACGCGAGCACAGAGTGCGGCTGAAAATATTGATGATCGCGGCATTTTGCTGAATCATGTGGTTTATCCTCAAATTACGACGTTCTTACTTCGAGCAGTTCCGATTTTTGCAGCAATTTTCTTTGGACGTGGCTTAGTGGATTGGCTATTAAACAATGTTCCGCAGGTTGTAACTGATACTATTTCGGTGCTAGGCGGTGTTTTGCCTGCTTTAGGGATTGCGATGCTGATGGGAATTGTAATCAAAGAAAAGGTTCATTTGGTTTTCTTTTTCGCAGGTTTTGTTTTGATGGCTTTCGCCAAATTAAACATGATTGCTTTAGTATTTCTGGCAGCAATGGTTGCCTACGTTGTTTACCTTAGTACAGGAAAAAGCAATGGAGATAGTAAGCTTGTTCTCGCAAATAATGTGCCAATTGAGCAGAATGAAGCAGCTTATGAAGATGACGATTTGTTCTAAGGAGGGAAAAAACGGATGGAAAATCGATTAACGAAAAAAGAATTACGTCAGATTTGGAAACGTTGGGGCTTTACTCACTTATCTTCCATGAGCTATGAAAAACTACAGGCTCATGCATGGGCCTATTCCTATCTGCCGTTTGCTGAAAAGTATTATAAAAATGATGAAGAAGCTAAAAGAAGGTTATTATTAAGACATTCGATGTTTTATAATACTGAACCTCAGACGGGTCAATTGATCAATGGTATCGTTGCTTCATTAGAAGAAGAAATCGCTATTGGTGGAGATGTGCCTGAAGAGATGCCCGTAAATATTAAAACGACCTTAATGGGACCATTGGCGGGAATAGGGGATTCAATTATTCAAGGAATCATTGTACCAATCTTACTGTCAATTGGTATGGGGTTAGCAGCAGGTGGCAATGCTTTAGGTCTGATATTTTATATTATAAGCTACGGGATTATCGGTCCGCTCATTTCATATTTATGCTTTATGAACGGTTATCGGCTAGGTGTAAATGCGATTGACGTCATAATAGGAGAAAATGCGAAACGAATCACTGATGCATTCAATATTTTAGGGATCATGGTGGTTGGTGGCTTGGCTGCTTCTAATATTGCACTAACGACAGCGATTAAAATTCCTATGGGAGATGAGGTACAAAAGCTACAGACAGTATTAGATGGAATTTTTCCTAATGTTCTTCCTTTGATGATGGTCTTACTGGCTTGGTATTTATTGACTTCAAAACAAATGACGGCTACAAAAGTCATACTCGTTTTGACGGTTATTTCAGCAATTGGTGTAGTTATCGGAGTATTTTAAGGAAGTGGACGTGTTTCGAATGAAGCACGTCTTCTTTATTAGAGAATAATGAAATAAAGGAGAATGAAAAATGTACATTTTAGAACCAACCTCACGAGAACGAATTTGGGGCACAGCTAGATTGCACGAATATCATGGTGACCATAAGATTGAGAAAATTGGGTCCGTTTATTCAGCAAGTGGGATTGCTGATATTGATTGTAACGTAGTAAATGAAGAGAAAACATTTGGAGAAATGGTTGCAGAAAATCCTCAAAAATTTGGTTTGGAGGCGGGTGAGGTTTATCCTTTGATTATCTCATTTACAGCCTGCGATGAGAATCTTAGTATTCAGGTACATCCTACTGATGAATACGCGCAGTCCGTTGAGAATCTGCCTTATGGAAAAAGTGAAGCCTGGTATTTTATTGATCCGCCGGAAACAGGCTGGATTTATGCTGAACAGCAAGACCCTAGAAAATCAGCTGTTTTAGCAGCAGCCAAGGAGAATGAATACACGAAAATTTTGAAAAAATATCCAGTTGCAGAACATGATGTGATTTATATCCCGTCTGGAACGATTCACGCGTTAACAAAGGGATCATTGGTCTATGAAATTCAACAAGCAACAGATATCACTTATCGTTTTTATGATTATGATCGTACAGATATGCGAGGACAGAAAAGGGAACTACATGTTGAAAAGGCCATCGAAACACTTCAACCAGAAAATCAGGTAGAAAGGTGTTCGTTTGCATTAGGAGACTCAATTTGTCAAAGGGAATTTACGATTCAGCATCTGAAAGGAAAGCAAATAGTAGAAAATAATTCTTCCATAGCAAGTATACTTACAATAATTGCTGGAACGATTGTTATTGCCGGCAGTACTTGCAATGTCGGACAAAGTATTGTTTTATTAAAGGATGAGATGTTTGAATTGCCAGAAACGGTTGAAGCTGTCTTAGCTACACCAATAAAATATTGGAGAATATAACTATGTTATAATGGATACAATTAATCAAGGAGTAGGTAGCTTATGAATATCCCTTTGCACAAAAAAATTCGAATGGACTTATTGGAAAAAATTCAAAATGGAGAATATGTGGAAAATCAATTAATTCCTACTGAAATGGAGTTGGCGGAACAGTACAAGGTTAGTCGGCCTACAGTTCGTCAGGCGGTTCAGGCGCTGGTAAATGAAGGATATTTGGAGAAGCGTAAAAAAAGAGGAACGATTGTAAAAAAAACTAAGATTCAGCAAGAATTTACACATGTGATCGAGAGTTTTGATTCGGAAATGAGCCGAAAAGGAATTATTCCAAAAACAAAAGTTTTGAATTTTCAACAAGTTGCTGCTAGTGAAGAAGTAGCTGAAAACTTAGAATTAGAGCAAGGAGACTTGGTCTATAAATTAACGCGTTTACGGTACGCGGAAGAGAAACCAGTCGTATTAGTTACTAGCTATATTCCTTATGAATTGTTTCCAAAGTTCCAGAAGGTTGATTTTACAAAAGAAAAAATGTATCAAGTTTTTGAAGAAATGGGTTATCCAATTAAAACGGTCACCAGAAAGCTAGAAGTAATCAAAGCGGATGATACGATCAGCGATTTGTTAGATGTGGAAGAAGGAGATCCAATGTTCTATTTCCATACACAGGGTTTTTCGCTAGAACGTCTGCCCGTTGAGTATTCGATTTCGAAATATCGAGGAGACATTAACTACTTTGTTTTTGAACTTGCGCAATAACTTCAGATTAAATAAAATGATTTATTAAAGATAAAAGTCGAATGAACAAGGCTTGAAGTGACCCCCAAATGTTAGACTTTTTTCGGAGTAGAGAAATCTACTCCGTTTTTTGTTTCTTAAGCTAAGCGATTATGCCGCTTTCTGTGCTGTTTCTCGAAACTGAACAGGGCTTTTCCAGTTCAATTTCTGTTTCATCCGGTGATTGTTGTAGTAATAGATAAAATCATCAATCGCCGTTTTTAGTTCATCAAAACTGTGATAGGTTTCTCCATGAAAAATTTCTTGTTTTAGAAGACTGAAGAAATTCTCCATGATGGAATTATCTAAACAATTTCCTTTTCGAGACATACTTTGAAAAATTTTCTGTTTCTTTAGTTTTCGACGGTAGGCTTTCATCTGATAGGCCCAGCCTTGATCCGAGTGGAAAGTGCGACGATACGGGCAATCATTCGTGATCGCTATGGCTTCTTCTAAGCCTTCCATGATTGCCAAGGCATTTGGCTTTTCCGAGATGCGGTACGAAAGAATCTCGCTATTATACATATCCATAAACGGGTCCAGATATAACTTTCTCTGACGGATCACGCCTTTGATATCCACTTCAAGATATTTGAACTCTGTTGTATCTGTCGTAATTTTTTGGTGACAAATAGTCGTATAAAAGTGACGACGAATCCGGTGTTTCGCCACTTTCCCGACTTTTCCTCGGTAAGAACTGTAGCGCCGTGATTTCCGCGTGTATGAACGCACTTCGATTCCTAGTTTTCGAATCAAACGTTGGACTTTCTTTTTATTAACATGGAATCCACGATTCTTTAGTTCGTTCGTCATTCGTAAACAGCCATAATTTTTATGTTCTTTACGAATACGAAGCATTTCGGCTTCAATTTCTTGATCAGGGTTTTCTCTGTCAAATCGTTTTTGCCAGTACATAAACGTTGCTTTAGGAAAGTCCAAGGTCTCAAGAAGCTCAACTAATTTGAAGGGTCCTCGGAGGCTGTGGATGATTCGTGCGATTGATTCGTTCGTCTTTGTTGGGCTTCCTGATTTCGCAGCTTCCTCAGTTCTTTTAAAAAGGCATTTTCTATCTGAAGTGAACGGACTTGTTTTTCTAATTCTTTAATACGGTCGCGTTCTTCCGATGTTACTTTAACAAAATCTTTCTTTGGCTTTTCTTTTTTCTTAGGCACGGTAGGTGGACGTCCTTTCGGTTTTGAGAGTCCCTTGATACCATCATCTCGAAAACTCCGCATCCAACTGGCAATCAGAGCATGATTCCTCATACCGAGTCTATTGGCAACTTCACGATAGGACAACTCACTCGTTTGATATAACTCTATCGCATCCATCTTGAATTGAACAGAGTAAGTATTATCATAATGTTTTCGAAAGAGTCCTTCCTCACCAAATTGTTGATAGGAATTAATCCAGCTTCTTACTTGATCCGCGTTCTTAACTCCATACTTTTTCGCTAGATAGCGATAGCCACCTTTTCCATCCAAATAATCTTGAACAACTTTCAGCTTGATTTCAAAGCCATATTCAGTCATAAAAATACCGACCTCCAAAAAGTTAGATTTTTGGTCTAACTTTTGGGGGTCGGTTCAGCTGTCACTATGATAGTCATGCTCGTTCGGTTTTATTTTTTTAGAATAGCAGCTTGCAAATTCTGAAAAATTTTGCTTTCCTTCCTGCAGAAGGCTTCTTAAGAAAACTTGTTCTAGCACTTTTCTTAAGAATTTGATAGTCTTAAAAAGAAAAGAGGCGATGAAATGTTAAAAACGGATCGATTCCAAGCGATCATGTCGTTATTAGAGGTTAACGGTACAGTACGAGTCAGCGATATTATGGAGAAGTTTTCGGTTTCAGATATGACAGTCCGACGTGATTTGGACGAAATGGAGAAACAAGGATTATTAGAACGCGTCCATGGCGGAGCGAAATTGAAGGATTTTTATCGGCATGTGGAGCTTTCTCATAGGGAAAAACAGATTATGCTGCAAGAAGAAAAGCAGCGGATTGTGGAAAAGGCGAATGAAATGATCAATGATGGTGATACGATATTTCTTGGACCAGGAACTACAATCGAGCTCATGTCAAAAATCATTCAAGGGGATTCACTGCGGATTGTTACAAACTGTTTGCCTGTTTTTGAAGAATTAAATAAGCGAAAAGGGAATCGAAAAATCTATCTATTGGGTGGCGAGATGCGGGAAACAACTCAATGCTTTGTTGGTGAGATCACGAATAAATCGCTACAGGATATGAATTTTCATAAAGCATTTTTCAGCTGTAATGCTTTAAATGAACAGAAAATTATGACTTCGACTTTTGAAGAGGGCCAAACTCAACAAATCGCTCTGAATAATTCTGTTGAACGCTTTTTATTGATTGATCATTCGAAAATTGGGAAAAGAGATTTTTCAGTATATTATAATCTGAATGATGTAACGGTAGTTATAACGGATGATGATGAACAAAAGCACTATGAAAAAATCGAAAAAGAAGAAAAATATGTTGTGTAAATGAGAAACTGCCAAACTCTAGATAATTAGAACTTGGTAGTTTTTTTGTAGCCTTGAATTTAAGCAAAGTATGTTATTTTTAAGGTGCATCATTACTAATTCCTCCGAATACTTGAATACACCATTTGAAAAAAGATAGTCGATTTTTTTTGGATATTATGTATATGAGAAGGAAAAAATATCAGTATCAATCACCGCTTTATTAAGGAGGAAAAGGGATATCAAAACAACCATAGGCACTAAGTCAGCTGAAGCTCTTTGAAATGAAACGAGTTAGATCAGAAAAAGCAACATTTAAAGCGCATTCATAACCACAGGATGCGAAGCGATTCAGGAAAAACGAAGTCAAGGAATCCGCAATTAAACAACAAAAAAATCAAAAAGCACAAAACAAACAAGAACCAAAAAGAATCGTTGAGGAATACCAACAAAGGCAAGTTTAAAGGAGGTGAAAAGCAGCATAAACGTTGATAATTTCTTTATTGGGTGTGGCAAGAGATGGGCTATGCTTTTTGAAATGGTTTTTACATCTATTTATTTTTTATAGGTAAAATAATACCCCGAAGTCTAAAGACATTCGGGGTGTTTTTAGCTTATTTAGCTTCGGCTGCATAAGTCATATTATGCGCCGTTGCCGGAGATGCATTCTCTTCTTTTTCAGCTGCGTATGCAGCGTTGCGTTTTTTCATTTGACGAGCATACCAAATGAAGATTAAAAGGTATGCACCTAATGCTAAGGCAGCGTATATCACAAATTCGATTTGTCCTTGAGAAGCATTACCGACTAAATAACCTAGGAATTTTTCAATCGGGCCTTCCATCGTTGTATGAGAGATCATGGCGGACCCGCTCAAGCCGGCTGGAAAGGCTCCGACTGCTTTAGCTGTTTGAGTGACGAATGGTGCAATCAAGGTGCCTGACCATAAGAATAATGGTAATTCGATCGCGCCGATTACGATCATACGGATTAATTTTCCACGAGTTACGACCAATAGTGCTGGGGTAACACCCATTGCGATGATTCCGCCTAGTGGCAATAATTTATTTCCTGGTAAGATGATGGCTTCTAGCAACATGATTGGTGCTAATACGTTAGCGGCAGCCCAGATTTCAGCGCGGCCTGCTAAGAAAGGCCAGTCTAAACCTATGTTGATGGTACGTCCTTTTAGTCGTTTATTGGCAAAATCGGTAATCCCTTGTGATAACGGTTCTACGGCTGCGATGAACCAAGCGCCGATCAAAGAGAACAATTCCAAACAGACGGCAGCAGTAAAGGCTAGCGAGAAAATTTGCGTTGGTGTTTGTCCTGCTAGTAATCCAACAAAAATCCCCAAATAAATTCCAATTGCGAATTTTGATCCCCAGAAGCCAATTTTACTATTTAATTTGGCAGCATCGAAATCATATTTATCCAACCAAGGGAAGACTTTGTCGAAAATTTTATCGAAAACCATAATGATTGGATTCATCATGTAGTTCATATGAGTCGTAGTCATCGGGTTGCTGTCGGGTGCATTTAACAAGTCATTGAAGGTTGGTTTCATTAAGTCGGAGTTCCAAATTTTTAATACACCAATGAAAATAACTAATGCAGAAGCAATAAACAGATTAGCACCGCAGAAGATCGCGAACAAACCAACAATTGCTAAATGCCAAATATCAAAAATATCCACATCTAATGTGTCGGTTTTTTTCATTGCTAACATGATAATATTGACGATCACCATAATTAGTAAAAAATAAAGCGTGTATGGCGACCCCCATGTGATGGTTGCTAGTGGGGCCCAACCGACATCTGTAATGTTTAATGAAATACCTGTTCGTTCAACAAAAGCTGTCATAGCGTCTGAAAAAGCAGTAGTTAAAATTCCAATAATAGCTCCGATCCCAGTCAGGGCGATCCCTAATTTGATCCCGCCTTCAAGAGCGCGTGACGGTTTTACTTTAAAAAATAAAGCAATAACAGTTAATACGATGGTCATTAACGGTGCCGCCCCTAAATTAATTAGGGGGGTAAATACTTTATTGGCAATATCAATAATTGTATTCATATGTTTTTCCTTTCTTTAGTCCTATTTGTTTAATGATTGGATTGCGCTTTCCATACTTTGGTAAACAGGCTCAGCCATAGCAGGAATACGATAAAGAATAGCACCTGCATCAACGACAGGGATGTTAATGTTAAAACCCAAGTCGGTGTTGGCAATTTGTGCGAAAATGTCATAATGAGAAAGCATTTCTTCATTGATGTCTTTGATCATAACGGCGTCACAGGTGACTTGATAGCCACGATTTTTCAATTCAGTTTCCAAAGCGCTTTTGATTTGATGGCTTGAATTAACGCCTGCTCCACATGCTGCTAAAATTTTGATCATAATAATTCTCCCCTTAAAATAAGTTTATTTTTTATCCTGCGGTTAGGCAGAGACTTCTATATAAAAATGTTCTTCTAAAAAATGATAAATCGCTTCTGTGTCCTCTAATTTGAAAAACGAACACAGTTTTTCTTTGTCAACAGAATTAATGAAATCCATGATATTAGCCAACATGCCAGCCTGTGCTTCACCATTTTCGTTCAAGATCATGAAAAGAAATGAAGCGGAAATCTGATCGCTTGGCGAGATCATGTTGTAGAAAGGGATTTCATTTTTTACTTTGATTGGAATGATACGGGTGGTTCGCACAAACTCACTTTCGGTATGAGGGATAGCGATATCTGGCAATATTTTAGAGACAGGTGAGAGATCCAATCCCGTCGGATAATTACGCTCCCGTTCTAAAAGGTTCTCCAAAAAATCTTCGGTTACCAATTCTTTCTTTAACAGATCTTGATAGACTTGCTCGAACACTTCTTCTTGCGATTGCTTGTCAGAAACATAGACCGTGTCTTTGAAAAAGAATTTATTCACACAAAACAGCTCCTTTATTAGTTCGTTTATGTTTATTTATCTATTTACACGTTGAGTATAATCGCTTACAAAATCATTGTCAACACATAAACGAAAATAAACAAACAATATGTGTTGAAAAATGTTTGTAAATGTTTTATTATAGGGTCGTGGAGGTACAGAATATGCTGAAAACAGAACGACAGCGTTCGATCTTAGCGATGTGTGATCGCTATGGGACGATCACAGTCAAATTTATTCAGGAAGTACTGAATGTTTCAGATATGACGATCCGCCGAGATCTAGAGGAACTCGCGCAGAAGAAAAAGCTTTTACGCGTTCATGGCGGTGCACAAAAAATCGATTATCTGGAAATGTCGACTTCTATAGAAGCAAACGAGCTTTCTCATACTGAAAAAAAAAAGCTGCATACAAAAGAGAAGGAATACATCGCTAAAAATGCGGCGGCTCATATCAATCAAGAAGACGACACGATTTTTCTTGGATCGGGTACAACGATCGAATTAATGACACGATACATCAAGCCGTCATCTCTCCGAATCGTTACCAATAGTCTGCCGGTTTTCAATCTATTAAGTGAAATAAAAAGATTTGAACTGTATTTGATCGGTGGGCTTTATCGGGAAAAGACTGGAGCCTTTGTCGGTTCAATTGCCAATGAAGCTGTTCAAAAAATCGGTATTAAGAAGGCTTTTGTCGGAGTGAATGGATTGAAGGGTTCGGAGGTTTCGAATTTCAGTATTGAAGAAGGTACCTTGCAAAAAATTGTTTTAGATAATGCGGCAGAAAAATGTTTGGTTTCAGATGCAAACAAATTCGACCATAGCGATTTTTATAATTTCTATGATTTGCGCAAGATCGACAAATTATTTACGGATTCTACTCTTTCAGCCGAGCTGAAGAGTTATTATCAGCAATTCACTAAAATCATTCAGTAAAAAATAGGAGGAAACAAAAATGCGTGTAGTAATTGGTTCAGACAGTGATGGCATGGAATTAAAGGAATTAATCAAGAAAAAATTGATCAAGAAAGGTATAACAGTAGTAGATAAGAGTGAAACGGCTTCAGAAGATTTTGTGGAATCAACTTTGGCGATCGCAAATGATTTGAATGAAAACGAAGGTAGTTTAGGAATCGCGGTTGATGGCTACGGTGCTGGCAGTTTTATCACGGCAACAAAGGTTAAAGGAATGGTAGCGGCAGAAGTTTCGGATGAACGCAGTGCGTATATGACCCGTGAACATAATAATTCCCGGATGATCACATTTGGATCAAAAATTGTTGGCGATGAGTTGGCATTGAATATTGTTAAGGAATTTCTACAAGCAAATTATGATGGCGGTCGTCATCAAGTACGTGTCGACATGTTAAATAAAATGGCGTAATTAGGAAGGATGAATGAAATGAAAATCGCAATTGGCTGTGACCACATCGTCACAGATACAAAAATGGCAGTATCAGATTTCTTAAAATCAAAAGGACATGAAGTGTTGGATATGGGGACCTATGACTTTACCAGAACCCATTATCCGATCTACGGAAAAAAAGTCGGAGAGGCCGTGACTAGCGGAGAAGCAGATCTAGGAGTTTGTTTGTGTGGAACAGGTGTTGGGATTAACAACGCTGTCAATAAAGTACCTGGTATCCGCAGTGCGCTGGTTCGCGATATGACGACTGCTATCTATGCGAAGGAACAACTAAATGCCAATGTGATCGGCTTTGGCGCTCGGATTACGGGAGAATTTTTGATCTGTGACATATTAGAGGCCTTCATCAATGCCGATTATCAAGAAACTGAAGAAAACAAAAAATTGATCGCCAAAATCGATCACGTCGAAAAAGCCAGTGACAAGCAGTCTGATCCGCATTTCTTCGATGAATTTATCGAGAAATGGGATCGTGGCGAATACCACGATTAAGCGGGTGGACAAATGATTTTAACAATAACGATGAATCCCTCGATTGATATTTCTTATCCATTAGAAACCTTCAAGCTCGACACAGTCAATAGAGTAAGAAATGTTCGCAAAACAGCTGGCGGTAAGGGTCTAAATGTGACACGTATCTTGAAGCAATTAGATACGGAGGTGATTGCTAGTGGTTTAATCGGCGGTTTTTTAGGTGAAGAGATTAAAAAGGACCTGACTCAAAATGAGATTGCTCATGACTTTTTACCTATCAGCGGAGAGACACGTAATTGCATCGCTGTTTTACATGAAGGAAAACAGACGGAAATCCTAGAAAATGGACCTGTTATTACTGAACAAGAAGCAAGGGCGTTCTTGCAACATTTCGAAAAATTAGCTGTTAAAGCCGAAATCATTTCTTTTTCAGGAAGCTTGCCAGAAGGATTGCCTGCTGATTTTTATCGACAAATGCTGCAAGTTTGTCAGCCAAAGCCTGTCGTTTTAGATTGTTCAGGGACAGCATTAAGGGAAGTGTTGCGAGGCAGTGTAAAGCCTAAGCTAATAAAACCCAATACCGAAGAGCTGGCTGGTCTGCTAGGACGAGAAATCTCAACAGAATTATCAGATTTAAAAGCCGCCTTGTCAGATTCGATGTTTGATGAAATTGAATGGATAGTGGTTTCAATGGGGGGCGACGGAGCCTTTGCCAAACATCACGAGACTTTTTATCGCGTGACAATTCCAAAGATTGATGTCGTCAATCCAGTTGGCTCTGGTGATGCGACCGTTGCCGGATTGACCGCTGCGATTCAACAAGGTCTTTCGGATGAAGCCGTGTTAAAACAGGGCAATGTTTTAGGAATGCTGAATGCTCAGGAAGCGACGACTGGCTATGTCCAATTAGCCAATTATCAAAAACTATATGATCAAATCTTAGTGGAGAAAGTGTAGGAGGATACGGAAATGAACGAAGAAAAACGTCAATATATCAAGCAACTATGCAATGAAGATGGAGTGATTGGGGCCTTAGCAATTGATCAACGCGGGGCTTTGAAGAAGATGATCACAAAATTCAAGGGCAGCGAAGCAGAAGAATCAGAAATCGTTGAATTTAAAGAAATTGTTTCTTCACAATTAACGAAATATGCTTCATCGATTTTATTAGATCCCGAATATGGCTTGCCAGCAGCTGACGTTAGAGCAAAAAATGCCGGCTTGCTGTTAGCTTATGAAAAGACTGGTTACGATGCGTCAACGCCTGGCCGTTTGCCTGATTTATTATCGATCTGGTCAGTTAAACGCTTAAAAGAAGCAGGCGCCGATGCTTGTAAGTTCCTACTTTACTATGATGTAGACGAAGCAGAAGAAATCAACGACCAAAAACATGCCTTCATCGAACGGATTGGCTCAGAATGTCAGGCTGAAAACTTACCCTTCTTCTTGGAGCTTGTTTCTTATGATGCGAATATCTCTGATGCGACTTCGAAAGAATACGCCATTAAGAAACCTCATAAAGTCAACGATATGATGAAGGAATTTTCTGATCCACGTTATGGCGTAGATGTGTTGAAGGTGGAAGTGCCCGTCAATATGAATTATGTAGAAGACTATGGGACAGACGAAGTCGTGTACACAAAGGCACAAGCGGCTAACTTCTTCAAGGAACAGGCTGAAGCCACTAACCTGCCATTTATTTTCCTAAGCGCCGGTGTAAAAGCAGAGTTGTTCCAAGAAACCTTGCGCTTTGCAAAAAGTGCTGGCTCAACCTTCAATGGTGTACTTTGCGGCCGTGCGACTTGGGCAGATGGTGTAGAAAGCTATATCGTTGATGGAAAAGAAGCAGCGATGGAATGGATGAATACGCAAGGGCGTAAAAATATTGAAGATTTAAATGCCGTATTGAAAGAAACTGCTACACCGGTGGAAGTGTTAACGAGCTCTTTATCATAAGAAATCAGACTGTGAAGCACAATTGCTTGCAGTCTTTTTTTTACATAAAGCGTAAAATCATGCTGCATTATTAGGGGTACGAATTCTAAAATAGTAAGTGAGTTAAAACGAGGGGGTTTTTCTGTTAGAGAGGTTTTCTTGCATGGGGTACTTAATGGCTTGATGGCAATTTTCAGTATTCTAACGAGGCTTATTGGTCATAAACCAACGAACTTTGAAAAGTATATACAAGAAAACCAAGCAAATAGAAAGTAGTGAGACTGGAGCAAAGGTTCCAGTCTTTTCCTATTCTAGGTATTTTCAAACAGTAAAATCACTCTTAATTATACTTTTTTTAACAGAATGTATGAATTTCTTCAAATCTTCACAAAAAGAACGTGGACTTTGAAGAAGAGCATGTACTATGCTAAAAAGCATAAGTGTAATTACTAAATCCATACGAGGAGTGAATATACATGCGTGTACTGGTGGTTGAGGACAATCGTGAGCTGGCTTTATCCGTAAAAAAGGGATTAGAGCAGGAGAATATTTCTGTAGACGTAGCTTATGACGGTGAGTTGGGAGAAGAGAAGGCCTTCATCAATTCATACGATGGGATACTACTAGATTTAAATCTGCCTAAAAAAGATGGATTATCTGTTTTACAAAGTCTCCGTGCTGAAGAAGTCGAAAGTCCAGTTATCATTATTACTGCACGTGATGAGATTGAAGAACGAGCAAAAGGCTTGGATTTTGGAGCGGATGATTATTTAGTCAAACCTTTTGAGTTACTAGAATTAAAAGCACGGATACGCGCGGTTATTCGTCGTTATCATGGACGTGCACTGCCGCAGATTTCAATTGGTGCTTTGAAGATTGATCCATTAGGTCGAAGAGTCAGCTATCAAAAGACAGAGGTGGTCCTGAAACCCAAGGAATTTGATATCTTGCTGTGCATCGCTCAGCGTCATCCAGCGGTTGTTTCGTCTGAGGAAATTTCTGAACATGTCTACGATGAAGATTTTGATCCTTTTTCGTCGGTTCTGCGAGTGCATCTGGCTCGTCTAAAAAAGAAATTGGCTGAAGCAGCTGAAAAAGAGGTCTTAAAAACCATTCGAGCAAAGGGATACCAGCTATGCGATTAAATTTTAAAATGACGTTAACGATGCTGGCTTTTTCACTGTTGGTGACAGGCGTGATTTTAGTGAGTTTCTTCTTTCTGAGAAATAATTTGGAGGGAATCAGTATCGCATCTACCTTAGGTGAAGATGTTTATTTTATGGAAGAGGGTAAGACGGTTCAAGCAGAGACGCAGATGGAAGCTTCTAAATCTTCCAACAATCAATTTATGACTATTTCGATGATAGATAAAGCTTACCAGGACGAACTGTTTAAATACTTACCAGCGATGGTGCTGGTTATTTGTTCTGCCATCATGTTATTAACGTTTATTCTTTGGTTGGTTTTGCGCAAAATTTACAGCAATCAAATCTTAGCGATTACGCGTGATTTAACGTTTATTGATCAAGTACCTAAAAATACTGTGAAGGATGAGGCATTAAATGCGGCTTTTAATAAGCTAAAGGATAAGTTCGATGGTCATTTGGAGGATTATCGACGGTTAAATAGTTATCTGACCCACGAGCAGAAAAATGCCATCGCTATTTTGCGTACGAATCTGGAAATAGAACGGCAACATGCCGATCAAGGAAATTTAATGCTTTTAGATCGGATGACCGACAGTATTGACGATATTTTGACATTATCCAATAACACAGAGGATCTTAGCACGGAAGTCGTAGACGTTTCACTGATCTGTGCGGAAGTTTGTGATGCCTACAAAAAGAATTATCCGAATCTTTTGTTTGCGTTTACTGAAGATCAACCAACCCTGATTCATGGTCGAGATCGTTGGATTTATCGGGCGGTTTCGAATTTAGTCGACAATGCAATCAAATATGGTGAAGGAAAACTGGTAACTGTCACCATTTCAAACCGAAAAGGTAGCGTGATTATCGAAGTAAAAGATCAGGGAATCGGCATTCCTCAGAAGAAACAGGCATCAATTTTTTCTCATCAGTACCGAGTGCAAGGACTCAAGCAGGATGGCTATGGTATCGGACTTTCTGTGGTGTCTCATGTCTGTGATCTTTGTCGCGGGTTTGTCTATTTGGAAAGTGAAGAAAAAAACGGTTCGTCATTCTATTTAAGTTTTCCTAGTATTGGTTAACATTCAGTTAACACTGGATTTGCTAAGATACGCTCATAGGAGGAGAAGTAAGCGATGATCATCATCCGACATGCTTGGCTAAATCTTAAACGCAACCGCTTCAGTCATCTAAAAAATGGCTGCTTCATTTTAATGATCTTGCTGTTTGTATTTATGCTGCTGCAGGTTTATTTAACCGCTTCAGCCTATTTTTCAGATTATCAAGAGCAAACGTCAGCGATAATAAAAGGCGTGCAAGATTTAAAAAACGAACAAGCAAACAAATTTAATATGACCGATTACGAAACATTAAAAGCAAAGCCTTATGTAAAAAAGAGTCAATTAACGAGACAGGGGATCATCCCAACTAGTTTGCAGCAACCGGAAGATCAAATGTTCGGCAGCTTTTCCAGCTCTTCATCAGAGCAAAATCTAGATGACTACTTATCAGTGTCAATGTTGGAGGACGATGCGTTAAAAACGTTGTTGTCCACTAAAAAGGCTAAACTCCAAGGGAATATTCCTTTAAAAAAGAACAGCTGTGTGGTTAATCGTTCTTTGGCTAAGATTAACAAGTTGAAACTAGGAGATACAATTATGCTGGGAGGAAAAGGGCAAGAGCACAAGATCAAAATTGTAGGCATAGCTGAATTTTCAACGATAGAATGGTCATCAGCTCCAAGTAGCATCTTAATCAGCTGGGAAACAGGTTCAGCGGTGGAGCAAAATATGGTATCGAATTTTTCTTGTGTAATGTATCAATTGACCGATAAAAAGGAATTAAAAAATTTTGTAAAAGACTTTAAAAAACAAAATCTTTTAAAAATTATTCTCTAATCAATCAAAGTTGGGCACAAGAAATTTTAAAGTCGTTTAAGGATACGCTTGATCTGTTGTTTAACGGAGTAGTTGTTGCACTGATTATTGGGCTTTTAGTGATTGCTGTTTGTTCCACATTAGCAATTAATCAGCGACAAGATTTTTATACGTTGCATTTGATGGGGATGAATCCCAAGGTTTTATCGGCGAGCAGTTCATTAGAAAATAGCTTGCTTATAATTGGGCTCGGAGTAATCGCATTTTTTAGTTCTCGACAATTGAGTGGCTGGATTACTGGCGAGTGGCTAATCAAGCTGCAAAAGAGTTTGACTGAACAAGAGCCATTTGTTGACTGGACGATCCCCCATTTAGAGCAAAGGTTGGACAGTTGGACAAATTATTCAGCGGTTCTTTTTTTAGTAGTCTGTCTATTTATGATGTTGATAATAACCAATCTTCGAATTGCTAAAATTGTTCGTGCTCCCTTACAGGTGGTGGCAAAGCCATGACAAAATGGAACTTGGATCAGGTTAACTATCGTTATAAACATTCAAAGATCCCGACATTTGACAAGATTCGAGGCAGCTTTCAAACAGGAAAAAGCTACCAAATTTCTGGTGATTCTGGCAGTGGCAAGTCTACGCTTTTGACCTTATTCGCTGGTTTAATCACTTGCTCTAGCGGTTCCTTAACTTACGATCATCAAGAAATTGCTAAGATTGATCGAAACCATTATCGAAGCCAAGAGGTCGCTTGCTTATTTCAAGATGGCAGTCTCCTGAAGGACTCAGCCTTGGCCAATCTGGAAATGGAGACGCTACTATCCGGTAGAAAGGTCGATAAGGACGTGTTAATACGCGGCTT
The DNA here is from genome assembly GCF_000406965.1 of Enterococcus avium ATCC 14025. Lineage (GTDB taxonomy): Bacteria > Bacillota > Bacilli > Lactobacillales > Enterococcaceae > Enterococcus_A > Enterococcus_A avium. The sequence goes on along the minus strand of NZ_KE136357.1, from coordinate 674,868 downwards.
GTTATCGATAGGTCTATCGGAAAAACAGTTAAACATTCCCTTGACTAAATTAAGTAAGAAAGATCAGCAGCTCGTTGCTTTAGCAAAATTATTGATGAAAAAGCGGGCGCAATTGATTTTAGTCGATGAGCCTGAAAAGGTTTTTAGTGAGTGCGGAGTATCTTTTGCCATGAATAAGCTTAGAAGTCATAGTCTGCAGGAAAAGAAATGCTTCATTTTTACAACACAATCCACGCAATCGGTCAAATTTGCGGATGAGCTATGGGGACTTAATGGAGGGAAGTTACTCTTCATCAAAGAACAAGTCGAACTGTAGCATGATCTCGCTTTCCAACCATCTAAGTTCTTTGATAGGAAGGATGTTACGATGAATTATTGGAAACGAGCAAAAAACAGTATCTTAAGAACAAAAGGGAAATCATTAATCCTATTTGCGGTCATTTTTGTATTAGGAAATGTCATTGCCGGAGCAATCGCGATCCAGCAATCAACAACCAATGTTGAAAAGAAGATGAAACAGGAGTTAGGAGCAACGGTCTCTGCCGAACCGGATTTAAACAAAATCCTGAAGCAAAATGAGAATGGTGAAATGCAGGTTTCCTCCCAGAACGAACGACTAAAGGAAGAAACCATTAAAAAAATGGGCGCGTCACCCTATGTAAAGGATTATGATTATAGCTATATGGCTTATTTGTATGTGAAGAAGTTCAAAACCTATGAACTTCAAGATCAAGGAGACATTCATTTCGCTACCCCCTACAACTCAATGACCTTAAAGGGAAGTAATAGTACCGAACCAATGGATTTCAAAAATAAAAAAGTTAAGCTGGTTGATGGCCGTATGCTGACTAAAGAAGAACTGGCTGGCAAAAAACCAGTAGCGTTGATTTCTAAGAAGGTGGCCGATGAAAATGGCCTATCCGTTGGCGACCAAATGGTTTTAGATACCGTCACTTTGCTTCCAAAAGAGGACGGCTCAATGGATACTCAGGATTCCACAGAGCATGGCATCAAGATCGTGGGCCTATTTGAACCAATCAAGCTGGAGAAAAAGAAAAAAGAAGGACAAAACGGACAAGACGCTCTGAACCAGCAGATTACTGAATTGGAGCAATACAACACCGCTTTTGTTTCCAACGGTTTAGTACGGGAAATCAATAAGATTGAGATGGACAACCAGCCGGAAGAATTGAAGGAAGATTCTGAGGGGGAAGTGTCGCCGATTTTCACTTTGAAATCACCAGATGATGTGGCTGCTTTTAAAAAGGAAATGAAGCCGTTATTGCCAGATGGCTATAAAGCGGTTGCTTCTACGGATGAGTTTGACAAGGTAGGGGCAAGTGTTAAGCGCCTTTCTAAAATCTCTGGTTATGTCGTACTGCTGGCGATTCTAGCCTCCTTATTGATCATCACTCTCGTAGTCGTGTTGTTTATGAAAGATCGCCGACATGAGTGGGGGATTTATTTATCACTGGGAGAGCATCGAAAGAATATCATGAAGCAGGTCATTGCTGAACTGTTAGTGATTAGTCTAGCTGCTTTACTGATTTCCTTAGTATCAGGAAATATTTTAGGGAAAATGGTCTCTGAATCATTGATTGCAGGGGATGCGATGGAGCAGTCTGCGCAGGATATCGGTTCGCAAATGATTTCAATGGGCGGGAATGCTTCGGTTTTAGCTTCCTCGTTGTCAAATCAAGATGTCTTAAATAATTACGAAGTACGTTTTTCTATGACATACATTGCGACCTATCTGATCGCTGGTATCGGAACGATTCTTTTAGCCGCTATCTTACCTTTGACGTATGTGATGCGGTTGAATCCGAAGAAAATCATGATGTAGGAGGAATGACAATGACGATTTTAGAAGCAAAAGACTTAAGCTATTTCTATCAAGATGGTGAAAAAAGACGGATGATCCTGCAAGATACCTCAGTGAAATTTGAAAAAGGGCAATTCTATACGATTTTAGGTGAATCTGGGTCAGGAAAAACGACCTTTTTATCCTTAATCAGTGCCTTAGATGCTCCGACAGCAGGTGAAATTTTATATAATGGTGAAGATATCAGGCACATTGGTTACGATCGTTTTCGCAGAGACGATGTCAGTATTATTTTTCAAAATTACAATCTGGTTCCTTATTTGACAGGATTAGAAAATGTATTAGTAGCTATGTCCATCACGGATAATGAGATGCCTAGAGATACGACTGAGATCGCCTACAATCTTTTGGATTATATTGGAATTAACAAGGTTAAGGCGGATCGATTAGTCAATCAGCTTTCAGGTGGTGAACAGCAACGGATCGCAATCGCACGAGCCTTAGCGACCAATGTAGACATCATTTTAGCGGATGAACCAACGGGAAATCTAGATGTTGGGATGGAAGAGGAAATCGTGACGATTTTCAAGGAATTGGCTTCGATTCATAATAAATGTGTAATCGTTGTGACGCATTCTAGAGAAATAGCGGAACAGTCTGATCAGATCTTTTACTTAAATCAAGGTGAGCTGCTGCCGTATGAGTGATTTTTTATCAAACTTTAACGGAGATAATTACGATCGTCGCAAGCAGGAAAAAGAACCGCGAGAACCCAAAAAGGAAGCTCCTAAAAAAGTGAAGCAGGAAGTATCTTCGGAAAAACAAGAGAAGGCGCCCGAACCAAAGCTTAGAAGTAGAAATAAAACAAATGAGGCTACTATCGAGATTGATCCTTCCTATAAAAAACAGAAAAGGAAGAAACGTCGCTGGGTCATTCTGGGAGCAATCGCCGCTGTTCTAGCTTTAGGGGTATTTTACTATCAGCAAACCCACGTCAAGGTTCCGAATTTTATCGGAAAAAATTTGTCTGATTTACAGGTTTGGGCTTCGGAAAATAAAATCAAAACCAAAATCAAGGAATCCTATGATTTAGCTAAAGATGCGAATACTATTCTTGCACAGAAACAAAAAAGTGGTTCACGGATTAAAAAAGGCGGCATTTTAAACGTCACGAACAGTCTGGGGGCAGACCCTAAAGAAAAAATTCCACTGCCTGATTTTATGCAGATGAACAAGCAGCAGGTGGAAAGATGGATTAAAGAGAAAAAAGCGGATAATCTTTCATTGATTGAGGAATACAGCGATACGATTGAAAAGGGACGACCGATTCGCTTTGAAATTGCCAATGCTGAAGTGACACCAGAAAACTATCGACGAAAAGATTCTGCGAAGGTTTATTTTTCTAAAGGCAAGCAAACCTATCAAAAGGACATCAAGGTTCCCAATTTTCTGCGTAAGCCGCGTAGTGAAGTTGAAACCTGGGCCAAAAATAATGAAATCAATATGACTTATGAGGAAAAAACCTCAAACGATATTCCAGTTGATAGTATCATGGAGCAAAGTATTGCCAAGGATGAAAAAATTGCCAAAAAAGAAAAGATGAAGGTTACTGTTTCTTTAGGCAAGGGCTATGTCGTTCCAAATTTCTCTGAGTATAATCTCGACGACGCAAGCTCTGCGTTGGAGGGAGTCCAAATTCAAGCAAAAGGTATTTACACGGAAAATCTACCTTATGGTCAGCTAGTCTCTCAAAGTGAAGAGGCTGGGAAGGTACTAAGTGCGAAGGATAATTTAACGATCAAGGTGTTGTACTCCTTAGGGCAACCTTACATGAAAGATTTACGCGGCACGATGGTGGAAGGCGGACTGCAAAAATACTTCCACGATGAGTTTCAATCCAAAGGTGCCAACATTAATTATGTCATTCGGCGGGTTGACTCCGATCAGCCGAAAGGGACTGTTGTGGGAATGAGTCATTTCAGTGATTATGTTCCACTGAATCTTACGGTTTCTATCGATATTAGTTTAGGTAATTTGGGCTCCGCACCAACTAGTTTTCCTAATAATACGAACGGTGAGAACACGGGAGTCGGAAATGAAGCAAATGGCGGAAACCAAGGAACGCCTAGCGAGTAATTTCTAAGGCTAAAAGGAAATATATTCGTCTTTGAATAAATAAAGTGAACAAAATGCATAAACCCATTCGATAATTTATCGAATGGGTTTATTTGCGACTGTTTAAAAATGATTATTTGCAATATAACAATGATTATATTAATATAAAAATATATAAAATGTCATTTAATTGTTTTTTGTTAAAATGGAGGCTTTACAAATGGAAGGAACCACCAAGGGACAAGATAAGATTCGTCGTGTGACACTATTAATTTCTGTGCTGCTGCTATTGAGCAGCGTCGGAAGCTATCTGCTTTACCAACACTTTTATCAGTCAGAGCTTCAAGTAACCTTTGTCAGCAGAAAAATTTTGCCAAAGACTGGAACCGCAAAGAAAACTTCTCAAAGATTGAAGGAGACGCAGGTCAACCACAAGAATGTGATGCAGACGAATGTATCAAAGGAATTGACTAATGATCCTCTATTGCAAGGTTCGGATAAACGAAACACTCGCCTAACTCAAATAAATTCAACTGGTGCTTCACCAATAATTTTCAAAGTAAGTGATAAAATTGGCGTTTTTCCAATGGAAAATGAGTAAGCAAGTTACAGCCATTTTGACCAGGCTTGCTTTAATCGAGCGACGCAATCTGGAATATCCACTAGGTCAATTTTACTAAAGCCTAGAAATAAGGTATTAGGCGGACAAGCTGCTTTTTCCTGCCAAAATTTCATTGTTGAATAGACTTTTACACCGTGATTCAATGCGGAGTCGATCAATTGACTTTGTTCGACAGGCTGTGTGAAGGTTAGAAGAAAATATTGCCCACTCCCATTGCTAGATATTTTGATTTTATCTTTGACATCGTCCAGCTCTTTTGTGAATTGTTCCAGACGCTTTCGAAAGGTCTGATTCAGGCGGCGAATGTGTCGTTCATAATGACCTGTTTCAATCAGACGTGCGACAACATATTGATTAAGTAAAGGGACCGTACTATTATATGGTTCGAATAGTTCTAAATATCGTTGACATAAATGCGGCGGCAATATCATGTAACCCATCCGAATTGAAGGAGACAAAGTCTTAGAAAATGTACCTAAATAAACGACGCGATCATTCTCATCAATCGATTGCAAAGCAGGGATCGGTTTGGAGTAATAGCGTAATTCGCTATCAAAATCATCCTCAAGAATAAAAGAATCATTTCTTTCTGCCCATTCTAGCAATTTGTAGCGACGATCAATGGTCAGAGTTGTTCCTGTTGGAAATTGATGAGAAGGCGTCGTATAGATCGCACGAATATTATTGTTATAAGGAAGATCGGCAACAATCAAGCCATTTTCATCAATCGGAACAGTTTTAATCTTAATCTTGTTCATCTTAAACACCGCACTGGCTCGATCAAAACCTGGTTCTTCCATTAAGAATGTTTGCTGATCACAAGCAATCAATTTACACAAATAGTCAAGAGACTGCTGTAGCCCACAGGTAATAACGATTTGACGCTCCTCACAGTGAACTCCTCGTATTTTCCTCAAATAAGTAAGCAAGTTTTTCCTTAAATAAAGTTCTCCCTGCTTTTCCTGATAGGAGGCTAATTTTGATTCATCTGTAAGAAAGTCAAGACATTCAACTGTGTAACGCTTCCAAAGCTTTTTAGGAAATAGATCGCTGGTTTGACTGCTGTTAGTCAGGTCGTAAACAATCTTGGAGTTCGTTTTTTCATGATTTATAGAAGCTGGGCTGCTTTTTTTAATGCTCTCTTTTTTAATCGCAAGACTAGGCACTTGTCTGACACGTAAGCCGGTACCCTTTACTGAAACAACATAGCCTTCTGCAATCAATTGGCTGTAGGCAGTATTCACCGTATTTCGACTAACCCCCAGCACATCCGCAAAAGCCCTGCTACCAATCAATAGTTCTTCTTCTTTAAGATTTCCGTTCAGAATATCCCGTTTGATTTGATCGTATATCTGCGAATACAAAGGTATTTTACTTTGGCGATCTAAATAAATCATCGTTCTTCTCCTTTAGTGGACCTCTTCTTTTTTTGATTAGTGGATCTTCTTATGGTACCAATATCAGTATATCATACTCCTTAACAGTTTAGATAATGTTGGAGGAGAAGAAAATGGATCGTGTAACAGACCGTACCAATGATACAAAGGATGTTTTTGTCGAACTAATTGCTATTGCTTTTTTAGCAACCGGAGGGATTTTTGTAAAGCTCAGCAGTTTGCCGCCAATAAGCACTGGGTTTTATCGAATTCTTTTTTCGCTACCCATATTATTACCATTTACATATAAGCAATTAAAAGCACTGACTAAAAAGGACATCTTGATCTTAGGTGCAGCGGGTGTTTTTTTAGCAGGAGATATTGCCCTTTGGAATCTGTCATTTAGTTATACGTCTGTGGCTAACGCTAACTTGCTGACTAATTTGACACCTTTTACGGTTATTCCTGCTTCCTACTTTTTGTTTAAGGAAAGAGCATCAAAATTTTTTCTGGTCGGAGCTAGTATTACATTGATCGGGGTCTTTATTCTTTTAGGAGGGAAACTTGATCCAACGCCGGAAAGTTATGTAGGTGATCTGTTAGCGTTTTGTGCTTCGATTTTCTACGCCGGCTTTTTATTGATTTCCTATCGCTTGCGGGATCGTTATCAAAGCAGTGTCATTATGCTGGTCAACGGAATTGGCAGTGGGATCACACTTGGTATCGTAGCCTTAGTAACAGAAGGGATTCAAATTCCAAAAGGAGCTGCTGAAATAGCTCCGTTGTTGGGCTTAACACTCTGCCTGCAGGTGATTGGCCATAATTTATTGGCTCATTGTCAAGGAAAGCTGAATGTAAACTTGTCGACGATTGTTTGTCTTTGCCAACCGGTTATTGCTTCTATTTATTCGTTTTTTATTTTTTCTGAACACTTGTCTCTAAAGGAAATTATAGGGATTATCATTGTTATGCTAGGGGTATTTTTTGTTAAAGGGCAATACCAGACTAAGCGATAGATTCTTTAAGTGATTAGCTATACAAAGCCAAAGAAAACGTTGACATTGGAAAAAATCTCCCTTACAATGATGATGAGAAAACTTAAATCAAAGCAACGGTGGTAGTTGCTGCTTTGAGTATGTTACTGATCATGCAGGCAGAACTCAAATTACCTTAGGATAAATACGCTATCCTTAGGTAATTTGAGTTTTTTTGTTTGAAAGGAGGGAAAACATGATTATCAGTCAAATTTTGAACAATAATGTAGCCATTGTAAAAAAAGGGAGCAATAACCAAACTCGGGGGAACGAAGTGATCGTCTATTCAAAGGGTGTCGCTTTCAAAAGAAAAGTCGGGGATACCATTGAGGAAAAGGATATTCAAAAAACTTACGTCCTAGATTCCCATGATAAATTAGAGCATTTCAGCTATTTACTTTCTAATACCAAAGAAGAATACCTTCAGATCGTCACTGAAACGATTGAATATGGGGAGAAAGTCATTCAGAAGGATGTCTCTGATTATCTGTATTTAGCCTTGCTAGATCATATTGATTTTGCTATCAAACGTTTAAAAAAGGATCAAATCGTCAAGAGTCCGCTGGATTGGGAGGTTCGAAAATTTTATCCAGATCACTATAAGATCGGGCTTCACGCAGTGGAAATGATCGAAAAAGTGACAGGAATGAGCTGCCCGAACGAAGAAGCGGTATCAATTGCACTGCATTTTATTAACCTGCAAACCAAAGGCAGCGAAGATGACCACATGATGAAGATGATGGAAGCTGTTCGGGATATTCTATCTATTATTAAGTATCATTACCATTTGGGTTTTGAAGAAGACAGTATCAACTATATTCGGTTAGTGACTCATTTACAGTATTTCATCGTCCGAATGTTTAAAAACGAGGCGTTTACATCAAATGAGACTGAGCTCAATCGACAAATTCGCAAACTTTATCCAGAAGCTTATAGCTGTGTCAATAAGATCCGTATCTATGTCCGAGACACATTTGAAAAAGAATTGTCCGAGGATGAGGAAGCTTATTTAATGCTTCACATTCAACGGGTCACAAAACGAGAAGAGGGAGATTAATATGAAATATCAAGAATTTTGCAACCAGCTGATCGAATTGGTCGGCGGTAAAGAAAATATTCAAAGCGTCGCAAATTGTATGACACGTTTACGTTTTAAATTAAAGGATCGCAGCCTAGCTAAAACTGAGAAAATCAAAGAGCTGCCGGATGTGATCGATGTGGTATCAAATGACGTGGCGTATCAAGTTATCATTGGCACCCAAGTACAGGATATTCGTCCTGAGATGAATCAGATTTTAGGTTTAAGTGGCGAGGACAAGCACTCCGGATCAGGTGAGAAAGAAAAATTTGTCACGATGGCGCTAAGAATTCTGTCTGAATCAATGGGGCCGATCCTAGTACCAATTATGTCGGCCGGGCTACTAGCTGGTATCTTATCATTGATTTCGTTAACCGGATTTGTATCTGCGGAAAGTTCAACCTATTTGATCTTAGATGCGATTCGTCAATCAGTGTTTTTCTTCCTGCCAGTCTTGATCGCGATTCCTTTTGCGCGTCAATTAGGAGTAAATGAATATCTGGCCGTTACGGTTGCCTTAACCTTGATGTCTGATACCATCAATGGTGCTAAGGGCTTGGATTTTCTGGGCTTCAATTTGCCCGAAACGACGTATTCTAATTCGTTCTTTCCGATTATTTTAAGCATCATTTTCATGAAATACGTGACAAAAGCATTAGAGAAAATCATGCCGAAAGCGCTGCAATATTTCTTTAATCCGGTATTGATTTTGATTGTTACATTGCCAGTTACGCTGATTCTTTTTGGACCTTTAGGCACATACATCGGTGATGGCTTAAACTTTATTTTCGAATTTATCGGAAATACTTTCGGTAATTGGATGGTACTCATGTTATACGCAGCGTTACAGCCGTTTTTGATCACGATCGGAGCCGGAAACTTTATTATTCCGATCTTTATGAATTCTTATGCGACCATGGGCTACGATCCAGTCTTTACACCTGCCTGGATCATTTCTGATATCGCCGTCTGCGGTGCTGTATTAGGATATTTCTTCCGTTCGAAAGACAAGAAGCAAAAACAATTGTTTGGGACGACCGCCTTTAGCGCGTTTATGGGAGTAACTGAGCCAGCTCTTTATGGGGTGTTCGTCAAATATCGCCGGCCATATATCGCAGTTATGATTGGTGGGGGATTAGGCGGATTGTTTGCTGGTTTGATGAAGGTCGTCGGGTATGCACCTGTGTCATTATTTGGATTAGGGTCATTTATTGGCGAAAATAATTACCGAAACTTCTATATGATGTTGATCGCTGTAATTATCGGCTTTATCGGTGCTCTTGTGGCCGGATTTATCCTAGGAATTCCTGCTGATGACAAGCTCGAAGCAAAAACAACGGAGCCGATTGAAAACGATGCGGAAGCTGTGACAAAATTATTAATCAAAGCCCCTGTTAAAGGAAAAAATGTTGCATTGAGTAACGTGAATGATAAAGCCTTTTCGTCTTCTGCTTTAGGAAAAGGACTAGGGATTGAACCGGAAGAAGACACAATTACTGCTCCAGTAAATGGTGAAGTCGTCAGTCTGTTTCCAACCAATCACGCGATCGGGATCAAAACCGAATACGGTGTGGAAATTTTGATCCATATTGGAATCAATACTGTCGAACTCGATGGAAAATATTTCGAAACATTCGTCAAACAAGGCGATAAGGTTTCAGTCGGCGACAAGATTTTGAAGGCTGATATGTCCGGGATTCGGAGTGAGGGCTATGATCCAGTCGTTATTACAGTAATCACGAATACGGCTGATTATTTAGATGTGTTGCCATCAAGTGACAGTGATCTAAACAGTAAAGAGGACTGTCTGACAGTTGTTGTTTAAAAAAAGGAGGCAAAAAAAGTGACAAAATTAACGAAAGATTTTTTATGGGGCGGCAGTATCGCTGCTCATCAACTAGAGGGCGCGTGGCAAGAAGATGGTAAAGGTCCGGCGATTATGGATTTTGCCACCTCAGGATCAGTGACGACGCCGCGAGAATATACTAAAACGACCGAAGCGGGCAGACATTACCCATCTCACGAGGGAATCGACTTTTATCATCGCTATAAAGAAGATATCAAGCTGTTTGGAGAAATGGGCTTTAAGAGCTTACGAATATCCATTGATTGGTCGCGAATCTATCCAAATGGTGATGATGTCGAGCCGAATCAAGCAGGGATCGACTTTTACCAAAACGTTGTTAATGAATTATTGAGGTACAACATCGAACCGATTATCACTCTGTATCATTTTGAATTACCGATAAATTTGGTGACTAAATATGACTCATGGAAAAATTGTCAAGTCATCGATTTCTATTTGAAGTTTGTCGAAACGATGGTTAATGCTTTGAAGGGCAAAGTCAAGTATTGGGTAACCTTCAATGAAATGAACCATATCGATCCGCAAACAGAAGCGTCGGATATGTTCACCTATATTTTATCAGGTCTAAAATATAGTGAGCTAGAAGGAAATAAAAAAGAAATCCTAGCAGTAATCGGCTACAATATGACTTTAGCCGGTGTCAGAGCAACAAAATTGATCCATCAGCTTGATCCGACGAGTCACGTCGGCTGTGTATTTGGAATCACACCAAAATACCCAGTGAACTGTGATCCAATCAATGTTATGAATGCCTTCAAGGATATGGATCGTGATTTCTATCAGATTGATGCGATGTGTAATGGAGAATTTCCTAAGTATAAGCTAAGAGAGTATGCGGACATGGATATCGATATAGGAATGACTGAGGAAGATAAGCAGGCTTTTGCTGAAGGCAAGCTGGATTACATCGGCATGAACTACTATATGACAGAGGTTACTCGCTATGAAGGCGGAGAAATTGATGAAGAATCACTGTTTGGCGGTGTGCAGAATCCCTATATCGAAAAAAGCAAATGGGGATGGGGCATTGATCCGATTGGGTTGAGATATTTATTAAATTACACGTATCGGAGATATGGCTTACCCATCATTATCTGTGAAAATGGCTTAGGAGCTTACGATGAGGTTGGAGCAGATGGGTCCGTTCATGATGACTATCGTATTGACTACCTGCAAAAACATTTAAGTGAGCTAAAAAGAGCGGTAGAAGAGGATAAAGTTGATTGCTTTGGCTACTTAATGTGGGGACCGATTGATTTGGTCAGTGCCACAACAGGGGAAATGCGGAAACGCTACGGCTTTATTTATGTTAATAAGCATGATGACGGGACGGGTGATCTAGCTAGATCGCCGAAAGATTCATTCTATTGGTATAAAAATCTAATTGAGACCAATGGGGAGGAGCTGTAAAAAATAGGAATTATTGCTGGTCTAGCCGGCTTATCGTAATTACTAAAAACATTGGTGGAAGTAGTACTCGTTTGTCTAACAAAACAATAGAAATCGGAGGAGCTGTGACAAAATTCTTGTCACAGCTCTTTTTTCTGAACAAATGATGTTTAAGAAGCAGCTTATTCGGGAAATAAGCAGAAATTTCATAAAAAAATTTAAAAACATCGGGTACGGACCGTTCAACATTAGCTCCTACGTTACTGTGTTTCTTGGCAAATTTCGGAGTTTCCTTATTATTCTTGAAGCTGATTCCTTTTATTCTAACCTTTTTTAGCATAAGATGCTTTCCTTCATCACTGGATCAATGATATCCACTAATTCGAATTGCTTATCCATATAATTGAAGATGAAGATTGCGCAATTTGGATAAGCCCGAATCAACTCATCCTTGTTTTCCTGCTGAAGTGTTTGCAAAAAGCTGACACAAGCCCCATTATGTGAGACAGCTAAGACCTGCTGATGATCGTCAATTGCCATAATGTAGTGCAAGGTAGAACTTACTCGCTTTTGCACAGCCGATAGGGATTCTCCACCAAATTGCGAATAAAAGGTTTCGAAGTATTCGGCGCCATCCGGCTGTAAAAATTGTGGTTCTCCCTCATACAATCCATGATTCATTTCCTTAAGCCCTTTCAGTCGTTGGTATTCTTTACTTTCAGAAATAATCTCTAATGTGTCGCACGCTCGTTCTTGGGTAGAGGCGTAAAGATGATCAAATTTAATGCCATTTTCTTGAAAAAAGTCTCGGGCTAGTTTTGCTTGTTGGATGCCTTTTTCAGTTAAGGGTGAGTCACAGGCACCTTGGACTTTTTTTTAGACATTAAATAGTGTTTCTCCATGGCGCATCAAATATAGTTTCTTTATCATTTTAGCCCTCCAATTATTCATTATCTAAATAGTATCAAATTGAATCTGGCAGTGCATTACTTTTTTAGGGCTCATACTAAACCGGGAGAATAGGCTGTCATACAACGCCAAGTACAGCAGAAGGGAAGAATTCGTGTCAGCATTTTTTTTGCGAATGAACGGTAACGATTAGACTGTTTGTAATGAACAAGCCAGAAGAATAGGCAATTAGCTTTTAGAGTACGCATTTTTTTGAAAATGATTTTCTTATTTTTTTAACTTTAATAATCAAAAAAAATTTTCTTTTTCTCTATTTTCAGATGGACATCTCCAGTTCACTCTTGTTCACTTGTGAATCACTCTTATTAGTAGACATAAAAAAATTATGCCGTTGACAACGTTTACAGGTTGGTATTAAATTTTATTTGTTAGTAGAAAAGGTGTGTCTGTAGAAATTGTTTAGCTATGAAAAGGAACGATCCTTATCTTTTAAAATAGCTTTAACTATAACTTTATTGCTTAGCCGGAAATACCTATAAAAAGAATAGCCTGAGAGGAGCACGATTGATGCGCATGTTAATTGTCGTATTTGAAAATAGTGAAGGAAAAAATCATCGCTGGAAATTCAAAAATACCGATCCCAATAAATCTGTCGATGAGATCAAAGCTTTATTAGAAAAAATGACTAAATTAAACTTATTCGAAAAAGATGGAGTGAAGCTATTCCAAAAGGTTGTTAGCGGGAAATTTGTAGAAATGACTGAGAAGCAAATTTTCGATGTAACAGCCGGAATAATGGATGCCACGGAGGAGTCTGCCCAAATTCCAGCAGGGAATCAAGCTGACGTTTCGGATATCGAAGAAGGTATAACCATGAAGGTTACCGAAGAAGCCGGTGATGGGATCAAACAAATAGAGGTCGTTTTACCACGAGGACTGGATCTTACCGCTATGTCTGATAAAGAATTGCAGGCAATGTTTGCAAATATTTTGCCAGAAGAAGCTCTTTTGGAAGAACTATACTATGAAGAGACTAGTGAAAAAACGGATTCGTCCGAACCAGTGGAGACTTCCGTAAATGAAACGTCCTCTAAGCCTGATGCTACAACTAAAAAGAACAGTACACAGATAGAACAAAAGAAAAAAATCAACAAAACAAAACGAAAACTGTTAGAGCGCTTCAAAAAACATAGGAATCAATAATCCAACGTTGGTGTTCATCCAAGTCGAAGAAAAAATAAATTGGCGAGTCGCATGGTTGAGTGATCGCTTATTTGCGTGTCTAATTTTGTAGCTGTTAGAAGAGGAGCACAAATAGCTTAAAATCAATTATTTATTCATAATTATAGGACTACTCATCATGCCTATAGCCACCGATGTTTTCTGCATCCGTATTTACCTTGATAGGCAATTAATTAAAAATGAAGCGAAGCAGATCTATGACGATTTTAGGTCTGTTTTTTATTGACCTGCGGTGCGTTTTAACAATGGTTTAGAATTTATACCATTCATTCAGTCATTAATTATTTATCATATAATCACTTGTCATTAACCAATAAGTCTATTTTCTGGTGTTTTTTTATTTTCAAACCCTCCACTATAACACCAACCCTGTTGGAGTTTGTTAAGATGAGGTCTGATGAAAGGGGAGGATTAGATGGACACGACTACTGAAAAGAACTATTTAGCAGAAGTGACGCACCAGCTTAAACAAAAAATCACAGAGGTTGAGGCTGCCCTGAACACCAATGAAGACAATTATAAAGAGTTGAAGCATTATACAATTGATTACAAAAATGAGCTAGATAAATATGAGGTTTATAATCACCAGCAAAATTTAAAATTTCTTGATAGCCGAAGTGTTTTAGAGGCAAATGTATTAAAGAAACTGAACTATCAAAAGCAAACTCCTTACTTCAGTAAAATTGCATTTCAATTTGACGATGAAGAGGAGGTAGAGGACTTTTACATTGGTCGATATGGATTTGCGGATCGCTATGGAGAACAGCTGATCTATGATTGGCGGGCACCAATTTCTTCGCTTTATTATGATTTTTCGCTTGGTGAGGCCTATTACGAATCCCATCAACGCAAATTTTACGGTCAATTACGTTTGAAACGACAATTTGAAATTAAAAATGGCGCGATCAGCTTTGTAGTAGATACAAATGATGCCATCAATGATGAGCTTCTGATGCGAGAGCTGGGGAAGAGTACCTCCAATGAAATGAAAACCATCATTCACACGATTCAAAAGGAACAGAATCAGGCGATCAGAGACACGAAAACTAAAAATTTGATTATTCAAGGGGTAGCCGGATCAGGGAAAACTTCTATCGCGCTTCATCGGATGGCCTATTTGCTTTATCAGAAAAAAGAGGAGCTGGATGCTTCTGATATTCTGATTGTCTCGCCTAATCAAGTATTCGCGGATTACATCGCAACAGTTTTGCCAGAATTAGGTGAAGAAGAGCTGCCGCAAATTGACATTGTCAAATTAGGCACCATGTTTATTGAAGAAAAATATCAGGTGTCCGATCGCCACGACGAATTGAAGGCAGCACTAGAAAATCCCAATTCCAAACAGGCTGAAAACTACAAATATAAGCAGTCTAGGGAATTCTACGAGCTGCTTCAAACGCATCTTGAACAATTGAAGGCACGACTGTATTCAGCAGAAATTAAGCTTGACAATTATCATATTTCAGCAGCAGAAATCAAACGCTTCGTTGATCAGCAATCAGAAAAGAGTCTCGTCGAACTGATTCAAGAAATTACGAAGCTTTTAAGCGAACGTGTTTCAGAAATAAGTCGTGAATCCTTTGCCAAAACGCTCGAACAGCTTTTCAAGAAACGTCTCAATACTATCGGAAGTTTGTCGGATTATTATCACTTTCTAGCCACGAATCACTTGGAGCATGCGTCTGAAAAAAATCGCATCAATTATTCGGATCTATTTCCCTATTTATTCTTCAAATTAATGATTGCCGGGATTAAGCCGAACAAACAGATTCAGCATTTAGTAATTGATGAGATGCAGGATTACTCCTTGCTGCAGTTAGTGACGCTCGAGCGCCTGTTTCCGTGCCCGAAAACGATTTGCGGAGACATTCATCAGTCGTTGATTGCAAGTGATTCAAATTTTCTAGCAGAAGTTCAAAAAAATCTGCCACAATCACGATTATTGAAGTTTCAGACTAGTTATCGCTCTAGCTTTGAGATCATGAATTTCGCCAAACGTTTTATTGACGAGGAGGAGATTCAGCCGGTACAGCGTCACGGCAAGGAAGTTGAAGTGCTTGAGTATAGTAAGAACATGCTCGCGCAAAAGCTGGCCGATTTTAAAGCAAGTACGTTCAAATCTTGTGGTATAATTTGTCAGAACTGGCAGGAAGTAGAAAGGCTTGAGGCCGATTTTCCCGACGAACAGCTGATTCGCTTTGAAAAAAATACAAAAAAGATTGCGGAAGGCATTATCGTAACCACTACACAATTTGCCAAAGGGTTGGAATTTGATCAGGTTATTTTGCCGGATATCCGTTCGAGTCAACTGACACAAAAAAGTACACTGCTTTACACCAGCTGTTCGAGAGCTCTGCATGAGCTAACGCTTTTAATAAATGATGGAAAGGATTTTCAATGAAAACCTATCGCACTTCCGAAGTAGCCGCTATTGTCGGGCTGCATCCTAACACGATTCGCCGCTACGAGGAATGGGGGCTGATTCCTATTCCTCCTAGAGCCGCCAACGGCTATCGTGTGTTTACCGATTATCATATTGAGACGATCAAAATTGCCCAGGTTGCCTTTCAGATTGAAGTCCTGCAATCAGGGCTGCGAATTTTGATGGTTGATATGGTCAAGGCTGTGGCTCGTTATGATTTTGCCGAAGCACAATCGCTGTTGGATCGCTATTTGAAATTGGTGGATCAGGAGATCGCGAATGCAAACGACGTGATTCATGTAGTAGAAGATATTCTGGCTGGAAAAGCTGAAGAAGATGCTGTTTGTTTCACACGTCGAGAAACTGCCGAGTATTTAGGCGTTACTTCTGAGGCTCTGCGAAACTGGGAGCGTAACGGATTGCTGACAATTAAAAGAAGTAAAAATAACTATCGTGTCTATGATGGTGAGGATATCAAGCGTTTGAAGATTATTCGAACCCTACGATCAGCGAAGTATTCTTTGGCGGCGATTCTGCGTATGCTGAATGCGATTGATCAAGAAAAGCAGGATATCAAGCGATTATTGAACCCGTTAGATCCAGATGACAGCATTATTACCGCTTGCGATAACCTGATTGATTCATTGGAAAAGGCTAAATCCAATGCCTGTGAACTGAAAAAGCAGGTGGCTGATATGCAAAAGCGTTTTTTTAATAACTAATAGCAAAAAAGCGTTTGCATTTTTGAAAAGCGAAGTGCTATAATTCTTTTTAGAAGAATAATCAAATGGATAGTGATTGCATTTAGCAAGCTAAACCTGTTGATAAATCAAGCGTGAGGAACGCTTATTTGTCGACAGGTTTTTGGCGTTTTTAGGCTGTAATTACACCAAATTTAAATGAAACGAGGAAGCACAAATGACTTTTCCAAAAGATTTTTTATGGGGCGGGGCAACGGCCGCAAATCAATGTGAAGGTGCCTGGGATGTTGACGGAAAGGGTGCGAGTATTCAGGATCACATGCGTTCAGGCGGAAGAAAACAGTATCGAGTGATGACGCCAACAATTGAAGAAGATAGTTATTATCCAAGTCATGACGGAATTGATTTTTACCATCGTTATAAAGAGGACATCGCATTGTTTGCGGAGATGGGCTTCAAAGTCTTTCGTTTAAGCATTGCCTGGTCACGGATTTTTCCAAAAGGAGATGAGCAGGAGCCAAATGAAGCAGGCTTAGCTTTTTACGACAAGGTCTTTGATGAATGTAAAAAGTATGGGATCGAGCCATTAGTCACGATTTGTCATTTTGAGCTGCCTTATGCGCTGGCTGAAAACTATGGCGGTTTTGCAAATCGTCAGACGATTGATTTTTTTGTGAAGTATGCGACGACGTTGTTTGAACGTTATAAAGACAAGGTCAAATATTGGCTAACCTTCAATGAGATCAACTTTGGTACGCTGCCTTTAGGTGGTAGAAATTTATTAGGGATCTTAGACGAAGAAGACAATGAAGAGCGTCGGTTCCAAGCGCTTCATCATATGTTTATTGCGAATGCTAAAGCGGTCAAAGTAGGACATGAAATCAATCCTGATTTTCAGATTGGCTGTATGCTGGCTTATATGACAATGTATCCGCTGACCTGTAAGCCAGAAGATGCGTTAGCCAATCAAGAGCTGGTCAAAAAACTGAATTGGTTCTGCGGCGATGTTCAGGTTAAAGGAAAATATCCGTATTATATGAAGAGCTACTTCAAGAAGCACAACATCAATGTAACCTTTGAAGCGGACGATGAGGCAATTTTAAAAGCAGGAACGGTGGATTACTACACTTTCTCTTATTACATGACCAGCTGTGTGACTGCCAACATTGAAGAAAGTGATGACCGCGTTGGCGGAAACCTGTTTGGCGGTGTGAAAAATAATTATCTGGAAACCAGTGAATGGGGCTGGCAGATTGATCCAGTTGGTTTACGCTTTACCTTGAACGAATTATATGATCGTTATGAAATTCCATTGATGATCGTGGAGAATGGATTAGGCGCGGTGGACAAAGTGGAGGAAGACGGAACGATTCATGATGATTATCGGATTGATTATATTCGTCGTCACATTGAAGAAATGAACAAAGCAGTGGAGGACGGTGTCGATTTGATCGGCTATACACCATGGGGCTGTATTGATTTGGTTTCTGGCGGAACGGGTGAAATGTCAAAACGTTATGGTTTCATTTATGTTGACAAAGATGATGAGGGCAATGGGACCTTTGACCGCAGCCGAAAGGACAGCTTCTATTGGTACAAAAAAGTCGTTGCGACAAATGGAGCAGATTTAACGTAGTTTTTACTCAGGTCTTATTTAGGACTGCTGAAAAATTCGTGTTAATTAATAATTTCTGATGGATAGTGATTGTCTATGTGCAAGCTAAACCTGATGATGTGTACGCTTATTTGTCGTGCCGTCATCGGGTTTTCTTTTTTGGAGAGGGGGAAGAAGTGGGACATTCATTCTATTGGAAACTATTAGTGATAAAAATCAATTAGCCATGTAAGGAGAGAAAAAAGAAATGCGTAAGAATTTCAAAGGGATTTTTAGTTTGTTGGCGATCATTTTATTGATGCTGACTGGCTGTAGTACCAGTGGAGCCAAGACAAGCGTTTCAAATGCGAGTACAGACAAAACTGACGAAGTAGTGTTATACGTGACACGTCATGGAAAGACTATGTTTAATACGGTCCATCGGGCGCAAGGCTGGTCAGATACACCGTTGACTGATGACGGTGTGAAGGTTGCCGAACAACTAGGGAAAGGGTTGAAGGAAAAGAAGATTACCTTTAAATCAGCATATTCAAGCGATGCTGGCCGTGCACGTGAGACTGCAAGACTAGCGCTTAAAAATAATGGACAATCTGATCTTCAAGTGAAAGAAAGTAAAAATTTGCGAGAAGTTTGTTTTGGGTCCTATGAAGGCGAACACGATGAAGTGATGTGGGGAGATGCTGGAAAAGAATTAGGCTATAATTCATATGAAGACTTCATGAAAGCTATCAGTTCTGGAGAAGCCACTGTTCCAGAAATGCTGAGTGCGTTGAAAAAAATCGATAAATCGGGGATGTCTGAAGAGTGGGACGGTGTTAGACAACGGATGCAAAAGGAACTAACAGAAATTGCTGAGGAAACTGCCGAAGATGGAGGCGGAAATGTTCTCGTTGTTGCCCATGGAATGTCTATATTATCAATGATCTCGAATATGACAGAGGAAACTCCAGAAGGCGGTCAGCTAGCGAATGCCAGTGTTACCAAAATCGTTTATAAAGATGGGAAGTTCAAAGTAAAAGAAGTTGGAAATACAGCCTACGCAGAAGCTGGAACAAACGAAAAATAAATGTTAAAAGGGAAGTCATTGCAGCTTCCCTTTTAACGTTTAATTACACATTCATTGCTGCTTCATAAGCTTCCCAAATGGCGTCCATTACATTTGTCGGTTTTTTCGCGTCACCAATCAAATGAACATGGTCTGCCTGAATTGCTTGATATAACGCATCATCTGGAGTGTAGCCGACAGAAATAATAATGTTATCGGCTGGAATCTCATGAGCCTTTGGCATTCCTTGAACACCGAGAGCAAACATGTGCTGCGCACGATTTGCGACATTTGGATAGTTTTTGACTGTTTCTGTTACATACGCTGTACCATCGGCAAATTTATCAACAACTGAATTTTTCAAAACAGTTACTTGGTAGTAATCTAACAGCTCCATCATCATATTGTAGTTGGCAGCGGACAAACCAAAGGCATTCAAGATTGTTTCGCTGGCTTCGATGATAGTGACCTTTTTCCCTTTTTTAGCTAAATCATAAGCGATTTCACAGCCGGTTAAGCCGCCGCCTACCACTATTACGTTTTCTCCGTTGATTTCTTTGTAGCGCAAGGCATCAATAGCGTAGGTCACGCGCTCACTGTCAAAGCCTGGAGTATCTAACCGGCGTTCATTTGCACCAGTGGCAACAAATACTTCATCATAGGTTTGTGTCTGTTCAGGTGAAACCTCGCTGTTCAGATGAATATTTATCATTAGATCATTCATTTGTTTCTTGTACCAATCCAGTAAATGCCGATCATCCTCTTTGAAATCAGGCGTTGCCGCAGCAACAAATACACCGCCTAACTGGTCGGTTTTTTCATACAAATCAACGGCGTGTCCGCGAATCGCCGCAACGCGAGCCGCTTCCATCCCACCAAGCCCGCCGCCAACGACTAAGATTTTTTTCTTTTTCGCAGCAGGAGTTAAGGCATAGCTTTTTTCTCGTCCACAAGCTGGATTGACTGCACAGGAGATATCCTTGAATTGGAAAATCCTTCCCAAGCAGCCTTGATGACAATAAATACATGGGCGCACATCGTCTAAGCGACCTTGGGAGAATTTCACAGGCGCATATGGATCAGCCAATAATGGACGTCCCATCCCCATAATATCTAGTTTTCCTTCGGCAATTACCTGATCGGCTAATGCTGGATCATCAAATCTGCCGGCACAAGCGACTGGAATCGAAACGACCTCTTTGACCTTCATCACATCTTCTAAATTGCAGGCTTTTGGCATATACATTGGCGGATGAGCCCAGAACCAGGAGTCATAGCTGCCGTTGTCACAGTTCAGCATATCGTAGCCGAATTCTTCTAATTTTTTTGCCACAATGAAAGATTCTTCGTAGTCACGGCCCCTTTCTTCAAATTCTTCTCCTGGAATCGCGCCGCGGTTAAAGGCTTTGACATAGCTTTTCACACTGTAACGCATTGAAACAGGGAAGTCCGGCCCGCAGGCACCCTTGATAGCTTCAACGATTTCTCTGATGATCCGCAGCCGATTTTCTAACGATCCGCCGTATTCATCAGTGCGTCGGTTAAAGAAGGAAATCGCGAATTGATCCAGCAGATAGCCTTCGTGGACCGCGTGGATTTCAACACCGTCACCACCAGCCTCTTGAACCAATTTTGCTCCTTTGGCAAAGTTTTCAATATATTCTTTGATTTCTTCTTTCGACATGCCACGATCGGTTTTTGTCGGGTCCCAAACGTTTTGGATGGATGCAGGAGCAGGGCAGATACCGACTAAACCATGATTGGCACGACCAGTCAACGCCGTTAGTTGGACAAATACTTTCCCGCCAGCTTCATGAACACCATCCATTAAATATTTCATATCTCTGACATAACCTTCAGGATTACTTAGAATACAAAAGCCCATATTGTTTACCACCGGCATCAAGCCAGTAATGATCAAGCCTGTGCCGCCTTTGGCTCTTTCGATGTAGTAGTCGGCTCCTTCTTTGGTATAAGCAATTGTTTCCATATTCAGCAAGCGCGGGGAAAAGACACCCATAGGCATCATGGCGATCCGATTAGGAATTTCAACAGGACCAATTTTCAAAGGGGAAAACAAACTTTCAAATTTTGACGTCATACAATAATTCCTCCTTTTCTTTTTTATGGATATATTTTCAAGCGTTCTATCCTTTGGCTGCATTATTGAAGCACAAAACAGCAAGGCAGCGCTTTTTTAAATGGAGTTGTGAAATATTATACAAATAGTATAATTCAAGTATAGAATATCTGACGAAGTTCACTATGATTTTAGCGCCCGAGGAATATAACTATTACGCGAGGGGAGCGGAAGAGCCGATGACAGAACGAGGAGTCCATTGTTCTCAGTTTTCTAAGTCGCAGGACTATTCGAATGGTTTATCTCAACTGAACTTTCAATATACGATTAATAGTCCCAAAGAAACACTGTCTGTCTCTAGAATTTATCAATTGGATCACATGGTGCTGACCCACAGTATTGTCGATCGTTCGCAAGGAATTTTTACTCGTCGCTCAAAAGATCAAAATGATTATATAGGTTTTCGTTTTATCAAAAAGGGATTTGAACGTCATTCGAATGGAGAAAAGACCAGCATCTTAAAGGATTACACCATCGGAATTTTTGATTTGCAGGCAACCAGCAGATATCAAAGAGAAAGAACTACTGAAGGGATTAATCTATTTATTCAAAAAGATTATCAGACAAAAAGACTGCTGCCCACTTTGATGTCTAGCCGAATTATTAGTGCAGAAAAAGGAATGGGACGGGTGTTGTTGGAAATGATTTTTCAGCTTGCGGATCAATTTGTTTCTTGTTCTGAAGAAGAGAATCGCGTGCTGTTAAAGCATTTCGTTCAGCTTTTTTGTGATTGGCTGCCAGAAGCGGAGCCCTTTTTAGCCAGTGAAAACTATAATGAACTTTTAATCGTGGCAACAGATTTTATGCGCAGAAATTTGCAGGATGCGGGGTTAACGTTAGAGCAGACTGCGTCCTATTGCCAGATCTCGATCAGAACACTGCAAAAGGTTTTTCAGGCTGCGGATTTGTCCTACAGTCACTATTTGAATGATTTGCGCTTAACAACGGCGGCGATTCTTTTGTATCAAACGAATCTTTCAATTACAACTATTGCTTTTCAATGCGGCTATAATGATTCTGCTTATTTTAGTAAGCGCTTCAAACAGAAATATCGTATCTCTCCTTTGATTTATCGTAAAAGAGTTCAGAAAATGCAAAAAGTGGGCGTTGCAGAGGAAAACGAGTGCCCGTTGTTAGCAAATATTTAAGCATAACGAAAAGAACTAGCTCTTAATCTATCAATGAAGAGCCAGTTCTTTTTCTAATTTTTCTTAGCTCGTTTAATCAAGCAATACTCCTCGTAAGGAACATTCTGACTTTGGTGGATTTCCACTAGTTTAAACCCGAAATGTTCATAAATTGGGACATTTGCTTCGGTCATTGTCTCCAGCACAATATCCATATTCTGTCTTTGACAGTCTGCAAAGATCGGTGTCAGCAGCTTGCGCATCACACCAGTGCCTTTGGCTTCTTTTGCGACTGCGATCTGAGCAATATAATAGCTGTTTTTGGTATATTTTTTATGCCAGGGAAGCGTGTGATGAATTTCAGCGACTAGCTTGTTCTTTTTTAAGAGCCGTCTTCGGTCCTCCACAGGAAGTTCCTTTAAGATTTTTCTAGAAGGCAAGGAGTACAGAAACTGGCGAAACAAAGTGAGCTTTTTCGACGGAATACTGCTGATCATACCGACAATCGGCTCACCATAGATTTGAACCTTCCCATGCTTTAAAAAAAGCAGAAGTTCTGTTTCAATAAATTTCTTCAAAACCTCTTCTGAATGGTCCATATACTCGGTTAAAAAGTTAAAATGCTCTAAATTTGAAAATCGCTCATAAATAAAATTTACAATTTCCGGTAGCTCTTCCAACGTTGCGCTTCTCATAAAATCACTCCTCAAATAATGTTTGTATGGTTTTAGGAAATAGTCTTTAGTGTTCTGCTTGAATCGTGTGAAAAAAATAAATAGTCTTGTTCATTAAGCATAGATAATTTACACTGTAGCTAACTAATAATTCTACTATAGTGGAATTTAGTAATGACCTTTATGAAGGAGGAAGAAGGATGGATGGGAAGCTTTTTCGTCAATTACGCAAAGACCGTGGCTTACGTTTGCAGGATGTCGCCGATGAGGTCAACAGCGTATCTTTTATTAGTAAATTTGAAAAGGAAAATTCGAATATTAGTTTCTATCGCTTAGAGCATTTATTGGAACAAATCAATGTTTCCTTAGAGGAATTCCTTTATTTGCGCGATCAAGCAGCAGAACCTAAGCTTTATCATTACCTGTCTGAGCAGCCATTTTTTATGACAGGAAAATTTACCTTCTATTTAAACCAGATTTTCAAATCCAACGATGAAGTGAATGCATCACGTGATTTCAATCAAGGCGTTCATCAGATGAGGGAATTGAGTCAAACGTTCACAGAAAAAAACCGAGGCGAAAAATTTCTAAAGCTGCTATGCCAGTTATTACGTCTGTGCTATCAATTGAATGATCGGCGTGAGCAAGAGGAACCAATCAAGCTTAACACTTTTTTTGACGAATTACAGACTCTGTCAGAACCGGTGGTCAACTATTTATATAATGTTGAGAATTGGGGCGTGTTTGAAGTCCTCCTCTTTCGTTTTTTCCAATTCAGCTTTCCCGTTGAGACCGTCCATCAGCTATTGCGAACGGCTGTCTCGCGGATAGAGAAGGAGGTTGGAGTTCAGCTGATGCAACGGATGAAATTTGAATTATTGTTTGGTACCTGTGCGACCTTTATCAACTTTCAAAAACTGACGTGGGCAAAGGAGGTACTGGTAGAAACAGAAAAATTGCTCCACGATCAGGGGGATTTATTAAATAGTACAAAATTACTGTTTTACCAAGGCTGGGTAAAAATTATCTCAGGTTCCTTAAAATCAGGGAAACAAAACTGTGAACAAGCCATTTCGATTTTTCGTATTTTGAAACAGCCAACAATGCAGCGTATGTATGAGGAAATGCTTCAAGGAATCATGATCAATCAAGCAAATCAAGAAGATTTTATTATTTTTTCATAGGGGAAGATTAATAATTGAATTTAGACTACCAGGACTAACTAATGAATGATTAGTTGGTCTTTTTTGTGATCATTCATTTATCGTAAAAGTTGGACCGATTTTTTTGGACATTTAATAAAATAATGAACCAAAATGGGATCAAAGAGACCGAATACCATTGAAAATTCAGTTTTTCAGATTTCTTTGCTGTTAAATTATTCAGACGGTTCACTTCTTATGCCATTAAAAAAATAAAGCGAACCGACTCGCCATTGCGGATGTATCCGCTCTCAAATATAGTGGAGATGTAAAGGAAATATATATAAAGAGGTGAAAGAAGTGCTGCATGAAAGTATTGAAGAATCATATATTCAGCTTGATCTAGAAGTTGAAAACTTCGAAGAGGCGATAAGAAAATCCTTTGATCCTTTAGTAAAACGAGCAATAGTCACAAAAGGATATGTCGAGTCAGTTGTTCAAATATATCAAAAAACAGGGCCCTATATCGTGATTACCAAAAACATTGCGCTGCCTCATGCACCAGTAGCAGATGGTGCAAATAAGCTGGGTTTAGGATTTGTTCGATTGAAGCGTCCTGTTATTTCGGGACACGAGACCAACGATCCCGTAAAATATCTTTTCCCTCTTAGTGCAAAAGAAAGCAATGAACACGTTGAATTGCTGTCAAAGCTGGCGGAGTTGTTAAGTCAAAAAGAGTTTATTGAGTTTTTAGAAAAGGTATCCTCCACTCAAGAGTTCATCAATTATTTTGGAAAAGAATAAAAGAAGATTTCTATTTACTAAATGAATCAGAAACAAAAAATAGTTTTCGCGAAACTAATTATAAAAAAACTTAACAGTAGAAAAGGAGAGCGTCATTATGTATAAAGCGTTAGTAGCCTGTCGAGCAGGAGTAGGGTCAAGTTTAATGTTAAAAATCAAAGTAATAGAGGTAATCAAAGCCAACAATTTCCCCATTGAGGTAGAGCATTCTTCTCTAGATGGTGTTCAAGGATTTGGCGGACAAATGATTATTACGCTGCCAGATGTTGCCGAAGAATTAGCCCAGAAAAATTTACCCTATAAGCTTATTGGTATTGGAAACATCGTCGATAAAAATGAGATCAAAACAAAATTAGAAGCTGTTTTAGCCGATTTAGGATAAGACGATTATGGGAGGGAAATAAACAATGGATTTTTTGATCAGCTTTTTAAGTACACCGGCGGTCATGTTAGGGTTTGTCGCATTTATTGGGCTTGTTGCTCAAAAGAAAAGCGGAACAGAGGTTTTAACAGGGACATTCAAAACGATTATTGGTTTTTTAGTCTTCAGCGCGGGCGGATCGATCATGACTGCTGCTCTGCAAAATTTCAATCAGCTATTCCAAAGTGGATTTCATATTCAAGGGGTTGTAGCCTCTCCCGAAGCGGCAACGGCCTTAGCTCAAACCGAGTATGCATTTGTTACTAGCTGTACGCTGATTGTCGGTTTTATCATGAACCTAGTGATTGCTCGAGTCACTCCATTTAAAAATATCTTTTTCACTACGGGGCATAGTTTATTCTTCGCCTGTGTACTTTCATTGATTTTGAAGGCGCATCATGTAGCAGATATACCGGCAATTGCTATCGGAGGCTTACTATTAGGATTCTTCTCTGCTGCATTACCAGAGCTGTGTCAGCCTTTTATGCGTAAGATAACAGATAGTGATGCGACAGCGATCGGTCATTTTAATATGATCGGCTATGCTTTATCTGGATATATTGGCAAATTATTCAGCAAACACAAAGAAAAAACAACAGAGCATATTAATTTTCCTAAATGGCTATCATTTTTCCGTGATTTCTTAATGGGTGTTTCGGCAGTTATGTTGATCTTATTTTATGTTTCTGCGTTAAAAGCCGGACGTCCAGCTGTGGAAGAGCTTGCGGGTTCTCAGCACTGGTTAGTATTCCCATTCGTTCAAGCTTTTACGTTTGCTGCCGGCATGTCGATCCTGATGACAGGTGTACGGATGTTCTTAGGGGAAATCACAGCTGCTTTTGTTTCGATTTCTGAGAAGTTTATTCCCAATTCTCGTCCCGCTCTTGATGTACCGACTGTATTTCCATTTGCACCAACAGCAGTTATTGTCGGATTCTTGTCTTCATATGCCGCTGGACTGATAGGTGTCTTTATAATGGTCGCGCTCAAGTTTCCGGTAGTGATCATCCCAGCTGCTCATATCTGCTTTTTCTCTGGCGGAACAGCAGGGGTCTTTGGAAATTCTACTGGTGGCTGGCGAGGCGCAGTGTTAGGATCATTTGTTATTGGCTTATTATTAGCCTTTTTGCCAACAGTTCTCTATCCATTATATGGGACATTGGGGATTGAAGGATCAACCTTCCCGAATATCGACTATAACGTGATGGGCATCTTGCTAGATAAATTGTTGTCACTGTTTGGTATGTAAAACGAGCAGACTTAGTGGGATTCCGCTAAGTCTGTTTTAAAAAAGAAACGAGGGTAAGCGAATGGAAATTACTACAAAAAAATTAGACGCATATATTGATGTTCTTCAGCCAGAAATTAACGAATACATCAAACGAATGGATAAAAGCAAAATCGTGGAAGCCTGTGAAGTCATTTCAGAATCAAAACGAAAGCATGGGCGCGTGCACGTAACAGGCGTAGGAAAGCCTAGCCATGTGGCGGAATATATTGCAGCACTGAATTCTTCAGTCGGAACACCGACCTACTATTTAGATACAACCGAGGCAATTCATGGTTCAGCCGGACAAGTACTGCCGGGCGATGTCGTAATCGCTATTTCAAACAGCGGACAAACAGAAGAACTAAAACGTACAGTGGAATCTTTGAAACGTTTAGAGGCCAAAATTATCGGTGTTAGTGGGGGAGAAAATTCTTGGTTGAAAGACCAATCAACCGTTTTTCTCTTAGCGGGAGTGAATCAAGAGGGCGATGATTTGAACAAGCCGCCAAGAATTTCGATTATTGCTGAAATCATTGTCTTGCAATGTCTTTCTATTTTATTACAACAAGAAGAACAACTAGATTTAGATAAATATTACCAGTGGCATCCAGGCGGTGCCTTAGGCGAATCAATCAAAAATAGAAAGAAAGTTGGACTCTAATGAAAATCAAAGGAATTATTACGGCGATGGTGACCCCATTATCAGAGGACGGAATTAACGAAGCTGCGACACGTAAGCTAGTAAACAAGCTGATCAATGATGGTGTTCACGGGCTATTTGTCCTTGGAACAAATGGAGAATTCTATGCGCTTAGCGAAGCAGAAAAATTAGCGTTGGTAAAAATCGTAGTTGATGAAGCTGCTGGTCGAGTCCCTGTTTTTGCTGGCTCCGGCGGGATCTCTACAGAAGAAGTGATTAAAGTAACCAATCAATTTGCAGAGCTTGGTGTCGATGCGGTTTCGGTAATCACTCCTTATCTGATCAAACTAAGCGATGAAGAGCTGATTCAGCATTATCAAACAATTGCCTTAAATACCAATCTTCCAATGATTCTCTATAATATTCCTGCAAATACTCAACTATCAATAAATGAATCTGTCTTTAAGGAATTAATCCAGCTTCCGCAAATTATCGGAATTAAGGACAGTAGCGGGAAATTAGAAAATATTCAAATGTACTTAGAGACGAATGATCGAGAGGATTTTTCAATTTTGATAGGATCAGATTCCTTGATTTTACCAGCTTTGCAGATGGGAGTAGATGGAGCGGTGGCTGCCACATCTAATGTATTAACAAAGACTGATTTAGGAATTTATCAGGCTTTTCTTGAGAATAAAATGGAGCGAGCTCAAGTTCTTCAAGAAAGCATCAATGATTTTCGAGGTATTCTAAAATTAGCGACTGTTCCCAGTGTTCTTAAGCATAGTTTAGAGCTTATCGGATTTCCTGTAGGAGCACCAAAAAAACCAGTTCGTAAAGTTTCTTCAAAATTTGACGCTGAAATTTGCGAAACACTATCAAAATACAAGGAAATTGAAGGGATGGAGAAACTAAAATGCGAAAATTAACGACGTTATCTCGACTGTATCAGGAAAAATTAATGGCGATTATTCGAGTAGAAACAATTGAACGGGCTCAAGAAATCGTTGATGGCTGTCTTGAAGGAAAGATTTCCTGTTTAGAAATCAGCTATACGAATAATAATGCGGGTGACATTATCGAACAATTAAAAGAAATTTACCAAGAAAAAATAGTTATCGGAGCTGGAACTGTGCTTGACAGCGAGA
Source organism: Enterococcus avium ATCC 14025 (assembly GCF_000406965.1). Classification (GTDB taxonomy): domain Bacteria; phylum Bacillota; class Bacilli; order Lactobacillales; family Enterococcaceae; genus Enterococcus_A; species Enterococcus_A avium. The sequence continues at coordinate 646,265 of NZ_KE136357.1, read as the reverse complement.
CGGCTCGTCAAGCACTATTAAAAGGAGCTGAGTTTATCATTGCTCCTAATTTCAACATAGACGTGGCAAAGTTGTGTAATCGCTATCAGATCCCTTACATGCCGGGCTGTACATCGATGACCGAAATCGTTGAGGCGCTTGAGGCGGGTGCAGATATGATCAAGGCCTTTCCTACCTCATCTTTCATTGGTCCAAAAGTCGTTTCTACTATTAAAACACCGATGCCGCAAGTTCCCATGCTTTCATCAGGCGGAGTCACCATTGACAATGTGTCTGATTGGCTTGAAGCAGGTGTCGACTGTATGGGGATCGGGACACTATTGTCAAAAGGAACCAAGTCAGAAATCGCGGAAAATGCTAGACAATTGCGTCAGAAAGTTTCAGCAGGTTAATCTACTTAGACAGGAGGAATGGATGTGTACAAAATTGATCAGCGAACACGGCAAGTACTGATAAAAATGATTGAAAAACCTATTATTCCTCAAAGAAATTTAACAGGTCAGCTTAATTTGTCACGCGTTCAAGTCGATTACGTCATCACTAAAATCAATGAATCCTTATCGGATGAAGGGCTTCCTCCTGTCTACTTTGATGGAAATAACTATCATTTGTCAGAAGCAAGTCGTCTGTTTTTTGTTGATTTTTTCTCTAGCGATCATGTTTATCGATACTACGAGATGGATATTGAGGAACGAAAAAAATATATTTATCTGATGCTTTTCTATCATTATGAAGAATACTTATCGGTGAATCATTTTTTAGGCGTATTGGATATTGGAAAAACTACTTTTATTAATGACTTGAAAAAAGTCGAAAAAGAATTGGAATCTCTTGATATTCAAATCAAATATAATCGGAAAAAGGGTTACTATCTGGCTGGAAATGAATCGGTCTTGCGTTATCAATTAATGAAGATGGTGCTAGAGGATTTACGTTCAGATAATGGCAGCTTTCTTTGGGATTACTTTTTATTTAACGAAGGGACAATCCAGAAGGAGAAAGTCTTTCGACAGATTGCTGCAGAATTGGAACATTATTCCATTGTATTGGTGGAAAATCGATTGCTAGAATTTAGTTACATGCTGATTTTTTTGTTGCCGCATTTATCCAAAGAATGGTCAGAGTTTTATGAGAGGTACAATTTCCAGAAGTTTTACCAAATGAATGAGTATAGCTTTTCTCGAAGCCTGCTTGCAAATTTCTCAATCGACAATCCATACGCCATACTTTATATTTGTGGCTGGATGCTGGGCATGGCTATTGGGGATGCTGACGAAGAAGCGCCAGATTCTTCTATCATTAATGAATTAGTAGAAAGAATCTTTGATCGTTTTGAACGCTTATCGGGTATTCGTTTTAAAGATAAGAAAACGGTGAAAAAGCAAGTATACAGTCACTTTCGTCCAGCTTACTATCGATTGTTTTTTCATCTTCCAATTATCAATCCTCTGAGTAAAAAAATTATTCAAGAATACCCAGATTTATTTCAAATCGTTAAGGAAACGATGAAGCCAATCGAGAATCTATTCGGAACGATGATTCCTGATGAGGAAATCTCCTTTTTAACCATCCATTTTGCTTCTTTAATTGATAATAATGATGAATACCAAGTGAAGCGAAAGGTCGGTATTATTGTTTGTCCGAATGGTATCGGAAGCTCGGCAATTATTTACAATGAGTTAAAGAATCTTTTTCCAGATATGATTTTTATTGGTCCAATAGAGACAAATGAGATCTATCAGAAAAAACAGGATTATGACATGATTTTCACTACTGTACCTAATATGCGGCTTTATTCTTTGAAAAAGCCGGTCTATACAGTGAATCCGATTATGACGATTGACGAAAAATACAACTTGGTCCAAGAGATTCAAAACGGTCCTGGAAACTTATCGGGGGATTATCAATTTGAAGAGCTTTTTGCAATTATTGGTAGGTTCACGACTATAAAGGATGAGCTCGGATTACGAAAAGAATTGAAAAGGCGGTTGAAGCAGCCTAGAATCTATAATCCAGAAGATATTCTACCAAGTGTTTCAGGTAAAGATGAGCTCAGTCTTACAGATATTCTCTCTCCGGCTTTTATTCAGTTAAACCTTGCAACAAATAGCTGGGAGGAAGCTTTTTACGTAGCCGCGACACCGCTGATCGAAGCAGAAATCGTAAGCCGACGTTATATTGACAAGATCATCCAAACGACATACGAGGAAGGGCCTTACATGGTTATTTCTGATCATGTCGCGTTGCCTCATGCTCGTCCTGAAGATGGAGCGAAAGAGGTGGGATTAGGAATAACGGTACTTAAGGAGCCGATAAAAATTTTAGGGAAAACACCAATGAAGTATATTTTTACTCTAGCGGCGGTAGACAGCAAAAGACATTTAACTGCACTGGCTGAACTGGTGGCACTGATTGATCGACCAGATTTTTTTAATATGCTGGATTCTGTGTCATCAAAAGAAGCAGCTTATCAACGGATCGCAGATTTGTTATAAAAAAGCTTAAGAAAACAGTTGTATTCAAAAAAGAGTATGACTGTTTTTATGTAATCTTGATCCTTGCTGTTAGACGAGAAAAATTAATATATTTCGTTCACTGAAATACAAGCGCTTTCTTTGCTTTAATTTCGTTATTCTTGCATAATAGACGAAAATTCAAAGGAGTGAACGAGATGGCAGCAATGGTATTTACCAATTACCCAGTGAAAGATGTGCAAGCTTCGACCGAATTTTATGAGAAACTAGGATTTAAGAAGAATGTGGAGTTTTCTAATGAGCAGTCCAGTTCGATGATGTGGGATGATACATTTTGGATTATGCTACTAGAATATGATTTTTATAATCTGTTCTTGAAAAATAAAAGGATCGCAGACACTGAAAAAGAAAGCAGTACGTTAACCGCTTTTTCTGTAGAGAGTCCTGATGTAGTGAAAAAAATTGCGGAAGCAGCAAAGGCCAATGGTGGAGACTATTTCTCGGTGGATATGAACATGCCGGAGGATCAAATGTTTAGTTTGGAAGTCACCGATTTGGACGGTAATCAATTTGAACCAGTATGGATGAACATGCCTTAACAAAAAATCGCGGAGTAATCCGTGATTTTTTTTGAGCGTTGTAATACTCTTTTTTTAACTTTTTGCTTATTCTAAAATAGATGATTCTTTAAAAAAAGAGGGATAAAGATGCCAACAACACAAAAAGATTACTTTGAAGAGCTATTTGATCGAGAGACCTTTCTTCAGCGGCGAATGATTTTATTATTGAATGAGAAAAATGGCTATTGGGTAACACGAGAGTGGCTAAGTGATGCTTTAGGTTTAAGTAAACGAACCACGCTAGGCATAATGAATAGTTTAGCTGAAAAAATTGCTGACCTTCATTCAGATAAATTTTCTTTGCAATTATCAAAAGGAAAAGGGGTTCGTCTGACGGTTGCAATAGATGCAGATGTATATAACTTAGTAACTAAAATCGTGCAGGAATGTCCCACAGTCGTTCTTTTAAAAACATTGATTTTGGATGAGTTTCAAAGTGTGCGCCATTATGCGCTTGCCCACTTTACCAGTGAATCGACAGTGAGAAGAGATTTAGCGAAGGTTCGCCGGATGTTATCTCGTTATAAGGTTAAAATTAGTCGTGATACTTTTCAGTTGGAGGGAGAAGAATATCAGATTCGCATGATCATGGTGATTTTTTTCTGGAGTATTTATCGTGGAAGCAGTTGGCCCTTTCCCTTTATCAATGAGCAATTGCTTGAGGGATATGTTGAAGAAATCTTGGATAGTGAATTTACCGTTTATCCCAATATTCCTTATGCCTATAAAAAGCAGCTGGCTTATATTTTTGCAGAAGCGGTCATTCGTACTCGTAAGGGTAATATTCTCCAAATGCCTACAGAATTAGAAAAGAGGATTACCTCCAATACGTTGTATCCTATTTTTGAAAAGCAGCTTAGTTCATCTCAAGGTGTAATCAACACGAAGCATTCTGAGATTCCTTTCTTTTTCCTCGTTTGGTTAGCCATGTCTAAAACGATCGATGTTTTTAAGGAACCATTAATCAATGTTTTGTATCAACAGCAGGCTCAGCAGCATACCCCAATTTTTTCAGCGACGGATTTGATGATTAGAAGATTTCAGGAAGAGTTCTTTCCTATTAAAGAAGCAGAATTTTTACGCTTCCGAAATTATATACTAAGCAGTCATTTTTTTGCGCAATATTTTAAAGGCTTCAATACCGACATGACAGGGAATACGTACAAAGCAATTTTCCAAAAACGCTATCCGCGAATGACAGAAAAAATGCGCCGATTTATTGAAGAATTGTATGCAGAATCAAAAAATCCAATCTTTTTAGAAGTCGCTTTTTTAATGATTCCTTATCTGAAAAATGCTTTATACTTGGAAAACCCGTGTAAATATGAAGTGCCCATTACCGTTTTAGTCGAAAGCGATATGCCCAATCTGATGACCAAAAATTACATCGAACAGCTGCAAGGACACTTTAACTATTTGTACAATGTGACATTTATTGATGTTTTTTCAGCTAACACGAAAGAAGTGGATATTTTACTGACTACAGGTACCTTTAAAGATTTAAAAAAGGTTTATCCACAAGCTCAGCTAGTAGTTATTGGCAGACGTTTGGAGCTCAATGATCTAAATCGTTTAACACAGGTTTTAGATTTGATTTCAAAGGAAAAACAAAAAATTTAGTCTCTCAAAAAGTGTTCTATGAAAGCTTCATTTTTGAAAAATTCTGAAAAAATAATCTGCTATAAATAGAAATGGCAGTTTAAGAAATTTGAAGTAAGAGGTGTGAAAATGAAGCGAAAAAAAATAATTGACCAATTAATATATGGCTTAATGACCTTGTTAATTTTGATCAACTCACTGACTCCTTTGACAGTGTTTGCCGAGGATAAACCTGCAATAAAGCTTGAAAATGTTTCGGAAGGACAGAATGCGAATCAACTTAACGTTCAGCTTACATTAGAAGAGGGGCAAGAAGATCGCAGAGTTCAGCTCTCTCAACCAGTGATTCAGCAAGCGACTATAGAAATAGCTGGAAAATCAATAGCGTTAAAAGTAGAGAACAATCAAGAGCTTATTATTCCAGGGGATGTTGCTGGAGTAGGAACCATTCATGTAGATCTTAAGGATATAAAAGGGCTATCTTCCTTGGATATTTCTTATAAGCAACAGCAGCTTACCTATACGTTTGAACAAGCGACTACATCTGAATCAGCGAGTTCAAACGAAATAACAACGAGCTCTTCAGAAACTGGCAAAACAGAAAACACAGAGCCTGATTCATCGAAAGAACCAACGAAAGCGACTGAATCAGCAACAGCAGCGACAACAGAAGCCACTCAGTCAGAAGCAATTGAAAAAACTAAGCCGCGGGCTGACGGCCCTACCGATATTCGAGAGTATTTTCCGAATGGTGGAGGAACGATTTTGACTAGCTCGAATTTAGTTTATTTGGATAAGGATGGCAATGTTGTCACCCCGTCGGTTACATCTAACACAACCGTTCGGGCGTTTTATACCTGGAATATCCCAGAAGATGTGCGTCAGCAAATCGAACCAGGCGATTACTTTGATTTCAAATTACCTGAAGAACTGAAGCCTAAGCAGGCACAAGTCGGTGAGCTGAAAAACGAAGCAGGCGAAGTTTACGCCAAATACACCATTGATCAAGACGGAAATATTCGTTTTGAATTTACGGAAGAGGTAAAAAATCAAAGTGATATTAACGGCAGCTTTTACTTTGATACGGAATTCAAAAAAGAGCATATTGATGGTCCTGGAGATATCACCATTCACTATCCGGTGGAGGATGATTTGCCGCCTGTCAATGTTGAAATCCGTCCTGATACGGAGCAATCCATTGACAAGCAAGGCCACTTTGATCGGACACCAAATCCTAGCAGTATTGAATGGACGGTCGACTTTAATCAATCTATGAACCATTTAGAAGATCCGAAGATTACGGAAAAATGGCCTGAAGGAATTGACTATAAATCTGTAAAAGTAATGGAATTAGAAATGAATCTCGACGGAACCATCAAAGAAGTAGGTCGAGAACTTAGTCCAGATGATTATACTGTTGATAAAAATGGTAATGTCACGATTTTAGGTGAGACCAACAAAGCCTATCGTTTAGTTTATCAAACAGATATCAAGGATTCAGCGAAGCCAGAGAATGGCGGGAAAGTCAGCTTTACTAACGTCGCACAGTTGACTGATAAAAATGACGAGGACGGAATTGATGCCAAAGCAACAGTGACAAACACATTTGGGAAACCAGTTGAAAAAAATATGGTCGGCTATGATCCCAATAATCAGGAATTCAGCTGGGCGATCAAATACAACTATGACGAGAAGAATATTGCTAAAGGTGACGCCATCATTACGGACACCATCAGTAAAAATATGGACCTTATCGACGATTCAATCAAGCTTTATCCAATCACCTTCGATAAAAAAGGAAATGAAGTTAAGGGAGAAGCTTTAGTTGAAGGAAAAGATTATGTTTTGGAGCCCAATCCTGATGGTGAAGGGTTTGTCATTAAATTTTTAAATGATGTCGACGGAGCGGTGCGAGTCGAGTACAAAACCATGGTGAACAGCATTGTCTCCGATCCTACTCAAGTAACAAATAATGTAACAACGGGCACGGGACAAACAGACGGTGACAAAGGAACGGCGCAGCAACAAAACGTGATCAAAAATATTACAGATATCGATTACGCGGACAAAAAAGTTGGCTGGAAGATTAATGTCAATAAGAATCACTATTACATGGAAAACCTAGTATTAACTGACACCTATTCTCCAATACCCGGCCTATCAATGGCGATCAAAGAAGATCTAAAGCCGGATTTTGAAATTCGTGATGTAACGAAGAATCGTGTATTGGTACCAGGACAAGATTATGATCTTGAGTTATTAAGTGATAGCTCAGGAAAGAATGAGATGGGCTTTAAAGTCGTTTTTAAAGGAGATTACAATCCAACGGAGTCCGAATTAGAAATCAACTATCGGACGAATTTTGATGTGAGTTTATTGGACCCAAATAATCCTGAGTTAGATCATTTTAAAAATAAAATGCAGGCTGATTGGGAAGATGAAAATGGCGGGAAGCATACTTCTGATGACGACAAAGACTTCAAACCTCATGATCCATTCCAATTAAACGCTCAAAAAAGTGGGATCTATAATGCTCAAACGAAGCATATTACTTGGACGATTGTAGTGAATCTCAGTCATAATATCCTGACGCACGCACAGATGCAGGATAAGATAAAAGAAAATCAAGATTACGTCGATGGTTCGTTGAAGATTTACAAGGCTGAGGTCAAGAAAGATGGCACCGTTACGAAGAAGCAGCCTGAAGAAGTCGTAAATGATGAGATGAAGAAGATTATTGAACCTAGCACTTCCAATGATCAGCTGCTGCAAATTGATTTTCCTGAAGGTTCAGACGAAACGTATTTAATCGAATTTGACACCTCTGTAGAAGGGAAAATCGTCGAAGGATCGAATCAATACACCAATGTCGCACATTATGAAAACAATGACGATGATCGTGATGTCACCGGAGAGGTCAGCGTGAAATATGGTGGGAAGTATGCACAAAAAACCGGCGAACAGGATAGTGGAAACCCTGATTATGTCAATTGGCATGCAGTGATCAATCCTTCTCAATCAACACTTGATCATGTGGTGATCAAAGATGAACCCTCTGATAATCAGGTGATTGATCAAGATTCCATCCAATTATACGAAACAACCGTCGCAGAAGATGGCACCATTACGCCAAATTATGATAAACCGTTGAAATTAAACAAGGATTACACCGTAGAAATCACCACAGATAATGTCACTGGCAAACAAACGATGACGATCAAGCTGAATGACAAAATCGATACCGCTTATCAGCTAGAATACCGCAGCTATATCACCTCCTCTTCTGAAGGAAGTAAAGAAACTGTTTCAAACAAAATTACGGTAACAGGCGACAATGAGCAGACTGTTTCTGGTGGTGATGGCGAAGATGTCACGGTAGAACTGAATCATAGTGGCGGTTCAGCGTCTGGTAAAAAAGGCAAGCTGGTGATCCAAAAGACAGAAGCAGACGGAAAAACACCTTTAGCAGGGGCTAAGTTTGAACTTTGGAATACCTCAAAAACTCAATTGTTGCGTAAAGGTGAAGTTGATGAAAATGGACAGCTTATTTTTGGGAATCTTCCTTATGGTGAGTATTTATTGATTGAAACAGCTGCACCGAAAGGCTTTACGATCTCAACCGATTTAACGGAAGGTCGAAGAATCACCATTGATGACAGTACTTCAACTGAAAATGCCGGAGTGATGACGATTCCGAATGAGCGCAACAAAGTCATCCTGCAAAAGACCGACGCTGACGGAAATCCCATCAAATTTGGTGGAGATATTCAAGAAGGTGCTCGCTTTAAACTAGAACATTTTAGCAATTTGATGCCGAATCACGCGCTTTGGGAACCAGTTGAATTGAATCCGGACCGTTTAAATAGTGAGGGAATTTTAGAAATTGATAGTTTGCCGCTAGGACTGTACCGGATTACCGAGATTGAGTCACCCAATGGCTATATTCTGAATAATGATCCCGTGACCTTCGTGGTCTATCGAAACAGTAACCATCAAATCCCGACGATCAATGTGAAATATAAAAATTATCAAGGCTCTGCTGAATTAATCAAAACGGACAGTGAAGGCAACCCGCTGCAAGACGCAGAGTTTGATGTTTTAGATAGTAATGGCAAGAAAGTGAATTCACAGCCTTTGGTCTCACAAGCAGATGGAAAAGTCATCATAACAGGACTTGCACCAGGAGACTATAAATTTGTCGAAACCAAAGCACCACAAGGCTATATTCTTAACAATAAGGAAGTCCCTTTTACGATAGATGAAGTTGTCCATGGAAAACCCAAAACAGTGACGACACAATCAAATGGTTCTCCTTTAGAATTAGTAAATTATCAAGGTTCTGTTGAATTTGTGAAGAAAGATAAAGAAGGCAAGGCGCTTGCAGGTGCTGAGTTTGATTTATACAATGAAGCGAATCAAAAAGTAAACAAAGAATCAATTAAATCAGGTGAGGATGGAAAGGTTCATGTCGATCACCTAGCGCCAGGAAATTACACGCTGGTTGAAACGAAAGCACCAGAAGGCTATCTCTTAAATGAAAAGAAAGTCACGTTTACGGTGAAATCGTCGCATAACGGTAAGGCTCCAGTCATTGAATTAGCTGACTATATTAACTACAAAGGATCTGTCCAATTAACGAAACGCAATACCGATGGGGAAGGCTTATCTGGAGCAGAATTCACTCTTTACAAAGATGATAAGAAAACCGCGGTAAAAACAGCTAAAAGTGATAAAAACGGCAACGTTCTTTTTGAGGATTTGGCACCGGGAACGTACTATTATCAAGAAACAAAAGCGCCAACCGTTACTGAAGGCTCTGATTATGTTATCAATCCAGCCTTGATCAAAGTAGAAGTACCTAAAGCTGCCGATGGAAAACCAGCGATTATTGATGTCGGTGATTTCCAGAATTTCCGCGGAAAAGCGCAAATCACAAAAGTGGGTGAGGGCGGTTCGATTGCAGGCGCAGAATTTGAGCTTTACCGAATCGTTGATGGCGAAGAGCAGTATGTACGAAAAGTGATCACTCCAGAAAATGGGATTCTTGATATTTCAGACCTTGGAGCCGGAAATTATAAGCTTGTTGAAACCAAAGCAGCACCGGAATATATCGTCAATGATCAACCCATCTATTTTGTGGTTCAGGAAAACGATGATCAAAACCCGATCATCGACAATCTAGATTTTGAAAATTATCAAGTAGAAGTATTTGGTCGGAAAATCAACGAGGGAAAAGAAGCTTTAGCTGAGGCCGAATACCAAATCTTTAAGGCAGATGATCAGGATCAGCCAACAGGAGATCCGGTCTCTGTCACAAATCGAGAAGGTCAATCTACAACAACCGTAGTTACTGATAAAAACGGTGAAATCTACTTTAAAGGAATTGACCTAGAGGGGAAAGCCTCGCAAAAATATGTACTTGTTGAAACCAAAGCACCTGAGGGTTATGTCTTAGACACCAAACCTCATCCATTTGAGATTCACGAACAAACAGGAAAACCAGAGCCAATTGATTTAGGTGATTTTATCAATTATCAGGGCTCAATCGAATGGCTGAAGAAGGATGAAGCCGGTAAGGCACTCCAAGGTGCGGAGTTCGAGATTCGCGATGAAGACGGCAAGGTTCAAACGGTGATGAATGCATCAGGAAAAGCAGTTGAAAAGCTTATCTCAGATAAAACAGGGAAAGTTTTTGCGACAGGACTAGCTCCTGGGAAATATGAACTCGTTGAAACTAAAGCACCAAAGAATTTTATCTTGAACAAAAAGATCGTTTCATTTGAAATCAGCGACAAAGCTTCAGGGAAACCTGAAACCATCACGCTTGAAGACTTTATCAATTATCAGGGCAGCGTCAAAATGACAAAGGTCTCTGATCAAGGGAAACGCTTATCAGGAGCGGTCTTTGGCTTGTATCACGCTGATGGAAAACAAGTCGGAGAGTATACTTCTGATAAAAATGGACAACTCTTAGTAAAAAATCTTTCGCCTGGCGACTATTACTTTGTGGAGAAAGAAGCTCCAGCTGGCTATACAATCAACAAAGAGAAACGACAATTTACGATTCAATCAGCTGAAGAAAATAAACCAGCAATCGTTAATGTTGGAGAGTTTGTGAATAAGAAATTACTACCAGCTGATGTACCAAAATCGTCAAATCAAGCAAACAATTCTAAGCATGATTCAGGAACAACAACAGGAAGTTATCCGAAAACCAATGATACCCGCAATTCATGGTACTTGGTGGTTGGCGTAGCGGTTCTTATCATTGCTGGAACCATTTATTATAGAAGAAAAGAGTAATACTAAAGACCTAAACAGTGAAGTATTTGCTGTTTAGGTCTTTTGTTGAAGCAGTTAATCAAATGCGAAAAAAATGAGCTTCAGCTAGTATTTTTTATAAAATGTTTTAACTTCAAAAAGCGCAGCGATTTTAACGATCTCAGAACTTTTATCAAATAGAGAACAGCGTGATCAGCCTCTTAGAATAGTCAAGAATAGACTCCGAATTCGTCCTACGCAGCAAAATTTGAAATAGCGTATTAGAAAGGTTAAGACAGCTTTCTTAAAGTTGATATTGCGTCAATCTTTCAAGAAATGGTATGATTGCTTATGAACTGGAAAACTGGAGCTAGGGTTCCGCTCATTCTAATGAGGACTGTGACCGAGGGCTTCATCTTTTACTAATCTGTAAAAGGCACCTATTGATATAAAAAATCCGAGGGGAAAGGTTCAGTGTATTTGTAATGCACTGACTTTTTTGGTTCTATAATATTTTGTGTTGGTGGAAAATCGAAGGCGATTTTCTACTAACACTTTTTTCTTCGTTTCAACTCAAAAAGAGACTCACTTTTGGTAAAATTTAGTCGACCAAAACGTCACCCTACCAAAGGAGTCTCTCAATGGATAATCATACTAGAAAATTACTCGGATTAACAGATAAACATTTATTTTTTGATGAAGAATGGCTGATTGAAAAAGAATATAAAGGCGTTCAAGCGCAGTTTATTAAAGGGAGATTGGATGACTCACCTTCCCATTGTGAACACTGTGGATCGATTCGTATTATCCGCAACGGTTCCTATACGACACGCACTCAGATGTTGAAAGTCAAAGAAAAGTTGACTATTTTAGAATTAAAACGTACCCGTTTTCTCTGCCATGATTGTGGACGGACCTTTTCTGCGAAAACGGACTTAGTTGATGAACATCATCAACTAACAAAGGAACTGAAGCAGGCGATTCTCATGGAACTG
>NZ_KE136357.1:240243-634216 GCF_000406965.1 Enterococcus avium ATCC 14025 | reverse complement strand
GTCCAGATCATGAATCGTTTTCGAACCTCACACTCTGAAAATCAGAAGAAGTACCGTCGGCTCAAGCGATATTGGAAACTCTTACTCAAAGATTCCACGACATTGGAGCCACTCAAACGGCATTATCATCGACTGTTTAAACGACCAATTAGTCAAACAGAAATCGTCGATGAACTGTTAAGCTACAACGAAGAATTGCGAACAGCGTATCATTTTTGTCAATTATTACGCTATTATTTCGTTAAACGAGATACGGAAGGCTTTCAAGAAACCCTTAAAACAATTTCATCTACGTTACCTCAGTCGTTTAAAAAGAAATTCACGATCTTCCATCGTTACCAATCGGGCATTTCAAATGCCTTTAAAGTGTCCCACTCAAACGGCGTCACGGAGGGGCTGAATAACAAGATCAAGCTGATTAAACGAATTGCGTTTGGTTATCGCAACTTTTATAACTTTCGGGCACGGATCTATTTATAACAAGGTCTGATCTTTGAAAACTAAAAAAATATGCGGCGCACAGAACGCGTCGCATATCGGACTAAGTTTTATTCAAATTTGTCTTCACCAACACGATTTGACGAAGAGCCACTTTTTTCTCGGATTTTTTTGTCTGATGGGCTTGTTGGTGCATTCATATAAATCAAGAGTATTTGAAAGGATGACAAACATGAAGAAACTAGCTTTTTTTGATTTAGACGGGACATTGTGTTTAGGGGGAAGCCTGCGAGTGGTTCAGGAGACGCTCGACGCTTTTGACCAGCTAAGAGAAAATGAGGTACTGCCAATCATTGCAACGGGTCGCAGCTATTATGAAGTAAAGGAGCTATTAACGCTACTAAAGGCGGAGCACTTCGTATTATCTAACGGCTGCTATGTACGTTTAGCCGGCAAAACAATCCAGAACGCAAAATTTTCAGCATCAGAAATTGAGAAAATTTTAGCGATTGCCAAAGAAAATCGTCTAGCGGCTGGTTACTTTAATCAACGGGAGTTCGCGGTCAATCGATTATCGGATGTTGTAAAAGAGCACATCGCCTATATGGGAATTCAAGAGATTCCAATCTCGCCTAATTTTTTCCATAAGAACCCGGTTAATTTTATGAATCTCTATTTAAGTGAAGAGCTGGAGAAAAAAGTAAGCGCAGAATTAGCATCCGTTGCAGATACCGTTCGTTTTGCTCCATTAGCGATTGATGTCCTGCCAAAAACGGTCTCAAAAGGAACCGCCATCCAAAAGCTCTTGACCTCGTTGTCAGGTACACAACTAGAAACCTATGCCTTTGGTGATCAGAATAATGATTTAAGTATGTTTCAGCTGGTAGATTACGGAGTAGCAATGCGAGATGGGACGGATCAATTGAAATCTCAGGCTTCTTATGTGGCGAAAACGGAGAATGGTGTGTTGGAAGGGCTAAAGCATTATGGATTGATTTCATAAGAAGTGACTAAAAGTAGGATAAAACAATGAGACTTAAGGCGGATGTTCAAAGTTTAAGAATTCGTTAAGCTAAGCATATCAATGAAAGAGAGTAGGAGAGAGTGTGAAAGGGAATAAGAGAAATATTATCTATTTGATGTTGGGGCAATTTATCTCTGTGTTTGGTGGAGCGATATTACGCTTTGCATTGTCGCTATTTGTTTTGGATGTAACAGGAAGAGCTGATGTATTTGCCACAGTCTTAGCAATCTCTAGTGTGCCGGTTTTGTTTGCGCCGATTGGCGGAGCAATTGCGGATCGTTTTGATCGAAAGATTTTGATGGTGTTAATGGATGTCGCTAATGCTATTATCGCGGCGCTATTATTCTTAGTAGTAGGAACCTCAGAATCTATCTTAGGTATTGGAATTTTGATCTTTATTTTAGCGATTGTCGGCAGCTTTGATACACCAGTTGTGGGAGCGAGTATCCCGTTATTGGTAGAGGAACACGAGCTAGAGAAAATCAATGGATTATCAAATGGAATTTTACAGTTGTCTAATGTGGTAGCACCGATCATTGGCGGGATATTTTACGGATTGATGGGCGCGAAGCTGCTGGTTGCCAGCAGTATTGTCTTCTTTGTGATTGCTGCGATTGTTGAAAGCTTCTTGAAAATTCCCTTTGAAAAACGTGAACGAACAACGGGAACTGTTATGGAAATATTAACCGCTGATTTAAAGGACGGGTTTAAAGAAGTCAAAAATAATCAAGTGATTTTCAAATCAATCGTGATTGCCGCGGCGATCAATTTTGTCTTGACCTCGTTCTTTATTGTTGGTTTACCAATTATTTTACGGATGACACTGCAGGTTAATGACACAATGTATGGTATTGGAATGGGTGTCTTTAGTCTTTCTAGTATCGTCGGGGCAATTCTAGCAGGACCGTTGACGAAAAATCTGAAGTTTAACAATTTTTATCGTGTATTTACTTATTCGGGAATTATCTTGGTGATTACGAATATTTTGTTGAGTATGACCAGTGCAAGTATAGGATTTATGGTTGTTCTTATTATGGAGATTATTATCGGAATGATGTTGAGTGCAATCTCAATCTACCTAATCTCACTTGTTCAAAAGATTACGCCAAAAGCAAATTTGGGCAAGGTTATGGCAACCATTATCGCGGTAGCACAATGTGCGGTGCCGCTAGGTCAGTTGGTGATGGGATTAGTATTTAGAAATACGACAACCAATGTTTTTATCCCATTGCTTATGATCAGCGTGTTCGTTTTGTTAATCTCATTTGTGTGCTTTATGATGTTCAGAGAAACCAAAGAAAGCGATATTTATACGGTAAAAGAATAACTAAGCAGCACGTCGTTAATTTAGAACTGATGTGCTTTGCTATGATTAAGAAGTTTGGTATAAAATGAATTTTATGTTTTTTTGTTTATAACTTTTTGTGAAAAGCGATAATAATAATAAATAATGATGGGGTTAATGTAAATTTACTTGCATTTTTGTTAGTGTTTTGGAATACTAATCTAAAAGGGGTGGATAAGAATGAATGCTCAAAAGGAATTACAAGCATTGGTTGATAAACAAGAACTGTGTTTTTTAGGTTCTATTACTGAAAAGGGATATCCAATGATTCGTGCGATGCTAAAGCCGATAAAAATCGATGATAACTGTTTGTATCTGCATACGAATACCTCATCGAATAAAGTTCAACAATTTTTGGCTAATTCAAAAGCCTGTGTATATTTTTATGATGCGAAAAATTTCACTGGTATATCGCTGATTGGAAAGATGGAGGTGTTATCAAAAGAAGCGGATAAAATTGAGTTTTGGCAGGATCAATACCACATTTATTATGAACAAGGGGAAGGCTTGTCAGATTTCACCGTATTAAAATTTACTTTTGATCAAGGAGAGTTCTATCAAGATTTTCAAGTAACCACCTTTTAAAAAAAACCTTAAAAGACCATATAAAGATAGTGTAAAGAAATGGACGTAAGTTTCACACTATCTTTAGGTCTTTTTTTTTATGCTTAAAAAGTAAAGAAAGTAAGCCTTGTTACAACAGAAGTAGGGCTAATAAGGAGAGAAATGAAATGACGATTATTTTGGGAATCATTGGACTCTTATTAATGATTTATCTTTTCTGGTTTTTATTTAAGGGGGAAGAAATATGAGTAGTGTCATCTATCAAGGATTATTTTTCTTGTTTATTTTATTAGCATTGGCGTTACCGTTAGGCTGGTATATCAAAGAAATTATGCAAGGTAAGATTCCAAAGGGTGTTCGATTCCTTCAACCTTTGGAGCGATTGTTTTATAAGGTTATCGGACCAATTAGTAAAAAAGAAATGTCCGCAAAGCGTTACGGAGCAAGTGTTTTACTATTAAGTATTTCATCAATCATATTGTTGATCGTCATTTTAATGACACAACACTTTATGCCTGGCGGTTCATCTGTGAAAAATTTATCGTTGCCGTTAGCATTGAACACAGCTGTTAGTTTTGTAACGAATACTAACTGGCAGGCATATGCTGGAGAGACGACCTTATCAAATACTTCGCAGATGTTTGGATTAACCGTCCAGAATTTTATTTCAGCAGGTGTGGGGCTTTCAGTCTTAGTTGCATTGCTTCGGGGACTTTCACAGGTTAAAAAGAAGGCGCTGGGGAATTTTTGGCAGGATTTGACCCGCAGTTTGGTCTATATTTTATTACCGTTATCAATCATTTTCGCGATTCTATTGATTTCTCAAGGAACTGTCCAAACTTTCAAATCAGGTATTTCTTATGAGGGATTAGAGGGAAAAAACCTCTGGCTTCATTTAGGACCAGTAGCTAGTCAAGTGGCGATCAAACAGCTTGGAACGAACGGTGGTGGCTTCTTTGGTGCAAACTCAGCCTACCCGTTTGAGAATCCGACAATTTTCTCGAACTTTTTAGAAAATTTGGCAATTTTATTGATTCCAGCCGCATTAATCTTTGCTTTTGGTTTTTGGGTTAAGGACTGGAAACAAGGTCGAACAATCATGATTGTTTCACTATTTTTCCTATTGTTGGCTTTTATTGGTGTGGCCTTTAGTGAGTTCTATGGTCCGGAATTTGCACATGTACTTGGAACAACGAATCTGGAGGGCAAAGAAGTTCGCTTCGGCGTTGGGTGGTCAAGCTTATGGTCTGTGGGAACAACTGCTGCTTCCAATGGTTCAGTAAATGCAATGCTGGATAGCTTTATGCCATTGGGCGGAGTTATACCAATGTTCTTGATGCAGCTAGGAGAAATCATCTTTGGCGGCGTTGGCAGCGGACTTTATGGCATGTTGGCATTTCTACTGTTGGCAGTTTTTATTGCTGGATTGTTAGTGGGGCGGACGCCGGAATACTTGGGGAAGAAAATTGAAGCCTTTGATATAAAAATGGCTAGTATTGTTATTTTAACACCATTGATGCTGACGCTGTTTGGAACAATGGTATTCGTTTTACATCCGGAAGTATTAACATGGCTGACGAATCAGGGACCCCATGCATTTAGTGAATTGCTGTATGGAGCGACTTCATTAGCAAATAATAATGGAAGTGCTTTTGGCGGATTATTAGCTGATACGCCATTTATTAATCTTTTAGGTAGTTTGTTAATGCTTGTTTCAAGATACCTGCCAATCATAGCTATTCTGCTCTTAGCTGAAAGTATGGGCAGCAAAAAGAAAGCGGCTTTAAGCTCAGGTACGTTATCTACTGTTAGTCCAACGTTTGTATCTATGTTAATTATAGTTATTTTAGTGATTGGTGCATTGAGCTTTCTTCCAGCCTTAGCATTAGGTCCGATTGCAGAATACTTTACGATGAAATAGATGGAGTGAGTGAAAATGAAGAAAATTTATCAATGGGCTGTGGGTCAATCGTTTAAGAAGCTAGACCCTCGTCAACAAATCAAAAATCCAGTGATGTTCGTTGTCTATTTAGGCGCGATCATCACCACGGTGTTATGTTTTTATCCGATGCATGTGCCGTTATGGTTCAGTATTTCTGTCACAGTCTTTCTATGGTTGACCTTACTTTTTGCCAATTTCGCTGAAGCTGTAGCAGAAGGTCGCGGAAAAGCACAGGCCGATAGTTTAAAACAGGCCAAAAAGGAAATTATGACCTATAAAATACAAAGCTTAGCAGATATTAAAGAAGAGAATTTTACCGAGTTGAGATCTTCTGATTTAAAACGTGGTGATTTGATTTATGTACGTGCTGGAGAACAGATTCCGGCTGACGGCGATGTAATCGAGGGGGCAGCTTCTGTCGATGAGAGTGCTATCACAGGTGAATCCGCTCCCGTTATCCGTGAATCTGGTGGCGATCGCAGTGCGGTGACAGGCGGAACCACTGTTGTTTCTGACTATCTAGTGATTCGAGTAACTTCAGAAAACGGCCAATCTTTCTTGGATAAAATGATCGCGATGGTAGAAGGGACCCAACGAAAAAAAACACCCAATGAGATCGGACTACAAATTTTCTTGATTACTCTGACAATCATTTTTTTAACGGTTTCGATTACCTTAGTGCCATTTACAGACTTTAGCAGTCAGTTATCTGGTAAAGGTGAAGCTTTATCCATGATTATTGTTATTGCTTTATTGATCTGTTTAGCTCCGACAACTATCGGTGCGTTGATTTCCTCGATCGGGATTGCTGGGATGAGTCGTTTAACGAAGGAAAATGTCATCGCTATGAGTGGTCGTGCGATCGAAGCCGCTGGCGACGTGGATGTTCTTCTACTAGACAAAACAGGAACCATAACGCTTGGGAATCGTCGCGCCAGCGAATTTTTACCGGTGAATGGTGTCAGTGAAGAGCAGCTTGCCGATGCAGCACAATTATCTTCTTTAGCCGACGAAACGGCAGAAGGACGCAGTATCGTGATTTTAGCGAAGGAACGCTTTAATTTGCGAGAAAGAGCATTTCAACAATCTGAAGTAACTTTTATTGATTTTAGTGCGAAGACTCGAATGAGCGGTATTGACTATCGCGGGGATGAGATTCGTAAAGGCGCCGCGGATACGATGAAAAAATACGTTCAGTCAAACGGAGAACAGTATCCAGCTGAATGTGACGAGATTGTTGATAAAATTGCTCGTGCAGGCGGGACACCTTTAGTAGTAGTAAAAAATAATCGGGTAATGGGTGTCGTCTATTTAAAAGATATCGTAAAAAACGGTGTAAAAGATAAATTTGCAGATATGCGTAAAATGGGTATCAAAACAATTATGATCACTGGTGATAATCCTTTGACAGCAGCGGCAATTGCGGCAGAAGCAGGAGTAGATGATTTTTTAGCTGAAGCCACACCAGAAAATAAAATGGACTTGATTCGTGAGTATCAAGAAAAAGGCCATCTGGTCGCCATGACAGGTGATGGCACGAATGATGCGCCAGCACTAGCGCAGGCGGATGTAGCTTTGGCGATGAATACAGGAACCCAAGCTGCTAAAGAGGCGGGGAATATGATTGACTTGGATTCCAGCCCGACCAAATTATTACAGGTCGTACAGATTGGCAAGCAATTGTTGATGACTCGCGGCGCTTTGACGACCTTCAGTATTGCCAATGATATCGCTAAATATTTTGCGGTGATTCCAGTTTTATTCTATAGTATTTATCCTCAGCTGGATCGACTAAATATCATGGGATTAGGTAGTCCGTTGACAGCGATTTTATCTGCCGTTATCTATAATGCATTGGTAATCGTTGCACTGATTCCTTTGGCACTAAAAGGGGTCAGCTATCAGGAAAAACCAGCGAGTCAGATTCTACGCCATAACTTGCTGATTTACGGTTTGGGCGGAATCATTGCCCCATTTATTTTTATCAAAATCATCGACTTGATTCTTTCAATGATCATTTTATAAAGAAGGAGCAGAAAAAATGAGGAGAAGTATTCTAGGTAGTATACGATTTTTGATCTTTAGCTTAATTGTTTTCGGCGGATTCTATACGGTAGTGGTTACTGGCGTGGGCCAATTGCTTTTTTCAAATCAAGCGAATGGCAGCCAACTAACGAAGGATAATCAAGTAGTTGGATCAACCTTGATTGGACAACCCTTTGAACAGGATAAATATTTTTCAGGACGCAGTCAGCAGGTGAGTCAATTGTCGCCAGTTTCTAATGAACAAAAACGATTAGTTGAAAAACGAATCCAAGCAGAATTAGCGAAAAATCCAGCGGAGAAAAAAGTTCCTAACGATCTAGTCACAGCATCTGCTAGTGGCGTTGATCCGGATATCAGCTTGAAAGCAGCTGAATTTCAAGTATCTCGTATCGCTAATGAGCGCGGACTGTCTAAACGAGTGATTCAAAAGATCATTCAGGAAAAAGTACAAAAGGATTGGTTTTCTGATCGACAATATGTCAATGTTTTGCAGTTGAACCTAGCATTAGATAAACTTGATGTATAATTGGAATGGGTTCTCTAACCAGCTAGGTGGTTAGAGAATTGTTGTGCATAGGAAGGAGGGAAAAAATGGAGAAAAAGCAAATGGGTGATGGACGTCGTGGCCGTTTACGCGTGTTTTTTGGTTTTGCGGCGGGAGTCGGTAAAACCTATAGTATGCTTTCGGAAGCTCATGAATTATTGCTGATGGGGAAAGATATTATCGTCGGCTATATCGAACCTCATGATCGCCCAGATACGAATCGCTTATTGGAAGGCCTGCCGCAGATCCCCCCTAAAAAAATTCTTTATAAGCAAATGCTTTTAACAGAACCGGATATTGATCAAATTATCCAGCAAAAGCCAGAGATTGTTTTAATCGATGAGCTGGCCCATACAAATGCTGAAGGGTCAAGAAATCGTAAACGATATCAGGATGTAGACGAGTTGTTAAACGCGGGAATTGACGTATTCACAACTGTCAATGTTCAGCATATTGAGAGCTTGAATGATATCGTTGAGGAGGTCACTGGCGTCGAGGTTAAAGAAACTGTACCGGATACGTTTTTGCAGCAGGCAACCATCAAGGTGGTTGATGTGGAGCCCGAGGAGTTGATTGATCGTTTAGAGCAGGGAAAAATTTATGCCAGTGAAAGTGCGAAGCGAGCTTTGCAAAATTTTTTCATTCCTCAAAAGCTAGATCAGCTGCGGGGACTGGCAATACAACGTGCTTCTGATCATATCAATCGAATCAGTGCTAAAACGATTAGGATTCAAAGCAAATTGCTAACGGTGGTGAATGATGCTTTTCCTAAAATGACGGAAAAATCGATTCGTTGGACCGCGCGTTTAGCTCAAGGTTTAGGAGCAGAATGGACGGTCATTCAGGTCCGTACTCAGGAAAATACGCTCACTAATATACCCTTAGCAGAAAAGCTGGGTGCTGAAGTAATTAGTATTGAAGAGGATAATAGCTTTGAAACAATCGTCGAGTTCGCAAAAATGACGGGTGTCACAGATATCATTATGGGAAAAAATCTCCGCCAGCCTTGGTATGAGAAAATTTTCATTGAGGCATTTGATGACCGCTTGTTGAAACGTTTAAATGACACGGAGCTTCATTTGATTCCCTTTAAGGAGGAGAAGCAATCCCTCTTTCTTAGAACACGTAAGATCATAGAAGGTGGCGGGAAAGATTTGGTGATCGCGCTAGGAGGAGTCTTCTTGGCGACGATCGTAACCGAATTGATGCAGTATATCCATATTGGTGATCAAAACCTGATGCTGATTTATATCTTTTTTATTTTACTGGTTGCAAGAACTACATCTGGTTATTTTTGGAGTTCACTTGCGTCTATTTTAAGTGTTTTGTCTTTTAACTGGTTTTTCGTGGAGCCTTTGTATTCCTTGACTGTCTACAAGCAAGGATACCCAATCACCCTGCTGATCATGTGTTTAGTTGCGATCCTAATTAGTAATTTAATGGTTCGTTTAAAAAAACAAGCAGAAAGTTCAATGGAAAAAGAACATCAAATGGAATTGCTTTACGAGCTGAATAAGCAGTATGTCTTGGCCGACAATCGTAATCAAATTC
This sequence comes from Enterococcus avium ATCC 14025, assembly GCF_000406965.1. GTDB lineage: Bacteria > Bacillota > Bacilli > Lactobacillales > Enterococcaceae > Enterococcus_A > Enterococcus_A avium. Next base: position 624,762 of record NZ_KE136357.1, on the reverse strand, counting down.
TCGACATTTCAGCGACTTACTTATCTAGATTACTAGAACGTGAAGTAATCTTGTTTGATTCTCAGGCAAAGGTAGAAAGTATTCATTGTATTAGTGGGAAACCTTCGATTTTAAGCACCAAGGATGAAGCCGCTGTTGCTTTCTGGACAGCTAAAAATCAAAAGGAAGCAGGCAACGGCACCGATACGCTGATTGGGGCTAAAGGATTTTATTTACCCATCATCGCAAGCGGAAAAACATTAGCAGTTTTAGGGATCGAGCGTAATGCCGGACTTGATTTAGAAAACAATCAGCTCAATTATTTAAAGTTAGTTTTGACGCAACTTGCTGTTATTTTAGAACAAACAGAATTGAAGAGTGAAAAAGAGCGGGTTGAAATGGAAAATGAAAGAGAAAAAGTCCGAAGCAACCTATTGCGAGCAGTCTCCCATGATTTACGAACGCCATTGACTGTTATTTCTGGCATCGCTGAAACGTTAGGTAATAGCTCTGACTTAAAAGAGAATACGCGTCAAAAGTTACTAGCGGATATTCAAGATGAATCTCAGTGGCTGATCCGAATGGTGGAAAACCTCTTATCCATCACACGTATCAATATGGATACGATGAAAGTGAATAAAACAGCTGAACCCATAGAAGAAATTATTGAAGCGGTGTATCAGCATTTAAAAAAGGTCTATCCAGAAGGACAGGTCGAGATTTCTTTGCCATCTGAAGTAACCTTTATCCAAGCAGATCCTATTTTGATTGAACAAGCGTTATTCAACATCGTTGAAAATGCCTTTCGACATGGAGAAGAAAAGCAACCTGTAAAACTAACTGTGTATCAGAAAAACGATCAGACGGTCTTCGAGATCGAAAATGATGGCGAAATTCCCTTAAAACAATTTGAAAAAATCCAAACAAATTTATCCAGCACAAGCGAAGTACCAGTGGATTCAAAAAACGGGCTGGGGATTGGATTGAGTATCGTAAAAACAATCATCCATGCCCACAATGGAAAGATGGAAATGATGGTTGGTGAAGGCAAGACGCTGGTTAGAATTTATTTGAAGTGAGGAATTTTTATGAAAGCTAGTATTTTACTGATTGAAGATGACCCGAACATCACAGATTTTATGGAGGTTGTCTTAGACCAAGAACGTTATCAATTAACGATTGCTCGTACGGGAATGGAGGCATTAACTGCTTTTCAAACAACTTCGATTGATTTAGTTTTATTAGATTTAGGTCTGCCTGATATTGATGGAATTGATCTGCTGAAAATTCTGCGCAAGCGCCTGCATTTACCAATTATTATTATTTCTGCTCGAAGCAACGAGGAGGAAAAAGTAAAAGCCTTGGATTTAGGTGCTGATGACTATGTGACAAAGCCATTTGGCACAAATGAACTGTTGGCCCGCATTCGAACCGCTTTACGCCATCAAAATGTTCAGACAGAGGCTATCTCAGTTATCGAAAATAAAGCCTTAAAGATCGATTTTGAGAAACAATTAGTTTATAAGGATGGAAGAGAGATTCATTTAACTAAAAATGAGTATCGAATTCTAGCATTGATGTTTCGACAATTAGGCAAAGTTGTTACTTACCAAACCCTAATGACCGAGGTCTGGGGACCATATAGTGATGATTCACAAACATTGCGAGTAAATATGTCTAATATTCGTAAAAAAATTGAGAAGGATACATTGAAACCAGAGTATTTGATCACTGAAATTGGCGTGGGTTATCGTTTACGCGATCATCGATCCGAATAGTTAATAGTAAGCAATGATAAAATACCAACAAGAAACAAGATTATTAGGTGGGAAATGCAGTGAAATGAATAATTTTTTAAAACTTTTATTTATAGTAATTCTAAAGTAGAATAAGCCTTTTCCGAGCTGTTAATGATAATCATTATCATTTAATGGGTTCTATTTTCAATTAGCTGATTGCGGTGCTAATCTAATATTGAAGATAGATGGAGGCGTAGAGACATGAGTAATGTAAAGAAATTTTTGTTAACCGTAGTGATAGGAATTGTCGCGTTGATTCTGGAATTTGGCTTTCATCAAGAGCAATTGGCCTTTTGGCTGGTTGCTATTGTTGGAGGAATCATGGCGATTACTATGTTGATTGGTATGGTTAAAACGCTACGCTCTGGAAAATACGGAGTCGATATCTTAGCTATCACAGCTATTATCGCTACCTTGTTGGTGGGTGAATATTGGGCAAGCCTGATGGTATTGATCATGTTAACAGGTGGAGATAGTTTAGAGGATTATGCGAGTCATCAAGCAAGTCGTGAGTTACGCTCTCTTTTGGATAATTCGCCGCAGGTCGCTCACCGCGTCAAGGAAGAAGAAGTAACCGATATAGAGGTTGAGGAGGTTCAAGTTGGCGACACGATTTTAGTTAAACCTGGCGAATTGGTTCCAGTCGATGGGCGGGTTATCGCTGGGGAATCTTTTGTTGACGAGTCTTCACTGACAGGAGAATCCAAACCAGTCGAAAAAGAGCTAAATGACGAGCTGATGTCAGGCTCAATCAACGGCGATGCAGCGTTACGCTTCAAGGTTACAAAGACAGCAAAAGATAGCCAATATCAGACATTGGTAAAATTAGTTAAGGAGTCTGAAGCCAAGCCCGCTCATTTTGTCCGATTGGCAGATCGTTATGCGGTTCCCTTCACACTCATCGCGTATATTATTGGCGGGATTGCTTGGTTCGTCTCAAAGGACCCTGTTCGTTTTGCAGAAGTGTTAGTAGTTGCTTCTCCTTGTCCTTTGATTTTGGCTGCACCGGTGGCTTTAGTCGCCGGAATGAGTCGTTCCAGTCGAAATGGAATTGTGGTGAAAACGGGCACGTCAATTGAAAAGCTGGCGAGAGCAAAAAGCATCGCTTTTGATAAAACTGGTACTTTGACAGAAGGAAGACTTTCTGTTGAAGAGATATATGTGGCTTCGGAGGATTTCACAAAGGAAGACATTGTTGCTTACGCGGCTAGTGGTGAGCAAGAATCCAGTCACATTTTAGCTCGCTCTCTAGTGGCTTATGCAAAGGCAAAGAAGCTTCCTCTGTTGCCAGTAACAAATTTAGAGGAAGTTACTGGTCAAGGAATTCAAGCAACCGTTAATGACAAAAATATTCGTGTTGGAAAAGCTTCATTTGTTGGTACAACCACTCAGCTAAGTAGTGAGAAGACAGCAGTTTATATCTCAATCAATGATTGCTATGTGGGGTACATTACATTTACTGATATTGTTCGCAAAGAATCGGCGGAAACGATTAAGGAATTAAATCAACTAGGAATTACGAAAACGATTATGTTGACGGGAGATCACCAATCGATTGCTAATCAAATAGCAGAGGAAGTTGGAATTTCTGAGGTATATGCGGAATGCTTGCCGGAGGAAAAAATTAATGTAATCAAAACCTTGAGTGACGCAGATCGTCCAGGAATCATGGTAGGAGATGGCGTTAACGATGCGCCGGCGCTTGCTGTGGCGGACATTGGAATCGCCATGGGGGCTCATGGATCGACTGCAGCTAGTGAAAGTGCCGATGCGGTGATCTTGAAGGATGATCTTAGTCGTGTTTCAGCCGCTGTCCGCTTATCTCAGGACACGATGCAAATTGCTCGTCAATCTGTGCTGATCGGGATTGTAATATGTGTCATTTTGATGTTGATTGCAAGTACTGGTGTGATTCCAGCATTGCTAGGAGCGGCTCTGCAGGAAGTGATTGATACGGTTTCGATCCTATCTGCATTACGGGCAAGAAAAGATCGGTGATTATATAATAGAAGATGAGGTTGTGACAGAAATGGTCAGCTTCAAGAAATAAGAAGGAATTTCCGAAAGTTGTTCCTCAAATTTTTGTGAAATTTCGGCTTATTTCCGAAGAAGCTACTTCTGGAACACCGTTTATTCGGAAAAAGAAGCTATGACAAGTCTTTTGTCACAGCTCCTTTTTTAATGGTGACGGCCGTGATGACTACCCGTTTGCGGCTGTATGTTGTTATGATGTACACGATTCTGCTGTTGCACGGGTACATTGTTTTGCGACGTTTGATTTGTGTATTGTTGATGTTGCCGCACTTGCTGTTGTTGGACGGGTTGTTGCTGAGTTTCCTGTTGCTGTGCAGGCTGTTGGACTTGCTGAGATTGGGTGGTTTGTTGATTCATGCTAGTGGTTTCTTGAGCTGAATCATAATTATTTTGCTGGCCGTATTGATTTCCGGCGCCATCCTGTGGCTGCGTGTTATTAGCTGTTGCAGTCGGTTCAGTTGCTGGGTCGGAAGTTGCTTGAGTTTGCTTTGCTGCGTAATTTGGACAATCAGCGATTCTTGGCCGATCAGCGCGTCTTGAACCGGTCCCGTCTTGTTTGCCGTTTTGTGGTCTAGTAGTCCCGTCTTCATCTAAACGATTGAGAATATGATCTTGTCGCAAAGGGCAATCTGCTCGTGGTGTTTTATAAATGTTATTAATCGTACAGTAGCGCAGATTTTGAACGTCTTGATTCGTTGCAACAGCGTCTGCTTTTAATGTAGTGAAGCTTAATATGCCAACAAATAATAATGAAGCTGATACCAATTTCTTTTTATGACTCTTCATGAGTGATCTCCTCCTTCAATTGTAGTATAGGAGGAGAATGTGGCAAAAGTATGGCAATTATGAAGTGGGTAATAAAATTTTGACCAAGAATTGATTGCCAATTACTTCTGCCATAATTTGACCTTCATGGCGTCGAATGACTTGCTTAGCGATGGCTAATCCTAGACCAGTCCCATTGACATTTGTGCCGCTCTGCCGTTGAAAGGACTCAAAAAGCTGTTCTGGATGCTTGATCGGATTATGCCACTCGTTACTTATATCAATCTCCAACATCTTCGTTTTTTTCGCTATTTCAACAGTAATCAGCGAATATTCCGGCGCATATTTTGTTGCATTATCCAGCAAAATTTTAATAACTTGCGTGATCCGCAAATAATCTGCATGGATCATGTGTGGTTCAGACAAGTGATTTTCTAAGCGAATTTCTTGGCCTTTTTCCTTCAAAACTAATCGATAGCTACGCAGGGCATCATTGACACAATCCAATGGATCAACGAGATCCTTCTGTAGATGAAATTCAGTTGATTGCAATCTGCTTAGTTCCAGTAAATCGTTGATCAGTCGTTCCAAGTTAGTGCTTTCCTTTAATAGCTGCAATAGATACTCTTTTTCTTCTTGTGTGCTCAAATAACCGTCAGTAATCGCCTCTAGCGAGCTTTTGATCACCATGACCGGAGTCCGAAGTTCGTGGGATATTTGCGAAAGAAAATCCTTTTCTGATTGCTCTTTGCGGTCACGGGCTGAACGAGCCTCTGCCAGACGTTGGCTCAACAAAGTCAACTGATCGCCTAATTCCTGCAGTTCGTCTTTTGTTTGGATCGCTAAGGTTTCTTCGTAGTTTTCATTTGCCAGCTCGTTTACGTAGCTCCGCATCATTTCGATCGGTTTGACGAATCGTTTGGAAAGACGCCAAGCCAGAAAGCTTGCGATAATCACCGCACCTACGAGACTTAACAGCAGCATCAAGTAGCCAGACATTTGGTTTTGATGAATGACATCAACCTTTGAACGCATCAGGACTACAGCCGCGACGGAATCATTGTTCATAACAGGTGTTGCAATCGTTAATTCTTGTAGCTGAAACAGATTTCGTTTTTTTGCCACTTGCATTTTCTTCGTATCGAAGGTAGCAGTGACTAGCTTTTTCGCCTCATTTGGCGGCTCAATCTGTAGATTGGCATTGTCATGATGAGAGGTCATGACCGGGTTCATTTCTGTATCTAAAACCCAAACTTCTTCACCAGCGATTTGATTGAGAAAGCGCAAAAAGGCTCCATAACCGCCCATGCCGCCGCTTTGTCCCATTTTCGTATTGGAGCTGAAATAATCCGCTAAGGTTTCACTGATCAGTTTACTGCGATGGGTCATTTCTTCTTGATGCAAGTCTTCAGTCTGCTTGGCAAACAGTACACCAAAGAACAGGGCAATCATAGTGGCAAAAATCAATAATAGACCGACAAAATGCTGGATCAGACGAGTCGTGATTTTTTTCATGAGCAAACCTCAATTCGATAACCTTCGCCCCAAACGGTTTCGATCTGACAATCGGTAACGCCGGCTTTCTTCAATTTTGCTCGCAGACGTTTAATATGGCTGTCAACGGTACGACTGTCGCCGTAATAGTCATAGCCCCAGACTGCATCCAGTAAATTATCACGGGTAAATACCTTATTCGGATATTTTGCGAAAAGAACCAACAATTCAAATTCTTTTTTGGTCAATTTGATTTCCTGTTGGTTAACGATTGCTTGGCGTTTTTCTAGAAATAAACGGAGCGAACCAAGAGATAATTGGTTGACAGACGGTTCTTTTTCAAAATGAATACGCCGTAAGATTGCTTTGATCCTAGATAGGACCTCCTTGGGTGAAAAAGGTTTGATAATATAATCATCTGCGCCTACCTCCAATCCTAAAATACGATCCGCATCTTCTGATTTGGCAGTGATCATAATGATTGGAACCGTCGATTTTTCGCGAATCTGCTGGCAGATCGTAAAGCCGTCGACATTTGGCAACATGATATCTAACAGAACAAAATCAACTGGATGCTTTTCGAAATAGGGGAGTGCTTCTTTGCCATCCTGGATGACCGCGGTTTCGTATCCTGCTTTGCTCAAATAACGCATAAGAACATCAACAATCTGTTCATTATCTTCAATAATCAAAATTTTCATAACCGTTCCCCCCTTTATTCTGCATTTACCGCAATTATATCTTAGAAAGAGAGCAAAAATAAAGAACGAAAGTAGTTTCTTCGCATGGTATCATAAAAGAAAGTAGAGGGATAAATGATTGAAGAGTTATTTCCAACATTCTTTTTTTCATAGCCGGTTAGAATGAAAAGGGCTGACAGATTTGATGTTTCAAGCTGTTGCGATTCAAATCTTTTGAAAGCGTTTTTCGTTGTGATAAACTGATTCTGTAATGATAAATCGCCATTTTTAAGAAAAATATTGCATGAATAAGAGTGAGGTGTAAAGTATGTTTTCTTTTAAAGAGCGGAACCAAATGATTCAACAGTTAAAGGAGGGGGCGTTTGATTTAATAATTATTGGCGGCGGAATCACTGGAGCTGGGGTTGCACTGCAGGCGGCGGCTTCAGGATTATCTGTGGCATTACTTGAAATGCAAGACTTTGCTGAAGGAACGTCTTCTCGGTCGACCAAGCTGGTTCATGGGGGCCTCCGTTATCTCAAGACCTTTGATGTCGAAGTAGTCGCTGATACAGTCAGCGAACGAGCAATTATTCAGGGAATTGCTCCGCATATTCCGAAAGCGGACCCAATGATTTTACCGATTTTTGATGAACCAGGCTCTACCTTTAATCTATTTTCCGTCAAGGTAGCCATGGATCTTTATGATCATCTAGCTGGGATCACAGGCGGAAAATATGCGAACTACATGTTGAGCAAGGAAGAAATTTTAGAACGGGAACCCCAGTTAGCATCAGAGGGCTTATTAGGCGGAGGCGTTTATTTGGATTATCGCAATAATGACGCTCGGCTAGTAATCGAGAACATTAAACGAGCCGTAGATGATGGTGCGATTGCAGTCAGCCGAATGAAGGTCGAAGAAATTGTCCATGATGATCAAGGAAAAGTTTCAGGAGTAAAAGTCAAAGATAGGCTAACAGACAATACGCTGACTGTTACTAGCAAGCTGGTAATTAACGCCGCTGGACCGTGGTCAGATTTGGTTAATAAGCTGGATAAAAAAATTGATCACAAGCCCCATATGCGACCAACCAAAGGGGTACATCTAGTCGTTGATGGTGAGAAGCTGAAAGTTCCGCAGCCCACTTATTTTGACACTGGAGAAAATGATGGACGGATGGTCTTTGTCATTCCAAGAGAAAGCAAAACATATTTTGGGACGACGGATACTGATTATCAAGGAGATTACAATCATCCGACTGTCGAACAGGCAGATGTTGATTATTTGTTGAAAATCGTCAATCGTCGCTATCCTGAGGTAAATCTGACAATTGAAGACATCGAGGCTGCTTGGGCGGGATTACGACCGTTAATTAGTGAAGCCGGCGGTGATTATAATGGTACAACCAAAGAAAAAATCAGTGACGAAAATTTTGAAAAAATTATTAACGCGGCTGAGGATTATGCCAATGGTAAACAATCTCGTCCAGAAGTCGAAAAAACAATCACCGATGCGGCAAAGGAAGAGCCAAAGGACAATCCTTCAGCAGTCTCTCGCGGCAGTGATCTGACCATCGCTGACGATGGATTATTGATTCTATCAGGTGGCAAGCTAACAGATTACCGTTTAATGGCGACAGGGGCGATGAAGAAAATTATTGAACTCTTATCGGACAGTCAGTTCGAACTTATTGACTCAGAAAATTATCCTGTATCCGGCGGGGAACTCGATTCGAAAAATGTCGATGAAGCCTTAGAAGCTATTGCCAAAAAAGGCGAAGATCAGGGCTTAAGTTCCGAAGAGGCCAAATTTATTGCAGAACTATATGGTTCGAATGCAGAAAAAGTCTTCGCATTGAAGGAGCAAGGAGCCTTTGAAGGACTCTCCTTGGCAGAATCGATGTCACTACGCTACGCAATGGAAGAAGAGATGACGCTGACGCCGGTAGATTACTTATTACGTCGAACCAATTATATGCTGTTTATCAGCCATCGCTTAATGGAAATCAAAGACGCTGTCGTTGATGCTATGGCTGACTACTTCGACTGGAACGCTGCTACAAAAGAAGCGTATCAATCAGAACTAGATCAACAGATCAAGGAAACCCAATTAACGGATTTAAAAAAGCACTAAATATAATATAAAAAGGAGTGGAAACATGGAGTCTTATATCATGTCAATCGATCAAGGAACAACGTCAAGCAGGGCAATCGTTTTCGACAAAGCAGGGAAGGAAGTAAGTTCTTCACAGAAAGAGTTCACACAGCATTTTCCAAAACCAGGCTGGGTAGAACATGATGCGAATGAGATTTGGAACTCGGTTCAATCAGTTATTGCAGGCTCATTAATTGAAGGCGGGTTAAAACCCGATCAAATCGAAGGAATCGGGATCACCAACCAACGTGAAACAACGGTCATCTGGGAAAAGGAAACAGGACATCCTATTTATAACGCAATAGTCTGGCAATCGAAGCAAACAAGCGACATTGCTGATGAGCTAAAGGAACAGGGACACTCTGACATGATTCAAAAGAAAACCGGACTGTTGATTGATTCTTATTTCTCTGCAACCAAAGTAAAATGGATCTTGGATCATGTGGAAGGTTCGCGCGAACGGGCAAGAAATGGTGAATTACTATTCGGAACAATCGATACTTGGTTAGTTTGGAAATTAACAGGCGGGGAAGTTCATGTCTCTGATTACACCAATGCCAGCCGGACAATGATGTATAACATCTACGACCTGAAATGGGATCAAGAAATTTTAGACTTGTTAGACATTCCGAAAGAAATCCTGCCAGAGGTAAAATCAAATTCAGAGGTTTATGGTTATACGGCTGATTATCATTTCTATGGTAACAAGGTTCCAATCGCAGGTATGGCTGGGGACCAGCAAGCTGCCTTAGTTGGACAGCTGGCCTTTGATAAAGGGATGGTTAAAAATACCTATGGAACCGGCGCTTTCATCGTGATGAATACAGGGGAAGAACCAATTCTTTCTGAAAACGGATTATTAACGACGATTGGTTATGGCATTGACGGCAAAGTAACTTACGCCTTAGAAGGAAGTGTGTTCGTTGCTGGTTCTGCGATCCAATGGTTGCGTGATGGTTTACGAATGTTCCAAAAAGCACCGCAATCAGAAGATTATGCCAAACGCGTTGACAGCAGTGAAAATGTTTACGTAGTTCCAGCCTTTACTGGACTTGGTGCTCCTTATTGGGACCAGCAAGCACGTGGAGCGATCTTCGGATTGACTCGCGGAACAACCAAAGAGCATTTCATCCGTGCAACCTTAGAATCATTAGCCTATCAAACAGCGGACGTTGTAAAAACCATGAACAAGGATTCTGGTACTGATATTAAATTATTACGTGTGGATGGCGGCGCATCAAAAAATGATCTATTGCTGCAATTCCAAGCAGATATTCTGCAAACCCCAGTAGAACGTGCGCCATATCTGGAAACAACAGCTCTAGGTGTGGCTTATCTGGCAGGTTTGGCTGTCGGCTATTGGAAAGATATTGATGACATTAAGAAATTTGCTTCTGACGGACAACGCTACGAACCAGCGATGGATCAAGACGTGACAGACGATCTATATGCAGGCTGGCAAGAAGCAGTCCAAGCGACGATGCAATATAAACATCAGCCTAAAGAAAAATAAGTGAATACATCAGCTGTACTGGCAACTAAATTTTTATGAGAGAAAAAATTTACGGTACAGCTGATATAGCAACAAAAATTTAAAGGGGATGAGTTTATGGACACGAGTATGTCAACGCAGGTAATTGGAGAAATTATTGGAACGATGGTCTTAGTATTATTGGGAGATGGTGTTGTAGCCGGTGTTAGTTTACGAAAAACAAAAGCAGAAGGAGCCGGCTGGATTGCGATTACCTTAGGCTGGGGCGCCGCTGTTACTATCGGTGCTTATGCTGCAGGTTATATGTCATTTGCCCATTTGAATCCTGCTGTCACAATTGGAATGGCCATTGCTGGGAAAATCGGCTGGGATATGGTTGTCCCATATATTTTAGGACAAATGATCGGTGCTATTATTGGTGCGGTTTTAGTATACATTCACTACTATCCGCATTGGAAGGAAACGAAGGATCAAGCCACAATTTTAGGGGTATTCGCAACAGGACCCGCGATTCGCAGCTTAGGCGCCAACTTGATCAGTGAGATCATCGGGACCTTCATGTTGGTATTTGCTTTATTAGCTTTTGGAATGAGCAAATTTGGTGATGGATTAAATCCAATCGCGGTTGGTATTCTGATCTTAGTCATTGGGCTTTCGCTTGGAGGGACAACAGGTTATGCGATCAATCCAGCGCGAGATCTTGGTCCGCGAATCGCTCATGCGTTTCTGCCGATTCCAAATAAGGGAGGCTCCGATTGGGGCTATGCCTTGGTTCCTATCGCTGGACCAATCATCGGTGGAATTTTAGCTGCATTGCTATTTATGATTTTACCAATGTAGATTTTATGGGGTAATAGAATTTTCTATTACCCTAGTATGCTTTAAATTTAGGACAAGTATAGTATGGAAAAGACGAAAAATATAAAAACCAAACGATTAGTAATTAGGAAATTTATGCCTAGTGATTGGCCAGATTTGTGGGGCTATCTCTCGGATGAACGCGTGGTGAAATATGAGCCTTACGGGCCGATTAATCAGCAGCAGAGTAAGGAGATAGCAAAAAGCCATAGCGAATCGAACGAGTTTTGGGCGGTTTGTCTTGAAGATAAAGTGATTGGAAACATTTATCTTGAGGAGGTAGTGGAAGACAGCTGGGAATTAGGCTTTGTTTTTCATTATGATTATCAACATCAAGGCTATGCGTATGAAGCAGCTTACACAATGATTGATCAAGTTTTCGCACAAGGAGCACATCGGATTTTTGCAGAGTGTCATCCTGAAAATCAGGCGTCATGGAGATTATTAGAGAAGTTGTCATTCACTAAAGAGGGACATCTGAGAAAAAATATTTATTTCAGTAAGCAGCAAGACGGCACGCCACTTTGGCAGGATACACTTATTTATGGGCTACTTAAAGAAGATCAGTCATAAGATTATAAAGGATAAAGTTATTTACAAGGAGGAAGAGCAAGTGAAAAAAATTATCAATGATCCAAAGAATGTCGTGGAAGAAATGGTAAGCGGATTAGTGGGTGCTTATCCTGATTATGTAAAGCAAGTTCCCGAAACACTCGTTGTGGCAAGAAGTGACGATTACGATCAAGTGGCGCTAGTCAGCGGTGGAGGAAGCGGTCATGAGCCTTCACATGCAGGTTTTGTCGGAGATGGTATGTTAAGTGCGGCGGTTTGTGGGCAGGTCTTCACTTCACCGACGCCAGATCAAATTCATGAAGCAATTAAGGCAACCGATAAAGGTAAAGGTACACTAATGATCGTCAAAAACTATTCAGGCGATGTGATGAATTTTGATATGGCAAAAGATTTGGCTGAAATGGATGGCATCGAAGTTGATTCTGTTTTAGTAGATGATGATATTGCTGTGGAAGATAGTACCTACACACAAGGACGTCGTGGTGTCGCAGGAACAGTCTTAGTGCATAAAATTATCGGTGGTATGGCCCGTGAAGGAAAATCTGTTGCTGAATTGGCCAGTTACGGAAAAGAGTTAGTCAAAGATATTAAAACTGTTGGGATCGCCTTATCGGGTGCAACGGTTCCAGAAGTCGGCAAGCCTGGGTTTGTATTGGCTGAAGATGAAATGGAATTCGGTGTGGGAATTCATGGCGAACCAGGTTATCGCCGTGAAAAAATCAAAGGATCAAAAGAAATTGCTGAAGAAATTATCGGAAAGATCAAGGGAGAATTCAATTGGAAATCCGGCGATAAATATGGCTTATTCGTCAACGGAATGGGCGCTACTCCATTGATGGAGCTGTTTATTTTGTTTAACGATGCAAAAGCGATCCTTGCTGAGGAAGGAATCGAACTTACCTTCAGTAAAGTAGGAAATTATATGACTTCCCTTGAAATGGCTGGCGCATCGATCACCCTGATCAAATTAGATGACGAACGGTTACGCTTTTTGAACGAACCAGTTCATACAATTGCGTGGTAATTTAAGAGGTTATATTTAAATAATTGAGCTGGTTGATTTATAATGATCATAAGCTGAACAAAAGAGTATTCAAATCTGCCAGTTCTGCTAAAAGGATGAGAAAACTTATCAAAAGGTAGTTGGCATAGAAATACTGCTAATTTTTCTAAAGGAAATTAGTAGGTTTGTACGAATAAGGAGGCCCATTATGTTTACACCAGAAAATTTGCGAAAAACACTAGAATTATTCAATGAAAAAATTCAAATCAAGAAAGACTATTTGAGTGAGCTGGATACACCAATCGGTGATGGTGACCATGGAAACAATATGGCTCGAGGCATGGATGCGGTGATGGCTGCAGACTTGTCTGGCGATTTGCCGGATATTTTTAAAGCGGCCGCGATGGCGATGATCAGCAAAGTCGGTGGAGCTTCAGGCCCTCTCTATGGCACAGCTATGATGGAAATGATGAAGGCCAGCAAAGAGTCAAATGAACCAGAAATTTTACTGAGAGCAGCGATTGCTGGAATTATGAAACGCGGGAATTCCACTGTCGGCGAAAAAACAATGCTAGATCTGTGGGGACCGGCCGTAGATAATTTAAATAACGGTACATTAAACACGGCTACGCTGGAAATCCTCGTTGAACAAACAAAAAATATCAAGGCAACTAAAGGGCGTGCCTCATATGTCGGGGAACGTTCGATTGGTCATATTGATCCGGGTGCAATGTCATCCGCTTATTTCTTTGAGTCAATGATTGAGGCAGGTGTTTTCAGTGAGTAGAGGTGTGGTATTAGTTTCTCATACGAAAGAAATCCCTGAAGGTTTGAAACGTTTGATCGGCGAAGTTGCCAAAGATGTCCCCATCACAACTGCTGGCGGATTGGAAGACGGCGGTATAGGTACATCAATGGAGCGAATCTCACAAGCAATCGAAGAAAACACAGCCGATGAATTGCTGGCTTTTTATGATTTAGGCAGTGCCAAAATGAATCTAGAAATGGCTATTGAAATGACAGATAAAAAGGTGACATTGTTTGATACAGCCATGGTTGAAAGTGCCTATACTGCTTGCGCATTATTAGCGGCAGATGTCGGCGAAGAGGACATCGAACAACAATTAGCTACATTAAAAGTGAAATAAATGAATTATTGAGGAGTCAATCAAAAGTTGACGCCTCTTTTTATTTTAAACATCATTGAAACTGAAAAAACAATTTTTTTATTGAATATAAAAAAGAAAAAAATTACTTCTCCCTTTGTTGTGCTATCATTTTTTTAAAGGGGGAATCATGATAGAAATGATTAAGAAAACAACGTTGCAAACAGAATTAGTAGATATTCGCAGACACCTTCATCGAAATCCAGAAGTGGGAATGGAACTGCCAGCCACAAAAGATTTTGTTTGGCAGAAATTGGTAGAATATGGCTACGAGCCTCAAAGCTGCGGTAAGATGGGGGTTACCTGTACGATTGGTCAAGGCGAGAGAGTCTTTTTATTGCGTGGCGATATGGATGCGCTTCCGCTTGTAGAGGATACCGACTTGGAATTTCGTTCTGAAAATGGCGCAATGCACGCCTGTGGCCATGACATGCATACGACCATGCTATTAGGGGCAGCGAAGCTTTTGAAAGAACATGAAAAAGAACTGACGGGAGTAGTGAAGCTTCTATTCCAACCAGGCGAAGAGATCTTGCAGGGGGCAAAGGATTGCTTAGATGCGGGGATACTGGAGAATCCTAAGGTCGATGCAGGAGCGATGATCCACGTCTTTCCTTTCAAGAATTTACCATTAAAAAATGTATTTGTCGCACCTGCTGGTACGTTTATGGCTAGCGCCGATTGGTTCGAAATCAAGATTGAGGGTGTTGGCAGTCATGGTTCGATGCCAGAAGTTTCAATCGATCCGATTAATGTCGCGACTAAAATTTATGAGGCATTACAGACCCTGTCTGCACGTGAAATCAGTTCAGCTGAGCGCTTTGTTTTGACAATCGGCGAGTTTGTCGGTGGAACACCTGGTTCATCGAATGTAATTCCAAGTTCCGCATATATGAAAGGCACGATGCGCAGCTTGAAAGAAGAGGTTCGCCAACAAATTAAGAAACGAATGATCGAAATTTCCACATCTATCGGTCAAGCCTTTGGTGCGAAGGTGACCATTGATTTTACTAATGGCTGTTGTAGTAATGAAATTGATCAAACAGTGACAAGAGTGGTCAAAGAGGGACTAGAGAAAGTTTTTCCTTCGAATGTTCTTCAAGAAGCGCCATTGGCAGTTCCAATGATGGGAAGTGAAGATTTTGGTGAAATTAGTCATCGAATTCCAACAACGACGATGTTTATTACGGCTGCCGATACTGAATTAATGCTGCACAACCCGAAGATTGTTTTGGATGAATCCATTTTGGAATTTGGTGCAAATGTCTATGTTGAAGCCGCATTAGCCTATTTAGAAAGTGTCTAGCTTATGGGAAAAAACAAGATTAATCGATCATTGATCCTGATATTTCTCGGATATACCTGTGTGTATTTGGACAAGAACATCATCAGCTTATCAGTCATTCCAATCGCACAGGATTTAGGAATTGATGCAGGACAAAAAGGCTTGATTTTAAGTGCTTTTTTCTTAGGATATACCCTGTTTCAAATTCCCTTCGGCTTTTTAGGCAATCGTCTAGGCAGTCGTAAAATCATGACTTTTGCGATTTTACTAATGGGTGTATTGATGATTTGTTTAGGATTCGGCTTTTCGTTCATCTATTTGATCCTGATTCGTTTTGCGGCGGGTTCATTTGCTCATGCCGGCTATCCTTCGGCAGTCAGCGCGTTTGTTACAAAGGAAGTTGAACCGGCAAAACGAGGTTCAATACAATCCTCAATGATTGCCTCATCCGGTTTTGCTGGAATTGTAGGCGTTGCTAGTTGCACCATTGCTAACTATGATTGGTTGGAAAACGACCTATTTTGTTTATGGCACGATTGTGCTTTTGATTGGATTTCTGATGCTTCGAGGAATTCCGAAAAACAGCGGACAGCCTATCGTTTCTGCTGGTCAATCCAATATTTCTTTTTTTGAAATGATCAAGGATCGGAATGTTTGGATCATGGTTTTGGCTGCGTTCTTCATTAATGCTGCGGTTTATGGGATGACAGGCTGGATTGCTTCCTATTTGGTAGATGAATTCAGTTTGACGATGAATAAAATGGCGATGATGAGCGCGTTGATTGGGTTGGTCATGATGCTCAGTGCAATGTTCGCAGGTTCGATGATCGTTCGTTATTTTAAGGATCGTGAAAAACAAGTAATTTTCGTTGCTTCGGCATTGGGCGGAGTGGTCGCCTTTTTATTATCAAGTAGCTCCTCATTAGTGGTAAGTATGCTTTTGTTGTCGGTGGCAGTAGCTGCTGCGAGTATTAGTTTTGCGACTTTGATGAGTTTACCAGTGAAGCTGTTTGCTGAACGAGAAGTTTCGACTAAGTATTCAATCATCAATGCAATCGGTGTTTCTGGCGGCTTTTTTGCGCCAATGATTATCGGTTGGTTAGTGAATACCAGCGGATCATATGGCGGAGCCTTTACTTTTATTTCATTAGTCTTTGTTTTAGCAGGGGGAGTTTCACTGGTTATTCAGACAAAGGAGAGTAGTAAACAGCCAGTAGAAGAGCTAGAAGGACAAAAATAGAGAGCACACTATAGAAGATAAAAAACAGCAAATCATCTTATTTTGATAATTTGCTGTTTTTTTATCTTCGCTTAGGGAAAGCAAAATCTACTAACGCGTTATTCAAAAACTGGTTGAACTCCTTCATCAATAAGAATGTTTCTACAGTTTCTGAAACAAAATCATCGGAATCAAGTATTTCTTGATCCGTCAAAGGATATTCCAAGTACATGCTCTTATACTTTAGATAATCGGCGATCGGTGAATCGATGTAATTTTCGTAGCCACGCGGCATTCGTTTTAATTGCTTGCCTAGTACGGTAAAGTGTTCAGTAAACACAGGGTTCTGAATGATTGTTAGAAATTCTGCTTCGTGTTCGATGATTGCTTGTCGAATCATTTCAGTTGCTTCGGAAAACATATCGGCGAAAAGACCGCCGCCTAAGAAGGATTGATTGTTGGGTTTTAGAAAAATATAATAGCCTACTGGGATCGGTAATTTTCCCTTTGGTCCAATATGAGCACGAAACACTGGATTATAGGGTGTTTTATCATGGCTGAAGCGTGTATCTCGATTGAGCTTGAAACTTAATTTTTTTGCTGGAATGAATTGGATTTCAGAGTCTTTTTCATGAAGTGCAAGAGAGAGTTCATCCACTAATTGATAGAACTCTGTCACAGCTGTTTTGCGTTGATCTTTAGTTTGCTGAAACCATTCTTGCTGATTGTTTTTCTCTAATGCTGACAAATAGTTGAAAATTTTTTCATAGGTCATAGGTGGCATCCTCCTTGATTAATTCTAACAGTTGTTTGGATTCTAGCAGTTTGCTTAAGAATTTTGGTGGATCAAACGATGATTGGTAATGAGATAAAGCTTCAAAGAGAAGTGTTTGGTTGTCCATAAACTCCATATTTTCTTTTTGCTGCTGAATTTCGACTAAATCAAATTTCTTTAATGATGAATAATCCAGTCTGTTCGGGTTTAGCCGATGTTGCTTGATGGCAAAGGGGACACGTCTTTTACAGTCACATTTACCTCCCGCATGTTCACAATAGTTCTCTAAAAATTTTCCCATTCTTTTTCGAGCTCGCGAAAGTTTCTTGCGGTATGTTTCTGGTGTGATTTGCAGAAGTCCACTAGCCAGCTGACTATTCATTTTGAACATTGTGCCCAGAATAAAAATACAACGATCTTCTGGCTTAAGACATTGGAGCATTATATTTGTACAGGAAAGCTTTAATTCCTCAGCTAATTCATCCTCCTCTAAATCAGAAAAAGCAGATTCCTTGGTAGGCAGCGACTGATCCAAATCTTTTTGCATTAGCTCAAAGGTTAGCTGCTCCTGAAAAGATCGTTTCCTCTGAACTGTAATTAAATGATTGACAGCGATACGATACACCCATGTACTGAAACGACTTTGCTGTTTGAAGGAACCGAGGTTCATAACGATTTTTAATAATATCTCCTGCGTGGCATCCTCCGCATCAAAGATGTTTCCCAGCATTCGTAAAGATAGATTGAAGACACTATCTTTTACTTCGCTTAAAAGCTCCGTTAACGAATTGCTATCCCCGCTCAAGGCGGACTGAATTAGCGCTGTTTCTCGTTCGATGTTCATTATTTTTTTGCCTCCTTTATTCATTAGACAAATAAAAACAATCGATGTGACACGTTTTAGCCCTTTATTTATTATTGTGACAGAATTTTTAAGCCTTTACTATAAATAATCTATTATTGACAACTGATATATACTGTTATACACTGTTTGCGAAGAGGTGGTAGGATCATGAAAATTATTATTCAGCACTCATCGATGACGCCGATCTATGAGCAGCTGGTTGAACAAATTAAGCGTGCAATCATTGAAGGAGAACTGCAGGAAAATGATGTATTACCTTCTGTGAGAGCTTTAGCTAAGGAATTGAAAATCAGTGCGTTAACGGTCAAGAAGGCCTACGATGCACTGGATCAAGAGGGGATGATCGCTACTGTTCACGGAAAAGGAAGCTTCGTTTGTGGAGTAAATCCATCCTTAAAGCGGGAGGAACAACTCAAAGCAATTCAAGATGAATTTGAAGGCGTGGTCAGGAAAGCACGATTAGTTGGAATGAGCGATAAGGAATTGATGGAGCTTTTGGAATTAATACTGGAGGGGTTATAATGCTTAAGCTAAAAAATGTGAAAAAGCGATACCAGAGCTTTGAGTTGGATTGTTCATTGGCTCTTGGTAGAGGTGAGATCGTTGGACTTGTTGGTCGTAATGGTCAGGAAAGAGTACGGCTTTCAAAATTGCACTAGGATTGATAAATCGTGATAACGGAGACGTTGAACTTTTTGGAAAATCAATCAATGAAATTACAGATAAAGATCGACAGAGAATCGGGGCTTCGTTAGGAGAAGTTGGGTTTTATGAACAGTTTACAATCAAAAAAATTGTGTCAGTCTTGCGAAGTTTTTATCCACAATTTGAGAAAAGCTATTTTGTCTCAAAATGCGAAGAATTTCGACTTCCATTAGATAAGCCTTTAAAAGAATTTTCCACAGGGATGAAGGCGCGCCTAAGTGTTTTGATTGCGATTAGTCATAATGCGGAGCTTTTGATTTTAGATGAGCCAACTGCTGGATTGGACGTGGTTGCACGTGGGGAAATTCTAAGACTTTTGCAGGAATACCTTGAGAAAGATGAATCTCGCAGTATTTTAATCAGCTCACACATTTCTAAGGATTTGGAGCAGCTTTGTGATTCCTTGTATTTTATTGATCAAGGAAAAATTATTTTAAATGAGGATACCGACGTATTAATGGATGAGTATGGGATTATAAAAGTAACAGAGGAACAGTATTCTACATTAGATAAGGAATACATCACTAAGATATTACCCGCAAGTTTTGGTTATCAATGCTTGACGAAGCAACGCCAGTTTTATCGTGAAAATTATCCCGAGGTAGCAGTTGAAAAAGCGAATATTGATGAGATTGTTTTTATGATGATGGGAGGGAATTAAGATGAAAGGATTATTTGTGAAGGATCTCTATTTGCTAGAAAAACAAAAATTATTTTTCTTAGCCACGATTTTTTTAACAGTGATGAATGCGCAAAATTTTCAGATGCTTGTGCTTGTTCCGCTTTTTATGTTATTTTTTGTACTGTCGATTATTTTTACTACCATTACCTTAGATGAAACGAATCATGGCTTCTCCTTTTTATTTACCTTGCCTGTCTCTCGAAGGAAGTATGTGTTTCAGAAATATTTATTGTCATATATCAGTTCACTGGCTGCTATATTACTTTCTGTTGGCATTATTTTGATTATGAATATGCTGCAGGGAAGAACGGTTGATATGAAAGACTTAGGCATTGTTTTAGTTGGCATCTTTATTCTCGGCTCTCTGTATATCAGTTTGATCCTGCCCTTTTATTTTAAGTTTGATGAAGGAAAAAGCCGATTGATCATTATAGTTGTAATGGCCATTATTTTCTTTTTTGTTTTCCTAGGCAAAGGCGTATTTGATCGTTTGGGGATTGATATTATGGGGATTTTATTGTGGATTTCTAATGTGCCGATGTGGCTGCTATTTGTTGGAGGGGGAATTGTCGCTATCGTCACTTGTGCGATATCTGTTATTTTATCATTTGGATTTATTGAACAGAAAGAGCTGTAAGCCAGTAGCAGTAACTTGAGTAATTGAATGGAAAATTTTTGAATGAGAGGATCAAATCAACCAGGAGAACCTATCTGGTGTGGTTTGATCCTTTTTTAAAGATATAGCTATTAAAATAATACTCAACACTCTCTTCAACAGTTCGTAGATTTTGCAAAAGTGTTGGAAATAGAGGTCGTTTTTTATAAAGAAATGCCATTTGCTAGCATAGACAGTTCTCGGTATAGGTCTTGCAACATAGGGAATGAATACCATTTTTCAAAAATTATTTAAGGTAGCGGCAAAAAACAAATATTGACTTTGGTGCCGCTTTTTCTATTATAAGAGGAGGGAGGGGAGTGTATTG
Source organism: Enterococcus avium ATCC 14025 (assembly GCF_000406965.1). Lineage (GTDB taxonomy): Bacteria > Bacillota > Bacilli > Lactobacillales > Enterococcaceae > Enterococcus_A > Enterococcus_A avium. The sequence continues at coordinate 604,250 of NZ_KE136357.1, read as the reverse complement.
AAAGAAGAACTGTTAAATTATTTAAAGAACCAAACGGCTTTTCTCGATTTGAATGAATTGAGCGATCTATTTACTGCTTCGAAATTGGCGGAGATTTTTAAAGTGAAACGGAATACGGTAAGCCAGTATTTAAATCAACTAACAGAAAATGGCGAGTTGGTAAAAATAAATTCGCGTCCAGTTTATTATTTTCACAAAGGCGCATTTGAAAAGCAATTTTTTGCATTGAGTACGAATTATTATGAAAGCGTTCAAGCGATCTTATCCGAGCAACCAATGTTTGGAAAAGAACAGGATTTCTTTTCACTTTTGATTGGGCACGACAAAAGCTTGAATCGGGTGATTGAACAAATCAAGGCAGCGCTTAATTATCCGGATGGCGGTTTGCCTGTATTAATTAATGGAGAAAGTGGTACGGGGAAGAGCTATTTAGTTAAATTAATTTATCATTATTGTATTCAAAATGAGTTGATTGCTGAAGATGCGCCTTTCATTACGCTGAACTGTGCCCAATATGCGAATAATCCTGAATTGCTGACGAGTAATCTTTTCGGCAGTATCAAGGGTGCTTATACAGGCGCTGACGCTGATCGTAAAGGGGCGTTTGAAGCAGCTGATGGCGGTATTTTGTTTTTAGATGAGGTCCACCGTTTAAATGCAGAGGGACAAGAGAAATTATTTACTTATTTAGATCAAGGCTTGATTTATCGAATGGGGGATACGAATCACCCGATTAATGTTCAAACTAGATTGTTTTTTGCGACAACGGAAGATTTGACAAGCAATTTTTTGACAACTTTTATTCGTCGGATTCCGATTCAGGTAACGATTCCCTCATTGCAGCAGCGAGCGCGAAATGAACGCCTAGAGCTGATTTATTCCTTCCTAATCAGCGAACAAACGAAAATCAAGCGAGAGCTGGTTATCAGCGGACAAACATTAGAGCTGTTGGCTAGTGGCAGCTTTAAAGGGAATATCGGAGAATTACAGAATATTGTTAAGGTGATGGTGGCTAAAGCTTTTTCAGAAGCGATCCAGAATCAGCAGATCAGACTGACAATCTATCATCTTCCAGAATCGCTGCTTTCTTTGAACAACCAGAATCTGCAAACCTCATTACCTGAAGAAGTATTGATTCATGATGATTCTACGTTGGATAATTTAATGTTTTCCAATAGTCAAAGTCAAAGAAGAGTGGAAGATAGCTTTGCCAAAATGATTTTAGAGTATCAAAAAGCTCAAGGAGATCTAAGCGATTGTCATTTAAAGCTAAAGGAAATTGTTGATCAATTGTTTGATTATTTGCTGTTTGAAACGGATCGGCAGCAAAAGCATGAAATGCTGCTATATTTGACTCAGTATGTGCGGGAAACTTTCCGCCAGATGGAAAGTGCTTATCAAATTAAATTTAACGGCAATAGTGTGTATGCGGTGGGGTATTATTTATTCCAAAGAGGTTCGAGTCGCTGGGTATCAGAAGATAATGAAATCATGGAGCTGATTCGTCAGCTTGAAGTTCAGGTATCGGAGGCGTATCCTGCAAGCTATTATTATGTCCAAAGAATCCTAGAATTGTGCAAACCTAAGATCGATATCGAAATCTCAGCGATGGATCGGATCGTCTTAACCTTGTATTTGAAGAAAGCTGATTGGACGAAAGAGCAGGGAATGACCAAAGCGGTGATCGTCGCCCATGGGTACGCGACTGCCAGCAGTATTGCCAATGTAGCGAATCGCTTTTTGGGAAAAGATATTTTTGAGTCTTTTGATATGCCGCTGGATGTGACTCCTCAGCAGATCGCAGAAGAAATTCTAGACTATAGTGAGAACAACGATATTTCCAATGGCTTGGTCATTTTAGTGGATATGGGCAGTTTGAAGGAAATTTATCAGTTTTTTCCCAAACAGATCAATGTGCCGATTGTGATTATGAATAATGTCACGACACCATTAGCTATTGCGGTTGGAGAAAGTATTATGCACCAGCGAACATTGAATGAGTTGGCAGAAAATTCGGCAGCTGAGGCGGCTTTTGATTGGGAGATCATTTATCCTGAGGAAAATCGCACCAAAGCACTCTTAACCACCTGTCAAACTGGGATCGGAACGGCCAATCAAATTTGCCATTTACTTGAAAAAAGCCTTCCAAGTACCTGCGAGCTAAAGATTTTGCCTTACGAATATCGCGTTTTAGAGGAAAAGAAATTGGATGAAACGGTCTTTTCGATTTATGACGTGTTAGGGATTATTGGTACGGATGATCCTAAAATTGCTGAAGTCCCCTATCTTTCTTTAGAAGAATTAATCTCTGGTGATGAGCAGCAGATTTTAACTGAATGGTTAGCACCTGTGATGACCGTAGAGGAAAACCACATTTTCAACACGAATGTAATTCGTAACTTTTCATTGGAAAAGGTAATCGACTCTGTCACCATTCTAGATACCGATAAAGTCATGAGTGAGATTGATTTATTTATGCGGGATTTGGAGCTTTCGGGAAGAATTCAGCTTTCTAATGCGAAGAAGTTGGCGTTGTACGTGCATGTCAGCTGCTTAATTGAGCGTTTGATCCGAAATGTTCCGATTGAAACCTATGAAGGTTATGCCGATTTGTATCAGTGTCAAAAAGAACGGCTGGAAAGGATCAAACAGGCGTTTAGTGTCATTGAACGAGTTTATAGTGTCACGATACCAGATTCCGAGCTGGCTTATATCTTTGATATCGTTTACAAAAACACGGATACCTCAATGAATGAGGATGAATTTTGATAAAGCAAGCGGTGCGCCACTAAAGTTGGCACACCGCTTGCTTTTATTTAGGTGTAGAGAAGATTGAGAGGTGAATATGATTGGAAAGAAAGCTCGTTCTTGCATCCCACGGAAAATTAGCTTCAGGGATTACATCTTCGCTGGAATTAATTTGCGGAAGGCAAATAGCCATCGAAACGCTGGATTGCTATTTGACAGAGGATTTTGATCTAGAAAAAGAAGTAAAGAACATCATGAATAGATATCACGATTGTGAATTAGTTGTAGTGACTGATTTATTTGGCGGAAGTGTGAACAATGAATTTTTGACACAGATTGATCGTCCGAATTTCTATTTAGTTGCGGGGATGAATTTGCCTTTTTTAGTTGAATTGACGATGCAGCTTCAGCAAGCTGATTCATTGCCGAAGTTGATTGAAGCGACTTTAGAAACTTCTAAGCAAACAATTCAATTTTGCAATCAAGCGATTACGAAACAAATGGAAGAAGAAGAATTTTAATAAAAATGGAGGGATAAAAATGATTTTATTAACAAGAGTGGACCATCGTTTGCTTCATGGTCAAGTCGCATTTTCTTGGACACAAGGGTTGGGAGCAGATTGTATTTTAATCGCTAACGATGATGTACCGACGAACGATTTGCGTAAGACGACGATCAAGCTGGCAAAACCACAAGGAGTTAAACTCGTTATCAAAAACATCGAGGACTCTATCGTCGCGCTGCAAAGCGGTGTAACAGATAAGTACAAATTATTTATCGTGGTGGAATCGATTGCGGATGCAAAAAAATTGGCGGAGGCGTTTCCAGAGATTCAAAAGATTAATTTAGGCGGGATCAAAGCCAAGGAAGGTACACGGAGTATCGGAAAAGCGGTTAATGTTTTGCCAGAGGAAGAAGAAATGTTGAAGGAAATGGTTGGTAACGGACTCGAAGTGGAGATTCGACAAGTACCAGCCGATAAAAAAGTTGCTGTTACTGAAGTTCTTTAAAAAAGAAAGGTTGAAGAAACATGCTTATTCAAGCAATTTTACTTGGTTTAGTCGCATTTATTGCTCAATCTGAGTACGCATTAGGAACATCGCTATTATCTCGTCCGATTGTTACTGGTCTTTTTACCGGGATTGTACTAGGAGATGTAAAGGCCGGAATTATTATGGGAGCAACCCTAGAGTTGGCATTTATTGGCTCCTTCTCTGTTGGCGCGGCGATTCCACCAGATGTAGTGACAGGAGGCATTTTGGGAACTGCCTTTGCGATTACCGCTGGTGCTGGAACAGAAACGGCGTTGCTGCTAGGTTTGCCGATTGCCACATTAACTTTAATTCTGAAAAATATTTATCTAGGTATTTTGATTCCGATCATGAACCAAAACGCGGATAAATATGCTGCTGATGGGAATTATAAAGGGGTAGAGCGAATGCATTTAATCGCTGGCTTTGGTCTATCTTTGATGTTAGGACTAGTTGTCATGATTTCGTTTATGGTAGGGAGTAAAACCGTTGGAAATTTATTGGATATGATCCCTGAATTTATCCAGCACGGATTATCTGTCGCAACAGGCTTGATCCCAGCACTTGGGTTTGCGATGCTTGCTCGACTGTTGATCAATAAACAGGTAGCGCCTTATTTCTTCTTAGGCTTTGCTTTGGCTGCTTATCTTGAAATTCCAGTGACAGGAATCGCAATTTTTGGTGCGATTGTAGCGGTAGTGGTAATCAATATTATGAATGTGCGCGGCGGACAAAATAACAGTGTCCAAACTTCTACAGGGGAGGTAGTGGATGATGATGAAGACTTCTAATGAGAACAATGAGTTGAAAATTACGAAAAAAGATTTGAGTAAGGTGTTCTGGCGTTCGTTCCAAATGGAATTCTCGTGGAACTACGAGCGACAAATGAATCTGGCTTACTGTTATGCAATGATTCCGATTTTGAAGAAATTGTATAAATCTAAAGAAGCGATGGCGACAGCGTTGAAGCGTCACCTGGAGTTCTTCAACACCACCCCTCATATCGTGACATTGATTCTAGGGATCAACGCGGCGATGGAAGAGGAAAATGCCAATGATCCGAATTTTGATGTTTCCACAATCGATAATATCAAAACGTCATTAATGGGACCATTGGCTGGGATTGGCGATTCCTTCTTCTGGGGGACTTTACGCTTGATTGCTACTGGCGTGGGGACTTCTTTGGCATTGCAGGGCAATATCTTAGGACCAATCTTGTTTATTCTGATTTTCAATATTCCACATTTATTGTTCCGCTATTTTGCAACCTCTTGGGGCTATAAATTGGGAACCGGCTTCTTGAAGAAGATTCAGGAGAATGGCATGATGGGCAGCTTGACCTTAGGTGCTTCAATCATCGGGTTGATGGTTGTTGGCGGAATGACTGCTTCAATGATCGATATCAATATCCCGCTGAAAATCGGGACAGGTGAAAATGCGGTAACAGTTCAAAGTATTTTTGACGATATCGTGCCGCGAATCTTATCACTGGGAGCTTTTGGCGCAGTTTTCTATTTATTGAAAAAGGAAGTCAAAGCCTTGACGATTTTATTAGGCTTAGCTGTTTTCGGCATCCTTGGTTCGTTAATCGGGATCTTTTAAGAATGGAGGGAAAACATGTCAACAATGACAATGCTTGATTATATTGATCAAGAACAAGAAACATTGACGAAAATTTTAACCGAGTATGATTTTTCGACGGATACACAATTGGCAGAAATGAATACTGTCACGATTCTAGCGACAGGTTCCTCTTACAATGCGTGTTTATCAGCAAAGTTCGCGTTTGAAACATTGGCGGATGTCACGATTACAATTGAAGAACCCTATAATTTCAATCATTATGGACGCTTGATCAAAGGAACCGATACGATTATCGGCGTTTCCCAAAGCGGTAAAAGTGCCTCGACAATCGATGCGATGAAGGAATTAAGTGGCACCGAGATTCAACGGATCGTGTTAACCAGCGATGTAGAAAGTCCGATTGCTCAAGTGGTTGATAAAGTCATTGACCTAAACATGGGAATCGAAACCGTTGGCTTTGTTACAAAAGGCTTTTCAGCAACAATTTTACAATTGATCCTGCTGGCAATCAAAGTCGGCGTTTCGAAAAAACATATTGACGAGCAAAAGCTTCATGCGCTTAAGGAAGAATTAGCGGAGTTGATTACGCATATTCCAAGTGTGATCACAAAATCCAATGACTTTTTTGAGCAGCACGAAAATCTGCTGAAGCTTGGCGGACGTTTCGTTGCACTAGGTTATGGACCGAACTGGGGAACAGCCAAAGAGTTTGAAACGAAATTCACTGAAACTGTACGCCGACCTAGTCAAGGCTTTGAATTAGAAGCTTACATGCATGGTCCATATTTGGAAGCTGATTGGGAACATACGCTGTTCTTTATCGAAACACCTAGTGTGAATCTTGAAAGATCACAGGCTTTAGCGGCTTATATGGATAGTTCTGTTGGGAAAATCCTGAGGGTGACGACAGAAAAAGCCTCTGATAACGATACTTTAGGTTTAGATGTTGAGGTTTCAGAGCTTTTCTCTCCATTAGTATTGATTATTCCGTTCCAACTGCTGGCGTATCGCACGGCAACGGCGAAGGGAATTGATTTAAGCAAACGAATTTTTGATGATTTTGACGCAGTATTAAAAAGTAAAATATAAAGTTGAGGAGTTTATGACATGTTGAAATTTAATGAACAGCAGCAAATTGATGATATCCAAGGAGCCTTAGAACTACGCCCACAGGTCGAAAAAATTGTTGATGAGGTTTGGGAAAAAGGCTACGACAATATATTTTATTTAGGAATCGGCGGTACTTATGCTTCTGCTATGCAGGCAGTAACGTATATTAACGGTCGCAGTGATCTGCCAGTGTATGTGCAGCACGCTGCTGAATATTATACTACCGGTAATCGCAGACTGACGAAGGACTCATTAGTGATTCTTTCTTCAGTAACAGGCACAACGGAAGAAGTCGTGAAGGCAGTGGATATGATTAAAGAAGTTGGCGCGACATTATTAGGCTTCATTGATACGGCAGGCACGAAACTGGCTGAAAGCTGTGATCACGTGATTACCTATCCGAATCCTGGAACTGAGCAAATCAAATTTTTCATGGTTGCGGATCGTTTGATGAACAAGAATGGCGATTTTCCAGATTATGAAGAGTATTATGAGGAATTGGAAAATCATTTAGCCAAAGGGTTAGTCGAAGCAGAAAAACAAGCAGAAGACTTTGGCCGTGCGTTTGCTGAAAAACATCGTCACGATGATATGCATTACTTTATCGGGGCTGGTAATCAGTGGGGCGCCGTTTATTCATACGCGATGTGCTATTGGGAAGAACAAAGCTGGTTACGCTCTAAATCAATCCACGCTGCTGAATTCTTACATGGAACACTAGAAATCGTTGATGAAACCACACCAGTAACATTGTTCTTAGGGGAAGATGAGCAGCGTCCATTAGCTGAGCGGGTGAAAAATCTGTTACCACGTATTTGTGGAAACTATACCTTCATTGATTCCAAGGATTACCCAATCAAAGGCATCAGCGAGAAAAATCGCGGCCGAGTGCTACCGCATTTATTAATGCACTGTGTCACCCAACGAATCGATGCCCATGTTGAAAAATTAAATTGCCATCCATTAGACATTCGTCGTTACTACCGTCAATTTGATTATTAATATTTTGAGACCTCTTTGCGTGAAGTAAAGAGGTCTCTTTTGCGAGTCCGACTTTTTGCAGGATCAAAAGTTGGTAGTAAAGTATTCATCTTAGAAGGTCAAACATACGAGAAGTATAGTCGGATCGTATGCGAAACGAAAATAAACCTATTTTTCACGCTTTTAGAAAAATAGTACCAAAAAAAGAGATAGCAGCGAGTCCGACTTTTTGCAGGATTAAAAGTGGTTAGTAAAATCTTCAACTTAGAAGGTCAAACATACGAGAAGTTTAGTTGGATCGTATGCGAAACGAAAATAAACCTATTTTTCACGTTTTTAGAAAAATAGTACCTAAAAAGAGATAACTGCGAGTCCAATATTTTTGATGAAAAATCGTCAACATAGCAAAGAAAGTGCATACAACCTCTTGAAACCGACAACACTATATATTGTGTTGTCGGTTTTGTATATCACTAATTAGACACAAAATCTAGTCTTTACATCAAAAAAAATTAGGAGTACTATTATCAAGGATTTAAAAGATAAATTCTTATTTTAATGAGAGAGGGATGGATGAAACGATGCTATTAATAGCTGGCACAATCGGTGCAGGGAAGAGTAGTTTGACAGATATGTTGTCGCAGGAAATGAATTCAAAACCATTTTACGAGAACGTGGATGATAACGAAGTATTGCCGTTGTTTTACTCGAATCCAGAAAAATATACATTTCTGCTGCAAATATTCTTTTTAAATAAACGCTTTTTGGCGATGAAGGATGCCTTGAAGCAAGCGGATAACGTGCTTGATCGTTCAATTTATGAAGACAGTTTACTGTTTCATTTGAATGCTGATCTTGGGCGCGTAAGTCAACAGGAAGTGCTGCAATATGACAACTTATTGGACACGATGTTGAAGGAATTGGAGACTGCCGCACCAAAGAAACGGCCTGATTTAATGGTTCATATTAAGGTTTCCTTTGATGTGATGCTGGATCGGATTCAAAAGCGTGGGCGAGATTACGAACAAATTGCCGCAAATCCTGAGCTGTATGATTACTATCGAATGGTCAACGAGCGTTATGAGCAATGGTATGATAATTTTAATATTTGTCCAAAAATCCAGATCGACGGCGATCACTACGATTTTGTCGCTGATCCGCAGGCTGCTGAAACAGTGATCAAGCTGATCAAAGAAGAAACGAATAAGTTGAATCAGCAGGAACTGAAAAGTCCTTGTTATTATTCAAATGGAAATATTGAAAAAGGAATTTTTTAATAGGTCCTTTATTTGAGAATTAAAGAACGTCTGTTTTTTCGAGGGTATAGATATAAAGATGAATCCCTAAATATTTATAACGAGGAGCTCCACCATGATAAATTATTTTAAATTTTTACTTCACCAGTTAAAAGGCTGGCCGCAACAAAATTATTACCTCTTTTTCTTCAGTCTAGGCTGTCAGGTGATGACACTAGTTAACCAACCGATCAACCTTCTAACTGTAATTACCTTCATCGGTACAACTTTAGGGGTTTTATGTATTCTGTCCATTAATGCCGCAAAGTCGGTCAATGGTATTTTAGGAATTATCTCGGCAATCTGCTTTATTTATGTTGGCTATTCAGCGAAGAATTATTTAAGCATCGGCGAACAGATCGCCTATATGATCACCCTTGATATTCCTGTTTTATTAAGTAAGGAATGGAATCACAACATGGCCGCAAAAATCCGCAAGTTCACCGGAAAAACATGGGGGATTGCGATTATCAGTACCATCATCGTTTATTTTGTATCGGGTTATTTGATCCAACGCTTCACCGACGATCCGCGGCCTTGGATTGATGCGATTGCCTTTTCTATTAGTCTGAGTGCCGGAATTATCAGCTTCTTACGCTACAACAATCAATATTTCTGGTGGCTGGCTTCAGGCCTTGCCCAAATGGTTCTTTGGTTCATTTCATTCCGACATGGCTCCGCCAGCTTAGCGATGTTTGTCAACAGCTCGGTTTATTTGATCAACGATGTGTTGGCCTTCACTGTTTCTCCTTGGTACAACAAAAAGGAACGTGCAAGAATGCAGCGGATGGAAGAAGAGTATTATCATCTGAGTCACTAATTTTAAAAAAGTGATGTTCTATTATTTGGCAACAAGAACAATCATGATTTGAAATGATTCAGGCGATATTAATGCTATAGACAACTTGTTACTAGCTTTGTAAAATTCTAGGATTATATGTGCACGGTTTTAAACGGAAATATTTGTTACTTAAAATATTGCGTAACTTGTATTAAACTGTGTAAAAGGAGTGGTTTTCTATGGAAAATATCATACCTGTTTCAGATATGCGGTCCTATAACCAAGTGTTAGCTAATGTGAAGGCTGGACAAGAAGTTATATTAACAAAAAATGGTCGAGCAAGATACGTCGTAAGTGATTTTGAAGAGTATCAAAAAATGAAGGCTACTCTTACTTTATTTGAAGAACTGCATAAGGGGAAGCAAGCGTTGAAAGAGGAAGGTCATTTGACCTTGGACCAATTAAAGGCTCGAATGAATGAAAAACTATAGCTTAAACATCTCTCCTCAAATTGAGAATGATTTGTCAGAAATTGTTTTCTATATGAAGGAAATCGGCAGTTACGAAACAACGGTGGCTGATTTTTTGGATAAGATTTATACAGCTTTTGAATTTTTAAAAGTGACAACGTTGCTTGGTCAGACTTTAACGGCTAAAATAGATGCACCGACTAACATGCGTTTTTATATCTTAGAACAGTACATTATTTTTTATGAGATTGTCGACGAGATAATTGAAATCACTCGAATAATTCCTACAAACAAAGATTATATTCGTATTCTTGGGTTTTAACAGTCAATGAAATACCGACCTTCAAAGTTAGATTTTTCTAATTTCTGAGGGTCGTTTTTTTAGTATTCAGGAAATAAGAGCTTATCTCGAAGAAACTGCACTAAAAATCCAATTAATTTCATCCGTTATCCACATTCCTGGCTTTTTCAACGCATCAAAAGGTACCCACGAGCTTTTCATAAAAATCTTCTCAGCCTGCCAGAAGCCATCACTCCGTTGTTTCGTCTTCAAATAGTCAAGTGCCGCTTGACATTCAGGCCGATCTAGAAGCTTTTCAGTTTTTAAAACACTAAGAGCTTCAATGATATTTGTGCGATAAGGATAGGGGTAAAAAAGCGTGATCAAATCATCGTATAAATACTCGTCGTTGTTCTGATGGAAAATCACCCGATGCTTCAAAAAATAGTCTAAACCTTGTTGTAACTTCGTACGAAGACCGGGAAGCTCTCCGTATTTTTCTGCATACTCTGAGAGGGCTTTGACTGATTTTACGACACCATCATAGCAAGGTGAATTTCCGACACAGCCCCCAAAGCGTTGAAAGAGGTCCTTGCCCTGCCAATTGGAGGGCTCGTTTCTATCAAATGGGAAGTAAGAAATGATCCATCGAACACCTTGTTCAGCCCATTCTTTTTTGCCAGCCCGAATAAAAATTGATGTGCAAAGTGCATTATGACAGGCCAGAACACCGTTTTGTTTTCCAGTTAGTGAAAAGCCTTCGTCAACATTTGTTTGCTTGTAAAGTGTGTTGAGCATGACTTGAACCGTTTCCAACCGTTCAAAGAAGGGAATTTCCGAAAGCTCTGCTAATAGAAATTCCAGCTTTCGCAGACCGGTGAAGGTATCTGTGCGAATCTTTTCAGCCAGAATTTTGGCGATAACCGCTGAATTTTCCAGACAGTGCTGAATATCCGCTGACTCTGGACAGCCAATGTCTCGTACGTATTTTTTTAATTGTAAAGCAGAGTCTAACTGAGTCTCTTCGTTAATCATAACCACACCTCGGAATCTTTTTAAAAGTCAAAAATAGTTCAAATCATCTTAAGTGTAGCATTCCGAGCTGAAAGTTGGAAGCTGCTTTTACATTGAAAGTGTACCTTTACTACAAAGGGTTAAAACTGTTAATCGGTATCTGTTATACTTTAATCATCACTCTAAAAGGAGAACAATTTTGGGATACTCAATAATGTTTGTGGTATTAACTATTATTTGTATAGAATTTTATTTTTATAAGAAAGACATGAAAAACGCTTATGCCCGTTTGAATCAGTATAACGCTAAACCCCTGATTACCAGCTTCGGAAAAATGAACTATCTTGATGAAGGGTCTGGGGAGTCTGTTATCATTTCTCACGGGATATTTGGTGGATATGATCAGGGGATGACCAGTCTGAAACAAGTATTAGGAGAGGACTACCGAAAAATTGCCCCTGCTCGCTTTGGCTATTTAGGCTCAGATCTGCCGAGCGATCCCACGCCGAAAAATCAAGCTCAGGCCTTTGTTGAAATGATGGATCAGTTGAATATTGAAAAAGGCTATATTCTAGCAACTTCAGCAGGCGGTGCCGCTGGATTAAGGATGGCTTTGGATTATCCTGACAGGCTGAAGGGGTTGATATTACTATCCTCTGGAGCGCCAGATCAGAAAAGAACCCCAAAAGAAATAAAGGCAATGGGGCTGCAAGGACCCCCACCATTTATCGTCAATGACTTTATTATGTGGTTTTCAATGAAGCATTTTGGCTTTGTCTTCAATAAAATGATGGGTTCGACTATTGAAAGCAATAATTTGTTTGAAACCATGCTGCCAGCTACCCCTAGACGTCAAGGGGTGAAAGCGGATAGCGAGGTTACAAATACGGATATGTCCTTGAACTATGATGACTATGCTTTAGAAACGATCAGCGTGCCGATTTTAGTTTGTCACGCGAAAGATGATCCAATGGCGAAGTATGAGGCTATCGAAAAGTTGCTTAAACGAGTTAAGGCAGATACTATAATTTGTGAGACCGGCGGACATACGATTGATGGCAACGGGGATGTGATCGATCAAGCGATTCGTGGCTTTATTGAGAAAACGAGCTAGTTAACGAAAAGAATTTTTAATGAAGTGATAAAAAGCCAGAAGCTCTTTCAATGAAGAAAAGGGTTTCTGGCTTACGGTTTATCAAAGAATCATTTACGTTCAGTTGTTACCGATAACGTTCAAACAATTTCTCATTATAGGCATCGCCGCCATCGATATTGCTACTTCTGAAAACTGGAACATCGCCGCCTTTTTCAACTTCAAGCTGAACGAACGCGCTGACTAAAAGCTGGACGATAAAGCAGCTCATGATGGTTGAGGTAGGCCCTGTTTTTATTTCATCATTATGAGAAAGGCTGGCATCTCCGTAAACAGAGCGATTATCAAGGACAACATCCGCAAGCTCAAACAAGCGCAATCCGCTCTTGTGCCGGCTAATACTATTTTTTGACGCCTCCAAAGCAGTAATGGCAATGATGCTAACGCCCATCTCCTTAAGTCGCAGCCCCAGTTCAATTAACAGCGCATTTCGTCCAGAATTTGAGGTCATGACGATTACATCGCCTTTTTTAAACGGATACAATTCTAGCAAAACAGCGGCGTATTCAGTAGTTCGTTCAATCAGCGTGCTTTTGAAGGCATGATTCATGCCTAGTTCATTTTCAAGGATCGGGATAAAGCCCGCATAGCCGCCTGCGCGGGCAAAGACTTCCTGACCGACAATATAGGAATGTCCCGTGCCAAAAAAATAAACCTTATTTTCCGTCTCAATACAAGTACTCATGAGTGTCGCTGCTTTAGTTATCGCCTCTGACTCATTGCTGATGACGTATTCCATGTTTTTCTGAAGTTCTTGATAATAATTCTGCATTAAGTTCATTGAGTAATTCGTCCTTTCCGAAAAGCAAAAATCGTTTCCTTTACCGCTTGTGGCAAGAGGTACTTCAACTCCATGATTTATCTTTATCGACAAAAAAGCAAGCAGTTTTTTGGATTATATTTGCGAATAATTCTTAAGTGCTCAACACCTGCGACTAATCCGTTGTGGGTGTTTCTTTATGTTCTCATTTAAGACGGATTTTTCTAATAAAATAAGAATATTTTTTATTTGACAATATGTCTAAAAGACTTATAATAAGCAAGTCGATATATCTAAAAGACTGATACTGTTTTATCGAGAGGGGGATAAAATGTACGATTTACTGCTTTTAGGCTCATTGATTACCAGTGATAAAACCGGCTATAAGCTTCAAAAAATCGTCGGCTCTGCATTGCAGCCGATGCGGAAGGTTTCTAGCGGGGTATTGTATCCATCATTAGAAAGATTAGAAAAGGAAGGGCTCGTGACTTCCACGATTTATGAGGATGGGCGAAAGATGAAGCTGTGGCATATTACTACAAAAGGTGTTGACCGCTTTATTGAGTTAATGAAGGAAAAAATTCCTTCTGATGCGAAGCGCAATGATATGATCCATTTCAAATTACGTTCGCTGGATAGCGTGGACCTTACTGAGCAGCTGAGAATCTTGGATGAGTTCCAACTGTTTATTGAAAAGGATCTAATGTTCTATCAAAAGGCGCAGGCAGAAATGATTGATTCTCAAGTGCGTTTTCCGGAAAATGCAGAACGCTTTCGTATTTTAGTGGAGGCCTATGAGTTGGATATTCAAATTGCCAAAACAAAATTAATCTGGATAAAAAAACAAATCGCTGATCGAAAGTAATGATCTACTGAAGCGATTGAATGTTATAAATAGTAGGAGTTGGAACAGTTTATGAAAAATTCTTCAAGAAAATGGTTCTCGTTGTTCGCGATGTCATTAGGCGTATTTATGGGCCTTTTAGATGTGACTGTAGTAAACGTCGCATTACCGACTATGCAAAAGGCCTTCAATGAACCCTTTACGCAGCTGCAATGGGTGCTGAATGCTTATACCTTAGTGTTTGCGGTCACGTTGCTGATCGTGTCAAAAATGGGCGATATGTATGGACGAAAAAAAATCTTTTTAGCTAGTTTGATTCTTTTTGTCATCGCCTCTGTAGTGAATGGCTTTGCACCATCCTTATTGATTTTAGATATTGGTCGTGGTGTCCAAGCAGTCGGTGGGGCTGGAATGATGTCCTTGTCGATGGCGCTGGTGGCTTCCAATTTTGATGGGAAACAACGCGGTCTAGCTTTAGGTATTTTAGGTTCTGTTATTGGTTTGTCTTCGGCTTCTGGTCCGCTAGTTGGCGGCTTGCTAGTAGACGCCTTTGGTTGGGAATCAATCTTCTTTATTAATTTGCCGATCGGAATTATTGCCGTCTTAATGACGGTTCGTTTTGTCAATGAAACACCAAGCTATGGGAAAGATCAAAAAATCGATTTTATCGGGATGATTTTATCCGCGGCAGCACTGTTCAGCGCAATCTATGGTTTGATTCAAAAGGAAACCCACCTCAGCTGGGCCTGGACTGATCTGCGCATAGGTGGATGGCTGCTTTTAGCGGTTGTTTTCTTAGCACTATTTATTTTTGCGGAAGCCAAAGTACAAAATCCTATGATGAATTTGTCGATGTTCAAAAATATCAATTTCATTGGTTCAGTATTAGTCGCGTTTGCTTTAGGTTCTGGTATCTACGCTTTTAATACGTACTTGACAGTCCTAATGCAAAACTATATTGGCTGGTCCGCCTTTGATACAGGGATTCGTCAATTGGCCTTATCGATTTGGTCATTGATTTTAGGACCAGTCGTTGGAATTCTTGGTAACAAATTCTCGAAAAAATGGATGATCGTTGCTGGACTATTAGTCAGCGGCGCTGGATTCATTTTTTTGATCGGTCAATTATCTCCAACGATGGGCTATGCTCAATTATGGCCAACGTTAGTCATGATCGGAATCGCCAACGGAATTGTTAATCCGGTATTGAACTCGGCTGGTTTAGAAGGTGTGGCTCCGCAGGAAATGGGCATGGCTTCAGGATTACTGAATGTCTTCCGCCAATTTGGTACCAGCTTTGGAGTAGTAATTTTAGGCTTAGTCGAAGCCAATCGTTATGGGAATGTTGTAAGTCAACAGGCTTCTTCGCTGCATCTACCAGAAAAATTAGTGAACGGATTAATCAAAGCCGGGCCATTTTCCGGTCATGAAATTGCTTTTTCAAATGCACTAAGTAAAGCGCCATTTGCTCAAGATTTACAGAAGCTGGTTGTGGATGCTTTCGATAAAGGCTTGATTCAAATCTGTTATGTTGCCGGAACCATCGTTCTGATTGGTGCCATTGGCGCGGCGATCTTTATGCGTGAAAGTAAGGAAGTAGTCGAATAAGTTTTTAATCAGCAATCGGTTTTTGATTGCTGTTTTTTTCTGTATTTGTTATGGTTGCTTACAAATAGTACCTTTAAAGGAGAACGCAACCAATGGGATTATTGATTAAGGATGTAGATGAAAGCAATTGGCGTGATATCGTTGCTCTTTCTGTTTCAAAGGATCAGGAGGCGTTCATCGAGACGAATGGTCAATCTTTGCTGGAGGCAGCCTATGATGTTTCTCTTAACTGGCAGCCATTGGCATTGTATGATGATCGTCAGTTGATCGGTTTTTCCATGATTGGGGCCAAGCAGGATAAGTCAATGTGGCTGGATCGATTAATGATCGACGCAAAGTTTCAAGGAAAACACTATGGGACCTTGTTTATTCCTTTACTGATCGATTTTATGAAAGAACAGTATGAGATTGAGCGGATTTATTTGAGTGTGCATGAGGAAAATGAAAAAATTATTCCTTATTATCAGCGCTTTGGTTTTATTAACAGTCAAAGGCATGATCCGGAGAATAGTGAACGGGTGATGTATCTTGACTTGTAGAATTGGATTGCCTTTTGCTCTGTTTATTGCTAGAATGTAAGGAAATTATGAAGAACTTTTAGCAAAATCGCCGGGTTTTGTTTTGAGTAGCAGTCTGCCCCGTAGGCCATAGGAGGGTAGGATGCTATTTTTTTGTGGAGGGAATCAAATGAATGAGATCAAAGGTTATGTCACACGAAGCGTGTTAAGCACACTAGGATTATCGCTGTATATTTTAGCGGATACGTTTTTTATTGCAAATGGGGTGGGAGTGCTAGGCTTGGCGGCCTTAAATATTGCACTGCCGATATTCAATCTACTGACGGGGCTTGGGCTATTGTTGGGTATGGGCGGCGCGACGTTATTTGCGCTGAAGGGAAGAAGCGGCGACTATTTTTCTCAGCTGCTGGTGATTGGTGGAATCATCGGACTCTTTTTTACTGGACTAGGGGCCTTTTTCAGTCAAGATTTGGCGTTACTTTTAGGAGCAAGTGGCGAAACTGTTGCGTATACAACAATGTATATGCGCTTTATTTTGGTGATGGCGCCATTTTTTATCTTGAACAATTTATGTCTAGCATTTATTCGCAACGATCAAAATCCGCAGTTGGCAATGAAGGCGATGATTTTTTCCAGTGTTTTCAATATCATTTTTGATTATATTTTTGTTTTTCCAATGAATATGGGAATGGCTGGTGCAGCGTTGGCAACGGTATTGTCTCCAGTACTTAGTCTGCTCATTTTGAGTACTCACCGACATTTCTCAAAGCGTTCCCTTTCATTGAGATGGGCGATTCCGAAGCTAAAGACGGTCACTCAAAGTGTGTAGCTGGGGTTATCTTCCTTTCTTGCGGAAATGAGTACGGGTGTAAGTATCCTAGTCTTCAATCAGGTATTGATCGGCTTAGGCGGAGATATTGCCATTGCTGCTTATGGAGTTTTGGCAAATATTCTAGTAGTTGCGCTTTCTTTATTTACTGGCGTCGCACAGGGAATTCAGCCATTAATCAGTCGTGCCGCAAACAAAGAAGACCGCACCACTATCCAAAAGACCTTGTCCTTTGGGTTAAGGGTTAGCTTTGTTATGGCGGTTGGCTTGTATCTGGTCCTATTTTTCTTGAAATACCCAATCATTTCCGCGTTTAATCGTGAAAATGATCCAATCCTGATCCGATTAGCTGCTGCTGGTATTCCGATTTTCTTCTTGTCATTATTTGGCTCTTCACTGAATGTCGTTTTTAGCATTTTCTTTTCAGCGATCGGTCGTGCCAAACAGGCTTTTGCGTTGGCATTGTTCAGAGGCTATTTTTTCTTAATACCTTTAGTGCTTGTTTTAGCGAACTTCTGTGGATTAACGGGAGTATGGGCGAGTTTGCCGATCACTGAACTTATGACACTTCTGTTTGCGGCTTATTTTTTACGCCAATATCAAAAAGCCAGTAAAAAAGATTCGACAATGAACTCAGCGATATAACAATTGGAAATAATTGAAAAATTTCCGGTCATGTCGAGATTGATAATAGAATAAGAATTCATGACTCATCGGAAAACCGATGGGTTATTTTTATTGCCTCTATAAGAAAAGTAGAAATTTTCACATGAAAAAATCGCTTTACAGCAGGTATATTCATGTTTGACTTCATGAGCTCACTTTTCTAGGCACACAGTTACTGCTAAACTCCGCTAAGCAGAACTAGTATATCGGCAATAAGCAAAAATATTCCGAATCTGAAATATGGGTGTCATTTTTCAAACCAAACAAAAAGACCTGTTATCTTTTTCATTTTTTTAGAAATATAAGAATCCCTTTTCGAATTCCAAGGGTAGGTTATCCATACTCACCAACAGCGGATTTTAAAATAACTGAATATTTTTAAAGTAAGAATGTATCTCTTACTTAAGTTAAAATAATATTCACCATTTATTCATATAAATGCCATAAACGAGCATTTTTAGATGAGTGTTTTCATAACACAGCAGAGCTTTATTTTATTATAAGGTATGCCTAATTTAGCTTCTAAGAAGTCCTGTCAAAGTTATTTATTGTAAAACAATCTAGTTGTTCAGAGATTATATTCTTGTTAAATTCCTATTAACTTAAGTGATCAAACCATTTTGCTGGTACCAAAAAAATAGTTCAAATAAATTATTTTTAGGGGATGAAAAGATTGAAGAGGGATTATCGAAAGTTAATGGACCAAAAAGCACGAGAAAAACGACGTTCAAGAAAATATATCTATGTAGGAACTTCAGTAGCGACAGGCTTGTTACTAGGATTGACACCGATTTCAATAGCAACTCCGTTTTTTTCAACGCAATCTACACAGGCTTATGCAGCGCTGATAGATGGGCAATTATTTAGTAGTTTGAACTCTTCCAATTCAAGTGGAACAACTGATACGAGTCCTTTTACTATTGAAAATGCTGTTAGAAGTGTGGATTTCACCATTTCAGCTGATAGCGGTATTGATCTAAGTGTGGTTGCAGGCAATAGAATGGCTGTGTTGGCAATTCCTGAAGAACTTCGAGGTCACGTAGCACCGAATGGTACAGGAACGCTCTCAACGAATATTTTACTTCCGGAAAATGGTCTAGCTCCATTACTATCGATTGTTGATGGCGCAACGACTACACTAATAAACTCGATTAACACCTTGATTAACTCTAATCCATTATTGAATATAAATTTAGATGAGGTTTATGAACAATTAAATCTATTAGAAAACTTGAGCAGCCTGACTGCCGCAGATGTCGCATTGCAATTGCAAACCCAAGGGGATCAATATATTTATGCGGATCTTGACGGTGTATTGGAAACGATCATTCGAGAAAACGTCAATCAAATACTTAGTGATTTGAATAGTGCTGTTCAGGCACTGACAATTACAGGTACCGGAGCCGGACTTCTGAATCAAACGCTAAATCTGACGCTAAAACCCATTTTCAATGGAACCTTTGCCACTGCCCAAGCTTTAGTAAATACAGGCTCAACATTAATTGGTGAGCTTGCAGATGCGAGTATTTTAGGAGAAACGAATGTTACGATTCCAACAACTATCATTGATCCGATCCCTCAAGAGTTAATTGATCGAGGAATAGACTTGACTAGACCTTATGAAGCAGGATTTTTAGCTACAATTGTGAAAACGAATCTTCTTTCAATTGATATTGCCACAGAAAATGATGGCTATACACCAATCTTTTACAAGGTAGCACAAGTAACTGCACCATATGATGTAGTAGTTACAGGGAATTCATCAACGGATTATAAAGTTACAGGGTATGCGGACCCTAATACGATTGTTAGAATTTATAAAGACGGCACAGAAATTGCTGAAGGAGAGACGGATGAGAATGGTCGATTTTCAATTCCTGTCTCTGCAGAAGATGTCGATGCATTGGATCAAATTGAATTAATTGCCTATGATCAAAACAACGTGCCAAGTTTACCGACACCTGCAATTATTCCAGATGATGATGAAACGGACGCTGACGCCGATGCAGACGCCGATGCAGACGCTGATGCAGACGCTGATGCAGACGCTGATGCCGATGCAGACGCCGATGCAGACGCTGATGCAGACGCTGATGCTGATGCCGACGCCGATGCTGATTCTGATTCTGACGCCGATGCCGATGCTGATGCCGACGCCGATGCCGATGCTGATGCCGACGCTGATGCCGACGCCGACGCTGATGCCGATGCTGATGCTGATGCCGACGCCGATGCTGATGCCGATGCCGATGCAGACGCTGATGCCGATGCTGATGCCGACGCTGATGCCGATGCGGACGCTGATTCTGACGCTGATGCCGACGCCGATGCTGACGCCGATGCTGACGCTGATGCCGACGCCGATGCTGATGCGGACGCTGATGCCGATGCGGACGCTGATTCTGACGCTGATTCTGACGCTGATGCCGATGCTGACGCCGATGCCGATTCTGACGCCGATGCGGATAGCGACGACAACAGAGGAGTACCTGTAATGGCGAATAACCAAGGTACACCACCGACATCTTCTCTAGGAAGATATAGTGCAAGTGGGTCAGGAAGTGTTGGAAGCGGAAGAACTAGTTACCTTGGAAGCGCGAAACAATATCCAGCAACCGGTGAGGACACTGACACATCGATCACAGCGTTAGGAGCATTAGCCGCATTCTTTTCTGGTATTGGTATATGGAAACTTAGAAAGACAAAAAAAGAAGACTAAAAAACGGGATTGATGAAGGGAATGTTCCCTTCATTGATCTTTTATGGGGTGATAAAATGTCGATTCAATTAATTGAAAATAAATTCCAAGTGGTGGAAGAGCTGCTTAGTAAGATGCGGACAAAGCAGGTGAGTCCTCTCTTAATTATCAGTATCGGTAAATTCGCAGAACGCAGTCAGGTCGTTGAGCTGTACGGCGATAATTATCAAACAATTTGGAATGATTTTTTATCATACTATAAAAGAAAGAACCTTGAACAAGCCCCGTATTTTCGACTAGATGTTGTAACAGAGGAAAAGAAGATTACTTTCCAAGAACTTCAGGAATTGATTGGCAGTGTCAAAAGGAACAACTACGGCGATTTCAATTTTCGGGTAAATGGAAGAAAGAAGCAGAGCTTTTTAATGGAAGAACTGGTGGGAAATGCGATCTTAAAGCCTAGCAAAGAGCACAAGGTCGGGCGAAATCTACCGGAACTTTCAATTGATGATCAAAATTATCGTGGCTATATGAAGAGAAAATATGGCATAAGAAACGCGAAGACAGCTCAGTTATCAACTGCTCCACTGTATCTATTTAAAACCGAAGCTTTTTACTTTGAAAATGATCAGGTTTTTCCTTTGATTGATTATGGAAATGGCAATCGGGTGCGGTCCGTTTCGGTTTTAAATTTGAATCAAATGACTGATCTAGTGATTGAAAAAGGCAGTGACTATCTAAAGCGCCAATTAACAGAGACAGGACAATTTATTTATGGTTATTTCCCCTGTTATGACCAACGAATAAAAGGCTATAATTCTGTCCGACATTTTTCTTCCTTATATGCGTTAGCCGAAGCTGCCGGATACACGAATGATCAACAAATAAAGCCTTTACTTGAAAAAAGTCTTCAATGGGGCATCCAGCATTTACTCTCAGAAGTCTCGGGCTATCTTTTGGTAAAGGAACCGTTAAGCTCCAGTGTAGAATACAAGCTGGGAGCACAAGCAACAGCGATTTTAGCGATTGCTAAATATAGCGAAGTCACAGGAGATTCGCAATTTCAACCGATTTTAAGGCGATTGATTGTTTCTGTAAAGGATAAATTTATAACAAAGGACAATCGAACCATCCATGTGTTGGATTCGCAATTACAAATCAAGGAAACATTTAGAATCGTTTATTATGATGGTGAAATCCTTTTTGCCCTGCTTCGGGCTTATGGTATTTTCAAAGAAGCAAACATCATGCAGATTTGTGAGGATCTCATGAATCAATTTATCGCCGATGACTACCAAAAATATCATGATCATTGGCTTAGTTACGCAACCAATGAACTGCTGATTTATCAAGAAAAGAAAGAGTATTATCAATTTGGCTTGGACAATGCACTTGGGAATATTAACTTCATTGATAAACGAGATACGGCTTATCCCACAATGTTGGAGTTGCTAGTCGCAGCGTCTAAAATGATTGAAAAATTATCAAGTAGCGAACTGAAAACGCAAATATTCCAAAGCTCAAAAGAGTTCAATGTTGTGAAGGACAGGATCAATTCAGTCATGAGAAAAAGAGTTCAGCATGAAATCACGACTGGCGTCATGTTTCCAGAATTTGCCCAATTTTTCAAACAACCAAATACGATCAGCTATGGCTTTTTTGCTAGACATGACCGTTTTAGAATGAGAATCGATGATGCTGAACATTTCCTGTCAGGATTAATTAACTATCGACTACATGAAATGAGGAGGTAAGGATCATGGTAGGGACGATTCGTTTTATCGCATTAATACTCATCGCACTGTCTTATTTCCTTATGCGTTTGCGGAAGAAGAACGAACGGAGCGAGGACTCACAAAAAGACGACTTGCAAAATTTCCAAAAAAACGAAGAGGGACTCTATCCTTGGGAAGCTGATACGGACGACTCGCCAGATCGGATTCCAGCAAATGCGAAACGCTATGTAAACAAGGCTCGATTAAAACGAGGAAGATGGTAGAAACAAGAAAAACGAGGAGAATTGGAAAGCATTCTCCTTTTTTTTGTTCAAATGTTTGAATATCAATGCTATAGTAGTGGAATAAAAGAGCAAGAAACAAAAGTTTACATAATATAATTATTTGTTTATTAGATCGTTTGGGTTGAAATGAATCTGGTTCATGGAAAAGAGGGTGTCTTTTTGAACAAACAGAAGATTGTTGGTGTATTACTGATATTGTTGGTTATTCTAATAAGTGTTTTTTCCTTCAAAGTAACCGAAGCCTGGATGTTTAAAATAATGATCTGCGCTGTCGCACCATTTTGTGTTTTGATCTACGATAGGTTTATCAATCTGAATAGAAGAGCAGCCAATTATTTCTTTGCGCTGCCATCGTTGATTTATCTATTAATGTGTTTTGAAAATGGCGCCATTCATATTATTCCATTCTTTGTTTTGATATTTATTTTCTTCGTTGTCTTTGTAACAGGGATTGCAGGATCAATGAAATCACGAGGGAAAATATAATATTAGCACAGCACTTCAGACACGATATACCAAAAATAAAAACGAGCGAACATTTGCTTTCAATCCAAAGAAAGCTGTTCGCTCGTTTTTTATTATGAAAACAGCTGCATTAAAAATCCTGAGATAATTAACACGATCGCTCCGCCTAAACGATTTCCCATTTGGGCAAAGGCGATTAATTCCATGCGGTTAGCAGCAGATAAAACAGCTACGTTACCGGTTCCGCCCATTGAGTTATTGCATAGACCGGCAGTAATCGTTGATTCGACTGGGTATAATCCGAATAGACGACCAACGAAACCAGAAACGACAGAAATAACAATAACACTTGTCAAGCATAGGACAACAAATTGCCACGTTAATGCGGAAGCTAGAACGTTCAAGTTCAATAACGCAATACCGATACCAGCTAGTACAGCAGCAGTCAGGTTTTTAACAATCAAGTTGTTAAACATGATTGCGGCATCTTCATAATATTCTGGCAAGATATTGGTAATTTTACAAATAACTACGATGATGATCATGAAGGCATAGGCATGGATCTTTGGAACAAAGAAGTTACAGATTTGACCTAAAATGTAGAAGGTCAATGCCACCATCAGCCCAACACCTAGTTGAGCAATATCAGGTTTAACTTCACGAGGTTTGCCATCGCCAAGATCGCCTTTTTCCATCAGCTTCCCATTACCATTTAATTTTGGCAATGATTGTCCCGCACGAGCAACTAACGCAGCACCAATAATTGCTAAAACATTTGTCATGGCAGTTGCCGGGATCAAACGAGAAATAATTGAGGACGCATCCGTTCCTAAAACGTGAGCATAAATCGTTGATAAAGGAACAGCGCCAGCACCGACACCACCAGCCATCGCAGGCAACGAGATATATAAAACAGAATTCGCAAAGCCGTTACCGATCAGCATACCAACCAATCCGACAGCGAAGAAAGAAACGACCATAGAAATAAGTGCTACGGGAATAAAACGAACAGAGGCTTTCATTAATAACTTACGATTCATTCCAAGAATACTACCGGTAATTAAAGCCGCGATATAAAAGTCTAAAAAGCCCATATTGCTGACAAAGTTTTGCGTTGATTTTACGACTTCAGCAGGTAAGATACCAAAGGTTGCGATTGCTGCAGAAGCGAAGATCGCAAAGACTGAGCCGCCGCCTAAATAGCTTTTGACGATCGGAATTTTATTGCCGATAAAATGAAATAAATTCCCAAAAATTACTAGAATAGCGATTGGTCCAATCATATTTGTAGGCAATTTGCCTAAAGCCATCGCTACGATCAGGACAACGACCATGATCAAATAAATTGGAAGGCTAACACCAGTGATTTTGGTTGACCAGAAGCTGGTCTTTTTTTCTTCAACTGGCATCGCAGTTGTTGATTCTTTTTGTGCCATTTTTAAAAGATCCTTTCTTTAGTAAAGCATTGTTGAATCCATAAAAATGGGGAGTAGCATTGCATCTACTCCCTCATTTTAGAGAGTGGTTTTTAGTTAGTGGAAATCGAGGAATTAGTCTGTGTATTCAGGGACCCATTTAGCTGCTTCAACCGCTGCTTTGACATCTGTGATTTCTTCGCGGTTCAATTTTTGATCAACGACTGATTTCACTACCGTTTCAGCGATGATTTGAGAGAATTCCGTCAATTTAGCAACAGGAGGCAAGATAGACGCACCTGGTTTTGTCACATCCACGATTCCGCCTAACGCGCGACTTGCTTGAGAAATTATTTCATCATTTACGCGAGTTGAAGTCGAAGCGATCAAGCCTAAACCAAGTCCTGGGTACATTAGGGCATTGTTGGCTTGGCCGATTTGGTAAGTCACGCCTTTGTATTCCACATCAGCAGCAGGGATACCTGTACCGATCAAAGCTTTTCCGTTAGTCCATTCGATCAAATCTTTCGCTGTAGCTTCTGCCAATTTTGTTGGATTTGATAACGGCATAATGATTGGACGAGCAGTGTGTGCCGCCATTTCCTTGACGATGGTTTCGCTGAAAGCACCTGGTTGTGTAGAAGTGCCGATCATGATTGTTGGATGAATTTCTTTTACAACGGCTTCTAAGTTTGTTAATTCTTCGCTGTTAGTAAATTCAGCACGTTTTCTTGCAAATGGAATTTGACCAGGTGTTAAGCCTTCTGTATCTTCAAACAACAAACCTTGTTTGTCGACTTGGTAGAAGTGTTTGCGTGCTTCTTCTTCAGGTGTTCCTTGACGAACCATTTCTTTTAATAAAATGTTGGCAATACCAACGCCGGCAGTCCCAGCACCGAATGTCAGGATGGTTTGATCTTTCAAGGCTTCACCAGAAATGTTCAATCCGCCTAATACACCAGCAAGAACAACGATTCCGGTTCCTTGGATATCATCATTGAAGGTCGTGATTTTATCTTGATATTTTTCTAAAATGTTTGCGGCATTGCCACGGCCGAAGTCTTCCCAGTGTAATAGTAATTCAGGGAAAAGATCTGTCGCTGCTTCAACGAATTGATCAATGAAATCGTAGTAAGTGTCGCCAGTCACACGTTCATGACGGTTTCCCAAGTAAAGTGGGTTATTCAACAATTCTTCGTTGTTCGTACCAGCATCGATGGAAACAGGTAAAACTTGTGCAGGGTTGATTCCAGCTGCAGCAGTGTAAACCATTAATTTACCGATGGCGATATCCACACCGTTGACACCCCAGTCGCCCATGCCTAGAATTCCTTCTGCGTCAGTCGCAACGATCAAACGAATGTCACGGCCGTCAGCGGCGTTTTTCAAGCTGTCTTTGATACTTTCTGGATCATCAATGGATAAGAAAGCCGCATCTTGTGGTTCAACGAAAATTTCGTTGTATTGTTCGATTGAATCAGCCACAACTGGATCATAAACGATTGGCATGAATTCAACTAAATGTTGGCCCATCAATTTGTAAAATAATGTCCGGTTGGTGTTAAACACGTTCATTAAGAAAATGCGTTTTTCCAAATCTGATGGTTTGCTTAAGTATTGTCCGTAAGCTTGAACGGCTTGTTGCTCTAATGTTTGAACGGTACTAGGCAGCATCCCAGTAATACCATATTTTGCTCGTTCTTCTTTGGTAAAGGCTGTTCCTTTATTTAAAAAGGGGTTGTTTAATAAATTTAAACCTGTAAGCATAATTAAATCCTCCTAAAATTTGATTGCAACGGAAGTATAAAAGGTGGAGGAAAGTATAGTCAAAACGTTGGGTAACGATAAGTTTTGTTTATATGAGGGATATGATTAAAAAAGTAAGGGAGCTGAGGAAAATTGGCGTGCAAAACGTAGCTGGTCCTTTTTTTCTCTTTAACACAACGGAAATAAATTGGGTTATACTTAATATAATAAGAATAAAGATCGTTTAAGTTGCAGAGATTGAGAGTAATATCTGGAAGGAGGAGATGCTATGTTAATCGGTGGAATTATTTGTTTGCTAGTATTCGTAGTGTTGTTGATCGCTCTTTCATTGTCAGGTTTACAGCGCTTCGATGAGCTGGTGACGCTCAAAGTGATTGCTTTACGGCGTCCGTTTATCACTAAGATCATGCTCTTTTTTACAAAACTTGGTCGAGCTACAGGTGTGATCATTATCATCGGTGCGCTGGCTTTAGTCCCGCCGTTTCGTTCAGCAATTCTGAAACCGGCTGGCTTATCTTTGGCTCTTAGTTGGGGCTTAGCCTATATTATCAAGCGTTTGATAAAGCGTCCCCGTCCAGTGGGTCAACGGTTGGTCGAAGAAGTCGACGCCAGTTTTCCTAGCTTTCACGCGACCTGTTCCAGTGCTCTTTATTGCTGTATCGCGCTTGGTGGTGGGGAAGTCTATCCGCAATTCCTACCATTATTGGTAATCATCTGTCTAGTGATTGCTGGAATGATTGGTTTTTCTCGGGTGTATTTAGGGATTCATTATTTGTCTGATGTAGTAGGCGGCTGGCTATTCGGTGCGGGGATTACGCTGATTTTGCAGTGGGGACTGCTTGTTTATAGTTGATTATTCTGAATTAAATCAAGAGAGTCAAAGCTATCTCATCAAAGAGAAGCTTTTGACTCCTTTTTTATTCAATAATATCAAACCCATAGCCGCGAATGTGTTCTTTTAACAGCTCTAGATAGGACTGAGCTAAGGGACTGAGCTCAAGCTGCTGCTGTTTGATCCAGCCGAGGGTGATGACATCCTCATACTCTAGAGGAATCGCGACAATCTTATCATCGTTTAGTTCGCTGCTGATGATTCCTGAACTGATCGTATAGCCGTTTAAGCCTACCATCAGGTTAAAGATTGTTGCGCGGTCGCTGATTTTGATGTTCTTTTTTCGATCCCAGGTGCTTAGAATTTCTTCGGAAAAATAGAAGGAATTGTTTTCTCCTTGCTCGTAGGATAAATAGGGATAGTCCTCGAGATCTGCTAATTTCAGCGATTTTTTAGCGACTAAGGGATTGGTGCGGCTGACAAAGACATGCGGCTTGGCATTGAAAAGCGGTGTGAACTCTAAGCCTTTTTCTTTGAACAGCTTGGTCATGACTTGACGGTTAAAGGAATTCAAATAAAGAATACCTAGTTCGCTTTTAAAGCTGGCGAGATCATCGAAAATATTTTCTGTTTCGGTCTCGCGCAGGGTGAAATTATATTCCTCGGCATTGACGGTGCGCAGTAGCTCCACAAAAGCATGGACCACAAAGGCATAATGCTGAGCGGATACTGAAAAATTCTGGCGTCGCAGCGGCTCATTCTTAAATTTCTCCTCCAGCAGATTGACCTGATCCAATATTTGCCGAACATAGATCAGAAATTCACGACCTTCAGCGGTAGGGATGATCCCTTGCTTGTTGCGAACTAGCAGCTGTACCTTCATTTCATTCTCGAGCTCCTTCAACGCATTGGAAAGACTGGGCTGAGTCAGATACAGAGATTTTGCAGCCTCATTTATTGAGCCTTTTTCAATAATTTTTTCGAAATAGATCAATTGTTGTAAACGCATCACTTCACCTCTTTTTCTATAATTATAACGGAGGTTATAGTTATTAGCTATAACCAGTTATTACTTTTATCAGTTATTCAAGGCGAAAAAAGCGTGGTATTGTGTAACGTATCACAACAAACGAAGGAATTTAGACAAATTCTGATAGAAGGGAAGTGCAGCCAATGTCCAGCACGCTATCATTTGAGGTGTTTCCGCCGAATACACAGGTTGGAACGGAGAAGCTCATAACAACATTGGAGGAGCTGCAGCAATTAGCGCCTGATTTTATCAGTGTGACCTGCAGCAACAATCGTCAAACCATCGAAGAGACGACGTTGAGGGTAGCCGATTATATCCATACGGAGCTTCAGGTACCAACGATCGCGCATTTGCCCGCGGCTTACTTGGATCAAGCGCAGGTTCAGCGACTAGTAACGCGATTAGATCAAATCGGCATTCATCAGATATTGGCGTTGCGAGGGGATATCATTCCAGAGCTGCCGCCTAAACAGGATTTTACTTATGCCAGCGATTTGATTGACTACGTGAAGCAGCAGGCACCGCATTTTCATATCAGCGGCGCTTGTTATCCTGAGACGCATCCAGAGTCGCAAAATCGCATTGAGGATGTTAAAAATCTGAGGCGGAAGGTTGCTGGCGGCTGCGATCAATTGATCACCCAGCTGTTTTTCGACAATGAGCTTTTCTATCAATTTCAAGAATCCTGTGACTTGGCGGATATCAAGGTTCCGATCTTAGCGGGGATCATGCCGATTGTAAATCGGAAGCAGGCCTTGCGTTTGATTAAGACTACCAATACTAAGCTTCCGCGCAAGTTTTTAGCCATTTTAGAAAAATACGAGCATGATCCGATCGCTCTTAAAGAAGCTGGCTTGGCGTATGCTATCGATCAGATTATTGACTTGGCGACACAGGATGTGGCGGGGATTCATCTGTACACGATGAATAACGCTGAGGTAGCGAAGCATATCTATTACAACACCAAAAACGTATTGAAGGGTCAGATCGAGGTACGCTAGTTTTTCAAGAATAAAATAAATTAACGTTGAAGAGAAGAGTAGTTGACGCTGCTAAATACAGAGACCTCGGCTGGTGAGAAAGAGGACATGGCAAACTCAATGAAGATGAGCTCTGAGTGTTCTGGCGGGTTCACGCTCGCTAGACGGTTGCGACCGTTATTTCGCCGAGCTTCTTATGGAGCTGTCGAGGTATTTTTGTAATACGAATTTGGGTGGTAACACGGTATAATCCGTCCCTTTGTCAATTGACAAAGGGACTTTTTTTTTCAAAAAAAGGAGTGAGCAGATGGAAATTGCAGATTTTGTCCAGACATTTTATCAAAACAGAAAACAAACAGACTCTTTGAAGTGGGATGGTTTGAAGGAACGGTACGGTGCTGAAGGCTTGCTGCCGCTTTGGATAGCGGACATGGATTTTTCTATGCCGACAACTGTTCAAGCAGCATTAACGGAACGGATCGAGCATGGCATCTTTGGCTATTCCTTGCTTCCAGAAGATTATTTTTCTGCTTATGCAAGCTGGCAGGAGCGCCATGAACAAACTAGATTTCGTAAGGAATGGCTGCATTTTACGACGGGTGTTGTACAGGGGCTTCACGATTTGATCGAATGCTTTACCGAAAAAGGCGATCAGATCCTCATTCAGCCGCCTGTTTATTACCCCTTCTTTAATGTGATTGAAGACCAGCAGCGGGAATTGCTCACATCGAATTTATTAGAAACAGAGGACGGCTATCGAATGGATCTGGTTCATTTCCAGCGGCAGCTAATGGAAAATGAGGTGAAGCTGTTTCTTCTTTGCTCCCCGCATAATCCAGTTGGACGCGTCTGGCGCAGAGAAGAACTAAAGGAAGTTCTTTCCCTGTGTCAAAAATATGATGTATTGGTCATTTCCGATGAAATTCATTCAGATTTGATTTTGTCTGGTCATTCGTTTGTTTCTGCACTAACGATCGCTGAGGAATTAGATTGTTTTGAGCAGCTGATTGTCTGCAACGCGCCGTCGAAAACTTTTAATTTGGCATCACTACTGAATGCGCATATCTGGCTGCCTGATCCGAAGCTACGAAAAAAATATCAACAATGGGAAAAGCAGCATCGCCATACCGGTCTTAGTGCCTTAGGTCAGACAGCTGCAATGACTGCCTATGCTACAGGCGATGAGTGGCTACGAGACTTACTGGCTGTGGTGGAGAAAAACTATCAACTGTTAAGGGGACGATTAGCAGAAAATATTCCTGAGATTAAGATCAGCGAGCTGCAAGGTACTTATTTAGCTTGGCTAGACATAAGAAATTGGCTGCCAAAATTATACGAGATAAAGCATTACATCCAAGATCAAGCCGGTTTAGCCATTGATTATGGTGCTTGGTTTTCGTCGGAGACTAAAGGATTCATCCGTATAAATTTAGCAACAAAACCAGAAAATATTGAAGCTGCAGTGAAAAGATTAATCGAAGTGGATCACAGCATTAAAGGAGGTATCACAGATGAATTATCAAACAGCAACAGAATTAGCGCAGATCGGCAATCGCAGTGACATACAGACAGGAGCAGTCTCAGCACCGATTTATTTATCGACGACTTTTTCTCATCCAGCGTTGGGACAAAGCACCGGATATGACTATACTCGGACTAAAAATCCTACGCGAACAATTTTAGAAGAAGCACTGGCAAATTTAGAAGCTGGCAGTCAAGCAATCGTTACCAGTTCAGGAATGAGCGCGATTCAGCTAGTCTTTAATTATTTTCCGGCTAAGAGTGAATTTCTAGTATCGAGAGATCTCTATGGCGGCAGTTATCGTTATTTTCAAGAGCTAGAGCGGCAAAATGCGTCAGTCTTTCATTATTTTGAGGATTTTGACAGCTTAAAAAGTCAAATCAATGAAGAAATCACAGCCGTCTTTTTAGAAACACCGACGAATCCTTTAATGCAGGAGGTCTCAATCACTGAAGCAGCAAAGCTGGCGCATCAATATCATGCACTGTTAATTGTAGATAATACATTTTCAACTCCCTTGCGTCAGCAACCTTTGAAAGAAGGGGCGGATATTGTGGTTCATTCAGGAACCAAATTTTTAAGCGGTCACAATGATTTATTGGCAGGCGTCGTTGTGGCGAAAGAACCAGAGGTTGGTCAAAGATTGGCATGGCTCAGTAATACTACGGGTCCAACCTTATCCAGCTTTGACAGCTGGCTGTTCATTCGTAGTCTCAAGACGCTAAAGGTCCGTTTTGAGCAGCAGGAGCGCAATGCGCAGAAAATTGCAGCAGCTTTAGAGAATATTTCACCAATTGAGAAGGTCCTTTATCCAGGAATTGGCGCGATGATCAGCTTTTGTGTTCGTGATGCAGCCAAGATACCAGAATTTTTAAACCGACTGAATTTGATCACCTTCGCTGAAAGCTTAGGCGGGGTGGAGACGCTGATCACCTATCCAATAACGCAAACGCATGGGGATATCCCCAAAGAATTACGGGAATCTTACGGGCTAACGGATCATTTATTGCGTCTTTCGATTGGGATTGAAGACAGTCAGGATTTATTGAAGGATCTGATTTGCGGCTTCCAGGTATTTGACGAATAAGCACTATGGAAAGGAGAAATTCATGAATTTACAGCAATATCGTTACGTCCTGACGATCGCTAAGGTCGGAAGCTTTAGTCAAGCAGCTAAAGAGTTGTACGTCACGCAGCCCAGTCTTTCTAGCGCCATTAAGGAGGTAGAAAAGGAGCTGGACATTCAGCTGTTCCATCGCTCCAAATCCGGTGTTTGCTTGACAGAAGCGGGCAGCGACTTTTTGATCTATGCCAAACGAATCTTGGCTCAGGTAGAAGAGATGGAAAACCATTTTTCGTTGGGAACAAAGAAGAGCTTCACCGTGGTTTCCCAGCATTATGACTTTCTTTATGAGCCTTTTGCGAAAGTTACGAAGAAATTTCAAGCGGATTGTCGGAATTTCTATTTAATTGAGACGACTACCAAACGAATTCTTGAAAGCATTCGAGATTTTGAAAGCGAGCTAGGAATTTTGTATCTAAATCCGCAAAATAAGCGATTGCTTGAGCGTTATTTCAGCCAAGAAAGTTTGAAATTTGAGGTGCTGGGGAATTTTTCTACGCATATTTATTTGGGTGCGGACCATCCGCTTAGTGGGAAGTCAGTCATAACGAAGGAGGATCTTTTGGTTTATCCTCAAGTCCGTTTTTTTCAAGAGGACAGCGGTTCAGTCCATTTAGATGAGGACCCGATTGACATATCCAAAGAGCAATCCAATTTCTACACCAGTGACCGTGGAACTCTGATGAATTTACTAGGTGCATCTGATGCGTATGCTTCTGGCTTAGGCATCATCAACGGCTTAACTAAGGAGCAAATCGTGCTTCGTCCATTGAAGGATGCCGAGGTTCATTCTTTAGTGGTGATCTCTAATAAAATGCGCAAGCCGACAGAATTTGGAGAATACTTTCTCAAGCATTTGAAGAAAACATTACAGAAAAGCGCTAGAGATCCTAAATAAAAGCACCGAATTTCCATAAAAAAAGGCTCATTGGTGCGGCACAGTTGCTTGAGCGAGGCGCGCACACCTGTGACTTTAGTCGTGGGTAAGCGGCTGTCGGAACGTTAATTACTAGAAAAGCAGGGTCACAAAAATTGCTCCAAAATGCTGGATAATGATATGATGGCAACGAAGGAAAGGAACGATCACAGTGAAGAAATGGAAAAAGCTCCTTCTGACTGTTCTTATCGGAATCGTTGTCGTGATAATCGGCGGAATTGCGTATGTAAAAACGCAAACTTATGCTCCGACAGAGGCCGCACAGCAGGTGACGGAACAGGCAAAAGAAGGCAAGGATTGGCTGTATTTTCCTTCTGAGGACAAATCGAAGCCGATAATCATTTTTTATCCCGGGGCCTTAGTCGATCCAGGAAGCTATAGTCTCTGGGCTCAAATGCTGGCAAAAGCTGGCTATCCAGTTTATCTATTGAAAATGCCGCTGGACTTGGCGATCTTAGCACCAAATCGTGGGGAGCAGGTACTTTCTCAGCAACCTAAGCGAGACTTTGTGTTGGGAGGTCACTCATTAGGCGGTGTGATGGCAAGCCGTTTTGCCAAGGAGCATTCTGATAGATTAGTAGGAGTGTTTTTCTTAGCCAGTTATCCAGATGAAAAGGGAAGTCTAGCTGATAAGAAGCTGCCCGTACTCTCCTTGACTGGAGAGAAGGATGAGGTATTGAATCGTGACGCTTATCAAAAAGCCAAAGAGGATTTGCCTAAAGACACAGATTATCAAGAAATCATCGGTGGAAATCATGGCGGCTTTGGTGCGTATGGCGCTCAAAAGGGCGATGGAAAATCAGAGATCAGCGATCAAAATGAGCAGGTAGCTCAAAGGCTGATTACTTGGCTAAATAAGGAAGTTTAATCAAAGGATCGATCGGGAAAACTGATCGGTCTTTTTGGTGATCTAGTGAATCAAGAGGCATGATTTTGACAGATTTTATTTAGCTGCGTCTCATTGGCTAATTATTGTGAACTTGATACAACAGTAGAACAATCTATATGTCTTGGCAGACAAATCTAATAAACATCAAAAGTGAAAGGCATCTTAAAGTAAAAAAAATTACACTGTTTTAATGATGCCTCTCAATCAGCTCTTTCAGTGTTTAAACGGGCTATTTTTATTCAAAATACAATCATTTCGTAGGCTTTTTCATATTTTTAGATAAAAATATGGGTATTTATTTTTGAATTAAGTTATTTTATGAAGGTGTTTGGTGCGTGTTTGTCGTATTCCTTAGATTAGGATTTTTATATTTTAGTTGCAATCAAATTTTTGGTGTGTAAATTCCGTAGAAATAGGCGTATGTTAGTGGTGTAGATATCTCAACAAAGAACTATTCTAAACGAAAGGGGGAGAATGAATGCACGAGTATGGCATTTACCGATAAAAAACTATTTACGTTGTCACGGCAGACAATCGAAAAACGCATTCGCAAGTTTTACCATGAGACAAAAGATGGCACGGCCACCATCGAACTATTGATTGCGCTGCAAGTTAGAGCAGAACTCTGCGAATCAGAATTCAAGAGTGTGTTACGCGGATTAGCGAACTACATTTTTTTAAAAACCCGCTCGACTGCCGCGATGCGTCGCTATTATATTTATTTTACCGATTATTTTGGAAAGAAAGAATGGCAATTATTATCCGCAAAATTATTCCCAGCGCAAACCTATGTCGCTGAAGAAACTGAACAATTATTGAATCAAATTACCGAAGAACCATTAACAGGATTCGCGGAATCATGACGAATATTTCCATTCCCAATGTAAAAAAAACGAAAAACGAAAGGAAGAAAACCAAAAAATGAAAACGATTACGTTAGATGCGGAATTTGCCGACGGAATTGGCAAATCCCATCATTTAAAATTTAAACATTTTGATCCCACCAAAACCGCGGATCAAGTCAAAGCAGCATTAACCAAATTAACTAAGATCGGCCTGTTTGAAAAAGATGGGGTCGCGCTATTCAAAGAAGTTTTGCACGCCAAAGTAATCGTGCGAGAAGTCCGCACGATCTTTGATGATCGAGAAAAAACCGAGCAACCCGCCAACGATCCAATGAGTATCATGCTGGAGACAGCTGGTGCACAGCCAGTTGTAGAAGCGACTGTTGCAAAAGAAAACCCGTAGCCGCAGTCTGTCAAAAATAGCAAAAATACAGGACAAATCCGCTTTCCCGAGGATTTCACCATTACCGAAGAGCAGCCAAAACCAGGCTGGTTGATCAAAACCATCCAGCTGCCATTAGGTGTTGAACCGCAGGATATTAGTGAAAGTCAGGCATTGATGATGATTACATCCAGTCTGCCAGCAGGCGTCTCCGTGGAGGATCTGGCGGTAGATGAGCAAGCATCGCCTGTGAAGCTGATCATCACGGCGAAATATGAAGAAGAATCAGCGGAAGAAGCCGTCCTGTCGGCAAACAAAGAATCCCCGCCAGCAAAACCTAAGAAGAAACGCAAACGTCTGCTTAATCGTATGCGCAAACGAGAATAAGTACCGATTTCCGCCTTATCAAAAAAATCCAACGTTGGGATGAGGCGGAAGTGTGTACGATTTAAAAAGGTGAGCGCAAATTTTAAGCCCGCAAAAGCTGCGGGCTATTCGTCGTGGGAGAATTTGCTGAACAATGTGCGAGGATTAATCCTTTCCTCAATTATGGTATTTTTCATAGACCAGACGTGTCAGTCAAAACGAAGAGATTTTTTAAGTATGAAAAGCTCTTCGAAGCCTTCATCTAGCTGATATTAAGCTGAATCAATTTGAATGTTCATTTCTGAAAAAATTGGGTGTTTGGCCTGTTTCCTTTTTGAATAATTTGAATATCGAAGGGACACTTTTATAGCCAATTTTCATAGCAATCGTGCTTAAGCTGTCTTCGGTTTCACTCATCAGTCGTTTTGCTTCGGAAACGCGTTTTTGATCAATCAGTTCTTGAAAGCTGCTGCCGGTCTTATCCTTAAGCAGATTGCTTAGATAATTTTTGTTGTATCCAAATTTTTTTCCTAAAGATTTCAATGTGATAGTTGTGTAATGATCATTAATATATTTTAAAATTTGAATCAGCGGATCATTAATGGTCAATTTCTTGTTTGTACTGATAATCGGGATCGACGAGATTTCAACCATTAAAGCACAATAAAGCAAGTTGATCAGAAGCCTTTTATCTCCGTTGGTTCGGTTATACCCAGCCAGTAAAAGGGCAAAAAAAAGCTTCTTGGAAAGTTCACTTTTGGATGCATCCAAAAGAATGTAATTATTGTGCTCATTTTCAGCGTTGGCAGCCTGAAAGAAGAAATCCGTAACTAAATTTCTCGAAGCGGGGAGGTTCGGTATGATTTCATTTTGGATAGATTCTTTGTCCAGTAAAATATTGATCAGAATATCCTCTGAGTCGACATGATCAATTTGCTGGATTACTTTGCGATCTAAAATAACCAATTGATCCTTTTTTAAAAGAAATTTTTCACCATTTAATCGTTGCGTGCATTGACCGTTCAGCACGTAGTTAATTTCAATAAAGCTGTGTGTATGTGCGGGTGTATATGAAAACCGCGCATGTTTGTTTATAGCGATATTTCCGTATTTAAAAAAATCAGCCTGAGGTATCTCAGGGACGATCGAACGATGATATTTCAAATTCATTGTATTAATGTTTTTTCCAGTCTTCTTTTGCAAATCTTCTACAGTTGTCTCATCATACAGCTGCTTCAATAATTCTTCCATTGGCGTACTCCTCCTATCAGTCTTAAGTATACTCATTGACCGTTAAAAAGTTCCAAAATATCACAGGACCTGTATTTTGGCTATAACTATTCTATCTTTTTGAAATTGAAGCCCTCTAGTGAAAGCGGTTAATATATGGATGTAAAAAGAAAGGAGATTTAAAACAAATGAATA
Organism: Enterococcus avium ATCC 14025; assembly: GCF_000406965.1. GTDB lineage: Bacteria > Bacillota > Bacilli > Lactobacillales > Enterococcaceae > Enterococcus_A > Enterococcus_A avium. The sequence continues at coordinate 567,881 of NZ_KE136357.1, read as the reverse complement.
GTAGTACACAAAGCAAGTCCTTAGTTAAGGAATATAGCCCATTAGCAACGGCTGCGGGGATTGGTTCTATGTTAGGTTCTGGCTGTATTGTCGGACTTTCCGCCACCATTCCTGTTTGGCAGCAAGGGCTGGGGTTGACGACTTCACAGGTTGGATTTATTTCAGGAGGCTTAACTTTCGCTATTGCCTTTGGATCATTATTTGCGGGGAAGATTACAAGTTTATTCGGATTATTCAAGTCCTTTAACTGGATTAATTTATTTTATGCGATTGGGTCGATGATTTGTGTTTTTTCAGGAAATTTTGCTGCATTGCTTGCGGGGGTCTTAGTGATGGGAGTGGCGTCAGGAGCTGATCTGCCGATTAGTTTAACGGTGGTTTCACATGATGCACCAGATGAAAAGACCTCTGCGGAATTAGTATCTTCTACCCAGATTTTTTGGCAGGTAGGGATTTTTATTTCTTATATCTGTTCGTTTTTACTATCTGGTGTAAGCGGAGTATTGGGTGCTCGGATAGTGTTCGCAATATTATTTGCCTTCTCCTTATTCACTTGGATTTGGCGCAGCGTTTCTAAAAAATTCAAGAGATTTCATGAGGAAGGGCTCCAACGGCAAAAATTACTTAAAGACGGCTCTCAGGAAAAACAGGAAGTCTCAATAAAGTCTGTGCTATTTGGAGAAAACAAAAACAAGTTCTTAGGGTACTTTTTAGCTATTTTGATTTTCTATGTATGCTGGAATTTATTAGCTAATACGTGGGGACAATTCCAAACCTACGCATTAACAAATGCAGGTGCTTCTCAAGCACAGGCAACTGGACTGGGTATCGTCTTGAATATTGTATCGCTGGTAACCACGATTTTATTTGCTTCTGTTTCTGGTAGTAAGTATCGAAATAAGGCCTTTTTCGTCGGTGCGTTTGTCCAATTTATGGCGATGCTTAGTATGGCGGTTATTGGGGGCGGAACAGGTTTTATCATGCTGGCTGTCACCATTGGATTTTATAACTTTGGAAATCCGATGGCCGGAGAAGCAATCTATAAAGTTTGGACACAGGAATCATTTCCGACAGAAGTACGAGCTACAATCCAAGGATTTATTAATGGCTTTTCTAGAGTATGCTGCGGTTTATTCGCATTTATAACACCCTTTTTAGTTACTCCAGGAAAAATTCAAACGTCAATGTACGGATTTGCCGGTATCGTCTTGTGCGCTACTTTTGCTGGAATCATGATGATGCGTCTTCAAAAGAAAAATAAGGTCGTAGCAATCGAGGATTCGATTGATGATAACAAGCTTAATACTGACAATGTTTAGGTGGGATAACGATGGAAAAAACAGAAAATGCAAGATGGATATGGTATCCGGGAGATTTTGAGATTCGACAAGGATTATTGCAGAATTTTTCAAGAGAAGAGCGCAGCTATGATTGGCCTGCCTACTGGAATATGGATGATTGTCATAAGAATGTAAAGTTTAAACGTTATTACACCTTGGAAAAGGCAACGAGTTTTGTGGTTCATGCAATCGGTATCGGCTATGTTGAAGTCAATGGAGAAAAATTTCCTTTTGGTAAAAAAATTCTTTGTGAACCAGGGAAAAATAAAATCCGGGTGTTTGTCGGCAACACAGCTGGCCTGCCGGCTGCTTATATCGAAGGTGAAATAATTAAGAGTGATGGTGGCTGGTCAGCAAGTAATTTTGTTGAAGAATTGCCTGCTGGCAGTAGCACATTGTATACAGATAAAGAACAGGACCCAAATAACGTCTATTTCAATACGGAAAGGGTGCAAGCAGCGACTGTTTCGTCAATCAATGGTGGTGTTTTGATCGACTACGGACGAGCAGTTTTCGGTACATTAGACATTAAGAAATTAGCATTAGATAAACCGATAACGATTTGCTATGGCGAGTCCGATGCGGAAGCATTGGACATTGACATGTGCTACTACAAAGAAGAAAATGCCGACGCAAATAGTACGCCGCGGAAACGAGCATTCCGTTACCTGTTTATCCCGGAGACTACTCCAGAACAAGTTGAAATAGAGGCGATCCATGAGTTTATTCCTTTAAAAAATCAAGCTTCCTTTGATTCCGACAATGAGTTAATGAATCGTATTTGGAATATTTCAGTGGAAACCTTTACCTTATGCAGCGGAATGTTTTTCTTAGATGGAATCAAACGAGATCGTTGGATTTGGTCAGGAGATGCTTATCAAAGTTACTTTATCAATCAATACTTATTCTTTGATGAGGACATTAACACTAGGACTATGCTTGCGCTGCGTGGGCAAAATGAGATTAAGCAGCATATGAATACCATTGTGGATTACTCGATATTGTGGGTTATCGCAGTAGAAAACTATTACATGATGACCGGTAACAAAGAATTCTTGAAACAGATTTATCCAAAAATGAAATCCATGATGGATTATCTACTAGCTCAAACTAACGAGTTGGGCTTTATCTATGGAAGAGAAAAAGACTGGATCTTTATTGATTGGTCAGAAATGGATAAGGAAGGTACGTTAGCTGCTGAGCAGATATTGCTGCTGAAGGCTTATAACGCAATGATCGTTTGCGGATCAGTTGTTGGTGAAGACACGAGTGAGTATTCAGCTAAGTATAAGCAGCTAGAAAGAAACCTGATGACTTATTTTTGGGATGAGGAAAAGGGCGCCTTTATTGATTCCTATGAATCGGGTAAACGACATGTTACAAGACACGCCAATATTTTTGCTGTTCTATTTGATTTTGTGGATAAGTTAAAAGCGGAAAAAATCTTACAAAACGTCCTGTTAAACGAGGAGATTACTCAAATCACCACTCCTTATTTCAAATTTTTTGAACAAGACGCATTATGTAAGCTAGGTCAAACCGATCGAGTCTTTAACATTATTTGTGATTACTGGGGCGGCATGGTCCAGCAGGATGCCGTTACCTTTTGGGAAGAATATATCCCTGATGAAAAGGGGAATGCTGTTTACGAAATGTACGGAGATCCATTTGGCAAAAGTTTGTGTCACGCTTGGGGAGCTAGTCCAATCTATTTGTTAGGCAGATATTTTGCAGGTATCCGACCAACCTCGCCAGGGTATCAAACCTTTTCTGTCGAACCAAAGCTTGAATGTTTTTCTGCGATCGATTGTACATTTCCAATAAAAGGAGGGTCGATACGAATTAAAAAAGAAGCAAATACGCTAGTTGTTTGTTCGACGAAAGAAGGGGGCACAATGTTGCTAAATGGTACGGATGTCGTCCTTAAAGCGAATATGGAATATGCCTTCGATTTACCAAAAGAATTGGTCGGGAATAGTTATTGATACTGTTGCTTTTGAAGAAGAGAGGTGGAAAATACAAGTGACGAAAATCGGGATAATTGAAAAAATCGGTTTTGCTTTAACGAATTTAGGAAACATACCAATCATGACGTTGTTGAATACCTATCTCTTAATCTTTTATACGGATGTCGTGGGAATTGATCCCGCCATTGTCGGTACCTTGTTCTTGATTTCAAGATTGTTGGATGGGGTAAGTGATCCCTTGCTTGGTTTTCTGATTGATCGCTTTCCCCGGACGAAAATCGGAAAGTACAAACCAATTCTAATCGCAGGTTCACTTATCTGTTGTCTCAATTACTTATTAGTATGGTTTTCTCCATTGCTTTTTGAAGGACAGAAAATTTTAGCGATCAGTTTTTCCTATATTCTGCTAGGCATCACCTTCGATTTGATGGATATTCCGTTAAACAGCTTGATTCCCGTATTGACAACTCAAGAATCTGAGCGCAATATATTGTCTTCGATTAAAGGGATTTCCTACACCGTAGGGCCAACATTGTTAAATATCGCCGCTCCTTTAATTCTGGCAAATAATAGCAGTAAAATTTCCGGCTATCTGATCTTAATCGTTGGAACTGTCATCGTAGTGGCCTTCTTTTTACCATTGTGGGAACCTTAACGCTTAAGGAACGAGTGATTGAACACATGGAGCCTTCAAAATCGAAAAAGAAACACTACTCAATCAAAGATGCACTAAAGATTTTGAAGATTAAAGAAGTTGCGACTCTCTTTATCAGTATGCTCTTTATTACCGCCGCTACAAATATTTTTAACGGCTCTCTGTTGTATTATTTAAGCTATATTATAAAGGAACCGCGCTTATTAAGTTTAGCGAGTTTCATTGGTTTGTTCGGGGCTTTAGGTGCTGGGATTCTTGTACCAAGCATTTCTAAAAGAATTGGAAAAATCAACTTATATACTGCCGCTCTGGTAATAATTAGCATTTCTATGCTCTTTCTAATGGCGTTTAAGAATTTAAAGCTTGCCTTTTTGATAGGCTATGTCTTGGTGCAATTCGGATTAGGCTTTACGAACACTTTGCAGTACAGCATCTCTGCTGATAATGTTGATATCGTTCGCAAAAAACTGGGCTTTGAACCAGCAGGATTAATCGCGTCACTGAACTCACTTATCATGAAATTTGCGATGGCTTTAGGTGGTGCTGTCCCTGGATTTGTCTTATCTTATACAGGTTATGTTGCAAATAAGGAACAGCTGAACAGCGCGTCTGTTGGAATCATTGTTTCAACCTTTGCCATTCCTTTTGTTTTGTATATTTTGACCATTCTAGTCTTTAACTACGGCTTTGTTTTCTCTAAGAAAAAGTCACTTTTGAAAGAAAAAAGCAACTCTCCGATGGCATAATTAGATTGAAAAGGCATGAACATAAAACAACCAACATTCGTTTGATATGGCTAGAACGAATGTTGGTTGTTATAAGTAAATTTTTTTGTACTTTTGAGGAATCATCACTAATCATTGGCATACCAAAGAATATTTGATAAAGTCCATTAAATTTAGAATTGACTTTATTTCGCTTTGAACTTTATTATTTTGCGGAATAAAATTCAAATATATGGCTGACAGCTGTCTATTTTGTTAAAAAATAAAGTACAAAATCGGTATAAAAAAATTAACTTGTTTGACAAAAATACATCTTTCTTTTCAAGGTGAACTAAAAGAAAGAGATATATTCTTTGACAAATCTTACCGAGCATTTTCTTTTTAGGTTTCTAATTTATAATTGATAGTAATAGTTATTCGAACATTGGTATAATCAAGAGGAGAATATTTTCCTTAGAAAGAGGTTTTGAAATGTCCAAGCAAACATATTTACCCGAATTTAGGAAAATTCGAGAAGCTCTTGAAAATAATAATTTGGTTATATTTGTGGGTGCTGGTGTATCCGCTAACTCGGGATTACCATCATGGTCTGAATTAGTTAAAGTATTTGCTGAAGAAATCAATTATGGTCCATATTGTCGATCTTCTGAAAAAGGCAATTATAAGTTCTCTTCAGACGAACTGCTCAAAATTCCGCAATATGTTTACGATACGGACACCAAAAAGTATTTTGAGATCATTGGGCATGAGCTTAAGAACGAGAACTTTTTCTCAAATCCACTGCATAAACTAATTGTCAATATGCTACCCAATCACATTATAACGACTAATTATGACAAACTGTTAGAATCCTCAGGTGATATGAACGATTCTCAATATAGAGTAGTTTCTTCTGATGGAATGCTATTATCAAACCAAGGGGAACATTACATCATAAAAATGCACGGAGATATAGACGACTTAGAAAACATTGTTTTGAGAGAAGATGACTACTTAAACTATTCAAATAAGCACATACTGATTGAAACGTTCATTAAATCTCTATTAGTAAATCACGTTTTTCTATTCGTGGGTTATTCTCTAAATGATTACAACTTGAAACAGATTATGAGCTGGATTGATTACTTATCTTCAAAAGAATCTGTTCAAAATTTAAGACATAAAAATTATATTATTCAAAATCAGAAACCAGAAGAATTTGAGCTAAAATACTGGCGACACAAAAATCTTTCAATAATTGACAGCTCATTTTTAGATGAATCATTGATTGAGAGGTTTGAGCACGCTGACTTAGAGCATGATGTAGGAAAACGATTATATACTTGTTTACAGATTATAAAAGATGATGATCTAGATATGAGCCTTACGGATTATGCAGCTTTCTTAAAAGGCAGATATTCTGTTTTTGATTCAATGAGTTGGATTAATATTGATGACTTGAAAGTAGTTAGTGGGATTAAGGATGATAATTATGAAAGTGGTAGTATTGGTTTTTATGATGAAAGAATGTTCAGAAATTGGGTGAGTCTGAGTAATGACCCAACGATTTGTGATTATTGGAACAGAGCAGGAATTTATTCTGTGTATTATTTTAAGGATAGGATTTCTGAACCGATCGAAATTTACAGGGTGAATGATAATGAATCTATTCTTTATGATTTAGCCTGTACTTTTCAATATGAAGAGCTTGAAAAACAATTAGTTAATTCTGACGAAAGTGAATTAGTTAAAAATTACTATCGCTCGATTATTAATATTTCAGATGGAGAACTAAAAAAATATTATCAAATGGAAAAAAATGAGATTAATCAACTAACGAGATGGGAAACTCTACTTTACAAATTTAACGAGATTCTTTTCAAAAAAAGGGTGATGAGAGAAGGATATTCAAAGCATGAAGTAATTAGATACTATGAAATGTTATCAAAAAAGGAAAAGCTGGCCTATGATTACTTATATAAAATAGTTCAAAGTGGTTATGACATTCAGAAATTCAAGAAAATGGAAGATTTATTACTTAAAACAGAAAATTATTATGAAAACCCATACGCACATACTAATAAAGAGTTTGGGGATTTGCCTGAAATCCAAACAATTGCTTATCACCACTTTCTGTTCATTCGGAAAAATGGAGTTCTAATAGACTCATACCTTGAAACAAAAGTTTTTTTTACTGTCTATTTGAAAGCTTTGTTAATATCACAAAAGCAAATCGAAAAGAAAAAAGATATTTTATTTGGATTTGGAACCCCATTAAAAAAATATGAGTGGTGTGCTGATGATGTTAATATTTTTATTTCTTATTCCGATTATTCAGAAATAAAAAAATATATTATAGATCATAAAATCCCAAATATTACCTTTGATGAAGAAACAAGTGTTACGAATATTTTTAAGAATTTTTGTGAATCTACTATTTTTTGTTTGGAAAAAGGGAGTAAAAAGTTATTTGAGCAACTTCCTATTTTTTTCTTTCTTTTAATGCATTGTGAAGTAGATGAAAACGATAAAAAACAAATTCTTACATCGATTTTTGAAATGTTGGCCCATCCAACATTTAATGATTTTCGTGGGGTTGATCCTAAAATATCAATTAGTTTAATTAAGGTAATCAACTATTTTATATCTCAAGGATCGAAAATATCTGTTGACTATTTTGTTCTTTTATTAGAGAGATTAGGAAAAGAGGCTCGAGAAGGACATGATTTTCTTAAGCTGATATCTAAGCTGAAAGAAAACGAATCTTTTTATAGAAATGAAAAAATACAGACCACTATTAGACAACTTGAGTTAGAAATGATCCATACTCGGGAGAGAGTTAATTTTTTAGGCTTAATGTACCCAATGATGTCTGAGAAGCAGAAACGAGAATATTCTGTTCTGATTAATAAGAATGTGATTATTCTGGATTCTGGAGTTCTTTTGAATCTAATACGCCTTGATGTTATACACATCGATGAGTCTGTTAAAAGAGAATTTGTACAGTTAATTGATCAAACAATTGAAAAAAGGAAGTCAGGATACAGTAGTTTTCCTGATCCAGAAAAGGAAACAATTGAGAAATCCATAGTTTTCTATTTGTTAGGTACAGTGGATAATATTGAATTTTTAAAGCCTTTTACCACAAGTTCTGTTTTTCTTGATTTCATTTTCAATTATGAGTCATTTGATTATTCAAAAATTGATTTTAAGGAATATATGTGGGTAAACCTATTTAAGAATGATTTCTACAGAGAGAAAATTTTAATTCACGGAAAAGAAAAAATCAAAAAAAATTTGATCAAAGACATTAACAATGGTGATGCAAAAGAAGAGCAGAAGAAAATATTCTTCAAATATATAGCCTCAGAAGAAGAATTTTGGAACTACTCATAAGTAGTAGTGTTAGTAAGTAACCTTTGCTACCTTTTCATTGGGAAAGAAAAGATAAAGTTTTTAAATCTGATTAATAACTAGTAAAAAAAGTAGTAACATTTTCTAAAATAACTGCTCGTTACACAAATACAAGACTAAACGTTTAATATTTGAGTAACGATTTTTTGTGGACACATTTACTAAGACAGAACATATGAATAGATTAAACCATGATATACTTTATGCAAGAATTTATTTGAGAGGGGTTCCCACTTTGACGTCAATTAAATCTTTATTAGAGAATAAGCAAAAAACATTAATTACAAAACTAGAAGCTGATATTAATCATCCCACTTCTAAAGGTGATAATTGTGAAAATGCTTGGATCAATTTTTTTAAAAGCTTTTTACCCAGTAAATATGCTGTAGATAAAGGGTTTATATTTGATTCTAAAGGAAACTTGAGTGAACAAATAGATGTAATAATATATGATTCACTTTATACTCCATTAATTTTCGAGACAGAAGTTGGAGAAAAATTTATTACTTCTGAAAGTGTTTATGCAGTATTTGAAGTTAAACAGGAAATTAATAAAGGGTATTTGGAATATGCTCAAAAAAAAATACAGTCGGTAAGAAAGCTATATAGAAGTTCTAGACCTATGATTGTAGCCGGAAAAACCGTACCAGCAAGAGCTTTGACAAAAATACTCGGTGGTATTTTAGCTTCAAATTCTATTTCTTTTGAAAATCTTCGCCGATATTTAGCTGAATATCCAGCAATTGATTTAGGTTGTGCAATTAACAATTTTTCATTTATAACTATTAAGGATAAAAATGACAATACTGTTAATGTAGTGAATTCTAATTCTGATGAAGTCATTTTATCTTTCTTTTTTATTATACTTGATGAGCTTTATAAACTTGGCACCAGCCCAGCTATCGATATAAGAGAGTACGCTGACTTTTCATTAGATAGTATCCAATTGAAAAGAGAGGATTGAATTTATGGGAAACTCCAGTTATTTTACTAATTTACTTACGAACATCGAACTAAGCAAAACAACAAAGTCATATGTCAGTAGTTTACAGTCTAATCTAAGAGATTATCTTAAGAACCACATTGAGTATAAGACTAAGCACATTGATACATTTTTATCTGGTTCATATGCGAAAAATACTTCGATACGACCAAGCTTAAATGAAGAAAATCAAGATGTAGATATTGTGGTTCTAACAAATTATACAAGAGATACGCCTCCAGTTCAGGTATTGAATGAATTGAAAAGTGTGTTAAAAAACAACAGTAAATACAAAGAAGTCAAACTACAATCTAAATCTATTGGAATTGAGATGGCCAATTATCATATTGATGTTGTGCCAATCGTTAAAGAGGCTGATCATTTTTATATTGGAAACCATGAAAAGGATGAGTGGAATTTAACTGATCCTAAGAAACATATTTCTTGGTCTACAGAAATTAACATGAAAAACGAAGGAAAATACAAACCTATTGTTAAAATTTTTAAGTGGTGGAGAAAACGAAAAGTCGTTGGCGATTTAAAACTACCAAAAGGAATTCTTTTAGAAAAAATAATTGCTGATAATTTTGGTGAATCAAAATACGATATCGAAAACTTATTAGTAATGACGATGGAGAACATAGTAGATAATTATAAAACAGTCTATATAGATAAAAAAGTAGTTCCATCAGTTTACGATCCAGTTTTACCAAAAAACAATTTATTTGATAAGTATACATTTGATGATTTTTCTAAATTTATAGAATTACTTCAACAAGATCTATTGTTTTTGAGAGAGAATCATTGCACTGTCGAGGCTTGGGAAAAAATATTAGGTAATAGCGGTGGTAAAAGTATAGAAGATGTTCGAGAAGAGTATTCTTTCTCTCTAAAAAGACAAATGGATCAGCTATTAAATCAAGTTATTGAAAAGTCAAAACAGTTAAGTGTAGAAATCAAGGATTATGAAAATAAAAAAAAGGAAATTGAAAATAGAGAAAAAAGTATGCAAAAAAAAGAGGACGAAATAAAGTATGATGTTTATTTGGACTTCTTACAAGAAGCAAAATACAATCTCTCTGACGAGTTAATAAAAGGGATGGGCAGAGAATATTGGATGGATATGATTAAGATTTTGGAATCAATTAAAAAAAAGAAAAATAGTAGTTTTAGAGGATATGAATATAGCTATTTTGCTTCGTTGTATAAAGCGCTAGAATTAAAAGAAGAATACTATAATTCTATATGTCTTATGGTCGAAGACGGGTTTTATCTGTCAAATTATGACGTAAAATATATTATTGATAATACTTACTTTAGAAAAAGGTTAATTGATATATTAAGAGCAAAAATAATTAAAGGTGATTACTCTGATACTGTTGAGTCATATAGAATTGCGCTAAAACTACTGGAAGAAAATTATTTCCAAAAGAGTGAAAACAATTGAACACAAAAAGGCTGTAAATTTCCTAAGAATCTAGAAAATTTACAGCCTAATTTGGTGCATTCTTTTAGGTATATCCTAGGCATCTTCTAAGCCATCTTACAAAATGTATCTCAAACAACTTGATATAAATTCTTCATTACGACTACCGTCAGCAATGAAATAAGAAGTAGAAATTGGAAGTCATGCACCGTGACTTTGAAAGTAAGTTTTTTGATAGTCGACCTAACTATCACGCCAGATAATCTGGTTCCCTTCCAGGTAAAGGATAATCCTTCAGAAATTCCACTTAGGTCAAAAGAATTTCTGACTTCTTTCAGTATTATATTAGCTAGAGAAATTAGAAAAGTCAATTTAATAATTGAAAATGATAGTAATCAAATCGTGTCGTATGATAAATGATGATATTTTTTGGTAGTTAAGCATTTTAGATTTGATGATAGGGTGAATAGAGAGAAGTTTGAAATGACGAAAGGGGGGACCGATTCAATCAATTAGTCCCCTCTCATTCTATGGTTTTGCTGATTCTTTTTTTCTACGTTCATTGTAGATTTGTTTTATTACATAAATCCCAATAAACAAAGCGAACATGCTCAACAAGCCAAACATAATCTTTTGGCTATTACCGGTTAAGTTACTTCCTACATAAGAATAAACTATCGTAGCTGGCAATTGTCCTAATCCAGTAGCGACCAAAAAAGGAATCGGTTTGATCGCTGTCAACCCAGCAGCATAACTGATAAAATCAAAAGAAATGAAGGGTAACAACCGACAAATAAGAATCGTGTGTTTCCCATATCGGTCAAAATATTCATCTAATTTCTGTAGGGAAAAATTCTTATTTATTTTCTCTACAACATCTCTGCCAGCGATTCGAGCAATATAGAAACATAGTAACGCTCCCGCCATTGCGCTGCTCCAAGAAAGAATTGCTCCTTGCCACCAGCCGAATACCGCTGCATTTGCAAAAGTAATCAAAAATGCAGGTAACGGAGCGATAACTGATTGAAACATCATTAATAGAAACGAAATCAGAATTGCCCAAGCACCAAATGATTTTATATATCCAATGATACTTTCGACACTCATTGAGCGAAACAGCATCAACACTTGAGTAAGTTTAGATTTGAAAGCAGGGATGTACATGAAACAAATGACACTAACTAATACAATGATTATTAGTATAATTCTGGCTAGTTGTTTCTTATTCAGCTTCTTCATTATTTTTCAACATCTTCTACTTTAGCCCAACGATAGAAAGAACCATCATAGTTTTTAACGTTTTTGAATCCACACATATCCATCACTAATTGAGTGTAGGCTGAACGGATTCCCGCGGTACAGTAAGTCACGATTTTATCATCTTTTGACAAGCCTGCATCTTCAAATAGTTTAGTCAATTTCTCATTGCTCTTTAGAGTACCATTCTTATTGAACATATCAGTATATCGAACTTGGATTGCTCCAGGAAGATGCCCGCCTTTTGCCTCACCATATAACACTTCACCATTGTATTCTTCATCCGCACGAACATCGACAACTTTATACTCATCGTAATCCGCTTTTAGTTCGTCTGTTTTGATCATATGATCTTGGTTCAGAGAATCTATCTCAACGTCTACAGGTTTTAATTCAGTTCCGCCTTTATTCGTTTTTATTCCGGCATCTTTAAGTGCAGAGAAACCGCCATCAACCATTTTTACATCTTTATATCCAGCAGCAAGCAATTCCCACGCAATCCGTCCATCGTCACCCCAGCCATCTTGAGCAGAGGCAAATAGAACGACTTCTTTATCTTTATCAATCCCTTTATCACCAAGACGCTCAGCCAACTTTTTAGGTTCTAAGACTAACCCCCAATTTTCGTCACCAGAAGCACCACTTTCCACATCCGCTAGATATTGCCAAGCCATTGGAACAGCTTTTTTTACCGTCCCTTTCTTGGCAGCATCATCACCGCGAGCGTCGATCAGAATGATATCATCAAGGTTATTCTTCACGTAATCTGCATCAACAGTATATTCTCCCTTAAAAGTCGTTTTAGGACTAGTTGCTTCTTTTGTTGAATCATCTGTAGCATCATTTGAGCTTCCACAACCCGTAATAGTTAAACCAAATGCCAGCACTGCTAATGTTAAAACTTTTTTCATAATGATCCTCCTAATGTATTGATTTGATCATCCAAATCAACCTACAAATTAAAAATACGATAACAAAAAAATAAATGAAAAACTATTCCTTCCAAATCGGAAGACATCCACTCACAGTAATTTAATGCATAAAAAAGAAACATACGTATTCGTATGTTCTCCAGAATAATCCTCTAGTAGTGATTGATTTCACATTTAACAATAGAAGAGATTTGGAGGGAAGGATTCATTTACATTCTTAGAAACTCTAAGTTTGCTTGTTACTCATTGTCATAGATGCAATGCAAACATTGCCTTCACCCCCAATTGTTTTTACGGCAGTCTTCATGTAGAAGTATATAAAAACGTTTTCTTTATTACAATACTAACTTATTATAATCTTTATAAAAGAATAGATTATCAGAAATAGAAAAGACAGAAACTCTTGACAACATATAGATGTACATCTATATTGTAAACATAGATGAGTTTCTATGTAAGGAGGAATAGTATTATGAATTATGAAGATATGTCCAAAACTTTAAAAGCACTTGCTGATCCTAAACGGCTGAAAATCATCGATCTTTTGTCATGCGGCAGTCTGTGTGCTTGTGATATCTTAGATCATTTTGATTTTACACAACCAACACTTTCTCATCATATGAAAGTATTGGAAAAAGCCGGAGTTGTTCTTGTAACGAAGGAAGGTACATGGCATCACTATCAACTAACAGATGTGTTTATCGATCAATTTATGGGTTCAATGATGCAATTATTCTCTGCTAAAGATGATTGCATTTGTAAAAAAATAAACTGTGATTGTAAAGGAGAAAAAAGTGATGAAAAAATTGGAACTATTTGAACCAGCAATGTGCTGTTCAACAGGAGTCTGTGGTCCATCAGTGGATGAAGAATTATTAATGGTGACCTCAGTTTTTGAAACTTTTGAAGGGATCGATTCAGTGGATGCTTCTCGCCATAATTTAACGAGCGATCCAGACGCGTTTGTGAATCAACCAACAATTTTAAAACTACTCCAAGAAAAAGGAAATGATATTTTGCCAGTGACTTTACTAGACGGCGAAATCGTAAAAGAAGGATCATATCCTACACTAGAAGAGTTTGGAAAATATGGTGATGTCCATTTTGTTACTCAACCAGCCGGTAATTCAGGCGGTTGCTGCGGCGGAAATAGTGGGTCCGAAGGCTGTTGCTAACAGCCTTCTTTAAAATAGAATAAGGAGGAGATGGAATGCTTCAATATATTCCCCAAAAGATGGGATTAACAAAATATCTGTTTTTCACAGGCAAAGGTGGCGTTGGTAAAACAACAACTGCTTGTGCCACGGCAACATCTTTGGCACAGGAGGGCAATAAGGTCATGTTGGTTAGTACCGATCCGGCTTCAAACCTGCAAGATGTTTTTCAAACCACTTTGACCAACAAGCCAACTGCGATTGATGGAATTGATAACTTGAAAGTAGCGAACTTTGATCCAATCACTGCTGCGGAAGAGTATAAAGAGAGTATCGTCGGTCCATATCGTGGTATTCTTCCTGATAGTGCCCTAGTCAATATGGAAGAACAATTATCAGGATCTTGTACAGTGGAAATCGCTGCTTTTAACGAGTTCGCGAACTTTTTGACTGATAAAGAAGTAGCAGAACAATATGACTATGTCATCTTTGATACAGCTCCTACGGGTCATACATTAAGAATGCTACAGTTGCCTTCTGCCTGGAATAATTTCCTCGATGAAAATACCACTGGTGTTTCTTGCTTGGGACAATTATCCGGCTTGGGCGACAAAAAAACTATGTATGAAAAAGCGGTTGAAACTTTGAGCAATGCTAGCCAAACGACTTTGATTCTAGTCACCCGTCCGCAAGCCTCTCCCTTGATTGAAGCAGAGCGTGCTTCAGAGGAGCTGCTAAAATTGGGAATCGAAAATCAAAAATTAGTTGTGAATGGTCTATTGATTAATCCTGATGATGCGATTTCTCAAGTAATTTATTCTGAACAACAAAATGATCTAAAAGAAATGCCAGAGCCGTTGAGTAAATTTGATACCTACTACATTCCTCTTCGCCCTTACAATGTTACTGGTGTAGATAAACTCCAAATTTTATTGAGCGATCAACAACCTACTATTTTAGAACAGGCACAAGAACATGCTGAGTTTCCTAATTTGGATGCGATCGTAAATGAGTTTATTCGCACAAATAAAAAGATTATCTTTACGATGGGTAAGGGTGGCGTTGGTAAGACGACTGTTGCAATTCAAATCGCTGAGAAGCTGGCACAATCAGGTAAAAAGGTTCATTTGGCGACAACTGACCCTGCTGATCACCTAAACTTGTTTCTTTCCAATGAGCTGCCAATTTCAATCAGTCATATCGACGAGGAGAAAGAACTAGAGGCTTACAAAGAAGAGGTTCTTTCAAAAGCTCGTGAGACGATGGACGCGGATGATGTTGCTTATGTTGAAGAGGATCTTCGTTCACCATGTACACAAGAAATCGCAGTATTTAGAGCTTTTGCGGAAATCGTAGATAAATCAGAAAATGAGATTGTGGTTATTGACACAGCACCTACAGGACATACTTTACTTCTTTTAGACTCTACTCAAAGCTATGCAAGAGAAGTTGAGAGAAGCTCAGGCGAAGTACCAATGTCGATTCAAAAGCTATTGCCAAGATTACAGAACGGAAATGAAACGGAAGTATTAATGGTCACACTTCCTGAAACAACACCGGTTTACGAATCAATGCGCTTAGATGAAGATTTGGATCGTGCAAAAATTGCACATACATGGTGGTTAGTCAATCAAAGCATGTACACTACTGATACGTCCAACGAGGTGTTAAAGGCACGTGCTGCGAATGAAATCGAATGGATTAACAAAGTAAAACATCTCTCAGATGGACATTTTGCAGTTGCTGAATGGGTCCCAAATTTTGATGCAGAATTAGTTCATTAATTTTTTTGAATTTAATATAGATGAATCTCTATATAGGGGTTCATCTATTAATTTGCGAAAAATTTAGATAAAAAGTGAAAAGCAATCAAGTCGCCTATGGATATTGTTCGATTAGCCATCACAATGCTATTTCATTTTCAAAGAATAGTACAAGCTATCTGATCAAAATATCGTTGTCATTCACTACCGAGATTCAAGTTCAAATTGCTTAAGTGAGTGTTTTTTTAAAGTTTAAAAAAATTTTTCAAAAGAAGGCGCAAGCCAATAGGAGGAAATAGATGAGTTCTAAAAATGATAAAAAGGGTTTAGGTATTTTTGAAAAATATCTGACGTTATGGGTAATTTTATGCATGGCTGTAGGAGTACTAATTGGGAAATTCTTACCGGGTGTTCCTGATACATTAAGCAAGTTTGAGTATTATCAGGTATCAATTCCCACGGCAATTTTAATATGGTTAATGATTTATCCAATGATGTTAAAGATTGATTTTACAAGTATTGTAAGTGCAGCTAAAAAACCAAAAGGATTAGTTGTTACCTGCGTGACGAATTGGTTGATCAAGCCATTTACAATGTATGCTATATCCGCATTTTTCTTCTATGTAGTTTTTAAAAATCTTATTCCTGTTGAATTAGCGAAAGAGTACGTTGCTGGTGCAGTCATTTTAGGAGCAGCGCCTTGTACGGCCATGGTATTTGTATGGAGCTACTTAACAAAAGGGGATGCAGCGTATACTTTGGTACAAGTAGCGATCAATGATCTAATTATTCTTATATTATTTGCACCAATTGTCGCTTTTCTACTTGGTGTGGATAATGTTGTTGTTCCAATGGGAACGCTACTCCTATCAACGATTCTTTTTGTGGTAGTACCATTACTTCTAGGTTTTGTTACTAGAGTATTGATAATCAAAAATAAAGGCAAAGACTATTTCGAAAATGTTTTTCTAAAGAAATTTGATTCTGTGACAATTGTCGGTCTATTGCTAACCTTAATTATCATTTTTTCTTTTCAAGGAGAAAAAATACTGGCAAATCCAACGCATATTTTATTAATTGCAGTCCCACTAACCATTCAAACACTACTGATTTTCACTATTGCTTATGGATGGGCAAGATTTTGGAAGTTACCTCATGAAATTGCTTCACCAGCGGGAATGATCGGAGCAAGTAATTTTTTTGAACTGGCAGTGGCTGTAGCAATCTCTCTTTTCGGACTACAGTCAGGGGCGACTTTAGCAACAGTGGTAGGAGTGCTAGTTGAAGTACCCGTAATGTTGCTACTAGTAAAAATTTCCAATAATACAAAGTCATGGTTTGCAAAGTCAGATGAGATTACCAAAATGGATAATCTGTATAATTGATTGAGAAGAAAGCTTTGATAGGTGTAGGGAAATTAATTAAATAGCAAATCGTTGAGGTAATAAAACTTATGTCTGAAGAAAGGAGAGCAGTCGCTAGATTATTAGGGATGTCAGTGTCCTTTATTCTAGCAAAATTATTACACTATCCAATTAGTCTCGGAATATTTATCAACTTTATTACGCTAATTTTGGTACTCTATTTATTAGCAAAAAGGAAAGAAAGGCAAGAAAAATAGAGTCATGTGGTCGATTGACCACATGACTTTTTACAGTAATCGTATTACAACTATTTTGTTTATAAAGAGGCTTATTATGAAAGGAAATTTTTAATGGCAAATGCACTAGAAATAGAAAATTTAAAAAAAGTATATGCAACTGGCGTTGAGGCGCTACGAGGAATCGATCTACAGGTTAAACAAGGCGATTTCTATGCCCTTTTAGGTCCGAATGGTGCTGGAAAATCGACAACGATTGGAATTATCACCTCTCTGGTCAATAAGACCTCTGGGAAGGCAAAAGTTTTTGACTATGATCTTGATACTGACTTAGAAAAGGCTAAGCAGCAGATTGGTCTTGTTCCGCAAGAATTCAATTTCAATCCTTTTGAGACTGTTCAACAAATTGTAGTGAATCAGGCAGGGTATTATGGCGTTCCGAGAAAAGAAGCATTGAAGCGCAGTGAGAAGTACTTGAAGCAATCAAATTTGTGGGGAAAACGTAATGAACGTGCCCGAATGCTTTCTGGAGGAATGAAGAGACGACTTATGATCGCTCGAGCATTAATGCACGAACCAAGACTGTTAATTTTGGATGAACCAACCGCTGGGGTGGATATTGAACTGAGACGTGAAATGTGGTCATTCTTAAAAGAATTAAATGAAAATGGAACCACCATTATTTTGACTACTCATTATTTGGAAGAAGCTGAAATGCTTTGTAGAAATATCGGGATTATTCAATCAGGAGAACTGATCGAAAATACCAGTATGAAAGAACTGCTATCCAAATTACAGTTTGAAACATTTATTTTAGACCTTGCACCTCATAATACAGCACCTAAGATAGAAGGTTATGAGTATTATTTAGAAGATGATCTGACTTTATCGGTGGAAGTAGAGCGAGATCAAGGAGTAAATGATGTTTTTAAGCAACTCAGCGATCAAGGAATGAAAGTCTTATCTATGCGTAATAAATCTAATCGTTTAGAGGAACTATTTTTGAAAATCACAGAAGAAAAAAGTCTACCGGAGGAAATCAATGTTTAGTCTTTACTTTACCGCTTTAAAAAGTCTTGCCGTCAAGGAAACCAACCGGTATCTGCGAATTTGGGTACAAACTCTGGTACCGCCTGTCATAACTACATCACTGTATTTTATTATTTTTGGGAAAATGATCGGTGGTCGAATTGGAGATATGGGTGGGTTCTCCTATATGGAGTTTATCGTTCCAGGTTTAATTATGATGTCAGCCATTACGAGCTCTTATGCAAATGTTTCTTCGTCGTTTTTCTCTCAGAAGCTGCAAAAAAATATTGAAGAACTATTAGTTGCACCAGTACCAACTCACATTATCATTTGGGGATTCGTCATTGGAGGATTAGGAAGAAGTCTTCTGGTGGGAACACTTGTAACAATTGTTTCTTTATTTTTTGTACCACTAAATGTGCATTCATGGATTATTGTTATTCTCACATTGTTAATGACAGCCATCCTGTTTTCATTAGCAGGTTTGATAAATGGCGTTTTTGCACAATCTTATGACGATGTGTCAATCGTACCAACTTTTATTTTACAACCTCTAACCTATCTAGGTGGTGTTTTTTATGCGATATCCATGCTGCCTCCTTTTTGGCAAGGTGTTTCGAAAATCAATCCGATTGTTTATATGATATCCGCGTTTAGATATGGATTTTTAGGAACGACCGATGTTCCAATAGCCGTCTCGATCACAATACTTGTTCTGTTCATTTCAGTTCTTTATACTGTTTGTTACTATCTAGTTAATACGGGTAGGGGATTAAGAAGTTAAATCATATCATCAATATCACTTGATTGCTTCTTTATAACTTGTAATAATGCACTGAATAAAAAAGTCTATCATAAATAGATTGCGAAACGAAAAATAGAAATTAGCTTTCCATTATTGATTGGAGGAAAATGATAGTGAAAAAAATTTACTTTTTATGTACAGGCAATTCGTGCCGTAGTCAAATGGCTGAAGGATATGGTCACAACTTATTATCTGATTCAGATTTTGAGATCAGAAGTGCAGGTATTGAGACACATGGACTGAATCCAAGAGCTGTGAAAGTAATGTCTGAAGACAGTATAGATATCTCAAAACAAACGTCAGATTTGATTGATTTGGATTATTTTAATCATGCTGATTTAATTATTACTCTTTGTGGTGACGCAAAGGACAAATGCCCAAGGGTTCCAAAGGGCATCGAACATATTCATTGGAACTTAAAAGATCCTGCTCAAGCACAAGGGACAGAAGATGAAATTTTAGCAGAATTCAGAAGTGTTAGGGACGTTATCAAGAATAATATAAAAAGTCTATCTTCAAAATAAGCCAACTTATAATTGTTTGATTGGGATTTTCATTACCAAAAGAAAGTATCATAGTATGATTGTGTGCAAGACATCCGATTTAGGATAGTAGATGGAGAGAAATAACTGTATTTTTTAGCGAAGGAGGAAACCGATGGTTGTAGAGATTAGACAAATGGTAGAAAGCGATTGGCCTGATATCCGAAGAATCTATATTGAAGGGATAAAATCTGGTGAAGCTACCTTTGCAACTATTTCATCTATACCGAATAGTTACATTGATTGGCAAGCTGAGCATTCATCTTTTGGTAATTTTGTAGCTGTAGAAAATGATAATGTAGTTGGCTGGAGTTCGTTTTCTCCTGTATCTTCAAGATGTGTCTATAGTGGTGTCGTAGAAATCAGCATTTACACAGAAGAAGCTCAACGTGGCAAAGGTATTGGCAGTACACTCATGAGTAGTGCAATCAAAGCTAGTGAAGAAAATGGTATTTGGACCATTCAAGCAGGTATATTTCCTGAGAACGAAGCTAGTTTGAAGCTACATGAACGGAATGGTTTTCGAATAGTTGGTAGAAGAGATAAAATTGGAAAACTTGAGGGCACCTGGCGGGATACTTTACTTCTAGAACGAAGAAGTAAAATTACAGGAAAGGATTGAATGATTTCTTTGTGAAGCCTTTGGTCTAACTTATAATCAATGCCAATACGTCATCAAATTCTTCATAAAACGGGTCAATGTATATTATTATGAAACCCAATCATACTAACAAGTGATTGGGTTATTTTTTGCCTAAAAAAAGAGCTCAAACATTGATGAATATCCTAATAGAAATGATATTTCACGATTTACTGAATAAATACCGAAAGGAATACAGATACTTTGTTGATAATTGATTGACGAGAAGATGAATCCACATAGTATTTTATTTGATTATTTGAGTTAAAACGCGACGACTAATCTATAACATTCAATTTAAGTAGCATTTATGCACTCATTTATCTCTACAACAAGTAAATTGATATAATGGCTTTATGGTTATTGATTTATTATTATAGAAAAAGATAAGTGTGGGGGATTGAAAACTATGTTGGATAAAAGGCAATTAGAGATAATGTCAATTAATTTCTTAAAAATTACTCTTACTCAAACTGGATATCTTAATCCATTTTTAAATTCTGGGGACACAGAACCATCCTGGGACGGTTATATATATGTTCTAGAAAAAATGAATAAGTATAATAAAAATAAATTAGGGAAAGTTCCCGTTCAGGTAAAAGGCAAATATA
Organism: Enterococcus avium ATCC 14025; assembly: GCF_000406965.1. Taxonomy (GTDB): domain Bacteria; phylum Bacillota; class Bacilli; order Lactobacillales; family Enterococcaceae; genus Enterococcus_A; species Enterococcus_A avium. The sequence goes on along the minus strand of NZ_KE136357.1, from coordinate 547,060 downwards.
GTGACGATTTAAGTCAAAGCAGAATTTCTTTTTTAGCAGAAATTAGGGACTTAGAGAACTATTTACAGGATGGTGGAGTACTTTACTTTGTCATTTACATTAATGGAAAGAATGACGTAACATTTTATTACGCTCAATTAGAACCAATAAAAATAAAGACAATATTGGAGTCAAGAAAGAACTCGTCAGGAAAGAAAAGTATAGAGCTTAAAAAACTTCCTTCTGATACTATTGATATTGTAAATATATTCAAGAGTTTTTTGTTTCACAGGAAGAAACAGATGAGTTTTATTGATGGTGATCTATACACTTTTGAGAGTCTTAGTAAGGATCATAAGAAGGTGGAGTTAACATTCACTTTAACAGGCTTAGCTCTTCACCAACACAATATGCAAAATTACGTTGATACAAACAATGTTTATCTTTACGCAAAAATTCCTGAATCACCCGTTTTAATACCACTAGCTGGAGAGCTGAAGGAAATAATTGAAATCGAAAAAACTAATCTTGAAATTGGCATAGGAGAAAAGGTTCTATATACTGAACAGATTAGAGAAAAGCAGCGTGGTACTGTCACTTTAAAATTTGGAGATAGTTTTGAGTTCGCTATTAACGAAGAATTTAGCAAGCAGACTTTTAATTATAAAATAAGCGATTTTGCGAGGAAAGCACTTATTGATATAGAATTTCTGATCTCACTTTATCAGAATAAAGGATTTACAGTTAATGGAAAATTCCTTGATTTATCTTCTGCAATTAAATCGGGGCCGCATTTTGATTTTGAAAGATATGAAAAATCACTTCTGCACTGCAAGGAAGTAGTGAATCTATTAGATTATTTAAACATTTCAGATGATATTGATTCTAGTAAACTGTCTGAAGTAGAATGGCGCGATTTAAATATTTTAATTGCAGGATTAATTAAGAAGCAAGAATTGGCATTAAAAGAAACTCTCCACACTATAACTATTTTAAAGCTTCAGAATTTTAGTATTCCATTAATGATTAGTTTACAAAAAAGTGGTAAATACCTTATTGAAGATATATTTAAAGCTAAAAAAAGCTGTCTTTATCTTATTTTCGATGGAGAACATTTTAATTTACCAATGTTTAGAGGACTAACAGCTGAGCAACTTGCTGAGTGTTCAACAATTGATTTCGAAGTACTTTTAAAGGAATATCAAAAGCTACACAGTGAAAAAAATGATATTCTATTCGATGCAAGTCAATACATGTTGGTTTTGATTAACGCTGCAGATTTTTGTACGGATAACCCAGAAAGGAAAGAATCTTTCTTAGACGCAGCTTTAAATTTTAATCACTGGTTGCAAGAAGAAAATCTCAAAATGGAAGAGACAAATAATCAAATACTGATGATGAATGAGCTTCAGATTTTCAAACGTAAACGTGCATTAACTGAATCGGAAAGTGATTGGTTGTATGATATTACTGATTCAAATGATATTGATAAGACTTTTAAATTTGGAGCATATGTCTTATTAGAAGAAAGAAAACGTGCTGAGAGAATCTTTTCAACATTTAGTAAAAAAGAAAAGCAAGACTATAAAAGTTACCCGATTTATAACTTATACGAAAAATTATTATCTAAATAAAAAACAGGGAGATCAATTGTATGCCTAATATAATAGTAACACCATACGAGGCTAAAAAACGCTTACGCAAGTTATTGGAAGAAGTAAACACTACTCATCAAGAAGTAGAAATAATTGGAGATACCACCGAAGAAAGTGCTGTTTTGATTGCACTATCCGATTGGCGGGCTATTCAAGAAACACTAATGCTCATGAAAACTGAAACTTTAGCAATTGTGAAAAAACGAGAAAAAGATGGAACAGGATATACGAGTATAGAAAAAATTAACTGGGATAACTTGTAATAAATAGTCATTAAAATTAAGTGACAAATTTCTGCCAAGGCTGATATTCTCATTAGTTGTAGTAATTATACGAGAAGAAGCAGTAATTGAGATATTACAAAAGGAACTGATAATTAAGCTAAATGAAGTTATCCTTAGTTTATGTAAGAACAAGAAAAAAATTATTTCTAATTGGACTTTAAAAAACAAGCAAAATCTGCGACTATGATAATCGCAGATTTTGCGAGAGTGTAATATAAACCGTGTAAGTAACCATTAATCCTAGGCAGGTGGTTGCTTCGCGGTTTTTCTTTTTCTACAATAAGATCAAGAGGTGAGTACACGATGGCTAGAAAGAAAAGAAATCCTGATGCCGAAAAGTTAGCTGAATCCATTCTGAATGCCTATCAACCTGAATCTGTCGATGACATGCAAGATGCTTTGAAAGATGTGTTTGGTCCCCTTTTTGAAAAGATGCTTCAAGGAGAATTGAATAATCATTTAGGTTATGATGCCCATTCTAAAGAGCCTAAGGAACACGATAACCGTCGAAATGGCTATGGAAATAAAACACTTAAAACCAGTTTTGGTGAAGTAGCTATTGATGTTCCTAGAGACCGGGAGGCTTCCTTCGAACCAGAGTTAATTCCTAAGCGAAAACGAGATGTTTCCGACATCGAAGGGAAGGTTCTTTCCATGTATGCACGAGGAATGAGTCAACGAGATATCGCCGCAACCGTCGAAGACATTTATGGCTTTGATATTTCCCATGAAATGATTTCAGACATCACTGACGCTGTTCTTCCTGAATTGGAAGAATGGCAAGCCCGTCCATTGGCCAAGTGCTATGCTTTTCTATTCGTTGATTGTATGTATGTTACTTTAAGAGAAAATTATGAAGCCAAAGAATATGCTGTATACACCATTCTTGGCTATGATCTCAAAGGAAATAAGGAGATTTTAGGATTATGGTTAAATCAAACAGAATCTAAAAATCGCTGGATGCAAGTGTTCGATGAATTGAAAGCACGTGGTGTCGAAGATGTTTTTTTCATTTCTATGGATGGGGTTTCTGGTCTTGAAGAAGGCGCAAAAGCGATCTTTCCATCGGTAATTGTTCAGCGCTGTATTGTTCATCTTGTTCGAAATGCATTGCGCTATATTCCAAGTAAGGATTATAAGGAAGTCTGCCGAGATATGAAAAAATTCTACGGTGCTTCGTCTCTAAACGCTGCACATGCTGCTTTTGACAGTTTTCAAAATCGGTGGTCTCATTATTCTGGTGCTGTAGATGTCTGGAAACGGAACTTTGCACATGTTGAACAACTATTTGATTATGGTAGTGCCATTCGAAAAATTATGTACACTACCAATGCGGTTGAAAGTGTTCACTCCAGCTTCAGAAAAGTCACAAAAAAAGGAGCGTTCTCTAATGAGAATGCACTCCTAAAACTACTTTATTTACGCACGAAAGAATTACACGCGAAGTGGTCAGGTGGTCGAATTCAAAACTGGGCTATGGTGCTTAATCAGTTAATGATCAACGAGACCTTCTCCTCTAGAATTGAAAAGTATGCGATTTACCTTCCATAACAACGGTAGGTTTATTCAACTATGTGTCCAATTAAAATTTATCTGATTTTAAAAATAGCCAAGAGAATTTGGGTTGTTAAAAACTCTTAACTATTTAACTTCCACAGTTTAGTTGACAACCCCGATTTTGCTTGTTTGATTTACTAGTTATGATCATTATCCAAAATACTATCATAACTAGTATTGAGAATTTCCTTAATTCCTCGTATTTGATCCAGCTTAATATGCTGCTGGCCTCGTTCAATTTTTACCAACGTTTCTCTTGTAATATTTATATCCATCAGTTGAAGTTGGCGTACCATTTCAGATTGGCCTATTCCTCTATCAATTCGCATTCTTCTTATATTTTTTCCTATTGTATTGTTTTTATCACTAATAATTTTTTCTGGCATTATCAATATATCCCTTGAACTAGAACTAGTTCTTTTTAAAACAATCATAAGAAAGCTATGTGATAAAATGGGACTAGTATGAGTCCACTTGGATTTTTTATTTGTTCTCTTGAATCACTTTTATTTATGGGAAATATTGTCTAAACTTTAAAAGGACATTAGGGAGATGATTAAGTGTATCTAGCAGAGAATATATCATATCTAAGAAAAAAGAAGAGCCTTACACAAGAACAACTATCAGACATCTTGCTAGTTACACGCTCAACTATATCAAAGTGGGAGAACGGAACCTATGAGCCAGAAATCAACTCATTAAAACGTCTTTCTGAAGCATTTAATATCAGTATAGATGATTTAATCTTCATTGATTTAAGAAGTAGAGATCAACCAATCTAAAAAAGGTGGAATAAGGACCATTGAAAAGTAGAAGAAGAAAGCTCCAAATTAAAAGATTGTTACGTGAAAGAAAAATGAGTGATAAAAAAAACGATGGGTATTCCTGTCAGTTTTCAGAGGATGTATTTTTTGAACAATACAAAATCTATGTAGAGGAAATCATTGAGAAGTATTTACCGGCTGATGAATGTCAATACGAGGAATTTGCTGACATGATAGCAGATAGTCTTCAAAAAAAAAGAAATCTATTGCAGCTAAAAATGATAATATCTACAAAAAAAATAGACTGTTTCTTAGATTTGCTACTTGACAATAGCCTAAATTTTAACGTGGAACTTTTCTATCCTGAAGGAAGGATAGAAAAAAATGGTCCACTCTCAAAAGTGTTGTTCAAGAATTATCAAGTTATTATAGATGGCTATCGACTTCAAACTCTTACTATCAAAAAATTGAAAGATAAATTAAAATAGTTATGTAGATTGTAAATTTAAGGGAGGTTTTGGAGATGATGATAGACGGAAAAGAAATAGAATTCTTTATCAAGAGCGCCAAAGTTCCAGAAAAATATTATAGTGTGTTAATCAGAGAAGTACGATTGGCCTTGAACAGCCTGAATTTCATTAATTACATACGAACTAAAAGATCAGCTTCTACTGATTCAATTTATTTTACAGTCAAAATGAAAAATATCTCTGAAATCTATATTTTATCCTTACGTAGTCACTTTCCTAAAGAAAAGAAAGAAAATTACCTATATTTCTATACGCCAAGGTTCGAAAGCCTTTCAGACCTTCAGTTCAGTATTAAAACTGACCTAACAAAGATTTATAATAAAAGAGCTAAGGAACTCGGTTTTCATGTATCAGAATATCCTAGTAAGAATGTTCTGACTAAACCAAATATTAATAGGAAGATAAAGAAGGAACCGGTAACGAAACTCAAAGGAACAAGAGCTCATTTCCAAATGCTGCATCAGCAATCATTTGAGGACTTTTTGGACGAATTTGAAAATCAAAAAGATGAATAATAAAATTTGAAATCTTAAGTTTCGTACCTCGTCAATAAAAAAAGTAATTACCGACATTTTTAAAATTAGATTTATTGGTCACACTAATAGATTATAATTCAGAATCAAACAACTGCATTCATGTTTGATTCTATTTTTTTACTTAGATATCTATTCTCTTAGCAAAAAGATATTAGATTTGCTGTTATTATCATCAAAACGATGTAAAGTGATACTTTTCTGAAATAGTTTTTTTAATATCAAATAAAAACCTATAAAATGATACTTTTAAAAACAAACTTATGTTCAACGTTTCCTTTTCATGATAACAACTGTGTTGATACAAATGACACTATTAATGAAGTATTGACTGGAAAAATAACCGACAAACAAGTAACTTTTTTCATCGCGAAAAATCATAGTCATACGTTATTTATCTTGGGAAATAGAAAATCGAGAAGACTAATCTAGAGGAAACATAAATTAAAGAGATTTTATGTTTCAAGGTCAAAAATCCGACTAATTAAACGGATAATCTTTTTTATAAAAAAATTTCTATTAAAAAAAGTATATTGTTTGACGATACTATAGTAAACTAAAAGATAACGATTGTGATGTTACCAAGAAAGGATTGATTGTCATTTCGTTATTTTATCCGCGTTTTTCTGTTTACAAGCATCATCTAGTTATTCAAGGCAACAAACTAATTTCAAGAAAGTTTATAGTTTTAAAAAAACAAGATCATTTGCTAGCTTTCACTAACTTTCACAAGTATATCAAATCGGGTAACAGAACAGTGAGGAATATTAATGATGACGGAAATAATCGATTTTACTTTGTTGTGAAGCTGCTGAATTACGCCTTTTTCTTCGAACAATGTCAAAGTCTTGATCAAATTACTGTGGAAACAATAAAGAATTTTTTTAATCACTATGGAAAAGGTACTTTACCCGAGGATGTGGAAGGTTCTGGACGGACAAAAAAAACAGTTGAATCTTGTATTTCTGCAGTCCTTGATTTTTTTGAACTGTTTATTAATGATCGAAAAGATAAATGTGCAATTAAGATTGAAGAATTGTACAAACATGTTAATTATCGCGATAAAAAAGGAACTTTAAGAAAGAAAAAGGTGCCCGTATTTGATGTGTTGTATATAAATAAACATCGAGAAATTTTCCGAGATATACCAAATAATGCTTTTGAGATGCTCTTTTCTCATATCGCTGAACATCACAAAGAGTTGATTATGCTCGTAACTTTATCAGCATTTGCAGGCTTAAGACCTTCAGAGGCTTGTAACGTCAGAAGAGAAGACAGTAATTTAGGTGCAGGATTATTTTTTGATATTTATGATAGTGAAATACACAAAATTCAAATAGATATAAGGGAAGAACTGAATCTAAGAAGTGATTTAAAATCAATTGGCAGGATAAAAAGAGAACGCTTACAAACGGTGCCGTTAATTTTTACAGATGCATTTTATAGTAGTTATATAAATTATATGAATCATTTAGTTGGGAAAAAATATGAATGTCAGTTTGGAGCATTAACAGTAAATAAGCAGGGACGAGCTATGACGTATGACAGTTACTATCAAAAATTCAGAAAAATTATCAAGGAAGAAATGATTCCATTATATCTTTCTAGTAACGATGCTGAAACAGTTTTTTATGGCCGGCTTCTAATTGAGAATAATCTGTCACCTCATGTTTTCAGACATTGGTATACAGTTCAACTTGTTTTATCAGGTATGGAAAATGTAGCTGAATTAATGCATGCGAGAGGGGATAGCTCTCCCGAAAGTTCATTTGTTTATCTTCAAAATAAAGGCGAGCTAGAAAAGCAATACAAAAAAGTCAATGATGAGATGTTTAATTACTTGACCTGGGCAGCAGCTAAAAAAAATGGTGGAAGTAAAAGAAATGATTGATTTAAAACTATTTGCTGAAGAAGTTTTAGGTGGTTATGAATGCTCTAGTATGGAAGGAAAACAAAAAATGATTACTTTCTTGGAAGACAACAACTGGTTTGGCTCGAAACCAGTCTTGGTCGATGGAAAGGTGATGCTCACTTCTGATCAGGTGAAACTGTATAGTGAACCTCTAAAGATTTTTTTTGCTGCACAATCATCAAAAGTGAATTATGAAGGAATGATTACAATGTTACGAGCCAAATTTCCCGAGACAACTAATCAACTTACTGTTTTTTTTGATTCTGTAGAATTTTATGACGAAGCAATGTTCTATATTTCAGATTTCTTGCTTTATTCATTAAAGAAAGATATTTTCCTTATGGATGATCAAGAAATTTCCAGTCTTATGGAACTTGCTATTAATGATTTAATAAAAAGTCATGGTTTAGTACTAACATTCTTTTTGTCTTGGCTAAAAGAAAACTACAAAACTGCATATAAAAAAGAATATTTCATGAAGAATAGATATTCTATGGCTCAGTCAAAACAAGCCTACGATTTTGATGAATATTTACAACTTTTATATTATCTTTTTAACGAAGAATATATTAAGAAAGAAAAGATGTATGAGAAAGCAACAAAATCAAAGAATTATGCAGATACGTGGCTTTTTTTATCTTTACACTTCATTTGTTCACTCAGAGTTACGGATATGGAAAGAATTCCACATCCGACTCTTTTAAAATCTCCGGTTAATGTACTAAAACATATAGAAAACAATCAATACGATGATTCAGAAGCTAGGCAAGTGTTGTTATCTATAACCACAAGATTATGCGTATTGCCTCTAACCCCCAGCAAAACTAGTGGACAAAAAAATATTTCGCAAATTAAGTTCAACGTTCCCGAGAGTTGTGAGGTTCATATTGGAACGCTCTTAAGCATCTGTGAAGCTCATTCATGTTTAGCAGATACTTTTGAAAAATCTCTGATTCGAAAGATTTCAGATTATGATCGAATTTCGAGATACATGGGAGAAGAGATTGGATCATTATTTTTAGAATCAAATTTCAGATCTCGTTCAGCAAATAAGTCCTATTTGCAATCTCTTTACATCCTTGCTGATGATATGTCGAGTAAGAATGAAAGTGTAAGAATTAAGGGCTATTTACTAGCCTCAATTGCTAGAAGTCATAAGGGATCTTACGGAAAATTTGCTGGAGTAACAGCTGAATACCTTAAAGATGCCAAAATGAATGGTCTGTCAGCTGAATTTGTTGCAAAAGAACTTTTTGAAAGAGGCGTACTCTCATTTGTTCCGTCTATGCTTTTAAAGATTATTACCGAGGGATCATATAACGATTTATCCTTTAGTCAGCAAACGCAAATGATTCAAAAATTGAATCTTTCTCCCAATGAAATAGAACAAACCGTAGAAATTGTTTCAAAATCAAAACGCCAATCAGAAGAAATAGTGGAAGAACTCTTGCTTTCAGGAAAGAATAAAGATGATATTCTCGAAATTTTACATAAGATCGGTACAGGAGCAGCTTTTTCTAAACAATCCGAGAGTCTTTGTCTGCTAACGGCTATAAATAAAGTCTGTTCTTTCGATAATCGAACTCAATGCGTTGGTTGTAAATATGAAATAAAAACAAAATCAACGATGTTGTTATTAGTCAGCGAGTATAAGCGTGTGTATTCTTTATATCAAGAATCTTCTGAAGAAATAGAGAAAGAAAAGTATAGGCAGCTTTTAATGAAGATAATCCTTCCCTGTTTAGATGAAGTATTGCTTTGTCTCAAGGATCAATATGGTTCATCCGTTTTTCACTCTTATGAGAAATTAATTAAGGAGTATATTTAATGAACTCAAGTTTTCAGTCGGAACAATTATTCGACACATTTCTAACTATACAAGAACTTAGTCAGAGTAACGTCGATGAAGCAAGGAAAGTTTTTCTTATTTTTTATGAAAAAGGCGTATTTAAAGATTGCAGCTTTGATGATAATAAATGGAATGGCACCGATGAGTATTCCAATGTTGGGATAAACTATAATGTGAATCGTTTTTGCTATGAAAGAAGCTATCAAGATATTTTTCGTTTATCTTATGAAGAGTTTGTGGAGTACTTAAAGGTTTTCGTTGCATTTACTTTAGGGAAAAATGTGTTAAAAACTTTACAAACAGTGGTGAATGACATTAAGAGAATTATAAAGACTGAACGAAAAGAGTTTTATGGCGCTACGGCTAATTTAAAAATTGCGACACCTAGTTTGTGCATTGATTTCTTTTCAATACTCCCAAATAACAGCGATAATAAAAACGTTGAAAAATTGATTGATGTACTAGAATTTTATATTACAGAAGATTTTAAACGAGGAGTAAAGAAACAGCGTAGTCTTGCACAATTTGACAGCTATTTTCTCTTCAATGATATATTGAGTGATTTTTGGAAGCGAGATATCAGTAATGACACACGTCTCTTTTATTATCCGATCTATTTATGGTGGAGAATTACTGCAATTATTCCATTGCGACCTAAGGAATTCATTTTAACACCACGAAATTGCTTAAAAAAAGAAGATGATGGTTATTACCTCACTTTAAAACGTAACAGACTGAAAGGAGGCAATAAAGAGGTTTCATATAAAATTTCAACTGATTATTATGATGTGACATACAAAATTCCAGAAGTACTAGCCAATGAAATAATGAATTATCATGATTTCACTAAGCAGTATGAAAAAACGCAGATAGATACTTTTTTTGTATCTGATCCTCATTACAAAAAATGGCGTCAAAAAAAGCATTTAAATAGTAGATTTCTTACTTATACTAACATCAATACAATTATGCGCTATTTCTTTTATGAAATTATCCAAAATGAGTACGGCTTAAAGACAATTTATGGTCGAAGTGAACGGCATCTTAAGCGAGATGAGATTAATTATATTCATTTGGGAGACACTCGGCATTTGGCACTAATTAATATTATGGCTGAAGGAGGAACTCCAGTTACGGCAATGTTATTGGCAGGGCATGATAATATCGAAATGTCTGCCCACTATTATTCAAATATTACAAATTTGATTGAATGTAGAACGTATCGTCAATATAGACAGATCTCTCTAGGAGAAGTTACTTATCAACTAAGTTCTCTAAAAAAATTTCCCATAATCCGAGAAAATAATTTTAAAAAATTAAGCCATGGTGGGAGGTGCTTTTCCGAAAAATTTTATATTGGTGATTATTCCGATTGCTTTGCATTAGCTAGTAAAGAAGGCGAAATCGGATATTGTCCTGACTGTAAATTCTACAGAAAATCTAGTAGTTCTTTTTTTTCCACCGATGATGGTTTTTATAAACGAAAAATTGAAGATGATTGTAAAAAGTTAGAGGATGCAATCCATTTAGTTCGTATTGGAAAGGGAGATACAGAAGATATTGGTGAGGCTCTATTGAACTTGAAAAGTAGTTCATTTTCTTATCAAGAATATTTCGAAGAAAAGACAGCTCGTTTCCATGCTAAAGGAGAAAAAATATGGCAAGAAGAAGACTAATAACAGACGAAGAATTACTGGAACATTTAAATAACTATATTGTAAATTTCTGTGATGGACGTAGTGATACTGTAAAAATTCCAGAGTTTGGTACTTATTTAAGAAAAAATGGTTTTCCAAAAGTCCAAGACTATTTGATTCGAAGAAATATCACAATTAGGAAATATTTAAATGATGAAAGAGAAAGAGGGACAATTTCGAATCGACATACATTATCAACATATCGCACTCTTGATGTAGATTTATTTATTAAAACTAATTGTAGTAATTCCTCTATGAAAAGGGCACTGTCAGAGTTGAACATATATCATCGATCTATATGTGAAGCGGCAACTATTTTAAATAAGGAAAGCAATACCGCGATTGAAAAAATGGAAGAGTATAAAACAAAATTGACTAAACTTGAAAAAGAAAATTTAGAGATTTCTGTAGATAATAAGAAACTTAAAAGTCTAAACAAAAGCCTCACGTCGCTAATTAAGAGCTACAAAACAATAATTGAGACCTATGTTTATCCGGAGATTGCAAACGAATTATTGATGGAAGACATGTTGATAAACGAAACTCAAAAAATAATTAATTCGGAAATTCTTTCTGAAAAGATAATAACAGCACAAACTCCAATCAAATCAGAGAGTAAAATAATACAAGGATTATTCGCGGATCTTGAAAGGTAGACCAATGAAAAAGCAGTTTATATCTTTAAGTAAAAAAAATCCAGAAGCTGCAAAAATGTGGGCTTTTGATTTGAATGACAAATCCCTATCTCCCGAAAAAATCGGAGCAGGTTCAGATAAAATAGTTTTTTTCCGTTGTCTAAAAAATCCAAATCATGTATTTAAAAAAAGAATCTCCAAAATGAGTAGCTATAGAGATGGTCATAATGTTGGATGTATCTATTGTGGCCCAAATGCAAAAAAAGCCTTTGCAGGAGAAACAGATTTACTAACAATTTTCCCTGAGGCAAAGAAATTGTGGGACTATGAAAAGAACAGAGGAATTGATCCTACAAGCCTATTGCCAAAATCGAAAAAAAAAGCCTATTTTAGATGTGAAAATGGGCACAGCTTATTAAGGATAATAGCCAATTTCAGCGCCTCTCCAAGTTGCACAGAATGCAAAAAAGAAAAATACAAGTTGATTTCTCGCACCCCCAACATATGTCACTTTTTTATTCCTTCAAAAAATCTAGATATTATTCTTAGTGAAGAATCTGTTTCTTCTGAAAAGAAAGCAATTTTTCAATGTCCAAAATGCCATTACGAATGGTCATGGCAATTCTCTACATGGCTAAAATATGCGTTGTGCCCTTGTTGTGGGTTTGATGGAGAAAACAAAAGCGAGAAAAAGAATCAAAAAATCGTTCAAAAATTTAATATAAAAACTTTGAAACAAATTGTTAAAAATATTGAGGACTTTTGGGATTATGAGAAGAATCAAGGTTTAACTCCTTCATCAGTATCACATGGATCAAATAAATCTGTTTGGTTGAAATGTGACAAAGGGCATTCCTTCTCTCGAAAAGTTTATAGTATTTCTGATAATAGTCGGAAGATTGTCGTTTGTCCATATTGTACAAATAGTTTCTCGAAAATTACACCTGGAGTAAATGATTTATTCACTGTTTGTAAACCTGCAAAGGAAATGTGGGATCATGAAAGAAATCAAGAAATTAAAGATCCAACGAAACTGTCGTATTCTTCACGAGAAAAAGCGTGGTTCAATTGCAAGAATAATCATTCTTTTAGAAAAAGTATAATTACTTTTTTTAAAACACCGGAATGTCCTACTTGCAAATTTGAAAAAAAATCTAGTATTCAATCATTGAAACCAGATTTAATAAAATTTTGGGATTATGAGAAAATGAACTACTTACCAAATGAAGTCAGTGTACATTCAAAGGAAAGAGGATTTTGGAGATGCAGTGACTGTGGATATGAGTGGACTCAAAGTTTTTGTAATAGAAGAGAGGCAAAAAAAAGTTTTTGCCCAAACTGTTATTCAGATGGATCATGTTCGAATAATTTTCGCAGTAGTAATCCAGCCGCATCGAATTTTTGGCTAGATGATAAAAATCAAGGGATTACACCTGATAATGTCACTCGAAAATCAGGAAAAAAAGTATTCTTAAGATGTCCAAATGATGAGTCCCATATATTTGAGAAAACTATTTATAGTATTCCAGAACAATCGCCGTTTGGCTGTCCATTTTGTTCAAAAGTAAAAACAGTGGTTGGTCAAACAGACTTTTTTTCCTGTTGTTCAAAAGGAAAAAGAATGTGGGATTGGGAAAAAAATTTTGATTTAGATCCATATTCTCTTTTTCGAAATTCAACAAATCTCGCGTGGTTCAAATGTGAAAATGGACATAGTTTCTCAAAAAAAATAGTAAACTTTAGTAGGTGTCCTAAATGTCCAATATGCATCACTGAAAACCAAAAAGTTGTATCTGATTATCCACTTTTGCTAAAACAGTGGAATTTTACAAAAAATGCTGAAATTAATATTAATTCAACTTCGCCTAACTCAAAAAAATTAGTATGGTGGTTTTGTAAAAAGTGTGAATATGAATGGCAATCCGAAATAAAATCAAGGAAACTATCTAAAGGTGAGTGTCCTTGTTGTGAAACCAGAATTAAAGTTGTTGCAGGAAAGACTAACTTGTTTTCAATTGTACCTGAACTTGAGAAATACTATGATTATTCAAAGAATAAAGACTTATTGATCGAAGATTTGTCCATTTCCATGAACGATAGAATAGAATGGAAATGTCCAGAATGTGACTATGAGTGGAAATCAAATCCTTCTTCAAGGTATGTGAAAATCTGTGAAAAATATGAGGTAAAAAAATGCCCTAAGTGTGTAAGAATAAATAGAAATGAATTCTATATAAAAGAATATCCGGATTTAATTTCAAGATTTCTATATGAAAAAAATGAGATAAGTGTTTTTACTGCTGATAAGATACAGCTTAACAAAGAATACTGGTGGAAATGTGTTAACGGATGTAAGCGGGAGTTTCGTAGCACAATTCCTTCTATGGTAAGGTCCCAAAACTCAGTTTATAAGGGATGTCCATATTGTTCAGGGAAAACAGTTAGTATTGATAATAACTTTGCGGTACTACATCCTGATCTTATGGATGAGTTTTCACCGGATAACCTAATGGATCCATATAATATTGCTGAGTTCAGTTCAAAAAAAGCAAAATGGATATGTCGTAATAATAGCGAACATGTTTGGTTCGCGCCATTCCAGAGACGGGCAATCGGGGAAGGGAATTGTAATTTATGCAGAAACTATCACTACGGTAAGATGTTTTATAAGGAGCACCCTGAATTAAAAAAGTATTTTGACACTGATAAAAATGAAAGAGATTTTAGTTCTTATACGAATAAATCAAACGATATTGTTTGGTGGAAATGTGATGAAGGGCACTCTTTCAAACGTCAATTATATAATTTTAAAGATGATGAAACTTTTAAGTGTCCCATTTGTGAAAATAGCATTGTAGTTTCTGGCATAAACTCTCTATGTGATACAAAACCTGAATTGTCTAAAGAATGGAGTAAAAACAATACGAGACCGGCGGAAGAATATAGTGATACCTCTGTATATTCTGTTCTGTGGGAATGTCCTGATTGCAAAGGAGAGTACTCACAAGTAATAAGAAACCGTGATTTTGGGGATGATAGTTGTCCATATTGTTCTAACAAGAAAGGTCTATTAGGGTTAAATACCATTGTGGATATGAAACCCAAGTTAATTTCGGAATGGAGTACCAATAATGAACAATCAATCGAAAAATATAGTTATAAATCATTATTTGCTGCTCTTTGGATTTGTTCGGATTGCAAAGGCGAATTTTCTGCTCCTATTAAAGATCGTGATTTCGGTGATAAAAAATGTCCATATTGTTCAAATAGAGCTGCTCTGAATGGCTATAATACTTTGAATGATGTAAAACCGGAGCTAGTTCCAGAATGGAGTGCTAATAATACGCGAGAGATATTTGAGTTTTCATTTATGTCAAACTATCGAGCATGGTGGACCTGCGAAAATTGTTCAGGAGATTTTCAATACGAAATAAGAAGACGTTATTTTGGTGATGATGCATGTCCATATTGTTCAAATAGAATTCCTTTAGAGGGTTTTAATACTATTCAAGCAGTTAAGCCAGAATTGGTAAATGAATATAGTGATAGTAACGAAAGAGATATTTCTGAATTCACTTTTCAATCTGTATATTGGGTATTATGGACATGTCAACGTTGCGAAAACGACTATCCAGCGTCAATAAAGAAGCGTGAATATAATGACAATAGTTGTCCTTACTGTAATAATAGAAAACCACTTAAAGGATTAAACACTGTGGCAGATTTGAAACCAGGGTTATTATCCGAATGGAGCATAAATAATGAAGGTACTGCAACTGACTATCTCTATAACTCATCCTACTTTGTTCTATGGGAGTGTTCAGAATGTCATGGAGAATATTCGCACTCAATTCGCGATCAGGAGTGTGGCGATGATAGTTGTCCTTACTGTAATAATAGAAAGCTACTTAAGGGATTAAACACTGTGGCAGATTTGAAACCAGAGTTATTATCCGAGTGGAGCATAAATAATGAAGGTGCTGCAACTGACTATTTATATAGTTCAACACAAGCAGCTTTATGGGTTTGTTCAAAATGTAGTGGAGAATATTCGCACTCAATTCGCGATCGAGAGTGTGACGATGATAGTTGTCCTTACTGTGCTAATAGAAAAGCATTAATTGGTTTTAATACTTTTGAAGTCGTTTATCCTGAACTATTACCATTTTGGGATTATATTAATAACTATCTTTTGACAGATCCAAGTATAATTTTACCGAAATATGATGAAAACGTATGGTGGATTTGCGAACATAATAAAGATCATAAATACCTAATGTCGCCCAAACGGAGAATTAATTTTCAAAAAAGGAAAAAGGAGCCTTGTACATTCTGTAAAGGTTTACGCAGAAAAAAAAGGCATTTTATTTAGGTTTTAATTTATAGTTTGCAATGAGAAATGAGTAATTACCAAATCATCAGGTATCAGTATAAGAATATTTTTTAGCAAAACAAATAGATAAGAACACTGATCTTACAAAAAAATAGTAAGGATCGGTGTTCTTTTTTTTAAAGTTTTGTGGCAATGAGAAAATAAAGTTCATTTACAATAGAAAATTAGATTTTAGAAAATTTACTTTTCATGAGAATAAAGTTCATTTTTCGATCTTTTTGTAAAAAAATTTTTTTAACTTATTACTTAAATTTTTTTAACTTTATTGTTTCAAGTCCACAAATCATTCATAGCATCGCGTTTTTTCTTCCCAGCGATATGAGTATAAACCGTCGTAGCAGACGTCCCCGATTGTCCCAGCTGCTCAGCGACTTGTACCAAGGAATTGGTTTTACTGTAGAGCTGTGTGGCGACAGAGTGACGCAGCTTATGAGGTGAGATTTTGATTTTGAAGGCTTCGGAATATTTTCCCACCATTGCTTCGACTGCACCGCCGGCGATGCGTTTGGCTTTGCCGCGATAACGAGTTAAAAAGAGGGCGGATTCGTTTTCATCTGGTTGATACAGCTGTTGTCTTTGGTTAAGATAATTCGTTAGATATTCGATCGCAATCGAAGAGATGACCACCATATCCCATTTTCCGCCTTTTCGATAGACGCGAGCTTCTCCGGCATTCAAATCAAGATCCTGAACATTCATATTGACCAGTTCAGCCAGCCGCATGCCGGTTCCTAGAAAAAGTCCAATAATGGCGAGATCACGGACTTGGTTTTTCTTAAAGGCTGTAATTGCCTGGCGACTTTCCAACGTTTCGATGTAGCGATGTTCGACAAAATCGAGAAAGTCTAGGGCTTCATCATCTAAGAAAAGCTTCTTCTCAATCGCGGCACCGCGCTCGGCCATGGTCTTATTATCCTTGACATTTGCGACTTTTCCCATCATATTATGTTCAAGATAAGGCTTGCCAGTTTTACGATCGATCGCCTCATTCAAATAGCTGAAGAGGGAGCGCAGGGCGGTTACGCCACGTTGAACGGTGACATTTTGCCGCAAGGGAAGGGCTTGTTCGCTTTCTTCTAAACGTTTCTTAGTCGATTCTTTTAAAATCTTCGGCGCTTTGACCAAGTGGGCTTTGTAGAACTCCAAATCCTCCGGCCATAATGCCGCAAACTCCTCCAGTGTAATTTCTGAGAGTTTCTCGGCCGAAGAAAAGCCTTCTTGGATCAGCCAATTCAAAAAGCGTCGATATTCTTTGGCGTATTCATATAAGGTGATGGAAGAGTATTGATCACCGCTTTTTTTACGAAAATAATTTTGGACGAACCAGGGGAAATATTGGATTTCTTCCTCCATCCGTCGATTGGCTTCTTGTTGATTCATCGCTGCCAACTCCTTTGTAACTAAAAGTATAAGACAGCGCGCAAGTAGTGTCAAACAACAGTTATTTTATAACGTCCAACTGTCATTGAAACAAAATGTTATTATCTTAGACGGTTATTTAATAAATAGAAAATAGTTGTTCATTTTTCGGAAGAAAGTCCATGTTAGAAGGTTTATACTATTGGTAACAAAGGGGGAATCCGAGATGATTACTTCAAAGAAAAAACAAGCAGAGTATTATCACGCTTTAAAAGAGAGAGACCGCAGCTACGATGGCATCTTTTTTGCAGGAATAAAAACGACGGGGATCTTTTGTCATCCAACCTGTCGAGCACGCAAACCGAAAATGGAGAACTGCGAGTTTTATCCAACAGCAGAAGAAGCGCTGCTGGCAGGCTACCGGCCCTGCAAAATTTGTCAGCCCTTGTCATTTCCGCAGGCAATTCCGGAAGAAGTTCAGCTTTTGGTGAATGCAGTGGAAGAGCAGCCGGAAAAACGCTGGAAGGAGGCGGATTTTTCAGCGCTTGGACTGAACTCCGTCACAGCTCGCAGAAAATTCAAAGAGGTCTATAACATGACTTTTGTCCAATATGCTCGGGCCCGCCGGATGGGTTTGGCTTTTAAGGAAATCAGTCAAGGCAGCAAGGTAATCGATCAGCAGCTGGAGTCTGGATATGAATCAGCCAGCGGATTCAATGATGCCTTTACGAAAATTATGGGAAATCCCGCGAAAAAAGTCGCTGCACGTACGTTAAACGCCTCATTTATTTCCACCCCCATCGGTCGAATGCTGTGCCTAACCGATGACGACGCGCTCTATTTATTGGAATTTGAAGATCGGCGTGGACTAGAGCGTGAGATCGAAGCGCTGCGTGACAAATACAACTTTCGGATCATTTATGGTCAAACCGCCATCAATCAGCGTGTGGAGCAACAATTGAACGAATATTTCAAAGGCGAACGCACAGAGTTTGAGTTGCCGCTGTTTCTTGACGGGTCCCCTTTTCAAAAAGAGGTCTGGAATAGTTTGATGACGATTCCAAGTGGCGAAACGGTCAGCTATCAGGAAATTGCGGAGCGTTTAGGAGATAAACGAAAAGTTCGTGCAGTGGGAAGAGCAAACGGCTCGAATAAGATCGCCATCGTCATTCCCTGTCATCGAGTGATCGGACACAACGGAAATCTGACCGGCTATGCGGGCGGATTAGAACGCAAGCAGTATTTGTTGGCATTAGAAATGAAGTATCGCTAAAAAAGAGCCCTGATCGGTTCTTTTTTTAGTTCAAGCGGAAAATTATCGCGGCGAATGCTAGAAAAAGCACAAACAGCACTGCCAGCAAACAATAGATTTTCCGTTTGAGTTGAAGAAATTTCTCCACTTCAGCCGGCTTCATTAAGCTAGTGGTTTTTCGACGAGCAAAAAGATAAAGCAGCAGGCCGCCACCGTTTTGTCCGCCGGTAGCGATCAATGACCAAAATTTTGGATTTTTGATGCCGCGGCTTTTGGCATCTAGCATGATCAACGAAAAGATATAATAAAATAGGCAGCAGGCCCCTACCAAAAGTAAAACCATTAAAAGAATCATGAGCGCTGTTTGGTTCATAATTTGTCCCTCCTAAATTTTTTTTATAATCAGATAAAAAAGCGACAAGCTGTTGGCACCAACCAGAGCGAAAATCAGCCAAAGAAATACTTCATTCATTAATGGATTTGCTAAGAGAAGCAGCATCAGTAGTCCATTCACTAAAAGTAGAACAATAAAAATCTTCAAGAAGTGGTTGACCACGGTATTCTCCTGTAAATGCTTGACCATTTCTCGATCTCCCTTCAATAATTCATCGAGGGAAAGATTGTAAAGCTCTGATAAACGAATAATTCGCTCGATATCAGGGTAGCTTCGACCATTTTCCCAATTCGACATTGTTTGGCGGGTAATTCCTAACTCAGCTGCCACATAATCCTGTGTGAATCCCAATTCTTTTCTACGTATTTTTAACCGTTGTCCGACATCCATTTTTCATCCCTCAATCACCATTTATCTTATCTCTAGCATAAAACAAAAAGCGAATCCTCGCGAGAAAAATCAGGTAAAAAAGCTTTTACGTTCGATAGTTAAGGGATTTCTCTTAAAGATATAGAACTATAAATATCGCAAATGAAATTATATCAAAATCTTTTTATCAAAAACTGTTGACAATTAGCCAGTGAAGCTCTATATTTTAGATAGATACCAATGGTATGTAAGGAGTGAAGCCATGGCGAGAGGAAAAAATCCAGAAGAAACAAGGCGCAAGATTCTAGCTGTTTCGAAACAATTATTTCTTGAAAAGGGTTATGATAATACGTCGATCCAAGATATTGTCAATGGTTTAGATGGCATGACGAAGGGTGCGATTTACCAGCATTTCAAATCAAAGTTTGAGATTTTTGAAACGATTATCGAACCTGCGGAAACACCCGAAGAAAGTTTGCGAAAGCATCCAGGAAATAACGGATTAGAAAAATTGCAAAGCGCAATTCTAGATGCGTTTACTGATTATTCTCGGATGAAGTTAAATTATTCAGCGGCAGTTACCCTGCGCAGTCCGCGTTTTATCGGAGAGCAAATAATCAGCATGTTTAACGAAGTAATTCCCGAAATCAAAAAAATCGTTGAAGAGGGGATCGCGGATGGCTCGATTGAAACAGAGTTTCCTGAAGAGGTCGCGGATGTGTTGATGATGAACCTAAATACGTGGATCGGGTTGCACTTGACTGTTTTTACTGAGGAACAGCTGAAGCGAAAGGTACTATTTACTAAGAAGCTATTCGATGGTGTCGGTATTCCGATCTTCAATGAGGAGATCATGACAGAAGCGAATAAGATGTTTGCCTATTTAAAAAAAGATAGCGAAGAATAAGCTATTTTTTTTTAAAGTTATAGATACCAACGGTAGGTATGTTAATCGATATTAGTTGTTTTTGAGCTTGTCGCACAAGAGTGAAGAAAGAAGGATGGTTATTATGAAAAGAAATAAAAATTTTAATTTGTTAATCGGGAGTCAATTATTCTCCGTTTTAGGAACAACGATTGTTCAATTTGTGATTTCATTGTATGTGCTGGATATTACAAAATCCGCGTTGACCTTTAGCGTGATTGCGTCGTTATCGATCGTAGGGCGATTGATTTGTCTGCCTTTCTGCGGCGTGCTGGCTGATCGCTTGCCGAAAAGAAATTTGATGTTACTGATGGATTGTCTGTACCTTGTTTTATCGATTGGCCTGTTTCTAGTCACACGTTTGGAAAATCCAGTAACGGCGATCGGAATCTTGACAGTGATCATTGGAATGGTCTCGGCTTTTGAAACACCCGTGGTTCAATCAGCGATTCCCATAATTTGTAAGGAAGAGGAGATTCCACGAGCAAACGGGATCATCAGCTCCATCGGTACATTAGGAACGGTTTTAGGCCCGATCCTTGCGGGAATCATTTATCGATTTGACGCCGTTTATCAAATTTTTATGATCACAGCAGCCTTATTTTTAATTGCGATTTTCTGCGAAGTATTGTTAAACATTCCGGTTCAAGCACAAGCTGCAATGAATGGGACGCTTTTCCAGGTGGTTGTCGGTGATTTGAAGGAAGTAGCGAACTATCTGAAGGCGCAAAAAGTCATTGTCAAAGTTGCAGCAGTAGCATTTTTGTTAAACTTTTTTCTCGCTTCCTTTATTCAGGTGATCATTCCGTATGTTTCCCGTATTCAATTAGGTGCGACCGACGCACAATTCGGGTTAATGAATACGATTCTAGCAATCGGCAGTCTTTTGGGAACAGTCGTTTACGGTGTGATCGCGAATCGCTTGAATGAAACCAGTATTACCAAAAATTTGATTCTCGTGGCGATTTTATTTAGTTTATTAGTCATCCCGTTTGGCCTGATTCAGAATTCAACGTTGGCATTTTGGCTGATGACAGTCATCGTGGCCTCAGCAATGGGTGTAGTTACAGTCGTTTCGGTTCAATTGATTGTTTATATCCAGTTAGTTTCTGACAAAGCTTTGCTTGGTCGGATCATGTCATTAGTGATGATCGTGACCACCCTGGCGATTCCTTTAGGCCAGGTGATGTATGGCAGCTTTGCGGCAGCAGCGTCGACAAAAATGCTGCTAGTACTAATCATTGCCACTTCTATTGTGACCATTTTGATTGCTATTTTCTCGATCAGAATTTTTAAGCAGATGCGTGTAAGCAATGAAGTATAGTTTCAAAACATATATTTTATAAAAAGTCCAACCCATTTATTTTATATTTCATAATATTTTTCTTTAGGCCGATAACCGCTGTTATTGGCTTTTCTTGTTATACTAAAAACAAACGTATGAACTTTTAAGGAGGGATTGTAGTGAGTTTCTTTAGCTATAAAGGAAAAAAAATCTTCTACGAAACAATCGGAGAAGGAAAACCACTCGTCTTTTTGCATGGAAATACCTCGTCATCCAAGTTATTTAAACCCATGTTGCCCCTTTATAAAGATTTCCAAGTAATCTTGATCGATTTTTTAGGCTATGGTCAATCTGATCGGCTGGATAAATTTCCTACCGAGCTTTGGAAAGATGAAGCTCGCCAAACGATCGCCTTGTTAGAGCACTTAAATATTAGCGACGCAAATCTAGTGGGAACTAGCGGTGGCGCTTGGGTAGCCATCAATGCAGCATTTTTAAGACCAGATCTGATCGCTACCGTTACTGCTGACAGCTTTCACGGGCGTACGCTTCCTGATGATTTTGATGAAGAATTACTAGCAGAACGCTCTTCAACGATGGCGGACCCTGAAGCATCACAGTTCTACCATTGGTGTATTGGGGAGGATTGGAAGGACGTGGTTGAGCGGGATACAGATTCCATGTGGCGTTTGATCATCTCCAGAAGAGAGCTGTTCTTCGATTCCTTGCAAATTCTGCAGGCGCCGCTGCTGCTAACAGCCGCTAAAAAAGACAAAGCTATTCGTCCAAATATTGAACAAGAATATCAAGCCATTGTTGGCGAAGTCGTCCACGGTCAGTTCAAATTGTTCGACAAGCCCGGTCATCCTGCGATCGAAAGCTGCTGCGAAGAAGTAGCAGAAACCATTAATCAATTCATTTATGAATATAGCTAAAAAGTATCAAAAAAGCGGTCAACTTGCTGGAATAGGACTAGGTTGATCGCTTTTTGATAGTTTAGAAAGGTGGAGAGGAAAAAGGGAGCTTTCAAAAAATGTTACGTTTGATCAAATCAGCGAAAGCACGGCTTTATCAACTCCCAGAATTCATGGTAAAGGATTGACCGCCAAAGCCCAGTTTTATTGGCGGTATCGAATTGGAAACTATCGTCTGATTTCAGATATCAATGAAGAAACGGTGACTATTTTGATTTTAAAAGTGGGTCATAGCGACGATGTTTACCAATTTTAAAAGGAAAAACTTTAATTTCGCATCGACTGTAACCCACAAAAAAATAAACAAAACGAGTTCAATCTGTTTTTCGATTGAACTCGTTTTGTTTTTATGTCCAAAGATCATCAATCACTGATCGTTTCTCTTTTTTGACGATATGAGTATAGATTTCTGTGGCAGACGTACCGCGTTGGCCTAGTATCTCACTGACGGTTTTCAAATTTTTTGTCTTGCGAAAGGCCATCGTGCCGACACTGTGCCGCAGCTTATGGGGAGTGGTGCGTTTGCCAAAGGCTGTGGAGTATTTGTCGATCATCTTTTCGATTGAGCCGCCTTCCATTCGTTTGGCAACATTTTTATGTTTGGTTAAAAAAAGGGCTGGTACTGAGTCATCGGCATTATAGAGTGTCTTTCGTTGATCAACATATTCTTGAATGTAGTCAATAAAAATCGGGGAGATCATCGCATGATCCAGCGTGTCACCTTTGCGTTGAACCTGAACATACAGACCTTCGTAGTTGAGATCACTGACATTTGTGTTGACTAATTCAGATAGACGAATGCCCGATCCTAGGAATAAGGCGAGAATTGCGGTATCTCTAATACGATTTTTTTCATAAGCTGTTTTGGCTTGACGCGAGGTCAGTTGATTGCCGTAACCAGCATAGACAAATTCCACAAAATCGATCGCGTCCGAGTCCAAGTAGAGCATTTTTTCGATTTTATCTTTGCGTACCGCATCAGAAGCGTCCACACCGCCATTTTCTATATTGACCATAATATTTCGTCTTAACATCGGGCGAATCACATAATCACCCAGCTGCTCGTCAAATTCTTCGATTTCCTCATTCGATAGGTATTTGAAAAGGGAACGAAGAGCAGTGATGCTGCGTTGAACAGTCACTTTAAGGCGATGTGTATTTCTTTCACTCAAAGGAGATTGAGAGATGTCATTCTCAGCTTTTCCTTCAAAGGTTCGTTTCGGTGATTGATTTAAAAAGGACTTATATAAAACGATTTTATCTTTATTCAGTCTTTCAAAATCTTCTAATTGAATCTCTGAAATATCATCCACCTGAATAATTTGTTCAGAAGAAAGCCAGGAGAGGAATCTTCGATATTCTTTAGAGTATTCGTACAAGGTATTCGTTGAACGGGGGATTGCTTCCAAATACAATAAATATTTTTGAATGAAATCCGGTAATTTTTCGAATTCTTTTTCGTAGCGTTCCTGTAGTAATTCACGACTCATTTTATTTTTCAGTCCTTTCTTTTTTTGATAGGAGAGGGGAACTCTCTAACTATATGATAATAGGTATATACCAATTTGTCAACTATTAAATAACATAAATATCACTAAAATAGAAAGGGGAGAACGAATGATGAAATAGTTGAATTACTGAAAAATGGTTCTTTCTATAAAACATAACGATTGTTATAACTGTGTTTAAATAACGATATATTATAATAAGTTGAAAGAGAAGTACATACTAAAAAAGAAAAAATTAAACCGAAATCATTATTCATTCATGCAATTTAATTTATTGGTTATTGGGATGTTATTATCGTTAAAAGCTCGACAATCATTGATCTATCAGCAAACTTTGCATGCAATAGCACTTCAGGAAAAATAGAGATATATTTCTGTCTGAACCATAAATTTGCTGCAAATTGAATTGCTTGAATAAATTAATTGAGTCGCTGAAAACATGGCTTTTTACCATTTCTAACAGTTTAAAAATCATGCTTTCGGGAAAATAGATATTGTTACGAAAACATGATTTCTTGTCCTGCAGCATCTTCAGCAATCGATTAGTTATTAATAACTGAGATGCGTAACATACTAATTGTGTCTTAGACTATTCATTATCGTTTAAAAAGGATTCTGAGGATCAATTGCGGACCATTATCAACCTTTTTATCTCAAAATTGCTCACATTCGACATCTGACGATCATGATCATTTTGCAGACACCAGATCATACAACTCATTTAATCAGCTCGTTTTTGATCATTCACTTGAGTCTTACTTGTAATTCATCGACAATGACATCCAAATAAAATCTTCCTTCAACTTATCAGCATTTACTTCAAATAGAAATCTGAAAAACGATTTTGATAATACATTAAAAAAAATCAGCTAAGTTTGGTTTAACCAGATATCCGGTTTATTGAGCTCTATTTTATTACTTCTTTTATGGTTTGAGAAAAACTAACATTATTCTCAAACCATAAAAAACCTATTCTCTCTCATTCATAAAAAACTATTCATAGTCGGAACTTTCAGTACCATAGTCATAGTTAGTATAAAAAATAAACTGGCTAGTACACCATGAGCCAGTTTATCATTTTTATCAGAATATACCATCAAGAATAAAGTATCTTTCACCATAACGAATTATTGTTCGACATTTTTATTTTTTACGAAGAAATAAAAGAACGTTACAACGTCAAAATGATTCCTACTACAAAATTGTATTTATATTTTCGTAACTATTTTTCTTTTTGTCCCTTTTACTAAGATCGCTTGCTTATTATTTATACAGCAAAGAAGCAAATTATTGGCAAAGTTCTCTTTGATATCTTTAGTAATAGTTTTGAATGGTGGTTCATTATAATGAGGCAAAGAATAAAATTCTACAATACCTAGTCCATTATAAGAGTTTAAGTCGAGCCCTTTATCCGGTGTATCCATTTTTTCGATATAGTGAATAGAATTCGACAAGATAATGGCACCGGCAGATTCTCCAATATAAAGCTTGCCATTTTCTATTTCTTCTTTAATAATCGCATCTGCTCCGGATTTTTTTAGTTCTTGCATTAAGTAGAAACTATTTCCCCCTGTAACATAAATAAAATCATTTTCCTTTATCTTTTGCTCAATAATGATTTGAGGCTCAACAGAAACGTCTACTACATCTACAATTGCCCCCATTTTCTCTAAGGCTTTTCTTCCAGCTGTCACATAAGATTTGATTTTTTCAACATTACTTGCTGTGGGAATAAAAGTAACTCTTTTTCCATATACATCTTTTTCTAGTAGTAATAATTCATCTGAAACCTCACTAAATGACGATGACAAAAACAATTTTTTCATAGATAGACTCCTTTACAACATGATAAACTCATTATATATTCTAATGGTGTCACTTTATGATACCTATGGAGGCAATGTTATGAATAAATCTGAACGAATCCAACGGGAACTTTTTTTCGTGAATAGCCATAAAGAATTTAATCTGACTGATCTAATGCGGGAATTTCAGATTTCTAGAAGTACTGCAATAAGAGATCTAGCAGAGTTAGAACAATTAGGAGTGCCATTTTATGTTGAAAATGGAAGATATGGCGGGTATAAAGTTCTCCCCTCCTCATTATTACCTCCAATTTATTTTACGGAAAAAGAAATTTTTAGTGTGTTTTTTTCTCTTCAACTTTTAAACTTGTTATCTGGCTCGCCATTTGGTAGTAATTATTCTACGATTCAGCAAAAATTATTAAATACATTTAGCGTCGAAAAACAAGAAAAAATAGCACAAGCAACTGATTCGGTACAATATGCGGGAATTTATCAAATTGAGCCCACTAAAAATCTTGAAGATTTATTTAGCACTATTTTGAAAAATGAACCCATCAAAATTCTATACACTCGTTATACACGAAAAGTTAAACGAATTTTGCCTATTCGCTTAACTTTAATGGATGGTTATTGGTATTGTATTGCCATAGACATTGAAAAAAAAGAGATGAGAACTTATCGTTGTGATTACATAGAAGATATTGAAATAGAATTGGATTATCCACGCCCTCTCTCTGAAGGAGAAATAGCTAAAATTATAGCCACACAACAAAAGGAATATCGAAACATTCCTTTTAAAGTACGTCTATCTGATAAAGGAAAAGAACATTTCTTAAAAAATAAGTTTCCAAATATGAGACTCACAGTCACAGATAACGATAGCTTTATTCTTGGAGAGTTTAATAATAACGAACTACCCTTTTTGACCAATTATTTTCTTGGTTTTGGCGAGCATGTGGAAATACTTGAACCAAAAATACTAAGACAAGAATATATGATGTTGATCGAAAAACTATTAAGCAGGTACAAAGAATAGACTTTGATACCTGCTTTTAAATCACTTTGATTTCCAGTTACATTAAAATACTTCTTCCAAGCATTATTTTGATTAAGCTTCTAATGCTGTAATCACAGGGAAATAAGGTAAATCTAAATCAATTGCCACTGCTTCAATTGTCAACTTGCCATTATAGGTATTCAAGCCGCGTCGTAATGCCAAATTATCTTTTAGTAAGCTTATCAAATCATTGTTTGCCAATAAATTGACGTATTCCATTGTTGCATTTGACAATGCATAAGTCGCGGTTTGCGGAACGGCACCAGGCATGTTTGCAACAGCATAATGGACTACATTTTCTTTGATATAAGTAGGATTGTCATGGGTTGTTACTTTATTCGTTGTTTCGAAAATACCACCTTGATCAATCGCTACATCCACAATCACCGAATGAAATGGCATACCTGAAACCATTTCTTTTGAAACTAGCGTAGGTGCTCTATGACCAGGAATCAAAACAGCACCTATAACTAAATCAGCTGTTTTCAATACTTCTTGAATATTGTAGCTATTAGACATTAAGGTTTGGATATTTCCATCAAAAATTAGATCTAATTGCTTCAAACGAGGAACACTTACGTCCATAATCGTTACATTTGCCCCAAGGCCAGCTGCGATTTTCGCAGCATTCATACCAACGACTCCCCCACCAATAACAACAACATTCCCACGTGCAACACCTGGAACACCTGAAAGTAATACACCGCGTCCGCCGTTAACGCGTTCCAAAAAATTTGCGCCTATTTGTGCGGCCATACGACCAGCAATTTCACTCATCGGTGCAAGTAATGGCAATGAGTTATCGGCTGGCTGAACATTCTCATAAGCAATTGAGTGTACTCCTGCTTTCAATAACGCTTTAGTTAACGACTTATTTGCGGCTAAATGCAGATAAGTAAATAACAATAAGTCTTTTCGAAAATAGCGGTATTCTTCAGCCAAGGGCTCCTTAACTTTCAAAACCATTTCTGCAGCCCAAGCACTCATCGCATCTGGTACGATTGTAGCGCCAGCTTCTTCATACTCTTTATCCGTAATAGCAGAACCTAGCCCCGCTTTTGTTTCGACCAAAACTTTGTGTCCAAGATTTGTTAAACCAAATACGCCAGATGGCGGTAAAGCAACTCGATTTTCATTGTTTTTAATTTCTTTTGGAATACCTATTATCATGAATTATCCTCCTTCTTTTTTATACTACAGAAGAACGAGTATTGCTGTACTCTTCATAGATCTTTTCAGCAACAATTTTTTTCAATGTTTGAACAACTAGATTGATTTCTTCATAAGAGGTATATAAAGCAATTGGAGCTAGACGAATCACATTAGGTTCACGAAAATCTGGGACAACACCATTATTTCTCAAGGCAGCCGCAATTCGATAAGCTTCTTCATGTTGCAGACAAACATGCCCACCACGCACTTTATCATCCGTACTATTCCCATATGAATACCCGTAATCAGCTAACTCTTTATCGATTAAAAACATTAGATAAGCAGTTTTATTCAAAGAATTAGCTCTAATTTTCTTCATTCCTAGCTGATTGAAAATTTGTAAAGAACCTTCCAAACCTGCCATTGAAAAAATTGCCGGTGAACCAATTTGCCAACCACTTGCATCAGGTTGTGGGTCAAATTGATGCTTTAGTTGAAATTGGGTATCGTTACGATTGCCAAACCACCCCGCTAATCCCGGCTTTTTATCAAAATGCTTTTGATTGATATACAAGCCGGCAGTCGACCCGAGTCCTCCGTTTAAATACTTGTACGTGCACCACACAGCAAAATCTGGTTGAATTTCTTTAAAATCAATTTCAATTGCGCCAATCGCGTGACATAAGTCAAAGCCAATAATAATTCCACGTTTATGAGCTTCTTCTGTCAAACGCTTCATATCAATAATCTGTGCACTTCGATATAAAACAGTTGGCAATAAAATCACGGAAACATCATCTGTCATTGCCTCAATTACCGCATCTTCGTCAATAAATTCACCATCAGCACTTTGAATAACCTTAACAGCTTCTTCAATTGAATACCCTTTTATTTCGACCATACTATCAACAGCATAACGATCTGTCGGGAAATTTAAATCATCGACCAAAATTTTATAACGATCTTTCGTAGGATGATAAAAGGTTGCCAATGCTGAATGAATATTAGAAGTTGTACTACCAGTCACGGTGATTTCTTGCGGTTTCGCATTAATCAATGGTGCCATTAAAGCAGAGATTTTTTCGCCATAAATATATAAATCATTCCAAGCTTGAACACCTTCTTTTTTCCAGCGCTCAATCATCTTTTCAATACTTGTAACGGCAGCTTTAGAAGCCATACCTAAAGAGTTTCCATCCATATAGATTTCTCCTGGTTGAATAAAAAAATCTTCACGATATTGGTGGAGCTCATCTTTTGTATCTAATTCTTTTGCATATGCTAAACCTGTTTGAAACGTTGTATTCATTTTGTTTCCTCCTAATTTTTAAGCGTTTCTTTTGTTGATAATAAATAAATAATTGAACCAGCAACACCGAGAGCTGCGATGCCTGTCAGAATCAATAATCCAGCTTTCCAAGAAAAGTTCTCAATTATTTTAGAAATAATTGGTGCTCCGATCACGATTGCTGTGTAATAAAATAAATTGACTAAACTCATAGAATAGCCAATCAAGCGTTCTTTTCCAGCAGCTCGAGGAACTAAAATGGTAATTGAAGAGGAAGCTAACATTGCGGCTGCCGATAGGAAAAAGACTTGTGCTATTATTAATCCACTTATTCCTTCTAAAAATGGTGCGGCTAAACAGGACAACATCATTGTTGTAAAGGCTGCCAAAATCACGACACCTGATTTTTTTACTCGATCCAGTAAAAAACCTGCCACAATCCCAAAAGGAATCCCAAACAACCCAAATAATCCTGAGTAAAAGTTAGCTGTTGTTTGAGAAAGGTGGTAATAATCACTAAATAAAACTGGATATAATGCAATATAGGCATATAAAACAAAAGACATACATCCTTGCAAAATTCCTAGTATCCATACCGTCTTGTTCTTTATCACCGCCTTAAACGGTGAGTCCTCCCTTGCTTCTATTGTTGAGATATCCTCTACTGGAGCATCCAAAAATAAGAAATATAGAATCCACATAATCAAGGACAAGCCGCCAATTAAATACCAACTTGCAAAGTGCCCAAATCTTTCAGACAAGGGTAAAAACAAATTCATTGAGATTAACGATGCCAAAGCTGGAAAAGTCGTAAAAATACCAATCGCTGTTCCAGAATGAGAGCTATCCTTAAACCAATAGCTGATTAAGACCACAGCTGTCATTACAATCGTCGAAAATGAGACCCCTTCAATTATTCGAGTTACTAAAAGTAAAGAAAATGAACCAGCGATTGTCCCTAAAAAATTTCCTACAGCTAACAATCCAATGATCACCAATAACAAATTCTTTGCACCAATTTTAGTAACAAGTGCTCCACCTGGAATCGCTATAAAGATACCTGAAATCGTAAAAACCGAGGTCAACAAAGACATTTGTGTCAACGAAGTATGAAGGTATTGAGACAAAGGAGTAATGACAGGCGCTATCTTCAATTGTGACATTCCAATCAATGTCCCTCCGGCATAAAGCAAGAAAAATTTCATCCATTTATTCACTTGTTTCCTCCTTCCAGTTATGGGTTTAAAAGCGCTTTCAAACCTTGTGCTTATTATAGCGAAAAGCTTTTCACGTTGAATATGATAAAAAAAAGTTTATTTCCTCTTTTTTTTCGTTTAAACTACAAATAGTAATATATTTTTTTGATAAAATGATTATTTCAATAAATTAGTGCTGTTTTTACCTAAAAAGGGGGAAGCGATTGTGGATACGATTGATGATACTGACTTAAAGATTTTGAAACTCTTATCAGCAGACAGCCGCATACGTATCAAAGATCTTTCAAAAACTGTGATGATGTCTGAGCCAAGTGTCAAACGACGAATTGAAAAAATGGTCGATATCGGGGTTTTGCGGGATTTTACAATTGACATTGATTATAGTAAATTAGGTTTCAGTATTCCCTTCTATATAAAAATTAGTGATTTAACGATCCACTTCAATGAATTCATAAAAAGAGCACGGCAGCTCAATCCTGCTTTATCGATCGATTCAGTTACGGGAGAAGAGAACTATATCATGCAAGGACGCGCTCAGACCATTGCTGAAGTGGAAAAATTATTGGCAGCACTGATGTCTTATGGCAAGGTATCAACATCGATTATTTTGGAAGAAACTACTGGTAAAAAATTAATTGATCTTTTATAAAAAAGTTCTCCCTATTTATGACATAAGCGATTCCGTCATGAATAGGGGGAGCTTTTCGATATTCTGCAATTAGCAAAAAAAGAGACAAAAATAGTCATTAATACGACTCTCTTGTCTCTTTCCGTTTTCTATTTTATATTTTTCTTGAAATTCACTGTTTTTATAGCGATCATTATACTCGTCTCATCTTTAATTGGAATCAAAACAGCATTTAGTTTGCCTGTTTTATCAATCTCTGCGCCGTTAGCTTCAAGTTTGCTGAAGAGTTCATTGGCTACGAGCTGCGGCCAAATACGTTCACTGAAAAAAACACTCACTTTGAGACCAGTCTCCCATACTGAGATCCAACCTAGATTTTTCTTTTTGAAGAGTATTTTACTTAACCAGTTGTGCCCATCTTTATAGTAGTTCCAGTCCTCTTGATAGGATTGCTTATGGAGTTCTTCTAAAAGCTGTTGGTAAAGCTTCAGATCCTCTGGGGAAAGATGCTTTGCTAAATTTTCTATAGTTGGAAATTCTGATGAGTCTTTTAAAATGGGTTTCATCTAAAACGCCTCCTTTTTCCTCAGTTTATCAAGTAAAACTTGTAATAAGATGTCAAGTTTTATATTTTTTTCTGAGATTTTCAATATGCCTTGCCACCTTTTGACGAAAAGCCGGAGGTTCAAGAATTTCTAATTGATCACCAAAAGAAAATAAGTAATTAATTGTTGTCACATCATCTGGAAGCGTCACAACAGCAATCAAACGGTCATCTTTATTTTGACGAACATCCTTAAATTCCTCCTGCACGCGATATGCTGCAGCATAATCGAACAGCAGCGTCAATTCAACCTGCTTTTCTGGTATTGTTGGCTTTTCTGAGAAGATTTTTTTGGGTGTTTCTCGGCCGAAGGATTCAGATAAAATTTCGACATTTCGCATGCGGGCCATTTTAAATAACCGATAATCTGCTCTAAGATGGCAAAAAGCATAAAGGTACCAAGCCTTATTACGAAAGACTAGTTTTAAGGGTTCTAATTTACGAGCGGTGAATTGTCCCTTAGTGCTTAGATAATTTATTTGGATAACATTTCTTGAAAAAATCGCCTGTCGTAATTGATCGAATAATTCATTTCGTAATCCAGTCCAATCAGAGAAGTCAATCTCTAACCAATCAAGTGTTTCTTTTTTGAAAAGAGTGCTGAGTTTTGAAACCAGAGAACTGCTTAATGAGCCAGCGGTGAGATTCAAATTCTGAAGCGCGATCAGAATTTGCTGTTGTTCTTCATCAGAAAATACAGCTTTATTTAGGACATAATTCTCTTGAATAAAGATTCCGCCACCTTTTCCTCGGACTGCATAGACTGGGATGCCGGCAGCACTCAACGCATCAATGTCGCGATAAATCGTTCGAGCGGACACTTCAAATATTTCTGCCAAATCTGGTGCGGTGACGGAGCCTTTTTCCATTAAAATAAAAAGAATCTGTAACAATCTGCTTTCGATCATTTGCCGCCCTCCCCTTCACAAACTAGCATATCATGAGGCGTTGAACAGGGAAAGTCTGTTTCTTAATAAAACAGATGGAGCAAAGGGAGCTGTGACAAACTCCTTGTCACAGCTCCCTTTTTCCGAATAAAAAGGTGTTCCAGAATCAGCTTATTTCTTAAAAATACCCATTTCTGTCACAACCTCCTCTTCTTTTTTATTCTTCCCAATAAAAATTGTCGATCAAACGCGTTTTGCCAATGTAAACAGCGATGGGCACTAGTATTGCTGAGTCAATTGTATCAACTTTCTGCAATGTTTTTTGATTGACAATCTCAATGTAATCAATTTTTGCTAGAGGTTCAGATGCAATTTCGGCAGTCATTGCTTGAATCAAAGCTTGAGAATTTCGTACGCCTGCTGAAAGCTGCTCTTGTGCCAGTTTCAACGCGCGACTCAATACTAAAGCTGCTTGGCGCTCTGCTGGATTCAGATAGCTGTTCCGAGAGCTTTTGGCTAGACCATCCGCTTCACGAATGATTGGACAGGCGATAATATCAACGGGAATATTCAAATCACGAGTCATTTGTTGGACAACAGCAACTTGCTGCGCATCTTTTTGACCAAAGTATACGCGATCGGGTTGAGTGATCTGTATTAATTTTAAAACGACCGTCGTAACTCCACGAAAATGAGCTGGTCGACTTGCACCTTCTAATACTTCGGTCACACCAAAGGATTCCACGTAGGTGTTAAATCCAGCCGGATACATTTCTTCCACTTCAGGATGAAAGATCAAAGCGACTCCCGCCGCGCTGCATAATGCTTGATCTGCTTGAAGCTTCCGAGGATAGCTGGCTAAATCTTCATTTGGCGAGAATTGAGTGGGGTTGACAAAAATACTGACGATGACATGATCATTGTCTTGTTTGGCCTTTTCCATCAGACTGCGATGGCCTTCGTGGAGTGCACCCATGGTAGGCACAAATCCAATTGATTGTCCCGCCTGTCGCCAGGCCTTCACCTGATTTCTGACTTCTTCAATCGTTTTAACGGTTTTCAATGTTTAATTCCTTTCTCCAATGCTGCGATGATTTCCGGTGCGATACTAAAAGTATGCTCTGCGGCTGGGAATTGCTCCTGCTGAATTTCTGTTTTATAGTGTTGAATGGCAGAATTCATTTCTGCGCCTAAATCGGCATAGCGTTTCACAAATTTTGGCTGCATCTCGCCGTACATACCTAACATATCCTGATAGACCAATACTTGCCCATCTGTCTGATTACCCGCACCAATTCCAATTGTAGGAATTGTCAATTTCTTGGTGATCAGTGCCGCCAAGTCAGCGGGGATTGCTTCTAAAACAATGGCGAACGCACCTGCCTTTTCTACTGCTAAGGCATCCTGCAAGATTTTTTGTGCGGCTTCAATCGTTTTTCCTTGAACCTTAAACCCGCCGAAAGCATGAATCGACTGCGGGGTTAAACCAATGTGTCCCATTACTGGAATTGAGGCGCGAGTGATGGCTTGAATCGTTTCACTAAAGGCTTCACCGCCTTCTAGCTTGACTGCGGCTGCGTGACCTTCTTTGATCAGGCGTCCGGCATTCGCTACGGCATCTGGGATTGATATATGATAAGACATAAACGGCAGATCCGTTACTACCAACGCATTTTGTGCGCCGTTGGCTACTGCACGAGAATGGTGAATCATGTCCTCCATCGTTACGGACAAGGTATCTTCATACCCTAGCATAACCATTCCTAATGAATCTCCCACCAAGAGAGAATTGATACCTGCTTGATCCATCAATTTAGCGGTGGAATAATCATAGGCGGTCAGCATACTAATTTTATCACCCTGCTCTTTTTGCTTCTGCATCGTTAAGACGGTATTTTTCACTGGTTTAACTTCCTTTCCATTGGTTGATACTCGCGCTCTGGATGCTTCAGAGTCGCGATTTGAATCAATTTCTTAGTCAGCTCGCGATAAATCCCAGTTGCTTCTGGAGGCAAGGCGGCCAAGTGATCAGTGACAGTGGAAAGATCATTTCGTTCAACTGGACCGGTCAAAGCCTCACTGGGACTCATGGCTAGTAGATTTTGTGCATTTTGTAAAAACAACTGCCGCCAAGCTGTTTGTGCAAATTCTCTGGATAATCCGCAATCTAAAAGTAGTTCCTCTGCTGTCGCTGTCAGGCCTACGACTAGATTACTGACAAACACACATGCCGCGTGATAACGAATCTTTTCCTCTGGGGCGATGGTTGCGATTGGATTTCCTAAATTTGTTAAAAGCTGTTGAACTTCGGCTAACTTCTTTGAGCCCTCCAAAGTAAAAGGGACTTCAGCTAATTGACTTGCAGGTATTTCTTTGTCAGCAAAAGCCATCAGCGGATGTAGAGAAAAACAAGCAATCTCTTTCTTTGTTACAAAAACCGCCGAACTTTTTGCACCGCTGCAATGAAAAACGCATTGTCCCTCAGAAATTAGCGGCTCTACTTCTTGCCATACCACAGCGATTTGATCATCCGGTACAGTCAAGAATAGCCAATCACTTGCTTCGATACATTCTGCTAAACGATTAAAGGCCTGACTATTGATTTGACTAGCACTAGCAGTCGCATGCTTAAAGCTGCGACTGTAAAACCCTGAAATCGTGTACTTTTTACTAGCGAAGTAGCGTGCCATAGTTGTTCCGACTTTTCCAGCTCCAATAAAGCCAATTCGCATCTGCATTTCTCCTTTTTTATTCAAATTAATAGAAAAAGTATAGCACAATCGAAATGAAATTTTTCTTCTTTACATAGGATTCCTTTTTTTTGAGACGCAGAAAAAACACCCAAAGAAAAAATTCTTTGAGTGTTTTTGCTTCAATTCCCTTACTTCGCCGTCAATGCTGATTCCTTATTTAAAAAGAATGGACGATAGTACACGGCTGCATTACTCATTGGCAAGACTTCTTCACTTAATACGATGCCGATTTCTTCTATTAAATACTTACGTCGTTCCTGCATCCGTGCCCACATTTCTGGATATTCTCTTTGAATAGCAGCTCGTAATTCTTCATCTGCCAGTACAACACCGCCTTCACAGCTGGCGCCGGAATATCCGGGAACCGAAGGAATAATGTCGAATTGGAGGATCATCCCGCTTTGAAGTTTTTCTTTTGAGGCTGGATAGACAGGTGATGCCAACCATTCTTCATCGGCACAAAGATGTCCCGGATTCAAATGCCAGCCATATTGAGCTTTTGGTAAAACTTCTTCAATTTTATCATATAATACAGCACCCTCGAGGTCTGTGGCGATTGTCTCAAGCCAGGTCTTAACGGCATTGAAATAAGGTTTTGCGATACGATCCAAATAATCCTTTTCTCCTTCAGGCAATTCGACACTTGAGTGAACGGCATATCCGCCGCGGCTTTGCAGGCCGCCTTTATAGCCAGTTGTCATAGAAATCCGATCACCTAGCTGGATTTTCTTAGCTGTCGGATAAAGATTGGCTTTTTCAAAACGAGCCCCAGTTGCCATGATGGTTACAACACTAGGTCTTTGTCCAAGGTCATTTAAATAGGCACCAATATCCATCTCGCTTTTTCCAATTTCCAACTGATCCATCGCACTTAAGATACAGTTTCCAGCGTTCATAGCACCAAATTCATAATGGGCGATTTCATTGGCGTTGTTGGTAGTGCGTAAGCCGTTTTCGCCAATCAATAGGTAGGTCGCATTATTAAAGGCCGCGGTTGGTACAGCTTGTTTAAGTCCCTCGACTAAAAAGTATGGAAGGTCATAAATCACGGCATTGTCCTCTTGCTGACTGGTAAAGTTCTTCCAGCCAATTAGACCAATTCTATCCGCGTGTTCAAGCTTCGTCTGCTTTAAAATCTCGGGCACCGTCAATTTCGTTTCCATAGGTTGGTTTGGTAATGAAAAATGCGGCATGTGAACAGCATTCGCCTTGATTCGAGCAAAGGGAACTTTATTGAGGTTCTCATTTCCTAATACCAAATAGGCTTCTCCACTTTGATGAACCACTAGTAAAGCTTCCTCAAAACGCGGTACAAAACCGGTGAAATACTCAAAATTGCCGCCATGTTCTAAATCGGCATAGATCACAACTGCGTCGTAATTTTCCTCTTGCATTTTTTTCAAAAGCTCAGCCTTACGCGTCGCCATCGTTTCATCAGTAAGTTGTACTGGTTGAATATTTTCGTCCAATTTTGGAGGACTAATTTTTTCTAATTTGATCACGATTATCTGACTCCTTCGTTTTTTTTAATCATACCATAACAATTAGTTTGAAAATACTCGCTTTTTTTTAAGAAAATCGGTAAACTTATAATTATAAATAATTTTTTTTGAAAGGAGTCAATATGAAACAGTTACTTAACTCCTCTACATACCGCCGAATTCAATTCGTTGAATTTTTGGATCAGCTACCTTCTTGGTGTGACGTCAAAGAGGCGGCACGCAAAATTGATTGTTCAGCGAAAACATTATTATCAGATATTGATTATATCAATGAATTTTGGGGGGATTACATCTATATTGAATACTCGAAATTTCAAGGAGTGCGCCTGAACAATATAACCTCTAATAAGATGGGGAATGTCTACGGATTGATATATAGTGAATCAAACGAATTTCAATTTGTTGAAAAAATGCTGTATGAATCAAATCAGGATGCGGATTATTGGATCAACGAATTGTTTATGAGTGAGGCTTCCTTTTATCGGATGGTCAACGCTTTAGAGGATTTTTTGAAGCGACGCGGACTTC
Organism: Enterococcus avium ATCC 14025; assembly: GCF_000406965.1. GTDB lineage: Bacteria > Bacillota > Bacilli > Lactobacillales > Enterococcaceae > Enterococcus_A > Enterococcus_A avium. Next base: position 509,782 of record NZ_KE136357.1, on the reverse strand, counting down.
AGCTCGAACGCTCCCCTTTTCGAATTGTTGGACCTGATGAACGCTGGGTTCGCTTCTTTTATCAGCAATATTTTTCTGAAGCCTATGGTGCAAATCAATGGCCTTTTACCTTGGATCATGAAGAAACCACTTGTTTTATTATGCGCACCTCCACCGATTTTGACGTTTCTCTAGATGATCGAGAGATTCAGGAGGCGGCTTATTTATTTATGGTGACCTTAAATCGAATGCAGCAAGGCTTTTATTTACCTGAGAATGTTTATGCTGAAGAAGATGATACGATTGACAAGGTTTTAGATTTCAGCCGGCCCTTTGCCGAACATTTATTGGCGGATAAGGATTTCACCCTGCCCCCAAAATGGTACAAAGAAGTCAGTCGAACCGTTTTCCATGAATTTTACAATTGGGACAATCCAGAGCAAATTGTTCGGATCAACAGTAAAATTGATACGTTTTTAAAAAACGTGTCAGAGGGAATCGATTTTCCATTGAATCAAGAGGATAAACGGAAAATTATGCAGCAAATGATGTCCTGGTATGTAGAATATAATTTCTATCCTTACCGTCAAATTATGTTGTATGACAAATATAAAAAATTTGCTCGTGAGGTCCAACTAGTCTATCCAATCTTCTCGACACTTGTGAAGATACATCTACAGGATATTGAAAAAAAATCACCTGAATTATGGACGGATATCCGGATCAACAATATCTTTTTCTTGATGATGAAAGAATGGTCACAGTTGCCAATCCATTTAGAAAAACTGAGACGAAAGGTAACTATTCATGTAGTGAGTGACTTGGGACGGAAACATGCAGAAATGCTGCGAGATTTCTTAGTGGCTAATTATAGTAATTGGACCATCGTTGATACATTTAATGAGCCGGTCATTTCGGTTGGAGCAGACGATTTTGAGGATTTTTCCACCTACGATATCGTTTTAAGCAATAATCCAATTAAAGGATATGAAAATGACAATGTTTTGATTGTTAACAATTTCTTCTCCGCTTCTGACCGAGAAAATCTTTTGAACTTTATTGTTGCCCATCAAAAAAGCGAAGCGCGCAAACATTTGAAAGCTCTCGGCAATATTAAAACGAAAACCGCCAAAGAGCTGTATTTCTCTCAGCAATTGATGAACAAATAAAAAAATCGCCACCTCCTATTGACGAATCTTTAGAGGGTGACGATTTTTTATTTGTTGGCAAAGACGATTAAATTGTAATCATCATTAATACACGTCTGCAAGCTGATGCGCTCTCCGCCACCAGAGCTTGTGATTTGCTCCCAATAATCTGTTCCGTCCTCCGCCATTCCAGAATCATCCACCGTAACGATTTGAGAAACAGTGTATGTCGATACATTATTCGCTCCATCTGAGACACTGATCGTTTCCCCGACGCCTACTGAGAACAGCACATTGAAAATGCCAGGATTATGTCCAATAAAATGTGTATTCGCGCCATCGTCTCCTGACTGAACAGAAGCACCGCCCCAGGTTGCGACTAGATTGGGATTGGCATCAATTATGGCTTGTCCGTTTCCCTGTCCCGCATTCAAATAAGTTATCAATTGCCCAGCAATCTCCAATTGATCCGCCTGCATTGTTGTTGATTGCGGCACTGCCATGTTTGGTGCGGTGGACTCCGGTGCTGAACTGTTATTAGGCTCAGCTTCATTCACTGTTGGTGAGGGTCGAGTATTTGTTTTTGCTGTCTCAGCTTCTGATTCTGCAGAATGTGCGTCTGTGTTGGACGCTCCAGAGTTGGCCGTAGCTGCTGGATTCACACTACTGCTTTGAGTAGTTATCTGGTTGCCATCCTCATTTGATTCAATTGAGTCTCCACTGTCTTTAGTTGTTGAAGACGCTGATTTAGTTTCTTCCTGACTGGTAGACTGTTCTACAATTTCTTGATCCCTTGTGGCGGATGAACCATTTTCTGATTCACCCAATACAGATGCTGCGCCGTTTGTTAGAAAAAGTGCAGCGATAATAATAAATTTAAAATAGGTACTCATTTCTGTTTCCTCCTAAGCAAAAAGCTCTCTGCTATTTGCTTACAAATTAACGGAAAAACAGCCCTATCACTGTAATGGTGCTCGTGAAATAACGAATAGTATTATTTATACTCCGAAAAGATCGTGCGGTACTCCCTTTTTAAATAGTTGTTTCATAACTTTCTTTTCTGAAAACAAAACTGGTCGAGCTTATTTTGCAGAATGACCTAAAAGCTTCCTTCTTGATTTATGAAAAGTCATAATGGGTTATTTGATAGTCTTTTATAGAAGCAAAAAGCGCTAAACGTTCTTCTTTTGTATAAGTTTTTAAATAATCTTTTAAAAGATTTAAAATCGCTGTACCCCTTGATGTATAAATGATTTGATGGAATTTCTCGAAGCTATTCTTTTTCATTTCATATAAAATTAAAGCCTTTATAAAATTTTTATCTAGCTCTTTTAAAAGTTTTTCGTAAAATTCGGACTTTTCTGAAGTGAAATCTAGAAGTTCTTCAAAATCTGCTGGAGCAGAAATATTCTTCGAAATTAGACGTATTTTTTCCTGCTGATCAGCTGCAGAGTAGGCTTCTAGCAATTGATTGAAACGACTAGATGTCATGGTGGGAGTCAATTCTAGCTCCTTCTTCTTAGGAGTAATGGTGAGAAAGAAGTCAAATGCCTTCTCAGGCTCTTCTAAGCGTTGACTAATTCCTCTTAATTGTTCAAAAATGCGATAATAATATTCATTCAATTCAAACAATTGATTCAGTTCTTGATGATGATTTTTTTCTTGAAGCTGATTCAGAGCATATTGTGCTTCGAATGGATTTAGCAGTAAACGGTCATTTTCCTTTTTTCCAATTAACAATTTACCTATAACCTGCCTGAAGACAATCTCAAACAGATTGTTCACATCTTTGCGATAATCAAATCCTAACTTCTCCTGATATGTCTCTAACAGTTCGTAAATTTGATTCTCTGGAATATTTGCAATAAAGAATACTTCCGCTGCTAAATTTTGTAGGTAGCGCTCATAAAAATCAAGACCGACAAAGTTAGCCGGAACAGCTTCAGCAAGTTGGTAATCAAGAAAGGCCTGATCGACCTCAGCTGCTCCGTAATCAATATCATAATCTGTAAAAAAACTGCCAATTTCTCGTAAGCTTTCCTCAAGAGAATCAATTCCAAAGCTTTGATAACTTATAAGGATTTTCTCATAGAGCTGTTGTAATTTCTCTATGCGTTGCTTCAATTGCTGCTTTCCTTGTTCGAAGCGCTCCGGCAAAGTTCCCTCTCCACCATTTTTTAGAACAAACTCAAGGGACTGTTGGATTCTTTCTGCTTGATCAATTGGCATAACGCTTGAACCGCTTAACCGTTCCTGCAATTTCTTCATGAAAAATGGATAAAAAGCTGGATCTAAAAGTTCGTTCCTCATTCCTCTTCCTCCAATTCCGGAAAGTCTTCAAATGAACCTTGAAGTGCTTCTACATCTCCTTGATATTTTTGATAGCGGCGTTCGATCTCTTCAAGTATTTCTTGATCTGTTATTGATCCAGAATGGTAGGCCCGCAAATAATAAAAGAGTTCCTGACAAATAGAGAAATGCTCTAAGTAATCACTTTTGTATGAAAATGGCTCCTTTGCTAAGAAATGTGCGACCGTCTGAGAATTCTCCCAACTGAAATCAAGTAAGTGATAATTCTTAAAATGCTGTTTGCGTTCCTCAGCGATTTCCCTAAAATCCGCCACCGATAATTGAAAGCTTTTGTGATTGACTTGAAGCACTTGATTGATCGTTGTTCGCGGTTCTTCCTTTTGCTCTGATAGGAATTGGTTAAATAACGAAACATCAAAATTTGACATTCATTTGTTCACCCCTTTCATAGTCCTAATAACACAGACTAGCAAAAAAGACAATCTTGAAAAAGAGTCAAAAATGTGGTATTATAAAGACAGTTAAGAAGCCGGAATTAAGCCTTCCTTAACTTTTTTTGTTTACTTTTCTAGCTGTACTCTTCATTTCGATTTGGATAAAATAACTTTAAAACAATCACACAAACAGAACCAGCGAGGACAATTTAGTTGCCATCACTGGTTCTGTTTGCTTATTCAAAATCTTAGTGTTAAAAATTGCCAAACGACTTTATTTGATCTTTCGTATTCGCTTAAACGTAATTCTTTGAATCTTGATCGGATTTAACGGCGCATCATTATCGTCTGTTTCTTGACTAGCAATCTCGCGTACCACAGACATCCCCTCAATAACCTGTCCAAAGACTGTGTAGCGTCCATCTAGCTCTGGAATTCCTCCCACCGCTTCGTAGTGAGAGCGCACTTTGTGAGGGAGATTCATACGGTATAACTGGTCGTTGTCGATATGATTTCGTTCCACGATATAGAACTGATTCCCGTTGGTATTGGGTCCATGATTCCCCAGACAAACGGCTCCGTCAAAATGATACAGCCCTTCATCCACCTCGTCTTCGAAATAACCGCCATAAATCGATGTTGCTTCGTCTCCAGAACCATCTAATGCTCCGCCTTGGATCACAAAATCCTTGATTACCCGAGCAAAGGGTGTCCCATCATAGAATCCTTGCTTAGCCAGCCCACGCCAATTCTTAACCGCTTTTGGCGCATCCTGCGGAAAGACTCTCATCGTAATGGTTCCTTCATCAGTTTCAATCAGACAAAGCTCTTCATTAGGGCGTGGAGAGGTCAGCTGAAGTAAATATTGATTCGGATAGTTAATGCCGTGATCTTGCTCTACTACTTTTTGAATATACCAATCTAGTTTTTCAACACCAAGTCGCGCTACTTTGATCAGATAAGTATATTCCTTTTTCGGTGTTGCCACACGATAAGAGACTAACCCGCGTAAATTATTGCTGCTGTTTCCTTTTACTTTGTACATACTCAAAAAATGTGCCGTTAAAAAGGTTAATTCTTGCTTCTTCAATAAATTGAATGGTTTTATCGACTTGCCTAAAACAAATGAAGCAATCTTCTCCTCATTTCCGTCAGCTAAAAATCGGGTGAAATCCCGCAATCGTTCATTGATTTCTGCTTCATCCCAATGCCGAGGAATCAATTGCTTAGTGACGGTTTCATTAATCAATTTCTTTTTAACGATAACTGCGGCAGTACCGAGAACACTAGCAGCTAAAATAATTTTCCTTTTTTTCATGTCGTGCCTCCAACCCGTTTTCTTAATTGTACCAGAAAAGGATAAAGTCAGTCCTTCTTCCAAAAGTTATCAATGATTAAGTTCTAATCGTATTATCTAAAAAACAGCTTAACATACTGGGATGCTAAGCTGTTCATAATTTATAATGATTTTTTGAACTTTCTGATTTTCTTCATCGCCCAATTATAATGACTCGATGTGGCAGAAACGAAATAACTTCCTAGTGTACTGCCACCAACCCACGGAAAGATTCCCTTTGAAAACAACTCTCCATTTGAAAAATCATTGGCAAGCTCCATCACTTGTTTATGGCTTTCTATTAATAGCTCAAGTGCTGTTTCATAGCTGGTTGTTTGGTGTTTTTCCCAAAATTCAAGGTTCATTTCCCCATAAGATTTCCAATTATAGCCTTCCTTTAAGAATTGCTTACTCTCTCCTGCCTGATTCGCTCGCACCCATTTTAACAATAATTGGTGCCACTCATATAGGTGGATCAATACATCACGAAGATTTTTATCACGTTCCCAATGCGCCTGTTTTTCATTTTTTGTATCAAAAGTAAAAGTACGGTTCAATTCTTCCTTTGGAATTGAATCTAGTAGCATAATCATTTTCTCGTACATGTCATTTCCTACCTGAATCAAGTCGTGTTTAGTTGTTGGTCTTGCCATTATAACTTCCTCCCATACCTCTGTCCTTACTATCATTATAGACTAGCACGTAACGTGGGAGTCTATAAGAAGTTCCAAATTTTTTACATTCACTCACTTTACAAAACTGCGACTCGCCCGACAAGCAAAAAACTTCCTCAGAATTACCTGAGGAAGTTGTAGTTTTAAATAATTCCCTGATCGATTTGCTTTAGTTTCCGATAATGAGCATTGGATTGTTCTAATTCACTCGGACTTCCCTGCATCGTTAAATGACCATCTTCGATGAAAATAACTTGATCCATCGCTTCAATACCCTGCAAATGGTGGGTGATCCAAATAACTGTTTTATCCTGCAGCTCATTGAAAAAGGTATTGATTAATGCCTGCTCGGTTACCGGATCGAGACCAACAGTTGGTTCGTCCAATAATATGATCGGAACTTCTTGTAATAAGATGCGCGCCAATGCTAAACGTTGGCGTTCGCCGCCAGAGAAACGTAAACCTGCTTCATCCACCATTGTCAGTAAGCCTTCTGGCAAATTCTCCACTAATTCCTTCAATTCTACTCGAGCTAATACTTGCCAAAGAGCTTCATCTGTTGCTGCCTCATTTCCAATCCGCAGGTTATTCGCGATTGTTGTATGGAAAAGATACGGTGTTTGATGGATAACACCTAGATAATTGCTGATGTCGTCACCAAATTTGTAGGTTTCTTCTCCATTTAGCGTAATTGTCCCTTCAGTGGCTCGCAGATCGCCACGAATCAGATTCGCTAATGTACTTTTGCCGGAACCACTCCGTCCCAAGATTGCGATTTTTTCGCCAGGTCGCAGCGTTAGATCAATTCCTGATAAAACACTTTTCTTACCTTCAGGATAATGATAGTGAACATTGTCAATTTTCAATGTCAAAGCGCCTGAAATTTTTGGAGTTGCTTCATGACGCTTCTGAATCGTAGGAAGATCATTCAAGTTTTTGATTGAATCTTTGTAGCTATTCGTTTCTTGAGCCGCTGCTGGCAATGGCGCAAAGGCATCAATCAACGGAAAAACTGATAATACAAAAGCTGCGATCCAATTTGCCGCTCCTCCATGATTCCCAGGGAATTGACGACTGGTCCACACGAGCAGAGCGATCGTAATCACGCCAAACATCAGCTGTAAAATAAAATTACGCTTACGTTGGAAGCTTTGAAGTTTGCAATTGACCTCTCGTAATGCCTCTTCGGATTTTTCATGATGGTTCACATAATCCTGTCCACGTTGACTAAAAATCCAATCCGACACGCCCAACACATTATCAGTCAGATCACTGTATAATTCATTCTTCATCTGCTTCTGCTGTTCTTGACGAGCACCATTGATGATGACTGACCATAGAGGCAGTAGAAATACGACGATCCCTAAAAGGAGCAGCATCGCTAAAGCAAAGAAGAAAGAGAAATAGCCGATCCCAATAATTACAAAAACATAGAGCAGCCACGCGATAATCGTTGGAAAAATCGTCCTTAAATACAAATTTTGAATATGGTTGATATCTTCAGAAAGCAGTCCGAGAATGTCTCCAGTGCGATGGTTCTGTTTAAAGAAAATCGCATCCTGCTCTAACGAATTATAAAGCTTTACGCGTAAATTCGAGGTCATCTTCAAGACCCAGTTATGGCTGACTAGCCGTTCCACATATCGAAAGACAGGTCGACCGATTCCAAAAGCTCGTGTTAACACGATAGGAATATAAATCATCAGAATATTTTCCGGCAACGATGCTGCCCGACTAATCAGATAGCCTGAATTGAACATCAAGGCCCCCGCACAGAAAAAAGTGATAAAGCCTAATGTCAAAGCTAGAATCAAAGATTTCTTATATTGCTTGAAAAAGGGCTTGACCCATTCATCGGTTTTTAGGACGTCGAATAATCCGATTTGCTTCATGTCTCTTCACCTCGCAACGCCTGACTTAATTTTGTAAAGGCACCCTTTCTTTTTTGCAGCTCTTTCAAGGTTCCCTGTTCAACGAGTTTTCCGTGATCCATTACCAGCAGATAATCCATTTCGGTTAGCCAATGAAGCCGATGTGTCGCGAAAAAGACTAAATGAGTTTCCATCAGCGGCAACATTCGTTCCTTTAATTCGACTTCCGTTTCGATATCCAAATGCGCTGTTGGTTCATCGAACAATACTATCTTTCGTTCTTGATCCAAAAAGGCACGAGCTAACGCGATTCTCTGAGCCTGTCCACCACTCAGTGTGCGTGCTCCCTCGCCTAGTTTCGTATCCAAACCATCTGGCAGGTCATTCACTAAATCCGTCAAACCAGTCACTTCGATTGCCTTTAAAATCTCTTCATCGCTGGCCTGCGGATGATAAAAAGCGATATTTTCCCGTACTGATCGCTGGAAGATATATGGATTTTGCGGAATATAAATCAATTGCTCCTGCCATTGAGGCTGGTCAAAAGCGGTTAACGCTTGATCATTAAAACGAATCTGACTAGCATCAGGACGTAAAAAACCGCTCAGCAAGTTGATCAATGTTGATTTTCCAGAGCCGCTCATGCCGATAATTCCGATTTTTTGATAACCCCGTACCTTGAAATCAACTTCTGCACCAAGCTTTTCTGCGTAATTGTACTGCATCTTCACACTCAACTGACTATCAGCTGACCAGGTTGGTAGCTTAAGCTGCGCATCCTGCGTCTCTGGCAGTTCTAAAATCTGATTAACATCGTCCATCGCATTTTTCCCATCCAAAGTCGCGTGATAATCACTGGAAAAATCACGAATGGGCAGAAAATACTCAGGAGCAAGAATCAGCACCGTCAATGCCGGAAATAAGAAAATCCCCTCATTGATTAAACGCAGCCCCAATAAAACAGCTACTACGGCAACAGATAGCGTGGTAAAGAAATCTAGCGCAAACGTCGAAAGAATCGCGATTTTTAGTGTGCTCATTGTCGCTTTGCGAAAACGTTCACTGGTCGTAAAAATACTCTTGCTGTATTGCTTGCTGATGCCAAAGAATTTCAACGTATCAATTCCTCGTAAAGAATCGATAAAGTGGTTCGATAGCACTTGAAATACCTTGTATTGCTTGTCGGCCTTACTTTGAGCCGCGTATCCTAAGATGATCATGAAAATAATAATCAGCGGAAACACAAGCAGTAATACCACACCAGATTCCCAATCCAATAGAAAAATTGCTACTAATAGAATCCAAGGGATAATCATCATATTCAGCATTTTTGGTAAAATCAGATGCAAATACTCCTCCACCTGATCAATCCCATCTAGTGCAGTCGTAACCACGCTTCCAGTTCCTTGTTTTTGCACCACCTGCGGACCTAAGCGAAAGATTTTTCGCAACAATTGACCACGTAAATCTTTAGCCTGCTGATAAGCATATTCTTCTAATACATGCTCCCGCAAATAGGTCATCAAATGACGCAACGCAAAGGATATGAAAAACAACAGTATCCACTGTAGTTGTTTGTTTAATTCTTCCCCGTCCCATAAATGCGTGATTGTCCTAGACAACCCGTACGCTTGTCCGATTATAAAGATTGCTTGCAGGATAGCAGATCCTGCAAGCAACATCAGAATTTTTTTGATACCGGGAAGTTGTAATAACTTCTTGTCGATCATGATTGAACTCCTATTTCCTAGTAAAGTTAATTCAAATAAAACTGCTAATAATTTGATTGTACTCCGATCTCATGAGGATGTTTGATCCGTTTGCGGAAAATATAATATGTCCAGGCAGTGTAGCCTAGTACAAAGGGTAAAATAGTCAGTGAAATATAAGACATGACCTTCAGCGTATACGGACTTGAAGAAGCATGTTCGATTAACAAGTCATTTCCTGGAATAGAGCTGATCAAGACTCGCGGGAACAAGCCACTGAATAATAAAGCGACTAGCGCAATCAAGGTTAACCCGCTAGTGATAAACGCCAGCATCTCTTTATTTCTAAAGACAGATACATTTGCGATAATTGTCAGCAGCACGATCACCGCTAATAAAATCAATGTCACCGCAAAATTATTTTGAAAGAAATCCGTTTTGAAATACATCAAAATCGCAAATGCGACTAAGCCAAAATAAAGAACGCCGTACAGCAGCTGCGCATAGTTTTTTGCGCGGTAGCGAACAGGGCCTTCCGTACGCAGCGCAATATAGTTCAAGCCATGCAAATAACACAATAACGTTAAGGCCACACCGCCGACAAGAGAATACAAATTGATGTAATCAGTAAAGGTCGCTGTCATGTTGTGATTCGCATCCAATGGCATTCCTTGAATCATACTAATAAATAAAATACCAAAGAAAAATGGCACAAGAAAGCTACCGATAGTCAATGTCCAATTCCATAATTGTTTGTGTTCCTTCGGCATGTGACTGCGGAATTCAAAGGAAACGCCGCGTATAATTAAGCCAAATAGAATGATAAACAAAATTAAATAGTACCCACTAAACAGTGACGCATACCAATACGGAAATGAGGCAAACATCGCACCGCCAGCTGTCAACAGCCAGACTTCATTGCCATCCCACACCGGTCCAATTGTTTCTACGATCTGGTCCTTTTCGTGTTCATCATGGGCCAAGGTTTGAACCGACATACCGACACCAAAATCAAACCCTTCTAAAAAGAAAAAGCCAGAAAACAGGACGCCGATCAATAAAAACCACAATAATTGTAAACTACTCATGACTGAACGCCCCCTTATCGAAAGGATCAGTTGAGTCAGTCTCCTGATTCATTTGATCCAGTCCTGGTCCTTTGTTTAATTCACGCTTAACTAAATAAATCATTGTTACTGCTAATCCTGAGAACAGCAGGAAGTAAATGATATTTGAAATTAATAAAGAGGTCACTGAAACATTTGGCGACACACTGTCTTCAATCGTAAACAAGCCGTAAACCGTCCACGGATAGCGGCCTAACTCGGTCACTAGCCAGCCGGCTGTATTGGCTAAAAATGGTGCAAAGGTACAAAGCCCCATCACCCACAGCATCCAACGCTTCTCATATAATATTGGTTTTTTCTTACGAGTAAAGAACAAACCAAGAACGGCTACTAGCAGCATCAGCATACCAAAGCCCGCCATGATACGGAAGTTCCAGAACAAAACATTCACCGGTGGATAATAATTTCGATCGCCATATTTTTTAACTAACTCTTTGTTCACAGTATCCATTCCTTTAATCGAGCCAGAAGGTTTATTATAAGAAAGAATACTTAGCATATAGGGAATTTGAATCCCGAACACCTGCTTATGTTCTCGTTCATTATCCCAAGCAATCAAGGTCCAGGCTGCCGGGTCTCCAGTATCCTCATAAGTTCCTTCCATCGCTGCAAACTTCATTGGATTCGTTTCAATCAAGGCTTTCATTTGCGCATCTCCCGCACCTAAAACCATGATTGAGCCAAATAATGTAACTACTAATCCGATGCGCATAGATTTCATAAAGAATTCCCGCATTTTTATGTCTTTTCGTTTTAATAGTTGGAATGCCGCAAGTCCAGCGGCAATCATTCCGCCCATTGTGATTGCCGCAGCGATTACATGACCGAATTCATACCAGACCTTTGGATTAGCTATTACCGCACCAAAGTCGGTCATTTCTGCTCGGCCATTACGAAGCGCATAACCAACAGGATGCTGCATGAAACTATTGGCCGCTAAAATCCAAAAAGCCGATAACATTGAGGCAATCGTTACAAGCCAAATAAATAGTACATGCAGACCTGGTTTTACCCGATCCCATGTGAAAATCCAGAGCCCTAAGAATGTGGACTCCAAAAAGAAAGCCAATAAGGCCTCCACTGCTAAAGGCGCGCCAAAAATATCCCCGACGAACCGTGAATAATCTGACCAGTTCATTCCAAATTGAAACTCTTGAATGATCCCAGTCACGACGCCCACCGCAAAACTTAGTAGGAAAATGTTTCCCCAAAACTTTGCCAATTGACGATATTTTTCATTTTTCGTTTTAACATATAACGTTTCCATAATGGCAACAACTAATACCATTCCAATTGAGAATGGTACGAAGAAAAAGTGAAAAACCGTTGTCATGGCAAACTGAAAACGGGCCAACGTCACTATGTCCATTTTTATTTCCTCCCCTATATTGTGAATAACAGAACTAAAATAAATCTAATTCTATAATTACTATAATCCTTACGAAATAAATTGCCAAATGTTCAGCTTAAGCGCTTTTTATTCGTAAAATATGAAGAAAAAGGAAAATAACTATATAAAGGTAAAAATTTGATGGTTTTCGCTCAAAATATTGAACTGAATTGATTTATCTTAATAAGAACCTCACTTGAGCAACATTTTTGTCCTTTATTTTTAATGAGAAAAATTGGCTAAAAAAATTAGGAGCTATGAAAAATTTTTTTTGTCATAACTCCTTTTTCCGATTAAATGTTTTTCTAGTATCGGAAATGTGCCGACCACTTCTGTTGCTGCCTCATTCCTTCGCCTACTCAGCTCCGTAATAGACTTCTAAATGTTGAGGCAATACTTTGAAGCTTAATGGCAGTTCTGGTCCTTCATCCCCGTCGACACTTGGATGCAAGTCTACAGTTTCCTTCACCGTCAAACGCCCCTCTGTAAATGGCGTATACCCGATATTCTCGCTTGCCTGATCAACACCCTTGATAATATCTGGAACACTTTTCAGACGATCCGTGATGCTTTGATCCTTGAGGTAAAGCAGATACAGCTGCCCATCATTAACCTTCGCTTCAGGAACAATGTGTGTAAAACCGCCAATTGTTCTTGTCAATACGATAACAACTGCGCTGCTTTCGATTGCGGTTTTTTCTCCGTCTATTTCTAACGTAAAATGGTAATTTTCATCATTGAAGACTTCTTTGACCCCATTCACAAAATAGGCTAGTTTGCCGAATTTGGTCTTTTCTTCTACATCAACATCACTGATGGCTTCAGGAATACTTCCAACGGCAACAATATTCATAAAATACTCATCGTTGACTTTTCCAATATCTAAAGATGTTTTGCGTTCGATGGTGAAAGTATCAATCGCCTCTTTGGGGTCCATTGGTATTTTCAAGGAACGTCCTAGGTCATTGACTGTACCTAATGGGAAGAAACCAAATTTCGGACGATACTCCTGTTCAGCCAATCCACTGATTGCTTCATTAACTGTTCCATCTCCGCCCATCGCGAAAACACTATCGACTTTTTCCTCAGCCGCTTTGCGGGCAAATTTTGTTGCATCGCCTTCTTTTTCTGTTTCTTGTACATCCACCTCATCAAAAAACTGTTCCAATTTTTCTCGCGCTTGTCCAGCGTATTTCTTTGCCTCTTCATTCCCTGAACTAGGATTGACAATTAAGACTGCTTTTTTCATTATTACACGATCTCCTTTTCATCTATCTGGAAAATAGTTCTTTTTCTTTTCTATTCTTCTTTAGTATAACAGGCAAAGAGCGATTATTTGTTGAGGATGCTTTGCGGATAGGTGATGAAAAGCTGTTGGAACGAAAAAAAATCCTCCATTGACGTTGGAGGATTTTTTTCTTTTAGTCATTCAAATTGTAACGTAATTTCATATGTTCTGATCCTGAGATGACCATGTCGCCAAATAGCTTCGTTTGGCGTTTCAAGGATTCATCTGCCAGTTTTTCATTAGCAGCTTCCAAGAATTCTTGCACATCGGTTTGATCAGCAATTGCCTTATCCGTTTCATTTTGAATACCGCGATAAGCCGACATTGCTTCTAACTCGAAGGTATTACGGAAATCCACGTAGAAATTGTAATCTGTATCACCTAAGAGTGCAGTTGCACAGCTTAACCAGTACATATTATTTAGATCAAAGGTACCGGTGGCATCCTTGTAGCAAGCAGGTGTGTCGTTAACGTTTGAATAGAATGGTACGACCGTGTTAAAGGTATTGGCACCATAGGCTAACCAATGAACACCTGCGATTTCAGCGGGTACATTGTTGCGGATTTGTAGAATATGCACATTATGGTTCCGGTTGATTCCGATTGGCCGGATCAAGGTCTTTTCTGCTTCTGTACCGTCTCTGTAAGGATCGTATTTGGTATTTTCAAAGTGAGAGCTTAACACGAATTTTACGTCTTCAATTGTGATCTTGCGGTTTGCTCGACAAATGAATGGAAGATCTTGATCCATTGGGTCTTGTTCTACTTCAGGAGTGAAATATTTTTGCCCATACCAAGCCCGCGGATTGTTATAGACCGTATCCTTGATTGAAGAGCTGCCGAAAATATGACGCAGGTTATAGCCTTCAAAGTCTGGATTCAAATGGTTGTCATCGATCAATGCTTTTAAATCATCTGAACAAAGCGTATCAGCGGAGTCAAAATCAAAATCATCAATATTCATACGGTTTGGCGCAACTACGTAAGCATCGTCTGGGATACGAACTGCTGCCCAATGATGTCCGCCAATGGTTTCTAACCACCATACTTCGTCTTGATCAGAAAAAGCAATACCGTTTGGTTCGTAGGTTCCGTATTCTTTCAATAAAGCACCGAGACGTTCTACGCCTTCTTTGGCACTGTGGATGTAAGGTAGAACCAATGTCACGATATCTTCTTCACCGATCCCGCCTTCAACATAAGGATCAAGTCCTTGAATCCGTGGATTTGTGGTGATCGTTTCCGTTGCGGACATCGCAACGTTTTCGCTGTTAATCCCGGCCGCAGGCCAAATACCATTCGTTAAAATCGAATTCGGCATTGAGGTATAGCGCAGTGGATTATCAGGCAATTCAACTTTCACGCCGCTAATGACTGCTTGATAATGTTTTGGTTGATCTTCTGGTTGAACTACCACAAAACGCTGTGGGTCTAATGCTTCATGCCCATCATCGTTCCTTGAAATAATAGTTGAGCCATCAATTGATGCTTTCTTTCCGACTAGTACGGTGGTACATGAACCTTTTACTCTTTTTGTCATACTTGAAACACTCTCCCTTTTCATAATAACTCAAGTATAACGCTAAAAAATTTAAACACCAAATGAAACCTTATCGCAAAATTTCTGCCAATATTTCTCCAGTTTTTTCGGTTCCTTGTCTTTCTAAAGAGCTGACGATCTTAGAACCGATAACAACTCCATCGCAAACCTGCTGAAAGTTTTTGATATGCTCGTTCGTTGAGATACCAAAGCCAGCCAAGACGGGGATCTTACTGAAGGATTTGATCCTTGACAGATGCGTCATTAGATCATTGCGAAAATCCTGCCCTGTTCCAGTAATGCCATTGACGGTTACGGCATAGATAAATCCTTCCGCATCCGCTGTTAATTTTTTTATCCGTTCTATTGGACTAGTTAAGGAAACTAACGTTAACAAAGCGATGTCTCTCAAATTTGGTAGGACCAGATCACGATGTTCATAAGGTAAATCAGGAATAATGAACCCTTGGACATCGGTTCCATCTAAATCTTCCACGAGTTCCTTAATTCCATAATGAAAGAAAGAATTACTATAGCCCATCAATATTAGCGGGGCACCTGAACGAATCTCCTGCAATTTTTCGACCAGCTTCTTAAGCGTCACCTGTTGTGCAAAGGCCCGTAATCCGGCAGCTTGAATCGTCGGACCATCAGCGACGGGATCAGAAAATGGTACACCTAATTCGATCGCGGCTGCTCCTTGATCTACCAGCATTGCTATTTCTTCTTCTAGCTTATCTAATCCCTGCGCTCCTGCCATAATATATGGAACAAATAATTTTTCTGTTTCTACTCTGCTTTTTAATGTTTCCGTCAAAGGTTTCATTGTGCTGCCTCCATTCGTTCTTTGATTTGCTGAACATCTTTATCTCCGCGGCCAGAAAGATTCATCACGATAATCTGATCCTTACTCATTGTCGGTGCCAATTTTAATACCTGTGCCAACGCATGAGAACTTTCTAGTGCTGGAATGATCCCTTCTAGTCGTGATAAATAATGGAAGGCCTCAACTGCTTCCTCATCATTAATCGCTGCGTACTCTGCTCGGCCGATGTCATGTAAGAAAGAATGCTCTGGCCCAATACCTGGATAGTCTAAACCGGCAGAAATCGAGAAGGCTTCTAAAACTTGACCATCCTCATCTTGCAGCAGGTGCATCTTCGACCCATGTAAAATACCAACACTGCCTTTATTGATTGATGCCGCATGTTCTTCCGTATCCAACCCATGCCCAGCGGCCTCCACTCCCATTAATCGAACCGTTTGATCTTCTATAAACGGATAAAACATCCCCATCGCGTTGCTTCCTCCGCCAACACAAGCCAAAACTAAGTCAGGCAATCGACCTTCAGCTTCTAAAATTTGCCGCCGCGTTTCGATCCCGATCACACTTTGATAATCACGGACGATTTCAGGAAATGGATGCGGACCTAAAACAGACCCCATCACATAATGAGTATCCTCCACCGTTGCGACCCAATAACGCAATGCCTCATTCACCGCATCCTTCAAGGTCTTGCTGCCGGAAGTGACACTTTCAACTTTGGCTCCTAGAAGCTCCATGCGAAAGACATTCAGCGCTTGACGCTTCACGTCGACTTCGCCCATGAAAATCGTACATTCCATGCCGAACAACGCCGCGGCGGTGGCTGTTGCGACACCATGCTGACCTGCACCAGTCTCAGCAACAACCTTACGTTTGCCCATTTTCTTGGCTAGCAGCACTTGACCTAAAGCATTATTAATCTTGTGTGCCCCTGTATGATTCAAATCTTCACGCTTTAAATAAATCCTAGCTCCACCTAAATCTTTCGTTAAGCGCTCTGCATAATAAAGTGGATTTTCCCGTCCTACATACTGTTTCAAATAATAGTTCAGTTCTTTTTGAAATGCTGGATCTTTTTTTGATGCTTCATAGGTTTCCTCTAATTCTTGAATCGCGTACATCAATGTCTCAGGGACAAATTTTCCGCCATATTCTCCGTAGAAACCTGCTTTGTTAGGTTCTTGATACATAGAATCGCTCCTTTGTTTTTACTTTATTTTTGAAGTTTTATTTGACTATCTGTTGCCTTAACCGCTTGACAAAAAGCATGAATCTTGATGCTATCCTTTTCTCCCATCGTTTCAACACCACTGGAAACATCTACTACCTTCGGCGCGAAATACTGGATCGCTTCGCTAACATTATCGCTGGTCAATCCCCCAGCCAACCAGAGCTTCTCCTTAGGTAGGTGATTTTGATCAACTAGCTGCCAGTCAAACGTTCGACCATTACCACCCATCAGCTTGGCAGGTGGCGCATCCAATAAAAGATGGGCATATTGATTGAAGCAAACGATTTTCTGATCTTTGACACTAAAGGCGCGAATGATTGGGCGTGAAAGCTTGGTCAGATTCGTCTTGCCGTGAATTTGGACTAGGTCTACACCAGCGATATCTGCGATTTTTTCAATCTCGTTTTGTTGCGGTGAAACGAAAACGCCGACTGTTTTTATCCTCTCTGGCAGATCTCTGGTCAGCCTACGCACTTCATCTGGCATCATCTGACGCGGGCTTTTCGCAAAGACAAATCCTAGATAGGTTGCTCCAGCCAACACTGCCGCTTCAATTGTCGGGCGATCTTTCAATCCGCAAATTTTAATTTTTGTCATTTTCTGCTCACCTGCAATTCAGCCACTTTCGCGGACGGGGTCTTCGCTCGCATCAATGTTTCTCCCACTAATATCCCATGATAGGAATGCTTAATCTTTTCAACATCCTGGTCCGTTTTAAAGCCTGATTCGCTGATATAGATGGACTTCCCTTCTGGTTGGGCAAGATCAAGACTGGTCTGTAGGGAAACATTGAAGGTCTTCAGATTACGATTGTTAACACCGATGATCTCAGCACCGATCGCTTGTGCTTTCCTTAATTCATCCTTGTCGTGAACCTCCACCAGAACTTCAAGTCCCCGCTTTCTGGCTTCTTGATAAAGCTCTGATAATCTTGCTACAGAGAGTGCTGCAACAATCAGCAGTACAATACTTGCTCCGGCCTGCTTTGCACGATCAAGCTGTCGTTTATCTATAATGAAGTCTTTACACAAAACAGGAACATCCACCACTTGGGCAACCGCGGCAAGATCATTGATCTCACCCTTAAAAAAGACTGGATCAGTTAAGACTGAAATGGCACTGACACCAGCTGCTTCATAACTTCTGGCCTGTTGCAAAATATCAACGTTCTCATTGATGACTCCTTTTGAGGGAGATGCTCGTTTAATCTCGCCAATTACATGCATTTTCTTTGGCTGCTCTTTGACAATATGGTAAAAGGAAGGGCGAACCTTGGTTTTAACTGTCTGAACAGCTGTTAGGTTCTCTATCTCTTTTTCTTTTTCTAATAAAATTCTGGTTAAAAAATCCAACTACGCCGCCTCCTGTTGCTTTACGATCAGTTGCTGAAGTCGATCATAAGCCGCTCCAGAAAGAATCGATTGTTCTGCCTCGGCGATTCCGTCAGTCAATGTTTTTACCCGACCACTAGCCATAAAGCCTAAGCCTGCGTTCAAAAGTACGGTTTCATAGTGAGCAGAAGGAATGCCACGTAAAACAGAAAGTAAAATATCTTTATTTTTCTCAGCGGAGCCCCCAACAATCCCTGCTAATGGCACTCGTTTGAAGCCGGCTTCTTCAGGATCAAAAGAAAATTCTTTGACTGCACCATTTTGATAGACGGCGCAATGAGTTGTGCCAGCTAGATTGGCTTCGTCCATGCCGCCATGACCATGAATGACGATTGCTCGTTCCCGTCCTAATTGTCCCAATGTTTTAGCAGTTTCAACGAGCGAGTCACCAGCATAGGTGCCCATCAACTGATAATCTAGCGGATAAGGATTAATCAGCGGTCCTAACAGATTGAAAATCGTTGGTGTCGCTAATTCTTTGCGAATATGCATTACCGCTCCCATTGCCGGATGCAACGTTGGTGCGAACAAAAAGGCGATGCCTGCTTCTTTTAGCAAATAATCAATTTTTTCAGGACTAACGGTCAAGGTAATCCCTAGAGCTTCTAAAATATCAGCACTGCCCGATTTGCTGGAAACACTGCGATTACCATGTTTCGCCATAGGAATGCCGCCGCCTGCTAAAACAAAGGCGGCTGTCGTACTAATATTGAAGCTGTGAGAATGATCGCCACCAGTACCGCAATTATCCATCACACCGACTGGTGCTGCTAACATTGGTGTGCCTTTTCCCTGCATAACCTGCGCTAGTCCAGTCAGTTCGGCTGCCGCAACCCCTTTGATTTTCAAGCCCACCAATAATGCGCTGATTTGGCTGTCTGTTAATTGCTCCTCAAAGATCGCCTTGCCGACCTGCTGCATCTCACTAATAGTTAAATCATTGCCACGATAGACTTTCTCAAATAATTCTTGCATTTAAATCCCTGCTTTCTGTAAAAAATGATTAAGATAACTAGCGCCGTCTTCTGTTCCAATCGATTCAGGATGGAATTGCAAGCCAAACACCGGGTAGCGTTTATGACGAATCGCCATGATACAGCCTTCTGCTTCATCCATAACTTCTAGATCCTGTGGCACCTGATGAGGATCGATCATCAGCGAGTGATAACGCATGACCTGCCTTTCAGATTGTCTTTGCAGACGCGACTGCTTGCCATGCATGATCGTCGGGGCACTGATGATTTTTCCGCCGAAGACTTCGCCAATCGCTTGATGACCTAGGCAAATACCTAAAATTGGTTTTCTGCGATAAAAACGACGAATCAGCATTTCAATCATACCGGCTTCTGCGGGCCTGCCTGGTCCCGGAGAAAGGACGATTGCCGAAGCTTTTTCCGCTATGGCAAACAGCTCTGGATCATCGTTTCGCAAAATTTTGACATTCTCTGGCAACAGCTGGACCAAATTATAGGTAAATGAATCATAGTTATCGACAAGCAAAATCATTGTCCCACCTCCATCAATGCTTTGGCTTTTTGCAATGTCTCAAAATACTCGCTAGTCGGGTTAGAATCATAGACAATTCCTGCGCCTGCCTGTACATGGGCTTGATTATCTTTAACGACCATTGTGCGGATTGCGATCGCAAAATCAGCCTGATCGTTTTGACCAAGAAAACCAACTGCTCCTGCATAAATCGAACGTTTGACTGTTTCCCATTGATAAATACGAGTCATCGCTCGGATCTTCGGCGCACCGCTGACTGTTCCAGCCGGTAAAGTAGCTTTTAAGGCATCCATCGCTGTGTGTCCCGGTTTTAGTTTGGCAGTCACTACTGATACAAGATGCATCACAAATTGATAACGCTCAATCGTTAAGTATGTTGGTACGGTTACTGATCCATGAACGGCTATTTTGCCTAAATCATTTCTACCAAGATCTACTAGCATACGATGCTCCGCGATTTCTTTTGGATCATTTTGCAGCTCTTTAGCCAAAGCTTCGTCGTCTTCTTGATTTGCTCCCCTTTTTCTAGTTCCTGCAATCGGGTTTGTCGTAACCAGCTCAGCTTCGACAGTCACTAAACTTTCTGGTGAACTCCCAATTACTTGGACATCAGGAAAATCAAGATAATAGAGATATGCTGAGGGATTGTTTTGCCTCAGCTGACGATAATAGTTAAAAGGATCAGTCGTAAATTCCGCTGACAAGCGCTGCGATGGGACGACTTGGAATAAATCCCCTTCTACAATCCGTTCCTTCGCCTGTCTTACAATTGCTTCAAACTCGATTTGAGAAAGATTACTCGTAAATTCCAAAGTAGGCATTTCTAAATCCGGCAGCTTACTTACTTGAAGAAGCTTCTGCTCTAATTCTGTCATTCGCCTATTCATTTGTAATTCTGAGTCTTTGCTGTAGCTATTTCCAATTACAAAGGTACTCATTTGTTTTTGCTTGTCATAGATTACATAGGATTCATATAAGTAAAATTGCAGATCTGGAACACCTAGTTGATCCTTTGGAATCTCTCCGATAGCTTCGTAACAGGCGGCCACATCATACCCGACATACCCTAAAGCCCCGCCTTGAAAAATCAAGTTTTCTTGCTCTTCTTCATCTACTAATACGTAGTTTTCTAACTCCTTCAGCGGATCTTCGCAAGGATAGCTCACGTGACCGTCTTGAAATGCTCCATTTTGAAAAATCAAATTCTTCACTGGATCAAAAGCGATGATTGCATAATCCTGCGTTTCAGACCTTCGTTCAAACAGTGACGTTCCTCGATCCTTCAAACTGTAATAAATCGTCTCTGGGGTCAGATGTTTGTCGAATATTTCTTTCGTTTTTCTCATTCTATGACTCCTTTAAGTTGAATTTTTAATAAGGATTGCTAAGTCTTTCATAGCTAACTAAACAAAAAAAAGCCCTCAAACCAAAATAAACTTTGGTTTGAGGGCGCAAGCAGCGCGGTACCACCTCTTTTTTACTGTTCGCAAACAGCAACTCTAATCGTCCAACAACGATCGTACTCTGTAACGGGAGCTCCCGTCGTTCCCTACTCTGGTTCAAGAACGCTCCAATAAGTCCATTCACTAGGGAAAAAATGTTTCTTCTCATCAGCCGAAACTTTCTGTGATTTTTTCTATCCTAGCTACTTCTCTTAAAGTCGATTTTTTTGATTTTCTAAAAAAGTATTCCTGTCGTAACCCATGTTTTGTTCCTTTCGAACAAAAAAAGCCCTCAAACCAAATAAACTTGGTTTGAGGGCGGTAATCCACGGTGCCACCTCAATGGTATGCCAAACAAGGCATTTCTCTATCAGTCGTCCAACAACGACCTTACTCTATATCGGGAGTTCCCGGAAGCTCCTACTAAGATTTCAAAGCTTCGTCCAAAAGTCCATTCACATAATTTATCCCTACTGATTCACAGCACCATCAGCTCTCTGAAAAGGCTCATTTATGTTACTTCTCTTTTGTATGACTCTTATTTTTTTGAATATTACCCGTATTTTTTCGACATGTCAACATTTTTTGGTAAAAAAATCAATTTATCTAAATTCCAATGACTGTTCGTAACAGAAATAAATTGCTAAAATAGAGACATTGGAGGCGAAGACGGTGAATAATATTCTTCTGAAAACAATAATTTGGTTGCGCCATTTTTTATTAGGATCATTTTCCAATCATAAAAACGTTTGGCAGGCGTTTCCCGATTTTTTTAATGCTAGGAAAGAATTGAGCTTTCCTGTTCCCGGGTTAAAAAAAGTCCACACGATAAATTGGAGAAATGAAAAAGACCACTGTACAGCCATGACGCCTCAAGGATTGACCTTGACTGAAGACTATTTACTGATTTCTGCTTACTGTCATGATCATCAGCACAATTCTGTCATCTATGTCTTGGACCGTATCACTGGTGTTCGACTCAAAACGGTTATTCTCCCAGATTTACCTCATGCTGGAGGACTGGCTTATGATCCAATCCATCGAAAAATCTGGATCAGTAATACATTAGATAACCATGCTGCTGTGGCAGCAATCCATCTTTCCGACATTGAAAAATACACAAAAGATCCCATAATGATCGCCTATCAACAAAAAATCGCCTTAAAGGAGCTTCCCCGCGCGTCTACCTTGACATATGATCAAGGTTATCTTTACGTCGCTTTATTTTCCTTAAATGAACCTGGAAAATTCTGCTGTTATCCAATTGATGAATACGGAAATTTAGAAATGATGGCTGGGGAATCCGTGGTCAAATCTCCTTATGACACATTAATGATTCCGAAAAAAATTCAGGGACTGACTATCTACAAAAATCTCCTGCTGCTCTCGCAATCTTGGGGAACTCAACCAGGAAAGATCTTTGTTTTTGATATTCAGGAAACGGCTGATTTTTCTAATCTTGATGAAGCACTGAAAATCATCGAAACACCGCCATATTTAGAGCAAATACACGTCGAGAATGGACAACTTTTCGCCTTATTCGAAAGCGGTGCAGCAGCCTATCGTCAAAAAACTCCATATGTTATGAAAGACGTCCTGCAAGTTGACCTAATGAAGCTGCTAGGAAAAAACATGCTCTAAATTGTTTTAAATAGATCCAGATAGCTGGCTCAGAAATACTATAATGATTACTCAACTTTTTCAGTCAGAATGCGAAAAAAGTAGCTGAATCAAAAATCTTTTAGATTTTTGATTCAGCTACTTTTCATGATTAAACGTCGACTCGTATGTCGCGTCTGGGAAATAAGCCGAAAATTCAAAAAATGCCGAATAGGAACTATTCAACATCCGCTCCCACGTCATGATGATTTTCAGAAATTTCTTCTTA
This sequence comes from Enterococcus avium ATCC 14025, assembly GCF_000406965.1. Taxonomy (GTDB): domain Bacteria; phylum Bacillota; class Bacilli; order Lactobacillales; family Enterococcaceae; genus Enterococcus_A; species Enterococcus_A avium. Next base: position 486,692 of record NZ_KE136357.1, on the reverse strand, counting down.
TTGATTGAAGTCAAACAGTGATGAATCGACTTTTTTTATTTTACAGTCCCAATGTAAAGATGTCCGTCTAGTGCAGCTGGCGCGCCCTTACTGTTTACAAATTCAAAAGACCGACCGCTATGCTCAGTCGCAACTGCCAAATGACAAAGAGCGATTCCAACATCTAGTTCCGTCAGCTTGTACATCATCCCAGGAAGACCATTGATTTTCTTTTTTCGATAAACATAAATGGCTCCATTATTTGCGATGAAATACCATGGTTGTCCATTCAGACCAGAAGGTGCTAACCGTGCAGCCTCAATTCTTGAATCCTTCCCCTCTGATATCTCTTTCAAAGCCTTCCGATCAAATTCTTTCAAGGTTCTGCTGGCAGATTCAGCCGGTTCACCAAAAGCCAATCCGATAATATAATCCTTGTCTGATTTCGCAGGTTTCATCATTCCCACCCACCGGGATGCATAGCCTTGAGAAAATAAAAACAGATCGACATGTTGAAATAAAAAACCGGCACAGGTATCTCGTAATGGCTGTTCCTTGCCATAAATCAGAAGATAATGGGGAGCTTTTGGTGTTCCAATACCTTTAACTCCTTCAGGTCCCACAAGCTTATAGGTAATTTCAGCATTTGGTAAAAGTGGCTGGACGGTTTCGATAAAGGTCTCTACCTCTTTGAGTGTCGTTTCGGATAGCGGCTTCATATTAAAATTGCGCGTTGACTTTCGAGTGAACATACTTGAATACAAATCCATACAATAAACCTCCCCAATTAGATTACTTATTTTAACTATAGGTATATCCTTTAACCTATGCAAGAAAAAACGTCAGGGATTGCTCCCTAACGTTTTTTAGTCAACATATTTTGAATCGGTTTTATTCAGCCACGCATAACCTAGCCCCATCACTAAGCCGCCACCGATGAAGTTTCCAATCAAGGTGAAGAATAAGTTATGAACGACATTTCCTGCGGTCATCTCAGCAATCGTACCATGGGAAGCGAAATATGCTAAAGAAAAAGCTGGGAAGTTAGCGATAACGTGCTCAAAGCCTAAGAAGGCAAAAATAAAGATGATAAAAATAATCGCCATTACTTTTGCTGCGTCATCCTTCATCCGTAAACTGACTAGCACAGCAGTATTCACAACGATATTAGCAAACATTCCCTCAACTAAAATTTGACTTGTTGATTTTGTCAGCTTTGAAGCAATTCCGGTGAACATATAGTTGTCTGGTTCCAAGTGACCGAATGGCGCTGTCAATGAAAGCAGGTATCCGCATAGCACTCCGCCAATCAGATTGAATAAAATACAAGTAAATAATAACTTAATAGCAAATGATACAGACATTTTCTTCTTGTAAACACCAATCGTTGTGTACAACATGTTTGAAGTACCTAATTCTGCATTCATGAATAAAATCATTACTAACGACCAACTAAACATAAACGCATAAGCCATTTTTTCCAAGCCTGGAATTGCTTCCTGCATACGAATGGCAATATAAAAAGCAATAGCTGTTCCTAACGCTAAAAATAAACAAGCGAACATTGAACGTACTGCATAACGAGGCAAACTCGAATTAAACAAATCAATTTTTTTACTAATCGAATACTCTAGCTGAGACATTAAACCTGATTTTGTTTTCACATGCTTTTCGCTTTCAGTCACAGGTGTTTCTTCAATTTCCATAAATAAATCCGATTTCATAAGGTTCCTTCCTTCTTGGCAAAAGCCATAATGTACAGGTATCATACAAGATTTCCATACTATTTTCAATGAAAACTTGCAAAAAAATGAAATATTGAGAAAAATCGCACAAGTTATTTGATTTTCTCAGCAAAAATCGTATGATTGAAGTAATAGATTGGGAGGGAAATGAATGGTTAAACAAATTTTGAAGGCAGAAGTAGAATCTTTAGGCGGTCTACAGCTGAAATGCTCGGCTCGCGGCTTTGAATTCATCATTGATGAGCCAGAAAATGTTGGCGGCACCAATGAAGCGATGAATCCGCTGGAGGCTTTGCTCTGTTCCTTAGGCGCTTGTAAAATGATGGTGGTTCGGTTCTTTTATCAAGCAAAACAAATCAATCTGAAATCGATGCGTGTGGAAATCCTAGGAGAGATCGACTCTGATCGCCTAAAGGGAAAACCAAATGTAAAGATTGGCTTCTCAAAAATTATCACAAATTATTACATTGACGCTGACAATACTGATGAAGAAATCAAAGATTTAGTGGCCTTTATTGAGACGACCTGTCCTGTTAAAGATACCATCGTCAATGCCCCAGAGATGGAGCTGCATATCAATCCATGAAATAAGCTGTGACAAAATTCTTGTCACAGCTTATTTCTCGAAGAAGTTGACGTTGCCGCAACCTCCTTGTCCTTTCAACAGTCCATTTTCATTTCAAACTGATCGCAAAAATGATCAAAACCCAATTCCTCCATTTTTTTAATCCACAATTGATCCGTAAAATTGATATTATGCAAACGAACGTCTTGATAGCGTTCGCTCAAATTGACCATTAATTCTCCTAACTCTGAAATTCTCCCTTCGCGTCTTCCCCACTGCTTTACCTGCCCACTATCTTTTTGATAAATAATAAAAGCATTGCACTCTTTCTCATTGCCAGTATACATAATTCGATAATCATCTGGAAAATTCTGCAGAATCTCTATTCGATTTTCAAAAGAAGGCGTATCATGTCTAAGTGGTTCTAGTGATTCTAACGGAAACTCAGTAATAGGCAGTTCTTGAAAGTTTTCTGTCCCCTTCATTGATTCTTTTGCATTTCCTCGAAAACACGCATATTCTTTAATGATCTCCAAGCCCATTTTACGATACGTTGCCACTGCGGGTTTATTGGTTTGAATCACTTCCAAACCATAATAGGCAAAGTTATACTGTTTCAATAATTCTAGGCAATAATCCATCATTTTTGAATACAGTCCTTTGCGACGATGAGCTGGCACAACACCGGTTGCAGCATCGAAGGCAACCTTTTCCCCATTGGATTCGCCCACTGCATTTAGTAAGACGGCCACTAACTCACCCTCAAAAAAAGCTCCACAGGATAAATCATAACGCACATTATCACTCTTAAAACGATGATAGAGAGCCTCATCACTCAATTCCATTTTTACATAATAATCAGAAAATGCTTCCCGCATACAGATAGCGATTATCGAAAACTCTACCTCTGATAAATCCTTGATTTCATACATCCTACTACCCCTTCCTTGACCATTCGATTAATTTCAGCATATCATGTAACCGTTTTATGTAAATTAAAATGAGGAGTTTCTTAGCATGACAAAAAAGCCATCTCGCAGGATCGAGACGGCTTTTTCTAGTAATAGAATTAGATGGCTTCTTCCTCTGAAATTTTTGCTGGACTGCTACCTTTTTTAGAAGCAAATGAGAGGATGATCCCTAATGCGATCGAACTGAAGGCAGCCACCACAACTCGAATATTCTCAGGTAGCAGAAATACGATCGTGTGGACTGGAATCCAGAAACAAATGCCAACTTTCAGCCAATTGAAGGTTACAAAAGCTGTCCAATCAATTTTGCCAATCAATCCCTTCAGAGTCACGGGTTCTTTTGCAGCTGCTGTTTCGATCCATAGCTCCATAATACGATGAAACGTATTCATCGCTGGCGCAAAGGTAAGATTCATAATACTGCTTCCGAAAAAAGCTTGTGCCAACGAAACGCCAGCAAAAGGCAGCAATTTCCCAGCCTGTGCTAAACCAGCACCTCCCATGAATACTGGAAAAACCAGCGTTACCATACAGCCAATGATCCCCCAAACAACTGCTCGCAGAGGAACTTGAGCTGAAAACTGATAGTCACCAGAAGCAATCCGCTTTCCAAAGAGATCACCCATCGTCGCCAAAATCGCAAATTGAATGAAGCCTCCAATATAAGGGTGGGCAGAGCTTGCTGCTAAGATAGAATCTCTAGTAGCAGGGATAACGAAAAGCATTAACAAACCTGCCAGCAAAAGCCCCCAAACAATGTCCCCTCTTTTCATTTGATTTCCTCCAATCATTTAGGCGGCTGATAATCTTTATCCATCACAACGACTGCTTTAATGACTTCTCCGCTGATAGAATCTGCTTCGGCTTGATTGATGTTTTCAAAATCATAGTATTTGATAAATTGATCAAATGGAAACTCCCCGCGCTTGTAGAACTCGATTAAGTTTGGCAAATGATATTTTGCGATAGTATCGCCAATCAAAACACCGCGAACCTTTTTGTTTCCAAAAACTAAGTCAAAGAAAGTATTCACTTCAAAATTTTTCTGAGTCACTGCTAACGGTACGAAGGTTCCTGAATTGCTTACTGAATGAAGGGCCTTCGTCATAACAGGGCCAACACCGGTCGAATCAATCACATAATCCAAGCCGCGACCATCTGTTAAAACCTTGATGAACTTTTCAGGATCATCTTCTTTGCTGTTAAAGATGTGACTGGCGCCTAGTTCCTTTGCCTTTTCTAAACGTTGATCGTTAATATCAATCGCGACAATCGGATAACAACCAGCAATTTTTGCAGCCATAACTGCGGAAAAGCCGACTGCACCGGTACCAAAAACAGCAATCCCTTCACCTACTTTTGGCTGTAAGACACTTAAAACTGCGCCACTTCCGGTACCAAGTCCACAGCCCAAAGGACCAAGCAGACGTAAATCAACCTCCTTATCCACCTTCACAACGTTTGATTCCTCAGTCAAACTATACGTAGAGAAAGAAGATTGATTGAAGAAGTTATTGACCTCAGTGCCATCCTCCGTGTGCAAAATGAACTCTCCCCGCGGATTTTTTCCAAGGTTGTTGACCGTAAACCACTTCTCACAAGAAGACGGGTGCCCTTCGACACAATGCTTGCATTCACCGCAATAAGCGTAAGACAGAATCACATGATCTCCTGGCTCTACGGAGGTCACCGCATTGCCGACTTTTTCAACGATCCCGGCGCCTTCATGTCCTAAAACATTTGGAAAATTGATACTATTCCCGTTTCTTTCACCGTAATCTGAACGACACAATCCAGAGGCGACAATTTTCACCAATACATCCTTTGAACCTACTTCTGCCAATTCCAGTTCTGTAATTTCGTATGGCGCCCCTTTTTCCTTTACTAATGCCGCTTTGATTTTCATTCTTGCTGCCCCTTTCTTATTAAAAACATATTATTGAATTATTTAGACGTTTGGACTGACAAATTCCTTCATTTCTTCTTCTCCTAGTACAACCCGCTCTGCGCCTTTAGATAAAGCGATCATTTCGTGTTCCCCTGGTACTGCTACGATTGGTGCGATAAAACCGATCCGTTTTTCTAATTCTGTTACGACGATCTTTGAATAAGCTACCCCACCAGTCAAAGCGATCCGATCGACTAAACCATTGGTAACTGTGGCTAAGCTTCCTATGCCTTTAGCGATCTGGTAAATATAGGCGTCATAAACAATTTTTAGTTCTTCATCTCCAGCCAGAATGTGTTCTTCGATTTCTTTTGCGTTGCTGGTTCCAGCATACGATTTCAAACCGCCTTCACGTTTATAAAGTCGCAGCATTTCTTTTAAGCTATGCTCGTAGCACAGCGGCATTAAATATTTCAACGGTAAACCACCTGTACGCTCCGTTGAGAATGGCCCCTCATCATCAGAGATTAAATCAATCATTTTCCCTTTGTAATGAATACTGATTGTGTTTCCACCTCCTAAATGAGCGACAATCAATGTTGAATGCTGATAATCAAGCCCTTCCTCACGTGCAACTTTCATAGCCACTGCTCGCATATTCAAGGCGTGACCAATACTTTTGCGTTCGATCCCCTTCAAGCCAGAGATACGAGCCACCTCTTCAAACTCGTCCACTGATACGGGGTCGTAGATTAGTGCGATGGTTTTTTCACTGCCTTGTTCTTTAATCTCATGAGCTAAAATTGCCCCCAAATTTGAGGGATGTTCAATTTGTGTGACGTTCTTCAAGTAATAGATCATGTCGTCATTTACTTCGTAGGCACCGGAGGAAACAGGCGGAAGACTTCCTCCTCGACCAGCTACAGCGTCTAATTCCTTAGGATCAATTCCTTCTTTTTTCATAAACGCCAATAAAATATCTCGGCGAAATTCCATTTGATCTACGACATTTTGAAATTTCTGCAACTCCTCTGTTGAATGCGAGATTCCCTGTTCTTTGATAATCTCACCATCCACATAATAAGAAACCTTGGTTGATGTTGATCCGGGGTTAATTGCTAAAATTTTCATCTGCTTCACCTCTTGCTGCAATACATCGCGACTAAAATCGAATAGGCTTTTTCTTCCTCTGTTGACCCTCTTGATACCATCACGATTGGTACGCTGGCGCCCATAATTAACCCAGCCATTTTTGCACCGGCTAGGATCGTTAAGCTCTTGCCAAGAACGTTCATGGTGGTAATATCAGGCCCTACTACGATGTCCGCATCACCTGCGACAGGACTTTCGTAGTGTTTGATTCTTGCAACTTCCTTACTTAACGAAAGATCTAGCGAAATCGGGCCGTCGATCCAACAACTATCTGGCGCTTCGTTCTGAAACTCCTGCATAATTTCCTCTGCCTCTACGCTAGAAGTGATTTTCGGATTGACCTTTTCCGCCGCAGCTAACAAACCAACTTTCGGTTTAGCAACACCAATTTTATTCATCACTTCGATCCCATGCTGAATCAAAATTTTCTTCTCTTCTTTACTGGGCGAAGTCACCATCCCGCCATCTGTTGTCAGCAGCAGCTTGTGATAAGTGGGAATCTCATTTAGTGCCACATGACTCAATAACTTGCTAGTAGCAATTCCTTTTTCACGATCGACGACTGCCTTCAAAAATGTCCGTGTCTGAAGATGCCCCTTCATCAGAAAATCGAGCTCATTATTTTTGGCCATCTTCACACCAATCGCTGCACATTCTTCTTCCGTTTCTGCTGGGACAACTTGTGCTGAAAAATTATGTTGCACCAAAATGGTTTGAATCTTGATCTCATCGCCAATTAAAACCGGTTCGAGATACTCTTTGACTTTTTCATTAAAAACCGACTGAACCGTTATTTCGTCATTGGCACAGACTACCCCGATCCGGATTTTTTGAACGCTAGTAAAGTTTGAGAGTAATTCATCAAATTTTTGCATGAAGATCACCTAATCCCAAGGGTTTCCATCATGTTTAGGCGTGATCGGCACCGCGATTCGCGAAATATTAATCAAGTGGGTATAGGTCAAATTTTCAGAAATAATATTGTTCCCCCATGACCCGCAGCCAAGTGACACAGTTGGGTTCAGGCCATTTGCTGGAGAGCCTCCTGCATCAATCGTTGGCTGATTAACAACTAAGCGACTGACTGGCAAAACTTCTCCCGCATAAAGTTGATGTTCTTTGCTATGGCTGAATAGGCCTGCTGAATGACCGGAGCCTTCTAATAAAAGATTTTCCTGGGCAAAAGCCACTCCTTCTTCAAAGTCATCGTAACTTTTCAATGCGAGTACAGGGGCCATTTTTTCCTTACAGAACAATTCTTCGCTGCCAACTGCGTCAACTTTGACTGCGATGATCTGACTATCCTCTGGAATTTCAACATCGGCTGCCTCAGCGATCACCTGCGGATCTTGCCCAATCATTGCTGGATTAGCTTTGCCATCGATGAATAAAGTATCACGTAATTTCGTTAAATCCGCTTCCTCAGTGAAGACCGCCGCTTGCTTTGCACGTAATGCGTCAAGAACTTCGATTTCTTTTTCTTGCGGATAAAATAGGCTTTGTTGACACGCACAGACAATCCCGTTATCAAAGGAGCGACCAATAACTGAAAGCTCCGCGGCTACTTCTACATCAAAATCACGATCCAAAATCGCTTGTACATTTCCTGGGCCAACACCGTATGCGGGATGTCCGCTGGAATAAGCTGACTTCACTAAGCCAGGGCCTCCCGTTGCAACAATCAAATCAACAGATTTCATCAATTCTTGCGACAATTCAATGCTCGGTTCTTCAATTACCTGTAGCAAATCTCTAGGTGCTCCAACGCTGACTAAAGCTTCTCGCATCAGCTCAATGGTTTCTTTTGTTGTCTTTTTCGAACGGGGATGCGGCGATACGATCATGGCATTTTTTCCTTTAAGGGCCATCAAGCCGTTACCTAAAGGGGTAATTGTCGGATTGGTTGTTGGCGTTACCGAACCGATCACGCCTCTTGGATGCGCGATTTCTACTAGACCTTCTTCAGGTATTTCTCGGATCACGCCAACAGAAGCCTTATTCTTCAAACTCGCAAAAATATTGGTGGCCATACCTTGGTTTTTTCCGATTTTATGATCCAGTCGTCCCAACCCTGTTTCTTCAATTGCTAACTTGGCTAATGGTTCTGCTTGTTCAAAAACTGCCTTAGAAATTGCATAAAGCATCTTATCTACTTCTGCCTGAGTGTATCCGCTGATTTCTTCCATTGCGACACGTGCCCGTTGTACCATTTCCTCCATTGCCATTTCCTTAAGCCCCTTTCATTTTTACATACATGAGTGTATGTTTCTTACAACCTCAATATACCTAAGTTATGAAAGCGCTGTCAATTTCGTGAAAAAAAGAACTTGTTCGCAAAATGCTGATGCAAACAAGTTCTTCTTTTTTTTAAGCGTTTTTAAAAATAATCGAAATACTACGTCTAATAGCCTCGGCAGTGTAATTTTTTGTAACTTCATCAGGAGTTCCTAAACCATACATTCCTTCGAAATAATTGTAAAGCATACTAGAAACAGCCATGGCATCATTTTCCTCTAATCCCTCTTCCACTAAACCAGCTAAAAAGAAGTTATACAGTCGCGCGCGTGTTTCGCGAAAAGTTTCAAGCAGCTCGGCAAATTCTGGATAGACCTCTAACGTCTTTAAAGATTGCTGCATAAACTTGAAGCCCATCTGATTTTGCGACGGAACCATCAATATTTCCACGACTTTTTCTTGAAAACTCATCTCTTCGTCTAACATGATCCCACGTTTTTCAGTCTTGATTTTCTCAATCGTCATTAAAACGACTTCACCAAAAATTTCTGATTTATTCTTAAAATGCCAGTAAGCAGCACCTCGACTAACATGTGCATCTTTGGATATTTTATCTAATGAAGTATTCTCAAATCCAACTTCATAGAAATTTTGAAAGGCGGTTTCCAGTAATCGCTGCTTCGTTAATAAACTCTCTTGCTTCCGTTTCATTGTCATCTCTCCTGCTTTAAAAAAACAAAAATTGATTCATTCAGACCTATTTCTAATTTTTTTGAAATCATTGATAAATTTCACGAAATCCTCTCTCTTGTGAAATTTTTCTTTATTAGTTTAATTCGTGAGAAAAAGAATACGATTCCATTTTCACATAATTCAAGCATTTTTAAAAGAAAAAAACCGCCAAGTTTTTCACTTGGCAGTCTATGGTTTGAAAAAATTATTTCATTGGTGGGATAACCGCCAATAAGCCACTGCTTAAAGTAACATAGATTGATGAAGCGGTAGGAATAGTTTCCGTTTGAATCTTCTTCGTTGGCAAAGCTGTCGCAGCTAACGCAATTAGGCTTTCACCGCGGAAAAGATTAACAAAATGCTTCGTTGACATCACTTGTGGAATTCGTGGACTGTTTATAATACTAGCAATTAATTTTGATTGGATCTGATCATTCACATCAAATTTAGCTTTCGCTACTGTGCTTTCAGGTCCAGGCGTTTTTTCTTTGGTTTCTTTAGCGTGATCAAATTCTGTTAAATCATATGCTTTGATGATTGCATTTAGTTTCTCTGCATATTGTTTATCTGTTGCATAGCGTCCTTGTAGATGTTCTGTCGCGTCTTTATAAGATTCGGTTTGATCTTTCCAAGTTGCCTTGTAGAAGTCAGCATTGCCTGAAATTCCTTTTTTGATCAGTTTAGCATAATCTTCCAATGATTCTTTATAAGAAGGATATTTTCTAAACTCAGAAGTAATTTGGAAGCTTGCACCATCTTTATCCTGTTCCAACGTTTGGAATGTCACGCCTTGATCCTTGAACTTGCCTTTAATACCAAACAAGTTATAATTTGGTTCGCTGGCTAGTGAACTATTACCTGAACCACTTTCCAAAATCGCTTGGGCAATCATTACTGATGAATAAATGCCGTTCTTTTGTCCAATTTCGCGAGATGTTTCTCCGATTTTTTTGATGAATTGATCGGTTGTTTGATTTTTATTAAAAATAAATGGTTGATTCGTACTATATTGTCCAAATGCATTGGATAAAGAGCCCGTTGCTTTCGGTAGACCGGCAACATTTACGCGAAGAGCAAAGGTTGGCGCAAAATCAGCGATACTACCGATTTTTACGACGTCGCCAGGTTGTGGTGCATGGATATATTGCCCATTACCAATATAGATCGCAACGTGAGTCGTCACACTCGTTGGTGCTCCCCAAAATAGCAGATCACCAGGCTGTGCTTCACTGACAGGAATTTGCGTCCCCGCGTATTGCTGATCCCCTGTCCAACCGCCGATATTATGACCAGTCGCATTGGCATATACAACATAAGCAAGCCCTGAACAGTCAAAAGCATTCGGACCTTTAGCTCCCCAAACATAAGGCTTTCCAAGATGGCGGTATGCCTCTTGAACGATTGCCGTTTGAACCTCATTACTGAAGGTTGGTGCATTTTGATTTGATGGAATACGAACATCCGCTGCTGCTGCCTCTGGTTGACGTGCTGCTTGCTGTTCTTGATTTGCTGCTGATGAATTTCCAGCGGAATTGGTGGTACTTGACGGATTGCTTGCTGGTTTATCCTTATTTCCGCTGTTTGAATTCCCTGTATTGCCGCTCGGTTTTTCTGCTGGTTTTGGCGTTGGTGTTGGTTTTGCTTCCTCCTTCACAGGAGTCACTTCAAACTGGATAGATACATCTGAATCAGGCATTGGGAATTGACCATTGATATTTCCACTCGTTGAAACAATTGCTTGTGTGGTAGTATTAATAATCTTTACTTCTTTTAGTGTATAGCCTTTTACCAATGACACAACGTAATGAACGGTTGTACCAGCAACCAAGCCTTCATTCGATGTATATTGGAAGCTAATTTGGTTGCCGTTTGCATCAGCGACTGTATTGTTTGCGATTGGACTACCATTCGCTAATAAATTATATTGTTTCGCTGGTTCAGGAGTTGGTTCGGTTGGAGTCGGATCAGGCGCTTCAGAGCTCCCGGTTTCTCCTGTACTCGAGCTTTCTGTCGTTTGTTGACTTGATGAAGTCGCAGCTGAATTGCTTGCAACAGTACTACTTTCTTCAGCGAAAGCTTGTTGTGAAGCCAATAGAGTTGGACCAAAAAGACTACCCAGCGCTAATAGACTTACAATTTTATTGTACTTCATCTCTATACCTCATTTCTAATATAAATATATTTTCACATATAATTAATTTCCTTAATTACTTACTATAATATCATTAATTTAAGAACCTGTCTAAAGTCTAAGCCAGAGTTCATAAAATCTTCAATATTATCAACGTGCAGGATAAAATGGCTACCTTTTTATCTGTTCATTAGTTTATAAAGCTTGATAAATCAGTCTAATTCGTTCACAAATTGCATATTTTACTAAATGCAATAAATGGTTATTCAATGAAGATTCAATTGCGAATAAAATGTTTATTTTAATAAAATTCTAAAAAAGTGTGTTGTGTAATTTGTGTAAATAATTATTTTATTAATATAATATACGCGAAAATAAAGATAAATCTCGAAACATCAATAAAAATGATAATCCGAGATCTATTGATGAGGTTAACTTACTTAAGACACCGTTTATAATTGGTATGCGCTCAGTATCTAAACAAATAGAATTACTGACAACACAGTGTCAAAGCTGCAGAGATCATTGAACAAGACTGCATAAAAAGAACCTAATAGCACAGGCTATTTAGGTCCTTCTTTTCTTAAATATTGGCTTTTTCTTTATCTTTGATAATTTTCTGCATTAACTTCGAAATTGAACGTTCGTGGAAATGAGTCATTCGAACACTTTCGCCGCTTTCGGTCCGCCAAATTTTATTTTCATAAAATCCAACACTATCACGTTTTCCGTCCATCAGCTCTTTAGCATAATTCAGGACTAGACGAATTGCTTCACGGGTGGGTTCGTCACTTTGGAAGTAACCTGGGTAGCTCCGCAAATATTCATCAAGATCACTATTTCTTGAAGCTTTCCAGTCTTCAATGAAATCTTCCAGTGCTGTGACTACATTACTTGTTTGAATCTTCCATAATGTTATGTCTACTTGATTCTCCATACTCATACCTCCCATTTTTGAATCCTCTTACATAAACAATTATAAAGTGTTTACATTTTAATTAGCTGAGATATTTGCAAAAATCTTATTAAAAAACTTCGAAAATAGATCGTTATTAAAAGTAAACCGCAAATATTTAAGGTTTACTTTTAATTCTTGATGATGGATTTAGTTTCTTTCTCTCACTTTTTTCGGTTATACTAGTAATAATTGATTGATAAGGATGAGTGTTATGCTAAATTTTTTAATAAATAAAATTACAAGTCGTTGGAAGGGAAATAGAAGAACCAGTGTTGGGATCTTAGGTGGAATTTTAGGATTACTTTCGAATCTGCTTCTCTTTCTCGCCAAGTTCTTTATCGGTTCACTTTCAGGTAGTGTCTCGATCATGGCGGACGCGATGAACAATCTCTCGGATACTGCTTCTTCGGTTATCACCCTTGCTGGTTTCAAAATTGCTGGAAAACCAGCGGATGAAGACCATCCTTATGGCCATGAACGATTTGAGTATATCAGTGGATTTGTCATTTCGATCTTGGTCACCTATGTTGGGATTCGTTTTTTGGATAGTTCTTTTATCAAAATTCTACATCCCAGCAGTGTTTTGCTCTCCCCCATCGTTTATATTGTTTTGATATTATCTATCCTAATGAAGTTTTGGCAGTCCTTTATGTATCGGAGATTAGGTCGTGAAATTAACTCTGATACTTTAAAGGCTACTGCTCAAGATAGTATTAACGATGTTTACACTACGATCGCTGTGCTGATCTCCGCAATTATCGAATGGTTCAGCGGCTGGCGCATTGATGGGTATATTGGCTTTCTGATCGCTTTATATATTATTTATTCAGGAGTCAAAATGATTATGAGCTTCATTAATGATTTAATGGGAGTTCGACCGCGCGAAGAAGAAGTTTTAGCGATCCGCAAGCATTTGGATAATTACCCAGACATCATCGGCTATCATGATCTGCTGATTCATAGCTATGGACCAAATAGTGTTTTTGCGTCTGTCCATATTGAGGTCAATCAAGATTGGAGTTTGCCTCATGCTCATGAAGTGATTGATGCGATCGAATATGATGTGAAGCAGAACTTGGGGGTTGATTTAGTCTGTCATCTTGATCCCTACCCGATTGATGATCCTGACTTTAAGCGGATTGCTCCAGAACTAAAAAGGATTTTAAAGGATATTCATCAGCATTTGCGTTTTCACGATCTGCGTGTTGATAAGACGACCACACCAGAGACCATCTATTTTGATTTAGTAGTGCCTGAAGACTTAAAAAAGGTCACAAATTCACAGTTGCAAGATCAGATCAGCGAACGCTTTATCAGCCAAAGCGGACCTGCAAAGCTAAGTATTACCTTTGATCGAACCTATTTATTGTAAGCAAGAAGAGTCCGAGTCATAACTATTCAGTGTCAGGAAATAAGCAGAAAATCCCGAAAAGAAACACAGCGACTTAGGAGCTGATAGTGAATGGTACACTCAATGCTTCGTAAAATTTATGAATTTTCGGCTTATTTTCCGCCGATGCTACTTATGAGTCGCTATTTAATTGTGAAAAGGAGCTGATCCGAAAGTCTTTTAGACTTTTAGATCAGCTCCTTCTTTTAGCTTTTCCGTTCAACAAGTTGATAGTAGCTTCGCGCGGTTAAACGATAAACTACAAAATACAAGATGGCAAAGATCACTGTCACGATAACACAAACAAGCAGAAACAGCTTCCAGTTTACCAGCCCAAACAGAACCAACAGCTTCTTAATTAAAGGAAAGGCAAATCCTAGATGGATGACAGCCACAACTAATGGAAAAGAAAATACCATCATCACTTGACTGCGGATAACCTTTTTTACTTCACGATGACTCATTCCCACCTTCTGTAAAATTTCAAAGCGTTCTCGATCATCTATTCCTTCAGAGATTTGCTTGTAGTAGATAATCAAGGCTGTTGCTAAAATAAAGGTCGCTCCGAAAATGATTCCTAAAAAGAAGAAGCCGCCAGTAAATATCTTGTTCTCAGACACAAATGTATATTTGTCAACAATCCTAACTTGAGAGTCACCCAGCTGTTGATTTAGTTGATTACGCAATGTTTGAGCAAAATCAAGTTGATTTTTTTCTCCCTTTAGGTCAGTGTTGAACATAAAGTTATATTCAGGATAATTTTCTGCCGCAACTGCTTTTTTCGGAAACCAGTCAGACAAACACTGCTCTAAAACTGACTGATTGGCTAAAACGACTACAAAATAGTCCGTTAGCTCGATCTGTTGATTAATTCCAGGAAATTTATTGATGCGCTTTTTGATTTTAAACTTCTGATTCTCAAGCTTCAGCTGATTTCCGTCAATATCACCGCTAACTGGGTAGAAATAAATTTCGTCATCCTTCAAATTCACTGTTTCATCTGTGTGCTTTGCATACTCTTGAGCAGTCATAAAACTAATTAAAGCGATCGTTGCTGATTTTGAGTTGTAAAAATCCTCCAATGGTGTCAGCTGGTAGTTGCCATTTTTTGGTTGAAACATGATACTTTTGGTCGAAGTCAGGTAGACCTGTTTAGTAATCGGCGCTTGTTTCTCAGCACTAACTGCTTCGATTGCAGCTTTCACCTTCTCCGGCTGCTGAACTGTTGAAATCATCACGTCACGTGGATAGCGTGTATTTTCAACATCCTTTTGTCCAAAGAATAGACTGCCAGTAGTCGCTGCTGTTACTAGAACCATTGTTGAAAGAATACAAATGCTGGCTAAGCCCGCTGCATTTTGCTTCATTCGATGCATCATACTTGAGATTGAAATGAAATGATTCGTCTTATAATAGAATCGTTCATTCCTTTTTAGCAGCTTCAGTAAAGCAATGCTTCCTGCCATAAATAAGCAGTAGGTTCCAAGAATTACCAAAATAATGGCAACAAAAAACAGCGTTAAGGCACTTATCGGAGAATCAATTGTAACCGCGATCCCATAGCCGCTTCCTAAAAAGACCAAACCCAAAATAGCGATGATCCAACGTGCTTTTGGTTCCTGTTCTCCCTTTTTGCTTCCATGCAGAAGCGAAATAGGGTTGGTCTTTTTGATTTGCCAGCAATTGATTAGCAGCAGCAAGAAGAAAATTCCAAGAAACAGCAGGGAAACAAATCCAAGACTCTCAGGTAACAGCTGAAAAACAAACTCATTTCCGACGCTGATCAGCCGACGCAAGACTAGAAAAGCTAGCTTTGATAAGACAACTCCGGTAATTAAACCAGTGATCAGCACAATGAAAAAGCTGAGGAAGCTTTCCCAAATCATTAGCTGATACAGTTCGCGTTTTCCTAAGCCGAGTATATTGTAAAGGCCTAGTTCTTTTTTTCGCTGCTTGAGTAAAAAACTATTCGTATAAAATGAAAAGATCACAGTAAAAATCATAATAACGATATGACCTAATCCAAACATCGAACTAGCAGAATCGCCGCCAGGCAGCGCGCGCATCCCTTCATTATTTACAATTACCTGTGTCATTGTATTGATAGCGACTAGAAATAGCATTGAAATAAGAAATGGCAAATATCCGCGATGATTCTTCTTTAAATTTGTAGAGGCTAATTTTAGATAAAACATATTTAAGCCTCCTTCGATAACAAGGCTGTCAGCGTTTCATTGATTGTTTCTAAAAACTCATAATTATCCTTGTTCCCACGATAAAGTTGATGATAGACCTGTCCATCCTTGATAAAGAGGACGCGTTTGGCATGGCTGGCCGCAATCGAACTGTGAGTTACCATTAAAATCGTCTGACCATTGAAATTCAAACGTTGGAAAATTTGCAGCAGCTGTTCAGAGGTTTTAGAATCTAATGCCCCTGTTGGTTCATCCGCTAAAAATAAATCTGGATTGGTAATGATCGCTCTAGCCACTGCAACTCGCTGCTTTTGACCGCCTGAAAGCTCATAAGGATACTTTTCTAATAATTTTTCGATGCCTAAGGCCTTAACTACTGGTTTAAGTTCTCCCATCAGTTGCTTAACTGGCATGCGAGACAAAACTAACGGCAATAAAATGTTATCTTTGACTGAAAATGTGTCTAGTAAATTAAAATCTTGAAACACAAAGCCTAAATGATCTCGGCGAAAAGCGGCCGCATTTTTTTCCTTGATGGTATTCAGATCCATCCCGTCCAATAAGATCGTTCCAGAAGAAGGCTTATCCAAGGTTGCGATCAAGTTCAATAAGGTGCTTTTACCAGACCCGGATTCGCCCATAATCGCTACGTAATCGCCCTTGTCAACAGACAAATCAATACTTCTTAATGCTTCAACAGGCATCCCCTTGAACTGGGTTTGATAAATCTTTTTGATATTCTCAACTTTTAATAGTTCATTCATTGTGAATTCCTCCTAGTTCATTTTTTGTGGTTTCGTTAGCCGATTGTCACTGGCTAGCTCTCTACTACATCATAGAATCTTGCCTGTAAAAACACTACTTACGAAAATAAATCCAAACTTACAATTATGAAAGTTTGGATTTATTCATATGCATCTCTTCTGGGAAAACTATTACGACCTCTGTTCCCTTTTTCACTTGAGATTCAATATACAATTGACAACCTAATTTATTGGCGGCCTGTTGACTAAGGTAGAGGCCCAGTCCACTAGCTCTTTGCTGCTCGCGGCCATTCATTCCAGTGTATCCCTTTTCGAAAACGCGCGGCAGATCCTCCGCTCGAATCCCCATACCAGTGTCTCGAATAATCAGCCGATTCTTCTCAAAGGCTATGCTGATCGTGCCATTTTCTGTATATTTGATTGCGTTAAAAATGATCTGCTCTAGAATAAAAATTAACCATTTTTGGTCTGAGTTGACCTTTCCAGTCAAATTTTCAAGCTGCAGACTTAAATTCTTTTGAGAGAAAAAAGTCGCATATTTCTTTACAACGGTTTTAATCACCTTATCAATTGAAATTTGCTGAAAAACAAGATCTGTTTGATCGAGATTTTGCCGCATATAGTTTAAAATCATCTGCAAATATTCATTAATCTTGAAGAGTTCATTTTTCATTGTTCGTGGCTCTAACTGACCTGATTGAATTAAAAGATCTAAAGCAGCCACTGGTGTCTTGATTTGATGCAGCCACAAGCCGAAGTCATCTAGCATATCTTTTTGTCTTTGCTGCAGAGCTTCTTGCTGCTGATTTTTCGTTTCTAAGACTAATCGCAAAGCATTCTGATAGGTCTGCTCAGACAAGGTTGCAGCTTTAGGCAGAAAGATTAAACTATTCAATTGCAGATCTTTTGTTGCTAATAGCCTTAATTGCTTTTGCTTACGGAAATATCGATAAAAAGAAACAAAAGAATAGGTAATCAGCACAAAAAATGTAAATAAGAAGCTATCCCAAAAAGGTATCAAGCTGAGTTCATAGAGATAAAACGTCAGAAAAATCAGTCCCCAAAATACGAGGTACATCCCGTAAATCATTCGTCTTTCAAATAGAAAATGGATTAGTAGTTTCATTATTTTTCCTCGATTAAATAGCCTTTGTTTTTAACCGTTTGAATCAAACTGTCAATACCAAAGTCCTTCAATTTTTTTCGTAAGCGTGTCAAATTAACTGCCAGGGTATTGTTATCAATAAAATCATCGCTTTGCCACAATGTCTCAATGATTTGTTCTCTGGGTACAATCTGCCCTCGTGTGGCAAATAGAACACTTAAAATACGTGATTCATTTGGAGTCAATGGCAGATGATCATTTGTTGATTGAATCTGATTGATTGCTGGAACAAATTGATACTCCCCAAAGGAATAGCTTAGTTGCTGACCATATTTATAACTGCGGCGCAGCAGCGCTTGAATCTTCGCTAGTAAAATCGTCAGTTCGAAAGGCTTTTCGATAAATTCATCAGCGCCCATATTCAAAGCCATAACCTGATTCATGTGGTCTTTGGCTGAGGACAGAAAAATAATCGGCACCTCTGAAACCTTACGTATTTCCTGGCACCAATAAAAGCCATTAAAATATGGCAAAGAAATATCCAAAATTACTAGGTCAGGCTGAATCGCTTGATACTCTTCGAAAACATGTTGAAAGTCATTTGCTATTTCACAATCCAGCCCCCACTGAGTTAAATGCTGTTGAATCACAGAAACAATCGTCGCGTCGTCTTCTACAAGAAAAATTTTATTCGTCATTATAGTTCCTTCTACTTTTTCTTTTTATTATACTAGAAATTTGTAGAATTTCTGAGTTTATCTTGATTTCGAGAAATATTTTATTTACCTATACTCCGTAAAATAAAAATTTAGAGACTAAATGCCAACAAAAAACCGTAGACCTCATCTAAAAAAGATGGTGTCTACGGATAAATTGCATGCTTAGAACGCACGATAAACATATTGATTTTTTGGAGCACTCACCATTTGAGCATTGTTGACTGTCACAGATGGGATCTGACGATCAAAAGGTTCGAAGAAATCTAAAGTTATAGTCCCTTCTACATGCAGCCATTGATTGTTTTTCACTGTTAAATCAGTTGGCAGCTTGGTCATCAATCCAAATACTCCGGAATCAGCCACGCAATGAATAATCCCGAATCGGAAAAGAAAATCGTATTTCTGATTGTTCTTGTTCGCCTCGTAAACAAAGCCGTTAAAAGAAATCGTTTTTCCAACAAAGGAATTTGGGTAATTGTAGATTAATTCCATCACTTCTAAATAATTCTCATCCGTGATCTCCAATTTTTGATCGGTCTCGTATTTCTTCATCAGCTGTGTCATTTGTTCATTATAGTCGCTTTTATTGTAATAGATACTCGTATCAGGCTTCAAATATTGGGTGTTCATCTCAGGGTCGCCCACCGATTCTTTGCTTACTGGAAAGCTGAAGCCCTTCGCTTCAACAATCGTCGTATCCAAGCTGATCGTTGGAAATAGCGTCCCCACTACTAGCGGCAAAGCCAGCAGCAAATAAGCAATTCCTCGCTGATAGGATTTGTTCAAGCCGTGATCATGCCCGTGATGATGATGCTCATCATTTTTCTCATTCTCTCCAGCGGCCCAAATTTTCAATTGGACCAAAGCGAGTATCAGCGACAATGCCATCGTCAGAAAGATGAGATAACGATAGTGGACATTAATATATTGATCTAGTCTGCCGGAAACCTGCAAATACATCATTAATTCAAAATAGCCCGACAAAATCAAAAAACGTATCATTCCCTCTTCCTCCTTCTATATCACTAGCGCGTAAATCGTTACAACCACACTGATCAATGCGATCAGCTGTAGGATAAATTTCCCATGAAAACTGCGTTTCATCATCATTAAATTCTTAATATCAACCATTGGACCAAAGACTAGGAAGGCAACAATCGCATTCGTACCGAATAAGCTTAGTAAAGAAGAGCCCACAAAAGCATCCGCTTCTGAACAAAGTGACATGGTAAAGGCTAAGACCAACATCACTAGAATGCCGACGATTTTTGAAGAGGTCAGCTGCAGCATGAATTGTGTCGGAAGAAAGACCTGCATTCCGCTGGCAATCAAGGCTCCAATGATTAGATATCGTCCAGTATCGAAAAATTCATCAATTCCGTGAATAAGCACTGACCAAATGTTGTTTTTTAAGTTTTTTCTAATTTTATTTTCGACGTGATGATCAGAATGCTCGCATAATTCGGATTTTAAGATTGGAGAACGATTAAAATAGGCGATCCATGAGCCTATGATCAAGGCGACAATGAAGCTTCCAAGAGCTCGCAGAAACGCAAACTTCATACTGTTGCCAAAAGCAATATAGGTTGAAAATAGAACGATCGGATTAATAATCGGTGCGGTTACCATAAAGGCAAATGCCGTATGCTCAGGAACTCCCTTTCGCATAAACTGTGTGACGATCGGCACGATGCCGCATTCACAGGATGGAAAAAAGAAGCCTAAAAAAGAACCTACTAGAATTGCTAGAAACTTATTGTTAGGCAGAATTTTTTGCACTCGTTCAGGGGTTAAATATACCTGCAGCGCTCCGGAAATGAGACATCCCAATAGAACAAAAGGAATCGCTTCAATGACGATTGACAAAAAAATTGTGCTCATTTGCAGAACCGAATGTGGTAGAAAATTAAACATGTGACGCCTCCAAATTTTTCGCTGTTCTAAGATATACTCTTTTTCGGCAAAAGACACAAGATTTTTTCAATTCACAAACTTTTTTTTACGCTTTTTTTATAGATTTTTTACTTTTGAGTATTAAAAAAGCCCACTCAAAAGAGCGGGCATGCACAAACTATTTTACAGCATCTTTTATTATGGCTGTTTTATCGCTTGTTCAAACTGGTCAAAAAACGCTTGAAATCAACGTTTAACAACGATTAAATTACGATAAAAAACGAGCTAGAACGAACTAGTTAGGATTTTTTGCCCCTTTTCTGCCCCTTTCATTCTTAATCTTTTGTTCGCTCGAAAATACGAACGTACATTCGTATAATAAGTTTATCAATTTAGAATAGAGTGATCGCATGCAGTCAATAACAGGAACAGTTATCAAAATTAAAATTTTAAAGATGTCGGAATGTCCCCTTGTCTTCTTTAAGTTAGATGATGTTAGTTGCTTGATTGCTGGTCACTCTTTGAATTTTCTAGCTGACGTAGAAGATGGCATGAATGTTGTAGTGGCTGGCGATTATAATAAGAGAAAACAATTCATTGTAAAAAAGTACGCTGTGATCGGAAAAACAAAAATTATGATGGAATTTGATATGGTAAAAGCCTGATTTTTCGGGCTTTTTAATTTACCAACATAAAACAACAAAAAAAAGGAGCTCCCGATTAGTCCAGGGCTCCAAGGATTATGAAAAAGTGTTTTAGGGTTGTTGGTGACTAAAGTATACAGCGAGCGGTTACATTTGACAAGATAGATTTACTCAAAAAAATAGAACGCCCGGTCGTTCGAGCGTTCTGAAGTAATGAAAAAAATGTTTTTAGGATATGAATAGTATACAATGAAACGGTTTCATGTGCAATGGGAAAATAACTTATCGTGGGCTAGAAATCTTTTCTCTTTTATTGATGTTGATCAACTATTTGTTGAGACTTGTTAGCTGTATCTTTTACATCTTGTTTAGCCTTGTTTAATTTATCAATATAAGCTTTTAAATTAGAATTTTCTTTGTTTGCACTTGCTAATTGTTGTTTAGTAGAATCCAGTTCTGCTTGCAAAGAATTTTTTTCACTGTTTAAAGTGTTAATCTGGTTATTTAGTGAATTAATGGTATTTTGTAAATCATTAGCTTTATTTTGTGCATCCTGCAATTTAGTATTAAATTCTTGGTTTTTCTGATTGATCTCTTGGTTTTTCTGCTCAATTTCCTTTAATTTATCTGCGATTTCTTGCTGTTTAGATTGAAGTTCTCCATTTTTACTATTTAATTGAGATTCTAAACTAGTTTTTTCTCCAGCTAATTGATTTTTTTCATTTTTCAAAGCTTCTAACTGTTGCTTGTAACTATCAATATCTTTTTGAAATTGAGTTAATTGGCCCTCTGTACTTGCTGATTTATTGGATAATTGTATGATTTTCTGTTCTTTATCTGATAATGAATCATTCAACTTATCTAAGTTATCATTGATGGTAGAAATATTCTGTTCCCCACCCCAGTTTAAAATACTGTCTGCATAATTTTTACCGGCTAAACCAATAAAAGCTATTACAATGATGAGTGTTACGACTACATATTTTTTCCTTTTCATTATTCAATTTTCTCCTTTCATATATAAAAGCGACATTGCAACTTTTATATATTAACGTTTTATCTATTGTTTCTCAATAACATTGTTTATTTATAAATAAATTTTAATATAAGCCTGCATACTATAATTAAATCGTGTTTAAAAATCAGGAACTGATATTGTAAGAAGATATTCAGTTGTCGGCAAGACAAGTATCATGCTAAAATTTGAATCAAGTAGATTCCAACGGAAGAAGGTATGAAATGAAGGCTGGCGAATTATTGAGACAACTAACTGCGAATCCTTTTCATGAGGAATACAAAGGAAATATATACACAAATGGGCAGTACCCTTATTCCACTGACTACTGCTAAGCCTGATGACGAAGGAAACCTAATATTTTTTCGCCAGAACAGAAAGGCTCCAATGAGCACTAAAACCTTATTCTCTATTTTGCTTCTTCATAAGAATAAGCAGATATTCTGCTGGAATAATCGAAAGATCGCAATATATAGCTACCGTGTTAATCGCGGGAAAATCATAGTGTAAAAAAGAAGCTCCCAGAGGAGCTCCGTTGTTTAAGGGTGTAAAAATAGGCTCTATAATATCTAGTGTTGGTGACGCCTTCTGTTGCCAATACTTTTTCTTTTTTCTAATAAACGCAAACAGACACCTTGAAATCCTTTAGAATAAAGTCGACGAAAACCATTCAAAGGAGTGTTTCAAGATGTCCTATTCAGAGTTTACCAAAGAGTTACTAGATATTCTAGACCTAAATCTTATCTTTCATGAAGATGCCTTTCGCAAAGAGCGAATCAATGACGAAACATGTTTTGTTTTTGATGGCACATTGACCTATCAACCAGAGGAATGCTTCCATTGTCACTATCAAAATAAGCAAACGATCATTAAATGGGGCTGGAAAAAAGTATCCATCTTATTGAATGATGTCAGTAACTACAAGACCATTCTGCGGATTAACAAACAGCGCTTCAAATGTAAACACTGTGGAAAGACTTTTTTAGCAGAAGATTCAGTTAGTGATCGTCGCTGCTCCATCGCCCGCAGAGTCAAACAAGCCATTCTTGAGCTATTAAGTGAGCCTATTTCTATGTCTTTGATTGCACGTATGAAGCACATTTCTCCGACCACTGTCATTCGAATACTTCGCAGCCTTCGGCCTAAAATTGTTTCTTTGAACCAGCCGTTACCAGAAGTAGTGTGTTTCGATGAATTCAAATCGGTGAAAAACGTCTCGGGAGCCATGAGCTTTGTCATGATGGACGGCAAGACCCATCAACTGATTGATATTGTGGAAAATCGGCAACTCAATCCTTTACGCGACTATTTCTTGCGCTACCCTAGAAAAGTCCGTGAACAAGTGCGTCTAGTGGTTTCAGATTTCTATACACCTTATCGCACATTGGTGAAAGAGTGTTTTCCGAATGCCCGAATCGTCGCCGATCGCTTTCATATTAGCCAACACATTGGTCGGGCTTTTACCAACCACCGAATTCAAGTAATGAAGACCTTTAAAAAAGGGGATCGTCGGTCGAAGCACTTAAAGAAATACTGGAGACTACTTCAAAAGAATGCGTGGGAATTGAAAGGTCAGCATCGCTACTGGCGTCCGTCATTTCGAGATCATCTGACAGAAGCAGAGATAGTCGATCGGCTATTATCTTATGATGATTCCTTAAAGCGAGGCTACGAAGTCTACCAGGATTTTCTTTCCGTTATCAGAAGACAAGATGTTCCTGAATTCGTCGCGCTCCTAAAAGAAGACTACAAGGAGTTGCCAAAGCACTACCAACCAGTGTTCACGACCTTCAAGAAATATCAAACAGAAATCAAACGAGCGTTGCGCGTTCCCTATTCCAACGGCCTATAGAATGTCTGAATAACCATATCAAAGTACTAAAACGAATTGCCTATGGCTTTAGAAACTTTCAAAACTACCGAGAACGAATCTTTTTATATCGAGGAAAATATTTTAAGAAAACTAAGAATACTACCCAACTGACTAAAGCCAGAACAACAACACGGCTAGACAAGATAGCTGTCTAGCCGTGTGAGTATCTCGATTATTCTATTGAATTTCTTCACCAACACTCATTGACGAAGAGCCTAAAAATATTGAGGAAATGATTCATCAGCTTTTACAATTAATTAGTTAATAGTACATTTTATTGAACCTCTCAAGACTGAAGTCACAAGTATTCTCGGCTTTTTAATAAAAATACCCAAATAATTAATTAGCATATTTTATTTGTTGTTTTTTCATTATCGGATATCTAATTAATTCCTCACCATTTAAATCTTCTTTATTCATATCTATGGCTGTGATTTGACTATCTTCATACGTACGATAATAATAAATTCCTTTATCTACATTACAACAAGAAGAATAAATAGTATATTCGTATTTTCCGTCACCAACATCACATAAACCTTTTTGTTGTTCTACTGAACCTAAGATATGGAAAAACTGGCTAATACTTTCTGATTCTGAATCTCCTGATAATGAGTTTAGTTTAGTAAATGTCGCTTTAACAAAACGAGAAACAGAAGATAAATCTCCAGGCAAACCTATTCCTCCCATCCCACGACTATAAGCGTTCAAACTAATTTGATCTGAAAAATTATTATTAGGTGTTTCACTCGACAATACACGATAATTGTTTAAATTAAATAATTGATAATCAAATGAAGGGTTATTTGTAAGGACTCCTACAGGATTATCATATATATGAAGCCCATCTTTCATACTTTCTATCACAATAGACTTTTCTTTATCAGCTAATAGCCAGTGTAAAGGAGATAGTGGAAGTTCTTCACTATAATTGATGTTTGCTAAATTGATATTCATTAATAAATCTTTAGCTTCATCTACTGTTGCACATTGTCCTAAAATCCAAGGAATAAATTCAAAAGGAGATACATTATCTTTTCCTTCTTGTATTTCTTTATAATCAGCATACCCAGAAAAATTTAATCCAGCCATACTCAAACCCTTTTCATTGGTACCATCATAATAAAGAGGATAGTCACTTATACCTGCGGCAATACCAATCATTGCATAATGCTTATCCAAATTATTTACCTTTCGAAAAACTAATTTATAATTTCTTGGAGTAACAGTGACTACTTCATTGTAAGATATTTCATAATCAAAATTCCTTCCAAAATAATGATCATTTGTAACATAAGTGATGGACGTACACATAAGTTATTCCCCCTAAATAATAGTTCATTTAACCCCATATTACTCCTAATAATTTCGTATATCAAAAGAAAAGCACATCGCATACAAAAAAACGTTTTCGTTTTTTATAAATTGACAATATTATGTACCCCATAGGACTCGAACCTACGACCGGACGGTTATGAGCCGTCTGCTCTAACCAACTGAGCTAAAGGTACAAGGAATTATTTGTGCAAACGCATACAAAGCGTTAGAATATAAACTAGGGATTCCTGAACTTCCCCACAGTCTCTTAAATTACTATCAATGATACTGTATCAGGAATCCCTATTTAGATAGTATTCGTATACTAGTTTTAGAGCAACTATTTAGCTTCAAAAATGAAAAGACTGACCGAGAAGCTAGTATCGGTCAGTCATTACGGTATATCGAGGTGCTACCTTCGATGCTATAAAACTATCATACACACTCCATCGGAGTCAATATTTTTTAATACTTAAATCCTTTAATATGGCTCGGGTCAATCTTCACGTCATTTGCTTTACCCATCTCCTGAATTTCTTTCAAGACGATTGGTGCGTCGTGATCGTTAAATCCTTCACCTTTGACGCGTACATCGTAAGTTCCGTAGCTATTAGCTTCTGCGTACGTTTGTCTATCCAACAATACATCTTTCAGGAAGTTGCGCATATGCCCTTCTATTTTTTTGCTTTGTTCATCATTAAGATTCCTAGCTTCAATTTTAATGATAGGTTTATCTCCATCAACAATCGCAATATTTTGCTGCATATAAGTTGGATAGTATGACTTTAGTTCTTGTTTCAAGCGATTTACAGCGTTCTCGTATTTCCACTTAGAATCACACGAGATTATTAAAGTATAAACCTTGTTCGGCTGAAACACTCGTTTTACTTGATCGCGCAATAAAGTCCATGCATATCGTGTTTGAATGCGTTGCACCATTTTAACCGCTTGATCTTTCGACACGTTGTCAATCGCGATACCGTTTTTATTTCCAGTTGCAGGTGTTGTTGTCGCTGTATTCGACGATGTTGAGCTAGATGCTCCAGTTTTTAAACGGTACGCATAAAAATAAGGACATCCGGCCATCACCCATCGTTGATCGTGATTAGCAATGATCGTAGTCATTTTCCAACCAGTGCATTCAATCCAGTTTTGATTATCTAGTGCTACGCCTGTATGACCGCCTGCCCCTGCAGAGTAACCCTTTTTCCCCCAAATAATTACATCGCCGCGTTGCATTGGAAAGTCTGTATTTTCTGCGATCTTTTCATACCCTAGCTTTAGAAGATAGTCATGTAGCGTTTCAGTGCTAGGAATATATCCATAGTTAAAACCACCAGATTCACGTAAAATACGATAAACAGAGCCTGAACAGTCGCATGTACCATCTGTGTAATAACGAGAACCATACATGCTGTAGTAGCAATTATTTACAAATTTTTGAACGACAGCTAATCCTTTTTCGATATTAATAGCCATTATTTTTTCTCCTCTCTTCCTTCTTTGACGTTTTCGATTTCTTTTGGTTGAGGTTGCAGACCAACATTTTTATCATCTGATTTTTCGTAAAGTTCCTTCGCTTTTTTCATGTCCATGTTACTCATTCCCTCCTAAATTCAATAATTTTGAAAACATTTGATGCAAGCCTGTAGAAGCTAAACCACTCACTGCGCCATAAACAATTGACTCCACATCTATACCGTTCATAACACCGCCCAAAATCGCTCCTAACGCTGCTACAATCAATGGGATATAAGCATTTGCTACTTTATTAAATAGCGGCGTAACCTTGATTACATACCCAACTATTAAACAGGCAACTACAATAACTGGTACAAAATTTTCTGTAATAAATGATAAATCCATAACTATTTTTCCTCCTTTAGTTTATTCGGCAAATCCAACACTTTTTTATACAGTGTTTCGCCAGTTCCGTTACCGCCAAGTTCTCGATATCCACGCCACAAGTACTCTAAATTTTCTAGATCATCTATAGAAATCCAACCCTGCTCCAAAAATTCGGAGCATTGCTTATAAATTTTGTCATGCAGAATGGCTACATTCGCATATTCCAAACGTTTGAATCTATTTTCCGTTTGATCCTTATTTCCCTTGACCGCTTTATAAATACTGTGGAAAATCTTTAAGAATCCCCCTAATCCAATTGCCATCAAGAAACTGTTAATTTCCAGAAATTTTTCTAACACATGCTTTCCGCCTTCCTTTCAATAAATAATTGAAAAAGCACACTCGAAAGTGTGCTAAATCGTTGCTTATTTATCTATGCTAATTTGATAACTGTAATAGTTTTTGTGCCAACACTCGTGAAACTGCCGGTAATATTGGTTTCAATACCTGCAGAAAACTCATCTCCTGCATTCGCTGTGTTTACACACTGCCCTGTGCCGTCCCATCTATTCTTGAGTGCATCTACCCCTTGACCAGTCACTCGATCATTGTTGCCGGCACGAGAGCCATTCTTTAACAAATTGAAATACAGGTAACCATTTGTTTGTGTGCCTATTTGATACCACGTGTGAATGATAAATAAATACGTACCAGCTTTTTGGATTTTAATCCGACCATTGGACGCTCTCTCTGCCACTGGGTCATCTGGCCGCATGTGTAGCACTTGAGTTCCTGATTTGACCTCTTTCCCATGAATTCCACTACCAGTTATTTGTCCTTGCTCCCCATTGAAAACACTCATGTTAAATGCACCAAAACCACCTGATACATTTAAATCATCTAACTTTTTATCAAGCGTCTTAGGACTAACAATTTTATCCCTTGCTTCCCCTGCGTTTACTTCTTCCTGCGTCGCTATACGCTTATCTACATGCTGCTTTACACCCATTGGCGTAATAAATTTATTTCCTGCAAGCCCCTGTTCCGCATCAGTCTGATTGGCAGTAGCGTAGTTGTCGACGTTACCGAGGTTAACTTGAGCCTTCGTTACGGAATGCGGATTCGTTTTATCAGCAACATGACTATTGAACTCCGTTTTACTGGCTTGCTCCACATTTGATACGTTTCCTAGTCCAACTTGGCTTTTGGTAACTCCATGAGGATTGGTTTTATTTGATGTATGGGAGGTAAGATCAGTTTTAGGCGCTTGTTCAACATTGGTCACGTTTCCTAAGCCAACTTGGGCTTTTGTTACCTTGTGCGGATTAGTCGTATCTTTATCATGTTCATCCAATCCGTCCTCTAAATGATTGATTCTTTCAGCAGTAACTACTGCTCCCGCCTGAATATTTTGTTCCTCTGTTTTATTGTCATCATAAGGAATCCAAGTTTGTTTTTCATAAGCCATTTACTCACCTTCTCGTAATATATATTTTGAAGAAACTTTCATTCCTTCAATCGCCCTTAGGGGCTATTCCTAATATGTTTAAATAAAATAACGATTACTACTTGGATACTGTAGGATATTCCTGAATAATAAGTCTTGGAAAGGACTTACGGGAAGACGCTATCACCTTCTGCAGTTTTACTGCGACAGAAAGTCTGTGACCCGAACCGTTGGTATAACCTCCAACACACTAGCTGAGTCCATTGACCTCTACCAATCCTAGTAGAGATTGGGTGGCTTAGAGGTTTAATGAATGAAACTCTATTATGCGAGGCTGTCGTTAGACAACGTGATTCTGGGATATCCCACAGTACCCAAGCAATTTCCGAATAATCAACGAAAGGAGGTCCTTCCACATGAAACTATTTGTCGGTTTAGACGTTAGTTCTGAAAAATTAGATGCTTGCTTTATGACAGACGATTCAATTTGCTCTGTTTTAAAAGAAGCATCTTATGGAAATAGTCAACTTGGCGCAAGCCAGATCAAAGAATACATTCTCGAATTTTCTCAAAAATTTGAGATAGAGAGCTTAGTGATTGGAATGGAGGCCACATCTTTATATAGCTTTCATCCAGCTATGTTTTTTAAAGAAGATCTTGAGTTAAATCAATTGAACCTTATGGTTTCAGTTGAACAACCAAATAAAATTAAAAAGTATCGTGATATTTTTGAAGAAAACAAAAACGATCAAATTGATGCTTTTTATATCGCTGACTATTTTCGCATCCAAAGGCAAGTCAACTCCATCATTAAAGAGGAAGAATACCTTGCCCTCCAACACTTAACTAGAACGCGTTATCAGCTAATTAAACAGCTGGTTCGTACAAAGCAACACTTTATCGAAAACATTTATTATAAATGCAACACGCTTTCTAAAGAACTAAAAGCAGAAGGTGGATCCGTTTTAAGTGCCACATTAGTAACTCTAATGACGGAAGATTACACAATGGACCAACTTGCCGAACTGTCATTAGAAGAGTTTGCGAACCTAATTCAAAAACTAGGGAAGTATCGTTTTAAAAATCCCGAAGGAATTGCAAAGGCAATTTCTAAAGCCATACGTAGTTCCTACCGGTTAGGAAAAGTCCATCAGGACTCTGTAGATATTGTTTTGGGTGTTCTAGCCAAAGAAATTCGTAGTCTTGAAAAGTTAATTAAAGACTTAGACAAAGCCATTGACGATTTAGTCGTTGTGCTACCTGAATATCAATGTTTAACCAGTATTCCAGGAATCGGTCCTGTTTATGCTGCGGGTATACTCGCTGAAATTGGCCCTATCAATCGCTTTTCAGATGAAAGCAAATTGGCTAAATATGCCGGTTTATATTGGCGACAGAACCAATCAGGTAACTCTGAGTATGAAAATACTCCTATGGCCAAACGAGGCAATCGTTATCTCCGTTATTATCTAGTTGAAGCCACCAACTCCGTAAGGAGATACGAGCCTGAGTACCATGCGTATTATAAGAAAAAATACGCTGAAACACCCAAGCATAAACACAAACGAGCCATCGTACTAACCGCAAGAAAATTTACGCGTCTGGTGGATACGCTACTACGTAACCATCAACTCTATATGCCACCAAGGAGCGTGATAGATAAATAACAGTATGTTATTGACGCTAATCCTTGGAAGTACCCGAAAAAATTTTTAATTTTGGTCGGGTTTAGTTCAGTGCGCTTCAAAAATTAACTACCTTTAAAAATCTTTTGAAAAATTATCTTGACTTATTACCACTAGACTTTTGTAACGTTTTGTTTATTAATCGAAACCTGATCAAGAGCTACTTTTAGTGAAGCATTTTCCAACTCTACTTGAGACAGTCTTTTTAATAATTGATCAATAACGCTTTCCGCATTTACTTCAAAACCATCCTTATTCATTTAATTCACCTTCTCGTAATTTAATATTTGATTAGAGTTTTTCTCTGTCATGTCAGTAATACTTATTGGATATTGAAGCAAATTTGGCGCTTTATCGTTATTGCTGGATAGAGTTTCCAAATAAAATTCTTCGTATCCTTTTCTATAAGCTACTATTTGCCAACTAAATTCTATGTTAGGTTTGTCAGACTTAACCATGAAACGATCACGCTCTAAATGGCACGCATGAACATTTGCATTCTCATATGGTGTAACAAAAACATGATAGTTTCTTGAATCAGTATTGATTGTTTCTAAAAATATTGGTTCAATTTCAATCTCTATAAACCCATTTTCATCAGTAATTGCCTTACCATATGTCGCAAATAAATATTCTGGTGTTTCATAAGCATATAGCAAACGCTCACCAAAATTTTCAGTCCTTACAATGGAGCTTTTTGTCCCATACACATAAAATGATTTATCAACTGAAGCATCGCTCATGATTCTTGCCGATGTTCCTCTCAATTGGATTGAGTTGTTTGTCATAAAGCTCATTATGCCTTCAGTATTTATTGAAAAACCAGTATTCGTTAAGTTCAGATATTTGTTACCTCCAATATCTGCTCTGAACGAATTGTTACGTAAATACAAATTTCTATATGTCCCATTGTCGTTCGTACTATAAGAAAAACCAGTTCGTTCAACACTAAAACTTAAAGTATTCCCAGTTGATGAATAAAGACTTAATCTATCTAAATCAAGGTTTAATTGCATATTGCTGGTTGAACCATATGCAGTGATAAAATTCCTATTCAGTTTATTGCTTTTCAAATTGAAGGTTCCGCCGTCTTCAACTGCAAAATACATGACACCTTCATTTTGATTTCTGATCGCACTATATATTTCGAATACTTTTTTTCCATCAGACTTTCTGTTCCACCGAATTGCTCCGTTATCTAAGGTCATATTATAATCCGTACCAGTTGACGTGATTTTAGATCCTGTTATAGTCGCCCCTTTAATCGTTATAGCATTCAACGTTCCAGTGGATATAGATGAAGCGTCAAGATTGACGACTCTTATTTTAGAAGCATCTAGAGTACCAACACTAATTGTTCCAGCATCAACTGATCCAATCATTGCCGATGTGATTATAGCTTTGTCAATCTTCGTCTCGTTAGTTAGCCATAATTTTGCGCCTTTAATTTTCAGCCACTCTTTACCATCCATCTCATCACTCAGATTAATGGTTTTAACTATTTCATCTTTAGGAGTCGAGTTTTCAATTTGCTCTTTGATACTTTCCTCTAAAGCGGTGGATGTCGTCATTACCCACTCGAATACTCCAGGTGCCGTTTGCTTATAAACCCATATCTCATCATCTGGTCCATTCTTTTTAAACCAGATGTCGCCTTCTTTTGGATTTGTCGGTTCCTCTGTTCCTTCATAAACATTGTTCTTGCCAGCTGCATCGATTCTATAATCGATGTCATCAAGCTTTTGTTGCAACGGTCCTTTGAATGATGAGACGTTAGCTGAATAAGCTTTAGTGTCAGCACTAATAGTTGAACTGAAACCACCGTCGAAAGACATCGTATAATTTAGAACAGGAGATTTAAATTTATTTCCCTCTCTATCTGTCATAGTTACCCAGTCTCCAACCTCTAAAGCTGGATTCCCTCGCCACTTCAAACTGATTGGGTAAAAATTGATGTATCTTATTTTCTGGAAAACATCATCTAATAAAATCTGAGTCATCGCATTATTTTCCAGAGAAATCTGCGCACCATTTGTTGACCCTGATTGAAGAATAACTGTTTCATTACTAGATTCATTAGTTTGGTTAACAACTTTACATGTAATCCCTCTAGGTTGATAAAGTAATTCACTTTTTACAAGGCCTTTTAAAAAGTATTCATTTGGTTCAATCTTAAAGTTCGGGTCTGCTAGTTTTCGAATTGACAGTCTACCTTCTCTATCAAAACAAACAAACCCACCTTCAAATTGTCCGACTAAACCTATTGCTTGCCGATATGTGTATCCCTCAAACTTATTTATCGTGTAATTACTCAAATGGTTAAACGAAACAGGATCGATAATACTTCCACTTTTGTTTGCTATTTCTAAAGCAATGTCTGCTAATTTTGTTGGATATTTCAACTCGGACTCATATTTGTCTTCCAAAAAAATAAATCCGTCTCTAGCTTCAACAGTTGTAGTCTTTTCATTCCTGTCGGGATCAACTCGACCACTAATGTAAAACGTTCCTAGAGGAACAAATTCATATCTATCGGGAACATAGCTCACCAATCTTGCTCTTCCAACTTTTGCTCGATCAACTTTTGAAACATGATTGATATTTGATGGCAAGCCGGTTCCTCTTATTTTAAATCCTACTTCTACCTTGATCTCGTCTAGTTCTTTTAACCCTTCAATAATTTCAGAAAAAACAATTTTAACTGTGGCTGATTGCGTTGACCCAATCTGGAAACTTTCTCCTCCCAAGGCCCCCATTGAATAATCAATTTTCTTTATTTTATCTTTAAGATATATGACTTTATCATTAACAATGATGCGTGCAAAAGCTTCCCTTTCTTTATCTTTACAGGCTTCAAAGAATTCATTTGAAACTATCAGCATTCAGTATTCACCTACTTTTCAATTAACGATACGGACAAGCCTTGCCACATCATCTTCGAGAATTTTTCATTCCAAGAGTAAACAGGTACTACTCTATCACCACAGTAAAATGTTTTTGTAATCAATCCTGCCTCCTGTGGGTCAAAATACCTTACTGTAAAAAAGGCAGAATCAATTAAACGCAAAATTAAAGAGACCTCTGAAATTTCCAAAGGTCCCCATTTTACATCTAATTTAGTTTTTCTTCCGAGAATATCGCGAACCATATCTCCATTAGCATTTCTTCCGCTAGAACCACTGTCTAAGGTTTGTATGCTGACAGATAATTCTTTTGGTGTTACTACATTTGACCCTGATATCAAGAAATCCATTAGCTCATCTCCTTATAAGTTTAGTTCTACATTTCCTATCTGTTCATGATACTGATTAATGCCTCGTACAGTTACTTGTCCTAATCTAGTTGAATCTACCTCTAGAACAACTTCCAAGGGCCCGTCGTTCCCCTTCAGATCCAAATTAGAGAGCGCGTTAATAATGGCATTCGCGATTGTATTACCAAGACTTGAAAGTAGATTATCTGATAAGTTTTCCATCCCATTACCAGTAATAGAAAAACCTTTATTCTTTTTACCAGATGAACTTGAACCAGTATAACTATCAGATGAATCTCTAAATACTTCTGGCATTGTTAAATCAGGGATACCATCATACCCCATGAAATCAAGCGCTTCGTTGATTCTTTGAAAGGCTAGTTCTGGCTTAGTTACTGGAACAACCCATTCAGTGTTATTGCCTTCAGACATTTTGTACCAGCCAAACTGATCTACTCTACCTCCGTTAGCAAATCCCTTTTTCTTACTTTCGTTTTCTCGATCGAGTCTGAATAGTTCAGAAATACGATCACTCACGACACGAAAAGCACTTGATTTAATTCTCTTAGCCGCGCCTAGAGCCATCGAAGCTCCTGGTTCAGGTATACCTGCTACATCAACGAATTTTTCGAATGCTCGATCTAATAAAGCACTCGGACTTATCGAACCAAAGAAATTCTTAACACTGTCGATTAATCCACCTTTATAGTGAGGAATATTATTCATAAAGTTATTGGTGTCCCTACCATTTAGGACTTGGGTACCTTTGGGAAGGTTAACCATGTAATCCTTTTGTTTAGGGAACATGCCAATCTGACCACTTGGCAACTTATACATCTCACGCCAATTGCTGCCATCTCCGTCATTTACCATAGCTAATCCGCCTGGATGAAAACTCGTCCCAGTTGCATAACTGAAATATGGTACGTGCCAAGAAGATAATCGCCAACCTGCACCTAAACTACTCATAACCCAGTTAACTCCAGAGATAATGCCATTAACACCTTTTCCTATTCCAGAGGCTAATCCATTGGCAATATTGTTCATGGCTTGTTTAATCGTATTAAGACCGCTAGACAGGCCTTTTGCAATATCACCAGGTAAATCGGACGCCCATCCCCCTACTTTCTTAAAGACTTCTGAAGCTGTAGTTTTTATTGAATTTAAATGTCCTCCGACTCCATCCTTCAAACTTGAAAATGCAGAAACAGCTTTACTTTTAGCTGTCTCTGCACCAGACCTAACCGCTTCAGCTGCGCTGTTCATTTTCGAACCAGCAGTTGAACGTATTTCTTCAAATTTAGTTGAAGTGGAATTCTTTAAATCAGACCATTTGCTAGAAACCCAATCTTTTGCTTGACCTGCTTTATCGCGAACTGTATTTGCAGTATTCGTAAATTTATCTTTAGCGGCGGTATAAATTTCACCTGCTTTACTAGTCACAGCATCTTTCGCTGCATTCCATTTTTCCGAAGTCCAATTTTTGACATTATTCCAAGCATTAGATGTTGCCGTCTTTATACCTTCCCATTTTTCACCGATCCAGTCTTTCAACTGGCTAGCTTTCTCTTTGATGGTATCCCAATTTTGCCAAAGAGCTACGCCTACTGCTATGGCTGCAGCAGCTGCAACGGTTAATGGTCCACCTAAAAAGGCAATTAATCCGCCAATCGCAGTTCCTACTGCTGAAAGAACTCCCGATAAACCACCAATAGCACTCAATCCAGCGAAAAGTCCTCCAACTATTTCTATTACAGTTGAAAGAGCACTAATTACCTTCAGAGCGGCAACAAATGTTCCGAAAACCGTTACAAAAGCTGAAAACCCTTCTTGATGTTCAGTTATCCAATTCCCAATACCCGAAAGAGCGTCACCTAGTTTTTTCAATACATCAACGATTACTCCTCCAGTCCATTCAGCAATTGGTTTGAGCATGGAATTCCAAAAGAAATCAAAAGCAGGTTTACATCCATTGATTATCCCGTTAAGTGCATCTAGTGCACCACTTAATGCTTTAAGAAATGCTGGAATTAAATCTTGAATTGTGTATTTGGCTAAAGGAAGTAGAACGTTATTATAAAACCATTCCAACCCATCTCCAATGTTTTTTGTCAATGGTTGTATTGATTTAAGTAACCCATTAATAGAATTAAGGAGTGGACGGAAGTCAAGAGTCTTAGCCCACTCTGCAGTCGCTCCTGTCATTCGTTTGATTGTCCCAAGGACTGTGTCAATTATCTTCATAATCCCTTCGAAGATTGTTTGACCTCGGTTATTTTCATCCCATGCCTCTCGAAAGCTTTTTGCCAGATTTCCAACAGTATTGAAAATATTCGTAATGATCTCCATGATATTAGCTAGAATACTTTCGCCAATTCCCGAAGCAAAAGCCTTGTCAAATGCTGTCATGATTGAATTGATTAGCTTAAGAACTTCTGATAACGCGTTAAAGATAGCTTGAATGATCGCCGTCCCTCGACCGTTGTCGTTCCAAGCATTTTGAAATACTTTACCTATAGTTTCTATTAAATGAAATAGCTTAGTATAGAATTCTATCAATTGTCTTGCAAGCTCTACCCCAGTGCCATTATTCCAAACTTCTCGGAATGACTCCGCGATATCATGCAAGACTTCTAACCACTGATTTAAGGCATTAAATATTTGCTGAATCAATTTAGTGCCTCGGCCGTTTTCTTCCCAAGCAATTCTAAAAGCCCTTGCAATATCACCAATGATATAAAGAACATCGCCCAATAATACTAAAAGATTTTCTACAAACTTTTGTCCGGTTCCATTAGTCCATACCTCCAAGAATGATTTACCAATTGCCTTAATCAATTTTCCAATTTCAGATAATGAATACTTGAACGCATCCATAACACGTTTTCCCTGAGCGTCCCAAGCTTTCTTTATTGGATCAAAGAGTTTTGACATGATGTCTTTAAATTTCTTGGCAAAATCCGTTAACCATTTCGGAGTTTCTGGAACTGCTGCTGATCCAAAGTCAGCCCATGGATCAGAACCAGATCCATTCGGATTCTTCGGTCTTGTTGGAATTTCCTGAGGAATGAACTCATTTGATTCGTCGTCAGAGTCATCACTGAAATCCAAAATGTTTAATTCATCAAACCCAGCTAAAAGACGTTTATATTCTTTTGCTTTTTTTCGAGCTGCTTCCGTTCTATCATGCTGATCTTTAAGTTGCTTATTTGAATCCTTAATGGATTGAGCCATCTCATCGTATCCATCTGATGCATCAGATGCAGCACTTCCAGTATCATCTAAAGCTTGGACATTGTTCATTAGTCCCTGAGCACCGTTGAATGCATCACCGATGTTCATTCCGAAAAGTGTGGATATAAATCCAGCAATATAGCCAGTAACTTTAGCTAAGGCCGACATCAAAGCATTTATCGCTGGCAAAGCTGCTTGGTAAATTGGATAAAATGCAGTTAGTAAATTGACCTTAATTTGATTTAAACTAGCTGAAAACTGTGCGTTAGTCTGTAACGCTTTAAAAAGCCCGCCAGCTAGAGTCATGATTCCTTGGTATAAGAACGTGAACAAGAATAACTGCGACCATAGCATCTTCATGGAGCGTCCAAAACCACCCATGCCTTGAGCCATTCTAGATGTTCCGCTAGTGACTTGTTTCGATTGTCTGTCAAATAAACTTCCAAATCTACCAATAGAATTACTCATCATATTTTTGAAACGTGAAAAGAGTCCTTCTGATTGTTTCGTGGAACCCGACAGATTCCTCATTCCATTTGCTGCCATACGAGCTTTTACAGGTTGCTCGCCAAGTTCCGTATTTACACTAGACAACGCTGTCTTTAGAACGCCAGAACGATCTTCCAACTGAGCATATGAACGTTGCAAAGCATCATTGTCTGCAATCAATTTCTCCATTTTTGCTGATTGTTTAGAAATAGTTTCAGCGGTTTTGGTCGATTGTGGTGTATCTTGAATCCCTGTAGATTTCCACTTTCCAGATGCGAAACTTCCTGTTTCTGTTTGCTGCATCTTCATTTCATTTTTCAGAGCCTTAACTTTAGCTCTCATAGCTTCAATCTGCCGCTCATTGCCTTCCATCTTAGCTGAAATGTTAGACAGAGAATTAGGGATAGCATCATATTCGGATTTTAATCCGCGCACAATCGCTTGTGCTTGTTGTTGCGACTTGTTCATCTGAATTTGAGCTTTTGAAATTTGTTCGCCTATTCTCGATTCACTTTTAGTATCCCCAGACAACCGCGCACCATTTTTATTAGCCTGCAAGTTGGCAATTCGTTGTTGTGCTGCTTTGGCTTGCTGCATTTGCGTGTTCACTTTATCAACTGCGGTTTGAACATCTTTTGTCATTTTAACAGCGCCTTTGGATACTCCAGCAGAAAGTGACTTCCCAACTTCTTCGCCATTTTTTGACGCCGATTGATTCATTCTCTTCAGCATAGAATCAAAATTTGAATTCATTTTCTCGAA
The DNA here is from genome assembly GCF_000406965.1 of Enterococcus avium ATCC 14025. Taxonomy (GTDB): domain Bacteria; phylum Bacillota; class Bacilli; order Lactobacillales; family Enterococcaceae; genus Enterococcus_A; species Enterococcus_A avium. The sequence goes on along the minus strand of NZ_KE136357.1, from coordinate 448,703 downwards.
TTGTTTGGTAAATTTATCGAACCCTTTTGAATCAGATAAGTTTTTTTCTACAGCTTCCATCCCTTGACCAGATGAACTCTTGACTCGGCTCATCATAGAATCCATCTTTTGTTCAAATCGTGCGACCTTTTCCTCAATGGGGTTCAAGTCACCATCAAAAACGACTTCAAGTCTATCCAGCTCCATGATCTATCCCTCCTTTTCCTGTTTATTTTTCCGCTCTCGTGTAGCTTTAATCAATTCCGTTCGTTCAATCATCCGAGCCTTCATAATTTCCCAATCTTGCGGCCGATTTGATTGTTCCTGCTTATCTTCCGTTTTCAAGAATGGATAGTGTTGATCTGGTTTAGGCATTTTCTTCGGATCATTAAAACCATAAGCATTTAATTGTGCAGCTTTGTAATCCATCATGGCTTTTTCTTCTAGCTGTTGTTTTCTAATCGCAACATTTGCTTCAGCTTGTATGACTATTTCTTCATAGGTCATTGACCAGTATTTTTCTGCGGGTATTCCTGCTTCTACTGCTTTTGGATACATCTCCTGCAGCAAATCAGAAAAGGAAGAGAAGCCTACACTAGACTCTCTTCCTCGTTTTTCTCTTCCCCAACTAGGTCTTCTTCGTCCGTCTTTTCCGACTCGAAAAAACCTGCCTTCTCCATCAATTCTTGAATGACTTCGAAAAGCTTCATCATCGATCCGCCTTTAGAAATATATTCATCATAAAGTTTCGTCATATCGGCAGACTTGATGTTTGCTGTTTGGTTCGCAGAATGCAAGATAGTTAGCATTTCACCTAATCGCGGCATTTTCATTCCACCGTTGCCAGTCATCATAATTCCAAATAACGATTTACCTAATTTCTTCTCAATGTCTACCGTTGCACTTCCATCTAATACAAGGGATAGAGTTTTAGTTCCAAATTCTACTTTCATTGGTTTCATATTGTTTTTCCTCCTAAGATTTAAATAGGGCCAGAGGGTTATCTCTAGCCCATATAGTTTTCGTTAAACGTTTATGCCCAATCCGGTCCATCTGAAACAGTTACAGACAGCGTAAATTGATAGGCTCCGTTTACTTCACCAGAACCCATTTTCACAGTCACGCCGCCAGTAAATGTGCATTTCGCACCGTCAGGATAAGACAATTCAAATTTTGCTTCTTTTCCTGACGTTTGCACTGCCTTTAACTTTGTAAATACAGCTTTGTCATATAAGAAAGTGAACTCTAATGAATCCATATCTTGAATACCCGAAATATATTTTTTATTTGCGTCTTTTAGCGTCGTAACATCAACTTGTTCTGGATCTCCACCGATTTCAGGAACAGCTTGTAATCCTTCAATTTCAGTAAAGCCAGACTCGGAGCCTGATTTCATTGATAACGCCGTGCCCTTAGTTAGTAAACCGGCAAATAATTGTAAGTTCATCGGTAAAATTTTTGTTTTCTTCATGGTATTTCCTCCTTGTTATTGGTATACAAAAAGCGTTCGATTATCTACCACTCCTCGGAATGTTAGAATCGAACGCTTCAATGCATCTTGATTGCCATCATCACTGGCTGTATTCTTAAATCCAATCTCTTTCAATACTTTAATTATTTCACTCTGTATTGTAGATAGAGATTTGTTTCCGTATAAATCGATTTTTACTGTCCATTCAGTTAGTGCTTCTTTGTCGGATATATCTTTCTTGTGCGGCTTTGCCTTTGTCGAATAAATTGCAGCGGGCATATTCGACCATGTGTTAGGATACTCCGCAGATACGAGCTTCAGCTCAGCGACTTTTTTCAACTGAGCAACAATATCAGACTTTATGTTATAACGCTCTGTCATAGTTTCCTCAGTCCTTCCTTCACACGATCTTTATAAATGTCTTCGGCCATTTCAACCACTTCTTTCATTGACGGATATAGCCAAGGTCTTGCCGGCTGCCCACGAGTCATAAAGAAATCTTGTCCCTTGATAGTCACTCTTGAAATACCGTATACCATCTCAAGGTCAACAGATGTTTTGTGTACAGGAATAAACCACCGTTCAGTAGAATAAACAGGATTAACTCCAGGCGGCAGATCTTTTGGTGACTCTGCTCCGACTGGACCTGTACCAAACTCTCGAAACAATGCTTCCATCTTGTCTGACCACACACGCCCTATTATTTTACCTTTACCATCGATCACGACTTCCTGCTTTGGAGAACCACTTAATTCACCTGATCCATACTTAATTGACGATTGCAGGTGACTTGTTGCTCTTGCCACAGTTTCATCTACAATATCGAATGTCGCTTCAAAAACAGCGTCTTCCATCACTTTAGGAATCGCTCGTATTTTTGACATCAGTCGGTCAGCACCTCTGAACTCAACGCCCATCTTCATCACCTAGTTTCTTCAAGGTCACATTACAATGAGCAGAAAATGTTTGAATGGCAACAATTTCATAGTCTGGTTCTTTATCTTTGCTCACATAAAGACAAATACCATCTTTCTCATTCTTTCCTTCTTTGATTTTGTCACCTTGATACTTGCAAGATTTGATGTATGGAAGACTTTGACCATAGACAGAAGCCATTACTTGTCCTCCTGCGGATTGAATATTCATTTGAATCTCTGTTGATTCATCTGAAAAACCTTCTTGAAAGTTTCCTTCATCATCTTGCCCAGTTAACCGCTCTTTTAAATAAACGGTTGAAAGGTCACGTTTCCTTAGGCGCATGAAAACTCACGACCTTTCCCAGCCTGTGATTATTTAAGCCCGATTTTAATTTAGGCGGAATATCTGTAATAAAGGTATGGGAGACGCCGCCTTCAGAACGAGCAGCATCTCCCTCATTTCCTTCCTGATTCCAAGCAATCACAACTAATTGTCGCGCATAGTAATAAAGGCTATCGTTCATCTGTTCGGTTGTTCGAGCGGTATAATCAAGAATGAGAGTAATCGCGTCCTCTAACATGCCTTTAATTTTAGGTCTTTCCTTTTCCTCAACATCGTCGAGACGTTCCATCAACACATCCGTGTGTTTTTCCAGTAACTCATCATTCATTTTCCTTTACCTTCTTTACTTACCTGTTCCAGTTCTACCAGAAGCCGTGACATTAGGAACATAAAGCTTATGTTTGAATTGAACAATACGAATATTTTTTGGCTCATATACACGTTCCCAATTACTTGCCGTTGCCAATTCGGCATTCGTAGGAGAAGAACCTGCGACAGATTTATTAGTAAATTTCACCCCTCTTGGATGTAACAAGAAGTGTTGGCGATTAATCAAAATATCATCTCCTGCTAAAGCATCACGATCAGTTTCCGTTGGCACAGGAGCCGCGCCGTTTCCTAAACCGATTGCTCCTTCTCCGAAAATATAAGAAGTGAACACATCTCCATCTAACGGCATACCATCATCAACAATGACACGTTTCCCCATATAAGTTGGAATTTTAGTATTGTCAGAAGCTAACAAGAATTCAATTAAGTTTTGTTTTCGTAAATTAGCGTATACTGAAGAATGAACAGCTAATGCTGTTAATTTTTCTTCTGCATCTCCCAGTTTGTAAGAAGCATTGATAAATGTTTCCCCTGTAAATGCTGCATCATTTCCAGTTTCAGCGGAAATATCTAGACTATTTCCAGCCATTTTAGTTGATGTTCCTCCGAACACACCTTTCAATATAGAAAGCAAAGTTACTTGTTGACGACGCGCCCAATAAGCGGCAACTAAATCACCAATTGCTCGCATAGGATCATCACCAGAAAGTGCTTTTGCTAAATCGTTCGCTTTCCAAGCTTTACCACGCATCAATAGAACCGCCTGATCTTGATTCGCGGTGATTTTATCCGTTTCTAATGGATTCGTATCAGATAAGACTTCGTCTTCACCAGTTAAATCAGCCCAAAAAGGCATGTTGATTAGTTTACCACCGGCACTAGCTAGAGCATCTAGCTCCGGATTATGGCTTACAATACCCGATTGGTATAAAGCTGATAATTCAGCTGTACGCTCGATTACATACTTATTAAAAACTTCTGGAACAATAACATCTTCAATTTTTGTTTTTTTAGCGAAAAACTGTAAATTCATTTTTAATTTATCCACGATTTTATCCTTCTTTCTTATTTATTGGCTTGAGCCATTAGCACTTTTGCCCGCTCTGGATCTTCTTTCAAAATCTGACCTTGTTTTGTAAGGTTGAGTGTTTCCTTTTTCCAAGGGTTAACTTCTGGATTTGTTGCATCCCCCAAAGGATTATCAACACTATTTTTTAGTTCTTCTTTCACTTTCTTTTGTAAGGATTTTTCCCAAGTTCCCACAGCTTTTTCCCACGTTGTTTTCAATTTGTTATATGCAGTTTGACATTTATCTGCATCTGACAAATCTAAAAGATCAACTAATTCAACAGGTAAATTATCCTCTGTTAACTGCGTAATTGACTGCGCTCGTAATTCACGCATATTTAGTTCCAATTCTCGCTGATCTAATGCCGCTTCACGCTGTTGGCGATCATAATCCGCTTTTTGTTCAGCATTCATTTGCGCCATTTTTTCAGCTTCTGTTTTCGCATCTTGCCGAACCTTTTCCAATTTCTCATCAAGTTTCGATTGCCATTTTTTGTCATTATTTTCCAAAGCCGTATTGACTGCTTTAGAAACTGCAGCATCAAACTCAGGATTTCCAGCTTCATATGGATTCCTGATTTGTTCGGAATTCTGATCTGAGGGTTGTTCTTCAGCAAAAAGTTGCAGGTCTAATTTCATTAGTAAATTTTTCAATTCAATCTCTCCTATCCCAATCAGTCCTAGCGCACGCAAAAAAAGCAGCCCAGTTTAACCAGTCCACTTGATTTTTGATTGATAGACCCAATCAGTATGTTTGATATTTTCGAACAGTTTAACGCCATATTCAGGGCAGTTAATTATTTTTTTCTGTAATTCCGAAGCTTCTTTTTCTGAAGCTCAATTTCTTTTTTAGAATATCGTTGTTTTAACTTATTCATCCAATCATCATATGTTTCTCTTTGTTCCATGGTAATTGTTTTTCCGCTGATCGGATCATGGGCTATTCGTTTGCCTGTTAGTGATCGTTTGCCAATAATAGCAACAGCAACAGTTCGACACCAAGGATGAAACGGTGGATACGTTCCGGCTTCCCCATTAACAACAGCTTCGGAAACAAGATAAATCTTTCCGTCTTTCTTCTGGCAAATTTCAGATGTTCTTAAATCTAATACAGCAATCAAACGATACTCTTTTACACCTCTGTCTCGCCATGCTTTGAGCTTTGCTTGATTTGCCATATAATTGGCCTCGGTTCGTATTAAACGCTGAACAACACCAATTGAGCGGTCAAATTCAGTCGCTATCGCTTTAGCCATTTCAAACTCGGACATCCCTGTCATAGACTCAACAGTAAATAACTCTTCAAGACGTTTGGCCAATGCTTCAGTATCTTTCCAGATACGTTTTGAATAATTTGAACCATGCCAATGAGAATCAAGAATATTCTTGGTGTACTTAGTTGAAAGCTCCTTGAATTCGTAATCAGTCGATCGAATATCAGGATCATTCCACACCTCAATCGGTACGTCACGTTTTTGCGTCTGTTTAGATGCTTCTATTTTTGAACCATGCTTTTTTCCATTCCGAACACTGATGATCTGATCAGATTTTGTTTGCTCAACTTGCCTTATGATTGTTTCGGCAGTTGTCTCATTATACGAATCGTGAATAACATCAATATAAAATTCAGTCGATTTATCTAGTTGCACAGAAGCAATCTGTTTGGAAACTAAAAAAGACTTGGCTTTCAAGTCTTCAGCTCGTGTTATTCGCTCTTTAAATGCCAATCCATTCAATCGTTTTCTTGCGGACTCTTGAAGTTCAGGATGAGAAACATCATCAGCAAGCTTTCTCAATTCTACTAACTCATCAGGTTGAACAGTTTGATTAAGTAACGCTCTTGTTTCTCCCTCATCCATTCCAGAACGTTGTTTCGCTCGACTAAATAGTTTTCTAACTTGCCTCGTCAAATAACTTTGAGCCTGTCGATAAGCTACAATTATCTTTTGTTCGACTTGTTTCGCAGCGTCATTAATTTTTTTCTCTTGCTTAATCCCTCGATCGAGCCAGTAGGAATCATCTTGTTTTTTCGGCAACTAACTTCCCCCTATCAAAGTTTTTCTGTAGCAGTCCCGGTGGACAAATCATCAAAACCCGACTACGAGAAACTGAAACAGACTCTGCAAACTTGATTGCTTCATCTCTAGAATGAAAAGTTTTTGAATACCCATGGACAGCATACTTCATGTTTGCTGTCCATTTTTTAGATACTTCAACAGAAACATAATTAGGATAGTTTTGTTGAATATCATACAAACCGCATAATAAAGCTTCGACTAACGCATTATCAATCTCATCCGGATTAAGAATGGAAACTTTCTTGTCTTGCAACTTCACGTACGATTTACAAAGTAATTGATTAGTAATCGTGATAAAAAGAGTAGACACACCAGCGCAAACGATATCTTTGCCCGGTTCAGCGTAGTGAGCATGACCAGTAACCTCATAACTAATATACGAGCCGTTACTCTTTATGAACGTTGCTTTGATCATCGTCTTCCTCCTCAGGTGGTTCATCTAAATCCGAATGACTGTCTTCTGCTTGAACGCCCATCACTTTCTTCTGTAGCTCAATTTTTTCTTCCTTTTCTAGATTCAATTGTTCAATTACTTCATCGACATCATCAATATCGGGCAACCACGACAATAAAATTTTTAGTGGCAAAATCCCTGCGTTATAAGCAGTCACAATCTGATTGATTATGTCGCTCGTGTTAATTGGGAGATTAGGTTTTAACTTAATTTTCACTCCTGAAATATCTATCTCTGGCTCTGTGTACCTCAACACTGTTGAAAATATTTCTAAGCGTTGCCTTAATCCCTTAATCATGTATCGAGACTTCACAGACATTAATTGCAACAAACCAAACAATTTATATTTCATTGCCTCACCCGAAACGTTTCCCGCGAACTTCTCATCATTCATATTTGGAACATACGTTACTTTATGAATGTCATCTAGGATTGCATCACGCAACAAAGTCACACTTGATTCATCTAATGCTTTTGTTAGATAGCTTGCAGCTGTATCAGATTTTGAACCTGGAGCTTGGAGCATTTTTTCTTTCTGAAGCTTTTCACCATCACCGTCTTGGAGAACAAACCCCTGAATAAAAAGAATCGCATCAACGAACGCTTCTTTGTCGTTCAGTCGATCCGATTGTAATAAGTTATATGCGTCAATTAATGAGATTGCTTGCTCAAAGTCCCCCTGCTTTTCTTCATTGTTTCTGTACTCAATTACAGGAACTCTTCCAAAATAGTGTGGTAAAGCTTTAACTAACTGATAGGAGCCAAATCCTCTCGATTCAGTTCTATACGTAAGTATCCGATCATCACTGTAATACTTAACAATATAATGGCTAATGCCACCTTGCAAAGTGAATACTGGTTGATAGTGAATCGCAAATAGCGGATTTTTGTCGATAGTGTCATCAGTAACTAAAAAAATCCCTCGTGGATCAATACATTTTATAGATAATTCTGCCTCATCTTTCAAATAAATTAATTCATAACCTATTCCAAAGGTCGATAAATCTTTTTCTAATTCCGTGTCATGTGAAACAATATCAATACGATCATACTCGTCAAGAATAGGCGACAAATCAACTTCTCCAGTTCCTGAATAAGCAACAGGATTGCCAACCATAAAACCAACATTCATATCAACTACATACTTCGCATGATTGATAAGAACTTTATTATTCGGAGCCGATTCGTTCTCTTTTTTTCTAAGCAAGATATCGTGCTTTCCATCATAATAATTTGAAAGTCTTTCTAACCGCTCTAATTGTTTCTGATGTTCTTGCAAGCAGTAATTTAATAGTTCTGCAGAAGGATTTTTCAAATCTCCTGCTATTTCTCTATTTACTACAATCGCCATTTAACTTTATCCCTCCTTTATAGTCCGATTTTCGCTCTATTGCCGATTACTGCTGTATTATTTCTCATATCTTCACTAAAAGCATATCGAGTTGCATCAATCGTATGGTTGTCTTTATCTTCAAGTCTTGGCTTTGGATTCCCATCCTTATCCACTTGGTAATCTATATTTTCAAATTCTCTTGCAATATTTGGTGTTCTCAGCGGGTCAATACAGATAAAATCTAAGTCGTCTAACCATTCTTCCCCGTATTCGACTGAATCAGGTCCTTTTTTTACTCCTCTAATTCTCCGAATCTCATGCTCACTTTGAAGTTCAGCAATTGATTTAGGCTCAGCGGAATCAGCAAATATTTCATCCGATTGATACCCTCTTGCTTTTGCTTGATTTGAGAACTCTCGATTGCTCATTTTTACACCATAGATTTCATCTATAGCGTAAATCCCATTTTTCTTTTTGTCATAATGCCAACGAACGAATGCTAGCGGATCTGTTGCATAACCAAAATCGAGACCATTCCTGATGTTGTCAAAGTTCGCTACCATCTCATCCGTAATACTTCCTGGTTCTACTTGAAGATTATCGAACGGAACAACACCTGAACCGATGGCTTTGCCTAAATACTCCCAATCATAACGCCTCGAATTACGTTCTTTTGTTGCTTCCGCCTCTTCTATAAAGGCTTTGGCTATAAAGGGATTGTCTTTATATGTTGTATGGTGGACATACGTATTTTTTGGCTGAAAACTAGTCTCGTATTTTTTATTTACCCAACTTTGTTTTCTCTTCGGAGGGTTGTAGCTGTAAAAGAACTTATAAAAAAGACCATCTGCAAGCTCTCCACGTAAAAGGGAGTTTGTAATGGTCGTTACATCTTCTTCTGTTTTAAACTCTGCTAATTCTTCTATCCAAGCTATTGCGAATGGAAATCTGCTATCTTTCAAAGATTTTATCCGTTCTGGATTCTGTGCACCCCGAAAGGTAATATAGTTCCCTCTGGGCAGATAGGTAATTCTCATTGGACTTTTATTGATCTTGAAATAGCTCGTTACCCCTTGTTCTTCGATTGCCCACTTCAACTGTTCAAAAACTGATAATTCAATCGTGTTATCGATGAATCTAATAGCAACCGCGTTGACTGGATACCTCATGATTAATTGTATGATTACATGCGCAATATCAGAAGATTTACCTGAACCACGACCGCCTTTTTCAACAATATGAAGAATTTCTGGATCAATTGCTGCTCTCCACGTACTATGAAAAGCTTTTGGCAAATACTCAGATAGTTTAACCATCTGGCTCACCACTGATGTCATCCTTAAATACAGGAGGCTCAATTGAAGTAATCTCCTTCTTATCAACAGGAGCGAATCCTCCACGATCAAGAATATCTTTAGCTGCGTTAAAACGAACCATTTCTGATCTGGCTGCTAAAAGCTTCAACATTGTATTCAACGCTTTACCTGATGACTTACCCATAATAGTTTTTACATATTCATCATAAGCATGAGTGAAATCTTCGTCTTTTAACCAATTGTAAAGTGTCTGTTCGCTTATCTTTAGTTCTTCAGCGATTTCAATCCGCTTTAAAGAGCCTTCGAACAGCAATTCTATAGCCTTATTATGCCTATTAGTAAGTTTCATAAAATCACCTCCAAACTAAAACAAACTAAACGTATTTTCTGATGTTTTCTTGTATATGAGCATCTTTCCAACGGCCGCACCAACAATAGACTAGCTTGCAATGATCAACCTCTACTGGCGTTGCCTCTCTGATCATTTCTACAATCGAATACTTCGCCTTCATTTGAACAGACATCACTACACGTTTATGCTGTCCTTTCATTGGCAGCGGGTATTTATTGTTTAATGACACGTACCAGTAAGTTTTCATTGCTCTATCCCTTTCTGCGTTGCAATGTAAGCGTTATTATTGTATGCTTTATGTATAAATTGTTTACGTTTCACAGATAGATCGCTGCGGAAACAGCGGTCTATTTTTGTGTGTTGAAATACATGGCCAAGGATGATATATTTATAGTTACTTGTTACACTAAAGGGCTGCTGCGGAAACAGTGGCTCTTTTTTGTATTGCTATGTAAACGCTATGATGTTATACTTGTCTAACAACCCTTTAACATCTTTTTCATTTAATTCCTGACCACTATTACCCGGTAGTGGTCTATTTTTGTGAGCAAAATAAAACAGCCTCACGAGGAGACTGCTAGATTCTGTACGTTCCTTCTGGGTCGGCAATCATTTCAACTGCACGATCTAATTTCATTCCCCTAACTTTATTGTTCAATGATTCTTTAGCCTCAACGATTTCTTCAACTGAGACATCTTTTCTTCGAGTCAAGTTTTTCAAATATGCTGTTTCACCCTTGATAATAGCTTCTTGTAGCATTCTCATTCCTCCTCAAAATAAAAAGACCGCCGAAGCGATCTCAATTGATTTTCTATTTTCCCATGCTATAATAGACATAGAAAAAGGACGTGCTGGTAACACGCCCCATGTAGAACCGTTAAAAAGACGGTGGCTTAAATGAATAGTTTTTTTTGTTAAACCATCTATCCTCGCCAAAGTGTTAGATGGTTATTTTTTGTTCTTGTGATCTGTAATCAGCAACACTAACGTCGCAAATGCGATCATCAGTGACAATGCTTGATAAACAGACATGCCTACTCCCTTCTAGGGATAAAGCTATGAACCATAGGCATCACCCCTTTATTCAAGAGATTAGCCACCATCTTTTCACTTTTCTACGCAAATATTATACAAAAAGACTAATAATCATGCTAGTATGTTTTAATTTAACAGCAAAAAAGAACGTGCTGTATGCACGCCCTGTAGAGTTGTTAAGATGAGTAAGATCTTTTTTTAAATCGTTTAAAAAATCATTCTCAAGGTATATCATTTTTTTTTAACTTGCGCAGAGTCATAAAAATGGAGCTACTCATCTTAACTTCTCTACGTTAAATATTATACAAAAGAACATATTCGAAATCTATAAATTTTAATAAAAATTATTTGATAACAATAGACAGCACAGCGAACTTTCAACGGAAATGAAACTTTTCAACTCCATTCATTATTTATTTTTTGTGCCGTCTAGTATTTATCGTCTTGCAAACGATCGAAAAAATTGAAACGAAGAGGAGCTTCCTCCTTTCAAAATTTTCTATGCTAATAAAATATCATGCCTATTTCAATACTTCCATACACAAAATGAGTGCACATTTAGTGAATGTTGAAATTTTCAAAAAAGGGAAAGTTGCTGAGTTTTTCTCCTTTTTTCATCGTAGTATTCAAGCTCTTCTTTTTTTGCTTTTCTATCTAAATGGCGAGCCTCGTAATCATCAATAAATTGAAGCTTACTTCTGATTTCCGCATGCTTTTTTCTTATGTAAGAATCGCTATATCCGGTTTCTTCCACTATTTCTTCCAAAGTTAATCCCTCAATGTACTTCATACGAACAATTTCATTTTCGACTCCTTTGAAAGATTGAATAATGACCAACATTTCCTTTTGTTGTTCTTCTAACAATTCAATCTCATTTTCAATTTGAGTAATATTCTCCTCGAGCAATGACGATCGAGAGTTTTTTTCTATACGTACTTTCGATAAATCACCAGTTGTCCACCGAATCAATTCAAGTTTACTTTTATTCAGATTCCACTTTAAGTAGAGTAACTGTTCTTCCAAATCTTGATAATCCTTTAACCATTGAAATCTCACAATCGCCACTCCTTATGGTATAATTATCTTGTCAGTTTTTATTCATAAAGAGGCGTTGGGAACTTTCCCAGCGTTTTTTTGTACGATCTTGAAACGGAAAAATGAATTTGATAAACTTTTAGTGTGAGCTGGTTTCTAATTTTTCCATATTACCCGAATTTTTCTAGTTCACAAGCCGCTGTTTTTTTACTCAGCGGTCTTTTTTTCTTACTTATCTCCGTGTAAAATAAGACTAGGGCTAGTAATTTTCTTGAAGTTTGAGACCGACAATTTTGACACTGCACTAGCCCAATGAGTTAGGTTAAATAAAAATACAACCCACTTATTATAAGCACAACGACCTAACTCAGGGACCGCTGATATAACTGTTCAGTGGTCTTTTTCTATGGTATCATCTAAATGAGCTAGTTCTTTCCTTTCTAATTTTCGTTAACGTCAAAACCTATTTCATCTAGCTCGTAGACCGCTTTTTTAGTGGTCTATTTTTGTGATAAAACTATTTTGTCTAACGAAAACCAGGCATTATACCTTTCAAATTCATAAAACCTAGGCTTCTTAATTTATTTTTTTGTTATTTCACTTTGATTCACATAGGTGTACAATATATTTGAGCTAGAAAAATCCATAAATAATCCAAGAATACTACACTAGCTTAGGGACTGCCATATGAAAAAGCGGTCCTTTTTATGATACAATTATGAAGAGCTGATATTTTCTTTTGTTGACTACAAACAACTTTCGCAATCGGCTCATTGACCGCTAACTGACTGCCTAGCGGTCTTTTTTTATTGCGCTACTAGGTGTACAATAGTGATGAGCTGGCCCCTCCTTTTTAATCGGGTTAAAAGCATATTTCAATCAGCTCATGGCCGCTGACCAATCCCCAGCGGTCTTTTTTTGTTACAAATTATTTTGTCTAGCGGAAACTAGACGAGAGTTCTTTTCCAAGGCAGCCAGTGGTCGGCTGTCTTTTTTTATTTTTGTTTTAGGTGTAAAATACCTTTGAACTATTCTAATCAGCTACCCATAGTTCATTGACTGCCGTTTCATACCGCGGCAGTCTTTTTTACTATGGCTTCAGTTACCGAATCTTAGTAAACAGAAGTTTTCTCAAAGTCCGGCATTGGACCAAACTTCTTTTCAAACGAACCTTTGGCTTTTCTTGATTCTTCACGTACTAAGTCTATTCCGCTATACTCAATCTTTTTCGCTGCTAAACCTGCATTCTCCTTCATCAATACGAGCATTTTTTCTTTTGTATCACACATGATCATATCAAGTATCGAAATTGGTAATGATAATATCCTTGATCCCGAGTTGAGATCACTAAAAACTATCTCGATAGGATCAATCGGCACCATGACGACGGAACAATCTATACCAGCTATTTTTGCTTTGAAGCCAACTGCTCGATTCCATCCGTTTTCACATGCAAGCCACACGTAATACTCCTGTGGATCAATCACTACTTCACTCATTCTCACACCTACACTTTCTCAACTGTGCCACATTCAATCAATGTAACAATCGCATTCGCTTTATCTTCGCTATCAAATCTCATTACTTCGCCGCTTAAACCGTAGACGAGATGAGGCTGTAATTCATCGAAAAAGTCAACAAAGTACGCTGACCCATTGTCTTCTATCTTAACCACCCACTTCGGCTCTTCCTCGACCTCGTCTGGAATATGAAGTTCAGTAAAATGTCTCTTATACTTTGGAAAATCGTCATCTAGTGGTGTGCCGCAATATGGTGGTTCTTCGACTGGGAAATCCCACCAGAGAACAGGACCAATGTCTTCGTGCCATTTTTCGGCCAAATGAGCAATCACTTTCGTCGGTTCGTCTAGTTGATTAACAATTCCGATAATGTCATCGGAGGCATCATTGTATCCTTCCTTATAATCCGATCTGTCCAGTGACGTCCACGGTTTTGAAAAATCATATTTTTCTTGCTTTATTTTCTCTATAACTTCTCGTATTTCCATTTCATACCTCTTTTCTTACTTGATAGGCTGAATTAGCGTATTATTTACGTTTTATTTTCATTATTTTATTCATAAGGTTATACTATTATTTATCATAAGGAGGTGATAAGCATGGTAAGAAAAATTGGATTTAGTTGGGAATATTTTTTAATTGGATTACTTTTTGTTATAGCTTCTTTAGTATCATTTAATAATCCAGATAGTAGTTTAAAAGCAGTTGTCTACGTTTTTGCCATTGCTGCAGTTTTAAAGGGAATTTTTGAACTGTTTTTTAGACGTAAACTTCATGAATTCACTAATCAAAAATCAACCCTACTAATGATTCTCGGTATATTTGACCTGCTAATTGGTGTATTTTTACTCTTCAATACTAATGCAGGTTTACTAGCCCTACCTTATATTTTTGCTATTTGGTTTATTGTAGATTCAATTATGGGGCTTGTAGGAGCAGATATTTACAAGGTCAATGGATCAAGTTACTATTGGTTTATTCTGATAGTAAATATTATTGGGATAATTGTAGGAATTATGCTCTTATTTAATCCAATTGTTTCAGCATTTACATTAGCATTCTTAGTTGGTTTTTATTTAATGATGATTGGAATTTCTCTTATCGCATATGCGTTTTAAAATAGAGGCTTCTGCCTCTATTTTTATATGATAGGCGTGGTTACCGGAACTATTATTCTTCTGGCAACCCGTTTAGATATTCCTCTTTTTCATATCGTTCTAAAACACGTTTGTATAATGCAATCAATTGAAGAAATTCAGTTCTATTCATCACTGGTGTAATATCTTTGACTCTTTTAATAGCCTCTCTCACCTCTGGAATTGAGACTTGATCTTTCATTCGCCGTCCTCCTTGTATGCTCTCTTACTATTCCATAGAAACGATGACATGTTTAGCTCAATAAAATTACCAATACTCCACTTCCCGCCGAACAACAGAAAACTAATGGGTAGTAAACCCCATATAATATTTAAGAAGTATTGAATCCCTTCTAAGCAGAACTATCCAATCTTCAAGTCCTCAGACTTTACAAACATCCCGTTGATCATTTTCCCGTCTCGTCCTTGTATCTCACCATATGCGTGCATCAAACACTCGTACAGGCTCATATCGCTTTGCAAAGCTAGATTGAGTAATGTTATCACCGAATCGCCTATAGCATCTCCCAATGCGTCTTTATCGTCTCTGACAACAGCAGCGGAAACCTCGCCGATTTCCTCGTAGACTTTTAGCATCTGTTTTTGAGGATCTGCTTTATTGATTCCGCGTTCTTTCGACCACTCTTCGATCATTTGTATTAGTTCGTCCATCATGTTCTCCTAACTCTTTTCGTACGTATTTTCGGATTCAAATTGTATTTCCTCCGACAAAATGCGATCACTTTAAAATCCATTTTTAATTCGTCTCGGATTTCTTTGCTTAACTTCTTTTCAAGCAACATCTTTACGACAGCAGCCTCTAAACCTGGGCGTTTATCTAAATAGCGTTGATACTTTTCATCGTCGCTCATTACAACCGGTTCACGATATTCGATAATTCCCAGCAATTCGTCCCGACGTTTTACTTTTTCTGGATCATTGAACCACTCTGGATTTAGTTCCTCGTCAGTTAGCATAAAAAGTTCACGTCTAGCCTGTCGTTGTTCTGGTGTTTTCTTACGCCTCATGCGGTCACCGCCTTACGTTGCAATCTTTGTAGCATCTCTTTTGCACGTTTGCGCCATTCGGAATACTCTAGCTTTTGCAACGCACTGTATTCGTATCGCCCGTTATAAACCGCTAGCCAATAAATCTCCATGTATCGACAAAAACATTCGTTCGATTCTTTGGTGTCTAGTTTCGTTTGCTCCATGGTCTTTTCAAAGCGTTCTAGTGTTCCCCTCAACTTTTCTCGATAGTCATCGGGTAACAACGAAGTGATTGCGTCTGCTAATTCTAAATCAGTCATTCTATCGCTCCTCCAGGCTGTGAATGTATTGTTCTAAAGCTTGTCGGTCACGTTCATTCAATCGTTTTTTTCTGACATATTCATCGAACGCCATATTGGGCGAAAAGCGGAGTTCCTGCTCGTAATACGTGTACAGTGTTTTTCCGTAGTTTGTAGCTTGTTTTTTCGACGATCTGCTGTTGTTGACGCTGGTTTGCGTTTTGTAATCACGATTTGCTTGCGCAGCCATCGTATCGTATTTATCACGCAATTTTTTTGCGGACAAAATAACCGCTGACCAGAACGGATCACTTGTTGCCCAATCTATCATGTTGCTTACTTGGCTTTCGGTCCGCTTGTCGATCTCGATCATTTTCCGAATATCGTCGGCCCAACGATTTAAATTCGGCTCTTTGATTTCCTGATTCTGACAAATCTGTTTGGATAACTTTTCTGCAAGAATGAAATATATTGAGTCAGGGTCATACACGCGCTTTTTGCGTGTTGACGACGATGTTTTATTGTTCTCATTGTTACTCATTGTTTTAACATTGTTGTTTGTGCTTTTCTGCGGCTTTTCAGTGTCATTTGAGTGGCTTTTTTCTTGTTCCTGATTTTGGTAAATGTCATAATTGACAATGGTTAGAACTGTCTTTTTACTGTCACTTTTTCTAACCAACATTTTGTCTTTCTCCAGCAGGGTTAGAAAATCAGTCACTTTCGTCCTGGACCAGCCCCATCTTTCTGACAATTGTCGGATCGACGTCACTTTTTGACCGCGTTCAACTTCAACCAATTTTCCATCAAATACAAATTTATTGTCTTGGTGATTGGCATCCATTAGCAGATCAAGCCAAGCTTCATATTTTGAAAATACTCTTTTTTCTTGGTATACCCAATGATCACGGATATTTCGATGAAGAGCTATCCAGCCTTTATCAGACATTCGCTTCACCGCCTTCGAATTTGAATTGCTCATCTAATTCCTTAATTTGTTTTCCATTCATGATCCCGATTCTGATTAATTCTTCATTATTTAGATACACTGGATGGATTTCAAATCGAGTCATGAATTCGGTAAGTCCTAATGTATGAATCATCATATGGTGCCTTCTGCATAATGCTGTCAACGGCAACTTCCGATGATCAACTTGACTCCTTTTTCTATTTCCTACAGCTATCAAATGGTGTATATCTGCATGTGATTGCCCACAAATCACGCATTTACGATGCTTACAACAGAGATAGAAGTAATACTGTTCCTTTCGTGGCAACAATTCG
Source organism: Enterococcus avium ATCC 14025 (assembly GCF_000406965.1). Taxonomy (GTDB): domain Bacteria; phylum Bacillota; class Bacilli; order Lactobacillales; family Enterococcaceae; genus Enterococcus_A; species Enterococcus_A avium. The sequence goes on along the minus strand of NZ_KE136357.1, from coordinate 431,765 downwards.
TAAGACTTTGGAAATGGCACATTCCACTCAAACATAAAATCAATAACCATTTCTAAGAGGTTGTTTACTTCGCTTACGGTGGCATCAGAACAGTCGGCAATGCTAATCTCGGTGAAATATTTCATTGCATAGGATTCCTTGAAATAGCTGTCTAATTGACCTGTACCAGTACCAGACCATCTATAAATATCACCTAGCAACGCCCAATAGAGCTTACGCTGTTGCACAGTAAATCCTCTAGGATCGGGAATAAACACTCCACCGTTCACGTTGTTTAAATCACCAGAGAATAGTTTGATTAACCGCTCTATATCCAGTGATTCAAACAATTGAACAGTCATTACCCGATTTGTTTCATCGTAGTTAAGCATTTTAAATGGATAATTCATTTAATCCCTCTTAAAATGGGAGATCGTCTGCAGCTATATCAATGCTATTAAAACCACCATTTGCAAAACTTCTTGTATCTCTAACTGGATCAACCCCAGGGAGTGAGTCTTGGAACGTGTTATTATGGGCAATCATATTTGCAGCTTGATCAATCTCATCTTGTCTATGTGCGTTCATTTGTTGCTCAGACGGACGTTCAACACCGTTTGGCTTGCTTCCTTCTGGATCAGTTGGTTTATATGACTTAACTTCCAAATTCCATTTTTTGTTATAGTCACTTTGCTTCCACTCAACAGTTATATTTAGCTTTCTGTTTTTTACTGCTTCAACTAATTGTTCAATACTTTGAATTGGTGTACCATCCGGAACTCCAATCGCGGCTAATAACGTGTTAAATCGTTTAGCAGATAATTCGACATCTTTTTTATCCCATACTATGTTGTTGTATAAGATTTTCCCACCAGCATATTTACCGTCTACAACTTCATAATTTAAAACGGCCATGTCATTAAATGTATTGTTAGTTAACTTATGTTCTGAATCTTCGAGAATTCTAACGTTGTAGCTTCCTGCTTCACTGACTGATTTACCAAATACATTTTTAGAATCTGTTATAAATAGCGTCATTTTTTCTTCTCTTCTTTCTCTTCGATATTGTTATTTATTATCAACTCACTTGCTTCAACTAGCTTGCGCTCATCAAGCCTGTTTTTAGCATGATTCCCATTCTCAGGATCTAAATCGATCAATCGTTTACCACCATCAATGTAAATGCGTCCTACCACATCAAACATTGATGTAAAAGCATTAAACGTCTTCTCGTTCATATCTGGACTAAATCGTCCTTTACCGTCTAATCCAGCAATTCCGTTATCAATTTGATGTGCTGTTGCATAAACTGTTTTATTACTTTCTCTTAGACGTGTTCCTAACTGTCTGAACCACAGTTGCAACTTTTGATAATTTTGTCGGCCATCTTTCGATGCCCCATCAATATTTTCCAGTACTAAATTTTGTAACGCTGTTACGTTGTCTAAAATAATAACCTCGTATTCCGGCTTAATTAATGCGTTATAGACCCATTTAGTTACTAACGCTTGAATATTCGGTGCATCTTGGCTTTCGAGTTGAACGACAGATATATCTTTAGCTTCTCGAATAACATTCGTTGATAAATCGAAGCTAAAAAGCATTTTATTTCCTTCAAATTGTTTTGCGAGTGACGTTTTACCAGTTCCACCATCACCATAAACAAAGTACATATTCGCTTGTTCAGGCACAGAACCATTTGGATAAAATTTCATTGCTAGCCCTCCTCGTAAAATAGTTTTTGTCTAATACTTTTTAATCAAAATGCTTCTGAATCGAAAAATTTATTGAATAACACATTCCTTGCGGAATTTGTTTCGTTATTGTGTGATTTCTCAGAGTACAATGGATTCATGGAAAGGATCCAACGGGAATTTGCTATGCCCTCCTGTAGCTTTGTCTACCTTGCAAAGTCTGTTACCCGAACCACTGTTATCACTACCAACTCATTAGCTGTTTCGATAATGGACTAGACTTTCAGATAGTAGTTTGGAAGGCAGCTTCTAGCTCTTTTATCACCGTATTCTATTAGGCGAGGTTGTGGTTACACAGTGAGCTTCTGGGAAATCCCACAGTATCGAAGCATTTTCCAAAATTTAGATCGAAAGGAGGTCCTTCTTCCATGAAATTATTTGTCGGTATTGACGTTAGTTCTGAAAAGTTAGATGTCTGTTTCCTAACTGACGACGATCAGTTGTCTACATTGTCTGAAATCTCAGTCTCCAATGACATTGAAGGTGCTTCATTAACACGAGAAATGATTCTTGAGTTCAATGAGAATTACCTATTTGATCAAATTATAATTGGCATGGAATCAACGTCCATGTACAGTTTCCATCCTTCAATGTTTTTTCATGAAGACGAGGAACTAAAAAAGCTCAATACGCTTGTAACTATCGAAAATCCTTTTCGAATTAAACAATTTAGACGCATGTTTGATGAAGACAAAACAGATCGTAATGACGCGCTAAGAATTGCTGACTTTCTACGCATTCAACGTTTTACCACGTCTCCTATTAAAGAAGAAAAATACATGGCGTTACAGCGTCTGACCCGAACTCGTTATCAATTAATTAAGCAACTAACTCGTACAAAGCAACACTTTCTTGAAAATCTAACGTACAAATGCAACACACTTGTTCGTGAAATGAAAGACGAATCTACTAGTCTTTTTAGTGCTACAGTGATTTCTCTAATGACAGAAGACTTCACGTTAGATGAACTGGCTGAGCTTCCTTTGGAAGCTTTCAGTGACTTAATCCAAGAAAAAGGAAGAGGTCGTTTCAAACAACCCGAGAAAATTGCCAAGGCTATTCAACGAGCCATCAGATCAAGCTATCGCTTAGGCACTGTAGCCCAAGAATCTATTGATATTGTTCTGGGCGTTCTTGTTTGTGAAATGCGGGCTCTTGAAAAGAATATCAAAGAGCTGGATAAAGCAATTGAACAATTAGTTATAGTCATTCCAGAATATCAATGTTTAACCAGTATTCCAGGAATTGGAAAAGTCTACGCTGCTGGTTTGATCGCTGAAATTGGTCAAATCGAACGATTTGAAGATCAAACAAAATTGGCGAAGTACGCTGGATTAAGTTGGAAAGTTAAACAATCTGGAAACTATCAGTCTCAAAATACACCTCTGACCAAGCAAGGGAATCGATATTTTCGTTATTACTTAGTTGAAGCTGCCAACTCAGTAAAAAATTATCTTCCTGAATATAAAGCTTTTTATCAAAGCAAGTATAAAGAGGTACCTAAACACCAACACAAACGAGCACTCGTCTTAACCGCAAGAAAATTTACGCGTTTGGTGGATACGCTACTACGTAACCATCAACTCTACACGCCACCAAGGAGCGTGATAGATAAATAACAATTTGTTATTGACGCAAATCCTTGAAACGCCCGAAAAAAATTGATTTTAGTCGGGTTTAGTTCAGTGCGCTTCAAAATAGTCTATTCAATAAAAATAATCTCAAATTTCATCTTGACTTATCACCATTAGACTTCACGATGACTTTTTCACCTTGCGGAATAACTTTTACGCATTCGATCAATTCACCGTCAGGGCTTATTACACGCCCATCTTCTAGAACTTGAACAGCTTTCTTAAAATCTGCTTTGTTTACAGTTTCTGTCACTTTTATAAATTCAGTGAGTCCTAATTTTTTTAAAGTGTCTACCGCATCAGCGCGATATTCCCATAAATCTGCTTGTTTACGCGTGTTTACCGTTCCATGCGGTGTTTTGATTTTTACCTTTGGATCGTTTTTCCGTAGCTCACGCAGATAGTCTGCTAATTTATGTTCAAAAAAATCAATGCTATCTTGGTTACTTTGCGTTTCCTTTGTTTCCCATTCAGCAATACGTTCACGTTCTTTATCGGCAAGCTGATAGATTTCCTTATTCGCTTTTTTTAAAGCAGCGATTTTTCTAAATGCCCAATCGGCACTTTCTAAACTATCAATTTTCCAACCGTGCGACTCATCTTTTAGAACCTCACTTGCTTCTAACTCTTCGAGTTCATATTTTTCTAAGGCGTTCAATTCCATCCCTCCATACTTTCGGGCTTATCTTCTGCCCCTGATTGAGTAACATTTATGAAAACGTGGTTATCAGGATCAGCCATTGCAGTGTCATAATCGAAACTCATTCGAATTCACCTTTCCTAATACGTTCAAGGACATCTGGAATATCGTTTACATCATTAAGAACAAAGGTATGATCGGGCATAGTTTTCCCCGTTTCCATCCCCAATGCCTCTAATCCTGCATTCCTTAATAGTTTCACGGGAACCAGTAACTTGTTGTCTAATTCACTTTCTTGAATCGCTAAGAGTGCAGCTACATCGGGTAATCCACCAACAAGCAGTTGTAAAATATTCGCTTCTTTATGGAGTGTACAAAGTGCTGATACACCTTCCTTTTCACATTCCCGTTGTAGTTCTTTCAATAAATTTTGAATTTTTTCGTTAATCATGTTATTCTCTCCTTAGAAATATATTTTTTCATTTGCTCACTAATTGCTTGTCGGCGTAGTGAGCCTTTTTTTGTTTTTCGATAATTTGCTTTGCTAACAAAATGGACTCATGATAGTTATAATATTCTCTATTTGCTTTTTCCATTAGCTTTATGTGTTCCTCATAACTCATCTTCTCACCCCTTTCAATTTGATATAATGGTTTAAAAACTGGATGGTGGAATTATGAAATCTTCTGATTGGATTCAAGTTATTGCTATTTGCCTTACTCTTATTGTGTCTGTCATTTCAATTGTTCAATCGAATAGATCAATTAAATTAACAGAAAAAACTATAGAAGAATCTAACAGGCCGTATGTATCTGCATATGTGGATATAATAGATACAACATTTTTTGCAAAGTACTTAGTTTTAAAAAATTTTGGAAATACAATGGCCACTATATCTAAGCTTACGTTTGAAGGTCTTGAAGAAGACCAAGTAAACAGAAATCGTCAAATGAAATCTTTAGTTGGCGGGTCAATAGCGCCAAACCAGAAATTTTCCACTGCGGTTGAACCTGACTTTAGAGGAAACGTAATAGTTCAGATTACTTATTCAGATACTCAGGGGAAAACTTATAAAGATATTTTTCACCTTTACTTTGGTCAAACTACAGATATGATGTGGCAAAAAGATACTTCAAAAAATCGCTCTGAAGAGGCTAAAGCCATAAATAACGCTGCTCATGCAATAGTAAAAACTCTTAAATAGATCACTTCTTTCTCCTTTTTAATCGCTTAAGTGTCTTATGGTTATCGACCATTATCGGAATTGTTATAACCAATGTTAGTGAAATTGCAACAATTAAAATGTAATCTCCAATATTCATCTTAGTCAGCCCCCTCGGCTGGCTTTTTCTTTTCCCATCCGATCGCTAGGAGAAAGATTCCGATGTATCCATAAGCTGCCAGCATACTAAATTTTGAAAAAACTGGGATAGCTAACATGCACATGATTGTTGTAGCTAGGTTGATTTGTTTCATTTTCTCCTCTCCACTTAAACAATCTCTAATCCATCAACATTATCAGCATTCAAGTAAGCTATTTCTTTTTGCCGTGCTGTTAATCGCAATTGGTAGTCTTTTAAGTTGCTTAATGACACGATTTCTATAACTTGTTTTGCCCTAGTAAAATCAATGCGGCGAATATCATAGTATCTCGGTACATTAAAAGTTTCTTTTAATCGCTTGTAGATGATTCCGCGGAAGTGCCCAACTTTAGCCAAAAACAAATCATCTGACACTTTATGATCGAAGTATTCTTTTGCTAAATCCCATGCTTTCTTCCCAACTGCTGACTGAATTTCTGCTCCTTCGTGACGGTTCAATGTGATACTATCTCGCAATTCTTGAACATCCTTCGTAATTTCCTCCTTCATCTTAGAAACGTCGCTCTTGATTAGGCGCATTTCTTTCACCAAAACTAATTGATTTTCTAGGGTTTTCTCTAGTTCTAATAGCTGATTACTCATTGATAACCTCTCCTTCCAATATGTTGTTTTTGCTGATTAATTTTAAGTCTGATAAAAATTTCTCCAACCTTTCGGTTAGAAAGTCTAGCTCTCTTTTTGCAAGTCCATCCCGACTGATTACTTCTGACAAATCCTGATAGATTAGAGCGCTCGCCTCTGACAATAACTCATTCGATTTTTCTAATACATCTGATAGATTCTTGTAGTTGGAAATAAGTCGCTGGGTTTCACTCAGTTTGTCTTCGGCTTGGTTGATCGCCTTTGATAGTTGTTCATACTTAGACGATTTCTCATCCACTTCTTTTCGTTCGGCTAACAAATCTCTATAGTTTGATTCTAGTTGCGAACTTCGTTCTTCTAATTGTGAATAGGATTGTTTCAAATTTTCGTAATCATCCGGAACTTTTTCAACAACCACTTCCTTTTCAATGACTCTTGGTTGTTGAACACTCATGTCATTGATCACTTCTGAAAGGTTATCGATTTGTTCATCTTTCTTTTTTAGTTGCTTTTCTAATTCACGATATTCCTTTGTGGTTTTTATATCGCCAGATAGAACTAACTCGACTGCTTCAGGTTGAGCTGAAGGTTTAGAAACTTCTGTTCTCAAGGTCATCGGAAGTTCTTGGAATATATTGATTTGTTCTGATTCGTCCATTTGATGGACGAATTTCGCTTGATTAATGTAGTTGTAAACTGTTTGTTTTTTTAACCCGATTGACGAAAACCACTTCTCGAATGTGCCAGAATTGTATTTTGCTAATTTTTCTTGCGCCTCGATCAGTTTGTCACCAAGTTGAATCGAACCATTCAAAACGATTGTCCTCATTTCCTGCTCTTTAACTTTGAGAAAGCTAGCAGTCCGATCATCCACTATTGAATAGTCGAACAAATTTTTTACTTCATTCAATTTTTAACCTCCTCTGATTTTCCAAGTAATTACTAGGCAAGATCGACTGTTTATCGGCGGTTTGACCTCGAACTACGAAGGCCTATTTGATGCTAGTGATAGCAATTATTTACGTCAGAAAATTTATCGCCGTTAGCTGTCACAGGTTGCACTTTATCCCATTTTTTTGATTAATCGTGATTGAAACTGTTTCTTTATCAATCAGTTCTGTCACGATTCTTTTTGCCTCGATTGTGTTTTTCACCTCAACATTGCTTCCGCATTTTGAATTTCCTTTATGAATTTTGATTTGTTGATCTGAACAACGCTTAACATATTCTTCATATGCTTGTTCATATTCTTCTTTTGAGACTGGCGGATATTTGAAGCTCAAACCTTCGAATATATTTCCGGTCTCTTTTGATTTATCATCATTCATGCTGTCGCCTCCTTCAAAATTTCTTTAGGCGTTACTTTTTTAGTTCTGTATTTGTTCTCATCTTTCCATCGTAAAAACCAAATGAACGTATGGACATGAATGAAAGTTGTTGAATGTCCTGGCCTGAGAATTCCTTCTTTGAATTCGTCGATGGCTTCCATCTCTTTGCAGTACTCAACGAGAGTTGTCTTCGACATCCCGTGAAACATTTTTAGGATTAAGCCCTGACGATACCAGTCGTCTGGTTTCATATTCTTTTCTGCGGATTCGATTAACTCTGCTAACGTCGGCTTCTTCATGATTTCAACCTCCTATCTGATTTTGTATCGTGATATGATATCCGTGATCTGCTTCCAATGGTCTTCTGGATTGTTCAATATTTTTCGTAGGTACTGCTCAGTAATATTCAAAGCGCTAGCAACATCTGGTATGCTCCAACCATTCGCTTTGAAATGATCCAATATTTTTTGTCTTGTCTCCTGTGCATTAGCCATCTACGCTGCTCCTTTCTATGTTGAAATGTAAACAAGTTCGAAAACTATTTTTTAAACTATATTGACTTGTGCTGAGTATTACTCTATACTAGAGGCATAGTTAAATAAGACATAAAATATTGATTTATAGCTTTCTTGCCGGTCAGCTTACTTTAATCAGTTTTATTTTTTGTTGTCTTTTTTATTAACGAACTTGTTTACAAAAATAAGTATAGACTATCATTCAGAATTTTTCAAGTTTATTCTGCGTATTTTTCTAAACTTTTTTTGTGAGCATTCAGAAAGGTTGCAAAATCAATGAATACTTATGAAATCATAAAAGAGCTTGCCAAGAAAAAGAAGATTTCTATAAGGCAGTTAGAAATGAGATTCGGCTATTCAAATGGATATTTAGCCAAATGGAAAACAAACACTCCTAACGCTGATGAATTGCCCCGTCTAGCTGACTATTTTGGAGTCTCCGTCGACTATTTGTTAGGACGCGAAGAAAAGACTTCTTTAGCAGAAAAGCATGGTGTATTTGCATTCGATGGCGAACCTGTTTCGGATGAAGAAGTAGAGTTTTTAAAATCTGTATTAGCTGCAAAGCGGGCTGCGGAAAACAAATAAAGTGAAGTGATTAATAATTTATGCATGAAATTAATAATCACTTATTGAACCTCGTAGAGAATTTGGGTTTAGAACTGTGCTTTGTAGATATGAAAAGAAGTGGTTTTTATTTTGCTGAGGAGAAAACGATTTTTTTAAACAATGAGCTCCTTAATGAAAATTCTGACTTTGAAGTATCTCACGAACTAGCTCACTGTATCAAAAAACATGAAGAATTATCTGCATATTATAATGCTACTGGATATAGTCGGCGAAAGTTAGAATTTGAAGCCAATCGAATTGCTATAGAGATACTATTATTTATTTGGTCTAACGAATACGATTTTGATAAAGAACAACTAAATGCTGTTAAATTCATGGAGTATTATAAAATTCCTTGGAGTTTAGAAAGATATGTACGTGAATCAATGAGAAATTTAGGATAAAAAAGCCCGTGCTGGCACACGGACTTCAACTCAACCCTATTACTAAGATTGATGAAATATTGATATTATATCAGAATAGGGTGATCTATTTGAGATTTACAAAAAAGAATATCTATGATTTTACTATCATTGTGTTAGCTGTTTTTTCGATTGTCTTAGTAGTACTGGATTTTTCTAACATCATCAGCATTTCGAAAAATCCATTTAAAACAATAGACTCCGCTATATTAATAGTATTTGCTTATGATTATTTTTCGAGACTAATTAAGGCTGAAAATAAAAAACAGTTTTTCTTGAAAAACATGTTTGATCTTATTGCAATTATTCCCTTCAACTCTATTTTTTCATTCTTCAGGCTTGCACGAGTTTTTCGGATAGCAAGGGTAACAAGACTATTTAAACTTAGTAGACTAGTTGGGATTACCGGAAAATTGACTAATAGGATAGATGGTTTTCTTAAAACTAATAATTTTAGAAATGCTTTGTATGTCAGTGTGGTTCTGATACTGATTTCAGCCACTATGTATTCTATAGCAGAAAGTGTCGCTTTTGTCGACTCAATTTGGTGGGCCGTAGTTACAACTACAACTGTTGGGTATGGCGATATATCTCCAAATACACCATTAGGACGTATAGCTGCTATTCTATTAATGTTTCTAGGGATTGGTTTTATAGGTATGCTCACTTCCACAATCACTGAATATTTCAATGCAGGCAAGGATACTAAAGACGATGAAATCGAAAGTTTACACAAAAAAATGGATTTATTGATGAAAAAAATAGAGTCGTTAGAAGATGAAATAAAGAAGGATTAAAAAAACACGATCCCGCCCCGGCAAGAGTATGATCGTGCAAAAATAAAGCGCCTATAGGCATAGGCTTCTTTTGTTGTGCCTATTATACCAAATGATAGGAGGAAATGACAATGTGGGTAGAACCATTGAAAGATGGGCGTTTCAAGTTTATTGAACGCTACAAAGACCCGTATACTGAAAAGACTCGGAAAAAATCGGTGGTACTAAATAGCCAATCAAAACAAGCATGGAATAAAGCGCTAAGTATCCTGAATGATAAAATAGAAAATGAACTGGCTAAAAAGAAAATCGAGAAAGTCGCCTTCCAGCAAGTTTATACTGAATGGGAAAATAATTATTTTAAATCTTTGAGACCTAACTCAAAGAACACGTATGTAGCCATTCGAAAAATTATTTTCAAGAATATAAACGAAGACATTCTGATTTCAAATATTGATACAAGATTGTTGCAAAACTTCTTTGCCTCTCTCGATTATTCTCAGACTTATATCGCCCATATCAAGTCAAATCTTAACTTAGTATTTAAATATGCGATTAAACTAGGCTACACTGATAAAAACCCTGTTGAAAACGTGGAGATTATCCCTAAAGCGAAAACCCTAGAAGATATAGAACGTATTGAGGATAAGTACCTTGAAAAAAATGAAGTAAAATTGATCCTAGATCAACTTTATAAAAGTCGGTCAACCTTTCGTGTCGGTCGATTAGCTGAATTTATGTATTTAACAGGAGTTCGCTTTGGCGAAGCAGTCGCATTAAGAGAAGGAAATTTTGACTTGGATAATAATATCGTTCACATTAGAGGTACAATCGACTACAGCAAAGGTTACAAACAAAAAGCGATAGGACCAACTAAGACCCAGAAATCAAATAGAGATGTTCAATTGACCCAACGGACGGTTGAGCTAGTAAAACGTACTTTTGAGGAAAATAAACTAGACCTGTTATCCGAATCTGATTTTAATAATGATGGATTCGTTTTTGTGACCCGAACAGGTACGCCTATGCAAAATAGTTCATTCAATCGTTCTTTTGCTGCTGCAGGTAAAAAAAGTGGAATTAACAAGCGTTTAACCTCTCACATACTAAGACATACCCACGTGTCATTACTAGCCGAACAAAATACTCCTTTGAAGGCTATTATGGATCGAGTAGGCCATGAGGATGCCGACGTTACAAATAAAATCTATACTCACATTACTGATAAAATGAAAACTGATTTAATCAGTCAATTAGAAGAGAATGGTTTATAGCCATTCTTTTTATTTTCGCCCCTTTTCTGCCCCTTTTAACCTTGCATCAAAACAAAAACCTGCTAGAGCCTTACAGCCCCAACAGGTTTAATGTCGATACTATTTTACAGCATCTTTTAATTGTTTTCCGGCTTTAAAAGCTGGTGATTTGCTGGCTGCGATAGTGATTTCTTCGCCTGTTTGAGGGTTACGGCCTTTACGAGCTGCGCGTTCACGTACTTCGAAGTTTCCAAAGCCGATTACTTGAACCTTTTCTCCATCTTTTAATGAAGTTTGAATTCCGTCAAATAAAGCATCTACGGCTGCTGTTGCGTCCTTTTTGGTCAATCCTGTTTTCTCTGCTACTTGTTCAACTAAACTTTGCTTATTGATCATAATGTATAGCCTCCACTATCTTTTTTAATGTATTCCAAAGACAATTCTATTCGTTCTTGCGGGGAAAGGCAACAGTTAACACTCCTTTTTCTCTTTTTTTGGATTTTTTATTTTTTTATTTATTAGAAATTAAAAAATAAAAAAATTATTCATTTTTTTAAAATAATTTGTACATTTCCTTATTAAATTGGTATTCTAAATTATAATATTTTATATTGATAATTAGTTAAATAACAAATATAACAAATAAATAAGGCTGGCACGCTTGTTTTATCAGGTTTTTAAGATTATATTAAATAAAAAAACATTTTAAGGGGTTTTATTTATGAATATGAGAGGGTTAATGAAGAAGGAGACATCTCGTCGTTTGCAGTTGGTTGAAGAATTATATTATGCAAAGGAACTCCTGACATCGGAACAATTAATGGAATCATTAAATTGTTCACTCCCAGCATTAATCACCGATGTTCGTTTTCTTAATGGAGAAAATTTGCCGTTTAAAATTACGAAAATCAAAGGACTCTATACGATCGACTTTGATTCATATGCAACGATTGATGCAGTTTATGCGTATATTTTACGCACTAGTTTAGAATATCAGGTCATTAACAGTCTACTTTTTGAAAAAAGTCGCGGCATCCAACCTGCTGCTGATCGATTGAACTGCAGCTTTTCAAATATGCAGCGTTACTTAATCAGCATCAAGAAGGAAGTGATCAAATGGGATATCACGGTTACACATCGACCGTTACAAATGGTTGGCGATGAAGGAGCAATTCGGCATTTGTTTTATCTCTTCTTTAAAGAGTCGCGTATGGAGTTTGCTGATTACGGATTTTCTCAGCGTCTATTGAATTCTGTGGATGAGTTAATTCGTCGTATTCTAGAAGAAAATCAAATTACGAATAATATGAACATTCATTTCCAATTAATGCATAGCTTTTTGATTGGGCTGCAACGTCAAAAGCATGGGCATAAAATGAAGCGGATTTACCGCTACAGCGGATTAATTATACCTAATGTGAAGCAGCTTGAATCATTGGTACGTTTGATCAAGCGGGAAACATCTTTAGAGTTTACCAATGCTTGTCTAAAAGAGTGCTTATGGCCGTTGTTTTAACATCAACTGCTTCTGAATCGTAAACAGCAAGCACTGGTTCACAAAAGAAATAGACGCCTAGCAAATTTCTACCATACACATTATTTATTGCTGGAAGCGGTCAGCGATCTATTGAGTACACCACTTTCACAAAATGAAATGGTCGACGCTGCTCGGCTGCTCGGCAATGAATTATTTTGCTACTATCCAGAAAAGCATTCAATCGAAATTTTGCACGAGTCAGAAAAAATTATGTTGCATTTAATTGATAAAAAATACTATCGAGAAATCAAAAAGCTTGAGAATGTTGTCAGCAACTTTTTATCGCCGCTTCATCAGGAGGAATTTGTTCCGCTGTATATCAGTTTTTTGATAACAACGATAGATAATCTGCTGCAGCGTTTAATTAATTCTGACAGGCCTATCAAGGTGCTTCTCCTGTCAGATACTTCCACCACTCATGAACGCTTTTGGCATTCTGTTTTTCCTGATTTCATCAAAGGTGCAGTCACGTATGAACACTTTGAGACGCCCTTCATCAAGCAGGATCAACTGACTGACTTAACACAGCAATACGATCTGATTGTTACGAATGTTACGATGAAGGATCTAGTACCTGCTTGTCCTTTGATTGCGATCAACGCTTTTCCAACGGCAAAAGATTTTGATCGAATTCAACAGTTTATTAATCAATTTGACCCACTTTTATCACGAAAGGAACTACATCATGAACTTACGCCGTCTACTGAAACGAGATAGTCAGCGACAATTACAGTTAGTTGAAACACTCTATTACTCTCAACATCCACGTTCGAGTGAGGAATTATCGTCAATCATTCAATGTACGATACCTGCATTTCTAAATGATATTCGCGCCATCAACAATCAAAGCGAGTATTACAAGATAGTGCGAGAAAATAGTCTATATCATTTAGAACTCAAAGATAATGCCACAATTGATATTTTATATTCAACGTTAATTAGAAACTCAATTGCTTTTAAACTGTTAGAAGCAATCTTTTATGAAGAATCTTATACACTATTAGAGCTTTCGAAAAAACTATTCTGCAGTCTGAGTACAGTTCAAGCATCAATGAAGGACCTGCAAGAAACATTAGGGCGCTGGAAAATGTCTATCCAGCGTCGCCCTTTTCGTCTAACGGGTGATGAGACAGCTATTCGGCATTTATATTTTTTATATTTTTCTGAGAAAAAAGAAGCCCGTGAAAACACACGTTTCAGTTCGGAATTTTTTCATTTTGGCGAAAAAATTGTTCGCTCGATAGTTAGAGAAAATGAGCTATCGTTATCGCTGGCTCAGTATAACCGTCTATCAATTACTTTTTTTATCAGTCTAGTACGAATCTCAAGAGGACATCGTATTGTTCCGAAACGATTACGATCAACTGCGATCAGCGCACCTAATCCATACACAGTCAACAGGTTTGAGCCCTACCTGCGGAGAGAGCTGGGAATTCTTTGTTCCGAAGACATCGTGAAGGATAGTTTTTGGCTGCTTTATTCCGATTTATTCTTATTAGGAGATAAACAAAAGAAAAAGGTCATGGAGAATAATTATTCTTTAGCCTATCATTATGAAATACACCTTGAGTTAGCAGAAAAACTCAGTAGAATGCTGATCGTTCCACTAACTGCAAAACAAAAGGATCAAGTAGCGACAATCTTGATTAATCAGCATCTTTTCCACGCAAAAACAAAGGAAATGATCAGTATTCTCCAGGATCGAAAAAAGGATTGCTTGCGGTTGCTAGAGACTTTTCATGCTCATTGCGTCTATCAGCTGCGTAAGCTCATACTCGAATTTACTGAGGAGTATCATCTCTTTAATTCAGATGAATTTATTGATAACTATATCTATCAAATCATAGCTACTGTTCCAAACTGCTTAAATGGAATGAGGCGATCAGAAAAGCCCGTTAAACTTTTGGTCGTGTCTACTGATTCTATTATGCAGGAAAGCTTATTGACGGAGCTTTTGCGTTTATCACTTCGAGGAAACTATACGATTCATCAAATAAATGCTTCGCAACTGCATAATCGAAGCTATTCGGAGCTTTTTGAAGAACACGATATTGTCATCAGCACCTCCACGTTTGATGTACCGAACTGTCAAACACCCATCATCGCCGTTGAACTTTGTCCCAGCGTGCACTCTTTAAATAAAATTCAGATAATGGTAGATGAAATCAACAAAGCCAACAATCAGTTGCTGCGAACCTAAAAAAATGGACTTGAGTACGTTCACTCAAGTCCATTTTTTTCAGCGACTAAACGGGTTAGCTCTTTTTCCATTGATGCCTTTTCTGCTGTTAAGCTGTTGATCATTCGCTGATACTTCTCAGTGCCGTTCTTTTTCCGAAATACATTCAACTGAATCACAGAAAAAAGAATCATAATCAACGCTAAAACAATAATCACCAGTGAGATAACGCTTAATTCCATTCTAAATAGTGTATATAATAAAACAATCAAACCGATCACGATTTCGAGAATACTAAGCTTTGCTCGCCGCCCTCCCCCAAAGATGATCCGCTTTAGTACCGAGCCGTGTAATAATTCTTCATAACGAGTCAGGCGCGCTTCTAAAAAGCTGACCTGCTCTTTTAATTGATTGATTCGTTGTATATCTGGCATAGTAACTTCGCTCCTCCATCTCCATAATCTATTATTACCAGTAATTTCCATTTTCGCAAATATTTTATTTTCCAATTATAAAAATAATAATTTTTATCAGGCAGCCCTGATCAATAAGAACATTCTAAGCATTTAACGCGGAAGATTAAAAAGTGTAAAGGATTTCATTTGGTCGCAATCGTTCAAATTGTATAAAAACTTTGCAAATTCTTATTTGAAATTGTTCGAAATTCCTGTACAATTGTTTTGTAAGCGAATCCACTTCGTATACGAATCGTTAAGAAGGAGTGTGTCAAATGATTATTGGAATTCCCAAAGAAATCAAGAACAATGAAAATCGTGTTGCCCTTCCCCCATCTGGTGTATTTGATTTAACCAATCGTGGTCATCAAGTATTAGTTGAAAAAGACGCTGGTAAAGGTTCTGCCATTACGGACGAAGAGTATGTGGCAGCAGGTGCAACCATTATCGACAGTGCCGCAGATGTTTGGGCGGCTGAAATGGTGATGAAGGTCAAAGAACCTCTACCTGAAGAATATCAATATTTCCGCAAAGGGTTGCTACTATTTACCTATTTGCATTTAGCAGCAAACAAACCATTGACTGAAGCATTAGTTAATAGCGGTGTCAATGCGATTGCTTATGAAAATGTCCAGCCAGCTGACAATACCTTACCGTTACTTGCTCCAATGAGTGAAATCGCAGGACGTATGGCGGCACAAATCGGCGCGAATTATTTAGAACGTGTCAACGGTGGAAAAGGTATTCTACTATCTGGTGTTCCTGGTGTGCGTCGCGGAAATGTAGTCGTAATCGGCGGTGGTGTTGTTGGATTGAACGCCGCTAAATTAGCATTAGGTCTAGGTGCTAATGTAACCTTGCTAGATGTCAGCGTTCCTCGCCTGAAAGAATTGGATATTATTTTCGGCAACAGCGTACAAACCATGATGTCAAATAGCTACAACATTCAAGAATGTTTGAAAACGGCTGATTTGGTTATCGGTGCCGTATTGATCCCAGGACACAAAGCACCAACATTGGTTACCAAAGAAATGGTTGCTCAAATGCCGGATCATGGAGTAATCGTGGATGTCGCGATCGACCAAGGCGGAATCTTCGAAACAGAAGACCGCGTGACTACTCATGATGATCCAACCTACGTGACTGAAGGTGTGGTTCACTATGCAGTAGCAAACATGCCGGGTGCCGTTCCACAAACAGCGACATATGCCTTGAGCAACAGCACGATGGCGTATGCAAATCTGTTAGCAAATAACACATTAGAAGAAATCTTGAAGAATAACTTAGCCCTTCGACGTGGAGTCAACACTTACAATGGCAAGCTGACAATTGAGCCAGTAGCTAAAGACTTAAACATGGAATATACTTCGATTGACGAGGTATTAAACGAAGAATTAATGATGAATTCATAAAACAGGAAGAGCCTGTCAGCGTGATGCTGGCAGGTTTTTTGCTATAATGAAGAAGATTCTTATATTTTAGGAGGTTCATCATGCTTTTTTCTGAAATTCTATATCAGCGACCTGATTTAACACAATATGAAACGCTCTTTCATCAAGTTACTCAACAATTTTCCGAAGCTCCAAATTACCCAGCCGCAAAGGCAGCTCTAGAAAAGCTAAATCAATTACGTGCTGAGATGGCTAAAAACATGAAATTGGCCTACATTCGCCACTCAATCGATACAAAGGACAGCTTCTATCGTGAGGAAAATGACTTTTGGGATCAACATGCTCCTATAGTTGATCAAATCCACAATCATTTTTACAAAAGCCTGCTATCCTCTTCTTATCTGGAACAATTAGAAAAGGATTTCCCGACAACACTATTTCTTTATGCACAGGATCAACTGCGTCTATTAGATGACTCGGTTATTGCTTTAAAACAGCAGGAAAATGAAGGAATTAGCCAATACACTCAATTGATCGCTTCAGCTGAATTGGACTTTAACGGTAAGAAACGGACACTGTCAGAGTTATCTGCCTTCTTTACTGATCCAAACCGAGAAATCCGAAAGTCTGCTCAAAAACTTTACGACAGCTTTTTTGTCGCCCACGAAGAAGAATTTGATGAGATCTATGATCGCTTAGTCCAGCTGCGCCATCAGCAGGCAGAAAAACTAGGCTTTAAGAATTATGTCGAGTACGGAGATCATTTAATGAATCGCTGGAGCTATGATCGTAGTCAGCTACAGGATTTCCGCCAATTTATTCTGGAAAAGGTCGTACCAATCAATCAAAAGCTCTATCAACGACAGGCTGATCGCTTGGGGCTTGAAGCACTCTTACATTATGACCTGCCCCTCGTTTATCCAGATGGCAATCCTCGTCCGCAAAGCCAAGGAGAAGCATTAATTCAAAAAGCCCAAGCGATGTATCAGGAACTTTCCGATGAGACTGGCGATTTTTTTGACTTGATGGCGCAACAAAAATTCATGGATCTAGCCAGTCGTTCAGGAAAACAAAGCGGCGGCTATTGTGAATTCATCGATGGTATTCAAATGCCCTTCATTTTCGCAAATTTTAATGGTACGTCAGATGATGTTGATGTCCTGACTCATGAGACAGGACACGCCTTCCAAAGCTATCTGTCTCGCTGGATCAAAGAGCCTGAGCTGGTTTTTCCAACTTCGGACACCGCCGAAATCCATTCTATGAGTATGGAATTTCTAACTTGGCCTTGGATGGAGAACTTCTTCGGAACGGATAGCAGAAAATATCAATTTGCCCATCTAAGCAGCGCACTGCAGTTTTTACCTTATGGTGCTTTAGTTGATCATTTTCAAGAGGAAGTGTATCTGCATCCTGAATGGACAGCGCATGAGCGAAAAGCCTGCTGGCGTGAACTGGAGCACAGTTATTGTCCGGAACGGAATTATCAGGCCTCCGAAGCTTTAGAACGAGGAATTTACTGGTATCGTCAAGGTCATATTTTTGAAGTTCCCTTTTATTACATCGATTATACTTTAGCCCAGGTATGCGCCTTGCAATTTTGGCAACGACAGATTGTTGAAAATGATCCATCTACTTGGCAGGATTATCTTGCGATTTGTCGTATCGGTGGAAGTAAAACCTTTTTGGAAACAGTCCAGTTAGGTCACCTTGCCTCACCTTTTGATCAGGAAAAGATGAGCCGTCTTTTAACAGAAGTCGATGATTACTTGTCACACATTTCGGAAAAGGAATTACGCTGAGATAAGAAAACCTTAGGAGCAGATTACTCCTGAGGTTTTCTTATTGCTTTCATAGCAACTTTTATGACAAATGAAAAATCTAAAATTGGACGATTGTGCTGATTGTTGTGATTTTTTTGGAGGGAATGTCATATATTTCTTATGCGATATTTTTACTTCGTTAATTACTACAGATAGCTCAGTTATAAGATTCTGCTAAAGAGTCTGTTCGCTATATTCAAGAAAATTAATAATTAGAGCTCAAGCCTAACAAACTGAGAAAAGCAGAATTCGCAAAAAAAATCCCTCTGCATAGAGAGGAATCCTAGTATTTATTTAGGAATCACCATCATCCGATCCCCACTCATTTGATGAAGTGCGATCGGTCGTTGGTAAAAATCATTCAATACTTTTTCTTTTAACAGTTCGATCCGTGGTCCTTGGTTGAAGATTTTACCTTCGCGAATCATTAAAACCTGATTAAACAGCGGCAGGATTTCTTCCGTATGGTGCGTGACATACAGCAAGCTCGGTGCATCTGCAGTTTGTTTCATCTGTTTAATTCGTGCCAGCAAATCTTCTCGAGCAAATAAATCAAGACCATTACATGGCTCATCGAGAATCAATAATTCTGGTTTTGCCATGAGTGCACGCGCGATCAGAACGATTTGCTTCTCCCCTTGCGACAATACCTGATAGACTTTGCCGATTAATTTTTTCGCCCCAAGTGATAGTAAAAGCTGCTTGGCCTCCTCCATATCAGCCTCCGAGTATTTTTGATAAATCCCAATACTGGCAAATTTTCCTGACAATACGATGGCCTCCGCCTGCTCCTCGCGATGAATTCGTTCCTGCAATGATTGACTTACCCAGCCGATTCGTTTCGTTAGATCAGGAATAGATGTTTCTCCGAACCGCTGACCTAAAACGGTTAATTTACCAGAAGTGGGCCATAAGCTGCCTGAAATCATATTCAGCAATAAGCTCTTTCCTTCACCGTTCAACCCTAAAACCGCCCAATCTTCGCCAGCTTTGATACGCCAATCAATATCCTGCAGCAAAGCATTTTGTTGACGAATAAACTGAACCTGTTCAAAAGCTAAAATTTCCATATTTCTTCCTCCATCTTATCCCTTTTAACAATCTTATCAAAATCTCACAGAAAAGATACGTAAAATGATATAATTTATCAAATGACTTAGAAGGGAGTTTTACCTATGAACTATGAATTATCAGCCAGTACCTTCGCTCCTACTGCGAAGGTTCATTTACAACGAGGAGAAAAATTAAGAATTGAACCAGGCGCGATGGTTTACCAGCTGGGAGACATCGAGCTTGAGGGACATATGAATACAAACGGAAAAAAAGGACTTGGTGGCGCCTTAAGTGCTTTAGGTCGTTCAGTAACAAGTGGTGAAAGCTTCTTTATCAGTACAGCTACTGCTCGCTCCAATGAAGCGATGATTGCTATCGCCCCTGCCGTACCTGGAAAAATCTTCGCCTTAGATGTCGGAGCTGAACATTGGCGTTTGAACACGGGGGCTTTTCTTGCCAGTGAGGAGAATGTCAGCTACCAAATGCAAAGACAAAAGCTTTCAGGTGCTCTTTTAGGCGGTACGGGAGGACTTTTTGTGATGGAAACAACTGGACGTGGACAGATTTTGGTTTCTGCTTTTGGTGATGTAGAAAAAATCGAATTAGATGGACACTCTCCAGTCATTATCGACAATCAGCACGTGATTGCTTGGACAAATTCGTTAGATTACAACATTCGTGTTGCTTCTGGCACTTTTGGTTTCAAGACTGGCGAAGGCGTCGTGAATGAGTTTCATGGCCGTGGAACTGTTTATATCCAAACACGAAACCTTGAAAGCTTCGCCAATCATATTGATCCCTTTATCCCTAAATCTTAAAGATTCGCTCTCAGCATTGTAACAAGGAGAAATAACAGGTAAAATATGGGGGATACTGTTGCAGAAAGCTGGTTTATATGACTGAAAATACAAGAAAAGATGGCGGGCTGAATCAAACGCCTTCACGGGTGGCTCGTTATCATAGCGAAGCGGCTGCGCCGCAAAAGAAAGAATATAAAAAAAAGACACCTCAAGCTACTGAGAAGAAACCGACTGTAGCACCATCTGCCGCTTCGAACAAGCAGACAAACGCTCAGGAAAAAATGGTTCAAAGTACAGCATGGCTGACAATCGGTAATATTTTCTCTCGTCTGCTGGGTGCTGTCTATGTAATTCCGTGGATCGCCTGGATGCAACCCCACGGTCTAGAAGCGAATTATTTATATACGAAGGGCTACAATGTATACGCGTTGTTTTTAATGATCTCTACTGCAGGAATTCCTGCAGCAGTGGCAAAACAAACCGCCCGTTATAATTCCATGAATGAATATGGATTAAGTAAAAAATTACTATTTTATACGATGCGGCTGATGACCATCGGAGGAATCCTTTGTGCAGCTATCATGTATCTAGGCGCGCCATACCTATCTCAAGGAAACGCTGATTTAGTTCCTGTTATGCGCTCTTTAAGTGTTGTGTTGCTGATCTTTCCAGCGATGAGTGTGATTCGAGGTTTCTTCCAAGGGAACAACAACATGAAGCCCTACGCATTGTCTCAAATCATCGAACAAATCGCGCGGGTTTGCTACATGCTGGCTTCGGCCTTCATTATCATGCAGATCAACAATGGCAGCTATAAGACTGCCGTGGTTCACTCAACCTTTGCGGCTTTCATTGGTGTAGCTTTTGCGATGGGTGTGCTGCTATTTTCATTACTTAAGGAACGCTCAGCCTTTCGTGAGCTGATTCGAGAGAGTAATAACCAGATTACTTTCTCTGGAGGACAACTTGTTCTTCAAATGATTCAACAGGCGATTCCTTTTATTATTGTCGGGAGCGCCATTAGTATTTTTAAACTGATTGATCAATATTCCTTTGAAAAAATCATGTCGATCGTAACAGATTACTCTACGGCGAAAAATGCTGATCTCTTTACATTAATCTCTGCTAATCCAGATAAATTAACAATGGTCGTGATCGCACTAGGAACCGCTATGGCTACAGCTGGTCTGCCGTTGATTACGGAGCGCTTTACGAAAAAGGATCACGAGGGCTTGGCAAAATTAGTGACGAATAATATCCAATTGCTTTTCTTTGTGATGATGCCGGCAACTGTCGGAATGATTGTCCTTGCTTATCCGTTAAATACTCTATTCTACTGGCCGAATGCCCTTGGCTCAGAATTATTAGCAGCCTCCTGCGTGGTGGGGATCATGATGGGCTTATTCATGGTCTGTTCAACAATGCTGCAGGGGCTTGATGGCAATATGCAGGCCGTATGGTTCTTATGTATTGGGATATTTGTAAAAATCGTCGCGCAATTCCCTTTAATCTTTATGTTCGAGGCGTATGGGCCGCTTATTGCATCCTTTGTAGGATTTTTAGTGGCAAATATGTTTTTGTTGGATCGCATTCATGTCATTTCGCAGTTTCCATTTAAAGAAACAATGATTTCTATCGCTAAAGTCACAGTAATGTCCATTGTTATGGGCGTTGTCGCTTACATCGTTAAGTTCGGCTGCGAAGTCATCTTAAGCTCGGATTCTAAAATGCAATCAATGATCATTATTATCATCGTAGCTGCCTTTGGTGGATTTACCTACATGGTTCTAGCCTTAAAAACACGAATGGCCGACAAATTGTTAGGCTCACGTGTGGATGGTATTCGCCGTCGATTACATCTTTAAAAAACACACCCCTGCTGTATATCATTATCCTGCAACGGGGGTGTGTTTTTATGTGCTAAAAAATGAAGCTTCCTTGAGCTTATACTTAGCATTTATTTGCTGTGCTTCAGAAGATTGCGCCAATCAATGATCGTTTTATTGACATGATTCAATACTTCTAATTCCAATTTTTTCGTATCTGCGACTTCCTGTTGCTGAAACGATATTAGCCTCTCGTAATTTTTTTGCAGCAGATCGTGAATTGTCTGAGTCCCTTCAGAAAGGATCAAACTGTTCGCCTCTGCCTTCAATTGTTCGATTACAATTGGTGTCGTTTCTTGAAAGTACACATAGCCATATTGGTTGAGATTGTTCTTATACGATCGCAGCGTTGTCAATGAAGCCTCTAAGACAGCTGCTCCGTCTGCCGTTTGCTTCGGTATCTGAACAGTTTCTTTTTGGCGCTGCGGCTTTTTCTTTCGTTTTAGCGCCCATCGCGTAATCAAAAAAGTTGCTAGACAAACAATGACGTTTGAAAGCAAGACTTCTGGACGTAAAAAATTTTCAAGCATGACTTTCACTTCCTCCAAGAGATGATACCATTATACCGAACTAGTTCATAGTAAGGGATCATTTTTCTTAAAAAAAGAAAAATGACAACTATTTTTTTGCATATTGAAACATAAAAATACACGTCGGGAAAATTCCCGACGCGTTGATTCTAACTATTTTACTGTTACACGAACCTTAGCCAATGCCTGTTCCAAATCTGCTAGCAAGTCTTCTGTGTCTTCGATTCCTACAGACAAACGCAGCAAGCCATCTGTTATCCCTTGCTTTTCTCTTTCTTCCCTTGGAACACAAGCGTGGCTCATCGTTACTGGATAGGATAAGATCGATTCCACACCACCAAGGCTAACAGCCGCAATCGGTATCTGCAACGCCTCTGCGAAGGTGTAAACTGCTTCTTGGTTAACTAACTCAAAGGATAGGACCGCTCCTCCAGAGGTTGCCTGGCGTTTGTGAATGTCATATCCGGGATGATTAGATAAGCCCGGATAGTGAACCTTCTGTATAGCTGGATGATTCTCCAGCATTTGACTGATTTTTTCAGCGCTGCGAGCACTTTGCTCCATTCGCAAAGCCATCGTTTTTAATCCTCGCATCGTCAACCAGCAATCTTCGACTCCTAAAATCCCGCCAAGAACCTTTTGCTGCAGTTTGATTTGATCGTGCCATTTTTCATCATTCGTAATCACTAAACCGGCCACCACATCACTATGGCCATTGATAAACTTAGTTGCACTGTGGATCACAATATCGACTCCTAGAGCCAATGGTTTTTGAAATTGCGGTGTCATAAATGTATTATCGATCATTGTCACTAGATGATGCGCCTTCGCGATCGCTACAACGCCAGCAATATCTGTCACTGATAATAATGGATTAGATGGTGTTTCTAAGTAAAGTCCTCTTGTATTAGGGCGGATCGCATGCTCCCATTCATTTAAATCAGTTTCATCGACAAAGGTCACTTCGATCCCAAAGCGCTTCATAACTTCATTGACTAATTGGAATGTGCCCCCGTATATGCTCTTGCACATAACTAGATGATCGCCTTGACTAAAACTCAGCAAGACCGCTGAAATCGCACCCATTCCTGATGCGAAGGCGGTCGCATATTCCCCATTTTCCAGTGCCGCAATCGCTTCTTCTAACGCGGTACGGGTTGGATTGCCAAAACGGGAATAGGTATATGGCTGTCCTTCCTTAATAGAGTCTTGCTTAAAAGTCGAACATTGGTAAATTGGTATTGAAGAAGCGCCGGTTTCTCCATCAAATGCATGGTATCCATGAATCATTTTTGTCTTATCGTTCATCTCAAAATCCTCCCTACTCATTTCTCACAAGTTTAGCTTAACACTGTTCGAAGCGTTTTCATGTTTTTTGGAAGAATTCCCATAAGAAACTTAGCCGATTTTCAGGAATTCTTGGCGCTTTCTAATGGATGATGAAATAGAAGATTGTTCCCAACAGCAGGAGCAGACTAAAATTGACCATACAGAACAAACCAAGGAACCTCTTCGTCTTTCTAGGATAATAAACTCGGAATAAATTATAGCCGATTAAATTAGCCAATGAGGCAATCAATGTCCCTAACCCGCCGATATTTACGCCTAAAATGACCGCCTGTTGATTGGATGTAAACGGCGCAATCAAGAAGGCAGCCGGAACATTAGAAATGACTTGGCTTAACCCTAATCCTGCCAAATAAATTTCTTTTCCGTTCAAAGACTTCAAAAAAGTATTGATAAACTCAGCATCTCCAATATTACCAACGATGATAAAGAAACTGACAAAGGTTACTAATAATCCGTAATCTACCTTTTTGTACAATTCACGTCGGTAAAGTAGAATGATTAGTGCTACTAAAGGAATCACCCACTGATATAGTAGAATATCCAAAACTACAAAAATCATTAGCAGCATCAATCCTGTCAGCAGCAGACTTTCTTTTCGATTAATCTGATTTTCTTTTAGCTGAATTTCGTCTAAGGAATCCTTCGCTACCAGCAGAGTCAAAAATCCCAGAGAGATCACACTAACCAAAAGGACTAGCGACATCCAAGACAAAAATTGAACGAGCGGTACATGATAATAATCATACAAAAATAAATTTTGCGGATTGCCAAACGGAAAAAAACTACTTCCTAGATTAGCCGCAACAATGATCAACACGCTGCCTAGAAAGCGTCCTTTAAATTTCGGCAGTATAGACAACAGCTTTAAATAAATCGGCAGTAAAGTCAAAATCGCCACGTCATTTGTCAGAAACATCGATCCTATTAAAGATAGTACAATCATCAATTGAACTAATTGACGACTATTCTTGGAAAAATGCAGCAGCTTTTGGGCAATATAACGCAAAAGCCCCACTTCTTCAAAGCCTTGAATCAGCAACATCAAACCAAATAAACTAAAAATTACTTTATAGTCAATAAATGTACTTGAAAAACGGCCGATCAAACAGCTGATAATAGCTAAGACTAATGAAATACTCATTAAGAGATTCGCTTTGAAATACCCTATTATTCGATTCATACTTGCTCATCTTCTCTCATTTTTAAAAGCTGCTGGCAGTTAAACACCCTTAAAATTCAATCGTTGCGCAGCAACTTTCTATTACATTCCATCGAACTAGATCTCAAACTATTTTGAACCTCTCATGACTAAAGTCACGAGATTCTTGGGAATAGAGCAGACTTGCGAACGGATTTCTTTGCCCGCAGCGGTGTCTCTTATTGACCAAGCTATCCCCGTAGTTCCTACGGTTAAGGTATCTAGACTATTACTTGTATTTGTAGACCCTCAGCCAAAATATTTTTACTCGCATTGATGTCGCGATCATGATGCGCATGACAAACAGGACAAGTCCATTCTCTAATTTCGAGTGACTTCTTGCCGTCCTTGTGTCCACATTTTGAACAAAGCTGACTAGACGGAAACCATTTATCTACTTTGATGATCTCACGACCGTACCATTCAGCTTTGTACTGTAATTTACTCACAAAACTAAACCAAGAGACATCCGAAATACTTTTGGCTAGCTTATGATTACGCAACATACCTTTCGTATTTAAGTCTTCGATACAGATACTATCGTGATTTTTGACAATCTCTGTACTCAACTTATTCAGAAAGTCCGTGCGTTGATTGATTACTTTTTCGTGCAATCGGGCGACTTTTTTCTTTTGTTTTTGATAGTTTCTAGCCTCAAAAAGTTCTTTCCCCGCTTTTTTAGCGAGTAACGCACGGCGAGACAATTTACGTTGTTCCCGTTTGAGTGTTTTCTCCATTTTGGACGTGAATCGATTATTATCGATTTTTTGACCATTAGAAAGAATCGCAAAATCAGTGATGCCTAAATCAATTCCAATTTCTAAGCCCGTTTTAGGCAATTCTGGGACTTCTTCTTCACAAAGGATTGAGACAAAAAATTTCCCACTTGGATTTTTCCGAATGGTTGCGTTTAAAATCCGTCCATTGAGCTCTCGACTTTTCGCAAATTTCACTTGCCCTAATTTAGGTAATTTGATGATGTTTTCAATAATCGTAATGCTCTTATTGACGTTTTTCGTGGTATAGCTTTGGACGGGATTCTTTTTGCTTTTAAACTGTGGTCGCCTATTTTGTTTTTTAAAAAATCGAGAAAATGAATCGGAAAGATTTTTTACCGAGGATTGAAGCGCAATACTATCGACTTCTTTTAGCCAACTCGTTGCTTCATTCTTTTTCATCTGAGGCAACATGGCAGAACAGGAATTATAGGTTAAACCTTTGCCATTTTTAGAATATTCTTCGTTCCAAAGAGCCAAGAAATAGTTATAGACAAAACGAACACACCCAATCGTTTTAATGATCAAAACCTCTTGGTCGGCGTTGGGGTAGATTCTGAATTTATAGGCTTTGTGTCGCAGCATAGCATTCACCTCAATCTGTCGAAATTTTTTCGCATTGAATCCGTTTCCATCATTTTAACATAGGTATATACTAAATTTGAATATGTCGGTCGTTTAACATAGCTAAAGCTATGCCACGACCGAATCCGATTCATCTGCATGAATAAAGTCGCGAGTGTTCTCGGCTAACTCATAAACTACGAAAAGCAAAACCAAGGACAGCGAGCTCATGAGTAAAACAAAAAAGTGTATCCAGAAAAAAATAGACCCTCAAATAGAGAGTCTAAACAATCTTTTCATCATGCTTGTTCTTGATTCACATAACCTGAATAGTGGCTTCGTTTACTTCGGTTATAGAGAACTGAAATAATTTGAATCACAGAAACGATAACAATAATAAGGCTAATGATCAAACGAATTGAAGCTGTATTTCCTGTAGAAATGTAATGCAAGACATCTCCTCTAGACCAGGTTTGTTCTTGAAGCAGTTCAACTAATTCCTGGCTAAAAATATTATTGTGCATCAATAAAAAGACCCACATAACTGCCGAAACGGCAGTGTCAATAATAGACCAAAAGCACACACGATTCGTCCAACGGCGATCAATCAATTTCACCACACCAACAATTAATGTCAGTAGGGTTCCTATAATTAACACCGGAATCAAAAACATTGTAAAGCTGTTACTGAATAATGGAACATTAAAACTAACATTCCCTGATTCGGTGAAAACGTGAGAGAATCCACTTACCGATACAAATATGAAAATGACACTAAAAACAATGACGGCAATAATTTCTGCTATTGGATCAGATAAAGGAATCAGTTTTTCTGTAGTCAACGGCGGCAAATCCGTCACCTTCCAATCATCCTTTTTCCTGCTATTTAAAGCACCTGTCCGCTCAGCGATCACAAATCCCACTGTCGTCCATACAAGTGTCTGCATCACTCCAGATACACCGCTTTGAATTCCAGATTGAAACATCACCTGAAGAATGCGGCTAACCTGATTGCTATTTTGCTGCAGCGTCTCAAAAACCCCAGTCACTGCCCCAACGATAACTGTAATAATCCCGACAATCGGAACCAACAGCTTCAGTAAGCGAATGTACTCATCATACACCTGCGGAGAAATGAGATAACGAGGGTTTTGCCGATATTGTTCAGCCAGCTTTGTCGGAGAACCCATCGATTGCAGCACCTCTTTGATCTCAGCATCATTTGGCTGATCTGACAGCATATCATAAATATTGCTGCGTAATTCTTGGGCGACCTCTGCCCGTTCCTTTTCCGGCAATTGCTGAACAACCGCCGCGATATAGCGTTCAATTAAATTTTCCATAGTCACTCCCCCGAGTAGATGTCCATTAGACTTTTTTGCATTTCCTTCCATGCTTCAAACAACTTATCCTTAACCATTTGACCTTTTTTGCTGATCGTATAATACTTCCGCGGTCTGCTTTTAGTGGTATCCCAATCACTTTCCAGCAGCTCCTGCTTTTCCAGCCTTCTCAGCAATGGATAAAGCGTATTGGCCTCAATCTCCATTCCTCGCTCCTGCAATGTCTGCAAAAGTGCATATCCATAGTGAGGCGTATCCAAGCTGCCTAGTACAGCCAAAACGAGATTTCCTCTTTTTAATTCTGTCACATAGTTCTGAACAATATCCTTATCCGGCATATGATCACCTCTTCACATCCATTATACTGTGCCACGCACATTATAGTCAATAAAATAATGTCGTGAAATAGAAAAACTCTCGAAAAATCACTTTCGAGAGTTCACGCTTATTTAGTTTCTAACTCATGTAAGAACAATCCGCTCAACAGCTTCGGTTCGAACCATGTTGACTTCGGCGGCATAATTTTTTTCGCATCTGCCACCGCTAAAAGATCGGTCATTTGTGTTGGGTACATTGAAAAGGCTAATTTCCAGTCGCCTGAATCCACAAGCTTTTCAAGCTCTTCCGTCCCGCGAATCCCACCAACAAAATCAATTCGTTTATCGGTACGAATATCCATAATCCCGAAAATCTCTTCCAACACAAATTTCTGCAGCAAGGCCACATCTAATTTTTCTACTGGATCAGTCGGAACTTTTTCCGGTTTGATTCTTAAGGTATACCAAGCTGTTCCATCATATAACTGGCATTCGCCGGCTCTTTCAGGCTTTTTGATACCCGTTTTAGTTACTTGATAATTTTCTGCTAAACGATCCAGGAAATCGGATGGTGGGGCTACCTTTAGTACACGGTTGTATTCCCAGATGGCTAATTCGTTCTCAGGAAAGATAATCGACAGGAATTGCTCAGTTTCAGGATTTTGTTCGCCAGATTGGCGTTTCTCTAAGCCGATTTTTACTGCTGATTCTGTCCGGTGATGGCCGTCAGCGATATACAAGGCGTCTACTTCTGAAAATAGCTCCGTCAATTGATCAATCGTTTCAGTTTGATCAATTACCCAAACACGATGCATCACCTCATGATAGCTGGTAAAATCATATACCGGCTGGTGATCTTTTTGCCAGGTTTTAATGATCGTTTGGATTTCCGACTGTGGACGATAACTTAAGAAAATCGGGCTCGTATTGGCATCACAAGTACGTATATGGTTCATACGGTCAATTTCTTTTTCATGACGAGTAAATTCGTGTTTTTTAATTTTTTCATCAATGTAATCACTAATTGAAGTACACGCAACAATCCCAGTTTGGCTGCGACCATTCATCACTAATTCATAGAGATAAAAACAGTCATCTGACTCTTTGAATAGCCAGCCCTTTTCCAAAAACTCCGCCAAATTTGCTGCTGCTTTTTGATAGACCTTTTCATCATAGGGTGAAAGCTCTGTTGGCAGATCAATTTCCGCTTTATCGATATGAAAATAGCTGTAGGGATTATCCGCTGCTAAGTCTCTGGCTTCCTGTGAATTAACAACATCATAGGGCAAGGCAGCTACTTTATCAGCCAAGTCTGTTGCTGGACGTACGCCTTTAAAAGGATGAACCTGAACCATTAAAATTCACTCTCCTCATCCCGCTTGATTGCGCGAACACGAACAATGCCTTCATTTTTACTTAATTGCTCTACAATCGCCGCGATTTTATCAGGATTTGTCTCTGAAACATCTACTAAAGTATACGCATGGTCATCTTTTCCGCGATTCACCATATTATCAATATTAACATCTAAAGAGGCAATTTCAGAAGCAATCAACCCCAGCATATTCGGTACATTACGATTGATAATCGTGATTCGATAAGGTGATTCAAAGGCCATTTCAACATTTGGAAAATTAACCGAACGCTTAATGACTCCTGTTTCTAAGAAACGCTTTAAACCGCGAGCAGCCATTTTGGCACAGTTGACTTCTGCTTCTTCAGTTGATGCGCCTAAATGCGGCAAAACAGTAATCTTATCGTTATGAAGTAATTTTTCTTCCGCAAAGTCAGTGGTAAAACCAGCGATACGATCTTCATTGACTGCTTTTACCACTGCATCCGTATCGACGATCTCTCCCCGTGCGAAATTTAATAAGCGAGCGGTTTGTTTCATTTGCATCAACTCTTCCGTGCTGATTAAATGATGTGTTTGCTCAGTCAACGGAACATGAATCGTGACGAAATCACAATTGGTCAAAACTTCCTTCAAATCTTTTGCCCGTTTTACTCGGCGAGAAATACTCCACGCCGTATCCACTGATACATAAGGATCGTAACCTGTAACTTCCATTCCCAAACGATAAGCATCATTGGCTACCATCGCTCCGATCGATCCAAGTCCGATAACACCAAGCTTCTTGCCTTCTAATTCCGTTCCAGCAAACTGCGATTTTTGAGCCTCTGCTTGTTCATCAACATTGGCTCCTTCTAATGTCTGCACCCAACTGATCCCTTGAACCATTGGTCGGACAGATAATAATAAGCTCGCAATCACCAATTCTTTTACCGCATTAGCATTCGCCCCCGGTGTATTAAACACCACGATTCCTTTTTCCGTACATTCTTTTACAGGAATGTTATTCGTACCAGCCCCCGCACGAGCAACTGCTAAAACTGATTCAGGAAAATCATAATCATGCAGTTTTTGACTGCGTAAAATAATACCATCTGGTTCTTCGCTTTCATTAATACGGTAATTTTCATTATCTAACCGCGCCATTCCTTCCGGAGCAATCGCGTTGAATGTTTTAATCTGAAACATCTATTTCCCTCCATTTTCCTTCTCAAACTCTGCCATGAACGCAACCAAGGCTTCCACTCCTTCGATTGGAAAGGCATTATAAAGACTCGCACGCATTCCGCCAACAGAACGGTGTCCCTTTAAGTTTTCAAAACCTTGAGCCAAAGCGGCCTTATTGAAGGCTTTGTCCAACGCTTCATCCCCTGTCACAAATGGAATATTAGTGATTGAGCGGCTGTCTTTTTCCACTGGACTTTTAAACAAACTTGATTGTTCAATCGCGGTGTATAGTAATTGTGCTTTTGTTTGATCCTTCGCTGTAATTCCCGCAACGCCTCCTTGCTCCTTCACCCATTCAAAAACAAGCTTCGCGATATAGATTGCATAAGTCGGCGGTGTATTATAAAGAGAGTTATTCTTTGCTTGCAGCGCATAGTCCAACATTGGTGCGAAAATTGCTTCTTGATTGAGCAGGTCTTCACGAATGATCACGACCGTAAGCCCAGCTGGACCAATATTTTTCTGTGCACCTGCATAAATGACACCGAAATCTTCGACTTTATAATCGTTGGCTAAAATATTTGAAGACATGTCCGCAACTACTGGGACTTTGCCAAAATTCGGAATCTGCGCAAACGCTGTTCCTTCTATCGTATTATTTGTTGTAATATGCACATAAGCGGCATCTTGATCCACCGTTTCTGGCAGTTCAGGAATGTAGGTAAAATTCTTATCTTCACTTGAAGCAATTACTTCTACCTCAACATTATCCAGTGCTTTTGCAGCACTAATAGCTTTTTTCGACCATGAACCTGTATTTACGTATAAAGCTTTCTTTCCTTGTGCCAGATTCAACGGCAGCATAGTAAATTGCAAGCTCGCACCGCCTTGTAAGAACAGAACTTTATAGTTTTCTGGAATAGCCATGAGTTCTCTCATTAAGGTTTCAGCCTCTTGGATGATCTCTTCAAATAAGGAGGAACGATGACTCAGCTCCATCACCGACATGCCGCTATTTTTGTAATCAAGCATTTCGGACTGTGCGATCTCCAACACAGCTTTTGGTAGTACCGCGGGACCTGCAGAAAAATTGTAAATCGTCATACTTATTCTCTCCTTTTTCCTATTATGAAAAATATTTATCCATCAGCCCTTTACCATTGACCTTTAAAGCCTAAAGTCACAATGATAACTTGCTTTAAGATGTGATGACAATTATAACAGATGTAACTAAATGATAAAAGCCTAATTTTAAATTAATTACACTGTAATTTGATGGGTTTTCAGAAATTCCCACGTTTCTTTACATGAGGTTTGCTTACAGAAAGACTTGAAAAAAATGAAACGTTCACCAGAAATAGCATATTAAAAAAGCTCTCACTCCGTAATCTACACAGAGCAAAAGCGTCTATTTGTTCTTTGTGCTACATATTGTCACAAACTGTAAACTGACAGTTGCTACAAAAAGTAGCTTTATGAGGCCTGAAAGAAAATTTTGTACACTAATTTTATCGTAAAGGAGTTTAAAGGAAGGTGGGATTTTTTGAAAATAGGAAATAAATTGAAGAATCTGCGTAACGCGAACGGCTATAATACACAGGAGGAAATATTTTAATGGAAGTCTGCAATATGGGTTTCCACCTTATACCGGTATTCTTAGAGAAACCAGCCTGAAAAAAACTAGCCACCCAATCAAATCGAAGAGAAAGCGAGGATAACCCTGTTTGAAGTTCTTATTTTAAACACTTGAGGGCATGACAAAGAAGACTATCCTAATGAAACGAAAAGTCTATTTTCTTTTCTTTTTTCGCTTGTTATTGCCGGTGGCCGATTTAGTTTTTTTGCTACTCTTACCTACACTTGTAGTTTGAGTTTGTCTATTTTTGAATCGGTTTATCAAACTCATTGCTGACAATTGCTGCCCGCTCAAGTGTCCAATGTTGTTTGAGGATTTCTTTCTGGGTATTTTTTCTTGCAAAACAGCTTTTTCTTCCACCGCTAGATTTTTAGTCAACAGTCCCGGCCCAGCGGAATCTTCTAAGTAATCATTGGACGTATTTTGCCGAGATACTTGAGCATCTATCATTTCTTGTGCTTCAGCCGAACGCTCAACAAATAAGACATGGACATCCTCGATAGTTTTACCCTTTGGCAGGTATGCTTGAACTAAAACCACTAATTCTGTCTCACTTAAAGTTCGCGGATCGAATCCATGTGGTACCATAATTTTCAGTTCTTCTCTGTCTACTTCAGTACTTTGTTCCACTGGTTCTTCTAGCTTCTCATTCTGTGGTTCTTCATAATGTTTGACATTTGTCGTTTTAAAGCAGTCAAAGGTCATAAATTGGGAAAATTGACGGACTTCTTTATTTTTGAAGATAGTCAGTTCAGTCAATAGCTTGAGCAAAACGGCTATTTCCTCCTCTTTTCTTTGCGGATCTACATCCTTCAATGTCCATTTATGCTTTCTTCCGTTTGCATCTTTAAAAATCGAGATCAGATTGTAGCTGTCTAAACAATCCTCAGCTTGCGATGTAGTTACGGCATATAAGTATTTAACGGCTGAACGATAACACTCACTGGATTGATAGTACTCCTTTTTATTATTAAATAAGCGATGAACTACGGCATCCCAATCGCCACTTTTTTTGAAATAAGGCTTAAACAGACTACTGAACCGACGCAATACATCATTTGGCTCGGCGGTTAAATAAATATTTGTCACTAATTCCTGGCAGATAAAAGAAAAGTCACTAAAGACCAGCGCATTCCTAACTAAAATCGCTACAATACTTTCTATAATGTTCGTTGCATCATGGGTGTTGTTATAGTATTCATTGACCTTTTTTCTAGGCTTGCCCTTTTCATGGTAAAAATTTGGCGTTTTCCTAATGGCTTAATAGTTGATTTTACAGTCATGCTTGCACGCTCCTCTTCATCCATTCTGATTGTCTGTTTACATAAAAATTTTACCGCTTTTTGATAAAAATTCCCAATCCGTAATTTTTATTTTTTTTAAAACGATACAATCAAGCAAAAGGTATAAAAAAGTGCCCGAAACCTGATAAAATCAAGCTTCAGACACTACTTTTGATTTACTTAAAACATCCCACTAAGCCACAAACTAGCTAATACTACTGCCATTACAGTTATTGTAAATACAATAACGATCACTGTTTGAGAAAGAAAATCTTTTCCGAAGCTTCGCTCTTTTCTTCTCTCCTCTACATCTTCACATTCCATATAAGCGACAATCTCTTTATAAGTTTTGATATTTTTCTCTTTTTTTATTTTCTCGATTTTAAGCGCCGCCCACATGCCAACTAGCCACAAGACGAACGGGATCAAAAGTCCTATATTCCCAAATAACTTCCAAACAGGTCCGAATAAAATCGCTGCTGCCCCAATTGTTCCCAACATGATATAGCTGTACCTGTTCATCTCGTCTTTTTTAATCACATTTTTCATAGTTTCCACGTCTCCTTTGACAAGTTCATCTAAAGTTACGTCAAAAAGAACACTCAGCAATAACAGATTATGAATATCTGGATAGCTTCGTTCATTTTCCCAATTTGAAATTGTTTGACGAGAAACGTAAATTTTCTCTGATAATTCTTCTTGGGAAAATCTTGCTTCTTCCCTCAATCGTTTAATCTGTTTGCTTAAATTCATCTCATCCGCTCCTTCATCCTCACCATAAGACCTATTGTGGTTTCCCACTAGCAAAACTCTTTATCATAGGCCCTTTTTCCCTTGTCAAAAGTCTTTATCACTCTTCTAATCCCTTATTTAACAGTATTTATACTTAAAAAACTTACCGTCCAAAGATATTCATCGCACCATGCAGTAGCATGGTTGAATAGCAATTTTTCGTTCGCCAGCGTAGCAATCCTAGAACCAACCCGTAGCATAACCCGGTAGTGACTTTCCAGAATAATGCCTCTATTAAATTCGAATCCACCCACAAAGCAATAGAATCAAAATAGCCTAAATGCCAGATTCCAAATAATACTGACGACACTAAATAAACCGCTGATTCTCGGTTAAAAATAACAGATAACTGTTCTCAAACATAACCGCGGAAGATCGACTCTTCAAAAATCGGGGTAATAATGCTGCTATAGACTAAAAGAATAATTGCCCGAAATCCTTCCGTGAAATTTGATGGTGCTGTTAAAAACAAAAGTCAGAAGACTAGAGTTCCTACAAGATAAGATCGGCTGAAATTAGTTGGAAAAATACTCAGATCAATCTTTATGGTTCTAAAAAAGTACTAGAAAGAGTCCCGTCAAAAGAACCATGGCGCTCATGGAAATTAGTCGATCCGAGAAATCTGTTGGTGGCACAAACAGAAAGCAAAGCTGCTTGATACCAAGACTTAGTAATTGAATACTTATTAAAGCAGCAATTATTTTTAAAATCGTTCTTATTTTCATTTATTCTTCCTTTATCACTATCAAAGCAGCAGCACAACAGTAAACGATCAATAATCATTATGATGAGATATTCAACCTTTATCCATGTTGAATACAACTATTTCATCCTCATATTAAAAATCATCATTCAATTAAGATTCCT
The DNA here is from genome assembly GCF_000406965.1 of Enterococcus avium ATCC 14025. Taxonomy (GTDB): domain Bacteria; phylum Bacillota; class Bacilli; order Lactobacillales; family Enterococcaceae; genus Enterococcus_A; species Enterococcus_A avium. The sequence goes on along the minus strand of NZ_KE136357.1, from coordinate 396,590 downwards.
TCTTATGAGAACTTATCTTCACCACGTTCGATGGATTCAAAAATTGTAATCGGTGGTGTAACCATGCATTTAGAGATCACTTGAGCGATTTCCTCTGGGGATTCTTTCGCACCATTTCTTATCCAGCGTTTAACAATCGCAATCGCTCCATGATAAATAAATTCCTGCTGTAGTTTTTCCAATTCTGTAAATTCATGAGGATTTAAGCGAATTTTTTTCTGAACAGCGGAAATATAGGCTTCTTCCAATTTTTCAATAAAATGTGGACGCCCATGCTCTCCAAGCAAGGTTTGAGCCGTCTCTTTTCGTTCGTATAAGAAATTCATCACAACCAGACACGCTTCCTTGAAAAATCGCTCTACGTGCATCCGTCCATAAACATCGATTTTTTCTGTCACCGCCCAACCAACGTGATCATTCAGTACCTGCGCAAAATTGGCGTAGATCTCCTCTTCCACTTCTTCCAAAACCGCATACTTGTCTGGAAAATGATGATAAAACGTTCCGCGATTGATTTTGGCTTGTTTTGACAGATTCGCTACAGTGATTTTTTCAAAGCCGATTTCATCCATCATTGAAAAGAAAGTCTCGATGATGTGTAACTTCGTTCTATCCGTTTTATTCGACATTTTTTCCCCCAACAATTTGACTTGATTTGTTGATTTTTTGAACACTGATTCAAAAAGTGATTAACTTTTGAACATACCTTTCTTTATTGTTCATTGTCCAACGCCTTATTTCAGCTTAAACTATGAATCAAGAAAAATCAACACAGTGTTCAATTAGGAGGATTCTTATGAATTATATTCAAGCAGTAAAGCTAAAAAAGAACTATCAAACAGCGACAGCAGAAATTCCCGCGTTGATAGATCTTTCCTTTTCGCTCGATAAAGGCGATTTTACAGTTATTCTGGGGCCCAGTGGTTCTGGTAAAACTACTTTATTAAATCTTTTAGGCGGGATGGATCAGCCCACCAGCGGTGAACTATTCGTTCAGCAGGAGCCGATTCATCGTTACATGGAAAAAGAACTATCAAATTACCGGCGGAAAAATGTCGGATTTATTTTTCAATTTTATAATCTGATTCCCACGTTAACGGCATTAGAGAATGTCGCTATCGCTCAAAAACTTGCCAAAGACTCCTTTCAGGCAAAGGATATCTTGGAAAAGGTTCAGCTCTCCCATCGATTAACGAACTTTCCGCAAGAGCTTTCTGGAGGTGAGCAGCAGCGTGTCTCAATCGCGCGTGCTGTCTGTAAAAATCCTCAGTTGATTTTGTGCGATGAGCCCACGGGTGCATTAGATAGTGAAACAGGAAAGCAAGTCCTGCATTTACTAAAGGAAATGGCCGTCAAGCATGGTCACACCATTATCGTGGTCACCCATAATGCCTCGATCGCACAAATTGCAGATCGCGTCATCCATTTAAAGGATGGCAAAATCATTCAAAATACTCGTCAAGAACATCCGCTAGAGATTGATGAGGTGAAGTGGTAATGGTTCGTAAAACCTTTCGTGATCTTCGCAAAAACTGGATCAGCTTTCTCTCCGTCTTTTTAATGAGCTTTATTTGTCTATTCATTTTTACGGGTATTTTCCATCTGAGTCAGCAAATGGACGCAACTGGAAAGCAGTTCTCAAAAAATAGTCATTTAGCTGACAGTGCATTAACCATTACAAGTTTCAGCAATCCAAAGGAACAACAAACGAAGAAATTGACCAATGTTTCGCAAGTGACCCGCAGATCAATCGGATACTATCAAAACAATCATTTTTCCTTATCTATCCTAACCTTCAATCACTCTTCCATCAGCAAACCACAGGTGATTCGCGGAGCAAAGCTTTCGCAGCGGACTGGGATTTGGTTGGACGAGGACTTTTTCCAAGCGAATAATTACCAGCTTGGTGATGATTTCTCAATTGAAAAGCAGCAGTACAAAATATTAGGAACCATTCGGCAGCCTGAATTTATCTATCACACGGAGAATGAGGACCAGCCGCTACCAAATCATAAAAAGAGCGGGTATGCGTATTTGTCGGAACAAAGTTTTAATCACTTGCAAATAATTCCTACCCGTCAGCTTTTATTGAAAACAACTGGAGACAACAACACCCCTTGGCTGGAAAATGAGCTATCAGATATTTGGGGAAATAATTACCAGCAATTGAACCAGACACATGACGGGACCGGTCTTTCCATCTTTTTTGACCGTGTGACTCAGATTCAACGTTTAGCTTTTCTTTTTTCAAGTCTGTTTTTATTATTGACGCTAATCACTGTAGAAGCGACAATGCGACGGTTCGTTAAACAGCAGCAATTACAAATCGCCGTTTTGAAGGCTCAGGGATTTAGTCGCTGGACAATTCTGTTTCATTATTTATCCTTTGGTGTGATCGTAACTTTATTAGGGTCAAGCATCGGCTGTTGTTTGGGACCAAAGCTGCTCTCGCCTGTTTTATTATCCGCAATTGGCAATCAATTCTCTGTCCCTGACTGGTTAGAGGTACAAACAACTTTGGGTTATGCAGGCATTGCACTGATTACTTTGCTTAGCATACTGATTACCTTAATTCCCGTTTTGCCGCTTGTAAGACAGCTTCCGGCGTTCATTATGCAAAAGCAGTCAAATCAACGATTTAAACGGGTTTGGCTGGAACAAACCAATGTTTGGTCTTACCTGCCTTTTTCTCTGCAATGGACGCTGCGAGATATTCAAAGAAATATTCGCCGGGCCGTATTAGGGGTTTTTGGTGCACTGGGCTGTATGCTTTTACTTATTGCCGCTTTTGGAATCAAGGACTCCATTAATTTCTCTCTAGACTCTGTTTTTAATGATACTTATCACTACGAGGAAAAAGTCAGTTTCAAAAAGCCTTTGACTGTTCAAGAAAGAAAATCGACAGTTCAGTCTCTCTCAACCGATTATCAATGGCTAGAAAAGCAGTCAGTAAAGCTATTGAATGATTCAAAAGAACAGACCGTACAAGCTACGATTGTTTCCAATGGCAACCAGCTGAACTTACCTGAAGTTGATTTGAAGGATTTGACGGGCAACCAGGTTTTTCTTTCTGAAGCATTAGCAAAAAGGCTGAATATTCAAGCAAAAGCGACAATTTATATCAAATTGCAGCAGCAGATTATTCCAGTGTTTATCAAAAGATTGATACCCATTTCATCGCCACAAGGACTATTTTTTTCTCAAAAAACCTGGGAAAATTTGCAGCAGCCCTTCGAACCTCAAAGCCTTTTACTGCCGAAGAACAAAACGGTGATCGAATCCCCTTTGATTACCAGCAGAAACGAAAAGCTTCAACAATTCAAGGACTCTCAAAAGCTGATTGACGGCATTCTTATGATTGTTTCTTTATTGATTTTAGCAGCATTGACCTTAGGAATTACGATTATGATGAACTGTCATTTGCTGATTTTTTCCGAACGTTTTATTGAATTTGCTACGCTAAAAGTGTTAGGCTTTACAAAACAGGAAATCCTTTCATTGTCGTTTTTAGAGACCTCCTTATTAACACTATTGGGCTGGTTGTTAGGTGTCCCTGCCGGACGGCTGTTTCTCAATGCTTATGTAGCAATGGTTTCGACTGACCAGCAGCAGTACTTGCCGCATATTACATTTCAAAGTATGATGATTGCTAGTCTTGTCTTATTTATCTGTATGTTGTTGGTTCAACTGTATTTAAATCGCCGAATCAATCGAATCGATTTTGCTACCGCTTTGAAACCAGCCGAATAAAAAAATCTCCTAGCGTATCATTTTACGCTAGGAGATTTTTATTTTATTCAGCTTTTGAACGGCGTACATAGTTTTGGTAAAGGATAATACCAACTACAGTAAATCCAACTGGACCTGCGATCATCCATAATGTATCGCGAGCGCCAGCACCTTCGATGATTGGTTGGAAAATCGTGAAGACATTCGCACCCAATACTAATAAGAAGACGACAACACTGATGATCATTGTCATGCTCTTAGACTTGTACACTTCAAACGGACGATCCAAACCTTGTTTTTGCTTGAATTTAGGGAACGCATAAATCAAGAACAAGTAAGGCAATGTCATTGAAACGTTCGCCATCAATGTCAAAATATTGTAGAATGCTGATGGATCTGGTGTAGCGAATGAAGCGATCAAAATAATCGCAACAACGATCGCACATTGAACCCACATAGCAAAGCTTGGCATTCCATTTTCATTCAATTCAGTAAATTTCTTAGGCCATAATTTTTTCGGTGTTCCCATAATCAACGTCTTCAATGGTGAATACGTCAATGTAAAGAACGCACCGCTATATGCTAAGAACATACCTAGACCAGTATAACGAGCAAACCAATTACCCATACTGATGGCAGCGCCGTGTCCTAGACCCATCGCATCACCTAAAACGTAACCTAAGTTATTCATCATTACATAAGAAATATTTCCTAAGTTGGTTGAATCACCAGATAAAACATCTTGCCAATTGGTACTTACACCCCATAAGAAGATCCCTAATGCATAACCAACAGAGATGATCAATGCAGAAAGTACGACACCTTTAGGGAAAGTTTTTTCAGGGTTCTTAGTTTTATCAACCATGCCCCCAACAGCTTCCAAACCACCATAAGCAAAGATTGCGAATACCGCGAATCCTAACAAGCCGATTGGGCTTTGATAGCTAGGATTTGGTGAATGTAAAATGTGGTTAAATGGTTGCGCTAAATGCCCCCCATTTAATACCAAAATAATACCAGAAATTACGATTAAAACAACGTTTAAACTTGTTACCGCAATCCCACCTAAGCTAGTGATTTTAACGATTCCCTTGACCCCTTTAATTGAGACCAACGTTACGATGATCATCCAAACACATGCCAGCAAACCAACTACTTGAGTCGAGTTCATACCCAACATATGTAATTTTTGCGTTTGATCGCTCCCAGCAAATGCTGTGGTAAAAGGAATCCAAACTTTAGATGATGTAGAAACCATCCAGACAACGTAAGAAGCAAACCACATAAACGTTCCGATAAATGCAAAACGTGGTCCTACGCTGACCTCCAGCCATTTGTACATCCCACTATTTTCGCCTTTGATCGTTGAACCGAATTCCGCCATCATCAATGCAAATGGAATAAAAAATAGAATTGCTGCGATAACGTAAAAGACGATTGATCCATAGCCCATTAAGTAAAAGGCTACTGGTCCGTTAGCAAACCCAAATACCGAGGTAAAGATCATCATGACTAACGCAACCAATGTCATGCCTTTCTCTGATTTGGCCATTGAAACCACTCCTATTCAATTTTTCTAGGGTCTTTATTACGTTTGTGTTTCAATCTTGAAATTAGTTATTAATTGAACAAGAACACTGTAAATATAAGAAATCCCTAAATGATACTTTACAATGAAAAAAGACAGAGTGCAAGAATGGTGAAAGTCATTGAATATTCTGACAAATTGCATCAAAACAATTACGAAAGCTGAAAATCTACGCAACAAATTAAATGATAAAATAACTAGATTAAGAACAATTGAAATGAGTGATTTTAACTTGTTTTTTTATTGTATTTTACTTTTCCTTCTAAAGCACGTTATATCAAACTTAATATCAATATTCAAAAATTAGAAAGCGCTACCTATTGATCTGTAAATTTTTATTTAAAATTAAAAAAATACAGCTAAAGGTTTGTGTACTCTCTTCTGAATCTTTATTTAAATGAGGATTAATTTTGAAAGGATTATTTTCATCGTCTTTTTATGATAATTAGATTTGAATTATTTTATCTAAATACCATTTTATACTCAGCGTTAATCCGTCTAAACCTAAATATACTTTAATTTTAAATCCGCATTTCTATTTCGATAATTTATTTATGTAAACTTTTATCCATAAAAAAAGAACCTTGCGTTAAGGTTCTTTCTTTACCTTTATAATCAGTCATTTAACTTCTTCCAAAAATTATTTCGGTTGATTAATAGCCATGCCACGGACAGGATCGCCAACCAAATCATGACACCGCCATTTAGCAACACAGGATTAACGTTCATCATGACAGCGACTACATATAAAACGATCAGAATCGCACCAACAAAAAGCGAGCCAAACATCCAAATCATCAGACCATAGTTTCCCACCCCTCGTGTGAAAAGTTGGCTGATATTGGTCCATGTCACATTCAACAAACGATAATCTCGGCTAAAAAAGTGAAGTGATAACAGATATGTTCCCCATAATATCCCTGCTATAAAAGGCAGTGATAAGAATATCGGAAACCGCAACACAACAGCTATCAATATACCTACTCCGCCAGCAATCAGCATCTGGATTTTACAGCCAACCCAGAATTTTTGACGAAGATATTTCTCTAGCGACAACGGAAGAGATTGAATAAAAGAAAAATTCTCACGATCCAATGAGATCAGATTACTGACAAAAGAGGTTTGATTAAGCATAATCGTCGCAAAAACAATCCCCGCCACAAAGAATACCCCCATAAACTTTGGCGTTAAGGTTTGTAAATTGATCGGACTCGTAGTTACTATTGTCCCAATCATCACAATTGGCATAATTAATGATGAGGTCAAGACCTGCATAATCAAGTTAGGATTTTTCAGTAATTGACGATTGTAGCTTGCCAACAGCTGCTTCAACGATTGATCGGTTTTTCGTTTGCGTTTTGTTGCCGCAGTATGGGAAGCCTCATCGCTGAATTGTTCGTATAAGCTAGGAATTACGAAAAATTTCAATGCCAGCAAAAGTAATCCCGTCACAGCCAACAATACAAGCAAAGTAATAAGTCCAGTTACCGAAAACAGCTCGTGCATAACCCGGTAGAACGGTAGAAAAACCGAAAACGCATGTCTATCGGCTATACCCGTGCTGGAATGATCGACAGAATTTTGGGTGAAATTGATTGCTAAAACCCCGCCAACAGAAACAATCATGGAAAAGCCCAGCATTAAGCTGGTAAACAGCTTTTTATGTCGCCGAAACAGCTTTGTTTTTGTCATTCCAAAAACAATTAAGCTACATAGACTAAATAATAATGTAAAGAAAATAATGAATAGCAGAATAGCTCCCACTACCGCGATTACGATGGAATAGCCGCTTTTATAGGACGTCAGGAAAAATAAAATTAACAACGGCAATAGAAACGGTACAATTGTCATCCCAACTGCCAAAAACTTGGCGACAAAGACCTCCCCTTGCTTGATTGGCAAAGGCAAATAATCCTGCAAATCTTTACTTTCAAAAAAGACATTAAAAATCGCTGAAAGTGATTGGGAGAAACCAATCAAAGCAAATAGCATCATATAATAAGTAAAAAAGCCAGGCAATTTTGAAAAATCAATCATCACCATAGTTGCTCCATAAATCAACAGAAAGATTACCCCAGACATTAAATACTGTTGAACGATACTACGAATGACTTTCTTGCCCTTATGCCCTTTTTTTCGAATTTGATTGGTGGAAGATGGATTGACATACAGCATGTTGACTGCAATCAAGCGTTTGATGATTTGACTATTCATGGGCAGGCTCCTCAATTTCAGTAATCAAGTCCCCATCAGCTTGGCGTCCAGCCATTTTGAGGTAGACTCTTTCTAGCGATTCATTTGGATAATCCTGCAATAAATTGTCCACGGAACCGTTATAGATCAGCTCACCTTTTTTCAAAATTGCCAGTTCATCACACAATTGCTGTGCAGTGTCTAAGACATGCGTCGAAAAAATCACTGTATTGCCCTTTTCGGCATGGCGTTTAATCATTTCCTTCAAATCAAATGCAGCCTGCGGATCTAAGCCCTGCAACGGTTCATCTAAGATCCAAATATCGGGATCTGGCAGTAAGGCTCCAATAATGATCGTTTTTTGCCGCATGCCATGAGAAAAGCTTTCCAATGTTTCATCTTCGTGACCAACTAAATCAAATAAATTGATCAGCTCTTGTCGGCGATGCTCCTGCCCCTTCAGATCATAAGCAGCTGAGATTAAATCCCAATACTCATTGGCTGTTAATTGTAAAAACATATCTGGCGAATCCGGTACATACGCGATCTTCTTCTTAATTGCTAATCGATCCGTCTTCAAATTCTTTCCATCAAACAAAATCTCACCACTCGTAGGCTCAATAATACTCACTAAACTTTTGATCGTTGTCGATTTTCCTGCCCCATTATGGCCTAAAAAGCCGAAAATCTCACCGGCCTTAATCGTTAAACTTAAATTATCTAACGCTTTTTTCTGATCATATATTTTTGTTACACCTTTTAATTCAATCATTTTGTCGCCCCCTTATTCATTCACTATACGAGAAAAGCTTCGCCATGACAATAAACGAAAAGAAAAAAACACTCAAAAGAGTGCTTTAAGCTGCGACCTAATATCTTTAAAAAATAGATACATCTATGCGTAATTTAACGCAAAAAAATCTGAGAAGCTAATTTTAAAACACCCAAGTTCATTTGAGTCACGTTACTATGAAGGACATGAAATCTAAAGGTGAACAACCGTTACTTGATTTTCATGCTCTTTAACAATCGCGACTAAATCCTCTGTTTTTAACCATACAGTTGCTGTATTATCGTTCGGATGAACACCAATAAGTCCTGGTTCTTCAAAGAAATCAGCATCAATAAAGAAGTGTACTTTGTGTTCTGAATCATTTAAAATTCCAAAAGGGCTCACCGCGCCTGGAATTAATCCCATCACTTCCATTAAATCATTCTCCGATGAAAAAGATAATCGTCGCGTGTTGTTTTCCTTTTTGAATTCTTTAAGATCGACCCTTTTGTCGCCTTTAACAGTAATTAGATAAAAATTTCTTTTTTTATCATCACGGACAAAAAGATTCTTCGCATCAGCTTCTGGGTATGGCAACGCAACCTCGGAAAGTTCCTCCATGTTGTATACAGCCTGATGTTCTGTCACTTCAAACCAAATATCCTTTTTGCTAAGATAATCCAAAATCTCATTTTTATTCACAATGCTTCCTCCTAACGATCAGTTATGAATAGTTAAAGTATATCACATCCAAATACAGATAAAAAATGAATATTTATAAATACAGTTTTAATTAGACCCTTTAGTCTTTTAATGGAATCCAAAGCTCAATAATTGAACTGCTTCGATTCCAATGAAATCTTTCGTCATATTTTTCAAAATGTAAAAAGTTCGTTTGTTCCAAGTTCAAACCAAGCTTGGGAATCAGCTTCTGGTAAATCTCTTCATATGTAGCGTAGATTTGGTCCATCGCACCTTGATGCTCCACAACCAAATATTTCCCCGCAGGAATATCCTTCAAAATGAATTTTGTTGGATTCGCCTTCATTTTTGGGATCGCACAATAATAATAAAGCTGCCCATCTCGCCGTTCCATAAACGCATACTTAGTCCAATTTCCAGTTTGTTGGTTTAATCCATTGCTTTTAAGCTGATAATTAAAACGCGGCCAAAATGATAGACTGCGTTCAAGATTCTTGCTTTTTTGATTTGTCAGCGCCAGTTCTAGTCCAGTAACAGAAAAGGACGCTAATTCTTTTAGCTTATACTTGATCATATCACGACAATCCTTTAATCGTTTTCAATTAGTTTAACTGAAAGATCCGAGAAAAGAAATCGCGAAAAGTAAAAATAGATCTTAAAGCGCCTTTCAAACTTGATTCATAGTAAAATATTAAGTGAAGACCATTATAGAAAAAAAGGGTGATGAAATGGTAGGAAAAGTGGAAAAGCTGCACCGCGAAATACTCGATTATTATGGTTTATTGGAGCATGAATCGATTTGTGAAATTCGGCATTTTGGTACGGGAGAAGAAATATATAGTCAAGGTGTGGAATACAAGCATCTGACGATCGTAGTTTCAGGAAAAGCCAAAGTTTGCGTCAGTGCTCCGAATGGCAAAGACTTGATTTTAGCTCATTATCTTTCTAGAGGGTTGATCGGACACGCGGAATTAATGACTGGGATGAAGTATGCGACCGCCTCCGTCATGACGCTCTCGCCTTTTGAATGTATCCTGATCCCTTTTCAGAGTAAACAGGACAATCTCTTTAAAAATCTGACCTTCATGACGAGAATGACCGAGGATTTAGCGTTGAATATGATCCGAGATTCCTACAACTTTACTTCGAACGTTTTATTTAGCGGCGAGCAGCGACTATGCTCCTATATTGCTCAAGGGGCTTATAAGGATTTTTTCTTTGATCGTTTAACAGATGTCGCCGCGACGGTGGGAATCAGTTATCGGCATTTAATGCGTTTATTAAAAAAATTAGCTGAGGATAACATTTTAAAAAAGGAAAATGGCGGCTTTCAGATTATTGATATGACGCAATTGAAAGCTCGCTCGGCTGAAGGTATACAGGCTAGGTAGTGTTAACTAGCCTGCTTCCATTTGCAATCAGCTTTAGAGTCAGTATTTTCTTGTTGCTGCATTTTGATGGCAGTCGCTAAGATTTGTTCTTTCCGTTGTGCTTCAAGTTCATTGATATGTGCCCAATAGTTTACTTTTGCTCGGGCTTTTTGTTGCTTTCTAACAGCCATAAGCCCAGCAGCAATAAGAATCAATAGTATAAGAATTATCATTTTCAGCACCTCCTATACCCTTATTTTATGGCTTTTGGCGGAAACCAATTAGGACATATGTCACATTTTGCAGGATTTTTTAAACTTGATGGAAATCTTTTTTTAAAATCAGAAGAATCATGCATACGATTCTGCTGAAGAGTCTGTTCACTATATTCAAGAAAATCAATAATTAGAGCTCAAGCCTAACAAACTGGGAAAAGCAGACCTCGCAAAAAACTGCCTAACAACAGCTAGGCAGTTTGAGATTATTTATATAACGGTTCTTTGGTTAGCTCGTGGTCACTGATCCAAAGAACGAGTTCGTCCGCAAGCTCTTCTGTCATCGGAAACGATGCTTCGATCTGTTCTTTTGAGATATGATCCACATGTACGCCCGCTGTAATGACACAATTTCCCGGAATTATTGATTGAATCCTTCCCAATAATATCTTCGCCAGAACATCATCTTTGTGAAATCGGCCATCATGACTGGGAAAACGCTGAAGCTGTGTATCTCCTGAAAAAGTCGTTACCGTACCGATATGCGGCGTATCACCGCCATAAAGACACAGCAGCAGATCATTCCCAATCCATTCGGCTTTAAGTGTGATTTCGTAGTCGGCTTTTTTGATAGTAAAGAGTTTACTCACTGTCTTTCCACCGCCTCGAAACGTGGTTTTCGATGCCTAAAGCGTCCATCAGCTTCATTGATTGATGGGCCACGAGATCATCGATTGTTTTTGGCTGGCTGTAAAATGCTGGGATTGGCGGGATGATTTGAACTCCTAATCGGGCTAATTTGGTCAGGTTTTCAAGATAGATCGCATTCAGCGGTGTTTCTCGCGGCACTATGACCAATTTTCTTTGTTCCTTCAACGTCACGTCAGCAGCTCGCGAGATCAAGTTATCGCCAAACCCCATCGAAATACCTGCGACAGTTTTCATACTGGCTGGCACGATCACCATTCCATCCGTTAAAAAGGAGCCACTGGCGACCGCAGCACCTAAATCACGATTGCTATAATGATAATCCAGCATCTCTTCAAATTCTTTCAAGCTAACATCGGATTCCAACTTCAGATTTTGCTTTGCCCAATCACTAATAATCCCATGCGTCTCGATCGTTGGATCAGCTTTTAGACGTTTGATCAAATCAATGGCGTAGATAATGCCAGATGCACCGGTAACTCCAATCACGATTCTTTTTTTCATCTGCTTCACCTACTCCAAATATTTTTTCCAATCCGTGACTTTTTTGAATTCCGCCCGAATAAAATCATTCTTCAAATCAAATGGCACCGTACCGTCCAAGATCGTTTTACTGCTCATACCGCGGAAACGAATCGACGCCGGATTATACTCTGGCCGTTCTGAAGGATCTAACGGATGATTGCGCATTCCCGGCAGCACGATAATGTCCTTGTCACCTTGGAAACGAGTATTCAAAGTCCACATCACATCGTTCATGTCGAAAATATCGACATCGTCATCAACCAAAATGACGGTTTTTAATTCTTTAAAAGCTGAAAGAGCTAAAATCGCCGCTTGGCGTTGGATTCCTTCATCGGCTTCTGTTTCTTTATGGATCTGTAAAATCGACATTAGCTTGCCTCCGCCTGCTGGAGGATTATAGACGTTCGTTACTTTCCCGGGAATCGCCTTGTCAACTAAATCCAAAATACTGGCTTCAGTAGGAATTCCCGCCATCGATACATGTTCTTCGGATGGTCCAATCGTCGTCTGCATGATTGGTCGATCTTTGCGATGCGTGATCGCTTTGACTTTCACGACATTGACAGCAGGATTAGCATCGCCGTTATAACCAGGAAATTCCGGCATCGCCTTGCCAGTATTCGTATTGATATCCTCTTGGATCGTTTCGTGAGGTAAAATCTCTGCTTCGATAATAAATTCCGAACGGGCGATCCCAACTTCATCCACTGCAACGCCATCCACTAACTGAACAGGCTCCTGACGCAATGCGCCAGCGATCCACAATTCGTTGTAGCCCAGCGGTGTGGTTGGCGGCTCGAAGGTCGTGCCGATGGAGATTGCTGGATCTAATCCAATATTGATCGTGATCGGCATCGGCTTGTTCAATGCTTCATACTGTTTTTGAAAATGTCCGATGTGACGGCCGCCGGGCATGATATACATCCCGATCGTGTCTTCATCCTCCAACACCATCCGATGAATCGTAACATCGCTCATACTTTTATCCGGATCAGAGCCAAAAACAACGCCCATTGTAATATAGGGTCCAGCATCATATTCTGTATTGGTGGGTGCTGCTAAAATTTTGCGAATGTCAAAGCCTTCATCACTGGCTAAATGTACAACTTCTTGAGCCGGTGCTTCAGCTTTGGTCACTTTTACTGGCTTAACTGGATTTTGAACAGAATCCTTCAACAAACGCCCTAGATGTTTCGGATCGTGATGCAGGATCTTACCGACACGGTCGCGGCTGGCGATAATGCCGATCAACACTCGGGTATCTGGGAACCCCTTGACATTGTTGAACATCATAGTTGGTCCTTCTTGCGTCGGGCGTTTGACCGTGCCGCCCGCTCCGATATAACGATAAACCCCGGAAAGCTCTGCATGAGGATTGACCTCTACATTCGTTTCGTGATACTCTCCTGGCATTTCCTGTAATTCAGCTAAAACCTTTCGTAAATCATAAGGTGTCGACATAAAAAAAGCCTCCTTGTATTGTTTGATTCAATAAGCTAAGTTTAGGCTCATCAAAGACACAATACAATTCAGCTTTTTGGTTTTATTATTCCACATTGGAATATTTATCTTGCAAATACTTTAAAAATAATTTAGGTGCCGGAGCATCGGCTTCTTCTGAGAGATAAAAATACAGGTAACTTTCCTGCGTCGGTGCGATTTCGCGTAGAACTAATTGATCTGACAGCGAATTACCTAATGATTTTTCCATGATTAAGGAGATGCCCAATCCTTGCTCGATCATTTTCAAAATCAAATCGATCCGGGTTCCCTGATAAGTAACTTGCGGTTCAAACCCGACGCTGTGACACAACTCCATCACCGAATAATAAGCTTTAGATGCTTGGCCCAGCAGCAAAAAGTTTTCAGCCTGCAAATCAGAAAGAGTGATTGTCGAATTTTTTGCTAAAGGGTGTGCTTTCGGCAAGACCGCCACAAAATGATCCTCTTCTGTTGTGATGTAGTTCTGAGCATTTAATTTATCTAATGAACGAAAGAAATACACACTATTCTTTTCTTCCAGCGGGATACGATCCATCGCCATTGCTTCAGATTCCTGCAAGTTCAAGTGAACCTCGGGATGCTGCCGCAAAAAGCTCGTTAATAGATCAAAGCCCAAATAGTTCGGCATCGTCGGAATTGTGTGAATTGTTAAGACCCGCTCCTTTTTCTCTCGATGTTTAGTTAAATTCGCTTCTAAAATCTGATAATCAGTCACGATCCTTTTGACATCCTCCAAGATCAATTGTCCGTCTTCTGTCAGCTTAATCTGGCGATTGCTGCGATCAAAAAGCTGGATTCCCAGTTCCTTTTCCAATGCGTTGATCTTTTTTGAGACATTGCCCTGTGTCATAAAATTGCGCTCTGCTGTTTCCGTATAGTTCAAGGTCTCAGTTAAATCAAGAAAGAGCGTTAATTTTTGCTGATCCATTTCGTCACTCCATTCCATTCAGGAATATTTTAACGCAGACAATCGCCTAAGCCAAATGGCTGGGCAAAAGGATTATTTTTTGAGCGATAGAGCCTTTGCCACCATCTGATGATAATAAACCTTCATCGCCTCTTCAGTAACTTTCTGGTCAATATCTGTAACAGCGATCCATCTCACATCACTGTTTTCATCTTCTTTGATTTTGAAGGTTTGATCTTCCTGCGCCATAAAAAGATAAGTCGTATTAATATGATTATGTTCCTTAATATACTGACCATTTTTATAATGCGCCGGAACTGGTAAGATATTAAAGGCGAACAAGCCATCATGCAGTAAATGATACTCCTTGATTCCAGTCTCCTCTTCTAATTCCTTTTGAGCTACCAACAACAGATTTGCGCAGCCATCCGCATGTCCGCCTGTCCAAGAATAAGATTGATAAATATTATGATAGACCATCAATACCTTGTCATAAGTCGAATTAACTACCCAAGCTGAAGAGGAAAAATGATAGTCTGGATTTTCCCGCGTCAACAACTGCTCTTGAAATTGCAGTTTTTCCATAAACAGCTTTTTGTCCGCTGCTTCTTCCTCTGTATACGGTTCATATGCTTTGATTGTCTCAATGATTTCTTTCATTTTCCTCTTCCTTCCATAGTCATTCAACTAATTATAACAAGTAAAAAGCTGTGACTACAATTAGCCACAGCCCTTTATTACATTCTATTTTGGTCGAACCGGCAACCAAACCTGAAATTGCGCATTTTCTGGATTGGCATCCAAATACAATTCAATATCCGGCAACTCATCGTATTCGAACCCAGAAGTTGGCAGCCATTCTTGAAATACTTGCTGCTGCAACTCTTGAATCGCTCCTGGCATTGGCCCGGTCCCTGAGAAAACAGCCCATTTTGCGGCCGGAATTTCATATTGCGCGAATTCCTCGGTCGCTTCTTCATTGACAACGCCAATCACATATTCCCAAGCGTCCTGAACCTCTGAGGTCATCAAGCTAACACCTAAAACTCCTGGCGTTTCTTGATCCATCAGCGGCAGCAGCTTTTGCAGATCTCCGCTGGCACTGACTTCATTCCAAAATTCCGGAATACGCTTTTGCGCTACCTCCATGTCCTGCTCGATTTTCAAACCAAATCCAGTCACATGAAAAGCTTCTTTGTCGATTAGTTGATACTCCATTGCTTGCACACCCTTTACAGTCAATTTGAAGGTCAACATTGGATAGCTAGTCAATTTTACGCCTGATTGCTTGGCTTCCTTAGGTGTGATTCCGTGCACGCCTTTAAACACACGATTAAAGGAAGTTGGAGAATCGTAGCCATATTTCGCAGCAACATCAATGACCTTTTCACCTCGCTGCAAATCTACTCCTGCCAGACTCATCCTCCGGCGGCGAATGTATTCTCCCAACGTTACACCAGCAATATAAGAAAACATCCGCTGATAGTGATAGCTGGAGCATTGAGCTAATTGTGCTGCACTGTCCAAGTTGATCTCAGCAGCTAAATTCTCCTCCACATAAGCAATACTATTATTGAAATGATCTAACCATTCCATCCATCTTCCTCCTGTTTCTACTATAGTCTGACCAGTAAAGGAATACCTCTTAGAACGTGCCCGCTTTTGCGAGCTAAAAGTTTAATTTTTCTAAGCGATCAAAGGCTTCGGCTAAAACTTCCAACGACTGAGTTGCGGCCAATCGGATATAATTGTCGCCAACGGTTTCTCCAAAGGCTTTTCCCGGTACGAAGAGCACACCGCTTTTTTCCAAGACCTGTTCAACGAACGTCACTGAATCTAGGCCGCTTTTACTGATATTAATAAAAGCATACATGCTTCCAGCAACAGAAGGCAAGGATAAATAAGGAATTTCAGCAACCCTTTTTTCAATATAAGCCAAACGTTCCTTGAACACTTCAACGGTTGGCGGTACGAGTTCCTCATAATGTTTCAACGCATAGATTGCACCGCGCTGTGAAGCTGTTGGTGCAGAATACGTAATACTCTCATTGATCATTCCAGCAATTTGATTGATGTAAGCTGGCGCGATCATATAGCCTAAGCGCCAACCCGTCATCGCAAAGCCCTTCGATACACCGCTGATAGTGATGGTGTTTTCTGGAGCCAGACGAGCCATGGGTACGAATTTTTCTTTGAAAGCAAAATCCTCGTAGATTTCATCTGAAATAATAAAGAGCTCCTTTTCAATCGCAACTTCAGCGATTTGTTTTAAGGTATTCTCTGAAAAAACCGCTCCCGTTGGATTGTTTGGTGAATTAATAATAATCGCCTTGGTCCGATCAGTGATAGCCGCTTTTAAGTCCTCAACGTCTAACTGAAAGCCATTTTCTTCATAGGTAGGAACAAAAACAGGTTTACCTCCTGATAATACAACCTGTTCACGATAAGGTGAAAAATAGGGTTCATGAATAATCACTTCATCACCAGGATCAAGGAGCACCTGCATGACTAAATACATGGCATGCAATGCGCCAACAGTCGCCCGAACTTGATTGAGTTGGACGTGCAACCCGTATTTTTTTTGATAAAAATCAACGACCGTCATCAGAAATTCTTTGCTGCCATCTGGTGCTGTGTAGTTGGTTGCCCCCTTTTTCACGTCGGCATAAGCTGCTTCGATAATTGCCGGATCAGTAATCAAATCCGGATCGCCAATTGACAAATCAATAATATTTTCCTTTTCTTTAGCTAAAACGGCGATCTTCATCAGCAAATTTTCTGCCGGCTGCTGGAAGCGTCGCGCGAGTTTACTTTTGTCCATCCTGTGTCCTCCGCTTCTGTTTACAATACTTTATTTAAGAAATCTTGTGTCCGACTGTTTTGCGGGCGCTCAAAGATCTCCTCAGGGGTACCCTCTTCTTGAATGATGCCGTCTGCCATGAAGATCACACGATCCGCCACTTCCTTGGCAAAGCCCATTTCATGAGTTACCACTACCATGGTCATGCCTTTTTTAGCCAAATCCTGCATAACTGACAGCACCTCTCCGACCATTTCCGGATCAAGCGCTGAAGTTGGTTCATCAAAGAGCATCACATCAGGACTCATCGCCAATGCACGAGCGATCGCCACCCGCTGCTGCTGCCCGCCAGATAAACTAGCAGGATAACTAGTAGCCTTTTCCTTCAAACCAACTTGATCTAACAAGGCTAAAGCTTGTTCTTTGGCTTTTTCAGGGTCTTCTTTTTTTATTTTTACTGGTGTAATCGTTAAATTTTCTAACACACTCATATGGGGAAAGAGATTAAAGCTTTGGAACACCATCCCCATTTTCTGACGAATCTGATCAATATTACTGTCTGGAGCCGTAATATTTTGCCCTTCAAAAAAGATTTCACCAGAAGTCGGCTCCTCCAGCAAGTTCAAACAACGCAGGATCGTACTCTTCCCGCTTCCTGAAGGCCCGATGATGACCACCACTTCGCCTTCTTTGACCGTCAGATCAATCGACTTTAATACCTCGTTATCGCCAAAGCTTTTTGACAGTTGCTTTACATTAATCATTCAGACCCATTCTCCTTTCAGCAAAACCTAATAGACGAGAAGTGCAGAAGGTCAGTACAAAATAAATCAGCGAGACCAGCACATATGGCAGGAATGGCTTGAAGCTGGCACCTTGTACTACACCTGTTTGGAAGATCAGCTCCGACACTCCGATAACGGAAACGACAGAGGATTCCTTGATGATCGTAACGAACTCATTTCCCAATGCTGGCAAAATATTCTTAATCGCCTGCGGGAAGATGATGAAGCGCATCGCTTCTTTTTGATTCATTCCTAAAGAACGTGCTGCCTCCATCTGTCCTTTATTGACCGCATTGATCCCAGCTCGGACAATCTCAGCAACATAAGCCGCGCTATTCAAAGATACAGCGATACAACCAGCTAGTAATTTCGACAAATCTAAGCCTAAAACACCAGTACCGAAGTACACGATAAAAATTTGAACCAATAGCGGGGTGCCGCGGACGTACTCGATGTAAACCACTGCAAGAGCCTTTAAAAGCTTGCTCTTGCTTAGCTTCATCAACGCCAGCAAGCTACCAAAAATCAAACCGAACAAGACACCTACAAAAGCTAATAAGATCGTATATTTCGCGCCATTTAGATAATAAGGGCCATACTTTTGCAGGAAGGATTGCTCATCTTGGAACATCAATTCATTGGCTTCCTTTTGATAGCCCTTCAACAGATCCTTGTCATTGATTGTTTTGATGGATTCGTTGACATGCTTTTTCAATTCTGGTGTATTTTTCGACATCGCAATGGCAGTGACCTTTTCACCCTGTTCAAACTTGACAGGAGCTAAAGCTACGTTGTCGCTTTGCTGGACATAAGCCTCCGCGACAGGCTGCTCCAGCACTACCGCTTCGACTTTTTTATTCAATAAATTATTGATCAAGTCAGGAACCTTCTGAAGTGAAGTCGGTTCGGCACCAGTCATTTCATTTTTCACTAGATCTTCTTGCGTCGTTTGTTTTTGTGCACCGACTGCTAAACCATCAAAATCAGCAGTCGTTTTAAATTTATTCTTGTCATCTTTACGAACCAGTACTTTTTGTTGTACGACAAAGTACGGATCAGAAAAATCTACTTCTTTTAGGCGTTCCTCAGTAATAGACATACCAGAAATAACTAAATCGATCTTGCCGGTTTTCAATGCTCCTAATAGTGCATCAAAACCAAGCTCTTCAATTTTTAATTTTACGCCCATATCCTTTGCGATTTTTTCTGCAATCGAGACATCAAAACCAACAATTTTATCCTTGCCATCCACATCCGCATGGAACTCATAGGGTGCATAATCTGCGGATAATCCAACAACTAACTCCCCGCTTTGTTGAATTCGTTCATAGATTTCATCCTTCTCTGCTCCTTGTGCTTTTGCCGGTAATAAATTCAGCAGCATTAATAGCACTGTGAGTAATGCTCCAACTTTCTTTTTCATCCATTTCGCTCCTTTTGAATAATAATATAAGTATATGAATAATAAGAGAATAAATATTCAAAAATAACTTGCTCTCATACTACCATAACTATTATAATAAAAAAAGATTAATCTAAAAAAATGATGAAAGAAGTTTTTCTATGACAAAACAATTGATCGTGCGAGGCGCCCCGCAAGAATATGAACTGAAAGAAAATGCTTGGGATTCACTTGAATCTCATCTCAATAGTAGAAACATTGAGAATGTCTTGATTCTCCACGGCAAAGTATCCTGGCAGGCTGTAAAAGACTATTTCCCAGATTTATCAATAACAAAAACTTTCCAATATTATGGCGGACAATGTACTGATTCAGCTGCTGAGGATTTTGCGTCTTTATGCAAAAAGGAACAATTTGACGGGATTATCGCTGTTGGTGGTGGAAAGGTCGCCGATCTAGGCAAATTCGTGGCATATAAGGTGAATCTGCCGATTATTATTTTGCCAACCCTAGCCGCAACCTGTGCTGCCTATACCCCGTTAAGTGTGGTCTATAATGAAGAAGGTGTGATGCTGCGCTACGATATTTTTCCTAAAGCCAGCGATCTAGTATTGATTGATCCAGAGATTATCTTACTCTCTCCCCGTGAATTGATGATCGCCGGTATTGGGGATACGTTAGCGAAATGGTATGAATCCCATACGATTATTTCACAATTAACAATCAAACCTGTTGAAGTCCAAGTGGCTGAGTTTGCGGCGCAGAAATGTCGTGAAATTCTTTTAACAAAGAGCATGGAGGCATTAGCAGCGATGGATCAGAAGCGACTCAATCAAGCTTTTGTCGATGTAGTTGAAGCCAATATTTTATTAGCTGGAATGGTGGGTGGTTTTGGTGATGAATATGGACGAACAGCTGGTGCCCATTCGATTCATGATGCACTGACGGTACTACCGGACAGTCATCAGCAGCTTCACGGAAACAAAGTCGCCTATGGCATTCTAGTACAGCTGATGATTGAAAATAATCTAACGGAGATTGAACGTTTGCTTCCTTTTTATCGTCAATTAGCTCTTCCGACAAGCTTAACCGATATGCACCTACAATTAACCGAGAAGGACTATCAAGCTGTAGCTGAACGGGCCAGCACTCCTGGCGAAATGATTCATCTAATGAAAGAAACAATCACACCAGAACGAATTATTTGCAAAATGAAAGAATTAGAGACGTTAACCAGCAGCTAAATAAAATCTACTGCAAGTTAAAACATCGATCAAAGCATAGACAAAAAAGACATTCTAAACGACTCGTCTGGTCGGTTAGAATGTCTTTTATCAATACTTGCCGAAATATCCTTATTAAAATATCTTTCCCGTTCGTATAGCATAAATAGTTAAGGAAATCAGGATGAACAACGCCAACATCTCTAGTAGAAAGTCGGTGGTTTTTACTTCGTTTTTCGAAGTGTTCTTCTCTCGTTTCATTGCGCTATTAGGGGCCTCCTTATTTTTACAATGCAAGGATAGCAAACCATTGGTATAGGCGCGTAACAATTCATAATGAATTTCATTAGAATATCATTAACGAAACCTAATCCGATTCGACTTTATTTTCGAACAATTTTCCTTTTGCGTTTCTGAAAATCAACGTTACGCTTAGTAGTTCAATTATTTGCATCAGCGGTACCCCTGCACCTGTGTAGAAAAACATAAATAAGCCTCTTCCGCCGGGTGCCCAGGTCGCAAACCATGAAACGCCAAAGAGATACACGGTATAGGTCAACAATAAACCAAGGAAAATAATCAAATAATCCGCTAAAACCGGCCGATTTCTTTTCTTTTTAAAATAAGCAATTGTGAACAACAAGATAGCGCCTAAGCTCGCAAGCAATAGTATTGGTGAAATAATCCGATAAATCCAGATAATCCCGTTTATCACAAATACAAACGGTTTTGTTCGCCGCTCCTCTGCCTCCATTCCCTCTTTTAAAGTAGAAATAGATTTGACATTAATTAAGTCTAGAACAACTTCAGCTGGTTGATTTTCTACAAAGATTGATCCGCCATAGCTCGTTTGATAGCTTCGATAAAATGTGGTTTCAATAACACCTACCCCAATATAGTTACATACCTTTCCCATATCTTCAAGCTTTTTCCCATTGCTTTGTTTCGAGACAAAGAACATATTTTTCCTATTTAACTTGCCTGACTCAAAACCCTCTTCCAGCTCCTGGGAGATTTTTTTAAAGACTTTTTCATTTGCTTTGCCGTCCTTGTAGAGACCTTCTCGCTGAAACATTTCACGTAAGCCCCAAACAAACATATCACCAGGCAGCTCACCATTTTTTACTGGCCAAGAATGCGGCCAAATTGATTCACTATAGATCCAATTGATTCCCTTTTTGTATTTGGCAAATGTTGGGGACACTTTTTGTGCCTTATCAAACGTCTTTTTTGACACCCAAATTCCACTGTCTTCAGCAACCACTTCAGAATCAAAGCTGCTATTGTCAATTTGAATCAGATTTTCTGTCATTCTGGCAAATGAGGTCTTTGTCCGATCATTGGTGGTAAAGATTCCATAATGCTCATAATTAATTTTTGAAATGACCAAAGATTCGCCTGCGGTTAACAGCACAGGTGCTAGTAAAAGTAGGATATTCCCAATTAATCTCGTTTTACTCGTTTCTTTAAGCAGTATCCAAAAATTTCTAAAGCCCTCTTTGAATGAAGAGCCAAGCGAGGAATGCTTTACAGTAATTCCAAATAACGTACAAACGGTCGCGACAGCATATAAGGGCACTAGCCAAATAGAATCCTCACGCAAAAACCAAAAGAAAGGAAAAGCCGCCATCAGTATGATGGCCCATGGGAGACGTTTTCTGAGTGCTTCTTTTCTTCGTAAGAAATGACCAAGTATTCCGGCTAATACGAACAACACAACCGCAAAAACCAAACTATTTCGATAAACCCTTAATGAAAAATCTGAGGTAAATGTAGCCGGTGAATAGCTGAAAAATAGAAAGCCTAGTCCGCTTAAGTATCGATTCTTGATCAACGGCGCCAAAGCCTTCACAATCGCAAAGGCCGCTGCCATATTCACTAAACACAAAAACAGCGGATAAGACAATTTTGAAAAATGATTCACAATAAGGAAGAAAGTAAAAGACAACCCTTTAGTCAAAGTCCCCGTACCATAAGGACCTAACCATTTTCCCGCTAAAATAGTTAATGCTTGATTGATAGAAAGGGCATCGTCATACCCTGCCTGCATATAAATTTTGACTGGCATTTCCACGGCTAACGCAACACGCACGATTATAGCAACAATAATGAGAAAGGCAAATAGTCTTCCTTTTGCTAGTGTATTCAGTGTGAATTGGTTCTTTCTGCTCATAATTTAGAGAAAGGGATAAAAGGCGGCATCTCCCCTTTTACCTCCGTTAAAAATTTTTGCAACCAAATGACATCCAGCCATTGATCAAATTTATATCCGATTTTAGGGAAATTAGCCACTTGCTGGTAGCCAAGCTTCTTATGGAAATCGATACTGGCTTGATTGCCGCCAGTAATACACGCTGTTAAAATCGCGACATTCTGCTTTTTCAAGGTTTGTTCTAATGAGCGGTACAAAAGCTTTCCCGCTCCATTACCGCGTTTTTGCCGATCAACATAGACACTTACCTCTACTGCCCAATCATAGGCAGCGCGTTCTTTATACGCATGGGCATAAGCGTAGCCTAAGATTACGCCATTGTCTTCGGCTACAAAGTACGGATATGTAGTCACCGTTTCCGCTATTCGCTGGGCAAAATCTTCTTCACTGGGGACAGCATAATCAAATGTGATCGTTGTTTCCTTCACGTAGGGCGCATAAATTGCTGCTACTGCTGTTGCGTTTGCTGGTGTTGCTAATCGAATTTCAATCATCCTAGACCTCCTCGCTGGTTCAATTCTATCACTCTGATAAATAAAAAACACCCTCTCTATAAAAAATTACCGCTAGACAGGTATTATCCTTCCTGTTTCTGTAGTAACTTGCGCCTATATGAATCATTTACTTCATTCGAGCATCATACAAAACTGTTAACAATAACATAGCTAGTTTCTCTAGTAACGGCAATTTGTTCTACCAGACTGTTTTCTGCCGTATTTATCTTCGATTTAGATTAAAAACAAATGTCGATTCTTTAATCTGTTAACCGTTAGTTTTATTCCCTCCTAATGGTTATTTTCAACTGAGTATGCTTAGATAGAAGAAGTGTGTCTCAAAAAATTCAATTTCGGCTTTCCCCCTTCTTGAAACGTTTAGCGAAAATATTTTTATTGAGATAAAAAACACGAATCTAAAACAGAGGTAAATTTATGGAACAGAATCAACCACCTGATAAGCATACGAAAGAATTAAGTTTATTGGGCTTAAGTATGATCGTTATCGGTTCAATGCTTGGCGGCGGCGTCTTCAATCTACCTAGCAGTATTTCACAATCCGCTGGCGTTGTTGCATCTTTGCTTGCATGGCTGATTACCGGTGTCGGTGTTTTCTTCATCGCTAAGGTTTTTCAGACCCTTTCAAAGGAAGAGCCTGAAATTATCGGCGGAATCTACTATTACGCCAAAGACGGATTTGGCGATTATATTGGCTTTAACTCCGCTTGGGGCTATTGGCTAAGCAATATTATCGGAAATGTTTCCTTTGTCATTTTATTTTTAGATGCGTTAAGCAAATTCATCCCCTCCATCGGCGGCTCTGGTGGACAAATCGGATTGCTTTTAGGAACCTTCATGATTTGGGGTGTAATCTTTTTAGTCGCTCGCGGAATTCGGACTGCCAGCATTTTGAATACGATCGCTACCAGTGCAAAAGTCATTCCGATTTTAATGGCGATTTTTCTTTTGTTCGTTCATTTTAAGTATCAAACCTTTTCAATCGATGTCTTCGCTAAAAATATGATGTTGAACGGTAAACAATTAGGCTCTGTCCCTACTCAAGTTCGACATGCGATGCTGCAAACTATGTGGGTTTTCGTTGGGATCGAAGGCGCGGTAGTATTATCTGGGCGAGCAAAACGTGCACGGGATGTCGGGCGAGCAACCTTGATTGGGTATGCAACAACCTTAGCAATCTACGTATTAATCGTAATGCTAAGTTTTGGATCATTACCGCAGGAGCAATTGGCTAATCTTCCAAGTCCCTCTTTAAGCGGTGTCCTTCGAGCCTCTTCTGGTGCTTGGGCAGCTAGTATGATTGATATTGGTGTCATTATTTCCGTTTTAGGCGCATGGATTTCTTGGACAATTTTGGCTGCAGAGATTTCCTTTGATGCAGCACAGGACAAAATGTTCCCAGCTTTCCTTGGAAAAGCCAACAAACAAAATGCGCCAGTTAACGCCTTAGTATTAAATGGTGTTATCATGCAGATCGTCTTCATGATCTCTCGTTGGGCAATGGATGCCTTCCAGGCTGTGACAGATACAGCCACAACGATGGTACTCGTCCCTTACGTCTTGTCTGCTGCTTTCTTATGGCAAATTGCCAAAGGAAAAAAACATAAAGGGCAGCAATTTCTAGCCATTGGCGGGATCATTTACGGAATTTATATGCTGTATTCCTCAGGAGCGCTAAACCTGCTTTACTGTATTGGCATTTACGCATTGGGCATGGTCTTTTGGCTGTGGAACAGCCATACCTATCATCGACCAGTTTTTACCACCAAACGAGATAAGCTGCTTTTTGCAATCGTGACAGGGTTAGGTCTGATTAGTTTAATCGTTTTTCTGATTCAATTAGGATAAAAATAAACCGGTGATTTCGGATCACCGGTTTTTTCTTCTATACAAACTGTAAAATCATCGTTACTAATAGTCCCAACGCGTAACAGCTATTAAATACGATCAGATTTTCCACCGCCATCGGAAATGTTTTGTACTTGATTTGTTCCTTAGTAAAAATTTGAGTTTGTGGTACTACTTTAAACAGACTGATAAATATCAGTAGAATCGGCCATTGATAAATACCAATGATCAAACCAACAAGGATTGCTCCGTAGCAGCTGTACATCAAAATATTGAACAGCCTCACACTCCACTCTCGCCCAATATAAAAGGGCAATGTATACCGATGATTTTCGATATCCTGCGCTAGATCACTGATATTATTTGCCAGCATGATATTGGCGATTGTCAAGATTAGCGGTAATGCTGCCCAAATCACTGCCAGTACCGCCATAGTATTGCCAGTGATCGCAAAATGATTGAAATCCAGTTCCATGTAAAAAAGGCGTTGATCATAGGTATTTAGATAAATCGTAATAGCAAAAATTCCCAACCCTTCAGTAACTCCGCTAAAAATCTCACCTAAAGGCATGCGCGAAAGCGGGATCGGACCATACGTATAAAACACGCCGACAAAAAAACATGCTGCTCCCATTGGCAACAGCATCCAGCCAGTTTGAACGACTAAGATCAATCCAACAATTGCCGCAAAACCCACTAGTCCTATAATCAAACGCTGTATCTGTTTTTCCGACAAATTTTCTCGTCCAATCAGATTTTCTTCATATTTGTAAATCTCCGAATGAGCTTTTTTAAAATCCATATAGTTATTGATTGCAGTGATTGCCAAGTCAAACGCAAACATCCCGAAAAAGAAAAAAAGAGTCTTTCCCGGATGGAAGGAATGAAAATACGTGTTAGTAAATAAAATAGCAATCACAAAAGGAAAGATTCCGGCAAACTTTGTACGAATTTGCACAAGTTCAAAGAAATGTTCTTTGGTCATTTTTTGCTGCGTAGCTTTTAGCTTCTTCGTATTATCCATAAATAATCCCTCGTTCATTATTTTTTCAACAAGCAAACCCACCTCATAATTATAGGGGCGGGACATCCGATTTATCAGATAAGCTGCCACAACAATGTGACCAATAGTCCTAATGCATAGCTGCCATTAAAGGCGACTAAATTTTTAATCGACATTGCAAAGGTCTTGTGTTTAATTTGCTCTTTAGTAAACGCTTTGGTTTGTGGATAGACCTTTAGCAAACTCAAGAACGTTATCAGAATCGGCCATTGATAGATACCCGTGATTAGACCGATCACGATCGCCAGATAAGAACCATACATTAAGAGATTAAACAAGATCACCGCATTCTTTTTGCCTAAATAAAAAGGTAATGTATAGCGATGATTTTCAATATCCTGTTCCAGATCACAAAGATTGTTCGCCAACATAATGTTTGCGATTGTGGCTATTAATGGAATTGACGCCCAGACAACCGCCAACGCCGCCGTTGTACTCCCAGTAATCGCAAAATGTTGCAAATCCAGCTCCATGAAAAAAAGCTTCTTATCATACGTGTTCAAATAAACCGTGATAGCAAAGATTCCCAGCCCCATCGTCACACCGCTAAAGACTTCGCCCAGCGGCATGCGAGACAATGGGATCGGACCAAAGGTATAAAAGACTCCGATAAAACAGCAGGCACAGCCCATCACCAGCAACAGCCAGCCAGTTTGAATCGCTAATGTGATCCCAACAATGGCCGAAAACCCAATCAATCCAAAAATAATCATTACAACCGTTCGCTCCGAAAGTTGAGCTTTTCCGATAATATTTTCTTGATATTTATACTCTTCTGAATGGGCTTTGCGGAAATCCATATAGTTATTAATCGCCGTCGTCGCCATATCAAAAGCAATCATGCCAAAGAAGAAACAGAGCGTCTTTCCCCAATGAAACGAATGGAAATACGTATTCGTAAACAGCACAGCAATTAAAAAAGGAAAGAAGCTTGCCAATTTCGTTCGAATTTCTACTAGATCAAAAAAAATCTTTCTTGTCATATTATTTCAGATCCTTATCATTGCCCATTTTATAGCCAGCCTCTTTATTTAATTCAAAAATATCCTTCAATCCAGCTGTGACATAAACCTTATCGTCTCGCGTAACAAAGATCGCTTCTGTATCCTTTAAGCCCTCTACATATTTCAGGCCTTCTTTGACCCCCATCGAAAAGACCGCAGTAGATAAGCCATCGCCATCGATTGATTTTTTCGAAACAATAGTTACACCGGCGATATCGTTGTCAAAAGGATAGCCAGTCTTTGGATTGAACAAATGATGATAAGTTTTCCCATCCGCCTCTAGATAGCGTTCATATATCCCAGATGTTACCAGTGACATATTACTTTCTGGCACACTTCCTAATACAACATTCCGTGCTTGATTCGGATCTTGAATTCCGACTGTCCAATCTTCTTTTTGATTTCCCCGCGGACTATGACCCATAACATAAACATTGCCTCCAAGATCAATAATCGCCGTCGTTACGTCGTTTTCTTTCAAAACCTTGACGACTTCATCAGTGATATAGCCTTTTGCAATTGCCCCTAAGTCTAATTTCATACCTTTTTCTTTCAAAAAGACAGTCTTATTCTCATCGTTGAATTCGACCTCATGATAATTAACCAACTTCAAGGCTTGATCAATCTCATTTTGAGCCGGCTTACGCGCATCAGGGAAACCAATCCGCCACATCGATGTAATCGGACCAATTGCCATGTCGAATCCGCCTTTTGAATCTTGGCTATATTTATAAGCTTCCTTTAATAGAAAGAACATGTCATCTGTTACTTTGACTGGCTTTACCCCAGCCTCTTTATTGACTGCGTCAATCTCTGACCCCTCTTGATTAACCGTAATCTTATCTGCCAGCTCCTTCACTCGCTTGAAAGCCGGTTTCAGAGCAGCTTCCTTTCCATCATCATAAATACGCATTTGGACATATGTACCCATTAAAAATTGCTTATCCTCATATGGCTTTTCATTTATTTTTGGTTTGTTGCTGCCGCAAGCTGTCAGCAGAACCATCAATAACCCGAAAACCATGATCACTATTCTTTTCTTCACTTCGCTACTTCCTTTGTATTCAAAATTTTATCACCTTATCATAGCGTGTTTGAGACAAATTTTCTATGTTGATTTATTTAAAAACAGCTAAATTCCTGATTACTATCGATTATTTATGAATAACTGCGAAAAGTTGGACTGAAAGCTACCTCATTTGAATGAAATCATTTTTCCAAACCCTTGAAAAATGAGTCGGATTTTCGGCACGCATACTATTTTGCTAAACAGTTCAACCGTTTTTTTACTATCCTCTGTTAACCTGACCTTGATTCACATAAACTGCCAAAAACAAAACTAGCAAAAAAGAGCTGGGGAAACCCCAGCTCTTCTAAGATTCCCTAAAATAAAGGAATTATTATTTAGTGACGATGTTATCAACTTGAATTGCAGTTGTGTCGCCTTTTTCAGCTGCGTTTACTAATTGTGCAGCGTATGTTTGGAATGCGTGTGAAGAATGTGTCGCGCCTGTTACCACTTCAACGTCTGCAGGAGCACCTTTTTCAACTAAACCTTTGTTTAATTGTTCGATATATTCTTTTGGACCAACACCGCTTTTAGCTTTCATATTCTTTTCGTAGTCCGCATCATCTTTTTTAGATTTGCCGTCTTTGTCTACCATATCAAAGTTAGATTCAGTAATTTTTCCGCCAGCTACAGTCATGCTGAAGATTGTACGGTAGCCATTTGAGTAATTCTTTTCTTCTAACTTGTAAGTGCCGTCTTTCAGATCAGCGCCATTGTCGATTTCAATTGTTTTCGTATCGCCAGCTTGAGCTGCTTGGACTAATTGTTGAGAATAGTTTTTGAAGTTTTCACTTGAATGAGTGGCACCTGTTACTACTTCAACTGCATCTGGATTTTGTGTTTGTTCTAAAGATTTGTTCAATTCTGGAATGTATTCCTTAGGACCTGTTTTTGTTTTTTCTTTCATGTTCTTTTCGTAATCCGCGTCATCTTTTTTAGATTTCCCGTCTTCATTTAGATAATCGTAGTTAGATTTCGTGATCTTTCCATCCTTAACGGTCATATCAAAAACAACACGGTAGCCGTTTGCATAATTCTTTTCTTCAAGCTTGTAGGTACCATCTTTTAAATCCCCACCTGCTACTTTTTCCGCTGGTTTAACTGCCTCAGAAGAGCTTGTTGAAGAACTAGCTGCTGTATCTTTATCATCATTTCCGCCACAAGCAGCTAACGCTAGTGTAGAAAAAGCTACCACTGCAAATCCAGATACGATTTTTTTCATTTTCATGATTAAACTCCACCTTTTTATTTTTTTGTGATTCTTTAAACAAAATCATTCTAAAACATCCCTACGTTTTTGTACATTAAATACTATATATAACTATTGTTTTTTAATCATATTATCAGAAAACCGTTAATATTACTTTAGAATAGTTCTTATAGACAAAAAAATGAACTATATGTATAATGTAGTCGATTGTTCAGGTATTATCAATTTATTATAATTGTGCAGTCATTATCATTTAGAAGGAGCGGATTATCAATGGCAAAACAGAAAATTGTTGTTGTGGGTGCAGGGTATGCAGGTGTTTCAGCAACGAAGTTCATGGCCAAAAAGCTAAAAAAAGATGATGTTGAGATCACCTTGATCGATCGTCACTCTTACCATACAATGATGACCGAATTACATGAAGTAGCTGGCGGACGCGTAGAACCAGACGCAGTCCAATACGATTTACAGCGGTTATTTGCTCGTCAGAAAAATGTTTCATTAGTTACAGATACTGTTATTGGTATCGATAAAGAGAAAAAAATCGTCAAAACCAAATTAGGTAAATACCCTTTTGATCAATTAATCATCGGTATGGGCGGCGAACCAAATGATTTTGGTACACCTGGTGTTAAAGAACACGGCTTTACCTTATGGTCAATGGAAGATGCGATCAAGATCAGAAAACACATTGAAGATACCGTAGCAAAAGCTGCCTCGGAGCCCTATGAAGCTACACGCCGTGCTATGCTCACTTTTGTGGTTTGTGGTTCTGGTTTTACCGGAATCGAAATGATCGGCGAATTAATGGAATGGAAGAATGTTTTAGCTAAGGAGCACAAATTACGCCCTGAAGAGTTTACTCTGATGGTTGTTGAAGCCCTTCCTACTATCCTAAATATGCTAGACCGTAAAGACGCGGAAAAAGCAGAGCGTTTCATGATGAAAAAAGGTATTCAACTGAAGAAAGGTGCTCCAATCACTGAGGTAACTGCTGATTACATCGTCCTAAAAGATGGTTCGCAAATTCCAACAAACACTTTGATTTGGACTGCTGGTGTCAAGGGAACCTCCGATGCGGCAGATTTCGGTTTGGAAACTGCCCGCGGTCAACGCTTGTACGCCAATGAATACATGCAAGCAAAGGGTTATGAGGACAAAGATATCTATATCATCGGTGACTTGGTTCATTACGAAGAAAACAACGATGGCAAGCCAACCCCGCAAATAGTTCAAGCTGCTGAACAAACTGGACATACAGCAGCTGCTAATATTGTAGCGAAAATCAAGAACACACCGAAACACGAATTTAAGAGTAATTATCAAGGATTTATGGTTTCAATTGGCTCTAAATGGGGCGTTGCTAATTTGATGGATAAAATCCATCTATCAGGCTTCTTAGCGATCGTGGTTAAACATTTAGTCAATCTGCTGTACTTCTTTACGATTCGTTCAGGCTACTACATGTTCCAATACATGATGCACGAATTTTTCCACATCAAGAACGACCGCAACGTAACTCGCGGACATTCTTCTCGTTACGGAAACGTATTGTGGAGTGTTCCATTACGGGTCTTCTATGGCTCTATGTGGCTAATCGAAGCCTCAAAAAAAGTTGTCGGCGACGGCAGCTATTTGAATCCAAGCTCTTGGTTTGGAAGCGGCTCATGGTTTACTGACAATGTTGTCTTCCCCTTCCCTTGGTTGCAAGAGCAAGTAACAACGGGTGCATCCGCAGCTGGATCACACGCAGCTGAAGCAACGACCGCAGCAACTGGAGCGGCTGGCGGCGCGACTGACGCGGCTGCTACTGCTGCGACACATTTTGGTTTCAGTTATGCTTTTGGTGAAAATCCAATGCCGGTTTTTGAAAAAATGCCTCACTGGTTTTCAAATATCATGGAATTCATGATGCCAAATAGAGACGTTGCATTATTTATGCAAAAATTTATGACTTTTGTTGAGATTGGTATTGCATTAGCCTTAATCTTCGGACTATTCACTTGGTTAGCAAGTGCTGCAACGATTGGTTTAACCGTAGTTTTCTGTCTATCTGGTATGTTCTTCTGGGTAAACATTTGGTTTATCTTCGTAGCGTTTGCTTTGATGAACGGATCTGGTCGAGCGCTTGGTCTTGATCGCTGGGTGATTCCTTGGATTCAACGAACTGTCGGAAAATGGTGGTATGGAACACCAAGATCAATCTACGGAAAAAAATAAGTCAAATTTATTTGACGAATAGTGAAGGAAAGTTCTAAAGGGCTTGATTTTCTCTTTAGAACTTTCTTTATGTTATGATAAGAAAAAGAAGCAAACATTAGTATGAAATGCTCAAGTGAGGATAAATGAGGTGTATAATTTGAAGCTGAAGGATTTTGCAAAAAATAGTTTGCTGCGGCCTTGGGACGGCATCATCGTTCTCATTCTAGTCGTGCTCTCTTTTGCTCCCGTTGTGGTCTTTAGTCTCAATCGCACTGCCAGTCCAATGCAAGAGGCGGTTCTTTCTGTTGATGGACAAGAAATCAAGACCTTTGATCTTTCAGATAAGTCACAGAGCTACACTTATCGCTACGAAGATAAGGATGGCGACTATAATTTGATTGAAATCAAAGAAGGTCGAATTCGGATTAAAGAAGCGAACTGCGGTGACCAAATCTGTGTACGTCGCGGCTGGATCGACCAATCAGGTGAAACGATTGTTTGTTTGCCTCACAAATTATTAATTGAAATCAAATCCTCAGACGGAGGGGAACCCGGCAGTGTCATCTATTAGCTGCTTTTACTATGAATAAAACACAAAAATTAATTTACATAGCACTCCTAGTAGCCCAGGGTGTCATCTTGGGGTTGATTGAAAATATGTTTCCTTCCCCCTTCGCCTTCGCGCCTGGGGCAAAACTAGGACTCGCCAATTTAATCACCATCGTTGCGATTTTTACGATGCCCAAAAGAGACAGTTTTCGTTTGATTTGGATGCGTCTGATTCTAACAACCCTTTTAGGCGGAACCATCTCAACCTTTTTATATAGCATGAGCGGATCATTGTTGAGCTACTTCGGTATGCTTCTAGTGAAGAGTCTTGGACCTAAACGTGTTAGCATCATCGGAATCAGCGCTGCCGGCGGTTTTCTTCATAACGTTGGCCAGCTCTTCGTCGCCAGCTGGATCGCGCAATCTTGGACCGTTATGCTTTATTTGCCAGTTATGTCCCTACTTGGCATTCTTGCCGGTATCGTCATTGGTATCGCCGGTAATTATTTATTAGTTCACGTACGTGCATTGCAAAAATTCCAATTAGATTATGAATCGAAAAAAAATCTGAAAAAGGATTAGAAGGATAGCCAAAATGAAACTTCATCCCATGTGGCAAGATTATCCTGATCTTGCTAAGCAGTTAACCACGACCCTCCAATTAATGGAGGATGTGGTGAAATTAAAAAATAAAAAAGTCGAATCGGCTGTGTTGGATATGATCCATGCTGGTGGCAAGCTTTTGCGCCCTGCTTACCAGCTGCTGTTTGCTCAATTTGGTCCAGAACAAGATGAAAAGAAAGCCACCTCTTTAGCGGCTTCC
Source organism: Enterococcus avium ATCC 14025 (assembly GCF_000406965.1). Classification (GTDB taxonomy): domain Bacteria; phylum Bacillota; class Bacilli; order Lactobacillales; family Enterococcaceae; genus Enterococcus_A; species Enterococcus_A avium. The sequence goes on along the minus strand of NZ_KE136357.1, from coordinate 363,676 downwards.
ATCGAAATGCTCCATACGGCCACCCTGATTCATGACGATATCGTGGATGAATCTGAATTACGCCGCGGATTACCGACGATTCGTTCCACCTTTGGTAACGATACCGCCGTTTACGCTGGAGATTATTTATTTATCTGCTGTTTTAAATTATTATCCGACTACTCAACCTCACTAAAGAGTCTGCAGCTGAACTCTCGCAGTATGGAAAAAATTCTCGATGGCGAGTTAGGACAAATGGATGATCGCTACAAACTTGATCAAACTGTTGAAGAGTATTTGGAGAATATTTCAGGAAAAACAGCAGAGCTTTTTGCCTTAAGCTGTTCAGTTGGTGCCTTTGAAAGCGGCAATAGTGAACGCTTTGCTAAAAAGGCTGGCATGATTGGTCATAACATCGGAATCGCCTTTCAAATTATGGACGATTTATTGGACTATCAAGCAGACGCTGCCACATTAGGTAAACCCGTCCTAGAAGATGTACGTCAAGGCGTTTATTCCCTGCCGTTGATTTATGCGCTCAATCAAGATAACAGTCAATTACGTCCTTACTTAGAAAAACAAAAGCAGATGACTGTTGAAGATAGCTTGCAGGTACAGCGTTTGGTTCAAGAATTAGGTGGCGTAGACTACGCACAGCAGCTGGCAACCGAGTATACTGAACAAGCACTAAAGGATATCCGAAAACTACCAGACAACTATTTCAACACAAAAGAAAAATTAGAACGTCTGACCAGCCAAATTTTATCACGGAAAAGCTAGTAAAAATCCGACCAACATGTATTGTTCGTCGGATTTTTACTTTTATTTTTCGACTAAACCAAAACTCATACCGATAACTAAGACAATCAGCACAATGATCGTAATGAAAACATACAAATAATCCTTTTCCTTCGCAAATGCAAAGATTGATACCACTACTCGTAAGACGGGTGTTAAAATCAAGCAAAAAAGCCCCAACATAACAAACGCTTCTCCGTTTAATTGAACCAATTCATGCATAATCAGTGTCAAACTATTCAGTGGCGCTTGACCGGTAGCCGGTTGAAAGAATAATAAAATCATGCCAATCAGAATAATCGTAGCAGAAACAATTACTCCAATTCTCAGAATATAACCGATAGAACGTTCGATTTTCAACATTTCCTCTTTGTTTTCCATTACTGAATCACCCCGAATCCTCGCAGAACCATTTGAAGTCCCATAAACAATAGAATTGGGATAAAAATCATTCGAATCACAATTGGTTTAAGTCGTGTCATAATCCTAGAGCCTACCGTTGCTCCAACTAACACACCCAAGGCTAACGGCGCCGCAATTTGTGGCAAGATGGCCCCACTGAAAAAATAAACCATCGCAGAAGCCGCCGCTGTCACACCCATCATCAAATTACTGGTGGCACTTGATGGCTTTAAGGGCATTTTCATGATGGTATCCATTGCCGTTACCTTAAAAACACCGCTTCCGATACCCAATAATCCTGAAGCAATTCCAGCTCCAAACATCATAGCAAAGCCTCCTGGCACCTTCTCTACTTGATAATTAATTTGTTTATCCAGCACCTTATCATAGTATGAACCATTCAGCTTTAACTTTTCAGCCAGCGAATCGCCTGCCGATTTATTGATCGTTTTATCTGTTTTACCGCGTAATTTTTGAATCATATTCAATACGGAAAACAATAAAAAGCCACCAAACAAAATAAATAGAAACCCCGTCGGAACCACTCCCGAAAGCAAGGCGCCAACAATGGCTCCGATCGTTGTCGCAATCTCTAAAAACATCGCGACTCGTAAATTCAGCATGTCATCCTTCAGATAAGCGATCGTTGCACCAGAACTTGTTGCAATCACACAGACAATGCTAGCAGCGATCGCATACTGAATGTCCAAGCCCATGACTAACGTCAAAAAAGGCGTTAAAATAATTCCTCCGCCGATTCCCAAGATTGACCCTAATATTCCTGCCAACACTCCAACTACAAGTAATAAACCTATTTGACTAAGCATAATTTCCCGCCTTCCTGTTGCTATTATAGCGCAAATTATTTTTTAATTAGAAAATTTAGATCAATAAATTTAAAATTCAAATAGATGAAATCACTAAAATGAATCATTGTTTACTTTCTTCTAAAGCTAATTGCTTATGCAAGAGCTTCTTTACCCGATCCGATTCTTCTTGTGGAATCTTTTGATAAGAAATACCCTCTTCACCTGTGAATCCATCACCGATAAAGCCTTCTCCTTGTACCTGCTGACTATCAATCTCCGTCAGACAAGAATGATAACCAGTCAAAATAGTCTGCATTTGATGAAAGGTTAGATCCGTCTTTCCGTTTTCTCCAATTCCATCTAAAATTTTCTGATAACTAAAAATACTTTTCGCCGAAAGCAGCTTATTGATCAATAATTCCATTACTTCGCGTTGCCTTCCTTGGCGACCATAATCTCCGGTTGGGTCTTCGTATCGCATCCGTGAATACTGCAAGGCTTCCCAACCGTTCAAATGTTGTTTTCCTTTGGGATAGTCAATTCCTTCAGCTGAAAAAGCAAAATCATTATCTACAGTAACACCTCCGACTGCATCTACCAATGTCTGCAGACCATCCATATTTACCGCGACATAATGATGAATCGGAATGTCCAAAAATTTTTCTACTGTATCCATCATCATTTCTGGTCCTCCAATCGAATGCGCATGATTGATTTTGTCCTCATAGTCCGCACCCACAATTTCAACAAAGGAATCTCGCGGAATACTCACAAGCGTTGCTTTATTCAGTTGATTGCTCAGAGTAGCTACCATGATTGTGTTCGCTCGAAAATCTGTCTTTCTCTTCGCATCGTTTGCAATTCCTAAAATTAAAATGCTTATCGGTTCGGAAGCTGCTAGTGACTTTTGCTTTTTCTCTCGTTCAATCGGAGAATACATTGAATCCGCCATTTTTTGTGAACCATGGTAAACTTTTAAAGCAAAAACACTTACACCCGCAGCAAGTACAACTAACATTGCCAAGATGCTTAACAGCACCTTTTGCCATGGTAAAAATTTAGCTTTGTGATCCACTGAACTCTTTTGTCGTAAATAGGGGTAAAAAAGACTGGCTGTGCCAAAAGTAATTCCTCCACCAAGAAAGAGTCCAGCAATAATATCGCTAAAGAAATGTACGCCCAAATAAATTCTGCCGCCTGTAATAGTTATCAGTAAAAAGATTAATAACGATTTTATTATTAACGGCGGCTTCTTTTCTATAAAAAAATAAATCAGTAATACGGAACACACGAACGTCATGACCAAAAGCGAATGCCCACTAGGAAAACTATACGAAGAGCGTGAGATATATTGTATTTGATCAGGCCGCGATCGTTGAATGAGCTGTTTCAGCAAGTATCCTATTCCACTTATAAGGATCAGATTTCCAAGACACCAAATAGTCAACGCTTTAAAATTGCTTCGCAGTAAAAAAATACTAATGAGGCTAAAAACTACAAGCATTGGACCAATCGTAGCGAATTTAGCAATCACACCCACAAAAGTTGTTACTGCCAAAATATCAGGCAATCGATATTGAATGAATAGCTGATCTAAATGAGTCAGCCATTGCGCATTCAGTACAACTGCCATGGTAAAAAGAAATACTATGAGCAACGCACTCACGCTACTTAGCAAAAAGGTTTTTCGCATATTCATGTTTGTCTCTCCATTCAATTTTTCTTAAACCCCATCATGATCCCAAAACCTATACCTAGAACAATTAAGGATGTTCCCCCTTGACTCAAAATCGGCAATGGGATACCCGTTAACGGCAGTATGCCGATTGCCGCTCCGATATTTTCAAAAATTTGGAACAGTAAACTAAAAACAAAAGCGGCGGCAATATATAAGTTCGCTTTATTATTCGTATTGATTGCTGCGTAAAGGATTTGATAAAACAAATAGAAATAGAGAAAAATAACCAAGGTTCCTCCAATAAAGCCGAAGCTCTCTCCAACGACTGTAAAAATCATATCCGATTCCCGAACAGGAACATAAACTGACGCTTGTCCTTCCCCTCGTCCAAATAATCCGCCAGAGCCAATCGCATAAAGACTCTGTACTTGTTGATACGCGATGGAATCGCGATATTGAAAGGGATCGACCCACGCTCGAACCCGGTCTAATTGATACGTCTTAAAATGCAGCCAATAAAGCAGTTTATTTCCCCACTCGCTAAATACTAAAATCAGTAACGTACTTCCTAAAGCTGCAGCTGCGCCAGTGATCGTAACAAGAATTTTCCAGTGAACACCAGAAATAACAAATAACGCCCCTAAGATCGCAATAAAGACCAAACTTGTGCCAAAATCTCGCTGCATAAACATCAGTAAAAACGTCGGTAAACTATATAGTAAGATTTTCCCTATATAGCCAAGATCATTTCTCAAGCTTCGTTGCGGCTGGTTCATTTCGTCGATCAATGTTAGTCGAACCATAAAAAGAATAAAACTAAGCTTCATTAATTCTGAAGGCTGAAAAGAAAATCCACCGATTCGCAGCCACCGTTTCGTATTTGTCACCGCAAACATAGCCGGGTCATGAAACCAATATAAAAGAGCCATCAAGCCCAATGAAAGAACATAAAAAAGCGGGGCATATTTCAATAAATGAGACGTTGTAATGCGACTCACTATCCCCATTGCCGCTAATGAAAGCAAGCAAAAAAGAATCTGTTTCATCATTACACTTTTCACATCGACACCATCCAGCTCAGCTGCCAATGATTGAATACCGATACTAATTAGATAAAACAAGAAAAGCGGTAAAAATAGAGAATAATTAAATTCGTTGCTCAAACGTTTCATCATGTGTTTGGACCTCCGAAGATAATTTTAAGCAGATACCAAGAGCTGCAGAAAGAATCAAATAGCTAGTTCCGCCATAACTAATAAAAGGCAGAGGCACACCCGTCATGGGTATCAAGCCTAAAATACTTGCGATATTGATGCTTGTTTGGAACAATAACAAACTTCCCACACCGAAATAAATCAAACTAACTTGCTGGTTGCCTTCCTTCGATGCCAATACAAATAGACGAAGCGCAATCAAAAAAAGCAACGCCAATACGAATAACCCAACAATCACGCCTAACTCTTCAACCAAAATCGAATACACAAAATCCGTTTCGGCAACTGGAAGGTAGCCCTTTTTGGTGATACTATTTCCTAGACCTCGACCAAAGAAGCCGCCATTATAAAGAGCATAATAGGAATTGCTCATTTGAAATCCTTTTCCATAAGGATCTAAAAATGGATCTCTGACTAATCGAATACGATCATAAGTATGAGCGAACAATTCAGGCAATAGATGATGACTACCCAGAAAAAGAATCATGCCGCCTGTCACAACAATCCCCATAAAAATCGTTAGAAAGAGAATCACCGATAACTGATACGGTAATTGCGCAGTAGTTATGATTATTAATGCGATCCCCCAAATAATAATTGCACCCGTTACCTTTGGTTGGAGTAAAATCAATAATCCACTAAGTAAGACAAGGCCACAAGGAACCAACATTTCATGTCGTGTCCGTTTCACTCGGAAAAAGTAAGCTAAATAAAGAATTAATGCCACATTTGTCACTTCCGATGGCTGGAATTGGATTCCTAATATAGACACCCATCTCTGTGCACCATTAATGCTGACGCCCGCTATTTTTGCCAGCAGCAGACTAACCAACCCGATCACTAGCAATCCTTTTGCTAGTATTCCATTTGTCAAAACATTGCTTTTCACATGAAAAATGAACGCAATTAGTAACCAACTCAGCCCAATAAAAATTGCTTGCTTACTAAATAATGTTAACGGGTTTTCTCCTTCAGCCATCAGGCGATAGGAACTCGCACTGAAGACAATTAAAAGACCGATTAGACTAACTCCCAAATAAGGTAGCAACAATAGCCAATCGATCTTTCTTTTTTTTATCATGTATAGCTCTCCCTTCATCAAGTAATTGTTTGAGACGAGAGAGTCCACAGTAAATAACCTAAAAAAAACACCAAACGTTAGCAAAAAAACTAACAAGTCTGGTGTCTCACACAATCAATCTCATCGTCTGAGTTTTAGCACTAAACAACGTAAAGAATTCCTTCTTAGCTATTTTATGAAAAGCCTTAATCCGACAATTCCTGTTTTACACATTGGCGTCTTTCGACGTTTCTGCGCAATAGCTTATATTTGTTTAGGAGCCTCACCTAACAAGTTTACTTATATTTACTTTCACAAAGAATACTACTTTTTTTATACGTAAATAGCAAAAAAAATCGTCATACCTTACGTCATCTTTAAAATCGCTTATGAAATCCTTTACTAAAAATTTACTAGGAAAAATATTCTTTTTATGATATTCAAATCGAGTAGAGGGGAAAGCCAACTGACCTTCCGCCCCTCTCACACCACCGTACGTACGGACCCATATACGGCGGTTCAATAAGTTGAGTGTACGAACTGGTACTTCAAGGAGATGTCCTCATATCCTTGGCGGGCCAGTTCTTTGTCTGTTAATGATCGATGAAGAATATGACTTTTGGAGATTGACCAAATACCTTTTCTTGTATTTGACCATTCATACGCTTTCGCTTTATCGATCCCTAAACGAATCAGATTTTTCCTTTTGGTTCTTGGATTCTTCCATTGTTTCCAAATATATTGTCTGATTCTTCGCTTCAACCAACCGTTTAACTCCCTCATGAATTCTTTCATCTCACCAATTCCATAGTAGTTGATCCAACCAGTCATTAGTTGCTTGATTTCTTTTAAAATAAGTTGGATACTTCTTCCACGGTTTCTTTTAGTGAGTTGTTTGAGCTTGCTTTTCACACGCTGTTTTGCTTTTGTGTGAGGGCGAATTTTAATACCTTTCTTTGTTGGCAGAATGCAGAATCCAAGAAACTTTCGTTTCAATGGGCTTCCTACCGCACTCTTTTCTCGATTTACCGTCAACTTTAGTTGTTCTTCGAGAAATTGAATGGATTTCTTCATCACACGCTGTCCTGCTCGTTTGCTTCTAACATAGATATTGCAGTAAGTAGCCCAAGGGAACCTCCCCCTTAGGCCCTCTCAGAACCGGACGTGAACCTCTCAGCTCATCCGGCTCCCATTATCCAGCCGATGGTAATATTCCAATTTTCCAATGCGCGAATAAATTTCTTTCTCGCTTGGCGATTTCCCCTAACCAATGTTCCGCTTTTCTTCGTGCTTGTCGCTTTTTATATTTACGACGAACCCACTTCACGAGACATTGGTTGATGTAGCGCAGTAGACTGTACATTTCTGATTTATAGAATTTCATGTAATAGTTCATCCATCCTTGAATTTTACTATTGAACATATTCGCTAAATCCTCTAGCTTTTTGTCCGCTTTTAATTGTAATCGCCAATTCCTTACCTCTTTGCGAATCGCCTTTTTCGCTTTATCTGATACAGCCGGAAGAAAATTTGTGAAGCATTTTCCATATTTATTCTTGGCGCCTCTAGGTCTAAACGTAAAGCCCAGGAAATCGAATGTCGTTATCGGATAGTTCCCCATCCTATCACTATCTCTGCAGTAAACAATCTTTGTCTTATCAGGATGTAACTCCAAACCAAAGATTCTAAACCGTTCTTCCAATCTTTTCTTCAGATATTTCGCTTGCTTTAGGGATACACAATGAGTAATACCATCATCGGCATATCTAGCCCACTGTATATTAGGAAATTCTTTTTCCATGAAGTCATCAAACGTATAATGAAGAAACAAGTTCGCTAGAACTGGACTGATTACACCACCTTGCGGTGTCCCGGCTTTTCTCGAAACAGTCGAACCATCTTCCCTCTGGAAAGGTGCTTTTAACCATCTTTCCACATATAGGATAATCCACTTCTCTTGAGTGTACCTTTTTACCATTTCAATTAGATAGTCATGTCTGATATTGTCAAATAGTCCTTTAATATCAAATTCCAGTACCCAATCTCTTTTCCAGCATCTAACTCTTGTTTTCTCTATTGCCTGGATTGCCGACTTATTCGGCCGATAGCCATAAGAATCCTCATAAAACAATCGTTCTACTACAGGTTCAAAATACATCTTCGCTACCATCTGTGCAATCCTATCTTCAACTGTTGGAATCCCAAGTACTCTCAGCCCACCACTCTTTTTAGGAATGGATACTGCCTTTACCGGTTTTGGGAAATAACTTCCCGATGATAATCGATTCCACAGTTTGTATAGATTATCTTTCAGCTTATATTCATAAGCCTCAATTGATTCTTCATCTACTCCAAAAGTTCCTTTATTGGCTTTTACTTTTAGAAATGCTTGGTAAACTGCTTGTTTTGAAATATTGTATGACTTTGTTTCTTGCATAAGTTCCTCCTCCTTAAAGTTGACTTATCCTTGAAACTGGATAACTCAGGTTCTTCGCTCCACTCTCGTTACAAGAGCTTCTTCACTACTACAACCCAATCTGCCCCCATGACTGCATCGGTACTCTTTTCTTGCGGGGCTTCCGCTTGAAATACTCCCTTGACATCAGCCCGTGGGTTCCCACGTTCCATATAGACGCCTATGTTATGTTCATGCCACCTTTATGCCGCCCGCCGCCTGATCAGTAAACAGGTTTCCTCCAAGCTCATCCTAGGTCAACGACTATACCCAGTTTTGACGGAATTTATACGCTTTCGACACTTCTGTGGGTGGTTCGTATGGTCACTCATCTCCATAACACACACCTGACAACTCTTGGTTGCCTTTTCCTTAACGCTCAATACCATAGCTTTTGACTACAGCACCTTAAGGTGGTTTGAAACCTCCACCTGTATGGCGGTTTCGGCAGGCCGTCTGCCATCATCTATACAGCATAGCTGCTTTGAATAGTTTATCTATTCACGCACACTTTCATGGCGCACAGTCATCGGCGTATCGAACAAATTTATGTCCTAGATTTTCTAGCACTTGATCAAATTCGTTCAGGTAGATGTTACTTAACAAGGGAGAGAGATTGCCTCCTTGAGGCGTTCCTTCTTCCGTTGTTGTGATGAGTCCATTTTCCATTACACCACTCATTAAGTATTGACGGATCAGTTTTAGGACTTGTTTGTCCTTTACTTTCCGCTCAACGAAATACATCAGCTTATCGTGATTTACGGTGTCAAAGTAGGCTTTCATATCAATGTCCACCACATATCGGTAACCTTGTTCATAATAAGATTTTGCTTTCTTCACTGCGTCATGTGCGCTGCGATTTGGGCGAAACCCATAACTATTATCTGAGAATTCTGGTTCAAATAGCGGTTGTAACACTTGATTGATTGCCTGTTGAAGCATACGATCAATAACCGTGGGAATTCCTAGTTTTCTTACACCGCCGTTTGGTTTCGGTATTTCTACTCGCAAAACAGGCTGAGGTTTATAGTTCCCTTGGCGTAAATTGGATAGTAATTCCTCGCGGTGCTCTTTCAAGTAAGGAAGCAGTTGATCGACGGTCATCCCATCTGCACCAGCCGCCCCTTTATTTCTGACTACTTGAAGGTACGCTTGATTGAGATTATTCCGCTCTAGAATTCTCCCAAACAGATTTTCTACACCATCTTGTTTCCTCTGTTCACCGCAAGAAGTGCTGCGCACTTCATCATACCCTTCGTGTTCCACACTAGCTCTTTGATGATAGCCAAGTTTTCTTGTTTTCTGCGGTCGTCGCATCTTCTCACACCTCCTAAATTATTCAAGATTCTTATTGTTCAGTCCTTCGTAACAGTCAGTGTCGTTACTACTATGACCTCGGCTGACTTCTCATGATTCACCATCATGTCGCCATGATCGTTGTGCTGGTTTGTTTTCATTCAACGCCCACAACACCCTCATGAGATCTCCCCCGGTAAGAGTGAAAACTTTCCTCCCATGTAACTGCTAGATTTACTGTATAGGTTTCGGGCAGTATTGGACTTTGTCTTGTGATGAAGACTTATCCGACCTAATTCAGCCTTGTATCTAGTTTCTGTTCGTCAGTTCAGGAGTTTGCGTCCGACTTCCTTCAGCCACAGCCTCACGATTGCCGCCTTGTCTTTCGCTAACAGTTCCTACTGCCAAGCCTGTAGTGGACTTTCACCACCAAGTTTTCACCCATGCAGGGCGCACATCGAAAAAAAGTATCCTAGCTAAAATTAACTAGGATACTTCTTTTAAATACTCTTTTTCAACCATTCCTGATAAACCTGCAACTGCTTTGTCGTATGGAAGAAATGCTCTCCTTCGTTAAAAACAGTTAATGAACTATTGGGTGTTTCAGAGAACTTTTCAATCGTTGCTCTTGAGGTCAGATTATCTTTGCTGCCATAAAGAATTTTTGTTGGAGCTGTCCAATTAATCGGATGCTCAACAACATACTTATAGTAGTCCCATTCCAGTGTCTTGATCGGCGTTTCGATAATCTTTTCCCGTTGCAGATCGGCTTTGGTTAATCCCGACCAAAGCAGCATATTTTCGATCAATTCCTGCATATCAACGATTGGTGATAGGAAGAGACTGTGTTCGATCGGTTTATTTTGACACGCTAACATACCAAAATAGGCCCCTATACTGCAGCCAAATAACGAAAATGTTTTTGTTTGCTCTTCCAGTTCATGCAAAATTTTATTCACATCGGCTGCAACATTTTGCGGGTTTAACGCATAGTCAACTCCCTTTCGGTCGCCGTGTTCTGGCAGATCAAAGCTCCAAACTTGATATCCATTTTGTGTGGCAGTTTCAGCCAACAATTGAATGACGGTATCTTCCTTATGAGATTGATCGCCGTGAAATGCTAAGATTATCTCATCGCTTGGTTCTCCCCAACAAATAACCGGAATCTTTTGGATATTCTTTTTTTCTCTTTTCATCTAAGCCTCCTCAATTTGTAAACCTAATCCAGCCGCAATGGTCATAGCTTGATAAGAATTCACTTTCAATCCTTTCAGATGCTCCATCGAAAAAGCTATCTTGCTAAATTGATTCGTAGTAAGATCCAATCCAGATAGTTTTGTCCGCATCCAGTTGCTATTATCCAATTCATTATTGAACAAGAATAAATGCTTCCAAGTCACTTCAAAGAATTCGCTGTCCGTCATTTGACAATTTTCAAAGGTGACATTTTTTAAATTCGTCGCACTATATGAGCCGAAGTTAATCACACAATCCTTGAACTGACAATCCCTTAAATAACTCTCTGCGAAATTACAACCAGTCAATTTACAGCTTTCAAAAATAACCTGATGAAAGCTGCCACCGATCCATTCCAGATTTGAGAAATCACAATTCTTAAAAATTACATTACTCGCTTCAAATCGATATAATTTAGTCCGCTGCATCGTGATTTTCTCTAAAATCGAACGACGTAACACTAAATTTTCACAGGTTAAATAACTATAATCAAAATCCGTGCCATGGACATCCTCAATGGTTGCTTCATCTTCCAAGTAAAAATCCTCAGAGAAATTTTTCGGTAAAATCGGTGGTGCAGGATAATTCTTTTTCATTGTCTTGCTCCTTGTTCATTTTAAAGTATTAATTTTTTATCAAAAATTAATTTCAGTTTCTCGCCGTATATCATTCTGCTAAACTGCTCATTTGTGATCATCCTCAGAAGCGCATTTTTCTCTTGCATTCTTAGACACTGCAAAAAGCAGAACTGACATCCTTGTTCATTTTAAAGTAATGGAATTACACCATAGATCATTCTTCTAATGCTTAAAATTTACAGCTACCTCTTTCCTCATTCAGCATGATTACAGTTTCCCATATTCATACAAAAATCTCTACCCTCAATCGCCTTTTTCTTATATTAGAAGCAAATAAGAGCTTTTTGTTTTGAAGAATGATAAAATTTAGCAATGAGGTGAATCTATTGAATAAAATAATCAAGGAATGGCTTCCTGTAGTCATTATCATAGCATTGATATTTTTAGCCAGGATGTTTGTTTTCTCTCCGGTAAAGGTTGAAGGACATTCGATGGACCCAACGCTTCACGACAAGCAGCGTCTAGTCACATCAAAAATATCTAATCTAGATCGACAGGATATCATCACTACGAAGGAACCAGACAATCAAAATATGTATGTAGTAAAGCGAATCATCGGCTTACCTGGAGATCATGTGCAGATGAAAAACAATGTACTTACAATCAACGGCAAAGAATACGCCGAACCATATCTTGATGAATTTAAGAAAAAGTTCAAAAAGGACAAGCTTAATGAGGAATATTCCTATAATACTGCGTTTCAGGAACAAGCAGCTAATGCTGACAGTTTTACCAACGATTTTGAAGTAACTGTTCCAAAGAATCAGTATTTCGTTTTAGGAGACAATCGCTTGATTTCTAAAGACAGCCGAATTTTCGGCTTCGTTGACAAATCCTTGATCCAAGGAAAAGTGGTTGTACGTTTCTGGCCGTTAAACGAAATCAAATTATTCTAACTATTTTCCGAAAAAGCCATGACGATTTCTCGTCATGGCTTTACTTCTTACTTTGTAATCTTCTGATTAAGAATTTTTTTCGGACCTAAAATCTCAACATGATGAATTTGCTCAATCGTCAAATGAATTGCGCCTCGTTCCTCTTCTTTTAAATAAATTTGTTCTTCTCTTTGTCCAATAAGCCTGCCTACCAAATCATCTAAATAGTTTCCTTCATCATCTAGAGCCTCCAGCTGGATAGCGATTCGTTTATTTTGCAAATATGCCTGCTGCAAAACTGCCCCGATTTCTTCTAAAGACATTGGTTCTTTTTCACTATTGATGTGGTTCCGTTCTTTCGACTCTTTATTCAGTACGGCGGTATGATCAGAAAGATAAAAACCGATCCATTTTATCATTCCACGATCCTGATAAACCTGCTTTGCCTCCATAAATAATCTTTCGGCACTTTCATCATCATAAATCATCCCTAATCCATTCCTTCCATTCCACCGGCATGACCGCCAACCAAACCGGCTCGTTTGATTGCTGTAGCTCCTTCATTTAACGAATGTGCCCGCACAATCGAGCTGAATTTATAACGACTGCGTATTTGAGCAATAACTTCATCAATTTTTTCTTCTTTGATCGTTTGCTGCGGGTCTTCGAACAAATTTAACTGTAGATTCCCTGCTGGTCGCAAAGAGGAAACTGTGATAGAAATATTACGGACTTCAGAATGATCCCAGTATTTTTCAAACAACGCAAAAGCTACTTTTGTTAGTTCGCGCGCTTGATAGGTCGGTGGAATTTTCGATTGATGATGAAACCCTCCGCGTTTTCCGCTGCCAAAATACGCATAGGCAATTCCTAGATGCAGTGTACCGCCTAATACATCGTTCTTTCGTAATCGTTGTGCAACCTGTTCGCAGATTTCAGCGATAACAGTTAGAATATCACCTTTATGAGCATAATTTTTTGGTAAAACCTGTGAGTTGCCAATCGATTTTTCCTTAGTAGGATACAAATCCTTTTGCGAGAGAACAGAACGATCAATCCCCCAAGCATGCATATAATGCTGCATCCCCATCACACCAAAATGATTTTTCAAGACAAAGGGGTCGGTATGAGCCAAATCACCCATGGTATACATACCCATCATTTGGTAGCGACGCTCCATCCGATTGCCGATTCCGCAGAATTCGCTTAAGCGAAGCGGCCAAATTTTCTCAGGCACATCTTGATAATGCCATTGAGCAAACCGCTCTTTAGTAAGCTTTGCCTCATTATCCATCGCGATTTTTGCTAATAAAGGATTGTCTCCCATTCCTAACGAAGTATAAATACCAACTTTTTTAATAATTTCATTTTGAATCATCTTTCCGACTTCCGCCGAACTTTTGCCAAATAATTTCCAGCTATGGGTCAAATCCCCAAATTGTTCATCAATGCTGTAGGTATGAATGTCTTCTTCTGCCATATACGAACGAAAAATCTCTTGGATACGCATGTGATATTGAATATAGAGTGTCATCCGCGGCGGTACAATGTGAAGTTTGGGATGATTAGGAATTTCAAATCCCCGACTAACATTACTGATGCCTAAAACTTTTTTCGCCATCGGGCTTGCTGCTAAAACCAACCCCTCATTCTCGCGATCCCCACTCATTACAACTAGCAGATCATTCAACGGATCTAAGTCATGCTCAATACACTCCACACTGGCATAAAAGCTTTTCGAGTCCATACAGAAAACATCTCTGACAGGCTCCCCTTCGTACACATTCATCAAAACCACCTCCTCAAAAAGCAAACATATGTTCGTTTTAAGTTTAAGTTTATTCTGGATTTTTGTCAATCATTAACCGATGAGGATTTAATAAGAAATTTTCCAAAGGATTTTGACTGATAAAACAGATAAAAAAGACGTTCTAAGCATCTTAATTATGCCTAAAACGTCTTTCAACGTATAAATCTTATACTACTTTTTTACAAAAATGGCCTCCAAAACACTGTAAAAAATTCCTGCCATTACAAAGATCATCCAGCTCATACCCCATGCCCCGCTCAAAAACGACCAACCTAAGTAGATCATCACAACAATTGGCCAATAGACTCTCTCAAGCAAATGCTTCGTACGTGCTGAGTCACCATATTTTGCCTGCATCGCATTGGGGCCTAATTCATCTTCATCAGCGATAAAGTATTTTTCCTTAATAAATTTATCAAAGCTATTGTAATTGATACTGCCGTAAATAATTAGAAACACCCCAATTGCCAAAAAGAAGAACATCACGGGAATTCCGTATTCCGCGTAGGTAAACATTTGGAAAAAGAAAATCGGCGAGATACTTAATACACACAGACAAATCCCAAATACTAAGCTGACTTGAAAGCTTTTTTGATACCCCTTTTTCAACTTTTGAGCCTCTTTATTCGTGTCAATCGGGATATAACGATCATTTAATTCTGAATTATTTTTTGAAAACTGCATCCCATTATAAATAATAATCCCAACACTGATAGCGATCATAACAAAAAACAATAAAAATCCCATCATCTCAGAACCACGGATGCCCAATCCAATCAATGCTCCAACCGCAAGCAGGCAACCACTGATCCCTAAGCTTAAACCCATTGCATCTTTCTTACGTTCGGTCAAATACTGATACATCTCGTCTTCGTTGATTCCATTTTCCGGTTCTTTTTCACGAGAAGCAAATTCTAATTCTTCACGTAATTCATCAACGGAGCCAAACTCACTGATTACCTGACCAATCGCTTCGTGCTCGCTCTTTCCTTCATCTATTAACGCTAAATAGTGATCTTCCATTATTGTTAAAATCTCTTGTTTTGCTCGCAAGACTTCTTTTGTTTTTGGAAATTCAAGAAATAATGTCTCTACATAATTTTTGATCGTATCCATTTTTTACCCTTCTTTCATAAATCGGTTCACAACTTTTTTGGTTTGCTTCCATTCATCCCGCTTTTCTTCCAAAAAAGCCATTCCTTTATCTGTAATCTGATAATACGTTCGTTTTTTACCATGGGTAATTTCTCCAGGATAAGAATGGATATAGCCATTTTTCTCCAAACGATTGAACGCCGAATACAGTGTCGTCTCCTTGATGACATAGATTTCTTCGCTTACATCTCTAATTTTCTGGGAAACAGCATACCCGTAGGAATCGCCATCCTTAAGTACGGACAAAATGATGACATCATTGTATCCGCGAATCCCATCGCTAGAAATCATTTTGCCACCTCCTGAAATTACTTCATCTGTCGTTGTAATCATTGTACGCTAATTACTACGACAGGTAAAGTAAAATATTTTTGAATTTTCGAAAAATATTTTCAAAACAGTAAAATTAATCAATGAAAGCGTTAAACTATCACTATTCTTCCAGCAATGATCTAAAAAGCATTTTTTTCAATCTAGTGATATGATCTTACTGACTATATAAATTTTAAGAAAAAAAGGAATTGAAACTTATGCAAAAAATCGCAATCATTGGCGGCGGCATCATTGGGATGACACTGGCAAATTATTTAGATCCAAAAAAATATCAAGTAACGCTTTTTGATGATCCTACTGGACAAGCAACAAAAGCCAGTGCAGGGATTATCTCTCCTTGGCTGTCCAAACGCCGAAATAAGCAGTGGTATCGATTAGCCAAAGATGGTGCGGCTTTCTTTCCAAAATTGATCCAAGATTTCCAGCTAGATCATACAATCTATCAGCAATCTGGAACATTGCTTTTACGTCCCGAAAAGCAAATAGCAGAGCTACGAGCATTGGCAGAAGAACGTAAAAAAAGCGCACCAGAAATCGGTACGATCAAGCAGCTGACTGGCGAACAGACACAGCAAGAATTACCCTTACTAAAGCCCTTGCCAGCTCTTAAAATTAGCGGTGGCGGTCGCTTAGATGGAAAGGCCTATTTGATTCGAATGCGTAAATTAGCGCAAGACAGCGGCGTTAAGTTTATTTCTCAACGTGTTCAGTTAGCAAATATACAGTCCCTCACCTATGGCAATAACCAAGCAGCTTTTGATCAAATTATTTTAACTGTCGGCCCTCATTTAAAAGGATTATTAGCTCCTTTAAACTACCAAGTCGATTTACGTCCACAAAAGGGGCAGCTCTTAGTATTTGAAACGGCTTTTAACTCTAGCGGAAATTTCCCGGTAGCCATGTTAGATGGCGAAGCTGATTTGATCCCCTTCTTAAATGGAAAAATTTTACTGGGCGCAACACATGAAAATGAAGCGGCTTGGGATTTGTCAGAAACACCAGAAGCTTTTGAACAACTCACGAATAGTGCTCGGGATTTCCTCATAGAACCTGAGAAATTATTAACTACACCCTTTCATTATCGAGTTGGGACACGCGCATATACGTCTGATTATGCCCCCTTTTTTGGTCAATTGGATGATCATTTATTGGTTGCTAGCGGGCTTGGCTCCTCTGGGTTGACAACTGGTCCGTATATTGGCTATTTATTGGCTCACTATTTGAATACAGGTGAAGCGAACTGGCAAGTTTACCAAAAAGAATTGTCAACTTATATTCAGCGCAAAGAAACGCCGGAATCAGACTAAGATTCCAGCGTTTCGTTACATTGGTCTTAAGTTTTTCTCTAATCGATCAATCATCCAGGCTAGTCGTTTGGTTCTTCCAGCCTCAGTTTTAGCATCTAAGTAGGCTCGGGTATAGGTTTTCTTAACCGAAGGCGGCATATTTTCAAAATTCTTTGAAGCCTCGGCATTTTTCTTCAACAACGCTGCTACTTCCGCAATTTGTTCATCTGTAATCGCTGATGGCTTCGTCGCATTCGCCCACTGGCCATTTTGCTTTGCTTCTGCGATTTTTTCTCGACCTAAATCTGTCATTAAGCCTTGCTGCTCCAGTTTATCCAAGACTTTTTTATTTTTTTCAGACCATTTACTATTTTTACGTCGTGTAGCAAAATATTTCAGATAAGAGTGTTCATCAACCTTTTTCATCACCCCATCTATCCAGCCAAAACATAGCGCTTCTTCCAATGCTTCCCCAGCTTTTAGACTTTTGACTTGCTTTGTCTTACCAAAAACCAGCCATACACCGCCGCTGGTTGTCGCATTTTCCGTGAGCCACGTTCGAAAGTCTTCTCGTTTTTCAAAAAGTAGATTATTCTCCATATTAATTATCCATTCCTAAAACGACTGGTGTGGATTTGAAGCCGATACCCATTCGGTCAATCCCCATATCAATTAGTTCTAAGAAATGCTCCCGCGTACGAATACCACCGCTTCCTTTGATCTTGATTCGACCTTTGCACTGGTCCATCATGATCTGGATCACTTCATTAGTTGCTCCTTTACTCTCATAACCCGTGATAAAGCCAGTACTTGTTTTAACAAAATCAGCATTCGCCGCAATCGCACATTCGCAGGCTTGACGAATTTGTTCTTCATTTAATGTATCCGTTTCAAAAATAACCTTCACTGCTGTCCCATGAGCATGACACGTCTCCACGATAATCTTCAGCTCTTTGGTTACTTCATCATATTTTCCACTACGAATCCAACCAAAATTCGCGACAATATCTAACTCATAAATATCCCCTCGCTGACAATACGTCTCTGCCTGCAACACTTTGGAGGCAGTCGTACTCGTCCCAAATGGAAAATCACAAACGACACAAATCTTGGTATCGGTTCCTTCTGTCATCTCCGCTGCGATATCCAAAGAAGATGGGTTTACACAAACCGTTGCGCAATGATAATCAATGCCCTCTTGAATGTATTGTCGAATCTCTGCTTCCGTAAAATCCGGCTTCAATACGGACTGATCAATATACGCACCCAGTTCCTCAACGGTCATTTCACTCGCTTTTTTCATGGTTGGATCCCTCCCGTTTATTTTCACCATATCTGCCATACTTTTGGATAATTAAAAAATAGGTATCTTCCCCAAAAAGACAGCTTAGGCATTTTATGTAAAAAAACTATACTTATAAAATAAGTATAGGATAACCTCAAGGCTTTGTAAACGCTCACTTAGCTATGTTGCTCTATTTACCACCGCTTGTTTTTTTAATTGATTTTTTAAATCATCTAACGATACATTTTTAAAATCTTCATTTTTCATTCGTTTGCGATAAGCTGTTGCTGTTTCTCCAGTCAATTTTTTAAACATTCGGCTAAAAACCACAAGACTATTGAAACCAACCTGCTCAGCAATATTCTCGACGGACTCATCTGTCATAGAAAGTAAAAAAGCAGCTCGATTGATTCGTACCCCCAGTAAATAATCTCTGATACTAATATCCATGTGATTACGAAAGACTCGTGATAGATGACTGCGATTAACCGCTAACCGCCGGGCGATTTCCTCAACAGTCACATGCTCTGCGTAATGAGCTTCAATGTATTCGACAGTCGCTACCGCCAAAGGTGAATAGACCTTTTTATTACCTAAATGACTCTTGCCACCATCTTCTAAGAGAATTGCTAAAAAACGATAGGTCAATTCATTTAAATGCAGCTCATTCGTGAGTGTTTCCTCCACAAATGGTAAACAAGCTAGGATAGTATTGATATATTTTTGCGTATCTGAAGATACCATCGTGTATTGATCCTTTTTAAACTGTGAATGGTGAATGATTTCGTCTGCTGCGGCTCCGCCAAAAGAAAGCCAACCATACATCCACGGATCTTCCCCATCCGCCAAATAGAAGGTTGAGTCACCAGGACGAATCAAAAACAAATCACCTTTTTTTAAATGATACTGTTGATTTTTCACTTGATAGGTTCCCTTACCCTCCATTACGATATGCAGTGTATAATTTTGCCGAATCGCAGGTCCAAAAGCGTGAAAGGGCAGCGTTTTTGAAATTCCGCAATAATCAAAATGCAGATCGGTTTTCAACTGACGCTGTTCCTTTTTTAAAAAAATTGCCTGTTCCATCACCAGTACCTCCATCCTAATCTTCACTCTAAAGTATACATGAAAATAGTGTATTTTTTGATAGTATTCACAACTATTGAATCACATCCAGCTACTTCCGGTTTGCTGCTAAGGGAAAAGCACAAAAGAATGATTACTTTTTTGTTATTCTTGATTGTCACGATACCCTTTTTACTCACTTGAACGCTGAAAATTTATCGAAGCACATGGTGAGCTTTGATTGCATGTTGCAGTATGAATTGAGTATTGTATACTAAGGATATTTCTATCTTATGAATAAGGAAGGTTTAACAATTGATTTCAGGTATTTTTATTTTATTAGGTTTTTATTATTTCTATTTGGCAAGAAAATCCAGCACTTTAACCAGCTCAGCGAGAACAAAGAAAATCGGCATGTTTCTTACAAAACTCACAGTAATTGTGCCATTGATCGCTCTTGCGGTTTTTGTCATTTTATTTATGACTATTTTATCTGGTCGCCTGATCGAAAGAAGTTCCCATGCATTAATTTTACTCGTCTTATGGCTAATACTTACAAATTGTTACGCTTGGATTCTCACCTATTCTGGCGATAAGAACTTTTTAATCCAAACCATTGCAGCAGCAGTGTGTTCTTTGATTTGTATTGTTCTAGTAACACCATTGGGAAGGTATGATTTACTTGTTTATGATTATATTGGCAACTTTTCCTTTGTAATTGGTTTTTCTGGCTTACTTCTTTTTTATCTTAGCCATTATTTTAGAAGACCCGCTCATTTGTAGAAGATCTTCTTCTGTTTTTGAGAAAAAATGCAACAAAAAGTTAAATAGTCGTCACAGAAAGACGTTTAAAAGAAAACGATTTCTTGATAAATTGATTTCAGGGAATGATGATGCTTTTCTTAGAACTTGTCACTTAATCAAGAAATCGCTAAACTTATTAAGACACGAGAAATTTTCCATTACACAAAAAAAGCGAGGTTTTTTTATATGCAAATTACAGAAAAAGATTTTGGTCAAGGTTATCACTTAATTAGCATTGAAAATGAATCCGGTTTCCACTTATCGGTAACTGATTTAGGAGCACGAATCGTCAGTCTAGGGCACGACAAAGAACTGGTACTAAACTTTGATTCAGCCGAAGAATATCTAGAAAGGGATGCTTTTATCGGGGCTTCAATCGGTCGAACCGCTGGTCGAATCGAAAATGGACGCTTCACACTTGATGGTAAAGACTATCAAGTAGCGATTGATCCAGAAACTGGTCATTCTCTTCACGGCGGCAAACCAGGCTTTGAAACGAAAAAATGGGATTATGCAATCGAAAATGGTGATCAGGAAGCATCCATTATTTTCACACTGACTAGCCCTGATGGCGAGCATGGTTTTCCAGGAAACTTGAAGGTGGAGGTTCGACACACCCTGACACAGGAAAATGTTTGGCGTGTGACCACTAAAGCTACCAGCGATCAGACTACCTTGTTCAACCCTACCAATCATGTATATTTCAACCTGACAGGCGATCCTACTCAAGCAATCGATGAACACAAGCTCTGGCTAAATAGTGACTCTGTTGCTGTTCTGCGACCAGATACCATTCCTACGGGCGAAATCATGAATGTAACTGGAACACCTTTTGATTTCCAAACAGAAACAGCTTTGGCTGATATGTTTACTAGTGACTTTGAACAAAAAAATCTATGTAACGGCTTGGATCATCCTTTCTTCTTAAAGGAAAGCGATTTGAACAAACCCGCAGCAAAACTGACTAGCCCTGATGGAACAGTTGAACTAACTGTCTCAACAGATTCTTCTAGTGTTGTCATCTTTACCGCCAACTTTGGTGAAGATGGACCGATGATGCAAGGAAAACAACTCGCTCATCACGGCGGCATCACTTTTGAAACACAGGTCGCACCAGGAGCAGAACAATTTCCTGAATTCGGCTCCATTAAACTGCCTGCGAACACACCATTTGAAACGATTACTGAATATAAAATAAACTTGAAAGAAGCGAATACACATGGAAATTAAACGCGAATTAAACACAAAATTTGCTGAAATTTTTGGTCCCAAAGAAACGACCCAATACTTTTCACCCGGACGGATTAATCTGATCGGTGAACATACCGATTATAATGGTGGTCACGTCTTCCCTGCTTCCATCACTTATGGAACCTATGGTATAGCGGCTCCTCGCGAAGATAAGAAAGTTTTGGTTTATTCCACTAACTTTGAAGATATTGGTGTCATCACCTTTGACGTCGATCAATTGGACTACGATAAAAAAGACAACTGGGCCAACTATGCAAAAGGCATGGTCTTAAAACTGAAGGATGCCGGTCATAAAATTGATCATGGCTTCGAGCTATTAGTAGAAGGGACGATTCCAAATGGTGCTGGGCTGTCCAGCAGTGCTTCCTTAGAATTATTAGTTGGAGTTGTTTTAGAAGATTTATTTGATTTGAAGACCGATCGTCTTGAGCTAGTAAAAACAGGAAAAAAAGTCGAAAATGAATTTATCGGTGTCAATTCAGGGATTATGGATCAATTTGCCATTGGCTTTGGCGATATCGATCAAGCGATTCTGCTGGATACCAACACGTTAAAATATGAAATGGTTCCAGTAAAGCTTGACGGTTACGCAGTGGTGATCATGAACACCAACAAACGCCGTGAATTGGCAGATTCCAAATACAATGAACGTCGCAGCGAATGTGAGGAAGCACTTGCTCGTCTGCAAAAGAAACTGGACATTCAAGCATTAGGCGATCTAGATGAAGCCACTTTTGAAGCAAATATTGATTTGATTGGCGACGACACCTTGATTCGTCGCGCACGCCATGCTGTAACCGAAAATCAACGAACTTTAGAAGCAAAGGCAGAATTAGAAAAAGGCAATTTGGAAGCCTTTGGAAAATTGTTGAATGCCTCTCACTATTCACTTCGCCATGACTATGAAGTAACAGGAATTGAGCTGGACACCTTAGTCGATGCGGCTCAAGCTCAAAGCGGTGTCTTAGGTGCTCGAATGACAGGTGCCGGCTTTGGTGGATGTGCGATTGCTGTTGTCAAAGAAGAAAATATTCCAACCTTCAAAAACAAAGTCTACGACAAATACATGGAAATTGTTGGTTACGCGCCAGATTTCTATGTCGCACATATCGGCAGTGGAACAACAAAGATCGGTTAAACCTTAAAGTAATGAACGCCTCTATCCATCGTTTTGGGTAGAGAGCGTTTTTTGTTATCAAAGAATTTTGCCTTCAAACTATCTTTCGTCTACAATTATGGAAAAGGAGTCTTTCCCATGTCGAGCAAACGATCCATCTTAGAAAAGAAACGGGTTTATATTCCCTTAGCAATTTTACTCGGTGTTTTAGGATTCAGTCCGATGCTCGTTTCTTTATTAGGAGTAAAATCTGAGGATAAACTAAATAAAGACTATTACTCAAACGCTGAAGAACCATTTTTTCAATCGATAGATAAAGACTGAACTTTAACTATATTAAACTAAAAAATTTGGAGCTTATGATGATTAGACGGATTGAAACAATTACTGACGCAGATTTAGAAACCATTGCATCTATTTGGTTAAGGAGCAATTTGGAGTCTCATGCTTTTATTGACCGGAATTATTGGCTCAAAAATTATCAAACAGTTAAGGCGTCCCTCACTACCGCTGATCTTTATGCCTACTATCATAACGAGAAAATCATCGGCTTTCTTGGCTTGATTGACGAGTATATTGCTGGAATCTTTGTATTGCAGGAATACAGATCATTAGGAATTGGTGGGCAATTATTGGCAAGAATAAAAGAGAAGCATTCAAAATTATTATTAAGCGTTTATCAAAAAAATGAACGTGCTGTTCAGTTTTACTTAAAACAAGGTTTCACGATTCTAAAGGAAACAACAGATTATGAAACAACTGAAGAAGAATTTTTGATGGAGTGGATTCTTTGATCCTCTCACGACTAAAATCACTGTAACTTGTAAAAAGTGAAATTTTTCGGCTAATCTTTCATTCAACGACCATTTCTCTTCTTTTTTCATTTTGGGTTTCTTAATAGAAGTCCTACAATTCTATTCCCAAGCTGAGCTATAAAGATTTCTTAACTTCTATATTACAAAATTTCTGAATACGATTTTTTCAAAACCTCCATTTTGACGCGGTTTCCTCAAAAGCATATACTTTCTTTAAAGAGGTGATCCTTTTGAACCTGAAAAAATTCAATAATATGTATACCTATATCGCTATTTCCTATTTTTTCGTCTCACTTTTCTTCGCCTTTCAATCGGGTGCGGTCTTAAAACTAGCAAGCTTCTTTTTTCTAATTTCATTTGGTATCAATGCCTTCAAATCAATCAAAGAAGCTCAAAATCGTTAATCCAATTTTCGTAATCACATATTATTTATAATCATCAAATCCCTTTTTTTCAAATTATCTCTCAATTGTTTATGTTAAAATGGTAAAATACGATTCAAACAAGGAGGTTCTGATGAAAAAAGATTCTGGGTTAGTTTATGGTTTTGGTGCATATATTCTTTGGGGCATCCTGCCGCTTTACTGGAAACTGCTAGGTGGTGTCAGCTCTATTGATATTTTGTTTTATCGAATTATTTGGTCTCTGATTTTTATGTTGCTTTACATGATTGCATTACGAAAGATGCCGACTTTTATTCAAGAGGTCAAAGTACTTTTAAAAAATCGAAAAAAGGTTCTCGCTGTTATTATAGCGGCGATTTTCGTCTCATTAAACTGGGGAATCTTTATTTATACGGTGTCAATTGGACAAGTTCAACAAGCTAGTTTAGGCTATTATATTAATCCATTACTAAATGTACTGGCTGGCGCTCTCTATTTAAAAGAGCCGCTAACGAAGCAAGCCAAGCTGGCTAGTCTTTCGGCACTAACTGGAGTGATATTGTTGACGCTCCAAACCGGTGTTTTCCCCTTCAATTCGCTTTTTTTAGCAACTAGTTTTTGTTTGTATGGATTAACAAAAAAACAGTTGCAGTTGAGTTCTGCAACAAGCATCACCTTGGAAACATTGATTATTGCGCCAATCGGTCTAATCTATTTGTTTTTTATTTCACCGACTGGATTCATGAATTATTCAATGAGTACGAATGTATTGTTAATGGGGGCCGGTGTGGTAACGGCAATTCCTTTGCTACTTTTTGCAACTGCTGTGAAGAAGCTATCTTATATAACGCTCGGTTTTCTCCAGTATGTGAATCCGACCATCATGCTAGTGATGGCAATCTTCCTATTCCATGAACCATATGCCTTGCCGCAATTCATTGCCTTTGCCTTTATTTGGTTAGGTATTCTGATTTTTGTTGCCGGAAATTTGATTCAAGTACGAAAAAAAGGGCTTCGTCCATAGAGACAAAGCCTTTTTCTAAACACTATACAAACTTCAATAATCCTATGGTCTCAATGCTTAATAATTGAACTCATGTAATATCTCGCCTGATCTGAATACTTTGCTCATCTTAACTTTTGCATAATTTGTTGCATAGCACAGCGCTTCTCGACGAGTATTGAATGTTTCCTCGGTCATTTCTCCGACAATCGTTTCTACCTGAACTAAGTATTGATATTCCATATCTTTTCCCCATTTCTTTTCAAAACACGCAACCATCATTTGTATTATCATAGCGAGTTTTCAAGGGAATTTCAATAACCAATGTAATATTATATGACATGAGATAAAAATAATTTGAAAAAAGCAACATTTCACGTAATATTTCTTTACATACGCTTGGACATTAAAAAAGATTCAAACGACATTACGCTTGAATCTTCATAAAATCTCCATTAATGATTTGCTTGAAATTCCTTAATATTTGCAATGACTTTTTGAGCCAAACGAACTTTTGCCATCGAAGTTAGACCGGCGTTGGTTTTTCCGGCAAAAACATTCGGTAACCCTATCACTTCTTCGCCTAATCCTGCTTCAGTATCACTAAACGCATAGTTCCCAGGTTCTGCCAACCATTTTTTTAGCGCTGGCACTTCATGAGACGGCGCAATCGAAACATTCATCAAAATTTTCCCATTGCCAAACTGATTAAAAGCTACTTCATCTAATAGGACAACATTTTTATTCAGACAAGTAATTAAGATATCTACCTTCTCTAACAGCTCATCTAAGGACAAATAAGTCATATTCAATTCTTTTTCAATTTCAGGTTTGCGCGTTCGACTATAATAATTGACGTTCATACCAAAGAACTTCATCGTTTTCGCCAATAAGCTGCCGACTGTTCCCATGCCCACAATGCCGACTTTGACATCGGTCAATTCCATTGGCTCATCCTTCCACATCGCAGGTCCGCGCCCTTGTAATAAACGAACCAATTCACTGATGGCATATTCCTTCACACCTTCATCGCCATAATCACGAACGCCTGTTACCACGATCCCTTTTTTCTCTGCATGGAGAATATCTACGTTCGCATTTTCTGGCGCATACAAGCTAGCACAAATTCCAATATAACGAATATTCGGGCAAGCATCTAAGACTTCCTTATCAATAAAGCTGGTAAAACTCAACATCACACAATCTGCGTCACCTATTCGATCGATAATTGTCGCTGCATCCGTCGGAATATCCTCATAAAAAAAAGTTTCTTCTGCTAGATCCTTGAGTTTTTCATCCCATTCAGGTAATAATTTGGTTGGCTCGATCGCCACCATTTTTTTAAATTTCTCCATGTCGGCCTCCTAAGTAACTCTATTCATCTCATGATACGTTCTACAAATTTCTGCGTCAATAAGCAAGATTTAAACCGCTATCATCAAAAAAGCCCCGTCTAAGACTATTTATACGTAGGAACCAAAAAAAGATGACCACGCTCGGTCACCTTCTTTTACGCTAAATCTTCATCTAAAATTGTTCCTTTGACAACCATATTCGTATCACCGATTAAATAAAGGTCATTCTCGACAACATTCACTTGAAGCTGTCCGCCTAAGACTTCGATCACAACTGGATCACTTTTGACCAGACCTTTTTTAGTCAATGCATATGCCGTTGAGCCGGTTCCGGTACCGCAGGCCAAAGTGAAATCTTCCACACCTCGTTCATAGGTGCGCTCTACCACCGTTTGATCAGACAATATATCATAGAAATTCACATTAGCGCCCTTTTCAAAGGCGGGATGAATTCTCAATTTTCTTGCAAAATCAAGAATCGTTTCTAATTCAGTCATAGCTAAATCCGGTACGTGAACAACTAAATGAGGAATCCCTGGATTTCCCAATTCAACATAATCCACGGTTACCTCTTTCCCATCAACCTGAAGAAGTTTGTCTGCTTCAAAAACGGTTGGTGAGTTCAACTGTACGCGATAGGTCCTCTTGTCCAAACGTTCTGCTGGCACATCACCTGCGATCGTTTCAATGATCATTTTTTCTTTAGCTATCCCTGTCTCAAAGGCCCAGCGCGCCACACAGCGAGCACCATTTCCGCACATTTCTGCTTCAGAACCGTCTGCATTGAAAAAGCGAGCATAAAAATCACCGGATCCGCGGGCTGCCTCTACCGCGATCAAAGTATCTGCTCCAACGGAGACACGACGAGTAGAAACACGAGCCGCAAATTTGGTCAATTGTTCACTGGCAAAGTTCAGTTCTTGATTGTCGATCAAAATAAAATCATTGCCTGCACCTTGTAGTTTATAAAAAGGAATGTTCATTCATCCACCTCATTTCAAGAGTCTTTATTTCAAAAATTCAGGAATTTCTTCATTTTGAATCATCTGATCCAAGGTCTGTCTTTTTACGATAATTTCGGCTTGTCCTGCTTTTGTTAACACAACGGCTGGAATCGCTAATTTGTTGTAATTGCTTGCCATAGAATAGCCATAAGCTCCCGTTGAAAAAGTAGCAAAAATATCGCCAGCTTCAACCACTGGCAGCTCAATATCTTTGACCAAAATATCCGTACTTTCACAGGCCTTACCTGAAACCGTCACTTTTTCCGTTGCTTTAACATCTGCTTTGTTGGCTAAAATCCCTGTATACTCCGCTTCATAAAGTCCCGGACGAATATTATCGGTCATCCCACCATCGATACTGACATATTTTCGCAATCCAGGAAGCTCTTTGATTGCTCCGATTTTGTGTAGGCTGATCCCTGCTTCAGCAACGATACTCCGGCCTGGCTCAATCACAACTGCAGGCTGCGGAAAGTTTTCTGTTTCGCAAAAAGCCAATACTTTTTCCATCATAGGATCTGTAAAATAACTAAAAGGCTTTGGCTGATCTGCATCTGTGTAGCGAACACCGAAACCGCCGCCAAAGTTCAATTCCTTGATTGTATAGTCAAAACGGTCTTTTACCATTTTAACCAAATCTAAAGCAATTTCTACCGCTGCAAGATGGGCATGATTATCAAATAATTGACTACCTACATGGAAATGAAAACCTAAAAAATTCACTTCTGGTGTTTCAATCGCATGTTCGATTTGCGGGAACAAGATCGCCTCATCGATCGGAATCCCAAATTTTGAATCCTTTTGTCCTGTCGAAATAAATGAATGAGTTTGAACATTGACTTCAGGTGTGATACGGAACAAAACATCCACTACTTTTTGTTTTTCTTTGGCGATTGCCGCAATCAGATCAACCTCCTGCAGACTGTCGATGATGATTCGACCAACGCCATAATCAATCGCCATTTCTAGTTCTTCGATTGATTTATTGTTGCCGTTCATTTCAATATGCTCCGCGGGAAAATCAGCTTTGATCGCCGTGTACAATTCACCATCAGAAACAACATCTAAAGAAAAGCCTTGCTTTTCAATAATTTTTAGCATCGCAAGCGTTGAGAAAGCTTTGCTGGCAAAAGCCACACGAACATTCTCATATTTTTCGACAAAATCTCGCTGCAGTTCTTGGCACTTCTCTTCAATCATGGTTTGCGAAAACACATATAACGGAGTTCCAAATTTCTCTGCTAAAGCAACAGTATCGCAACCATCCCACATTAAATGACCATTTTTAGTTTCAAATTCCATCGTAAGCCCCCTCAATTAATTCTCGTTCAATCCAGCAATTAAGTTTACATAGGTTTGAATCCCTAGTAACAGATTTACCTCATCAAATTTCATTTTTCCACTATGCAGCGGATACGTATAGCCCTTTTCTTCATCACGAATCCCTAAGAAGAAAAACATCCCAGGAATCTCCTGCTGATACCAAGAAAAATCTTCCGCGATTAAATATGGTGGAGTTTCCACGTAATAATCAGCCGCAACCTTTTCCAATTTCTTCACCATTTCCGGATCGTTATCAACGACTCGATACATATGATTGAAATCAACCACTGCCTCACAGCCATAGCCTTTAGCAATTTCCCCGGCTACTAATTCCGTCCTTCGAACGACTTCCTCATATACGGCATCATCAAAGGCCCGCATTGTTCCGTGTAAAACAACTTCCTTAGCGACAATATTCATCGCCTCGCCACCGTGAATTGTTCCAAAGGTCAACACCACGTTATCCAATGGTCCGATATTTCGTGCTAAAATACTATTCAAACCAGTAATCACACCGCCAGCAGCAACAATTGCATCTTCTCCGAGCTGCGGCTGTGCGCCATGTGTGCTGACGCCCTTGATTGTGATCGTCACCTCAGCATTACGCGCCATCATTGGCCCTGGTCGACAAGAAATTTTTCCTGCTGGAAGATCTGGAAAGACATGCAATCCCACGATTTCTTCTACACCTAGCTTTTGTAAAATACCGGACTTCATAATTAATTCCGCACCACCTGGTCCTTCTTCCGCCGGCTGAAAGACAAAGACAAGCGTTCCTTGAATTTTTTCTGGATACTTGTGTAAATAGGCAATGAAACCTAGCAGCGTTGCCATATGTCCGTCGTGACCGCAGGCATGCATTTTTCCAGGTGTTTTTGAAGCAAAATCATAGCCCGTTTGTTCTTCTACAGGCAACGCATCAATGTCTGAACGAAAGGCTAACGTTTTACCTGGTTTGGTGCCGTGTAAGACCGCGATCGTACCTGTCTCAATGACTTCATAAGTCTCTGTGACACCAAAGGATGCCAACTTCTTTCGAATATACGCTGCCGTTTGCTTTTCCTCCAATCCTAATTCGGGGATTTGGTGCAATTCGCGGCGCATAGTAGTGACTAACTCTTCTAACTCTTTGACTTCCGTATCGATCATCGTCTCACTCATTTCCATAAAAATTCTCATAATCCTATTTTTTGATTAGAAAATCATTGATAGTTTCTCATATTATAGTACAGATTGCATCAGCGGTCATTAATTTGTTTTTGAAATTTTTCAAAATTAATACATGATTCTCTTTCGTTTAAACGAGTAATTGTGATTTTAAATTCTAAAAATTTACAATTCATTTGATCTCCTCTCATTGTTCTCTTGAGCCTTACTCAATTTTTTAGTACCTATCCCTTAATTACTTGGTACACTTAGTAAAAAGAAATTTGGAGGAACAAAATTGGAAAAAGAAAAAAAGATTATGCCTGTCGACTTTTTATGGTTGGCACTTTATGCTTTTGCAGGGTTTAGTTTGGAATTGCTTCTTGGGTTGGTTAGCAGTGGTTTGAGTCTAGCTGTAAATGCCGGATTGACGGCAATTTTATGGTCAGTTGTTTCTATTTTCTTAATTCATTATGCGAAGAGCCGCTTTAATTTTGATGTTTTTAGCATTTCTCGGCCTCTGGAAAATAAAAAACTTATACTAATTATTTGCTTAGTATTTTCTGTGATCGTAGTTTCTACAATCGGCTTTGGCGGATTCAAACCAGTCGTCGAGTTTAATGGGGAACTGAAGAAAAGTATTATTGCCTTTATTTTTCGTCTATTCTATTATTTTGCAGAATGTAGTTTGATTGTATTAGTCATCGCGTTTGGTCAGAAATTTTTCGAATCTCAATTTGGATTGTCTGAGCGATTTCCTAGTGGAGGATTACTACTTGCGATCACTTGGGGCCTAATTCATTTTCTTCTTCAAGGGTTCAGTGGCGGATTGTATACGATCTTTTTTTCAGTAGTTGCCGGATGTATCTATCTTCTCTGCCAAAAAGATATTCGCTGGACTTATCTTTTTGTAGCGATCGCATTTATTCTTTAAAACGTCCATACATTGATTGTTTTTTCCTGATGTTTTAGAATTTTCTACTACTTATAATGATAGAAATTTTTGTGGAGGTGCACGTTTTTGGCTAGTATTGTATTGGGTATCCGATTTTTACTTGAAATCGCAACAGCTGGCGGGCTTTTTAGTGGTATCTTTATCAAAAAAGGTATTTTACAACGAATTCTCTTCGCTGTTTTAACAATTACTATCACACTAGTTTGGGCGAGATATGGTGCGCCAAAATCCCCAACTGTTCTGACTGGCAACGGGAAACTTTGCTTAGAACTGATCGTTTATTTTCTTGGTAGCCTTACCTATTTTTTCCTCTTCGGTACCAAGATTGGTACGTCTTATCTAGTGATTGCTAGTCTTGATCTATGGCTAATGTATCAACTAAACTTACAAGGACATTAGACGTCCTTGTTTTTTTGACTTTCTTTGATTAAAAATTTCATGAGATTTTCGTTGGCAGGCACTCATAATTAAGATATAATTCTACTATTAAAGACCTTTTTACAAAGGCTTTGAAAAAAATGAAGAAGGAGTTGTTTCCCTTGAGAATATTTGAAGGATCTGGTGTTGCTCTAGTTACGCCCATGAAAGCCGATGGTGCTGTTGATTACAAGAAGTTAGAGGAGCTAGTCGAGTGGCAGATCAGTGAAGGAACCGATGCAATCATCGCTTGCGGAACTACTGGCGAAGCTTCCACTTTAGCCAATGACGAACATATTGCTGTAATCGAGACAGTCGTCAAAAAGGTGAACGGACGAATTCCAGTTATTGCCGGAACTGGTGTAAACGATACCCAGCATGCCATCGAATTATCGACTGGTGCTGAGAAAGTTGGCGCCGATGCTCTATTGATCGTGACTCCTTATTATAATAAAGCATCAGATGAAGGCCTCTTTTTACATTATCAAAAAATTGCTGAAAGCGTGAAATTACCGATTATTTTATATTCTGTTGCTTCACGTACTAATATGAATATCACACCACAAATGGTGAAACGCCTAGGCGAAATTCCTAATGTGGTAGCAATCAAGGAAGCCAGTGGGAATATCTCACAAATTGCTGATATTGCACGAATCATGCCAGACGATTTTACGATCTATTCTGGAAATGATGATCAAGTCTTACCGATCATGGCCCTTGGTGGAAAAGGCTCTATTTCAACAATCGCCAATATTGCCCCACGGCAAACCCATGAATTAACACAAGCCTTATTAGATGGCGACTTTTCAAAAGCCAAAGAACTTCAGTTAGCACAAATTCCATTGATTCATGCGATCTTCTGCGAAGTAAATCCTATTCCAGTCAAAACAGGTGTGAGTTTATTAGGAAAAATCGAACCAAACTTCCGTCTCCCACTTTCTGCAGCGAAAGACGAAACCGTTGAAGGATTGAAAAAGGAAATGGCTGCTTATGGATTGGAGGTTGCTAAATGATCGATATTATCTTAAATGGTGCCAATGGCCGCATGGGCCAGGTTCTACAGACAATGATCGCGCATCAATCCAATATGCAAGTCGTTGCCGGAATTGATCGTGAAGCCTTCGAAGCGGACTTTCCTACTTTTCAAGCAATCAACGATTGTCAGGTAAATGCAGATGTAGTCATTGATTTTTCTCACTATACCGCAGTCCCTGCTGTTTTGGATTATTGTGCAGAAAAGAAAATCCCTGTTGTTGTAGCCACAACCGGTCTGACTGATGAAGTAAAAGAACAAATAGCTAAAACGGCAGAACAAACGGCCGTCTTCTTCTCAGCCAATATGTCTCTAGGGATCAATCTCTTAGCAAAAGCGATTCGCGAAATCACACCCGTCTTAGAGGAAGAATTCAATATTGAAATCGTGGAAAAACACCACAATCAGAAAAAGGATTCTCCTAGCGGAACTGCGTTATTATTAGCTGATGCGGTAAATGACGCGGTAGAGGAAAAGAAAACTTATATTTATGGCCGCCATGGCAATGATTTAGAAAATCCGTTATCAGAATTAGGTATTCACGCCGTTCGCGGCGGTACGATTCCTGGTGAACACACCGTAATCTATGCCGGTCCTGATGAAGTGATCGAGTTGAACCACTTGGCTTTATCCCGAAATATCTTTGCTAGTGGCGCAGTTAAAGCCGCAAAATATATCAGTGATAAAGCGACTGGTTTGTACGATATGGAAAAATTGATTGATGAGAAATAACAAACGAGACAAAATAATTACCTTAGTATGAGATAGGATGTCAGTCCAACTTTTGGCAGTTATACTTGAATTGCTATTAAGACATAAATCATTGTCTATTTTAATTCTAAATCTTTAGTTGGATGATATACGTGGCGAAAATCAAACTTATTTTTCGCCTTTTGAAAAATAATTACCTTAGTATGAGATAGGAGCAGATTCAATGACTTTAACCGATCCTTATGAAATTGCTAAATTTATTAAAAATGCCGAAAAAACGACTCCTGTGAAAGCCTATGTTCAAGGAAACTTAGCGGGAATCACCAAAGAAAAAGTTCAATTTTTCGGTCAAGAACAAACCTGGATCTTGATTGGTGAAAGTCAAGCGGTACAAGAAGTAATAAACGAGCATCAAGGAAAGATCAGTGATGTACATGTAGAAAGCGATCGCAGAAATTCGGCAATTCCAATGCTGGATATCTCATCAGTTAACGCTCGCATTGAGCCTGGTGCATTGATTCGTGATCGTGTTGAGATTGGTGATAAAGCAGTCATCATGATGGGGGCCATTATCAATATCGGTGCTTCCATCGGTGAAAGCACGATGATCGACATGGGAGCTATTTTAGGTGCACGTGCAACTGTTGGGAAACATGCCCATATTGGTGCAGGAGCGGTGTTGGCTGGCGTACTTGAGCCGCCTAGTGCTTCACCTGTTGTCGTAGAAGACAATGTTTTAGTAGGAGCTAATGCCGTTGTTTTAGAGGGAGTCCATATTGGAAAAGATGCCGTTGTTGCAGCCGGTGCTGTCGTTACCAAAGACGTTCCAGCTGGAGCCGTTGTCGCTGGCACCCCTGCCAAGATCATCAAGATGAAGGATGAAATCGATCCTGGTAAAACTGAATTTTTAGATGATTTAAGATAAGTAAGAAATCTCAGCTGTCTTCAGGTAAAAGCAGCTGAGATTTTTTTTAACCTCCGTTCTTTCCCTTTTTCCACACTAACAGTCATCGTATGCTAAAAAATTAAGCATTTTTAAATTGAATTACTCAATATTTTATTTGAAAGTCGCTTTTTTTGAATCAAATAACCTATTTTATCGTATTCCTACTGCATTTTTCACGAAGTATGCTATAATACTAACGGATTAGTACAACTCTTAAAAGAAAGCGACTGAATTATACTCGTGAATTTAAAAAGTATCAAAAAATCACTCAAAATTCGTAACAAACAAATCAACAAAACTTTTGCTCAAGTGGAAAAAACACTGAGTGAGCACATCCACAGTGATGTAAAAATCTATTTTGATAAAGTGAACACACATCAAATCCACCTTGATGAGACAACTCCTGATGGAAAAACTCGCCATATTCAAAGTGCTGAGCATGACCATTCCTTTAGAGAATTAGTCAATGCTCATATTCAAAAACCACAAACAAATACCTTAAATCAATTGACCAACAGCATCTATAATTTATGGTCAGAAAGTTTTAAAACATCAGAACCTGTTGTTGAAAGTGAGGATACTGACAAAGCAGCGGAGCTTGCTCAAGATATCTTGGCTGATGTAGTCAAGGAACCTGTTAGTGCTGATGTAACCGCAGACCAAGCAGAAGCATTGAATCAATCTTTAAAATCAAAAGCAAATTACTCTGCTGAATGGTCTGATGCTGATAAAGCGATCGAGGTATTTTATAACCCACCGAAGAAAGACCGTCAATTATTGGCAACTATCGCAGCAGATCAAACTGTTACTTATACAGATGCACTAAATACCAAACGTGTCATGAAAAAAGAATTGCCAGACATGATCGCAGCTGTCTTAGCTTAAGCAAAATCCCACTGTCGAAGATGACAGTGGGATTTTTTTCGTTATTTTAATACACCATGGAAAAAAAGTTGAATTGCTTTCTCCAGATTTTCTTGCCGCACATTCACAGGTGAATCCAAGTAAGCGGATATCAAGATAAACAATTGACTCACAGCAAAATTCGGATCAACCGTCTCCCTTATTTGAGATTCATTGTTAAATACCTTAAGAAAAGGATGTTTATAAGAGCTCTGCCAAAGTACAAATAACTTTTGAGCTGTTTCAGGACTCAGCGTATGCTGAATATCATGCATCATCATAAAAAGGCTGAAAGGATGCCTTTGTTGTAAATAGAAAGCCATTGCCAAGATTTTTTCTTCAAAACTAATATCTTGAGCTGAAAGCTCTGATAGGTTTTTCCCAACTTCATTTGCCAATCGCTGCATTACTTGAAAATAGATTTCTTCTTTATTTTTGAAATGGTAATAAATATTTGGTTGCGTAATCTCAAGTATTTTCGCGATTTGCCTAGTAGATGTGTCATTATAGCCTTGCTTCATAAATAATTCTTCAGCAACATCTAAAATCTCTTCATACATCCAATCGCCTCTTTTTTATTTGATACCATCATTATACGCGATAAGGTTATTCGTTCGCTTCTGAAATGTCTTTTTCTGTTAATTCTCCATCCTTCATCTCTAAAATTCGGTCACAGAATTTCACCAGCCGAGTATCATGAGTGACCATGATTGTCGCCTTATTTTTTTCTTTGGTTTCCTTGGCTAAAATTTTTACAACTTCATAAGCCTTCTCAGAGTCCAGACTGGCTGTCGGTTCATCGGCTAAAATAATCGTTGGGTCATGATACAACGCCCGAGCGATCGCGACTCGTTGACGTTCCCCGCCAGAAAGCTCTTCAGGATATTTATTTTCTAAACTGGCGATATCCAATTGCTCGAATAATTTTTCCGCCATTTCCGAATTATCACTTTTACTAACTTTGTCGACTAGCTTTAATTGCTTTTTGACGGTTAAAAACGGGACTAGGTTTGATGCCTGCAAAATAAAACCAATTTCCTTGAAGCGTAATTTTGCCCGTTCTTTTTCCTTCTTTTCGCTGAAATCATCATCGTTGATCAGAACTTCTCCTTCCGAAGGAGCCTGTAAACCGCCTGCAATCGTCAGAAATGTACTCTTTCCCGAACCAGACGGACCAATAATGGCAACGAACTCCCCTTTTTCCACTGAAAAATTTGTTTCCTTCAACGCTTCAATCGTTGAATCGCCATCTTTAAATGATTTTTCTACTCGTTTAAATTCAATTGCACTCATTTTTCTTCCCCCTATCCGATTGTCTTCAATGGATCAATTTTTACAATGGTTCGCACTGAGAAGAACGCACCAATTAAAGCAACTAAGATCATCAATATGCTGATTCCGCCAAAGAACAGCATATTAACCTGAAATGGCACTGCATCTGGTAATATCAGAGCTGTTCCTAACGTAGCTGCTAATCCAATCACTACCCCAACAGTCGCTAATAGGAATGTTTGCGCAATTACAGAATTTGAAATATAGCGACTTGAAATTCCCTGAGCCTTCATCACACCAAATATTTCTGCCTTTTGCATCGTTAACACATAGATGAAAATTCCTATGACGATTGCAGCAATTACGATCAAGAAACCGATCATAAATCCAAAGGTCAAGACCTGTGCACTGTAACCTGGTAGATCATTGATAAAACTCTTGATGTCCGTCTCCTCTAAATCATTTGGAACAGATTGAACATCTCCTCTAGTAATGATCGCGTTGATTCGAGTGTTTTCACTAGTTCCTTGTGTTTCAAAGCGAATTTCCTGATACGCACCAATCGTTGTATACAATACTGGTGCTACATTGAATTTTGCATTATCCGTGAACCCAACGATTTTTAATGTTTTATCGTTTCCTGCCATTTTAACAGTTTCACCGAGCTTCAGATTGTATTCATCCTTTAGCGAACGGTCCGCTACTGCTTCATTATCAGAAGAAAACATCTTTCCGCTAGTCAGCTTTGGAGCCAGAAATTGATCCTTATCGATACCAAAAAAGCTGACATCAATTTTTTCTCCCCCATCACTTTTGATTACTCCCGCTGTTTGAGCAAGATAGGCTTTTTCATCTGCCTTTACATCATCAAAAGTTTTCAGCGGTATCATTGACATATTGAGATTATTATTCGCTTCCTCTGTTAAAAGAATGGAATCTGCATTCCATTTATCTACTGCTGTTCGATTATCTTGCGCCAGCCCATAAGCCAACCCCGTTAAAAAAAATACCAGATAGGCAATCAAAAACATGACTCCCATTACTAACGTGTAACGCAATTTCGAATGTTTGATTTCATTAATCGCTAAAAACATAAAAAGACCTCCACTTATCAGTTGATAAAATTACCCTAACACGATTATTTTATGAAGGAAAATAATCTGCTTAGCAGCTGATAAGTTCATTGTCATCAAAATCCAGCATCGCTCAATTATTTTGGCAATCAATCTAAACTGGACACTCACTGTCAAGATTTCTTTTGTATACTAAACTAAAGGAGGTCACAAAATGAATATCAAACAAGAAATTGAGAAATACGTAGATGAAAATGACCAGATTTATTTAAACGATATTGATATCGATCCAAAATTAATAAAGGCGATTATGATTAACGAAGTGGTTCCTGCTGATCCAAACAATGATTTCTACGGTTTAGAAGATGCTGCTTACATGGAAACTACAATACCATTATTTCAAAAAGCCGGTATCGAGGTTACAAACATTCAAGACATATTGTCTTACGGTATTTATCTAACTAACGCGATAAAAATTCCAAAATCAGAAACGACAATCTCTAATGACAGCATCGAAAAAAGTTTGCCTTATTTAGAAAAGGAATTGAACCTTTTTCCAAATGTTCAAGTAATTATGTTGATGGGCGATGTCGCAAAAAAATGCTTTAATCGGATCACCAAAAAGTCTACAAAAAGAAATATTGTCCCAGCTATCTCCACCTATAAATTGCGAAACACTGAACTTTACTATCAAAATATCCGAATCATGCCCTCTTACATCATGACTGGTAAAAATATTTTGATTGAAAAATCAAAGGTTCGAATGGCGGCGGAAGATCTTGCCATTATGTATGAAATCATTTCTGATTAGTATCTCCATACAAGTTTTTCATTTACTAAAAATGACTATTCCAAAGAAGGAATAGTCATTTTAGGCTTATCTAGCTGTTTTATAATGCTTAGACAAAAAAGTCTGTGTATCCATCAATGCAAAAGCTCTTTAAATCCTGCTTCCAAACTCATTAGTGGTCTGCCTAATGCTTTTTCGAAATCCGTAGAAGTAACATCTAGTTGATTATTTTTAATATCATATTGGAAAGATAAAAATAGTTCTGCGACCGATTGAGGCATTCCGTTGGCAACCAAATGATTAATAAAACCTGAATCATCTGAACTTATTACTTCAAACTCTTTTCCTGTCGCTTTTTTTAGCGCGTTCGCCAAAGTGTTATAGTTTACTGGTTTTCCAGAAAGTTCTAAAATGGCTGGATAGTCAGCTCCTAGTAGAGCCTTTGCAGCCACCTCTGCGTATTCTCTTTTCATCGCCCAACCTGTTTTTCCATTTCCAGCCGCATAAACAAATTTCCCACTATTCATAGCCGCTTCGACTAACGGCAATTCATTCTCTAAATACCAATTATTACGCAAAAATGTATGCGAGATGCCTGCTTTTTCAATCAATCGTTCTGTAAAAAGATGATCCTCAGCTAAAGGACTAGTTGCTTTGTCCGCTTCAGCAAAACTTGTATAAGCAATGTAAGATACTCCTGCTTTTATTGCTGCTTCAACCACATTTGCGTGCTCCTTCTGTCGATTGCCTGGAGCACCAGACACAAACAGCACACGATCAATTCCTTCAAATACTCTTTCCATAGCCTCCTTATCCCCATAATCACCGATTCGAACATGTATACCAGCCCTTTTTAAAGCTTCAGCTTTTGCTTCACTTCGAACCAAAGCAAAAATCTCCGAGGTTGAAATACTTTTTTTCAAGAAGTCCAATGCATGATTTCCGAATCCTCCAGTTGCACCTGTTACTAAATAATTCATATGATCCGCTCCTTTTCTTTTGCTGTACATTTATAATTTACACCTATAATCATAAGTAGTATGATAAGATATGTCAAGAAAGAAAATTACAAAAGGAGCTGAGGTCATGAAATACTCGATACAATTCAGTGATGCCATCCACATCCTTGCTTATATTGAAATCTGCAAAGGAACTGATGCGCTATCTAGTGAAATGATTGCTAAAAGTGTGGAAACGAATCCAGCAAATGTTCGAAAAATCATGAGCCAACTAAAAAAATCTGGGCTGATCCTCACACAAATCGGAAAACCAAACCCCACTCTCGCAAAACGACCGGAAAATATCACGCTATTAGAAATTTATAAAAGTATTGAGGGAAATACGAACTTGATTCAAGTAGATCCTAAAACAAATCCGAATTGTATCGTTGGCGCAAATATTCAAGAAGTGCTTAGCGAAAAATACGATGCGCTGCAGAAAAAAGTAGAAGAAGAAATGAATGAGATTACGCTTGATATGTTAATCCACAAAATCGCCAAACTGGAAATTGATAAAAGACCGGAAAATAAGAAGCTGATTCAAGATTTTTTATAAAAATCAAAAAAAGAGCTGTGACAAAAATTTCGTCACAGCTCATTACTTGTTTCTAAATCCGTCGACTCATTTGAAGTACAGCGATCTTTCGACGAAAATCCTCTCTTATCTTGATTAAATAAGGAAAAAATATCAGTGATCTCTATCTTTTTATAAAATCCCATCAAAATTTGCGGATACTCCTCTGCTAAGTTTTGAGTTTCTCGTGAATAGTCAATTACGTCAAATCCAGCGTTAGCAAGTTCTGTTAATAAATTTCTATATTACTCTTGAAAAGTGATATTGCCTGAGATTACGACTCTGATAGATTTCCTCCATACATTCTTTCATATTCGGATAAAGCTATATACGAACAAATATATTATCTTTGAATAATCGTAAAAATCAACAGAGGCGAAAATCTTTCTTCTCCTCTGTCACTTATTTTCCGCATTCTAATAAGCTCATTAATTCAAACCCGGTATTTACTTTTGAATAAATCGAGCACACAACAAACATCCGTTTTCCAGCAAATTCAACATTTTTGAAGCGTCTTGAAGATGCCGGGATATGATGATGTCCATGAATAGCGCCGATAATATTGTATCTTTCAAATAGCTTTTCTATCTGTGGTTCTGAACAAACATAATCTTTATTATATGCATCGCTTGTTTCTGGCAGTAGGCTCAGTTCATTGAACAATGGTGCGTGAGAAACAATTACAGTGGGTGTATCCACGTCCTCGCCTAAGATTTTTTCCAGCGCGTTTAAAATGAATCGTTGCAGCGCTTCTTTTCGTCTCACTAACGCAACAGGAATTGTCAAACCGACATAACGAATACCTTCATAAATAAGATACTCATTGTTCAAAAGCTTCATTTTTGGAAAGCGACTAGTGATTTCCGTTTTGACCACTTCATAAAAATCATGCTCACCAGTCGGTAATAAATACCACGCTTCATCCGTTTCTTGCATTAGTTCCTTAAACCATTCATAGTTGAAAAACGGTCGCCACTTATCCCATTGCTCATCAGATACATCGGTCGTTTCAGGTAGAACATCCATTAGTTCATGTCCTCCTATCACATAGATCCCTTCAATTTCTTCATCTTGAACATGAGAATCCGACACATCACCGACCAGCACATTAAAATGTCGATTAACAAATGGCAACTTTCCATCCTGCGCATGGATATCTGAAACCACATTGATCAGATTACGATTTTCAGTGGAATGGACGTTTTTGAAATACTTCTCTGCTTCATCGGGATGGACACTGTGAGCAACATAGTTTTCCCGCGTTCGGGAGAGTTCTTCCCCATATTGAGAGCGTAGAAGCGGTTGAGTATTGACCATTTGAGCTGAATCAGTAACAGCTAGAGCCTGTTCAACATCATGCTTCACTTCTTGAGGCAATAAGGAAAGTGCCGATTCAATATCCGAATATATCGTCAGTCCTTTGTCGATCAGCAGTTGATCTTGCTCCACTGCATCTAACAACTGAACATCTTTTCCATCGATCATCAATGGCAATGAATTAGCCAGCTGAACAACGAAATTCAAATACTCAGAAATATAGCCTGCAATTCCGGTTTTTATATTTTCACTAAAAAGAAATTTTCCGGCCAGATTCGCTGATAACGGTCCGGTTTCATCGTGTTGCATCAATCGTCCAGCAACCTGAATTTCTAATAACGGATTTTGCAGGATCGCTTTATAAGCCTGCTTTACTTCAAATGATTTATCATCCACACGATTTCCAGACACCTGAAAAATGCTCAACATCAAATATTTCTCTATTGTTGTCTGATGAAGCTCGATATAGCGTCGAATTTCTTCTGGATGAAGCAAGTATTGGATCGCGGCACGTTGGATATAGTTTCGAGCTGTATCATAAGGAATCGCTGAATAGACTAAATCGCCTTTTGAGGAAATTGCCATAGATTGATTTCTTGTATTGTAGGTCAATTGAAAATAATCATTTTTAAAAACCGTTTTATTAACGGGCCGCCGTTTATTTTCTGGATAACGTTCTATTCGTTCAGCTAGAGATGGTGGCAGCACAACCTTTGAGGTAGTTTGCAGGGAAGCTGCTCGATTTTCAATCAACGAATTTGTCGTCTCTTTTTCTGATTTCATGGAATCACCTCTCATCCTGTTAATCATTCTTTTATTAAACCCATTATAGCGTGTATCGTCAAATCGGGTGAAGGATTTCTCAAAAGTCTTTAGCTTCATTGCTTTCTAAATGAGTAACAATCCTCAGATGCGCCTCATTCTTAAATCACTCTTTCATTTAGTTACACTCTGAGTATACCAATCAGTCAATGACTAAGGAGGTGTGTAATTGTATTTTTCTTTACTAGATTTTAGTTTCGGATGAATCATCTAAAAAAGTAAAATAACAAATGATACGCACTATTAATAATTTCGTTTCATAATAAATAATTGAAGAGAATGATTCCTTAATCAGTGGTAGGATGTCAGGTGAAAGGGATGGATGATTAATGGAATATGTTATTGGTAATGAAATTACTACCGTAGACTGCCATGGAGAAAAAGTAACAGGAATCATCGAACAAATCTATGTAAATACGATAATTGTCGGGACTATGACAATGAAATATGTCTGTCCCAAAAAATAGCTTAGTGCATAAAAAGCAGGCAGCGTATCTAAATTCTGACACACTGCCTGTTTTTTTACTCGATTACTGCTTCTTCAACTTTTTCAGCAGAAACTTTTCGCTGAAAAAACTTTACAAATTCAACAATCGGAATAATTGAGAAGGACGCTCCAGCAACTACACTCCATTGGATACCATTTAAAGAAGCTACACGAAAAATATCGTTTAGTCCCGGTACCAAAATAATTACACCCATCAGAGCAAAGGAAAGCAAAATCGCCCAGTTGAAGGTTTTGTTACGGAACAGCCCTACTTTGAAAATTGATTGCTTCACAGACTTCACGTTAAAGGCGTGGAATAGCTGCATAAATCCAAGTGTCGCAAAGCACATCGTCAAGGCATCTGCATGTTGCAAATTATAAAGTGCCTGAGTGGATAATTCCGGCATATTTAACGCTGTATGCGCTGGATTTTGAATCGCAAACCAATAAACAAACAACGTAATCCCGCCTTCTAAAATTCCTTGATAAATAATACTGCTGAACACTCCACCAGAGAATAGATTTGAACTGCGCCCTCTTGGTTTATGACTCATTAAATCTTTTTCAGCTGGTTCCATTCCTAATGCGATTGCTGGAAATGTATCAGTTACTAAATTGATCCATAATAAGTGAATCGGCAACAAAGTATCCCAAGCAAACAAGGTCGCAATAAATAAAGTCAATACTTCACCTAAATTCGCTGCTAACAAGTATTGAACAGTCTTTTGAATATTCGAAAATACTTTCCGACCTTCTTCGACTGCAACGACGATCGTAGCAAAATTATCATCAGCCAGTACCATATCGGAGGCGCCTTTAGAAACTTCTGTACCAGTAATCCCCATACCAATTCCGATATCGGCTTGTTTTAATGACGGAGCATCATTGACACCATCGCCGGTCATCGCTACTACTTTTCCTTCTTGCTGCCAGGCCTTTACGATCCGGACCTTATGCTCTGGCGATACGCGCGCATACACAGAATAGTTGTACACTTTTTTAGCAAACTCTTCATCACTCAGCTCGTTCAGCTCTGCACCGGTTAAGACAGCGTTGGAATTTCCATCATGAATAATTCCTAGACGAACCGCGATGGCTTCAGCAGTATCTTTGTGATCTCCTGTGATCATAATAGGTCGAATCCCAGCTTCTTTTGCCATTCTCACCGCTTCGGCAGCTTCTTCTCTTTCGGGATCAATCATCCCGACTAATCCAGCAAAGCATAAATCATTTTCAAGTATTTCTGACGTCAATTCTTGTGGGAGTTCGTCTAAATACTTGAAGCCCATCGCCAACACCCGTAGTGCTTGCT
The DNA here is from genome assembly GCF_000406965.1 of Enterococcus avium ATCC 14025. Classification (GTDB taxonomy): domain Bacteria; phylum Bacillota; class Bacilli; order Lactobacillales; family Enterococcaceae; genus Enterococcus_A; species Enterococcus_A avium. The sequence continues at coordinate 320,491 of NZ_KE136357.1, read as the reverse complement.
TCGCCATATCAGCATTGTTAAACAGAATTTCATTCTTTTGTTTTTCCGTCATGGAATGTTCTTGGCCAGCTACAAATACACGTTTTGTTCGTTGAATTAAGACATCTGGAGCTCCCTTTACCGCAACTAGATATCTTCCGTCAGCAAGTTGATGAACCGTGCTCATGAGTTTCCGATCTGAATCAAAAGGGAGCTCTCCGACACGAGGCTCTTTTTTCAGACTTTGGTGAATATCAAAATTCTGATCAATCCCAAATTGAACTAAAGCCGTTTCCGTGGGATCACCAATCAATGTTCCATCTTGAGCAAATTTTGTATCATTAGCGTAATTCATGATTTTTATCGCTAAGTCGTCTGTTCCAATAGTAGATTTAGCCGATTTTTGCTGAAACTCATCATACAATTTTTCTACAGTCATTTGATTCAGTGTCAAAGTTCCTGTTTTATCCGAAGCAATGATGTCCGTGCTTCCTAACGTTTCCACAGCTGGTAATTTGCGAATAACAGAATTACGTCTTGCCATTACTTGGGTTCCTAAAGCTAAAATGATTGTCACAATTGCTGGTAATCCTTCAGGAATTGCTGCAACGGCTAAGGAAATCGAAGTCAACAGCATGTCTACGAAAGAAGTCCCATTGATCAATGTTCCAACGATAAACATAATCACTGCGATGGCAATTATCGCTATAGTCAAGAATTTACCCAGATCATTCAAATTATTCTTCAGCGGCGTTTCTGTTTCGTCCGCTTGAGCCAACATATCAGCGATTTTTCCGACTTCGGTACTCATTCCAGTGTTCACTACAACACCTTTACCCCGGCCATAGGTTACATTGCTATTTGAAAAAGCCATGTTTACACGATCCCCAATACCAATATCACCAGCTGGTAATACGCCCGTTTCTTTTTCCACTGGTACCGATTCACCCGTCAAGGCCGCTTCTTCAATTTTTAATGAAGCCGCTTCTAATAATCGAATATCTGCTGGAACAACATCTCCCGCTTCTAGTAATACAATATCCCCAGGAACTAGCTCATCACTTTTGATTGATAAGGTATGCCCGTCCCTCAAGACAGTAGCATTTGGTGTCGACATTTGCTTCAACGCTTCAATCGCCTGCTCCGCTTTGGCTTCTTGAAAAACACCCATGATCGCATTAATGATCACAACGAGTAAAATGATGATTGAATCAACAACTTCATGAGATACAATTGCTGAGATGATTGCAACAGCAAGTAAAACCAGAATCATAAAATCCTTGAACTGTTCCGCAAATTTCATCAATAGACTCTTTTTCTTACCTTCAGCCAGTTCATTTTTTCCATATGCTGCTAAACGTTTTTTTGCCTCGTTATTACTTAATCCATCGCTTGATGTCTGCATTTCAGTCAAAACAAGTTCTGTAGCTTCCGCATAAAATGCTGTTGTACTTTGTTTCTTATTCGTTTCTGTCATAACTTCCTCCTAATTTTTCTTAAAAAAAGAGACTTGTGTATGTCTAAAAAGGCATACACAAGTCTCACCATTCAAGACAGCACCAGAAAAATTTTTTCGTTATTGGTGATACTGTCTCAGCTGTTACACTGCTGGTTACTCCCTTATGTGGAAATTAAAATTCTAATGTAGAACGGTCAATCCAAACAAAACAATTACTTCATTTAAAATGGAAAGACTACGACTGATCCGATTGTCAGTGCAACGATTCGAATCAGATACATAGGCACTGAATATTTCCAGAACTCCGGCAGCTTGTATTTTCCCATCCCCATGATCATGGCTGGCATTCCATCTACAGGCATATACCCTCCATTCCAACCAGAGATCACAACTGCTGTTGCCGCTGCAACAGGGCTTAAACCTAAACTAATCGTTGTCGCTATCGCGATTGGAGCGAAAATATAAACAGATCCCATGTTTGAACCCGTAAATGTTGCACAAGTACTAGTTAATAAAGCGAAGATCAACACTAAGAAGAATGGATGGAAATTCGTTCCGATCGTATCTGCCACTAAATCACCGATCATCGCTGTAAATCCAGTATTTGCTAAGGCATCTGCCACTCCGATAACACCAGCCATCATCAAGATTACTGGTGCTCCCATACTGTCACGCACTTCTTTGAAATCTAACACATTGATTACTAAGAGGATAGCACCTGCTAATCCCGGAATCACATAAGAAGCATCACCTAATGTATTCATCATCATCATGCCAGCAACACTTAACATGAATAAAGCAATCGTAAGATTTTCTTTCCACGCCGGCAATACTACTGCTTCAGCTTCTTCTTTTTTATCCTCTTCTCCTGGTTCTGTAATTGGATGATCTGGTAATAAACGATAAGCAATCAAACTCCAAACTAGGAAACCCATTGCTAAAATGAAGTTAACGATTGCAAATTTCGGCATTGAGATCGTCTCTTTATACCCCGCCGTTTCTAACACACTGACAGTTACGCCATAAAATAACGCGCAGTTAAAGGGCAGTAACGGATGGTTCGTCGCAAAACCTAAAGGCATCATTAATTTTGATGTAGGCATTTTTTTATTATAAGGAATCATCGATACTAACGATAAAATAAGAACATAATACCCAGTAGATCCAGAACCTGTCAGACTTGCACCAAGCATCACCACGATCAGCAGTAACACATAACTTTTATAGCCGCCACGATTAACCAAAGAAATCATCGTGGATTGGACTCTGCCAATCAAACTGGTCTTCATTAAACCTGCCATTACAACCATAAATCCTGCTACCATAATTACACTTGAATTTACAAATCCTGCAAAAGCCTCTTGAACTGTTGATAAACCAGTAACAACCAATAACAAGCAGGCCAACAAAGGTGGAGCGCCAAAGGCCAATTTGTCAGACATGATCAAAACGATCATGAAAACCAAAATACCCAGGGCGAGAATCATTTCTATTGTCATTTTTGTATTCTCCTTTTTTGTTAAAATGAAATAATTTTTTACTTTCTGTTGATACATAAGGAAGATCAACGCCCTATGTATCAGCAGTAAATGTAATTCTAAGTCCTGAGCAGTGGTCGCTCTGCAGCGCAACACACTGATGCTGGAAACTTCAAATAGTTATTTTTTTCGGTTAGACGCCTTCACCCGAAGTTGGATTATAGACACCCTCTGCTTCTCTTTTTTCGCCAAATAAATCTTCCACTGTAAAACGAACGTACTTCACGCACAAACGATTCTTGTAGGCATAAACCAAATGCAACACCCCATTGCTGTCTTGATAAAGTGTCGGATATTCGTGCTGCGAGTTATTCGTTTTATTTTCGATTCCAATATAGCCTTCAGCGGGTTCAAAGACTCTGCCGATTGGCCAAGTTTTACCATGATCTTCTGTAACTGAAACAGCAACTGGATTTCGTAAGCCAGGCCATGCCACTTTTCCGAATTCCGCACGATTGGCAGCGTTCACATTATAAGCTAAAGCGATTTCACCCGATTGCAGCTTAATTGCACTGACACTCGCATTATTATTCGGTAGCATGGTCGCTTCTGGAACTGACCAAGTATCACCGAAATCATGCGATTCACTCTTATAAACATGATCCGCAAATCGACTACGCATAAAGGCAACTAAATGTCCTTCTTCTACTTCAATTAGATTTGCATGTACTCGCCCATTACTATCAGGCATCCGAACCGCTTTCCACGTTTTTCCTTGGTCGTCTGAAACTTGAAATTCCGTTGGATCATTGGTCAATCCATCTGGTGAATCTTCACATAGCCATGTACTAAAAATCCAACGGCCGTTACTTAAAACTTGAATTGCTTGTCTAGAGAAGGTCCCTTCATTATCGAACAATACCTCTGGTTCTTTCCAAGTCTCTCCCTCATCCTCAGATTTTTGAACCATAATAATAGAAGTAAACTGCATGTTATCTTTGCCTTCTTGACGGCTCAATTGAGACGTATAAATTAACCAAATCTCGCCATCCGGTGCTCTGAAAAAGGCTGGATTCTGTTCACTGCGATCTTCACCCTTAGAAACAATCTTTGCCTCTGACCAAACCTGTGTTTTAGGGTCTAACTTGGAAACAGCGATGGAAATATCTCCGCTTCCTTCAAAACTTCCAGCAAACCACGCACACAACATCCCACCATCCTTCGTTTCAATTAATGCGGGTGCATGAGCAGTTGCTTTTCCGCCAGTGGGAATCAATCCAAAATCTATATTCATAAAATCATCCCGATAAACCACGCCATTTGGTTCAGATTGTCGTACTTTCGGTAACTCTGTCATACTTTTTCCTCCTTATTCTTCCTATTAATGTGTTTATTTTTTCTTCTAGAAAAACTAAGTAAACGATTCATGTCGCATCCCATCCAACTAGGTTTCACCGGCAGTCGCTCACTTATTTTTCCAGAGTGCTTCCTTTTTAATTAAGTGCTAACTTAATGACTGCTTTCTTAAAGCGCAGCGGCTGATCGACGTGAAAAACCGCTTTATGACCATCCCAAGGAAAGCAAAGGTATGCCATGCCCTCAGATATTTTCATCTTATGTGTATCTTTACCCGTAAACTTTTGAACATCTTTTTCTGCGTTGTAGGGGATCGCTTCGGTTAAATCGTCAATTTTGTTCCAAGCGATATATTCTTCCCCTTCCAAGACAATCTGAAGATCTACGAAGTTTCGATGCGCTTCGAATTGTGTCTCTTCAATGGGTTTGGTCGCTCCTTCTTGAAAGAAGAAGAAACCACCCTCGAAGAAATACTTTTTGCCAAATTCCTGTTGCTCAATCCTATTCATTGCTTCAAGCGCATCAGGAATATTGGGAAATAATTTCGTATAATGTTTCAAATTTGCTACTGCATCAATAATCATTTCTCAACCTCCTAAGAATTCTCGGCTAAACGAATCGCATAGTCGATAGCATTTTCAAGACTGAATTCACTTGCCGTCCATTTTCCGGCTTGGTCAAATGCGGTACCATGATCCACAGAAGTTCGAATAATCGGCAGACCAAGAGTAATGTTTACTCCTTTGACCGCTTCCCAAGCACCTGCTTTCTGATCATAGACAAAGCCTAATGTTTTCAACGGAATGTGCCCTTGATCGTGATACATTGCAACAACGATGTCATACATCCCGCCGTTCGCCTTGGAAAACACGGTATCCGCTGGTAAAGAACCATACGCTTTGATGCCTTCTGCCTTAGCAGTTTCTACGGCTGGATTGATCTCATTGATTTCTTCTTGACCGAACAAACCATTTTCACCACAGTGAGGATTCAAGCCCGCCACTGCGATTCGCGGTTCAGCGATTCCTAAATTTTTGCAGGCTTGATTCGCAATTCGAATCACATCTAAAACCCGTTCTTTTGTGGCACGATCGCAGGCTTCTCTTAAGGAAACATGAGTCGAAACATGCACAACCCGCAAATTCCCGTCTGCCAGCATCATCGTATATTTTTCAGTTCCAGTTAAATCTGCATAAATTTCAGTATGTCCAGCATAATGATGACCAGCCGCATTCATTGCTTCTTTATTCAGTGGATTTGTAACAGTGGCGTCAACTTCTTTAGCCATCGCTAGTTCGATCACTTTTTTTACATATTGAAAGGCGGCATTTCCGCCAACTTTAGAGACCTCCCCAATTGGCAAATCTTTCATGTTTACAACAGCTAAATCAATCAAATCAATTGTTCCAAACGTGAATTTTCCTTCATTTGGCTTTTTCACTACATTGATAGCTAGAGCTAATTCCGGATGCTTTTCTAAGTAGTATTTCAAAACACTTTCATCACCGATTAATAGCGGACGACACCGATCATATAACGCTTGTTTGTTCAAGGTTTTAATCGCGATCTCAGGACCAATTCCAGCTGGATCGCCCATGGTGATTCCAACGATTTTTTTCACTTCGCTTCCTCCATCCTATTTCATGCCTTTTTCTTGATTTTCTGCAATTACTTTTTTCAACGCTTCTGTTGCCTGTGGGGAAACTTGATTGAACGGTGCACGACATTTCCCGACTGGGTAACCTAACAGTCCTACTGTATGCTTGACAATTGTATTCGGATTACCAAATTTGAAGCAATCTCTAAATGAACGAATCGAATCTTGATAAGCTCTTGCTTTTTCAATATTTCCTTCTAAAAATTGTTCATAAATCTGAGCCATAACAAATGGATAGATGTTTGAACATCCCGCAATTCCGCCTTGTCCACCTGCTAGAAGCGTCCACAAAATCAATGAATCATTACCGGAAAGAACAGCGAAATCCTTCTGCTCACGAGTCTGTTCAATGTATTGCAAAATATTATCAAAATTTCCGCTGCTGTCTTTCACACCAATAATATTGTCAATCGTACTTAATTTACCAACGGTAGCTGGAGCAATGGCATTGCCGGTTCGCGCTGGGATATTGTATAGAACGATTGGCATATCCACGTTTTCAGCCACTGTTTTAAAGTGGGTATACAACTCCTCTTGTGATGCTGCCGCAAACGAAGGGGTAATGATTGAAAGTACATCCACACCAACCTCCTTCGCCTTTTGTGACAAACGAATCGTATCTTTTGTTCCTACAAGTCCTGTTGAAGCATAAACAGGTACGCGACCGTTTACCTCTTCAACTGCCACCTTCATGATTTCAATTTTTTCTTCTTCTGAAAGAATATAGCCTTCGCCATTGGTCCCAAAAACAAAGATTCCATGGATACCACCATCAATTAGTCGATTGATTTGCACACGAAGCTCTTCATAATTAACACTCTCATCGTTTTTCATTGGTGTTAAAATTGGAGAAATGATTCCTTTGATTTCTACCATATTATTCTGCCCCATTCCTTTTTATAAAATTTCTAAATAGATGCTTCTTGCATCTTCAGGTGTCACTTCGCGCTTATTGTTGACTAACAAGCGTGTTACTTCCATCCCTGCAGCTACTAAACCGTCCAAGTCTTCGGCTGGTACATCAAAAGTTTTCAAGCTAGTAGGAATTTCCAATACTTTGACGATTTCTTCTAGCTGATTGATCATGTAACTAGATTTCTGATCCACTGTTAAATTTTTATCGCCATTTTTTACTACTCGGTCGTATGCCACCGCCAGTAATTCTTTGATCGCTGGTTCATTAAATTTCATCACCGGTGTCAATAGCATCGCATTAGAAACACCGTGAGCAATGTGGTATTTCCCACCTAATGGATATGAAAGTGCATGAACGGCAGTTGTTCCTGATGAGGTGATCGCTACTCCAGCATAGAAGGAGCCTAAAAGCATGTTACTTTTTGCGTCTAATGCCTCTGGATTGGTGCAAGCTTCAATAATGTTGTTCATAATCAAGTCCAATGCTTCTAACGCGAAGGTATTACTGATTGGATTTGCCTTTGTAGAAGTGAAGCATTCAATTGCGTGACATAACGCGTCCACTCCAGTCGCTGCTGCGATCGGTTTTGGTAAATTTTTGATCATTCGACTGTCTAAAATCACGTAGTCGGCGATCATTTCAGGATTGACGATTCCAATTTTTAATTCCTTTTCCGGAACTCCAACGATGCTGTTAGGAGTCGCTTCTGAACCTGTTCCAGCGGTAGTTGGAATCATTAAGCTAGTAATTTGCTTCTTAGCCAATAATGGATTGTCCAATAAATCCTTAACCGTGTAACTATCTGTCGCTAAGATTGACGCTAGTTTGGCAACATCCATCACACTTCCGCCGCCGATTGCAATAATAAAATCTGCTTTTTCCTTCTTAAATTCCTCCACCATCGCTTGGGCTTCATGATAATTCGGTTCTGCCGGAATCTCCGATATGATCGTGTATTCTACACCAGCCTTTTCAATCATTGATTTAGGTAAATCCAATAGCCCTGCGCCTAAAATTCCTTTATCGGTAAAAATCACGATCTTTTGAACACATTTTGCAAGGATATCTGAAAGTTGCTCAATTGCATGTTCGCCGGCAATAATATTCTTTGGCATTTTTAAGCTGTAATCTGCAAGCATTTTTATTTCCTCCATTTTCTTATCTATTCTGTTAATTGGCTGATTTCTTCAAAAAGTTCAACATTTCCAAAGCCACCAGACTTAGTAATCACCTGAATTTCTCGATTCTTCCATATAATTGAGGAAAGAACCACACCGGCACTAATTTCTACCAGCGGTTTTATCTGATTGATCCCTAACACACTCATTGACTGAAACAAGGTATCACCGCCTGTGAATAGGAAGGTGTTTTCAGAGTCCTTCGACCAAATAGCTTGCGTTAGTTCTCCTAATGACCGACCAATTTTAAAACGAAAATCTGAAATATCTAAGCCTTGTTCTTGTTTGTAGCTTTCAATTCCTATGCTAGTTTCTTTACTTAATGTTTCAAAGAGAATCAGCGGATGCTTCTCCATTAACGATAAATAATGATCCACCTTCTTTTTTCCTTCTGAATCGAACCAATAATTTGAGCGTAACAATTGGTGATGGGTCAAGGAAATTCTAGGATAGTTCCTCTGCTCTACATAATCGACCTGTTTTTTTGTGATTGGGTTGACACTTCCGCATATCACCACAAGAGGTTTTTTTAAGGAATAATTTTTAGGTTCATATTCGGGAAATAGTTTTGTTGCTAATATCTTCGCAAACCCAGCACATCCTACCGTCATTGACAGCAAATTCTTCTGTTGCAGCCTTTCGACATGCTGCTCCATATCCTCATTCGTTTTAGCATCAAATAGTAAAACACCGTTGAAGCTTTGCGGAAATGTTTCTTTTATTAAGAGGCCATCAATATTCGCTTCTTTTTTTAATCGTCGCAATACGTTACTTTCATTCACTGGCTCATAGGGATCTTTTCCAAAGACACTCTCAGAAACTAATATTTGATCAATGTATAAATTCCCATCTATTAATACACGATTCATTTCAGGATAAGCTGGTAAAAACGGTACCGCAGTTGCTCGACTAGCATCTAACACAGCTTTAATCTCAGCACTGATATTCCCTCGCAAAGCAGAATCAACTTTTTTGTAAATGAAAGGCACATCCGCACTTTTAGCGCTTACAATTATCCGATGAATTAAGCTGTATGCCTCTTCAAATCTTAAGTAACGACTTTCTGTATCAATTACTAATACATCGACTTCTTCATTCATTTCATTGAAGTTAAATGTTGTATCAGTCGAAACCATCGTTGGAATTCCTCGTTTAGAAAATTGAACACCTGTATCTAACGCTCCGGTAAAATCATCTGCGATAACTAATAGCTTTATCATCCGTTCACCACCTTAGATTTCATGGTTTCATTTTAGCTTGCATCCTTGCCCTTGGATATTTAAAAAAAGAAAAAATCGTTTATTATTGAAACATTTTCTTTGTTTTGATGTTTTCCTTAAATAAAAAGATGTATAATTGTCCCAATATGAAACAAGAGGTGAAAAAGCATGTCAGCAAAAATCAAAATTTTAGGAATTGCTCCTTATGAAGAACTAAATAATTCCATGAGTATCGTCAGTAAACAATTTACTGATGTAGAATCCGACATCTATACAGCTGATTTGAAAGAAGGACAAAAAATTGCCTCAGAGCTGTTTGAAAATGACTATGATGCGATCATTTCTCGTGGAGGAACTGCTGATTTAATTCGTCAGGTAGTCTCAATTCCAGTGATTGATGTCTCAATTTCCATTTACGATATTCTTGGAACCATACGTTTAGCTAAAAACTATACAGAAAATTTCGCAATTGTCGGCTACGCCAGTATTACTGAAACGGCTCATTTGCTTTGTGATATTTTAGGATACACGATTAAAATCATCACATTAGATGAATCAACGGATACGAGTATGACCTTGGATATCTTAATCGAGGAGCAATACGAAATGATTCTGTGCGACGCCATCACGAATCGGCTCGCACTGACGAAATCAATTAATACTATTTTGATCACTTCGGGGTTTGAAAGTATCAAGCATGCTTACCAGGAGGCTTTGACGATTGCCAAACAATTAAAAAGAGTCATTCATGAGAAATCAGTCTTGGAAGAAAGTCTTCACCAGCAAAAACAGGATTTTATCATCATTGATGAGGCCTTTCAGGTGTATTATGCAAATACGTCGAATGATTTATCCAGCTCGATCGCCAAATTTTTAAACACAAAAAAAGATATGACAGACGAAAACCAATACTATCATACCTTTAAAAACAGGGTCTATATGCTTAATGTAAAAAAAATAATAGTTGATGAGCGAACCTACTATAGCTGTATTCTAAAAATTTCGACCCCGCCTATCATAAATAATCGCTTTGGCATTTTTTACCAAAAGCGCTCTGAGGTGGAAGAAATTTTTACAACAAAGCTTTTATTTACTCAATTTATTCAAGAGGAAACAAAAAGAAATCTGCAACGAATCAAAAATTTCTACAATTCTATCATTATCGTCGGCGAGACCGGAACCGCCAAATCCAGTATTGCCTATCAGACCTTTTTGAATCAAGAAATGCATAATAATCAACTAATCTCAATTGATGCCAAGCTGATGAATGAAAAAATGTGGAAATTTCTCGTAAATCCCACCAATGGTCCATTGGTTGATGAGCATAATACCCTGCTCTTTCAAAACATCGAACAACTTTCAGTAAGAGACGCGGAACAGCTGATTACAATCGTTAAAAACACCAAGCTCCTGCAAAGAAATAATTTGTTGTTCACCTATAATACCAATAATGCTAGTGAAGAGAAAATCTATAATCGTTTATTATTTGAATTAAATTGCGCCAGTATCTACGCCCCGCCTCTCAAGGAACGAAAACATGAATTGAGTGTGATCACTACATTATTGTTGAATAAAATAAACATCGAATGCAATAAAGATGTACTTGGTTTTGAACCAAATGCCTTAAAAGAATTTCTAGCCTTCGAATGGCCAGGAAATTTCAATCAGCTACAATCCGCTCTTAAGGAATTAGTCATCAATGCAACCACTCATTACATTTCTGAGCATCAAGTGATTCAGTTGTTAAAAAAAGAACGGTTGATTCAACATTTCTCAGACTCGCATCTGGGAAGCTTTACCTTACAAACAAAAGTTGAAAATCCGACGCTTTTTGATTATTCAAAAGAAATCATCTTAAACGTGTTAGAGCAAAACAATGGCAACCAAACAAAAACCGCGGAACAACTAGGGATCAGCCGAACATCATTGTGGCGATATTTGAAGACAGACTAAAAATCTTCATTAGTCGCTCCATTCTAAAAAGAAACCGAACGAGCATAATCCTTCTATTATGAACCGACCCCCAAAAGTTAGACCAAAAATCTAACTTTTTGGAGGTCGGTATTTTTATGACTGAATATGGCTTTGAAATCAAGCTGAAAGTTGTTCAAGATTATTTGGATGGAAAAGGTGGCTATCGCTATCTAGCGAAAAAGTATGGAGTTAAGAACGCGGATCAAGTAAGAAGCTGGATTAATTCCTATCAACAATTTGGTGAGGAAGGACTCTTTCGAAAACATTATGATAATACTTACTCTGTTCAATTCAAGATGGATGCGATAGAGTTATATCAAACGAGTGAGTTGTCCTATCGTGAAGTTGCCAATAGACTCGGTATGAGGAATCATGCTCTGATTGCCAGTTGGATGCGGAGTTTTCGAGATGATGGTATCAAGGGACTCTCAAAACCGAAAGGACGTCCACCTACCGTGCCTAAGAAAAAAGAAAAGCCAAAGAAAGATTTTGTTAAAGTAACATCGGAAGAACGCGACCGTATTAAAGAATTAGAAAAACAAGTCCGTTCACTTCAGATAGAAAATGCCTTTTTAAAAGAACTGAGGAAGCTGCGAAATCAGGAAGCCCAACAAAGACGAACGAATCAATCGCACGAATCATCCACAGCCTCCGAGGATCCTTCAAATTAGTTGAGCTTCTTGAGACCTTGGACTTTCCTAAAGCAACGTTTATGTACTGGCAAAAACGATTTGACAGAGAAAACCCTGATCAAGAAATTGAAGCCGAAATGCTTCGTATTCGTAAAGAACATAAAAATTATGGCTGTTTACGAATGACGAACGAACTAAAGAATCGTGGATTCCATGTTAATAAAAAGAAAGTCCAACGTTTGATTCGAAAACTAGGAATCGAAGTGCGTTCATACACGCGGAAATCACGGCGCTACAGTTCTTACCGAGGAAAAGTCGGGAAAGTGGCGAAACACCGGATTCGTCGTCACTTTTATACGACTATTTGTCACCAAAAAATTACGACAGATACAACAGAGTTCAAATATCTTGAAGTGGATATCAAAGGCGTGATCCGTCAGAGAAAGTTATATCTGGACCCGTTTATGGATATGTATAATAGCGAGATTCTTTCGTACCGCATCTCGGAAAAGCCAAATGCCTTGGCAATCATGGAAGGCTTAGAAGAAGCCATAGCGATCACGAATGATTGCCCGTATCGTCGCACTTTCCACTCGGATCAAGGCTGGGCCTATCAGATGAAAGCCTACCGTCGAAAACTAAAGAAACAGAAAATTTTTCAAAGTATGTCTCGAAAAGGAAATTGTTTAGATAATTCCATCATGGAGAATTTCTTCAGTCTTCTAAAACAAGAAATTTTTCATGGAGAAACCTATCACAGTTTTGATGAACTAAAAACGGCGATTGATGATTTTATCTATTACTACAACAATCACCGGATGAAACAGAAATTGAACTGGAAAAGCCCTGTTCAGTTTCGAGAAACAGCACAGAAAGCGGCATAATCGCTTAGCTTAAGAAACAAAAAACGGAGTAGATTTCTCTACTCCGAAAAAAGTCTAACATTTGGGGGTCACTTCATTAAAGAAGCTTATGCTCGTTCGGTTTTTACTTGATGTCTTTCAAGCTGATTACACTTATTGCTGTTTCTTTTTCCCGTTTTTTTTATGATGAGTAAAAAAAACGACAGTAAAATATACAGAATCCGCAGCAGTTTCACATTTCATTTTCGTATAATAAAGGGAGAAACTAAATAATTAAAGGAATCAGGTGATCAATTTGGAAAAATATGTCTATGCTGTCATGTTAACGTCTTCCATTTTTCTGAAGGTTACGTCCACCATCAGCCTTTCGCTTTTTCTGCTATTATTCGGAATTGTTGCTGGGATTGTTGCCGGTCGCGTCTTCCTTTTTCACAAATATGATTTATTTTTACCTGTTTTCAAAGTCAATATTCTTAATGAAAATGGTAAATTAATCATCCTTTGTACCAGTGTCCTCGTCTATCTCATTGCATTATCTTTTATCGCCATTGGCTCGTGGCTTTTTTTTCAATAATACAAGCAGTTAAAAAGAGGAGATCTGCCTGCAGATTTTCCTCTTTCTATTTACTTTTTGCGTTTACAATAGTATTTGTCACATCAATTACAAGCACATTCTCTTCTACTAAACACAACTCCTTTGTTAGCAGCTTTTTTATTTCTTCTTTTGTTAAATGAGTTCTTCCCTTATACACACCCTCACCATAAATTTCCCAATCCACAGCGTCCTTTATCTTTTCATGTTGAATGAAATTCGGTGCGGGATCTACTTTTATTGAAACAATCAGTTCATATAAAATTGCGTCAGCCTCTGCCTTCTTCGTTGGTATACCGCAATTATTAAGAAATGACTTCAAATATTGGAAAGACTTTGCCATCTTCTTCACCCCATATCCCTTTTTTCATTCACCAAAAATCATCCGATTATATCAAATTAATTATACCAAAATATGATAAAAATTAATAAATACTAACTGATTATCTCTAAAGCTCCAACTATTTCGTTTTATTTTATTTGTAAGGTTACTTTAAGGTTAAGTCCAGTTCTATGCAAGTTTTCCTCTCTATACTGTAGTCATGAGGAACAGAAGATTTGCTTAAATATTTTGATTGAGTAATATATGCTCAACCTATTTTAAAAACAATGAGGAGGAAAGAATCATGGTAACAACAACCATTTTAGAAATTAATAATTTACGGAAAAGCTATGGACAAAACGAGATCTTAAAAGGGATTAATTTGCAACTGCTGCCAGGGAAAATTACTGGTTTGTTGGGACGAAATGGTGCTGGAAAAACAACCTTGATGAAATGTATCTTGGGATTAACGGCAAACTATCAAGGGGAGATGACTTTTAACGGACAATACTTAAACACAACAGATACACAAACGAAAATGAAAATTGGTTCATTAGTGGATGTTCAATTTTATGAAGACTTGAATGCTTATGATAATTTGATGCTTTCGATTCGATTAATTGACTCGATTCCTCGAAAAAAAAGAAAACAGATGATTATGGAAAGTTTAGAGTTTGTGGAACTGAGCAACGCATCCAAGAAAAAGGTCAAAAATTTTTCTTTCGGTATGAAGCAACGTTTGGCTTTGGCCCTATCATTGATTACAAAACCAGAGCTATTGATTTTAGATGAACCATTTGTGGGTTTGGACCCAATTGGTGTGGAAGAAGTTAAAGAATTGTTACAAAAACTCTGTCGAGAGCATGGTACAGCGATTCTTTTCTCCAGCCATCAAATGCAGGAGGTTTGCGATTTGACTGACAATATTTTGGTATTAAGCAACGGAGTTATCAGCTATTCTGATCAGAACACGCACGTTGAAAACCAGCAGGCTCAATTAATTGAGCAAATGAAATAGGAGGAATCATCATGGAAATATGGAATATTTATAAAATGGAAATAATCAAAACATTGAAACGAAAAAATAGTTTAATTCTGTTGATCCCATCAATTTTGATCGTAATCATGGCATTTGGTATTTCGACAGGCGGATTAACGTTTACTGGTGAAGGGATATCTAGTGATGGAACGTTTGCTTGTCTTGACTTTGTTACAGCAATGTGGGGATTTTTCAGTACGCTGGGAATTTGGGGGATTTTACTGATTTTAGTCACAGCTTTTCAGTTTTCTGGCGAGATTACTAGCGGACAAATCAAAATGACCTTGGTACGAATTGGTAAACGAGGTCCAATCATCATCGCGAAATTTTTTGCTCTTACAACTGCAGCAATTGGAGCTTTTGTCCTGTTTACACTCACTGCGGTTGGTAGTTACTATCTCTTTGTTGCCAATTCCTCTATCGGAAATGCGAGCTTCTCTTCTGCGACGATTGATTTTCCTAACTTAGTAGCAATGATTGGGTTTATCCTTTTACACCTAGCATTATTTATGGCAATTGCTTTACTTGCGGGATTATTTCTATCTCCTTTTATCGCCTTTATCCTTTCATTAGTTAGTTTGTTTGCGGTCAATTATTTAATTAACAGTAATGCATTTGAGTTTGCGAAATATTCAGCGTTGTCGGTCAGCAATCATTTGATTAGTGGAGAAGCGGAAAATCTAATTCCTGCACTTTTATCTTCCATCTTAATCATCGCTTGTATTTTGATATCAACCTCCCTGCTTTTTAAAAGAGTAGATATAAAATAGCTTCTTGAACGGTATAATAGAGAATAATAGATGAGCAAAGGAGTGTTGTTCAATGGGATTCTCAATTTTAGTAGCAGATGACGAGCAAGGAATCATTGATTTCGTCACTTTATATTTAGAAAAAGACGGCTACACCGTTTTTACCGCAACAGATGGGGAAGATGCATGGGCACATATTCAGCAAGAAAAAATTGATCTGGCGATTTTAGATATCATGATGCCAAAAATGAATGGCTATCAATTGATCAAAAAAATTCGAGCAGAAAAAAATATACCGATCATTTTCTTAACTGCGAAAGACGCGAGTGCAGATAAAGTCTTAGGACTGGATATTGGTGCAGACGATTATGTAACGAAACCTTTCGATCCTTTAGAATTGGTAGCGCGCGTCAGCGCTCAGCTTCGCCGCTTCTATTCTTTAGGTGCCCAAGAGATAAACAGTCCGAAAAAAATCGACCTACATGATCTGACTCTCGATCTTGAACAATGCCTCCTTTTCAAAGGAAATGAACAAATCGCATTAACCTCGATTGAATTCAAAATCTTACGGTTACTAATGAGCTCCCCTGGCCGTGTTTTCACTAAAAAGCAGATTTATGAAGCTGTCTGGGAAGACACTTATATCGTTGATGACAATAATATCATGGTCTATATCAGCCGTCTTAGAGAAAAATTGGGAACCAGAGAGGAGGAATCCTATATCCAAACAATCCGCGGATTGGGATATAAGATACTGCCATGAAGAAGAAGCCTAAAACACTTGGACGTTTTTTGACTAAAAAATATATTACGACTTCGCTTCTATTATTAGTATTGGTTTCATTATTTGGTACGATGGCTCAGTTTTTTATTTCTAGTACCAATGAGATGATTAAGAACTTATGTGCTCAAACTATCGTCCGTCCAGATTATAAAAAAATCGATATTTCTACCTTAAAAGATCTGGATGGATGGTTAGAAATCCTAGATGAAGAGAATAATGTCATATACACCAAAGGAAAAGTAGCAGAAAAAAAAATACACTACTCACAAAATGAATTATTAGAAATGGACGCGCTACAATCCATAATCAATCAAAAGCTCTATCAAATTGGTATTATTTCATTTAAGTTTAACGATCAACAAACAAAATATATGGCTACCTTTGCTCCCTTCAAAGGAGTAGACGGTCATGAGTACGTTTGTATAACTAAGATGCCACAAAAAACGATTCGTGGAAACTTTATGTTGGTCTTTAATCGACTTTACTCAGCAACCGCATCAGCTAATTTAAAAAATATTGTACTTCTACTTATTCCATTATTATTAATTTTCATCTTCTGTTTGAAACGCTACTCTAAATCAGTCAAAGAGCATCTCATCGCTCCGAACACTGTTCTAATTAATGGATTACGTACAATAAAAAATGGCGATTACTCAAAAAAGATTCATATGAACGCAGAATATGAGTACGTGGAAATTGAAGATTCCTTCAATCATATGGCAAGGCAATTGGAAGAAGCTGAACAACAACGAGTCCTCTATGAAAAAGAACGGCAACTGCTATTTGCGAACATGGCTCATGACTTGCGAACCCCCATCACCACTATTCATGGTTCTGCTAAAGCTGTAGCAGATGGATTAGTTAGCGAAGATAAATTGAATCAAACAATGGAAACGATTATTACGAAGACAAATCACATGAATGAACTTGTTAATCGCTTATTGGTTTTCTCAAAACTCGAAAGTCCTGACTATCACCTTCAGCAACAAAAAATTGATCTATCTGAGCTACTTCGCGAAGTATTATTGGAACATCTAGATTTAGCTGAAAAAAATCAGATTGACATGATTATTGATCTGACAGATGATCCATTGGAAATCTTTGGCGATCCAATTGAACTACGTCGTGTATTTGACAACCTGATTGGTAATAGTATCCAGCATAATTCAGCGAATACGACTGTTCAAATTCGACTCTATCCATTAAATCATCAAGTGATTTTAGAGATTAAGGATAATGGCAATCCCATTCCAAAAGAATTACAAGAACATTTATTTGAACCCTTTGTCAGCGGAGACAGTTCTCGCACCACAAAAAATGGCAGTGGCTTAGGTCTAGCAATCAGCAAGAAGATCGTTGAGAAGCACGGGGGCAAAATTTCCTTTGTTGAATTAAACGAGCACGAGAAAATGTTTCGAGTAATTTTGTAAAATAAGTGAATAAGGCTGAACAAAAAAGATAATTTGCGATAAAGACTAGATCAGAAAAATAAATTCATTTTCTGCTATCGAATCGACTCAATAGGCTTTTGAATTATCCCTTATGGTTGAAAGACCCAAAAATCAAAATTTACTCTGTCGCTTTATGACAAACTAAAACGCTAGCGAACTTCTTCCAATCGATGAGAAGCTCACTAGTGTTTTATCATTATCGACCTTGTGAAAGGCTCCCAACCATTCACAAATATGCTGAAAAATCGACATATAGGATTGACTTTTCTCGGTCAGCGAATATTCTATTTATGGAATTAATTAGTGACTATTCTTTTGGAAAGCAGAGAAACTATCCTTCAAAAACATGAGATTCTTGACTCTGCATATCTGCAAACGCCGCGTACTCTGTCACACCCATGTATGGCATCAACCACAGTAAAGAGAGACCAAAGGTCAAAATCGACAGTGTGATCCAACCTAACCAAGACAACTGTAAAACGAATAGATGAGACTTTCTTCCATTGGTGAGTTTTTTACTTCTATTTAATGCTTCTCGAATGCTGATCCTCGGATTTTCTTCTAAAAAATAGACGGCCATGCTATAGCTGTATAATTTAACGATCCCAGGAATAACCAATAAGCAAGACCATAAAGTGACCCAAATTCCAATCCATAAAGACAACCCGACACATTTAAAACAATGACTAAATCCACTGAGTAAATCAGCAAGCTGCACTTTCTCATCATGGTGCAGTTTTCGATTCATCCGGATACTGCTAAATAATAAACAACTTCCGCAAACTACACTGAGACTGATCCCTAAAATCGGAACATGACTGAATAGTCCATAAAATAGAATCAATCCAAAGATGATCCCATAGATTCCAGCCATATATTTCCAACTACCCTGCAAACGTTCTTTGGCGACCAGTTTATATTCTGCTCGATAAAACATCTTAATTCACCCTTTCATTTTTAAATCAATCCATGCTTTGCCAGTGACGCATCGATCTCCTCAGATTTTAGCCACGCACAATCTGTTACTTTAGTGAACGGTGCCAACCCTCCGCACTCTACTACATCTAGTTGATCTACGAGATTTTTAGGGAGATTCTTTTCAAGTGTTTTATCGATCGTTTCCGGATAAAAGTTGCTGAGGAACAGAATCGTTTTTTTAGAATTTAATAGCTGTGAATTCTTTGCTAGAAATTTCTTGACCGGTTTATACATTTTCGCCATGCGAATGCCTGACCCGATTAGCACCGCATCATATGCTGAAATATCCGGTATTACCTCGTTTAAATTGATTAACTGACTACCAACGATCTGTGCAGCGATGTACTCTGCACAAATTTTTGTCGTACCTGATTTGGAACTATAAACAACTGCAACCTTCTTCATTTTGTTACACCCTTTCTCAAATTACTGGACTAGTGATAAATTTTTGAAAATCGTCTCCACCAACATTTCCTGCTCTTCTTCGACTGATTTTAAATCCTTCTGCAAATAGTTTTGATAGCTGTCTGCGTTTAAAAATATCACCTGCAATGGCAGTAGCAGCTGAGCCGCAATAAGTTTAAGCTCGTATTCTGATTTTTCTGCTTGAAAAATCTCCTTCAAAATTGGCTGAATCATTTTGTTTGTGCCAATTCCGCCATCATTCATTTCATTCAGAATAGAAATTTTGACTAAGGGATAATGTTGGTAGCCTAAGCTGACGATTCCTTGGATCATTTCCTTCAGTCGACGTAACGGATCTGCTTCTGTAGAAGTTCTTTGGATAATATCTTCAAATAGATTCCCCATACAGATATTGACTGCTTCCAGTAAAAGATTTTCCTTTGACTTGAAATAGTAATTGATTAATGCACTATTCACTCCAGCTCTTTCTGCGATTTGACGGTTCGTCAATTTTTCAATATTTTGATTTTCCTGCATCGCTGTAACAACAGTATCTAAGATCTTTTTCTGTGCATCTGATTGTTCCATTTTTTATACCTCCTGACGATTCATTAACCATGGTTTAATCATGATTAATCCTTGATTAAACTATAGCACGCCTATTTAGTCCAGTCAATAGAAAATCAAAAAAAGGTCAGTCAACTAAATGACCAACCATTTTAATTAGAAGCAAACTAAAGTATTATGCTTTACACTTACAGATTTTTTTCTATGCCAACCGATGCTTCCGGTTCTTCTAACTCTATTTCATCAGCCAAATATTGTCGATCCAACATTTTGATAAATTATTTGACCAAACTAGCCACGTACTTAAAGATTTCCAGATCGAGGGATATCCCAAAAGAAAACATAATCATTTTTTTACTACATTCGAACCATTTTCAATAAGGGGAAGCAAAAAAAAGCTGACAAGATTCCTAGATCTCATCAGCTATTCCTTCAAAGTTAATTTCAACAAATATGATGGATGCTCCAATCCAGTTGGTTCATAATATTCCTTCCTTTGAAATTCGAACCCTAATTTTTGCAATAACTTCTTAGAGGCATGATTCTCCGGATGATGTCCCGCAAATAATGCCTTCAAATCTGTTTGAGCCTCCGCATAAGAAATTACTGCTCTAGCAGCTTCAGCAGCCAAGCCTTTTCCCCATGCTTCAGGAACTAAATGAAAGCCAAGTTCGGAAATTCGGTTTTCTAAATCGTAATGATGCAACCCACAACAACCAACAAACTTATCGTTTTGCTTAAAAAAGAGCGGCCAATACTGAAAACCAAACTCCTCTTGACTCTGAATTTCTAAAGATAATCGTTGAATCACCTGATCTTTTGAAAGGCAGCCGTTCTTAGCAATAAAATGCGTTACCTTTTTGTTCTCCCATAATTGTTCTGCTAAAGCTATGTCGATTTCTGACCAAAACGAAAAGTAAAGACGCTCTGTTTTCAATAGTTTTTCTCGCAAGTTACTCTCCTATCATTTTCAAAAATGTCGTCACTTAATTTAGCGGATATTATTTCTATTAATCAATCAAAAAATATCCAAGCAGATTAATGTGAATTAAGCCTGCTTGGATATTATTTTTAAGTTAATTTTAGTATACGCGAACTCCGAAATCTGGTGCGTAATATTGAGTCGAACCATACTTCACGTTTTCACCTGGTTGAGGAGCATGAATGTACTGATCGCCTCCTGCTGAGATTGCCACATGATAACTTGATCCTTGGTCACCCCAGAATAATAGGTCACCTTGTTGTGCTTGGCTAACATCAATTGTTGTGCCTGATGATTCTTGTGCCACAGTCCAAACACCGATATCTTTCCCCGTTACTTGCTTATAAACATATTGAGTAAGACCTGAGCAGTCAAAGCCGCTAGTATCTTTTCCACCCCATACGTAAGGTGTGCCAATATATTTTTCCGCTTCATTAACAATTTGCTGACCCCGAGAATCAGTTGTTTGTTCTGGAGCTGTTTGTTGCTGCTCACCTGAAGTTGCCGGTGTTTCTGGTGCTGGTTGTTGTTCAGGTGTTGTTTGTTCTGGCTGTACTTGTTCAGGTTGCGTTTGTTCAGGTTGTTGCTCTGGTGTTTGTACTTCAGCCGGTGCTTGTTCTTCTTGAACTGGCGTTTCTGGCGTTGGCTGTACTGCATCTGGTGTTACAACTGATGCTTCTGGTACTTTATTTGTTTCCTCTTGTACTTGTGTATTTTCTAGTACCGGTGTATTATCAATAATCGGTTCATTAACTACTGGAGTGGTGTTTTCGACTGGTGTTGCTGTTTCTACAGGAGTAGTTGAAACAACCGGAGCTGTTTCTTCACTTGCTGTTCCATTGCCAACGACCACTCTTTGTCCTTCATAAATGATGTTATTATCAATCTTGTTCCATTCAGTAAACTCATCAACACCAATTCCGAATTGATCCGTGATAGAATTAATCGTGTCACCAGTTTGAACTGTATACTCTTGTGGTTGTGCCGGAGTTTCCATAGCAGGCTGTGCTACTGGCGGTGTCACTGGTTCAGTTGCGTCATAGCTAGTTAAATCATTTTCTTGAATCACTGAAACCAATTTTTGAACATAACTTTCATCGTCATTAAAACGTCCCTTTAGTGCTTCAGCAGCTGTTTGATAATCTTTAGCGTTACTGCGCCATGTGCCGCTGAAATAATTTTCGTTGCCATCGCGTGAAGTTGTCTTAATGATCTCAATATAATCTTGGATTGCTTCTTTATAAGAACCGTAGTGCTTCATTTCTTTCTTTTCAGTAGCACCAGTTTCTTGGTTCGTTTTATCCAACATTGCAGATTGACCTTTGTATTGACCTTCTAAACCAAAGAGATTGTAATAAGGGGCTTTCGCAAATTCATTTTGTCCCCAATCACTTTCAACGATGGCTTGAGCGATCATAATTGAAGCATACAGGTCATGTTTTTCGGCTAACGGTTTGATTTCATTTGAAATCTCATTAATGAAAGCCTTCTTATCAACATTTGACGTGGTGGCGGTTGTTTTTCCTTCAACAGCTTCTACTTCGTTAGTGTTTAGTAGTGGTGCCGCTACTGAAACCGCTACTAGTGCCGTACCTACTACAGCAGAACCTTTTTTAATGTTACGGTAATTGATGGTCTTCTGTCGCTTTTGTTGACGCAATTCACGTCTGGTCAAAACCTTATTTGACATTTAACATCTCTCCATTTCTCTCTCTCATTGCTTTCTTAACGTAATTAATTATAACACAATAGAAATGGATGGTCATTGTTTAACAACTGCATTTTTTGATATTTTAGATTATTTTTTCAGAGAATAGACCAAAAACGCCTACTTTTCAATTATTTTCAAATTTCTTAAAAAATTGATTCTGGAATAGTCTTTTAAACGATTTATTAAAAGTCTTTTTGTCAAATCGAACAAACGGAGTGAAACGATGCTAAAAGAGAAAATTAAGAATTTACCAAAATCACCTGGAATTTATAAGATGAAAAACACGCACGGAGATATTATCTATGTGGGAAAAGCAAAAAATTTGAAACAACGAGTCAATTCTTACTTTATTCAAAATAGGCAGCACTCACGAAAAGTTTTAGAAATGATTCGTTGGATCGATGATTTTGATTACAAAACGGTCGATACAGAATTTGATGCTCTCTTATTAGAATGCCATTTAATTCATCAAATTCGCCCTCGTTATAATCGAATGATGAATTACTATGAAGGTTACGGCTACTTTCAATTTATTGATAAAGCTCCGTATCTGAAAGTCTTAAGTGAATGGTCTGAAGATGGCTTAGTCATCGGTCCTTTTTTTAAACAAAGCAAAATCCAAGAATTGAAGCAAATTATTAATAGTACCTATCGTTTAGATGGCCCATTAAAATACGTAGCGGGAATCGTTAAAAACTACGATGATATGACACCAGAGGCGGAATTTGAATTGCGTATTCAGGAGATCAAACAGACTCTTTTAGGTCAATCTACTGCTTTACTGACCCGCATTGATCAGCGAGTACAAGCGGCGAGTGAACGACAGGATTATGAAGCCTCTGCTCAATGGTGGAATTATTATCTAACTGTACAACGCTTTTTGCGACGTAATAAGCAGCTGATCCAGATTATGCAAAATCAGACGTTTGTTGGGATACTACAAGAAGATGGCGTCTATTATTGTTATCTCTACGCTAAAGGAGAGTTGTTGAATCGAGTGGTCTATCACCGTAAACCGACCTTTCAACAAGCGAAAAAAAGATTGGAAAAAGATATTTCAAAGAAAACCTGGCAACGTCTTGCTTCTAAAGAACGGTTAGAAAAGGCGGATGTAGACCTGTTCCCTATTTTCTTTAATTATTTAAATCAACACGGACAAGTTTTGGGTTTTGAAGCGTAAAATAGATAGTTCCCATTTGTATTCGATTTCAATCCTTGTTACAATCATCGTAAGTGTTATGAAACGGGGGATAAAAATGCAAATTGAGAAGATTACCAAACCAGCAAAAACAATCGTTTCGATGTCTACACACATTTCGCATGAGCACTTGCCAAATTACATCGGAACTTCTTTTGTAGATTTATTAGAATACATCAAAAAAAATGGGGCCGAACTGGTAGGCACACCGTTTATCTCCTATTTGAATCTCGACAGTGATGGACAGCCGAAGGACGAACTGCTAGATGTAGAAATCGGCTTTCCAATAAATAAGGAAATTCCCTCTACTGAAAAATTTCAAAGCTACGAATTACCTAGCTATCAGGCCGTTCGTACATTGTATGTGGGAGACTACGACGATCTGACAGATTCCTATAAAGAATTGATCGAAGCGATTAAGCAGGAAAACGGCATCTTTACCTTCCGTAGTTATGAGTACTTTTTGACCGATGCTTCTGTTCCGTTGGAAGACCAGGAAACGATGATCGAGTTGACTTATCGTCTAAAACGAAAAGACCTATTAACTAATTAAACTCTATACATTAAAATTAAATGAGAATCCTTTCGAATAAAATTTCGAAGGGATTTTTGGTTTTCTTTCTGATATTTTTAATTCCTCGAGGTTTAACAGAACATTTTTTTACCCACAAAAGAATGACTCCTACTGAAATTAAAAAAACACTCTAGCATAGAACGCTAAAGAGTTTTTTAAAAGTTATTTTTAATGTTCATACTTCAATACGAGAGAGTCCAAACTATTTTTTTACTAAAATATACTTAACGTGATCACTTATAAGTAAAAACTAAGTGTTTTATCTCGAAAATCCCTGAAAAACCCCTGTTATTTTCTCATATTTTATGTCAATTAAAAAAGCCACAAATAACTGTTTTTATCATTTAGACTTTTAACGAACACATCTATCAACAATTAACAAATTCTACTCAGAAAATATTCCATATAAACAAAATATTGAAAAAATGTATATAGCAAGCTAGAAATGATTTTGCTAAGCTACTTATTCATTATTTGTTCATTTAAAATGATTGGCCCCACAACTCAAAAAGAACGTTGTTATTCGTATAATTTAGAATGGTCAAGCTGGAGTTATCTACGATTCCACTTTCGCGGATTTTTGCTAAAGGTACCCCTTTTAACGTATTTAGTAAAGCCATCAATAAAATCCCATGACTTACTACTAAAACATTTCCATCAGGCAACGCATTTTTTGCATCTTCGATTACCCTTGTACTTCGCGCAATCAAATCAATATAAGATTCTGCATGAAATTTTTTCGCATCGAACAAATCAGGTCGGGTGCGATAATTTTTCAAATCCTCAGGATAGGCAGCAGTAATTTTATCAATCTTTTTGCCATCCCAATCTCCCAAACGCATTTCTCGCAAATCCTCAATAATCTTCATCTCTGGTGGATTTTGATTTTCCTCAAGAATAAGCTTCGCTGTTGTCTGTGCACGTTTTTGCGGAGAGGACAACGCCACATCAAACTGAACAGTTTTTAAATGCTTCCCCATTCGCTTTGTCGCTTCTACTCCAGACGGAATCAAGGGCGAATCAACGGTTCCCCCGTTAAAAAGTCCTTCCGCATTGTTTTCAGTTTTCCCATGTCTTACAAAATAAAAAGTTGTCACGCGTTCACACCCCATTCATTAATAACTCTCCATTAATATATCTAGTTCTATTTCACCCATCAAGTATACACTACTATACAGTATTTGATACCAAAAAACTTATTCGTCGTCAATAAAATCAAAAAACAGCTCTTTTATCAAATAGTAAATTCTTAAACACGTGACATTGTAATCGGCTTCAATTATAATAAAAAGAACAATACTCATCATTTCGCCTCAGTTACACTTTATTTAGACCTAAAAAAGCTTATATAAACTATGATTTCAACTCGAAAATAACGAATAAATTAATTTGATAGATGAACCCCATAGATTGGAGGGAAACGGATGGAAAAAAATCGAAAACAAACGAGTACAGATTTAGCTCTAGCGACGGCAGGGATATTTAGCATGATACTTTTTAGTATTTTACTAATGGCCCGTATTATCGAAGATCGTGAAATAATGGACCTAGTCAGTCTTGTCACAGGAGCTGCAGCGTCATTTTGTTACGGAAAATTTCTTTGGATCAAGCAAAAATCATGGTTGACCTTATCCGTCATCCTGTTTGCTTTATGTATTTTCTTTTTCATCCGCTATCTATTTTAGCTATTCGCTGTTGGTAAAATTCACCAACAGTTTTTTTCTGTCTAATTTTTTGCTACTATTATATAAGCTATTATTCAACGAAATATTAAGGAGGACACCATGTCTGATTTTGCTACACTCGTAAATTTTCTCACAACAATCCAAGATAATCCGCGTTTTGAATCTGATACTCTCATTATCGCCGGCAATAGTTTGCCCCATTTGATTGTTTCCGCTGCGAAGTTTTGTGAAGAGGAACTTGCAATTCAACGTGTCGTTTTTGTAGGCGGGATCGGTCACGGTACCGCACCCTTGATTGAAAATTGCAAAAAAATGTATCCAGAATTTGTTCGTCCAGAATGGCGACATCTGTCTGAAGCAGAGATCACTCAAGAAATTTTCTTACATTATTGTTCACGTGATTTAGAGCTGCTATTAGAAAAGAAATCAACAAATACTGGTGAAAATGCTCGCTTTTCTCGTGACCTATTTAAACAGAATGCTCCGAAAAGCTTTTGGCTAGTACAAGACCCTATGGTACAAAAGCGCAGCCATGTTACCTTTTGTAAGGAATGGGAGCTACAATTGTCTGCGATTCAACCGCTTTTCTTTGAGCAACCAAAACTGATAGACTTTGATACTTACCCCCATTTCGAAAATCCGCTAATGGACACATGGTGGAAGCCAGATTATTTCTTATCTCTAGTCATTGGTGAGATTCGTCGATTAAATGATGATGAGCATGGTTACGGTCCGAATGGTACGAATTTTATTCCTCATGTCGAGGTACCCGAAAATGTTTTAGCAAGTTATCGAAGATGTCAAAAGTATTTAATTCACGTGGATAGAAAATAAGCTAGAACGAGTCTCTACTTTCATTAGGAAGCAGAGACTCGTTCTAGCTTGTTTAGCTGATTTAAAATTTCAAATATTTTTTTCGATTCGATCCATCCGATCTTTAAAAAATTTAAATCCAAAATAAAAAGAAGCCCTCACCTTGAGAACTTCTTTCAGTCTATTCAATTACTGTACTTACAAATCCTGCGACTTTATCAAACAAATCTCCGAAGAAACTTGAAACACTCTGCCATAATCCACCAAAATTGGGGTCAGCAATAAAATTCTGAACTTGCGTGATGACTTGGTCTTTATACATGTAAATGATAAATAGTAAAAACAATACGCCAGCGATACGCCACAAGATTGACCCCACCTTTACGACAAAGAAAACCAATAATGCGATGAACGCAATAGCTATTAATTGATCCATCTCTGATCCCTCCTTAATCTCTTTATATATACTTCATTATCCATCAATTTGCACGACAATTAACTTATAGGAATAGTATGCCTCTTTTTTTACCGTTTTACATGGGGCGAAAGACTGATATCTGATCGGGAAAACCGTGAAAATTATCCCAATATTTTCGTAAGCGTTAACTTATCTATTATACCAGCCTTAAAAGATAATTCGAAGAAAAAACATACTTTATTTCTTTGTGTTTTAACAGAAACTTTCTCATAAACTCTAAGCGTATTTACGCTGTTTTAAAAACAATTCTCGTTACTATAGAATCAAAATACAGTGTAGAAGGAGTCGTATTTGTGTCAACAATTACTGAACAAGCCTTAGAAGAATTAAGTCCCTTTGAATTAAGTCTCTTTTTGGAACAAAAGATTCATGAAAATAAAAATGTTACCAACCTACTGAATGCTGGACGCGGAAATCCTAACTGGACCGCTCCTACTCCGCGGGAAGCCTTCTTTTTACTTGGTCAATTTGCCACACAGGAAACACTTTATGGTACTGGTGAATTAACCGCGGGAATGATCCAATCAGATACTGGACGTGGACAACGGTTTACTAATTTCTTAGAATCTCATCCGGGAAAAGGAGCCAACTTCTTAAAAAAAATCTGGTTTTCTGACAACAATTATTTAGGAATGCCAAAAGAAGCTTGGTTAACGGATATGTTGGATCATATCATCGGAGATAACTACCCAAATCCAGTACGCTGTTTAAGTGCCTGCGAAGGTCCGATCAAAGCTTACCTAAATCAAGAGCTATTTTCTGACAGCACCATTCCCTTTGATATTTTCGCTGTGGAAGGTGGAACTGCGGGGATCTGTTATATTTTTGATACTTTGTTTAATAATTTTTTATTGAATCATGGTGATAAGATCGCATTGATGTTACCAACTTTCGCACCTTATTTAGAAATTCCCGAATTGCCAAAATATGCGTTTGAGATTGTTAAAGTTCAAGCCAAACAAACGATGATTGATGGCAAAATGACGTATCAATATCCAGATGAAGAAATCAATAAACTGCGTGATTCCGATATCAAAGCAGTCTTTGTAGTAAATCCAAGCAACCCGACAGCAAATGCCCTAGCTCAACCGACTATTGATTTGCTGAAAGAAATTGTTGCAACCGATAATCCTGAATTAATGATTTTAACTGATGATGTGTATGGCACATTCGTCCCTGTCTTCACTTCCCTGTTTTCGGAGATTCCATACAATACAGCCTGCATTTATTCTTATTCGAAATATTTTGGCGCAACAGGCTGGCGTGTAGGAACAATCGCCGTTGCTAAACATAATTTATTTGACGAACTGATTGCTAACTTGCCACAAGAAAAGCTTGAAAAATTAAATGAACGTTACGCTTCACTGACCGCTGATCCGACAACAATCACCTTTATTGATCGAATTGTAGCTGACAGCCGTGACGTTGCTTTAAATCATGCTGCTGGTTTGTCCGCTCCACAACAAGTGATGATGGTGATGTTCAGTTTGTACAGCTTATTAGATGAAGGAAAAGCTTATAAAGCCGAAGTAATGGATATTTGCCGCCAACGGGAAAAGCTGCTCTTCAATACTTTAGGTCTGCAGGAACCACTTGAAGATCTAGACACTGCTTATTACTGCGAGATCAATTACGAAGATTGGACCCGTAAGCGGTACGGTAATGCCTTTGCTGATTATCTAAAAAATAAGTGGACAGTCACAAAAGTTCTAACTTCTCTAGCTGAAAAAGAACAATTGATGTTACTGAAGGCTAACGCCTTTGGCAGCGGCGAGTGGGCGGTACGCGTTTCCTTAGCTAACCTAGCCACGAATCAATACCCCGAAGTTGGAAAACGAATCATCCGCTTGACCGATGAAATTCGCGACCAATGGATGAAAACAAAATAGCAAAAAAGTTCAACACTCTTTTAGAATGTTGAACTTTTTTTGCTATTTATTGATTCGGTGATAGTTTTCATCAAAATATTTGCCATTTCGGATATCATCTGGCATTCCTTCATAAGGCGTTTCACTGATCACATCTTCGTTGTCTTCCCCTGCCTCACCAATATAAGTAATGTTCGCAAATTCTGGAACAACTAGCTTAGGATAGGTTTCATATTTCTCTCTAGCTTCCAGCATTTCATCGATGTGTTCATTTTGGAATGTAACAGTGATTTCTGGATGTTCCTCTACCCATTTTGGGAAGAAAATGGTACCATGAAGTTTCTTTTCGTTTGGCACAAAATCAAGCGCTACGTCAGTTCCAGTTGGTTCTGTCCAAGTAATTTTATAAACACCTTCAGTTAAAAGATCCATTTGCACCTCTTGATCTTTCACCCAGCGTCCTGCGACCATTCCTCCATGAATCCGATAATCCACAGTGTGGTCATTTTTAGCGTACCATTCGTATTCCCAACCATTATCATACGTATAAATAAAGTGTGTGCCGACAAAATCTTCCAATGTTTTAAATTGTTTCAAATTAATCCCTCCAAACAGTCAATTGACAACATGTAATTATTTACATGTTTTAGATTACGTGATTATGATAAAATGATTTTATTCAATTGTCAAGGGAGATGTTTAACATCGCACAAAAAAATACATTACAATACATTATTCTAGGAATGCTGCAAGACGATAAAAAAACTGGATACGATATAAAAACGGCGTTTACTACAGAAATTGGTGAATTTTGGCAAGCGAAGCACAGTCAAATTTATCCTGAGTTATCTAAGCTTACAAAAAAAGGCTGGATTGATTTTCAAACTGAGATTGTGGGAACAAAACTTGAAAAGAAAGTTTACTCCTTGACAAAAACAGGAAGAATGGCCTTACTCGAATGGATTAATGAACCCTTAACAGAATTACCAACCAATAAAGACGAGTTTGTTTTGAAATTATATTTTATAAAAAGTATTGATGATGAGCGCCTACCGGAAATGATTCAACAGCAAATCGACTTGCATCAAAAAAAATTGGAGCATCTAGAAGACAGAAAAATAGCCGTTTTTCCTGATAAAAAGATTAAAGAAAACTATGGCCATTACCTTATCCTGATGCATGCGATTCATCGCGAGGAGGAATATTTAAGCTGGCTGGAAAGCTTGACAAAAAGAGCCTGAGTATTCAATCTCCAAATAAAAATTGGATGAGGGAAAACAAATCCAATTGGCTGTTTTCATAGGTAAGACAAAAAGATATGCTAATAAAAAACAAATGGAGCATTACTATATGAAAAAAGTTGCAACAATCGCCGGTTCAGATGCGACTGGCGGCGGTGGATTAGAAGCTGATTTGAAAACCTTTCAAGAATTCGGAACGTTTGGGTTTACCGCAATTACTTCGATCGTTAATTTAGATCCGAATAATGGCTCTCACCATTTACGGATACTTCCTTTGGAAATACTGCAGGAACAACTTGTGTCAATCTTCGCAGGAACAATCGATGCCTTAAAAACAGGATTGTTACCTTCTCAAGAAATGATCGAATTGGTTAGTACACTAATTCCTAAAGGGATTCCGCTGATCGTTGACCCAGTGATTGGTGGCAAAGGAACCCAAGATTTCATCAAAAGCAATCAAGTTCGAGACTTGCGAGAAAAATTAATTCCTCGCGCGATGATCGTAACACCGAATCTACGAGAAGCGGGTATTTTATCTGAACTAGGAGAACTGACTTCTAAAAAGCAAATGCAGGAAGCTGCTAAAAAGATCGCTCTGCTAGGTGTGAAACATGTAGTCATCAAAGGCGGCGCACGGTTAGATACGAAAGAGACACTCGACCTTCATTATGATGGAAAAAGCTTCCAAAGCTATCCGCATCCTGTAATTGATACTCCTTACAATCATGGGGCCGGATGCACCTTTGCAGCAGCCATTACTGCGGCAGTGGCAAAAAATTATCCGGTGGAACAAGCTATCAAATTAGCGATTGATTTTGTTCAGGCAGCCATTTCTATGGGAGAACAAATCAACCCGTATGTTGGTCATGTCTGGCACGGTGCCTACACCCACGGAGAAAAACGATTGGAGTATTCAGATGAAAAGTAATAAACGAATTCAAAACCTGGTATTAATTGCCTTATTTGCAGCACTTACCTTAATGGGAACAATGATCAAGATCCCTTTGCCAACCGGTGCCTTTCTACATTTTGGAAATGCGGTGGTTCTTCTAGCAGTGCTGTTGATTGGTTATTGGCAAGGAGCCTTAGCTGGTGGAATTGGCTTCTTTATTTTTGACATCCTAAATGGCTTTGCTGCTGAAGCCCCCTACTTTTTAGTCGAAAGCTTTATTGTGGGTGCCGCTGCCTATCTCGCCTTCTCATTTTTCAAGCGCAAGCCAACTCGGATTCGTCAAATCATCATTATCGGAATCTGTGCTGGCATTGCCAAGTTTATTATGTCTGTAATCAAAGCAACCGTTATGTCAATGATCGCTGGTGCTCAATTGAAACCCGCTTTCTTCGCGGCTTTAGCTACAATGCCCGCAACGGTAATCAATATTTTTTCAACAATTTTGATCGTCAGCCTGGTCTATTTTCCACTAAGACATGCAATGCAGATAATTTTTCATAATCAACCCGCTTAAGTTGTGCTATAATAAACGTCCTTGGCAGGGGCGAAAGCTTATAAAAGAGAGACCAACAAATCAATTGATTTGTTGATCTCTCTTTTATTCTTTCATTGATGGTACTTCAAAATAGTCTTTACTCATAATATCACGATAAACCCCTGGAATGGATTTCCATGAAATGAATGAGATTCTTCTTACATAGGTGCCTTTGTGCTGCACCAACGCATAATTCTTGCCTTCTGGAGCCTGTCCACCTTGAAAATCCAGCAGCATCCCCTCTCCAAATGGATCATCTGCTACCCAAATATTCTTATATGGATCAGGATACTGTTCTTTCTTCCCATCCTCTTTGTATTTTTTTCCATCATTATAAGTAACCGAAGTTGGTAGTGTCGCGTAGCCGATCTTCATTTCCATAAATGGATTGAAACGATCCACCCATTGATTTTGGTTCTGGTATTGGGTAAGAAAGATGATTCCGGAGAAAACGATTAGTAAAGTCGCGATCAATCCATATTTATATACCTTTTTCAATTTGACATCTTTATCGATCCGTTTCACAACCTCTTCATCTCCTTTTAAAAGCTCATCCAGCGATGTGTTAAACAGTTCGCTTAATTCCACCAGAAGCGACAATTCCGGATAGGTTCTGCCTGTTTCCCAACTCGATATTGTTTTGTCAGAAACATTGAGCTTTGCTGCTAGTCCCTTTTGTGTCCATTCCATTCTTTTTCGGTGTTCTTTGATTTGCTTTCCGATCTCCACTTTACGTCCTCCTTTTAATTTCATCATAAATGAAAGAAATGATTTTTCTACCTAAACATTGTAGAATCCCTCTATATTAAGGTCTATATTTTGTAGAATCGCTATTTCAATGAATCTAGCTGCTTTTTTGAATTGCAGAAAACCTGCCAAATCGCTATCTGCCGACCTTGCCCGACAACTACTTTCCAAGCAGCTGGAATTTCCCAATGCTTGTCCATTTTTCCTAAATAAGATCCACTTACTTTGCCAATAATCATCGTAAAATCATCATTTCCAATCCATTCTTCAACTTCAACAAAATAATCAGGAAACCAATCAAAATACCCCTGCCAACCAGTCTTCATCGCTTCTTTATTTTCACAGTTGCCATACGTATCAATGAACTGGAAATCCTCTGACATCATTTGGATAATCTTTGGTAAATTTTGCTGATTAATAGCTTTAACAAATTGCTTGATGATTCTTTTTTTATTCCTCCCGGAAGTTTGTTTTCTTAGGTATAACAAGAGAAAATCTTCATACTCCAAATTTTAAATAATTAGAATACTTTATGAATGCAAAATTGTTTTATTATTTTGTTTTAATGTGTTATACTTTTATTTACAATGATGTTATTAAATGAAAGGAGGAAATAGAATGACTTTTTATGATCAAGAAAAACCTTATCGTGTGACTTTTGATTTAGAACAAAATGTTTTTGTTGTTTACTCAACAATCACTGGTCAACAAGGAACTGGAATCACCATTGAACAAGCGATCTACGACTTCAAAAAATCTGCCTAAGGAGCGTGTATCTCAATGAATGAAGCCTATAATTAAAAGCCTCTGCTTAGAATTAGAAAGCAGAGGCTTTTTTATATACTCAGCTTACATATTTGTTCGTTAAAGATAAGGTAAATCCATGTCTTCCTCTATGAATTTTACGTTATACTGAAGAAACGAAAAATATGGAGGTAGAAGTTTTATGAAAAAAGTGTTATTTCCATTCTTCGCAATAAGTTATTTGCTAGCCCATATCACCTTACATCTGTCTCTTTATCCAATCGACTGGTTGTCCGGTTTATTTAACTAAGCGGAGGTAAAATATGCTTGAAATAATCATACAATTCTTTAAAAATCTAACAGATTTGTTCTGTCAGGTCATTGATGTGATTGCTGACATTGTTCTTTATTTGTTCTCTGCTCAACTATAATAAATTGAAGAGTCCTGAAAAAGGGCTCTTTTTTTCTTGACTATCCGCTTCTTTTGTTAGATGATGGGAATTTGAGTAAGAAAGTAGGAGAAACATGAGTATCTTAGATTTAACAGGAATCGCGCAACAATTTGGCGATAAAATCCTGTATGAAGATTTAGAATTACATTTGAACAAAGGGGAACACCTAGGCCTGATCGGACAAAATGGCGCTGGAAAAAGTACCCTAATAAAAATTATCACCGGCGAACAATTACCGGATGAAGGCACGATTGCTTGGCAGAAGAATATCCACGTGGGCTATTTGGATCAGTATGTCGAAGTCGATCCAACCTTATCTATCAAAGATTTTCTAAAAACTGCCTATGCCGCAGATTTTGTTAAAGAAGCGAAAATTGGCGAACTGTATATGGAATACAGTGAATCGATGGATGATAAATTGCTAGATAAGGCTGGAAAGCTACAGACAGAATTAGATCAAGGTGATTTTTATCAGATTGATACGTTAATTGCTGAAATGAGCAGTGGTTTGGGATTAGATGTTTTGGGTATGGATACGCCATTGGAGGATTTAAGCGGTGGCCAGCGTTCAAAATTAATTTTGGCAAAATTATTATTAGAAAAACCGGACGTGCTGATTTTGGATGAACCGACGAATCATTTGGATGATGAACACGTAGCCTGGTTGAGTCAATTTTTGCAGGATTTTTCCGGCACTTTCGTAGTCATTTCTCATGATCGCGATTTCTTGAACCAAATTACCACCCACATCGCTGATATCGAGTTTGGGAAATTGACCAAGTATACTGGTAATTTGACAAAGGCCTTGAAACAAAAGGAACAATTCCAGGAAACATATATGAAGCAATATGCTGCTCAAAAACGTCAGATTGAGAAAACAGAAGCCTACATTCGTAAATACAAAGCAGGCTCACGTTCGACTATGGCGAAAAGCCGTCAAAAGCAGCTAGACAAAGTAGAACGCTTAACGCCGCCTTCTTCTAATGCGGTCGCTCACTTTGAGTTCCCATATGCACCGATCGTTACAACGTTAGCAATGGAGACAACAGATTTGGAAATTGGTTATCAACGACCACTGCTTCCGCCAATCAATATCACATTACGATATGGCGAAAAAGTCGCTATTCGTGGGTTCAACGGCATCGGTAAATCAACCTTACTGAAGACCTTGATCGAGGCGATTCCTAAAATTGCAGGTGAATTTCACTTT
Source organism: Enterococcus avium ATCC 14025 (assembly GCF_000406965.1). Taxonomy (GTDB): domain Bacteria; phylum Bacillota; class Bacilli; order Lactobacillales; family Enterococcaceae; genus Enterococcus_A; species Enterococcus_A avium. The sequence continues at coordinate 285,702 of NZ_KE136357.1, read as the reverse complement.
CCTGCAAATACGAAAATTAATTATTTCGAGCAAGATCTGCAATGGGAAAATCCCTATCAGACTCCCCTACAGTATTTGAGTGAACATTTTCCGAAAGAAACTGTTAAGGAGCTGCGGAAACATCTCGCTAAAGCAGGGTTGCCGAATCAATTAGCTCAAGAACCACTTAGTACCTTAAGTGGTGGTGAGCAAACCAAAGTTAAGCTTTGTCAAATGACAATGCAAAAGGGAAATTTGCTGATTCTCGATGAACCAACAAATCACATCGATCAGGCAACAAAAGACAGCTTACGTGAAAGTTTAGCTAATTTCGCTGGAACTGTCATCGTCGTTTCTCACGAAGAGAGCTTTTATCAAGACTGGACTGATCGAGTAATTGAGATTAGTCAATAAACGAAAAACACTAAAAAAGCCAACTGGTTAGCTGCTTTGCATCAAGAAAGCAAGTGCCCATTTGGCTTTTCTTTTATAAAATATTTTTAGCTTTACTTGATGGCTCTACTTCCATTGAAGTGTATCTCTTTCTTTATCCGTCAAACCAAAACTTTTGTAATGTTCTAAGACACGTTCGCGCAAATTAGGACTCCGAGATCCCCTTCTTATTAAAATATCTACCCCAGCTGGTGTGACGAAGGTTTTTTCAAAACGAATCACTAATACATCCCCTTTGATTGTCACTACCTGCCAACGACTACTCAAAATTTTCATTATTCCTATTCCTCGCCAGATAAACTGTCCACCGACTAAACGGTCCATTCCTCTGATTTGCTTGGTTTTGCCGTTTGCTTCATATTCTACCAAATCGAGTAATTCCACAGCATTTTTCTCTGTTCTCTTATAGGTAATTCGGGGATTTTTTCTTTTATCTGTCAACCACATTGGAAAATTCGTTCCTTTGATTTCCCACGTACCATCTAATTGTGTGTACCAATCGACCATACGCTCACCTCATTTTCTTCTATTTAGTGTAAAACAAATTCGAATTATGCCAAAGAAATATGCTTTTTGAAAATTTTAGGCATACCGAATCTTTTTCTTTTCATTTCCTGATTTTAGGTGTATGATTGCATCGTAGAAAAGTTTACAGAAAGGTGGGAGCTTCTTGAGTACGAATAAACATCCCATTTTAGAACATACGAATGGACTTTCTTTAGAGGAAGTCAACGGTACGATTAAAGTACCAAAAGGAAAAAGCTTCTGGCGAACACTCCTCGCCTATTCAGGTCCGGGAGCATTAGTCGCTGTCGGATATATGGACCCAGGAAACTGGTCGACCTCCATCACTGGCGGACAAAATTTCCAATATTTATTAATGTCCATCATCTTAATTTCCAGCTTAGTAGCTATGCTTTTACAATATATGGCAGCAAAGCTGGGAATTGTTACTCGAATGGATTTGGCACAAGCTATTCGTGCTAGGACAAGTAAATCCTTGGGGATCGTCCTTTGGATCTTGACTGAATTAGCCATCATGGCAACCGATATTGCGGAAGTCATCGGTGCAGCCATCGCTTTGTATCTATTGTTTAATATTCCCTTGGTTATCGCTGTTTTCATTACTGTATTCGATGTCTTTCTACTATTATTATTAACCAAAGTCGGATTCCGTAAAATCGAAGCCATTGTTGTTTGTTTAATTTTTGTGATTCTCTTCGTCTTTATTTACCAAGTTGCTTTGTCCGATCCTAATTGGGGTGACGTTTTAAAAGGATTTGTTCCAACTAGCGAAACGTTCGCAAATAGTCCTGCCATTGGTGGTCAAACACCGCTGACTGGTGCGCTTGGAATCATTGGTGCAACGGTAATGCCGCATAATCTTTACCTTCATTCTGCGGTTTCTCAAACTCGCGAAGTTGATCATGATGATGAAGAGGATGTCGCAAATGCCGTCCGCTTTACAACTTGGGATTCAAATATTCAATTGTCATTAGCCTTTCTTGTTAATGCACTACTTTTGATTATGGGTGTTGCCGTCTTTAAAACAGGCACTGTCAAAGACCCATCCTTCTTTGGACTGTATGAAGCCTTATCAAATCCAGCTACGATGAGCAACGGAATCCTGATGAATGTCGCAAAAACTGGTGCTCTATCAACCTTATTCGCTGTAGCGCTTCTAGCTTCTGGTCAAAACTCTACAATTACTGGTACTTTGACTGGGCAAGTAATTATGGAGGGCTTTGTTCACATGCGGATGCCGATCTGGTTGCGTCGTCTAGTCACTCGGTTGATTTCGGTTGTTCCAGTATTGATTTGCGTCCTGCTAACGCGCGGCGATACAGTCGTTGAAGAACATGAAGCATTAAATAATTTGATGAATAATTCGCAAGTTTTCTTGGCCTTTGCCTTACCATTTTCTATGCTTCCCTTATTAATGATGACAAATAGCAGCGCAGAAATGGGGGAACGATTCAAAAATAAACGAATCATTCAACTGTTGGGTTGGATCTCAGTTATTGGTCTGACTTATTTGAACTTAATTGGTTTGCCTAGTCAAATCGAAGGCTTCTTTGGAGACAGTCCTTCTGCATGGGAAATCACAACAGCCGATAGTATCGCTTATGTTTTGATTGTTGCTGTTCTTGCTTTGTTAGTCTGGACAATCGTTGAACTGCATCAAGGGAATAAGCGTGTGGCACTTGCTGCGAAAGAACTAAATGAAGATTTATCCGAATAAATAAAGAAGCAGAAATCCGAGTGATTTCTGCTTCTTTATTTACTTGGATACCAATTGATCCCCGCTTTTTTTGCTTGTGAAAATAATTGGCGGTAACTCAATTGATACTCCTGCTGATCCTTAATAAAATGCGTCCCACATTGACGAAATTCAAATGCAACTCCTTGCGAGATTGCTTCTTCCCGCAGCTTCAAGATCCATTCATAATTTAACGGGCGCGCATTTTTATGGTATTCCCCACCCGCAACAACTGACTCGATGTCCGTCAGATACTCAGCAATGGAAATTTCTTCAATTAGTGGCTGACAAGCAATTTTTTTATGCTTGATTGGTAACGCTTGTAATAACGATAATCGTTGATCCGCTCGGACCTGATTTTCAACTGAAACACCAATCGTAACATTATCGTACCCGTCGCCCCAATCCTCGGGCACACAATCCATTAAACGCTCGATCCGCTTAGTTAAGAACATAAAATGCAAATCACTGCGCTCTTTGATCATTTGCCAGCACTCAGCGCGCCAAGAATCTGCCTCTTCAATTAAAAAATCACTAGAAAAACAAACAAAGACGAGCTGTCCGCCCTTCATTTTATAACCATTCTTTGTTTTTTTAATAGGCGCGTCAAATTGAGCTGTCTTTTCAATCTTGCTTGTATCTACTGCTCGCTTTTTATCCCCCTCATGAATAAAGCAATATTTACAACCCTCGCTGACACGACGACAGCCACGCCACGGATTCCACATCCCCATTTATTCACCTGCTTTTTTCTTTTATCTTATCAAATTTGCTGAGGGTAATGCGAGCTATTTCGTTATAAAAATAAAAACAGGATTCGCTTCACGAATGAATGAAGCGAATCCTGTTTTAGTAAACCGAACGGATTTTTGATAAATACTCTTTGATGCTAGAAATTCCTCCCTCATTAAATCTTTTGATAAATTCAGAACCAATAATAGCTCCATCCGCACCATTTGCTAAAATGCTGGCAATATCAGTTGAATTTTTAACTCCAAAACCAACAAAAACTGGCAGCTGCGTATTAGCTTTCAAATAAGGAACAATATCTACATAATCTTTAGGAAGTTGTATAAACTCACCTGTTTTTCCTTCCCCAGAAACCAAATAAACAAACTGAGAACTTTTGGCTAATTGATTGTTTATCGCTTCCTTATCCATATTTTTCGTAAATGTATGAACAAGACCAGAGAAGTTATCTTCAGGCAATTTTTTATCAACACACAAAATGGCATCATAACGCGTTTTGGAAAGCTGTCCTAATTTAAATTCTTCAACACCCTCATTATAAGTCATCAGGATCACTTTAAAGGTGTACCGTTCGCGTATCTCTTGCAGGACAGAATCAATTTCCTTGATACTCAGTGTTGAAAAAACTTTTTCTTGTGATTCTCTAACTATTGAACCATCAATATATGGATCAGAAACTGGAATACCAATTTCAACGTACCCTATTTGAAATTCTTCGACAATATCTAAGATCTCAAAAAATTTTTCTCTTGTTGGATAGTTGATAGTCAAATACAGAACTAGATTTTTCATTAAGCACCTCCAAGTAATTGTAAAATCCAACCTAAAATGGGACCGTATACGGTATAATCTGTTTCACTTAGGATTCGCATAATAGGAGCATAGCTTCCAACCATTGGAAGCAATAATGCTTGACCAAAAATCAATAGAAAACCATTTGTCAATGATCCCAATATTGCTCCTCTACGCCCACCATGTGCATTACCGAAAATAGCAGTAGCAGCTCCAGTGAAGAAAGTCGGAATTAATGCTGGAAAAACAACAACTGGATAATTTAACGCACCAAGAATCAGCATACCTGCTAAACCAGCGACTAAACTACATAGGAAACCGACGATCACTGAAGTAGGATAATTTGGAAATAGTAACGGGATATCCAAACCAGGTTTCGAATTAGGAATAATTTTATTTGCAATCCCATGAAATGCTGGTATGATCTCTGACAGCATCATGCGCACGCCGGTGATAATTACTGTGATCCACATTCCGAACTCAACACCTCGTAATAGTGAAAAGACGATAATATCCTGACCACCAGTAATATTCTCCATTGTCCAACTAGGTGTCGCAAAAAGACTCACTAGTAAAAATAGAACAGTCATCACCAAAGTCAATGCGATCGTCATTTCTCTAAGAAAATTCAATTTCTTAGGAATCTCCATATTCTCAAGATCATGTTCTTTATTTCCAAATACTTTTGCTAACAGTGTCGCTACCAATAATCCCGAAGAACTGGAGTGTGCTAAAGTAAATCCTTCGCCTCCTTTAACTCCTTTTATGCATACTGCTACATAAGCACAACTAAGCGTCATATATAGCCCTAACATAATGGAACCCACCGTAACAATCCCTGTAAAGGGCAATGTTGTATTGAACTTTAGTAATGCAGCGATCAATCCTGCGAAGAAAAATGAAACATGCGCCGATAAATGAACATATTTAAAGCGGGTAAAACGTGCTAACAACAAATTAATTAAAAAACCAAAAGCAAAAATCAACGCCATTTCTGTTCCAATATCTGCAAAGCTTTCAGCCTGAGCAGCTCCAATATCTGAAGAAAATGCCTTCATATCAAATATTTTAGAGATCATTTGTTGAAGCGGCAATAAAGCTCCACCTAATGTTTGACCACCAACATTGATCATAGTAAAACCAATCATTGTTTTAAGTGTACTAGGCAAAATTTGATCCCAGCTTTTCTTTTGAGCAACCATCCCAACAACGACTACCATTCCAATAATAAATACTGCCTGGCTCAGTACATTATTTACAATATATAAAAAGATTGCCATGTTTTTGCCTCCTATTCATTGATTGTCTTTAATAGTTGTTCTTTCAAATATTCTTTATCCATCATATTGTCAATCCGAATAATCTTAGCTGATGAATCACGCAGTGTATCGGCAAAATCTGATGTTGTGATTAAAATGTCAAAACTATTTGGATCAACAGAACCAATATCCGCCGCATCAACAGTTGCTTCAATGTGCTCATCATCCAAAATTTGTTGTGTGAATAATCGCATCATCATGCTGCTACCAACCCCTGCACCGCAAACCGTTACAATTTTTAACATGATTCATTTCCTCCTTTTACCATTGCTAATATTTCCGAAGCATTTGTGGCCTTCAAAAAATTTTCTACATTTTGTTCATGAGAAAGTATTTCTACTAATTCGGCTAATGCCTTTAAATGGGTTTGATGATCCACCGCACATAACCCGATAACAATATTTACCGGATCATTCTTAGGATGACCGAATACAACGGGTTCTTCTAAAGTAACAATGCTGAAACCAATAGCCAAAGCACCTTCTTCAGGGCGTGCATGTGGCATAGCGATTCCAGGTGCAATCACAATATAAGTTCCATTAATCTCAACATTCCTAATCATCCCCTCAATATAATTCGCTGAAGCTAGACCTTTATTTACTAATAGTTCCCCACTACGTTTAACGGCTTCATCACGATTTTCAGCATGATAGTGAAGATCAATTAAATCTTCTGATAATATTTCCTTAAGCATAGGCTGATACTCCCTTTTTAAATTTTCACTCGATCTAATATTCAAATACTCTTTAAATTCTTCTGTTAAGTTGTGAATTTGCTGCGTAGATAACTTCACATACTTATTTACCATTCGCAACAAGTCATCTACATTAATTTCATGGAAAACTGGTTTAATGAATTCACTAATAATTTGAATGTCTTCTTCTGATAAATATGGATTTACTTGAACAAACGGTACTCGCTTTAAATCTAAGGGTATTGTAGTGATTACTAAATCTACTTTATGCTCTGCTATCCAACGAACACCTTCTCTAGCTCCAAAGGTTCCGATAACATCTACACTAAAAATACTTTTTATTTTACTTTTTAAAATTTCAGAAGTGCTAATTCCTGCATTGCATATAATAACAACTTTTGCTTTATGGGGAACATAAAACTTACTTCGTTCCACTGAAGCTGCAAAGAAAAGTGTGAAAAAACTTGTTTCATGATCAGTAAATTCAATCTCAAGCATTCTTTCAATCACCGAAATTTGTTTCTGAACAATCAAATGCAACTCACGATAATGCTCTAAAACATGCTCATACATAGGGTTTTCCAACGTCTCATTCGCTAAAGCTCGTTTATATGCTGGTCGTAAATGATTGATTAATCCTTCATATAGCTTTTTGTCCCCTTTAAAATCCAATTCTGGAAGTTGCATATTCACCGCTGAAATAAATCTTTCAATAACTAAGTTAAAAGTTACCCATTTATCTGAAAGTAATTCTTGGTATTTAGTAATAGACGCCTCAGATATTTTATTTGCCAAGTATAATTGTTCCGCCAAGTTAATTGACTGTCTGAATAATTCAGTCAATTCTCTACACCGCTCATGTAGAGCTTTTTCCTCTTTGCTCAAAATATCCTCTTTATTTGAAGCAGCAAGTGTCTTTCCTAATGCGCTCCTTTTTTTAGTGATCCAAAAGTGCAATATTACCTTTTGGAAGGATTCATCACTCAATTGAATCCCCAACTGCCCACAGATTTTTTCAATGAATGACTCGATTTCTGCTAATAACGGCTGTTCCATTTCATAATGCTCCGTCTCAAATAATAATGGGTCCTGTTCAAGTGTAGCGGCTAATAAATTACGAATATCTATTTCATCTCCGATCACTTGATAACCGCGAAATGGTAAAGATTCTAGCGTAATTTTATTTTTCTGTAGAATTTTGCGCACTTCTTGCAGATCACTCAATAAAGTATTTTTTGAAACTAGTGTTTTTCGTAATAGCTCTTCTGAACTGAAATAATCAGGTAACAATAAAATTGTCTCTAATAGACGAACTCTTCTGATGCTTTTATCACCACTAATAAAATCACTATTTTTGAGCAATAATTTTTCAATCTCTACAGGATTATCAACGCTATAATAGACACGCCCCTTTTCAATGGCGATTATCTCTTCAGAGGCCGCCATGAGTGTTTCATTCAGTTTTTTTATATCGTTGTAGATTGTTCGGGTACTCACTTGAAATCTTTTGGCCAAATAGGGGATTTCAAAAGTTTTTCCTTGTTTTGCCAGCAAAGAATATAAATTTGATAATCGATTATCCATAAGTATTCCTCCTAAATTTAGTATAAGGTATCACAAGCATCATGAAAAAGAACAGTTCACTTCAGAATTTTTGAAGCAAACTGTTCTGGAGTGAACTAAAAAAGCTTTTGACTCTCTTCACTTTTAATCATTTCGTTATCAAAGCATTAATTGCTTAAAAATGCTAAAATCAGATTATCCAATTAAATAAAAAGGAAGTGATTTTTTGGAAGAATATCGTGGCTTATTAGAAAAGACGATTTTACTGCAAGAAAAGCCGATCATGATGTCCTTATTGATTATGAGCGATGGTGAAAACAAGACGGAAGTTTTAATCAAAGATCGTTATCTATCCAGTTACGTTTTTCGTTTACCGGAAAATAAATATATGATCCACATTGAAGGCCGCCGCAATAAACGGAATCAACTTGTTGCCAAACATTTTGAGATTATGAATCCGGATGAATACATTAAAATCATCGGTGCACCTGAATAAGCAAAGCTACATTACTTAATTTACAGAAAGAATAGGAGCAATTCCCTTGTCAAAGAAAACTAAACTAGTTGCTGCGATCGTGATTGCGGCAGCTAGTTTCGCTGTGTACAGCGCAAAAGAACAGCTTCAACAACCAACATCGAATCCCCCACAAACAACACAAAAGCAAACTCAAGTTGTTCCGCCTCAGCAGGATTTGGCTCAGCTTAATTATGAAGGCACTCAGACAATCGAGATCAATCAAAATAATCCAACCTTTTCTAAAGAGGAGCTCTCGATCGAAAATGGACCATGGGAAAGATATGGCGACTTAGATCATTTAAATCGTGCAACAGATGCTGAGGCATTACTAAACAAGAAACTGATGCCAACGGAGAAACGCGGTGAAATCTCCAGTGTAACACCCACCGGTTGGCATAACAAAAAAATCAATGGTCAATACCTATTCAATCGGTCACATTTAATCGGTTATCAACTGACTGGACAAAATGCCAACTGGAAAAATTTGATTACCGGAACGCGCCAATTGAACAGCCCGGAAATGCTGCGTTTCGAGATGGATATCAAATACTATTTAGAAAAAAGCAACAAGAATTATATCCGCTATTCCGTCATTCCCGTTTTTCGCGGTGATGAACTTTTAGCCCGCGGCGTTCACATGATGGCTCAATCAATCGGTAGCGATGAGGTGCGCTTCAATGTTTATATTTTTAATGTACAAAATGGTGTATCTCTAAATTACGCAGACGGAACCAGTACCATAGAAGGAAAATCACAATCCTCAACATCAACAAGCGTCTCTACCGCTAAGGAATATGTCGATAAAAATGGAAAAGGCCTGATCAAAGGTTCGAAAAGTGGTGTCTATCACCTACCTGGCAGTAAATATTATGACAATACAACCAATCCACGAGCTTGGTTTAAAACCATCGAAGAAGCGAAAAAGGCAGGTTATCGCCCTGCAAAATAAATTTGCCAAAGTTCCGAACTTTTTCTTTACAGATATATTTCTTATGTTACAATAATATTACGAAATATAGACAAATTATTAGGAGTGATCACTTTGAAAAAACTTTTTTTTGCTTTATCGTTATTCATTCTCTTCCCCATTAGTGCAAATACCGAAACTGAAAGTACTACTGCAGCGGACAACACCCCAGCAGCTGCAACTGAGCAAACAACTCCCGCTGAAAATAGTGCAACGGTCGACTCTGAAAATGCTACAGAATCAACTTCGGCTAGTGCCACTGAAAACAGTGAGGTAAAAGATATTCAGCAAGCGAAAGATGATACGATTGACCAAATTGAAAAAGAAACGGGCGTAAAGAAAAGCAGTGATCCGATTGGCAGCGAGCACGATACTAATAAGATTCGTGAAATGTTAAAAGGTGAATCAATGAAAAGCATCATCTCATCTAGTGAAGTAGATGGTTACACCGATCAGCAGCTATTGAATGCCATGACACTTTGTGATCGAATTGGTACCGATACTTACGGGTTAGATGTTGGTGGCTATGCACGTATCCTGCAAGCTTTGTATAAGGATAAAAGCCTGTCTTGGGATAAAATCGAAAATATTATGAATTACAATCCGAGTAATTACACGAATGCTCTTGAAATGATCGATCAGATTGACAGTCTGCAAGCCTATTTAGCAGCATTGTATCCTAGCAATAGTTCTTTCATGCCGATTCGCCAAATGAGCAATCAGGAATTGACGAATGTCTTAAAATACATTTCACCAATCCAAGAAAAAATGATCGGTACTGAAGGCGACTTCTTCCCAGGTATCATCGCTTGGATCAGTCGATATGCAGAAAAAGATGATGTGCGTAATGGGGCAACCAGCTCTAGTACAACTGAAACACCAACGACAGAGAGTTCAACAACTACTTCAACAACGCAAAGTGCTGAAAACAACGCCCCAGCAAAAAACGATAACGACAAAAAAGACGATAAGGGCGGTTTCTTACCAAAAACTGGTGAAGAAAGAAGGACCTGGCTTACTGTAGCCGGTGTCATCATCTTGGTAATCATCGCGTTTATCATGATTCGCCGCAATCGTAAAAAATAATAAAAAATCAGTGAGCGAGAAATTCAACATTCTTCCGCTCACTGATTTTTTTAATTTTGTTTTTCCTGATACGCTTGCCAATCAGCTTCAAACTGTGCAATCCCATTCGTTGTTAATGGATGGCTCCATAACTTTGGAAACAGATTTCCAGGAATCGTCGCAATGTCTGAGCCTGCTAAGGCAGCCGCTTCAACGTGTCCAAGATTTCGAACGCTGGCTGCGATGATCTCCGTATCAAAATCATAATTATCAAAAATTTCTCTTAAATCACTCACTAGCTGAATGCCGTCAGAAGCAATATCATCTAACCGACCGATGAAAGGACTAACATAGGTAGCGCCTGCTTTGGCAGCTATCAATCCTTGAGCCGCTGAGAAGATCAGGGTAACGTTGGTTTTAATCCCTTCCTGCGAAATCGTGTGAACAGCCTTTAGTCCAGCTTCTGTCATTGGAATTTTTACAACAATGTTTTCTGCCCATTGATGGATTTCACATGCTTCGTTAATCATTCCTTCGCTATCCAACGAGGTAACTTCTGCGCTGACTGGTCCGCTGACAATTTTGCAAATTTCTTTGATGACCGTTTCGAAATCTTTCCCCTCTTTTGCAATGATCGTGGGATTCGTTGTGACACCGTCTACCAAGCCGAGCTGATTGATCCGTTCAATCTCTTCAATATTCGCTGTGTCTAGAAAAAACTTCATCTTATCCTCCTAATTAATTGTGTATTCCATCGCAACAGCACTTGAACTTTTACCGACATTTCTTCTTTACTTAAGTATACTCACTCAATCGAACTTCTTCAATCTTCGACTGTTGTGACAATTTTGTTAGTTCCAGATAGGTCCCTCGTCTGATTTTTGTATCTGAAAAACTTGATAAGCTAAATGTATCAAGTTTGAAAGGACGATCAATCAATTTATGATAAAAAAATTACTTGGAATTATTATAGGAATCTTCATTCTTTTATTTGGGGCGATGCTTTACTCAAAGAATTCTTCCAGCGAAGTTGCTGGTACCCTTGACCAGTTAAATCCTTTAGTTCCTAAAAGTGAGCTTTATGTGAAAACAACTAAACCTCACTCTGTCAATGATTATGGAACAGCCAGCTATGAACAACTCGCAGCGGACAAAAACGGAAAAACACGAACGATTCAATTTAATGGAATCTCCGAGTTAAAAATAAATCGCTACTTGAAATTGACCAATAAAGGCGCTCATGTTGAAACCTATGAAGAAGTGCGCCGTGATCAGGTTCCAGAAAAAGCATTAAAGGAAATTGATCCTCGATAAAAAACTGGGAAGGCATTTGCCATCCCAGTTTTTCTAATTTTTGTCAAATGCTTCCAGTGCTGCGGGCAAAGCATTGATCACTTCATTTCCTACTGCTGGTAAGCCAACCATAATTGCACTGATTATTTCTTCTCGTGATGCTCCTGCTTTTTTGGCAAGCATGACATGAAACGGCAATCCACTAGTTTTCCCTGTCGCTGCTAAAACTGCGAGATACGATAAATGCTGTGTTTTATCATCTAATACACTGATTTCGCCCCATGAATGGATCATTTCATTAAAAGCTTTTTGATATTCTGTTGCTTCTTTGGCAAATGTTTCAAAAGAATTACTTATTGTCATCTAGGCACACTCCTTTTTTATAAGTGTATCAAATTCTGATGCTCTTAGGTTAGGTCATCTCGTAATGCTTCGATTATATTTTCTTTTTTTATTTTCTCGATAGCGTAAAACATCGTAATTACAACGATCAGAAATACACCCAAGATACTGATCCACAGGCTTCCCCAGGGAAAATAAAAAGCAATTTCCGCCCCGCCTTTCGTCATACCTTGATAGATTAGCCATGAAAGAATGCTCGCTATTGGAATTCCTAGTAGCAATGAACGTGAGCCATAAAAGATACACTCAAAAATCATCATTTTATTAAATTCTCGATCTGTCATTCCTACTGAGCGTAGCATCGCTAGTTCTCTTCTTCGCAGTTTAATATTTGTCGAAATGGTATTAAAAACATTTGCGATTGCGATTAATGAAATCATTGCTATAAAAACATAGCTAAAAATATTCACTACAAAAATAGTATTACGGTTCTGTTCAAAGATTTCATTGACGTTATAAAGATCATATTGAGTGGTAATTCCCTCCTGTTCAATGATTTCTTTCATTTCAGTGGTTGACCGTGTAGATTTTTTAGACAGAAAAGTTAAACCGAGGTCTTGAGTAATCCCCTTTGTAGAAAATCGGCTTTTCATTTGATAGGGTGCAACCAGCATAAAAACGTAAGATTTCGTTTCGGATGATTGTCTAGGCAAGGTGTCCATTGGATAAGTATCTGCAAAAGTTACCTTAATATTTCGCTGCTGATCCCAAGCAGGTTTTCCAGAAATTTCTGGTGCAGCAGTCAATGTCAAATCATCCTTAGCAAACAAATCAATCAGCTCTTTTTTCCCATCTACCTTCTTAACTCGCTGTTTTGCCACTGCGATCAGTTTACCGTTTTCGCCCGTATATTCCTCGACCGGCAAATTCAGACTTTTGATAAATTTCAAGTATTCTTTATCCTCAATAAATTGGATATCCATAAATAGTTGTTTCTTAGTGGATTTCGGACTTAACAGCTTCTGATAGTGAGAAGAAAAATCATTTATTCTCACTTGGGTGGCATACTGGATAATTGCTTGGTAAGAGCTACTGGTAATGCCCTCAACCTTTTGAAACCTCTCGTAAAGTCGGAATAACTCATCCTCACCCATTTCTGAGCTAGAAAAAACGATGTCATAATCCGTATCAACCACCGATTGTTTTGCTATATCCTGCAAATAGCTGCCAAATGCACGTGCCGAGACGAACAAAACCACGCTTAAAGCCAGCGAAAAAATGATTGTCCGATAACGCTTCTTATTCCGTTTAAAATTTTTTAAAGCCAATGTCCCTTCCAAGCCATAAATTCGTTTAGAAAATTGCGTTATTCGCACATCCTTTGAGACAATTTTAATCTCATTCGATTGACGAATACTTTCCATCACTGGTGTATTAGCCGCTTTTTTCGCTGGAATTGAAGCTGAGATCAAAATCGTGATTAAACTAATCATTATGGCAGCAAACATCACCGGTAGAGAAAACACTAAAACTAACGGAGTATTTCCATAAAGAAGATTGCTGAAGTTTTTTGCCACAATTGCAATGATGAGTTTGATACTTCCAATCCCCAACAAGATCCCGAACGGAATACCCAACACCCCGATACATAAGCCTTCAAACAAAACAGAATTTTTCAACTGCTTCGGTGTCGCTCCCACAGATGAAAGAATTCCAAATTGTTGCATTCGTTCATTCAATGAAATCGTAAAGGAATTGTAAATTAAGAAGATCGATCCCAACATGATCAAGGCAACCAAAATCGTCCCTATCGAATACAATAACAGATTAAATACCTTATCATCAGATGCTCCCAGAAAACGTAAGACATCGTCATTTAAGCTATATGATCGATTTTTTGCTATGTCATTGGCATAGCTTCTCGCCTTTCTTGGATTTTTTAGTGTAACAAAGACACTGAAGGTATTTATTTTTTCAGTGTTATCAGCACATGTTATCAAGGTGTAGCCCGGAGAGCTTTGCTCTTCAAAACCTGGGCGCTCACAAATCCCAACAATCGTATAGCTTTTTTTCTTTTCCTCAGTTAAACTTTCTTGATTATTCTGTGTGTGATCATAACCGTCATGTTGATTAAGCTGCTTCCTTCCCTGCATTCGTTCACCCAGCGATAATGAAAGCGTCTCGCCAATCGTATACTTTACTCCGCCATTTGCAGCAATGTGTGCAGGAATGACGACCTCATGACTATTTTTCGGCAATCTCCCAGAAAGCAGCTTGACCGGTAATGTTTCAAAGGTCTTTTGGTTGAAGCCAGCAACAAAAAGATAAGGTTTATTAGGATTCTTCCCACCAGATAACCTTCCGTAACCAATATTGGAAAATTTAGTCGTTTCTGATACATCCTTATTCTTGCTTTGTTTTTCAGCAAAACCAGAAGGGGCATCCAAAACTGCAACATGCCAATCCCCATATTTTTGTTCAGAGCCTTTCACCATAAAATTTTGCAACGAAATAGCAAAGGTTGCGACCGCCATAATCATCGCAGTCGACAAAATGACGCCAATAATTGTAACTAGTGTTCGTGTACGATTTTTCAACATATTTTGCATTGTTACTTTATGGAAGATGTTCATGATTGAATCATCCTCTCATCACGAGTCACACGCCCATCAGAAATACCAATGATCCGATCCGCTTGCAAAGCAATATCCTCATCATGGGTCACGACAATCAACGTTTGTCCATATTTGCGATTGCTCATTTTCAACAGTTTGATGATTTCATGTCCATTTTTACTATCTAAACTACCCGTTGGCTCATCCGCCAACAAAACTGCTGGAGCATTCATTAAGGCTCGCCCAACTGAGACCCGCTGCTGTTGACCACCGGACAATTGATTTGGTAAATGATTTTTTCGCTGGTTCAGTCCTAAAAGCTCTAACAATTCACTCAACCACTCTTGGTTAACCTTGCGCTTATCCATCAAAACCGGCAGTGTGATGTTTTCCACTACATTCAATGTCGGAATCAAATTGTGAAATTGATAAATCAGCCCGACCTGACGCCGGCGAAAAATTGCCAACTTCTCATTATTTTGAGCATACACATCCTGCCCATCTAAATACACTTTTCCACTCGTAGGCACATCCACACCGCCGATCATATGCAGAAGAGTTGATTTTCCTGAGCCAGACGCCCCAATAATCGCCGTAAATTCGCCTTTTTCAATCGTCAACGACACATCATTTAGAGCAACGACCTTATTCTCTCCTTTTCCATAAACCTTACTAAGATGCTCGATTTTCAACAGCTCCATTATATGAGCCCCCTTCCTAATGGTTCACCTCTATAATAGAAGCTTTACCTTTCAGCTCGGTGACTTCTAAGTGAGAGATTCGTCACTTTGGAAAACGAATAACAAATAATGCGCCCCCATTTGGATGATTTCTGGCTACAATTGTTCCCCCTTGACGGTGAATGATTGATTGACTCAATGACATTCCAATCCCAAAACCCGTCGTACTACTATTTATCCCCCGATAAAACCGTTCAAACAACCGAGGAAGCTCTGTCTCTTCAAATCCCTTCCCACTATCATGAATAGTTATTTCCGTGAACAAAGGATTGTCCTCTCCTTGAACCTCGATTTTCCCTTTTTCACCAATGCTCTCGATACAATTTCTTAGAATATTTTGCAGAGCTTCTGAAAGCCAAATTCTATCGCCTTGGATCGTTGTACTTGGAGAAATAGTTGTTTCTACCTGAATATCATGTAACTCCAAAGATATCGAGAATGGCCGTAGGGAAGTAGCTATCAGTTCTTCAACGCTGATCGGAACATTTTTAAAATCTACGACTCCAGCATCTAGACGTGATAATTTCAATAGGGCCGTAATTAGGCTGTCCATCTGCTGAAGCATCTCCTCTATTTCTCGTAAATTTTTCTTACACTCCTTTTCATCTGGTGTTGCTTTTGCTAGTGAAAGAAGCAGATTGACTGAAGTCAAGGGAGTTCGCAGCTGATGAGCAATATCCGCTAATGAATCCGCCAGATTCTCTTTTTCCTTTTTCAAAGCTACATTTTGTTCACGAATACGTAAAGTCATTTTAGCGATCTCACTTTGCAAGATCGACAACTCGCCTTCCTCCAGCTCCTCAATAATCAGATGCTCCTCATTATGCAAAACCAAGTCAATTTGATCAGTTAGTTGTGCAATTTTCTGATAACGAACCTTTGTAGAAAAATAGAAAATTCCAGCAAAAATTATTGCAGAAAGGAAGACTAATATACCTGATGTCTGGCTCAAGCTGAAGCCAACAACTGTCAAAATGACCGTGACTGCTGAAAAAAGCCAAGAAGGCCTACGAAATTCTGGATTTCTAAACATTACTGCCTCCTAATCGGTAACCTATGCCTCGAACTGTTAAAATCATCTCTGGATGTGTCGGATCTTCCTCTATTTTTTCTCGTAAACGTTTGATATAAACGGTCAGAGTATTATCATTTACAAATTCTCCTGCCGCATCCCATAGTTCATCCAACAAGCGTTCTCGAGTGAGAATGTTTTTAGGATTGTTCACAAATACCAGCAAAAGACGGTATTCTAAAGCCGACAGAAAAACTTCTTTGCCGTTCTTGCGTACCACTCCACCTGCGATATCTACATAAAGTCCTGAAACCTCAAAAGTGGTTTGCCCATGCCCGCTTTTTCTCAGCGCATTTCTTATGCGTGCTAATAATTCCCTCGGACGAAACGGTTTGATAACGTAATCGTCTGCCCCCATATCCAATCCAGTCACCACACTAGCTTCATCGTCTGAAGCCGTTAAAAATATGACGGGTATTGCTTGCTTCGATTTGATTTCTGTACAAACAGTAAACCCATTGCCATCTGGTAATGAAATATCCACTAAGGCTACGTCAAACTTATTTTTACTCAACAAAGTGAATGCTTCTCTTTTATTTACAGCATGAGTCACAATAAATCCTTCCATCTGCAGCAGAATCATTAAATTTTTGGCGATTGCCTGATCATCTTCAACTAAAAATAAATGTGTCATTTGAACATCCCTTTCTAACAGCCTCGGAAATAAGTGAAGCTAAATGCTCTTTCGTTTCATTTATTTTACCTTAAATACTTGGAAGAGCTATAACTTGGATTTATTTTCTTTCTTTTTCCCGGTCACCTTTATGCTATAGTGATAAAGACAAAGTATAAGAAATGAAAACGAGGTAAAATCATGACAAACTTAATAAATGGTTTTTTTGCACTTGAACTAGGTTTGTTGCTAACCCATGAAATGGATGCCATTCGTCATAAAGAATGGGAAATGTTTATCTTTTTAAAAGATCTTCCTGAAAATACTGCCTATTTGGTCTTTACCTTGCCCCACATTCTGCTGTATGCACTCGTACTCTTTTTTCTTCTATTAAATAATATAACTATTCTGTATGTTGTTGATATTTTCGTCATTTGCCACCTTTTTATACATTTCATTTTTAGGAGGCACCCGAATAATCAGCTGACTGGCTTTTGGTCATTAGTAATAATTAACTTAGCCGGAATCATCGCTGCGGTTCATTTGATTTTGATGGCGGCTGAACGTTAAAACCTCTATTCCCATGAGACTTTCATTTAACCTAGCATTTCAATTTTTTGTATTAATTTTTTACAAAATACGCCTAAAGTCCTATAGTCCCTCTATACTATGTAATGTATAGTATAACGTATAGAGAGGTGTTGTTGATGGATAGTCAATTGAAAAAAGGTTTGATTGAGTATTGTGTTTTGGCCTCATTAGTGGAGATTGATTCCTACGGCTATCAAATCGTTAAGGAGATCCATCCACAGCTTGAGATTACCGAATCGACGCTTTACCCAATCTTGAAAAGGCTGGAAACGAATAAAAAAGTATCGACTTATTCAAAAGTCCATAATGGACGTTTGAGAAAGTATTACCACTTAACAGATCTAGGTTTTGCTAGTATTCAGAAATTTTTACAGGAATGGAACGACGTAGAAGCCGTTCACAACTATATTAAAAGGAGTGTTGAAGAATGAATCGAGTGGAATTTATAAAGGAATTGAGCAATCATTTAGCTTATGAAGTCAGACCTAGCGAAGTCCATCGCTTGATTGAATATTACGATGAAATGATTTTGGATTTAATGGAGGATGGGTACTCTGAACGAGCCGCTGTCAAAAAATTGGGCGATCCTAAGCAACTAGCTTACGAAGCGGCCGGTATTCCGACAGAAGTTCACGTTCCTCGTAAATTTAATTGGCTATGGATCACTTTGTTAGTCCTGGGATTTCCATTATGGGGCAGTTTGGCACTCGCAGCATTTCTTATACTTTTAAGTATCGATATCGTTATCTGGTGTATTCCCTTTACAGGAGCTTGTTTAGCAGGCGGAACGATCATTGGTGGTGTCGCTGCGGCTTTCACTAGTCCATTTGTTCTTTTCGATTCATTCTTTATGGGTGTTACTCAGCTTGGTGCAGGAATGTTCCTATTTGGCTTTGGTCTATTGTGCATGTGGTTGACCTACAAATTTAGTGCTGTGTTCATGAACATGCATCGCAGCTTAATGCGGATCATTCGCCGCAACATTTTCCAAAGAAAGGTGGTCCAAGTATGAAATCTAAGCACTTAATTCCAAAGCTTGCTACTTATCTGATAGGTGCCGGTATTATATTAATGATGCTAGGCTATGCGTTATCCGGATTTTCCTATGACCGCT
The DNA here is from genome assembly GCF_000406965.1 of Enterococcus avium ATCC 14025. Classification (GTDB taxonomy): domain Bacteria; phylum Bacillota; class Bacilli; order Lactobacillales; family Enterococcaceae; genus Enterococcus_A; species Enterococcus_A avium. The sequence continues at coordinate 266,963 of NZ_KE136357.1, read as the reverse complement.
ATCATATAGATTATGATGATCGTCATTGGTACAATGTCGTAGGCTTCAATATTGATTAAATTATAAAAGAAAAGACTGTATAGACAGCATCCATAAAATGGATTTTGTCTACAGTCTGAAAGATCGAATCCGCCTGGATTCGATCTTTTTAGTTATTGTTTAATGCTTTTTCAACTGCCTTCTGAATGACTTTGCTCGAGTTGGTCGCTCCAGAAACAGCATCGATTGTGACCCTCTGCTGTTCCACTATTTTTTCTGGTAATACATCTGCCTTTTTTCCACGGTCATTGTAATGCTCCAGGATCTTTATCGTTTGAAAACGATGATCCTTCACTTCGACTTTAACCTTGGCGCGAATAAAATCTACATCGTGTATTCCGACGTACTCGCCGTCCTCAAGCTGAGTCAGATCAGGTTCACGGATGGTGATTGCTTGTATAGCCTGCTTATAATCAAGAAATCGCTTGTAATAGAATATACCAAACCCGCCTACTAGCACAAGTACGACTAAACCTATCAACAGTATCATTCTCACCTTCTTTGACATTGGCTCCCTCTCCTTATTTCCTAGTCTGGATTTGTTCAAAAATCAGTTCAATTCTTTGATTGAGCACTGCTTGATTTAGTTTATACAGTTCGTGATTTTCGAAAAGCGGCATAACATCCTCCAAGATTTCGATAATTTGGTGAGTCAGTCTGATTCGTTCCTTCATTTCTTTCAAATTGCGTTGCAACACCTCATTCGCCTTATCATTGCACTCTTGCCCTTCAGGTTCGTTATATAAGGAAGTGACTATTCGGATATCCTCTAATGAAAAATCTGCAAACTTCAGTAAAACTAAATTTTTTACGATCAGCAAATCCTCTTGATCGTAATAACGATACCCATTCTCCATACGTCGAGAGGACAAAATTCCTTTTTTGTCATAATAACGCAGTGCAACTGGTGAAACTCCAGTCAGTTTTGAAAATTCCTTAATCGTCCACATGCCGCTCCCTCCTTTTATATCATCCTAACATTCAACTTCAGGTGAAGGTCAAGTGATTTTCATTATAAAATGGACTATTTCAGACCGCTGAATCATGCTACACTAACCACAAGCAACAAAGCTAAAGAGGTGAAGTTCATGGAAAAAATTAAGTTGATCCAACCACAAAAAGAGCATGAAACAGCTATTCAAAAATATGTAGAAGAACATCTTTCGGTTGGCGAAGATTCACTACATGGTTCGTCATTGCTAACAGAAATGGAAAGTTATAGTGCCTGGTTAACTCATTTAGCTAAGCAATCCGACAAAGCTACGGTTACTTCCGATTGGGTTGTCTCGACTACCTTGATTGCCATACGAGAAAATGATCAAAAAATCATAGGAACGATCGATATTCGTCATGAACTAAATGAATTTCTACGCGAATTTGGCGGACATATCGGCTTTGGTGTACGACCTACCGAACGTGGAAAAGGCTATGCTACAGAAATTTTGCGCCTAGGGTTAAAATACTGCAAAATATTAGGACTTGAAAAAGTGATGATCGCCTGCTACAAAGAGAATACCCCTTCAGCCAAAACCATTCGAAAAAATGGCGGTGTTTTGGAGAGAGAATTTATTCACGATGATGGAAAAGAAATCCAAGTATATTGGATCAATTTATAAAAGAATCGGTTTGAATCGATAGTCTCCAATCTGAGGAGATGCTAGAATAGTGATAGACACGACCGCTGAGAAAGGACGGGATTTTCATGAATGCTACGCTGAAAAATCATGATTACTCATTTCGTAAGCTGCAACAGGCTAATTTTCATGACATGACCTTTGAACAAGTAGATTTTTCAAACGCAGATCTGACTGGCGCAAATTTGAGCAACTGTTTATGCATTGATTGTGATTTTTCAGAAGCCATTCTGAAAGATGCGTCTTTACAAGGAACCGATTTTCAAAACAGCCGTTTATGCGAAGCGGATATTTCTGGTGCGAATCTCTACTTTGCGATGTTGGAGCACGCAGATTTGACTGGTATCATTCATGATAAACGGACAAAATTTTTTGACCTTTATTGTCCCGCAGAAGGACCATTCATCGGCTACAAAAAGTGCTTTGATTTTCGGATCGTTCAATTACTGATCCCTGCTGATGCCCGCAGGACCTCTGCGACAAATACCTGCTGCCGCTGCGATAAGGCTAAGGTGCTGACAATTAAGGATATGTATACGAACGAAGATTATGATGAAGCTGTCTCATATGTGGATGGAAATTTTGTTTATCGAGTTGGAGAGTACGTAGTTGCTGAAAATTTCAACCCCAATCGCTGGGCTGATTCCACTGGCGGCATTCATTTTTGGCTGACACGAAAAGAAGCCGAGGGTTATATGTAAAAAAGCCGATCTCGCCATTGTTCTAATGGTAAGATCGGCTTCTTCATTCATTTTTCTTTTTAGGATTCTTTTTTTCTTGAAATAAATCGAGGGTAAATCCTTTAATATCTGTAAGTCGCAGGATATCTTTTAAAGAATTATACTCGTCATACAATTTTTTCTTTTCTTCATTCAACTTATAGGTGGTAACAATCCCTGACATAATCGGAGCGTTAAACATCTTAGCAGAGACTACTCGATGAATCCCATCATTTTGGAGAATATAACAATCATCTTCCTGATAATGGTTAAATTTTATACGATCAGTGCCCTCAAGATTAACTTGTCCAGAATAAAAAGCTTGTTGGGATTCGAGCCCATGTTCTTCTAAAGATCGTAAGTTCTCCTCAATCTTCTCACTTTCTCTACCCTCAGTCGCTATTCCCATAAAAAAATCATAAACGGATGTTCCTTCGATGGTCCAATTTGATTTTATCGCGACAATTTTTTGTACGGGAATATTTTTGCTTAAGTTCTCACTATTTTCTACTTTGTCGTAATAATTTTCTATTTCCGTATCTTGAAAGAAATTTCTCTTTTGCAATTGGATGTGCTGTAAACTAATTCCAGCTTTCAACATACGATTAATCGCCTTTTCTTCAAAATTTGTAGTCATCTCTACCCTCCCCTACATTGGAAAAATTATTTTATCACTTTATAATCAGCTTCTTATTATTCTCATTTAGTTAAAACTACACTGAATTCAGAAATCTCAAGTTCAAATAAGATAAGAATGAAATGATAACACCCACAACAATTACAGTCGCAGGTGCCAGTTAAGTTGACTCATTTATGAAAAACAGTTGTCTATGCGTAACGTTTGTTTTCTAAATCCATCTGAATTAAGGTCTCAGTCATTCTTCTCGATGCGACTCTTCGAACTTCGCGTGGAATAAACTGATGAATTTCATCTTCATTGAAGCCGATTTGCAGCCTCAAGCCATCCGTGATAATTGGACGTCTTAATAAACTAGGATGTTTCTCAACGATTGCTACCAACTCATTAAAGGTGATAGTATCAAAATCAATATCTAATTTTGAATAAACTTTTGAACGTGTCGAAATAATGTCTTCTGTACCCGTTTCTGTTAGAGATAAAATTTCTTTGATTTCATCTCTCGTTAATGGTTCAGTCAAGATATTCCTCTCTTCAAACTCCAATCCTTGATTCTTCAACCAAGTCTTTGCTTTTCTACAAGAAGCACAACTAGATGAGCTAAATAATTTAATCATATTATAAACACCTTTCTGAAAAATATTTTCTATCCACTGTTATCTACACCTATTACGATACAGGACATATCATTTGTTGTTAATATAATTTTTAAAAGTGCTTAAAAATATGACTTTGTAATATTCAAAAAAACCACATATAATAACTCTAAAATAGAATAATTATTATTAGGATTCGTCTATAAAACCCTAGTAATCCTCATTGTTTGTTTGATTTATTCAACCAAAAAATCATCTGTTTAAAAAACACAAGTAATTCGCACTCGAAGGTTGAATCATTTATTTCTTCTTAAAAGCAAAATATGATAATATGCTTTTCGAACTCTCATTTGTTTTTTGTTTTGATCCATCTGCACATAAATTTTCTTGCTTGGTTACCGAGCAATAGTTATAAACAGTTGAAGAAATTCTCTCTTGTACAGAAAAAAAGCCACTGAAAAAATGATTTCCCATCTTTTCAGTGACCTATTTTATAGGATATCTATTTAAAAAAATACCTGTACATTACGATTCATTTTCCTGATGAAGAGCTTTTAAGCCCGCCATATTAAGTAAGTTCCAAGGCGTATCAAACTCTGGTTGGAAGAAGAAATCCGCATAAGCTAACTGCTCGATCGTAAATTTTGTTTGGATTGCGATCGAAATCGCATTGATGTTTGCAGTTAAGTCTTTTTTAGACATAATTTGTGCACCTAGAATCGCATGCGTCTTTGGATCATAAACCAATTTAAACAGCATCCGGTCTTTCATATTTGCTGGCACAAAGTCCATCAGGGTGTCTTGATCTAGTAAGACAGATTTCGTCTCGATCTTCAGGCGATCCGCCATTTGATCATTCAATCCAGTTGATGCGAACTTGTAATCAAATACACGCAAGGCCGATGAGCCCTGCACACCAGGGAATGGATAGTTTGCTTCCTCTAAGTTTTTCACTGCATAGCGACCTTGACGACGCGCATTGGTTGCAAGAGCAATATTGACTGTTGTTTGACCTGGATTGTACTGAATCAAAGTCGCATCTCCCACCGCAAAAACATCCTCAGCGCTTGTTCGCATGTACTCATCGGTTTTGATCATGCCATTTGAATGCATATCCACAGCCCCTTGTAACCAAGCGGTATTCGGTCTAACACCTGCAGACATTACAACTAACTCAGCTGGGTATTCTCCCTTATCGGTCACAACTTTGCTGACTTTTCCATCCTTACCGACAAATTCAACGACCTTTTCTTCCATTGCTAAATTCATACCATTATTCGTCATTTCTTTTTCTAAAATATCGGTAAATTCTTGATCAAGATAGAGTCCTAATGGTCGAGTGATAATATCCACCAGCGTTACATTTTTTCCAGCCTTCACAAAGGCTTCTGCCGCTTCTATTCCGATATATCCGCCACCGACAACCACGACATTTTGAATATCGGGATCAACAGAATGAAGCTTCAAATCAATCGTATCTTGACGACCGCGCATGGTTTCTATATTCTGCAACTCATGACCAGGAACCGGCAAAATAAATGGATTTGCCCCCGGGCTTAAAATCAATTTATCATAGGTTTCCTTACGTGTTTGACCGCTAACGTGATCCAACACTTCAACTTCATGCTTGTCAGGTATTACTTTGGTAATTTCAGTATTGGTAAAAACGCGAACCCCGCGTTGTTCCATCTCTTCGGCTGTCATGTAACGAATTGAATTTACGTCTTTCACGACTCCTTCGAGATACATTTGTGTGCCTCAGCCCATAAATGAGATAAAGTCACCTTTTTCGTACCATTGCACTTCCGCTTTGGGATGAGTCAACAGTAACTCTTCGACTGCTTCATAGCCGCCGTGTGAAGATCCTAAAACAATAACCTTCATCAAAAATCCCTCCTGTATAATTTATTTGATACACTTACATTGTAGCTCACTCTCTATAGATAAAGACATCATTTAGCTCACGATTATACAGTAAGGATCTTGCAAGTCTCTAAAGTGCAAAAAGGATAAATCTATGCTGATGAATCATCATAGATTTATCCTTTTGTAGTTATCTCATTCATTTGTTATTCACTCTATGCCATTTTTGAATCGTTTGTGTTAATAATTTTTTCAAAATAGGTGTTAGTAGTACATAGAAAACAACATTTCCAACAGCATGCATTGTATCAACCGGAATTCCAGCTAAATAATAAGGTAAAAACGCTGAAATGCCTAAAAATGGCGCTTGAACTGCCGATATGAAAAAACCAAACAGTATTCCTGTGATTCCTGCATAAACTGCTTGTAATAAAATGCTCTTTTTAAATTGAGGAACTTTTTTTAGTAAACCTGTCAATAAAATAATTAAAAAGTAGGTCACTACTTGAGCAATTGTCCATACCCCCATCCCCATATAAAAATTTGTAATGAGAATAGAAAGCAAGCTGACTAATAATCCTTGATAGGTTCCCCAATAAATAGTGATAATTAATAATATCGCCGTGACTGGCTGTACATTGACAATGAATTGAAAAAAAGTACGACTGACGACACACAATGCGACAAGCATAGATAGCAGGCTTAATTCCTTTACCCCTAGTGAAAATACGGAGTAAACAGTTCGACTAGAATTGTTCAAGCTTGAACACCACTCGATCGTCTTTTTTCAGCGTAACGTCCTTTGCTCCTGAATTTACTTGTTCATCATTAATTGTAAAAACCCAATACTTATTATTTTTAGCATCCTGTGAATGTCCGTCAAGTGAAGTAATCATCCCATCATCATCTTCTACTGAGTAATTCTCTTTTAAGACGTCAAATAAGCTTTGACCCTCCTTGAATGAAACGTCCTTTTTAGATAATTCTTTGTCACCATCTAATAAAGTGATACTTGCTTTTGCTTCTGATCTTTCGCTGCTTGACACTTTTTCTTCCGCCACACTGCTATCTGTAGACTCTGCTTGTTTCGTTGTACATCCGCTAAACAGCATTAAACTTACAAAAAGTGCAAAAAATAAATTTCTTTTCTTCATTTCCATATCCCCCTTGACTTTATTAAATAAAAAGACACCCGGAAAGCATGGGTGTCCAAAAAAACAAATGAAACAAACGACCCTGATATTGCTTGTTCGAATCAATCCACACTAGTGTCTGACTTTGCATTGCGCATTACAGTAGAAAGGGACTGTAAAGGAATTTCACCTTTTTCCTAGTTGTTGATTGAAGGATATTAAGTTTTAAAAGTCGATTATTCTTTTTAATTGATTCTTCATGGCTGCTTATCAAATTTATTTCCCAAGCATTAAAAAATACTAAAAAACCATTCTGAACAAATAAAAAAGCATTGTCTTCTATATTCAAAATAACAGATTTCTCCTATAAAATAAACACTATTGGGACAATCTATAACTGCTATTTGAAGACAAAACAAATAAGTAATACTAAATAGGACAAAATTGCTTTCTAGAACAATAACTATAATTGGAAGTGACTTACTCCACGTCCAGTTAAAAGAGATAACAAGTGCCTATATCAATCTGTATCATTACTCCTTTAGAAGAAACTCTTAGCTATTTATGAGAGTCGTCGTTTATTCATGAAAAGGGAACTGAGTCAAAAGTTTAAAGACTTCTGACTCAGTTCCCTGTTTTTTTAAACTATTTCCTTAGCTTCAAAAATCGTTTACTAAATTACTCATTTTTAGCTTCTTTGCAAATAATCATACAGTCCAATAACCTCTTTAGCCAAATCACAAAAAGCAATAGAGGTCATTAAATGATCCTGACTATGTACAGTCAACAATGTGATCTCTGTTTTTTCTCCTTGAGCTTCTTTCGTTAACATGTCTGTTTGAGAATGATGCGCTTCAACGATGGCTTGCTCGGCATCGTGAATCTTTGACTCTGCTTGACTCATATTCCCTGCTTTTGCTGCTTGGATCGCTTCCATCGCATCACTTTTGGCATTCCCGCTATGAATAATTAAGTTCATTACCGTTTCCAATTGCTCCTGGTTGTTCATTTTGTTTTTCCTCCATCCATTATTTCATTTAGACAATATCGGTAAGAGCTGTCAAACTGTCATCATTTTTAATACTTCGATTACTTGATAAGCTGCACCATATATCCCTGCATCATTTCCTAGACTCGCCTTTCTAATCTGAATGGACTCTCTGATCTGAGGAAAAACAGATTTCTCAAGGGCTTCTCTTAAAGGAACAATAAAGAGCTGATCTGCTTCAGAAACACCGCCTCCAATTACTATTTCTTCTGGGTCCAACGTATTTACGATACCTGAAATAGCTTTAGCTAAATAATTGATTGTTATTTTCAGTGTTTCTTGAGCAAATTGATCTCCTGTTTCAAGCAATTCAAAAATTTCCTTTGCGTTGCTAACAATTGTTCTATTTGCTAATTGATTGAAGGTTTTTACCATACCATTGGCTGACCCATAGCACTCGAGACAGTTGACATTTCCGCACCCGCAAACTCTTTTTTCAGTGGAAACAACTGGAATATGCCCGATTTCACCTCCAGAAGAGTGATGACCATTGATGATTTGCCCATTAACTATAATCCCGCCACCAACCCCTGTTCCAATCGTGATAAATACGATATCATTCAATGGCACATCTGTGCCTTTCCAAAATTCTCCTAGTGCGGCCGCATTCGCATCATTCAGTAAAACGACAGGTACATGTAACGCTTGTTCAATGATGTTTTTTAGCGGAAAATTGCTCCAGCCTAAATTTACCGCGCGTTTTACATGAACATCATCTACTGGGCCAGGAACACCTATACCAATCCCCATGAGATTTTCAAGTGATTCTCCTGCTTGGCTGAACTTACCTTTTATACTATTCACTATTTCATAAGGAATATGACTACCGTTATCACTAATATTCGTGGAAATCGACCATTTTTCAATTAGAACTCCTGCCATATCCAATAAAGCTAATTTTATTGCTGTTCCACCAATATCAATACCAATTATTTTATTCGGCATGGGACATCCTCCTATATCTTTTTTATGAATCAATTTCGTTACTGATTTTGTAATCAGCTTCTGTCTTCCGGTTGAACAAAAACAACCGTGTGATCAAGACCATTTCGACTAAAAATAGAGCCAACAAGAAAATGAACCCGGATTTCGATCCATTTATTACTGCTCGGACAATATCATCAGAATATTGAGATTGACTTTTTGAGATAATCGCAGCAATAATCGAAGTTCCTGCGGCTCCGGCAAATTGTTGAAACGTCATAATGATGGCATTGCCATTTGCTTGATAATCATCACTTAACTGTCTCAGCCCATTTGTCATCAGATTGCCAAATGAAAAGCCAATTCCGATCGTAAAAAGAAAATAAAGTCCGCCGATTGCCAAATTACTCAGCGAGTCACAAAGAACTGTAAAGAGTATCAAAGACAAAGTAATAATGATACATCCAAATAAAATTGGTTTTTTTGGCCCGAATCTGTCTAAAAGGCGTCCGCCTAAAGGGGTGAATAATGAACCTAGGATCGCTCCTGGAAAAACAACAAAGCCGGAAACCTGTGCACTACTTCCATTTACCACTTGTATATAATTAGGCAAAATAAAGACTAAGCCCATCAATACTAATTGCATAATGAAAAAACAGATGACATGCATAGAATAAGACAGATTATTAAGTAAACTAAAATCCAAAATCGGATTCGTAATTTTTCTCGAGCGTATAATTAAACCAGTTAAGCCGCAAATACTCATAATGAAGGCTCCGATAACTTGAATAGTTAAGAAGCTGTAATTTCCCATATTGCTAAAACCGAGAATTGAACCGATAAAGAAGACTGCAATCGCGATCAAACTGAAAAAATCAAAAGAAGATCGTCTGACTTCGCTTTTTTGTTCGATTGTCATTATTCCTACAATAAGAGTGAGAATCATAACGGGAATGATCAGGATAAAAATAAATCGCCAACCTAGTCCTGTAACGACTAAACCGCCAAACGTAGGGCCAATCGCTGGTGCAATTGCTGGAATCATCGTGCCTACGCCCATCATCGTGCCCATTCTTGAAGCTGGAACTTGCTCCAAAATAATATTGAACATTAATGGTAAGCCGATTCCTGTACCAATTCCTTGCAGCACACGTCCGATCAGCAATACTGAGAAAGTTGGTGCTGCCGCATCAATGATTATCCCAACCGTAAAAAAGCAAAGGGCCATTAAAAATAAAGTTCTATTTTTGAAGGAGCGCTTCAAAAATCCAGATAAGGGAATGACGATAGCAAGAACTAATAAGTAAATAGTAATCATCCATTGAACTGTCGCAGTATTTACGTTGAACTCTCGACTTAATGTTGGAAACGACACATTCATTGCAGTTTCTACCAAAACCCCGCAAAAGGATAAAATTCCTGTAGAGATGACAGCACCAACGACTTTTGCTGTTAATTTCTGTTGTTTCATTTTTTTCTCCATTTCTAAAAATCAGTAAAACATCTATTTGAAAGATAGCTTACTAAAAAATACATTTATAAAAACGACGACTGATCCAGTCGCCGCTTTACTTAATTTTCCACTAATGAAATTGCCTGCTGCAGCACTTTCACACCGTTCATTGTTCCATAAGCCGACATATCAATAATGGAAACAGGAATTTTCCCCTCAACCATTTCTTTCACCTGCTTTTCCTTGAAACGGACTTGAGGACCTAATAAAACCACATCTTTGTCTGCTAGATGATTTTTCAGATCATCTACAGGTCGCGCATCCACGGTTGCTTCGATTGCTTGCTCAGCACCGGCCTTTTCAATTTTTTCAATTAGAAGACTTGTACTCATTCCAGCATTACAAACTAACAGAATATTGATTTTCTTCATTATTCGTTCTCCTTTACACTATTCTACAATCGAAGTTTGGTTCTCGATATCGATTTCTTCTACATGCTCTTCTTTGGCTTGAAGCGTTTCTTGTTCGCGTTTATATTCAAGATTGTCAGCCATTTTGAAGAATGGGAAATAAATACCTGTGGCTACAACGACACACAGAAGTTGCGCCAGCATCATACGCCAACCACCTGCAATAATTGCGTTAACAAAAGTCGGTGTTCCCGTTGGTAGCTGCGCGCCAATCATGCGTGGAACAAATCCAGTTGTAATCGCTAAATAACCTATTAATCCTGTAACCAAAGGTGTCACAACTGTTGGAATCAAGAAAGTTGGATTCAAACAAATCGGCGTTCCAAAAGTAATTGGCTCATTGATTCCAAAAAAGGTCGGTACACTTGTAATTCGACCAATATTCTTGTACTGATCGCTCTTAGCGAAAAAGATAAAGCAGATAGCGAGTCCTAAGACGCAGCCGCCCCCACCAATTTCTAAAAAGACAGAAGTAAAACCAAAATCAACCAAATTAGGCGGTGTTGTTCCCGCTGCTGCGGCATTCATATTCTCAATCGTCATTGTCTGAAGGATTGGTGCATACACTCCGAAAATGATCGCCTTGCCGTGGATACCGAACCACCAGAATAAACCGATCAAGGCATATGCCAGCATGACTCCTCCAACAGAACCGCCGATTTGTTGGATCGGTACCTGGAGAACACTATAAACTAAATTATGAACGCTACCAAAACTAGTGAAGGTAAAGCCCCATGAAATCAATGACATAATAAAAGTAATAACAAAAAATGGAATAATAGAACTAAAAGATTTTTCTACAAAGCTAGGAACACTGTCCGGCATATGAATAGTGATATTATTTTTAATAAACCAACTATAAATTTTCGCTACTAGCAGCCCAACAATAATCCCAACAAACATTCCCTTGGAACCAATATAATCGAAACTAATAAAATCAACGGGACGAACAGTATCATGAACCTGCTGCTCAATTGTCGAAAGCGGAGTCAACAATAGGAATGAGATGATTCCTAATACTCCTGGAAACATGCCCTCAATATCGTAGGATTTCGCCAAATTGTAAGCAATAAAGTAAACGACGATTAACCCCATGATATTGCTTGTGAATACTCCCGGTAGTAACAACAATGTCTTCAATCCATTACCTTCAATGAAGCTTTGATACCCAGCAAAGGGTAAATTAGCGATTAGTGTGCACATTGCGCCAGTGATACTTGCAGGGATTGTCATAACCATCCCTTTACTTACTGCTTTCAAATAGCGATTATCAGAAACCTTTTCAGCTGCCAACTGTAATTTCCCAAGGTTGTCGATAAAACTCATAATCAAGTCTCCTTTTCATTTAGTTTGTCCTATACAAAGCGTGCGATTGCCTTCCCAACACCATTTGCGTCATTCGTGTCTGTCATATATTTCGCTTGTGCCTTTACTGCTTCAATCGCGTTCCCCATTGCAACTGTATAGCCAAACGAATCACTCAACATTCCCAAATCATTGTAGCTATCTCCGATTGTCATCACTTCATCCAAATTGATTCCCTTACTAGTGGCATACTGCATAATTGCTTTTCCCTTGTCAGCTAGTGGATTAGTAATCTCCAGATTAATATCAAAAGAACCGGTAGCATTCACTGGATATTTTTTTTCCAGCTTCATCCGCAGGTCTGCAATGAGTTCTCTCTTCGTTGAAAAACTGATGATTTTTCCAACCTTGTAGTTTTTCTCAATTAAATCATCTACTGATTCAATACGTTTTATTTCTTTGTATAGGAAATGATCCTCTGCACTTGCATAAGCTTCTTCATAGGAAATCTCAGGATGAAAATTAATGATTTTTGTCGCTACTGCATCTTTACATATTTCTTCATCACTTAAGGAAAAAGAGCCGCCTGTTGTGTATAATTCGACAAATAATCCATTACTCATCAATTCTTCAACAATCTGTTTTACGACGAAATTATCAAGATACAAGCTCTGAACGATTTCTCCTTGAGCATTTCGCAACTCGCTACCGTTCATCACCAGGTAGTTGCACTCAATTCCTGCCTCTGCTACTTGCGAATGCGCATCCTCGTAGGACCTTCCTGTAGTGATGATGAACTCGATCCCTTTATTCTGAGCCATTTTGATTGCTTTAGAATTAGCTTCAGAAATAGCGTGATCGTTGCTGACCAGTGTGCCATCCATATCAGATGCGATCAGTTTAATCATCTTCTCACCTGCTATCCGATCACATTCTTTAATAATGCTTGATGTCTTTTGACCTGTTCGATACTGTCCACTTCCATGTAATCCTGAATGTGACGATTGCCTTCATACTCGCTGCAGATATAGCCGTTATACCCGGCATTTTTCAATGTAGTAATTACGTCATGGTAAGGAATGCTAGTTTCTTGAAGGTCCTCTGTAATATCGTAGAATTTTCCGTGAATGTGAGAAATATATGGCATATTGTTCACTAGAATTTCTGGGTCTGTATATACAAAGTGTCGGCAGAACTCTGCGAAGGCTTTGTCAGCTTCCGTCGCATTTTTCATTTTTGATACGCTTTCAAAAGTTTCATCGCGATGAATACCTTTTTCATAGTTATCGCTCACTAATTTGATAATTTCTGGTGTCCCGCCTTTACGAATATAAGCATCTTGGAAAATCGATCCGATCCGTTTCGTGAAGATGCCAAAGTCCGGCATAATGCTGAACCATTTCGTTCCGCTTTCCTTAATGTAATCCAAGCGTTCTTCAAACCAAGGAGTGCCAAAGGTAAAGGGTGCGTGAACCTCTAAGGCAATCTTGACATTGGCTTCCTCTGCATAAGGCAAGCTTTGTTTTACCACTTCTAAAGGAGTTGATACTAAGGTTCTTAGTATTTTACAGCCTAAACGATTCGCAATTTTTAAGTCTCTCTTCATCATGTCAACATTTTCCGAAGTCGTCAACATCCGATTGGCAAATAATTTATTATCTAAAAAAGCATCATAGGCGACCGGCTCTACTCCGTACTTTTCAAGCCATTCGTGCCATTGTTTGACAAAATCATCAGAAATATTCGGGAAAGTCGGCAGCATTTGTTCTGGCAAAAATTCAATTCCTGTAGCACCTGTTTTTGCGGCTTCCCGGATACAATCCTCAAGGGTCATTTTGCCGGTATAAAACTCATCTTGGTAACTGTAAAGTGATACTCCGCGTTTGATTGTACTCATCATTTCATCTCCTCTATGCTTCTAGCACCAATACTTTTTCATCATCGCCGGTATTATTAAATGGTAAGTAAGAAATCCTCAAACTTACAAAGGCATGTACCTTGTGCTCGCCCTCCGATAAACCACCGGGCTTTTTCACAAAAACAGTGATCGTCTCAATCATTTCCCAACGATGATTGATGACCGTCGGCAATTCTTCAAATGTAAAGGTTTCACCTTTTACTGTAATCAGCATATCTTCGTTAGCGACTTTTTCATCATCAACTGTTAGATCCAAAACTTCCACACAACTCATGGGAATCCCTCGGTAATAAGGAACTCTTAATTGAACCTCGTACCCGGTGATTTGATTATTCTCGCGCACGTTTCGAAACCCTTCAGGATTCACTAAATATTTTTCAAACATTCTTTTGCCTCCTTTATAAGTCCTGCCGTAAATTGGTCTTACAGCAGGACATTTGATTTATAGTTTTACTTCGTTGCCTGTTTCAGCAGCTTTATAGATGGCATCTAAAATCTGCGTTACTTTAAATGCTTGTTCCGGTTTTACCAATGGTTCAGTATCATTGATGACCGCCTCCAACCATTGTTTGGCTTCGATTTTTTCTGGATCAGAGTCGCCGCCTTCAAAGAATGCGATGTTGCCGGCAGTACTGATATTTTCTTCCGTCAACAAGCCATTTTTCGAACGATTGTAGGTCAATTGATTAACTGGATAACTCATACCCGCGTCGATTTGTGCACCGGCTTTGGTTCCGCATAAGGTTGTTGCCGCTTCCTTTGATTCCAAGACATTTAATGCCCAAGAGGCTTCTAGGAAAATTGTCGAACCGTCCTTCATCTTAATGAACCCAAAAGCCGAATCTTCTACTTCAAAGCTTTCAGTATCCCAAGGTCCAAACAAGTTCCCTGCCTCTGCGCCAGGAAGGTTTCCTAATTTATTGAAGACAGAACCAGTTACCGATTCAACCTCATAGTTGTCCATCATCCACAAGGTAATATCTAGCGCATGAGTCCCGATATCAATTAATGGACCACCGCCCTGCTGTGACTTATCTGGGAAAACACCCCAAGTAGGAACTGCTTTTCGTCTGATCGCATGGGCTTTGGCAAAATAGATTTCTCCTAGTTCGCCATTTGCACAGGCTTCGTGAAGGGCTGTAACTTCACTTCTAAAACGATTTTGATAGCCGATGGTAAATTTCTTGCCGGATTTTTTCCAGGCATCCATCATTAATTGTGCGGCTTCTGGTGTATGAGCCATTGGTTTTTCACAAAGCACGTGCTTACCAGCTTCAAAAGCTGCTACAGTAATAGGACTGTGACTGACATTTGGGGTACAAACATGTACGATATCGATTGATCCGTCTTTCAACAGCTCATTGTAATCTTCATAATATTTTGCATCAGCAGAGCCGAACTCTTCCGCCGCTTTTTTTGCCCGATCTATCTTAGTGTCACAAAATGCGACAATCTCGCATTTATCACTTTGACTTTTTAGTGCTGGAAAATGTTTATTGTTCGCAATCCCACCGCACCCGATAATTCCGATTCTTACTTTTTTCATGTCTGTTCTTCCTCTCCATTTCTTTCTATTAGTTACTTGAATAATCAATATCCAAGTTGACACTTTGGTGATATCTCGCTGAAATACGGATGGCATCTAAGACCTTCATCAAGTCGAAAATTTGCTCCGGCTGAACCACTAATTCCGCTTTTCCTTGAACATATTGATAGTAGTTATCGAAAAACATTTGATGGTTGACAGAAACCTCAGGTAATTCTTCCTTCAAAATTCTGCCTTCTGGAGCCGGTCCAAAACTGCGCGTCGGTCCGGCATGAGTCATTGTGATCTGCCCTGGCACATTGCTCAACAAGGCCGATGTTCTGGTGATTTCGCCTTTAGGATTGAAACCGTCTATTTTGGCACTTCCTTGATTGCCACCAATAAACCAATGACGCTCAAACCAGTTTTCTGAACTATTTAAAAAATACGTTCCTAATTCAATCTGAGCGTTTACACCATTTTCAAAATACAGCTGGATGTTAAAATAATCATCCACCTGCTCGTTAATGACGTTACGCACATTGGCATAAACAGTTTTTAATGGTGAGGATACCATCCACAGAATCTGGTCAATCAAATGAACACCCCAGTCATAAAGCATTCCACCGCCAAATTCCGGATAAATATGCCAATCATGCATATTTCCATTAAAGCCGTAAAGAGAGCTTTTGATGGTATACATCTCTCCTATCAGTTTTTGATCATAGACTTCCTTGGCTACACGATAGTCGTGATCCCAACGACGTTGATGATGGACGGTAAAACGAACCTGTTCTTTTTCTACGATTTCTAACATCTGCTCTACTTCAGCGGCGTTCATAGCAAGAGGCTTCTCACAGATAATATCCTTCTTTGCTTCGGCTGCTTTAGTTACCATTTCCAAATGAAGTTGATTTGGAACCGCGATAATAACCGTATCAATCGAAGTATCTGCTAATAGCTCCTCGGCTATTAGGTATGTGCTGACCCCTTGCGGAGCGTATTTCAATTGCGCTTCATTCACATCACAAACTGCTGCTAACTGCGCATAATCAAGTTTCTTGATGGTTTCTGCATGGGTCTGACCCATAAAGCCGAACCCAAGAATTCCAATAGTTAATTTCTTGCTCATCCTAGTTTCCTCCTATCAAAATAATCCCAATGCTCTACAAATTGTTCATCCTTTATCCGATACAAATCAACAACATGAGCCTTTGTTTCTTCTTTGCTATCAATGCTTCGTGAAAAGACTACTGCGTATTCTTCATCTAGAACGACGCGATCAACAGCTAATCGAAAATACTCATCCGAAGAGAATTTTGCAGAAAAGGCCTTCACCAATCCGTTTCTCCCCTGCTCAACGCCAGGATTGTGTTGACAATAATCAACTGCGATTAATTGATTTGCTCTTTCTAACTGCTGCTGATTAAAAAATCCCTCATAGAAATCAACTATCTGTTGTTTGGTAATAGCCATTGTTTTCCCTTCTATTCTTTCCCTAGTAGCTGCTTAGTCATTTGGAGCTGTCTTCGAGTAAATTCTGTACCGCCGCAATACAATTCATCTTCATATTCACTAATTAAGTAACCATCGAAATCTGAATTTTTAATAATTGATAATATTTCCGCATATGGAATACTAGGCTCCACTAGATCCTCATCTAAATAATGGAACTTCCCATGAAATTCGAAGCAATAAGGCAGAATCGTTTTCAATTCTTCCAACATTTTCGGCAACTCATCTTTTGATTTAAATTGAACAAAGCCATACATTCCTTGCAAAGTAGCATTGATCGCTGGATGAGCACCTAAGCTCAATAATTCTTCACGTGCTTTTTCCAATGGAACTCCTTGTCTGCGCAAATTCGCCGCCAATTCTAAATGACTTTCCTCTACTCCTGCCTTTAAAGCTTTCATCCAATGGGGTTTATTCGGAGCAATTGCGAAACAGCCAAAATCGGGAATAAATCCAAGATGTTTTGAACCAGTCTTTTTAATTACTTCCAGATAATCTTGCATCAACGGTGACGCGGGTGACTCTGGATTATGGATCTCAATGCCAACTTTGATATCGAAAAGTTCTGCATAGAATGCGAGTTTTTCAAATGCAGCCGGTGATAGCATATATTGAACACGCATAACCTTACAGCCCAATTTATGAGCTGCTTTTAAATCAATGACGGCGTCTGCCAGCATCTCATTGTCGGATAGATTTCGATCATGCATCATCCCTTTGTCGTTGTTAGCCCCATACCCAACAGGTCCAATCCCATATTTGGCTTTTAATCGCTGAATCAATCCTAGAAAATCATCACTGACGTTAGGATATGACGGAATCATTTGAGTACCGACAATCTCATATCCTTCAGCTCCAGCTAAGTATGCCTGCTTCACACACTCCTCAAAATCATACTGATACCGTGCATATTCCGTTCCGTAACAAAATAATGTTGCGCCTAATTTTAAGTTGCCCATCTTACTCTCCTCCAAAGCTGATTGTAACTTTCTCACCTGAATCCAACGGCATAAAGTCATGTTCCGGTCCGATCTGCATGTAAGGAATGCGAAGCAATAATTTCAACTCAACCTCATGCTCTCCGATTAAACCACCTGGCTTCAACACATGGACTTTTGCTAAATCAACTTGACTCCAAAATTCTGTGATCGCATGTTTCAATTTGTAAATCGGCAGCTCTTTTCCATGTAACTCAAAGGTCACTGATTCATCAGAAATTTTCTCGCCATCTACATAGACTTCAAGCAAGTCAATATCAGACAAATAATGGCCACGATAATAAGCCAGTTGAACCTCAAAGCTAAAACCGTTCTTTTTCCCATTGATGTAGATCTCTTTAATAGAATCTTTTTTAATTATTTGGTCGTTGAGCTTCATTCGCATTGCAAACATTTTCTTTTTCTCCTTCACCTAAATAACGTAATTTCTCAAATATCTGGTACTTAAACTCACTGATTTTTTTACGTCTTCGTATGTTTCTTCAAAAGATTTATCTTCTACTTCGATGCAGCTATATCCCCCAAACCCAATGTCGGTCAAAGCAGAAACGTATTTACTCCAATCAACATCTCCTAGACCTGGAAGTTTAGGCGACATATATTGCAAAGGTGTAGCCATTACTCCTACGTCCTTCAGCTTTTCTGGATACAACTTGATGTCCTTATAATGAACATGAAAAATTTTGTCTTTAAATTCGTAAAGTGGACTGATGTAATCAATCTGCTGCCAGACAAAATGAGAAGGATCATAATTCAACCCTAGCGCTTTACTGTCTAAGCGTTTGAAAACTTCTCGCCAAACAGCAGGAGTAGTCATTAGATTTTGACCGCCGGGCCATTCATCATCGGTAAATAGCATGGGACAATTTTCAATCCCAATCCTTACACCAGCTTCTTCCGCATAGGCTAAAATCGGTTTCCAGACAATTTCCATCTCCTCGAGATTTTCTGAAAGAGATTTTGTCTGCATCCGTCCAATAAAAGTGGTTACTAGATTCACCTTCAATAATTTGGCAGCATCAATCAGCCGATACAAATGCTTAATAGCTTTTTCTCTTTTTTCCAAATCCTCATCTAATGGATTCGGATAATACGCCAGTGCGGAAATCTCAATTTGTTTGCTCGCTGCATAGGAAAGAATTTCTTGCGCACTTTCTTGGTTTAGATTGTTTACATCAATATGGGAAACTCCCGCATATCTGCGAGCCGCTTTTTCCTTTGGCCAACATGCCACTTCCACGCAATCTAACCCGTTATCTGCGACGATATCGATCATTTCTTTAAAATCGCTTTGATCCAAAATTGCACTAACAATTCCTAGTTTCATGATTCCACCTCTATTTCTTTTATCTACACTTGCAGTATAAAGCGCTTTCTGAAAATAAAACTTCAAATATTTGTGAACTTCTCTGTCTCTTTTTGCTGTTTAGAAATTACCAAACAAAAAAAGACAAAAATGATAAGTTCATTTTTGTCTTCCGATAGAATTATTACTGCCTTTTTTTAATGTTTATCACATAGAATTCGTTTGTTGTCAGCTTCTTCTTGATCTTAAGCTGATGATTGGAGACATGGATTTCCTCCAAATTTTGGAGCGGTGTATTCCGTTTATTTAAATAAACTAAATCTGAATCACGAAGATGCTTTGTGAAAAAGAACTTTTTCCATTCGTTAAAGAGATCGCCATAGCCCTCCAAACAAGAAAATACTCTCAACTCGTAATCACCGTTAGAAATTCCAGAAAGAATCAGTTGTTCTTCAGAGTCATGCTCTTCAAAAAAATTATCCACCTCTACTAATTTTAAATGTGCTTCATCTTTTAAAAAATAAAGACTATTCGGATGTACATACTGATGACCCAAGATAAAAAATTCATCATTCGTTGAAAAAGCAACGAGGTGCCGCTCATCTTTAAAGAGCATGTCCAATCCTTTTAATTGATTAAAAAACTTCATCGCATGCATGGCCGGCTTCGACAAACCGTTTTTGTTGATCAGCCCATTTCCCCCACTCAAAAATGCGTGATGCTTCGGGCCTTTTTGCGAAAGATCCGTTCCTAACCAATATCCTAATCCATCTACTTGGTCAAAAAGATCCTTCAAACTTTTTATAATAAACGCTCCTTTGTACAACGTGTCATTTAGGAGATTGCTTCGCGAAACTGTATTACTCCATTCAGAAATGTATAAAGGCTTTGAAATACCGATTTTTTTTATATTTTTTAATTGATTTATTAAAAAATGCGCGTCAGTCACACGTTGAAAATTTCGCTTTTCTCGAACTAATCGATCAGAATAAGGAAACAGAACAAAGGAATAGAAATCAAACTTACATTCAGCAAGTTCGTTGTGAAAAAAGGATGCCAGATCCATTTCATTTGTAACCACAAAGTTCCCACCACCAACTGAAATATTGGGAATCATTCGCTTCAAGATCGCATAAGTAGATTTGTAAAAAGTGATGTATCTAGTAACCAGCTCAGAATCTTTTAGATCATTTGCGACAAGCTCGATCTTCCACTGCTCCACATTTTGTTTTCCGTACCGATTTAAAATATGGCGACAAAAGCCTTCAATAATTTTTTCCCAATCCTCTATGGAATAATGACTTTCCTTAAATTTACCAATCAGCTTATTCACACTAATCCATGGAAGCACACCTATCTCCAACAGAAAATCAAGAATTTCATCTATTGCTTCGTATTCCATCAAAGAGTCCTCGAGAATTCCTTTCGTAAAGACTCCCCAAATCCTGCCATACTTAAAATCAAGGTTTTCTTGCAAATAGGTAAGATGCTGCCTGAGATTATTGTTCAAAACAATCTCAGCTTCTCCGACATTTAATATTGCATTCCAAGTTTCCTTGATTGGGATCACTTCTTTTTTACTTACATCTATTTGAAGAGAAGTCCTTTTTGATACCTCTTGTTCCGATTGATTCTCCTTATATTTCGTAAAGGTAGCTTTCACGTGAGAAGTCGACTGGCTATTCCTTTCAGTTTTCTCCATACTATTTTGTTTTCGATACACTGATGGTGTCATAGCATAATTCTCTTTGAATTTTTTATTGAAACTATTCGTATTAAAGAAACCATTATCCACCGCGATTCTTGTAATCGTTTTGTCTGAAGTCAACAGATCACGGATTGCGTGGTTCATTCTTATCTCACTTAAATAGTCTTTAAAATTCATCCCTAAATTCTTTTTAAAAAATTTGGAAAAATAAGCCGTATCCATATGAACCAAATCCGCCATTTCTGACAATGTGATATTTTCATAATAGCGTTCTTTTATTTCTCTTGTAATGTCTCGGATTCGTTCATCCTGATTCCTCATTTGTGCACTCTGCTCAAGATAAAAACTGCTCAGTTCGTTTAATAGTTGATAGACTTTGCTTATCTGTAAAAAGTTCGTTTTAGCATTTTCAAATAAAAATAAATCAATAATCTCAATAATAATTTGCCGAAGTGGACTATAATTCATATTCGGATTCGCAACTGAATTGCAATTAAATCCAACATATTCAGCCTCGAGTGCCTGAGATAGTAAAAAATCAGAAATTGAAAAATGAAAAAGCAAGTCTTCATTTCCTGTTGTTTCGATAAAACAGCATTCATGCTTATTAACAACAAGAATATCGTCTCTTTTCATTATGTATGATTGGTCATCTATTCGAACCTCTGCCTTTCCTTTAAGCAAGAAAAACAGTTCAATTGTTCTCAAATCATTATTAAAAAAGTGCAAAGTAGTCACCAACTGAATATCACTTTGCGTATCCAGATAATTGATTATTTTTCCCATAACAACATCCCTCCTTATAGTCGTTTTTAAGAACAATAGCTTTATTGATAGCCCTTTCTTTTGATGGTACCACAAAAAGAGAGCCTATATTTTTTAAAAAATCTGTTTTGCGCTCTTTCTTGGATTTTGATCAGTATTTTAGACACTAAAAAAACAGACCTCTTCTTACGAATAAAGTCTGTTTATTCTTATACTTATTTTGAGAACAAATATTTTTAAGCTTCTTGCACCCCTTCATTTTGTACATTGCTTACTGTTGCCTCACCGGACTTTTTTTCGATGCGGTTTCCTAAGCGAGTAATCAATAATACGATAGCCATCAAGCCGCTGATGGCAATCCCAGCCAGATAAGAGTTTGCCCCTGCTGAAATCTTGGTTGCCGCAAGCAGCATCGGTGCTGCGAAACCGGCTAAAGAAGAAATCAGTGTATTCATCGCAATAGCGACCGGAAATTGTTGATGATTAGCTAAAATGGATAATTCAAATGGAATCGTCGCATTGACCATAACAATCCCCATTCCTGAGAACATATTTCCAGCAATATGCAACGCAGGATTATTGAAAAAGACGATACAAATATAAGATAAAGCGAAAGCCACAAAGCCCCAGGCCATCGTATCTGTTTTAGTAATTTTGCGGATATATTTCAATCCAAAAGCGGTACAAATTCCTCCGACATTTCCTAATGCTGTGACCATTGCCGTATACGCTGTACCGTTCCCTTTTGAAGCTAGCAGAATTGATTGATTTGCCATAAAGATCATTAAGCAAAGCGAAGTCACAAAAGTCACGATCAGCATCACATAAACATAGCCATTCAAGCTTTTTACCGTTTTACCAAAACTGATTGAACGTTGGTTAGAGACTTCCTCTTCAGATAATTTTCGATCTTTGGGCACTAAAACTAACACAACGACTAAAATAAGAATCGCTGCCCCATAAACCCAGAATAGATTTTGCCAATTCGTACTGCCTAACACACCGCCGATCGCAGTAAAGCCCATCATTCCTAAATTGTTAAAGCCTACCGCCCAACCCATGACCGCCGCACGCTCTTCACCATCAAAATGTTCTTGCAGTAAAACTGGTCCAACATTACTGATTAATCCTAACCCAAAACCTAGAGCGATCATACATGCTAAAATAATATTCAGACTGCTGTTATAAAAAACTGGCAGTAAACCGCTGATTGCTACGATAGCTACTGAAACGACCCCAATATTTTTTCTGGTCATTTTATAGGTTAACCAAGTAAAAAGTAACGTGGCTATCAGCTGACCAAGCTGAGGAATGGAACTAAGCATTTGTACCTTAGAAATAGGTTCTTGAGGGAATGATTTTGAAATTGCGGCAATTGCTGCACCCACAACCGAGCCTGACATCAACAAAAGATTCATACTTAAAATACCTAAGGCTAGAGATAATTTTTTCTTATTCATAATAATTGCGCTCCTTTATATTTTTTGTTTCCGCTTTCAAATGATAGTTAAAGTATAGGCTAGAAAAAGTACTACAGCCATATGCAAAATTCATGCGCTTTGTGGTCTTTTCATAGATACTTTTTCTGCCTTGACTTTATTTTTGAATGATCACTTTGATTTGAACACTTGCTTCACTTGTTCGAACGATAGCCAATGCTTTTCCTTGGAACAATCGAACATGATCTAGACTGTACGCAGCTTGATTCGTTGGATTTCCATTTGCTAATCCAACGATTTCTCCATTTTCGACAGAAATTGTTACCTGATTATTTGCCGTAGGAACAAATCGTTGATGATCATCGACTGCTTCTAGGGCAAAAAGACTGTATTCTTTTCCTTCAAAAATTCTTTTACTTCGAATCGCGTGAATCGTTGAACTGGTTTGATGCTTGGCTTCGGTAATGATTTGGTTTCCATCATAGGCTACAGCCTTTAATTCCCCAGCTTGATACGGAATTTCCCAATTAGCGATACAACCAATAATAATTTTCTTACCAAAACTTATTCCATTGACAAAAATCTCAACTTCATCGGCATTACTGAAGACACGAACAGCAATCATCCCATCCGTATTGATTTCGAGGCCTTCTTCATTCCAATGAGGCAGGATATGAAGTACAGGTTCTTTTTTCCAATTCGCTTGATAATAGTAATAATAATCCTTAGGAAAGCCGCACAAATCAGCGATACCGAATTGAGAAGAAATAGCTGGCCAACCAAAAGGAGAAGGTTCGCCATAGTAATCAAACGCTGTCCAAAGAAAAACTCCCCCCATATACTGGTGCTTAGTCAAATAATTTAAAACTTTTTCAGGTGTTGCGGTACCTCCTGCTCCGGGATCACCAGGTTGACGCTTTCCAGGTAAAATCATTGAAAATAACGAACCAAAATTGGAGCACTGACAATTTTCTTCATTATCTTTGTAAATTCCTCGTGTTGAAAAATAAGAGGCACTTTCCGTACTCATGATCGCAAGCTCTGGATACTGCTCTTTGATTTTAATCGCACCAGGTCCCATTGCATCCGCTTCTGGATAGTTTACTCCAAGCACGTCATAATTTGCTAGATAGCTTTCATTAACTATACCATCAGGATTTAGTAGTTCTGCTGAAACAACTAGACATTCATAGTTATTTTGTTTGATACACCGAACTAATTTATAAGCGATGCGGCTCCCGAGATTGGTATTCCCGATGACCTCCTCATTCGCTACTGACCAAAACGCAATCGAAGCATGCATCCTGCTTTTTCGAACCATTTTTTCCAAATCAGCAATTCGCCAAGGTGTGCTCTCTAACAACCGATTCTCATTCATTAAAAGAATGCCAAAACGATCGCAAGCCTCCATAAGTTCCTCAGAAGCATAATGATGAGCACTGCGCCAGGCATTGACACCCATTTCCTTCATCGTTTTAATTTTATAATCAACGATATCCTGATTCAGTGCTACACCTACTCCAGCAAAATCTTGATGCTCGCAAACACCTCGCAGTTCATACAAATTCCCATTTAAATAAAAACCTTGTGAATCATAAGCGAACGTTCGAATGCCAAAACTTTTACGGCACTCATCCGTTTCCATTTGAAAAACTGCTTCATACAAATGAGGATTTTCAGGTGACCAGGGTATTGGAGCAGGAAAAATAAATGTTTCTTTAAGAACACGCTTTTCAAAAGGCTGTAACGTTTGTTTTTCTAACGTGATCAGCTGTTCACTGATTCTGATTACTGGCGAGACCTCGACTATCTCCTGTGAGTAATTCTCGATACAAACCTCAGCTCCCATAACTGCTTGTGTTTCTTGAAGCTCCTGTGTATAGACGTAAGCATTTTCTCTATCAAAAGCAATCAATGGTACAAACTCTAACCAAACGTCACGATAAATTCCAGCGCCTTCATACCACCAGCCTTCTGCTCCTGTCGTTGTATCCACTCTTACCAGCAATACATTAGTTCCTTCATTGCCATATCTAGCCATCTCAGAGATATCATAAGAAAAACTTGTGTATCCACTAGTGTTCTGACCTAGATAGGCACCATTTAGCCAAACATCTGCTGAACGCATCACTCCATCGAAATGTAGAATAACGCGCTTTTGATTCATCAGCTCATCGTTTAAAGAAAATGTTTTCCGATAATAACCAACTCCATCTTCCTTTGATCCAGACATAAGTAATTCTGGAGCTTGTTTATAGGGTTGGCTGATTTTCCAGTCGTGGGGAATCGTAATAGTTTGCCATTCTTGATCCAATCCAGAATCAAAATCGGTTCCGGCTAAATTTTTTAATCCTTGAATCTCATCTCCTCTAGCAATCAGTTTTAAAAAATGCTCACCTCCTGCACCGTATGTTACAGATTCTCCAGCCTCTTCTATTAGCGGTGCGGTCAATCCACCTAAAGCGTGGGCTTTTTTAGCTGTTTTTTTAGGCATACCGATTTCTCCATAATGAAACAGCCATTGCTGATTTATTTTTTTCTTTTCTCGCATCTGCCTTTCCTCCTCTGATATCCATTATTCTAGTTCGTTTGTCTCTGTGATATAATGAAAAATACCGACTTCAAGAAACCGTTTACTACAATTTCCCGACCTTTCGGAGGTACTTTATGGCAAAAGATCCTTTTTCTGAGCTCCATTCTGGCGATGCCGACATTCCGCAAATCAGAACCCATTCACCAATCGCCATCTTCTATAAACAAAAAATCGGTGAAAAAATTCTTTATACCAAAGTGCAGGATGGTAAAATCATCGCCTTTGAAAATGAAGAATATCAAGCGTTGCATAAAAATCAAAACTTTGAATTAATGTATGTTTTAAAGGGAGAACTAACAAATTATATTGAGGAGAAGGAATACACTTTTCAAGCAGGAGAAGGCTGTCTATTGAATACACAGATTCTGCATCGGGAGATTCTTTCAGATGGCTGCAATGTCGTCTTTCTAAATTTATCGCCTGCGCTGCTTCAGGAATTACTGTCTATTGATTCTGGCGAAGGTCCGATCTTTCAATTTTTACAGCAAAATCTTCAATCTGATGCGCAGTGGAAACGCAGCTATATTGAGTTTACTCCCTGCTTGCCTTATCAAAGCGAAGGCTTTCATGTCATTATTGATTCTTTGCAGCTGGAGGTAGCTACCTCCAAAATCGGTCGTGCTTATTTTCAACGAGGATTGATTTTACGCCTGTTGGATGCATTGGAAAACACCAACCAATTTTCACTTCAGCGGATTGATCTGGATTTATCCAAAGAAGATTATCTTGTTAATCGCGTGATTCATCTGATTGAAAGCCGCTTTGGTAATATTTCTCGAAAAGAAATCGAAGCCACACTGCACTACAATCCTGAATACCTGAATCGACTCTTAAAACGGCAAACAAAAATGACTCTGGCCAATTATGCTCAAATGATTCGAACTCAGAAAGCTCAACAGCTATTAAATACGACTGATTTGACCATTCAGCTTATTGCAGAACGACTAGGCTTTTCTAGTGAGGCATATTTCTATCATTTCTTTAAAAAGCAAACTGGATGTTCACCCAATCAGTATCGACAAAAATTTAAGCTCTAAGAAAGGCTTCGCGAACTCGCTCAGCTTTTGAGCAATAAGACCAAAATATTTCTAAATTGCTTCTCAAATTTCGAAATATTTTTGCTTATTGCCGA
>NZ_KE136357.1:203488-239503 GCF_000406965.1 Enterococcus avium ATCC 14025 | reverse complement strand
CATGCGGATTGTATTCTAGCTGAGAACCGAAGGTGTGGAGTGTTGCCACAACCCCAGCTTGTATATGGTGCTTTCTAAAAAAATCTAATAGTATCCGTGCAGCTTCATCCATTAATCCTTTTAAAAGCTCCTTACGATACTTCTCCTTCAGAAAAATCTCACGTAAACCTTCATCGATCGTGAAGATGACGTGTCGATGCGTCACTGTAAACAGATCGTTCGCCGCAACCTCTGCCCACCGTTGACTTTCCCCAGTTGCACAAGTTGGACAAAATTTCCCTTTACAACGAAAAGCCACTTTCTTTACATCATGGCATCCTTCACAGACAAATAGACGATAACCTTTTTTAAGGTCACCACAATCGCGAAACTTCTTCACTTCTCTTTTCACAACGGATCGAATCCTTCTCGTGTACCTTTGATTGAATTTCTCCCAGTTTTGATATTCATCAAAGAAAATGGCGTGTAAAATATTGGGTTTCATATCTCCAGTTTAATAGGAAAAAGACCAGATGAAAAGCGGTCAAAAGATTGATGTATCAATCCTTTGACCGCTTAAAATGTTATACTTCCTTTAATGTTAAAAAAAACCGATTGAGACTCAATCGGTTTTTTTAGCATTGAAAGAATGCTTTTCACGATATTCAGTTGGTAAAATCTTTAAATGTTTTCGAAACATTTTATAAAAATAGGAGGGATTTTCATACCCTACCTTTAGGGCAATCTGTTCAATCGGCGCATTGGTATACGTTAAGTACTCTGCTGCAACATTCACCCGTTGCAGATGAACCAATTTGATAAAGGTTAATCCGGTGTGTTTTTTCAAATAAGAAGATAAATAATTCGGATTGAAGCCAAAGTGCTGAGCCATTTCCTCTAACGTAATGTGCGCATAATTCTTTTCAATATATAAAAGTAACGATAATAAATTAACTGAGCCATCATCTTCTCCAGCAATCACTGTTTGTTCATTAGCAGCTGAACGAATCAACCGACCGAAGAGTGTTAATAATTCTAATCGGATGATCTGATTCGATTGGGTGTCTGGATAATAGTATTCCTGGATAATGTCCTCTAACAGAAAATGAATCTTTGTATCTTGATGCGTCCGAAACAAGCGATAGATATTCTCCCCCTGCGTTTCATTTGAGAGCAGTGAAAAAAGCAAGGAGGAGACTTTTTTGGTTGCTCGATCCTCATACATAAAATGATAATCGTTTAAATTGAAAGCTGTGTCCTTTAGGGTCAGATTGACTACGATAGCATCGGTTTCAATTGGTTCTACACGGTGAATCGTATGGTTGCCAATGATGATCAAGTCATTTTGCTTCAGCTTTAACTCATCGTTTTTCGTAATAACGGTACATTCACCTACCAGAGGTACGATTATCTCCACATAATTATGGACATGAAATGGAATGAAGGAGCTCACTGGCTGTACCGAAATGGCGATTGATTGCGGATTTACCTCTAATGAGTCGTCCAACGTATGAAAAAATTCATAAATAGGCTCGTTTTTCAACACACCTGTTTGTTTTGGTCTCATTTCTGAACCCAACTCATTCCAATTACGAGGATGATTTTTCTCCTGTAATATGGTTAAAACTTCTTCTTCCATTCCTTCAGCTCCCCTCAAAAAAGCTACTATCTGTGTAATAAGTCGAGTAATTATAGGATTTTAATCTTTAAGTTGTTTTTTTGAATGATATTCTTTCATTACTTCGCCTAAACTATCTCATGAATAAATCATTCAAGCAAGACTCAATTTTAGATAAATGAAAGGAGCAATGAAATGGACACACTTAAGCTGTTTTTTCGCAATGGTTTATACAATTTCTCCAGACTAAAATGAAAGCGTGAACAAGTATCTTTAAATCATTGGAGGCGCAAAAAGCATGTTAGATTTATCAAAAAAACCTTATTACTTAGCAGATGAACAAATTCAACAGCTGCAAAGCAAAGTCCAAACTATGACTTTGGATGAAAAAATTGGCCAGCTCTTTTTTGTTATTGGACAGGACGAGGATCAAGTAGACATTAAAGAGTTTATCAAAACTTATCGCCCTGGCGGTATGATGTATCGTCCCGCCTCAGCGGAAAAGATCAAACGACAATTAACAACTGCTCAGGCAGCCAGCGATATCCCTCTATTCTTTTCGGCGAATTTGGAATCTGGCGGAAATGGGATTATTACAGAAGGAACCTGGTTCGGAATGCCGCTGCAAATAGCTGCGACAGATGATCCTGAACAAGCTTACGAATTAGGAAATGTCGCTGGAAATGAAGCCGCTCAAGTAGGCTGCAACATGTCCTTTTCTCCGATTGTTGATATCGATCTGAATTTTCGGAATCCGATCACCAATACTCGAACCTTCGGCAGCGATCCAAAGCGTGTGATCCAAATGGCCTCGGCTCAAATTAAGGGGTTGGAAAAGAATGGCATCTTGCCTGTTATCAAACACTTTCCGGGTGACGGCGTCGACGAACGAGATCAGCATTTGTTAAGCACCATCAACTCCCTGTCCGCTGATGATTGGATGAACTCTTATGGGCAAATCTACCAAACCTTTATTGATCAAGGAATTAGCAGTATCATGATCGGACATATCATGCTACCGGCTTGGGAGAAACAGCTGTCGCCGGATATAAAGGATTCAGAATTGAGACCTGCCTCGGCATCAAAACGGCTAATTGATGGGCTATTACGTGACGAACTTGGATTTAACGGCCTGACGATTACCGATGCTACACCGATGATTGGTTACAATTCGATTCTTTCGCGAGAAGAACTGTTACCTGCAACAATTAATGCCGGAATCGATATGATCCTATTTAATAAAAACATTGATGAGGATTATATGTTTATCAAAAAAGCGGTTGAAAATGGCACATTGAAGCTGGCTCGAATCAATGAAGCTGTTTTACGAATTCTCGCGACAAAAATGGTACATGGTTTATTTGAAACGACGATGCCAGAAACGTTGAATTTAAATACTGCTGAACATGCAAAAAAAGCAGCCGCGGCAGCTAAAAAGGCCGTTACTTTAGTCAAAGATCGGGATCACCTTTTGCCTTTGACAGTAAAACGTTATCCACGAATTCGATTGGTTGTTTTAGGTGACTCAGATGACGGAGGTTTTAAAGAGGGCGGCCAAGTTTCCGACCTTTTCCAAAAACAGCTGGAGATACTGGGCTTTCAGGTGACTCTGTTTGACCGAAAGCGGCTAGATTTTCATGAGATTTTTGAAGAAGGCATAGCTGAAATGAAGGAAAAATTTGATCTAGCACTCTATATTGCAAATATCGAAACAGCTAGCAATCAAACCACCACTCGTCTTGACTGGATTCATTTAATGGCAGCGGACGCTCCTTGGTTCATGAAAGCTATTCCGACGATCTTTATCTCAACAGCAAATCCCTATCATTTATTTGATATCCCAGCAGTATCTACCTACATCAATACGTATACTGGAAATAAGGAAAGTATTGACGCAGTACTTAGAAAAATGACTGGTAAAGAAGCCTTTGAAGGGGTTAGCCCGGTCGATCCATTTTGCGGTGACTTTTCCGCTAAACTATAAAATTAGGAGTGTACAAAAAATGAAGATTTCAAAAATTTTGATCAATCATATGACAGAACCTATTGGCTTTCAGTTAGATGATCTGCGAATTGAGTTTACAGTGGAAGCAGAACAGTTCACAGAAATAACGAAGCAATTAACCATCTGGACAGATAATTATGAAGCCCCCGTTTACCAAAGCAAGCAGGAACCATTCAAAAATAACTATTTCGATGTTCCGTTGACACTGATTCCACGTACTCGTTACCACGTAGAAATTGCGATTCGAGACACCAATCATGAGCTGTTTACCAAAGAAAGCTTTTTTGAAACTGGAAAAATGGATGAATCTTTCCAAGCAGACTGGATTGCTCATCCAGATAAGTCCATTCAAAATACACTTTTTCAAAAAAAGATCAGCGTGAAGTCCCAAGTAGCAAAAGCGCGTTTATACGCTACTGGATTGGGTATTTATGAAGCATATATTAATGGTGAAAAAGTTGGTGATGAGTATTTAACGCCAGGGGTTACGGCATACGATCAATGGATCCAAGTTCAAACCTACGATGTCACAGCAGCCTTTCAAAAAGCAGCAGATCATGAACTGCTCTTCACTACTGGTGACGGCTGGTATAAAGGGACTTTAGGCTTCGATGGCGGAATGAAAAACATTTACGGCGACCAGCAATGTGTCATTGGAGAATTCCACGTGACGTATGAAGATGGTCAAACAGAGATCATTTCCACTGATAGCTCATGGGTAACAACCAGCGGAAAAGTAACTAAATCAGAGATTTATTATGGAGAAGACTTGGACGATACACTAAATCCTTCCAATTGGGAGTCTGTGATCTTACTAGATCAGAATAAGGCACTACTTCAAGACCGATTGAGTCTGCCGATAAAAATTATGGAACGTTTACCCGTTGAGGAAATACTTGAGACTCCGGCAGGAGAACAGGTCCTTGATTTTGGTCAAAATCAGACTGGTTGGCTGGAATTTTACAACCGCGAACCCAAAGGTACAAAGCTTGTTTTTCAAATGGGAGAAATCCTACAGGAGGGTAACTTTTATCGCGAAAATTTACGTGAAGCAAGAGCCTCTTTTGTCTATATTTCTGACGGTGAAGAAAAATGGGTTCGCCCCCATTTCACTTTCTACGGTTATCGTTATGTAAAAGTCGAAGGAAACACTCAAACGCTGAGAAAAGAAGATTATCAAGCGGCGGTCCTTCATTCTGAAATGGCAACCACTGGGGAAATCAAAACCACTAATTCAAAGGTTAATCGGCTTTTTCAAAATATTCTGTGGGGACAAAAAAGTAACTTCTTAGATATTCCGACTGATTGCCCGCAGCGGGACGAACGACTTGGCTGGACAGGCGATGCCGAAGTGTTTTCTAAAACAGCTGCTTTGAATATGAACGTTTTTCCATTCTTTAAAAAATATGCAAAAGACATCGCTATCGAGCAACAATTGCATGATGGTATGGTTCCGATGTATGCTCCTGCAATGGGAAATTCTGATGGCGGTGCTGCGGTTTGGGGCGATGCAGCAATAATCATTCCTTGGAACATGTATCAAATTTATGGTGATTCAGCGATTTTACGTCAAAACTACACAGCAATGAAGGATTGGGTAGCATGGATTCAAAAAAACAGTAAGAGCAGTGATTTATGGACTGGAACCTTTCAATTTGGCGATTGGCTCGCTCTTGATGGAGAAAATCCCGCGTTACCAACTGGAAAAACTGAAGAAGATTTTATTGCCTCTGTCTACTACTATTATTCTAATGACATCATTGCTAAAACGGCTGAAACTTTGAATTTTGCTAACGATGCAACTTATTATCGTGAGCAAGCTCAACGGATCAAAGAGGCTATTGTTAAGGAATATATTACTGCAAATGGCCGTTTAGCAATTGATACTCAGACGGCTTATGCAATCGCGCTATATTTTGAGTTGGTTCCTCAATCACAACGTTCGCGAGTCGCTAAGGATTTAGTAACCCGCTTGAAAAAGGACAATGACCATCTTAAAACCGGATTTGTTGGTACTCCCTTCATCTGTCAGGTTTTATCTAATTATGGCTATCATAAACTAGCCACGAAAATTTTCCTTTTAGAAGATTTTCCAAGCTGGCTCTATGCAGTAAATCTTGGCGCAACAACTGTCTGGGAACGCTGGAACTCCGTTCTTCCTGATGGTTCCATGAACCCAGAAGGAATGAATTCATTAAATCATTATAGCTTTGGTGCAATTATGGAATGGGCCTATAGCTATCTTCTAGGAATTAAACCAGCTCACCCTGGCTATCAGGAAATCAACTTTTCGCCGCTATTTGATTATCGCTTAAAACAAGTTAATGGACATTTCGATACACCATACGGAACTTTCGCTGTAAGTTACCAAATCGAAGCGGACAGCGAGCACACCATTAAACTCAACTTGACTGTGCCTTTTGGAACGACCGTACATGTCGATTTACCACGAGGAGAAAATGGTCCGGTAACAGTCAACAATCAGAAAAAAAATAACGGTCGCTTCTCACTTGCCTGCGGCATCTATGAGATCGCCTATGTTCCCAGCGAAAGTTACGTAGAATACTATAATAGCGAAACACCTGCAGCCGAAATTATGGCAGATGAACTGTTGGTTCAAAAAATTGATGCGATTGATCCTGTGTTAGATTTCTTTAGAGCAGATCTAGCAGCCGTTAATGGCGGTCTAGGAACTATGTCATTGACCAAATTGAATACACTCTTACCTTTTATTCAAATCACACCAGAGAATCTAGCAAAAATCAATGACGTGCTAGCATCAACGCCTATTTTAAGTGAACGGGAGGAAATCTCACTTGTTTAAAGGTGCATTATTTGATTTAGATGGGGTCATCGCCGACACCTCTACCCTGCATTTTGAAGCTTGGAAAAAACTTATAAACAATTACTTTTCTGCAAAGCTTCCTAGTGACTTGGAAGAAAAGACGAAAGGCGTAAGTCGAGCAGATTCTTTGAAGGTGATCTTAAACTATTTAGAGGTTTCTGTCTCTGAGAATATGTTTCAACAGCTTTTGTTTGAAAAAAATGAACAGTATAAGGAGTCGCTTAAGCAGCTATCCCCTGACAATATCTTGCCAGGGGTTGCAACATTCATCTCTGAACTGAAACAGCAGAAGGTGAAGCTTGCTTTAGCCTCTTCTAGCTTAAACGGACCGCTTATTTTAGAAAAGTTAACATTGGCAGAGAAATTTGACGCCATCGTCGATCCAAGTAAAGTGGAAAATGGCAAACCGGCACCAGATATTTTCATCGCTGCAGCTCAGTCATTGAATCTTCAG
Organism: Enterococcus avium ATCC 14025; assembly: GCF_000406965.1. Taxonomy (GTDB): domain Bacteria; phylum Bacillota; class Bacilli; order Lactobacillales; family Enterococcaceae; genus Enterococcus_A; species Enterococcus_A avium. Next base: position 232,602 of record NZ_KE136357.1, on the reverse strand, counting down.
CCTTTAGAATGCATCGGTATTGAAGATTCGATTGCTGGACTTAAAGCCATCAAAGAAAGTGGCGCTTTCTCTGTAGCAATAGGAACAAATAGTGATCTGAAGACAGCGGATCTTCACCTTTCAACTACCGCTGAACTAACGTTTGCTGCTGTTCGTACAGCCTATCATCAATAGAAAAGGAGTGAATTATATGGTGGAATCTTATCAAAATCCAATTCTACGCGGTATGTATCCTGATCCGAGCATCGTTTTGGTAACAGATACTTATTATATGGTCAACAGTACTTTTGAGTACTACCCCGGGATCGCCTTAAGTAAAAGTACAGATTTATTAAACTGGACAAAACTTCCTGGAATCGTCGTAACAACGGAACAAGCGGACCTATCAAAGGCGAAATCTAATGAAGGAATCTTCGCGGTTTGTATTCGCTTTTTCAATGATCATTTCTATGTGATCACTACTAATTTTGCGGAGTTCAAAAACTTTATTATCAAAGGCAAATTGAATGAGAATGGAGAAATTCTTTGGGAACAACAACGGTTAGAAATCGATATTATGGGAATTGATCCGGATCTTTACCATGAAAATGGACGTACCTATGTCACCTTCACAGGCTATATCGATGATAAGGGAACCAAAGCCATTCAACAAGCGGAAATTGAGCTTATAACTGGAGCCATTTTACGCGGGCCAGAAGTAATCAGTCTGGGAACAGGTGGTCGCGATGTTGAAGGCCCTCACATAATTAAGCGAGAAAACACTTATTACCTATTGGCTGCTGAAGGCGGAACAGGCGTGGGACATATGATTACGATGTTCAAGTCGGACAATCTTTGGGGACCTTTTGAGGATCACTCGACCATCAATCCTATTTTTACAAATCGTGATCGCGCAAATGAACCATTACAAAATATTGGTCACGCCGATCTCTTCCAAGATACAAAAGGAAATTGGTGGTTGACCTGTTTAGGAACGCGCCCATCTACAATTGATTTCAAGCAAATTACCAATATGGGACGAGAAACCCTGCTCTATCCAGTCAATTGGGAGAAAGAATGGCCGGAAATTAATCAGGGCATCCCTAGTGAAGTGGTCGATATGAGTCAGTTTCCGAAACATCAAAAGGTACTTGTAAATGAGCAAAAAATCTTACCTTTTGTTGATGAATTTAATCAGCCTACTTTAAATCCTGAATGGCTTAGTTTACGGGATAGCCTTAAGGAAATTATTCTTTTGCAACACTCTACATTAACTTTAAAAGGCTGTTCAACGACAATTGAACAACGCACAACACCTTCATTTCTCGGAGTCAGACAAACCGAAAAAGCAGAAACATTCACTGTTACAGTCGAAAAATCCACTACTTGCAATCATGGAAAGATCGGTATCACCAGCATGATCAACGATACCCATTTTGCTGCTCTTTTAGTTCGAGAAGAAAAAGGAAAATTTATTGTATCTCGTTCTCAAAAAGTAGAAGATTTAATTATTGAGGAAGATTTGGGAAGCCTTGAGTCATTGCCAACGAAGTTTGAACTGATCAATCAACCAGCAACGAAGACATTCATCGTCACTGACGGCAAAAAAGTTCTAAGCTTTGAAACTAGCTCCCTACATTTTTCAAATGAAGCAATCGCTGCTCTAAATACAGGAGATGTGCAGGGCATCTATGTTTTAGATGATGCATCATTAGTAGTTAAAGAGATACGACGTCAAGCGATTGATGTTGAATAAGATAAATCCATTTAAGGCACTGTCCATATGCAGACAGTGCCTTAATCTTAGTTATTATTGAAACTGTTCCATTTGTTACTTGAACATGTCAATCAAATGGTCTTTTTCTTGTATTAATTACATAAAGCTTGCAAGTATTTCCTTAAGCACCGCCTCTCCATCTAACGTTTCGTAATCTTCCTTCTTGATCATCTTGTAGCTCACCGCTTTGTAGTTCAAAAAATCCTTCAAACGGTTCACTTCGTATTCTGATTGGGGGCCGATCATCAAACCATCGATTTGTTGATTTTGGATGGCCTGTTCAGCGATAATCGCTGGAGCAGAATACACGCGAATGGGAATGTCCTGCTCATCTGCTGCTGTTTGGATGTTTTTTACTAATAAGCCGGAGGTGATACCAGCTGTACAAATCAGCAAAATACGTTTTTCTTTTTGTTCTGTCATATTGTCTACCACCTTACGAGATTTTACGTTTCTTATTGTAGATATCTAATACGACTGCTAAAAGTAAGATCAGACCTTTGATTGCCTGCTGCCAGTCAACACCGACACCAAGAATTGACATCCCATTGTTCAGAACACCCATAACCAAGCCACCGACGATTGCTCCAGTAATGGTTCCGATACCACCTGAGGTAGAAGCGCCACCGAAGTATACAGAAGCCATCGCATCTAATTCTAATGAAGTTCCGGCTTGTGGCGTTGCCGCATTCAAACGAGCAGCTAAGATTAAGCCCGCTAAAGCGGCCATCATGCCCATATTGACAAAGACCCAGAAAGTAATTTTCTTGGTTTTGATCCCTGAAAGCTGGGCGGCTTTCAAATTACCACCTGTCGCATAAATCTGACGACCTGCAACGGTACTGTTAGTTAAGAAGCCATACACGCCGACAATTACACCTAAAATGATCAAGATAATTGGAAATCCTTGGTATGAGGCAAAAATATAACTCATTCCTAAAACAATTCCGACAGTCAAAATGGACTTAAAGATAAAGACGTTCATTGAAGGTACTTCAAACAGATTCTTTTTGCGTTTTTCCCGTGCTTTCCATTGGAAGAAAACTAAACCTGCGGCTAAAACTAAACCTAAAACCAAGGTTAAAAAGTGCATGCCTGAAGAGGAAACCATAATTTCTGGTAAATAGCCTGTTGAAATTTTTTGAAAGGCTCTTGGAAACGGTGCGAGTGATTGTCCGCCAAGTACGACTTGCGTCAAACCGCGGAACATTAATAATCCAGCGAGCGTCACGATGAAGGCTGGGATACCGACATACGCTACCCAAAATCCTTGCCATGCTCCGATCAACGCGCCGATTGCTAGACAAACAGGCACTGCAATCCAGGGACTCATGTGGTTGTTCACCATCATCATTCCGGCAATTGCGCCGACAAACGCCATGACTGAACCGACAGACAAATCAACAAATCCTAACAATACAACCAGCAGCATACCTGCGGCTAAAACTAAAATATGACTATTTTGCAGGACAATATTTGTGATATTTAACGGTCGAAGGAAAATTCCTCCGGTCATCATTTGAAAAGCGATCAATAAGGCGATCAAAATAATAACCATGCTGTATTTGCTAAAAATATCTAAGACTTTTTCTTTTATATTAATCGTACTTTTTTCTTTACTTTCCTTCGTTGCATTCTCCATTAGGATACTGCCTCCTCTTCCTTCGTCATCAAGTTCATCAGCGTTTCTTGGTTGGCATTTGCGCGCATGACTTCACCGGTCATCGTTCCTTCATTCATGGTATAGATGCGATCACACATCCCGATAATCTCTGGCAGTTCAGACGAGATAATGCAGACACATTTCCCCTGTGCGGCCATCTCTTCAATGATGGTATAAATCTCGTACTTCGCTCCAACGTCGATTCCACGCGTGGGCTCATCCAGGAAAAGAACATCCGGTTCGGTCATTAGCCATTTCGCTAAAACAACCTTTTGCTGATTCCCACCACTTAAACTGCCAACATTTTGAAAGACATTATTGGCTTTTGTGCGCATTTTCTTACGATAATTTTCTGCTTCTGTCACTTCTTTTTCCTTATCAAGAATGCCGCTTTTACTAATTTTTCCAAGGCTGGCAATCGTGGTATTTTCACGAATATCCATCAGCAAGTTCAACCCGACTGCTTTTCGGTCCTCAGATACATAGGCTAAGCCATGTTGAATTGCCTGAGAAACATCGTTAATTTTTATTTCCTTACCGTCTTTAAAAATCTGACCGCTGATATTGCTGCCGTAGGATTTTCCAAAAATACTCATGGCAAATTCGGTTCGTCCAGCCCCCATTAAACCAGCGATCCCAACAATTTCACCTCGTCGAATGTTGAAATTGATGTGATTGTTCATTACTCTTGCGGTATCAATCGGATGATGAACGGTCCAGTCCTTGACTTCAAAAAGAACTTCACCGATATTCGGATGGCGGTCAGGATAACGGTTGGTGAGATCTCGTCCGACCATGCCTTTGATGATGCGTTCTTCATTAATGTCTTCATTTTCTAGTGTTTCAATTGTTTGTCCGTCACGTAAAATGGTGATCCGATCTGCCACATCCACGATCTCATTCAATTTGTGGGAAATGATGATTGAAGTAATTCCCTGATTGCGAAATTCCTTAATCAGTTCAAGCAGATTCGCACTTTCTTCTTCATTCAAGGCGGCAGTCGGTTCGTCCAAAATGAGCAGTCGAACATTTTTGGAGAAGGCTTTAGCGATCTCAACCAGCTGTTGGTGACCTACGCCAATTTGTGAAACCAACGTATTCGGGTTGATTTTTAATCCCACTGTTTTTAACAGGTTTTCGGTTTTTCGTTCTGTTAGGTTCCAATCAATGATCCCATGATTGGTTTGCTCATTGCCTAAAAAAATATTTTCTTTGATCGATAGATAAGGACTCAAGGCTAACTCTTGATGGATAATTACAATGCCTTTTTCCTCACTATCTCGCAGCCCTTTGAACTGACAGGTCTCACCGTCATAAATAATATCGCCTGAATAATTGCCATAAGAAAATAATCCACTAAGAACATTCATTAACGTTGATTTGCCTGCACCATTTTCTCCGCAAAGCGCGTGGATCTCTCCTCGCTTGATATTTAAATTCACGTCATCCAAGGCGCGTACACCGGAGAATTCTTTAATGATATTTTTCATTTCCAATATGTAGTCGGCCATTTTTCCACTTCCTTATCAAGATGATCGAGAAAAGTACGGCAAAGCTGCCAGTACTTTTCTCAGATCCTGTTATTCGCTTAAATCTTTTTCTTTGTAGTATTTTGTATCAATCAATTCTTGTTTGTAGTTGTCTTTATCAACAGAAACAGGTTTTGCTAGATAAGTTGGCACGACTTTTTCACCGTTATCGTAAGTTTCCTTGTCATTAACTGGCACTTTTTTGTCATCGTGAATCGCTTCAATCATTTCAACGGTGTTATCTGCTAAAATGCGTGTATCTTTAAAGATCGTTTCTGTTTGTTCACCAGCAATAATTGATTTCACTCCTGCGATGGTCGCGTCTTGCCCTGTAATAACTGGTAATGGTTTGTCGCCTGAACCATAGCCAACCCCTTTTAATGAAGAAATAATTCCCAGGCTAATTGGATCATATGGAGATAAGACAGCATCTAATTTCTTGTCTGTATAGTTGGCGCTTAAGAGATTATCCATTCGAGACTGAGCTGTCGAGCCATCCCAACGCAAAGTTGCGATTTGATTGAATTTTGTTTGTCCAGATGGGACGATTAATTGCTTACTGTCAAAATAAGGTTTGAAGACCGACATCACTCCGTTATAATTGATTAGTGCATTGTTATCATCTGGAGAACCGCCGAATAATTCAATATTGTAAGGTCCTTTGCCATCTTTTAAGCCCAATTGGTCTTCAATATAGGATGCCTGTAAAACACCAACGCCGAAATTATCAAAGGTTGCATAATAGTCGACATACTTCGAATTCATCAATAGGCGGTCATAGGCAATAACTTTAATATCTGCTTGATGCGCCTTTTCCAACACATCGGTAAGTGCGGAACCGTCAATTGATGCGATCACCAATGTGTCGACTCCCTTAGTGATCATGTTTTCGATTTGCGCCACTTGATTTTCAACTTTATCCTCGCCGTATTGTAAGTCTGTTTTGTAGCCTTTCTTTTTCAATTGCTTCACGATATTGTCTCCATCAGCGATCCATCGTTCGGCTGATTTGGTAGGCATGGATACACCAACAAACCCTTTGTCCTCCCCTGAAGCATTTCCTTTTCCACAAGCAGTTAGTGCTGTCAGCGCAAGTAGTGAAACTGTTGCCACTAACATTTTTTTGAACCCTCGTTTCATATCTTTCCCTCCAAAACATATTTGATAAGCTAAGTGTACGTTTAAAGGCAAACGCTTTCATTGAGATTCTTTTTTACTTTCTTGGAATAATAGGGAACTTTTTTTCTTTTTTACAGTTTTCTTGGATTTTTTTTGCTAAATCTTGACATTTATTCGGAATACGCCAGCATGTTAGAATTACAAATGATAGCGCTATATAATAGAAGAAAGATTAACGATATAAAGTGAATTGGTATTGGTAAAGGCTAATTAATCAGCAATAGAATCTGTTCGTGAGGTTCAAACGATCTTTTTGTAAAAAATCCTTTAATAAGAGGTGTACCCTATGAAAAAAATCAACCTACTCCTGCTGATTGGCTTGTGCCTTATGTTAGCGGGCTGCAAACAAGAAACGCCAAAAGAAAATCATAGCGAAATCACAATTGGATTCGCTCAAGCTGGGATCGAAAGCAACTGGCGTAAGATCCAGAGTAAATCCATCAAAGAGGAATTGGAGAAGCAAAACTATCAAGTGATGTCTCGGAATAGCTTCTCTGACCCTAAGCAGCAATACCAAGACGTAATGACGTTTATCGCCTATCAGGTAGATTTGATTATTCTTTCTCCGATCGAAGAATTTGGCTGGGAACCTGTTTTAGAGGAGGCGAAAAAAGCCAATATTCCAGTAATAATTGTGGATCGAAATATCGCTACAAATAGATCCGATCTTTTTTTGACCCATATTGGTTCTAGTTTCAAAGCACAAGGCGGACGTGCTGGTTTATACGTGACAAATCATTATCAAAAAATCGAAAAAGAAGCCATTAATGTTTTTGAGATTAAAGGCGTTGAAAATTCTTCACCGACTCGTTTACGCCACGATGGGTTCGCCGAAACAGTCGGACGTGATCCGCGAATACAGATTACCCAAACGATCACTGGTGATTTTATTCGATTAAAGGCAAAAGAGAAATTCTCAGAAGCCATCGAAGCCGGCAAGCTTAACAATATTGACGTCATTTATTCTCACAATGATGAAATGACTTTAGGAGCACTAGATGCCCTTGACGAATATCAACTTGAAAACAAATTCGTTGTTGTCTCCATTGATGCTCAGAAAGAAATGATTGATCTGCTAAAACAGCGCAAGGTCAACTGTGTTGTTGAATGTAATCCATTCATGGGAGAGCTCGTCACAAATACTGTCAAGCGCTATTTTGACAATAAGACAATCTCTGAAGATATTTATGTTTCTGATACAGTTTTTTCTGATCAAAATTCTCTTTCTGCAATTCCGCCAAGAAATTATTAGGAGGCAGCTGATGAAAAAACAGACGACCATCAAATCACTCTTGCAGCGTATCAGTTGGCTGATGCTAGTCTTATCCATTGTCCCGCTGATCATCAGCGTGTTGATATATACCCGCTACCTTTTCACCTATGAGCGCAGTGTTGGCAATATTTCCGAAGCCAATCGTATCGCTAATGACGTAGAAGAAAAAATTATAGAAGAAGCTTGGAGTCTCACTTATGGACAACTGACTCCTGAAGAATTCACTAAAAGTAATAACGTCCATCGCATTAAAAAGGAAATCCGCCAGATTAAAAAGAATACGCAAAGCACCCAAGAACGCGCGACGCTAAATATTGTCACTCGCTCGTTGGATAATGTTAACAACTATTTGGAAAAGATCGTAGCTAACATTAAAGCCAACGAACCCTTCCAAGAGAATCAGGAATTAATGGTTCATGTAGAATCGGCAACTAATTTAGTTCACGATATTTTGCAAGACTTCGTCAATGTTGAAATCAAGCTTGCAGCGAACCAAAGTCAGCAAGTCCGACAATCCATCATTATATTATCCGTGATCGAAGCTTTCATTATCGCAGCGATTATCTTCTTTACAAGATCGACAAATACGCGCTTGATGAAGCAGATCCAGCAGCCAATGGAGGAAATGATCCATATGGCGGATGCCCTTTCTGACGGCAAACTGAATTATCGGATCAACACGCTGCCGGGAAATGAATTGCAGAAACTAAGCAACAGTATGAATGAAATGGCGGATAATCTGGTGGTTCTTTTGGAAGAAAATGCTTTGAAGCAATACAATCTAGCTCAAAGCGAAGTACGAGTACTCCAAGCACAAATTACTCCACATTTCATTTATAATAGCTTAGACGCCATTTTAGTCTTAGAAGAGATGGGGGAAAGTGAAAAGGTCAAAGAAATGACCTATGCCCTTTCTGACTTCTTCAGAATTTCCTTAAGTCAAGGACAGGATTGGATTCCTGTTGAAAAGGAAATTAAACATATTCATGATTACTTGATCATTTTACAAATACGCTATGGCGATGCTCTGACTTATTCAATCGAAATCGAAGAAAAAATCAAAGACTATTCCATACTAAAAATGATTCTGCAGCCGTTAATTGAAAATGCGGTTTATCACGGAACAAAACTGGTTCGACGAACAGGAAAGATTATCGTACAGGCCTTTTTGGGCGAACAGGACGAACTTCATTTTTATATTATTGATAATGGAAAAGGCATTCCAGAACAGAAGCTGAAGGAAATCAATCAGGAATTGGCGGATGGTTTAGATACTGACTTTACAGAGGGCTATGGGTTGTTCAATGTAAACAAACGCTTATTGCTTTACTATGGAAAAGAAGCGAAAATCACGATCACGAGTATTGTAGACAAAGGGACAACTGTCCATGTGACTGTCCCGACTATGCAAAAAGGAGCCACAAAACATGTATAAAGTTTTTATCGCTGAAGATGAGCACCTGATCCTTGAATCTTTAAAACGAAACTTAACACAGCTTTCCGAGAAGCTTCCAATCGAAATCGTAGGTGAAGCTGGTGACGGTGAAGTCGCTCTCTCAATGATTCTCGAACTGCAGCCAGATATCTTATTAACGGATATCCGTATGCCCTTTATGGATGGAATCGAACTCTCGCAAGAAGTCCGACAGAATCTTCCTGATATTCAAATTATCTTTATCAGCGGCTTTGATGAATTTACTTACGCCAAAGCGGCCATCCATTTACAAGTGGCAGAGTATTTGTTGAAACCAATTAAAATTGACGAACTGAAAGCTAGTATCAAAAAAGTCATTACTCAATTAGAGCAAAAAAAGCAACCGGCTGCCATTGACTCCTACTCCTACGACGTAAAAAAGAATCTTTTTTTGAATACACTGTTTGAAAATCGAGTTTCTACGTCAGAAGCGATCGAAGAAGCGAGACAGCTGAACAGAAAAATAGCAGGAAAAAAATTCAGCGTATTACTGATTGCCAATCACATAAATAAAAATTTTGCTGATTATGAGTATTTTCGGGAAAAGATGACCAAACTATTTGTCGATGATGAAAACTTGCTTTTTTCCTGTTTGTCCTCTCGTTTTATTAAAATACTTCTTTTCGATGCCAATAAAGAAGAGCTCTTAAGCAAGGCGGATCAGGTTGCCGTCACACTCTACTCCAAATTAAGTAATGCTGAATCAAAGCTCGTTATTGCAGTTGGTAATCCTGTCGAACGAATCAGTGAGATTCAACAAAGCTATCAAACCGCTAAAAATCTATTGGACTATTCCTTAATACAAACACATCATCAAATTCTCTATTATCAGGACTTTGGTATGAAAATGAATCAATACGAAAAAGAAATTGACTTAAAGAAGAAAATTGATCAAATTACCACACAAACACTTCATTTACTGATCGATGAATTGATAGAGAAAGCTGAAAAAAGCGAAAACACCTTGTTGTATCGTCTAGCTCTGCTAAATGAATTGAACCAATTAGTGGAAGAAAAAAATAAGAAAGTAAAAACAAAATTTCCGATCGCCACACCTTCCAATCTCTCAGCGATTATTTCTGATAATACATTATTTCGTAATTATTTAAATCAGGTGTTGGATTTTTTAAAACGTACGGTTATTGATGAAAGTATGCGACAGTATCGTGATCTTATTGAACAAGCGATTCTTTATATTAAACAGAATTTCTCAGATCCAGAACTGACTTTGGGCGATGTTGCCTCCCATACAAATCTCAGCAGCTCCCATTTTAGTACTGTTTTTTCACAATCTGTGGGAAAGACCTTTGTTGAATATTTGACTGAACAGCGACTGACTGAAGCAAAACGTCTGCTAAAAGAAACCGATTGGAAGCTTTCAAGCATTGCATCAGAAATTGGCTACAATGACCCTAATTATTTCAGCTATATCTTTAAACGAAAAGAAGGCGTTTCGCCAAAGGAATATCGAAAAACAAGATCACTACTATAAAAAGACCTGTAAACATGCCATAATCGGCTCTGTTTACAGGTCTTTATTCAGTAATTAAATTTCTTAATGAAACGCATGCTTAACTAAAGTGATACCCTTTTCTCTTCAGTTCTTGCCATTTCCAGTTTTCTACTTCCGGAAGATCACGACCTTCTGTTCGAATAAAGTCATGATGTTTTGCCAATGTTTCATCCATTTGTACTGAGAAGTCTTTTGCATCTTCTGCATAAACTGCATTCGCTGCTTCTTGAGCTAAATGGAAGCGGTCCAACTCACTGAAGACACGCATATCAAATGGCGTTGTAATATCACCATTTTCACGATAACCATGAATATGCAGATTATGATTGTGACGATCAAAGAAGATGTCACGAACCATACCTTCGTATCCATGAAAAGCAAAGACGATTGGTTTATCCGTAGTAAAGATTTCATCGAACTCTTCGTCAGTCAATCCACGAGGATCAATATCAGGATGACGTAGTTTCAAGATATCCACGACATTGACAAAGCGAATCTTCAAATCAGAAAACTGTTCATTCAGAATCGATACAGCCGCTAAAGCTTCCAAGTTAGGTTCTGTTCCGGCTGCCGCAATCACAACATCTGGTTCTTCCCCATTATCAGTACTTGCCCAATCAATGACCTTCAATCCTTTTTCGACCAATTCTTCTGCTTCGTTCGCAGAATAGAATTGTGGACGTGGGTGTTTACTTGAAACGATCAAGTTAATCACTTGTTTGTCTTGCATCGCTTTATCCATAACTGCCATTAGGCTGTTTGCGTCTGCAGGCAGATATTCACGAATAAATTCTGGTTTCTTCTCAGCTAAATGAGTCAACACACCTGGATCTTGGTGGGTATAGCCATTATGATCTTGCTGGAAGACCGTAGAAGTTGCAATCAGATTTAACGCTGGATATTCTTTGCGCCAAGCATGTGCGCTGGCTTTACGCATCCATTTGAAATGTTGCGTTAACATCGAGTCAACCACACGCAAGAATGATTCGTAGCTGGCAAAGAAACCATGACGACCAGTTAATACATAACCTTCCAAGAAACCTTCTGCTTGATGTTCTGATAATTGACCATCAATCACACGACCAACCGATGATTGCCATTCGTCGGTAGTGTTTTTTGGTTCCATCCATTGACGATTCGTCACATCAAAGACTTTGTTCAAACGGTTGGATTTCGTTTCATCTGGTCCAAAGATGCGGAAATTGGTTGGATTTTCAGTGATCATATCCCGAGCTTGTTGACCAAAGACGATCATGTCTTGTGCCATTACCGCACCTGGTGTTGTCATATCAATCGCATATTGTTTCCAATTTGGCATAGTCATTGGTTTTGGATCAATTCCGCCATTGGTGATTGGATTGGTAGACATCCGACGATCGCCTTTTGGTGAGATTTCTTTCAATTCATCGACGATTTTTCCGGTTTCATCAAATAATTCTTCTGGACGATACGATTTCAACCAATCTACTAATTTATCAGCATGTTCCATATCTTCTGAACTTACTGGGATTGGCACTTGATGCGCACGGAAGGTTCCTTCTAATTGTTCGCCATCCCAAGTTTGCGGACCAGTCCAGCCTTTTGGTGTACGGAATAAGATGACTGGCCATTGCGGCATCGCAGCATCTTCTGCTTTACCTTTACGAGCCTTTGCTTGAATCGTTTTGATTTCTGTGATTACTTTATCCAATGTTTCAGCCATTACTGGATGAACTTTTTCAGGATCTGTACCTTCCACAAAATAAGGCTTCCAGCCAAGACCTTCGAAATATTTTTGTAAATCTTCATCGCTCTTGCGAGAAAGAATTGTTGGATTTGAAATTTTTCCGCCGTTTAAATAAACAATCGGTAATACTGCACCATCATTTACTGGATTGATAAACACATTTGAGAACCAACCGCCAGCTAAAGGACCGGTTTCCGCTTCGCCATCACCTACAACAGTTGCGGCAATCACATCTGGATTGTCTAAGATTGCACCTGTCGCATGCGAGAGTGAGTAGCCAAGCTCTCCGCCTTCGTGGATAGAGCCAGGTGTTTCTGGTGCCGCATGTGAGGCGATTCCGCCTGGGAATGAGAACATCTTAAATAATTTTTTCAATCCAGCTTCATCTTCAGTGACTTCTGGATAAATTTCACTGTAGCTGCCATCGATATAGGAATTTGACACCATGACTTGACCACCATGACCGGGACCTTCAATATAAAACATATTTAAATCATATTTATTGATTACCCGATTTAAATGAGCATAGACAAAGTTTTGACCTGCAATCGTTCCCCAGTGGCCGATCGGATGCGTCTTAACATCTTCTTTTTTCAATGGCTTTCTTAACAAAGGATTGTCCTTCAAATACATTTGCGCAACGGAAATATAGTTTGCTGCACGCCACCATGCATCTACCTTTTCAATATATTCCTTTGAATCATAATTGCTGTTCATACAATGAGAACCCCTTTATAGTTTTTTTTACTTTTATTATTTTAGTACAATATACCTTTAATTAGCTTAAAAGTAAACCTTTACGCTCAAACTAATAGTGTTTTTTACTTTTATTGGTTTAATAAAATATTGACTTGATCATTTCCAAGCCAATATTTTATCTTCTACTTGATTGTCACATATTCTAAATCAACCAATTTTGCCCATGTAATGATTTGTTCAGTCGTAAGATTCAAAGATACAACCGTATGGTGTCCGCCGCCGACTTCGATCCATTTACCTACCCCTTCATGGAAGTTTGGTTTTACCTTCCAAAGCACACGAGCCACTGGTAATTTTGGTGCTTCTTCTGTTGGTTCAAACGCTTCAACCTCATTGATTAATAATTTATAATGCGTTCCAAAGTCTGCCATTGAGACTACCACGCCGTCACCAGCTTTTCCATCAAATACCAAACGAGCCGGATCTTCACGATCGCCCATTGATAATGGTGAGACAACAATCTTAGGTTTATTAACAGCCAATGTTGGATCAACTTCCATCATATGGGATTGCAGGATGGATTCTTTTCCAGCAGCTAATTCATACGTGTAATCTTCCATAAATCCAGTGTTTTGATTATGCGCCATGACTTTCATCAAACGATCCAAAGCGGCTGTTTTCCAGTCGCCTTCTCCAGCAAAACCATATCCTTCTGCCATCAAGCGTTGCACCGCTAGTCCAGGTAATTGCTGCATACCATAAAGGTCTTCAAAGTTTGAAGTAAAGGCATTGTAATCACCTGCTTCTAAGAAACGGCGAATCCCAATTTCTTGTTTCGCTTGCACCTTAACGTGGGCTTCCCAAGTCGCCCGATCATAATCGCCATAATCAAAATTATATAATTCTTTGTATTCGGCAAACAGAGCATCCACTTCTTCATCCTTGACGGCATCAACATACTGCACCAAATCACCAATACCGAAGTAATCAACGACCCAGCCGAACTGAATCTGCGCTTCGACTTTATCGCCTTCTGTCACGGCAACATTGCGCATATTATCACCAAAACGAGCCACCTTGATGTTAAAGCTTTCGTTATATGCTACTGCAACGTCCATCCAGTCAGCAAGTTGTTTTTGGACGCTTTCTGTTTGCCAATAGCCAACAACGATTTGATTTTGCTTTTTCAAGCGGGCATTAATAAAGCCATACTCACGGTCCCCATGAGCCGATTGATTCAAATTCATAAAGTCCATGTCGATAGTTTCCCAAGGAATACTTTCATTGAACTGTGTCGCTAAATGCAGCAAGGGTTTTTGTAATAATTTGGTCCCACGAATCCACATTTTTGCTGGTGAGAAGGTGTGCATCCAGGTGATTACACCTGCCACCTCATCACGATAATTGACTTCCTTCATAATTTTTGTAATCGTATCAGAAGTTACCGCTAATTCCTTTAACACGATGGGATAGTTCATTTTTCCGCTATCATTCAGTCCTTTTACGATCGCTTCTGCATCAGCTTTTACACTTTTCAGCGCTTCTTCTCCATATAAATGCTGCGATCCTACGACAAACCAAAATTCTTTTTTGCTCACTTCTAACATAGCTATTCGCTCCTTTTTAACATTGATGTTTTATTTACCTTGCCCATAATAGGCATTTTTCCCGTGTTTTCTTAGATAATGTTTATCTAAAATACGCTGTGGCAATTCTTCGGAAAAACTGTTCAATTGACGTGCAAAAAGATTCATTTTGGCAACCTCATCTAAAACAACCGCGTTCATGACGGCGCTATCTGCATCTTTTCCCCAAGTAAATGGTCCATGTCCATGTAATAGCACACCAGGTATCTCCATAACATCAATCCCGCGTTCTTTAAAAGTTTCAATGATGACATTTCCTGTTTCGTGCTCATAGCCAACGTCAATCTCTTCTTGGGTTAAAAATCTTGCACATGGAACTTTGCCATAGAAAGTATCTGCATGGGTCGTCCCCATTGCCGGTAAATCCAGTCCTGCCTGTGCCCAAATGGTTGCCCAAGTGGAATGGGTGTGGCAAATCCCGCCGATTTCAGGAAAGGCTTTGTACAACACAGCATGGGTCGGTGTATCAGAAGAAGGATTCAATTCCCCCTCAATTACATTGTTGTCTAAATCGACAACGACCATATCGGATGCTTGCATTTGTTCATAGCTTACGCCGCTTGGTTTGATGACAAAATAGCCCGTCTCTTTATCAAATGCACTGACATTTCCCCAAGTATATTTAATCAAGCCTTGTTTAGGTAATTCCAAATTGGCTTGAAAAACCTCTTCCTTTAAATGCTCTAACATATCAATTTCGCTCCTCATTCATTTCATAATTCGTATTAAAGTATTCATTTTTTCTCTTGCCTTGTATCGTCATCCATGCAGTTGATGCACGATCAGGCAAATGGTTCTTTTTTTGTCATGTGGGTACGACAAACTGAAATCCTTATTTTAACGAAGTGATCGCCTCGGCTTCAATCGATAAACCTTTCTCGTAGCGATCAATAAATTGACTATATCCTTGTAGATCTTCTGTTGTTGGTTCGATGGTTACTCCTTCACTCGTCGCAAATACTTTTTGTTCTAGAAAATCTGACAGAGAAAGATTTTTTTCTAATTGGTAAGCAGCAAGTAAAGCGATCCCCCAAGCACCACCTTCACCTGCTGTCGCCATCACCGTTACCGGCGCCTCCATCGCTGAAGCCAAGATTCTTTGACCTACTTCTGGTGTCTTGAAAATTCCGCCATGCCCGACGAGCTTATCGATCTTGATATTTTCCTTTTTCAAAATCTCCATTCCAAGGCGCATTGCACCAAAGGCACTAGATAAATGCAGACGCATAAAGTTGGCTAAATCAAACTTACTTTCAGGTGTTCGGACAAATAATGGACGTCCTTCATTCATTCCGGTGATATTTTCGCCTGAATAATAACCATAAGAAAGCATCCCGCCGCAATCAGATGTGCCTTCCAATGCTTTTTCAAATAGCGTATGATACAGTTTGTCTCCACTGATTTCTAAACCTAGTGCGTCAGAAAATTCCTTGAACAAATTGACCCAGGCGTTGATTTCTGAAGAACAATTATTTGTATGAACCATTGCTACTAAATCGCCTACTGGCGTTGTGACTAAATCGATTTCTGGATGAACCTGTTTGAGTTTTTCTTCAAGAACGATCATGGCAAAAGCTGAGGTTCCAGCCGACACATTCCCAGTTCTTTGGCGGACACTGTTGGTTGCCACCATGCCGGTCCCCGCATCACCTTCTGGCGGACAAAGAGGAATTCCCTCCTGCAAAGTACCTGTCGGATCGAGTAAATATGCTCCTTCTTTCGTCAAGTTGCCAGCTGATTCCCCAGCTAGTAAGACCTTCGGCAGCACTTGATTCAGCTCTTGCTTGAAGGCGGTACCTTTAGTCAAGTCGCTAAATTGCTTCAGCATCTTTTGATCATAATTCTTTGTTTCAGTCTCGATTGGGAACATTCCAGACGCATCACCTACACCCAAAACCTTTTGTCCGGTCATCTGCCAATGAATATAACCTGCCAAAGTAGTCAAAAATCGAATTTCACTTACGTGCTCCTCTTTGTTTAAAATCGCTTGATACAAATGGGCGATGCTCCAGCGTTGCGGGATATTATACTGGAAAATTTCCGTCAACTGCTTTTCTGCCTCCTCTGTAATCGAGTTCCGCCACGTTCTAAAAGGCACTAGCAACTCATCATTTTTATCAAATGCCATGTAACCATGCATCATTGCGCTAAAGCCGATTGAACCAATTGTTGTCAGAGTTTCACCATACTTCTCAAATACTTCTGTCGCCATTTTACGATAGCTGACTCGTAAGCCCTTCCAAATATCCTCAAGTGAATAGGTCCAAATTCCATTCTCCAGCGTATTTTCCCACTCGAAGCTGCCTGCGGCAATTGGAACCAAATCTGAGCCGATTAAGACTGCTTTGATTCTAGTTGAACCAAATTCAATGCCTAAAGCTGTCCGGCCATCCATAATATCCAGCTTAGTTTTTGCAACTATTTCCTTCGTTTCGATAGAAATCTCCTCCTTTTTTCTCTTTTGTTACCGTTATCATACAATTTGTGTACGTACATGTCAATAAAATATAATACATTTTGTTCGTACAAATATTTCAACCAACAAAAAATAGCTCACCGAAATGAGCTGTTTTTCCAACTTATTATAATTGTTTCACTGAATCACGTTCGATCAATGTAGGTTCATATAGAATATTCTCTGGATCGTGTCCTTCTTCAATCGCCTCAATGATCCAGTTCGCCGCATCATGTCCCATTTGGTCTTTCGGATGATTCAATGTAGTCAGCTTAACATTTCCGAGCTTACTTAAAGCTGAATCATCATTCCCGACAATCGATAGCTCCTCTGGAATCTTGAACTTAGCTGCAGTTAGCTGATCTACTAATCCACTGGCGATCTGGTCGTTATAACACACAATGCCTGTAAGTAATTCTGACTCTAGACGTGCTATTACCCGCTCATAGACGTCCTTTCTCGTTTCGGTCTCATAGGTAATAATATCCTCTGGTGAAAATTGGATGCCGTACTCTTCGCAGGCTTTGATAAATCCTTTCATCCGATATTTCCCTTGTAGGTCATCGATCTTCGTTATTAGCAACAGTTTTTTATGATTCTTTTTAATTAGATACTCTGTTGCTAGATACCCGCTGGCGACATCATTGACACAAATATAGGGCGCGCTGATTTCTTCATAGACCGCATTGATCATCACCATTGGAATTCCCTGTTCCTTTAATCGAACATACAAAGCCAAATTTGGATTGTATTGATTACTTTTTGTTGGTTCAACAATCAACCCTTCCACTCCTTGGGTAATCATCTTCTCAATACATTCCTTCTCCTGCTGAAAATCATTGTTGGTGCTGGCTAATAATAACGAATAACCTTTTTCCCGTAATGTTTTTTCGATACCACGAATGATCGAAGGAAATATGTAATCTGATAAGTAGGTGGTGACCACGCCGATGGTCTTGTGAGCGGAGTGTGTATTTTCCCCACGCCTATATTTCACGTCTACATAGGTTCCTGAACCCTTTTCCTTTCTAAGAAAGCCCTCATTCGCTAATAAGGCAATTGCTTGCCGAATCGTATGTCGGCTGACCTGATAATCCTTTTGCAATTGTAGTTCGGGAGGGATTGTTGTATTTTCTGGATATTCGCCTGAAAGAATCTTTGATTTCAATTCATCGGCGATTGTTTGATATTTTGATTGATTCATAGTTTCTCCTTTCTTTTCCGTTAGTCTTTGTATACAGATTAACAGAAAGGATCAAGGATTACTATATATGTCCGAACAACTTGCATTTTTTTCTGTTTGCCAGACATATTTCTTCGCTTAATAGTAAAAACCTTGGACTTTCTTATTTGAAAGTCCAAGGCTGTGAATAGCTTATACTTTTGTCTTACTAGAGAGTGACGAATCAATCGACTTCGTAGCGAGAAGTAAATGGCTCCTCACTGCTCTTCGTAGGGCAAGGTGTCATTTTGTTGGAGACTGCTTATTGCAAGTCCAGCATTTCTCAAATACCTCAAAAAAACTACCTATAAAAATAAAACTACCGGGTTAGAAAGAGAGTTTAGATGTTAAGAGGCAGTTTCATTCTCACATTCTTTATTGTAAACAAATTTGAAGAAAAGAAAAGATAGAATGCAATATTTTTATCCCATAATTTTAATAAAGTAAAAATATCATTTAACTTTTTTCAGCTTGATTGCTTTAATTTTCTTTTGATTGTTAAAAATTTGCAATTCTAATCGGTCTTTTTCCAGCTTGACGATATGGTATTCTGTTTGGCTATCTTCTCTGGTTAGGATAATATTTCTCTTTGAAGAGTTTGCTGTGATTTTCGCATCTTTCATTAGAATGTAACCATTTTGTCTGATATTCCAACATCTGTGGTCATTGCTTTTCGCTTTGATTGAATATTTCACCGACTGATTTGACCAAGTTCCTTCTAACCAAGTCGGGTTATTGACAGCATAGGCATTGAGAAAGCCAAATAAACAGAATACACATAAAATCAGCAGACAAAATAGCAAACGTTTCCGTTTCTTTGTAAGATTTTGCAAACTCCGCAATACTTTATGATTTAGCTGTTTTATTCTACTTGTTTCCCTTACCAAAAAGATCTCTTCCCTTCTTTCTAAAATATGCCTTCTCCTATAGCTAACACTATAAAGGAATTTCGATGCAATAAGTTCAAACTATCCTAAACGGTTATTTTTCTGTCCTGAACGTAAAGATTATTCTGCTAGTTTGCATTGCAATATAGTTGGAAATACTTTACTATATTGTTAAGCAAACTAGTAGAAAGAGGGCCACGCATGAATCAACAGGTTTCATCTCAAATGCTTAAAGGAATTTTGATGGGCTGCATCTTGATTATTCTGTCCAAAAAAGAATTATATGGCTATAAAATTAGTGAAGAGCTGCAAAAATTTGGATTTGATAGTATCCCTAAAGGAACTATCTATCCTCTATTGATGAATATGGATAAAAAAGGGTTAATTGTTGGTGAAATGCGTGCTTCTGATGAGGGACCACAACGAAAGTATTACCATTTAACAGAAAATGGTCTTACCGAAAAGGAATCGTTCATCAAGCAGTGGGTGTTTTTGTCGGGGAATGTTGAAAAATTATTGAAGGAGAATAAATAAAATGAAAAAAACATCGCTCATTAAAGAAAACGCGAAATTACAGGAACTCTTAAATCCAATCAACGAAGAATATTATGGAAATTTATTAATCTACGTTAGAAGCAACTCCGTTTTCAAAGATGAAAAAATATTAGAGGAAGCACTTTTAGAGATCCTCCAGGATATTCTCGATGCTCAGGAAAATGGGGAAACTGCTGAAGATTACTTCGGCAAACAACCAAAGGAAATCGCTGATGCTCTGTTGAAAGAAGTACCCATCAGTATTGGAAATGGGGTACATTTAGCGGTCGCTGTTCTATTTGTTTACGCGCTTATCACTGTGATCCCTTCACTTGCTTCACCTAATACATTACTTGATGTAGGAAAATTATTGATTGGCAGTATTTACTGGACTATCCTCGCAATAATTATTGTATGGCAGATTGGAAATAACATATATACGACTAAACGAACTTTCAAAAAATATCTGGCAATCTTTCTAACAATAATGTTTATCATTCTTGGAATCAGTCTGTCAATCTTTTTTAAAACCAGCTTGACTCTCGACACAGAAGGCCTAGTCGGAATCTCAATAATCGCTGTAATTCTCTTGAGCTGTGGGATTTTCTTTCTCAGACAAACACACAAAAAGGAGTTAACCCCTTTTGTCCCTATCATGCTTACTACTGCAATAATTGGTGTTCTCTACAGAATACCTGTTTCTCAGGAATTTTTAACAAGTAATCTGGGTAAAGGTCTTGTGGCTACCTGCATGCTCCTCAGCCTTATCAGTTTTTATGTCTTACTGCACAGAGGAGTTAAAAAATAAAAGGAATGAGTTATTTTAGTCACTATAATTCATAAAATCAAAGATACAAGTTTTATCAGCCTAGTCAATGCCCAAGCTTATGAAAGCTTCATTACTAAAGACTGGGATTTAATTTCCGATTTATTCCCCCATGTCATCATGCAACAGCACAAGGGTAATATCTTGATATATCAAATGACTGATGAAGGAGTCGAAGCTGTTTAGAAAATTGCTATCACTCAAGATCCTGTTACTGTTGAAAAGTATCTAAAGAAAACCGTGAATTACATCACAGTTACAGACTGCTCACTTTGTTTGATTTAGTATACAAACCTAACGATGGCTGCTCACAATTCTGATAAGTCCACTCCTGATCAGAATTGTGCTCAAATCAAAATTGATCTTGAGAATGGCAGAAATTCTGTCACAAGTTATTTGTTTAAAGACGACGTTGATAACGAAATTCTTATTAATGAAGAATACAATCTGTTACTTGCTTTCCAACCATATACTGATTCTTATTATTCAAATCAGCAAATTTGTTGGAGCACTTTTAAGTGAATACTGTTTGTAAACTGATCTTAACTTTTTAATTATTTAATAATCAATTTAGAACTGTATTTCGGTGTTCGTCATAAGTAGTCACCTCGTTTATTTAGAATCCATCAACCTACTAGCTAAACTCAAAGCTTCTTCAATTACCTGATGCATATCAAAATAGCGATACATACCCAAGCGACCGCCAAAAATAATCTGAGATTCTGTTTTTGCTAGTAATTTGTATTTGTCATAGATTTCTTGATTCTTCTCATCATTCACGGGATAAAACGGCTCATCACCTTTGCGCCATGCTTTTGGGTATTCTTTTGTAATAATTGTTTGTGTTTGCTTGCTAAATTCAAAGTGCTTATGTTCAATAACTCGTGTATAAGGAATATCCTTATCGATGTAATTGACCACCGCATTTCCTTGATAGTTCTTGCAAGACAGCTGCTTATGCGTAAATTTTAGCGAACGGTATTCCAATTCTCCAAAGCAATAATTATAAAATTCATCAATCATTCCCGTATAAATCACCTTATCGTATTTTTTCATCCATTCTTTTTTATGTTCCAAAAAATCAGTTCTAAGCTCTACCTTGATATTGGGATGATCCAACATTTTCTCAATAATTTGTGTATATCCTCCGATAGGGATTCCCTGATACAAATCATCAAAATAATTGTTGTCAAAAGTAAAACGAATCGGCAATCGTTTAATAATGAACGCGGGAAGTTCTACACAGGGCTTCCCCCATTGCTTTTCAGTATATTCTTTTATTAAAATCTCATAAATATCTTTTCCAACAAGAGAAAGTGCCTGTTCTTCCAAATTATGTATCTTTTTCTCACTATAATTCTTCGTTTGTTCGGCAATTTTTGCTTTCGCTTCTTCTGGATTTTTTACCCCCCATAAAGAGTTGAAGGTATTCATATTAAAGGGCAGGTTATATAGTTTACCTTTGCTAACAGCCATAGGGGTATTTGTAAAGCGATTAAAAATCGCAAATTGATTTATATAGTCCCAAACTTTCTTATTTGATGTATGAAAAATATGTGCGCCGTATTTATGGACCTGAATACCTTCGATTTCTTCTGTGTAGATATTTCCTGCAATATGCTTTCGCTTTTCAAGAACTGTTACCTTATGACCTTGGTTGGCCATTCGCTCCGCAAAAACAGAACCAAATAAGCCGCTACCAATTACTAAATATGATGCCATTTACCTTTCCTCCCATTTACTGTTACTCTTTACTTTCACGACTCAAAGATTTCTTCCTATTCCATACTATTTCATTCTTCTCCACAAAAATATTTTTTCCCAATATTGAGACGTTATAAATCCAATGAAATGAACTATGAGATACTTATTTCAGCACGTCAAAATCATTCTAAAGATTATTTTGAAGGGAGATCTGTTAAAAAATATGGGAAGAAAAGAAATAAGAAAACAACTAGAGAAAGAGCAAAAGCGAACACATAGAAATGGAAAAAATTGGATGTATGCAACGTTAACCGCAGTTGGAGGCGTTATTGGAGTAAACACCTCATCAGCAAGCGCCCAAGCAGCTGAGTCTACTCCACAAGTCAACGCTGGTGTAGAAATCGATACAGGAAAAGTATTAGCAAATAATAATACTGCTACGATTCCTGCGTCATCTACCAGCAACTCAATGGCAGCGCCTTCCAGTGCATCTACAAGTGGTTCTACCACAGAATCTACTAGCGCTTCCTTAACTGAATCGGCCAGTACATCTACAACAAGTTCTGCCAGTGGTTCTGCTACTGAATCAACAAGCACATCAACAACCGAATCCACTACTGACTCTTCAAGCATGAGTTTAAGTTCATCAACTTCTGCCAGCGAGAGTACGAGTACAGTAAATTCGGAAATTTTGAGTGAGTATTGGAGTGAAAGCTCATCAGAAAGTACGTCAACTTCTTTTAGCGAAAGTACTTCTGAAAAATCATCAGCAGCCAATAGTGAGAGTTCAAGTACACGTAATTCTGAGATCTTAAGTGAGTATTGGAGTGAAAGTACTTCTACCTCAACTTCAGATAGTACTAGTATGAGTACTTCAAACTCTGCTAGTGAAAACAAATCATTAGCTGCCATAAATAAAAACGGTTCTTCAACAAATAAAACTAGTGGAGCAAACACAGCGGCCTTAGGTTCAAATAAAGCGGCCACTAGCGGAAAGTCTACTCTAGCCAACACAAATACAAATACATCAAACACTGTAGGAAAAGAGCTTCCTAAGACTGGTGAATCTAATCAATTAAGCGGCCAGTTATCACTTCTAGGCTTAGCGACAGTATTTTCTGCTGGAGCCTTTTTGCATCATTTAGAGAAGAAAAAGAGCTTATAGCTGTAAACATACTAAAATAAAACTATCTCGAACGTAATGCTCCTTCAGAAATTAGATGTTTGATCTGATTTCTAAAGGAGCATTCTTAGCGCTGTCCTTTGATTATTCTCAAGGTAAAGAATTAGCTGGGAACATTCCTATTTGGCTCTATCTAAATGCTCTATGAACTATTCCCATTTTTGAAACATTCAATTTCTATCATCCAATGGTATGCTAAAATTTTTTTATAACAGGAAAGGAGATAATAATGATGAAAAGATGCGTTTTACTGGGTGTATTGGCTACAGTAGCCACGATTTTTCTTGTATTTGGAGTTTCTAAAGAAATATCTGCCTCAACAGAACAGACAGGTGCCTGTAAATTGTACACTTCACCCGTAGGTTATGAGGATTATTTTAGTGACGAGAATCCTTATACTCCTCCAAGTGAGAATTTGAAAATCAACCCCATCTACTGCCCAGCTTTAAAAACAGGACAAATGCCAACCGTCGATTTTTTTGAATGGAGCCTGCCAGAAAAAGGAATATACGCTCATGCAGCTGATGGAACACCTTTATATCTAAATGGAATCGGTGGTGGAACTGTGGAGGGAAATTGGAACAAACCAGGTGTATACACGGTTTTTGCCATCTTATCTGATCGTAAAGAAGGGACAAAAAATATCTACACTATACTTCCAGTAATCATCGAGGCACATGATAGTGAAAGTTTTAGCGGGTATTAGTTTTCTAATCATTTTTAGCGTACAGTAGAAAATATGTCTCAAATACTTAATGAGACATATTTTCTATTTTGGATATGAAAGTACTGTGTAGTAATGCCACTATTTCAAATAAACATTTAGTCATGAAAGAGTTTAACATTAAACAAGCTGAATAATATTTTTCAATTGATTCTTGCACAAACCAAGTTGAAAGTTTACTGGTAAATGTCTCGATTGGTTCATCTCCAGAAATAACTGAATAATTGTTTGATAATGCTTGATTTTGCAGAAAATATGCTTGCATAATAGTTGTCCCCCAAAAATTTCGATAATGTTTGATCAAAAGAACCTACATTGTATAGATAGTTAATTTTCATTTTCTAAAAACATTATCAAGTATCAAAAAAAGATTGTTCGCAAGCTCTTCTAGATGAAACACTGAAAAAAGATTTCTTATTGATCAAAAGATATCTAATTTCTGGGTTGATTTCAATAATTGGTGTTTTTTTCCTTAATCAGTATAAAATTCTGCCTAAAGTGTTTTTATCGCACACAAATAATTCCAAAAATCTCTCTCCCATTGATCTTGTACAAGTAGGTGCTCCCATGGCAGCGAGTGATGTTCGAATTCTACAAAATGGCGTACTTTTATATTTGCTCTCGCCTTCTTGATCTCCGAAAATTTGTGAGAATTTATTTTTTTTGCCCAATCAAATAGCCAATGATCGTCCTTTTGATAATTGTATTCATACGGTAAAAAATGCACATATTTCTCACAAAGAATATTTAAAATCGTTTGATCCAAATAAATGTATTTATTTTCATTTATCATTTCTAAAATCTCTTCTAAAGAAATTAATTCATTAAACTTGGCTACTTTAAATAAAAGAAATCCTGAATTAAAGTAATTTTTCATGGTTTTAACACCAAAGTACTTCGCACTATCTTCCCTATCACTAATCATCGAAAAGTAGAAGTCACGAACTGCTCCGATTACCTTCTCTTCAGATACAAGGTTAAAGAAATCAGATACATCATCATAGATAATCGTATCATTATCTAAATATAGAATGTTCTCATAGCTGTTAAAATAGGAGGGCAGAAATAAACGCCACAATGTGACTTCTGGAAAACGAGTGTTATTATAATTTTTGATTTGTTTTACCATTTCAGGAGGATACCAAATAGTAATGGAGATAGCTTTTTTTTTTATAAAATTTAGGAATATTCTTCAATCTAATTATCTCTTCACCCCCTAGTTCACCTACAACAATAAGAATATCCAAAGGTTCCTCACTCTGATAATTATTCATAATTGAAGCGATTGACACCGCCGTCAGCTGAATGTGTGATCCAGTAACACAATAAATGACTGCATTTTTTCTCAATATACTAACCTCACAAAATTATAATAAGCATTTCGTTACCAATCTAATTAACGATTCTAAATAATCCTAATAAACAAAACTCTTGGCTAAATTTATTTTACCTTAACAATTAATGAGGGGAGATCTACTCCCAAATTTGGGAAAATAAACTTATGATAGTATAATTTTCCTTAAGAAAATGCTTAGATAAATTTAGAATCCATTACAAAACCAAAATTTTCTGCCGCAGATCCTGTTTTTCTAAGATTTTGTTACCATCCCAAAAAATTGATCAACTTCATCACTAAAATAAAGATTTAACAGCCTCGACGATAAATGCAGCCGAATTAATGAAATAGCTATATCCTTCAATCAAGATCTTATAATATTTAATCCCGTATGAGGAAACAAATTCCTGAGTTACAGTGAACACATTGTCCTTCAATCCCATAGAAGAAACGGTTCCTGCATATGGTGGAATAGCTGCATCTCCGTCTGTTTTTAATACATCATAAACATTATAGTTGTTGACTAAAGAAATTCTATGATTAACATTATTTACCTTATCTAAATAATTTCCTAAAAAGTCCAAACTCACACTCACATATTTGTCCAAATCACTTTCCTGTGTAAAATCAGAAGATGTTGGCAATGCTTGAAAAGCTTCAGAATGTAAAACGTATTGTTTTCCGTCAAGCCATAACATATAGTAGACCCTGCCATTCTTTGTTTGGATCCGTTTTGAGACTGTTTGAATCGTTCCTAATAAATTGAATTGCTGAGTTGTTCCAACGACATTTACATTAAGTTGATTGTTACTGTAAGTTACTAAACTCAAATTTACATTCTTAACAATTTTTAATTGCCGTTCAATATCCGCTATACTGGAAATATTATTCTCGGCATAGTCTATATAAGAACCATTAAAGTTACTCGAATCATCCTTTATATAAATATAGATTACTTCTTGCTGCTTTGAAGTAAATTCTCCACTTGTAGCCCCCTCAGTTTTCACCAAAGTATAACCAGGAATTGTTTTAGCACTTATTGTATAGTCTTCATCAATTCCCCCAATTATTGAATCCTCTTCGTTAATAGTGTTTCCATTAATATCCAAATAATGGACTATAATCGGCTGCGCTATTAATTCCTCTTCTGGTTTATAACCATAACTAATTTCATCAGAAAGTGTCCCACCAGAAATATACGTTTCAGAACCAATCATTCGTGGCATAAAAAAAGGTGCTGTCCAAACCAAAGCAAATTCTTCAGTAACATAGCCTTCTACTTTTGGTGGTGCTGGTATCGTGTACATAGTTCCGTTTAAAATCGGATTTGGATCAACTTTAGGTAATGTCTCCTTTATTTCATCAGGTAATCCTCGATAAGATATTTTTACATTGTATAATTGGGGCTCATAATTATAGCGAAGTTGTTTTTCTATTTCCTGATAATTTAAAATACCCTTGAATAGTTCATCATAAATTCTGTCTCCAGAAGAATAAATATTTCCTCTAAAAGTGATGTTTACAAATTTCCAACCTGTCTCAAAAATGTACGGTTCTCCTAGTTCAATATAGCCTTGAGATGTATTTATCTCAGACTTTCCACCACTCCAAAATGGTATATCATCATTATAAGTGAAGCCTCGATTATTGATCGTATCCCACCAATAATCCTCATTATATGCTAAAGCAATCTTGTCTATTTCTGATTCTTTTTGTGTTTCCTGCTTATCCTCTACCATTGAAATTTTATTACTACTTGAAGTAGTAGATTCTGTACTTTCTTGAGAAGAATCAATCGTGGATTCTTGTGTTTTGTTATCCATAATCGATGTTGAACTGTCAGGAGTGGTACCCTCACAACCTGTACCTTCCGTTGTCTCACTCTGTACGATTCCAACTGTGTTACCAATAATTGGAACATTAATAATTACAAAACTCATTATCACAACTATGACCCTTAAAATATATTTCCTTTTATGATTCATTTAAGTCACTCCTAAGTCGATTTTTCTTAATGATAAAAAACAGTTGTTCTTTATGTCTTTTTTATCCAATAACATAAGAATCATTTGTGTTGCCATTCCATTTTATAAATAAAAAACATCTAAAGCAGAAATATTTCTTCCACTTTAGATGTTTTCACGTGACCTCATCAGCCCCACTTACTAAAATTTAATACTACAAGCAGACTAGTAACTAGGTCATAGAGTCCAACCTGTTTTGTTGAACCCTATGCCTTTGTCTTTCTAATTGTTAGTCTTTTTGTTGTTCATCTTTTTTCTTTAATAACCCTAGAGCTGAAAGAACACTAGCTATCCCTACAAATGAAAGTTGTAAGCTTGATTCAAGAGATTCCCCAGTTTTTGGATATTCTTTTCCAATTGATCCGGTTTTGCTTGAAGTATTTTTCCGGCCTGTTCCACTAGTCAAAGCACCTGTAGAAATTCCTTTAGATCCTTTTGCAGCGGTTCCTGTAGTTATCCCTTTGTTGGTCGTAGACGTGCTAACCGAAGTTGGAATAGTTGAAGTACTGTTGCTATTACTCATACTTGTAGAGGTACTTCCACTAAAACTTGCCGATTCACTTGCACTTTCACTATTACTCATGCTGGTACTTTCCGATCTCGAATCACTAACTGATGTGCTGGTACTTGTACTTTCACTTATACTTAGCGATGTGCTACCACTATAACTTTCTGATTCGATTCTGTCACTCATACTTGTAGAAGTACTTAGACTTGTACTATCACTGTTGCTCTCGCTAGTACTATCAGACCTTGAATCACTGATCGA
The DNA here is from genome assembly GCF_000406965.1 of Enterococcus avium ATCC 14025. GTDB lineage: Bacteria > Bacillota > Bacilli > Lactobacillales > Enterococcaceae > Enterococcus_A > Enterococcus_A avium. Next base: position 204,480 of record NZ_KE136357.1, on the reverse strand, counting down.
TATGCTTGTACTGGTACTATCGCTCAAACTTATGCTGGTACTAATTGAGCTAGAATCACTTAATGAGGTACTTAAGCTTGTGCTCTCACTGATACTTGCAGAGGTACTTCCGCTGTAACTGGCGGACAAACTTGTGCTCTCGCTGTTACTGATGCTTGTACTATCGGATCTCGAATCACTAATTGACGTACTTGTACTTGTGCTGGCACTTGTACTTACTGAGGTACTGCCGCTATAACTTTCTGATTCGCTTCTCTCGCTGGTACTTATAGACGTACTCAAGCTGGTACTTTCACTTATGCTTGCTGAAGTGCTGCCACTATAGCTTGCGGACAAACTTGTGCTTTCGCTGTTACTAGTACTTGTACTAATTGAGTTCGAATCACTAATACTGGTGCTTATGCTACTGCTTTCGCTGTCACTTATGCTGGTACTATCGGATCTTGAATCGCTGATTGACGTACTTGTGCTGGTACTTTCACTTGTACTTACTGAACTACTACCACTATAACTTTGTGATTCGCTCCTCTCGCTGGCACTTATAGACGTACTCAAGCTGGTACTTTCACTTATGCTTGCTGAAGTGCTGCCACTATAGCTAGCGGACAAGCTCGCGCTTTCGCTGTTACTAATGCTTGTACTGTCGGATCTTGAATCGCTGATTGATGCACTAATACTTGTACTTTCACTGTTACTGATACTTGTGCTAATTGAGTTTGAGTCGCTAATACTTGTGCTTAAGCTGCTGCTTTCGCTATCACTCACACTGGTGCTATCCGATCTTGAATCGCTGATCGACGTGCTTGTGCTGGTACTGTCGCTCATACTTACTGAACTGCTGCCGCTGTAGCTTGTCGATTCGCTTGCAGATTCACTTGCGCTGGTTGAAATTGATTCGCTAATCGATGCACTGATACTTGCACTTTCACTGTTACTGATGCTGGTGCTGATCGAGTTCGAATCGCTGATGCTAGTGCTTAAGCTACTGCTTT
>NZ_KE136357.1:152153-200703 GCF_000406965.1 Enterococcus avium ATCC 14025 | reverse complement strand
GATTCGCTTGCGGATTCACTTATGCTAGTTGAAATTGATTCGCTAATCGATGCACTGATCGAATCACTAATACTTGCACTCTCACTGTTACTGATACTTGTGCTGATCGAGTTTGAATCACTAATTGACGTACTTGCGCTGGTACTATCGCTCGTACTTACTGAGCTGCTGCCGCTGTAGCTTGTTGACTCGCTTGCAGATTCACTTGCGCTGGTTGAAATCGATTCGCTAATTGACACGCTGATCGAATCACTGATACTTGCACTTTCACTGTTACTAATGCTGGTGCTGATTGAGTTTGAATCACTGATTGACGTACTTGTGCTGGTACTTTCACTCGCGCTAACTGAGCTACTACCGCTATAACTTGTCGATTCGCTTGCGGATTCACTTATGCTAGTCGAAATTGATTCGCTAATCGATGCACTAATCGAATCACTGATACTTGCACTTTCACTGTTACTGATACTTGTGCTAATTGAGTTGGAGTCGCTGATGCTTGTGCTTAAGCTACTGCTTTCGCTGTCACTTACACTAGTGCTATCCGATCTTGAATCGCTGATCGATGTGCTATCACTTGTGCTTTCACTCGCACTGATTGAACTGCTACCGCTATAACTCGTCGACTCGCTTGCGGATTCACTTATGCTAGTCGAAATTGATTCGCTAATCGATGCACTGATACTTGCACTTTCACTGTTACTGATGCTGGTGCTGATCGAGTTTGAGTCGCTAATGCTTGTGCTTAAGCTACTGCTTTCGCTGTCACTTACGCTGGTGCTATCTGATCTTGAATCACTGATTGATGTGCTTGCACTTGTACTTTCGCTAGTACTAATGCTTGTACTAATTGAGTTTGAGTCGCTAACACTTGTGCTTAAGCTACTGCTTTCGCTGTCACTTACACTAGTGCTATCCGATCTTGAATCGCTGATCGATGTGCTATCACTTGTGCTTTCACTCGCACTGATTGAACTGCTACCGCTATAACTCGTCGACTCGCTTGCGGATTCACTTATGCTAGTCGAAATCGATTCGCTAATTGATGCACTGATCGAATCACTGATACTTGCACTCTCACTGTTACTGATACTTGTGCTGATTGAGTTTGAATCGCTAACACTTGTGCTTAAGCTACTGCTTTCGCTGTCACTTACACTAGTACTATCCGATCTTGAATCACTGATTGATGTGCTATCACTTGTACTTTCGCTAGTACTAATACTTGTGCTGATTGAGTTCGAATCACTAATACTTGTGCTTTCACTCGCACTGACTGAACTGCTGCCGCTGTAGCTTGTTGACTCGCTTGCAGATTCACTTGCGCTAGTTGAAATAGATTCACTAATTGATGCACTGATCGAATCACTGATACTTGCACTTTCACTATTGCTAAGACTTGTACTAGTTGAGTTTGAATCACTTGTTGATGTACTAATTGATTCACTAATACTTTTACTTTCGCTCTCTGATAAGCTTTCACTTACTGAAATTGATAATGATTCTGAATCTGATGTGCTATTCGAAGTGCTATTGCTTTCCGACAGACTGCCACTTTCGCTTTCACTATCACTTAATGAATCAGAAATTGATTCACTAATACTCTTACTTTCACTCTCTGATAAACTTTCACTTACTGAAATTGATAGTGATTCTGAATCTGATACACTATTTGATGTACTTTTGCTTTCTGATAGACTGCCACTTTCACTTTCGCTATTGCTTAATGAATCAGAAACTGATTCACTCATACTCTTACTTTCACTTTCGGATAAACTTTCGCTTACCGAAATAGATAACGATTCTGAATTCGACAAGCTTTCAGAAGTGCTATTACTATCCGAAATACTGGTGCTTTCACTATCACTCAATGAATCGGAAGTTGAAGCACTATTACTTTCACTATCACTTTCCGATAATGACTCACTTACAGAGATAGACAATGATTCCGACTCAGAGATACTCTCAGAAGTACTTTCACTTTCTGATGTACTCTTACTTTCGCTTTCTGACTCGGATATTGATTCGCTAATTGAAATCGATTCAGAAATTGATGAGCTTTCGCTTTCGGAGTCTGAACTAGATTCACTTTCGGATGTTGACGTTGATATTGATTCGCTATCACTTTCTGAGTTCGAGATAGATTCACTTTCTGAGATTGAATCGGATGTAGAATTGCTATCACTTTCTGATGTAGAAACTGATTCACTTTCTGAGATTGATTCTGAAACTGACTCACTCTCAGATAGTGATTCAGAAGTAGAAATACTTTCACTTTCTGAAATTGAAATAGATTCACTTTCTGAGATTGATTCTGAAATTGACTCTGAAGTAGAATCCTCCGATTGAGAAATTGATTCACTTTCCGATACAGATAAAGACGTTGAGGACGAGTCGCTTTCTGAATTAGAAGTCGAAATTGAGTTGCTCTCGCTTTCTGAATTAGAAGTCGACTCACTTTCTGACATTGACGTTGATTCAGAAACAGGATCTACCTCATAGTTAACAACAAAGGATTGCGGTGCTCCATCGATTGAAAGCCCATTATTTGTCGTAGTATCAAAAATACTATTACTTGCCAACGCTTCCGCTAACGTCGCATACACTTGACCATCTGGTCCTGTAATAGTATAAATATAACCATTCCTAACTAAGTCTGCATCGGTTACACCTAATACGATTGTTCCATTTGAAACTCCTGCAACACCATATTGGCCTTCAGAAACACTCGTCGGTATTTGAGTGTATGGATTTCCAGTTGCTGGATCGGTAGCTGGTTGATTATTTGAAATAATTCCAGCTAACTGATAATCAGGGTATAAAGTAATCGTTAACGTTTGAGGATCAGAATCCGTTGTACTGGTTCCATTCGCAGTAAAGTCAAAGGTGAATGTGCCATTGGCATCTGCATAATAACCCGCCTGAGTTAAATATCCCACAACTAAATCCGCATAACTGATTTCTGCTCCTGATGTACCATTGATAGAAACATTTGGAACTTGACCTACTAGAGCCGTCCCATCAGAATTTACAAAAGTAATATTAACAGTTTGAATATCCGCTGTGACATAAATGGTAACTAAACTTGCTTCCGTCCCCACCGTTGTAGTAGTTGGTTGTACAAATCCGTTTAATTCAGAACCCGTAGCATAATGGTAACCTGGAGCAACATTTGTCGTTGTGTAGTAACTATTTAGCCAATCAATAACATTCCCGTAGTTCGCTGGTGGTAAATTACTTCCTGCTGCTTCTTGTCCAGAGCTTAGATAATCCGCAGAAACGACCATGCCTGTCTTAGCATCTACATATTGATATTGAATATTATTATTCGCTACCCCGTATACATAGATATTATAGACATACTCAGACCCCTCCATCGGTACAATTGCTACATTCGCTTGACCATATGCATCACCGTCATCGGCAGTAGTTGTATCATCTCCACCGCTTTGTTTATCCGATAAGGCGGATGCTGGAACTTGACTTGCAATTGCCCACATATAATTTGGCGGCATATTGTCTAACGCATAATCCTTATTCACTAAATTGATATACTGCCCAATATAGTTAACATCTGGATCAATTGGTACATCAATTGTTTTAATTACATTTCCGTATTGATCTACGTATTTTAATTTAACCGTACCAGGATCGATAGCTACCGTTGTCAATTCGCGTGTACTAGAATCAACAATATTCGATGTAGTCACGTTCCCAGCAGTGTCGGTAACAGTTGTCACACCGTTTCGAATCGTCATGTTCGTAAATTTAAGATTTCTATTTCCTGCGGGATTGGCTGCTTGGCTATCCGTTCCTTGCCAAGTTGAAATTTGTGAATGTTCCTGCCCCACTCACAAGTGGTCCTGTACTTGGTGCTCCTGACGAAGTATTAACTGCCATGTGTAATTTCTTTGGAGAAATGAAAGTAACGCTTGATCCAGCACTATTCATTTGAATTACAGCACCATTTGCCCATTGATTAATATCCAATGTTGTTCCGGCATTAAATACCACACTCTGAGTTCCTTGAATGCGAATTGCTCCAGGTTGTGTTGATTGCGGAATAGATAAATTAAAATTTTGACCAAAGACAAATTTTGCAGTTGCTGAAGAGCCCTGCTGTCCGTTAATGAAATATTGGAAGCCTGTTTGCGTCCAACTAACGTTATCTCCTACTGTCACTCCATCTATTAAATAGTACATTGCAGGGTAACTTGCAGCTTGACCATTATAGGTACGTGCAGTATTTGAAGATCCATCCCCCATTGTGATTGTGTTCCCATAACCAACACTTCCTGCAGCTGCTCGAGTTTCGAAGTAGAATTGTGAGAAACCAATATCATTGGAAGTACGATTGAGTGTTACACTTGAATTATTCGCAAAGTTAATACTTCCAACTGATCGAGTAACTTCATTTGATATATTGAAGACATTCGTTCCAGAGAATACTACTTTAGATCCCACTCCATACATAAGGTGAATAGGATTGTTTCCATTTAATTCACTAGCACTTAATGTCACATTATTAACATTGGCTGTCAATTGAGTAGCGCTTGATGGATTAATAAGGGAGTAACCATTTCCATCATTTACAGCGAAACCTTGCTGCGCTTGAACGTTGCTTAGTGTAAACGTTGTAGAATTTGTAATGTAGCCCCAATTGAAGGTTTGTGTTCCAAGATCAACAATATTGTTATTTCCTTGAACGATTACACTGGCACCATTTGCGCGAGCTGACATTGCCCCTGTAGAATAAGTAATTTTAGCTGTAATATCAATGTAAGTAATATTGGCATTAGACCAAGCAGCTCGCAATTCTTCATAAGTTGTGACCTCAGCGTAGGTGCCATTTGTGATGGCATTGGCTTTATAGGTAGCATCGTTCTGAACCTCATCTGGAACAGCCACATAAACAGAAGTTGGCGTTTTTGGTGTCTCTAAATTATTAATCTTGTCTTCAAAATCTTCACGATTAATATCCGGGTCAGCCGAAACATTTACTTTTGTGGATTTGCCATTTGCACCTCGAACTGAAAAATAAGCAACCAAATCATTTGCTGCTGCATATTTCTGTGCAGCATGGATTAAGGCTGTACTAGGCGCAACACCTGATTTCATTGTAAATACAAGTTCATTCGTTTTTGAATCAACTTTTACTTCAGTCCCATTTGGAACGATTTGATCAAAAAGCTCTTTTGCTTTATTTGTTTCATCTTTACTTTGTTCTTGTGCGGAGGGTTGTTTACTTTTCTCTACACTCAAAGAGTTTGCTGCACTTCTTTTTTCTGAATGATTCATTGACTCAGAAAGACTGGTTGAAACCCATGAACTTGCAGATTCAGAATTACTCATGGATTCAGATATACTTGTAGATTGTTTTTCATCTGTTGCTGCTAATAAACTGGTGGAAGTTGAATCACTAATTGATGCAGACAGACTCATCGAATCCGATAAGCTTACCGACTCAGATGCACTGATTGAATCTGATATACTCACCGATTCAGATAGGCTACCTGAGTCAGTAGTACTTTCTGATTCCGTTTGACTTTCTGACTCCGTAAGGCTAGTGGATTCCGTTTGACTAGAAGATTCCATCACGCTCTCAGAATCTGTGATAATTGAATTTGTTGTACTTTCTGATTCTACGGATGTGCTATTTTGTGTGGAGGAGGCTGGAATCTGGGTGGTATCTTGGTTTGCGAGAATCTGATCTGTATCAGCTTCCATTCCTGCGTCATCTTGCGGATTAGCAGATGTCGCATGTACATCTTGTGTAATCAAAGTACTTGTGCCTAAAACGCTTGTAAATGCTGTAATTGTAGCAAACATCCAATGTTTACCGCTTTTGTACATTTTGTATCGTTCTTTTTTATTCGATCTTAAAAGCTTGTACAAATTATTTTTACGACTCATAATTTAGTACAACTCTCCTTTCTTATACTTTTTTTATTTTTTGAAGTGCTGAAGGAATTATCTCACAGAAAATTATAGCTAGATTAGAATGTACCAATATTGGGAAACAAGTTTTTTATCTGTATATTATCGTTGGTTAAAAACAAAATAGTCTTAATTACAAATGGTAAAATCTCTCATTTGAGACTTCTGTAAAACTTCAAAAGCAAATTTTTTTATTAGTAAGTTAAGAGCCCCAAATATTTTTTTAAAGTAAGAAATTTTTTTAGTAATCCTCAATTTAGTTATTAGTCATAACATTTTTAATTTTCTTTTTGATACTATAATAGTTTTCCATTATACTTAACAATCCAAGCTGTTAAAAACTGCTTTAAAATAACAAACAAATTCAGTTATGAGAAATTAGACTAAGTTGACTTAAAATTAACTATTCGTTTATAATAAAAGAGTTGATTGGGGAAGTACTCAAGTGGCTGAAGAGGCGCCCCTGCTAAGGGTGTAGATCGTTAACACGGTGCGAGGGTTCAAATCCCTCCTTCTCCGTTTCATTAGTTATATTAAAATCCCCGTCCAAGGATATGGACGGGGATTTTAATATAACTAATGGCTTACTTTCAAGTCGAATGTTGCCACGCGTTGCTCTCCGGAAACGAAATCAATTTCTACCTTATCAAATTCATCACCGTTCACAGGTAGCTTAAAAAAAATTTGGGTTGTTCCTGATTTTCCTTTCGGAACTTCGTCCTGCCCTCTTTGTTGGTTAACTGAGGTCAATCGTTTTCCATCTTTTGAATAAGCTTGAAAGGATTGCGCATAAGGTAAGAAAGGAGTAGTCATTTCTATATTTTTATACTCAATTTTTACAGAAAGCATCCGCGTTGTATCATAATTTTCCAATTCATTCATCCGTTTTGGAAAGGCTGAGTGCTTTGTAGTAACCTCCACCACTTTCATTTCTGCTAGCTTCTTTTCACCATCTCCAAATTCGATTACTTCATTCTCGGAGAAAGTCTTGACTTCTTGTGTAAATCTGGAATTTTCGGTTGATTGTTCTTGATTATCATTTATTTTAGACGTCAAATCTTTTTTTAATTTAGAATTTTCAGTTTTCAACTTTGAAACTTCACTTTTCAAGCTGTCGGTTGTTTTGGAAGAATTATCTTCTGTACAGCCTGATAACATGAAAAACGTTACTATAAATAAACAAATAACTATTTTTTTTGTCCACATATTCTGATTCCTCACACAACTTCTATAAAGAATCATCTTCAAAATCAAGTAAGGAACTTAACAGCTCATTTTGTTCTTTCAACATATCCTCGATCTCGACTTCTTCCGATATTTTTACCGTCTGATTAGCATGAATCAACTCTTCTTCTGTAGCTGAAGAATCATTTTGTTCCGAATCTATCACATGTGCATCCACTTCCTGAGTCTCCGCCATCTCAATTTCCATTGATGCAGAACGATTTGTTTCCATCTTACGATTCGCTTCATCCGTTTCTGAATCAAAAGTTTGTAAACTATTCTCTGATTGCTTCTCCTGATCGTCCTCATTACTCTCGAGAAAATTGTCTCCTAGAAAAATCGTTCCAAAAGTATATATCCCTTTGGCACTTTTATTATCTAAACTTGTGCAATGCAATCCAAAGCTTTCAAGGTACTGATTGACCGTGTTTTGATTGATAATACCCGTTTTTAAATCTCTAACAATAATATTATCAGCATATTGAACATCTTGATCTTTCGTTAAATACGACAAAACCTTCTTTGTTTCCTCTGTAATTTCTGCCTCGATCAATGTGTTTAAATTAATTTGTTGACGTCCATTAACGATCAGTGTACTTTCATTATTGATTATCACGTTGTATACCATATCTTTGTCGATTTGAAAGGCACGTTGATTATTTTGAACACAGTTCGTTTTATATTCTTGAACAATTCGATCAGAGAATTCATAGATTCCATGAGAGATATTCTCGCTTTTTATTAGTTCGCCATTATCATAAATATCACATTTTACATAATGATCACTTACGTCAATCACATAGTTGAGTCCATCAAACATCTGCGTTGTCTTTTCAATAGTTTCAAGATGTCGTTTTTCATTTTCCAAGATCGAACAAAATGTTTTAGGAACAAGGACCACTTTATCGACATTGATAGAAAGGTTTTCACCATCAACTAAAGTAGCGAATTCGCCTTCGAATTGATGACCGATTTCATTTAACTCATTTGAACTTTGAGAATTTACACCTATAAACAAGGAACAATGAAATTGATTTTTACTTGTTTCCTGAAATAATTCTTGTTGATTCTTCGCCAGATACGCTAACACACAACGCACTAATTGTATCGTATCCACAGTATCTAATTTATCAAGAACATCTCCAAAAGACTGATATGCTTTTGAACGTCGGCTTTGGCGCTTTTTTATTCCCCAAACAATGGAATCAGAAAATTCCTCTAATTTGATTTCACTTCCCTCAATCGAGTTAGAATGCTCCATAAAAAAAGAAGGCTTCCACGAATTCTTTTTAACATCCGAATACAGCGAGCTGAAAACTGCTTCATAATTTGATCCACAAATTCCAACCCTAAACTGATCAATATCTAATGCAATAACTGTTTTCACTATAAGTACCTCCGATAGCTGTCTGCCTATTTTTAATTATTGTTAGCCTTGTTTATTCCTCCACATGTTGATTGATACTCTCCGCCAAATTTGGTGACATCACCGAAGCAGAAAGCGCCCTTAATTGTTCCTTTTGCTGTTCAATCATTAAAGAGATACTGGCTATATCTTGCATCAAAGGCTCTACTTGATCATAACAGGCTGTAAATCCTTTAATATAAGAACTGATCTCATTGATTTTCGTATATTCAACTATCAAACTATTGATTTCTTTTCTTAATTGGGAAAAATTGTCTATTGAGACTTCTTTTCTATCCTTTACTATTGAAACTAACTTATTTACTTCATAAAGTTTCTCATCTCGAGCTTGTATATGTGTTCGAATACGTTCCAACAATTCATTTAAAGTTGCTCTGCCGGCAATAAGCTCATTTTCTAATTCATTTGCTGTCATTCATTGTCTCCATTTCTTTAAGAAGAAGATCCTGTTCTACCTGTATTAGGGCACGTTTAGTAAAAATTCCTTCTCTTAATAAGTAGCTGAATTTATTTACTCTTTTTTTTAGCTGTATTCGTTCATCCAATGTGATACTTTCCATTAGTGAATCGATTTCAGCTAATGAATCAATGACATACCCTAACTTATACTTAACAATCATTTCTGAAATCGCCGCGTCTCTCCACACAATTACTGGAAGTCCCAAAGCTAAATACAATGAAATTTTGTGGGGAGCATTATACCGTGTATATTCTCGATAGTTTCCCCCTTGGAACAAGTCGTTATCCCAGGCAATACCAAAACAGTTCTTCGGCATTGCTTTTAACAGATCATTCTGAGAATAGACACCCTTGTATTCAACAGTTCCTCCTAGTTCAAAATCACTCTTTGCTCCAAAGACTTGTATTTTCGTCTGATAAGTCCAATCCTTCAAAAACACAGATTTTTGAACGTTCCCTGCAAAAACAATCCTCTTTTCTAAAGAAGTTTCAGTCAGCACTTGTTCCAAGGATATTCGATAATCAAATAATTCTTTAGCTACCATCGCTGTAGTTACTCCAAAGGATTTCAACTTTTGTTCCATTTTCTCTCCGTGAGTAATCAGCATATCCGCATGATTGAAGAGATCGATTTCTTTTAAAAAACTGTTATCTCTTAATAATTCAGAATCGTGAATTAATAAAACGACTCGAGCACCTCGCTGTTTTAAACGTGTAACAAAAGTTTTCTCAAATTTAAACTGATTGTAGCTTGGATACTGATACACAATTAAATCACCCGCTGCTACGCCAGCAGTAATACCGTCAATTCTTGATAGAAGTGACTGACTACTTTCCTGCTCGTCGATGTAGCGGTAAATGTATAACTTTTGAAACCCTATCCCCTCGGCAATTTCAGCGACATCACCTCTAGCTTTAGAAACAGAATCTACAGAATTTCCTTCAACGATATAGGTTATCCACTTATTCAAAGACACACTTCTCCTTGATTGACAAATTTTTGAAGAAATCACGTTCATTTTTCGGAAGATAAAGCGAAGAATAGCTCATGTTACTCTTGACTCGATTGATTACTGTATCTTCACTAGAAATGTCTTTGGTAACATACAAATAGGCCAAAAATTGGAATATTTCTTTCGTTTGTTGATTTTCTCCTTTTTGCTGCTTCAAAATGACCGTCGCCTTATTAAGTAATTTAATGGCCTGTTCATAATTATTCATATCAACGAAGCACAACGATAGATCAATCACACAACCGATCAAAATATCCTTCCACTCATTTGACTGATTACTGGAAAATTTCTTCAGCAAACTGTTTTCTAAAATAATGCTTTCTTTCTCCATTACAGAATTGGATAAGGAGTAATTTAGGCTAATTCGTAGGGTTGCTAAGTACAATAAGATGTCAAACATTGTAAAGTAATCAATCGATGTAAAATATTTCTCAATACGTTGCAACTCTGCTAAAGAAGGTTTTCCGTTCCTGCCGTTTACCACCAAATTGGCATAAGTTAAAATCAATTTATAGGCACCATTGTCGTCACTGGAATTTTTGAATTTCTCTAAGGATTTTCGCAGATTTAGAAACTGCTTGTACTCTTTTTCTAAATTGGACATTGAGGTATAAATGACTAGTCCGAGCATCTGGATTTGCTCATCTGTTGAAGATACGAACAAGTTCAATAATTCGCGATCGGACATATTCAATACTTTTTTCAATCCCATGACTAATTCAAGAGGCAGATCAGTTTGATAACGTAACCATCGATAGTATCTAGATTTTGAAAGATTAATTTTTCTTTCTAAGGTTCTGATTGAAATGCCTTTTCTTTTTCTAATTTCTTCAATTGATTCGCGATCAATATTTACAGCTATAACAGAACTCTGTGGTTCAGTTAGCGTTGGATTCATCGTATTAATCAATCTACAAACACTTAATAGACTGCTCTTCATCACTCCACACTCTCCCGCCATTATGCTCATCCTCATCTTTGAGAATGAGAAATAGAGCTAATAGATATTGTCACTTCCCAATAGATTCAAGTAAAGAATAGACTAGTGATCCTAGAATAACTCCTGACATTATCACTGAAATAATGATGGTCAAAAGCTTTGAATGCTTCTCTTTATCCTCTACATTATCTATAACTTTATTACTTTCCTGCTCAAATTTTTCCTCTATTTCTCTTGATAATTGATCTTTTTTCATTGGATTCTCTCCTTCATTTGAGCTCCCAAGTATTTTTCTACCATTAAGTACTATCAACCTAGAAAACTAGTCTTCATCAAAGGAACTTACGAACTCTTTCAATTGAGCTATTTCTAGGTCTTGATCAGCAGTCTTTTCCATAATTTTGGAAAGCATCTGATCGCTCTCACCAAAAAAGCATTGTTTCAAAACATATTTTTCAGTAACAAATGAAACAGCAAGAGTTAAATAGAGCTCCTTTAATGAAGAATATTCTTTCTTGTACGCTTGATAGGCTTGATCAAATGTCGCTTTCATTCTCCTAATTTCATTAATTGACACTTCAGAATCATCTTGCAGCTCTAACATTTCTTGATGCAAGAATTGCAAATGAGCTATTTTTTCATGCTGTCCATCTACTAGCTTCTTAGCCGTTTCTTTTTCTGCAGTAAAATTTAATAAAGAAGAGGGATTGTCATCTAACAATTGTTGAATTTTTTGCAAAAGCTGATCTGCTGGTATAATCGTTTCCATTTATAGCACTCCTCGTAAAATAGTTTTTGTCTAATACTTTTTAATCAAAATGCTTCTGAATCGAAAAATTTATTGAATAACACATTCCTTGCGGAATTTGTTTCGTTATTGTGTGATTTCTCAGAGTACAATGGATTCATGGAAAGGATCCAACGGGAATTTGCTATGCCCTCCTGTAGCTTTGTCTACCTTGCAAAGTCTGTTACCCGAACCACTGTTATCACTACCAACTCATTAGCTGTTTCGATAATGGACTAGACTTTCAGATAGTAGTTTGGAAGGCAGCTTCTAGCTCTTTTATCACCGTATTCTATTAGGCGAGGTTGTGGTTACACAGTGAGCTTCTGGGAAATCCCACAGTATCGAAGCATTTTCCAAAATTTAGATCGAAAGGAGGTCCTTCTTCCATGAAATTATTTGTCGGTATTGACGTTAGTTCTGAAAAGTTAGATGTCTGTTTCCTAACTGACGACGATCAGTTGTCTACATTGTCTGAAATCTCAGTCTCCAATGACATTGAAGGTGCTTCATTAACACGAGAAATGATTCTTGAGTTCAATGAGAATTACCTATTTGATCAAATTATAATTGGCATGGAATCAACGTCCATGTACAGTTTCCATCCTTCAATGTTTTTTCATGAAGACGAGGAACTAAAAAAGCTCAATACGCTTGTAACTATCGAAAATCCTTTTCGAATTAAACAATTTAGACGCATGTTTGATGAAGACAAAACAGATCGTAATGACGCGCTAAGAATTGCTGACTTTCTACGCATTCAACGTTTTACCACGTCTCCTATTAAAGAAGAAAAATACATGGCGTTACAGCGTCTGACCCGAACTCGTTATCAATTAATTAAGCAACTAACTCGTACAAAGCAACACTTTCTTGAAAATCTAACGTACAAATGCAACACACTTGTTCGTGAAATGAAAGACGAATCTACTAGTCTTTTTAGTGCTACAGTGATTTCTCTAATGACAGAAGACTTCACGTTAGATGAACTGGCTGAGCTTCCTTTGGAAGCTTTCAGTGACTTAATCCAAGAAAAAGGAAGAGGTCGTTTCAAACAACCCGAGAAAATTGCCAAGGCTATTCAACGAGCCATCAGATCAAGCTATCGCTTAGGCACTGTAGCCCAAGAATCTATTGATATTGTTCTGGGCGTTCTTGTTTGTGAAATGCGGGCTCTTGAAAAGAATATCAAAGAGCTGGATAAAGCAATTGAACAATTAGTTATAGTCATTCCAGAATATCAATGTTTAACCAGTATTCCAGGAATTGGAAAAGTCTACGCTGCTGGTTTGATCGCTGAAATTGGTCAAATCGAACGATTTGAAGATCAAACAAAATTGGCGAAGTACGCTGGATTAAGTTGGAAAGTTAAACAATCTGGAAACTATCAGTCTCAAAATACACCTCTGACCAAGCAAGGGAATCGATATTTTCGTTATTACTTAGTTGAAGCTGCCAACTCAGTAAAAAATTATCTTCCTGAATATAAAGCTTTTTATCAAAGCAAGTATAAAGAGGTACCTAAACACCAACACAAACGAGCACTCGTCTTAACCGCAAGAAAATTTACGCGTTTGGTGGATACGCTACTACGTAACCATCAACTCTACACGCCACCAAGGAGCGTGATAGATAAATAACAATTTGTTATTGACGCAAATCCTTGAAACGCCCGAAAAAAATTGATTTTAGTCGGGTTTAGTTCAGTGCGCTTCAAAATAGTCTATTCAATAAAAATAATCTCAAATTTCATCTTGACTTATCACCATTAGACTTTTCCTCTTTTATGCTTCGTTCATAATGCTTGAAATTATTTTTTCATTTTCAGTAATGAGGGATCGTTTGGCTATAAATCGCTCAGTATCGTAGGAAACCTGTAACGTTAACAATATTTCTTTTAATAAGGAATACTCTTGTTTATATTTATCAAAAATAGTATTAAAATCCGTTTTCAATTGTCTGATTTGCTCAACAGCGTATTCTTTATTCTCTGCCAATTGCTTCATCTGTTCATTTATTGCCTGCATGACAGTCACATGCTTTCTCTGCTGCTCCAGTAACTGAGCGGCCATTTCTTTTTGTTCTTCAAAATTCAATACTGAATCAGGATTTTCATTTGATAATGTCTGAATTTCGTTGAAGATTTTTTCTGCTGGAATTGTCATCGTCGTAGACTCCTTAATCAATGATAGTTACTTTATCTAAGCAAACATTTTTACCTACTAATTTTTTATAATGTTCACGTAACATCTTTACTTCATTGATATATGAAATTTTGTTTTCCAATATACTCAATAAATTCCCCTTGATTCCTCCAGTATTTGTAAAAGGAGATTCAGTTAAGTAAAGAACATTTCTTGATTTTGTTTTTGCTAAAGCAAACAGCTCTAATCCCATGTAAGAGATGGATACACTGTCTTTTTCAGTTACTATATTCGCCACTTGATCTGTTAGAAATTGTGTCAGGCTGTTGTATTTAGCGCTAACTCTGCCAGTATCTTGGTCTCTTACAACAACTAAGTTGATTTGACCCTCATAAAAAAAATATTGAACAATTGGACGTTGTTTACTATTGTAAAAATCTATTTCATGGACCTGATTCTTAAAGAAAAAAATATTGCTATATAATTGTCCATCATCCGTGTATTCTTCAATAAAATCAGTCGTACCATCAACATTTAAGTATTTCACTTCTTTTACATGCCTTCTAGTTTCTGGATACGTGATTACTTGTCCAATCTCTTCACCATCATTGATCACCGAAATTGTCCGATCTTCATTCATGAAAATCTCTGCGGCAGCCGCTGTTGGAATGCTATTAAAAAACAGAAAATTACCTGGCTGATATTCACGTTTGGTTAACACCTCTAATAAATTTAATCCCTCTACTTCTTCTGAATGTTTTAACTTATTGAAATTCGGACTCGGGGAAAGAGAGAGAACTTTTCCGTTATTTTCAATCAAACGCTCTTTTTGGCTTTTCCAAACGATATCTGTTGGCTTTATGACACTTACTAACTCATAGTCCATTGATAAGCTCCTTCCATTTATTTGCAATAATAGAATCTTGATATTCTTTTACAGAGTCTCTCGTTTGATCTATTATTTTTTGCTGTTCTGATTCAAGAAGCTGAATAATTCCTTCTGTTAGCTGTTCCTTGCTATATTCTTCATTTGTTCGTGAAAAGTCTTTTAAAAAACCATTCACTCCATTTTTTATCAACTCGACCGCTCCAAATCTTGCCTTAAAGGTAACAATTGGCAGCCCTGCATCTAAAGCTTCGATATAAGTTAAACCAAAGCCTTCTGAATAAGAACCGGAAATAAAGGCATCGTATTTTGGATAGATTTGATTCATTTGATTTGAGTGTCCCTTCAAAGCAATATAAGATTCAGCATCCATCTCTTGGATCAATTTTCTTAGTTTTCCGTCTTCTCCACCTTGTCCATAAATATCCAAAGAAATATCTGGAAAAATTTTTTTCACCTCACAAATGGCTTGAATCACAATATCAATATGCTTTTCAGAAGCTAAACGAGAAACTGTAATAAATTTTTGAATAGGTACGTGACGAATTGGCTCTTGTTTCTTGTGAATATCCTGATCTCGAATACCTCCTACAGGAATCGCCCATATCTTTTCAGTTTCTTCTGGGAAATCTATCAAGAGATCTTGCTTCTGAAGCTCTGTGGCCACCACTACACGATCCGCCATTTCCATGTGTGTCAGTAAGTATTCGTAGTAGTTATTCCATAGCGGTGCAGTCGACACATCTCGATCAGAAAGATGATCTGCGTGAATAATCTCGATAATATTGGTATCTGCTGGTTTGTGATTGAAAAGCGCAGATTCAGACTCCTGTCCTCGATCAATGACAAAATTCTTGACACCTTCAAATTGTGATGCTAAATATTCGAAGAAATAACGTTGCAGCAGGACCTCTGTCCGAAAAAATAAATGCTCTCCTTCAAAATCAAAGAGATGGATATTACTTAGCAATCTGCCTCTGTTTTTATGTTCGATGTATTCAAACATGACTTTTCTTTCCATCGTTTTATAATCAAAGAGTTCAATTTTATAGGTAGAAACGAGAAGCAAATTTTCTTTCTTTTTACTTGGTGATTTTTCTAAATGCTCCACAATCAACATGCCTGAAGAAGTAATCGTTTCTTTTATCCGATGAGTATTGGTGAAATCCAACAGTATCTCTTCTTTGTGTTCATAGCTTTTTTTAGCGCCAGTCTTTAAATAGTCTTTCCCGAAAACAAACAGCTCCCACATGTTGATTACTTTATTATCTGGAATATCCCAGGCATCCATCGCTTCATGTAAATTTTTTACAAGCTCCACAAAGACGTACTTATATGGAAGTTGGACTTTTTCAAAGCATCTCGCTCGATAAAATTGTGCATGTTCGACACCAGAATTTCCTATTCCCATTGCTTTATTAATAAAAAAATTCATCTCTTCTTCCCTCCTGATATTCATCAACGAACTACTGTCTTGACTTCTTAAGAGTCAAATTCTCCTGTCTCGCAACAGTGTGCTGTAAAATACTTAGTGCGTACTTGTTGACTTGTGCTTGTTCCTTTAACTTTGTCCATCCAGCAGTTGTGCTTGTTCGAACGTTTGTCAATCTACTGGATGGCAGTATGGCTTCTAATGCCAAAGGGAGCAATTGAATATTATCTTCCAGTGTATTAAAGCGTGGACCTCTTTCTATCGAGAGTGAATTCAATTCATGATTCTCCTTGAGGTCGTCACACATATCGACAATCCCATCCAACCATGTTTTTTCAGATTGATCTCCTATCAAAAAATAATAGTTCATATAATCTTTTAAGACCAAACTCGTCATATATTTCGATTTTCTCTGTAAGACAATTTTTGTTTTGATTCCTTTGTACGGATGTCGAACCTTCAGAAAGATCACTTCGGTATTTTTATCTGTTTGAAGCTCATATCGTTCTTCCAAAGAATCACTAACAATAGTTAAACAATTAAAAATAATGAATTCATGCTTCTTATTTACTAGCTGCACATTGTAGCTTATTGCTTCATTTGGAAAGATAAAATGCCCTTCCAACTCTTTAAAATAAATTTTTTCGATCACCTCTTCATTGACATTAAAAAACTCAATGACTAATTGCACCGCGTTTGTCGTATCAAATTTCGCGTGCACCTTTATGTGATAGCCTTTCCCATTCATCAAAATCGGCAGCATTGGAGATTTGCGAGCAGAATGAAATGCTGTCCTTGAATACCACGTTTTGATAGGGGTTCCCGTGGGCATAAATGGAGAAGAAAAGCGAACAGAATCATCCTCTAAAAGACGGATATTCGCTCCATAATTGTAGTTATCGTTAAAGTCAATTCCCCACTTTATCATGTAAAAATTTTCCAAGCCTTCACCCCTCTAGTTATTCAAAGTCATCCATGACTCTTTGAAAACTATTGAATAAGATATTTCGATATTGCTTTAGAAACCATTTATTGATTCCGGTACTGTTGTCATTGTGTCGACCTGTAAGTCCTTTATAGAGTACTCTTGCAGTAGAACGATTCTCTTTTAAAACATTAAATAATTGTGGGAAGGCTTCTTTGTCATAATCATCCTGCTTCATATAGGCCACAGCAAAAGTCGTATTACTAAAGTCGCCAGAGGCAAACTTATCCCAGAACTTCTTGTTCAATCTTTCGGCAGCTTCGACTGTGGTTTCGCCAGTGTTGTAATAAAGCATATCCAAGGAAGTTGGAAACCCATTTGGCCGTAACACACGCTCGTTTAAAGCAATCGTTCCGATGTTGGCTAATGGCTTTCCGATGATTACACTGTGAGGCTCCAAATCACTTGCATAATAAAGCGCTCCAAAGGTCCCCATAGACAATCCCGACAAAATCAAATCAGAATTTTCGAATCCTAAAAGCTCTAATTTAGCTAAGATAATATCAACAATCTGTTGTTCAAAGCGTTGACTTCCTAGATAAAAATTTCCGCCTTCTAATCTGGGATCTGCTATCAGCATAAAAGGCCCCCCGCCCATGCTGCTCATCATTCTGCGACCTTCAAAACCTTCAGCTGGTCGATACCCCGAAAAATAAATCGCCAATGGTGGCTTCAAATCGCCTGCATTAAAATAGTAGAAAACTTCTCCAGAAAGCTGCTCCTCATCCACTATTTTATTCCCACCAGGAATCATGGAGCTTCTATCAGCTAGTGCTTTTCTAATATGGACTTGGCTAACTTGAATCTTCCCCTTTTTTCCACGTGCATAGAGCGAAACATGGATATAGGCATTCACTGGCTGTTCAAATATTATTTCTTCTTTTCTCTGAAGTTTTTCCAACGGGACCTCAATTATCTGAACAACCTCCGAAGTATTTTCCTCTACTAAAAAGATCTTAAATAGCAATTCAACATCTCCAGAAAGAACAGCCAGCTCTGAATAGAACGCCATTTTTTCGTCTGCCTTAATAAGATTAGTCATTTTCCATGAGAGTACTTGTTTGAACTCCTGCGGAAAATTTCCTTCGAGCTCAATATAAGAATTTCCGCATTTTTGAACATTTCCATCAAATGTTGGATCAACTTTGATATGATCATTTGACAGTTTATAACCAGATTGTCTGACAGAGTATTGGTTATTAATAAATGAAAAGACCTGATCTATTTTCATCATATCAATAGGAAGTGCTTCTTTGAGTTTTAATAGCCGGGCTACTTCAGGCGAAACACTCGCTTGACTCTCGTAAAGAATTTGATACGCTGGTAATTGCACTAATAACTCGCTATCCTGGGTTAAAATTTTCGCATCTGACTCCAAAATAAAAATTGCTCTAGAAAATTTTTTGTTGAATTCTCCATCGATAAATAACTCAATCTCTTTCTCATCCAGCTGGAAATTGTAATCATTTGGCAGCCAATTATAATGAAAACTGGAGGATAACTGTTTTAAATCAGCGATTTTATTCTCCCCAAAATGAAGAAGGTTAATTTTTTTAGCCATTCAACACATCCCTCCATTTCTCTAGTATGATCTGCGGGCTAAAGTCCTCAATCACAGATATATTTTTTACCAAGGCATTGTTCCAATTACTCAAATTTTGTAGAAAGAAGGTCAAGGCAGGTTCTAATTCAGAAATTCTTCTAACTACTGCTCCATTCTTTTTATCCTCTATAAAATCAGTCTTCACCTTCGTTATTTGAGGAATTCCTGCACTGATTGCTAATGATTGCATTTGTAAATTGTATTTTTCATTAATATCCACGTAAAGCCGAGCTTTATGAAAATCGTTTTTTATTGAGAGAAGCGTTGGCTGTACACGGAATTCTATGCGGTTATATACATTGATTGCTTTGACCAAATTTTTCCATGAATCCGTTTTTCGAATGTCTTCAATTGCCAGTTCATCGGCTTTATACAAGCGCTTGATTCTTTTTGCTTCAATAAAATGAGCGACTTTTTTGAAATCGTCAGACTCACTATCCACATCAAAATAGGAATCAATGATTTCCTTTTGATGCTCTTGTAATTTACTTTGATCCAAGAGGGAACTCACCTCAACAATCAGGCTATATTTCGTTTGATCAATCAAATTTTTTATGAAAACCTGATTTGCTTCAAGTAGAAAATCAGTCAGTTGCTCCACTCGCCAATAGATGATGAGCTGCGCAATCGAATTACTCATTCCTAAAGCTAGTTCCGTATTAAACATCGGAATCGTAGTAATTTCTATATTGGCTAGTTCCGGATTGGCTTTTTTTACCTTTAATAATTCTTGAGATTTCGCTTTCGTATCAGTCACGACATACGCTGCTTTTTTCATACTTTTTATGAACAGCTTTCTATCATAGGCCTGAAGCGCATCGTCATCGGAAACAATCCGGACCAGCTCCTCCTCGTCTTGAATAAATTGCGTTACTTTTAGAATGTCATTATCTGTTGTTGCAATGATTTTTTTATTGTCATCAGGGATTTGCTGCAACTCGATTTTTAAGACCTCTGCAATCACCTCATCCATGGTGTAAAATATTTTTTTCTTTAAGCTCTCGTTTCCTGCTTCCTCAATGATTATTTCAGGATTTCCATCCAAGATTTCTGTGAGTGTCTTTTCACCGTATTCATTAAAGTACTCTCGTCTTGTCACTACATTTTGTTTCGTCATATGCTCAATTAGCGATAAAAAACCTCGATCATCGTAATACTCAAAGTAGTTATGATCCTCTTTAAAATATTTCACACCTTCAATACAGCCATATTTATTGAACTTTACCTCTCCATATTTACGATTCTTTCGAAAAAGCACAATGCCAAAGGGAGTATAAATGGTTTCAATATCACTAGGAAATGACAGATCTTCAAAACTTAGGGGATGACCATCCGATACAGAGATATTCTGAATCACATCATAAGCGCGCCAATAGGAAGTAAATAGTAAAGAATGTTCTTGGGCCTTATATCTTAAAAAGGGCAAATGATTTAATAGGAAAAGCTTATATTGTTCGTCGCTTTCCGTGAAAAGCTTCGTAATGTTCAAGACTCGTTCATTTTCTAAATTATTGTCTGTTTGTTTCCAATTTGGGATTAAGTAAATCATTGATTTATCCACTCCTGCTTCTCACTAAAAAATATGGTAATTACGTTTTGAAAAAATAAATTTTATTTCTTGCGTGAGTGTATCGAGAATAATGATCAGCATAAAAACACTCCCAAAATAAAATGCTAAATTAGCTATGATCTCCACCTTTAATCCGATAAACAACGGAATAAGAGAAACTAACACTAGGTATGAGTTCCCTACCATAGCGATGGTAGACAGCTTCTTCTTGATATACTTTTCAGTTTCAGCTCCAGGTACAATCTCATAAATATAATCGCCAGACTCTTTTAGATGCTTAGCAATATCATGCGGCCGAACATTGATATAACTAAAGCCCATTCCCAAAGCATAAAGAATAACTCCATAGGTAATGATTCCTTCTACCGTATTAAAGGAAAATAATTTTGAAAGAATACTGGAAAAAAGCGTATTGCTCCAACGCTCATTTAGTAGTAACAATTGCGGGATCGAAAACACCGTCACTGCGAACATAAAAGGCATTGCTCCAGCCGTTAACAGGCGAATCGGAATATACGAGTTATTAAATTTACTATCTATTCCCGTTCTCTGGATATTTATCCGATATTCGGAGTTGTATAAAAAGATTGTTATCACAATGTAAACGAAGGTGATAACAAACAACCCTAGAAAATAGCTGCTGTTTAAGCGTAAAGTGCCGCTTTGTCCAGATATTAACATCGCAGGTAAATTGGAAAGTAGACCTGGTAAAATAAATAAACTCTGGGCACCGATTCCCTTTTCACTGTTAATATCGGATATCCAAGAAACAAACATCGCACCAGTGGTAAGTATCATGATCACCATGCAAAAAATGGCAAATTTACTTATTCCGGGAAATTGTTTGAAATCAACTAGGGGTTCAAATTTAAGCATTAACGCAATTCCTTGAGCGATGGCAAAAATAAGCGTTAGCACTCTTTGAATATATCCTCTTTGTTTATTTGAAAGATTGTTGATCCTATCCGTGTCAATCATACTAATCGTGGTCCAAATAATTAAAGCTGTCATATATGGACCCATTCCCAAAGAAAGCAGGGTTGGTTTTGATAAATTTCCTCCAGTAGTGGTTGAAAGAAAACGAAGGATCAAATTTTGGGTTTCTTCTTTTGGTATTGCTAAAAAGCCAGGAACCTCGATCTTTTTTCCAAACTCCACAACTGCAAGCAGTAAAATACTCCAACCAATCCGTTTGACTATCTCTTTATTGTTTTTCATTGATAACCGTCCTTTTTTAAAATACTAAATGATGGCTAAATTATGGAAAATCTACGTCAATGGATCCATCGGAATTGTAAACCAAGTCCGACAATAATAGATTTCTCAATATGTTCAACCATATCTCATCCTTCATTTCAAAAAAGGATCGCCTTGCTTCAATTTGAAATTCATAAATTGGTCTGTGTTGCCCCCAGCTACGTCCATTCACAACAGACTTTAGTTGCTGTAAATTATCAGATTGTTCAATCCACATCGTATCAATAGCCTTCAAGGTAACAATTCGTCTAAAATAAAGCTGCTGAAAACTATCGGGAATTTTGAAATGAACCTGTTCGATTTGAGTTAAAATCATCCTTTTTAAATACTCGCGTACATGCTTCTTACCGTAATCGTTTAGCTCTCGATCAATGGTCGAAGCGTCAAAATTATAAGCGATATTGTTATAGATAAAATCAATCAATTTATTTCTATCTAGATTCGTTTTTTCCGAGGTAAAAGAATCAATAACATTTTCTGTTGAACGCTGGATGATTCCTTCTAAAAATGCAATAGAACCTTCCATCACCTTATTCCTTGCAGTGTAAATCATCTCCCGTTGAACACTGATGATTTCATCATATTCAAGAATATTCTTGCGACTTTCTACTTCTTGATTCTTTCTATTTGCTTGAGATTTATTAATGATTTTGTCGTATTTCTTTTCCTTTAAAGGCTTTGTTTCAGCTGTTTCCTTTTGCTCGTTTTCTTCGACCAACTTCTTTCGCGCCTTGGCAACCCACTTAGGCGCACTTTCAACGACTATTTTGTCTTCCATCGAAACAAAAAAAACTGTATCACCCGGATCTCCCTGTCTTCCAGCACGACCTCTAAGCTGAAAATCAATCCGATCACTGGTCATTCGTTCTGTTCCCAAAACTAACAACCCGCCACTTTCTTTTGCTTCAGGATCAAGCTTAATATCCGTTCCTCTTCCAGCCATTGATGTGGCTACTGTAACAGCGCCTTTTCTACCTGCTTCAGAAACAATCAAGGATTCCTTCGCAACTGTTGTAGCATTTAGAAGATTGTGTGGGATTTTTTGCTGCAATAATAGTAAGGAATACAAGTTAGACATAGCGACAGAACCCGTTTCTACTAAGACCGGTCGCCCCTTTTTAAGTGCTTCCTTTACAGCTTTTAATGAGGACAATACTTTAGCCTTATTTGTTACATAGACTTCATCTGGATGATCTACCCTTTTGATAGACTTATTTGTAGGTATTTGAATCACGTTCACATTGTAAGTTTCTCTAAATTCTTCAGCATCAGTTTTTGCTGTTCCGGTCATTCCTGACAGAATTTTGAACTTCTTAAAGAGATTTTGATAAGTAATTGATCCCATTGATCTCGTTTCGTTGGTAATTTCTACCCCCTCTTTGGCTTCTATCGCTTGGTGCAATCCCGCTTGTAATTTCGTTCCGATTAATTTTCTTCCGTTTGCTTCATCTAAAAGCAGAATTTCACCCTCTTCCACTACATAATCTCTGTTTTCTTCTAATAATTGATTGGCTCTTAAAGCCAAAACTAAATGTCTGTATAAGTCGCGCCATTCCTCTATAAGAATTCCGTGAATTCCAAAATATTTTTCTGCTTTTTTAATTCCCTCTTCTTTGAACCAAACATTTCTCTTGTCTTCACTTTTTAAATAGTCTTCTCCTTCGCTAAGACTTTTAACAAACCAGTCAGATGTTTCGAATAGATTAGATTGTACTTTGGGTGCTCCTGAAATGATTAACGGTGTCTGCGCCATATCTAACAGGATGGCGTCTATCTCATCAATCAATACATAGTTGAACGTATTGACATATTGCTCTTCTAAAGTCGTTGCTAGATTATCAAATAGGTAGTCGAAGCCCAAAGCGCTGTGTGTAGTATAGATAATATCTGAACCATAGACTGCTTCCTTATCTACCTCTTCTTCACTAGCATCTTTTGGAACTCCTACAGAAATAGTTAGTCCTAGCCACCGATAAACTTTTCCGACTTCTTCAGCATCTCGCCAAGCCAAATAAGAATTCGAGGTAATCAAAAAGTTTCCCTTGCCCATTAGACCTCTTAAATACATCGGCATCGTTGCAGTGAGTGTTTTTCCTTCACCAGTCTTCATTTCCGCAACATTTCCATAAAACAAAGCGATCCCACCGAGAATCTGAACATAGTATGGCTCTAACCCTAATACCCGCCGGTCAGCTTCTGCAACAATCGCATAGGCCTGAGGCAAAAGCTTTTCGGCTTTTTCCCCATTTGCTAATCTTTCTTTCAATAGGATCGTCTGGTTTTGCAAATCGGAATCTGACATTGCTTTATACATTGGTATTAGTTTGATAATCTTATTGGCTATCCTTTTGTATTTCTTTATATTTTTATCTTTCATAGTCATCCAGCTGATTCCTTTAATTTTTTATAAGTACGTGTTCGACTGTGATGCAAAAAAATTAATCAGTAATAATTCGATATCCTTTTCCCCAGATAGTCTGTAAATCACAATTCACAAATCCCGAATCCTCAAGTTTAACTTTTATCCTTCGCACAATCGTAGAAGTCTGAGCTAAGTTTGAATTAGTTACTTGGGCCCATATCTTATTACAGATATCTTCTCTTGAAATAACTTTTCCTTTAGCGTTGTATAAAATTTCAAAAACTTGTCTTTCCTGATTACTCAAAAACAACATAGAATCGATATCTTTAATATTAAAAGACAATAAATTCGGCTTGCTGCTTTCTTGATATTGAGCATGATTTTTCCTTAACTTTTCTCCTATCTCTTCTAAGGAATCGTCCATAAATAAAAAATTGAATTTATCATTTTCGTATTCATGATGATTTTTTGAAAATGTCGTCGCTTTTCTAAAAAGAATCGAATCTTTGATGTCTTCATTTTTAGCTACCTGTGATACCTCGTCATCAGAAATCGTTTCGCTAAAAATAATGTTGGGAAAATAGTTAATTACCGGATAGTTTTTAGTATCTTCAATTAACCCCTCAAGCAAGTGACTACTGCAAAACACCTCATAACCGAGCAGATTTAATTTTTTTATCAATTCTTCTTCAGCAAAAACACATTTCGTCAATATTAATACATTCATTTTTCTCTTCCCTTTTCTCTTTTTTTATCGGATAGCTCTACAGCCATACAGACAAGCATTAACCATAAAAGTCTTGAATCAGAAGCCTTCACTCGCTATTTCCTGAAAATTTGTTATCATAAGCATGGTGGTGCTTTAAATAAATCATTGATTACTATAAGTTTTTGGTGTCTGCGATTAGTAATCAAAATCAACACCCATACTTTTTAAACACAAAAACTGACGTTTAGCTAAAATAACGATTTTTCAGATGAGTCAAAATTGTTCCTAGTCTTATAAAAAACTAGAAAAAGCACCCAATCCCTTTATTATTAGAAGGATTTGAACGCTTTTTGACGATTTAAGACGGCGTATAGTTTTTTCAGATGAAATAACGCCTTTATTTTTTGTTTAGAAACACTGATTTTAACTGATTATTATAATCATTATAAACTGCGAATAAATTGAAAGCGCTTTCTCAGAAAAAGAAAAAAGAACCTCCCGAAATCGTTATTGGAAGCGTTTTCTAAGCGATAGACTTCTCCATTTCCTCGATTACTTGATATCTTTGTTCTAGTAAAGCATTCACATAAGTATCTAATGTCATTTGAGTTGATGCGTGTCCTAAAAGAGCGCTGACCGAAGAAATATCCCCTTTTGATTCTAAACAGCGGGTTGCAAATGTATGGCGTAGCTGATGAAAATGTATATGTGCTAAATCAGCTTTCACGCGAATCTTATGAAAATAATAAGTGAGTAATCTCGGCTCACAAGGCTTTCCACAATAAGAAAAAACAAATTGACTCGTTGACTTTCTCTTGTGCTTTAATAATAGTTTCTTCAATGTACGACTAATTGGTATTACTCTAACAGACGCTTCTGTTTTTGAACTAGCAAAATTTAATTGTGTTTTCCGTTCTCCATGTGAAATCCCTATTCGTTGATATGTGTGACTTACATGTATTAAACTCGATTCAAAATCAATATCAGACCACCTTAAAGCAGAGATTTCTCCAATTCTCATGCCAGAATGGAGAGATAACAGTATCGGAAGACCTCTGCCTTTCTTTTCGTTCAACGCTACATTCATAAGTCTCTTTTGTTCTCTGCGAGTGAGCGCTTCAATTTTTTTCTTTTTAACTTTTGGTAACTGAATACTGGAAAAGGGATTAGATAAAATTTTCCCGCATTTTTTTGCATGATTCAAACATTTATTCAAAATTCGAAAAATCACATGTACAGTTGAACTAGCAAGCTTTTTTCCAAGTTCTTTAAGTATTTCTTTTCCTTGCTCTGCAGATAGTTCATTTAAAGGAATGCTCTTTATTGTTGGTAACACGTATTTATAAATTTTATAATAATAACTGGAAAAGGTAGACGGCTTGACCTCCTGCTGGACATAGCTCAACCAGTAACTCGCCCACTCCTCAAATGTTTCACTCGCAACCCCATGAGTTTGCTGGACAGTCATATAATGTATCCTAAGCGGAAACATTTTTTGCCGAACTTCCGTATAGGTTTTTCCATACACATATCCATATTTAATTTTTCCATTGTTTTTTCTTCCCTTTGAATAACGTCCCTCCCAACGTCCATCCTTTCTTAAATATATATTTTCTCCTTTTCTCATTGACAGTTCCCCTCCAATTCTGACGGCTTAAATGACGGCACATTTTTCAACTAATAATGAGTTAAATCCCAAAATTGAGAACTCAAAGCTTTTATTTTTTGTAATGAATCTTCAAAGAGAAACAAAAATAATTGTTTTTATGAATATTATTGATTATTTCTAATCGCTATTTTATAATAGCATTACAAAACAATTTTAAATCAAAAGATAAATAAATTAATTTGTTTTTTAAAGAAATATTTCTTTTCTAGTTTTTTATAAGACCAAGTAAACTATTTTAAAAAATTATAAATTTATTTTATAGTTAAACTAACTATATAAAAAGATCTATTGATTGCTCAAATACCGTCAGTCAATAGATCTTTTTTATAATTATCAATCTTATTTTCGAGGAAAAATTTTAATTTTAATTTTTGTCAGTCTTTATTTTTTGTTATAGTTTTAAAATCTTTTTGTTAGCCGTTTTAAAAAAGTGAGAATTTGATGGAAGTGGTCAACCTTAAGAAGTTTCTACTTATTTCTCTTGCCTAATCGTAAGAAAGGAGCTGTGACAAGAATCTTGTCACAGCTCCTTTTCTCGTTCTATTCAATTGGGATAGCGGTCTTGCGTTCCAATTTTTCCGCTGATTTTGGCAAAGTAACCTTCAAAATTCCGTCCTTGTACTCAGCCTTGATATCTTCTTCTCTCACATTTCTAATTGCAAATTGTCGGCGAACACTGCTGAAGCTTCGCTCACTTCTTACCAAATTGCCCTTGTCATCTTCCTTTTGCGTATCTGTTTGGTGTTTTCCTTCAATCGTCAATATGCCATTTTCATAATTGATTTGGATGTTTTCCTTAGGAATTCCAGGTAATTCCGCCTCTAGCAAATACTCGTTGTCTGTTTCGTGGATATCTGTCTTAACCATATTGCCCTTGAAGCCTTCAAAAAAATTCCGTCCAAAGTCCTCAAAAAAATTGAAAGGTGTCATGTCAAATAAATCAGAGCGACGAGGAATCATGTTGTTAGCCATTTTGACCATTCCTTTCTTTTTTTTATCTTCCTTCACTTATAATTTTACTCATGATAAATAATTTTTCAAGCAAAAAGCAGCAGAAAATAGCTTTTCGAACGATCGTGTTGACGTTATTTAAAAAGTTATTTTTTAAATTGTTATAAGATATACCTCCAGTTTAATAATGTATTTTTTTCGACATGTAAAAATAATCTCAGGAAATTAGTTATTTAAAATTCAAGCGATTCTTGACAAAGTATTTTTCTACAGTTGCTTGTACATCAAAAAACAGGTCAGTTTGATTTCTTTTTTGTTCACTGTCATATTGACTTCCTTTTGACTGAAAATCTCGAATCCACGATGAAGATAGAACTGATAAGTAGAGCCTGAATCTGTATATAAGTAAATTGTCTTGCCTCTCTTCAATGAGACCAGCTTTTCAAGCAGTAGTGTTCCAATTCGTTTTCCTTTTAGTTCAGGATCAACAGCAAAAAATGTCAGCTCTCCTTCATAGTTTTTCTTTGAAAATGCCTGAAGCATCTCTTTATTCGCTTGATCGTAAGCATCAGAATTGTCCTTATGACCAGATAGATTAATTAAGCCCGATCCAAGTTTTAAAAACAGCTTATGCTTTATTGATTCAATGGCAGGTTCTTCATTCTTAAATCGTGCGAACAAAAATCCTACTAAACGTTCACCTAAATAAGCACCTAAAGCAACTGTTGATTTCGAGAGCTCAAGATACAGCACGTATTTGCTGTAAAGAAATAGCTCGAGGGAATTATTGACGTACCAATCAAGGTGCATGCCCTGTTCCGCGAATTTTCTTGCCTGCTCCAAGTCATTAATACTTATTTGTTTGATTTCGATAGTATCCATTTTATCCCTCCTATTCTTGAACAACTGTTGAATAATGTTCATATGTCTAATATAATGAATACAAGACAAGAATACTATAAGCAATCTCTACAAAACTGTTCATTTTTGAACAGTTTGAAGACAGTTGTCTAGGAAAAAGGTGAAAAATGGATCGAAGAACGCGCAAAACAAAAAGGGCGATTGCATCGGCTTATCTCTCACTGTTGCAGAACAAGCCAATCAATAAAATTTCAATTTCTGAAATCACCGAGCTGGCAGATATCGGCAGAGGCACCTTTTACACTCATTATTCTGACATTTATGATCTGCATAACCAGCTCCTTGATGAAAAGCTGGAGGCACTTATCCTTCTTTTCGACACAACCTATCCAAACGACCAAATCACAGATTTTAAAACCTTTTGTCAGAACTTAGTTTCTTTTGTTTCAGAGAACCAAACGATCTTTCAGTTACTCGTTAAAGAAACTACACGTAGAAATGATTTGAGAAAAATCAAAGAAGTATTGATCGCAAAAGTGATTGCCGCCGAAAGCCTCGATCCAAATGATCTCCAAAGTTATATCGAGGTCTCCTTTGCTGTGTCGGGCATAATCAGTATTTTGTCAGATTGGTTAGAATCAACGATTGATACTGATCTAGAAACCTTGAGTAAAATATTAACAAGGATCATGGCTGAATATTAACTTCTAAAAATTCTTCCTATGCAAAAAATCAGGTGTCCCTTTTCAAAGAGATACCTGATTTTTACTATTCGTTGATACTATTTCCAGATAGTAGAACATGCCGTTTTCTTTCGGATAAATCATTGACAAGATTTTGAATCGCCACAATCGCTTGCGGTGTTACGTAAGGGTCCATTGAAACAAAAGGAAAATCCTTAGGAATACCTTCTTTCGGCCCTGTTGTAATCAGCCCATCATAAGATAGAACCTTCTTAACCATCTCCTCATGACTGTCCCATAATTCGTCTAAATGGTGTATCTCAAAATTTCCATAAACGATCTGAGTGATCACCCTTGAGATAAACTTCTCTTCCGTAGGGGTAAGATCGGAAACTAATAATAAATGATGAGGTTCATCCTGTGAAGCCAACAGCTCCAGACTTTTTTCTTCTTCTGTCAGCAAGAGATAGACATACGTTGTAATAAAATCTCGCGTCTGATAGATTGCGTGCTTATGGACAAAGGCTTCCACGATATCTGTCACCTTCTCCACTGCATGCTGGTGCATAATGGCGACCATGTCTAGAAAAATAGTCCGATTTTTTCGCAAAATGGAGAGAAAGTCACCCTTTTCATCAAAAAGATATGTGGCATTCAATAAAACGGTCGTTAACTCGATTTTTCGTTCCTCATCAAATGCTCCGCCTAACAACCTTGTAAAATCTTCCGTCAATTCCATGTGCTTCTTGAAAAGCTTTCTATAACGGGGATTATCCTTTAGTGCTGCCTTTCTATGCTCTTGACTAAAAATAAGTGAATCCGAGAAGGACAACCATAAGCAATCCCGTAACAGCTCATCTGATACCGTCAGTTGAAAAACTTCTTTAATCATCGAACTGAGTGCTTCTACTGTTTTTCCTTCTGGCAATAATAACGGCTTCGTTCGGAGTTCTTCTTGAGGATAAGCATGTTTGTTTTTTATTCGCCACAAGCTGATAAACAGATTGTAAGCCACACGTTTTTGAAAAATATGCTGGTTTTGCATCCCATTTATTTTAATAAACTCTAGAACAAAATTTTTAATCACTTTTAGATAGTTCTCGCTCAAATCTGGCAATACTGTCTTTAATGTATACTGTTTTTCAGTAAAGTACCGATAATAAAAGTGCCGGACCACACTTTCTTTCCCCACTATACGTAACGGACGATAGCATAGTTGAATACCTACACGTTTTAAATCAATCTCTATCTTTTTTAAGTACCGTTGGGTATTAGAAGAACTCAAATATAATTTTTTCGATAACCCTTCGATGTTGTCACTGGTCTCATATAATAAATGTTCAACAATCTTGAATTCGAGTGAATTGGTCAACGCCTCAGCATACAGTTTTCCAATGCTGATCCCTTCCTTGAGCTTTACCTGATGCAATCCCTTTGACTTTTCAACAATAAAATCATCCTGCAAGTCATTGATAAGACTAATATCATTCAATAAAATCGGCAATGAACAATCTAACTCGTTAAGAATCGCATCGCTCGACACCCCTTGTCGGTTATAATACAACAGTTCAATCAATTCTAATCGTCGTCTGTTGCTTGTTCCTAAAACCTGACGAAAATCCATCCTATCTCCTCCAACTTCGTTAACAATGATACTTTTGTACGGTATCATACTTCTACCAATCCTAAAGCGTGAATTCAAAAGTTTTAAATTAAATAACGTTTTTTGATTCTACTTTTTTATTGTTTTTATTTTACCCTTTTTCTACGTATGGATATAGTGTTTTTTTTCGCCATTTTTATTGAAATAAGCACGAAGAATTTTTCTTACGCATCTCCTTAAGAAAGGCTTTGCGGAGTCGCTCAACTTTTAGGACCCAATTAGGCACTAATCAACATCTGTTTTCTTCGATCATTGTGTTTCTTGGTAATTTCGAAATATTTTTACTTATTGTCGGTGTTTAAAGGAATTTAGCAATCATTGTCTGCGTAAACTAGCTCATTCGTAAAGCCGGATATGGATATACCTGCTGTAAAAGGAATTATTCATGAGAAATTTTTATGCTTTCCCTATATAAAAAGACATTTCTAAAAAAATCAAGAAATGTCTTTTTGATTGAATTAAGTAATTCTCAAATCGGCGACTAAAAGTCACTCCAATTGTCTTCTTCGACTGCTTCTGCACGTTTGCGTTGCTTTTTCGACTGTTTTGGACGTTCATAATGGTATTGTTGGTAATTATTTCCTCTGCTACTGTCAGCTCTTGGAATGATTAATGCCAGTAGTATATAAAGAAATACTGGTGCGCCTACCAAGATGACACTGATAAAAACAAAGATGACACGTGCGATAGTAGGATCGATCCCAAAATATTCGGCGATCCCACCAATGGTTCCAGTGAGCATTCGATTTGATTGTGATTTTGTCATTCTTTTTCTCATTTTAATTTGTCCCTTCTATCTCTCATAGTCCTTCAAGAAGATGTTACCAGCCTTCGAAGAAACCTCGATTTCAGCTGATTCTCCTGCTGCTCGTTGAAAATGCAATACTTTCTGGGTGTTGCCATTTCGTTCTTGTATGGTTTCACAATTGGCAAAGCGATAATTAATCGTACCGACTCCTGTTTTGGCTACACCCTCGATACCCACGGTTTGCGGCAATGAAACCTTGACATTGCCATTGACGGATTGAGCTTCGATTTTTTTCAAATTCTCATTGCCTGCGGATAATTTGATGTCTCCGTTGATCAAGGAATATTCTGATCGCACGACATCCGCTTTTGAAATGATTGTACCGGTAACTGTCTCAATCAATGCATTCGTAATCTGTCCTTCGCGAATTTCAACGTCATTGTTGGTACCTTCAAATTCCAGCATCGAGGCACCAAGTTCTTTAATCAACACTGTTCCATTCGTTGCTTTAATCGAAGCATTCTTAGCTACAAGTTCCTCAATCATCAAATCACCTGTCAGTAAACGGACAGAAAGATGATTGTATTGACGTCTTGGTAAGTAGAAGGTCAATTTGGCGTCCACTCGTTTATTCGGTACATGGAAGAGTATTTGATAGTTGTTAATGTCGATATGGCTGCGTTCTAAAAAGGCGTCGATTGGATCTGGCTCCTCCATTTTACCTAGAAGAGCGACTGTTGCCTCAACTTTTATATCATTGATTGTCTCATCTTCCCAAGTCTTCAAAATTACTTTCCCTTTCGCCAATTTAATATCGATGGTTTTGGCATCTATATCTTCAAAGGTGAATTGATGACTAAAATGTGTTTTTGCCGTTCCGTAAAATTTTTGATTCATCTTTTTCCAGTCGAAATCATTAGTTACCTTGTCTGAAACTCTCTCGGTTGTTCTCGTTACCATCCGTGCAATACGGCTGGCCAAGTCTGTTGGTTCCTCATGAGGACGATCCATTGGACGGTACTTTTGCTCTTCAAAATCATCTGGGACTTCAAAAAATCCATCTGATACATAAGGACCTTCTGGCGAAACAAACATATCCTCGTCAATCGCTCGACGCTCATGCTTCAATAGTTCGATTTCTTCTTCCCGTTCCTTCAGCTCGATCTTCATTTGATTATAGATTACTTCATTTTCAGCTGAAATGATTCCCAGCTCAGCTTCAAGATTAAGTTCTCTAAATTCTTCTTTTTTCTCTCGCAAAGCTTCTATTTTCGTTTGCAACGCTTCATCAAATTCATCAATTTTTGATCGTACTGGATCTTCCTCTTTAGGTTCTGATTTCTTGTTTTCCCACTCATCAATCATGCTGGAAACACTGTCAGAGGACTGGGGCTTTTCTGATAGTGCTTCTTCTGGTGTTTCTGGTTCTAGCTCTAATTCTGTTTCGACCTCTGCTGGCTCTTCGAATGCTGGCTGCTCCAGAAGGTCATCATCCGCTAAATCCGATTCGGATATTTTTTCAATTGTTACATCGTTATCAAATTCCAAGTCCTTTTCAATTTCTGTCTTTTCTTCATCTTCAACAGGTCCTAAAAAGTCTTTTGATTCGATTTCCCCTTCAAACTCAGCTACATGTTGGGATGTTTCCTCTTGTTCTAATTTATTTACAGGTTCTTCCACTGTTTCTTTCTCTGTTTCAGTTGCTGATGGTTCTTCAACTATTGGTTCTTCTTCAGTCTCTGGTGCTGATTCTGATTTTGTTTCTTCATTTAATCCAAGACTCTCTAATAAATCCAAGCCTTCCTCTGGCGATAATATCCCCTTTTTAATGGATTCTAAAATTTTTTGCCGTTCATTCATGATAATCTCTCCTCGACGAAATGTTCTATGAGTCTATTATGCACAACCCTCGTCGTCACGTCATGGGTCGAAAGGACTATATTCATAGAATAAATTTATTCTTGTTGTTGATTCAATTCTAAAAATAAAAACTGTAAAAAGTTTGACTCGCAGCTAGCTCATTTTAGTGACTTCATTTTTCTAAAAACCAGAAAAATGAGGATGTTTTCGCTTCGCATATCATCCGACTACACATTTTCAAACGTTTTAGAATAAAATTCTTGATCTTTTTTTATACCTAATAAACTGCGAAAAGTCGGACTGACAAAAAGAGTGAACTGTTTTTTTAGTTCACTCTTCGGATTATATTTTAAGCTTAAGATTTAAGCGTTGTTTTTCTAATTAGAAATCGCTCCATGTATCGTCGGCAACTGCTTCTGCTTGTTTTGCCTGATTGCCTGTTGATGATTCATAGGGTTGTTGGTAGGCTCTGCTCTCACTTTCTGCTTTAGGAACAAGCAACACAAGCAATAGATAAAGTAAGATTGGTGCACCTTCCAAGAAAAAGCTTAGGAAGACAAAGATGACACGTGCAGTTGTAGGATCAATTCCAAAATAGTCCGCAATTCCGGCTAACATCCCTGTTAATACTCGATTGTTTTGTGATTTCGTCAATTTTTTCATTTTAATTTTCTCCTTTTTCCAAAAAACATTTTTTTGGAACCCGATTTGAATGTATTTTGTTTTTCCCACTCGCGATGTGTTTTTATCTTATGTCAATATTATGCTCAATCTCCTTTAATTCGTCATGGGTCGAAAGGTGTATTTTTCATCTAGTTATTTGGTCGGAGTTTTTCTAATTCTTCTATTCACCAACCATTAGTAATAAAAATCATTCAATCTTTCGACTAAAATATGCTAAAGTAAGTTTGAAAAAAATTTTTAAGTCAGATACTTTAATGAAAGGAGAATTTGCTTGATTCACATTCGTGAAATGACCCTTCAAGATAAGCCAAGACTTAGACAATTATATCTAGAAAGTCGGCGTACAACTTTTTATTGGGATGATCCCGAGTTGATGCATTTAGAGGATTTTGATCGTGATACGGAGGCTGAACTTGTCTTCGTTGCAGAAGTCGAAGAAACAGTCATTGGCTTTATTTCTTTATATGTTCCAGATAACTTCATTCATTGCCTATTTGTTGATGCTCGCTACAAAGGACAAGGAGCTGGTCATCTGCTTTTGGAAAAAGCGAAGCACCACTTAGAGTTACCAATGAAATTAAAATGCTTATCACGAAACACTCCGGCACTAGCTTTTTATGAAAAGGAAGGCTGGAAAAAAGTTCGAGAAATAAATGTCCCCGATGCTTACTGGAACATGATACATCAATGATTTAGATCTGTTCTTTTATGACACTTTTCATAAACTTTTTTTAATGCAGGCTTCAGCTAGTTACTTTGAATTTAAAAAAAACGCTTGCATTCTCGCTAGAACCATGTGAAAATAAATACAATAAGTTCTTCAGGGCAGGGTTTAATTCCCGACCGGCGGTGATAGTCCGCGAGCCTTTTGGCTGACTCAGTGCAATTCTGAGACCGACAGTACAGTCTGGATGGAAGAAGAAAAGTGTGTGTTTGTTGATCTTCAGATAACAAACGCTATTTGATGAATCAAACCACCTTTTTCTACTGTGACTGTGCCTTGCAAATGTTGTTGTAAGGTTCTTTTTTATGTTTAAAGAAAGGTGTGTTAGAAATGAAATTTACTGCAAGAAGATTAGTCTTGATCGCAATTTTTGGAGCTCTTTCCTACGTCTTGATGCTATTCAAGTTCCCGTTGCCGTTTATGCCGCCGTTTATGGACTTTGATTTGGCTGGGATTCCAGAGCTGTTAGGAGCATTTTTATTAGGTCCTGTTTCGGGGATCTTTATCGTATTGATCAAACTTTTAATCAAGTTAGCGACAGTCGGAACTGCTTCGATGTTTACTGGTGAAATTCAGAACTTTATTTTAAGCCTGAGTTTTATTTTACCTGCGAGCCTATTTTACCAACGATCAACTAACAAAGGCTCGGCACTAAAAGGAATGTTAGCTGGCACAGCATTGGTTACTTTTGTGGCATGTCTATCAAATGTCTACTTCATCATCCCCTTTTATACCAAACTATACGGAATGTCGATGGAGGCGATCATCGCCATGACACAAGCAGTCAATCCAATGGTAGACAGTGTTTGGAAATTAGTTGTCATTGGAATCATTCCCTTTAATTTAATTAAATACGGAGTCACCACTGCGATTGTCTATTTTTCTCTTGATCGATTGCGCGCCATCTTTCTTAGACGGGAGTATTTATAATGGACTTTCAGACAGCGGTTGAACACTTTTATCAGAAACTAGGACAAAAAAAGATTATGGCATTAGCCACTAGTTTGAACGACCATGTGATGGTGCGCAATGTCAGCGTAATCATTCACGAAGGCAAAATCCTATTTAAAACAGACAAGAATTTCCGAAAGACAAAGCAGCTAATCGAGAATCCGCGAGTGGCGATTTGCTATTGGGGAGTTCAAATTGAAGGAATTGCTGTAAATCACGGCTTAGTCGTTGATCAGCCAGATTGTTCCTTCCAGGAGTTGTATCAAAAATATTGGGAAAAAAGCTATAACGCCTATCCTCATAAAGATAGTGAAATTTTGATTGAAATAGTGCCTAAATTAGTTGAGATTTGGGATCAGGATGAAGAGGACAAGGGATTTCAATTGTTTATTGATTTTGAGCAGGAGAAAGCTAAAACTAGCACCTACGATTAATAAAAAGCAGATCAAACGAAATTTTTTCGCTTGATCTGCTTTTTTTTAGGAACTTAATTGTTTTACTTTATTAATTATATTTTTCGCTGTTAAACCGTAATGTTCTTTCAACAATTCTGGATTTCCTGATTGGCCGAATTGGTCTTGAACACCGATTTTTATCACTTTTGTTGGTTGATTCTCAGATAGGAATTCTGAAACCGCACTACCTAATCCGCCAATCACACTATGTTCTTCAGCAGTAATAATCCAGGGTGTTTCTTTAGCCGCCTGTAGGACCAAATCTTCATCTAATGGCTTGATAGTAGAAAAGTTCAATACACGAATCTTAGTACCTTGTTCGGCTAATTGCTTTGCTGCTTCGAGGGATTCTTGAACCATCAAGCCTGTCGCAATGATCGTTCCTTCATTGCCATCTACTAACGTTTCACCTTTTCCGATTACAAAAGGTCGCTTTTCTTCGTGAACTCGTTCTACAGCTAAACGTCCCAAACGCAGATAGACCGGTCCTTCATGCGCCAAAATCGTTTCGATCGCACCTTCTGTTTCCAGATCGTCCACTGGATTGATAATCGTCATCCCTGGAATCGCCCGCATTAAAGCAATATCTTCGATCGCCTGGTGGGACCCACCGTCTTCGCCGACGGTAACCCCAGCGTGAGTAGCGGCAATTGTCACATTTAGCTTTTGATAGGCAACGGCATTGCGGATCTGTTCATAAGCCCGTCCTGCTGCAAAAATCGCAAAGCTGCTGGCAAAAGGACGCTTGCCGCCTAAAGCGAAGCCTGCCGCAGTACCGATCATATCTGCTTCGGCAATTCCCACATTGAAGAATTTCTCTGGTGCCGTCTTGGCAAAAATATCGGTTTTAGTTGCGGCGGATAGATCGGCATCCAATACGACCAAGTCAGGATGATCTTTAAGTTTTGCTAGTGTTTCACCATAGGCTTGTCTTGTGGCTTTTTTCATCTTACAACGCCTCCTTCAGCTCAGCGAGCGCTTTTTCAGCTTCCTCTGACGAAGGTGCTTTGCCATGCCAGCCGACTTGATCTTCCATAAAGCTTACCCCTTTGCCTTTGGTCGTTTGACAGACGATGACAGTCGGTCCCTTTTCTTGGGCTTTCGCTTCCTTGATCGCTGCTGTTAATGAATCAAAATCATGTCCGTCGGCAGTCAAAACGTTCCAGTTAAAGGCTGCAAATTTCTGTCCGATATCCTTTACACCCATTACTTCATCATTTGTTCCGTCTATCTGCAGTCCGTTGTTATCAACAAAGGCAATCACATTACTTAATTTGTAATGCGCAGCTGTCATAGCTGCTTCCCAGACTTGCCCTTCCTGCAGCTCACCATCACCGATCAAAATATAAACCTTTTTTTGAATCCCATCTAAACGCTGAGCCAAAGCCAACCCATTCGCGATGGATAAGCCTTGACCTAACGAACCGCTTGAAGAATCAACACCTTTCGTCTTGATCCGATCCGGATGTCCTTGTAAATGACAGCCGAATTTTCGCAAATCAAGCAGCTCCTCTTTAGGGAAAAAGCCCTTATCTGCTAACACCGTATATAAAGCTGGCGCCGCATGACCTTTGGAAAGAATAAAGTGGTCGCGATCTTTTTGATCGTAATTCTCCACCGAAATATCCATCTCTTGATAATAAAGCGTCGTTAAAATATCGATCGCCGAAAGTGATCCGCCTGGATGTCCCGATCCTGCTGAAGCCAGAGAACGGATAATCCACTCCCGCAGCTCCAATGCTTTTTGTTCTAATTTTGTCATAATAATCTTCCGTTCACTCTATTTTTTTCATTTCCTCTAGAAAGATATTCATCAGCATCCACGATGATTCCGAACCAGGATCTTTATGTCCCACGGCACGTTCACCTAAACGCATTGCCCGACCCTTTTTTGCAACCAAAGGAATGGTTGATTCTGCTCCTTGCTTCATGATCGCGACTGTTTCTTCCATTACCGCAATGGCATCCTCATCGTTCTTGTGTGCTTCTAAGTATTCGATCCCTGGAAGCAACGCATCAATCATAGTTTTATCCTGTAATTCTGCTTTTCCCCGCAGTTGCACGGCTTCGACACCATTTTTCAGCATCCCGGCAAACTCTGGGAAAGTGACTGTCTCTTTACCTGTATCCTCTTTGCCCATTTTGATAAAGAAGCTGCCATATAAGGGACCTGATGCGCCGCCGACTTTACTCAACAGCAGCATGCCGGATTTTTTTAGCAGCGTACTGATATCTGGCGCTTTTTCTAAATTATCCTGCAAGTTGGCATTCACCGCTCGAAAACCAATGCTTAAATTGATTCCATGATCGCCATCACCAATGTCTGAATCTAATTTTGTCCAATAATCACGATTTACTTCCGCAAGCTCTGCCATTTTCGCTAAACTGTCGGCAAAAAACTGCTTATCTAACACCATTTCACTCATAAAGCGCACCTCATTCTTTCTAATTTCGTGTTCCTATGGTAAAGCCTAATACCAGAAATGAAACCCTTTTCTTATAATTTATAATAAGGTGTATCACATGGTGCATCAAGCAATTCTTTGA
This sequence comes from Enterococcus avium ATCC 14025, assembly GCF_000406965.1. Lineage (GTDB taxonomy): Bacteria > Bacillota > Bacilli > Lactobacillales > Enterococcaceae > Enterococcus_A > Enterococcus_A avium. The sequence goes on along the minus strand of NZ_KE136357.1, from coordinate 162,173 downwards.
TCTCATCGTCCAGCTTCACCAATGTGACGGACATTCCGACCATATCCATCGAAGTCGCAAAATTCCCCACATCTGTGCGATGGATATTAATCCCTTTTTCATTTAGGATTTGATCCACTCGTCGATAGCAGACATATTGGTCCATTACCGGTAAAGCCCCTAATCCGTTAACTAATACATACACCTCATCACCGGCTGCAATTTTAGAATCTTCCAAAATGATCTTCATCATCTCATCAATAATCACATCGGCTTTTTCAACTTTACGACGTTCAATTCCCGGTTCTCCATGAATCCCCATACCGATCTCCATCTCGCCTTCGTCCATTTGGAAAATCACTTCGCCGGTAACAGGTAAAGTTGAAGAAGATAGCGCCACACCCAATGAATAGGTATTGTCATTGGCTTTTTCAGTCACTGCTTTGACTTTATCTAGGTCATAACCCTTCGCCGCAGCACTTCCAGCTACTTTGAAGACTGGCAAGTCGCCAGCCACGCCACGCCGATCTTTTTTATCTTTAGCCGAATAGACATCATCGGTAGTCGTGACCGTTTCTACCCGAATACCCTCTTCTTCTAACGCCATTTCCGCACCCATATCAAAATTCATCACATCGCCTGCGTAATTTCCATATAAATAGAGACAACCTTTTCCACTATCAACCGCTTTCACAGCTTCGTAACAAGCATCCGGTGCCGGTGAAGTATTCACGTTTCCAACAACCGCCGCATCCGCAAAATCTTTTCCAACATAGCCTAAGAACATCGGCTCATGCCCTGATCCACCGCCGACAATTACGCGAACGCGCGGTTCTTCACTCATTAATTTACTGACAACGACACGATTTTCCAAGTCCAAGTCCACATATTGCTTGTTCGCTGCTGCATAACCCTCCAGCATTTCTTCTACTACTTCATAGCCATCATTGATTAAACGTTTCATCTTCCCATTCTCCTAACAATATAGTTTTTAGTTGTTATGCTGCATTTTTTTTATAAGAACAATGACAATAGCAAGCCGCCTAGTAATCCTCCTGATACGGCTGCGACAATCTTAGGAAGTGATTTTTTCACGTTCCCGCCGACCAATGCAGAAGCTACCCAGACACCGATACCAGCTGCCAGCCCTTGATCGACCCACGCACCTGTTTGTGCGATCATCGGTGTTGAAATACCGTGATTGATACACCAAACAGTTCCAACAATAAAGAGTGCGGCCATCCAGCCTCCGATTGGCCCCCAGTGATCTACCATTTTCCCCCATGCCATGCGAATTACAAATGGGAATAAAAATCCGCCGCATACTGTTGCAAGTCCTAAGCCCAAAGACATTATTTTTCCTCCGTTTCTTAATGGATTATTCTTCGCCAACTAAACGATCTAACTCTTTTTCTGTCATTCCTGGTTCAGGTGCCTTTTCATCGCGTTGTTCTTCTTTTGCCACACTTTTTTCAAAAGCTGCAGCTACGATCCCACCAATAACCGCACCCACGATGACTAATGCGATTGTTGGTAATGCATCAGTTAATACAGATGAACCCTGCATGAACGTATCTCGAGCAATTCCGCAAATACCAATTGCAAGCCCCATATCAACAAATGCTGCATCATCTTCGTTGCCTGTCAAATTCAAGTAATGATTCATAAACCACATGGGTCCAATAATAATTCCAGCTGCCAAGTAACCGCCAAAGATGCCAAAACTGCCTAACTCATTCCAAACAGACATTACAATAGTGCCAGCGATCGTGTAACCTACCATACTTCTCAGAAACTTCATTTCTTTCGCTCCTCACTTTTTTTATTCAACAAAGCTTTACAGCTGTGCTAACTCTTGGATTATGGTTTCCTTCTCCTGACAAACGGTTGCCTGAACGGCTGCCGCAAATGCCCCCTCAACTAACGGACAATCCATGATTTCCGTTTTCATCGCCAGCTCTTCATCATCAATCAAGTCAATCGCTGTTTCCGAGCTTAGAATAGCGCTTCCAATATCGCAGAAAATTAATATATGATGGCAGTCCGCATTCTCTTCGATTGCCTCCATGATCATGATCGAGTTGGTGCCTAGCCGCCCATCACCTGTACCGCCTGCAGAAATAATTCGCACTGCATCGTTGGTACCAGTCATTTCTTCGATCATTTCTTTGGTTCCATCAGTAATTTTCTGACTATGGGATACTAAAATAATGCCAAACATGTTTACCCCTCCTTTACTTTTTTTACTGTTTCAACAATTGACGCGTACTGTTTCGGATTATGCCCAAAACGACCAACGAATACACCATCGACATTTTCATCGGAAACGATTAGTTTTGTATTTTCCTGCGAAACTGATCCACCGTATATGATGCGAATGTTTTCTGACGTTTGGATATCGTATAATTCCTTGATGCATTCACGAATCAATCCATGAACCTGCTGCACATGAACCGCGCTGGCTGCACAGGTTTTCCCCACTGCCCAAGCCGGTTCGTAAGCTAAAATAATTTTCTCTGCCTTCTTGCCCTCGATTTGGAATAAATCCAGAAATAGTTGTTTCTTCATTAGCGCTTTAATCTCTTGATAATTCTCTGTTTTCGTAACTTCACCGATACACAAGACCGGTGTCACTTCGTAATCTAGTGCCAAGCGGACTTTTTGATTGATCATATCGTCCGTTTCGTTGAAAAGCGTGCGTCGTTCGATGTGTCCAATCTCGGCATAGCCACCCTTCATTTCCTTTAGAGATTCAATCGAGAATTCTCCTGTGTAGGCGCCGTTTGGCACAGGTGCGATGTTTTGCGAACCCAAACCGATTTCTGAATCCTTCAAAATCATAGCTACCGGATAAAGCACACCCATTCCCGGACACATGAATTGTTCAACCTTTTTCTCGTCACCCACTTCTTCAACAATAGCGTGGGCAAAATTTCGAGCATCGTCAATTTGGTTTTGATATAGCTTTAAACTGATACCAACAATTGGTTTACGCATGCTATTTCCTCCTTTCAGAAATTTTTTCTACAATTATTTTTTAAAGGCTTCCCAATCCTTCAGGAAGGCTTGAATTCCTGCATCGGTCAGTGGATGTGACCAAAGTTTAGGGAACAAAGTACCTGGAATCGTTGCGATATCTGAACCTAACTCAGCAACATCTTCCACATGTTTTAAGCTGCGAATACTCGCGGCGATGATTTCTGTTTGATAACCATATTGGGTTAACACTTTTTTCAAATTGCTGATTAACGCCAAGCTGTCGGTAGCGATATCATCCAAGCGCCCTACAAATGGACTAACAAACGTTGCACCTGCTTTAGCGGCCATTAAACCTTGTGCGACTGTAAAAACTAAGGTGACATTGGTCTTGATTCCTTCTTTAGATAAGATATTCACTGCTCGCAGGCCATCTTCTGTCATAGGAATTTTTACGACGATATTGTCCGCCCACGTTGCAATATCTCTAGCTTCCTTCACCATGTTCTCGGTATCAAGAGCGATCACCTCTGCACTTACAGGCCCATCGACCAAACCGCAGATTTCTGTGATCACTTCTTTAAAATCTCGACCTTCCTTTGAAATGATCGTGGGATTCGTTGTTACACCATCCACCAATCCTAATTGATTGATTCGTTTTATTTCCTCTACATTCGCTGTGTCTAAAAAGAATTTCATCATTTTTCCTCCTATTTTGAATACTCTGCTTCTTTTTCCATGATCTGATCAATCTTTCTGCCAGAATTGCCGCCTTCGAATGTGACTGACAAATATTCGTCCACAATTTTTTTAGCAACCTCTAATCCAATAACCTTTGAGCCCATGGTAATGATTTGTGCGTTATTACTTAATTGTGCTCGTTCTGCTGAATAGGTATCGTGAACTTGTGCGGCTCTTACTCCAGGAATTTTATTGGCTGCCATCGCCATGCCAATCCCCGTTCCACAGCAGAGAATCCCGCGATCAATTTCCTGATTTACTACCCCGTTTGCAACATTAAAGGCAATATCCGGATAGTCAACCTCATTTGGAGAAAAGCACCCATAGTCCTTTATTTCGAATCCCTTTGCTTTTATATATGCGAATAATTCACGTTTCATCTCAAACGCATTATGATCTGATCCAATTCCAATTTTCATTTTTCTCTCTCCTTTTTCTCTTTGTACCCTCATAGTAAGCGTTGGCTTTCGTTTTGTCAATCATTATTTTCGTTTATTTTCGTTTCTTCTGCTAATAGCGAAAACAAAAGGTGTTTATTCGATTAATACGAAAATAGAAGTGCTGTTTTTTGTTGTTTTTTTGGTACTACTACTATATACTATAGTCAATTAGAACTTTTGGAGGACCAGCTTATGTATACAAATCAACGAAGAGAAAAAATTCTTGCTTTGTTGCAAGAACGGGATTCTGTTTCCGTAAATGACTTGACCGAACTATTATCTGTTTCAAAGGCAACCATCCGCTCAGATCTGAATTATCTTAGTGCTAACAATATGTTGATCCGAACACATGGTGGTGCCACTCGTTCGAAAGAAGACGAAACCTTGAAAATCGATAAAAATTATGACATTCGAAAACAAAAGAATATTGAAAAGAAAGCCGAGATCGCCAAAAAGGCGTTTCCGCTGATTGAAAATGGTGAATGTATTGTTTTAGACGCCAGTTCTACTTGCTATGAGTTAGCGAAACTCATCAGTCAATCTGATTTACGTATCACCGTGTTAACGAATGGATTGCGTACTGCCTCTCTTTTAAAAGAAAATCTAAATTTGACAGTTGTATTAATCGGTGGCGTCGTTAAAGGGAGTTCGAATGCGGTGGAAGGCGTTTTAGGAATTGAAATTCTAAAAAAAGTCAACATCGATACCTTGTTTACCTCCGCCTATGCCATTTCTGCTACAGAAGGTCTTTCGGATTTCAATCTATATGAAGTAGAACTAAAAAAACGGATGGTAGAGTTAGCTTCACAAACGATAGCTTTGATTGATAGCACGAAATTCGAGAAAAAATCAATCGCGACATTTGCTAACCTTCCTCAATTAACTGCGTTGATCACAGATGATGGAATTCTCAGCGAAGTAAAAGAGCATTATAGTTCAGTTGTGACATTTTTAGATTAAGAAAAGAGCGAGGAACATTCTAAAATTAATGAATGATTCTCGCTCTTTTTGTTTTCTATCATCCGTTTAAGCTTTCTATAAGCTAACCGTCGTACACTCTTCTTGTGGATGAACTTGGTATTTAAACTCAGAAATGGGACTTAAAACGACGGTTTGTTTCATTTAATACGAGGTGCAGGTTCGATTCCTGTCATCCACGTTAAAAAAACTAAATGACGTATTGATACTAAATCCTGCTCTTCTACCAAGCAAGAGCAGGATTTTTTCGTTGATTTTCCACCGTCATTTACAAATGAAACCATTTACACCTTATCTGGCCGATAGTAGACTTAAGGTAACAAATTGATTAGGACGTGATGGAATGATTATCAAAGCAATCGTACTAGATATTGATGGTACGTTATTGAACACAGGAAAAATAATCGCGGAAAAAACCAAACAAGCCTTGATCGCGGCGCAAGAAAAAGGCATCAAAGTCATTTTGGCTTCTGGTCGCCCAACGACAGGGATGCTAGAGCTGGCAGAGCAATTGGAAATGACTAAATATGAGGGCTTCCTCGTTTCATACAACGGAGTGCGCGTCACTGATTGTCTGACAAAAGGGGTGCTCTTCAATCAGGCCATGAGTATCGAAACGGGCCAAGCAATTCTAGAACACTTGAAAAAATTTGATGTCATAGCGATGATTGACAAAGAAGATTATCTTTATGTAAATGACGTTTACAGCGGCATGCTGGATTTACCTGATGGCGCATTCAATATTATTGAATATGAAGCACGCGGCGGTAATTTCAAACTCAGTGAGATTGATGATCTGGCAGCCTTTGCGACCTTCCCGATCAACAAGATTTTGATCGCAGCACAACCAGAATATTTGCAGAAGATTGCACCAGCACTCCATGCTCCTTTTGACAAAATCGTTACAGCCGCCTTCTCTGCACCGTTTTATTTTGAGTTCACTGACAAAGGAATTGATAAGGCGAAGGCATTGAATACGGTATTTCCTGAAATGGGCATCCATTCAGAGAACATCATCGCATTTGGTGACGGGCACAACGACCGCTCCATTATCGAATACGCGGGGATCGGTGTTGCGATGGGCAATGCGGTAGATGCACTAAAAGAAATCGCTGATGATGTGACACTTTCTTGCGATGAGGATGGGATCGCAGCGGGATTGGAGAAATATTTATAACTGAAAAAGAGCTAAATGCCACTATTTAGCTCTTTTTTCTCTTGTCTTAAAAGCTTTTCCCCATAGTTAAGACCTTCATATTTGGAACTTGTTCTGCAAGGAACTCCGCAAGTTCAAACATCTTTTCTTCAGAGGGAGGTTCTAAATTTTCCATACTGTATTTTATACCTAATTGTTGATAGCTCTGAAGGCCATAACGATGGTACGGAAGTAATTCTAAGTCCTCTACCTCAGATAGTTCTCCAACAAACTTTGCAATTTTTAGAAGTTCGCTCTGATTCATATTCACTGTAGGAATGACAGGAATTCTAATGTGTACTGAACAGCTATGGAATTCTTGAGTAAATTTTTCAATGTTACTTAAAATTAACTTATTAGAGACCCCAGTCCATTGTTTATGTTTTTCAGTATCAAAACATTTGATATCGATATAGATAGAATTGAGGAATGAACCAATTTTTTTAATTTCTTGGTAATCCGCAAAAAAACTCGTTTCTAGAGCCGTATTAATTCCTAAATACATAGATTCCTGCAATAATTCTCGAACAAAGTCAGCCTGCATCAGAGCCTCTCCACCACTGATCGTCACGCCTCCTTGCGAATGGAAAAAAAATACCGCATCCTTTTCTATTTCCTTGATTACTTCCTTAACCGTCATAATTCTTCCAAAGCCTTTTTCGATCGTTCTTTTTTGTGATTCAGGGGTTGAGCACCAGCTACATCTTAGCGGACAGCCTTTTAAATAAACAACAGTTCTTAGTCCTTCACCATCATAAATCGATGTTTTCTCCATACGAAGTACAGTTCCTCGTTCCATAATTAGCCTGCCACAAAGCCAGTTTGAGGTGTTCTACCAATAATCTCATCCTGAACATCTTTACCCAGTTCGACAAAATAGGCTGTATAACCTGCAACTCTTACTAACAAACCTTTAAAGTCTTCTGGATGCTCTTGAGCCTTCAATAAAACTTCCCGATCAATAACATTGAATTGCACATGGAACAAACCTAGTGAGCAAACTGATTTCAAAAGCGCCATCATTTGAGCTATTCCTGCTTCATTTTTCAATAGATCCGGTTCGATTTTCATGTTCAACAGCGTTCCTTGGACAAAACGATCATGTGGAATATGGGCTACAGATTTTATAACTGAACTAGGTCCGTTTGTGTCTGTTCCTCCATTTGGACTCACACCATCGGCTAAAGGTGTCCAAGCCTTTCTGCCAGACGGAAGCGCTCCAACTTCTAAACCAAAAGGAGTATTTCCTGATACCGGTAAAATACCAGGCGTCATTTTGCCGAATTTACTTTGATAATTTTCAATTTCATCCGCGATGAAAGTAAACATTTCATTGGCAATGTCATCGACCTCTTCATTATCATTGCCGTATTTTGGTGCCCGTTCACACAATTCCTTAATTTCCTCATAGCCAATAAAATCGGCTGATAGTGCTTGGAATAGTTCATCCATAGATACTAAATGATGATCATAAACTAATGACTTTACCGCTGCCAAACTATTGATCAGGTCAGCTACACCAATCAAAATGATGCCATTTCCGACATTGTATTTTGTACCACCTTGTGAATAATCCAAGCACTTTGTAATACACTCTTTGTGAGTCAGAGAAAGCGCCGGCACGGGCCGATTCATACATATTTCGTCAATAACATGACTTCCCATTACACAGGCTCTAATTGCATAAACCAGATGTTTTTTCACGGCTGTTTCAAATGCTTGATACGTTTGAAAATCTCTAGGATCTCCAGTTTCGACTGATACTTTGTGTCCAGACTTACGATTGACACCATTAGTAAAAACAAATTCACACATACTGCCTAAATTGATATCAGCCAAAGCAGTATACTGCTTTGTTCTTCCCTCAAGATTTGTTTCTACACAGCCACAAGGATTCCAATCGAATGCTTCTTTTAACGGAATGCCTTTATTCATTAACATTCGAATTCCAATATCATCATTATGGAATGCAGGAAAACCCGTTCCCAACTTGATTAAATCTATGACTTTGCGTAAAAATTTATTCGGATTTTTGGCTAGATTATAACGAACAGATAACGATGGTTGATATAATTGGACATCCATTGTTGCTTGAATAATTTGATACGACAACTCATTAACTGCATCCTTTCCCGAAGAATCCACTCCGCCGACACAAACATTTTGGAACATAGGATAGCCTGCCGCAAATTCCGCAGTTTCAGCATCTTGAAATAGACATGATTCGCTAAACTTCACCCATAGACAATCTAACAACTCCTGAACTTGTTCTTCAGTTAGTTCTCCTTGAACAATATCCTTCTTATAAAACGGGTAAAGATATTGATCTATTCTGCCTGGATTATAGCTGGCTGCATTCTGTTCCATAAAAATAGCGATTTGGTAAAGAAACAGTGATTGGAGTGCCTCACGAAAATTCCGAGCAGGATATTTGGGCACACGCTCACAAGTTTCTGCAATTGTTTCCAATTCGTGTTTCCTAATTGGGTCTTTTTCTGCAAGAGCCATTTTTGCAGCTTCCTTGGCATAACGGCGAGCGAGTATTTCGATCCCCTCCATCGTGATCAATAGCGATTGCAAATAAACACTTTTTTCATAATCACCGGGAATAGTCAGATCAAGTTTGCTCTTTCTTTCTAGTATAGTTTTACGAATCCCTTCTAGCCCTTCATTAATGACTTGTTGGTACCCAGCGGTTACCTCTCCAAATCCTCGGACAGCTTTTCGATTAATATAAATAACTCCTGTGTCTCGTAGATCCTTTGTTTCTTCAGGGATTTGCTCTAACCATGCTTCAAAAGTCGAACGGCCTTTCCAGTAGGGTTTGATTTCATCAAGAAACATCTGTTTGTCCTCTGGTGTTAAATAGAAAGGATCATACTTTCGTTCACTAATTGTTTCTAACTCATCATCTAGTATCGACCAACAAGTATCTGCACAAATAATTCCTCCTCGAAGCTTACTTCCCGCACAACCGACAATCAACTCGTCATCATAAATCCTAACTGTTTTTTCCAAACATTGAGCCCTGAATGCTTTTGCTTTTTGAATAACTAACGGCTGTCCTGCTGTCATTTGAAAAGATTTAGTTAAAATGCGCGCGTTCTCTAAATCAACTTCTGGACGTGTATTAGTGACTCTTTCTTTCATACGTTCAATTCTCTTTAGATAATCTGCCATTAATTAGACCTCCTTACTTATTGTTATAGGTCTAACATACGCTATTTATAAATCAAAATGTTTCAATATCTTACCAAAAAATTGACATATATTACCAAAAAAACTTGCTGGATCAGCAAGTCAGACTGTAGACAAAAGACGTCTCGAACTCGTAATTTGAGTTTGGGACGTCTTTTTATCTGATTTCTTTCGACATTCAGGACAAAAAAATAAAGGCGACTTGCCTTTCCATAGCCAGGTGGCTAATTTTTTTAAATTCATTGCAGCAAACACTAGCATCGTATGCGTCGCGACTTTTTCCAAGCCTCGATACTTGGTCCAACGCATCCCATGCTTTTCTTTTGCATCCGCAAATATTCGTTCAATCGTTTGTTTCCGTTTTTTGTAAATTGATTTATTCAGATCCGTTAGGCGAAGATGTTCCACTTCATCCATCAGATCTCCCCAAACATGTCTCGTGATGACTCGTTGATGATTTTTACTTTTGGTACATTGGTTTAGCAGAGGACAGTTCACACATTCTTTTGGATT
>NZ_KE136357.1:30351-151173 GCF_000406965.1 Enterococcus avium ATCC 14025 | reverse complement strand
CGTTTCTCTAAATCGGCGGACATAATTCTTTCCAAAAGTTGAGAAATGGGGGATTTTCTCCTCGAAGGAATAGCCTAAAAACCAGCGGTAAGCGACATTGGTGTCGACTTCCTTAATGGTTTGTCGCATGGAACGGATGCCGAATAAATACTGAATAAACACCAATTTGATCAGAATCACTGGATCGATACTTGGGCGACCTAAATCGGAGTAAGTGGCTTCGACGATTGGATAAATAAAGTCAAAATCAAGTGCGGCATCAATCTTTCGAACGAGATGATCTTGAGGAACCAGATCATCAATCGTGAGCATCGCAAATTGATTTCTACCGTTCGTATTGTTTTTAGACATCATAAGTATCACTCCTTGTATTCGATTTCATAAATCTATTATAAAAGAAAAGACTGTAGACAGCATCCATAAAATGGACTTTGTCTACAGTCTGACTTGCTGGATCAGCAAGTTTTTATTAGCTATGAGATTTTCTGTACTTTAACGGTGTCATACCAATTCTTTTTTTAAAAGCGCGAATGAAACTAGAGGTATCGTTGAAGCCTGTTTTGACTGCGATATTATCAATCGTTCGATTCGATTGCAGCAACAAAGCAGATGCTTCAGAAACCCGATATTGTATCAAATATTCATAAGGTGAATAATCCGTGTATTCCTTGAAGCATCTAGTGCATTCTGAAACCGAAATATGTGCTGCATCAGCAATATCTTCGATAGTCAACGCTTCTGTGAAATGATCTTTTACAAAGTCAATTAGATGTTGAATTCTCTCTTGTTTCTTTTTTAGTATGTGGATATTAGTCATTTGCTTTGTTTCCGTATTCGACAAAATCAAATACCAAACTTGACATAACAATACAGATATTCTATATTGCCAAGCAAAATCTGCTTTTGTTGAATAAATACCTTCTATTTCAAGCAGAATATCCAGCACCTGTTTTTTCCAGTCAATCTTTGTATTAAAAATGATGACTGGAAGCAAATAATCATTCACATATGGAACAACATATTCCTGTTCCATTAAACTTCCTAAAAAGAAAGAGAGCAACTTGGTACTGAAATTAATACTAAAATAACAGCCTTCTTCTTCCATCTGTTTAGTGATATGCAGATATTGCGAATTAACGAAGATTGCTTCACCTTCCTCAAGAAGATAGTTTTGACCATTAATTTGAATAGTCAGATTTCCTTTAGTCGCTACGGTATATTGAATCTCCTCATGCCAATGAAGATTATCAAAACCTCGACCTGGTGGAGTCATCGAGTATTTTTTTACGTAATAGATTTCAAAAGGAAACGACGTATTTTCATATTTGTTTTTCTCATATAAATCTACCTTTTTTTCCAACACTCTTCGCCTCTCTAAAGAAATCTTTTCTATAATTATAACGATATTTCGAAAAAATTGCATAGAGAAACAGAGATTGTTTATTCTGTCTCAACCTCGCTTTTTCTCTCTTCCAACTCCGCTTTTATCTGCGGATAGATTTTATCTAGCTTGTAAAACAGCATTGTGATGATCGAACAAATAATCAAAATCATTGGGACATACAGATACATCGCTTGAATCGCGAAAAGTGCTTGCCCCGTTTGCACCGCTTCACCTGGTTTGTACATTCCCCAAGCAAGTAACGCCCCTGCTAATCCTCCAGAGATCGCCTGTGCGACTTTTCCTAAAAACCCATTGATCGCCGAAAGTGACCCAGAAACATTGACGCCGGTTTTCCATTCACCATAGTCAACTGGATCCGCCTGCATGGAAAAGTAAATACTTTCTTTTATCCCGTAACCAACAGCCGAGATAAAAGCCCCGCATAAAATACCGTATAGCGCCTTATCAGCGAACATGATTATGATTAACCCGAGTAATTGGATACTTGAGGATAAAAGATACAAATTTCTTTTGCCAAATCGCTTGGCTAGCACCGGAACAAAAAAGTTTGCGAACATCGGAACGATGGACATAATTGTCGCAACAGTAATGGAGAGTGATTTTTCTCCGACAACGACAGAAAAATAATAAACCAAGGCACTTGATTGAATAAAAAAGCTGGTCCACATGAAAAGGATATTGATTGCAAAAATTAACCAAGGCTTATTTTGCCGTAACGATCGAAAGACTGTTTTTAATGAAACGCTCTTTGAGCCATGAATCGGTAATTCTCTTACATTGAAAAAGGTAAAAAAGAATAGCAAACAGCCAATGATCCCAAAAATTCCCATGACAATCTTGAAGCCCTGTCTTTCACTTCCATTACCAAAAAAAGCAACCAACGTTAAAGCGGTCGAGCTGACGATCGTCGCTCCTAAAAAGGCGAAAAATTTGCGAGAAGTCGATAGCGCCGTTCTTTCCTCTGCATCATTTGTAAGGCTAGGAAGGATCGAGGCCATCGGAACATTTACCAGCGTATAGGCTAAGGATAAACCAAAATAAGTGATATACGCGTAGACTAATTTCCCTGAGGCCGAAAAATTGGGTACGTTAAAACAAAGAAAAGCGAAAAGAGCAAAGGGAATGGCACCAAAGAGAAAATAGGGCCGTGATTTCCCCCATCGGGTATTCGTGTGATCAATCAGGTAACCGACGAGCAAGTCAGTAATCCCGTCAACAAATCGCGTCACGACAAACATCAAACTAATTGAGGCAGCATTCAAATGCATGATATCGGTGTAAAAATACAACAGATAGAGCGAAATCATTTGCCAAATAAGGTTACAGGCCAAATCTGACACTCCATAACCAATCCGTTGTCTCCACTTCATCAGCAATTGTTTTTTTGCGGTATTCGTTTGGGTTGTTTCCATAAATAGTACTCCTTTACATAAAATATGAAACGGTTTCACAAAATTGAATAAGACATGAATCGAACAACAAACCTTTTGTTCGACTCATGAGTCTTTCTTTATTCATTCGCTAACAAATATTTGCCGATTAAATAAGCAGGTGTACAGCTCCATGCATGGCAATAACTATTTAAAATTGGGCTGCCGTAAGGTGAAAAATCTAAGTCTTCCGGCTTGAACGCTTCCCAAAAGGTGTCCGCTCCCAAGTCGATCATCTTCCCCCAATAATCCTTCATCAAACGGATCGCCTCTTCTTGGCAATCTGCCATAAATAGCGCCTCGACAATGTGATGATACATATAAGGTGTCGCAATTCCTGTAATTGGAAAATGCTGCTTGATCGTTTCCTGCATGATTTTTTTATTCTTGTTTGAATCAAAAACCTCTGCTAAGACCATCCATACCTGACTTGCAAGATTTACTTCATTCGTTTCCTCCACCACAAATTGCTTTCGCTTATTATCAAACAAAGCCTGTTTTGAGAAATCAATCAGTTTTTCTAGCATCTGATGGTAGTTGGAGTGCTGTTGATCATTGTACATTTCTGCTAATTTTATGAATCTCTTTAATGTATAGATCACGATTGCTTGTCCAGCAGTTGCCTTGTCAAAATCATTCGACCAATCAACGAATACCGGCCATTCTTCTGATAAGACTAATCTACCTTCGCTATCAACTTGCTCAAGGGCCAGATCGATTGCCTTTTTGGCGATAGGATACAAGTTTTCTAACGCATCATAGTCACTTGTATGCTGAACATAATCATACAAAGTAGTGATAAAGAAGAGACTGTAGTCAAACAAGAAGGTATCATCAGGAGTTAACTCTGGCGCTGTGAATACATTCGCTGGAATCTTGCCTTCAGTTGTCCGCATACCGCCAAAAAGATAGAGGCAGCGCTTGACCAAAAATAGATCATTAAAGGTATAATAATTCGCTAATGCCTGTAAACGTAGATCCCCCAGCCATAAACGGCGATCGCGTTTTGGCCCGTCTTCAAAAACGGTTTGCATACAGTCTTGAAGAGTCTTTACGGAGACGTTGTAAATCGCCTTCAGCTCAGCATCTTCAATCGTACTATCTGACAATTGATTCATAGAAACGGAGCTCTCTGCGACAAAGAGCGGATTACTAAAACTAGCCTTCCATTTCGGCGAAGTATCGATCACACTTAGTTCTACATAACGACAGCTATAGCGCCTAGGCAGCTGGAGCTTAGCCGGAAGTACGTCGAGATGAACGTGTTCCTCTTGAATCCAGGATCGTGATAACCAGCCATCGTAATCCTCAGAAGCCGCGTACAACTCTGACGGTACTTCTGCAAATTTCAAGCGTAAATAGAGCGGCGCATCCATGGGCGAGCCCACCGAATTTATTTCTATACTAAAGTGCCCAACATAATGGTCTCCTAAATCCAGAATCAGCGATTCCCCTCGCCCCAAAGCATAGTCGCTTAAATGTAAGATATTTTTTTGACTTTTGGCTAATGTAAACTCATTTGTCCGCTGGTCTGCTGAAATTCGCTCGACTATCCCGGTTGGACAAACCTTTGTCTCAATCAATTCCGGAATATTTGCCTCTGCTCTTTCTAAGAGATTTTCATCATAATCCCAAACAACATCATTATTAATTTGAAAGGTAAATGCCATCTTTATTTCCCTCGCTAACTTTTTTATTAAACTGTCACATCAATATCTTGAATTGTCTCTGTTTCATGCTTCTTAGAGGTTCCATATTTCTTCTGCATTCTCATCATGACGATTCCTGCGATCGTAGCCAATAACACAATTCCGGCAAAACCAATCATGGACGATTGAATGCGATCGGGCATCACCAAGTAAGGCGTCACAAAGGCAAACAGCCCGCAGCATAACCGTGAAAACCCATTGATGAAGCCTTGCAGTGAGGCTCTGGTTTCCGCTGGAAATGATTCCTGCGTCCATACCTTATAAATCGCTTCTCCGGCGAGTGGATTTCCGAAGTTGTAAAAGGCGATCGTAATCGCTAAAGCAATAAAGCCGGCGCCGCCTCCGATCAAAGCCATCCCAACCATCGCTGCAAATTGTACAAAAGCACCGATGAAAAAGGCTTTATTTCGATATTTCCCACCTGAGATCGAAGCAAAAACGATTGTTGTCGCAAGAGAAACAATATTTAAGACGATTCCTAGACCCGTCGCTTGCGTTTGGCTTGCCCCTGCATTGGTTAAGGCATAGGTTTGGAATTGACCCCACGTATTCGCCAATAAATTCCAGCATACATAAAATGTAATGATTGCCAAGAAGAAGCCGAGATACTTGTTCTTATTTTCACCAAAAAGAACTGTTTTAAAGGAAACCTCTTGTCCTTTATCACTAATTGTTTTGTTTGCCGCTTGTCGCGCATAGCCTTCCTCATGAAAAATTTTGAACTTCGCTGAAAGTGTCCGCCACAACCAAGTCACTACTGCAAATCCGAATAAAATAGCAAAAACGATCCGAGCACCTAGCACACCTTCGATTCCTGAAAGCAAGAATGAACAGATATAAGAAATAAATACACCAATTTGCCAAAAAATTTGAGTTGAGGAGACCAGCCTAGCCGACGTGGTTTCATCCGGCGCATCATGGGAAACAACAGTCAAGCTGATTGGCAGATCTGCACCGGAAGAGCCGCCCATGATGATCACACCAGCTAATAACATCCAAAAACTGTTTGAAAAAAGACAAATCATTGCACCAATAGCATAAAAAAGATTTAGCCAATTAAATGATCGGATCAGACCAAAGCGCTTACTAATATTTCCAGCAAACATTGACCCAAAAGCAATCGCAAATGTTAGACTGCCTGAAAGGATTCCAACTTGCCCAGTCGTTAATTCTAAACCCTTTTGCCAGACAGGGATCGTTGCAGACAATCCGACGATACACCCAGAACCTAACATAGAGCCTATCCCCGCCGCAGTCGCTAAAGGTGAATACCTTTTTATTGTTGAATTTCCTGTATCACTATTTTTACTCACAATCACACACTCCATTTCATCATTCTAATCAGCTGATCAACTTATGAATTCATTGTAAGCGCATTACACCTTTTCAACTATGGTCTAAAAACAGGTATTTTTTATCCAAACTACAGAAAAGAGACTTTCCTTCAAAAAAGGAAAGTCTCTTAGTTATCGTTTTTCAGCAATTGATTTCTCATCTGCTTCGGGGTCTTATCTGTAAATCTCGCAAATAGCTTATAGAGTGAAGGCAATGAATAGAAGCCGACATCATAAGCAATTTCTTCAATACTTTTATCTGTTTCCTGCATCAACTCCAACGCAGTTTGATATTTGAGTGAATTAATCAGCTCCTGAAATGTTCGTCCCGTTTCTTTTTTTATTTTATTTCCCATATAGTTGGAATTATAGCCAAATTTCTTAGCCAAATCATTCAAGCTCAGTTGTCGAAAATGACTGTCCACAAATTTCAAAATATTGATGATCTCTTCATCCTTTTCCTGATAATTATCCAAGCTTTCTTCTTCGATCACCCGAGTCAGCTCGATCAATAACAGGGACAATAATAAATTAGCGGCTCGCATATAGTATTTTCTCTTTTGGTAATACTCCAAAATCAAGCGTTGAATAATTTCCTGAACCTCCTGATTCTTCCCGCAATGAAAATGGATAAATGCGTCATGCTTCCCTGCTTTATTCGAAGCATTCATTAAAAACTCATTGACCAATCCCGTTGATTTTACCATGTTGATAACAATGTCCGTCGTGATTGATTCATCCTTCAATAAAATGTTAATCAATAGATCCTTTTGCGTTAACGGCTCAATCCGTTGAACGATTTCCTTATCTAACAAGATAATTTCGCCTTCGTTCAACTCAACTCTCTTGTCATTCACGTACTGGACACAGCTTCCTGATAGCATATAGTTGAATTCCACAAATTCATGAGTATGGCTGGGCATCTCCGAATAACGATGATGCTTATTAATAAAGATATTCCCCTCTTTAAAAAAATTACTGCCAGGCATTTTAGGAATCTCAACCTCAGCAAACGGTAAATTCTGATCATTGACATTATAGCCTTTGGTGCGTTGGATTTTTTCGATTTCATTTTCTTCCCAAAGCATTTCCTTCAATTCAGTCTCGTTCATTTCAACACCTCCAAATAATCCCTTTCCTCCAAGAATAGCACGCTCGTCTACAAAAGAAAAAGGCTTCTTCACCTTTGAACCCCGATACAAAAAGCAAGGTAAAAGAAAACCTTGCTTTCAACTCTTAACTATTCACTTCCGGATGCTCCGAATCCACAATAAAGGCCGTTCCTTCAATGCCAAAATAATCAGCGATCCGCTTTTTCAATTCCAGCATTGCTTCATTGGCACGTGCTGCTTGCTCGGCATTGATCGATTCCATAAAGAAAATGACGTCTTGACTTTCTTCTGTCAGCATCGTCCGTTGAGCTTCTCGCCAATTCAAGCAGCGGCAAATTGCACCTTCTTCGTCATAATAGATGATCTCTCCTGGTAAAGCGGGGGCATCAGCTTCAGCGCCTAAAGGTAAAAACGCTTCTCCGCCAGCTGCTTGACCCAAATGAATATCGCCTACAATTTTTTGCAGGTCTTCCCCGCCGCAGGGAACGGCAAACTCCAATGAGATACTATTGTAAATATCGACTAGCGGATTGATGAGTCGAAACTCACGATCCTGACTGACTCTTTTCAGTAACGCTTCAATTGACGAACGAGCGCCCTTTTTTGTTTTGAATTGACTGAAGGCGCCGCGCCATTGGGCAACGACGAGGTTTTGACTAAAGGTCTCCTCTGTTAGAAATTGTTTGGCGGCTTCTTTTCCTTCTGCTAATAATTTGGTCAAGTAAGAATCATTTTCCTTCGAGTGATTGTCTCTGATTCCTTTTACGAGTAATACATTGATTTGCGCTTCAGGGAAAATCTCCCAAAAAGAAGGATCTGCGATAAAGTTTGTCATTTGTTTGCTCCTCATTCGTTTATTTGCTCCAGATAGGGTCTTTTATTGCCTTTTTTGACGGAGGTCCACTCTTTGTCAATCGTTGCTGCCACAATTTTTAATGCTTTGGAAAATGCTTCAATTTCCTTTTTTGACAGGTTTTGCAAAGCGATTTGATTGGAATATTGATTTTCTAGTTGAATGATCGGAACTAGCTTTGCGCCATCTTCTGTTACAAATAACCGTCGAATTTTTTTATTTACGTCATCTGCTTCTTTTCTAATAAAACCTTTTTCCTCAAGCTTCTTAATCGCTCGCGCAGCCGTCGTGCGATCCACCTTGATCATTTCGGCTAATCTATCTGGAATGATGCCGGGATTTTCGAAAATTCGTATCAAATATAAATACTGGCCTTTGGAAAGTTGGTACTCCTTAAACTCGATGTTTGCGATGGAATCTAAGGCTCTGGCGATCTTTCCTATATCTCTAAGAACTTCTATCCTTTTCAACCTCCTATCCTATAAACGTATTATAAGTCGTTTTCGTTGCAAATGCAACAAAAAAATCAATCAAAAAAACGCAGAAAGAAATACTCTTTCTACGTCATATTCGATTTTTCTGTTCTTTTTTGAATGATTTTCTGTCCTAGATTCGCCCAATCTAGCGGGCGCGGAGGAGAAAGCCAAACGACACAATCTATATGATACGCGTTTCCTAAATCTCTGGAATCAGTCAATAGAATATCTGCAGCCTCAACATCTGTAATAATCTTTGCTCCAACTAGATGAAAGAAATTGAGATTCTCCGTAATAAACTGATTATACAGACTGCCGAAGGAAAAATCGACGTATACGTTGATGGGTTCAACCAAAACATCTTTTGGAAATGAATCTAAAATTAGAAAAAGATATTGAAAAAGAACCTGCTTCTTCTTTTTATACAATTCAGAATCTTTTTCTTGCAGCTGCTTCACATATACCCTGCAAAATTCTAATATTGTTGGATAATTTTGCTGAAAGTAAGCGATGTTGATTTCTGGCTGCAGCGTCTCACTGGCTTGGCTGACCTCCTTCAATTGAAAATGCAAAATATGACTCCTCATCAGAAAACATTCATACTTTTCTGAACTCTCAATTAACTTAGGGAAATATTGAATAAGGCTTGTCAGCAAATTTTTGCTCCACGTCATAATTTGCTTATTCGCATTCAATCGTAGATTTTTACTCAATTCCTCTGAGCGAGAATAATAATAATTCAAAAAGGCAATCACTTCTGCTTCGCGAGATTCGATTGGAACCCGTTCAAAAAATGACTCTTCCATAGCTTGTTTGATAGCTTCTCTGGATAAAACATCAGCGGTTCGTCTCTCAACAAACTTTCGCTGCTTGATTCGTAAATTCGTTATGTGAAGGTAGTGCTGCAAGCCGATTCTTTGATGAATAGTCATCTTACCATCTTCCAGTGTCATTTGTTTTGCTTCAAAATGACCGTCCTTCGATTGATCGAAAATTTGGCAGCGACCTTTGTATACACGTGAAAAAAGTTCGGTTAAGAATAAACGGATAATCTTTTCATTTTCACCGCTTACTCGGAATTTTTTATCGATGGTCATCTCGTACTTAGCAAGATACTTGTTCAATAGCTTATAATTATTGTATGCAATCGGATAACTGATCATTGATTTTTCGGAAAACTCATTCAATGACTTGAAGTTTCCTAAAACAGCCCTCAATAAAATATTAAAGCCAATTGATTCTTCCACATATTTTTCTAAAAGTGTCTCAGAACTGGCCGTTCCGGTAATTTCTAATTGAACAAAGGGTTCCTCTAAAAAAACATGAATTTCCTGAGCCAAACCATATTTTTCAAGATCCTGGATCAACTGCTCTATCGTACTTTTAAGCACATAGTTGGAAATCTCTAAATGATCCATGATCTCTTTTTTAGACAACGCAAAATAAGAACTTCGCTCTAATTGCCGTAAAAGCTGATACTTCCGCCACTCTTCCTTTGCTAATAAACTATCCAGCAAAATAATCACTCATCCTTGCTGCCAATTTTCCGTTCGCTTCGCCGTATAAGACGACACCTGATAGTAAGTAGGCACTTTGCGCGATATCCGCAAAGTTATTAAGTGATCCAGCCTTGCCTCCGCCGCTATCAGGAGGCAAAGCTGTACTTTTCGTGGAAGAAAAGAAATCATCATCTAACATCAGGACTTGATTTTTATGATGATTTTTCATTTTTGGCAGATAAGGATCTGGTATTGAGAAATCTTCTGTTTTCTCCTCCTGCTTCAGCTCGTCTGTCGGCAATAAGGCTACTGACTGACTCTCGACTTGAACGGTGCTGCTTTGAACTTCATTATTTTGCGTGTTTTCCACATTTGTATTATCTTTTTGATCCTGCGATGGCGTCGACTCAGCAGATTCCATCGTTATTTCGCCATCTATCAGGTATTCACTCGGCTCAGGGTCAGCATTGGGTATTGGAGTGATCGTATTGTGCGGATTCAGCGGATCATAAATAACAGTATTGGCTAATGCATGCTCTGAATATAGAAAAATCGATGCTCCAAAGACTACCACCAATGATTTTGCCATCATTTTTTTCATCTTACCACTCCTTCCATGAGACTACCTGCTGATTTTAATGATCATTCTTGTTCCAATCGCTAAACTAACTAGAAAAAGAATCCATACAATTATACAGTAGCTTTGATTTTGTCGATTGTTTTTATGCTGTATCCGGTTTTTATGTTCAATCAGTTTTTGTTTAATCACTTTTGTTGGTTGCTGAACCAGCTCACCTCTTACCACAAAACGCTGCTCAGTATGAGTCGGCTTATCACAGGTAATCAATGTTAGCTCGGCTTTACCATTGTCTTCTAAAACCTGAAGTTCGGTTTGATGAATCATTTTCGTCTGACTGACTTTGTATTGATAAAACTGGTTCTGATATTCCAAATAAACCGTATCGCCGACAGTCATTTCCAACAATTTGCCAAACAATAACTCATTTCGTCCTAAGTGATGGCCAATCACAACGATATTTTGGTTTTCCGCTTTTCTCTCTGGAAATAATGTTCCTGCACCGACCAAAAGCTGGTCATTCGTCACTCCTGAAAAAAGCGGCAGACCGATCTCGACTTTTGGGATAACGAGCTGTCCAGCTGATTGAAATGTTTGGTTTTCTTTAAAGGCTAAAACAGCTGATAAATCTGGCGGCTGAACAGCCTCTAATGGGATTTCTTCAGCAGGCGTGACTGTTTTTTTCTGGCTGATCATGACATTTTGCGTTCGATAGATGATCAGCGTTTGCTTAATAAATGGCAGAAATAATAATGTTACTGCCGTACAGTAGATCAAAATGAGGCTAAACCGGATCTTTTTTGTCATTTTTCTTCTTGCGCCATACTAAGAATATGACGATCAGTAATAGCAGAATTACTCCAATTAGAATGTACAACCATGTATAATCTTTCTTGATCGTGACATCTGAATCATTTAATTTTTTAGCCACATCTGCTTTAATCTCGAAATCCTTTTCCAACGTCCAATGGTAGCGATAGTTTTCTTCTTTCTGGCTGCCTTCTTTTTGAAGTAAATAGCTGCCATTTTGATCCTGTTGACCGTACGCCTCAATTTTCATGGTATATTTTCCAGCCTTTAAGCGGTCCCCTTTTAGCGGTACTGATAAATTAAAATTGGAATTCGGCGCCATTTGCATATCGGATTGTTCATCCGTATAAAGTGCTTCAGAGCTGCCTTTTTTTGTGATAATCGTCTTAGTCGCTAATTGATTCAAGTAGGTCCCATTAGGATTTTGCAGATTCCCTTGAATGACATTACGCGCATTTCGTTGATTAGGAATCACGCGCTGCAGCTTCAAGTCTGGTGAACCATTCTCAGTTATTTGGCGCATTAATAAAGCTACAACATAAGAATATTCATTCTTGATTGCCAAGCCTTTATCATTTTTATCTGAAGAAATGTTTGTTTGATCCGTTGTTTTTTCCTTAAACGTGATCCCGCCGGCAATGACACCAGCAAATTTTTCATTTGGCATATGTATTTTTACTTTATATTCAGCCGCTGATTGCGGTTTTAGTGTGATCTCTTCGGGCGCTTCTACATAGTCTTTTATATTGTATTTTAATGTTTCATCAGGCTTGATCTCATTCTTACTGTACTCAACGACACCATTGCCATTTGTTGTTGCACTATTTATCTGTGCTTCGATCACGACTTCTTTATCTGTATCATTCCGCAGGTCTACAGTCAGGGTATCCTCTTGGTTAGGAGCCAATAATAAATCAAAATACGTCTTTTGCTTGTCGATTTGATTTTCTGACGCTTTAGGAGTCACCGCAAAATTGAACTCCGATGCGATCCCCGGAGTCGTCAGCATCAAACTACTTAAAATGGCAACTGCCAGCATCACAAATTTTCTAAATTTCATCGTACCGTTATCCTTTCAGTGAAAGAAAGGGATGCTGGAAAACACCCCTTCTTCATTCTTCTTTTTTAATTAGTTTCCTGGTGTGTCACTAAGAACCCAAGTAAATGTTGTTGAATATTTCTTCGCATATTTCGTTGTTGAGCCAGGTACGCTCAATTCAATACTTTCAGCTGCGGTTGCGGCATCTGTACCCCAATCAAGTAAATATGTTCCAGCACCTTGACCATCTTTCGCCGACATAACATTTTTCAAATCTCCAGATGGATCAGCGACAATCGTTGCCTGTCCTGTTGGTTTTTCTGAATCGGAGGCAGTCACGACGTTCCCGTTTTTGAAAGTGATTTCTGCGCCTGTCAACTCGTCGGCATCTGCTGTCGTAAATTGACTGTTTTGCTTCATCTGCAATGTCCAACCTTTTTCAGTTCCACGATTATCAGTTACTTGTACAAAGTTAGGCCCCGTTTGTTCTACGTTGTCCTTATCAAGATATTTTTGCGCTTTTGCTTTATAGATCTCATCTTTAGAAGTAATTTTTTGTGAACCAAAATCTAGACTTGACGCATAATCAATCGACAATGGGCCAGTCGTACCTGGTTTTGGCCCGCTTGGATCAGTTGGATCAACTGGCTTAACCGGATTGGTCGGGTCCACCGGATCAACCGGATCAGTAGTTCCGTTATTGGGGGTGAAAGTAATCACACCGTTTGTATCGTATTCCCCGCCATCAGCCGCAAAACTCACAGCTGGCGCTAAGGTGATTCCTGCTAAGATAGCAGTAGCTAAAAATAAAGAACCAAATTTTTTCATTTGTAGTCATCCTCCTAAGTTAGTGTTAGTTGCCTGGTACGTCTGATAAGCTCCATGTTAATGAGGTGCTGTATTTCACTGCATCTTTGGGTGTACTGCCGGGTACTGATAACGTGACAGCCTTTGTTACTTCAGCATCCACTTCATTTCCATCTTTATCTGTTTCTTTAACTGTTTCAACTTTTCCCCAATGGTTAGAATAAGTTCCAGCACCTTGATTCACTTTCGCTGACATCACTAAACTTTCTGTCCCAGCTGGATCAAGCTCGATCGTTGCCGCTGCTGTTGGAAACACAGCTGTTGAGTTGCTGTTTACGGTCGGACTAACAAGTTTTACTTGAGAGCCTGTCAATGTATCGTTCAATGTACCGGTTGCTTTGAATTGGCCATTTTGTTTTACTTTCAAGGTCCATCCGGCATTGTTTCCGCGATTATCAGAAACCTGAACATAGTTCGGTGTTGCCGCATGTCCATCTTTGTATTGTTGAGCTCTTGCATAGTAGACTTCATCTTTATTGGTAATTTTATTTACCCCAAAGTCTAATGATGAAGCATAATCAATCGACAACGGACCATCTGTTCCTGGCTTTGGACCTGTTGGATCAGTCGGATCAACTGGATCCACTGGGTTCGTTGGGTCTGGATCAGTTGGGTCAACTGGTTTTGTCGGGTCAGTATTTGGAATAAATTCCACTACACCATTTGAATCGTAATCAACTGTGTCCGCCTGTGTAATCAGTCCGCCAGCAGTTGATAAAGATAACGCTGCTAAAGTTGCGACTGTCATTAATTTTACGTTTTTCATCGTCATGTTCTCCTCGTAATAAAGTTTTTTAGGTTTCCTTAAGGTACATCTTTTAAACTCCATGTTAGGGAAGTTTGATATTTTTTTGCATATTTTACCGAGCTGCCGGGAACGTTTAACTGAACCGAACGTCCGCCACTGGTTTCATCTGAGCCAAACCGATACAGCCAAGTGCCAATTCCTTGTTCATTGTTCGCAGTTATAACATTGACTTCCGAATCCAATGGCATTTCGATCGTTTCCTTGGCGCTTGGCGCATAAGAATCTGAAAGAGTCGAGATCATTTCACCATTTTTAAGCCATAGTTCAGCACCTGCAAGCTTTTGCGCTTCAGCGGTTTGGAATTGACCATTTTGTTTCACGCTCAATTGCCAACCTGAGCCAGTTCCGCGAACATCCGTTACTTGAACATAGTTGGGGCCCTTTTTCTTCGTTCCGTCAAAATCAGTGTATTCCTGCGGCAGCGCATAATATGTTTCATCTTTAGTCGAAATTGCCTGACTTCCAAATTGAAAGCTAGAGGCAAAATCAAAGGAAAGACTGCCGCCAGTACCTTCCATCGGACCAGCTGGATTAGTGGGATCAACAGGTACCACTGGTTTTAACGGGTCCGGCAGTAAAGGATCAAGCGGCTTAACCGTTGTCTCTCCACCGCTTTGGTACTTCATATGCGTATCTGTAGTATCAGCCAGTACAGCTTTTTGTCCAACAGAGGTTGTAAAGAGCAGGAGAAGAAAACTAAATAATTGAATTTTTTTCACCATTCTCCTCCTCCTTCAGTTTAAAAAAGACGAGTGACAATAAGAAAAAACCACTCAATGTAGCGAATAGATTTGAGGTATCTCCCGTCGCCGGAATGATGGTGCCTTCTCCTTTATAAGACGGTAATCTGCTTATTAATTGATTTGTCGTCTCACCTGCTGTTCCGCGTGTTTCTCCATTCACGGAGGCTTGGTTGCCTTCTTCATTTTCCAACGGCTGTTCTTTTTCTGGTTCATCTTTTGGGTATTCATATTTTCCGTAAAACGCTGTAACCCCGTTACTATCATAGTTAGCATCTGCCGCAAAGACAGGCACAGTAGTAAAGAGCGCCAGCATGATCAATAAACTATTTATAACTAATCGTCTCATCTACTCACCTAATTTCCTGGGACATCTTCTAGTTTCCATGACAATTTTCCTGAATAGTCTCCGACACGTTGTTTTTCGACCGGAACCGTCAGCTTGAACCCGTTGCTACCTTGCCAATCAGCCGATATATTCTTTGAGCCATCAGAGGCAAAGGTTCCCGACTCCACGATTTGTGTCGCTGTCGTAATTTGCTTTTCCCCTAATTGAGAGGTGTAATAAAGCGTATCTCCAAGCGATATCGTGCCGTTTGTCAGTTCTTCTGATTGACTTAACGTTAAGCGCCAAGGCTTTTTCGCTCCGCCGCGAGTATCTGAAACAACCAGATCACCATTGACTGTTGGACGATACTCTTGTGTCTTGTTCGACACTTGATTGTTTCCAAACTCTAGTCCTTCCGGCACTGAGGCCAAAGATAGATACCCTACCACGGTGGCTTTTGTCGCTGCCTTGAATGTCGCATCACGATAATTCAAATCAGTTTTTGGATTGATATTGCCGATCGCGTTATTTGTGCTTGGACGTTCTGCTTCACTAAGTTCAGTAATAGGTCCACTTTGGTCTTGTAAAAAGAATTGAAGAACATCGTCCTTCACAAGATTCAAACTAGAGATATCAATTTCCCATTTTCCATCCGCGCCGACCAGCTGTCCTGGAATCCCCGATGGCTGATCATTAACGGTTAATGTTATAATGCTATTAGGCTCCCCAGTTCCCGTTAGCTTAGTAGTCGTACTTTGGATGGCGTCCGAATGATCTACTTTAGCGGGTTCTGGTGGTGTTGCATCAATAACGGTGGTTTCAATTGGATCAGGTGTGAGCCAAGGTCCCCGTTCAGCGATACCTGAAATTTTTTCACCAGCTTTTTGAAATTGAATCGGGTCATTTGTATCTGAGTAAGAAGCATAGCCATTTACATCTGTGAATAGATTGTCTCGAACATTCCCATAAGTATCAGTCAAAGTGAGCTTCGCCTGATTCTCTGAGGCATAGACCGGAATGTATTTGATTTCTCCAGCGACTAAACCATTATTATCAGGTACTTCCCCAATAATCACACGACCCTTAATTGTTTTATCCGCATCTGTAACCGGCGTCCATTCAATCTTTGGATTCTGATTCATTCCTGAAATTCGACGGTAGTTTGCCTGTTTGAATTGATTCAGTGAAGCCACCGATGTCGTTACAACTTCTCCGCTTCCGCTTCCAACTACCTCAAGACTTGGAACTTTAGCATAGGTTTCATTAGATGGTCCAAGAACTGGAACACCGACCTTCCATAAATCGATATCTGAATCAAGAATAGAGAATTTATTATTTGCAGTATTCCCATAAGCAACATTTACCGCCGTTCGACTATCATGTAAATTTCGCAAATCATATTGAGCAGGGCTGTTTAATGTTAAGGAATTCCCTGTTCGATTGACACTCGCGATTCCTGTAGCATCCGCTGCTAAATTGATCAAAGGCTGACTACTTGTCCCAATGACATAAAGATAGCTCCCAGGTTCTGCATTCAGATAGGTATTATTGTTACTAAAGGCCACTACTGAACCAGATGCTTGTTTACTCGTCAAATTCACGACAGCACCTTTTTTGATTGTCATTCCGGCACCAGCATCATCAAAACGTACCGCATTTCCTGGCATATCCACGTTGTACACACTGTTTTCGCCAACCGTTAGAGCAAGATAATGATGATAAACAGCAGGATATGTACGCCCCGCAGTTTGCGTTTGTCCAACGTCGACACGACAATTCTTCCCGATTGTAAACTCTCTGGAAGCTCCGGTTGATCCAGCATTCGCTGCATCGTTGTACCAAAAGACAGAGAAATTATAGTAGTTTACGTTCCCTTTATATTGGGTTCCATCCTCCATAATAAGACTGCCTAAATAGAAATTTTCCGCTCGTGTATTAATATCCATATCGCCATATACTCTCACCTCTGAATGAGAGGCTCTGGCTAATCGCTGCACCCCCGACTCAGCGGTGATATTCCCAAATCGATATTTCCACTTGACACCGTTCGCAGTAATCAATCGAGTTCCGACGATGTCTTCTGAATAGGCTCCAGCATAGGTTTGATTTAACACAATATCATGCATGTGGAAGGACCCAATAGCATTTTGTGGTAAAGCTAAATAGATCGACGAATCTTTAAAATTCACTCGGTGCCCCTGCCCGTCAATCTCTAAATCATTTTTTCTGGCATAGGCAGAAAGCCTTGTATCTGATGCACTAGGATTATCGAAGCTTGCGGCAAGGATAATTTTGGTGATGGTTTCGTCTCGAATAGCATTTACAAAATCAGCCCATGTACTTACTTCCGCCTCATTGGCTGCCAAAAGGCGCAAATCAGCCTTTTCGACCTCTTCACTATCCTCTTTTGTTTCTGAACTTTCCGTCGTTTTTTCTTCTGTTTCAGAATCTTTTGTTGCTTCTTTCGCTTCTTCTGAAGACGCTGTTGACTCTGTCGTTTCATCCACCTTGCTTGTATCGGTTTCAGCAGGATTTGCAATTTCGTTGAGCTTCATGCTATCCTCTATACTTTGGTTCGGTTTCTCAGATGAACTGGTAGAATTCGTTATTTCTTCAGCACCTGCAGAAAAGACATTCAGATTTGGGAGTAAAATAATTAGTAACAAGAAAAAAATTATTCTCCGCTGGTTCATTTCTTTCTCACCTCCTTCACAATCAAAATCCTATCACATTTAATAGCCAGTTTTTATAATTATTTTTAAATAAATTGAGAATTAACTTATAACCAATTCAATTTCAATTTATTTTTAGCAAAACCAAAGCGAATTACGTATATTTTTTGTTAAATAAATAATCTATGTTACATTACAAAAAGATTACGAATTTAGCTCTATCCTCTTTGAAGTGGATTTGTTACATTAAATACAAATTCCTCTAAACGTTGTTTTGTCGCTTTTCGTAATTCAGATAGCTATTCACACAGACAGGGCTGAGCGTTCTTTTAGTGCTATTTGGTTCTTTGTAAACTAAAAGTATCAGCGATAAAGAGGACATCCTTTTGAAATATTCTTGTTCACCTCACATTTTTTTCAATCTGTCTGAGCTACAAATCAATCAGCTTTTAACACGATTGAAATGAAATCCCTTCACCTTCCAAGCCTCAATCAATTTTCAAGCGTTGAACCTATAAATCTTGTTTTGTTTGCGGGGTAGAACAAGAGGAAAAAAGGCAGATTAAATAACAATCTATTTTAGAATAATTTCAATCTGGTTATTAAAATTATTCACCTATACCAAAAAAAATTTATCCAAAACAAAAAACTCCTAAATTTTTTTAAAATTCAGGAGTTTTTTTCCTTTTATTGAAATATAAGGTTTTGTTTGCTTGGTTTTTTAAGCTTCATTCCCTGCTTTGATCAATCTGCGCAGCTTTGCTGGATGGATCAAATAACCCATCTTATTCCTTTCAATGTACCCATTTTCACGCAAAAATTTAAATGTATAGGTCAGATGACGATAGCTGACGCCTAGATAATCAGCAATCTGCGTATTGTTTTCAGTGTATTGATCATTTACCGCAACTTCCAACAATAATGAAGCTAGGCGATATTTCAACTCAAAGGTTTGAGCATGAGAAAAATGTTCCATTCGCAGTAATAATTTCTTTCCTATGTATTGAGCGATAAATGTAGGGAATTCTACTCGCTTCATTAAAGTGGTCTCGACTACATTTAATGGAATAGCCAAACAGCGAACTGCTCCGATGGCGATTACATCCTTAGGTGCTTCTTCAGCTTTTACTAAGGTCAGCTCACCAATCAGATCCCCTACTTCCAGAAACTGCAAAATAATACTTTTCCCATTTGGTTCTTGCTGAATAATCCGTGCTTTTCCTTCCAAAATAATAAATAAATATCGCAGCTCCAGCATTTGATCAACAATTTTTTCATTTCGATCAAAGTCCATCAAAAAACTTTGGCTTAAAATCGATGGCGATAAAAAAGGAAAATCTAGCTGACAAGTTGCCTCAGTATACTTTTCTTTTTTTCTCATTAGGCTACATCTCCTAGTTACAACTTTTTATTTCCGTCATACTCATCCTATCAATTAGTTATTGGAGGAACAACTATCATGAATCAAAAAAAATTAACTCTCTCGTTTCTGTATTATCTGATCAGCGCTTTTGGCATCAGCTTGACCTTAAAAGCCAGCATCGGCATCAGCAGCTTCAACTCGCTAAATGCCACACTTGCCGAATTTAGCCAAATAAAGATCGGCACAATCACTGCTGGATTGAATTTTCTATTTTTGATTGCTTGTCTGCTGCTGGACCCACAGCTAAGAATAAAAAATTATCTGATAATGAGTATTGCCTTGCTGTTTTTCGGCTCAACCATCAATCTGTTTACTTATTTTCTTTTTCCGCTTTTTACGTTACATTCCTATCTATTAAAATGCCTGCTATTTATTCTAGGAACAATTATCGCGGGGATCGGGACAGGAAAGGTTTTGAAATACCAATTACTCAAATTTCCAATCGAGACGTTTTGTCTCTTTCTTTCCGAACGAACTCAGCGCAGTTTTAAATCTTATCGCTATAGTATTGATCTATTTTGTATCCTGATTGCATTAGTTTTAACTTATTTTTTCCATCTGACTTTGATGGTACGAGAAGGAACACTTATTAGTTTTCTTTTATTGTCACCAGTGATCGCTTATGCAAAAAATTAATGAAGAAAAACATCCTATCGCTTTATAATTCGATAGGCTGCCAATTTTCATGCATAGAGTTTTTTTGTAAAGTATTTTAGTAAAAAAGGCGAGGATAATGTCGTAAATAGGATTACTAGAATAATCGCTGAGTAATATTTTCCTACAACCAAATGGGCCTGAAACCCTAATTGAACAATAATTAAGGCCATCTCACCTCGAGAGACCATTCCCGAGCCCACCATCAAGCTGCTCTGATTATCAAATCCAGAAAATCTTCCCCCTAAATATCCGCCGAGCAGTTTTGAAAAAATAGCAATAGTAGTAAAAACAAGGACAAAAAGCAATTGCTTCGATAAATTTTCAAAGGTAACTTCTAAGCCGATACTGATGAAAAAGACTGGAATGAACACCGCATAGCCGATCGCTTCAATATTGTAGCGGACATCCTTCCAAACATTGGTCTGACCGATGGCAATTCCTGTTGAAAAAGCACCAATCACTGAACTTAATCCAATGGAATCAGCCAAGTAGGACATACTTAAACATAAGGTCAAAGACACGATGATTACTGAAGACTGGGCAAAGATTTTTTTACTCAAGTTCATTAAGTACGGAGCGCCCCACCGAATCAAGAAAAAGACCGCTATGAAAAACAAAACCTGTGCCAGCAGCATAAAACCAAGCGGCTTTTCATTGCCATTCTCCACGCCTAAAAGCGGCATGCACAAGCTGACGATCAATACTACCAAAATATCGTCAACCACAGCAGCACCGAGAATCGTTGAGCCTTCTTTTGTGTTGACCACCTTCAGCTCCTTCAAGACCTCCACCGAAATACTGACAGAAGTTGCGGCTAAAACCAGTCCGAAGAAAAAGGACTGATTCATTGGAACACCAAAAAGACTCCCACTCCCTGTCCCTAATAACAGCGGAAACAGAATCCCCAGTAAAGCCACAAAAACTCCAGGGCGGAAATATTTTCGCAGCAGAGGCAAATTACTTTCAATACCTGCTAGAAACATTAGTAAAATGACCCCGATCTCAGAAAAATCCGTCACCAGAATATCTGGATGAACGATTTTTAATCCCCCGTTTCCCAGTACAATCCCTACGAGTAATTGTCCAATCACCGCTGGTATACCTACTCTTCTTGAGAAGTGACTTGCTACGGTAACGCTCACTAAAATCAGACACAAAACCCCAATAAATTCCATCTCTTCGCCTCCACAATTGCCTACTGAAAAGCTAGTATTAATGCAATTGTATTCGTTTACAACTAGGAAGTCCATCGGAAAAATGATCTGAGGGCAAAAAGAAACCAAGTACTCATTTTGCTGAATACTTGGCTTGTAGCGGGTCGCTTATTTGACTAGTGATTCGCCGTTTGAGCCAATCACTTCTTTATACCAGTTGAAGCTTTTCTTTTTGTAACGCTGCAATGTCCCGGTGCCATCGCTGTTGCGATCCACATAGATCATACCATAGCGTTTTTTGATTTCCGCCGTTGTAAAGCTGACCAAATCAATACAGCCCCAAGACGTATAGCCCATCACAGGGACGCCGTCTTCGATCGCCTCTTCGACTTGAACGAGATGATCATTCATGTAATCTATCCGGTAATCATCAATCACGGTGTTTTCGCCATTTTCCATCTCCACCAGCTCGTCCACCGCTCCTAGGCCGTTTTCCACGATAAAAACTGGTTTTTGATAGCGATCATAGAGGATATTCAAGTAATAACGCAGTCCTTTGGGATCAATCTGCCAGCCCCACTCACTCGCCTTCAAATAAGGATTCGGGATGCCGCCAATGATATTGCCTTCACCGGCTTCTTTCGTTGGATCAGACGAATCACAAACACTCATATAATAGCTGAAAGAAATAAAATCAACTGTATGCTTCAGGTCTTCCAAATCCCGTGGTTGAATGTCCAGCTCAATCTGCTTTTCTTTAAACAGTCGTTTCGAATAGCTTGGATAATACCCGCGGACCTGAACATCTGAAAAAAAGAAATTTTCTCGTTCTGTCGCCAGAGATTTCAAGACATCCTCTGGTTTTGGTGTCAATGGATAAACCGGAACCCCCAAGATCATGCAACCAATCTGCGCATCTGGAATCAGCTCATGACAAGCTTGAACCGCCCGACTGCTAGCAACTAGCTCATGATGAATGGCTTGATAAATGTCCTGTTGTGTTAATTGTTCCTTTGGCGTATTAATACCGCCACTAAGAAACGGCACATGGGTGATCGAATTGATTTCATTGAAGGTCAGCCAGTACTTGACCTTGTCCTTGTAACGCTCGAAAACAGTGCGAACGTAATGCTCAAAGAAATCGATCATTTTACGATTGCGCCAGCCATCATAGGTCCTTGTTAAATGCAAGGGCGTTTCATAATGAGAAAGTGTCACTAACGGCTCAATGCCATATTTTAAGCACTCGTCAAAAACCTGATCATAAAAGGCCAACCCAGCCTCATTAGGTTCCTGCTCATCTCCTTGTGGAAAGATTCGAGCCCAGGCGATCGATAAACGAAATGACTTGAAGCCCATCTCAGCGAATAAACGAATATCTTCCTTGTAGCGATGATAAAAATCAATCCCGACCAATTTCAAATTGTCCGCCATCGGCTCTTCTGTAGGGGGTTCGTGCCAGCCTTTGCGCGTCACATCCTGCACGGTCAAACCTTTGCCATCCTCTAAATAAGCCCCCTCGCATTGATTGGCGGCAACTGCACCGCCCCATAAAAAATCATTTGGAAATTTACTCATAGCTCTCTGCTCCCATCTTTACTATCACTTAAATCACATATAATACGGCATCTTCATAATCGGCCGCTTTCATTTCGTCCTTTGGCACCACATCAATGAAGGTATCACTATTTGTCACGACAATTGGAATCACCGTATCATAGCCTGCCGCTTTGACAGCCGCAAAATCAACCGTCAATAATGGTTGACCTGCCTTTACCGTATCACCGGTAGCAACCAAACTTTCAAAATACTTCCCATTTAATTCCACTGTATCAATTCCTACGTGAATCAATAACTCCATCCCAGCTTCACTAGTCAAACCAATCGCGTGTTTTGTCGGGAAAAGCGCTGATACTGTCCCATTAAATGGGGCAACGATCGTATTTTCCTCTGGAATGATGGCAATACCTTGCCCCATAACTTTGCTGGAAAACGCAGAATCATTGACCTCTTCTAATGGAATTACTTTTCCTTTAACAGGTGCCAACACTTTTTTCGGATCGCTGCTGCCACTTTCAACCACTTCTAAAACAGCATCTTCGGTTGTTACTTCCTCTTCAATCCCAAAAAACCAAGTCAAAACAAAAGTCAGCACGATGGAAGCCGCGGCAACGATACAGGCATTGATGAAATTCCCATCGATACCCCCATTAATAAATTGCGGCAACGCCACAAGTGATGGTACCGCAAAGGCATAAGATTCCACCCCAGTAATCCCCATGAAGATTCCACATAAAGCACCAGAGATCATCGCCGCATATAACGGTTTCTTGTATTTCAGCGTCACACCATATAGCGCAGGTTCTGTTACCCCTGCCAACAACGCAGAAATCCCTGCTCCTAACGCAACCTGTTTAAGATTTTTATCCTTCGCCTTCATAGAAACAGCAATCGCCGCTGCCCCTTGTGCAATATTCGCTGCCAACATCGCCGGTAAAATCAACATATCCGGTGTCGCTGGAGAAGCAATCAAGAAAATCGGTGCGAACGCCCAATGCATCCCTGTCATAACGATCAACGGCATCAACGCTGACATCAAGCCTAACGCCAACCAGCCCGCTTTTGCTTGAATCCAAATAACCGCCGCTGATAACCCTTGCCCAGCAAATGTACCTAATGGGCCAACCATGACTAACGCAATTACTCCAGATAACAAAAGAACGACTAGCGGCTGCAACAAATTTTTCATCACCGCTGGAATGATTCGGTTAAAGAAGGCTTCAATGTATTTCATCAACCAAACCATGATTAAAATCGGAATGACCGACGAACCATAACTCGCTAATGTGATCGGCAAGCCGAAGATACTTACTGGATCGCCCGCTGTAACCATCGCCGCAAAGTTTGGATGTAGCATGATTCCCCCTACAGCAACTGCCAGCATCGGTGTCACACCAAATTTTTGCGAAGCAGTAAATGCCAACATCACCGGCATGAAATAAAACGGTGCATCCCCAAAAAAGGACAATACGGCATACGTGGAAGACGATTCACTCAAGGCACCTATCAGCGGCAACACAATCAGCAGAACCTTGATCATTCCCCCGCCAAGCAAAGCCGGAATCAATGGTGACATACATCCTGAAATTACATCCACCAGATTTTCAAATAAGTTTTTCTTTTCCATTGATTCGACTGGTTCTGAGCTGAAATTTCCTAACTTCGTGAAGGCTCGGTAATAATTTGCTACATCATTTCCTAAAATCACTTGATATTGTCCGGCCTTTTTCATAACCCCCATCACACCAGTAATAGCCTTCATTTCTTCGTCATTGACCTGATCCTGGTTTTTAAGAATCAAACGTAAACGTGTTACACAATGTGTCACTGTTTGAATATTTTCACTGCCGCCAACGGCATTGTAAATCTCTTTAGCTGTTTGTTGATATTTCATTTTTCTCCTCTTTTCTGAATGAAAATCTTTCTATTCATTTTTTTGTGTGCTTTTTCCATGAAACTTTTGACTAAAATTTTTAGAGCATTGTTTTTTTGATAAGTTACGGAGACTTGAACTGTCAGCTACCTCCTAGTTAGGAATTCATTTTTCCAAAGGCGAGAAAAATGAGTTCGATTTCGGTGCGCATACCATTCCACTATGTGGCTTGAGCTGTAACTAATTTCAAATCATTAATTAGCGCTTTTACTAAAAGTGGAAGTGGCAAAAAAAGACCTAAAGCTGCCTTATAGACAAGCTCTAGGTCATGCTCCGTTGGGATAACAATCCTAGTTACAAATTTCTGGTGATGCGTCGAATGTGGGCTGTCAGATAGAGGAGTTCGGTTGAGCTTAGCTCATACTCGAAATCCTTCTGTACATAGTCCTTGATCTCTAATGCGCTGGCGTATTCACCCTCATATTTATGTCGTAATGTATTCAATAATTCCTCATCTTCATCATCATAGTGATCTCCTGCTAACAGACGCTGCGCAAAAAACTTCACATGAGTGATGAAGCGATAATAGTCTAATGAGCTTTCATCAAACTCTGTTCGATAATGGGTTTTAATAATCGTTTCGATCTTTTTCGTGATCTCAGCGATTTCATAGGCAAACTCCCAAGTTTTGTCCATCTCCGCATTGACAAAATGGATCGCAATAAACGCAGCCTCGTCAATTTCAAAAGAGACCCCTAAATCATTTCGAACAACCTCGATCGCCTTTTCACCAACCGCGTATTCATCCGGATAGAATCGCGCGATATCCCAGCGCAGAGGATTTTTCAAGATAATTCCCTCGTGATAGCGATCAATCGCTGAATGGATATGATCGGTCAAATTCACATAAATGATTTCATTTAGATTTTTTCCCAATTTGATTTTTCCAAAATTGATGATCTTCTCTGAAACCAAAATATGCTCCATCGGCACATTGATCAATAACTCTGTAAATTTACTTTGTGTTTCCTTATCCTTCAGCAAAAATGTCTTTTCAATCTGCTCAAGTTCGACCGCCTGCCCTTTTTTCTTCCCAAAGGCGATGCCCCGACCCATCAGCAGCACGTCAACACCCTTGCTGTTTGAAGAAATGATGGTATTATTATTTAACACCCGTTTAATGATCATGATTTAAATCCCTCGCTAGCCATAAAAAAAGCCCATTTACATACACGTCCATTGTGCGGTAAATAGGTCCTGCTCACATAAAGTGATAACATCCAACAATTTTTATTTCATTCCCGCATGCTTACCCGAAGTAATAACATCAAGAACTTATGAAAAGGTTATCACGAATGATTAACCCTGTCAATGTTTTTTTAATGTGATTTTCATGGTCACATCACTACTGGTATTGTTACCCGTTTTGATAAAACTGTTTCATCAAGATTGAATAGTGCCGTTTAGCTAGTTATTTATACGCTGATTTTTAATTATCAGCAGCATAAAAAGACCGTTGAGCGAACGGAAAATTACTCTAGTCGTGTCTAGTCAAGTCCCCAATCATTACGTCAAAAATCGTTCGCATTTAACCTCAAAATTCTCAAAATCATGAGCTAATTTACCCATACTAAATAAACCCTTCATGACAGATTCCTCACCAAATAATACGCTTTGATCAGCAAGGTGTCTACCTCATGAAAGAGTCTCCTTAAAAAATGGCGATATAATATATTCGTTTATTTCCCGCACATTAAAGCGATTCAAGACTCCCCTATCACTCTAAATAGTGTCTTTTAGTTTTATTCTGTTTCCGACTATTCTGGAAATTCTTTAAGAGTTTTCTGTCCTTTTTCTTCGACTGTTTAATCTTTCTATTATCAGCGGTTTTTTCCAACATATGATTTTCAGCGCTCGTCTCAATCCCAGCACCTGCTAATGCAATGGTTGGATTCTTCTCCTCAGTTTCATCTGTATTGGATAACTGTGCAGACGTCTTCTCATTCGATGAAACAATCCGATCGTCTAAACTCGTTTGAACACCGAGTGGCGGGTCAATTTCAGAACAGTCTTCAAGCATTTCCTCCTCAAACATAGCCGCATTTGTTTCTTTATAGATACTCATGAGCAGTTCGATCAAGGTCTCTTTGCTAAGCGTATTCAGATCACAGCCATCAATCAGGTTCGCTTCATCACCAGTTGAATCACCAACCTTGACAGATACCTTAGCATGATTACGTTCCAACTCCTCCTGCGTTTGTTCCTTCGGCGCTTTCGAACTAGACACAATCGTGGTACCGATACAATCATAATCCATGAATTCAGCAAAACGGCGTAAGCCATCCTTTTGAAAGATTGTCAGATTTGTCAAAATCTCAAGTATCCGTTTCGTTTCTTCCATACTGTTTCTTGGGTCCGCATCCCGTAATCTCCATGTATGTTTCTTTCCACTGGCGTCCTTATAAATACTCACGAGAGTGTAACTTTCATACTTATGTGTAACAGTTGCACTGCCGCAATTCTTCAAATAGCCTGCTTGAATACGCATGCTTTTCGTTGCCTTTTTATATTTTTTCTCATTGATAAATAAACGTTTTATGATCTGTTGCCACTCTGAATCGATAAAATAGGATTGGAAATAAGGTGAGAACTTTCTCAACGTCTCGCTTGGTTTCGCATCATTATAAATTTCACGGATCACGTCCTGAAATAACAATGAAAAATCTCCCAAAACAAGGGCATGACGCACCATGATAGCGATCGCGTATTCAATGACAGAATCTGCATCCTGTGTTTCCTTGAAATATTGATTCACTTTCTTCTCAACGGTATCACGCTTAGAGCAAAATAATCGCCGTTGTTGAAGTTTCTTTACTTCCATGCTAGACCTCTCCTTTTCATCGTTAGCGATTTTTCGTATGTATTAATGATAGCGTATTAAATAACCCATTACCAATTTTAAAATCTTCGCAAAAATTAAAATTTTGAATTCGCAAAATAGGATTTTTCGCGTAATAAATAGAACGTAACCCAAGCAAAATTGCTTCACCGCGATTTTTTTAAATAAATCACTCCTGAAAAAAAATTGAGAATTTAGGTTAGTCCTTGCAAACGTGACAAGCTCAGCAAAAAGAAGAATATATATGGCCGTTAAAGCCAAAATCTGGAAGCATGCTTAATCAATATTAAGCTAAAAAACGCACATAAACAGGCAACGCATGAGTTATCCGTTGCCTGCTTTCATCTTATTTGGCTGTTAAAAACCGTTACTCCTTATTTACCGATGCGCTTTTCTCATGATGCTTTTTCTGTTTATGATACTCAGCCAAAGCCCGACTGAAATTCGCGATCACGCCCGTGATGATTCCGACACCAATCAGCACATAAATAATCGTAAACAGTTTTCCTAAAGCTGTCTGGGGCGCTAAATCCCCATACCCGACTGTCGCTAAAGTCATGACGGAAAAATACAATGCGTCGAGATAGGTCATCCCCTCGACATTATGATAAAAAACCGTCCCAATCAGCAAAATAAACAACAGCGCCAACATGATCGCCTTTTGTTCTTCCTGTCGAAACAAAATTTTTAAGATGTGCCACAAGCTTCTAAATAATAATAAAAATGCAACCATGAGAACCGCCTTTCAGATCTGTTATATATTATATTCAGCTACCCTATTTTATCAGATATTCGCAGCAGCATAAAATCTCTCATCCACAAAAGTTACTTTACTCACTCTTTATCACTGTCTTTGTTAAAATAAAAGAGCAAAGGAAGTGTTCAACATGTTAAAACTGAAAAGAGCTTATCTACCAGCAGAAGATACTGATGGCTACCGCGTGTTAGTAGATCGCCTATGGCCGCGAGGAAAATCCAAAGAAACGGAAAAAATTGATTTGTGGCTGAAGGAAATCGCGCCCAGTCCTGAGTTACGTAAATGGTTCAATCACGATTCCGAAAAATATCCGGAGTTCCGTGAGAAGTATCGCCAAGAATTACAAAGCGGTCCACAAAAAGAAGCTCTGAAGCAATTACAGGAAATTATCAAGCAACATAAAACAATCACCCTAGTCTACGGCGCAAAAAATGAAACGGAAAACAATGCTCAAGTCCTGTACGACCTTCTTCAATAAAAGACAGTGAGCCTGATGAGCATCCTTCTGACTTATTGACTCATAATATTGGAAAATATAGCGATAGGTATGTCTAACTGAAACCTATGCGCTCCTATGCGCGGCGAGAATAAAACTTGTTTGGGTTAGAAGAAATCGGGATCGTGGCCCTAACTGTTACCTAAATCTTGAGGCATAAGATTCAAAAGGACAATCTTTCCATTCTCATAAGCATAATCTGCTTCACCTGTCAGTAAAAATTACTGACACAGACTGTAGACAAAAGCTGTTCCAAACTCGTAACTCGAGCTTGGAACAGCTTTTTATCTACTTCGTTTCGAATTTTTGAACAAAAAAATAAAGGCTCCTTGCCTTTCCATAGCCAGGTGGCTAATTTCTTTAAATTCATTGCAGCAAACACTAGCATCGTATGCGTCGCGACTTTTTCCAAGCCTCGATACTTGGTCCAACGCATCCCATGCTTTTCTTTTGCATCTGCAAATATTCGTTCAATCGTTTGTTTCCGTTTTTTGTAAATTGATTTATTCAGATCCGTTAGGCGAAGATGTTCCACTTCATCCATCAGATCTCCCCAAACATGTCTCGTGATGACTCGTTGATGATTTTTACTTTTGGTACATTGGTTTAGCAGAGGACAGTTCACACATTCTTTTGGATTGGATTTGTATTCTCGGTACCCTTCTCGAGTAACCGTTGAAAAAGCGAGCATTTGATCCTGCGGACAAATGTAACAATCATAATACTCGTCATAGAGAAACTCGTTTTTTGATAATAGCCCCTTTTTCCCTTTGGGCCTTGAATAAGGCAAACAAGGTCGAAGATTCAAATGAGTCAAAAAGTGAACAAACTTAGGTGTCTTATACCCAGCATCAGCGACAACACAGTTGATTTCAGGAAAAAGTCTCTTCGATTGTTTGACGAGTTGAAAGGCGACTTGACTGTCATGAATATTTCCAGGAGTGATGATTGTGCTGAGAATAAATCCGTTGTCGTCGCATGAAGTATGGGCAGAATAAGCAAATTGTTTTTCTCGTTCGCCTTTGACGTAGTAGCCGCTTTCCGGATCAGTCTTACTTATTTTTCTTTCTTTCAGCTTCACTTCCTTTTCTAGGTCCAAAGTAAAAGGGCGTTTTCCAGCCTCTATTCGTTGACGATTGATCTCATCTTCTAATTCATCCTGATAGGCTTTCGCTTCATCGTGGGTCATTTCTTTCGTAAACTTATGTTTATTGGCGTTGGCTTTGATGTGGGTAGAATCAAGATACAAATTATCCTCTGTTACAAAACCTGCTTTAACTGCTTGTTCTAAAATATAGGCAAAAATATCCTCAAACACCGTCGTTTCTCTAAATCGGCGGACATAATTCTTTCCAAAAGTTGAGAAATGGGGGATTTTCTCCTCGAAGGAATAGCCTAAAAACCAGCGGTAAGCGACATTGGTATCGACTTCCTTAATGGTTTGCCGCATGGAACGGATACCGAATAAATACTGAATAAACACCAATTTGATAAGAATCACTGGATCGATACTTGGGCGACCTAAATCGGAGTAAGTGGCTTCGACGATTGGATAAATAAATTCAAAATCAAGCGCGGCATCAATCTTTCGAACGAGATGATCTTGAGGAACCAGATCATCAATCGTGAGCATCGCAAATTGATTTCTACCGTTCGTATTGTTTTTAGACATCATAACTATCACTCCTTGCATTCGTTTTCATAAATCTATTATAAAAGAAAAGACTGTAGACATCATCCATAAAACGGACTTTGTCTACAGTCTGCTGACAGTTTTTTTATTGCTAATAAACGCAAAACTACCTAATCAGCATACGCCCAATTAGGTAGTCGTTTTTAATCAATATATTTTACGTGTAAAGCTTTTTAATAAGAAAGGTGAAGCCAAAGTCGTAAACAGAATAATCAAAATAAACGCTGAATAATAATGATCTGTGACCAATCCGCTTTGATAGCCTAGCTGCACAATGATCAAGGCCATCTCTCCTCGCGAGACCATTCCTGAACCTACCATCAAGCTGCTGTTATTGCCAAATCCAGCCAATTTTCCGCCAATGAAGCCGCCAGCAAGCTTTGAAGCAATCGCGATTATCGTCAGAAGTAATATGAACAACAATTGTCTGCTGATTCCCGCAAAGGAAACCTCTAATCCGATACTTACAAAGAAAACTGGGATAAATACCGCATAACCGATTGCCTCCACGTTAACTTGGACATCCTTCCAATCCTTTGTCTGACCAATTGCAACGCCAGTAAAAAATGCGCCGATCACCGAGCTTAAACCGATAAAATCGGCTAAATAGGACATACTCAAACACAGAATCAGTGAAACAATGATCACTGAAGATTCCGCTAAAAGCTTTTTACTCAGCCGCATCAGATACGGCGCGCCCCAGCGAATCAAAAAGAATACACCGGCAAAAAATAGCACCTGTTCTACCAGCATGACTCCCAATGACCGATCATTTCCACCCTGTGCCCCTAAAAAGGACATACTCAAGCTGACAATCAAGACGACTAAAATATCATCCACCACAGAAGCGCCAAGAATCGTCGACCCTTCTTTAGTATTGATCACATTTAGTTCCTTCAAAACCTCAACCGAAATACTGACAGACGTTGCCGCTAAGATCAGCCCTAAGAAAAAGGACTCATTTAGTTGAATCTGAAAAACAATCCCGCCAAGCGTTCCTAACAAAACCGGAAAAAGAATTCCTAAAACGGCCACATACATCCCCGGACGAAAATATTTCTTAAGCAAGGACAAATCACTTTCGATCCCAGCCAAAAACATCAATAGAATTACGCCTATCTCAGAAAAATCCTCTACTAAAATATCCGGATGAACCAAATTGAAGCCAGCCGTTCCTAACAAAATTCCCACCAACAGCTGGCCGATCACCGCAGGTATGCCGAACCTTCTAAAAAAGTGACTCGCAACTGTTGTACTGATTAAAATCAAACATAAAACACCGATAAATGCCATTTCCTTCATCCCCTCACATTTCACAATAACAAATCATTTTGACTTTAATCGTGAAATTGTCTCAACCTCTTTAGTCTACCGAAAATGAAATCGATTGGAAAATAATTGGATTCAATGGAAATGCATTGTAAATTTTTGCATTACAAATATCTTCTCACCGCTTTTTGATAGTCCCGATAGCGCTCACCGAAAACAGTGGTCAAATAGTTTTCCTCTCCGCGAATCTGCAAATCAAACAGGAACAACGCCAACACCGCCATTACAATCATAAGGAGATTCGGAAATATCAGCGCAAAACCCAGATACAACAAATCAAAGGCCACAAAAGCCGGATTTCGACTAAATCGATAAATTCCAGTAGTCACTAATTCTGTTCGTTGTTGTTCATTAAAGCCCGCTCGCCAATTCAATCCCATCGCTTTGACCGCAATAAAGAATAAAATTACTCCTAAAAAAGTTAGAACTAATCCAGCATATCGCCAGCCTGTTTGATTAACAGCGAATAGGAATGGCGCAAGAAACTGAATAAGCGCACCAAATCCAGTCATGATTCGTAAAACAATTTCAAAATACTTTTCACGCGAACTCTGTTTGTCACCCAGTAAGTTAACCTTGATTCCCTGTTTTCTTAGCACCCATGCCTTCCCAAGGTAAATCAAATAGAAGGCTGTTAAACCCAGCAATGCACTAACACGTATTAGCATGTGAATTCCTCCTTTTACATATGAATTTATATTCATATGTATATTATTTCATATGAACATTCTCCCGTCAACAACAAATCTACTAACTTACTTCCCGTAAAAATAACCACCCAATGACCGTTGAGCCTAGTCATTGGGTGGCTAATAAAAAAATTATCCTTTTTACAATTGAATATCCTCAAGGTTGTCTGTAATAATCCAATCATCCATATTTTTTTCGCGATTATAATAGAAGGGTT
This sequence comes from Enterococcus avium ATCC 14025, assembly GCF_000406965.1. Classification (GTDB taxonomy): domain Bacteria; phylum Bacillota; class Bacilli; order Lactobacillales; family Enterococcaceae; genus Enterococcus_A; species Enterococcus_A avium. The sequence goes on along the minus strand of NZ_KE136357.1, from coordinate 118,766 downwards.
CAATCTTCTCTAAATGGCTAACTTCATAGAGTCCGATACACTTTTTTCCATACCATCTAGTTTTTTGTTTTTCAGATAAATTTAGCTCCTGTCCAAAACCTTCGATAAACTCCGTTGATTCTTCAGGAGTCATTTTGTATTTCTCAATCACTTTGGTTAGCAGACCGCGGTGAGTGATTTCCATATTTCCGCCCTTTTCAACAAAATATAGGATATCGTTCTCTTTTGCTCGCCCACCAAGCGGACTCTTCTTACCAGCCGAACCGCGAATGATCATTGTTTTCTCACCATTGATCAATTTTTCCAATTCCTTGCCTTCATTGTCTAAATAAACCAAATGCTCTGCTTGCCCTTCTCTTTTTTGGTACCAATCTCTATTTTCCATTCCTTCAGCCTCCATAATCTAAAAAAACTTGTTACTAATTACTCTATAGTAGTACAGAATAAATTTCTACTCATTTTCTGTGTCAAAATTGGTAAATTTTCAACTCGTGAATATAGAAAACATGATTAATAGGAATTAAATTAAATAAAACTATTGTTTAATAAGACATTTTCAAAAAAGAATTTAATCGTAAAATACTCAGGAAAACACGTTAGTTCATGATCATTTGATATACCCATTAAAGATCAAGGTTTGTTGTTCTTTTTAAATAGAAAAACAAATACCTCACAAACTTTCGAAATTGATCGTTTACAAGGTATTTGTATCTATTTTATCATGCTCTTCTCAAATCATTAAATTTCTATTCCACAGCTGCATCCAACAACGCCTGAGCAATTTTATCTGTCGTTACAAGAATATTAATCAGATTTGTCTCAATGGCGATTTTTGCAATATCCGTTCTTCTGATGTCATCCACAATCGTCATTACTTGAGGCATTTTTCTGATATTTTCCAACGTAACTCCCACGATACTTTTGTTGATCTCGTTATCAACTTTCTGGCCATTAGCATTAAAAAAATTGGAATTGATATCCCCCACAACCTTATCTTTTTTCAACTGTTGAATATCTTTTCCAGTCAGATAGCCTATCTCTTCCATTGTACTTCCCGCATAAGGATTTCCTAAACCTACAATCGCAAAATCAACGTTGGAACCATCATCAAGAACTGATTTTATCGTTTGATTGTTTCTTAAAGCGACCGCCAATTGCTCATCTGGTAGCATCGCAGGCGTATACAGGTATTTTGATTGCCCTCGAATTTTTCGGGCAAGATCATGACACAGCTGATTGGAATGAATATTAACATGTGAATCGCCCATTCCACCAATCAATGGCACGACAGAGACTGCCATGTTGGAGCTATGAATAATAGAATCAACGATACGGCGGATTCCTTTCCCCCACGAGATTCCGATACGATCAATTGACTTCAAACGATTGTTCAAATAATGAGCACCATAGTTGGCAGCTACTTTTTCAACCTCTTCATTCGTGAGATCCTTAGAATCAATGACCATGGCGGTTTTCAATCCATAGACTGCTTCCAAAGAGCGTTCCAATTTGGAGGTATACTCATTTTTACTGTTGATCGTAATTTCTACAATCCCCTGTTCCCTTGCATCCAGTAAAAGCTTAGAAACAAGAGAACGGGAAACGCCAATTATCTTAGCGATTTGAGCTTGTGTCAGTCCATCCTCGTAGTATAAGCAAGCAATTTTTATAATATTTTTTTCTTCAAAAGTATTCATAATTCCCTTCCTTTACTATGGATTAACTGATTTTGAACTATTCAAATGAGATTTCATCTCCGACAGTTAATACTGGAAATACCTTTGGTTCGACTAAAATTGCACCAGGCAGAATTTCATTATTTTCGCCATCTCTAAAATAGATAGAAATATGTCCTAGTGACTCAAAATTTGGATTCGCCTCTTCACCCACATCAAGAATACGATATTCCTGTTCTCCAATAGTCAACCGTCCGTTCTTCTGGATTACGTCTTTCGGTTCTTCCGAACTTTCATGAATGACACAGATGTCTCTCAGTTCTGCCATTGCTTGCGGACCGAATAAGACTAATAGAAATTCTTCTGCGAAATCCTCAACGATCGGACCGATTTCTATGATTTTTGTTTTGTACATAATCAGACTCCTAACTCGTCTTAAAATAGATTTCTATGCAAAAGTTTCATCTTGTAATTTACGCAATTTGTAAACAGTCGTTGATTCGTCTAACTCAATATCATCGATCGTCAAAAAGGCGCCATCTTTAATGTCACGTTTGGCAACTGAAGTCCCTCCGACTAAACCAATTGGCACGTTACCGTTTTTCTTCATGTCAGCATGTGTTTCTAACACACCGCGAACACAATACCCGCCGATGCCATCGATTTTTTCACCTGCTTTAATATCACGTTTTGCCACTGCAACAGTTTCGGAAATTGGTGCACCTAAAGGAACGATGGCTGTATCATGTTCTAAGACTGCTCGCGCGATAGTTAATGGTGTTTCCAAGCTGCACAGGTGATACGGACGGAATAAGATATGATGATCACGCTCGCCTTTTTTCAATAAATAGTTTAGCTCGTGCTGAACGCCTTCATTTTGTCCTTTCACGATACAGAAGATTCCTGGAGCAATCCCATCAACATATTCGACAACGCCAAAGCTATTTAAAACGCCGCCGTTTTCTTTCAAGTTTAATTTTTCGACTGTTCCGTCTAAGTCCGCTGAGATTCCATGCATCCCCACAACATCTGGAACGTAGCCAATCGCATTAGACAAGAGGTTCATTTCAGCCATTGTTTTAGTCCCATCCTGGAATGCGGCCAGCATGTGGCTGTTCATCCCTTTGGAGTCTGCTTCTGCCTGGGCAGTATCTGGATTCGCGCTTACTTTTAAGGCATTGTTTTTTCCTTTGCCGGCTACAAGGACTTCCATCCCCATACTTTTGGCAAATTCATACATTTGAACGGTTGCTGCAGGCTCGTCACCATCTGAACCAGTGTAAACAAGATCAGCGGCATCGTAGAGTTTCTTCATTAAAGGTCCCACGGTAATATCGATCTCTACATTTAAGAGCACTAAATGTTTCTTGGCAATCAGCGTTTCCAATGAGATTTTCGCTCCTGCTTCTGGAACACCTGTCGCATCGACAATCACTTCAACATTTGGTGAGTGAACGATTTCTTTAAAGTCTGTACTTGTCAAAATATTTACTTTTTCAGCCGCACTGGCATTGTAGGCATCTGCCGCTCTTTTTGCCGCATCTAAATTAATATCGCTGATTCCTGCGACAATCATACCTGGAATCGTTGAAATTTGTGAAACCATGCCGTAGCCCATTTGCCCTGCACCAATTACCCCAACCTTGATTGGCGCGCCATTTTGTTCTCTCTCTAACAATTTTCCATATAATGTCATGTTCTTTCCTCCGATGTTTTCTTTGTTTTTATTTCATTTTTAATGAAATCGATTGATTGTTTTAACGCTTCTTCATGCTTCACCTTTAAAACAGCTTCCGGAATCGTATCAATGCGATGCTTCTCAATAGCTGAATAGCGCTTGAACTTCGCAAAGATCGTCAATCCAGTCATTACTTGGCATTCTTCAATCACGCCGTTTGGATTCGCCACCATCAATACAATGCTTCTTGCTTTAAACCTGCTTTGAGACATTCCAATTCCTAAGAAGCCTTGACTGTTCTCTTTTACGAGATTATCGACTGTCTTTTTATAGTAGTTCGAATGTCTCAGTGATGTGAATACATTGAGCGCCAGCAACAGGACCACCAGCAATGCTAAGCGAAGTTCAGCCATACGTATTCTCCTATCTCTTATAGATACTCATTCAGGATGCGATTCGCCAAAATTTTTGGTGAATTCGCAAAGTTTCCAATGGTCGATCCCGCGATATGCGGCGTGATCGTTACATTTTCTAAGGTCAAATACGGATGATCCGCTGGTAAGGGTTCCTGTTCGAAAACATCGACTGCCGCTCCCGTGATTTCTTTTGTCTGTAACGCTTCGATCAAATCTGTTTCATTGATCAATCCTGAACGGGCGCTATTAATCACGACTGCCGAAGACTTCATTTTTTTGAAATGCTCTTTATTCAACATATTTTTTGTTTCAGGCGTTAAACGATAATGCATCGAAATGATATCAGCTTGAACAACCAACTCATCCAAGGAAACCTGCGTATCTTCGCTTTCTCCAGTGAAATAATCATCAAAGAAAATGATCTTGCCGCCAAATGGTCGTACCAAGTTCGCTACCTTTTGCCCGATCGCGCCGTAACCGACTAATCCAACAACGGATTCCTTCAATTCAGGAGCCAATACACCATTCGGATAATGCTTTTCCCACTCGCCGTTGCGTAATTTCCGATCGGCGCGAGCGATATTGCGAATTTCAGAAAGCATTAAGCCTACCGCATATTCAGAAACACTCGTTTCGCTTCGTCCAGGTGTATTAAAAACCGTAATCCCTTTTTCTTCCGCGTACTGGCGATTGACGTTCTCAATTCCGGCCCGCAGCACACCGACAAATTTCAAACTAGTCGCTTTGTCGATCACTTTTTTACCGATCGGGGCAAACTGAGTAATGATGTATTCGTACTCTTCGATTCCTTCTATTAAATAAGCTGGCAGATCAACTGCTTCACTGCCCTGTTTTTCCAGTGTGATGTTGTCCTTTTGGAGAGCTTCTAAATCTGCGTGCTTCCATTCCTTCACTTCAACCTCAATACCTTTTTCCTTCAATAAAAGTAACCCGTCACTCATCATTTTCTGATCAATGAATAAATCTGCAATTGCCAAACATTTAGCCATCTAACCTTCTCCTATTCTTTAATTTAAAATTACTGAAACGCGATAGTTTCCTGGTGTGCTTGCTGTTTCAAACGCTTTTTGGATTTCATCTAATGGAATTTGTGTTTCTACTAGCTTCGAAACATCTACCCTGCCGGTGTTCAGCATTTCAGCAGCGTCAGAAAAATCCTCTAAAGTAGAACCATAAGTGCCGATCAGCTCCAAACGCATATAGTGAACCTTGTTTGGATCAACATCCATTTCAGGGGCAGGATAACCTGCGGCATACATGGATATTTTCCCATCCTTCGGTTTGACCATTTGCAGGGCTTGATTGTTCGCCGGTGTAACTCCTACTGCGACGATCACAATGTCAGCTCCTTTGCCATTCGTCAGTTCTTTTACCTTTTGGACTGGATCAACTTCTTTTGGATTGATTACTTCAAAGCCCATTGATTTTGCAATCTCGACCTTCTTCTCCATCAGTTCAGAAACGATGACCCTTGCGCCAAAAGCGCGCGCTGTTTCAGCATTTAATAATCCCATTGTGCCTCCGCCGATAACAACAACTGTATCCGTTCCAGATTTCACACGAAGTTTTTTCATATTTTGAATAACAGACGATAACGGCTCAACAAACGCCGCTTCAGACGGCGACAAATCTGGATTCATCTTGACAAAGCTTTTTGCTTTTCTGACGAAATAATTGGCAAAGCCAAAGATTCCATAGCACTCATCTGAGTAGTTGTGACCAAATTGTTTGATATTCTCACACCCGGTCACTTCTCCATGCTTGCATTCATCACAATACCCGCAATAATCGTAAACAACACTCACGCGATCACCAACATCATAGGTGTCGCCTACCGCAGAACCTTTAGCCACGATCGTTCCCGAACATTCGTGACCGCCTGCCATGGGATAGCCTTGGTGCTCACGCAAGCCCAGCCATTGTTGATAATCTGTTGTACAGATATTGCACGCATCCTGCTTCACTAAGATTTCATCTGCCAAAAGCTCTGGCATTGGCATTTCTTTTACTTCTGCAACGCCCTTTTCTACTAAACATCCAAATTTGATTTTGTCTGGAATCAATTTACTCACCTCTAATTTTTTTTAAAGTCCAAATGACATGAAATAGGCCACAACGACCGCCAATGGACCTGTAATCACACGTGAAAATAAAATTGCTGGAACACCGGTAGAAATCGTATCAGGATCAGCTTCTCCCAAAGTCATTCCAACAGGCGCGAAATCACAACCAACCTGCGAGTTGATTGCAAATAACGCAGGTAACGCATAGTGGGGCGGGATCGTTCCATTGGCAATTTCCGTCCCGATCAAAAGTCCGATTACCGCAGCAATGACAGCCCCCGGCGCCAACAATGGTGATAGAAATGGCAAACTAGTAATCAAACCCAAAATTACTAAACCAATCAAGCTTCCCGCGAGCGGTGACAAGACCTTCGCAATCAAATCACCGATGCCAGTATAATTAATGATTCCGATTAACGTAGCAACAAACGCCATAAACGGCAGAATGTTCGTCATCACTGTATCAATCGTTTCTCGACCTGCTTGATACATAATATTAATGAAGTTGCCGGCTGCTCGACCGATTTTGTCAATGAACCCAATGAAGCCCTTCTTCTCATTTCCGTTGCCGTTGGATTCGGTTGTTGCTTGTTCCTTCGGCATTTCTTCCACAGTCGAAGCCATCGGTTCTGTTTTGATTTCTTCAACAACAGCGTCTTCAGTACCGTCACCATTGACTAACTCAAGATCATTGATAGTCGTTCCTGAGACAAAAATATCTTCAGTCATAAATTTCGCTAGCGGTCCAGAAGGCGCTTGCAATTTAACATTGACTGTCGGAATCCTCATTCGCGGATAGGTACCGCAACGGGCTGTTCCGCCACAATCAATCACTGCCGCAAGCGTTTCTTCCTTTTCAACTGGATTTTTAAAAGCATCAACGGCTGTTGTTCCCGTTAATTCAGCAATTTTCTCAGCCACCGGATGAATTCCTCCACCTGTAACGCTGATCACATATCGTTTCTTATGGTCAGGAGTAAGAGTTAATGGGCCGCCCCATCCGCCCTTTCCTTTATGAACAATCACTTTTTTACTCATTTTTTCCCCTCCGCGTTCGGTCTAAGCATTGACTGCTTTTTTCTTATCTCGACTTGATAAAATGGCAACAATTCGTTCGGTGATCACACCGCGAATAAGAATGACTACAAAGCCCGCCAGAAGATATCTCAGCCCTAGTTCACTTTGACTACCAACTTTCGCGAAACCTTGAGCAACTCCTAAATAGACAAAAAGTTCAGCAGCATTCGCATGAGGAAATAATCCGACAATCGGATGAAGCATAGAGACAGTTGAATCATAGTAAGCAGCCTTATGCTCCTCCTTCAAAAATCGACCGAATGTGTAGCACATCGGATTTGTCAGGAAAAAACAAGCTAAGAATGGAATTAATGTATATCTTAGAACAAAAAACTTCGTGCACATCTGCATAAATCCGAAAACTCTTTCCTCGCCGATAATCTTGATCAAAGCGTTTATAAAAAGAATCAACGTAATCAGCAGTGGAATGATTCCTGTCAGAAAACCAACAAACGTTTCAGCACCTGCTTGAAACATCCCAATAAAACCGTCTGATAACTTAACTAAAAAATCCATAACCTTCCTCCTGTTGTAGAATTTGATACGCGCGCGCGATTTCATATCATTTGACACGAATTGTGTCATCCGATATGATCGAGTTCATAATAGCAGGTGACACAAAAGATGTCAATTGGGATTTTAATCTTTTTTTTTAATCGATTTTGGTATAAAATCAAAGAAAGGATTAAACGGTGTTATTGAAAAGGAGGTTTTTTAATGAATAAATCTGAAGAACGAAATTTAATCAAAGTAGCTACCCTCTATTACAAAGAAGGCTTAACACAAGTACAAATATCAAAGAAACTAGGCGTTTCTAGATCGCTCATTTCCAAATGGCTAGTCGCCGCAAGAAACCAAGGATTTATCGAATTTTTCTTTAATAGTGAAGAAGTCTACTCTGTTGAACTCGAAAATAAACTAGAAGAAAAGTTTGGTTTAAAATCCGCAACTGTTATTGATACGAATAATTTATCTGCTTCAGAAATAGAAAAAGTTTTAGGACAAACAGCCGCTCTGGCAATTAAGGGGAAGATCGAAAACGTTCAATCAATCGGGCTCTCTTGGGGGAAATCAATCAAATCCTTAGTCACTCAGTTTCCTTTTGAATCCTATTCTGATAAGGTTTTTATTCCGCTCATCGGAGGGATGGGGATAAACAATTTTGATATTCATTCCAATCAGCTGTGTTATGAATTCGCACGTAAGACAAGAAGCTCATCAAAATATTTATACACCCCTGCCCTAGTAAGCAATTCCACCATTCGTTCTGAGTTTGAAAACAATGAATATATTCGTGAAATTTTAGACGAGGCCAAGCAAGTTGATATGGCAATTGTCAGTATCTCCTCGCCTTACCACATCAACACTATGGAAGAAATTGGCTATATTACCAAAACGGATATTAAGGAGTTGGAGGATTTGCACGTTGTTGGTGACATGAATTCCCGATTTTTTGATAAAAACGGTGTGGAGGTCGACCATGACACCAACACAAATGTCATTGGTATTAGTATTGAAGATCTTAAGAAAATTCCGCAGGTTGTGGCATTGGCGTATCATGAGGATAAATGGTCCGGTGTTTATTATTCTTGTGTCAATCATCTGATTACTGATCTGATCACTACAGATGTCATCGCCAAACAAATCCTAAAAGCAGAACTATAACTTATTCCATTCGTGTCATGAGGTGCTTCTATAGATGCACCTCTTTTATAGCCAGTTAAACGCACCAAATTTTACAAAATATTTGTTTGGATTAGTCCGAGAAAAAGATGATCGAACCCATATCAAAAAGCCCCGAAAAATTTCCGCAGCTTTTGGAATACTCCTTTAGGAAATATATTCAATTTTCATTTTACAAGTAAAAGGCTCTGTATGGTCCCTCCAAGGTTGGTTGAAAACTCGGTAAGATAGATGTTAACAAGAATGTTCGAATCTTCGCAGCTTATTATAATCAGACTGGTTTTAACTTCATTACTATACACTAAATTAACCAAAAATCCTTCTGTTTTCTGAGATAAAACCATTTTATATACGTCAAGAATCAATAGCATCTAAATCTTTTCAATTATTCTTTTTTCTTTTCAGGTAAAACTATCCCCAGTTTGTCAGCAATTTTTCTAATCCTATTCCTAGTTTTCTCATAAGTGTAATCTAAATTGATCACTCTGTAATAGGTTCTACGTGAAATAGCCAACTTACTAATTGCCTGAGCTACAGGAATTTGCTTTCTATTTTTATAAATAAGTAACAAGCGTTCTATTTGTTTATCCGTTAATTGACTTCCGCCTCGTTTACCACGTAATTCCTCTCGCTTTTTTTCCTTCATTTCTGAAGTTAACTCTTTCTTCTCCCGCCTTTTCTGGTAAATAAATGGTCTTATTTCTTTTAGCTCTTTAATAGTGTTCTTCAGATCAATTACCTCCTTATTTAACTTATTAATTTTTCTATTGTGAACAAGAGCAGAGTTATTAATTTTTTGATCAATAGCATGCTCTTTTTCCTCAAGATATCTTTTCTTTTTATTAAGTTGATCATCTAGATCCAAATCTCTACGGTAATATTCTAATTCTTCTTTACTTATTTTCTCCAACTCTTTTATTCTCTTCTTCGCCTTTTCGTACTCCAGCCTCAGATTTTGCTTTTCTTTTTCTGACTCTAAATATACACTTTTCAAATTTTTTATTTCTTCATTTGCTTTCCGATTGTGTTCTTTTAGTTTTCCAAAATTCTCTTTATTATTTTTAGCTGTTATCCTTAAACGATTAACAATTTCTTTTTGCCGTTTTGCCTCTTCCTCCCATGAGAGCATTACCATGTAAAGTGCGTCATAATTAGTACCATTTTCTTCTATGTCTGCTTCAATTTTTTTGGATAATTGGACTAATAGACTATAGGCACTTTTCTTTTTCGATTTATCCTCATTGTTCATTTCCATTCCTCATTCACTGTAACTTTTATATTAATATAAAAGTTACACCAAAAATAGAATTAAGTCAATGATTCCTACAGAGTCATCTACATTTTCTATTCCTTGTTCTTCTTGTATTTTTTTCTTTTCAACAAAAACAAAATTTTCATTTCTTTATGAATTTAAAAATAGGATTTTTTTCTCTTCAACAAGGATGATTATCCTTGAAAAAGCTTCGTTAATTAATCACTATACGTTATTTTAATTAATATTTATGTCTATGAACACTTTAGGTAATTTGTAAAAAAATATTTTAAAATGAACTATGACATATCTGAAAACTCCGCAAAGATGCGATATGTTCAGGTTAATTGGAGCGCTCGTATCTGTGTGGCCTACCAGAAGACCGATACGATTTTCAGAAAATTGTCTACACTCGCTTTTATTCTTAAGAGACAGTGGTTTATTAATAGCAATCTTTCTAATTCTTTAAGCGAAAGCAACAATATCAGCATCGACTCTACATAAATAAAAGCTGATCAACCTAATGCATGTGAAAAATATGGCAAACTGAGCAATGTGAAACAGCATATTGGTAATACCTGTGACGGAAAACAACGAAAATTCATGCATTGATAGATGGTTTAGGAAATCCACTTGTCTTCTTTTTATATGAAAGACAAACGAAAAATGCCATTTCAGCAATCCATTTGTTAGAACAAATTGAAGTTGCAGAAAGAAAAGAAATCCTGATGCCGAAAAGTTAGCTAAATCCATTCTGAATGCCTATCAACCTGAATCTGTCGATGACATGCAAGATGCTTTGAAAGAGGTGTTTGGGTCCCTTATTTGAAAAAATGCTTCAAGGAGAATTGAATAACCATTTAGGTTATGATGTCCATTCTAAAGAGCCTAAGGAACACGATAACCGTCGAAATGGCTATGGAAATAAAACGCTTAAAACCAGTTTTAGTGAAGTAGCTATTGATGTTCCCTTTGAATCAGAGTTAATTCATAAGCGAAAACGAGATGTCTCCGATATCGAAGGGAAGGTTCTTTCCATGTATGCACGAGGAATGAGTCAACGAGATATTGCCGCAACCGTCGAAGATATTTATGGCTTTGATATTTCCCATGTAATAATTTCAGATATCACTGACGCTATTCTACCTGAATTGGAAGAATGGCAAGCCCGCCGCCCCCTAGCCAAGTGCTATGCCTTTCTATTCGTTGATTGTATGTATGTTACTTTACAAGAAAATTATGAAACCAAAGAATGTGCTGTATTCACCATTCTTGGCTATGATCTCAAAGGAAATAAGGAAATTTTAAGTTTATGGTTAAATCAAACAGAATCTAAAAATCGCTGGATGCAAGTGTTCGATGAATTGAAAGCAGGTGATGTCGAAGAGGTCCTTTTCATTTCTATGAATGGGGTTTCTAGTCTTGAAGAAGGCGCAAAAGCGATCTTTCCATCGGTAATTGTTCAGCGTTGTATTGTTCATCTTGTTCGAAATGCATTGCGTTATATTCCAAGTAGGGACTATAAGGAAGTCTGCCGAGATATGAAAAAGTTCTACGGTGCTTCGTCTCTAAACGCTGCACATGCTACTTTTGACAGTTTTCAAAATCGGTGGTCTCATTATTCTGGTGCTGTAGATGTCTGGAAACGGAATTTTGCACATATTGAACAATTATTTGATTATGGTAGTGCCATTCGAAAAATTATGTCCACTACCAATGCGGTTGAAAGTGTTCACTCTAGCTTCAGAAAAGTCACAAAAAAAGGAGCATTCTCTAATGAGAATGCACTCCTAAAACTACTTTATTTACGCACGAAAGAATTACACGCGAAGTGGTCAGGTGGTCAAATCCAAAACTGGGCTATGGTGCTTAATCAGTTAATGATCAACGAGACCTTCTCCTCTAGAATTGAAAAGTATGCGATTTACCTTCCATAACAACGGTAGGTTTATTCAACTATGTGTCCAATTAAAATTTATCTGATTTTAAAAATAGCCAAGAGAATTTGGGTTGTTAAAAACTCTTAACTATTTAACTTCCACAGTTTAGTTGACAACCCCGCAATGAATTTAAAGAAATTAGCCACCTGGCTATGGAAAGGCAAGTAGCCTTTATTTGTCTTGAATTTCGAAAGAAATCAGATAAAAAGACGTCCCAAACTCAAATTACGAGTTCGAGACGTCTTTTGTTTACAGTCTGCACTTATACCTTATAAGTGTTTTCACTTCAATCTAGGATTCCCAGGACATTACCCCATAACTTCCAGCAATTCCTTCCATTAACAAACTATCCGCATACCCATCAATAAAGCTTGTTGCCTCACCCTCTGTTGAGAATAATCGACTTCCTTTTTCGATATTCTTTGATTGATCATCACCTTCATAAGCGTAGAACCAGACTGTGAATTGAACTTGTGGCTCTGGAGTCGGTGTCGGTGTAGGATCAGGGTCTGGTGTTGGAGTTGGCGTAGGATTAGTCACCACTCCACCATTATTTGTTCCACCAGATGAACTTCCATTGCCTGTTGTTCCGTCATTTTTATTTTCACCATTACCAGAAGGTGTCGAAGCCGGATCAGAGGATGCGACATTCGTTTGGTTCTGTGTATTTGACATATTTGGAGCTGGCGAGGCCTGACCTACAGACTCACCAATCGGTTGATTCGGAACTATTTTATCCGACTCCGTAATTTGTTGTTGATCAGTCACTACACCATTTTGATCTTGAACAGTTACGACATTGCCTTCAAACACCAACTTATTCCCTGCATAAATCAAGTTGTAATCTCCAATGCCATTCAATGAAGCTAATTTTTCCATTGTGACATTCGTTGCTAAAGAAATACCGCTTAACGTGTCTCCCCAAACAATAGTATATTCTTTTTTTCCTTCAACATCCTTTTTGATTTGCTCAATCGATCGCGCTTCCCATTTACCATCCATTTCTGAAGCTTGTATGTCTTGTCCCTTTAATATGAGTACACCTGCCATTGTAAAAGCACTTAAAGCTAAACCCTTTCCAAGGTTTTTACCCAAATTTTTTCTTTTTTCAATAACTGTTTGCTGCTTTATATCTCTTCTCTTTTTCATAATACTCTCCTTAATAAGTCCTTTTTTCTTTTGAAGTCACAACTTGTATTTTTTTCTTATGAAAATCATTACGATTATTTTTCAATCTTTCGGATAATTTTTCACTTCTCTTCTTATAATGATTACACCCCATTTTAAAGTGTTCGAGTTGATGTTGTAATCGTTGGATTTCGAGGCTCATGCGTACAATTACCTTTTCAAGATCCTGACTATTATTCATACGCAATCGTTTTTCAACACCATCTAGACTTTCACATTTTTCTTCACACCCTTCACAGATTGTAAAAAGTTCCTTATCAATAAATATTTGCGAAACGGAATAGTTGCCACACCATTCACAAGTCATTTCACTAGCTAGTTCTGCCTCATATAGGATATTTTGGATCTGAGAAGACTGTTCACTTGGCTCTAAATCAGTAACAAGCGAAAGAATCCCTTGCTTTCTTTCTACTCGTTCAATCGACACACCAAATTCGCTAAGTTCCTTTTCAGCTTTTACCAATATTCGATACCAACCGTGTCCTATTCGATGTCCAAATTTAATTAGAGCCAGACAATTCATGCTTTTGTAATTAATTGAATGTTCTTCCATCAGTTGTCCTCCTCACAAAAGATCAAATTTTTTAATAATCAATCGATGTCTAATTTTTGAATTTAATGCTCTACCTATATTCTCTTATATGCAAAAAAATCTAAAAGAGACACGTTTCAATTACTACAAAATCAATATAGCACAGAAATAGGTTTTTAGAAACCTTTTATTCATATAAAAAAGAGAATTTTTAGGTTATTGAAGACCTAATAAAACAACAGACAAACCTTTAATCTTTAATTAACGAAAGGTTGTGGGACCGATGCTTAGCTCAAAAGTAGCTGCAAGAATAAAAGAGTTACGCTTACAAAATGGAATGACTCAGGAATTTTTGGCTGAGTTAGCTGGACTAGATCTATCCTATTTAGGAAAAATTGAAAGAGGACAAATTGAAAATATAAAAATTGAAACACTTGATAAAATAATTAGAGCCTTCAATATTGATTATCCTTCGTTCTTCTCTTTCGAAAAGGATGATAATGATATCAGCAGAATAATTCATGATTTGAATTCTTTAGATAGACGAGAAGATATAATCAAGGTATTCAAGCAGATAATAGCGATTAGTAAAAATTAAAGATTACTTGTTTACTAGCAGTATATTCTATAGATCAACTTAGAAACCCATATTTTTTACAAATTAAAAGTGATATCTTCACCCTCTTCGAAAATAGTGTGGTCGTGTCCACAAATAACATGCCATTCTCTTTCATTTATGAAAAACTAATCATTAATTAAACTTAAAAAAGCTGCGAAATTTTCCGCAGCTTTCATTTATTCTTCCTTCAATTCATACATCCAATCCTCATTATACAGCGAGAATCGTTCTGCGCGATAGGCCCAAGCACTGGTTGGGAAATCAGTAAGGTCAACGTTCAGAACGGTTTCTCCTTCCTCCGTAACTTCCATAATTGAACTGGTCTGGCCCTCATCACGGTAGCCGAAGTTAACGAGGCGATTGCCTGTGTTGCTTAAGTAGCGTGCACTGCCGATAATCTTGGTATAGTAATCCTCCCCTAGCTCTTCACCAAAGGTCCAAACTTCTTCGATCGTCATTTCTGCTTCGTTAATCCGAACCTGGCGGGCTTCTGAGTATTGTTCAGAGGTTTCTTCATCCCCGCGGGTAACCGAGATGTTATTGTCATAATATAAAATATCGGTCGTCTCATCGTTGTCGTCTTGATCCGGCAGGACGATCGCCGCGTGCTGTCCGCCGCTGGCTTTGACATCCCCTTTTAAGAAATATTTCTGATAGCTATCAGGCCAGCCGCTACTGTCGCCCATGATCCATTTGATCTCGTTCGTGGAATAATCAATCTTCATAATCGTATCTTGATGCCTCCCCGAAATAATAATACTGTCGTCTGCCTCATCGTATTCTACTGAGTTTTGGTGGAACCAATCGACCTTTCCGTCCTCGCGACTCGTCGAATCGTAGTCTTCGTAAAAGGCTTCCGGTAAGATATCCTTCAGATCAATCGTTTTCTCGATCTCCCCTGTTTCGCGATTCAGCTCGATCATCGTGTCCTCAATATAGTTACTGCCATCATTGACTGTCAGTAAGAAGTTTCCGCTTGGCAGCTCAATACCATCATGATGGATCACGGTCATTTCTCCTTCGCTTTTACCTGTATCGTTTGCGGCGCTAGAGCTTGAGAAATCGTAATGGTGATAGATTTTCCCTAAGTAGTCCGTCTCTAGCAGCACATTGTAGGTATCCGCGTCATTGGATTCTTTGGTCAAATAAAGCAGATTCCCGTTATCTAATTCTTTAAAAATATGACTGTTATAGCGGGTCGAATACCAGCGAACATCGCCGTTGGCATCAAAGGCATAGGCGCGTTTCGTACTTGGCACAACAAAGGTGAGTTCGCTGTCGCCTAGTTCCATTTTTGTTGTATCCGCTTCTTTGACATCTATGTTGGCAATGGATTTCGCTAACGTTCCTGTTTTTATCGTTACCGTTTTCTCCATGCTGTTGCCGGATTCGTCCGTCAATGTGACCGTCACTTCGTTTTCTGTGTCTGGGTACAGACCTAAAATCGGAACACTGTGATCCGTTGTATAGTCGTCAAAGCTGTTCTTGATGGTCGTCGCCTCATCCTTGCCGGCCACTGAAATATCAACGGTCATTGCGTCTTCTGTTTGGAAAAGCAGCAGCGCCGAAAGTGGGCTGGCATCGTAAGGATCAAGCTGGACATAGATATTGTCTTCTGTGTACTCGCCGCTTTTTAGTAGAGTCTGATATTTTTTCTCTTTTTCCGTTTGTTCCTCCTGCCACTCATCATTCAGGGAGACGGACAGCTGTTCTTCCGTGTCCACCTCATTCGAGACTGAGCCGCTGACACCACAGCCGGTTAAACAGACCGTCATACCAATAAAATAACTGACTTTCTTTAGTGTTGCCCTCATTCACTTCCTCCTTTTCAAGCATTGATTAAGAAACCTGACGAAACATTTGATTTTTCAATTCGTACACGACATCGCAGCCTTTAGCAACTTCCTGTTCATGGGTGACTAAAATAATACATTTTTGCTGCTCATGAGCGATTTCTTGGAATAGCTTGACGATTTCACCTGAGGTCGCCTCATCTAAGTTTCCCGTTGGTTCATCGGCTACAATCAAATCATGTTCGCAGCACAATGCCCGCGTAATTGCGACCCGCTGCTGCTGACCACCAGATAGCATTGTTACTTTTTTCTCTGCCAGTTCTTTGGTAATGCCGACTTTCTCAAGATTTGCCAAAGCATAGGCTTTCTTATCCGCTTGCTGGCTTTGGGCGATCTCCATCGCCGTCACTACATTATCCACTGCCGACATGTAAGGCAGAAGATTGTAGGCTTGAAAAACGATAGACACATCCTTGCGCCGATATTCCCGCAGCCCGATTTTTTTCAAAGAAGTATCTTCATAAAGAATTTCTCCGCTTTTTGGGGTATCCAAGCCTGCGATCAGGGATAAAAAAGTTGTTTTCCCTGATCCGCTAGTGCCTAAAATGGCGTACATCTTGCCCTTTTCAAAGGTTAAATTCACCTTTTCGAATAATGGGCCGTTGTTCTCATACCAATAGCTTAAATCCTTGGTAGCTAATGTCATAAAATTTCCTCCTTTAATTTGTCACCTTCGTTTTTCATAACTGATCATCTACGTCTAAGAGATCAAGATTTTCTTCGGATTCAATCGCAGAATTCCTGCGGATGATAAGACGATTGAAAATAGGCTGATTCCCAGTCCGATGCCTCCAAGACTAAGAATTTCCATTGGCTTCACAGAGATGTTCAGCTCTTGAATTTCCTCGGTTTGGGTAAATGGATTGCCGCCCATTTGACCGCCACCTCGTGGACCGCCATTTCCACCGCCAGGCATTTGTCCTTGTCCGCCAGGGCCGCCATTATTTCCTGCCGCATTGGCTTCTTGTCCTTCCGTATTTTGCGATGTTGTTTGTTGACTTAATAACTGATTTCCGACGGCATTTCCTACGACATTTCCGCTGGCTGCCGCAATACCCAAAGCAAAGATCATGCAGATAAAAATCTCAACGAAAAATTGTGAGATGACCTTCATCCGTGATTCGCCTAATGAAAGCAAAACACCGATCTCATATTTTCGTTCGCGAATCGACAGCATAATGATCAGCGTTAAAATAATCACTCCCGCTGCTGCGACTAGAATCACGATATTTTTCGCGAAACTTGAGACATTGTTTAATGGTTGCAGCATTTGCTGATACATTTGATCATTTGTTTCTAAACTAAAAGTATCGGTATCGATCAATTTATTCGCCTGTTTGACGAAGCTATCCATATCTTTAGGATCTTCTAGGTTATAGACGGCTGAATCGATCGTTTTTCCTTCTGAACCGGTCAGTGTATTGACCATGGTATAAGAAGAAAAGATCGTGTTCGATGGGTTCATAAAGTTAAACTGAGCGCTCATGCTATCCCCAGAATCGCTGGTTTTGTAGATTCCTTTGATAGTTACTTCGACATCCTTGTCATCTGTGTCTTTAATTTTGAATGTATCACCAACACTTAAATCGTTAGCCTCGGCCAAGCTTTGTTCAATCAAGACATTATTGGTGCCTTCATCTTCTGAGGTGATCGCTTCCCCTTCAACAAGACTAGCGGTTCCGGCTGAAAATTCGCTATAAGAGCTGCTTTCAGAAACTCCTTTGATTTGGAAATCACCTTGGCTCATGCCGCCAGGAGCACCGCCTCCGCCAAAGCCGGCCATCTGTTCGTCAGTTGACTCCTCCGTATTTTCTGTACTATCGTTGCTGGCATCACTGTCGCTGGAAATCGGTTCGATTCCTGAGCTTTTATCCGCTGAGGTGCTGGCTTCAAAGGAATAGGATTTTACATTCGATAATTTCGCAATTTTTTTCGCATCGCTCAGATTTACCGGCGTTCGTTCGAAGCTGCCGGGATCAGGTCGGCTATTTTCATCTTCTGAATCGGATTGCTTAAACATCGCCTCACGGTTCGTCGATAAAGTGACGGTCGCCCCGACACTCTTTTTCGCGTTCGTTGTTGCCAGGTCTGCCCCGCTGCGGATCGTCAATCCCGCCAAGACGAAAATCAATATCGCCGAAAAGACGGCGATCATAATAATACTGCGCCCTTTTTTGGCCCAAAGGCTTTGAATCGCCCGTTTCATATAGTTCATAGTGGTTCCCCCTTCATTTGTCTGTCTGTAGAATAAGCAAGCTGGCTTAACCGAAGCTTAAGCCGGATGTAAAAAGTTTTAAGGTTGATTTAGGAAAGCATGGTACACTGAGGAAGTAATAAATGAAGAGGGAGAAAATTCGATGATTAATCTATTAATAGTAGAAGATGATACGACACTTTCAGAGAATATAAAAGAAATTTTAGCCGATTTAGGTGACATTACCCAAGTTTACGATGGCGAAGAAGGTTTGTTCGAGGCCGAAAGCGGGATGTACGATTTGATTTTGCTAGATTTGATGCTGCCAGAGAAGAACGGTTATGAGGTGTTAGCAGAAATGCGGGAAAAAAATATCCAGACACCTGTATTGATCTTAACTGCCAAGGACAGCTTAGAGGATAAGGTGACTGGCTTTCAAAAAGGGGCAGACGATTATTTAACCAAGCCCTTTTACCGAGAAGAGCTGATCATGCGAGTCAAAGCATTACTAAAACGCTCGCTGGGAATATTTGCTGAAAATCAGTTAGCCTATAAAAATATCACCTGCAATCTCTCAACTAAAGAAGTGACCGTCGATGATGAGGTCTTGCCGATTCAAGGAAAAGAATTCGATCTTTTAGTCTACTTTATCCAAAACAAAGGTGTGATTTTGACCAAAGAGCAGATTTTTGATCGTATCTGGGGCTTTGATTCCGATACCACGCTAACTGTCGTAGAAGTCTACATGAGCCACTTGCGCAAACATTTGAAGCCGTCAGGTACCGATCATCTGTTTAAAACCCTGCGGAATGTCGGCTACATCTTACAAAAGGAATGATTCAATGAATACAGAAATTTCGAGAAAACAACGGTTAAAATTTTTCTTCATTAATGTCGCGGCATTTGCGGGAATCTTTCTATTATTAGGCTTTATTACTCTGCAGCTTCTGCAAAGCTCAGCCTATCGTCAAACCGATCTTTCTCTAACTCAAATGGCGGAAAATAGCCACCTGATCCAGATGGAGATCAACCGCTATCAGCAGGGCAATCCCTTTTTGGCGCAAATGCCTGACGATCAGCGCATGGATAAAGGTCCTGATGGCAACAATCGCTTCAATACCCAGATCATCCTTTGGTCTAAGGACGGCGAAATTCTCAACAAGGATGTATTAGGTGGACGCTTTACCGAGCTAGAGAATTTAACCTTAGATAAGAAAAATTTGGATTCCGTTCAATCATTAAGCTTAAAAAATACTGGAGAAGCTAGTCAAAAGCTCTCCTTCCATTCCTATACAATTAAAGCAGAGAATGCGGAAAATATCGCTTATATCCAATTTTTATCAAATACCAATCAAATCGCGGACTCCATGAAGACCTTCGAGACCACCTTGATTATTTGTATGATCATCTTCTGGCTAATCTCGATTGGTATCAGTTTTTATATTTCAAAAATGAACATGCAGCCGATCATGCATTCGTGGCGCAAACAGCAGGAATTTGTCGAAAATGCCTCTCACGAGCTGCGCACGCCGCTGGCGATTATTCAGAACAGCCTGCAGCAGCTCTTTACCAAACCCGACCACACGATCCTAGAAGAATCCGAGCCAATTGCTCAAGCCTTGAATGAAACACGCCGCATGAACAGTTTGACAGAAGACCTGTTGACTTTAGCCCGCAGCGATTCCAATCAGTTGCTGCTGCAAAAAGAGGCCGTCGATCCTAAAGACTTCATTCAGCAATTAGCCCAGCCTTTTCAAGAGATCGCCGAAATGAACGATAAACAATTCGTTTTGGAAAACTACGCTGATCAGCCTATGCTGATCGATGAAAAACGCATCCATCAAGTACTGGTGATCCTGCTGGACAATGCGCTGAAATATACGGAAGCTGGCGAAAAAATCATTCTGCAATCAGAAATCTCCAATGACAATTGGCTGATTGAAGTCAAAAACAACGGACCATCCATCAGTGATGAAGACAAGAAGCATATCTTCGAACGCTTCTATCGCGAAGACCGCTCCCGCTCCAAAGAAACCGGTGGCTACGGCTTAGGCCTTGCCATCGCTAAGCAAATCATTAATCAACACAAAGGCAAGCTGACCGTACGCGATTGGGAGCCGCGAGGAGCCGTCTTTCAGATCAAACTGCCGATGAAATAGTACACAAAATCAACGGAGCTGTGACAAAAATCCTGTCACAGCTCCGTTTTCTATCTATTTACTTCCACGTACCAATTTCTTCTCCATCGACTACCTCGATACCCGTTTGAAAATCAAACTGATAGTCCTTTGGATTCGTAACGATCAGCATAACTACATCATCCAATCCCGCAGAAGAGATCACTTTTCGATCAAAGCGCAGCAGCAGTTCGCCAGCCTTCACCTTTTGACCTTCGGATACGAGTAATTCAAAGCCCTCATTTGCGAGACTAACTGTATCAAGTCCTACATGGATCAATAATTCAATCCCCTCTTGCGTTTCCAGCCCAATAGCGTGCTGCATCTGCAGATTCGCCGCTTTTATTACTCCATCAACAGGCGAAACGATCCGTCCAGCAGCTGGGTAAATAGCTAGGCCCTCACCCATCATTCCCGTTGAAAAAACCTCATCCTTTACCTCAGTTAAAGGGACAACCTTACCAGTTACAAAAGCATCTAGCTTTTTCTTCTTCTTAAAAAACATTACTACACTTCCTTATACGAAATCAGTTCAATCTTTAATTGCTCCAAACGAGCCTTAACTGCTGGATCAGTGAGAAACGCCACTTCGGCAGTTCGTGGAATCAATAACGAAGAATTCTTTAGAATATAATCATCTAAATAGCCAGGATGGAAAATCATCATATCCACACCGTCGTCATGTAAATTGGCAAGCAGCTTCTCCAATGTACGATAAGGATCATAATCAGCCTGCATCGATTCCATATACAGATAGACCCTCGTTCCATTCATATCGATAAAGGCATCCTCCGTCAAAGAATTCGGCCCCTGACCTTGAGGCAATCCAGAATACTTTAATCCATGCTCCGCCGCAAATTGCTCCATCGCTTTAAAATAATTGGCACTGGTTACCGCATGGCCCTCAAAATAATCCGGTTTTCTGCCAAACAGCTCTAAAAATCGTTGATATTGCGCTTCAATCTCCAGTCTGACCTCTGAAAGAACAACGAAATCTTCCTTTGCCTCTCGATAGATTTTTGACGATTTGAAGTTTCCATCAGCATCTACTAAAGAAGGAATCTTCTCAGGATCAGTCAAAGGTTTTCCAACACAGATATTGGTGTGTTGGCTAAAGGCGATCGGCTCTTTTTTTAACAATTCTACACCATGAAGCGCAGCAGGCATGTTTACCATGACTCCTACACTCTGGATTAAGCCTTCCTTTACTGCTTTTTCAATCCCATAATTGACCGCTTCTGAATAGCCGAGGTCGTCAGCTCTAAACAATACTTTCTTCGAGTACTTCGTCATTTTCTTTTACGTCCTCCTTGATACTTAAAACATACGTCGCTGCCGCAGATACGACAAAGCCGATCCCGCAGGCAACAAAACCATTGATCATATTGGCATTAGTCCCACCAACAAATGAAATCAAGCAGGCAAAATTCGCCACTGGAATCAAGGTGTAGGCAGTCACTCCCGTCAACCCAGCATAAAGACCGCCGGCAAGTCCACCTGCCATCAGTCCAATGAATGGTTTTCTGTAACGCACACCTAAACCGTAAACACCCGGCTCAGTCACACCGCCGACTAAGCAAGCAGCTAGAAAACTAAAGGCCAACGCCTTTTCATTTTTATTGCGTAAGCGCAAGAAGGAGCCTAGACACATTCCCGCCACACACATGCTGGAAATGATCGCCGCAGGTGTTACCAATGAATCCTGTCCGTTTTGGGCAAAGAGTGTAATCATCGTTGAGATCATCAGCAAATGCATCCCTGTCATTACCAAAAATTGCCACAATGCCGCAATCACTGCTACAGCCAAGAATCCGCCAATCGCATCTAGTGATAACAAGAATTTACTAATATGTTCCCCCGCAACAAATCCTGCAGGTCCTAAGACAATCAACGTGATTGGCAGCATGACCACCATCGTCAACGTTGGCGTAAAGATTGTTCCTAAAGTAGACGGGATTACCTTCTTAAAGAATTTTTCTACATACGACATGATCCAAATCGAAAGAATCATTGGAAGCACCGTGCTGGCATAATTCTGAGTAGCGACTGGAATTCCGAGAATATCAAAAGCTGCTCCATCTGCCGCGATTTGCGTAAACGTCGGATGAAGCAGAACGCCTCCTAAAAACATCCCTAAAACTGGCGTAACGCCAAATTTTTTCGCAGCAGTATACCCCAAGAAAACCGGGAAGAAATAAAATCCCGCGTCACCAACAAACGTCAATAACGTAGCCAAAGAACTGCCCTCATGAATCCAATTCAGCATGGATGGTCCAAAAACGGCCATGACCATTTTGAACATTGAGGCCGCAATCAGCACAGGAATTAACGGTGTTAAACTTCCTGCCAAATAATCCAAAACCTTATTTCCTAACCCCTTTAAAGTAAAAGGCTCTTTTTCTTCCTTCGCTTCTACTTCTTCCTGCTCCTGCGCTTTACCAGTCAGCTCCAGCAAATTATTGTAGACCTTATTGACAGTTTGACCAATGATGATCTGATATTGTCCGCCAGATTGGACAACACCTAAGACACCACTCGTTGACTTTAAGCTCTCTTCATTTACTTTGCTTTGATCCTTCAGGTTAAAACGCAGACGTGTCATGCAGTGGGTCATGTTTGAAATGTTTTCTTCGCCGCCAACATTTTCTAAAATAGTTTGTGCTAATTCATTATATTTAGTCATCGTTTTTTCTCCTTACATTTTTTTCGTATAATCGGTTCATATGAATCATTAAATAGACCAGTTCATCTTCATTTGATTCAATGCCATAAAATTGTGCAATCAATGTGCCAACCTTTTGTGCCAGCTGATAGATTTCCGGGTGCTGCTCCTTGATCGAATCCAGCATCTCCATTCCAGGTCCAATCAGCTCTTCGCCGCTGCGCATCCGCTTCAGGTAATAAAACATGTGCATGCAAAAACGATTGTAGTTAAACTCATCACGATCGATCACAATGTGCAGATCCTGCTCAATTAAATTGGTCGTCTGCTGAATAATTTCTTCAATCAATACTTCTTCCTGAGAAATTTTGTACTCTGATTGACTATTGACAAAGTGCATGGTGATACTCGTCAATTCCCCTTTCGGCAAGACGATATGTGTCTGCTCCTGAATCATTTTGACGGCCTTTTCCGCCAATTGACTTTCTTTTGGGTACATCTGCGCAATCTCGTAGGAATAATTCATGCGAACATTTTTATAAGTTGTCAGACGCTGAATAGAAAACTGGATGTGATCCGCCAAACTAAATACCAACGTCGGATTCAACTGCCCATTTAATTCTTCTTGTGCCATGCTGACAATCTCCGCACTCAAATTCAAAATCTCCTCAGGTATTTCCCTCAATAATCCTTCAAAATACTCGCTTAACTTGTAAAATGTCATGGTAATCTTGGTCAAATCCATCAACTCATAAGGCGTTTTAGGAAATCCTAATCCTTTGCCAAAAGCAATCAGATGGTTGCCATTGCCATCAATCGCTTCAGCGACATTATTATTAATTTTCTTAATAATTTTCATTTACTCTTCCGCCTTTCCAATAAAAAAACTCTTTGAGCGCACACTACACCCTCCTTATTTCAAAGAGAATGGTAATGCCTCAAAGAGTAACAATCCATTTTTATTTAATTTTCACTACAAATATAGTTGATTAGTAAAACGTTGTCAACATATCAAATCATTTTTCTTCATTCAAAATTTTTATGTGTTCTAAAAAAAGAGAAAAGGTTATAGTTCCTCATGCGTCACAAGCCATTGCTTTACTTCAGCTACTAGCTTCTCAGGATAAGAATAGTGATAATGCTCCGCCAACTTACGTGATAGCCCTTCATACAACGCAATCGTTTCCTGCAACGCACGCCAGCTGTCTGCCGCATCAAAATGACCAAATACACCGTTCAGCTGATGGAAGATCTCCTCATCTACCCATTCATAGATAAAGCGACCAGCATGCCATGTATCATAATTTTCGCCATGGACCATTTTCTCGTACCATTCGATTGTCTGAAGCAGCACCTGTTTACATTCGGTATCCCGCAGCTTAACAGTCCATAATTCATTCCGTAAAATCTGTTTGCCCAAATACAAGGCAAGAAACCAAAAAGTGTTCACTGTATAATCGAAGGCCTCTGCCGTGATCGGAGAAGCTTTTGGCCATTCAAATTTTTCAGGAATCAGCCGCTGAGCCTCTCCCGTCTTATCCAGTAGCACTCGTGCTCCACGACGAAACCAGTAAAGCGGCTCATTCTTAGCTAACTCGGTTTGATAGTTCGCGTACGAGGTAATCACAAAATCCACTTGAAAGCCGCCTTCAAATAGGGACAGCCATTCCAACCCAGCACCGCTTTCGAATGGAATTGCCGTATTCAACTTACCAAGATTTTCGATCCAATCCTTCGAATTAAGATACCGCTTCGGATCATCCACGTACATTTGGATATCCATATCAGAATACGCATCAGCCCCATGATCAATCCGTGCTCTTGAACCAGCTACATAAGCTACATGAACATCCGACTGCTCTTGCGCCCATTTGACAAAACGCTGTTCGACTTTCTTATAAAACGCTGCACTTTCCATTCCACACCCTCTTTTCTATCAATCAATTATCGTTAAATCCAGCCAAACTTCCGACAAGCATTATAAATCCCATCATCAACATTGCGATCAGTCACATAATCCGCCTGTGCCTTCAATTCATCCACCGCATTGCCCATCGCGATACTCGTCCAACGCTTGTCAAACATTACCAGATCATTCACGTCATCACCAAAGACCACCACATCCTGCGCCGGTCTGTCAAAATACTCCAAAACATCGAGAATGCCCTGTTTCTTGTTGTCATGCTGACACATCGTATACTCAGGCACAAAGCGCAGCTTCGAAAAATTCTTCGGCTCTGGGATCAAGTGATCCTGCTCTTTCGGTAATGCCAAATAAAACTTAAAAATATCCGCCGCTTCATCCACATTGAATGTCGGATCGATAAAATATTCCGTCGACTCCTGTCTAGGACCCACCTGCTGCCGAAAAAGATCATTTTTCCCATAAACCTTCTCCGAATCATCCGTCGCAATTAATACACCGACACCTTGTTCCTCCGCCTGATGAATCACTGCCAACGCTTCTTTTTTATCCAACGGCGTATTTTTCACCAATTTATTTTTAATCACCACACCCATACCGCCTGAGCATACCATGTTTTCCAGGCCCAGCTCCTCCAGTAAGCCGCGACACTTATAATGCGCACGTCCCGTAGCAATCGAAACAAAATGCCCCTGCTCCTCTAAAAGCTCCAGTGCCCGCTTCGCACTAGGCACCACCTGTCCTGTACTACGATCTGTCAAAGTCCCATCAATATCAAAGAAAAACAACTTCTTTTCCATTCCTTCACCCGCTCCTTCAGCTTCATCACATTCATTGTAGCATATCCGAAAAAGCAAAAATCAGCTGTTCGATGTTCACGATCAAAAAAAGGCACCAGAAAACTTTTACAGCCTTCCAATACCTTTTATAATTTATTTAATCCTCAAAAACATAGAAACACGTATAATCCGCATATTTCTCGACTTTTACTTGAAAAGCACTATTTGCAGGAACGATAAATTCTTCATTTTCACTAACTGTTTTCCATGATTCCTCATTAGGCAATAAAACAGTCATTGATCCTTGCGTAACCTTCATGATTTCTTTTTTCTGGGTATTGAACGTATAGTCTCCTGCTAACATAAAGCCCAACGTAACATTTTCGCCGTCCTCCAAATGAATCGTACGACTGGTGACCTTCCCATCAAAATAAATATTTGCTTTAGATTCTACATTAACCTTCTCGAACATACATACTCTCCTTTTTTAAAATCTATACATTTCGCGCAACTTTTGTCTTGTAGCTTTTTTGCAGATACGTAAGGCCGGTAAAGATAATGACTACAATCACGATCAACGTAAGAGCAGTAATATCTAGCCCTGTCACAAATTTCGCAGCGATAATGACTCCAATAATTCCTCCAATAGTAATCCCCAAGCTAAGCTTTCTAGCATATTCATTTGTTTTAATGAAATTAATACTAGCAACCGGCATCAATGCAGCACAAGAAGCCGACATGATAGGAAAGGCTACT
The DNA here is from genome assembly GCF_000406965.1 of Enterococcus avium ATCC 14025. Lineage (GTDB taxonomy): Bacteria > Bacillota > Bacilli > Lactobacillales > Enterococcaceae > Enterococcus_A > Enterococcus_A avium. The sequence goes on along the minus strand of NZ_KE136357.1, from coordinate 92,276 downwards.
AGCGGACTCAGCCCTAACATGTAAACCATAGCCATACAAGGCGCATATAGCCCAACACCCATAGTCATCAACGCTCCTAAAGCAAAGTTTCCGACGATCCCAATAATCAACTTAACTCCTGTTAATCCAGTAGCTATATTTCCCTCTCCAAGAATATTGATCATCCCTGTTTGCTTTAACGTCATCAAAATCGCGGTTACAATCAACGCCAATCCCATAACAAATTGTACTCTTTGCTCAGGAAGTCCTGTGACATATCTCGAACCAATCCAAGAGCCAACGGTAGCTGAAGCAACCAATAAAAACAAGGTTAATGGCTCAACCTTTACCACCGTAATGAAAATAAGCGCTTCCAACAAGCATGATAATGCATGGCTGACGTTTAAGGTTCCAGGCAATTTTCGATCGTCATCTAGCTGCCTAGTAACCTTCACCAAAAGTGTCGTTGGGGCAAAAGCACCGATACCTAATGTATCAAAGAAATCAGTAATAAACCCAATACCTATGGAAATAGGCATGCTCTCATCACCCAAGTCTTTCCGATGCTTGAAGATGTCCCTGCCGAAGACACTTACATGTAGACCAATGAACCCGATCAATACAACCAATAATACTGTTTTCATACTTTAACTCCTTCTAGAAAATTATTAAAAAAGAGCAGTCATCCCATACATTTAGTCTGCTTTACGCATTCTATAGGTATGTACGTTTATTTCATACTGCACAATTTTTTACCTTTTTACTAACTCCCTAACCCTCTTGAATGCCGCAGCCTCTCAATAAACAATTTCATTTAAATGAAATTGAATAAAATAGAACATCCAGATTAATTTACAGCTGCTCATTTATTATTGTCCGAAAAAAACACTATCATTATTAGCATTTTCCTGATATATAAAATGTGATATTTTTAACTTTAACCGATATAAAAAAGAAATCAGCTACTACAAAGCGCCTAAATAAATCTAAAATAGACTCGTGACAAACAGAGAAAACTGTTGTAAATATGTAATAAATTCACTATAAGCTAGTTTCATCTACTCAAAACATTTATTAGCACACAGCGTTTCACTATTGTTATTAATTTCACATTTACAAAAAATAAAAAGAAACTATCTCTACTCGATTGAGTCCTTCCAGTTATCCTTGCTGCGACTTTTCATTTGCAATTATAGTCATAAAAAAATAATTTTTCAAAACTTTTTTCACTAATATGAATTATTTTACTGTTTTATCCGTTCTATTTTCATTTTTATGATCATACTCTTTTTCGAGTAACCTTGCAGATAGACCAATTTATAAAGTTATCTTTTAAATGAAAAAGTCGCACACTCGTCATTTGAAACAACTATTCTACTTTCTTTTAGGATAAAACAAATACTGAAAAAAATTTAATCCACGAAATCCCGCAAATATGTTAAACTCAGACAAAAGCAAAAAAAGAGGAGAATTCTTGTGACTGAATATACTGGCTTCGACAAAATTTATCGCGACATCGTCATGGATATTATTGAAAACGGCACGGATCAAGATCCTGCCTTGGTTCGGGCAAAATACGCCGATGGCAGCCCTGCTCCTACTCGTTTTATCCAAGGCGTCAACTTTAAGATCACCCCCTCAGACGGTATCCCAATCTTGAAATCAAAACGCGTCTTTCAAAAAACGCCCTTGATCGAATTGGAATGGATCTGGCAAGAATTATCCAACGACGTAACCTGGCTGCAAGACCACAACTGTAAAGTCTGGAATGAGTGGGTTGACGACAACAATACCATCGGCAAAGCATACGGCTATCAATTAGCCAAAAAATGCCGCAAGCTGCCAGACCGTGAAGAAAAGCTTAATCAGGTCGAATACGTGCTCCATCAATTAGAAAACAATCCTGGCTCTCGCCGTATCATGACTAGCCTGTGGGATGTCGATGACCTAGACGAAATGACTCTAGAACCATGTGTCTGGGCAACCAACTGGAAGGTCAACAATGGTGTCCTTGATTTGCATGTCAAACAGCGCTCCGCTGACATGGCATTAGGCCAACCCTTCAACACCTACCAATACGCGGTCCTGCATCGCCTAATTGCCGACCAGCTCGGCTTTGAGCTTGGTACCATGCACTGGTGTATCGATGACGCTCACGTTTACGATCGCCATATCGATGCTTTAAAAGAACAGCTGTCTCAACCAATCCCAGACAGCGAACCAACGCTTGTCTTACCAGATAAATTCGATGAGAATGGCCACAAACGTTCATTCTTTGAACGCCGCTTATCTGATGTGAAGCTGGAAGGTTACGAGCATAACGGCGTGATTAAATATGAGATAGCGGAATAACTAATAGAAAATAGAGTCGCAAAAGATCAAAAATCATTTGCGACTCTATTTTTATATCCATCGTTAATCTATTCCATCCATTATTTAGTTATCTTACAAGCAACATCTTTCAGATTTTTACCAACTGATAGTACAATGAACCTTTATACAAAAACAGAAAGGTTTGATTATCCTCATGCCCAAAATTGAACGTAAAGCTCATGAAGTAGAAACCGCCATCGAAGAAGATATTGAGATACAGGGAAAAAGATTTCGTGTGTATTTTCAAAACAGATATACAATTCTCTCTCTGGCAGTCGACTTATTAACCGGCTTCTTTTACATCCTCGGCAGTGTCGCAGCCCTAACCTCGATCCCTGATCGAATCGGCATGTACTTTTACCTCGCAGGTTCGATCTTCCTGACCATCCGTCCGATTTTACGAATTATCAAGAATATTTTTATCTACGATGATCTGAAAGAAGAAAAAAAGAAATCGTAACATCACCCTACTTTGCAGAAACGGAAAATTGTGTTTCTAAGTAAAAGCTAAAGAACAGTTTCTATGATGAACAGATCGCAAAAATGACGGCATCCCCTTATTTAATTGCTAAAAAGCGGAAGAAAGTCTGTTACAAACTAAAAAAATGGCTACAGCGAAATTACTAAGCCGCTGTAGCCTATTTCTAGTTTGGATAGTACATATTATAGACAATCGTTTGATTTTCCTCGGTATAGGTCAAAGGTGCCTCTTCGTTGAATGAAATTCTAAAACCTTGCATTTCTGCTACTTGTTCCACTCCCTTTGAATCAAGGTAGACAATGCCTAATTGAAGATATCCAGAAACTTCCAGATTTAATCCACTTGGACCTACCACTTTGGTTCCCACTTCTCCTTCAAGTTCAAGCTTTCCATTATCTGGTATACGGTAATTCGTGTCATATAAGACGAATCCTTCCGCCTTCACGCTGGTCCATTTAGGTACCCCATCTTCGTCTATATAGACATAGAAGTCTCTACCAATGTTTGAAGTTACTTTGCTGAAATCAATGATTACACGCCCTAACTGTTTTTCTTTTTCATACACATAAGTGACTTCTTGTGGCTGATCAGTAAATGTGCCGGTTGCATTTTCTGGAGCTTCTTTTAAAATATAGCCGGTAATCGTCTTTGCTTCTGATGTATATTTTTCACCAACATTTCCCATTAACGTCTCAGCTGGGGCAATTGTGTTGTCTTCTTCGTCAACATAACGAACAACGACATTCGCTCCTTTGACGGGTTCCTTCGTGTACACATAAGTGACTTCTTGTGGCTGATCAGTAAATGTACCGGTTGCGTTTCCTCGAATTTCTTTTAAACTATAGCCATTAATCGTCTTTGCTTCTGATGTATATTTTTCACCAATATTTCCTGTTAACGTCACATCAGGAACGATTGTATTGCCATTTTCATCCACAAAATGTACCAATACTGTGCCTTCTTTTTTCTCAGGAACTACTGGTGACTCGTGATTGTTGGACGAATGGATATAGCCGAGATAATCGTAGTCTGAAACGGAAGTATCGGGTTTAAATGCACTGCCCTTGGCTAGTGTTTCTGTTTTCGCTGCGGGTAATTCAGGTGTTGCCGCTGCCGCAATGCTTGTAAACCCAGTTCCTCCAAATAGCGCTAATACTAGTAGCGCTTTTTTAGCTTGACGGCGTTTCCAAACCAATAGGAGGATACCCGTAGCTAGTAATATCATTCCACAATAGACAATGATTTTATTTTGCTTCTGCTCCCCTGTTTTTGGCAGTGATTTGTAGGAACTTTGCAGGACAGAATGCGTATTTATTTGCTGCAAGGTTGCTCCAGTAGTTTTATTCGTTTGATTTACCGGCTGAGCGGCTTTTTTCTGATAAATTAAGCGGAAATTTTCCTCATCATGTGTAATTGTTGCTTCTGGCTGTTTAGTAACCAGATTCTTTTGTTCTGTCGGCGACAACGTATCATATAAAGCGTACTCTGTCGTGACTGTTGCCGTTGATGCTTCCGCAAAACTTTCTGCTACTCCAAATTGAAGCACCCCAACAATCATTGAAAATACAGCCAAACAGCGAATATAATGCTTTCTCATTCCATTTTCTCCTTCACTTATGTTTTTTAATTCCAGAAGCTGCTTCCGCAGTCTGATAGTGATCTTTTACTTGTTTCTGTTCTTGCTTCCTATTTTCCCTGCGAAAAGCAAGCCAGCGAGTATAATAAAGAACCCACAACCCTAACGCTACTACGACAATAGTCAATCCAATGATTTCTAAATATTTCAAAGTGACCACTCCTATCTGTAGCATGCTATTACTGGTAGTTGAACCGATTGTCATTTCCCTTTCACCTTAGATAGAGCCTGTTTCATACGAACTCGAGATTCTTGCAATAGTACAAATTATTCAATCTGGCGGCTCCGATAATTTGTTTACGCACAAATAAAGAAATGGCAGACAAATAAAGAGCCTATTCATTCCAATAAGTAATCCTTTTGTTTTCTAAAGAAAGTCTAAGGTTTTAGTGAATCAATTGTGTGAAAAAAAATAAATTCGCTTACCTCAAGAACACAAGCTTTCATAAGATTTTTAAATTATACCAAATTAAATTCAAAATTACATCATTTTTTTATTAGAAATAATTACTTATTAAAAAAAGCACTTATCTAGCAACGAACACTACTATTTACAAGTTATTAATTAGTTATTTTCAGGAGTCATTTCATTCTTCATGCTATACTTAACTCATCGAAAAAAAGGAAAACGCCTACTACTTACTGGAGGGTTGATGGATGAAAACCAAGAAGCAAAAAGAGCTGATCGATTCTTTTTTACGCACACTAGACGCTGAAGACAAATCAGTATACCGTGATATTATCGTTTACCTATCCGAACTCGGTTATAACCCCAAAAAGGAACGCTCGCATATCTCATTCAAGCATAGCCGGCACAATAAACAGATCGCCAAAATAGGCATCCGAAACAAAAAAGAGCTCTCTCACTTTTTTGCGCTGCGATTTTCCGCCTGCAACGACTACTCACAAAAATTTGCCGAAGTTGTTCGTACCAACATTGAAAAATATCCCAGCAAAACCCCCGGCTGCATCGACAACACCTGCGAATATTGCGCCGGTGAACCCGACACACATATCTACAGCTACACTTACCCAGACGGAGAGAAAAAATCCCATTGCGGAGCCAGCGCACTGGAAATTCCGAATATTTGTGCCGACGATTCCAACGAGATCAAACAGCTTATTAAAGAAGAACATGAGTATTTATTGAAGTATGAGGCAAAGCGATAAATGAAATAAACAAGAGCCGCAAACGAAATAAATCGTTTACGACTCTTGTTTCTGATGGTCAAAAATTTGAAGTTTCGTGCAAATTTTGACGAAAAACTCGAAAATATGAAGTTCACCTCAAATTTACTCACCTTGCCTTCTTTCCTCTTGTTTCACTAACACAAAAGCTTTTTCAGGAGTATGAATGATGCCATAACAATCAAATCACAGACTCGCTTCCTAACTTTTCGTATTCCTCAACTATTAATCGATCCAACAAACTAAGTAACTCAGCTATCTTTTTTGCACTAAACATTTCCTTGTTCCTGCTGACCAAACGCTTCATTCCCATCGCACTTTGAGACAAAATAAATTGAGATTCATGGGCTTTACTTTGCAAGGAACCATTTTCTATAGCGCTTAATGTGGAATAACTGATGCCTAAAAGACTAGCATATTCTTTTTGACTCAAATGATACTTTTTACGAATATCGCGTATTTTTTCAGGCATTAACCAGTTTTTACGCTGCCTATACTCATTATAATTTCGGATCAAATTTTCATTTGGACGATCAAAATCAGCATATCTTTCCCCACAATTTGAACATTCAAAATAACGATGCTCGACTTCAAGCTCCAATTCTTTGACCTTTACGCTCTTTAGCACATTAATTTCCTTAAAGCTGTCATTTCCACACTCGTAACACATTCTTTCCATTTAAGGCACCTTCCTTCTAGATTGATTCATGAAATGAAATAAAAATCGTTCCGTCTTTGCAATAATGAAATTTGACATAAGCCTCTAGCTTAATCTTGGCCTTCGGTGAAAATACAGGCATCAAGAATTTCCAGACCGATCCTGTCTGTAGCCTACCTCTTTTAATGTGCGGTTGTTCAGGTCCCGATAAATAATGCTCAACTTTTAGATTCTTTTCAAGGTAATACAAAGCCTCTTCCTCAATCCATTGAAGCCTGTTGAGTGTATCCTGATTCTTCTCTCTCGGGATGATGCGACATCGGCCATTTTTATAGTCCTTTTTGAATGCATTAATAATATTTTCTATTTCTCGAGATTCTACCATATCCGCCCTCCAAGGTTACCCTTGAGTAACCCAATTATAGTTAAGAAAAAAATTCTTGTAAATAGCTTTATAACCTTTCCTATATAAAATTACGCTTTTTTAAACACATCGATTCACCATTTTAATCAGTGTCACGAAAAAAAGCCGTCAACATTTTCAGATCGTTGACGGCTTTATTCGGAACTGTATTTTCCGATATTAAGTTTTTGTGGCTATTTTTTTATTTCACCCTACTACTTCACAAACGGAGCGACATCATCAGTCAACTCCTCAAAATCCAACTGATTAACTTCTTCGATCTGCCGGATCATTTCCTTTGGCAACTGTGGATTCATCCCGCCGCAAATTGCGGCACTGATGGCACCGATCGTGTCGGTATCCCATCCCAGAGAAGCGCTTAGTTGGGCGGCTTTTAATGGATCGCCTTTGGCTAATTCGACGATGACAAAGGCGCTTGGGATGGTTTCGATAGTTTCCATTCCCGTCCCGATTTCTTCGTATAGTCGTTTTAGGATGACGGCTTCGTCGGCTTCCTGACGCAGGATCTTGCGTGACTGATTCATGCGGAAGGTCAGTGAAGCGGCTGGAAAATCGTGTCCGTATTCTTTGGCGGCATTAATTGCGTCAAAAGCCACTGACCAAATTTCTTCGATTGATTGTCCCCCGCGAACTGTGTAGCTGATCGCGGCTGCTACCGCACTTGCTCCGGCGATGGCGATTTTGGTGTTGTGGGTTGGCAGGCAGATTTCCGCGACATTTTTTACTAGTGTCGTCAAATCACGATAATCACTGATTAGTCCGATCGGGGCAATTTTCATAGATGCCCCGTTGGTTGTTCCTGTGACACCCGTCTCTTTGATCGGCACACCTTGGGCGATTTTATCCAAAGCCTTCAATGTCGATGGACCGGAAACAAAGGCGGAAACACCTGAATTGTCGTTCCATTCCCGCAGCTCTGCGACATAGTCCGCCACGCGAATCTGCCCGTGGTTTTTCTTGATCATGGATAAGATCATCAGCACGTTCAGCGTATCATCAGTGATCGCTCCTGCCGCTAATTTGCGTCCAAACACATCGTTTTCGTTTGATGCGATTAATTCGGTTACCCCATCAGGAAAGTTCTGACGGATTTTTTCCTGCGACCAGCATTCTGTCGGCATTCCCATCGCATCTCCTAATGCTCCGGCGGCAAGTACGCCCCAAATCTTTTTTCTCACTTAATTTACCTCCGCTAAGTTAATTGCTTCTGCTTGATTGTTGAAAGGAATGACGGTCATGACCTTGTCATTGAGCTTCACATGCCCTTCCTGCTGGCTAAGCACGTCTAGAAATTGATCAGAATTCGTAACCGTCACAAAGGATTCAATCGAATAACCTGCTTCGGCGACTTTTTCCAAATCTACTTCTAGAATTTTCTCGCCTTGAACGACAGATTGTCCTTTTTCTACTAATGGATGGAAGCCTTGACCTTCTAATTCCACCGTATCAATCCCGATATGGATCAATACTTCGATCCCCGTGTCACTAATGATTCCAATAGCATGACCACTTGGGAAAACAGTTTCCACCGTACCAGTGACCGGCGAAACCACCTCGCCCTTTTCTGGGACAATCACAAAACCGCTGCCTAATGCTTTTGATGCAAAGCTTGGATCAGCTGCCTGTTCGATGGGTTTGATTTCTCCTTGTAATGGTGAAACCAACACTTCAGATTTCACGAGACTTTTTTCTTCTGGATCGATGACATCCTCTTCTTTTTTAAAGGCCATATAGGTTAACACGAACGGCACCGCCGCAGTCGCGATTGATGCAATAACTGCGATGATGACGCCATTCATACTGCCGCTTTTCGGATCAATAAAGGCCGCAAAGCCTAGAATCCCAAAGGACATCGCGTACATTTTTGTCGAAGTCAAAGCCAAGATCAACGAACCAACCGCACCGCCAAGCATTGAAAAGGCAAAACGTTTCTTGACTGGTAAACTAAAGCCGTAGATCGCCGGTTCAATGATACAGAACAAGCCCGATACCATCGCTGGAATCGCCAAGGCCTTTTGATCCTTCGAGCGTGTCCGTAAAAAGACAGCCAATACTACAGCGGTTTGCGCAAAATTGGCGGTAAAGGACATTGGGAAAATGTAATCCACGCCTGATTGTGCCAAGTTTGTAATCCCAATTGCTGAAATCGGCCAATGCAACCCAAAAATAACCAATGGTTGATAGAGCAACGCTACGACTAACGAAGTCACGACAGGAGAAATCCCATATAAACCTGATACACCTGCACTGATTAATGAGCTAAGAACATTCGTCACCGGACCAACCACCAAAATTGCTAAAGGAACCGTGATCAAGATCGTTAAGAACGAATTCACGTTGTGAGCAATCACTGCCGGCACAACCTTTTTCAGCCATTTTTCGACCTTTGAACCAACATAGACAATAAAGATAATGGGAATAACCGTGTATTGATAACCATTCGCCGGAAACAGAATCGGAATTCCAAAGAAGGTGTTAAAGACCGGCGTTTGGAACAGCGTCTCCTTGAACAGGGTATATAGCGCATCGCCGCTCGTCAGCCCTGTCATCAGCTCTGGAATCAGCAGGGTTGCTCCAAGCATCATCCCCACAAACGGATTCATCTTGAAGGCCTTCGCACTCGTGTAGCCTAATGTGACAGGTAAAAAGTAAAAGACCGCCTGCCCCATCGCATGCAAAATAATATACGCCCCATCATTGACCGACAAAACATTCGTCGCCGTCAATAAAGCCAAAATCCCCTGCAGCAAACCTGAAGCCGTTAAAATTCCTAAAACTGGCGTGATCACTTTGGTAATCGTGTCGACTAACGTACTGACTAACCCTTTTTTCTCTTCTTCCGCCGCGACCGTTTTCCCATTCAACTGTTCCTGAACCACTTGAAAAATATCCGCCACATTTGTCCCGACAACCACCTGAAACCGTCCGCTGGCAAATTGCGCACTCATGACATCCGTTGATTTCACCACTTCCTCACGCTGGACCAACGAATCATTCTTCAAGGTAAAACGCAGTCGCGTCATACAATGCGTGACGCTTAACACATTCTCCTTTCCTCCGACCTTTTCCAAAATAAATGATACCAAGCTTTGATACTTATCCATGTTGCTTCCCCCTTTTTTGGCATATAAAAAAGGCAACACTCAAACAAGAGACTCTTCATCCCTTGCTTGGGTGTTGCCTGCATAATCAGTTACAATCCCGTTTATTTAATTAGCCGCTGGACATGGAGAATCAAGTACATCTCCTCCTCCGGATAAATCCGACAGGCCAGCTTCTCTTGTAAATATTGCTTAATGATCCCGACACTCTCCGTCGCCTTCGGATAAAACTGAACCACCTGTTCATACATCTCCGGCACCGCTTCCTGTCTTGGTTCATTTATTATGACACGTTGAATAAAGAATTTCAAGTGGGTAACGAAACGAACATAATTCAGTGATTCCGTATCCAGTTCGATCCCTAAACCATCCTCTACGATCAAGACCACCTTTTGCAACATCTCCGTTGTCAACAACGTCTGAGCCGTATCATTGTTCAAGCCGCCATTAATAAAGTGAAGCGCGATAAATCCCGCCTCATCCTCATTCAGCTCGATCCCCTCATAATAGCTGATCTGCTCCAGCGCCTTCATGCCCGCCGCAAATTCCTTCGGATAAAACTTCTTGATCTCCAATAACAACGCATTTTGAATCGTTTCCCCATTCCGAAACCGATTCACCGCATAATTAATGTGATCCGCCAACCCAATATAGGTATTCCCATCAAAGGTCCGCTCCAGCTCCGCTTCCGCAGCTTTGACGATCACCGTCACCATCTCCAGCCGATTGATCGGGACTTCTTCGATCAATTGCACAAACCGATCCGCCACATTCGGAGAATCCACCACGAACGTCTTCTCGATCTTATTCTTCTCAACTGTCTCGCCAACCCGTTTCCGAAAGGCAATCCCTCTGCCGATCAAGATCCGCTCCAGACCCTTCGTATCAATCACCAAGACCACATTGTTGTTAAAAATCTTCTTAATTCTAAGCAAGCTCTCTCCCCATCCTCCGCCTCAGCAAACTTTCATAAGTTATGATACGGGTTCTTTGGGGAAAGTCAAGGAGGGATAAGATGAAATAGGTATCAAAACCATTAGAAAAAGCTGTTAAAATGAACGATACTCGTCATTCTAACAGCTTTTAGTATGATAGTTTAAATCATATCCTCTTCAAAATAATCACTATCTATTCGAAATTGCTTGTAGACCTTCGCTACTTCAATACCGACACCATATTGCATCATAAGATCAGTTAGCTTAATTCCGTCAATCAAGACAATTCCCTGGCTTTTAGCAAACTCTTGCGCACCTTTAGCAAAATTAGATGTAGTAATAAAGACCCCACGATCAGCATTTACACCTGCTAATGCACCGTAAAAAGATTGTATTGCTGGACGTCCTACTGTATTTCCATCTTTATAGCGTTTCGCCTGAATGTAAACAGTGCTCGTTCCCAACGGATCTTGATTAATAATCCCGTCGATTCCACCATCGTTACTCTGAGTGGTCACTTTGGCATCTCCATTTTTACCGCTATATCCCATTGCTACAAGTAGATCAACAACTAACTTCTCAAAAAATGAAGGCTCAACCTGACGAACTTTGTTCAAAAGTTCAATGGCTAACTCATTATTTTGATTATTTATGATACTCTCCACCTGAATCTCTTTTTCTTCTGCTTCTGGAATAGAAATCTTGTTTCCAATCCGCTCATTTCGAATGTCCAACTCTTTTTTATATTCTTTAAAAGCAGGCAATTCTTCTAACATTTTCTTAGTAAGTTTATCTCCATGCTTATCTAACATAGCAAGTCCAGATTCAGTAATCCTATAAACACCACGTCTTGGTCTTTGAACTAAGCCAGAAATGTACAGACTACTTAATGCCCATCCAAATCGATCAATCAAAATACTGTCTTTATGTGGAGTATCTGGATAATTTTCTTCTAATAAATCTTCAGGAATTTGAAGAAACTCTACTACACGTTTGATGATTGTTTTTTTATGGAATTCACCACCATCTTTTATGGCTTCCAAGACATAAGGTAGCAAGGAATCATTTGTAGGAACACCATTAGCTGAATGCTTAAGTTTTCGCCAATCTCTATTCATAAGCTGTTGCCTCCTGACGTAATTCCTCTTCCAGAGGTAATAACTTCTCGTCCAAAACCTCTTGCCAAGCACTTTTCAGTAACTGTAGATATTTAAAAGAAGTTGTATTTGGGTGTAATACTTTATATTCTTCAAACCTATTACTTTTGTTTATTTTTTTGAGATTAGGGATGGGGTCCATTCCTCTCTCATATTCCAAAGCAGAAAAGTCTAGTTGATCTGAAGAGACAAACCATTCTTCTGAAAAACGTTTAATTATTTCTAATTTCGCCCTTTCAAAATGAAGTTTTTTCAGATCAAAAACTTCTAATTGAGTAAAATCGGATTTATTTTCCAGATCGTCAATGATACTTTTATAAACTTCTATTACTAAATTACTCTTACCTTTTTTATTCAAAAAAAGTAACAAGTTATCAGTATTTATCTTACCGTGAGAGTACTCAAAGAGTAACTTGTCAATTTCTGAAAAATCAATCTTCTCTTTGACTTCAATTTTTGAACTTGCAGCGATATTCTTGTCAACGCTAGAATTATCTTTTGAAATATTTGTGGCATCATCTGCATCCAATAAATGATTTTTTACTGTATCCAGAAATTCATTATCAACAGAATCATCTGACGAACCAGATATTTCGGCATACCATTTTTTGAATTCCGAAAATATTCTTTGATTCTTCTTTTTATTCGGATTTATAATATTTAGAATCGTTTCTTCAATAATTTCCTTTGTATTACTCTTTGAAGGAGACTCTTCTGTTTTAAATTTATATTGTTTGTAATAATCATCAATATAGATAGAAACCTCATCAATAATCAGTTTAATATCTTTTGAAAAAATATCTAATGGTACATCCACATCTATATTTTTAAATGTAGTAATATTATCTGGGCTATTTAATTGCAAAGTCTCAAATTTAGGAAATCCAAATAGTGATTCATTATCTTTAAGCAAAGAAGACAAACTTAAGAATTCTTCTTGATAACCAACTATAGTAATCTCTTTTATCTCATTTCCTACCGTTATGTTTGGAAAACTAGAGGCTGAGCAATCGATGTAAAGTAGCTCTAAATTGGATAAATGAACTTCATTCTCATAATCATCAGTATCAGACATGACTATCGAGAGCTCCAGTAAATTTTTAGCACTTCCAAAAACAGAACTGTCTATTACGATATTGGCATTTTTCTCGATAATGATTTTTTCTAAATTATTGATAGACTTTACAGAATTAAATAAAAGCTTTTGAACAGCTCTCTCTGGATTGAAGGTACAATCTTTTATTTCAAACCTTACCAAACTCTCGCATACAGATAGATCAATTTCAGATTCGTTGTTATTCAAGAAAACACAATGGTTCATGATTAACTGTTTCAAATCGTTCCCTTGTTTTATTAAGGTAAGCAAAAAATCAATACTAATACCCGTATCTTCAAACGAAACTTTTTCCACAGATTCTAACATTTCAATGAGTGCATTAGATTTGCATAGACTTTCTATCTCATGTTCTTCCATCTCACCTAAAAACGAGATTTTTTTAATTGGGGTTTTTATTCTTTTTTTATTGAGACTACTTATCAATTTTAAAACTATATCTACGTTCTCATTAGTGATTTCAAGATCAGTGATATGTTTAAAAATGAAATGGTTGGAGGTCAGAGAAAGATCATCTAAAATCTTTTCTTCTGGAAATTTATTTATCAGAAAAGGAGCAATAGTTTGATACATCCCAAAATTGTTAATTAATAATTCATCTTCAAATAATATTTCTATAAAAGGAACTAATTTTACTTTCTCAATAATTGAAGAACCTAACCTTCTAATTAGTTCTTCCATTTTAGTTGTATAATCAGTTTCATAATAGAAAATAAAAATTCTATCCGCATCTTCAAGTATCTTACTTAAAAATTGAAAATCACTTCCTTGCAACGAATGCCCCATGATATATAGATCGAATTTGTTTTCTCGTTTGTAGTTACTGTTTTTTTCTATTACTCCACTACTATCATACTGTGCGGAATCTTCGAAAATTAGTTCCTCACATCTTTTTTTGTCAAGTTCATCCATTATAACTTTACGAGTCGAACTTAATTTATCATTTTCTTTTATTCTAAATAGTTTGTCATTCAATAAAGATTTCGAGTAATGGATATTTTTTGTATCTTCTCTGTCAGCAAAACCGCCACCAAAAAGAATATTGTCATCTTCTATACTGCCATGAATATGAGCAATTCTGTTTTGAATTTTCTTTATCTCTCTGTTTGCCTTCGCTCGTCGCTCACTTTCATCAGTGATTTCATCATCACTCATAACCTTTTCGAATATGATATCTTCACTAAGATCCTCTAGAGTGTTTGTGTAATTAAAATTGATAAAAAAAGCATCACTGTCGCTAAGCAAGTCTTTAATAACAGGATTGATATTTTTAGAAAATTTTTTCGCTGATGAGCCGTATTGTGGCAATATATTTTTCTTTAGCCATTTTTGATATTCATCAGAAATGTAATCATGAAAATCTCTTTCTAATTTTTTTATTGAATCATTTATTACTGTAATTTCAAAAGAATCCTGTAAATCTTCATGTTGTACACGATTATTGACACTTCTTACTGTCTCTTCGTATAGACTCTCAAAATCTGACCAATTTAATTTGAAATCCTCGTATTTTCTTAAGAATAACCGGTTGTATTCATAAAGCTCTAAATCCTCAGAGAAATGATGTCTCTCTTTGATATACTCAATAAAATCCTTATATGAGCTCTTTAGTCCTACGCTTATATCAAACCCATTTCCGACTACGACAACCTTATTCCTTCCCTCAACGTCCACTTCATTTAACACACCTTTCAAACTACCTCAACTCATCTTCCAATGGTATCAATTCTTCATCAAGAACTCCCCGCCATGCACGTTTCATCTCTTGTGGATATTTGAATGGTTTAGCTTCTGGATTAAGCGATTTATACCCTTCAAAGTTTTTACTTTCAATAATCCCTTTGATATTTGGAATCGGATCTTCACCAATGATATATTGCACTCTTGAAGATTGAAGTTCATCGCCTGAGACGAACCACTCTTCCGCAAAATGACCAACAATTTGATCTATCGCTTGAGTAAAATAATGACGTTTTACCACAAAAATATCTTCATTCGGCTCAATTTGATCTTCATCAAATGCATTTAAAATTTGACGATACACATCTTTGACACATTCTTTCTTATTTAATTTTTTCAGTGCTTTTTCGATTTCTTCACGAACATCCGGACTATTCGCCGCATAGGTACCTAGAAGCTGATCAATGTATGAAGAATCAATATCGTACAATTTGATCGAATTGTCACTGTAAAACTCTATTGACGAAAAATCAGGTGGATCAATTCCGACAGGTGGTACTTCCATCAATGATCCTTTTACAGTCTGATAGACACCTACTTGTTCTTCCAAAATAGAAACTTGATTCTTCAGAGCGTCCGAACTTACGATATCCTCATTGTACTCATCATAAGTCACCAACGCTTCGTAAGAGTTATTCATTTCCTGAAAGGCTTTGACATAATCCACACGTGTCTCTAATGGTGTATCTTCACTAATTCCAGGCACAATCGTGAATTCTTGTAACTTTCGATAGGCTTTTTTGAAACGTTTTTTTGATTCGTTATACGTTGGATAGATTAGAGAAGATTCTTCATTAGATTTAGAATAAAGTATGGTTGCATCTTCGACATTCTTTTCCATCGTGTTGGGTTTTCTAAAGGTCACAATCAACCCTTTCGTCTTTTCTGGATAGGTTCGATTGGTACGAGAAAATGCTTGAATCAAGCCAGCATATTCCAAATTCCGATCAACGAATAATGTTTGAATTGTCGGTGCATCAAATCCGGTTAACAACCGATCTACCACAATGACTAAATCAATGTGCCTGCCGAACTGTTTAAACTCCGCCTTTTTTCTAGCTAAACGATTATTAATATCGCCATTATACCGTTCAATCTCTGCTAAATTCCAAGCGGTACCATAATAATCATTGTACTCACTGATAATTCCTTGCATTTCAGCTTGTTGTTCTTTGGCCTTATCTGTATTTTCATCTAAGGAATATGTGATGGCGATTCGTGGAAAATCTGGATCATCCATTGTCCGACCTTCGCGAATCGGTTGGTTCGGAAACTCTCGTTTCATCCAATCCGAGTCTTTTGTCATTTCTTTAATTGCTCGATAATACTTTTTCGCCATCTGAATGGAACTGGTTGTTAGAATGGCTGATTTGGTAGGACGACCATTTCGAAAATCAAATTTCGTGTACGCATTATTAGGACGGAAAATTTTATGAATTACTTTTTGAATGTGCTCATTATTTTCGTAAACTGCTGGTTCAATATAGCTTTCCTTCTTTATCGGATTCATATTATCAACGAGTAGATTAATCTGTTCAGGAGAATAAGACGCATATTTTTCGACTTTACTTAATTCGTTGTGAATCTTATTATCCAGTGAAGTCGTTTCGATTGTATTCTCATGTTCCACTTGAAATCCTAGAACAGAACCATCTTCTAGGGCATTTTTGATGGTATAGGTGTGTAGGACCTCGCCATATTGATCAGTCGTTGTCCGTGCTAATTGTCCTTTTGCTTGCTTTTTATTCACTTCAAAAATCGGTGTGCCGGTAAAACCAAACCAAGTCGATTTTGGAAAGAATCCTTTGATTTCTTCCATGTTTTCAGCGCTTAAGGCACGATGACATTCATCAACAACAAAAACAATATGTTGCCCCATCAATTTTTGATAACGATTTGTACCGTTCTTTTCTTCTTGCTTCTTAGCATATTTCAACGCAGCATCTAATTTTTGACGTGTCGTCACAATCACGACATTCGCATTGGCATCAGCTAGCAGTGTATCTCCTAGTTCTTTCGCACTCCCTGTTCCAACAATCAAACTATTCGATTTAGCACTTCCAGATGAGATGCCGGTATTATATTCAGAAGCAAATTTGGTAAACTCGCTGGTAGTTTGGCTATCTAAATCTTTTCGGTCGACCAACATAATCGTGCGATCGATCCCTATTTTTCTAGCCAATAGTTTCGTTGAAACAAAACTCGTCAGTGTTTTTCCTGAACCTGTCGCATGCCAAACATACCCCGATTGATGTTTATTCGCCGCGGTAAACAATGCTTCAATTGCATGTATCTGATAAGGATGAAGTACCATCAATACCTTATTGTCTTGATCCTCGCTGACAACTGTATAGTCTGCAATTAACCGATGGGCTTTGGGAATATTCAAAACTTGCTTACAAAACTCATACAAGTTCTCAACTTTTTTATTATCTGTTGTCCGCCAACTGAATAAGAACTTCTTATGCATATCTTTTGGCATCGCGTTAGCAAAATAGCGTGTCGTTTGTTCATTCGAAATCACAAATAGTTGCAACGTTGAAAAGATGTTATTCCGAAACATCCCTTCTTCCGAATACTTCTTGATTTGATTAAAAGCTTGATATACACCATCTTTAGCGGTCGTTTGTTTTAACTCAATCTGAACAATCGGCAACCCATTAATTAACAATGTTACATCGAAACGACGATCTCGCGCATCCGCACTACTCCCTTGTTTCGCAATTTGATTCACCACTTCATACGTAGAAAGTCCACCACCAATGTCTTGGTTGGAATAGATAATCGGAGAAATTGAGCCTAGACTAGCATCCTCACGCTCAATTGTAATCCGAGCGATGCCATTCTCACCCTTTAACCATTTCGCCGCATCAAAAGGTGTCTGAGTCCGCAATAAAATTTCCGTCTTAATTGTTTCAAACTCTTTATCGGTAAGTGGATGTTCGCCAATTTCAGATAAATTATTCTGAACAATTTTTTGTCGTAGATTTCGCCAAAGATCATCTTCAGATTTCAACTCAGAACGATAGGTCCACTGATTATGTCCTTCACCTAAGACATCAATTAAATGACGTTCCACTTCTGCTTCTTCTCGATGAGGAATTTTCATCACGACACCTCCTAGACAAATAGTTTCTGTAAGAATGCTTTTTTAGTTAATTGAAGAAGTTCCAATTCACGCTGATGAAGAGTGATCGTATCATCTAGCTGCTTGAAGAAGGCACCAATTTTTTGTTGTTCTTTTACGTCGGGAATAATAATCAGAGCTTCTCTAATATCATTTGAATTAATACTTTCAAATGTTGACCCTGTGCTATATCTATTCCAATAGCCGTTCTCTTTCATTTTTCCGAGTTGTTGGAAAATAAAATTATTTCCTTTAATGGCTGCAACTCCACGTCCCAAAACTACATCATAATCAGTTTTTCCAATGTCTCCCACTGGAGCGCGAACACTTAAAATCAGATCACCTTTTTCTGCTTGTTTTGTAACTTGAGTAGTCCAAACTCTTGGAACAACTCTATTGTTTTTCATATCTGCGTTTCCTTGAACTAAAATATAATCGTTTGGATTATCTGTATAATTTTCTGAATTTGGGGATTGTCCCATAACAATCTGAACAACTTCTCCCAACTTACGCTGTTCCCAATCATCAGTGAATCCTGGAAAGCGAACTTCTGGTACTTTCTCTCCTTCTTTTGGAAACATCTTTTGCAAGAAGCCTTGTTTTGTTTGTTTTAGCGTAGTGAGTTCTTGCTGATGAAGAGAGATTGCATGCGTTAAATCATCTAAAAATTCTCCGATTTTCTTCTGTTCAGCTAAATTAGGAAAAGGGATCGGCATTTCTTTAAACACTGAATCTTTAATAGCAAATCGATCTGCTCTCGCACCTGAATCACCATTCAATTTCATAAATCTATGCCACAGAGTTGAATCAAAAAAGTATTCTAAAAATCGTTTATCTATGTTATGAGTTCGAAAAACATAGTATAAAGGGGACATTACTCCGGTTCTCCCTAATTTATTACGCTTTATAGGTCCCACTGGTGCGAAATTTGAAATACGTGGATTGTATACAAAATCATCATTTCGAACAATGTAATAACCATTCAAACTCTTTTTGTTAGAAATATCTTTATCAAAAAAATCTCTTTGATTGATAATTCCAAACTCGGCAGAATTAGTGAGTGTTTCAGTATATTCATTATTTTTATTTTTTTCGGTAACTTTATCCGAAATATCTTTTAGATTGCAATACAACCAATCATTTTTAAACTCTTGAAATCGTACTTTTGGTTTTTTTCTATTCTCCATGATCAAACACCTCTAGTGCACCTTTTATCCAATCCTCGTTTTCTGGACTTATTTCTAAAGTTGAAATCATTTCAAACAAACTTCTTGCTAATACTTCTTTTTCTTTACGAATTTGTTTTATTTCTTTTCCAATATTGACCATATCAACCAGCTCTTCTTCTTCAAAAGTTTCAACATATCGTGGAATATTTAAGTTGTAATCATTTTCTTTAATTTCATCAAAGCTTGCTAAGTAAGCAAACTTAGAATATTTCCCATCGTCATTCACATTTGATCTATCAGTGTATGTTTCAATAATTTTTCTAATATTATCTTCGGACAATCTATTTTGATTCTTACCTTTAATAAAATCATTACTTGCATCAATGAATAAAACATCACGAGTTGTACGGTTTTTCTTTAAGATAATCACAGTAGTTGGAATGGATGTTCCATAAAATAGATTAGCTGGCATTCCAATGACTGCGTAAATACTACCATTTTCCAATAGTTTCTGACGGATGGTACCCTCTGCTGCTCCACGGAATAAAACCCCGTGAGGCAAGACAATCGCCATTGTCCCCGTTTCTTTTAAGTGATAGTAACCATGTAATAAGAAAGCAAAATCAGCTTTTGATTTTGGTGCTAATTTTCCATAGCGATTAAACCGAGAATCATCTAAAAATGAAGTATCTGCTGACCATTTTGCTGAATATGGCGGATTCATAACAACCGAATCAAAAGTATAGGGCTCATCAGTTGGCCAATCTTTGTTCAATGTATCTCCATTACGCAAATTCATATCTTCTGAATCAACGCCATGCAAGATCAAATTCATTTTCGCCAAATTAAAGGTTGTTGTATTCAATTCTTGACCATGAAATTTTACATTTTCTGGATAAGTTAAATATTTACGTACATTTAGCATTAGTGACCCAGAACCCATCGTTGGGTCAAACACGCTAAATAGCTTTTTGTCTTTTTGATCGATAGTAACAATTTGCGCCATCATATCTGATACCATGCTAGGCGTATAGAATTCCCCTGCCTTTTTTCCAGCTTCTGAGGCGAACTGACTGATTAGAAATTCATAGGCATCACCGATAACGTCTCCGTCGTGTCCTATCACATCCACATCATTTAATTTCTTCAAAACATCAGTAATCGTTACATTACGTTGTTGGTCATCTGAACCTAGTTTTTTCGACTGCAAATCCACATCGTCAAATAAGCCATTGAACTGGTCATATTTTGAAGACAAATCCACAAAGGATTTGTTTAGATCATTTAATTGAAAAATATTTTGTTTTGCTTGATCTGCTAATACATTGAATAAATACATTGGATCAATATCGTAACCCAAGGTGTCAACGATTGTTGCAATCAAATCTTCTTTGGAATCTTCATCAGACAATAGCTCTTTATACAGAGTTGTCTGCTTTTCTGGTGTATCATATTTCTCTAATGATTCGTCGGCTAATAGCACAACTTGTTGTAATAATTTATCAGAAAGGTATTTGTAGAAAATCAATCCTAGTAGATAGTTTTTATATTCTGATGCATCCATTTTGCTGCGAAGATTATCCGCCGCACTAAATAAACGTTGATTTAATTCTGCGCCCATTTATATACTCCCTTTTTTAAATAAAATTCAATTATTTGCGTACCTTATTATTTTACCATTCTGAGACTATAAACTCATGCACTTTATTATTCAAGTGATATAAAGAGTGGCTTTGGTCTTATCTATATAATTAACAACTAATATTTCTTAGCCTTTTATTTTTGTTAAGGCGATAAAGAACGAGATAGGATTTTAAGGGAAATAAGGGCGAAAGCAGAAAAATTATAGTTCAAATCAGCAATATCAAAATTAAAGAAAAAATTTTCTAGATTAATTTAAGAGGAAAAAACGCAATTACTAAACCGATAAAGAAAACCTAGGATAAACAAAGTTCGACCCTAATCTTTTCAATTCCTCGCCGAACAAAATTTGATTTCAAATATAATGAAAAAAATTCGAATTAGAAGAGTTGAAAACTAAGAAAAGATAGCTTTAACTATAATGTCTCTAACAATATTTGGTAGTTTAACTATTTTCTCCGTAAATTTATTTTGTTTTAAAAATGAGAAAGGTTCTGTGGTAAATATCGGAAATATCAATAGTCCAGTCAACAATACAAATATCACAAACAATAAAATACTTGATGAAAATGAGAGTTTTCAAAAAGTGCATTTTCAAATGAAAATGCACTCCTTAAATTGCTATATTTACGTACGATAAAGTTACACAATAACTGGAGAGACGACCATCTTCAAAACTGAACTATAATACTCAATCAGTTGATGGTCATCAAGATATTTTCCTTTAAAATTAAAAAGTATGCTATTTACCCTTCGTAACAAAGATAGGTTTATTAAACTACGCTTCCGTTCAAAAATTATCTGATATCAAAATATTCAGAAAATTTTGGTTGTAAAAAGCTCTTAACTATTTAATTTCCACCATTTAGTCGACAAATTTGAGTGGACTTTCGATGCGGCCTCGTTTTCTAATTCATTTCAGCCTTTAACCAACCAATTATATATTTTTTCAACAAATTTATAATCTTCCTCTTTGACACTGGTATAAACATGAGAATTTTCATTTCGAATAGTAGATAACTTTGCCATCCATTTAGTCTTCTCAGTTTTTTTACCATTTCTTCCTTTCTCCTCAGGTAATGTGTATTTTTCAGAGAAAAGATCCTGCCAATTTCCAAGTGCTATCTCTCTAAAGTGGATGAAATGAAGGCATGTCCAAGGATCTGTTGCTTGGTCTTTAGGTTTACCGAAATCTTTATCCGAGGCAAGTTGGTTGGCTTTATCGTAGACTGATTTAGGTAGTCCCAAATTGAACCAGTTTTCTCCATATTTAGACTCTAACCTCGCTTTGAAATCATCTCTCATGAACAACTCTATCCTCATTATGTAGGAATAGGTGATCTCATTAAATCTAGTATCATTGTCTTTCCAGTATTCATCTAAGCCTTTTGGAGAAAAATCAGGATATACTTTTTTTATTTCTCGTTGTAGGGTCCTCCAATATAATTGTTTTCCTCCACTACCATATGTCTTTTTTATTTTAGTTCTTTCTTGTTCATCAACATTTTTGTAGAACTTAATAATGACATCTAAATAAGGTTTTACCGTTTCAACAATTTCCTCATTATTCATATTTTTGAAATTGTATTCTTTTTCAGTAACTAAAAAGTTTACAATATCGTTTGTGATCTTTATTAAGCTATATATGCCAGGATTAGTAATCAAAAAGGCTTTTGATCTATCTACCTCATTCCATTCAGTTTTTAAATTGTATTCAAAATATAGAAAAATACTTTTTAGGAACTTTAGAAGTATAACGGCTGTTTCATCGTTACTACCAGTATCTAGCGTTCCTTCTTTTATCAATTCGTTGTTTTTCTTCGCATATTGATCTAGAAAATCACTTTTATCTAGTGCTTGTTGGATTGTATCTAAAGTTATATTACATTTTTCAGTTGTTGCATTTTCTCCAACAATTATTCTCTGATATAACGGAGAATCTAAATCCTCTGCTAAATTCTGTGCTATTCTGGACCTTAAAGCAGTTTTTCTTTCAAATAAATATTCCGAAGCCCATAAAATATCGGAACTTAAAGTAGCTCTTAAATTTTTAGGAACAGCTTTCTGGTTCTCATTTATGTCCATAAAAAGTTTTATCTGCTCACTTTTTCCTAAATTCACAAAAGCAACAACTGGGATAGAATTTTTCTTAGCAAAGTCAGAGTTTGCATAGCCATATAATCTGTGTTGACCGTCAATAATATATGCTGATCTATACAATTTAGGAAGATGAAGTATTCCAATTTTAGACACAGCACCAGAAACCTGCTTTTCTGAGTAATCGAAATTTATACTCTTATTTTCAATATTAATGATTAATGAGTTTGGAAAAAAGCCTCCATCTTTTACAAATTTCTGTATAGAATTCAATCTATTTCTCTTTACTATTCTTTGATACGTTGGCATCATTTGCCTATTCGCATTGTTTCGATGTAAAACATAACCCATTTTTAAGAGTTTTTCAGGTTCAATTGAAAATGAATAATATTTGTGATTACCCATTTTCCCTTCAATAGCTGGTATTTTATTGTCCATTTCAGGTATTTTTTGTCCTGAGAATAAGTACCCTAAAAGTTGAAATCTTGAAGCGCTTCCTAAATGTTTTGCTAACTCTTCATAGTATTTTATGCCCTCCTCATTAAAGTGAACAAGTTTTTTCTCCATGTAGGCAATATCTTGATCATTTAAAATAAGATTCTTAGTTATTAAGATAAAGGCACATTTTCTTTTCTTTCCATCTGCTAACCCTTGTACATAATTAATGAAATGTTTTTTATTGTCACAAATTTGCTTTATATCTTCCAACAAACTTGTTCTAGTCTGAGCGTGTTCTGAAAAACGGCAGAAAACAAACATTACAGTTTCATCATCAATAGCCAATACATCCACATTAGTATTTGCGATCTTGAAGGGGGCTTCATTCATTCTATCAAATCCTAGATCATGAAATAGTCTCCAAATCCTATTAATAAATATTTCTTTTTCAGGCTTCATTTTTTTTAACTTTGTAACTGTCTTAAATTTTCTTGCAATTTCCCAGCCATTTTCAGTGTATTCTTCAACATTATCGTGTTTCACACTATGAAAATCATACTCTTGATTCATTAGTCTTTTCTTTGAAGATAACTCTTTGTCAGAAACAATAATAATTTCCTCGTTACTTTCCAATTCTATCCCTCCCTGATATTTGTGAATACAAACTCTTTTACCTGTCCTCGACTAGCGTTTTTCCCTCCAATTGAACTTGCTCGAGAAAAATTATATCTGTAATCTCCTTCTTTATCGAAGATCTCAATAATAGTCTCGTGAGCAGCATTTGTCAGTATATAATATGCTCCAGAAGCCTTTATTTGATCTATAAATCTACTTAATCGATATTGATCTTCTATGGAAAAAAGCTTCTGATTGTACTTAATAAATCCATTCTCGTTATGAGAAACAGTATACGGCGGGTCCAACACAACTAAATCCCCTTCACTAATTTTCCTTACATTATCGGAAAAATCACCAAAGTGAATATTAGCTTTTTTAAGCCGTTTACTTACTGCATAAAAATTTTCCTCGTCAATGTTATATTGGGTTTTAAAACCAAACGGTACGTTATAATCTCCATTATTATTTACCCTGTAAATACCATTGAAAGATGTTTTATTTAAGTAAATAAATTTTGCAGCTTTAAAAAAAGGATCTTCTATTTTTTTACTTCTCATTTCATAGTAAAATTCTTCGTTGTTGTCGTATGATCTTAATTCTTCAACTAATCTATTAGGTTCTTTCTGTACAATTTTGTAAGCATTCATTAGCTCTTCATTTAGATCCGAAATATATATTTTCTCACGCGGATTCATTGAAAAAAAGATTGAACCTCCTCCTAAGAAAGGCTCGTAATAATTGTTATACTTTAAATTCTTAGTGATTTTATCTAAATATTTTATCAGCCAATTTTTCCCTCCAGCCCACCTTAAAAAAGGCTTTGCTACAATTTCTTCTTTTAAATTTTCCATTCTTTCACCCTAGTTTTTTCAATTTTAAAAAAATTCAATAGTATTTAACATGTCTTATTATACTATTATTCGTTAAAAAGAAAATGATTTATAAGAATTTTTATTACTATTATCTACTTTCAGATAGCATTTGTATCTAAGAAAGTTATTTTATACAATGGTATTAAAGCATTCTTAGTCATCTAAGAAGGAGGAACTTATCTCTCTGTATAGGTATTTCTATGGGGTTAAGCAAAATATAAGATGCCAATGATATCCCTGCTAAAGTATCTTTTATACTCGTAATCTATATTTTATCGAATTAAAATAGTAAGTATTAAGTATCCTAAGCTTGAACAGTCTGTGTCTGACACACCGTCTATCCTTTCCAGTCAATGTAAACTGAATTTTACAGTTCTTTTTTGAATCTAGTCATATATACTCAAAGCCAGGAGGGATAATATGTATAAAAATCATCTTAAGGAAATAATACAAACACAAAAAATTAGCCAAAGTTGGCTAGCAGAACAGGTGGGAATTACTCGTCAAGGATTAAGGGATATTATGAATGATCCATTTAGAAATGTATCAATCAACGTTGTGACAAGATTAATGGAAGTATTAAATGTTTCTTTTTCTGAATTAGGAGAGGTTTATAAATTTAGTGAATATCTTAATGAACAAATAATTGATAGATGTTTCGATGAAAAAAACCTAGAAATACTGTCATCATTAGTAAAAGAATCAACTGGGTTAAGGTTACATTTCGGACCTTATAGCGATAATCAAAAGTTGAATTTTCATGCTGATAGACGTTCAAAAAAGGATTTCTCAGGCAATGTGAGGATTAATGTTACCCTAGAAGGTTTAACTTTCGAAATTGTTGACTTTGACTTCTACAATTTACAGCAATCAATAGATATAAATTATTTCTTGTCAATCTTTTCTAAACTAATTGACGCGTTTGAGGTTTATGCTCAAAAAATCGGATTTAACTTGATTGTTTTTCATGTCGAATCATATTTTAACCGAATTGTAAAAACACAATATCCATATGCGAATCTTGATTCTTCTTTACTTAGAAGAAAGCTAGAAATTTCCAAATACACATCAAGTGAAAATGAATTGGTAAAGCTAGTTTTATTGATGGAGAGAGGATTTACTACGAAAAAGAGAACATCTGAGAATCATACTTTAATGTACTCCAAACTAATCAACAACTCAGTCCTATCTCCTGAAAAAATTGAATTAAGCTATAAAGAACCTCGAATCTATTCTTAACACTATCCACAAAAGTTGGTCATTTACTTTAAGAGAACTTTTGTGGTTTATTCTTTTATGTATGAAAAAAAAAGAGAGCTCCATCCTATTAGCCCTCTCATACAGAATTATTCAGTCTACTTCTTTCCAACCACATAAACCACCCAATCCCGCTCACGCTCCACCTGCACCAACCGCAATCCAACATCATCCAAATACTCCCCAAACACATCCGGCACCTTCAACTCAGGCAAAAAGTATTTCACTTTAGAATACTCACAGCCTATAAGAAGAATCCCATCATCAGTCAGTATTCTTCTTATCTCTAAAAGACTTCCTCGCAAATTATTCCAATGGAAATGATTTTGAAAGGCGCAAATTAGGTCAAAGCTATTTGATGGGTAGTCTGTTTTCTCGATGTTTGCTTGTTTGAACGTGATCGTATGATCCGAGTGTAATCTCTTTGCTTGTTCGATAGCTTTTTCTGAAATATCTATTCCAATGATTGACTCGGCCTTGAATCTTTGACTGAGGTAGTACGTGGTTGCGCCATTTCCCACACCTATATCTAAAATGTGGTGAAATTGTTTTGCTGGTAAAAATGACAGGCTCCATTTTGCCATGGGTAAGTAAACTTTATTCCATAATTTCATCATGACGCTCCCTACCCGACCGGATGGCTCTTTCGATTGGTTTAGAAGGTATTTGTAAATGAAAAATAGTCCCACTACTATTATTATTAGGATAAAGAAACGATTCATGGCTTGTCCTTTCTGACACAATCTAAAGTAATGATGTTTCTTAGATTCATAGTCTGGAATGGTGTCCTTACAAATCCAATACCATCTTATCTACGGTCTTTTAATTTCACATTTCTCTCATTACTTACATTGTACTTCACTTCAACATCTACTAAATAATAAACGACATGCTGTAAGTCCTCTTCTGTTACATCTGCCTCAGTGGCACTTTTTGTTTGTTTATACCTAAGCTTGACAACGTTCCCTTTTTTGAAACTTTCCGGCTCTTCTGTTTCAAATAATGCTTGATCTAAATAGCTATCAACTAGCACCACATAAGACTTCTCTCCTATGGTTCGAACACTCGTAACAAAGAAATAGTCGGTCCGCGTTTTAACAGGGTTTCTACCTAGAAGCAGGTCCAAGGACTGTACTTTTCTTGGATTTGAGATAGCGACTCTTTCCTCATCCTCATTGAACAGGTCCATAGGTGTTACTTGATCTAATTCATCATAGGTAAAATTGATAATCTCATCTTTTTCGTATTTCAATTTCGTTTTAGTATCCCACTGTAAAAGGGTGCCACTAGAAATATCTTGAAAAATCACACTATGACCATAATAGGCCTTAGATGCGCCCATCGGAACTCTGTTATCGATACTAATTACTTTTGCTATTGCATATTTTCTCATTACATCACCTACTATCCAGTATCTATTATACTAATTTTTTCTCGTTAGCTAAACGGACAAGTCCAAAAAGAACTACTCTTTGCGTTCGCTTTCATAAATCTATTATAAAAGAATGAAGACAACAAAAATAGTCACCCCATGAATCTCTTTTCCATAGAATCTCTCCTGCTATTTATTTGAGATTAATATTTCTACAAGTATATGTTTAAATAATCTTGTAGCAAAAACTCCTTGGATCGCGGAAAACGAATTGTTATTCAACCCAAATAACAATTGAAGAATTTTGAGACGATATTCGCTCGTAAACCATAGCCATCACAAAAAACCTCCCGCAATTCAACAATCAATTGACAAATCACGGAAGGAAGTTTCCATATTTTTAAATTTTAGTGATTAACCGCTACTTAAAGCCCCCATCAGTCTTCTTCGTATAGTCGTATTCTAGTTCATCATAAGGAAACATTGGGCGCTGGATTTGTTTAAAATCCAGCTTTTCTGTTGCTTGTTGCGTTGGGCCGTCGGTTAAGGCCATCACGCAATGGGCTCCGTAGGCGTCGAAGTCTGGTGAGATATAGCCTTGTTTTACTATGATCACTTCGTAGTCTTCTATGGGGACATTTGCCCACATAAATTGCGCTAGTTCTGTGAAGCTCACTGATTCGCGCTGCACTAGCACCGTGAGGGGATAGTGCTTTAATTTTACACCGATCACGCATCCTGTGATGGGGTCTTCTTGGTAATCTTGACTGACTACTCCTTTTGAGACGATCGTTCCTTCTAGTAGTATTGCTTTGGATCGTTCGTCGAGGTCTTTTCCTAATTTGAACTGCACTGCCTCTCCTAACGCGTGTTGATTTAGCTGAGTGGTTGCTTTTTCGTCAATAATGCCTGCGATCAAGGTTGGTTTCTGCCAATCGGGATGTGTCTTCAATAACTGTCGCAGGATCACTGTACTGTAGCCATCGCTGCCGGCACCGCAGTTATCTCCTGAATCGGTGATAAAGATTGGTTTCTCCGCCATATTCTCTACCTCGGCTAACACCTGTGCTAGTTCTCCGTAATTGCCGTGATAGTGAAACTCATACCGTCGGCGCAGGATAAAGTCGTATAGTTCATCGGCTTTTTCTTGGGCGTAGCTTCGATAGCGTTGATCGGCTGGTACTACTGTTATGGCACAGCCTAAGCGATCGCTGTCATGGCGGACATAGCCTACATGAAAGGACGCGCAAAGGATTCGTTCGTCTTGTTCAAATTCATCGAGCTTTTGATTGATAGAACGGACTGGTTCGTCTGAAGACACCGAACGTTCGCCGCCTACGATGATTGGCAGCTTGCGACAGACTGGTTGGATTACTCGTGTGCGTACTTGTAGGATTTCACAGAAAAGGGTCGCTGTTTTGTCGAATGTTTCTTGAATATCTGTATGTGGCGAGTGGCGGTAGCAAGTCACCAGATTGGTCATCTTCGCGAATTCTTCCGTCACATTGCCGTGAGGGTCCATCACCACGGCGATTGGCAGATATGCTCCTACTAATTTTCGGATCTCTCGTAAAATCACAAACTCTGCTGATCCTTCCGGCAGATTCATTACCTTGCTGGCACCATGAAGATAGAGATAAATGCCGTCGATCTCACATATCTGCTGTTTCACCGCTGCTAGAAAATGCTCTAGGATATAGTCAAACGCCTCTCGTTCGATCAAGCCGCCAGGATGACCATTTGCATAGAAACCTGGGATTAGCTGGATACCTTGATTATCAAAGATGGGCTGAATGCCCATCTTAGAAATCATGTCGTTGCCTTCTGCAAAGAGAAAATTTTCTTTGTTCATGGTTTTTGGCGTATGCTCGTTGCTCTCGGAATTGAAGAATCCTACTAATACCTTCATTTGCGTTTCTCCATCACTGTCATCATATTTTGATAAACGCCTTCTGCATTCATCAAGCCGAAATCGGTGGAGTTGATCACCATGATAGGGATCTCAGCGGGTACTTCTTTGCGGACATTTGGTACTGCGTAGCGGACTTGAGGTGCCAGCATCACCAGCTGTTTTTCGTGTGATTTTGGGCCGACCTTTTCCAGACCTACTGCTTCGATGTGGAGGGACTGTCCGGCTTTTTCTGCTACTTCACTGATTTTCTTGCATAAGATCGCGGTACTCATCCCCGCTTGGCAAACTAATAATACGTTCATGTTCATTCTTCCTTTCTTTCTAGTAAACTTCGATTGCGTCTTCCGGGTTTTGTTCTGAAGGCAGCTGTTCTTCTGCCAGCTTCTCTTTTTCAAACAATTTATAAAATGGATAGTACACCAGCATATTGGCGGCGATACATACCACCGTCAGAATCACTGCCCGATAATCAAGGCTGGATAACCATTGCCCCACGCCCACCGGCACTGTGGAGCTGACATTGATCAGCGTACGATTGACCAAGCCTACCGCCATCGCTCCGTAACACAAGAAAATATTTACCACTTGGGTCAGTAGAAACGGGATCAAGAAAATCGGGTTTAAAACGATCGGCAATCCAAACAACACCGGTTCGTTGATCCCAAAGATTCCGGGAATGATCGCCAGCTTGCCCACCGTACGAATCTGAATGGATTTGCTTCGCAGCATCAACAGCACCAAGCCCAATGTCGCGCCACCACCACCGATGGCTACAAAATTGAAATAGAACGAACTCGTCACGATCCGAGGCAGCTCCGTTAATGGTGTTCCTGCTGCATAAGCGGCCGCGTTTTCTAAGGTATTGGCATCAAAGGACGGCATCACCACCGACAAGATGGCACTGCTGTGGATGCCAAACCACCAGCCGAGTTGCGAGACCACCGAAGCAAGGGAGACCCCGAAGACCGTATCCACCGCCAGATTCAACGGCTGTCCGATCATCATCAACAGTTTTGGTACTGATGTCGCGAAGACCTCCGCAAAGATCATGCGGATCAATACCATCGTCAAAAATACCACCGCTAATGGCACCAACGCTCCGATAGATTCCTTCAACGATGCCGGCACCGTATCTGGAAAGGCAATATACCCCACGCGTTTTCGCACCAGCAGATGGTACAGCTCCACCGCCGCAAAGGTTGTGATGATCGCTGAAAAGAGGCCTGTTCCTCCAAAGTAAGCTGTGTCCCAATTCCACTCCACGTATTGGCTATTCACCACTAAAAAGGAGACCAGTGCCACCAGCATGGTTAAAAAGACATTCATCTGACGTTTTTGCGCCAAGTTATAGGCGATCGCTAATGACAGGTAGACACCCTGACTGCCTAGTGTCACCCCAAACAAGAAATTCAGGTGCGAGCCATAGACCTCCGCCGCCTGCGCCCAGCCCTTCATCACGGGATAAAAGACATCCGTTTTAGATAGCAAATGATAATCCACGATTGGCTGAGACAAGATCAACGCAAAAGAACCAATCAAAATCAACGGCAGAATCGTCATGAAGGATGTGGCGATCACTTGCAAATAAAGATTGCCCGCCAGCTTCGCCGCCAAAGGTGCAAAGAGCTTTTCCAAGACATTGGAGAACTTCTGTAATTGTTTACTCATAGCTTTCCACCTCCTCACGTTCCATCTGATCAATCAGCAGCTGACACATCCGACTCCACGAGATCGCATTGGCAAGATGGTCCTGCGCATGTGTCATCACCAGAGAATACGGTACCTCTTC
This sequence comes from Enterococcus avium ATCC 14025, assembly GCF_000406965.1. Classification (GTDB taxonomy): domain Bacteria; phylum Bacillota; class Bacilli; order Lactobacillales; family Enterococcaceae; genus Enterococcus_A; species Enterococcus_A avium. Next base: position 61,198 of record NZ_KE136357.1, on the reverse strand, counting down.
CTCATTGACTTCTGCTTGGATCAGCTTTGTTTGGATATTGTGCACTTCCGCCATGCGCTCTTGTCCACGCTTCATCGCCACCACCGCAGCGGCTAGATTGACTCCTTCAAGATAGGCGTTCATCCCTTGATAAAAATCATCCATCGCATCACCGGCGATGCTGATGATCTGAAACGCCGTCAGTTGTACTTCTTCTTTTGTCATGTTTTTCGTCCTCCTTGTTAGTAGAATGCTGCATAAGACCAATCACAAATACGATACTTCCTGCCACGACCCAGCTATAGGTCAACAGATCGCTGAGATGCCACGGCTCCCGAAACAAAAACACCGATACCGCTAACATCAAGGCAGGATTCAAATACTGCAGGATCGCCAACACCGTCTGGGGCAGACGTTTACTGGCAGCCATAAATAAAATCAAGGGCAACGCTGTCGCAGCGCCGCTGGTCATCAATAACAGATTGCCTTCCCACATGGGCAACACCAACGGCATCTTGGTGACCCACACGATCACCAGCGCTACCGGTAATAAGATCACCGTCTCCACCCACATCCGAAACATCGGATCTAATGCCCCCTGCTTTTCCAACACGCCATAATAAGCCACACATAACGCCATCAACAGCGGCACGAGGGATAACGACGCACCTGCCACCAGCTTGGTGAAGATACTTCCCATCATTAACACCACCGCAAATCGCTGCCAGACATTCAGCTGTTCCTTGAAGAAAAAGCGCCCAAAGAACACCGTAAAAAGCGGCGAACAAAAATAAGCAAAGCTTGCACTAGTTGTCTGACCACTGGCGACACAATAGATAAACGCGCCCCAGTTGCCGCCGATCGAAAGCGCCGCTAGACACAGATTCCGCCGCACCTTGGCATCTCGCCACACCACCAATAATTGCTGGACCAGCCTCTCTTTTTTGAAAGAACAAAAACACGTCAATGTCATCACTATAAATGACCAAATGATGCGGTATGCCAACAACTCCAACGAGTCGATGCCTTCTAGCAGCTTCCAAAAAATCGGCAGAAAACCCCAGATCGTGTAGGTAATCACTCCATAAATAAGACCTTTTTTGATAGAACCAACTCCTTTTCATCAACCAATCGGAGAAAGCAAAAAAGCAGGCCCGACACATCTCACACTTTTTGTGAAATGGATCAAGCCTGCCTAACAGTCACCCTCCAAATGGTTGAACTATTCAATTTTTCGGTATTTCTTTTCAAGATTCGTTGCAACGACCGAGTCTCCCTTCTTCTTGCCAAACCCGATGCCCTTTTTCACCAAGACCCACTCTCCTTTCCCTTCACGAGCCACCACGACATTATGCGTCAACACCTGAAGAACCACCATATTCCCACCCTTTCTGATAAGTAATGATTTCAAATAAAACGTCAGCGATTTCACTAAGAGGCTGGCTCACTTCTATTGCGAGCAAAGCAACACAAAAAAAAGGTATCGGGCGTGGTCTGCCCAATACCTTTGACATAGCGAAATAAACGTATACCGCACCTCGAAATTTCCCCACAAAAAAGACTAGAAAAAAAGCTTAAATTTGGTACAATAATGAGGTCGGTGTGATACACTGACTATGGCAACTTGATTGGTCAGTTGGCGCTGACTTTTCAAGGCTCTATATTCTGGGGTCCACCAGAATGTAGAGTGCCTTTTTTATTTGATTAATTAAATATCTGAGTCCATTTTATTGAAAGCGGATTAGCCTGTCAAGCGAACAAAAGATTTTTTTTTGAGATTATGGTCAGAAAAATGATGCTGATCGCTTTACTCTATACACCATTAAAAGTTAATACCCCAACAATTTTTTTCTACCCCAATTTATCCGTTTTGGGGTAGATTTTTTTAATTTCGAACTCACTCATCCCGCTCTTCAAACTCCAACAGACAATGATCAATCTGACCGTTTTCTATGATCTTCATTTCGATCGTATCCCATTCCTTATGGTTAAGAAGTTTTTGAACAAGACCGTTTTCGATCTCCGCTTTCGTTATCGTGCCTATATCATAATGGTCTATCTCAAATAGATCATCGATTTTATTTCCTTCTTCATCTTCTTCATAGCTTGAGAAAATGACGTAATTGACCACAATCTCATTGTCCCTTCGTGCATGTCTCACTGATTCATCTAAGAGCACGATTTCACAGCCAAAATACCTCTTCTATTTCTTCGTCACACCAATTGTAGTGGGGTTCATTTTTTTCAAGAATTTGTTGAATTTCTTCTTTTTGTTCTTCAGTTAGTGATTCGTAAGTAATCTTACTATCGATCGCTCCATCTGCATCGCTTTTTTGTTCAACTCTATATAAAACGTTTCCATTTCGGTCTAGTATATTGAACTTTAATGCCCTTTGACCGTTCAACAGTGTGATCCAAATTGCGCGTTCAGATCGATACCCGCCATAAGTTAATTGTGTTTTTTGATATTCTACTGTCACCTTTTCATCCTCCTTAACAACAATTTTCCCGTCATTATTATACAATGAGGCAATCGATAAGGACTAGCTGATTTCACGATATAAAAACCCCAATTACGATTTATTTTTAAACAAAATGACTTATTTTTTAAGAATTTTTCTCGAAAAAAAGGATCAAACACTTTGATTCGTGTTCGATCCTCTAAACTCAACCGAGCCTCTCCAAAACATTCGCTATCTCGGTCAGAGCTTCTGGATCGGTTTTAGTTTCTTTTAATTTCTGCAATAGAACAATCGTAGCGATTTTTGCCGTTTTCAAGAAACTTGAATATCTTGAAAAATCAATGATAAATAGAATCGCTTATTTTTCTTTATCAAGACCAATTAATTCACGTTGTTTTCGGTTGGACTCGTCACCAATATACTTAAATACTGTCTTAATCTCTCTGACAGTCGCCTTATTTTGGAGTTCTGAAAAATTACGATTGTACTTGATCATAATCGCCTCTACTTTTTCTCTCTCAGTCATGTAACATCTCCTCCAATCCTTCTCTTGTATATTTTATTGGTAATGCAAGTTCAATATTCTCTATATCCATAATCGAATCTGATCATTCATTTTGAAAATCGTGTTCGATTCTCTCCCTCAACTAAGCCTCTCCAAAACATTCGCCATCTTGGACGTTATTTATTATGGCAGCCATTCTTCACTTAACTCCTTAAACCCGTTTGTAAATTTCTAAACATGTTCACATCCGACGGAAAACACTTACATTTAGCTATCCGATATTTATACTGATAAGTGAAGAAACAGTGGCCACATCGTTCTTCTAATCAAAGATAGATCTTAACGCTTCACTTAGTAATAGTTCGAATTGATTCAGCGTCGTTCCGAAGAAAAGGTTTGGCTGGTATGCGGACAAGACGCGCGGGGCATACGTCTCCGTGCTGATAGTCAAAGTTGCCAACTGCCCTATTTTTGAATTTTTCTCGCCAACAAAGGCGATCAGATCAATATGATGATTTTTAGCCATTTGAGCGAGATCCGCTAACCGAAAGGTATCGCCTGAGTTAGAGACAATAAAAATCAGTACATCCTTTTCAACGTTTTCCCGCAGGAATTCAAGATGGCTATTCGCCGTTGCTCGGAAACCATAGAGATTCAGTGTTTCAGAAAAATGATTCGCGATATTTTGTGAAAAGCCTGAACCTAGGATCATGATTCGTTTCTCTTTATACTCAGTTAGCAGGCGAACAAACGTGTCTCTTTCTTCATCTGAGAAATTCTTCGTCGGGTTCGTTGCCAATGGTTTACTTCCATACGCGAAGACCAGCTCACTATAACCGGAATAGCCGATTTTTTTCGCCATATTTACGATGGTCGCCGTTGAAACATAAGAAGCTCTAGCGACATCGCGAATACCTAAATCTCTTAGTGAATCACGATTTTTATCCATAAAACGTAAAACGGCTGCTTCTGAATCATTCAACTGATACTTATCAATCAGCGTTTCAGTATCCATAAGGTCCACCTCAAATTCTTTAGTTAGGAGTATTATAACATGACAGAAAATAATTTTATTCAAGATCCATGGGCAAAAATGACGACACGAAATGGTCTTCAAGGTGATGAAGTCATCTCAGCATTACAAAAATCCATCCGCAGAGGAAAAGAAAAAGCGGCCTGTGAATTTGCCTATGAAATGTATATTACCTCACCTCAATTTGAAGAGAAGCTGTGGAGACGTTTATTAGCCATCAGCGTTGAGGATGTAGGAATGGGAAATCCGTATGCAGCAATTATGATCAATAACTTAAACCAGATGCGTAAAGAATTTCAATATAATGAATCTGACCGAGCAATGTTTTTCTTTCACGCTATTCGGTACTTGTGCGATTCAGAAAAGGATCGTTCCTCTGATTTGCTCAAAAATATCGTGATAAAAAGCTTCGCCATGGGTTATGTACCTGAAATACCAGACATCGCATTGGACAAACACACCACGCGCGGACAAGAAATGGGGCGCGGGTCAGAACATTTCCTACATGAAGCAAGCAAAGTCATTCCTCAAGCAGAGGTCGAAAATGACTATAAAGAACAATATGAAGAGATCATTAAAAAGTATGACCCGCAGCATGTCGTGCCAAGTACCTTTGTTTTCAATCCTTGGCAAGTATAGGAGGACGAATCATGGAAAATTCTACTGTCATAACGAAGCTTAATGATTTGCTTAGCCCTTTTGCGGCAAAAATTGGGAATCAGCGGCACCTTAAAGCCATCTCGAGCGGGATGATGTTTGGTCTCCCCTTTATCGTGATTGGATCATTTTTTCTGATTTTTGCGAATCCACCGATTAACATAGATCAATACAATCCAGCGACAGCCAATTTTTTTATGAAATTCATGGCTGGTTGGAAGGATTTTGCGGTAGCTAATTATGATTTAATCACCGCTCCTTACAATTTGACTATGGGGATCATCGGACTGATCAGCGTTTTCGGGATCGCCTTCTCCCTTGCCAGTGAATACAAGATTAATCCAGCCATGAATGGGATGGTGGCCTCCGTCATTTTTCTGATGGTATGTACTCCGGTTAAAGAAGGAAACATCAACCTGAACTACCTAGGTACAAACGGGCTGTTCGTGGCGATCATCATTGGTCTACTCGTGGTGGAAGTGAACAGAATCTTTGAAGTCAAAAATATCAAATTAAAATTGCCGGATACTGTACCACCCATGGTTGCTACCTTCATTAACACGCTCGTTCCGCTATTAACGAATATTATCCTCTTTTATGGGATTAATCTGATTTTCTTAGTCACAACAAAAAAGATTTTCCCCGAAACGGTGATGAACATTTTAACACCGGCAACGAATATAGCAGGAAGTCTTGGCGGTTTCTTACTGATCGTGACTCTGGGAAATGTATTATGGTTGTTCGGTATTAATGGCTCATCGATTATTTTCCCAATTGTTTTTACTCTGGGGATGGCGCAAACAGGACTGAATGCTGAACAAATGTCTAACGGAGAAACAATGACTCATCTAATGAATCTGCAAATGTTTCGTATTTCAGTTTTAGGTGGTGCAGGCGGAACCCTCGGTTTAATTCTTTTGATGATGCGAAGTAAAGTCTCAGAATACCGAACAATCGGGAAGCTGTCGCTGATACCCGGCATTTGTTCAATCAATGAGCCGGTCATTTTTGGTCTTCCAATCGTTTTTAATCCGATTCTAGCGATCCCATTTTTAATCACACCGATTATTTCTCTGCTGCTGACCTATTTCGCTCAAAGTGTCGGTTTGATCGGAGTTGGATTTATCGTTGATCCTTCCTTCACCCCGTTCTTTGCACAGGCGTATCTTTCAAGTATGGATTGGCGAAATATCGTCTTCTGTTTGGTGTTGATCTTGATTAGTGCTATGATCTATTATCCATTCTTCAAGGTTATGGAGAATAACAAAACCAAGTTGGTGGATGAATAGCTGTAGGATAAATTTTTTTGCAGAAAAGTTGTCTACTCCCTCTAAACAAAAACTCAATAAAAGATCGAACACCAATAACTCGTGTTCGATCTTTTTTGACTTAACTTAGCCTCTCCAAAACATTCGCTATCTCAGTCAAAACCTCTGAGTCAGTCTCAGTTTCTTTCAATTCCTGCAACAAACCAATCGTTTCCTCTGGCGCTTTCTTCGTCAGCTGCCCCAACGCCCAGACAGCGGTGCCTCGAATAACTGGTCGCTGATCCTGTAGACAGGCTTGGATCTCTGGCAGCGCTTCTTTGCCACCAAGGTTGGCTAAGGCGATCAGCGCATTGCGTTGTAGCGGTTTTTTCCCGCGCCAAGAGCCGGCTAGGTGTCCGAATTGTTCTTTGAACTCGCGATTTGAGATGGATAGTAACGGTGCAAGTTTTGGATGGACTTCATCGACTTTTGGCTCCATCTCTTCGTGAAAATGAAAATCTTTGCCGCGATTGTATGGACAGACGAGCTGACAAATATCACAGCCGTATATCACGTTACGCATTTTCTTTCGATATTGCTCCGGCATCATGCCCTTGGTTTGAGTCTGATAAGAGAGGCACTTTTTAGCATTCATCCGACCGTCTCCCAATAAGGCACCAGTTGGACAGCCGGTAATGCAACGGGTGCAATCGCCGCAACCGTTTGGAACTGGTTGGTCTGGTTCAAATTGGATATTCGTGATAATTTCACCAAGATAGACGAAAGAGCCGTATTCTTCCGTGATCAGCAAGCCGTTACGTCCGATAAAACCCAGACCCGCGCGTTGTGCAACTGCCACATCCACCAGCTCACCTGTATCCACCTGCGGAGCAAAACGCCATTGAGCCTGAACCTGTTCCGTTTCAGCCTGTTCTTTGATAAAGTCGATCAATCTCGTCAGCCGTTCTTCCAAAATGAAGTGATAATCCGTTCCCCACGAAGCACGGGCAAATTGTCCGCGTTTTTCATCACGAGGGACCTTGTCGTGGATTTTAGTCGGATACGCCAAAGCAATCGCGATGATACTTTTGGGATCTTCAAAGGTTTCTTCTGGATACAACCGTTCTTTGATATTTTGATGTTCAAAGCCAGAGGTATGACCAAGCGCGCGCTGCTCCAGCAAGGATTCCTCCATATAATCAAAAGGATCAGCTGTTGTAAAGCCGATTTTATCGATACCAAGCTGCTTACTTTCAGCGATGATCCGTTCTTTTAAGGTTTGCATTGTTCCACTCCTAGTTTCTAGTTCGTATGAAGGAATTCATTTTTCAAAAAAAGAAAAAATGAATCCGTCTCTCACCACGCATGTCATTCTACTAGACCTGCTAAAGCAGGAAGTAGAACTGAGATCCTGATACGAATTTACAGGCCTTACTATATCACATGTTTCTTACTAGCAAAAGAAATCCTCCCTGTTTCTTTTCCATTTCCTCAGCAAACGAAGTCAACGCTTCTTAAAGATCATCCTCTATTTAACCGTACCCTGTGTATTAGGAATATTGATTCTGAGTGAGGAGCAGCATTCCTTTTATGACAGCAGTACGTCAGATACGTTGCCTTATGTTACTTACGATGTGAATGGAGTACTTAAGTAAGTTATTTGTTGAAACATAAAGAGAGTGACGCTCAGTCATAAACGATTAAACCCACTGTGGAACTCATTTGTGAGATTCATAGTGGGTTATTTGTATGCTTACCGTTAGATAACTTGTCCATAAAAAGTCGAAAACTCCCTTATTTTTGTCCCTTCTTACAGAACCTCTTACTTGCTAATTATTAAGGAAATATTAAGAAAAACGAGCAATCAATAGGTTTTTTTAACTTTTTTCGTAAGGTTTTTCAGGTATAAAAGCTGACATATCAGTATTCCTACTCCATTCATAAAACCCAAAATGTGTCAAAGTGGGCAAAATTGCATAAGGCTATGAAAATTGCAGGCTTCTTTCATTTTTCACAAAGTAAAAGCCCGTTCTTATAGGATTTGTGTAAAAAAGAGATTGAAAACTCCTGCAATTTTGACCCTCAAATGTAATTTTACCGGTTTTGACCGAGTTTGCATTTCACCTTTATCGTTAAGTCACCGGCCGGAACAAAAAATACTATAACGGAGGAATGAAAAATGATTCAAAAAATCGGCAACAAATTACAAGTACAAATCGATGCAGGTGAAGACAAATTAAGAAAGGTGAATTTCCAAAACGTCATCGATGAACCAACCGAAGAAGCGGTGCTAGAGCTTGGCGCCATCCTGACAGAACTTTCACCAGATGGTAGCAACCTAGACGGCGTGATCCTAACTAGCCAATCACGATATACCAAATAAAGAAGGAGGAAATTAGATGTTTAAACTTGTCGCAACCTTTACAACCAGCTTAGGAAAAAAACAAACCTGGAGCCTGAATAACCCTGATCCAAATAAGACAGCAGGCGAAGTCAAAAGCCTCTTGCAACGTCTAACCGGCATCAAGCTTTTCCATAAAGACGGCACGGACCTTTTCAACACAGTCGAAAGCGCGAAATACGTGGAAACAACTGAAACGATCCTATTTGATAACACACAGGAACAACTGTAGCATCAACGTTTGACTAAATTTGAGAAGATCGGTAGACGTACCGCTCTTCTCTATTACTTTAGCAATTTTAAAGGAATGATATACGGCATTCGAATCGAACTAATTTTTTCTCTTGGAAAAAATTATTACTTTAAAACAAATAAGGAGGATAAGATCCATGAATGAACTAACTTTAACGCACCAACAGATTTTTACACTAAAACCCGAAACACTTGAGACACGAATCATGACCTATTATCAAGAAACCCAGAACAGCAGCTTAACGATTAAATATATTATGGCTTTACGCATCCGTTTTAGACTTGGTGCGCAGGAGTTCGCGAACATTCTCAGCGATCTTGTCCGCTATTTGTTTATGAACACCAAAGCAACACGTACCATGAAGCGCTTCTTTTATTATTTTCAGGATTACTTTGCGGCACCTGAATGGAAACGGCTGACGATGAGGGTCTTCCCTTTGAGAAATTTTGGCAAGAAAGTCTTTTCTGTCGCTCGTTCATTGGTTTCAATTGTACGGCCTGAAGAAAATACGGAGCCTTGAAAAAATCAAAGCCTACGTAGAAAGAATGAAAGGAGAAATGAAAAATGATCACTGAATCTACAAAATTGGTCACCACCTTTTTAAACAGTGACCGAAAAAAATACAACTGGACCTATCAGGACGTGGATACGAGCTTGTCGGCAGAAGAAATCAAAGAAGCTTGCGAACTATTAACGACCTTAGACCTTTTTGAACAAGATGGCGTAAAACTATTTGATTCTGTTGTCACGGCAAAGTTTGTCTCTACGAAGGTAACCACGCTGTTTGACCTGAAAAACGAGATTGATGTGGATCAAACTGAACCGTTTTATGAAGCGACCTGTGAAGAGGTTGGCTGTTTTGAAGTATCAGAAAATCAGTCAGAATCCGAGTACATGCAGCTCCAGCTTCCTGTGGCGATTGTGCCATTTAGTAAAACACAATTATCGTTAGAAACGAATGAACCTGTCGCACATCCAGCAACTGTAGCCGCACCTGCCAACCGATCGACTGAACAGCCAACAAGAAAAGAGGCAAACGACAAAAAAGGCCTGCTCCAACGAATGTTCAGGCGAAAACAACGGAATAAAGACGACCCAGCGAATCATGAATCAAGTAGTTAGATTGCTCCATTCTATCTAGCGTAGGACAAATGACACCTACTGTTACGATCGTAGGTGTTGATTAAATCTATTGAAAGAAGGAATTTGAAATGACGCTTTTAGCAATTCTATCAGGAGGAACGTTCGTCCACTATTTATTCGGCGGAAGTGTCCCGATCATGGGTGTCTTTTTGACGATGGTTGGCTTAGATCTTTTTACCGGCTATGCCAAAGCACTGAAAAGCCATACGTGGGTCTCCTCTATCAATCTATATGGACTATTTACCAAGTTCATCACGTTCTCAACAATTATCTGTGCCGCTGCTTTAGACAAACTGGCACCTGTTGTAGGTATTGATTTACCTATCAATGTCGCCTTAATTTGGACCGCTCTTCTGATTCTGTATGAGATCGGTTCGATCTTAGAAAATGCCCATGCCTTTGGACTAAAAATCGCATGGCTGCAGAAATGGCTGCGAGTTTTTGAACAGGATGTCGGGGAATTTCCTGATAAGGATGATCAAGAGAATAATGTACAATAAAAAACGCCCTCCTGCAGCGGCTGTCGCAGGAGGATCGTTGTATGGTAACGCTATTTAGTTCGCCTTCTATTTTCTTCTCTCGAATAAAATCCTCATAACTTGAGTAAGAACTTATAGTCAGCTGTTCATCTTTTAAATCAAATATATTTCTGATTTCTAGTCTTTAAAACTAAAGCATCTTTTGGGATTTTCTACAAAAAATTTTTCAATTAATTTTTCCCCATCCAGATGTTGTTGTTCTGCCTCGTCAATAAATCTTGGCACCCATTCTTTCTTGATATAAGCCAAGCCTAAGCCATAATCATAATGTTTATAATAGGACTTTCTAGCAGTATCGCCAGAAATCAATAGCTGATCTTCATAACCGGCCTTGACCAAATCTAAAATGGCTTTGATCCTAGCAGATTCTGGTGCATATTTTATTTTTGCAATGCCATCAAAGGATAAAAACGCACCCGTCTTAGCAATTTGTTGATGCAAATAAGGGTCCAGATTCCGATCCATATGTCCGATTGAAAGATAATGTAAATTAATGCCTTCTTCGCGCAATATTTCTATTTGAGCCAATGCCATTGTTCCAGCTTCTGTATGTGAATGGATGGGGGCTTTGGTCTCATGATGCGCACGGGCTACTGCACGAATAGTTTTCTCTTCTAGAGGTGTAATACGATTGTATCCAGTACCAAATTTCACTTGGCCTCCCCGATAGCTAGTACCCTCCAACCCTTCTTCAATTTCCTTGACCACATGTTCCGTTAATTGATTAACGGTACTTTGAGCAATCCAATCCGCAAAAGTAGAATAATTACCAACGACTTTTTTTAATCTTTCGCTAATTGCTGCTTCCCATAAAAAGCTTTTATTAAAACCGGCTGTTCCAACAATTTTTATATCCGTTTCCTTCGAGATTTGAACCACATCTTCCACACAGCGACCATAATCGATAGCGGTAGCATCAACGATCGTTTTTCCACCTAAATCGGCAAAATCCTGAACATCCTTTTGAGAACTATGTTTATTATCCAGCAGCAAATCATCGGCTTTTCTTTCTTTCCAATAAGGAGGAATACAAACGATATGTTCATGAGAATACGTAAAGCCCAGCTCATTTGCATCAATGTCTCCTAGAAAGGTTCGAACAATACTCATTTCAATCTTCCTTTCCTCAATATTCTACTATTCAAAAACGAAACCTAGCTGGAGAATAACAGCTAGGCTTAAACACAGACTGGCTATTAAGCGTATACTAAATACCAAATAGTAATTTAAAGAAATAAATAATTGGTGAAATAAGAACAATGTCGGCACTCCCAAAGACCAAACCAGATGGTAATAGCGGTTCCTGTAATCCTGCGATCACTGCCACACCCATGTGAGTAATCAGACTAACAACAACTCCTGCCAGTAACGCGCCTTTCCAGCCTCCTTTTCGATCTCCAAAAACGCCAGCTAAAGAACCCTCAAAAAAGATAAATAGTGCACTAGGCAATGGAATTACAGGTGCAGCAATCGAAACCATGATCACGACAGAAATAATTGCACCTACTGCATGACCTAAGAAACCGATAATAGCTGCGACTGGTGCATAAGGATAAAAGACTGGACAATCCAATGCCGGAATCGCTCCTGGCAATAGCTTCTCTGAAATACCTTGAAAGGCGGGAATAATCGATCCTAAGAACGTCCGAACACCGAACAACGTAATCATAATACTTCCTGAAAACTTAATTCCTTGCATGATAAGGAACATCAACCAGTTCATATCACCACTCAGTGTTGTCACTTCTGATTCTCCAACAACTAGACCAATCCCAATAAAAATCAAAGGCATCACAGTAGACAATAAAATCGAAAAATCACTAAAGCTAGCTAAAAATCCTGGTAACTCAATATCATCGCTCTTTTTGGATTTATTAAACAGATTCCCTAATAACGAACCTACAACAACACTGACATTAAACATATGCCCTAACGTATATTCGTCTTCCGCAATCTCTTTTGTAAAGGGTCTGGAAATCGCAGGAAATACCGTTAAGATCAAACCTGTACAAATACTACCGGCTAGAATTAGACCGCTTCCTTTTAAGCCAAAGTTCCAAGCTAGAATGGCTACCCAAAAACCAGATAAGAATAGCATGATATGTCCTGTTAAAAATACATTCTTCGTGTTCTTAAAGGGTAAAACTCGCACCAGTAAAAGATGGATAAGAAAACCTAAGACAAAGGCGATTGGTATTTCTTTTGCGAAGCTGGTCATTACAACGCCAAATGGTGCTTGATTATCTGGCATCACACCAGTAAAATTCCCTTTTTCTTGAAGCAGAGCCATTAATGGCAGCAATACGCCAAGAAACAAATCCACCCCTGCTAAAAGAACAACTGTCCCTGTAATGGTTTTTATCGTTCCAGTAAAAACCTCCGCAGCATCTTTCTTTTGTAAAAGCAACCCGATCAGAGCAACAAGTCCTAGAAAAATTGGTGCTTGCGTAATGACATCATTTATCAAAAAAGATAAAATCCCCATGCTATTCACCCGCTTCCATAAATTCATTCAAGATCGGCAGAACTGAATTCCGAAACTCTGCGTTATCAGCAAAGTTTTTCACGGTCACCATCTTGCTCCCTGCGACTTCTCCTAAAGCTTTACTGATTGCTTCTGTGGTAACAATAAGATCAACCTTTTGCCCACGTACACTACCAGCATCTGTTGCTTCAACATTTGCTTTTAAGCCTACTTCTTTTAGAAGCTTGTCCACTTTCATTTTAGCCATTAAACTCGTTCCCAAACCTGCCCCGCAAACACATAAAATATTAACCTTCCTCATACTCTTCTTCCTCCTCACCATATTCATTGATTATCTCAATTACCTCTGCCCCATTTTCAGAAGCTAAAATTTTTTCCTTAACCCCCTTCGAAAAAGCAATCATAATTTTTTTTAAAAATTCTAAATGGTCTGAGTGATTAACAGAAGCCAAAGCAATCACAATTGAAACTGGATCATTGTCCTTATTTCCAAAAGTAATTGGCTGCTTCAACGTAATTAGACTGGCCCCGCTTTTGTAAACGCCACTTCCTGATTGGGCGTGAGCCAAAGCAACATTTTCGAAAACGACAATATACGGTCCATATAAGTGAACCATTGCGATCATGTCATCGATATATTTCCAAGAAATATAGTGAGCCTTTTCAAGGAGTTTACCAGCTTCTCGTATACTGCTTTCCCATGAGTCAACCTCAATATTCAATTGCACAGTTTCTTCATCTTCCAATAAATTACTCATCTACATCCACTTCCTTTAGCACTTTATTTAACGAATCGTAATCGCTGATCTGCAGCAAAGCATCGTACAGCTTTTCATTTTCAAGAATGCAGAATAATTCTTCGAAAGCTCTTAAATGTTCTTTTTTTTCATCTGCTGCTAACAAAATAAAAATCGAAATTTCTTCATTCGCCAATAAAATAGGCTGCTCCAATTTCAATAAACTAATGCTTGTAGCGTAAATATGCTGATCGTCTTTTATATGGGGTAAAGCAATACCATCCTTGATAATGAGATGCTCATGGAACCCTTCTTTTTTAAGAGCTGTAATATAGTTTGGTGAAATACTGCCTTCAATCAGCATGCCGCTCGCAAGAATATCTAAAATAGTATCGAAGCTATCAACAGTCTTTTTAAAATGAACCTGATGAGCGGAGAGAAAATCACTCAAATGTTTTAGCTTTAGAGAATGATTGTTTTGTCGATACAAAACTTTTTCAAATTCTGCCATTAGAAACTCGATCGATTGAACTTTTGCATACCGGTTAACTACATCCTTCAGTTCTTTCAGCTGCTCCTCTTTATAACCAAAGTGTTCAGGAAAGGCCTTCCCAACAGCGACGGTTAACTGATCAAAATCAATTTTTTCCAAGTTAGAATCAATAATAAATACAGGAACATCTCCTTGAAGTGGGACCGTTGAAAAGATAATTTCTATTGGTATATCCAGTTTATGGATTTCTGAAACGGAAAGACCATCGAGAAAACTAATTTGCGGAAAATGTTTTTTCAATTCCAGCCTCAATAATTGAGAAACAGACATTCCATAAGAACAAACAACCACCCCCAATAGTTTTTCGCCTTTCGACTCCATGTAGCGCACATTTCCAGCAATCAGAGCGGTCAAATAGGCAACTTCATCCTCAGAAATCTCAAATGGACTGAGCTCTTTGATTTTGTTTAAATTTTTTGAAACAATAGTGTGAAGTCCATAATAATTTTCTATGATGTATTGCTTTAGAGGATTTTCTGCTTGGAAGCCAAACAATAAACGGTAATACATAGAAAATATATGTTGATACAAAAACGCTTTAAGCTGATCACCTTCATCAAAATAGATCCCGCTAAACTCCATAAGCTGAATGAAGTTCACCACCAGCCGATCGATTTTAAAATCCTTATTTTCTTTATCAACTTTAATCAGTGTTGATGATAACAAGAATAATGAGATGAATGAGCTGTTTTCTTTTCTAGAAAATTTCTCGCCCAATTCTTCCAATAGGAAATCATTCATTTTCCTCAGATTCTCATCTGACAAATTCTGTTCTGGTGTGATGTAGATGGTGTCTGAACGAGACAAAATAATTAGTAAAAGCAACAACTCAGAATTTTTTTGAGCAGATAATCTTACCGACAGCTCATTCTCCAACAATTTGATTTTTTCTTGAAAATAAAGAACTTCTGCCTCCTCAGTCAGCGTTCCAATCAACTCTCGAACATCGGAAAAATAGTGATTTAATGCGGTAGAGATTGTTTCTAACAGCAACTTCTGTAAGTCCTTTATCTCACCTATAAAATAAAATCCAAGATTGGTATTTTGTGAAAGAGTCACGTGATGAATTGTCGCCATTTCTCTAGTTTCTTTTAGATCTCTGGTAATGGTATTACGGCTTACTTTTAAAATGGCGGCTAAGTAATCAATTCCAATAAACTCTTGCTCTTTTCTCCCAAACAACATTAATAGTTGGATCAAGACTCTTTCCTTTTTTGAAAAATAGTCTCTTCTCTTTGAAAAATTTAACAATTTAGTTAGTTCACTTTTATTTTCATCAGCAAAAAGAATTCTTCCTTCTCCAATTTCGATCGAAGCTATGTTATGTTCGAACAAAAATTCATTCGCCTTTTTAATGGTATAACTCAGCTGACTGGAAGTTAGCTCTAGTTTTTTCTCCAATTGCTTCACTGAGATTTCTGGGGTCGTTAACAATAATAGTAATAATTCCCGAACTCTTTGTTTTATCATGAGGCCACTTCCTTCCATTATTTTCTGGAAATCATCTTAAAAATAACGATTCATCTTCACTTTAATCGGCAAAGATTTTTTTAATAAAAATACTGGTAATAAATCATTTGTATTGAATCTATTAATTAATTTATTTTGTTAAATGTCAAAAAGCACACGTTTTACAAGTGTTTTTTAATGCATAAGAATTTCCATTTATATTTAAAAAATAGAATTACTCATTCCTTATAACTCTATTATATCTTGAATTTTTTTTTATAAAAGAACGAATCGTCCTCATATTTATTAGATCAAGTCTTTCTTTACATAAAGATGGTGTGACGTGAATTCGAGATAAGAAAGGCTACGTGAAGCCAGACACAGATATACCTTAGGAATTGCACGAACATCTTTTTAGTAGTAGTGATTTTAAATGCGATTGCCTAATCATTCTCGTAGTGTTCTGGATGTATCTACCACCACAAGAATTGAGGAGAACAACTATGTGATGAAAAGAGTCCATACTGCAAGCGCTGAAGCGGCTTTGTAGTATGGACTGACTTTGCGTGAAAAAAAGCCGAACAATCAAGTCCTATCGTTATTGATAGGGGCAAGATCGTTCGACTCTGATTTAATGATTGGTTATTCTTAAGACTTTTTCTTCAGTCTCATCTTGAATCAAACTATTTGTTTTTTTCGATTAGCAGTTGAGCTTCTTCAATGATATGATCGACTGTAAAATTGTAGTCCTTCAACAAATCTCCTGCAGGAGCAGACTTTCCGAATTTCTCTAAGCCGATTGATGCTCCATTGGCGCCTACATATTTGGACCAACCAATTGTTGAGCCCAGTTCAATTGATAACTTGTTATCAACATTTGCTGGTAACACGGATTCTTTGTACTCCTCGCTTTGTGCATCAAATAGTTCCCAGCTAGGCAATGAAACAACGTTTACTTTATACTGATTGAGTTGTTCCTTCGCTAACAGCGCCATTTCAACTTCAGAACCACTTGCAATTAGAATTAAATCTGGATTGTCTGAGTCTTTAGATAGGACGTATCCGCCTTTTTCGGCATTTTCGAAATTGACATTCTCAATTACCGGCACATCATGTCTTCCAAGAGCGATTAGGAATGGTCGATCTTTAGATATAGCTGCCAGTTTCCATGCAACGATTGTTTCGTTAGCATCTGCTGGTCGGTAAACAACTAGATTAGGCATCGCTCTTAAAGATACCAGGTGTTCTACTGGTTGATGAGTTGGTCCGTCTTGCCCAACTTGTATACTGTCATGGGTCATGATATAGGTCACAGGAACACCCATCAATGCGGAATGACGAATGGCAGAGCGCATATAGTCAGAAAATACTAAGAAAGTTCCACAATATCCTCTTAATCCACCATGCAATGTCAATCCATTACAAATTGATGCCATGGCAAATTCGCGAACACCAAAATAGATATTTGGTCCTTCATGATTTTCTTCATCCATAAAAGGTAATCCTTCAATCGTTGTCTTGTTTGAAGAAGCTAGATCGGCAGAACCTCCGACTAAAATTGGTAAATCTTTGTAAATTCGGTTCAACATTTTTCCACTAGCTGTTCTTGTCGCCATTTTTTCTTCTGTAAATGGTGTTAAAGTTGTTTCATTTAATTCAAACTTCTCATTAATCACCTTTTCTAATTCTGTTGCCAATTCCGGATACTTATTTGTATATTCGTTCATTAATTCATTCCATTGCATTTCTAGCTTTTCACCATTAATAGCAATTTCATCGAAATTCGTTTTTACATCCTTTGGTACAAAGAAATCGTCATATTCCCAGCCGATTGCTTCTTTGATTTTCTTAGCTTCTTCGGCACCGACGGGGTTGCTGTGGATTTTCTCAGTTCCTTGCAATGTTGAGCCGAATCCGATGATTGTTTTTACTTCAATTAGCGTTGGTTTCGTCGTTTCAGCTTGTGCTTCTTTAATTGCTGCGGAAATTTCATCTAAATTATTTCCATCAGCAACATAGAGCGTTTGCCAGTTCATTGCTCTAAATTTTTCTTGAGTATCTTCATGAGCTGATTGCGTTAATGGTCCATCTGAAGTAACGTCATTTGAGTCGTAAAGGGCGATTAATTTTCCAAGTCCTAATTTTCCAGCGATAGCAGCTGCTTCTAATGCAACACCTTCTTCTAAATCACCATCTCCGCATATGGTATATGTGTAATGATTTACTACATCAAAATCGTCTTTATTAAAACGGTCTCGTAAATGCGCTTCAGCAATAGCCATCCCGACTGTCATTGAAAAGCCTTGTCCTAGCGGTCCTGTCGTTGCCTCTACTCCTGGTGTATGGAATACTTCTGGATGACCTGGTGTCTTACTGTCTAGTTTTCTAAATTGTTTAATATCATCCATTGATAGAGCATAACCGGATAAATGTAATAACGAATACAACAGCATCGAGCCATGACCTGAAGTTAAAATGAAACGATCTCGATTAAACCATTTTGGATTTTTAGGATTGTGGTTCATATGATATCTAAATAATTCGTAGCCCATAGGTGCAGCACCAAGCGGCGCACCCATGTGACCATGATTTGCATTTTCAACACTATCAACAACCAGATTTCTCATAGTAGCAACCGATTCTATATCAATTTTATTCATTTGACTTCCTCCATTAAATTCACGATAATTGAAATTTAAAATACACTTTGTAATAATTGTCCGATATAATAGACAAGTAGTCCGACAATGTTAAAGTCTGTTTCTGGGAAAGATGTCCCAGTTAATCCAATATTTTCCATAATTGGGTAAATTAATGCTGGACCAACAGCAATTAAAATCCCGACTACAAAGGAGCCTGCCACGCATCCTTTCCAACCACCGGTAGCGTTACCAAATACACCTGCGGTCGCACCAATGAAAAAGTATGGAACTGCTACTGGGATGATTACGATTGTACCTATTAGTCCCATAACAACCATAGTGACTAATCCACCAGCATAAGCTGCTAGAAAACCAATTACAGTCGCTGTCGGCGCAAATGGAAAGACCACTGGACAATCCAAAGCCGGGCGTGCGTTAGGAATTAATTTTTCAGAGATTCCAACAAACGCGCTGACAATTTCTCCCAGAAACAGTCGAACTCCGGTAATAATTACATAAAGTGCCGCTGAAAATCCCAAGCCTTGAAATAGTGGATAGACCAACCAGTTCACTCCACCAGATAATTCCTCTACTGCTCCTTTCCCTGCAGCAATCGCCGCGATATAGAAGAAAATAATCATTGTAATTGAGACACCTACTACGTAATCCTTAAACATTGTTAACCAACCAGGTAAGTTTAAGTTTTCAGTACTATCTTCTGGTTTTCCGACTTTTGATCCAATCCATCCAGAGAGGGCATAACCGACAGTTACATAGTGTCCCATTGCAAGCTCATCATCACCAGTAACTTTTCGCATGTATGGCTGAGCGATGGCTGGAAATAGGCCCGCACAAATCCCTAAAATGATTCCTCCAAATATAATAGTCAACGAATTGCTCATTCCTAGTGCTTTAAACATGATTGTCAATAAAGCGGCTAAATAAAGATTGTGCTGTCCTGTTAAAAAGATATATTTTAATGGCGTAAACTTAGCAACCAGCAAATTACACAAGAACCCGATCAACATGACTAATGAAACCGTAGTACCGAACTTATCTTGAGCTAAAGCAGTCACCGCCTCAGCTAGTGGCAGAACTCCTTTTAGCCCAAATCCTTCCGCAAACAAGGCTTGAAAACTATCTAAGGAAGTTACCGCCGCCGCCGATCCAACCCCGAAAACTAAGAATCCAACAATTGTTTTTAATGTGCCTGAAATGACTTTATCAGCAGGCTGTTTTTGTAATAACAACCCGGTTAAGGCAATAATACCAACTAAAATTGGTGCCGAAGCGAGTAAGTCAAACACCACTACCTTTAATATTTCCATTGTTTTTCCCCCTTTTATTACTCCTGACTATCAAAAAATGCCTGCAATTTTGTCTCGATTTCTTTTTTATCCATCAAATTATTGATCCCGATTATATATGGAACCTGCCCTTTTAATTCATCTGCTACGTCAGCCATTGTGATCAATAAATCTCCTTTGAAGCTTTTCACATCATCCAAAGTGCTATGTTGTACCTCTAATGGAAACGACTTGGCTCTTACAACTTGATCCACTTTGATTTTCAGCATCATACTTGATCCCATCCCTGTTCTACAGGCAATCAATGCTTTTTTAATCATTCCTACATCCTCTCTTTCTCAAAATTTTTGATATACTCAATGATTTCTTCTGGATTTGTAGCATTATCCAATACCTGATAGAAGCTTTCTTGATCCAACAATTCTGCCAGTTCCGACATTGCAGTTAAGTGAGTCTGATTATCCAGAGCACTTAAACCAAAAACATATTTCACTGGATCATTTTCCTTATTACCAAAGACTACAGGTGTTTTTAAAGTAGAAATACTAATCCCGATTCTTCTCGCTCCTTCTTCAGGTCGAGCATGTGGTAAGGCTACGTGTTTGGTAATAACAATATAGGGGCCGGTTTCTTTCGTTGTCTGAATCATTCCGTCAATATAGCTAGGTGTGGCAACCCCCGTACTGACTAAGACATCTGTAGAATTACGGATTGCTTCTTCCCAGTTCGTTGCCTCTACCTGTAGTTTCACAAGATCCTTGTTGGTAATTTCGCTTAACAACGGATACTCACCTCCTTCTTCGATGATGATTCTAGAATGATTGACATCTGCTTGAATAAGCAGCTCATTTTCAATTTTTTCGTATTGTTCTCTCGTTACATACTTTTTCACCACTTTAAGTGTCTCCGCGAGTTTTGAGTCTAGTAATGATTCGTCATTTAAAATCTCATACACACGTCCAATCAACTCAAATTTTTCTTTTGATGTCATGATTGGATTGACGACAATAAATGGAATTTTCATACTCAACATGTCAGTGGTGATGGTAGTCGTAAAAACAATATCAAAACTATCAGATGCTATTTTTCTACGAAAATCTTGCACGACAAACTCTATACTAGGAAATAAGGACTCTAATTCTTTTTGTAAAATAATTGATGTTCCAATGCCATTGGGGCACAAAATCAACCCCCGATTCCTTTTTACGTGCTCTTCCTGTTCTTCAAAAGCAGATGCAGCAAAATGTACTGTTAAAAAGGCAATTTCATCTGTTGGAAGTTCTCTGTCAAACAAAGGCTGCAAAGGCCTAATTGCTTCATTAACTAAGGCATACATTTCTGGATACTCTTTTTTTATTTTATGAGCTAAAGGATTAATGATAGGCAAGTGATAAAATAACCGATAATAGCTAGGCCTAAAATGTTCGTACAATCTACGAGTAACTGCATCCTTATCTAAAAAACGAATACCTGACAAGCTTTCAAAACGTGCGATTAGTCGTTGAATGATTTTTACGATCATTGGTTGATCTGACGTTCTATTATCGATATTTCCAGCAGATAGACCTAGAATCCACGCAGAGATATAAAGAATATTTTCTGATAATTCTATTTGAAAAAAATTACACACATGAAGACTAAACTGATACTCGTTCGATTGATGATCGATAAAATCACTAATCATCTTTTGAGGCTGTTCATATTTAAATCGCTGACTCAACAGAATAAAACAATAAGTAAATTCCTTGAGTTTGTTTTCGAAAAAAGAGATATTATATTTTGCACTCGCCTCTAAGATCTTGCTTTCTATTTCTGAGTAATCAATATTCAATTGCTTTTTTAAGAAACTTTCTAAAAAAAGCTCCCCATTATCCTGATGAAGAAAGTTAATCACTGTTTTCATTACAAGATAGCGAATATCTGCTTCATCACCATCTAAAAAATATCCTTTTGTTCGAGTGTAGCCAACGTTGATTTCACTTTTTTTGAGCCTTCGTTTTACCTCCTTCAAATCATTTACTACGGTTGATCGACTACTATCCAACATTAAAATTAAGTGGTCCAACGACAAATACTCTAATGAACAAGAAAGTGTTAATAAGATCATCAATTGTCGGTTTTCTTTCGAATGATAGACGTCCGAAAAAAATTCCATTTCTAAAAAATAATTTTGTAAATATTTTTGGATTTTATTATCCAAGATGAGCTCGCTGCTAGAGACTTTGACCAATTCCTGATTACCTTCAGAAAGCAGTTCGTTTATTTTTTTAATAGAATAAGTAATTTGCCTCCTTGTTAGTAAAAATTTTCTTTCCAATTCTGCTGTATTCCTTTGATCTCTAAAAGCAATCTCTTGAAGAATAGATAAATCTTGACTATCAATCATTTTCCTCAGCTCCTACCTAAAATATAATGGCTGCGTTTACATCCTTCAATTGCTATTCAATTCATCTTTTGTTTTAACGCTTAACAAAATTTAAACAGTTGCAATAGCCATATAGCTTATTTATAGTGTTTTAAATAACAAAAAAAGGTAAAAATGTAAACTGAACTTTGATCATGTTGATTCGCTATACCTCTATAAAATGCTCTTGATTCATTGTTAATCTATTAAAATTAGTAAAACCAAAAAAAGGAATAAATTAATCTTCACCAATTACGAAAAATCCACTTGTAAACCGACTATCTAGTAATAATACTTTCCAATACAATCTCAGAATGTTTTGTCTTTTAATTAGCTATAAAAAAATAAGACCAATCACCGATTAAGATGATTGATCTTCAACGTTTAATCTATTCGATTTGTAGATACTTATGTCAATTTTTAATAAGAGTTTACCCAATGTGCCAATGAAAGTTGGAACCAATAGTATAATCTAGAAAACGAATAAGATTGTCGATCAAGCTAGTGATTTTTTATAGTTTTTAGTGGCTCCCTTAATTGTCCTTAAGATAGATCTCTTTTAAGTTTTTAAGATCATCGTTGGTTAATCCCAAGCCTTTTTTCAAATAGCCATTAACGCCGCCATATTGTTCTTCCATTGTATCGTAGGCAGTTTGTAAGTAATTCTTACGAACCTCCATCATGGCAGTAATATTTTCAACTGCCTGTTTATTATCATTTGAGGCTTCTTTGACTTGTTCTATGGTCTTTTCATTCTCCGATTTCCGATACTTATTTGATAGTAGGTAGTCCTCGAAAATCGTCTTTTTATCGACATTTAGGGCGCTTAGTACAAGCATAGTCGCAAAACCAGCTCGGTCTTTTCCAGCAGTACAGTGCCAGAGAGTAGAGCCATTTTTAGTATCAAGCAGGACATCAAAAAATTTCTTATAATTTTCACGGGCTGTAGGTGTTGTAACAAGCTCTGCGTTGATTTTCTCCATGTATTCAACACCATTAACCTTGTCTAAGTTTTTGTAAAAGTCGTCTTTACTAGCGGTAGCACCACTGTCTTTCATGACGCCGTAATGGTAGTTTTTAACATTCTCAATTTCTGGATCAGGTTTTGACGCAACCTCGCTATCCGTACGAAAATCGACAATGTTTGTTAGTTTGAAATCATGAACCAATCGTTCCTTATCTAATGAGACAAGGTCAGCCAGCTCACCTGAACGGATTAGCTTATTCTTTTTAATCACCGCTCCATCTTTTGTGACGATTCCTCCCAAATCCCTCGTGTTAGCTGATCCCACTAGAACAATTTTCTTGCTAGTATTCTTTTCGGAGGCAAGAGAAGTTGTTTGTTCTTTGGATTTCTCAGCCGCTTTGTGAACCGTGTGTCCCCCAAAGGACGCAATAGTTAAAACTGTAACACAAGATAACACCACTTTTTTCAAATTCATAATACTCTCCTTATGACATTGTTTTGTATTTGTTACAAAACTAAGAATACTAAATGAATGTAAAAATTAGGTCAATATACTGAAAACTCTTTGTAAAGCTTGATGTGCTTGGTTGGATGAGATGTAGAAAGGATAAGATGCGAAACTACCCGAATTGAAGTGGCATCAAGTTAAGAGATTGTTTTTTTATAAAGCAGCACAATTTCTTGATATTTTGGAATAGCAGTCTTTTTTGGTTATATTTTTTATTTGGTGAATTTTCTTTCAGTCGAAGCTATGATGGGCCTCTTCTAAAATGTGTCTACTAAAGTATCCTAACACCAGTTTTGTCCTTATTTTTTATAGAGATTCTTTTGTGCAAAATTACGGGTAGTTAGGATATAAAGAAACGAAAAAGAGAGATTGCGCTAACAATCTCCCTTTGCAGCACCGTTTAAGGCGGTGACCAATTTAACGATTTTTTTATTGTCTTTATTTTTGCTGATCGTCATTATTATTGCGAATGCTGCCGCAACCATTAACGCTTGATTGAGGATGTCATTAGCTTTCGTTTTCTATTGCTACAAAAGCTTCTATTCTTTCCAAAATATCAGCAAAACAGCTGATTTCACAGGTATCCCTTTTTTCTATATTTCGTTTACAAAAATCCAATGATCTCATTTGATGGACGGATATTTGCCCATTTACCGTCGAATCATTTGTTATTAAATCTACATACAATGGCGCTTTTCTTTTCACCGAGGAAATTGGACAGACATAACAGAATCCAGTCCGTCGATTAAACTCATAATTTGTTACGACAACTGCTGGTCTTCTTTTCTTTATTTCAGCACCTAAAGATGGATCGAAGTTAATAAAGACAATATCTCTTTGATGAGGGATATACATCAATCCGTTTCCTCCGATGGCAAAGTGTCAAACTCATCCCATTCAACATCTTCTTTTGTCATTTCGTTTCTAACATCGCCCCAAAAATCGTCATTATAGTATATGTCTTTAATTTTTGGAGTTAACACATAGGCATTATTAAACGTTCGCAAAGTAAACTTGTCTCCTTCACTCATATGGGCTTTTTTAGGAAAAATTATTCCGACAGAATTACCAATTTTTTTTACTTCGACATCCATACTAATCGCCTCCCGTTAGAACAAGTATAACTTTTTAATTAGGGCGGAGCAATAGATTGGAATTGATCCTTAAGAACTTCTAAAAATCTTGATCTGTCAAGCTTCTTCTCTCTCTAACTCAAAAGTTTTCTTTTCTAACTTGATCATGAAAAGGACGTTTAGAAGTTCTTTAAACTAAATTACGCAGAATGTTCAGCTTTTATTTTTATCTTATCTATATCACGAGCGTTGCCAAGCTTCTCGAACCTGCCTAATCCGTGATGTAGAGCGATTCAATTATAAAACTACTTTGGGATGTCTTATCCAATACCAATAAAAAGAAGCTAAGTAGAAACGCCTTTGCTTTCGGTGTAAAGATCGCATGGTTACGGGTCTTTGAGCGAGATGTTGGGGATTTGCCGGATAAGGACGATTAGGAGCACAATGTACAATAAATAAAAAAATGTCCATACTGCAAGCGCCGAAGCGACTTTGCAGCATGGACTGACTTTGTGTGGGAAAATACTGAACTTTCATTAATATATTGTGCATCACTATTAGTATTCGAATTGCCTTTTACTTCTCACCGTTTTATCCAAATAATTAGCAGCGGTATCAAACCACTCCACCAATTCGACCTATTTATAAATGTGACTGAAGCATTGGGATTTTGACAACTTATACCGACTTTTTGCTAGTTCAGGGTATTATGTGTAAAACTAGAAATTTTTTAGATAGACCTACTATTCTATCCTGCAACAATCTAATCACTTAACAGTTAGTTTGATTATTATTCCCTTCAATCTTTACTGAGGTCCCTTAATAAAAGTCCACATCAATGCACCTTTATAAGAACCAATTTTGTCTGCAGGATGCAAGGCTAGTCGCATACAGTCTGCAAGTTTCACCGAAAATTGACCCTTTCCTTCGAAAAGCGGTTGATTTTCATCGGTGATTTGAAAAAGTTTTCCTTGGTTATAGATCTCCAATCGATTAACTAGCAGTTCTCCAGATTCGTTCTTCAATGGCTGATCTTCTCGAACTGAAAGTGTCCATGTTGTTGATTTCTTCTTACTATCATCGAAAACGTTAATCTCCTGATCACCAACAAACTTGATCAGCGTATCTTGAGGAGGTATTTCTTGAGACTTAAAATTAATCACATCAGGTAGTTCAATACGTGGTCCAACAGCTTGGACGATTGTGCTGGCTTCAGCACTTAAGCCTCCCGACCTTGCTACTGCAACGACTTTTGTTCCTTCTTTTTGATTGGGAATCGCAAGCTTGTATTCACCATTTTTATTGACAGTCCCACTAGCTATAACTTTGCCATCCGCTTTAATCTCAAGTATCGCTTCCGGTTCAGCAGTTCCGCTTACTTGTGTGCTCTCCGTGGTTAACTTATCAATAGTTGTTGGTGCAATTTCGGTTTTCTTTGAATAGATTCCACCTGCTATTTTTGCAACTTTCCCTGAATCAAAATCTGCTTTAAATGTTGAATTATTCGATGCCAAATCCAGAGTATGCTGCCCAGTCGTATAAGTATCTAAGGTAAAACTGGCTGACAATGGTCCCTGATATATCGCATCTGGCATCTCTGTTCCTATATTACCAATTTTCCAGGTACTTACCCCTTGAGAAGAAGAAAGTGATACCTTCGTCTTAAGCTCCCAAGCACCCAAGGCGTTTCCTTTACTGTTGGCTATCATAAAGTTCGATCCTTCCTGCAACTCTAATTTGTTACCGGTTTGGAGAGTAGATTGCAGGCCTTCTGACGTTGCCACCAAGGTCCCATTACTTTTTACAATGACAGACCCGTTATACAGCAAAATGGCTTCTTCATCCGTTACTTTGGAGGTAGCCTTCAATTTAGCATCGTTATAAATGATCAATGACCCATTGTTTGCTCCGCCTCGAATAGCTGAATCTGTCGCAGAATTAATCTCAACATTTCCGTGTAAATCAATTTTGCCATTTACATTGTACATAAACATTCCTAGTCCTTGAGCATCAACGGTAAAATTTGCTCCATCTCCTACAGTCAAGCCGTCACCAGAGTAGATGGCAATTGCATTCGCTGTGTCTTTAAATGTCACATTCGAATGGTCTCCAACATTTAGTTTTTGTCCTTGAAAAATTTCCTGCAAATTGGCACTTGCTTCAATATTGCCTTCAAGATTGGCAGTTCCAGCGGCCAAATAAATAAACTGATAACCGGAGGAAGTCACATTCTTATAGTTAACCGTTACACCCGGATACTCCGACCAAAAAAAAGAATAAATAGGCTGATTGATCAAATGAATCTCTTCAATGGTACACACTGCATTACTCAACGCTACACCTACACTTTGATAATTCACATCGAGTGTATGTCCATTACCAGAAATTTTTTTATTACCGATAAAATTGAAAGAATCTAGTATTTTGATGTCGTTTTCTAAAGAGATTGTCTGGACGTTCGAATCAAGTAAAGCTGCCTTAAACTCTTCATATGTGTCTACGTTCACAGTTGCTTGATCTGCAACTTTTTTATCCGCTTGTTGTTCTACTAGTCCTGAACTTTCTTTCGTTTGATTGGACTCTACAGAAGCGTTTGTTTCAGAACTACTAGCTGTATTTTGTCCTTTTCCAGGTACAGAAATATCAGAATTTTTCGTTGAACTTTGTACATTCTTAGGTTCTAATGATCCATCATTCGTGATTCCACTCATTTTTGTGTCTTCTGGCCGATTAGAAAGTATTGCATTCTCAGCAGAATCATTGGTGTTTTCTTCAACGATAGTCGCTCCAACAGTCCTTCCACAACCGATTGAAATTCCGAACAGTAAAACGATTGGTAAAAGATACCTTACTTCTGAAATTTTTCTCATTCTAATACTCCTTTATTTCTACTAGTTTGATAGGAGGGTCGACTAATAAAAAATATTTTCTGCCAAATTAACGTTCACATTACCTTTCCCTCGCCAGAGTAATTGATTTTCGGCATTCATTTGGACGTGTTGCCTCTTTTACTTATAGCTCGATGTTTGAGCTTTTCTATTTATTAATAGCTGCTTTTCGGCTTCCTGATTTTTACTATGTGTTTTCCTGTGAACTCTCATTCAGTTTATTTTTCAAAAAATATACGAAGAAAAACAAACATAAAATCAATACGCCGATACTTCCGAGTAATAAGGATTTTTCTTCATTTGTCTTTGGGTACATTTTAGAACCTGATTCTGGTGCGATTACTCTTTCCTGAGGTGCAGTATTTTTAGAATCATTCATCGTTACCTTTTCCATTGGTATCGTTTGATTTTTATTACTAGGCTGATAAAATGATATACCTGCTTCACTTTTGACTTGTTCAGCCTCCGCTATTGGCGTAGAGATACAGATTACTAACGAAAATAGAAATAGGCGAATAACTTTTTTCATTTTCTTCCCTCACTCTAACTTTTTTTCAATTTACAAATATCAGCGATTACACCAAGAATAATTCTTAGTTTCTTTTATTCCATCAAATTCTTCTGTAGAAATCCTTAATTGAAAGTGCCGCTCTGATTCTTCTTTCAGCTGCCGCACAACTGTTTGTGACTCAGAAGCCTGATTCTTAAAGGATGAACCGCCAATCCATTCAACACCATTCGACCGCAGCGAAAACTTTACAAGAAAAAATAAGTACCCCCATACGACTTGCATAAATAAAAAAGTGGGAAAATTTCTTCCCCCACCCTCCAAGCTTCTTACGCTGGCGCATCAGTCAATACCCACGTTAAATCTGCTGTATAGTTTTGTGCTTCCAGACCTGCCCGCGGAACATGAAGCCTGACGTTTTCGTTTTGACCATCTTTTCCTTCAAAAACTGCCGCGAAGGCCCCCGCACCTTGTCCTTCTTTAGCACTCATAACCTCTTGATAGTCTTCACTTAACTCAAAGGTGGTTCCCGCTAGTTCTGGAGCTGTTGAGCGATTGTTTTTTGTAACTATCTTCCCATTAGAAAGCGACATTTTCGCACCAGACAATTCTTTGCCATTTTCACCCATAAATGGTGAAAGTGTTACCCCAAGTGCCCATCCCTTTGCTCCTCCGCGGGTATCATTCACTTGTACATGGGGTTTTTTGTTTAATGCAAAGTAATCTGTGTCTCCTTGCTTAATTTCTTGTTGACCAAATGTGATATTCGACGCGTACGGAATTGAAAGCGCGCCGGTATCTCCAGTGCTTGGATCATCGTCATGAGTGTCGTCTGGAACGATTGGGTCCACATCTTCTCCAGATCCCGCTGTCAACGTAACGTCTGATTTACTTCCGACACTCGTAGACTCATTAGCAAAAGCAGTTACACTTGACCCACTCACTGCCAACAAACCAAGTGCAACCGTTGTAATCAAAGCTTTTTTCATTTTTCAATCCCTCCCAAATAACAAATGATCTAATCTGACTTAAATTAAGTCTCACATGAGGAATCGGCTTTTTCTAGTTCGAAATTTTTCCTGATTTCGGAAAAAAATTTGAGGTTTCTTTGACTTCGTTAGAAACTCACGTCTTTTATCGTTATTTTTGTATTCATTTTAGAAGAAATGAGGTTCGATAATATTAGACGTGATTACTCGTTCTGAGTGAGAACATAAACTATTTTTTACACAAAAAAACATTTGGTTGTCCTGTGATTAAATCGCCAAACCCAATCATAGGAGGATAACCAATGTCCAAAAATAAGAATGTCGATGTAAAGATGATTACCTAGACAAAACTGTCAAACTAATTTTAAAATTGACTCGAATCCAATACCAAAAGGAGGTGATGAAATGAACATTAGCTTTGATAAAAAGAACGGTTATCTTGCACTAAGCTTGCTTTTAATTCTAATTGGAATTAAGACAAACCCTGTTATCTTATTGTTAGGTATCTTTGCAGGAATCAAAGGTTTTCTAGAATTGAAAGACTATCAATGAATTTTTTACTACAGCCTCTTGATTTTCTTTTCTTAGCAGTCCCATTCTAGTGAAGCTATTCTGATTTTTTTTCGATTGTGGATGTTCTAAAATGGTATTCACAAAATCAAACCCTATTAAACCTTATTATCTGAATAATCTAAATATGCTAAACTATACATTGATTTAACAATACATTTAAGGAGTGATTTTGTGATTTTCAATTTTAGATCACCGTTTTTGAAAGATCTCGAGAGAATCATGGACATTGAAAAATCAGGTTTCTCTTCCGAAGAAGCTACTTCCTCAGAGTCAATGAAAGAACGGATTGAAGTTATTAATGACAGCTTTATATTGGCTGTAACTGAATCTGATAATCCTGTAGGCTATGTCGTTGGACCAGTTATCCCAGAAAGATACTTGTATGATGATCTATTTGAAAAAACCGTTAAAAATCCAGCCGTTGGCGGCTATCAAACTATTCTAAGTTTAGTGGTTGATCCTCAATTCCAAAAATTCGGCATTGCTACTAAACTACTTACTGAATTGGAGGATATTTCGAGAAACAAGAAAAGAGATGGGATCACACTAACTTGTTTAAAATCACTTGTTCCCTTTTACGAAAAAAATGGTTACAAACTAGAGGGCGTTTCTGATTCACAACATGCGGGAGAAACGTGGTACAACATGGTTCTAGATTTAAAAAAAGGCAATTGTTCTAGTTAGCGATAGTCATGAAACTCCCGAAAATAAATCAATTGTAAATTTTATTTTTTATTTTTTCGATTTTTCTAACAAGCAAATTAGATTTAATTTATTTTCAACAAAAAATAATTATATTCCTGCCCTGATATTCTATAATGATCTTCAACAATAGGAGGCGGGAATATGTTTTATAAAAGAAAATTTTATTCGTTTATTGTAGTTGTTCTAGTAGTTGCTTATGGCTTTCTTTTAAATCAAGAAGCCCTAGCAATTACCGACGTTAATACGAATATCATCGAACATTGGGATGATCCTGAGGTTCAAGATGCCTATTACAACTGGAATAAATACGTACAAATAAATTCAAATTCTAAGAGCGATAATTATCCAGGTGATAAATATAACGCTCAAGGTGAAGTCAAAAACGATTGGCTGACGATTGGGCCTATAACTGAGAATACCAATCTTTATGTTTTATATGCTGCAATTATTGGTGCGTCTAATCCTAATGCAACTGGTAAGGGAGACGATTGGGAAACCATTCTGCAATCTCCAAATTGGGAAATAGACCTTGCCCCAGATCGAATTGCAGAAGGTGGAGCTACTGTTACTTTTTATATTATAAATAGTAATGGTCAAGGTGAAAAAGGAATGCCTGTAGAAATTACCGTAGACGAAGCTCTTCCTACACCTCCTATAAATCCTGATGATTCAAGTACCGAATCTAGTACGTCGGCTACATCTAGTGCGTCGTCTTCGTCTAGTTCGTCGTCTTCATCCAGTTCGTCGTCTTCATCCAGTTCGTCGTCTTCGTCTAGTTCGTCGTCTTCGTCTAGTTCGTCGTCTTCGTCTAGTTCGTCGTCTTCGTCTAGTTCGTCGTCT
>NZ_KE136357.1:0-30251 GCF_000406965.1 Enterococcus avium ATCC 14025 | reverse complement strand
AGTTCGTCGTCTTCGTCTAGTTCGTCGTCTTCGTCTAGTTCGTCGTCTTCGTCTAGTTCGTCGTCTTCGTCTAGTTCGTCGTCTACATCCAGTACGCCTTCTGAATCCAGTACGCCTTCTGAAACAGCTAAAGATTTTGAAAAAAAATCCGACAGCGTATCGATCTATACAAATATAAACAAAACAGGAAATCTCCGTTATCCTAAAACCAATATTAAAAAAGGTAACCCATTCTATTTGATATTTGGTTCAATAATTTTGAGTATTTCCATTTTTCTACTATTGAAAAAATACTAAACCCAAAATTCTCTCAAGGAGATACATTCTTCTTGAGTTTTTTTATTCTTGAATACTACATTTCAAAATGATTAAGAAAAACTCTATGTGATGGAGCTATCTAAGTTTCTCTGTTAGTCAGCTAATTTGATATATTAATTAACTAGTAATAGTGTATAATCGTTTTGTAAAAGGAGGTCTTCATCAATTGTAAAAATGTTGTTTAAGAGCAACTCGCTTATTTTTGTCGTCGTCTCACCTAAAAGAATGAACCTTTCAATTTCATTAAAAGGAATTGTTTCAATTAGAAGTTTTGCAGCCAGACGACTTTTGTCAAACAATGATCCTTCTATAAAAAAACTGATCTCTTTTTATGACTTAATTCTGAATCTCCAAGAAATAGAATTCCTCCAATTCATCAAGAATAGTAATAATTTTTGTTCGAGATATGAATAAAGTCTCCTCAAAATAGCTAGCAGATAAATACTCGTTTGAGATTAGCAAACTTAATAGAATAAACAAAAAATTTCATCATGTGAATACTGGAAGTTGCTTGGACTAACTCTTAATTGCATCGAAAGAATCATTTCTTCTATTTTCTTATTTTTTAGCAATAAAAAACTTTTCTTTTTATTCTGACCAACTTCTCAAACTGATTCTTCTTTAGAAACTAATCTACTTTATATAGACTTTATCTAACCTCCCGTTCATTGATTTGTAGACTAAGAGCAATATCTTTCACTGGTACGTACTCTTTCATTTGCAAAAGATAATGAAGTATTTTGATTTCTCTACTTTTTAATTTCATTTTATTCCTCCCAGTTCATAAAAATATTTCATATTGAGAGTAAAGCGTTTTCTATCTATTATATAACTTTTTTTGTAATATCATCATACAAGGATAAGATATCAATAACTACCTTAGACTTAGAAAGTAGATTTTAGTTTCAGAAACAAAGCGATCAAAAGATTGAATCATCAATCTTTTGATCGCTTAAAATTTTTTACTTTTTTTCAGTATTAAGATAGCAAAAACAAATTTCAATTGATAGTCGTTAGTTTTCAGCTATTGTTTCGTCCTAGTTAAAAACATAATATTACCTTTTTAAACCTATAGATCTCGAATACCAGAATATAGTGCCACACTCAGCAATTTTCTGTTTGGTATTTTTGTTATAACATGAGCAGCAAGTATTAGAAAGAGTTGCTCTTTATCGGAAAGATGGATGATTAAAGGTATCAAAAAAACGTTTTACAGCTTTCCAATACCTCGTTTTATTTTATTTAATCCTCAGACACGATGAAGCATCCATCTTATCACTCAGTAGTTTAAACTTCTGATAATAAACTTCATATTCTTCAACAGCTTTTTGCTCAGGTGAATAAATTTTTTTGACATGGTTATATTTTTTCCATATCTCTGATGAAAGCTGTCCGGTAGAAGCATGAATCGCACAGATAAGAGCACCAAAAGCTGGACCCTCATCGATTGCTAAAACTTCGATCTCGGAGTTGAATATGTCTGCAAACATTTGTAACCAAAGAGGATTTTTCACTACGCCTCCAGTAATCCGAAATTTTTGCACCTGTTTATCGGATAAATCCCTCATAGTTTGATATACGTTCTTAAGCGAAAAGGCCACTCCTTCCAATACCGACCGAATCAAGTCACCATCATTGTGGTACGCCTTCATTCCAACAAATTCCGCAGACATTTTTGCATTGTAATAGGGACTGCGTTCGCCAAAAAGATAGGGTAAGAAAAGTACCCCCTTACTTCCAATAGAGCTTTCTTCAGCTTTCTTCGTTAGTGTCTCGAAATCCTCACCAGGTGCAAACCTCTCTTTGAACCAATCTAAGGAATAGCCCGCGGAAAGTGTAACACCCATTTTGTAATCTTGTTCTTCAATCAATGAATTGAAATAGTGATACTTTCCTACTTGGTTCATACTGTCATTGGAGTAGGTCAAAATAACGCCAGAAGTTCCGACTGAAATAAGTCCCTGCTCTTCAATATTATCAATTGTACCTAGTGCACCACAAGCATTGTCGGCCCCACCCATGATCACAGCAAAGTTCTTAGTAATGTTAAACTTTTCCTTTATCTGCTCAGTAGGCACACCCGCACTGTCAGTAGAATACAACAGTTCAGGACATTGATCTAAACGGATATCAAACCTTGTCAGTATCTCCTCATCCCATTGATGTTTCCTGACATCATACATGATAGTCCCTGATGCATCGGAATAATCAGTGCAAACTTTACCTGTAAGATAATAAATGAGGTAATCCTTCGGCATCATGAATTTCCAAACCTTTTTCCAGTTTTCCGGCTCATTTTCCATCACCCATAGTATTTTTGGTAACGTAAAACCCTCTAAAGAAATATTTTTTTCTACCGATAATAGGTGAGGTAGAATATCGGTGTTTAACTGTTTCACCTGCTCAGTTGTTCGAACATCATTCCATAGAATCGCCGGACGAATAGGGATCCCTTCCTCATCAATCATCACCAAACTATGCATCTGTCCAGAGAAAGCGATAGAAACGATATTCTCTTTTATTTGAGGATATCTTTCCATCATTTCACTGAAAGCGCGATCAAACGCTCGCAGCCAATCGGTTGGATTTTCTTCACTATAGCCTTCCTTTTCTGAAATGATAGAGAAAGAACTACTTGAATTACCGAGTATTCTTCCCTGATTATCAGCCAAGATGATTTTTAAAGAGCTTGTTCCTAAATCAATGCCTAAATAATAATCCATCGTGCATGCTCCCTTAATTTATTTCGTAAGTAGTAATCGAAGAATACTTTTGACATAGATGATCCTTTTTCTCATGGACATAATTGGGAATTTGCTGCATTTCAAAAGTAATCCCCATGAAAGGTTCAATTGGTATCTCTCGATTTAAAAGTACGGGCTTATCAATACTATTTAAAGTGTAGACGACACAAGCTTCCTGATTAGAACGAATTGTTAAGCGATTGTCTCCAGTATCATTTTTTAGTTTTATTTTTGTTCGCATAAAATCGGGATCGGTAAAACGATAGGCCAGATTAATCCCATTTCCGCAGAGTTTCGCTAACTTCTTTTCTGTACCCAAGGCCTTTTTGATCTGTACTTCCTTTTGAAAATTATAGCTTTCGTATTCGCCTGTAGGTTTCACGTATTCCTGCGTAGGAACAAGCTGTGCATCAATAAGTTGAATTTCTGCATCATCAATTGTCAACCAATGGTTTTCAATCGTTTTTTTGTTGTGATTCAAGTTGAAATAGGAATGATTCGTCAGATTACAAATCGTCGGCTGTTCTGAATTTCCATGCATTTCAACAATGAAGGTGTTTCCTTCTAATCGATAGTATATGGTGAAGTCCATGTCTTCGTATACAGAATCAGTGTCAAAATAAGACAATCTATATGCAGTTTCATCTATTTTTTTAACGGACCATTGCTTAAATTGAAGACCTTCTTTACCACCATGAAGATGCAAATCTCCTTCGTTTGTATCCAATCTAATTTGCTTTTCATCGCTATTCAAATAATATGGCGGAAAAGTACGCCCCGCATTTCGTCCGATTGTTGCACCTAGAAAATAAGGATTGGACTGATAGGTTTCACTATCAGAATAATGAAGCACGAAATTTGTTTGGTTATTCTTCTTTTCTAATTTAGTAATACAACCGCCTAGATCTAAAAACTCGACTAAGATAAATTCATTCTCTAATGTATATTTCTTCATCTAACTTATTCTACCTCCATGTTCAATGAAAGAAAGACAGAAACAATATTTTCTACCGACCGCGATCGAATCGTGTTCACACCTAGTTGGTCTGTATAATCAGAAAATGTCTTCTCTCCTTACCAATCAAAAACTGCTTTCTTTATCGATATTGTTTTGTACTTCTGCCACTACTTTGGCGTATCTCTCAGAATTGCTGCCAAAGCGCCCAACAAAAACACCATCAACTTCTTTGTTTCGAACGATCAATGTAGCATTCTCAGGACTAACTGCTCCGCCATAAATTATTCTAACTTTCTCGGCCGATGCTAAATCGAACATTTTCGCCAGAACTTTTCGAATCATTCCGCAGACGAGATGAATGTGCGGTGCGCTCGCTGCCTTGCTTTTATTCACTGCCCAAATCGGCGTATAAGCGATCACTAAAGTCTCCAAATCTTCCTTCTTCACTTCATAAAGATCATTAAATAATTGTAAGTAAAGAAAGGATTCAATCTCTTCGAAATCGCTTGTCTGTTCCACTTCGCCCACACATAAAATCGGCTTCAAGCCTTTTTCAAGGGTCAAACGCAATTTCTTATTAATCGTTGTATCCGTCTCATGAAAGTATTGTCTTCTTTCCCAATGCCCAAGTTCTACGTAATCCCCTTTGATATCCAATAACGATTCAATTGAATACTCGCCGGTATATGCTCCGGATGCGTAAGCACTGATGTTTTGCGCTCCTAAATGTATATTGGTATTCCATAAAACTTTTGATACTGGATAGAGCATGGCCATCGATGGCAGCAAAATCTTCTCAATATTCTGATCATTTCCTAAAAGTTCGACTAATTGTTCGGCAAAGGTTACCGCCTCAACTTCGCGATTTTGTCTCATTGCCCAACTCATTACGACTACTGGTTTACGTTTACTCATTTTTCGCTCCTCCAGTTTATGCTATTGATTCTTATTGATTCTTGAATGCTTCCCAATCCTTCATGAAGGCTGCAATACCCGCATCAGTCAATGGGTGACTCCATAATTTAGGGAATAATGATCCCGGGATCGTAGCGATATCCGAACCTGCCACTGCAACTTTTTCTACATGTTCTAAACCACGAACACTTGCTGAAATAATCTCAGTCTTCAATCCATACGTCTCCAAAATCGTTCGCAACTTCTTAATCAACGTTAGGCTGTCTGTTCCAGTATCATCCAATCTGCCTAAGAATGGACTAATGTATGTTGCGCCAGCTTTGGCTGCCATCAACCCTTGTGCAGCGGTAAAAATCAATGTGACATTTGTTTTGATTCCTAATTTTGTCAATTTGTTTACTGCTTCCAAACCTGCTTCGGTCATTGGGATTTTCACTACGATATTTTCTGCCCATTGTGCAATATTTTTGGCTTCTTTAATCATGCCTTCCGAATCTAAACTGATAACCTCTGCACTGACAGGACCTTCTACCGTTTCACAAATTTCTTTGATGACTTCCTCAAAATCTCGACCTTCTCTTGCAATGATTGTCGGATTGGTCGTTACTCCATCAACTAGGCCTAATTTGTTGATTCGTTTGATTTCATCTACGTTTGCTGTATCTAAAAAGAATTTCATTTTTTCTCCTTTACTTGCTGAACAATTTCAACAATGTTCTTAAATTTTTCTGGATCATGTCCAAATCTTCCAACAAAAACGCCATCCACATGTTCATTTTCGATTAAGTCATTCACGTTATTCTGACTAAC
Organism: Enterococcus avium ATCC 14025; assembly: GCF_000406965.1. Lineage (GTDB taxonomy): Bacteria > Bacillota > Bacilli > Lactobacillales > Enterococcaceae > Enterococcus_A > Enterococcus_A avium. Next base: position 24,506 of record NZ_KE136357.1, on the reverse strand, counting down.
AGAACCGCCATATATGATTCTTATTTTCTGAGCAATTGAATGACCATAATGGTCGGTCAAAATATTTCGAATCATCTCATGTACATGGTGTACATAGCTGGCTGATGCGGCTTTTTCCTGTCCAATCGCCCATACGGGTTCGTAGGCGATGACCAATTCTGTTAATTCTTCTGGAGTGACCCCACTTAAGTCCACAATCAATTGCTTCTTCAAGTGTGCTTTCACCTGGTCCTTTTCGTGCATACTTTCTCCAATACATAAAACAGGACGTATCTCGTTTTTGAAAGCAAGCTTTACTTTTTCGTTTATTATTTCGTCCGTCTCGTTAAAGTATTTCCGTCGTTCAGCATGCCCCAACTCAACATAGCTACATCCCATATCGCAAAGTGATTCTACTGAGAATTCTCCTGTTAACGCACCATTTTCCATAAAGGCGATATTTTGAGACCCAAACTCAATGGATGAATTACTTAGACACTGTCCAACCTCCCGTAAGGTTCCCATACTGGGAAACATAAATAAATCAATGTCTGCAAAGTGATTACAAAGCTCCTTCAACTTCTGGGTATATTTAATAGTGGGTTCTAGTTCGTTCATATATATTTTTAAACTAATTCCAACAATTGGTTTTCTCATCACTATCTCCCTTTATTTTGCTAGATTTTTTTCATAATCCATTATCTGATTAATTTTCCGTTCAGATCTTGTTCCGGCTTCAAAAGATTGAGATAAGTATTCCTCCAATAATAGTTTGGCAGAATCGATTCCCTGAACGAAAGCTCCAAACGTAGCAATTTGTGCATTATTGCTTAATTGCGCACGTTCAGCTGAATAAATATCAGTCAATTGCGCGGCACGGATACCTGGAACTTTATTCGCGGCGATCGCCATTCCAATCCCTGTCCCACAACATAATATCCCACGATCAATCGTTTCGGATTTCACTGCTTTCGCCACTTCAAAAGCGATTGCCGGATAATCAACGGGTGAATCACTATAGTAACCAAAATCGACAACCTCATAACCTAATTCTTCTGCATACTCCTTCAAAGTATTTTTAAATTCAACCGCATTTTCATCTGCACCAAAACCAACCTTCATCATAATTCCTCCTTTTAAATATTCGTGCATTGCTTCAAAAATAATTGCAACCGAAGTCGCACCAGCATCCTGTTTATCTAACGATCGCTCTCCTAAAAATTTTGCTCTACCAAATTTTGCAAGATATTTTTTGGTTTTTTCAACCCCTTCATAGGCCGCCTGAACGGCCTCCTCCAAAACCTCTAAAAAATCAACCGATTGTGTCTTTTGAAAAACATCTGCAACGGGGATTAAAGAATCTAACATGGTCTTATCTCCTAATTGCGCTTTGCCTCTTTTTTGAATCATCGCCACCGCTTCTCGAAGACCAGCACCAAATTCTTCAACCGACAAGTCCTCTTTTTTTCCGGCAGCCTTCCCTACTCCCAAGAATAAAGAGCTGAAAATAACTCCTGATGCGCCTCCCATTGATTCCATCATCGCCATCCCGGCTTTTTTGAATACCTGATCAATATCTGTAATCGAATCATTCTGCAGAACGTCACAAATAGCTTTCGCACCATTAGACATCCCGATACCATGATCACCATCACCGATCGCACGATCGATGTCACCTAAATACTCTTCCTTTTTAATCAATTCCTCAGCTGTGAAAATCAACATCGCTTTCGCTTTTTCACTAGTTAATCTTTCCATCAATAGTCCTCCTTGTGAAAATAGCAGGGACTGTAGGCATCCATTTGATACATTTCTTTTAACTCCTCTGTCAATACCTGCACTGTAATAGAGAAACCTGCCATCTCCTGTGTTGTACAAATACTTCCAACGACAGTATCGTAGACATTAAAATTTTTTTCCCTTAACAGCTTGTCCACTTCGTGATTAACTGTATACAACTCTAGATGCGTAGTAGCGCCCAAACCATTAATACAGACAATGACTTCTTTTTCTTCAAATAGCATTAGTTCTACGAGAAGCTTATCGACCATCCGTTGAACCAAGCTTTTAGCATCCAGCATCTTCATCCGTTCAATTCCTGGTTCACCGTGAATTCCTAGACCAAACTCGATTTCATCATCGGCCAACTCAAAATTCTTTTGACCATTAACAGGATTTGTCCCAGGAGAAATTCCAACACCGATTGAGAAAATACGTTGATTTGCACTCTCTCCAACTCTCAAACACTCTTCTAAAGAACATCCTTGAGCTGCTGCCGCGGCGACTTCTTTAATGACGAATAAGTCACCGGCAATTCCGCGACGCTCTCTTTGTTCTTCTTTTCCAGCTGATGCCACATCATCCGCGATCGGTAAATTATACGCTTTAATATCTTCCATCTCTGCTAGTTCAACACCCATGTCAAAATTTAGGACATCACCCGCATAATTTCCAAAAAGACAAATTACACCCGCACCCTGATCCGCTTGTTTGATTGCTTCCAAAACGGTTCCTGGTGTTGGTGCAGCAAAAAAATTGCCTATTGCTACCGCATCCACCATATTTTTCCCTAGCAATCCAAAGAAAAGAGGTTCATGACCACTTCCTCCACCACTGACAATCCCGACTTTCCCTGCTTTTTTTTCCTTTCGAAAAAGAACTTGAGAATTTGCAGATGATTGAGCAACCCTTTTTCCTTCAGCGGCTATAAATCCGGCCAGCATATCCTCAATCAACGTTTCTTTTGAATTCAAAATTTTTTTCATAAGAGCCTCCCACGGTATACTTAAAGCGCTTTACGATTAAAAACAACCGAAAGCGCTTTAGTAATTTGTGCACTAACGATCCATGATAACTCGTTTCACATTAGGATCAGTAAACACGTCATATTCATCATAACTAGGAGAAGAAAACTCACTGATCACTGCACCGTCTTTTCCAGCCTTAAACCAATGTTTTAATTTAGGATCAATCGTATATTGTTCTCCCGGCAATAAACGATATTCTTTACTTGCGGTATAGTATTCTTGACTATTTTTTGGAATACTTACACTAATTTTTTCAGGATCTAACGGTTCATCAGACTCTACATAAAGATAAACCTCGCCCCAACGACAGCGAAACGTTTCTTGTTTGCCTTCGTGCCCATTCCAATCTGGATGTAAATGTTCTGGACATGTTTGATTTGGCAATAAAACCATTTCTTTCGCACAATATCGAGTATTATTTACATACAGAATCAAGTTCAAACCTTCTTCTTCCAAATTATCTAAACCAAAATCTGCATAATCCACTGATTCTAACTCTTCATCTGTGAGAACGATTTGAGATTTTTTGTATAGATCCTTCACTGCCTGTTTGTATTCTTCAGTTGCTCCACTCATAGTTATTACCCACCTTAACTAATTTTTATATCAGACAAATCAATGTCTTTTTCATCTTCTGCTTGACTCTCTTTCACATCGTCGTAATCGACTTGCTTCTTCAACACTAATAATAAAACAGCATCTACTATTGAGCCGATCATTAATGCCGCAAACCACCCAAGAGGATTTGTCATCGTTACCATGGCAAACAAACCACCGTGAGGAACTGGAGAAGCTGCACCCCAAATCATGCTCAATGCACCCCCGATACCTGCACCGATACCTGTAGACACGATACACCGCCATAAATCATTAAAGATAATTGGATAACATCCTTCGGTAATCATACATACTCCCATCGGAAAAGCGGTCTTTAATGTCTCTACTTCCATCCGGTTGTAAATGTTCTTTTTAAAGATCTTTTGCAAGAAGAAAGCAATGGACATTCCAAAAGGCGTGACCATAGAGGCCAACATTAATACTGCCATTGGTTCATTGATTCCTTCTGACTGTAAGGACAATAAAAATGCGAAGACCACTTTATTGATCGGTCCGCCATAATCGATAGCAGACAATACACCGACGATTAATCCAAACATTAGTTTTTGACTTGTATCCAACCCTAATAAGAAGTTATTCAATGTGTCTGTAAGAGCTGAAATTGGGAAACCTAAAACGAAATACATAATGAATCCAACGACTACGGATGAAATAAAAGGAATGATCAACATTGGTTTCAAGCCTTCAGCCCACAACGGTACTTTAATTTTTTCTTTTAAGAATCTGGTCAAGTAGCCAGCTATATACCCGCCAATAAATCCACCAATAAACCCTGCATTCATATTGATAGAAATCAGCCCAACGAGAAACCCTGGTGCGATCCCGGGTTTATCGGAAATCGAAAATGATATCCCAGTTGCGATAACTACCGGCAGCATTCCTAGTACTAATCCACCCATCGTGTACATCACATCAAAGAAATTGTAAGATTCTTTGATATCATTAATTGTTGCACCGCCTAAGAGACTTCCAATTGCTAACAAAAAACCGCCGCTAACAACAATTGGAATTAAATATGAAATAGCTGTAAGTGCATGCTGTTTTAAATTTGTAAACAATTTCCCGCTTTGCTTTGTGTCCGTCATTTCCATCGCATCCTTTCGTTATTGGTTTACAATTTCTTCAATTTTTTCAATAAATTTGTTCGGAGATTTAATAACTACTTCTGTAGGTATCTCAATGACGCGCAAGCCTTCAAAGCGTTCCTTACCGCTTACTTTTACATCGGCAGCGATCACAACCACATCCGCCTCCTTAATAGCACTTTCTGGAATCGGATTTTCAGTTCCAATTGTTCCTTGCGTTTCTACATGAATGTCGTGTCCGGCTTTTTTAGCTGCATTTTCCAGTTTTTCTTTGGCAATATACGTATGGGCAATTCCTGCAGTACATGCTGCTATTCCTACGATTTTCATATTTCTCCTCCTATAAAAATGCTTTTTTCATCTCTGATACATTTTTGGCATTGAGTAATTGTGCAACTACTTCATCATTTCCTAATTTTCCAGCTAAGGCCGCTAACATTCGTAGATGCTCGTTTTCACCTCCATCTCCAGCCTTTACACAAAATAAACAAACAATTCGGACTGGTTTTTCGTCTAATGTTTCCCAAGGAATCTCATTTTTGAATTCACCGATTGCAATCCCATTAGTGATAACGCTTTCGCTTTGACCATGAGGGATCGCAATAAAATTGCCGATCCCCGTCTTTCCAAGCAACTCGCGATAGTAAATATCTTTAACGAATCCATCTATTTCCTTAATGTATCCTTTATCAAGTAGAAGCTTCGCTAAGTAGTGAATCGTATCTTCTTTGGAATTGCCAGGAAGTTGAACGCCCATGATTTCTTCATCCAAAATCTGCTCTAAATTAATTTCTTGCATGATTTACCTCCAAATAGTCTTCTTATTTATGGTAAAGATCTGCTTTGTTGTCCGATTTGAACAACTTAATTTTATGCAACGCGGTCTTCTTAGATTCCTCAATACAATCCGGGAAGATCACATTTGGTTCACGAATTTCTAGATTACCATTATTTAAGATGTCTCTTAGTTTTTCTGTAAATGAAATCTTAATATCAGAGGAGATGTTAATCTTTGAAATTCCCAATTCAACAGACTCGCCAATTTCTTTATCTGGATTACTTGATCCTCCATGTAAAACTAATGGAATATCTACGACTTTGATGATTTCACGTAAAATGTCCAGGCGTAATTTTGGTTTAACATCTTTTGGATAAATTCCGTGAGCCGTTCCGATAGCAATTGCTAAAGAATCAATCCCAGTTCTTTCAACAAACTCTTTTGCTTTTGCTGGATCTGTATAAACAACTTCACTTACTCCGCCTTCTACCGTGTTTCCAGTATCACCGATTGTTCCCAGCTCTGCTTCAACAGATACACCAACCGCATGAGCCGCTTCGACGACTTTCTGTGTAACTGCAATATTTTCTTCGAAAGGTAAGTGCGAGCTATCAATCATTACTGAGGTGAATCCTAGCTGAATCGCGTGCATCACTTGATCAAATGAAGCTCCATGATCCAAATGGATCGCAACTGGAATCCGGCTATGATTTGCTTCATAAATGACCTGACTAATAAAACTGTCTCTCAAAAACTCCAACTCTAATGGATGAATCGCCATCATGAACGGTGACTTAGCTTCTTCACAGGCATCCATTGCCGCTGACAGCAATTGACCTGAGCCCGCATTGAACGCTGGAACAGCAAAATGATGTTCCTTTGCTACGTCTAACATTTCTTTTCCACTAATTAACATATCACTACCTCTTTCTTTTTCTTTCTTTTATTTTCTTTTTACACACACAATGTACTACTATATTTTCTTTTAGTCAACATAAATTTAAAAAAAGAAAAATTTATTTTGTGTTTTTCTTAAAAACCAAAAATTGATGTTGGATTTAAGGAAGTTTATTTATATCTCTTCGTTTTCTTTTCGCATGTATATTTTTTCTTTATTTTTCTTTTAGTATGACTTATAATGAAAATCAAAGGAGTAGATATTATGTTAGCTACAGAAAGAGAAGAGTTCATTCGTAAACTGATCTTAGAAAAAAGAGTCGTTTATGTTAATAATTTGGCAGAGGAGTTAGGAGTTACTCGGCCGACGGTTAGGAACGATTTGGACAAATTAGTAAAAAAGCATAATGACCTAACTAGAATCCATGGTGGGATTATGCTCAAAGAAGAAATTATGGGTAAAGATCTTACAGATGGAATTACCGAATACAGTGAACGTGCATTCGTCAATAAAGAAGAAAAAAAAGCAATCGCCAAAAAAGCGATAGAATTTGTAAAGAAAGGAGATACGATCCTGTTAGACTCCAGTTCTACCTGTTTTGAATTTGCATCTGAATTGGTGACGTTCAGTGAACAGCTTACCGTGATTACAAATGGAATATCTACAGGCGCAATTCTAAAACAAAATCGACATATCAATGTGTTAGCCATCGGTGGGCTGCTAAAAGCAAATTCAAATACAATTTATGACGAATTTTTCAGTCCTATTTTGGATAATTTTAATATAGACACCTATTTCTTTTCAGCTTCGGGACTTTCATTGGATGGAGGATTTTCCGAAAATAATTTGATGGAAGTAAAACATAAACGCACAAACGTGATCAATTCAAAAAAATCGATCGCATTAGTCGACAGTACAAAGTTCAATAAGGACTCCAGTTCTACATTTTGTACATTCGAAGAAGTAGATATACTGATCACCGATGCTAATTTGGACAAGAGTATTGAACAGCAATTCAATTCACGTATAAAGATTATTAAAGCCGATAGTTAAATTTACTAACGTGTGAATATTCAATCTCTAAACGCGAAACAATTAAAGAGCACATTCTTTTTTAGGATTGTGCTCTTCTTGCTTTTACTTCATTAATTGACAAATGTTTCATTTCCTCATACCTCTTTGCTTTTTGTTACTCTAATCCATTTATCTTAATCTGGTGATTATCGTGTAACTTATTTTAAAATTGGATTAAAGCTTGCCTTTCTTTTAAAAACTCTCCTAACTAGGATTCAACTATTTATTGATCCTAATTAGGGGAGTTTTATCATTATCTAGCATTTTTCTCTCATATTTATTTTTCTAAGAAATCATTTCATCCGTTCGCTAAATTATTTCTGTTAAGGTGCCTTCAAACAGCTCTTTTAAATAGACAACAAGTTCTTCTAACTCCTGTTCCCTATTTAATAATGCCTCTAATAATAAAGGCATATTAAATCCAGCTAGCAAAGAAATATTTTTTTCCTTCTTCTTTAGAACCGTTGCAACATTTGTTGGCGTTCCTCCAACAATATCAGTCAAAATCAATGTGCCTGTTTCTTTATCCAATGACTGATAAGCTACTTCCGCAGCCTCTATTGTCATTGATAAATCCATCATCTCAGTCAATGTGAAATAGGCAGTATTTTTTTGTTCACCGATGACCATTTCAGCACTTTTTAATGCTTCCTTAGCGTAATTTCCGTGACTTCCAACGAGTATTGCGATCATTTTATCACTTCCCTTATCTTGGCCTCATATCTATACTGACTTCATTCGATTTTTCATTTTTAGCACGTTCCAAAATCGAATCATTTAAGAAACATTCAATGATTGTACAAGCCATTGCTTTAGCAGAACGTTCGATGGCTGTATGGCTAATAGGCTGATTAGCCAGTCTTTCATATTCTGGTGTGTGTAATGATACCCGTGTCTTATTCAAGCTAAAGTATGGGTTTGTTGTTGGGATTATTTGACTAACATTTCCAAAATCAGTTGATCCAAAATCATCTGGAAACCCTGTTAACACTTCCTCGCCTTGCTCTTCCAAAGCATCACGACAAATATTTCCTAATGTTTCACTAAAGGTACGGGCGGCGTAGCCTTTTTCTTCAATAATATTTGCCTTACAACCGGTTGCTAAAGCAGCAGCTTGAATACAACTCTTCACTCTCTCAACTAAGCTAGACATTTCTTGATCTTCCATACAACGAATACTGTATTGAATTTTAGTATAGTCTGGAATAACGTTACTGGCATTACCGCCATCAACAATGTATCCTGACATACGGACATCCGAGGTCACCTGCTGGCGTAAAAATCCAATCGCATTGAAAAAAAGATTTGCTGCATCCAAAGCATTAATACCTTTAAAGGGCTGACTTGCAGCATGTGCAGACTGTCCAAAAAATTCGATTGTAAATGAATACGTAGTCGTACATCTACCAGCAATTCGAGTAGTTCCTGATGTAGGATGCACCATCAATGAGGCATCTATCCCATCAAATACACCCGCTTCCAGTAATTTTATTTTCCCGCCACCGCCTTCTTCTGCGGGTGTTCCAATAATAGAAACTTTTCCAGAAATATTGAACTTCTCCATCGCCCTCTTTGCAGCTAGATAGGTACCTAGAGCGGATGTACAAATAATATTGTGTCCACATGCATGACCTAATTTAGGCAATGCATCATATTCTGCCAGTACTGCAATATGTCTTTCTCCTTTCCCCTGTGTGAACGAGGCGCTAAAAGATGTATCTAGTCCTCCAAAAGGAATAATAACTTCATTCCCCTTCTCTTTTAAGTAACTCGTCAATTTCTCTACTGCCTTGAATTCTTTATATCCCAACTCAGGATTTTCGTGAATATACTCACTGATCCGAATTAAATCTAACTTATTCTCTTCAACATTTTTATAAATTGTATTTTTAACGTCTGACTGCATGATTTCCTCCCTAGAATAATCCGACTAGTGCCCCTAATAATGAAAAGACTAAAACACCCAATAAAATAGTTGTATACTTAACATTTCTCTTCTTGATTAAATAGTACAGAATAAATACTGCAGCTATCGGTAGAAGTCCCGGAAGAATCTGATCCACATAGGATTGGATTGTCGTTTTTTCTCCATTCACCATCAGAAAAGGCTTCAGTTCCAGCTTGACATATTGAGAAGATAGAATTCCCATCATGAACATTCCTAAAATACTAGATGCCATAATAAACTGATTAATTCGACCGTCTTTTAACACTTGCAAAATACTCTTCCGACCTACTTTATAGCCTAAATGCCATAGATAGTAGCTAATGGTAGATGTAATCAAACTAACTACGACAAAGGGGCCTAACCCGGCGATCCAGCTTCCAGCAGAAGCCAATGGCAAAAATAATCCTATAACGATTGGACGAATAGTTCCCCAATCCACCGTATCTCCGATTCCAGCCAATGGACCCATGAAGCCCGTTTTTAGACCAGTAATCATATCATCTGAGATCTCTTCACCTTTTGCTCGTTCTTCTTCCATCGCTATTACAATTCCGTGGATTAGGCTTCCCCAAATGCCTTCAGTATTAAAAAAGGTCAAATGACGTTTAAAAGCTAAGCTTAATTCTTCATCATCTTTATACAGCTTTTTCAAAATCGGTGCGAGACAGCCGACAAAAGATAAACTTTGTAGTCGTTCGAAAGAGTTTGACAGCTCACATGTGCCTAACCAAAGCATCCATGATCGTCGGATATCTTTTTTTGTTAACAGCTTCTTTGTATCTACTTGATTTTCATTCATTATAAGATCCCCGCTTCCTCAGATGAATTTGATTTAGTAAACGTGATATGCAGAAAGGCCATGAATATCCCAAGTAATGCGAAAGCAATGGTGTTTACTTGCTGAGCATACTGGAATAAGAAGAAACCTAAAACAAAATATGGCAGAATTCCTTTTTTCCCAATGACTGAAATCGTGATTGCAAATCCTAACGCTGGAAGAATTCCTCCCGCAACCTGAAGTCCTGTCATAATCCATTCTGGAATAAAGTTCATAAAGCTTTTTACCGCATTTGGTCCTAAATAAATCGCTATCGCTACAGGAATAATGTAAATAAATATCAAAGACAAAGTAGGATATAAAAAGTGTGCGCGCATAATTCCTTTAGTATTAGCTTTTTCTGCATAGCTATCTGCCATGTGGACCCAAGCAGCATTAACCGTTCTACGAATATAGTCCAGCAGAATACCCAATAGTCCAACCGGAACTGCTAAAGTAACCGCAACCTCTGGAGACAAATTTGTTTGAATAGCAATTGGAAGAGCGATAAATGTAGCTAACACCTGATCTGTAGGTATATTTCCTCCGGGTTGTATCACACCCATATAGATAGCTTGGATAGCTGCGCCAATAATCATTGCCTGCGGAACATCGCCCAAGACAATCCCAATCAACAACGCCCCAAACAAAGGAATATTTTTGGGCCATGTGTATAGGATCCCCATTCGACAAAAACAAAATAGTATACCTAAAATAATTGCCTGAAAAATCGTCATGTTCTTTCCTCCTACTATTTAAATTTGTTTTCTATATCTTTTAAACTAACTTCTTTTTCTTCAGGTACCGTTTGAAGATAGATACGAATACCCTCTGAAGCTAAATTTTGAAGATCATTGTACTCATTCTTTGTCAACGTGATATTCTTGAACACAACAACTCTTTCTGGTCCACCACCAATACCGCCAATTTGAACCTTTTCAATTTTTGTATTCGTTTTCATTCCTTTTAGTAACATAGGAATGTTTTTAAAAAGAATGATTGTATGTTTTAACTCTCGCCCATTTAAGGTATCTTCTATATCATTTACTCCTCTAACAATAAGCTTTACATCATTTGGGGCAGCCATTTTGAACACTTCAATCATGAATTCATCTTGTGACAAATCATCATCAAAAATAATGACCTCACTTGCACCGACCTGTCCAATCCAACGAGTAACTACCTGTCCATGCAGCAGGCGGCTGTCTACTCTTACTAAACCAATTTCTGCCATCTTACTTCCCCCTATTTTTATTGAATTTAATCATTGATGAAAGTGTGATATACTAAAACTGAAATTTTTTTATTTCCATCTACGATTAATAAATATATTTTTATTATATAGAATATTTTCGAAAAGTAAACAAAATAAATCGAATTTTTTCGATATTGATTTAGGAGGAACATAATGGTCTACTTAGAAAGCGTTATTCAAACAAATTATCCAACAATGACAAAAAAAGAAAAAAGAATCGCTGACTACTTACTAAAGAGTCCAGAAGAAGCCAAAACAAAGACTATTTCCGAGATATCGGAAATCTGTGGAGTTGCTGAATCAACCGTCTTTCTTTTTTCGAAGAAAATTGGACTATCTGGATTTAAAGAATTGACTGTTCTTTTATCAAATAGTTCGAAGAAAAAAATTTTTGAAGGAATCTATGAAGAGGATAGTTTTCAGGCGATCGCTGAAAAAGTATTAGAGGTTTCAACACAATCTTTGGCTACTACCGCTAGCTTGCTTGACTATGAACAATTACAACAAGTAGTCAATACGTTAATTCAAGCTAATAAGGTTGTCTTCTTCGGACTCGGCGGGTCTGCGCCAGTAGCTCTGGATGGATTTCATAAATTCTTGCGCTCACCTCTAGAAGTAGAGTTTAATATGGATTACCACATGCAATTGCTCAAAGCAGGAAAACTCACGAAAAAAAGTTGTGCAATTATTGTATCTCATAGTGGCGAGAATTCTGATATCCTTCGAATTGCCGATATTTTGAAAAAAAATGATGTACCGATTATCGTGATAACCAGCTTCAATAATACTTCATTGGTTAAAGTTGCTGATTTCACACTCATTGCAACAACTGAGGAACTAAAATATAAAAACATGGGAATCTATACAAGAAGATTAGCGCAAATGCTAATCATGGATCTTTTGTTTACCTTAGTCATGACCTCTGACGATACCTTATCTATCCCTAGTTTAGAAAAAATACAAGACGCGATACACTCAACTAAGTAGAAATTGGATAATCATTTATAAAAGAAAAAAGCAGAAAATCCCGACTGTGGTAAAAGTTTCCATTGTTTTCGAGTTTTTCTGCTTTTTTTATCTTTTTAATCCAAGCTCAATCTCTTTAAATCCTTGATTCTGCCCTTCTCACGCTTTTTTCCGTTCTTTCCTCTAGAATTTTTTGCAACTCTTCCGTCAAAGCTTTGGTTTTTAAGGGAACACAATCGCAAGGATCATCGATATACATAATTTGATTTGTCTGTGGTGTAAATTTCTTCCATTCTGGCAAAGCCTTGCTATTCGGATCATGACACGCTGCAAAATTCGCCCAATATTTCGCCATTGTATTGCTTACTCGAACGTCACTTTCCCCATAATTGATGAACTCGCTATTTAAATTTTGAAAATGGTAGGCATTCTCACTGGCATGATAGGCGCCGTAATAATAAGGTTCTTTGCCTGGTGTGACTTTTTGGAAAATGTAAAAATAGGTCGGCGAGGTACGAAACTCAACAAGACAGGAGGCAAAATATCTCATATTTGCGATCGTATTGTCTGACCGAAAACGTCCTAACGCATACGCAGGTGATTGATCCAAATAGGCACCATATTTATTATAGATAGCAACCTTATGATCTGGATATTTGGTCGCCACTGTTTTTTCAAAACGTTCTTTTGTAACCTTTTCTCGTTCTCCAAGGAGAATGAAGGCTTCATCCGCTGTACAGCCGAGAATAATAGGAATATCATGAATCTTCCCAGCCAAGAAGGATTCCTCCAAACGAGCAGGGACTAATCGTCCGTCCACATAAGGACAAAACTCGGAGGCTTCGTAAGCTTCAGGATCACTTAACAGTTTTTCTGCGGAAACACAGAATAGCTCGTCTTCACTGACACCGATTTTTGCTAAATAATTTAAGCAGCGAGTTTGTTCCTGTGCTTCATTAATGTCCCATTCGTCATGATTAAAGGGCGATCCGCTTTGGGTGATCGCAGCATGGAAGAGTCCCTCTGCTGCCGGACAGGTCAATAAGACATTGATCGCTGAAGACCCGGCTGACACGCCAAACAGCGTAACGTTATTTGGATTCCCTCCAAAGCTTGAGATATTTTCTCTGATCCATTTTAACGTGGCTAGCATGTCCTCAAGTCCAGCATTTGTCGCTTTTTGATCCGTTTTCTTTAGCTTTGGATGAGCCATAAAACCAAATATTCCAACACGATAGTTAAAGGTGACAACGATTACCTTTTGATTTTTGGCAAAATTACTTCCCTCACAGCCTGCTGAAGTGGAGGAGCCGTTCATATAGTGTCCACCATACAGCCAGACCATTACTGGCAGATTTTTCCCAGACGCGTTCTCTGGCGCATAAACATTGAGATACAAACAATCTTCGCTTGGCGCAGTTCGTTTTTCCGGCGGATACATCGCTCCTTCAGAGCTTCCTGGCAGTTGCATCGGACTAGCTTTAAAGCTACTAGCATCCAATACACCTTCCCATGTATCGGTTTCGACAGGAGGAAAAAATCTTCTTTCTCCAATTGGAGGTTTCGCAAATGGAATCCCCAGAAATTTATCTACACCGTTAATGTTTATTCCCTGCACTTTCCCTTTTGTTGTCTCGATGATTGGACTAGTCATTTATCAAACTCCTTTCGTAAATTAACTGTAAATATTGATGCTCACTGGAAAACCTTTTTTGCGACATCAAAGATATTGTCTCTCGCGATCTTAATCAACGATTCGTTCTCAATAGTTTCTCCCATCGATAATTGATTATAGAGCTCGATAAACATAGGCAGATTTAGCCCGCAGATAATGGTAATCGAGCGATTTTTCGACAGCCGCAATGCAGTCGTACAGGGACTTCCGCCAAACATATCGACTAGACAAATGATCTCCTTCGATACGTTCGAAATCTCCTGCTCAATCTTTTCATAGAATGTATCCCCAGAGTCTTCTGGTGTCAGAGAAACTGATGTTACCTCTGACACTTCGCCAATGATCATTTGCGCAGATTTCAAGAGACTTTCGCCAAAATCGCCATGTGTTAAAACAAGAATATGCTTTTCCATGTTCTCCTCCAATCCAGTTTTCATGCCCACAAACGACAACTTTTTAAAATAAACCAATCAGCGATCCTACTAGCGATACCGCAATGATCACTCCGATTACTAAGTTGTAGCTTTGACCCTTCTTCATGAAATATAGATAGATGGCCGCAATTACCAGTAGCGGCAGCATTCCCGGAAGAATTTGGTCTAATAATTCTTGGATGACGATTGGATTCGCATTACTTAACTTGATTTTGATCGGTATGGAAAGCTTGACATAACTGGCAGACAGAGCCCCCATCATAATAAGTCCTAAGATACTTGAGCCCGTGATCACCTTGTTGATCATTCCTGATCCTAGTAATGACTGGATTGATTCTCTGCCGACCTTATAACCGAATTTGAACATATTGTACCCAAGTGCCAAGCTGATAAATGAAAACAGGAACGGAAAAAGCCCGCCTAAAATATTACCTGATTGTGCTAAAGTCACTGCTATCGAAAAGATAATCGGACGCAGTGTTCCCCAAATGATGGTATCACCAATCCCGGCCATTGGACCCATTAAGCCGGTTTTTAATCCAGAGAACATTTCATCCGGCAGCTCCGCCCCGCCAGCTCGCTCCTCCTCTAAAGAGCAAATCACTCCTAAGATCAATCCGCCAAAAGTTCCCTCTGAATTGAAAAATTGCAGGTGCCGTCTAAGTGCGGCTTTGTATTCATCAGATTCACCGCTATAGAGTTCCTTCAAGGATGGCAGCAGGCTCACACAAAAAGACAAGGCCTGCAGTCGCTCATAAGAATTGCTTAGCTCGGTAGTAAAGACCCACCAAAAATAGGTTTTTTTCAAGGATTTCTTGGAAAGTGTCACTTTTTTCTCGTTTTCTACGACATTGTTCTCCATATCAGGCACCCTCACTTTCTGGTTTTCTTGAACTAACGACTAATATAGCGATACATAAACCAAATACAGCTGCTGCCATGGTGTTCAGTTCTAAATAGACGACAGCAAAATAGCCAATGATAAAATATGGCAGAATCGATTTTTTACCAATCGTATACACTACGATTGCAAAACCGAGGGCTGGTAACAAACCTCCTGCGACTTCCAACCCATGCATAATCCATTCTGGCAGAAAATCCATGATAGAATTCACTACATCTGAGCCAAACAGGGTCACGAGAAAAACAATTGGAAAGCGGAGAACGAATCCTTGGATGATCGGATAGATCACACCTTCTCTAAAGATTCCGCTGCCATTTCCACTTTCTGCAAAGGTGTCTGCTCTATGTATAAACATGGCATTCATAGTACGTCTGATCTGATCAATGAAAACACCAAGTACACCAAATGGTACAGCTAACACCACCGCCTGCTCCGCAGTTAGTCCTGATTTCAACGCAATTGGAATAGCGATCACCGAAGCCAGCGCCGGATCGGAGGGGATGTTTCCTCCGGGCATGATCATTCCTAAATAAACAAGCTGGATCGTTCCGCCTAAAAGTAATCCGGTCTTTAAATCTCCTGAACCTAACCCAAAAATCATTCCAATAAATAATGGCTGTCCAAAAACATCATAAAACCAATAACCGATCTTGCAGTGCCTCATAAAATAAAGTAGACCTGCTGTTAATGCCATACCGAAATTTGAAGTCATTTTCACCTTACCCCTTTCCTAATTCATTTTGCTCAATGCGGCATTTAACTCAACCTTTGGTTCTGTCGGTAAAACGTGTAGATACACATGTGTCCCTTTGGATTGGATTTCCTTTAGTAATTCCGCATCCTCTTGATCAAGGGAAATTTGATTTAGGACGTTCACTCGGCCCGGTCCTCCGCCCAATCCGCCAATCTGCAGTGTCTCAATGGGAAACCCTAATAATTGTGCTTGATAGCTATCCTTGACTGACTTGAATAAAATCAATAAATCTTCTGCTCCAAATGCATCTTCTTGCCACTGCTTGACAGCATCATCAATGGTTTTGATCTCCACCTTGATTCCCGGTGGTGCTGCCATTACATAGATATTGCCTAGAAAATCGTCCTTTGCTAGCGCATCATTGATAATGACGAGTTTTTTCGCTCCAGCCTCTTTTAACCATTTAGTAATCACCTGTCCATGAATCAATCTAAAATCCGCCCGAATCAACTTTATCTTTCCCATCTTCCTCATTTCCTTCCACGTTTTTATACTCTGCTATCCAATTAAATCAATGTCTTTTTCTACTCCTTTCCCCAAAATAGTCCTTCTACTTTTCTATTTAGCAAGTTCCGTGCCAACCTTCTCTAAAGCAAAAAAAGTGACAGAGTCAGCGTTCGACTCTGTCACGTAATTTACCGTGTCAAAATATTCTGGGAAAACCAGTTAGTGTGTCACTCTGTGTCAAAGAGATCCATTAAATAGCCGATTTCCACATTCGGAACCTCCAGCATAAACGTACTTTCGACCTCGACCATCCCTCGTTTCAGAATTTGGTAGGTCTCTGATCGATCACGCATACTGCTTGCGATATCAGGATAATCAATACATTCATTTCGAATTACACGTTCGATCATACTGGCGCCATGCATAACAAACATGATCAGATAGCGCTCCGCACTTTCCCCTGTCACCAAATCGTCTTTTATCCCTTCAAAAGCATGAACTAATGTTTTCAAGGTTTTCTCTGGATTCAAAAATGTCAGTGTTTCTTCCAAAATGATCCGCAAGCCATTTTCATTCGTTACTTCAAAAGAGTTCTTCCCATCCGAGTCAGAATAATTGGCCTCAATGATCTCATTCAGCTGCGACAAGCCGTTATCCAAAAGAATTTTCTCCGATGGAATAAAGGGGACCTGAGTGATATTCAGATCACTGACTCCTACTACTGCTAGAATTTTTTTATTTTTGAAATCCTCCAGCCGATAATCAGAACTATTGGTAGGAAAGAGTTCAATGTTGTATTTAGAAATTAAAGTGATTGAATTTCTCAGGAAGTTCGCTAACGTAATTGCCGCTCCCTGACCGGTTAGACAGGTCGTAATGATGACTTCTCTCGTTTCAGGTTTCGTTTTTGACCGTTGAATGTCCCCATCCACGTGGGCATGCATGATGTCCTTTACTTCTGAATAGATTTCCTCCAGCTTATAGTCAGAAATTAGAGTCTTTCTTAACGCCTCTAAGACAAAAGGTGTCGATAAAAAATTGATCGTTTTCGTTGGAATACCTGTTTTTTCGGTGTAGAGCTCCCCGAATGAATTCAGCGAACCCATATCTGTCATGATCAGGATGCCTTTCCCTTCATTAACTTCATTGGCCGTCTCCTCAAACTCAAAATAGAATTCATCGACAGATTTTTCCAACTGCATATCTAAAGCGTGGGTGTGCTGTGTGTCTAACAGAGAGTTTGCGACTTTTGCGATATTCTTCGCCACACCATTCCCATGAGCCATCAATAAAAGTCCGACACGCTTGGTCTCATTTGACTTATCGTTTTGCTCGTCCATCGAAAGAAAGAGTGTGAATAGATATTCCTCTTCAGGTGAAAACTTTATCCCCAGTTCGAATTCCAAATGTTTTTTGACTAAGCGAGCAACTTCCAATTCTTTCGGATATTTGGCGCTCAGCTCCTCGACTGTAATATCAATCCCAGAATGCACCACTGGCTGGTTGATCAAGGAATTGACATGCATCGCAAAGGCAATATAGGTTCGCTTCGAAAACTTCTTCTGCAGCTTTCTTTCCGCTATTTTTAGAATAATATCCACTTCGTAGTAGATACTTGGTTCAATAACCTTGAAAATATTCTCGTGCTCTGTCCGACTATAAGGTGAAGATGGATATTCCTCTAGGATGCTTTGCTCCAGCTCTTTTTTAATCGTGCTCAGACTAGCATTTTTATCCAGCCTTTTATACCACATTTGACTATTTATCAGGGATTTAGGCATTGATGCGCCATCAATCACTAAATCCCCATCAAGCTTAGACAATAAAAAATCAATTTCTTTATTCTTCTCCCCATTCAATATTCCCTCCAATATGTAGCTGGGAAGAACTTTTTTAGTCACTTGAATGCTTTCTTCATGATTCGAGATTGAATCAAGGTAGCTTCGGGCGCAAATTAGATTGATATCTGCTTTTAGCTGTCCGACATTTCCAACACAGTGATATCCGAGCAATGATTTCAAGACACTTTTTTTGATCGTTATAGGCTTTTGGATTTTATCAAACTCCAGGTTGAAGAAGATACTGATCAGCTCTAGCCGTTCATCTATTCCTCGATCACTGATAGGTGGTAAATCAATCACCATCGGTATTCGCCTAAGAAAAGTCGATAATAGCGCTGACTCTAATGACTCCGTGGTCGCTCCTATGATCAATACTCGAGAAGAATGATAGTTGTCGTTATCCCCCAATTTTCGGTAATTTCCCGTATCGATCAAATGAAAAAGCATTTCTTGCCCTTCTGAGGAAAGACGATGAATCTCGTCTAAAAAAAGAATCCCGTTGTTCGCTTTACTGACCAAGCCCGCCTGATCCTTCTCTGCACCAGTAAATGATCCCTTTTTAAATCCAAAAAGTGTCGAGAGTAGCAGCTGCGGATTATCCGAGTATTCAGAACAGTTAAATATGATAAAGGGAGCATCCTTGTTCAATATGCCATGAGATTTTGCGTACTTGTACATGATGTCAGCGAACATCGTTTTTCCCGTTCCCGTCTCTCCGGATAAAATCGTATTTAATCCATGGGGTGGATAAATCATCGCTGCACAAGCCTTTTCAATCGCCATTTTTAAGCTGCCTTGATTTCCTACTACCTTATCAAAGGCATTGATGCCATCCTCTCCGCTGCAAAAATCACTCAGCCTTTTTACACTTTTTCCAGTAATCGTCAGATCAAAAATCTCCATGATCTTTTTCGTCGGGAAAAACTTCACCGGCCGGCCTTCAACCTTGATCAGTTTCCCCTCGTTCACCAGCTTGTTCAATTCCTTGCTGCAGTTCGTTCGATCAATGCTGATCGCTTCCGCTATTTCTGTCGTTCCAATTCCATTAAAGCCATTTTTTATATCCACATATCCGATATGACTGACACACCGTTCCAAAAAGTCGTATACTCTATCTTTTCTATACATAACTATCCCCCTTCCAAATAGCATTACGTCGAAAAAGGCTGCTCGTAAAGTAAGCGTTATAGTATCAGTTTATCATAAAATATCTGAGGGAAGATTTTATCTCATTAACCAGATCTTGCCATTCTCTAAAAATAAAATTATATTTGAAAACTAAAAATAGTTAGCTTGAATGAAGATAATCTTCTAAAAATAATGAACCAACTTAGAAGCTTTTAGACTATGTACTCATCAATCTGATTTTAACAAAACACATTCTAAGGTATTATTCCCTAAAGAACTATACAAGTCAGATGATTAATTTCTACCAATTGTATATACCGATTTTCTTAATATCAATTATTGATTAGTGTCTATAAAAGAGGGGGAAAGAACATGGCTCGTAATAAATAGCACGAAAAATCGAGTGCAAAATTACTCGTTTTTTCGTGCTATACTCAAACTTGAGAAAGAAACGTATTCCTGGGTACGTGCTTATTTTATTAACCTCCATACACCATTTGTGCTTTCTTTTATCTATTTTTCTTTTGCTAGATGATCATTTAATTACCAATTTCCAACCGAAGTATTTCATCATCAATACACTTAATATCATCTTCATTTAATTGCCATTCAAATGTCTCACAATTGATTTTAGCTTCATTTGGATTTCTAACCCCTAAAAGAGCTGTATTTACAAAACTCTTTTGAGTTGACCAATTAATTGCTACTTGTGCAACTGGTTTATCGTATTTTTTTGCAACTTTATCTAACGTCAATAATAACTCCATAATCTTTGAAAATTCGGGTTCCTTAAAAAATGGATAAAAGGTTAATCGAAAGTCTTTTTCATCAAACTTTGGTAATTCACGAATCGTTCCAGTCAAAATTCCTGCTCCCAACGAACCTGAAGTCATAGTTGCTATTCCATTAGCTTCTGCCCATTCCATCAGTTCTTTTTGTGAATGATTAACCATAGAAAAAGGGGGTTGAATAACATTTACTTCTCCAAACTTTAACGCTTCTTCGATAAGTTCCTTTGATGAATTACACAAACCAATATAACGAATTTTTCCACTTTTTTTCAAATAATTTAATGCAGCCATTGTTTCTTCAATAGGTGTATTCACATCTGGCCAATGCATCAAATAGAAATCAATGTAATCTGTGCCTAATCTTTGAAGAGATTCTTCTACTTCTTTCAAAATAGCATCATATTTATTGTTACGGACTGGTTTCCCATCAAAATGACTAATATAAGATCCGAATTTTGTAGCAATAAAAATTTTGCTACGATCATACCCTTTAATTGCTTCTCCTACAATTTCTTCGGCAGTTCCTTCTCCGTATATTGGTGCAGTATCAATGATATTTACTCCCCCATCCAGCATAGTCTTAATTGCTGCGATGGATTCATTTCTATCTACTTCTCCAAAGCTACCTCCTGCAGAATTTTCTCCCCCCATTGCCCAAGTTCCAACTGCAACAGAAGAAATCTCTAAATTGCTACTACCAAATTTTTTATATCTCATTTTTGCTCTCCTTCTACTAAATCAACTCAGTTTGTTTTTTTATTAATTGGTAAAGTACAAAATCGTTCTCCTTGTTTAAACCACAAACTTCTGCTAATAGCTCATCAATCGAACGTTGGTCCTTTTTCTGTAGATATTTTAGTCCGTAAGCTGTTCCTTTTGCGATATACATTGGCAAAATATTTTTCTTTAAACACAATTTAGCAGGACCGATAAACCGTTCAGATGGGCCAAGTTTCAATTCTGGATTTGCGATGACTCTTTCAATAGGATCTTTAATGTCTTGATTTAATTTTTCTTGCATATAATCAACCCAATATTTGTCTTCTGACATATCAAAATCATACGTAGCCTTAATTGCTTGATGTGCCTCATCAAACGCCTTTTCCAGCCAAGGTCTAATTCGTGGATCTTGTTGTGATTCATAAATATATGTTAAGCCTTCTATTACTCCAATAAAAGCGGCCATAGTATGACGCATATTGCCTACATATACCTTCCTGTAAATTCTTCCTTCAGCATTATCGACAAATTCAACATCTAGAATTTCTGGTTTTTTTCCTGTGAATGTTATTCCATCAATTTCTAGATGAGGATTAGCAGTAATCATAACTGCATATGGATAATTTTCACTTAACTCTTTTGGAAGCGGTAATGCTGCTGAAAGGACCATAACTTGATTTATTCCAACTTTTTCATTAAAGTAATCCAATGATAAAGGGTCATTTTTCAAATACTCGCTGATATATTGAACAAATTTTTGAGGAGCTCCCAGTGAATTAACGCATAGCATGACATTTTTAAAATTGTTTTTCTCACAATCTTGTATAGCCCTTGCTAGATTTTCTGCAATACTTTTAAAAGCTCCTTCATAAACACAGCAGAAGATAAAATCATGTTCTTCCAACGCTTTGGATAATTTATCTGAATCTATGATCAAAAAATCAGATACATGAAACTCTGTCTGTCTATTATTATCGTCAACAAACACTGAGTAACCGCCCAAATTCTTCATTTCTATCAAATGCTCTGGATGAACATCATAAAATGAAAGTTTATAACCATCACGATTTAATAAATAGCCTACGACGCCGCGCCCTATGTTGCCCGCTCCAATGATTAATGCTTTCTTCATATCCATTTCTCCTTAAGCTATAATTCCCAACATGAACAGAGCGACACCAACAACCATTGTACCTAATAGTAAAGGGACCACTTTCACTCCTCTATCTAAAAGCCAGTAAATAATACCCACGAGAATCAACGAGAGCATTCCTGGTAAAATACTATCTAAGGTTTCTTGTAATTTCATTGCCCCATCTTTCACTGACCCACCAATTACAATCGGTGTAGAAATTTTGATATTAAAAGCACACATAGCACCAATAGCCATTAAGCCCACAACAGAGCAAGCATACGAAACTTTTTGCATGATATTAGACTTTTCTGATTGGATAATGAAGTCACTACCCAAGTTATAGCCTAATTTTAAAGAATAAAATCTTGCTAAAAAGTTTGGGATGTTATACACCAGTAAGAAAATAATAGGAGCCAAAATACTACCTTTCGCCGCCATTTCAGTTACCATTGCTGTGGCAATAATTCTAAGTGTTGCAGGGAAAATCGTATCCCCGATAGCTGATAGTGGTCCCATTAATGCAGTTTTCATACCACTTATTGTAGTAACATCAAAATCTTCCGATTTAGCATTTTCTTCTTCCATCGCTAACGTTATTCCCAATGGAAAGCCCGCCAATGATGGTGTAATATTGAAGTACTCAGCATGGTGTCTCATCACGGACTCATTTAATTTTTCAGGATGTTCTGCGTAAATTTTTTCTAATGACGGAAGCATTGAAAACGTGAAACCACTGTGCATCTGTCCTGGATAATCGTTCATACAGTTCAGTGCAATATATCTTACAAAAACTCGATTCAAATCTCTTTTTGATAATTTAGAAGTCATCGTCAATATCCTCCTGTCCTACAGCGGGTGAAGTATTCAAATTGTGAGGTGTTAGCATGATAATTACAAACATTACAGCCAAAAGAGTAATTGCAATCGTTGGTAACTTTAAATATGCAGCGAGCATAAAACCAATAAAGAAAAAGGGAGACATTTTCTTACTAATTATCATTTTTAATAGCATGGCAAATCCAATAGCTGGTAACAAATTTGCTGCAGCAGATAAACCGTTAATCACATCAACTGGAATTGATTTAACAAAGGTTTGAACGGCTCCGCTTCCTGAATAAACAGCTAATAAACCAAATACAAAATAAATACCAAATGTAGAAATCCAACATCCAATAACATAAATCCGTGAAGCCGCCTTCATTTTCCTCTTTTCCAATTGTTTACCCATAGCTGTAGAAAAAACAGAATTAAATAGTTTTACTACAATAAATAGAAAGCCGCCTAAAAGTCCAATAGGAACTGCCAAAGCGGTTGCAAGTTCAGCACCCGAATTGGTCATAATCGCAAATGCTGTTCCAATTACCCCAGCTGCAGCGCCATCGGGACTGACTGCTGCACCTACTGGAAATGAACCAATAAAAATAACTTCAAGAACACCCCCGATAATGATCCCTTGGGTCACATCTCCCAACGCTAATCCCATTAATGTCGAAGCAACTAGTGGTCGTGAAAGATAACAGTACCCAAAGAACATATC
This sequence comes from Enterococcus avium ATCC 14025, assembly GCF_000406965.1. GTDB lineage: Bacteria > Bacillota > Bacilli > Lactobacillales > Enterococcaceae > Enterococcus_A > Enterococcus_A avium. Next base: position 915 of record NZ_KE136357.1, on the reverse strand, counting down.
CATTTTACAAATACCTAATACTAACCCTGCGAGAACTGCTTGTAACATGGTTTCTCCTCCTTTACTTTACTAAAAAACGATACTAACTCGATAAGCACCTGGGACTGTTGCTGCCTCAAATGCGGATTGAACATCTTTCAGAGAGAATTTCTTTTCAACCAACTTGGAAACATCAATCTTCTTCTCACTAATCAGATCAGCTGCATATTGGAAATCATCTATATCTGCACTGAATGTTCCTAGTAGCTCCATCTTTCTGTAATGAATTGTATTTGAATCAATATTCATTTCTGGTGCAGGATACCCAGCAGCAAATAAAAGAATTCGTCCATCAATCTGTTTAATCATCTCTAAGGCTTGATTATTGGCTGACGTAGCACCAACCGCAACGACTACAGCATCTGCTCCTTTTTCCTTAGTTAACGTCTTTACAGCTTTAACTGGGTCCGTTTTTGATACGTCAACAACATCGAAACCATACTCTCTTGCCGTTTGAATTTTTTTAGGCATCATTTCGGTTAAAATCACACGACACCCCATTTCGCGTGCAATTAAGGCATTTAGAATTCCCATTGTGCCTGCACCAATAACTACTATTGTTTCACCTTTTACTACTCTTAATTTGCGCAAACCTTCTACAACTGTGCCTGCCGGTTCGACAAAAGCAGCTTCTGATGGGTCTACCGAAGGATCCATCTTACAAAGCGCGCGATAAGTTTTAACTACATATTCTCCACAACCAAAATTCCCATAATAGCCATCGTCCGAAGCAATATTCATGATGCCTCGATGTGGACACTGACTTGTTTTTCCTTCTTTGCAAAAGTCGCATTCACCACACCAATCGTAACCAACACCAATTGTATCTCCAACATCAAAACCCTTTACTTTTGATCCCATATTGACGATCACACC